>NZ_CP025227.1:0-2400000 GCF_004010955.1 Actinomyces wuliandei
TCACCGGTCTCCCCCAGTTGTGGACAACTCTGTGGACAAACTGCATCATGGCCCACATCAACCAGTATGCTGGTACACCACGCAGTCATGCCTGTCAGGAGTCCATCGTGCCCGATGCAGCCAACACCCAGTGGCTTTCCGCACTGGAGGTCCTCTCCACCTCAGGAGAACTAGGGCAAGGCAAGATGTCGATGATCCGTATGACTCACGTCATCGACGTAGACGGTACTCTCGTTCTTGTTGTGGGATCTGCCTTCGCCAAGGACATCGTGGAGCAGTCACGAGTACCTATCGCTGCCGCAGTCGCCCAGGTCTGGGGGCACTCGGTGCCCATCGAGGTGACCGTTGACACTTCTTCAGAAGGGACCAGTCTTAGCAGGTCCGTCCCCTCCAGACCCCAGGAACCGATCAACCTGGCCACGGCGCGCCCACCCCATGACACCGCTTCGGGCCACAACGGGATGCCGCTGAGCGCTGGCTACCGGACTAACCCACCAAACGACGGTACCGACATCTACCCTCAGACCCCCTCTGCCGACGAGTACGCCGTACCGCCTGGCACGGTACCCGTCCCCACCAGGGGTGAACCCGCTCCCGGTGCAGGTCACCCCAGCATCCCCCAACCCCAGGGAACGACTTCCTCGTCCATTGTTCCCTCAACTACTGGTACCTCAGCCACCAGGACCTCTCACCGTACCGCTGCGTCCTCCTCCGCAGTGACGTACCCACCTTCCTCAGCCCTGCTGACCCCCAACGCCGCTGACGACATCTCCCAACTCAACCCGCGCTACACCTTTGACACCTACGTGACAGGCTCCTCTAACCGGTTCGCCCACGCCACTGCCCTCGCCGTGGCCGAGGCACCTGCCCGCGCTTACAATCCTTTATTTATATACGGGGGATCGGGCTTGGGGAAGACACATCTTCTCCATGCTATCGGACACTACTCACGAACGCTTAACCCTGGCATCCGTGTCAAGTACGTCAACTCTGAGGTCTTTGTCTCAGACTTCATCGCTTGCGTGCGCGACGGCAACCAGGACGACGGCCGCATGGAAGGATTCAAGCGACGCTACCGCGAGGTAGACATCCTTCTCGTCGACGACATCCAGTTCCTCCAGGGGAAAGAGTCCACCCTGGAGGAGTTCTTCCACACCTTCAACTCTCTGCACTCCTCCGGCAAGCAGGTGGTCCTTACCTCCGACCAGCCTCCTAAGGCGCTGGGAGGTCTCGACGAGCGCCTGCGGTCACGCTTCGAGTGGGGCCTGCTAGCCGATGTCCAGCCTCCCGACCTGGAAACTCGTATCGCGATACTCTCACGCAAGGGATCTGCCGAGGGCCTTGATCTTCCCCTGGACGTCCTGGAGTACATCGCCTCACGCGTCACGACCAACATCCGTGAGCTCGAGGGAGCGCTTATCAGAGTCACCGCCTTCGCCTCCCTCAACAAGCAACCAGTAGACCACACGCTGGCAGAGATGGTTCTAAAGGACCTCATCTCTGACCCGGAGGGACAAGAGATCACGGCCTCGCTCATCATGGCGCAGACCTCTGACTACTTTGGTATCACCATCGACGACCTGTGCTCCGCCAACCGCTCCCGCACGATCGTGTCCGCCCGCCACATCGCCATGTACCTGTGCCGCGAGCTCACCGACCTCTCGTTGCCCAAGATCGGTCGTGAGTTTGGGGGACGCGACCACACCACGGTCATGAGCGCCGACAAGAAGATCCGCACCCTGATGGCTGAACGCCGCTCCACCTTCAACCAGGTCACAGAGCTGACCAGTCGGATTAAGCAGGCTGCACAGTCCCCACAGCACTGATCCGACCTCGCCTGACGACCAGCCAACTGGTCGGATCGGGCAGCTGTCGCCGCTGCGTGACCCCAGTCCGAACAGAGGCCACACCCTGGACGGACACACCCTGGACGGACACGCTGCCCCAGACAGAGCAACCGTCGTCGGCGCGACTCATGTGGACGTTGCTGGGGAGGACAGGTGGACGACGGCCCGACACAGTGTGGAGAGACAGAAGCAGGCTGTGGAACTACATCTCTGTCACTACCTGGTCTCCACTGCTCCTACCACTTCCTCACCAGAACCACTCCTTTGTGGTTCCACAGAGATCGCCGCAGCGTTCCCGTTCAAGAACCGGTTCTCCCCAGGATCCACATGTGCTACTACACCTACAGACCAAGAAAACCTCGAGCACGAAGCACGGCACAGCCACCGGGACTCCATCGGCTCCTCGAACCTGCTTGAGGGGGACCCAAGGTGCCTCACACGTCACTCGTCTCGAGCCTCCTGGTGCCGAGGTATACGCGGGGTGGGGCTGTCAGACCAGTGGTGAGGTGCCGTCTAGACTTCTGTGTACGGGTCACTGCCACGGGCCAGCCCGTACCCGCGACCCCGCTCCGCCCCACCGCCAGGGATCACGGAGCCAGGAACCAGGAAGACCGACAGGAAGGCATCCACCGTGAAGCTCAGGGTTGATCGTGACGTCCTCGCTGAAGCTGTGACCTGGACCGCTCGTTCCGTCCCGGCTCGTCCGCCGGTACCTGTCCTGGCCGGAGTGCGCCTGGAGGCCGCAGGGGCAACCTTGGTCCTGGCCTCTTTTGACTACGAGGTGTCGGCACGTAGCGAGATTGCCGCCGAGGTAGAGGAGGAGGGCGTCGTCCTGGTGTCGGGGAGGCTGCTTGCCGACATCGCCAAGTCCCTGCCCAACAAGCCCGTGGAACTTGAGGTCAAAGGTACCAAGGTCACTGTCACCTGCGGGTCGTCACGCTTCTCCCTGGCCGCCATGGCAGCCGACGACTATCCTGCCCTGCCTGCCCTGCCTGCCGTGGCGGGGACAGTAGACGCTCATGACCTGGCCCGGGCAGTGGCACAGGTCTCTGCCGCAGCCTCACGTGACGACACCCTCCCTCTGCTCACCAGCGTGCAGATAGAAGTTGAGGGGGAGTCACTGGTCCTGATGGCCACTGATCGTTACCGGCTCGCGATGCGTGAGATGACATGGAACCCGTCGCACGCGGAGATCTCCACGACAGCACTGCTCAAGGCCCGAACCCTGTCTGACGTCGCCAAGTCCCTGACCTCCTCGGGTGAGATCACCCTTGCCCTATCTGACGACAGCACCTCGTCGGGGCTCATTGGTTTCGAGGCAGGCGGACGACGAACCACCTCCCTGCTCACTGACGGTGACTACCCGCCTGTACGTCGGCTGTTCCCAGAGACGACGACCATTCACGCCACCGTCGGGACTGAGGAGCTTATGGCTGCGGTCCGGCGCGTCAGCCTGGTTGCTGAACGGTCAACACCTGTCCACATGACCTTCACCCAGGGTGCACTCTCCCTTGACGCAGGTCAGAGTGACGACGCACAGGCCTCCGAGCAGCTTGTGTCCCACCTTGAGGGCGAGGACATCACGACTGCCTTCAACCCTGCCTTCCTGCTGGACGGCCTGGGGGCGCTGGAGCATCCTTACGTCAGGCTTGACTTCACGCACTCGTCCAAGCCTGCGGTACTTACCGGCGTCGACTCCGTTGGTGGTGACGAGGACCATCGCTTCCGCTACCTCATCATGCCGATTCGGTTCGGTGCCTGACCGTCCTAAAACGACGTGTACCTCTCCGATCTCTCCCTGGACAACTTCCGTTCCTACGAGAACCTGGTTCTCTCTCTGGACCCCGGGCCCACCGCCTTCGTGGGTCCCAACGGCCAGGGAAAGACCAACCTGGTAGAGGCTGTCGCCTATATGGCGATGCTCTCGTCGCACCGGGCTGGTGCGGACACGGCTCTGGTACGACGCGCTCCTGCTGGTTCTCCCCAGCCTCAGGGAGCTGTTCTGAGAGCAAGAGTGGTGCACACGGACCGTCCTACTGTCCTGGAGATCGAGATCATCGCAGGGAAGGCCAACAGGGCTAGGATAAATCGTGGAAACTGCCGTCCTCGGGACCTGCTGGGAATCCTGCGAGCCGTTGTCTTCGCTCCGGAGGACCTTGCCGTGGTGCGTGAGGAGCCTAGCCTGCGCCGCCGTCTCTTGGACGACCTGGCGGTCACGCTGCGGCCAGGACTAGCAGGTGTGCTTGCCGAGCACTCCAAGATCCTCTCCCAGAGAGCCAGCCTCCTGAAATCGGCGCGCGCTGCGCGATCACGTGTGGGGGGCAGGGAGTCGCTGCTCTCCACTCTGGAGGTCTGGGACGCCCAGCTCGCTGATGTCGCCTCGCGTCTTATCGCGGCCCGGATCGAGGTGCTACGGCGGCTGCGTCCCTGGGTGGAGTCGTCCTACAGGACGGTCTCCGCAGGGCAGTCCTCCGCCCAGATTGCCTACCGCTCCAGTCTGTGTGCCCACGAAGGGACCGGAGATCCTGACCCACAGCAGGAGGAGACCTGGTATGACACCGAGGAGGCACTTCGTGACCCGGCTGCGGTTGCTGCACGGCTGAGGACGGCGATGGCTCAGCTTCACGAGCGGGAGATTGACAGGGGAGCAAGTCTTGTCGGCGCGCATCGCGACGACCTCAGCCTGTTCCTGGGAGGTCTGCCTGCCAGAGGGTTTGCCTCTCACGGGGAGCAGTGGTCGCTCGCCCTGGCCCTACGACTGGCCTCCTACGAGATGCTGCGCCACGGTGCCGACACCTATGGTGGTGACGCCGAGCCCGTTCTCATCCTTGACGACGTCTTCGCCTCACTGGACCGGCAGCGGCGCCGTGCGCTGGCTGAGATGGTTGCAGGTGCCCGGCAGGTGCTGCTGACGGCGGCAGTGGACGCCGACGTTCCTGCAGAGCTTGACGGGGCGCGTTTTCATGTCCTGGGAGGGAGGGTGACCAGTGGCTGAGCAACGACCTGACTTGGTCCGGCAGCCCCGTCGCGACAACCAGGAGCCGGTTGACGTCCTTGCCCAGCGCTCCCTGGCACGTCAGCGGCGGCGTGCCTGGGAGTCAGGGGAGACCCGGACTCCTGGGCATGGCGTGGACCGTGAGCAGGAGGTGGCACCGTGGGACCTTCGACGTGAGCGTGCCCGTGCTCTGCAGCCGGGTGAGGACCCGGATGACCGTGGACCTGGGTTGGCACGCGGGCGGGACCGACCCGGTCCCACTCCCTACGACCCGTGCACGGGCCGCGAGGAGCTGCACCGTATTGTCGCTGGTCACGGATGGGCGGACAGGCTTGCTGTAGCGTGGACCGTGTCGCGATGGCCCAGTATTGTGGGAGAACAGGTTGCTCAGCACTGCACTGTGGAGTCTTTTGACACCGACCAGGTTACTGTGCGTGCCTCGTCCTCCAGCTGGGCCCAGCAGCTGCGGTTGCTTCAGCCCACTATCGAGGCGCGTGTCGCCGAGGCGATGAAGTCGGCACCTGGAGGCACGGCGGACGTGAGGAGTCGTCCAGGGCAGACTGGGCGACGCTCGCCTGTGGCGCTGCGGATTCTCGGGCCCGCAGCACCGAGCTGGCGACATCGAGGAGTGGGGCTACACGGCGCGCGTGGTCCTCGCGACACTTACGGGTAACTTCTTTATAACTGAGGTGACCACAGGCACGTCTCTGAAGACCTCTCGGTTACGGAGCCGTGCGTCCTCCTGAGCTAGGATACCCCCAAGCGCCCACGGTGCGCCCATGACCGTCCAGATGTACAAGTACCTCTTGTAGCGCGGTGTCCAGACAGGATCGGCTCAAGGAGGGAGCGGGGCGGGGACATCGGACCACCCAGGTCCCTTCTGCGCACAGAACGAGGAGCAACTGACACGTGTCTGACCAGGACATCATGACGACTTCCGAGGCTGCGTCCTCAGGAGGCCTTGATCCGACGGCATCAGGGAGCAAGGACTACGGAGCCTCGGACATCACTGTCCTTGAAGGGCTTGAGGCAGTTCGTAAGCGTCCCGGTATGTACATCGGGTCCACCGGTGAGCGTGGTCTGCACCACCTGGTCTACGAGGTAGTGGACAACTCGGTGGACGAGGCCCTCGCCGGATACTGCGACCACATTGAGGTCACTCTCCTGGCCGACGGCGGTGTACGCGTGACGGACAACGGGCGAGGTATCCCCGTAGACAACCACCCTACTGAGCAGCGGCCGACCGTGGAGGTCGTCATGACGATACTCCATGCCGGAGGAAAGTTCGGTGGTGGTGGCTACGCGGTGTCTGGCGGCCTTCACGGGGTGGGGATCTCCGTGGTCAATGCTTTGTCCACCCATGTAGAGACGGAGGTTCGTCGGCAGGGGTACGTGTGGCGCATGTCCTTTGCTGAGGGCGGAAAGCCGGTGACCGACCTTGTGCGGGGAGCACCTACGCAGGACACGGGGACGACTCAGACCTTCTACCCTGATCCTGCTGTCTTCGAGACGGTCAGCTTTGACTATGAGACCCTGCGCCGACGGTTTCAGCAGATGGCCTTCCTCAACAGGGGCCTGCGTATTACGTTGACGGACGAGCGCGCCGGCGTGCAGGACTCCGGGGACGAGATAACCGGGGACGAGGCCGGGCCTGCTGACGACCCGGTTGTGGGACACCGTGGCGTCAGCTACTGCTACGAGCACGGCCTGCGAGACTACGTCGCCTTTCTCAACACCTCTAAGAAGACGGACCTGATCCACCCTGAGATCATCGCCTTTGAGGCTGAGCAGGTTGCAGAGGACGGACGGTCTATCAGCCTAGAGATCGCTATGCAGTGGACCAGCGCTTACTCGGAGTCCGTGCACACCTATGCCAACACCATCAACACGACGGAGGGCGGTACCCACGAGGAAGGCTTCCGCACGGCGCTGACGACCCTGGTCAACAAGTACGCCCGTGAAAGGGGGCTGCTCAAGGACAAGGAGGACAACCTCACTGGCGACGACGTCCGTGAGGGACTGACTGCAGTTATCTCGGTCAAGCTCTCAGAGCCACAGTTCGAGGGGCAGACCAAGACCAAGCTCGGTAACACTGAAGCCCGTACCTTTGTTCAGCAGACAGTCTATGCCCAGCTCGGTGACTGGCTTGACTCCCACCCGGCTGATGCCAAGGCTGTGGTGGCCAAGGCTATTCAGGCCGCTACCGCGCGACTGGCTGCTCGTAAGGCACGGGAGGCCACTCGGCGTAAGGGGGTCCTTGAGTCCGCCTCCATGCCGGGCAAGCTGCGTGACTGCTCCTCCCGCGTGGCTGAGGAGTGCGAGATCTTCATCGTCGAGGGCGACTCTGCCGGGGGGTCCGCCGTGGGCGGGCGCGACCCGGAGCACCAGGCGATCATGCCGATTCGGGGAAAGATCCTCAACGTGGAAAAGGCCAGGCTGGACAGGGCACTGTCGTCGGAGACGATCCGTAGCCTCATCACAGCCTTCGGCACAGGTATTGGTGAGGACTTCGACATCTCCCGGCTGCGCTATGGCAAGATTGTCATCATGGCTGACGCCGACGTCGACGGACAGCACATCGCCACGCTCTTGCTGACACTCCTGTTCCGGTACATGAGACCTCTCATCGAGCACGGGCACGCCTATATCGCCATGCCCCCTCTGTACCGGCTCAAGTGGGTTGGTGCTGATCACGAGTTCGCCTACTCGGACGCCGAGCGTGACCAGCTTCTTGAGGCTGGGTGGGCAGCCGGTCGGCGTCTGCCCAAGGAGGGCGGTATCCAGCGCTACAAGGGTCTGGGTGAGATGAACGACCATGAGCTGTGGGAGACAACGATGGACCCAAGGAGCCGGGTCCTCAAGCAGGTCACCCTCGACGAGGCGGCTGACGCTGACGAGACCTTTGCCATCCTCATGGGCGACGACGTCGAGCAGCGTCGCTCCTTTATCCAGCGCAACGCGACAGATGTGCGCTTCCTTGACATCTGAGCACCCTGGTACTCATGACCCGCTGACTGGTCCTGGGCCGAGGCCGTCTCGTGCCCCTGGTTGTCCAGGCGCCAGGTGGACACCGAAACACAAGACCGAAGGAAATCCGTGAGCGACGATAACACCACCGGCATCGACGGTACTAAGGAGACGGATCACGACCGTATCCAGCCGGTCGATCTGCAGATGGAGATGCAGCGCTCCTACCTTGACTACGCCATGAGCGTCATTGTCGGACGTGCGCTGCCGGACGTGCGTGACGGGCTGAAGCCTGTTCACAGGCGCGTTCTCTATGCCATGTACGACGGCGGGTACCGGCCTAGCGCCTCCTTCTCCAAGTCCTCCCGCGTGGTGGGTGACGTGATGGGGAACTACCATCCCCACGGGGACAGTGCCATCTACGACGCCCTGGCTCGTCTGGTCCAGTGGTGGTCTCTGCGCTACCCCCTGGTGGCCGGTCAGGGAAACTTTGGTACCCCGGGAAACCTGGGCCCGGCCGCACCCCGTTACACCGAGTGCAAGATGGCTCCCCTGGCCATGGAGATGGTTCGCGACATTGACGAGGAAAGCGTCGACTTCCAGGACAACTATGACGGGCGTAACCAGGAGCCGGCGATTCTTCCCTCCCGGTTCCCCAGTTTGCTGGTTAACGGTTCGGAGGGGATTGCGGTGGGTATGGCCACCCGCATCCCTCCGCACAACCTGCGTGAGGTCGCCAGCGGTGTTCAGTGGTTCCTCTCCCATCCCGAGGCGTCCCGCGAAGAGCTTCTTGAGGCCCTTGTCGCCCGGATTCCTGGCCCTGACTTCCCTACTGGTGCCACGATCTTGGGACGTCGCGGTATTGAGAACGCCTACCGCACCGGTCGCGGCTCGATCACCCAGCGTGCGGTGGTGGAGGTTGAGGAGATCCAGGGACGCCAGTGCCTTGTGGTGACAGAGCTGCCCTACCAGGTTAATCCTGACAACCTGGCCGACAAGATTGCCCAGCTGGTGCGTGAGGGCCAGGTCCAGGGTATCGCTGACATTCGTGATGAGACCTCGGGACGTACTGGTCAGAGGCTGGTGATCGTCCTCAAGCGCGACGCTGTCGCCAAGGTAGTGCTCAACAACCTGTACAAGCGCACCCAGCTGCAGGACAACTTCCCTGCGAACATGCTGGCCCTGGTCGACGGTGTGCCTCGCACCCTGAGCCTGGACGGGTTTGTGCGTCACTGGGTCTCCCACCAGATTGACGTCATCGTGCGGCGGTCACGCTTCCGGCTTCGCAAGGCGGAGGAGCGGCTGCACATCCTACGTGGTCTTCTGGCTGCTATTGACGCCCTGGACGCCGTGATCGCCCTCATCCGCCGCTCGCCTACCACCGAGGAGGCCAGGCAGGGGCTTATGGACCTGCTAGGAGTCGACGAGGCACAGGCTGAGGCCATCCTCTCTCTCCAGCTGCGTCGCCTGGCTGCCCTGGAACGTCTGAAGATCCAGCAGGAGTCTGACGACCTCACCGCCCGTGTGGCCGACCTGCGCGACATTATTGCCAGTCCTGACCGCCAGCGCGGCATCGTCTCCTCCGAGCTGGCGGAGATCGTGGACAAGTATGGTGACGAGCGACGTACGACAATCGTGCCCTTCGACGGTGAGATGAGCATGGAGGACCTCATCCCCGAGGAGGAGGTGGTGGTGACGATCACTCGTTCCGGCTACGCCAAGCGGACCCGTACTGATGCCTATCGGTCCCAGCACCGGGGGGGCAAAGGAGTCAAGGGTGCGGTCCTGCGGGAGGACGACGTGGTCAGCCACTTCTTCGTCACTACGACTCACCGCTGGTTGCTCTTCTTCACCAACTTGGGACGGGTCTACCGGGCCAAGGGCTATGAGCTCCCGGAGGGAGGTCGCGACTCCAGGGGCCAGCACGTGGCGAACCTCCTCGCCTTCCAGCCCGGGGAGGAGATTGCCCAGGTCATGGAGCTCACGGACTACGGGCAGGCAGACTACCTCGTGCTCGCCACACGCCGGGGCCTGGTGAAGAAGACCAGGCTTCAGGAGTACAACTCCAACCGTTCCGGAGGGGTTATCGCTATCAACCTGCGCCAGGACGAGGAGGGAAGAGCCGACGAGCTGGTCTCTGCGCGCCTGGTCTCCGAGGGTCAGGACCTGCTGCTGGTCTCCCACCACGGCCAGTCGCTGCGTTTTCACGCGGATGACGCCACGTTGCGGCCAACCGGGCGTGCGACGAGCGGCGTCACCGGTATGCGCTTCCGGCCGGGAGACTCGTTGCTTGCCATGGACGTCATTGACCCCTCCTGGACGGAGGCGGACCTGTTCGTGGTGACTGAGGCAGGTTACGCCAAGCGAACCAACGTGGCTGACTACCCTGTCAAGGGGAGGGGCGGCCTGGGGGTCAAGGTGGCCAACCTGGTAGAGGAGCGTGGCGAGCTGGTGGGGGCGCTGACAACTGCGCCCAGTGACGAGGTCATGTGCATCATGGCTTCTGGGAAGGTCGTGCGCTCTGCCGTCTGCGAGGTCTCGGTCACCGGAAGGACGACACAGGGTGTGACCTTTGCCAAGCCTGATGAGGGTGACCGCATCATCGCGGTGGCTCGTAACGCCGAGCGGGACCTCGACAGCCCGGAGGTGCCTGAGGCAGCCGAGGATGCTACGAGGCCATCTGACACGGAGGCTCCTGGCTCGGCGCCAGATCTGGCCACTCAGGCAGGCACGGATGCGAGCACCACGGGTGAGGCGGTAGCGTTGACCGGTGAGGAGAGCGAGGTAGAGGCATGAGCCAGCCGATATCCATCCCGCCTGGTGGCGGGCCGCCCCAGCCTGCGGGAGATGCCGTGTCTGTCATGGAGGCGACGTCTTCCGGGTCGGACGCGGAAGAGAAGAAGTCCAAGAAGAAGATCACTGGTCCACGGCGGGTGCGGCTCGCGCTCACCCGGATCGATCCGTGGTCAGTGATGAAGGCCTCCTTCCTGCTGAGCTTTGCAGCAGGGATCATGGTCATCGTGGCCACTGCTTTTACATGGCTGATGCTGGACGCTATGAGGGTCTTCTCCACGATTGAGGACCTGGCCAGGACAGTCGCGGGTGAGGACTCCAACGCCTTCACCGCCCTCATGACCTACCTGCAGCTGCCACGCGCCCTTGCGATGTCAACGATCGTCGCAGTCGTCAACATGATTCTTATCACTGCTCTGGCGACGGTGGGGGCCTTCCTGTACAACATCACTGCCACCCTAGTCGGTGGGATTCATCTCACGCTCGCCGACGAGTAACTGAGTTGGCCGTCCTGGGCTAGGTGAGATAGCCTCTTCCAGTGGCGCGGGCCTATAGCTCAGTCGGTTAGAGCGCATCCCTGATAAGGATGAGGTCGCTGGTTCGAGTCCAGCTAGGCCCACTCCAGCGAAGTCGGTAGGAGATCTAAATGTATAGTCGAGGTCTTGTCCCGATTATGCTTCTTGCGGTTCTGGCTACCGGGACCTACGTCTTGTGGCTGAGACTGGACTCGGGTTGTCGGCAGAGGGCTCCATGGGTGGAAGTTGCTGACCCGCTGGGATGAGGCCAGACGCCGGGGCCATGGCGCAATTGGTAGCGCACCTGCTTTGCAAGCAGGGGGTTACGGGTTCGAGTCCCGTTGGCTCCACGTAGAGTGAAGGGTTTTGCCCCAACTGGTCCCTGGTAGGAACCTGGAGGGGGTGTGACTAGCATCAGGGGAGGTCTCTCGCAGGCCCCAGCAGGCGGCTGCCAGCACAGGTGGAGATAACGAGGCGTTCAGCGCCCTGACACGGCCGGGCAAATCACCGGTCACCGTCAGCAGTCGAGTCCTGAGGACAGCGCAGGGCAAGGGTGACACCTGGACGACCATGCTGCCCCTAAACCAAGGAGGTCTGACGTGGCTACCGCACGATCCTGGCGCAGATATCTTCTCCTCGCTTGGGACATGGTAGTCACTGTGACCCTCATAGTTCTTAGCGCTCTTTTTCTGACAGTCTCCTCGTCAACCCCTAACATTTTTCTGGCCTGGCAGGTAGTTGCTGTCGTGTTTATTGTCTCCTCCTTCGCCATTCCCAGGACGGAGTACTGGATGGGACGACGATGGCGCCCAGGGTGGGCTTGCCTGCTTCCTGTGCTTGCCGGTCTGGTCGGGGTGCAGTCTGCCGTGTGGGCACTCATTTTCCGGTCCTTCACCGACTACAACCTGGCATCAGTTGTTGTCATCGGGCTGTCTGCTACCGGAGTCCTGCTGTCCTGGCTACTGGTTCATATCGGCTTTGCTGAGATCTACGCGCTCATCGACCGTCGGGGTGGAACCCCAGACTTCGCCTTCCCTGGCGAGGAGGACCACACCAGCCTCAAGTACATCTACTTATCGGTGACTATCGGAACGTCATTCGCGGTAAGTGACGTGACTGCCCTGACCCGTCGAGCGCGTACGGCGGTCGTCCTCCACTCGGTCATCTCCTTTGTCTACAACGCCCTCGTGGTTGCGGTAGCCTTCCAGGTTCTGCAGAGCCTGGTGGCCGACGCTTAGGTGTGGGGGCGGGCGTGGCATCGATAGGAGAGTAAGGAGTGTAAGACCTTATGACTAAGGTGGCTCACTACGCGCCAGCCAGAGTCTCCTGGCCCTGGCGACTGACGCCCGGCCGACGCGGCTGAGTCGTTAACCCGGACGGAGAGACAGTCATGCCCAACCCGTGGGAGATCTATGACGCTCTCATCGACTGCCTTCCCGCTGACGTGTGTGTGACCAGCACCGGGCGTGACCTGGACGGGCGGTGCGGCTCATACCTGGACCTGGTCGGGGTGGGACCCGGTACGCTGACCGCGATCTAGGGCGTTGATCGCCGCCATCTGCTCCTGACTCAAGGTAAAGCCGAAGACGTCACCGTTGGTCTTGATGCGATCGTGGTGCACTGACTTGGGAATGACTACGAAGCCTCGCTGAAGATGCCAGCGGATAACCACCTGCGCGGGACTTATCCCCAGGACGTGAGCCGTCTGTATGATCACAGGGTCTTGAAGAACCTTCCCCCGGCCCAGCGGCGACCAGGACTGCGTGACGATACCGAGCTCCTCGTGGACGCTACGAAGAGACTCTTGAGCCAGCCACGGGTGAAGCTCGACCTGGTTGACTGCTGGCACCACTCCGGTGGCCGCAACGATCCGGTGCAGCTGATCGGCGGTGTAGTTTGATACCCCGATCGCCCTGACCCGACCCGAGCAGAGAATCGTGATCATGGTGCGCCAGGTATCTACCAGGTCGATCCCTGCTGACCTGGCCAGTGGCCAGTGCACCAGGAACAGGTCCAGGAAGTCCAGACCCAGGGCTTGGAGGGTGGTGTCAATGCTACGCAGTGCGTCATCCCGCCGGTGGTTGGGGTTGTCGAGTTTGGAGGTGATGAACAGGTGGTCTCGTGGCAGCCCGCTGGCCGCGAGACCACGGCCCACTCCGGCCTCATTGCGGTACATCTGAGCCGTGTCGATATGCCGGTAGCCCAGTTCGAGCGCTGTCAGGACCACGCGCTCAGCATCGGCATCGGTCACTTTGTAGGTGCCAAGCCCCAGCTGGGGGATCGTCTGGGGGCCTGTCGACGACGTAGCGGAGGTTGTACCGTGAACCAGGGGAACAAGATCTGCTGGCAGTCCAGTCATGGTGACAGGATACACAGGAGTGGAGTACAGCACAGGCAGGCGGGACACAGACAGGATGAAGTCACACGAGGGCGGTTATGCCGCACCGGTCACTACGGCACCACCACCGCCTGGGTAGCACCGCCTGGGTAGGTTGGGGCGACAAGTCGGTGCAGAACTGTTGCGAGCAGGAAAAAGCGGTCCTGGGGCACAGTCGCTGCGCCCCAGGACCGCCCGTCCCGCTCAGCCCTCAGGGGCGGGAGGAGCCGGCGGGACGGTCGGCGGCTCCGCGTCGCTGTGCTGAGACGCTTCAGGAGCACCCTCGGCAGGAGTAATGCCGTACCCGGTGTCCTGAGTATCTGTCGAGTCTGCCCAGTACTCCTCTGCCCAGGGGTCCTCCACCGGCTGGCTACGACGCCACATGACGTAGGCGGCGCTGGCTGTCGCACCAGCGAGGGCTAGCCAGCCCAGGGTCTTGAGGACGCGATGCTTCTTCTGCTTCTTCACAGGAACCTCCAATGCGGCGGACTTTGCGGCGACGGCCGCGCGCTGAGCGCGTTCCGTCAGGTTGCCGTCCCCCTGGGCAGCAGCCTGGGCGGCGACAGCGGCACGCTGAGCGCGGGGCACATAGTCCTCCGTGACGCGTAGCCGGGCCTCCTCAACCACAGGTTCCAGTCGGACCTGGGCGTCCTTGGCGACACGAGAGACGTCCTCACAGGCTTTGCTGACGTGTGGTGCCAGCCACATAGCAGTACGTGCAGCCTGCTCAGCGACCGCCTCAGCAAGAGAAGTAGCCCTCTGACGGAGTTGATCACTGTCGATCTTTGCGTGGGTCTTGCAGCACGTCTTCTTGCAGCACGGCATGATGTCGCTCCCTCGCTCGGGACGGAAGGTAGAACAGAAACTATGGTCGCACTGTCGAGGTGGTCGTGCCCAACGGCGGAACCAGGGTTTTGCCTGGGGTGAACAGCGTAGCGGTCAAGGTTGCGACTCCTGCTCCAAGGGCCAAGCCGTGTAACCATGGCTCCCATGGAAGCGACTCTTCACACGAACCACGGTGACATCCGCCTTGAGCTCTACCCTGAGCAGGCCCCTGAGACCGTCTCCAACTTCGTAGGGCTGGCGACAGGCGAGAAGGCGTGGACTGACCCGCGCACAGGAGAAGAGTCCCACGCGCCACTGTACGACAACGTCATCTTCCACCGGGTGATCCCGGGCTTCATGATCCAGGGGGGTGACCCCCTGGGGACCGGCACTGGCGGTCCGGGGTACGTGTTTGACGACGAGATCGACCCCTCCCTTACCTTTGCCGCCCCCTACGTGCTGGCTATGGCCAACGCTGGCAGGCGGCTGGGCAAGGGGACCAACGGCTCGCAGTTCTTCATTACCACGGCGCCCACTGAGTGGCTCCAGGGCAAGCACACGATCTTTGGCGCGGTGACGGATGCGGCCTCCAGGCAGGTTGTCGACGCTATTGCCAGCGTCACGACCGACCAGCGTGACCGTCCTGTGGAGGACGTCGTCATCACCTCCGTGTCTGTCATGCCGTGAGCCGCGTTCACTCGGTGCTGGTCGTCACCCTGGGGCCGCCTCTACCGGGCAGGTGGTCGGCTCCTGCCCGGCCGTGTCCCTGCCAGCCCCAGCCGGTCCGGTGTGCAGGCGTCCGAACGGCACGATCGCACAGGAAATACAGATGACCCAGCAGCCTGTCCCCACCCCGCCTGTCTGTCCTCGGCACCCGCAAACTGCCGCCTACGTGCGTTGCCAGCGTTGTGGTCGCCCAGTGTGTCCCGAGTGCCAGGTTCCCGGTGCTGTCGGTGTCCACTGCGTGGACTGCGCACGGGCCTCTGAAGCAGGTCGGCGGCGCGTACGCACCATCCTGGGGGGCAGGCCGACGTCGGGTACCACTGTGACCAATGTGCTGATCCTGGCCTGCGTCGTGGTCTATGTCGGGCAGTTCCTCCTCCAGATGGCCTCTGTCCCGCTAGACCGCCTGCTCGGATTCGTCCCGGCTGCTGCCCTGGAGGAGCCGTGGCGGTTCCTGACCACCGCCTTTCTCCACGGGGCACCGCTTCACCTGGCATTCAACATGTGGGCGCTGTGGGTCCTGGGCTCCGTCCTGGAACCGGTGCTGGGGCGCTGGCGGTTCGTCGCCGTCTATCTCCTGAGCGCCTTGGGCGGGTCTGTCATGATCTACCTGCTGGCCTCCCCGACTTCCCAGGACTGGGTTACCTTGACGGTCGGTGCCTCGGGCGCAGTCTTCGGCCTGTTTGCCACAACGTTTGTGGTGCAGCGCCGCCTCGGGCGTGACACCTCACAGATCGTGGGGCTGCTGGTCCTCAACGCTGTGATCTCATTCCTCGGTGCCAACATCTCGTGGCAGGGGCACCTGGGAGGTCTGCTCACCGGTGGCCTGCTGGCAGCGGTCTTCGCATGGGCGCCCAGGGACAGACGAGGCCTGTACGGTGTCGCGGCAACAGCCGGTGCTGCTGTGGTCCTGGTGGCTCTGGTGCTTGTCCGGAGCCTCCTGGTCCAGGGGCCTGGGTGACCGTCATTCTCCGCTGGCGGCCGCAGAGGTCGGTCAACGGGTGAATGACATTGATGTACCTTGTCCCCAGGTGTGGACACAGTTGTGGAATTACAGTGCTGTAGTTATCCACATGTGTGTGTTGCCCTGGGGACAGGTGCTGCCTGCTCGGTGGGAGGCTACCCGGCTACCTCCATCGCAGAAGCCCCAGGAAGCCCACCATCATGATGAGGAAGCCGATGTAGAGGTTGCCGTTGAGGAGCCAGTCTGAGGCGTGGTTCTCCTGAAAGTACGGGATCGGGTACTGCCCCTGGAAGAGGTAGGTGATCACGACCCATAGCAGCCCGATGACCAGGAGCGACACCATTGTGGGGGCGTACCAGCGGGGGGAGGAGGTGTCCTTGACCTTGGTAGGGGTGCGGGAGACCCGGTTGGCTGCTGCCCGGGACTGCTCCTCCAGCGCCCTGGCGCGCTTTGCCGGGTTGCCTGACCGTAGTGCGTGCCTCAACTCGTTGTCGGACAGGTGCCGCTCGGCATTCTTCCCAGACTTCTTCCACAGGACCACGTGGGTCTCCTCACTGGCAGCGAGCGGCTCGAAGACCGCCACAAGTACGTATCCCGCCCTAGCCTAGAGCATGGTGCGAGGCATCCTGGACGTCTGTACCGTGATACGTCCACCACGGGAGACCTTGCGCTCATCCTGGTCTGCCAGCAGACTGGGCCTTCCACACCGAAAGAGGTCTGATGTCCAGTACCCATCCTGTGCGTCCCCAGGCGCAGGCTCATAGCCGCAACCGTGGCAGACGTTTCGTCAATGCGGTCCTGACCGGTGTCGGAGAGCTCCTTATCACCTCGGGACTTGTCATCGCCCTGTTCCTGGCCTGGCAGCTGTGGTGGACAGGGATCGACGCCTCGGCCAGCGCTGCTGCTGCTACGACGAGCTTTGAGCGGACCCAGGTGGACTCTCCCAAGGAGGAAGGCACCCGCCACTATGAGGACCCTCCTGCGGTCGAACCGGTCGGAAACGGACAGACAATTGGGATGCTTATCGTACCCAAGTGGTATGGCGTCACCAACAACAACATGCCTGTGATCGAGGGGACGGGATCTGCTGTCCTGGACCAGGCGGCTGCTGGCCACTACCCGGAGACCCAGCAGGTTGGTGAGGTCGGGAACTTTGCCGTGGCGGCCCACCGTCGCACCTACGGCAACTCCTTCAGGCGTATCGACCTCCTGGAGGAGGGGGACGAGGTGATTGTCTCGACGGCCGACACCTGGTACGTGTACACGGTCACCAGCCATGAGATCGTCATGCCTGACCAGGTCGAGGTCCTTGCCCCTGTTCCCGGGGACCTGACGGCGATCCCCACGACCGCCATGCTGACGATGACGACCTGCCACGGGGAGACGACTGGGGAGTGGGGCAACGACCGCCGCTGGATTGTCCACGCCGAGCTCTCCTACTGGATGGACCGCTCTGAGGGGCGTCCCGCATCAGTCCTGAACGACTCGGAGGTGAACTGATGTACGGCTGGATCTGGCGGCACCTGCCCGGACCCTGGTGGCTGCGGGCAGTCCAGGCGCTCCTCCTGGCAGCAGCCGTGGTCTACCTGCTCATGGAGATCGTCTTCCCGTGGGCGAACGAGACGTGGAACCTGTCCGGCAATGCTGACGTGGGTTAGTTGGGCCTCTACGGTGCCAGGGCTGCTAGGCCTCGGCGGTGGAGGGGACGGCGGTAGACGGGAGAGGTCGGAGAGGCAGCTCGTCGCCCGCCCGCTGCCTGAGGACTCCCCTCGCCTCCTACTCCTGCCCCTCTGAGTCCCCCTCGTTGTCGGCAGCCGCCTCCTCAGCGTTGTTCTGAGGACCGTCAGAGAGTGTCAGCCTGACCTGCGTACCACGCTCCACCTCGGAACCTGGTGACGGGTTGACAGAGATGACGTCTCCTGCCGGGACCGAGTCAGAGGAGGCGAGGTCGGCCTCACCGTCGACGCTCAGCCCGGCACCTTCCAGGGCAGACACTGCCTCCTGGTGGCTCATACCAGACACGTCAGGCACGGTGACGGTATCGGCTGTGGAGGCTGCCGTGGCTGAGGGTGTAGCTGTTGGTGTCGGGGTGCCCGCACCGCTGGAGACCACGATGTTGACCTCGGTGCCCTGGGAGACCTGGGTGCCGACTGCTGGGTCCGAGGAGATCACCGTGCCCTCGGCGACACTGGCGGAAGGTTCCTGGCTAACATTGCCGACACTCAGACCGACAGATGTCAGTGCCTCACGGGCCTCCGCCTGGGTCATTCCGGTCAGGTCCGGGACCTGGGTCTCCCCGGTGGACAGGACCAGGGACACGGTAGAACCGCGCTGAACCGGGTTGCCAGCAACAGGGTCGGTGCGAATAACCCTGTCCTTGGCGACAGTTCCGGAGTCCTCTGTCGTGGCGTTGCCGACCTGAAGCCCGGCCTCCTCAAGGGTGGTGCGGGCCTCGTCCTGGGTCTTGCCGGAGACGTCGGGCACGTCGACCATGGCTGAGCCCCCCGAGAAGTAGATGACCACGGTGGTACCCGTTACGGCGGCAGTCCCTGCCTCGGGGTCGGAGGAGACGGCAAGACCCTCGGCGATCGTGTTGTGCGAGACGTCCTCGCCACGGCTGAAGACCAGTCCGACCGTCTCTACGGCCTCTCGGGCCTCGTCCTCGGTCATCTCAGCAACGTCAGGGACGGCGACCTCCGTCGGGGAGGCCGAGGGCTCAGGAGCAGAGTCGCCTCCGATACGGCCCGAGGCGTACAGTCCTGCGACCACTGCGGCCGCCAGGAGCAGGGTTACCAGTAGTACACGCAGCCACAGGCGCCCCCTGCGCTGTGAGGGTGCGGACTGCGTCGTGCCGGAGGAGTCCGCCGGTGCCGGAGCCTGGGAGCCGACCGCCTGGGCGGCAGCGGGAGCAGCCACAGATGTCGCTCCAGCGGCTGCCCAGGAGTCTGCGGCCGGTGCGGCTACCGCCAGTCCCTGGGCGGCCGCCTGCAGGTCAGCGCGCATGTGGGCAGCGTCCTGGTAGCGGTCCTCCCGGCTCTTGGCCAGGGACTTGAGGATGACCCGGTCCAGGGACTCGGGCACGTCCGCCGCCAGTGCCGAGGGGCGACGAGGGATCTCACGCACGTGCTGGTAGGCGATGGCGACAGCGGAGTCCCCCTGGAAGGGCGGCTGACCGGTCAGCAGCTCGTAGAGGAGGCAGCCGGTGGAGTACAGGTCGGAGCGGGCGTCGACGCTCTCCCCCCGGGCCTGCTCTGGTGACAGGTACTGGGCTGTCCCGACTACGGTGTGGGTCTGGGTGACGGTGGAGGCTGAGTCCTCAATGGCGCGGGCGATACCAAAGTCCATGACCTTGACCGACCCGGTCGAGGTCAGCATGATGTTGCCAGGCTTGATGTCGCGGTGGACAATGCCTGTGCGGTGGGAGTACTCCAGGGCGTCAAGCACGCCGGTGACGATCTCCACGGCCTCGGTGATAGGGACCGCCTCGCCCTCGCTGAGGAGCTCGCGCACAGAGTGGCCCTCGACGTACTCCATGACAATGTAGGGGACCAGCCTGACGGCACCAGAGGACTGTGGCAGCTCCTCCTCGCCGGAGTCGTAGACGGCGACGACCGCCGGGTGGTTGAGAGCGGCAGCGGACTGCGCCTCACGGCGGAAGCGCTCCTGGAAGGTGGGGTCGCCAGCAATGTCTGAGCGCAGCAGCTTGATGGCTACCCAACGTGACAGCCGGGTGTCGTAGCCAAGGTGCACCTCGGCCATGCCTCCACGTCCGATGAGGTCGCGGATCTCGTAGCGGCCCGCGAGGACCTGGGGGAACTGACTGGTCACAGTACCTCCTTGACAGGGAAACCGGCACGCGAGGTCACCGTCGTCGAGGCCTCGGGAGCTGAGTCAAGCGTACCCAGGCCTGCCAGGACCGTGGTCACAGCCAGAACGAGGACGAAGAACCGCAGGGACGGCAGACGCATGCCCATGAAACGGCGGCCAGAGGCGTGCCTGGGACTGCCTTCCGGGGCGTCCTCAGAGTCCTGCTGGTGCCGGGTGCTCCCGGGCTGGCTGACGGCCTTGGGCGTCGTGGCTGCACCGGGTGTCTGCGAGTACGCGGGCCGGGTTGTCTGTCCCGGCCGGGTCGGACGGACTGAGGACACAGAGCCCTCGGTAGAGCCCTCGGGCTGAGGAGCCTGGTGCCTGAGCTCCTCGCGGCGGCCTGTCGCCTCCCAGCCCGGGGTCCCAGTAGGTGCCCAGGGCTCAGGTGGCAGGTTGACCACGATCCGGTCCAGGGTGCGGGCCACCTCCCGGGCCGAGGCCGGGCGGTCCTTCGGCTTCTTCGCCAGCAGGCTCAAGACGACGGCGCTGACCTGGGGAGGCAGGGTGTCCGGAAGCGGAGGGACGTCGTCGTTGACGTGGGAGAAGGCGATATCCACCTGGGTGGCGCCGGTGAACGGGCGTCGTCCTACTAGTGCCTCGTAGGCGATAATCCCCAGGCCGTAGAGGTCCCCGGCGGGAGTGGCCATGTTGCCCATAGCCTGCTCAGGGGCGAGGTACTGGGCTGTGCCCATGACCATGCCGGAGGCGGTCATCGGCCGCTGGTTCAGGCCGGTGGAGATGCCGAAGTCAGTGAGCTTGGCCAGGCCCTCACGGTTGATGAGGATATTGGACGGCTTGACGTCACGGTGCACGACACCGGAGTCGTGCACGACCTGGAGAGCGCGGGCGACCTGGGCCAGGACGGGCAGGATCTCCGAGGGAGGCAGGGTGCCCCTCTCCGTCAGGATGTCGGACAGCGCCCTGCCCTGGACAAGCTCCATGACGATCCAGCCCGTCCCCTCCTTCTCTCCCGAGTCCAGGACCACGGCAAGGTTGGGGTGCCGCAGGCCGCGGGAGTTGGTGGCCTCGGCACGCAGACGTGACAGGAAGATCTCATCACCAGCCAGCTCTGGTCGCAGGATCTTCACGGCAACAGCCCGGCCTGAGCGTAGGTCCGTGGCCCGCCACACCTCACCCATGCCTCCCAGGGCGATGCGCTCCACCAAGGTGTAGCGGCCCTGGAGCTCCAGACCTACTCGGGGTCTCACTGCTCCACCACCGCGTCAATCACCGTGGCGGCAATAGGGCCGGCCAGGGAGCCGCCGGTAGCGGTGGAGTCGGTGTCGGCGCCTCCGTCCAGCACGACAGCGACCGCCACGTCAGGGCTGTCGATATCCGTCCCGGCGAAACCGACGAACCATGTCGTCGGGCCGCCCTCGTCCGCCCCGGTCTCCGCAGTACCAGTCTTGCCAGCCACCGTCACGCCCGCCACCTGCGCGGTCCGCCCGGTACCGTCAGCCACGGTCTGTTGCATCAGCTGAGACAGGGAGGCAGCCGTGTCCGTGTCGATCGGGGTTCGGGCCACGGACGGAGAGGTCGTGTCCACGACGTTGAGGTCGGAGTCCAGGGTTCGAGAGACCAGGTAGGGAGACATCTGGGTGCCGTTGTTGGCGACGGTGGCCGCGACCATGGCCATCATCATCGGCGTCGCCCGCACTGAGGCCTGGCCGATCCCAGCCATGGCGGTCTGGGCCTCGGAGGTGTTCGCGGGATAGGTCGAAGGCGTGACCGTCAGGGGGACCGACAGGTCACTGTCGAAGCCCCAGGCGCTGGCCTCTTCGGCCAGCTCCTCCTCCCCCACATCGATAGCCAGCTGCGCGAAGGGCGTGTTGCAGGACTCCATGAAGGCGTAGGCAAAGCTGACTGAGCCGTTGCCGCAGGACTCCCCGGCGTAGTTGCTCAGTGAGTGGCTGGTTCCCGGCAGGGTGATCGTGTCCGGGGCGCTGACCTCGGAGTCGGGGGTGACCGTTCCCAGCCGCAGTGCCGCAGCGGTGGTGAGGATCTTGAAGGTGGAGCCCGGCGGGTACAGGTCGCCACCGATGGCGCGGTTGGTCAGGGGCTTGGAGGGGTCCTCGTTGAGGGCCTCAAGGGAGGCCTGGGCGGCGCTGCCGTCGTGGGTGGCAAGCGCGCTGGGATCGAAGGAGGGGGTGGAGACCATTGCCAGGACCGCGCCCGTGGAGGGGTCCAGGGCGACGACAGCGCCCTGACGCCCTGCTAGGGCGTCGTAGGCGGCCTGCTGCGCCTGGGGGTTGATTGTCAGCTCCAGGGCGCCGCCGCGCTGGGCGCCCCCGGTGACCAGTGACCTGACGCGAGAGGAGAACAGTGAGGGGTCGTCCCCGTTGAGCACGGAGTTACCGGCGCGCTCCATGGCGGTCATGGAGGCGAAGGAGGTGGCGAAGTAGCCGGTGACCGGCGCGTACACCTCGCCCCCGGGGTAGGTGCGCTGAAAGGCGTAGGCGTCGTCCGACTCCACGGTGTCGGCCACGGCGGTGTCACCGACGAGGATGGGGCCCCTGTCGGTGCCGAACTGGGCGTAGACCGTACGTGAGTTCCGCGAGTCAGTCACAAGCGTCCCGTAGGAGGAGGCCGACTCCCACAGAGCGGGACGTGCCAGCCCCTGCACGCTGGTCAGCGACACCGACAGGGCAAGGAACATCACCAGGACCAGGGTGGTGACCTGACGGATCTGACGGTTCATGTGCTCTCCTGCCCATCGGCTCCTGTGCCACCAGGCGGGGTCTGCCGGAGCCCTCGAACCGGGGTCGGCGGCAGTGCGGCCTGGTGGGCGGACATGCCCTGGTAGGGACCCTGCCACTCAGGTACCTCGTGCGCGTCCGCAGTCGTGATCGTGGTCGTCTCCGCGTCGCTGCCCAGGAATCTGGGGGTGTCCGCGGTGGCATCGCTGTACCCGTCGGGAGTCAGGGGCACCGCCTGCGGGTCTGGGACGGCGTCGTCCATGTCGTTGTCGATGTCGTCATCTATGCCGTCGATGCTGCCGTTGTCGCGGGCGTGCAGGACCTGGCTGCGCAGCGAGCTCGGCAGCTCGGCGGTGTCGATGATCTGAGGTGCCTGGGTGGAGGGGCGGCGGGCGGCGTCAGACAGCCGCATCAGCAGCGCCAGGATGATCCAGTTGGAGATGAGGGAGGAGCCGCCGTAGGCCAGGAAGGGTGTGGTCAGGCCCGTGAGCGGGATGAGCCGGGTGACTCCGCCAACCACCACGAAGACCTGCAGGCCGATAGTGAAGGACAGTCCGGTGGCCAGCAGCTTGCCAAAGCCGTCCCGCAAGGCCATGGCGGTGCGCAGCCCCCTTTGAACCAGGATGAGGTACAGCAGGATGATTGCCAGGGACCCGGTCAGGCCCAGCTCCTCCCCCAGGGAGGCGATGATGAAGTCAGAGTTGGCGAAGGTGACCAGGCTGGGGTAGCCCTCACCCCACCCCGAGCCAACCAGCCCCCCGGAGGCCATTCCGAACAGGCCCGTCACCAGCTGCCAGGAGCCGCCGATGCCGTTGTAGACCTCGGGGTCCATGGCATTGAGCCAGCCGTTGATGCGCTGCTGGACGTGGCTGAGGTGGGTCGCGGCGAACCAGGCGGCGGGCAGGAACAGCAGCCCGCCGATGAGCAGCCAGGAAGGACGGTCCGTGGCCACGTAGAGGACCACGACGAACAGGCCGAACAGCAGCACCGAGGAGCCCAGGTCGCGCTGGAGCACCAGGACGACGATACTCACGCCCCACACCACCAGGAGCGGTCCCAGGTGACGGGCACGGGGCAGGTTCATCCACAGTACGCGGCGTCCGGCCAGTGCCAGGTTGTCACGGTTGGCCACGAGGAAGGAGGCGAAGAAGACCGCCAGCAGCACCTTGGACAGCTCTGCGGGCTGGAAGGACATGGGGCCAATGATGATCCAGATCCGCGCCCCGTTGACCTCTCGGCCGATGAGAGGCAGGAAGGGGAGCACCAGGAACACCAGTCCCAGCCACATGGCCCAGCGGTCCCACCGCCGCAGGTGCCGGTGGTCACGCACCACCAGGACCGCGCAGAAGCAGAGGACGCCCAGGACGGTCCAGACCAGCTGCCTGTTGCCGACGTAGAACTCCGGCTGGTCGTTGCTGAGGTAGGCCAGGTCCAGCCGCTGGATCATGGCCAGGCCGATGCCGTTGAGGGCGACTGCGGTAGGCAGGATCACCGGGTCGGCCCAGGGGGCGGTGCGGCGGACCCACAGGTGGACGACCAGGGCGATGACGGCTAGGGCAGCGCCGAGCTGGAGGGTCTGTGCCGGAGAGGCGCCGGTGCGGTTGAGGGCAGTCAGGACGAAGCCTCCCAGACCGATGACCAGGGCGATGCCAAGCAGCGCTGCCTCCGTCCAGCGGCCGGACCGTTGCGCGGAGCCGGCGGGGTGGATCGTGGCTACGCCCGGGGGGGTGCTGACGGGGGCGGGGGCGGCACTCATCTCAGCGCTCCTGGGTGGGGGTCGGGGAACCGCTGGGAGAGGGAGGCTGAGGTGTCGGCGGTGATGTCGTCGATGCTGCCGTTGTCGCTGACGCTGCGGGGGTGGCTGGCGGTGCCGTGGAGCCTGGTGCTGTCGGCGTGGCGCTGCTGGTGGCCTCGGCCTCGGGGCCGGTCCTGGTGTGGCTGGACACCGTGACCTCGACGTAGCGACGTGCTGAGGGCAGGGAGTCGCGGTACACCGTGTCGTCCAGCAGGTCCCGCATGCGCTCGTCGAGGTCCTCCACGGTTGGCTCGGAGTAGGTCTCCACCACGTGGCTGAGCTCCAGCGGACCCAGGGACTGGGGGATCCCGCGGTAGATCGCCACCTGGTTGTCCAAGGTGGTGACGTAGTAGTGGGTCTGTGTCCATCGGTAGAACAGGAATCCTGCCCCCAGGACAGCAGCCAGCAGGACCAGGGAGCCGACAAGGGTCCTGCGGCGGCTGTGACGTCGTGCTGCACGCTGGGCGTCCGCCTCGGCTGCGACCGCTTCCCAGGCTGCCTCGGCGTCCTCGTCCTCGTGACCGACGTCAGCGCCACCAGCGGCGTTGCCTTTGTCTGCCTCCAGCGTGGCCATGAGTGCGGCAGCCTTGGCCGCTGGTGTCGAGGGGCCGCTGCGGGACGCCTTCTGGGAAGAGTCGGCGTGTATCCGCTCATCGTCGTGCCCGGTCTGTCCTCCGGTGTCGCTGGTGGTGGTGCCCGCCCGGCCGGAGGAACGGGCGGCAGCAGCAGCGCGCTCCTGGGCGAGGCGCTCGGTGGCGGCGCTGCCGACGACCTGGGGGTCGCTCTGCGGGTCGGGCTCGTTCCTGACGACGTCGAACACCACTGCGGTCACGTTGTCCGGTCCGCCCGCCCGAAGGGCCAGGTCGATGAGCTGGTCGGCGGCCTGGCCCGGGTCAGTGACCGAGGCCAGCACCTCCCCGATGGTCTCCGCGCTGACCGGGCCTGACAGCCCGTCGGAGCACAGGAGCCAGCGGTCGCCCGGTACTGCCTCGCGGATCGACTCGTCGAGCTGGACGTCGCCCTCAGCGTCTCCCAGGACGCGCAGCAGGACCGAGCGCTGCGGGTGCTGCCGGGCCTGGTCGCGCGTCAGCCGCCCGGTCTCCACCAGGTACTCCACGAAGGTGTGGTCGGTGGTGACCTGTGTCAGGGTCCCGTCACGTAGCATGTAGGCCCGCGAGTCCCCCACGTGGATCATGGCCAGCTTGTTGCCGGAACGCATGACACCGATGCACGTGGTCCCCAGCCCGGCCAGGTCCGGGTCCTGGGCGGACAGGGAGACAAGCTCTGCGTGGGCGGCGTGGACAGCCTCACGCATGAGACCGAGGAGCTCCCCGGCCTGGTGGGAGTCGGCGTCCAGGGGCATGAGGTGCTCAACGGCGACGGCAGAGGCGATGTCGCCGCCGGCGGGGCCGCCCATGCCGTCGCACAGCACGCACAGGTGCGGCCCGGCATAGCCGGCGTCCTGGTTGGACTGGCGCACGAGGCCGACGTCGGACCTGGCGGCAAAGCGCAGGGAGATGGTCATGAGCGCAGCTCCAACGTCGTCTGCCCGATGCGGACCGGGGTGTTCACGGGCAGCTCGACGGCTCCGTGCACGGGTGCCCCGTTCATGGTGGTCCCGTTGGTCGAGCCGAGGTCCTCAAGCCACCAGGAGCCCTCCTTGGGGAAGACGCGGGCGTGCCGGGAGGAGGCGTAGGAGTCGTCCAGGACCAGCGTGCACGAGGGTGAGCGGCCGATGATGATCGAGGTGGGGCTCAAGGGGACGGTAGAGCCGGCCAGCGGTCCCTCTGTGATGAGGAGCCGGGAGGCGCTGCGTCGTCGACTGCGGGAGGGTGAGGGCTCTGAGGGGCGGGAGGGGCGTCGCCGGGACGAGGAGGAGGTGCTCGGTGTCTCGGCGACGTCCCGGCGCAGGGCGCGCACGGCGAGGAACAGGAACGCCCACAGCAGGGCCAGGTAGCCCAGCCGCAGGATGGAGAAGACGAGCTCGTTCACCCGTTGGCCCCGACTGACTGGGTGCCGTCCCAGAACATGATCTGGGTACGGCCGATGGTCAGGGTGTTGCCGTCCACCAGGGTGACGGCGTCCACGCGCTGGCCCTCGACAAAGGTGCCGTTGGTCGAGCCCATGTCCGTGGCGATCGTGTTGCCCTGCGTCAGCCGGATCTCCAGGTGTCGGCGGGAGACGCCCGAGTCGTCGACGATGATGTCGGCCTCGCTGCCGCGGCCGATGATGGTGACTGGGCCGGTGAGCAGGTAGCGCTGGCCGTTGATGTCCACGATGGGGTGGGATGGTGATGCCGCTGCGGCCGCAGCCGGGGCCGCAGCGCCGCGGCGTGTGGAGGACTCGATCTCCACGGCGGGGGCGTTGGGGGCGTCGTTGGCCACGAAGGTGACCTCGACCGGGCCGACGAAGGAGTAGCCCTGCTCCGCGGCGTGCGTGGTGGCGACCTCCTCCATCTGCCGGACCATCTCGTCCTGGCCCCAGGCGGTGATGCGCTCGATGCTCGCAGGTGCCAGGTGGATGCGGAAGATGTTGGGAACCACGGAGCGGTCGCGCGCGAAGGACGCGGCCCGCTTGTCCATGGTCTCCCGCAGCTTCGAGGCGATCTCAATGGGCTCGACGTCGTCCGAGAAACGCGACATGGCGCGGTTCGCGACGTTCTCGACGCCTTTCTCGAACTTGTCCAGGAAACCCATGGACGTTACCTCCCCAGAGTAGTGTGCGACAGCCCTGTAGGGCCGGGAGACAGAACTGCCCCGTCTCCCTGGGCCTGCGGCAGGCGATGCCCTGACCCAGCCTTGGCCCATCGTAACCGTAGTGAGCCCCCGACAGGGAAGACAGGACAGGGGTGGCGTCTCAGCAAAGTGTCGTGATCGGTCTCATAGTTCGCCTGGGAGGCTCTGATTGGACGAGGATGGGTTGGGGCGGCTATTCTCATACCCGCTTCGCGCGAGTGGCGGAATTGGTAGACGCGCACGGTTCAGGTCCGTGTGATCTTACGATCATGGGGGTTCGAGTCCCCCCCCGCGCACGGCCAGGCCCAGGTCAGTGTGACCTGGGCCTTTGTGTGTCTGAGGACCCAGGCGGCGAGGACCGGTCAGCCTGGGCAGCATACTTGCGACAGCATCTGCGGCGCCCCGGAAGACACTGCCTGCCTGACCGTGGTCCCGGCGCCTGCCGCCCCTGTGGACTGTCGTCACCGGGTACCGCTGCACCCCGGTATGACAAAGACCACCGAGATGGGGTGTGGTGTTCTGGGCCGCCAGGCCCCTAGCAGCAGCCGGTGGAGACCTTCCTCTCCGCAGCCTCTGCACGGGCACGCCAGAACTCACGCTCCCCCATCGGTGCGCAGCCCGGGCGCTCGTGACAGTGGCGCTGCAGGTAGCGCTCGTAGGCGGACTCTCCCGTCATGTCCCGCCACAGGCGCCGGGTACGGTCCACGACCTCACGCAGGCGCGGCACCGGCGCCCACCTCACCTGCCGCCACCGGAGGCCGAGGGCTGGCTGGTCTCCGCCGCACGCCTGGCAACGAGCCGGGGATCCCCGACCTGCTCGTACTCCCGAGCCACCTTCCTGGCCAGCGGTGAGGCCACCATGGTGTCGGGGGCGTAGAAGGCCGACTCCTGGTAGGGGTCCTCCGACGTCGTCGTGTCACCTGTGCGCAGCACCGTGACGACACGTCGCAGGGCACAGACCATGGTGAAGGCCACCATGAGGACGAAGACGACCGACAGGGTGCCCTGGATGAACGTGTTGCGCACGATGGCCTCCTGCTCGGCGACCGCTTCCGGGTCGGTGAGGGTGGGCAGGAGCTCGCGGGCGTCACGCCACTGCTGCCAGTAGCCGACCCGGGGGTCGGTGGAGAAGATCTTCTGCCAGGAGGCGGTGAAGGTGACTGCGGTGTCGAAGACCAGCGGCACCAGGGGTATCCACACCCACCTCACATAGCCCTTGCGGACCACGATGACCGTGGCTACCAGCAGGGCCACGGCGGCGATCAGCTGGTTGGCGATCCCGAAGAGCGGGTAGAGGGTCTGGATCCCGCCGCGTGGGTCGGTCACCCCCATGAGCAGCAGCGAGCCCCAGGCGGCCACGACGACCGCCGTCGAGCTCCACGCGCCCAGCCGCCAGGAGGGGTCCTTGAACCTCGGGAACACGTTGCCCAGCGCGTCGGAGAGCTGGAAGCGGGCCACGCGGGTCACCGCGTCCACAGCGGAGAGGATGAACAGGGCCTCGAACATGATGGCGAAGTGGTACCAGAAGCCCATCATTGTGCGCCCGCCTCCGATCTGGTGGAGGATGTGGGCCATACCCACGCTCAGGGTCGGTGCCCCGCCGGTGCGTGAGACCACCGAGGGCTCTCCCATGTCGGCAGCGACCTGCTCCAGTGCCTCGGTCCCGGTGTAGGTGGCAGGGTTGCCCTCCTCGTCCCAGGAGTCCCAGCTGGGTGTGAGGGATCTTCCCCGGGCGTCGGTCACCTCAAGGTTGGACACAGCGGTGCTGGCCACCTCCTCGCGGGACTGGGCCGTTGCCACGACCTCCTCCCCCGCCAGCGCGTCCAGCGACGCCTCAGAGGTGTTCATGGAGAAGTAGACGCCCGGGCTCAGTGACACCGCTGCGGCCAGGGCCATGACCGCCACGAAGGACTCCATGAGCATGCCCGCGTAGCCGATCATGCGGGTCTGGCTCTCCTTCTCGATCATCTTGGGGCTGGTCCCGGAGGAGACCATGGAGTGCATACCTGACAGCGCCCCGCAGGCGATGGTGATGAACAGGAAGGGGAAGAGGGTGCCCGCGAACACGGGGCCTTCCGTGTTGGAGGCGAACTCGGAGACTGCGGCGACCTCGACGAGCGGACGCACGATGATGATACCGATGGCCAGGACGAGGATGGTGCCGACCTTCATGAAGGTGGACAGGTAGTCCCTCGGCGTCAGCAGCACCCACACGGGCAGGACCGCCGCCAGGAAGCCGTAGACGATCATCGCCCACACCAGCGTGGTGGGAGACAGGTGGAGGTGCTCGCCCAGGGGGGACTCGGCGACCCAGCGCCCCCCGATGATGACGGCGATGAGCACGACGAACCCGGCTACCGACACCTGGGTAATCCTGCCGGGAGCGACGTAGCGCAGCCACAGCCCCATCCCCACGGCGATGGGGATCGTGCACCCCACGGAGAACACACCCCACGGGGACTCCGCCAGGGCGTTGACGCAGACCATGGCCAGCACCGCCAGGACGATCATGAGCATGACGAACACGACGACCGTTGCCACGGCGCCTCCCACGCGCCCGATCTCGTCAGTGGCCATCTGGCCCAGCGAGCGCCCGCCCCGGCGCATGGAGAAGAACAGGACCAGCATGTCCTGGACGGCGCCGGCGACCAGGACCCCGACGATGATCCACAGGGTGCCGGGCAGGTAGCCCATCTGGGCGGCCAGGACCGGCCCCACCAGCGGCCCTGCCCCGGCGATGGCGGCGAAGTGGTGGCCGTAGAGGACGACCCGGTGGGTGGGGTCGAAGTCACGCCCGTTGTTGATGCGCTCGGCGGGGGTGGCGTTGGTGTCGTCGGGGCGCATGATCCTGCGCTGGATGTAGAGGGCGTAGAAGCGGTACCCGATGGCGTAGGTGCACACCGCTGTGACGACGAACCAGATGGTGTTGACGCTCTCCCCGCGGACCATGGCCAGCATCCACCAGCCCAGGACGCCCAGGGCCGTGATGACCGCCCACAGGGCGGTCTTGGCCGGGGTCCAGCGGTTGTCCGGCAGCGTCCCGACGGGGACGCCGTCCTTGTTGCGGAGGATGCGTCGCTCGTCCTCGGGCGTGTAGGTAGGTTGGGCAGCGGACTGCTGGGACATGGGTCACTCCTCGACGGTGAGGGTGCTGGTGGGGCTGCTTGGTGCGGTGTGGGTCGGGTCGGCCAGGATCAGGGTGGGCCCTCTAGCGGCCTGCTGCCCACCGGGCGGTGCAGACCCGGGAGGGCCGAGCCGGGGACCGACCTGTCCAGGATATCCCTGTGCTGGGCTTTGCGGAAGAGGGTGGGCGGATTCCAGGGAGTGCTGCGGGGGCATAGACGGGTGACCCGAGGTGCGTCCGCCGGGTTCATGTCGTGCGATTGGCTGGGACCGCACCCATCACACCCTGCGTGTCGCGGTGTAGCGCAGGGGTGCAGTGCACGTGTGCACAGCTGGTCAGCGGCTCCGGGCAGTACGGGATGATCCGTACCGTGCCGCAGGAGATCTTTTCTCTGAATCTGGGTCGGAATAATAAGAATGTCCTTGAGTATTGGTCCGGCAAGTACCAACCCGGTGACTGCGCTGCCCCCACTGCATGGGACGAGCGCTCAGGAGGCGCCATGACACATCCACGAACGCAGCCGGATCCCACGTCCCAGGTCCAGGATCACGCACAGACCCCGGCACGGATCCCCACCCCGGGTAGGATGAACCAGAAGTAGCGGCCGCTCTTCCAGCCCTGTGCGCTCAACAACGGCGTCACCTTGAAGAACCGCCTCGTGGTCGCGCCCCTGACTATCTACGACTCCGGTGCCGACGGCGAGCTGACCGAGTTCGCCCGGCGCTTCTGGCGGGACCGCTTTACGGGGTTCTCCCTGTTCATCATGCCCTTCACCAACGTGGCGCCGGTGGTATCGGCTTCGAGTCCCCCAACGCCTTTGACGAGCGGCATCTGGCCACGCTGCGGGAGTACGCGGACACTGCCCACGAGCAGGGTGCGCTGGCGGTCGCTCAGTTGGCTCACTCCGGACTGCGTGCCGATCCACGGATGACCCAGGGCCACGACGTCGTCTCCCCGACCACTGCCCCCTTCGCGGGCTCGCGCGCTATGACGGACACCGAGGTGCACGGGCTCGTCGATGGCTATGGCAGACACCCTTGCCCTGGTCGACTCCCTGCTGGACAAGCCGCTGCAGTACCTGCACGTATCACTGTGGGACTTCTACAAGCGTGCCCGGCGCGGCGCGGACACCAGCCTCACCCGCATGCAGCTGCTCCACGAGCGCATCGCCGGACGCCTGCCACTGACCGGGGTGGGCAGGCTATACACGGCCGACGACATGATCGCCGCCTACAGCGCCGGCTGGGCCGAGCTGATCGCCGTGGGCAAGAGTGTGCTGCTCAACCCCCACCTGGTCGAGCTGATCGAGAGCGGGAGGGAGGACAAGATCGAGACCACCTTCGACTGGGACAAGGCGGACAGCTATCGCTACACGCCAGCCATGCTGGAGGGGACCCGGATGGGCACAGACTTCTACCCGCCCTCCAAGCAGTACGGCGTGCGCTACCGTGGTCAGGACTACTGAGATGAGCAGCACCAGCACCGCAGGCCTGGCTCGACTACGCCGAGTCCGCTGGCTACCGGCGGATCATCCTGGCCGGGCACTCCCTGGGGGCCAACAAGGTTATCTACTACCTCTTGCGCCACCACGACCCCAGGGTGGAGCACCTCCTGCTCCTCAGTCCCGCCAACCTGCGTCACCTCACCAACCAGGTGACGTCCCAGGAGCGGCAGGTGGTGCTCGACTACCTGGAGCGTGGACAGGGGCAGCGGCGCCTGCCCTTCCCGCTCATGGGCTGGGTGCCGTGCCGGGCCGAGACCGCCCGGCAGTGGCTCTTCGACAACATCCTCGACAACGTCCACGTCGAGGCTGACGGCGACTTCTCCCAGGTCGCCGCGATGAGGCACACCGGGGCCATGCTCATCGGCACCTACGACCGGTTCACCTACGGTGACCCGGCTGGGTTCCTGACCACCATCAATGACCACACCGCCGACCCAGACGCCAACGAGCTCGTACTCATCAAGGGGACCGGGCACACCTACCAGGGCAAGGACCAGGAGGTCGCCGAGACCATCGCGCGCCTGGTCTGCTCCTGGGAGACGTCCGGGACGCCGGACCTGAGCCCTCCCAGGACCGGGTAGGGGCCACCGGGCAGGGGTCACTCTGCCAGGCAGGGGCGGACCGGGCCTCGACCTCCAGGTGGACCACACTCACGTGGGCCACATTCCATACCTCCATCCTAAGGTCTCAGGAACCGTGGCAGTCTTGCGGTGCCGCCTTCTTGCCCAGCACCTAACCCAGCAGGGCCAGGACCACTGCGGCGCTGCGGGCTGCGGCCTCCTGTGCCCCCATGTGGAAGTCGCGGCCCGCCTGGGGTCCGCACAGGTCAGAGACACCGCGCACGGACAGGAAGGGCAGGCCCGCGCTCGCAGCCACCTGGGCCAGGGCGGTGGACTCCATGTCTGTACTGATCGCTGAGGGGAAGACCCGACGGACCGTGGCCACGTTGGCCTCAGTGACGAAGGAGCTGCCCGCCAGCATCTGACCGATGCGCATGTGGGCCTGCCCGGAGGAGGGCGTGGCGGCCCGCAGCGCGGGCTCGCCCACCCGTCCCAGCCTGGCCAGCAGGGAGGGTGCGCCGTGGAAGATCTCGGGCTGGCCGGGTGTCTGGCCGTGCAGGTAGCCGAAGGCGGTGGCGTCGGCGTCAGTGAAGGCCAGGGCGGTGGACGCGCATACGTCGCCCACCTCCACCTGGGTACCCAGGCCGCCGGTGGTGCCAGCGGAGATGACGACCTGCGGACGCACCTGGGTCAGGGCAGCGGTCAGGGCGGAGGCGGCTGCGACCAGGCCGATACCTGAGCGCAGCAGGATCACCTCACGGGGCGCGGCCGCGTCGCCGCCGAGAGTAGCGGGGCCGGTGAGGGGGCTGGTCACCTCAGGGCCGACAGTTGCGGACAGCTCCAGGCTCCAGGTCTCGGCGGAGCCCAGCAGGGTGGGCGGGGTGGCGCCGTCGAGCCTGGGCAGGGCCTCCAGGAAGGGCTGGGCCTCCTCGGGCATCGCCACCGAGATGATCGCGGCAGCAGGACGGGGGGCTGACGTCATGGGAGAAGCCTACGGCGTCGGTGGTGCTGTGTCCCCGGCGGGTGTCGCGGGGTCGGTGTCCTGCCCGGGATTGTCCGGCGTGCTCAGCCCCAGGAGGACCGCCTCCACCGCCTGGTGCAGGACTAGGTGCGGGTCGCGCTCGGTCTCGTGCCAGGTGGGGTGCCCATTCTCCAGGCCGCCAGCGCCCCCGGCGAGCGGGCCGCCCGGCTGCTTGGCTGTGTCTGGCGTCTATGCCTGGTCGGGGTGCTGGGGCGGCTCCGTCCGCCTGCGGCCCTGTGGCCTGTAAGGACCGCAGTACCGTGGAGCGGTGCCTCGGCCACCTCAGGCACGACCACCAGGCACGACAAGCCCGCCGCGCGCCACTAGGCCACCACCCACATCGCCAGCATCAACCACTGGCTCAAACGACTTACACAACACGACCTAGTCGCTGAGGCCGTGCCGGAAGGCCTCTACGACCACCTCAAGCCTACTGGTGGCCCCCATCTTGCGCATGATGGTGGAGACGTAGGTCTTGACTGTGGTCTCGCCGAGATGGAGCTGATGGGCGATCTGTCGGTTGCTGCGTGCCTGGCACAGGAGACGGAGGACCTCCTGCTCCCGCTCTGACAAGTCCGTATGTATGGCCGACTGCGCTTGCGGGGAACTGCCATGGCGGTACCGCTCCAGGACGCGGCTGGTCGGCCCCGGTGACAGGACCTTTCCACCAGCTGCCACTGCGCGGACAGCATCCGCGACCTTGGCGGGGGGCGTGTTCTTGAGGAGGAACCCTGAGGCCCCTGCAACGATCGCGCCATCAAGGAACGTGTCGTCGTCGAAGGCGGTCAGGAGCAGGACTCGTGTCCGCCTGTTCGCCTGAAGAATTTGCGAGGTCGCGGCTACGTCGTCCAGTGTGGGCATCAGTATGTCCATGAGGAAGACGTTGATGGTGCGCGTGCGGGCAAGATTCACGGCCTCGGCGCCGTTCACGGCCGGCGATGACGCTGATGCCCGGTTGGGCGTCGAGGAGAGGGGACAGGGCCTCAAGGACGATCGGGTCGTCATCGACGAGAGCGATGCGAATCGGACCGCTAGACGTACCCGGCGTGCCTGCGGTACTCATGGCTGATCTTTCGTGCTCAGGGGCAGGATGACGTGAGGATCTGCTAGTGGCCGGTCGGGGTGACGGTGACGACCCACCGTAGGCGGGGGCACTCCTGGACGCCGATGAGGCCGTAGTCTGAGGAGATGGCAGGTGTGCGGGGCGCCCCTGGCCAGGGGGTCGATAGGGATCGGGGAGCGGACATGGTGTCCTTTCTATAAAGAAGACCGGGGCAGGCTACCTGACTCCCTGGGGCCGGGCAAGCAGTTGGTCGTCGTTTTCTCCCGATCTCGCTCGTGTGGATCCTGGGTGGTGCGGAGTCCCTGGCCCGCTACCAGCGTCGGCCTCACGTCGGCCCCGCCAGATCTCTGGTCAGCAAGGAGCCGCCATGACGGAAGAAGGGCCGGAGGTGTACGGAAGGAGGGGGTCGGCTGTACGGAGGAAGGAGCCCCGCTGAGACCAAGTATGGTCCTGGTTGCGCCGCCGAGGAGGAGGACCGGGGACTGCTGCCCGCAGTGAAATAGATGTGACAGAACCCCGAGGGAACGTACGGGACCGGCACCTGGCTGGTCGGCCTGTTGCCCCTTGGACAACAAGAAGGACAGACAGATGATCGAGGTATCAGGTCTGGTCAAGAGATTTGGAGCAGTCGTTGCCGTCGACAACCTGTCATTCAGGGTCGAGGACGGAGCGTTCTTCGCCTTCCTGGGGACCAACGGCGCTGGCAAGACCACCACGATCTCGTGCACGACCACTCTCCTCCCCCTGGACCAGGGGGACATCACTATCGACGGGATGAGCGTCAAGGACCGGGGCCACGAGGTGCGCTCACGCATCGGTGTCGTCTTCCAGCAGTCCCTGCTCGACCCCCGGCTCACCACCCTGGAGAACCTCCGCTTCAAGGCGGACCTGTACGGTGTGGGACACCGGCGCATCCACGAGCTTGTTGACCTCGTTGACCTTGAGGACTTCGTGGACCGCCCCTACGGTGTCCTGTCCGGTGGGCAGAAGCGACGCGTGGATATCGCCAGGGCGCTTCTGAACAAGCCGCGGACCCTGTTCCTCGACGAGCCGACGACAGGGCTGGACCCCTACAGCCGTGAGCAGGTGTGGAAGGCGATGGCAAGTCTGCGCCAGGAGTTGGGCCTGACCATTGTGCTGACCACCCACTACATGCAGGAGACCGAGTCCGTTGATCACGTCCTTGTCATTGACAAAGGTGCTGCCGTGGCTGAGGGGACGCCTGCCCAGCTACGGGCCCGGTACTCCACGCCCAGGCTGCTCATGGTGCCAGCGCCAGGCCGCGACCAGGAGGTGGTCGCGGCGGTTGAGCGCCACCTGGGCAGGTCCGACTGGTACCGCGAGGGCGGTGGGGTGCACACCTCCGTGCCCAGCTCCGCAGCGGCACTCACCCTGCTCAATGACCTTGCCGATGCCGTCACGGACTTCCAGGTGATCCAGGGGTCCATGGACGACGTCTTCCTCAACCTTGTCAACGGAGGAAGGACCTCATGAGGATCATCATGGCGCTCGTGCGGCGCAACCTGCGGATCTACCTTCGGGACCGAGCCGGGGTGCTGCTGTCCCTGCTGTCAGCGTTCATCCTCCTGCTGCTCTACCTACTGTTCCTCGGGTCTATCCAGGTGGACAACCTTGAGGAGTCCGTACCGGGTGCGTCCTCTGACGACGTAGGCCGCTACATCGGCTCCTGGGTCTACGCGGGCATCGTCATGATCACGCCGATCACCACCGGCCTTGCGGCTTTCCAGACCTACGTGGACGACCGCGTCAGCGGACGGTTCAAGGAGTTCCGAGTCTCTCCGATCCGCCGCACCCAACTCATCCTGGGCTACCAGCTCGGCGCCGTCCTGGTCGCGGTGGCCATGGGCGCCGTGGTCCTAGTGGCAGGAGCCGTCATGGTCGCGGCTATCTACGGGGAGTTTGCCGGGTGGGCCGCTATGGCCCAGGGGTTGGGTCTGATCCTGCTGATCTCCTGGTCCTTCGGGGCGCTGTCCGCCTTTGGGCTGACATTTGTCCACTCAGAGGGATCCTTCACCACCGTGTCTACCATCACGGGGACGCTCTTGGGCTTCCTGGCGGGAGCCTACCTGCCCCTGGGACTGCTGTCTGACTCCGTGGTCAACGTCATCAATGTGCTGCCCTTCTCCTCCGGCGCCATGCTGCTGCGCGAGCCCCTGGCAGGCAGAGCGCTGGACAACCTGGCGGGCGGCTCCGAGCCGGTGCGAGAGGCTGTCGAGACCTACTACGGGCACGTCATCAGCATCGGGGACACGCAGATCGAGCCCGTGTGGGCCGTCGTGGGCCTGCTGCTCCTCGGGCTGATGTTCACCGTGGCTGGGTCCGCCCGTATCGGGAGGAGCATCCGATGAGTACCGTCTACCTTATCCCTGGCCAGGGGAGCCAGGTTGTCTCCATGGGACGGGCATCGGCAACCCGCTCCCACCGGGCGGCTGACCTTTTCGACGCGGCCTCTACCCTTACCCTGTTGACGGTATCCGGCTCGCCGCTACGCGGGGCAGGATCATGCCCTAGCTCCCACTGGAGGCTTGCCGGAAACACAGCCTGCCCGAGGAGCTCGGATACGATTGCGGGGACCTGTTCCCTACCCGTAAGCTCAGTTAGCCGGGCCAGCACGCTCTGGTCGGTCTGAACCTTCTCCCATCCCGCCTCCACTAGTACGGTCGCTCCACCTCGTCATGGGTTGAGCCCAGATGCTCCACAGCCCGCAGCACACCGCGCTTCATTCATGGTGATCTGCACCGCCGCTGGGCGCGGGGCATATATCTGTTGTGGCTGTTCCAGGTGGGCGCGAGTAGCGTGGCGCTGCCTGGCGCGGATCCTGGCAGGGTGAAGACTGTCTGGCACGGGTAGAGCGCCGTGAGCCTGCCTCACGCTCCGTGGCGCTCCGGGCGTCCCGGCAGGCTGGCACGGGACAACCTCTTGTCGACACGCTCCATCCTGTCGCGATTCGCGCCAGCCCACCTCGCACGGATTCCGCAGAAGTGGAAGTACTCAGAAAGACAACCCCGCCTCACTCAAGAGATATGAGGTGTCCCACAACGCCAGAGTGCCATCGTTGCTGGGTGCTGTGGAGCCGGGGCTCCTGAGCAAGCAGACGCCTCTTCAGACCGTGACCTGCTCCCACTCCTGGCGTGCGGCCAGGAAGGCTCGTACGGCCTCCTGGGCGGCGGGCAACGAGTGGTGGGCGCCCCAGCCGCACTGGACCTCGTTGGCGGCGGGCACCTCGGTGGCCTCCAGGACGTCGCGGCAGGTGGACTCCAGGACGGCCAGGAAGTCCTGCGGCTCTAGGCCCAGGGTCAGGGCGTAGAAGCCCGTCTGGCAGCCCATGGGGGAGAAGTCGATGAGCCGGTCGGTGTGGTTGCGCATGAGCTCGGCGGTCAGGTGCTCCACGGAGTGGACCGCCTCCATCTCCAGGTGGTCGCGGTTGGGCTGGCAGAAGCGGACGTCGTACTTGACCAGGACGTCCCCGCCGGGCAGCTCCTTGCGGTCGGCCACCCGCACATAGGGTGCAGCCACGGCGCGGTGGTCCAGGTTGAAGGACTCCACGTTCATCCGGGGGGTCATCCGGGGGGTCGTCCGGGAGACGGTCTCAGAGCCCGGGGGCACGGGCGCGGCACCCGCCGCAGCAGGCTCGGAGGCGGACGTCGTGGTGGGGGAGCCAGCCGGGTCGCTCACAGTGGTCATGGCCCCAGCCTAGGACCTGTGCGAAGGGTTCGCTAAGAGTCTGCGGAGGCCCCGTGGTCTGCGGCTCCCCTGGCAGTGCCCACAGTGCCCACAGTGACCACTGCCCAGGGCGCCTGCGCCGTGGGTGCGTGAGCCGGTGGCTGGCGGGGCCGGAGGTCGCCCGGTCCAGTCCTGTACCCGAGGTCCTACCAGGGTGCGCAATCGTGCTCTAGCATGGAAGGTCGGCACCCCAGAACCCCTGATAGTCAGTGGTAGTCCTGGTAGCCAAGGAGGAGGACCAGATGCCGCAGGTGCGCACCCGGCCCGCACGCTCAGCCCGTCAGGACAGGCGCCCGCCCCTGGGTACCAAGGAGCGTACCGGCCTGGTGCTGGCCGTCGTCGTCTTCCTGGCGCCGCTGTTGGTGGACGTGCCGGACCTGGACCCGGTGGGCGAGCGCATGCTGTCCGTCTTCCTGCTGGCCATCGTGCTGTGGGTGACCGAGGCGATCCCCCTGGTGGCCACGGCGGTGCTCGTCATCGGCTTGGAGGTCCTCCTGGTCTCCGACCAGGCCCTGCTGGCTGTCCCAGAGGACTCCCCGGAGTACTCCAGCTTCCTGGGTGCCCTGGCCAACCCCGTCATCATCCTGTTCCTGGGTGGGTTCCTCATCGCCGACGGCGCCGCCAAGTACCACCTGGACCGCAACCTCGCCGCCGTCCTCATCCGCCCCTTCACCGGGTCGGCGCGCACCACGGTGCTGGGCCTCATGGTCATCACCGCCCTGCTGAGCATGTTCATGTCCAACACGGCTACTACCGCCACCATGTTCGCCGTGCTCATCCCCATCCTCGGTGCCCTGCCCCAGGGCCGTCCCCGCGCTGGCGTGGCCCTGTCCATCCCCGTGGCCGCCAACGTCGGCGGCATCGGCACACCTGTGGGCACCCCGCCCAACGCCATCGCCCTGGGAGCCCTGGCGGAGGCGGGCTACCACATCTCCTTCGCGCAGTGGATGCTCATGGCCGTCCCCCTCATGCTCGTCGTCCTCCTGGCCGCCTGGGTACTCCTCATCGTGATGTTCATCCCCCGTGGCCTGGGTATCGACCTGGACATGAGGGCCTCGTGGGACACCGACCGCAGGGCCGTCACCTTCTACGTCATCGCCGCCGCGACCATTGTGGCGTGGATGACTGAGAACCTCCACGGGCTGAGCGCCAACGTGGTCGGCTTCCTGGCGGTGGTGGCCCTCCTGGTCTCCCAGGTCATGGACGGCTCCGACCTGGGGCGGCTGTCCTGGCCAGTGCTGTGGCTGGTGGCCGGGGGCATCGCCCTGGGCGACGGTGTGGGCTCCACCGGTCTGGACGTGTGGATCCTCGGCCTGTTCCGTTGGGAGGCGATGGGGGCGCTGGTTGTGGTCATCGTCATGGGCCTGCTGGGGCTGGCCATGTCCAACGTCATCAGCCACTCCGCAGCCTCGAACCTGCTCATCCCCCTGGCCATGGGGCTGGCCACCGGCATTGAGGGCCTGGACCCGGTGACCATCGCCGTGGTGCTGGCCCTGGCCTGCTCCCTGGGGATGAGCCTGCCGATCTCCACCCCGCCCAACGCCATCGCCTACGCCACCGGCGAGGTCTCCACTGCGGACATGGCCAGGACGGGCGTCATCGTCGGCCTCCTGGGCACGGTGGTCCTGGTGCTGGCCATGCCGCCCCTCTGGTCGCTCATGGGGCTGCTGTGAGCGGGCAGGCGCAGCGGCTGGTCGTCGCCGTCGTCTCCCCTGCCTCCCTGGGCGCCCAGGCCGCCCACGAGGTGGAGGGCGCAGTCGCCAAGGTCGCCGACGTCGTGCGCCTGCGCTCCCTGGGGGCGCTGCTGGCCCGGGCCGAGGAGCTGGGTACCGTCGCCCTCATCGTGGCCACCGACGAGGTCGGCAGCCTGGATGACGTCGCCGCTGCCGTGGAGCGCTTCCCCTCCCTGCGCACGGCCCGGCTGGTGCTGCTCACCGAGCGCACCGAGCTGAGCAACATCGGCCGGGCTATCGACGAGGACCTGGTCCACGAGGTGGTGGCCGTCCCCTGGACCGCGGGTGCCATAGCCACCCGGGCGGCTGCCCAGACCCGCCGGTGGATGCGCGACCACCTGCCTGACGACGACCGCCGTCGCCTCCTGGGCTCCCGGTCCGGGACAGAGCACTCCGGGCGCTCGCCGCTCCTGGAGACCCTGACCCACTCACCGGAGGCGCTGACACGCGAGCTTATCAAGGCCTGCGAGGACGTCCTGGGACCGCGCCCCCGGCTGCGCCTGCCGCCCGGGGTGCGCCTGGCTCACCAAGGCCAGAGCGTAGACAGTGTCTACATCGTGGTCGAGGGGGCCGTGGCCCTGACCCGCGACACCCGCGTGGGCGAGGTGATCCTCCACCACGCCACCACCGGGCGCATCATCGGCCTGGTATCCCTGGCCTCCCAGGGGCGGGCCTTTGTCACCGCCACCACGACCACCGACGTGGACCTCATCCTGCTGTCCATCGAGCAGCTTGACCGCGCCCTGGCGGAGAACCCGGCCACCGAGCAGGTCCTGGCGGCCCTGCTCATCGGCTCCCTGACCAAGCGCCTGTCACGCTCCGAGGTGCTCCAGGTGGAGAAGATCGAGCTGGCGGCAGCCCTGGACGCGGAGAAGGCCCAGGCCCAGGAGGCGCTGGAGGCCCTGGAGCAGGCGCGCCTGGAGCTGCTGGCCCAGGAGCGGTTCGCCACCCTGGGCGAGCTGGCGGCCGGTATCGCCCACGAGCTCAACAACCCGGTGGCTGCCCTGGGGCGGGCGGCTGAGCACCTGCGCAGCGACGTCGCCGCGCTGCTGGCCTCCCACCCCTCCGGGGACCTCATCCGCTCCGTGGGTGAGGAGGCCCGAAGCCGCCCGGCGGCCTCCACCAGGCAGGAGCGCCAGGCCCGGCGGGTTCTGGAGGAGGTCGTGGGGGACCGCGACCTGGCCCGGCGCCTGGTGGCCGCCGGAGTCAGCGACCCTGCCGACGCGCGCGCCCTGGCGGCCGCCCCCCACCACCTGGAGGAGGTGGAGCACGCTGCGGCGATCGGACGCAACGAGCGCAACATCGAGCTGGCGACCAGGAGGATCCGGGGCCTGGTCTCCTCCCTGCACGCCTACGTGCGCCCCGAGGGGGAGATGGACGACGACGTGGACGTGCGCGAGGTCCTGGAGGACGCGCTACGACTGACCGCCCACCGGCTGGGTGGGGTAGAGGTGGAGCGCGACTACGAGGAGGTCCCCGTGGTGCGCGGCCGTGCTGGGGAGCTGGCCCAGGTGTGGACCAACATCGTGGCCAACGCGGCGGACGCCCTGGCGACCACCGGCCAGGCTGACAAGAGGGTCGTCCTGCGGGTGCGGGCTGAGAAGGCCGAGGACACCGAGCTGTTCCACACCCGGGACAGGCAGGACACCGGGGGCGCGCAGCCGCCTAGGGGTGCTGAGGAGGGCACGGGCACCCGGGGTGGTGCGGGACCTGGAGGTGGTGCAGGTCCTGTCGGCGTGCGTGTGGAGGTCGAGGACAACGGGCCGGGGATCTCCCCGGAGGTCCTGCCCCGCATCTTCGAGCCGCGCTTCACCACCAAGCACGGCCAGGTGCGCTTTGGCCTGGGGCTGGGGATGGGGCTGGCCAGGAGCGTCGTCGACGCCCACGAGGGCCTCATCTCCGTGGAGTCCCGGCCGGGACGTACGGTGGTGACTGTACGGCTGCCCCGCGACCCCGCCCTGGTCAACGAGGTGGCAGGGGCTAGTGGGTCGGCAGGGGCTGACGGGGCCGGTGAACTTGGTCGGCCGGGTGCGGCGGACCGTCCTGGCCGCTTCGCCCCGACTGGCCCCACGGCTCAGCCCAGCCCGGTGACCCCACCAGACCCAGCGACCGCTAGCGACTTAGCGACTGCCAAGGAGGACCCGTGAAGCTGACCATCCTCGTCGTGGAGGACGAGCCGGAGGTGCGCGACGCCGTCGTGGCGGACCTGGCGCCCTTCTCCCCCGTTGTGCGTGTGGAGCCCGCCGAGGACGTCGAGGACGCCCTGGAGGTGGTCTCCGAGGTGGACGATGACGGTGACGTCGTCGCCCTGGTGCTGGCCGACCACCGGCTGCCTGGGCGCACGGGTGTGGACATGCTGGTCCAGATGCGCGGCGACGAGCGCACAGCCAGCGCCCGCAAGGTCCTGGTCACGGGGCAGGCGGACCAGGCGGACACGATCCGCGCTGTCAACGAGGCTGGCCTGGACCACTACATCGCCAAGCCGTGGCAGCCTGAGCAGCTCCACGACGTGGTGCGCACCCAGCTGACGGACTTTGTGCTGGACACCGGCCTGGACCCGTTGCCCCACCTGCGCGCCCTGGACGGCCCACGGGCCATGGAGGCGCTGCGGTAGGCGTCCCGGGCCGTCCCGACTGCCTTCGTGCTGCCTTCGAAGCGGCGGCGCTACGTCTGGGCTCCTGTGTCCTTCTAGTGTGTCCTTCCGGCCACATCCGGGGTGGCTCGGCGGTTGTGGCCAACGGCGCGTGAGGACGCGTGCAAGGATGGGGACATGACCGACGTGTCCTCAGTCGTTCCTGGTTCCTCCGGGCGCTCAGAGTCTCCAGAGTCCGCCGCCCCCTCGGTGCAGGACCGGGTGACCGACGCCGCCCGGACCGGGCGCAGTCAGGGTGAGGTGATTGCGGTCACGGTTGCGGCGCTTGTCGTGGCAGCGGTGGGGCTGTATATGGTCCGGTCGCTGGTGGCGCCCGCCTTCTTTGCCCTGACCCTGGTGGTGACCATCCGTCCGCTGGTGTCGTGGGCGGCGCGCCACCACGTGCCGCGAGGGGTCGCGGCGGTGGGGGCGATCGCCATCCTCTACGCCTTTGTCCTCAGCCTGTTCGCCGCCCTAGGGGTGGCGGTCGCCCAGCTGGTGGACACCCTGCCTGGATACTCCTCCCGGTTCCAGCAGATCTGGGCCGACATCGAGAGGATGCTCACCTCCATGGGGGTGGACCAGGCCTCCCTTCTTGACCAGGCGACCAGTGCCCTGGACACCTCCCGGGTCGTGTCGCTGGCGCAGACGCTCCTGGAGCAGCTGACGTCTGCCGGGTCCATGATGACGATCATGGCCCTGGTCATCGTCTTCCTCATGTTCGACACCATGAGGATCGAGGGCCGGGTGCGGGCGCTGGCTGAGCTCAAACCGGAGATCGCCTCCGCCATGACGGGCTTCGCGGCCTCAGTGCGCTCCTACTGGCTCGTCTCCACCATCTTTGGCCTCATCGTCGCAGTGCTGGATGTCTTTGCCCTGTGGGCGCTCAACGTGCCGATGGCGGTCACCTGGGGCGTAGTCTCCTTCATCACCAACTACATCCCCAACATCGGCTTCGTCGTCGGGGTCATTCCCCCGGCGCTGCTGGCGCTGGTGGACTCCGGCCCGTGGACGGCCCTGTGGGTGGTGGTGGCCTACTCGGTCCTCAACTTTGTCATCCAGACCCTCATCCAGCCCAAGTTCACTGGCGACGCCGTGGGTCTCAACACCACCACGACCTTTGTCTCCCTCATGTTCTGGTCCACGGTCATCGGTGGGTTGGGGACGATCCTGGCCGTGCCGCTGACCCTGTTCGCCAAGGCGCTGCTCATCGACTCCGACCCGCGCTCGCGCTGGGTGGGGATATTCTTGTCCGCCGGGGACCAGCCGCTGAAGGAGCAGGAGCCCGAGGCTCCCGGTGCCCTGGGCGGTCCTGGGAAGGGACCTGAGAGGCTGCGTCCTGACTCACCTTCACTGTGACCAGCATGAAACGAGGCGGCACTCCGGTGTACCGTCACCGTCAGGAGCGCGCTCGGGCGCGGCCCAGACTACGGTCTCGTTTTATGTCAGCCATGCCCTCGCAGTGAGGTGTACCCGGGCCTGTCGCGGAAGTCGCACAGCAGAAGAGGGCTGGTGCGGGTCCGGCGGGCCGGGATCCTGCACACGGTGATGGGGCTGCCCCGACTCACCAGAGCCAGGCGCCCGCAGCCACGTGTCTGCGGTCGGGCAGTGCTAGTCCAGCTAGCCAGGGTCCAGCCAGCCAGGGCCACCAGTGTGGTGCCCTGGCGCTTGCGGCCAGCCGCCGACCGTCCCAGGGCCAGCTGCACGCTCACCTTTCTCCGTGTTTTGTGGATCCGTGGAATCACGCCGTTTCACCAGTAGGGCCGGAGAGGCCTCAAAAGCTCCCATGTGCAGTGAGGTGCTCGATGCACATGGGAGCCCAGGTCACCGGCCACATGCTTGACCGAGATCGGCGGAATCACGCCGTTCTCGCCCACTACCCAGGAAGGTGAGCGTGCAACCGGCCTCATGGCCCACCCACCCCAGCGTCCAGGCGCACCGCCAGATGAGCGTGCAAAACCCGACGGCGGTGCACGTGAGATAAGCGGGTACACCGAGAATCCACCATGCCCCACTATGATCTGCTTCAACCCACCTGATGCAGCAGGACCACGGGTGGCAGGCGCATCCTGGTGCCAGATCCTCCGTGTCCTCCGTGTCTACGACCATTGCTGCTGCTGCCGCGGCAGCGCGACGAGCTTTTCGACCGTGTTCTGGTCCAGGACCACCCGGGAGACCAGGGTTGACGGCGCGTGCCGGAGCATCTGGATCGCGTCGGGCAAGGGGCCTGCGATCCCCAGCAGCGTCTCACCGAGATCGCCGCCGGTAGTACAGCCATATCTCGCCGCGTAGGGGTCAAGGGTGGTGGCGACGTCCCCGAGGTCGACGTGGCCGGTACCTGTGGCATCCCTGACGACCACGGTGAGATGCTCCGCGCCCGTGCTGCCAGCCGCCAGGGCGGGGCCTGCTCATGCTGCGCGCACAGAGTCGGCACAGAGTGGGCATGGCTGGGACGGACAGACTGTGGGCTGACAGCATGGCTGGCTCCGCCGCTGCGGCGGAGGCAGCCCCCAGCAGCAACCAGCCAGGAGCCCTGATGACGACCCGTTCTGTGACCCCTGTACCCGGTGACGGCCGTGGTGGGAGCACCACCGGCCGCACCACAAGCGGGGGAGGTGACCGGGAGCCAGCCTCAGGGCTCGGCCTGCTGCAAGTCAGCCCCCACCGCCGTTCCTTCCTGGCATCAGGGGTCGGCCTGGGGCTCATCGCAGGATTGGCCGCCTGCCAGGGCTCCACGGGTGCCCCCGGGCGGAGCGCGGCTCCGGTGCTCTCGGCACCTGCGACCGCCGACGGCACCACTGGGACCACCTCGGCGGGCGCCTCATCAGCCACCGGCCCCGAGTACCACGAGCCCGCTGCGGACAACACCGCCCTGAGCGCTGGTAGCTGGTCGGGCACCGTCGGCGACAAGACCGTTGACCTGGCTGGCGCCTATGTCGTTGACGGCACCCAGGCCACCATTGACGGCGGCACCTGGGAGTCCACCGAACCTGACCAGGCCGTGTTCCTCGTGGTCAACGGGGGCAGTCTCACCCTGACCAACGCCGCAGTGACCAAGTCCGGCGACGCCACCTCCAGCAACGACAGGGGCGTGGACGACGCCTACAGCTTCTACGGGCTCAACTCCGCCGTCGTCGTGGTCGGGGAGGACTCCAGCGCCACCGTTGCCGAGACCACGATCAAGACGACGTCATCGGGTTCTAACGCCGTCGTGGCCACCGACTCCGCCCAGGTATACGTCACTGCGTGCGCCATCACTACCATCGGGGAGTCCGCCCGTGGGTTGCACGCCACCTACCAGGGCACCATCGCCGGCTCCGACCTCACCATTGACACCACAGGTGCCCACTGCGCGGCCGTGGCCACCGATCGTGGCAACGCCACGGTGACGGTGGAGGGCACCAACACCTTCACCACCGCTGGTGACGGCTCACCCCTTATCTACTCCACAGGGGCGATCACCGTCAGCGGGCTGACCGGCCAGGCCACCGGAGCGCAGGCCGTGGTCGTGGAGGGGAGGAACCAGGCCACGGTCTCCGGCTCGACACTGACTACCGGCTCCACCCGAGCGGGCGTCATGCTCTATCAGTCCATGTCCGGGGACGCGGCCGACGCCGAGGCCGCCACCGAGGTCTCTGCCCTGGAGATGAGTGACGTCGAGCTCACCTGCACCCAGGACGTGCCGGTCCTCTACGTCACCAACACGACCGCCGAGGCCACCCTGACCTCCTGCACGCTCAGCACTCCGGGTGGTCTGGCCACCGCCGAGGAGGACCGCTGGGGGCAGTCGGGGTCCAACGGGGGCACTCTCACCCTCACCCTGGACGACACGGTCTCCGACGGCGCGCTCACCGCCGGGGACACCTCCTCCATCACCGTGACGGTGACCAACGGGGGCCAGGCCACCGGCACCACCTCCGGCGAGGTCAGTGTGGGCTGAGGCGGCTGTGGGCCGGGTTGGGCCGGGTGCTGCCGGGGCGGTGGGGCGGGCCGCCTGACAGGAGGCACCCGTCAGCCTGAGCCCATGAGACCGCCCTCGTAGGCGGCGATGACCAGCTGGGCCCGGTCGCGCGCACCCAGGCGGCGCAGGAGGGCACCCATGTGCGTCTTCAGGGTGGAGTGGGACACGTTCAGGCGCTCCTCAATCTCCTGGTTGGACAGCCCAGAGGCTACGAGCCGCAGCACCTCGGTCTGGCGGGGCGTGAGGCCCTCCAACTGAGTCGGCCCGCGCCCGCCTGAAGGCGCGTGGGCCACCACGGTGGCCAGCACACCGGGTGACAGGAGCGAGCCGCCAGCGTGAACGGCACGCACCGCCTGGACCACCCCCTCCGGCGGGGTGTCCTTGAGCAGGTAGCCTGACGCACAGGCCTGGAGCGCACGGAACACGTAGGCGTCCTCCTCAAACACCGTCAGGACGCACACCCTGGTGCCGCCCAGGCCGGGGTCGGAGCAGATCGCCTCCGTGGCCGCGATGCCATCCAGCCCTGCGGGCATGCGGATGTCCATGAGGACGACGTCGGGGCGCACGGCACGGGCGACAGCTACGCCACTCGTCCCGTTATCAGCCTCGCCGACGACCTCGACGTCTGCGGCGGCGTCCAGGATCGTCACCAGGGAGCGCCGCAGGAGCCTCTGGTCGTCAACCACCAGGACGCGGACGGGGGCGCTCACGGTATTGGCTGCTCCGGCTGAGGGCTTGGGAGCCCGGAGACCGGGAGGGGAGTGCCCGGGGGCTGGAGGTCGGGGAGCCTGGCCTCCACCCGGAAGCCGTCCGCAGTCGGAGAGGCGGTGAGCCTGCCGCCCAGGGCGGCGCAGCGGCCCTGTAGGGCCTCCAGCCCGGTGCCCGCTCCCGGGACTGCCTGGTGGTCCGGGGCAGGTGCGTCGTTGTCGACAACCGTCCAGACGCAGTCCTCGCCCCGGCCCAGCTGCACGTGCACCCGTGCGCCACCGGCGTGCCGGGCCACGTTGGCCAGGGCCTCTTGGACGACAGCGGCGATCGTCTCACCCGCCTCCGGGGTGTGGACTGGCACGATGTCTGCGGTCGCGCCTGTCACTGTGACCTCTAGGCTCGTGGACCGTGCCCAGGTCAGCACCTCAGGCAGCGCAGGGGCCGACCTGGGAGGCGAGGCTAGTGACTCTGTGCAGGGGCTGCGTAGCGCCGTGAGCAGGTCTCGCATGTCTGCGGTGGCGGCGCGGCCGTTGTCCTCGATGTCGCGCAGCGCGCGCCGGGCCGTGGCCTCGTCCAGCATCGGCTCTGTGCTGGCCTGCAGGGTAATCGCAGCCAGGCGGTGCGAGACCAGGCCGTGTAGGTGCTCGGCCAGGCGCAGGCGCTCGCGGTGGGTCGCCTGCGCCACCGCCTGCTCACGCAGGCGACGGTAGAAGCGCGAGCGGTCCCGGCTGCGCACGGCTGCCGCCCACACGAGTGCTGCCGGGAGTGCCAGCAGCACCAGCGGGGCGTAGTGCTCTGAGCCGGTAGCGGGGCCGGTCGTGACCACACCGGCCACTGCGAGACAGGCAGTGACAAGGGCGCAGACTCCGTGGGGTGTAGTACGGGCCATGGTATGAGGGTATGTCTCAGGCAGAGCGTGGGCAAGGCCCCGGTGAGGCTCATTGTGGGTGCCTGCCAGGGCCGGGTGCTGGGTGGGCTGCACATCTTGGGACGGCTGCCGACTGTGCCTCTGGAGCGGTAAGGTACCGGGTTCCGCGTGGTTCTGCGGGAGGCGGACCAGTCCCCACCTGGGCCGGGCACCGGCACCAGCCCCATGATGTGCAGCAACCAGGCTGCTGCACATCATGGGGTCTGTGGGGCCAGGGGGCCGGGAGGGGCGGCCTTGGCTCCCAGCGCGCTGAACCCGGCGCAATCCGCAGAAGCACGCGGATCTCCGGGCCTGGGTCGGCCTCGACAGACAGGCCGCCCCCTCACTCCTGTGACCACCAGGCCCCGAAGATGTGCAACCTACATGAGGTGGCAGCGAGCTCTCTCAGCCCCAGGGGCCAGCAGGCGCCACATATCAGCCCGTAGGCCCATGGTGCCCCGGGCCGCGCCGTGCCAGTCTCAAGCCATGATCAACGTCCACGACGTCGTCAAGCGGCACGGAGACCGGACCGTTCTCCACGGCGTGTCCTTCTCCGCCCGGAGCGGGCGGGTGACCGGGTTTGTCGGCCCCAACGGCTCGGGGAAGTCCTCGACGCTGCGCATCCTGCTGGGGCTCGACAGGCCGCAGTCGGGAACCTCCACGATAGCCGGTCACCGCTACCGGAGTATCCGGCACCCGCTCACCCGGGTGGGGTCCATGCTCGACGGCGCTGGCGCCCACCCTATGCGTATGGCCCGTGCGCACCTGGGGTGGGTTGCAGCAAGCAACAGGATTCCCCGGCGGCGCGTCAACGAAGTGCTTGAGCAGGTGGGGCTTGCTGACGCTGCCCGGCGACGTGTGGGGACCTACTCCCTGGGGATGGGCCAGCGCCTGGGGCTGGCTACCGCCCTGCTGGGCGAGCCGGAGTACCTGGTGCTGGACGAGCCTGTCAACGGGCTCGACCCGGAGGGGGTCCGATGGATCCGCAGGCTCCTGCGCAGCCACGCGGACATGGGGGGCACGGTCCTGCTGTCGAGCCACCTGATGAGCGAGCTGGCTGAGATAGCCGACGACGTCGCCGTGATATCGGAAGGCCGCATCACGGCGACCGGGACGCTCGCCGAGGTGACCCAGGGGTACCGCAACCTTGAGGACGCCTTCTTTGCGCACACCCAGAAGGCGGTAGTGCGGTGAGGCTGGTCCTGGCCGAGCTCCTGAAGCTGGCCACGCTTCCGTCAGTGTGGCTGGCCTCGGCCCTCGCCGTGGGTGTTCCGGCGGTGCTGGCGTCCCTGAACGCCAGCACCCTACGCCGGGCGCTGAGCACCGGTGACACCGGGGAGCTGCTTGACACCTCCACCGTTGACGCCGGGTTCGGCTCCCTGGTGTACGGGACAGTCGGGATCGTCGTGCTCGGTGTCGTGGCGATGTCGAGCGAGTACGCCAGAACAGCGCAGAGCAGGGGGCGGACAAGGCAGGTGTCAACCACCATGGCTGCCACACCCCGGCGGGGTCGGCTCGTCGCCGCCAAGCTGCTCGCACTCGTGTCGTGGACGACGCTACTTGCTGCCGCTGCCATTCCGGCGGCAGTGCTCCTGTCGGACCGGCTCCTGGGCCCGTACGCGACCGCGCTGGACCACGACCCCGTGAGGCGCATGGCCGGAGTCCTCCTCAGCTGGGTGACGACGGCGATACTGTCCCTGACTCTCACCGCCGTGACCCGCAACGGTGTCCTGTCGCTGGTGCTCCTGGTGACCAACAGCTCGGTCGTGTCCCTCAGCCTCCTCATCTCCCTTGTCACGGACTGGGCCCGCTACCTGCCGGACACGGCGGCGATCAGCACGTTCCTGGTGACTCCGCCTGTCTCAGCCGCACTGGACCCGGGTCCGGCTGCGGTCGTGTGCGCCGGATGGGCTGCCGGGGCCGTGGCGGTCACGTCCTGGTGCTGGGTAGGAAGGGACGCCTAGCCATGGACGTGTTAGGGGCAGAGATGAGGAAGGCGGCCACCCTTCCCTACACGTGGCTCACCGTCACGGCCACGCTCGCACTGGCGCTGGTGGTGGCGCTGGTGCTGGCCAGCCGCTCGGTGGACTCGATGATGGCTACCGACATTGATGCCTTCCTGATGGTGCCTGACTACCTCGCCTACGGGACCATGACCCTGGGGGTGCTGGCTGGTTCCAGCGAGTACCAGGGTGGTGAGGTAAGGACCTCGATGACAGCGGTGCCGAGGCGGGTGAGTCTTCTGGCAGCCAAGTACGTCAGCCTGGTCCTGCTGGCGACCGGCCTGTCGCTGGTCTCGATGGCTGTCGCGGCTGGCGCGATGGACCTGGCCTCCCAGGCGAGGGTGTGGCCCCTTGTCCTGCGCGGCGTGATGGGCCTGGCTTCCGAGGCGAGGGTGTGGCCCCTTGTGCTGCGCGGCGCGATGTACCTGGTGGTGGTGTCCCTGCTTTCTTTTCCCTGGGGTCTTCTGGCGCGCAGTACCGCTGGAGGGCTGGCCACAGCACTGATGCTGCTGGTGATAGCACCCCTTGTGCTGACTCCCGTCGTCAGCTGGAGCCAGTGGCTTCCGACTCGTCTTGGAGACGAGCTGCTCCTGACCACGACGCGACCGCCAGGAGCCGCAGCCACCATGGCTGCTCTGTCGGCCTGGGTCGTCGTGACCAGTGCTGCCGGAGCAGGAAGGTTCTGCCTGGGTGACGGTTGACAGCCAGCCCCGTTAGCTGAGGTGCGAATGTGGTGCGGTTGGGTGGTGTGTGCTCGGGGCCTGGTGCCGTGTGCCGTGGGCTGGTTGCGTTGCTCTGTTGGCCGTTGTGGTGCCTGCCCATTTGCTCACCCCTCGGCCCTGCCCTGGCGCCAGTAGCCCATGAAGGCCACGCTGCGCCGGTCGATGCCGAGCTCGGACACGAGGTGTCGGCGCGTGGCGCGCACGGCTGTGGCCTCCCCGGCCAGCCAGGCGTACAGGGTGGTGCGCTGCAGGGCGGCCCCGCCCCGGGCGGTGCGGGGCACCTCCCACAGCAGTCCGGTATCCACATCGACCTCCTCCACCTCCTGGGGACGGCCAGGAGGGCAGAGCTCACCAGCTGCGGCGCGCACGCCCTCCACGAGCGCCCTGCCGTGGGGGCGGCCCTCCCGCCCTGCTGCCCGCACCTCAATGCCCGGGTGGGTGGGCAGGTAGGTCGTGTCTGCCTCGGTGGGCAGCTCGACCACGGCGACCCCGCGCGCGGTGGTGGGAAGGTCTTCCAGGATGCGGGCGATGGCCGGGGCCGCCGTCTCGTCCCCGCCCAGCAGGAAGCGCTCGGTGACCGGTGGCGGCACAAAGCCCACGCCCCCAGGCTCCCCCGCCCAGCCCCGGTCCGGCCCCAGGAGCACCACCTCGCTGCCCACGGCTGCGGAGGCGACCCAGCGGGCGGCGGGGCCGACCGCAGCCTGCCATCCGGTGGAGTCCTGCGACGCGGACCCGGGCTGTGTGGGCGGTACGGTTGAGTCCTGCCGCCCGGCCAGGGTGGGTGGCGCGGCGTGGACCACCATGTCCACGTCCACCTCGGCGTTCACTTCGGCCCGTCCCGCTCCCGCACCGGGGCGCACGGCCCGGGTGGTGTAGGTGCGGATCGGGGGGCGGTGCTCCTGCGGCAGTGCCCGCCACTCGCGGTACCAGTCCTGCCCCGTGGGCAGGTGCTTGTAGCCTGAGGCCGGGGCGGGCAGCACCAGCTTGATGCGCTGGTCCCAACCAGGATCAGCGAAGTCTCCCAGGTCTGGACCGGTGAAGGTGACGCGTCGCATGTGGGGGGTGAGGTCGCGCACCGCCGCCACCTGGACGTGGAAGAAGCGGAAGGGACGGCGTACGGCGGTGCTGCCCGGTACCCCCCGGGTGGCCGACGGGCTCACGTCCTGCCTCCCGCGCTGCGGTTCTCACCGGGGGAGTCGGCTGCGGGCACCCCCGTCCTGAGCGCACCGGTCTGCCCGGCTGGGCTGGCGGGTTCGGCCGGTTCCGTATCGGTGTCCTGCCCACTGGTGCCTCTGACCGCCCCGTATCCGCGCACGTGGTGGCGCCCCCGGGGCAGGACCAGGGGGGTGCCGGAGACCGGGTCGGTGATGACCTCGGCCTGAAGGCCCAGGACCTCGCGGACCAGGGCGGCGTCAATGATCGTGTCCGGCTCACCAGCGGCTACCACGCGCCCCTCCTTCATGGCGATGACGTGGTCGGCGTAGCGGGCGGCCAGGTTGACGTCGTGCAGCACCATGACGACGGTGGTGCCGCGCTCCCGGTTGAGGTCGGTCAGCAGGTCCAGGACCTCCACCTGATGGGCCAGGTCCAGGAAGGTCGTGGGCTCGTCCAGGAGCAGCACGTCGGTGCGCTGGGCCAGGGCCATGGCGATCCACACCCGCTGGCGCTGCCCCCCGGAGAGCTCGTCGATGCTGCGGTCGGCCAGCTCGGCGGTGCGGGTGGCCAGCAGGGACTCCTCCACCACACGGCGGTCGGTGGCCGAGGTCGGGGAGAGCCTCAGGGAGAAGGCGGGCTGGTGGGGGTGGCGCCCGCGCCCTACCAGGTCGGCCACCGTGATGCCCTCCGGGGCGATCGGCTGCTGGGGCAGCAGGCCCAGCCGGGTGGCCAGCCTCCGGGTGGGGATGGTGCTGATGCTCCTGCCGTCCAGCAGGACACGGCCCGACATCGGGGCCAGGACGCGCGCCATCGTCTTGAGCAGGGTGGACTTGCCACAGGCGTTGGCCCCGATGATGACGGTGATCCTCCCGCTGGGCACGTTCACGTCCACGTCGTGGACGACGACCCGTCTGCCGTAGCCCGCGCGCAGCGCCTGGGTGGTCAGGTGGGCGCGGGTCGTGGCGCCCGCAGTCGTCCCGGCTGCGGCCTGCGCGGGCACAGCCGACCCGGCCAGACTGTGGGGCGGGGAGGTGGCACCCTCAGCGGTCTCAGGGGTGCCGGTAGCCTCAGGGGTGTCAGTGGTGCCAGGAGTCTCGGGGGTGTCAGGAGAGTCATGGGTCATGCGGAGCCTCCCCGGCGGTTGGTCCGGAACAGCTGGAGGATGAGGTAGGGGGCGCCCACCAGCCCGGTGACCACCCCGACCGGCAGGACGGTCGGCATGAGGTAGCGGCCCACGAGGTCGCCTCCCAGCACGATGGCGGCCCCCGTGAGTGCCGCCGGGACCAGGAGGGTGCGGCTGGTTCGCCCCACAAGCCGGGCGGCGACAGGACCGGCCAGGAAGGAGACAAAGGCGATCGGCCCGGTGACCGAGGTCGCGAAGGCTGACAGGGCGACCATCATGAGGATAAGCGCCAGCCTGGTACGGTCCACGGGCACTCCCAGGCCTGTGGCGGCCTCCTCGCCCAGGGTCAGGGGGCCCAGGTCCCTGGCGATGACGAGTAGAAGCGTGCCGCACACCGCCAGGGCGACGGCCAACAGCCTGACCTGCTGCCAGGTGGGGGAGCCCAGGGAGCCGGAGAGCCAGCGCAGGGCATCGGCGACGTCATAGATGCTGGCCCGCAGCTGGAGGTAGGCGATGAGAGAGGTGAACATGGAGGACACCCCGATCCCGATGAGGATGAGCCGCCCGCCCTGGGCGCTGCCGGAGCCGGACAGCAGGTAAATGACCACGGCGGTGGCCAGGCCGCAGATGATAGCCAGGACGCTGACGCCGGTGCCGGACCAGCCCAGCACCAGGATGGCGAAGACCGCGGAGGCGGAGGCCCCCGAGGTGATCCCGATGATGTCAGGGCTGGCCAGCGGGTTGCGCAGCATCGTCTGTGACGTGGTGCCCGCCATCCCGAAGGCGAGTCCCACCATGAGACCCACCAGGGCGCGCGGCAGTTGAAGGCGTCTGACGGTGAAGGTGACGCCTGGCACGGTCTCCCCGCGCATGACGGCGATAATGTTCTCAGGGGCGTACCAGCCGTCGTTGTAGCTGAGCGTGACCCACCACAGGGCAGCAACCAGGCCGGACAGTGCCACGGTGACGGTGAGGTAGCGGCGGGTGCGGGCACGCTGCCCTGCCAGGGTAAAGCCCGGCTGGGGGAGGTCGGGGCAGGTCCCAGCGGTGGCGGGCGGGCCGGGGAGGCGGGTTGTGGCAGCCCCTCCGGTGCCGCCTGTTGGGGCGTGGGCGCCTGTAGGTCTGGTGACAGCGGTCTTCACAGCTGCCGCACCTTCGCGCTCCGGGCGATGGCGATGAGGACCGGTGCGCCGACGAAGGCAGTGATGACCCCGACAGGAACCTCGCTGGGGCGGATAAGGACCCGCCCCACGACGTCGGCCGCAGTCAGCAGGACGGCACCTCCCAGGGCGGACAAGGGCAGGAGCCAGCGGTGGTCGGGGCCGCAGAGCATGCGCACGGCGTGGGGCACCATGAGGCCGGTAAAGCTGATCGGCCCCGCCACCGCCGTGACCGCCGAGCCCAGCAGCACCCCGGCCCCGGCGGCCAGGAGCCGGGTCTGCCCGACCCGGACCCCCAGTCCCACCGCCACCTCCTCACCCAGCGCCAGGGAGTTGAGGGGGCGTGCCACCAGGAGGCTCAGCACGGCGGCCACGGCCACAAAGGGGGCGACAGCGGACAGGGACTCCCAGCTGCCCCGCCCCAGACCGCCCACCTGCCAGAAGCGGAAGCTGTCCAACCCCTGGGCGCGTGGCAGCATGATGGCGCTGACGGCGGCTGACAGCGCCGCAGTGGTGGCCACCCCGGCCAGCGCCAGCTTGACAGGGGTGCTCCCTCCCGGGCCGACCGAGCCCACCGCGTAGACGAAGACGGCAGTCAGCAGCCCCCCGGCCAGGGCCAGCCACAGCTGCTGGGACAGGGACCGGGTCCCCAGGAAGGCGATGCCGCTTACCATGGCCAGAGAGGCCCCCGTGTTGACACCCAGGATGCCCGGGTCGGCGATCGGGTTGCGGGTCACCGCCTGCATGAGGGCGCCGGACAGCCCCAGGCAGGCCCCGGCCAGGAGTGCCGTGGCCGTGCGCGGCACACGCTGCTCCACCGCCAGTGCCCCGATCTCGGAGCCGTCGCCGCGCAGCCCGCTGAGGACCTCCGCCAGGCTGACCACCCTGGCCCCGAGGACGACAGAGCACACAACAGCGACGCCCAGGAGCACCAGGAGGGTGGCCAGGGCGACCAGGTGGCGCCTGCGCCCCGTGGCAGGGGTCGTGCGGACCTCCGGGAAGGACGCAGCGGCAGGCAGCCCGGCAGGACGGGCAGCAGGCTGGGCGGCGGGTGACCCGTCCCGGCCTCCGGCAGCCCCGCCAGGATCGGCGGCCCCACCGGGGGGAGCGGGGGCGGGCGTCACTGGGCCTTGTCCGCTGTGTCTGCTGCGTCCGCAGCGTCGGCGATCCGCGTGACGTACTCGGTGATTCCCCAGGGGATGGACAGCGGGCCGGGGTTGGCCGAGGCCGCCAGGGGGCCGTCGGCGCCGATAAGGGCGACGGCCCCGTTCCTGACGGCGGGAATCGTCCCGACAAGAGGGTCGGACTGGAGCTCCTCCAGGTCAGAGTCCTCCCCGTACATGACAATGACGTCGACGTCGGAGACCTGGTCCGCGTTCTCCGCCGACAGGTCGTAGGAGAACTCCTCTGAGCCCTCGGAGACCTGCCTGACCGACTCCGGGACCTCCATGCCCAGGTCGGTCAGAAAAGCGGCGCGCGGGTCGGCCGTGGTGTAGAAGCCGATGGAGCTGTTCTGCTCGTTCTGGTAGAAGAAGGCGGCCGTCTTGCCCGCCAGCTGGGGGTGCTTGGCGACCTCGGCCTCGATCGTCTCCTCCAGCTGGGTGACCAGGGCCTCACCCTCAGACTGCCTGCCGATCGCGGTGGCGTTCATGGTGATCAGCTCCCGCCACGGGGTGCTCCAGGCAGCGGTTGGGAAGGCGACCGTGGGCGCGATCTCGCTGAGCTGGTTGTACTGGTCCTCGTCGATGCCCGAGTAGGCGGCCAGGATGACCTCCGGCTGCGTCTTCTCGATGGCGGCCATGTCCAGGTCGTCACTCTCGGTGAAGAGCGTGGGCTCCTTGGCACCCTCGGCGACGAGCTCGCCCACCTTCTGCTTGGTCCACGGGAGCATGCCGGACCCGTCCTCAACCCCCCAAGTCTGCTCGGTGAAGCCCACGGGCATGACCCCCAGGGCCAGGGGCACGTCCTGGTTGGCCCACTGGATGGTGGCCACGCGGGTGACACCAGTGGGGACCTCGGTGGTCCCGAAGGCGTGCTCCACAGTGATGGTCTCCGCCGACTCCGCCGAGCCGCTGGAGGACGCGCCGTCCCCGGAGCCTCTGGTGGCGGAGCCGGAACACGCTGCCAGGAGGGCGCCTGCGGGCAGGACGGCAGCACTGACAAGGAACGACTTGCGCGAGACAGACACGGGACCTCACTCTCTGGGTATCTGGTACCGAAGTCAGTACCGGTACGGGAGAGTATCCCAGCAAAGGCTTGCCTAACAAGGTGGGGGACCGTGCGACAGCGCACGTCCCTCGCGTGCAGGTGGCGGGGGGCGACGGGACCTGTGCCCCCGGGGGTGCTCCTGGTCTACGAGGCGGCACCCACGACCTGCGGCCGATGCCCTCAGGGCTGGCGGGCCAGGTCCGCAGCCCCCACGAGCCCGCCCTCCTGGCCGCCCTGGCCCAGGACCACAGGGATCTCAGGGCGGTGGTGCCCTGCGGTGAGGTTGTCCGTGAAGGCCCTGCGTGCCGGGTCCAGGAGGATGTCCCCGGCCTCGGACAGGCCCCCGGAGATGACGATGACCTCCGGGTCCAGCACCGCGCACAGGTCGGCAAGCCCCACCCCCAGCCAGTGGGCGAGCCGGGCGTAGCACTCCAGGGCGGCCGGGTCGCCCTCACGGGCGGCCGCCGTGACCGCCTTGCCGGAGATGCGCTCGGCGTCCCCGCCGGAGAGCTCGATGATGCGGGCGGTGTAGGCGGGCCGGACCTTGGCCAGCTCCCAGCCGTTGACACCCAGGGCAGTGCCCGAGGCGTAGCGCTCCAGGCACCCGTACAGGCCGCATCCGCAGGGGCGGCCGTCTGGGACCACGTTGATGTGGCCGATCTCTGCGGCGAAGCCCGCCGCTCCGCGCACCAGGCGGCCGTCGGCGATGACGGCGCCGCCCACACCAGTGCCGATGGCGACCACCAGGGCGCTGTCGCGGCCCCGAGCGGCCCCGAACCTGAACTCTGCCCAGCCGAAGGCGTTGGCGTCGTTCTCCACCACGGCGGGCAGGCCCGTGCCCTGGGAGACGGCGTCAGCGATCCGCATGCCGGTCCAGTCCAGGTTGGTGCCGTGAGCCATCGTGTTGCGGTCGGCAGCCACGAAGCCCGCTGCCCCGACACCGACGGTGGCGACCTCCGGGAAGTCCTGCCTGAGGCCACGGACAGCCCTGGTGATCGTGTCAATGATCGCCTGACGGTCCGTTGCCGGGGAGCTCTCGCGTACTGTCGCCAGGACGGTGCCGTCCTCGTCCACGACACCCGCCGCGATCTTGGTCCCGCCGACGTCCACACCGATACCCAGCGTCATGCTTCCTGCCCTTTCCCGCGCTCCCTGCGTGCTGCAGGGTGACCAGAGGCCGGTCACCCGTTGACCAGACGGGAGGATCCTAGCCCGCCCCCGGGTGCTGCCGCCTGCCGTGGACGCAGCCAGGTGCTCAGGAGACGCGTCTGGCCACCTGGAAGCCGTCAGCCTCCAGGACCAGCTCGTAGGAGGACCCCTCCGTGGAGGTCTCCTCAGCCCACTGGGCCGCGTCGGCGGGAGGGTTGCCTCCCCAGGCCGAGGACCACTGGTCCACGATGACGTAGTCCTTGTCTGACTCACTGGTTCCCACCCAGGACACCTCCGCCTTGGGGACCAGGTAGGCCAGCAGGGACAGGTCGGTCTCCACGCTCGCGCCCTCACGGACTGTGTCGATGACCCGCTGCGCGGTGCGGGTGCGCTCCGAGGGTTCCCCGAAGCCGTCGTGGGTCATGGCCCACAGGGGCAGGTGCGGGGCGGTGAGGGCGGCGGTCATGACGGGGACGAGGAGTCCCACGGCTGCCACCACCCGCACCCACCCGGGCGCCGTGCGCCAGCCGTGACCCGTGAGTCGGCGAGGTCCGTCGTCCGGACCGAGGGGCGCGAGCCGCTCCGGCTGCCCGGCAGGTGCCGACGCTCGCGAGGTCCCCGGAGCGGTCGGCGCCTGGGAGCGTGACGCCCCAGCTCCCCTGGCCCTCAGGCGCGCGAGGACGTCGAGCAGGGCACCCAGGGCGATCGGGATGAGGACGGCGTTGTAGTGCCAGCTGCGCCACTCCCAGTAGAACTCGACCGAGCCCAGGAACCGCCACGCCAGGGTGGGGGCAGCCACCAGTACCCACGGGGAGCGCAGGGCAATGACGCCACCGGTCGCCACCAGGACTGCCAGCGTCTCCAGCTTGACCGTCGGGGTCACCAGGCGGGCCAGGAGCGAGCCCTGGGAGGGGTCGGCCCCGTCAGGTGAGCCCAGGCCGTAGGCCCAGGCCCCCTCCGGGTTGAGCGCCGGCAGCAGGACCAGGGTGGTGACCAGGAAAGCCAGGAGGCCGAAGACCGCCAGTCCCAGCCCCAGGGAGCGCGCGTGGACCCGCAGGCCGCCGACCAGGCGGACAGGGTTCGGCTCGCGCCAGCCGGTCCACGCCGTCACCAGGCCGATCACGAGGACGGTCAGCCCCAGGTCCTCCTTGACCAGGACCAGCGGTACCGACCACGCTGCCACAGCAGCCCACCTGCGCTCCACGAAGGCTGCTGACGCCCACGCCAGCATGGGCACGGCCAGGGCCACCTCGTGGAACTGGGCGGCCACCGCCCCCTGGAGGCCCCACGAGGTCACGTAGACCACTCCCAGGGCGCCGCCCACCCAGGGGTTGGTCAGGCGTGCGGCCAGGCGGGTCAGCGGCCAGGCGGAGACGGCCAGCAGCAGGTCCTGGACCACCAGCAGGGCCAGCGGGGAGGGGAACAGGCGCCACACCGGTCCCAGCAGGATCAGGATGGGGTGGAAGTGGTCGCCCAGCAGGTTGTAGCCGTCCGCCTTGACAGGGACGATGGGGGCCTCAAGGCGGGAGTAGGCCTTGGCCAGCTCGGAGAAGATCGCCAGGTCCCAGCTGGGGACCTGCATGGTGCGCCACTGGGCCACCGAGAAGGAGATCATGACCCACGACCCGACCAGGACGACGATGCCGGCGGGCAGGACGGTGGGCAGCGCGGGCACGAGGGCGCTCACGGCTCTGCGGGCCGTGGCCCGGGCCGCGGTCTCCGCCGCAGCCAGGACGCTGTGCAGGGTCGTGGTGCGCCGTCGCGCAGGCGCAGGTAGCGACTCCTGACCGGGGTCCCGCTCCGTAGGTTTCACGGCTGTGAAGCCTACCTGTACTACATTGCCTCGATCCTCGTGGGCCAGAGCCTGTCTTACGAGGTTCCCACCACCATGTACCCACGTCCAGCAGCATCCAGCAAGCGTGAGGAGCCGCGATGTCTACCACCACTGAGGGGGCCGGGACCTGGAACCCTGCCGAGGAGCCCCAGCTGCAGCGGAGGCTGTCCAACCGTCACGTCCAGCTTATCGCCATCGGCGGGGCGATCGGGACCGGCCTGTTCATGGGCTCGGGCAAGACGATCTCCCTGGCCGGGCCCGGCGTCCTCATCGTCTACGCCCTGATCGGCGCCGTCATGTTCCTGGTCATGCGGGCGCTAGGAGAGGTGCTGCTCAGCGACCTGAGCTACAAGTCCTTCGCCGACGTCGCCCACGACCTGATTGGCCCGTGGGCGGGCTACCTGACCGGGTGGACCTACTACTTCAGCTGGCTGGTGACGGCGGTGGCCGAGGTTGTCGTCATCGCAGGCTACGTCGCCTTCTGGTGGCCGGACCTGCCGCTGTGGGTGGCCCCGGTGGCCACCATCTCCCTGCTCCTGGGGCTCAACCTGACCACGGTGCGGGCCTTTGGCGAGATCGAGTTCTGGTTCTCCACCATCAAGATCGTGGCCATCATGGCACTGGTGGTGGTCGGCCTGGTCATGGTGGTTACCGGCTTCACCTCGCCTAGCGGGGCGCAGGCCTCCCTGGGCAACATCGTGAGCGAGGGGTTCATGCCCAACGGCTTCAGCGGCTTCGCCATGGCCTTCCAGATCGCGGTCTTCGCCTTTGTCGGCACCGAGCTGGTGGGCACGACGGCGGCGGAGGCCAAGGACCCCACGATCACCCTGCCCCGGGCGATCAACGCCATCCCGGTACGTATCCTCCTCTTCTACCTGGGCGCGCTCACGGTCATCATGGCAGTGACTCCGTGGCGCCAGGTCGACGCCGACTCCAGCCCGTTCGTGTCCATGTTCTCCCTGGCGGGCCTGGCCGCAGCCGCCGGGGTGGTCAACTTTGTCGTGCTGACCGCCGCGTCCTCCAGCGCGAACTCGGGTATCTACTCCACCTCCCGGATGCTGTACGGACTGTCCTGGGCGGGCCAGGCACCCCGGCTCTTCCAGCGACTGACGGGACGGTCCGTGCCCGGGGCGGCCCTGGTGGTCACCTGCTCGGCGCTGCTGACCTCCATCCCCCTGCTCTACATGTCGGAGTCCGTCATGGAGGCCTTCACTATTGTCAGCGCGGTGGCCAGCGTGCTGTTCCTCTTCATCTGGGGGATCATCGTGGTGTCCTACCTGCGTTTCCGGGTGCTGCGTGCCGAGCGCCACCGCGTAAGCGCCTTCCGACTTCCTGGCGGCAGGGTGGCGGCCTGGGTGACCCTGGGCTTCTTCGCGTTCGTGGTGTGGACGCTGACTCTGGCTGACGACACCCGGCTGGCGGTGTTTATCTCGCCTCTGTGGTTCGTGGTAGTGGGCGGCTCCTGGTGGGTGCGCCAACGGCGGGGGCGTTAGCCAGGGGCTGTTGTGAGACTCCGCTGGGACTGGGTGCGGCTGGGAACCGGAGTCCCGGGCAACAGCTCCCTCGCTCGGCGGGGGCGTGGTTTTGACGGCGGCCTTCGGGAACCGGAACAGCAATAGCTCCCCCGCTCGGCGGGGGCGTGGCGGCCGAGGTCGCGAGGACCGTCTTCTCCGGCTGCCACGTGTCCCCCGGCGGGGGCGTGGCAGCCTGCTATGTCGTTTCTTACATAGCCCGGGTGGGGTAGAAGTAGTCGTATCAGCGATGCTGTCCCAGCGGGAAGGGCGCAAAGTGGGCTTGCGTGAATCAGGCTGAGATGGAGCGCGTCCGTGCGGGTGGAACTCCTACCAGCGTGCCTTGACCAGGGTTTCGTGAGCCTGGCTCACGCGGCTCCATCCTGGCGGGACGATATCCACCTGCTCCTGAAGCGGGTCGTGCAGGCTCGCACCGCTCCACCCTACGTGACAGCCTGACATCGACAACACTCTTGGCCCTGGCGGGCCTGGCGGGCCTGGTGGGCCTGGTGGCCCTGGCGGGCCCGGCGGGGCACACACCTCGCCGCTTCTGGGAGACGAGTCTCACCCGCGAGGTTAAGGTAGGTGACAGGGCGGTCTCAGGTGAACCGGGCACGTGCTCCACGCGTGCGGTGCTCTGCGGTGCTCCGTGTTGCTGCTCCGGCTTCTCCCGCCTCAGTACTCAACCACCTGGCACCATCCGTCGGCCTTCTCTCTGACACGCGAGCCGACAGGAGCACCATGACCGCCACGACGACCCTCACGACCCCCGTAACCCCCGCAACGATCCGCACATCATCCGGTACGTCGCCCCGTGCGTACCGCCTACCCGCCCGCACAGTCATTCGTGCGGTGCTGCCCCGCCCGCTGCCGGGACTGCTGACAGTCCTGGCCATCTTGGCCATGGTGCTTCTCCCTGCCGCGACCGCACCTGCGGCTGGACAGACGACCGCATCTGCGGCCGGGCAGCCGGTACAGCCCGACACCAGTGACGGCGACCTCCTCCCGCCGCAGGGGGCCTACGTGGCCCTCGGCGACTCCTACGTCTCGGGTTTCGGGGTGGCTCCCTGCCCCGGGCACCGACGTCGAGGGCGGCAACAGGTGCCAGCGCTCCACCTCGGCCTACGCTCACCTGGTCTCCCAGTGCACCGGGACCGAGCTGGTCTTCCGCGCCTGCAGCGGCGCCCGGACCGGGGACTTCTACCAGGACAACACCGCGTGGGACGAGCCGACCCAGCTTGGTGCCCTCAGTGCGGACACGGACCTGGTGACCTTCTCCGTCGGCGGCAACGACACGGGGTTTGCCGAGGTGCTGGGCGAGTGCCTCAGCCGGGCGCAGCAAGGCGATCGTGACCCGTGCAGCACCGATGAGCAGCTTGTCTCCAGGGTCGGCTCCGCTATTGACGCCCTGCGGGGCACGGGGGTGCGCGAGGGCACCTGCAGCCTCCCATGCGTCACGGACCTGCCGTCGGGACGTCCTGAGGGCAGGTGACGGGAAACCGGGGAGGGGCCGACCAGGCGGCTGGTCGGCCCCTCCCCGGCGTGGGGGCTGAAGGCCTGTGCGCGGAGGCTCGCGCGCGGAGAACCTTGCACGGGGCCTGCGCACGGAGGCCTGCGCACGGAGGACTCTGCCCCCGCATCGCTGTGCCGCCTCCGCCCTCAGCCCAGCATGTTGAAGACGGCCAGGTCCTCCGGCCGGCTGACGGGCACGCAGGTGGTGTCAGGGTAGGTCCCGCGGTAGAGCCGGGTCAGGGGGCCGCGGGGTGCCAGCTCGATGAAGGTGGCGTCCTTCGCCTGCTTGTTCAGCGTGCGCATGCACAGGTCCCAGCGCACCGGTGAGGTCACCTGCGCCAGCAGGCGCGAGCGTACGTCGGCCGCCGTGGTGACGACCTCGCCGTCCCCGTTGCCAACCAGTGCCGTGCCCGCGTCACGGAACTCCGTGTCACTCAGGGCCTTCTCGAACACGGTCACGACCGGCTCCATGGTGGAGGTGTGGAACGCTCCGGCCACCGGGAGGGTGACCACCCGGACTCCCTCGTGCTCCTGCTCCGCCAGGGCGGTGATCCGCTCGTAGCGGCCCGCGGCGACGTACTGGTGGCACCCGTTCCAGTTGGCGATCTCCAGTCCGGCGTCGTGGATGGTCTGCTGGATCTCCTCATCAGAGGCGGGGTCACGCCGGGTCGGCATGACTGCCGCCATCCCGGTACGAGGCTCGGTGCACGCCGCCGACATGGCTGCTCCTCGCACACAAGCCAGGGACACGGCGTCGGCGTCGGTGATGTACCCCGCCGCCGCCGCGGCAGCCAGCTCCCCTACCGAGTGGCCCGCAAAGAGAATGGCCTCCGACGACGCACCCAGGTACCGCACCGTCTGGCGCACGGACAGCAAGGAGGCTGCGACGATCACAGGCTGGGCAAACGCTGTGTCCTTGAGCTTCTCGTCGTCGCGGCTGGCCTCGATCAGGTTGACGCCGCAGCGCGACGACCACTCCTCCACCTGACGTCGTGCCGTGCGGGAGCGGTCCATCCACCCGTCAAGGACCCCCGGCTTCTGAGAGCCCTGTCCCGGCGCTGCTACTATGTAGTCGTATCTCACTGAATATCTCCAGTTCGTCTCATAGTAAACCGATGTGCTTACTGGCCCAGGCTCGCCGCCGGCCTCTGCAGCGCCGTCACCCGCGTGACGCTCATGAGCGGGCGCCCCTCCGAGGTGGCTGACGACCCGGTGAACTCGGCCACGTCGCCGTCGCGGTCCAGGCACTCGACCGTGTGGACGACAAGCTCGCCCGCACGGGGGAGGTCCTGCACCGTCATCCCGCGCGCCGCAGCGAAGACCACCAGGGTCTCCTGGTCTCCCTCAGCCTCGTGCTTGAGCAGGATCCCGCAGGCCTGGAGGAACGACTCGATCATGAGGCTCGCGGGCAGCTGCGCCGGACGTGAGGAGCCACCCGCCATCGCGTCCAGCTCGTGGGAGGAGACCGCCTTGACCGCAGTCAGCCTGCCTGCCTCGTAGCCGGTCACCCTGTCGACGTGCAGCGCAGGATAGCCGTAGGGGAGAAGATGCCCGGGATCGGGAACTCCGTGAGTCATCGCCGCCTCCAGGATGCCTTGATGCTGGCCGTCCGCCGCCCCGCGACCGTGCAGGAGGTGCTGGTGAGCACCAGGTCGCCGTCGTGGGTGACAGTAGTGTCAAAGTCAACTGTCTGTCCCGCGAAGGCGGGTCGGGAGATACGTATGGACCGGACCTCGACGAGCTCGACCCCTCCCAGGGCGCCGTCCAGGGCGGTCTCCAGCGTCTGCTGGACCCCCTCCAGCAGGAAGACCCCGGGGTAGACGGTGAGGGAGGGGAAGTGCCCCGCGAGGTAGGGGTCGTCGGTGCGCACCGTCTTTGCGGACCGCACCGGCTCCCCCTCCACCTCGCAGCGGTCCAGGGCGACAAGAGGGAGGCGCCGGGCGTCCGGGCGTACTGACAGTGTCCCCGGTGTCCCAGGTGCTGGTGTCCCAGGGGCCAGCGTCTCAGGGGCGGTCATGGTCACAGCCCCATCCCGGCGCCGCCGCTGACAGGAATCGACGCGCCCGTGATGTACCCCGCCCCCTCTGAGACCAGGTAGGACACCAGGGAGGTCACCTCCTCCGGTCTGCCGGGGCGGCGCATCGGCGTGCCCGCCATCAGCTCCTTGTGGCGCTTGGCGGAGACGTTGGCCGCCATGCCCGTGTCGATCAGGCCGGGCAGGATGACGTTGACAGTGACCCCGAACCTCCCCAGCTCCCAGGCCAGCGACCTCGCGGCCCCCACCAGCCCGCCCTTTGAGGCGCCGTAGTTGACCTGCCCGGGGGACCCCCACATGGCGACCACGGAGCCCACGAACACCAGGCGCCCCCACTGGTTCATCATCATGTCGCCCAGGGTCTCGCGGGCCACGTTGACTGAGCCGAGCAGGTTGGTGGTGATGACGTCGTCCACGGCCTCCTGGGGGAGGGAGACGAGCGGGCCGTCGTGCATGACTCCCGCACTGGTCACCACGATGTCTATCGTCCCCACGAGGTCACGGGCCTGGGCGACCGCGCTGCGGATGGAGCCGGGGTCCGTGACGTCGCAGGCCACGAACGAGACGCCGTCAACGACGTCCTCGGCAGGGTTTCGTGCCGTGCCGACCACACGGTACCCCTGAGCGGCCAGGTCCCTGGCGATGGCGGCACCGAGCCCTCGGCTGGCGCCAGTGACGAACGCGGACCGCGCGGGCCCTGCTGACTCTTCCGTCATGAGTGCTGTCCTTCCTGCAGCCCGCTGTGCAGGCTGGCGAGTTCTTCTATGTACGCGATGCTGTCGTCGGTGGCGTCGCCTCCGCCGACGACGGCGTTCCAGCCAGCGTCCCTGGCTCCCTGGACGTTGGCGGTGATGTCGTCGACGAGCACGCTGCTGCCTGCCGGAAGGCTGCTGACACGCTCCGCCTCCCTGAAGATGCCGGGCTCGGGCTTCCTGGCGCCCACCTCGCATGACACGACGACCGCGTCAAACAGGTCGTGCCAGGGCAGGAACTCCTCGAAGCGGCCCTGCCACTCGGGCGGGAGGTTGGACATGACAGCGACGAAGTCCCCGGCCTGCCTGCGTTCCTCAAGAAAGCGCAGCCACTGGTGGTTGAGCCTCCTGTCGGACCACCACTCGTCGGCCATCCCGGAGACGCTGCCGGTAATACCGAACTGCTGTGACAGCAGGCCGGAGATCTCGTCGAGCCACTCGCGCTCGGTCAGCACGCCTGAGTCCAGGACGGCCATCCCGTCCGGACACCCGTGCCTGCTGGCCAGAGCCGCGAGGCAGGTACCCAGCTGCCGGGGCGTGAAGGGCTTGTCCTGGCAGTAGCGTGCGAACCCCTCAGACAGTGGGACGGTGAGCACACCCCGGAAGTCCGTCCATATGGCGAGAGTCATCGCAACCACTCCACGGCCATCTGCATGGAGGAGACGGCAGAGCCGTTCTGCTCCACAGACACCTCGAACCGGTTGGCGCACTCCTGTGCGGAGACGGTCGTGACCGCGTCGAGCTCGGCGAACCCGGGAAACCTCGCACTCACCGAGGTGACGACAGGAAACCCGTTTCCTCCCGACGCCGAGCCCACCGTCACCTGCCGACCGGCCTCAATGAGGACCATGGCAGGGTAGTGGTCGTAGTCGTGGTCGAAGAGGCTGGTGTTGGCGAAGTCCGGTGACAGCCTCGCGCGCGAGCGTCCCGGGCCACAGTCCAGGTCGGAGACGACGACGTTGCTCATGTCCTCCCGTCCCAGCAGCGAGCTCGGGAGCACGTGCGTGCCGGAAACGGCCTGGACCTCGACGGTGGACGTCCGGGGTGGCTGCGACCCGCCCCGCTGGTACCTGCGTATCTCCTCGTACTTGGCGGCTTGGAGGCCCTGGACCTCCATCCTGGTCCGGGCCAGGGGCGCGTCGGCAGGGTCGATGATCTCCTGGGAGAAGACCAGCTGCCGGGGCGTGCCGTCCTTGCGGGTGGCCAGGACCTCCTGACGGGTGCGGACCCGGGGCCTGTCCCGCAGCCCGTTGAGCCTGGGCAGGTCGAGGATCTCCACCATGACCGAGTTGAAGAAGAACGCGGTACCCAGTGAGAGCCCCGCGTAGGCGTGGCCGGCGCTCATTCCCGCCTGCCTGCCGAGCTCGGCCAGGAACAGGACGTCCGCCCAGTACGAGTGCGGGTGGTCCCGGTAGTAGGGAGACGGTTCTCCCGGACCCGGTGCGCTCTCGTACAGCCCGTCCTCCAGCCTGGTGGGAGCCGAGACGAGCACCTCCTGCTCGTGCTGACGGTGGACCAGGTTCCGGGGGGCGACCGTTGCTGCCTGTGGTGCCATACGCTGTGTCCCTCCTTGTGCGTGCGGCAGTGTCGGTGACGGTGTCGCTAGTGGCGTCTGTGGCGTCGTCTGGCTGGGACCTCGGCTCACGAGCGGCACATCTGGAGCGTGGCGGCAGCCACCACCCCTGACTCGTCCATGCTGGTGAGCAGGACGCGGTCGCCTGGCCCCGCGCACGTCAGGGCCGCGGCCACCTGGACGCCAGAGGTCCCGGCGCCGCAGTCGCCCACGGAGCGTCGCACGTCAAGGCGACGGCCGGTGACGTGCTCCAGCGAGCGCTCCTCGCTGAGCTGCCAGACCGTGCCGGTGGCTCCGGGGACCACCAGGTCCACGTCCTCGGGCTGGCTGCACACGCGGTCCACCACCCGCCGGAGAGTCTCGGACCGGGCACCGTCGGCGGAGATAGGGCAGAAGGCCACCTCGCAGCCGGTGACTGTCGCCACCGGGCTCGGTGACGCCCCCGCAGGCTCCAGGCTGAACAGGGTGGCTGACTCCCCGATCACCACCTCGCTGTCGATCCTGCCGCTCAGGCGCGTTCCCCAGGCTCGCTGGGGGGAGAGCTCCTCGACACTGCCGACCAGCATCCGGGAGCAGTGCCCCAGGGACATGAGCCGTGAGGCGTAGCGCAGGGCGGACAGGGCGCTGACGGTGCCGTTGGCCACTGTGGCGTTCGGTCCGTGGAAGTCGTTCCAGATCGCGACCTGGCTCGCGCAGCAGTTCATGGTGCTGTTCGGGAAGACCTTGGGGTTGATCAGGTCCGCACCACGCCCGCGGATCACGTCGAGGGTGAGGTCGACGTTGCTCCTCAGGCTGCCTGCGCTCGTCCCCAGGGAGATTCCTGTCTCGCGCCAGGAGTCGGCAGCGATGTCACGCCGCTCCTCCATCTGGCGCCTCAGCAGGACGCTGGCCGCGATGCCCAGCCGTGTCATACGGTCAAGGCTCCTCGTGCCGCGCCGGGGGACATAGTCCTCAATGCGGAAGTCCGGGACTGCGGCCACGCGTCCCGGGACCCCCTCGTACACCTCCGGGTCGGGAAGCGCGCCGAGCTCTGACGGCGCACGGCTGCCCAGGGGCCTGTCGATGGCCTCGGTGAGCGTGTCCATGCTGTTTCCGGCCGCCGTCAGGACCGCGCACTCGCTGATCTGCATCTCAGGGGCTCCCATGCGTCACACCTCCTTGTCCGCCGAGTCCTTGTGGAACTCTGAGAAGACGGTTATCGCGTTGTTTCCGCCGAAGGCGAATCCGTGGTTGAGCGCGGTCCGCACCCGTGCCGGGCGCGAGCTGCCCGCGACGAAGTCGATTCCCTCGCCGAGCTCGGGGTCGACCGTCCTCAGGTTGGTCGTGGGCGGCAGCTTCTGGATCTGGATGGCCTGGCAGCAGGCGATCGCGCCGAACCCGCTGGCAGCACCCATGGTGTGCCCGAGCATGGACTTGATGGAGCTGACCGGGGGGTGGTCGTCCCCGTAGACCATGCGGGTGGCCGAGACCTCGGTGACGTCGTTGGTCGGAGTGCCCGTGCCGTGGGCGCAGACGTAGTCGACGTCGTCCGGGGTGATGTTGGCCTGCGCGAGGGTGCGCCTGATGCACTCCGAGATGCTCGTGGCATCCGGGTGCACGATGTGGTGGGCGTCGCAGTTGAGACCGTAGCCCAGTACCTCGGCGTAGATCGGTGCTTCTCGCCGCAGGGCGTGACTCAGCTCCTCCAGGACCAGTACCGCGCCGCCCTCAGCCGTCACGATGCCCGAGCGGTCTGCGTCAAAGGGCTGCGGCAGCTCCTTGGCGATAGCGCCCAGGCTCATGAACCCGGCGTGCGTCGTGCGGTTGACGGAGTCGGCACCCCCGGCCAGCATGACGTCCGCACTACCGGTCGCAATACTGTCGGCGGCTGAGCCGATGGCGTAGTTGGCGGCCGAGCAGGCGGTCGGCAGGCACATGACGTCGCCCTCGACCTGGAGCTCCGTGGCCACGGCGGCAGCAATGTTGCCAGCCGGGATCTGGCGCACGACGGTTGGTGCCATGCGCCCTGGACCACGTTCGTGCCACTGGACGGTCAGCTCGTCCAGGGCCTGCGACTCGCCGTTGGTCGTCCCGATGACGACCCCTGTGCTCAGCCTTGTCTCCTGGTCGAGGTCGAGTCCTGCGTCGCGTACCGCCAGCCTGGCGGCCGCAGCGGCCAGCTGTGCGGTACGTCCCCAGCGACGGGGGTTGATGTTCTCGACAACATCTGCGGGGTCGAAGTTTTTCACCTCACCCGCCAGCGTCGCCTGGAAGTCGCTGGTGTCGAAAGACTCCACGGGGGAGATGCCGCTCTCTCCCGCGAACAGCAGGGCACGGAACTCCTCCGCCCCGATACCGATGCTGCTCACCGGGCCGAGCCCGGTGACGACGACTCGTCTGCTGCGGCTCATTTGTCGCTACCCTGCTCGGCCTGCAGCCGGACCGTCTTCGCCACGAGCAGGTCGAGCGTGCGAAGGTCAGCCGCCTCCTCGCGCGGCACGCGGATGCCGAGGGTCTTGTTGATCTGTGCCAGGACCTGGATCAGACCCAGGGAGTCGGCGCCGTACTCGTCGATGAGGTCCGCGTGCGGATCCAGCTCGTCGACCTCGATATCGAGCTCGAGCTCCTCGACCACGATCTCGCTGATGGCGTCGCGGATCTCATTGCTGGTGCTGCTTGTCATTTCTGGTTACTCCATTTCTTTCACATGGTTTGTGGGCATAAAGACACGAGTGCCCACTGGCTGGGGACCAGCCGCTGGAGACGGGCAGTGCCCGCCTCACGCCTCAATGTCGAGCTGAGACATGCGGGTAAGCCGTGCCCGTGCCGCGTCCGGGTTCTCCAGGAGCGCGTACCTGGTGTCTCGCTCGGCGATGCTCTCGGGGGTCATGGCTGCGCCGTCCCTGGCGTGCCCGAGCGCGGTGTCGAACACCTTGTCAATGCTGGCGCGACGCATCTTGTCGTAGAGCTGTGCCAGAGGGGTGCCTGAGTCGACGGGCTCGATGTCGCCCATGATGAACTTGCTGGCGCACACCGCGTCCAGCATGCCTGCGTTCATGTTCTGGGCACCGGTAGGTGCCATGACGTGGGCAGCGTCCCCGGTTAGGTAGCAGCGCCCCTTGGCGAACTGGTCCACGACGGCGAACCGGGCCACAAAGTTTGCCGTTGTGATCAGCTGCGTGACATGCCTGTCGGGGTTGGACGGACCCCGCTGGTCCAGCAGGGACTCCAGGTACTGCGTCGATACCGCGTCCGGTGCCGGGGTCCCTGTGACGGCAGGATAGGCCAGGCGGTAGGTCGTCTGGTCGTGGGGAGCCACGGCAATGGCCCCGTACTGGGACCACCAGTAGAATGCCTCGTCGCGAGGAAGCCCCTCGGCCCTGACGTCGGCGATCTGGAACTCGACGGTGTCGCGCAGGTCCTCCATGCGCAGACCGAGCTTCTCCCGGCCCAGGCTCTTGGCGCCGTCGGCGACCACGCAGTGCTTAGCCCGCTCCTGGCGCACTGTTCCGTCAAAGGAGCGGATGGTCAGGAGGACTGAGTCGTCGTCCTGCGTGAGGTCGGTGACCTCGGCGTCCTCAATGACTCCGCCCCGGGCCGTGAAGACCTCGGTCAGGGCTGTCTCGACGTTGTGCTGGGAGATGCCCAGCGCGTAGTCGAACCGTGTGCCTTCCAGCAGCCGGGTGCTGAGCGTGCCGATTTGGCGGCCGTCGGAGTAGTAGGAGAGGCTGTTGATGACGTCACCAAGAGGCCGGAGCCTCTCCGCGATGCCGAAAGGGTGCAGGACCTCCAGCGCCTTGGGCCACAGGACCGTTGCGCGGGACTGGCTGGTCAGTAGGGGGTGCTTTCGGATGATCCTGACGCTCTGTCCGCGCTCGACCAGGCAGCACCCGGCTGTGAGGCCAGAGGGTCCCCCACCGATGACAAGTGTGTCTGAGTTCAATTCTCTTTCTCCGTGATAATATATTTACAGAGGTTACATTGGTGACTACTGTGTGGGACGTACTGGAACTTCATCCGAGTGGCCCCGATAAATCTGTTGCTCTTAAATTGTTGTTGAAACCTTGCCCTGGCCCTTGGCGCCGGGGACTCTCGTTGCCGGTGCGAGATGCCTCGGCTTCTGCTCCGTGGGGGCGCCTTAACGGGGACAGGTGTCGTAGGTGCTGGCAGGCAGCCCTGTGGGTGATGAGGCGCGTTGTCGGGTGGGGTGTCGCTGTGGGGGCGGCGCCTCTTCCGTCAATGGAGAAGGTGTGCATGTTGTGGCGGGTGCGGGGCGGGGTGGTTCCGCTGCTCCTGCCGGTGTTACGGGACCCCTGAGGGTAGGGTGGCGGCTTCCGACGTGGGGGCTCGGTGCTACTTATACGGGAGGTGGTTGTCTGCTGCGCCCGGGTGACGCGTGGTGACGGAGAGGCTGCAGAGAGGCCGAGGCCTGGTGCTTGGGTGGGTGGAGGCCGGTGCTGGTGCGGTTGCACGGGTCTGGCCGAGTGGTGCTGTGTGTCTGTGGTAGGGCTCAGAGGCCTCCTGGTGCAGGTTGGCTTGACTGGTGACGGGGGCTGACAGCGCGGTCGGGGTGCGTCGGCAGGACCAGGTGGCTGCGTTCAGGAAGGGGAGAGGGCGCGCTCATAGTGAATAGTGGCTCGGGGGTCTAGCGTGCCTGCTTGTCACCTGGGTTGGCATCAATGCGTGCGCCAAACATAATGTAGAGGATGGCGACGGTGATGAAAATTCCCAGTACCCAGATAAATCCGGCTTGCATGGTGGCGGCGACGGAGAACACGGCCCCCAGGGCTGCCACTCCCATGGCAACGGTCGTCTGCTGAACCGTGGTAATCAGCCCGCTCCCGAGGCCGACGCGCTGCGGCGGGATGGCTGCCAGCACGGTCCGGTAGATGATAGGAACGAAGAGGCCGTTGCCGAGCCCGATGAGGAACATCCCGAGGAGGAGGTGGTAGAAGTGCATGTGGGGCCAGTACAGGTAGGCGGGCAGGATGACGGCGGCGGCGCCGAGCCCCTGGGCCAGGCCTCCGACCTGGAGCGTGCGTATACCGATGCGGCCGATCAGCTTTGGCGCCTGCATTGCTCCCCAGAACTGTCCCAGCGCCATGGGAGCCATGGACATTCCTGACTCCAGAGGGGTCATGCTGTTGCCGTTCTGCATGGAAAGGGCGAACACGAAGAGGTAGCCTCCGAACATCATGAAGCCGCTTCCCAGCACCAGGAGGCCCCGGCGCATGGTGGTCACGCGCAGGAGCGAGGGCGGGATGAGTGCCGCGCGGTCGCGGCTCTCGATCCGCGTCTCGTACCTCCACAGGGCGGCAAGGAGGACCAGCGAGACTGCCCCTAGCACCCAGGTCCACGGCGCCCAGGAGACCTGGCTGCCCAGGCTCAGGGGGATGAGCAGGGCCAGCACGGCGGCACCGAACAGGATAGTACCGCCCAGGTCGTTGTCGTCGGGCTTGTCGGACCTCGTCTCCGGCGCCCAGGCGCGGGCGCCAAAGAACACGAGCGCTCCCAGGGGCAGGTTGATGAGAAAGATGAGTCTCCAACTCAGCCCGCCTATATTGGCCCATACCAGGACCCCTCCGAGGAGTTGCCCGATGGCAGCCGCGAGACCGCCTATCGCTGCGTAGTAGCTGAGGACTCTGGTCTTTGCCGGCTCGACCAGGGCAGTCTGGATGGTGGACATGATCTGCGGAAGTATCAGTGCCGCAAAGGCCCCTTGAACCACGCGGGCGGCGATGAGCACCTCGATGGACGGGGCCAGCCCGCAGACCAGGGAGGCTGCCGTGAACCCCACGGTTCCGATCTCCAGCATTCTACGGCGGCCTCTGCGGTCCCCCGAGCGCCCGCCGAACACCAGCAGGAGCGCGTACACGAGCGTGTAGCCGCTGATCACGAACTGGGACCGTGAGGCGTCCGCGTCAAGGGAGGACTGGATGGAGGGAAGGGACACGTTGACGATGAAGGAGTCGATCGTCGTCATCGCCGCAGCCAGGAGAAGGACCGCCTGGCCTGCCGGGGGGAAGTGGTATCTGGTCTCCGTCGTAACTTGCTCTGCTGTCATCGGCTTATCCTCTCCACGAAAGGTGCGGCGTAGTCATATTACCCGGTGGCAGTGCATATTGAGTCAATATAACATGCCGACAAATGGCCCTGCTGGGCGGTTGCAACTGTGCTTGGCCCGGCCTTATATCCTGGATGTCAGGAAAGCGTTGAGCCCGTCCGGGAGAGACTGCGGATGCTGTGTCTCCAGGTCAATGAGCACAAGCCTTGTCGTAGCACGGGCTATCTCCGAGTCGGCTGCGTCCCGGATGACGTGGCGGAGGTCGAAACTCCCCCGTCGCACCAGGATCGGTGCGACTGTCACCAGCGCGGGCTCCTCTGAGTAGTAGAGGGGCCGAAGGTAGGTGACCTGGTGGCTCGCCACGACCGCCGCCATGTCCTTGAAGTAGCCGGACCTGTATAGCCACCTGAGGCGCGCCTCTTCGAGGAGACGCATGATGGCGCAGTTATTTATATGGCCGTACTGGTCTACGTCGGACCAGCGAAGAGCCACCTTGACAGAGTTTGGGTCGCCCGTTTTGGCCGCATGTGCCTCCTCCGTGAAACTGCTGCTCACGAGAGTGGGAGAGCGCTGTCGACCGAAGCAAGTCCAGGTGATTCGGAATGTGACGCTGCATCTATCTTCGGTGGTGTCGTGCACATAGTTGGCTCCATTCCTTTCAGTGACACACTCCTCCCGGTGCGCAGGTGTCTGCCGGGAGGTGCGCGTAAATTGCGCGAGACGGGCTGAGGGACAGGCTTTCAGCAGCGCAGAACCCGGGGTTGTGGAATCCTGCACGTTTCGGCGCCTCGTTGATTTGATTGGGACAAAGGAGATTGTGCTCGAAACCTGCGGGCGGCGCATCGGCCGTTTGGTGTAGCCGATAGGATGAAATGCGACCTCGCCGCGTGCGTCGATTGTATGAGTGTCGTGCCTGCGGCATATAAAAGCGACGGATGGTGACGCCCTCTAGTGTACCTATTATGTGTCGAGACGTCTAGCCGTCGGCAGGACGTGCCCTGGGGCTGCTTGTCGGGGGTGGGTGTGGGGGTTGCACATCTTGGGTCGGTTGTTGGGTGTGCTCGTGGGGTGGCGTGGTGGTGGGTTCCGCGTGGTTCTGCGGGATGCGGGCTGGCCAGCACCTGGGCCGGGCTCTGGCGCCGGCCCCATGGTGTGTGGCAAGAAGGCTGCTGCACATCATGGGGCACGTGGGGCCAGGGGCGGGGAGGGGCGGCCTTGGCTCCTCCTGCGCTGAGCCCGGCGCAGTCCGCGGCAGCGGGCGGTTCTCTGGGCCTGGCCCAGCCTCAGGGGACAAGCCGGCTCCGACGCCTGTGACCACCAGGCCCCCGAAGATGTGCAACCCACCCGGCTCCGCTGCGGCCTGCCCAGCGCCTTCAGGAATGCCCGCACCACGAGCACGCCCTGGCGGTAGGAGGTCAGACGAGGTTGTGCCGCAGCGCGTAGACGGCTGCGCCCACCCGGTCCGGCACGCCCAGCTTGGCGATGATCGTGGACACGTGGGTCTTGACCGTTGCCTCGCTGAGTGTGAGCTGGCTGGCGATCTGCTTGTTGCTCAGGGCGTCCACGAGGAGCGCCAGCACCTCCTGCTCACGCTCAGAGAGCCTGACTTCGTGGAAGGCCTCGGAGGGAGCGGGGAGGGCGGTGCCGGGCGATGAGGTGGCGTCGGCCTGGTCCGCCTGGTAGCGCCTGGTGACGAAGGCCGACGACGTCGGAGACAGGACGAGGTTGCCGTCAACAGCCTGACGGATGGTGCGCGCCAGGGAGGTGATGCCGTCTTCCTTGGCTACGAAACCACGGACCCCAGCGGCCATAGCCCGCTCAATAATTGAGTCGTTGACAAAAGTGGTGAGGATGAGGACGGCCAGGTCGGGGGCCTCGTCCTGGAGGGTCGTGGCCAGGGTGAGGCCGTCTGGTTGAGGCATGTGGACGTCCAGGAGGACCGCCTGGACCGCAGGGACCTCGGGGGAGCGTATGTACTCGAGGGCCTCCTGACCGTCCTTCGCGTTCCAGGTCACGGAGACGTCCTCGTTTCTGGCGAGGAGATCAGCCAGGGTGCGGCGTACCAGGGCGTCGTCGTCCGCGATGCCGATACTGATCATCAGGGTCTCTCCAGGGAGGTCGAGGGTGGTGAGGAGAGAGGGACGGTGGCTGAGGCCATCCAGGTGCCCCCTTCCTTCAGCGTCGCCAGCGTGCCGTCGATAGCGGTCAGCCTCTCCTTCATCCCTCGAATGCCGGTGCCCGAGGTGGGAAGGTTGTGGGAGGTCGCCACCGAGACACCGTTGGTCATCACCAGACGTACCTGCTCAGGCCGCCGGGCGAGGGTGATCGTGACTGGCTGGTAGGTTGTGCCGTGCCGCAGGATGTTGGCACCCATCTCCCGGGCGACCCTGGAGAGGGTAGCAGCCTGGAGGCGGCTGCACTGTCCGTCCCCGGTGCTGTGGAAGGTGACGCTGAAGCCGGAGGCGGCCAGGTCGTCGCTGATGGCCTGCACAGCTGTCTCCAGGTCAACCCCCACAGCGTCTGGGCTAGTGAGCGAGGAGCGCGGCCCGAATCCCTGGCCGCGGCGCAGTGGTCCCAGGACAAGACGAAGCTCGTGCAGGGCGTCGGCCGCAGTGGCTGCGATAGCGCTGAACTCCTGCTGGGCCTCAGCCGGGTAGGAGCTGTCAACTGCCGCGCGCTGAGCGCGTAGCGCGGTTTGGGACATGGAGTAGGCCACGAGGTCGTGCATCTCCCTGGCCACGGCCTGGGTGTAGGCCAGGTGCTCGGCAGCGCTGGAGATCTCCCGCTGGAGGGCAAGGTCCCGGTGGCGCAGGAGCATTCCCGGGATGAGTGAGCAGCTGAGGAGAAACAACTGGTGGACGGCGGTCTGATAGAGGCCGAAGGGGACGACGGCAGCCACCGGGAGCACCGAGGCCAGGGCGAGCGCGGACCACGGGGGCAGGAAGCGTCCCAGGAGGAAAAGGAAGACAGCCGTGGGTGCCAGGAGGTCGCCTGGGAGGGCGGTGGGGGTGTGAAGGAAGGCTGCCCACAGCAGCAGGTAGGCCAGGGCACCTGGCAGCGGGCGCAGCGCGACGAGGGGCAGCACCAGTAGCGCCAGGAGAGGGAAGGCAAGACGCTGCGGGCTGAGGGTGCCACCGTAGACCAGGACGAACGCCATGTTGGCCAGGCCCAGGAGGAGCCCGGCCACGGCGTACGGCCAGTGGTCCGCCGACCGTAGCGGGCGGCGGAGGATCTGCCTGGGTCCGGTAGATACCCCCACAACACTGTGATATATCGTGTATCACAGATCTGTCAAGGTCAACGGCGTCGCAACCTCATCTCACATCTGGGGGCAGGTGGGAGAGATTGGGAGTTTCCGTTGCTGCGGTGTGGTTGTGGAGGGCGGGAGCGGAGGAGGCCGCGGTCAGTGGTGTGGGTGGTGACGTGCGGTGGTTCCCGTGGGGCTTCGCGGGTCTGCCAGCCAGCCGCTGGCGTCGGTGACCTGGCAGTGCTGGGGGTGGCAGTGATGGGCTTGGGCTGGTCGGCTTTGGTGAGCTGCCCGGACACGCGGTGGGCGCCGGTGTCTGCTGTGGCGTGCTGCTTACGACCAGAACAGCCTGTCGAGCCAGGCCAGTGCTCCGTCGTGGGCGACGATGCTAATGAGGTGCAGCGTGTGCATGGGTACTCCTTCCGGGTGCTGGTGGTTGGTGGCAGGGCCATCCTCCTCCGGCTGCCGTGTCCTGGCACCGGCCGTGCGGCCTGGTCGGTTGGCCGGTAGCCAGGTCGTGCTTCTGGCTGCAGGCGGTGGCCCGGGCCGGGGCCGGCTCCAGAGGAGGCCGCCGTCAACCACCGGCCGGCGCCCCGCCCACGTGGGTGCCGGGGATGACTGACGCCGTAGCCTCGTAGCCACCTGGTCGGCGCCCCGCCCACCGGAGTGCTGGGCCCGGCTAGAGGAGGTGGTTGTTGAGGGCGTAGACGACGGCGCCGACCCGGTCCCGCACACCGAGCTTGGCGATAATGGCGGAGACGTGGGCCTTGACCGTGGCCTGGCTGAGGGTAAGACGGCGGGCGATCTGCTTGTTGGTCAGGGACTCAGCGAGGAGGGCCAGGATCTCCTGCTCCCGGGCGGTCAGTGTGACGCCGTTGGGGAGCGCTGCAGAGGCGTGCCGCTGCGACCCCCAGGCGAGGAGGGTGATGAGTGGGAGGTACTGTGGGCGCCGTCTGGCTGGAGGTGCTCCGCGACGACGGCTGAGACCGTCGGGGACATGACGAAGTTACCTGCGACAGCCTGCTGGATGGTCCCTACCAAGGAGGTGATGTCGTCGTCCTTGGCGACGAATCCGCGTACTCCTGCAGCCATGGCCTGCTCCATGGCGGAGTCGGTGGCAAAGGCGGTCAGGATGAGGACGGCCAGGTCGGGGACCTCCTGGTGGAGGATCTGGGCGAGGGTAAGCCCGTCCGTGCGGGGCATCTGGACGTCAAGAAGGAGGGCCTGGACGGACGGGGTGTCCGGGGAGCGGATGAGCCCGAGGGCCTCCTGGCCGTCCTTGGCGGTCCAGGCGACGTGCACCTGCTCGGTGCTGGACAGCAGGCTGGTGAGGGTGCGGCGTACCAGGGGGTCGTCGTCGGCGATCCCGACGCGGATCGTGGCGGTTGTCTCGGTGCTGGTCATGGTGGTGTCTCCTGCGGGAGGGCGGGTGGTGGCTCCAGCGGCACGACTGCGGAGGCGGTCCAGCTGCCGTCCTCTTCCTGGGTGGACAGGGAGCCGTCGACAGCGGCGAGCCTCTCCCGCATACCCAGGAGTCCTGTGCCCGAGGTAGGCAGGTCGTGGGCGGGGCTGGGGGAGATACCGTTGGTCGAGATCAGGCGCACATGGCTGGCTTTCTTGACCAGGGTGATCATCACCGGCTGGTCGGTGGTGCCGTGGCGCATGATGTTGGCCCCCATCTCACGTGCTACCCGGGACAAGGTGGCGGCATGGAGCCGAGGGCACTCGCCCTCGTCTGTGCTGCGCAGCGTGACGGTGAACCCGGAGGCGGACAGGTCGTCGGCAACGGCCTGGAGCGCCGCGTCCAGGTCGACGGCCACGGTCTGCGGACTGGTTGAGGGGTCCTCCAGCGCGGAGCCTGCCTGGGTACGCCGCAGCGCCCGCACCACCAGGCGCAGCTCGTGGAGCGCGTCAGCAGCCGTAGCGCTGATCGCCTGGAGTTCCTGGCGTACGTCCTCCGGGTAGGAGGGGTCCGCGGCTGCCGCGGGCACGCAGCACGGTCTGGGACATGGAGTAGGCCACCAGGTCATGCATCTCCCGTGCCACCTCGGCGCGCACGGCCTCCAGCCGTTCTTCCCCAGCGGTGATCTCCTGACGCAGCGTGGCCTCCCTGCGTCGTAAGAGCGCACCCGGTGGAAGGGTGCAGGCAAGAAGGAACAGCCAAGGTAGCACTGTGGGTGGGGAGGTGAGTGCGACAGCGGCCAGTGGAACTGCTGCTCCCAGGCACAGTGCGGCCCACAGGGGCAGGAAGCGCCCCAGGAAGAAGAAGAGAGCCGCGTGGGTGATGGCGACGTCGTCGGCGTGTGGTCCCGGGAACCCGAGAAGGACCACCCACAGCGCCAGGTAGGTCACGGCACCGGTCAGCGGGCGCATCGGCATTGTTGTCAGGGTGAGAAGCGCCAAAAGGAGGAAGGCCAGGCGTGCCAGGCTTGCAGGCTCGATGAGAGTCATCATGAGCACCAGGTTGACCAGCCCGATGAGGAACCCGGCGGTGGCGTAGCGCCTGCGCTCGTCACGAGGCACTGGCGGTTCCGAGGCTGTTGCGCCTGGCTGGCCGGTCCCGGCCCGCTCGCGCCCGCTCGACACGCCCATAGGAATTTCCTACAGCACGTGTCACGGATTTGTCAAGGGCCAGTGGGGTGCGTGCGTCGGGGTGGCTGCGCCGTACATAAGTTGCGCGGAGAGGCAAGTGAAGAGTGATCGTTATTGTGAGCAACTTAGTTTTTACGAGAAGGTGCCCGGACTCATGAGATTGACAGCAGGCGACGTGGCGCACCGTCTGCGCATCGGCTGCACCAGGGCTGTTGGTGCTGTCCATCGACAGCGTCACGGGGTGGTCTGCTGTTCGGCAGCCTCACCGGTCTGGCCGGGTTCGGCTCCGGGCTGCAGGTGCCCGCCCGGGGAAGCCTTGACCGGCAGCCGGGAACAGTACTGGGCAGACGGGCTGCTGCTGCCCGCCCGGGAAGCCTCGTCTGGTCGGCTAGCCCGGTTGGCGGATCCGCACGCCCCTCACCCGTACTATCAATGTGCCCGCTGCCCCGCAAGGTGCCTTTCCTTATCCGGGCTGCTCTGCTTCGAGGGTCTACACGCCTGTGCCGTCGTCGCCCTCTGCCGAGTCTGTCTTTGGGGGGTGGTGCTGGTGTCGCGGCGATGCGGTTGCTACCTGATTCTGTCCGAGCCCACCCGGTCCGCGTAAGAACGGATGTCCTCACGCGGATCGGATACCTTTCCATCTCAATTTAAGGAGACACAGTGTCCGACAAGTCTATGAGAACATCTGGAGTTATAGCGGCCCTGATTGTTGCCCTCGGGGCTCTAGCCGCGTTGGGTGCCGTGTTTATTGATGCACCCCATCTTCAGTTCGTCAATATTGCGGTTATGCTTGTCCTTGTTGGGGTTCTTACTGCGGTCGTCGTGAGGACGAGGGGCAAGAAGTAGGGCAGTTTCCGCCACGAGTAGATATCCGCCCCTCGGGGCGCTGCACCCACCTTTTGGGACAGGGCATCCTGGTCCCGCTGTCTCCTTGAGGGGAGGCGGCAGGGTCCGGTGACTCCGACGTTTATGCAGAAGAGGGACCTAACGTGCTTGATGTATCCTCCGGTAAGACGAGGGTCATGGCTATCGCCTGGTCGGGCTGGCTGGTATCGATTGCCATGCTGGTGTTGCTTTTTGCCGACGGCCTTATGAGGGCGGTGGTTATATCCGTCCTCGTCGTGATGGAGATGCTGCTGCTTGGAGTGCTGCTTGCCAGCATACGGAGGACGGGTGACCGTGAATGATCCGGTGATACCCGGGTAGTCTTGCGTGCGAGTACGGTAGGTAACTCATGCTATGACAGCATATGCTTGCCTGCCCCTCAGGCCCGTCAACGCGTACTCGCTAGATTTCCGTGGCATCAGTGCTGCTTTTTTCTGAGTGCCCGCCTGCTGAGGAGGACGGTGGCGGTGATGAGGATGCCGTTCCAGACGAGGAACCAGGTGAGACCTGCGGGTGAGGGTGTGGACAGTGTGCGGGCCTGCATGCCGATGGTGGCCTGGGAGTAGGGGTAGATGCCGGTGAGTGGTGGGGCGACGAGGGTGAGGGCCAGGCTGAGGAAGGAGGCTCCCAGGCCGGTCAGGACGGTGGTGGCGAGGCTGGGCACGTAGATGCCGATGAGCAGCTGGGCGGTGGCGATGGTGACGGCTCCCAGTGTGCCCAGGAGAACCCAGGTGGTCATGGTGGCGAGGTCGGTGAGGGTGAGGTGGAAGCCCAGGGCGGTGCTGGCAGCCAGTACGAGCAGGAGGAAGGCCGTCTGGCAGTAGAGGGCGAACAGGGTGATCAGGGCGAGCTTGCCGGTGTAGGTGGTGGTGGCGGCGCCGTAGGTAGCCATGCGGCGCCAGTTGTCGTGCTCGTGCTCCATACGGGTGAGGCCGGCGGCATGGAAGGTGATCAGCATGGGCAGGAAGAAGACGCTCCACAGCAGCCCGCCCTGGCCCCACACGACCTGCCAGGTGATGCCCTGGGCCTGGAAGCTCTCGGTGTAGGACATGTACCTGCCAGCCCCGTTGGCGACGTTGAGGGCGGCCAGGGCTAAGGCCAGGGCGGGGAGGATCCAGGGGCGCCTGGACTTGGCGTGCTCAAGAGCCAAGGGCAGCAGGATCCGTTCGCGCAGCCAGCCGCCAGTCCCGCTGTGCGGGCTGGGGCGAATGGGTGCGGGTGTGCTGGCGCTGGGCCGCAGCACCTGGCCCGTTGTCGTGGTGGGCTGGCCTGGCATGCTGGGCCTGCCAGGCATGGAGGTAGTCATGGTGACGCTGGTCATGGGGGTCTCCTGGTTGTCTCCGGCCTGGTGGCGGACGGCAGGTCTAGCGCGTGACCTGCCGGCTGAAGGTGGCCTGGGCGACAGCGGTGGCGACCAGGCTGACGATGATGACGATGGTGATGTAAGTGCCCAGGTGGTCGACGGGGACGAAGCCGGTGATCGTGCCCTCGGTCTGCTGCATACGCACGGGTACGAGCAGGGCAGGGTACTGCCAGGGCAGGAGGGTGGCCACGGAGTCAGGCACGACGAAGCCGACGAGGCTGGCGCTCAGGGCACCCAGGGCGCCGACGGCCAGGGTCAGGGCCTGGCGGCGCACGAGCAGGGCCAGGGCCAGGTGGATAGCAGTCATGGCGATGTTGGCCACCATCAGCCCGCCCAGCCAGGTGGCGGTCAGACCAGGGTCAGCGGGCACGCCGCCGACAGCGGCTACCAGGGTGGCGGTGGGCACGAGGGCGAGGGCGGGCACCGAGCAGGCGGTCACGGCAGTGGTGAGCTTAGCCAGGAACAAGGGGGCGCGCGGCTGGCCGTCGGCGAGGAGCTGGGACAGCATGGTGCTGTCGTGCTCCATGGCGGCAAGGCGTGAGGCGACGACCGCAGAGATGATGGGGGTGACCACGGTATGTACGCTTGATGTCTCTCCGATCGCGTAGCCAGCGTCCACAGCGATCCCGGTAGTGCCAGAGCGTGTGATGATAATGCTCAGGACTGCTGTGGCCCAGGCCAGCTCGATGCCGGTGGCCAGGACCAGGGTCAGCCACAGACGAGACCTTGTGAGTTTGGAGATCTCCAGTCCCAGTGCCCTCATTCTCCCGCTCCCCGTGGCCTCTGGTAAGCGGTCTGGTGGGATGGCACCTGAGTGGCCGATGCTGGGCGGGCGGCCTGACCCATGGCATGGTGCGCGGTCACCGGGTGGGGCGTCTCAGGCTGTGGGGGTGCCTGTTGTGGCTGGTGCTGGACACCCTGCGGCCAGGGTGGCTGGTGGGTGTGTCGTGGCGCTCCGGGCTGGGTAGGGGTGGGCTGGCTTTGTGGGGGTGCCTGCTCGGTGATGTCGAGGAAGATCTGCTCCAGGGAGCGGCGGCGCAGCTCGACGCGGTAGATGCTGGTGCCCACGCTGACCAAGGTGGTGACGAGGCGGGCGACGTGCTCGTCACTGTAGGCGGGCAGGGTGATCTCTCCGTCCTCCACGGAACCGACCTGCCAGCCCTGGGCGGCCAGCTCTCGGGCGGCGGGCACGGCCTGAGAGGTGTTCACCCGGACGACGAGGCGACCTGCTTCCCTCAGGGCGGACAGGGGGCCTTGGTAGACCAGGTGGCCCTGGGTGATGATGCCGATGGTGTCGGCCATCTGCTCGATCTCGCTGAGCAGGTGGCTGGAGACCAGCACGGTGATGCCCCGGGTGCGCGGCAGGCTGGTGATGAGGTCACGGATCTCGTGGATGCCGGAGGGGTCCAGCCCGTTGGTGGGCTCGTCCAGGACCAGCAGCTCAGGGTCTCCCAGCAGGGCCATCGCCAGGCCCAGGCGCTGCTTCATGCCCAGGGAGTAGGCCCGCGCCAGCTTGTCGCCGGCGTGGGACAGTCCCACGGTGTCGAGGGCCTGGCCCACGCTGGAGGCGGGCAGGTGCTTGACCCGGCGCACGATGTCGAGGTTCTCCCGCCCGGTGAGGTGGCCGTAGAAGGAGGGCTGCTCGATCAGGGACCCCACCCGCGCCAGCGTGCGCTGGGGCGAGAACGGCTCACCAAAGACCTCCACGCTGCCGACGGAGGGGCGAGTCAGCCCCAGCAGCATCTTCATCGTCGTGGACTTACCAGCCCCGTTGGGACCCAGGAACCCGTAGACCTGCCCCGCAGGCACCTCCAGGCCCACACCACTGACCACCTCAGTAACCCCGTACCGCTTCGTCAGTCCCGCACTACGCACCACCAGGTGCTGGCTACTCACCGTTGAGCTCCTTTCCGGCTCCACCCCCGTCAGGCGCTGAGGCGCTGACTGCGTGACAGGTGTATGCACCATAACATCGGCAAGAATGCGATGGCCGTGGTGACCCAGGATTCTCCTGCGACGACCGGCCTAGTCCGATCGTCGCACCGACGCCCTGGAGGGGGACGCTCACGTGCTGCTGAGTCTTGGCCGACGGTAGCGCTGACGTCGTCCCACTGTCGTATCGACGTCAAGAGCCAGTGGTGCTAGCGCGCGGTAAAAATTAGTGTCAGGAAGGGGTCCTGACCCATCTGGGACGCCCTTTCTCTGACCTTGACGCTGTACGGGGACGTGCTCGGCTGCGTGACCGTGTGCGCCTGGGCACCTCTGGGCGGTGAGTGGGCTGCCTGGCATCCTGCACGCCGTCGCCGAGCACGCCCCTGCGTACCACGGTGGGCAGGGTCATATTTCACCTGACTTGATCAGGTGCTCCTGCGGCGCTGGCTGTGGGCTAGGTGGTAGCACGCGAGAGAGCCTGTCAGGACCGGATACCTGAATCCTGCTTCACGTAAGTGATGGTGAACTCCTTGAGCTGCCGGAAGAACTGCTGGCGCAGTCGCAGGTCGAGCCAGTCGGTGTTGAAGGGCTGGAACACGTCCAAACCGCGTCCCAGCAGGATGCGCCATCCACTATCAGTAGTGATGGTGCGGTCGTGAATCGTCTGCCTGAAGGAGTACTCAAAACTAATGCCGGCAACGGCGGAATTGGTGCGAATCGTCTCCAGACTCTCCTGCTGTCTTGCTGAGAAGACTCCGTCATCGTCACGCTTGGTAGTCAGATGTACGGTCACATCGCTCGTGGTGTCAGTAAACTTGGCGATAGTCTCAATAAGTTCCATCAGGTTGCGTGCCTGGTAAGGCTGACGAATATAGGGGTCAATAACGTCGATTCGTGTGGCGCCATGCAGGTAGGGGCCGATATAGCGGTCGTAAGTGAAGCCCCGCCTGCCCTCGGTGAACTCCAGGTGCCCCTCCTGGGGCTTGGAGTGCGCACTGGCCTGCCTGGCAGTTTCTTTCTGGGGCTGCTGGGCACTGGCTAAGGGGACATCATCGGAGCTGTCTGTGCCAGCCTCATCCGCTTCGGTGACCTGGTGGTAGAGCCGGGGATATTCCTCTTCCTCCAGGGTAGTCACAGACCGCGATTCCCCTGAGCAGGTGTAATCGAAATGGACCGCCTTCATGGTGCTATCAATACGCACAAGCTGGTCCTTGACGCGCTTACGTCCTTCGAGCGCAATCCGCAGCAGGGCGTCGATCTCCTCGGGGCTGGCCCGCCCGGAGGGGTGGATGAGTTTCATCAGGCCGGAGAAGGTCTTGTGGATGCCGTCGCGGTCACGAGTGGATAGGTCGTCTGACAGCGCGAAGGAGTCCTGGTAGCGGTCGGAGTAGTCGGTGTCGCGCAGGGAGCGGAGCACCTCGGCCAGGTAGTCGACGACGAATCCATAGCCGGACGAGAACATCTCGCCGCGGATCTGCTCGAACTCCCATCCGGGCACGTAGCAGTGGATGCGGTCCAGGAAGGCGGGATCGTGGTACTGCTCGGGCAGCTCCTCGAACAGGTCAGAGTTCTTGAGCATGTAGGGCACGGTGTGGGAGGTGTTGCCGACGAACACCATTGAGGCCTCCGCGCCGAGCGTCTCGACGCCACGGGAGAAGGACTTGTTGGCCATGTAGTTCTTCATGATGTCGACCAGCGCCCGGTCGGCCCGCTTCTTCTTGCCGGCGAACTCGTCGAAGGCGACGCAGTCCCAGTAACCCACCAGGCCGATCCGCCCGGAGGCGTTGTTCACGAAGAGCTTCGGCACGGTCACCTCACCCCCGGAGATCAGCATGCCGTGCGGCGAGAACTCGGAGTAGATGTGCGACTTGCCGGTCCCCTTGGGACCGAGCTCCACCAGGTTGTAGTTGCGCTCCACGAAGGGGATCAGGCGCACCAGGTGGAGGAGCTTGGCCCGGGGGCCGAACATGGCGGGGTTGAAGCCGATGGACTGGATGAGCAGGTCGATCCACTCCTCGGTGCTGAACTGCTCCCGGGCGGTGGTGTAGGAGTCCAGGTCCAGGCGCGAGAGCTGGATGGGCTTGAGGGAGTGCAGCCGCCAGGGAACGTCCTTCGGGTCGCCCGAGTAGGCGTAGACGATGCCGCAGATGCACCAGACCCCGCCGGTCAGGAGCTTGGGGTGGCTGCGCACGGTCTCGGCGCCGATCTCCACCTTGCTGATGCCCAGGTTGGAGAACTCGGCCTCATAGATGTCCAGTTTCTCGTTGAGGGAGACGGATACCTTATCGATGACGCGGTGGCGACCCTTCTCTCGGATGCGCGACTGGATGAGGCGGTTCTCGCCCCGGTGCACGTAATGGTCCCGGAGGATGCGTCTGACCTGTTCAATGCCGGAGTGAATGGTGGCGTCGTCATCCGTGGCGGCGTACTGGCCCAGCAGGTACTCCAGCACGTAGGTGGGCACGATGGCGTTGCCCTTGACGGCCTTGACGAGGTCCTTGCGCACGACGACGCCGGGGAATGCTGCCGCGATCTTACGGTCCAGCGGCGTGGGGGAGGGGCGCTGATCCTGGTCGGTCGGCTCCGGCTCGGTGGGCTCCGGCTTGGCGGGGTGCGGGGTGATCATGCTTGCATCCTAGAAGTCGAAGTCGGCGCCGAAGTCGCTGGTGAAGGTGCGCGACAGGGTGAAACGGGCCTTGTCCCCGTAGGGACGACGCTGTGAGCCGACCGGTTCGGCCAGCCGAAGCTCAACGGTCTCACCGTTGAAGGTATCCGCATCCCTGCTCAATACCAGGGTGACTGGGAAGAACCGGTCCCGGGCCTCTGCGGAGTCCTGAGAGCAGTCCACCGTGACCTCGTCGGATATCAATGTGTCGCCTGCGTACAGGCCCGCGATCAGACGGCGCGGCTTGACCTTCTCGCTGACCGGCTCTTGCTGGAACAGCATCACGGTGATCTGCCCGGTGGTGATCCTGTTCGTCTCGGCGACGATCTTCACGGGGGTCTGGCGAGTGTCTGATGCGCGCCGCTTGTTGACGGCAATGACGGGCACCACGACCTCCTGGAGAGAAGCCCCGCCGTGCACGAAGCGCGTGCTGGAGCCCGCCGTACGGATGCGGTGAATGGATCCGGGCACCTGCGCCTCGATGTCCCCGGACATCCGGAGCTGGTTGGGGGAGTAGGTGATGAACGCGTTGTCCCGCTTGAGACCGCGCCCCAGCACGAAGCGGTGGTTCACATGCAGCAGGGCGTCACCATGCGGTTTGACCGACAGGTAGTCCTGCTCCTCCAGCTGGCTCTCCTGGTAGAGGAAGCCGTGATCGGCGGTGATGAGGATGTTGTTGACGTTGGCGTTCGCCAGCTTCTTGACGAGCCTTACCAGGTCTGCGATGGCGTCCTCACAGGCACGGAAGGTGTCCGGCTCGGTGGTCTGCTTGTCTCCGGTGGCGTCGATCTGGTTGTGGTAGACGTATAGCAACCGGTGGTTCTTGATGATCTCACGGGTTTGACCGGGCTTCAGGCTCAAGAGCTGATTGGCCTGGATCGCGGTGCCGCTCATGGGCGCGAGCAGCTTGGCCCGGTTCTCGGTTCCTCCGCTGGGCGCGCGGTCAACCTCAACCGATCCGTCGTCGGTGTGCGCGAAGGCCAGCGACTCGTGTGGTAGCAGCGCAGCCATGCCGAGCTGGGTGTAGGACGGAAGGGCCGAGAGCATGGCGGACAGCTGAGCCGTAAAGCGGTCCTCCTGGCTAATGCGCCGGCCCAGTTCCTCACCCACCTCGTAGCGCAGCGCGTCGGAGACAATGACGACGACCTTCTTGCCCTTGTCCAGCCAAGGCCGACTGACCTGCTCGGTGAAGAAGGACGTGGCCGAGGGGACCGATTCGATCTGCCAGCGCTCCATGCCGGCGACTTGCTTGCGCCAGGACTGTCCGAGGGGAGTGAGGAAGTCATTGATGTAGGCGGCTTCGACCGTCGCCTTCAGGGCGTCGAGGGGGGAGTCCGGCTCATAGAGGTCGAGGTGTCGGTGGAACTGCCGGTAGGCCTGGTCGATGGCGAACCACTGCTGGGTGTAGTGGGCGAAGCCCTCCCGCGGGGAGGAGCAGTTCCAGGAGCCGGAGTCGATACGTGTCAGCAGGGCTGACGCCGCGCTGACGGCTCCATAGCCATGCTCGAACTCGCTGTACCACGGCAGAGCGGAACGACTGTGCACAGCATTCTGCGCTTCCGTGTCCGCGAGGGCGCGCTCGTGCACCTGGTGTGCCAGTCGGCGGACGAGTTCCTGGTCCACCAGGGGGAATGTCTTGCGCCCCAGCAGCTCGGGTAGGTCAAGGTCGGCCACCTGCTCGTCGATGCCGAGCAGCTCTGCCGCGCGATCGGCCAGGACTCGGTAGGTGTGAGCGAAGCGGAAGTCGTTGTGCCAGGTGCTGAAGTCGCGGCGGATATTGGCGTACTGATCGGCGCCCAAGTCCGCCTGGGTGGGAGCGAACTGCTCCCATGCCCGGTTGAACAGCCACGCCACGAAGTCATCGACGCTGGGCGCTTCGTCGGGGGCGTAACCGTAGATTTCATGCGTCCCCTTCCAATGGAAGTCGGCCAGCCCCAGGCGGGTGATCTCATCAATGCCGTCCGACTTGCCTTCTGCGTTCTCCATCAGCAGCTCCCGCCAGAGCGCCTCCAGTGAGCGCTCATCGGTGCCCAGCACGACGGCGGCCATGGAGGCGGCAATGTCCTTACCGTCGTCGTCCGGCCGCAGTCGCGGCTTGAGTGCCTCGCGGCGTCGCCGACTGTCGAAGAAGCGTGGGTACTGCTCGACGACGCCGCGCAGCGCCGGGCCGCCCCCGAGCTCTTGTATGAGGAGTGAGTCGTGGTCCGCGGTGAAGGTCCCGTAGGCGAGCTCCAGGTCCTTGAGCCAGTTGTCCGTCACGGTCTCCGGCGTATCCGGCTGGCGGTGGCGGTAGAGCAGGAACTTGCTCTTCGGCTCGGTGACCAGTACTCGGCGCTTGATGGCGAACTCGTTGCTCTCGACCTGCAACACGGTGACGTCGGGCAGGTTGAGGTCATCGAGGGAGTCGCCGTACCTGCCTTCCGGGTCCGACCAGACGACGATCCGTCCGGCTTCTCCGGGGCGGTCGAAGCGCTCGCGGAGCTGACGCTGGATGGCTGACATGGCGTTCATTCGGCTTCTCCCGTATGGGTGCGCAGGTAGGCGCGGCCCTCGTCCGTAAGGATGTATCGCTGCGCTTTGCTTCGGGGCTTGTCAGGCACGGTCATGGCGAGTAATCCGCGTTCCAGCAGCGGGACTACGTGGCGCTGGTAGTTCTGCGACAGGGCTCTGAGCCCAGCAGCCTCCAAGAGTGTGTTCCGGTGAACCGGACCATTCGCCGCCGCTTGCATCATCACCACATCATACCTACCGACATATCTATCATCATCGCTACGCGTGTAGGTATGTTCCGAGTAGGTATGTTCCGCAGACTTCTGTGCCCTGGCATCAGGCTCACGGGCGCGGCGAGCTTCGTGCGACCCGGCGTGTATGGCGGCCGCGTGCCGCGGGTCATGGCTGGGGATCTGGATGGTGACCCGCACCCGGTCCTGGACCTCTTCGATCACAGGCTCGGGCAGGCCGGCCTCGGCCACCTGCTCGAAGACGCGCTGGACACCGGTACCCCACTGCTCCATAATCCCGGCCTCGCGGAAGATGCGCGCGAGGGCGGGGTTACGCAGGCGGGACACGCGACGCATGGAGTCAATGGTCATGCCCGGCAGCAGCAGGCCCGGGCTGTCCACCTGGATGCGGTCGTCGTAGAAGCCGATACGGATGGGCGTGCCCCGTTCCGCGTAGGAGGCGTGCACGAGGGCATTGACGATCACCTCGCGGATCGGCTCGATGGGGATCGAGTAGACGTCGCGGCGCCGGACCTCGCCGAAGACCGCGGTCTTGTAGGCGTGCTTGAGCAGGAAGTCCACGGCGGGGTCGACGGCCAGCGGCATGGGGCCGTGGATTTCGGTCTGGTCGAAGATGTCGGTGCCGTGCGGGCCGCGCAGGCGCCCGCACTGGACCCAGGCGGAGGGAAGGAAGCGCGAAGGGTCGGGGCAGGCGGCGAGGACGCCCGCATTGGTGGCGACGATCTGGTCCCCCTGTCTGACGGCAAGGCCGAGTGCCAAAAGGTCGTCGACAGACGTGGTGCGTCCGCGCAGCTCGGAGAGGACCTGCAGATCGAGGTCGCCCAGTGTGGCGCGCGGTTCGGGCAGGTCTTCGAAGGCGATGCCGCGCGCGTTGCGTTCGAGTTCGGCCACCAGCGCCGGGTCCGCCTGCCGCGTGGTGGAACCGAGGCGCACGTAGACGCCGACCTCGGGGCCCTGGCGGGTGATGTAGTGAGGGCGACGAGTACTGAGCGGCACGTCGACGACGAGCAACGTCTTGTCTCCCACCGTCACCAGGTCGATCGCGGGGACCAGCTGGGGCGAGATCCGGTCATCGATGAGGCTGGCGATGCGCTCCTCCTCGGCGAGCGGATCCTCGACGCCAACCACCGTGCCATCGTCCGCGACACCTACAACGAGCCGCCCGCCCGCCGAGTTCGCGAAGGCCACAATCGTCCGCAGCGGCCCGTCGGGTGACGACAGATCGCGCTTGAGCTCGAGGGTCTTGCCCTCGATATCAGAAATCCGGCCATCCGGATCTAAACCCAGGTAACCGATCATAGATTCCCCTGCCATTATTTGAGTCCCTAGTAAGAATGTCCTACCTTCGCGGGGTCCATAATTGTCTTCGTGCCCTGTGTTCGGCGTCTTTGAGCGCTATCCGTAACTCTGGGACGGAGTCTTCCGGGATGCGCCAATCTGACCTGTCAATAACATCTCCGATTCTATCATCCCACGATCGCACTGAGCCGAGTGCTGCGAGAAGCCTGAAACTCTCCTCGAAGCATCTCTTGAAAAAGCCTTCAAGGGTCTGGTCGCTGATGCTCTTCAAACGTTTTGGATCGATGCCAGGATACTGTGGGTCAAGTGGGCCTACCCGTGTCGCATACCACCGTTCAAGAACGATGCGCGCTTCTCTGATCAGTTCTACGTCGAGACGTTTCTCCGCGAGACGGTTCGAGACGATCGCTGAAACCGACCCTCCGAGCAAGGCGCCAATCAGAGAAAGAAACGGGACGAGCCATTCCATTTCAGCTATCTCCTTCCTGAGTTAGTCGGTGGGTGGGCCAGGTCCAGGTTTGGACGTCGCGGCGCTTCTTGTCGATGGCGAGGATCGTCTGGAGGGCTGCGCCGAAGCGGAGGTAGTTGACCAGGACTCCGTCATCGAGATCGATGGACGGGCGGCGGGAGGCCATGGGGAACAGGACGTCCCGCTCGTAGTCCTCGCACTCGGTCAGAGCCTTGCGGTGGGCGTCGGCGCGCTTCTGGTCGGCGGCCGTATTCGCGCGTTCCAGGTGGCCGATCTCAGAACGCAGCTTCGCCTGGAACTCTCGCAGGTAGTCACCCAGCACCGTGTTCAGCGTGTCCGGGGTGTAGCGGTGCAGGTAGACCAGCGCCTGGAAGGCCGCCTTGTTGTCGGTGCGGGAGGAGACCATCCAGTAGATCGGCCGGTTGGAGTAGCGGCGGCAGTGGTCCTTGTAGAAGTCCTTCACGAAGTACTGCCGCAGGGACTTGCCCAGCGTGCTCTCAACCAGGCGGACATTCGCCTCGAGGTGGTCCCTCCCGAAGGCGGCCACGAGGAAGGAGCGGAAGCGGGTGACGATGTCGTCCGTGAACCACTCGCCGGAGGTAATGGGGATGACCCCGTCCTCATCGGGGGCGAAGCTCGGCTGCGGAACCACGTCGAGGAAGTCCTGGATGCTATCGCCCTGGTCGGCGAGCACGAGGCCGGGGGTGTCGAGGCTGTAGCGGCCGAAGAGACAGCCAATGCCGTAGGAGATGAGATCGCGGACGGCATCTGCCGTGAAGAGGCGGCGATACTCCTCGTCCGTGCGCGTCGCGCCCTTGTTGGGTGCGTAGCGGAAGTAGGGGTTGGAGGTGAGCGAGACCCGGCTCAGCGGGACTTCAATGGGAACCTCATCCTGGAGGCCGTAGACCTCAGCCCAGTAGCGATTGTTCTCGGTCTCAAGTTCCCGAGCCTCGCGAGCAGCGCTGAGGGAGTCCTGCCACCAACGCTCCAGCGCGTCCGCCAGGGATCCTCCCGAACGAGCACGCCTGACGAGCGGGTTGAACTTGAAGTCCCATGAGGTCTCGTAGGCGTTCCAGTCGTCGCGGAACAGGTTGATCAAGCGTCGTGCGACGGTCGCATCTGGGCGCGGGGCAGTGCCATCCGCAAGGATGGGAAGTTCTCCGAGCTGACCGACTTCGAAGTGCACAGTCGGGGCCAATGACTCAAGAATCCCATGCGCGCAACTAGAGTTCAGTAACGACAGAATATGGTGAGGGGGCGAACCCGATATGGGTATGACGGGAGCTACGTCGTTTGGAATGAAGCCTTGGGAAGCGATACGGAAGGCAGGGTCTCCGCTAGAAACGCGTGACCAGGAGATGGCGGGCTTGAAGTAGGAGTCGGGGTTGCGTATGACGGAGCGTGGGCGGAAGTCGCAGAGCTCGGCGCCATCGTGTTCCCAGTTGATGACGTAGTCCTGGTTGCCCCACCACTTGCGGAACTCACCGCCCTTGAGATGCGGGAACCACTTGGCGTTGGAGGCGGTGGCCGCCCCGCGGGAGTCGGCATCGAAGCAGGTGCGGGAGTGGGAGACCTCGAACCACTGGCGCAGGAAACGGGCATTGTCTCCGGTCTGTAGGCCAACTTTCGGTTCGGCGACCTCGCCGAGCGGCTTGCCGATGGTGAAGGCGCGCGTCATAGCGGGCGACAGCCAGTAGGCGATCGGTGATCCAGGAAGAGCGAGTAGCGTGTCCTGTGAGAGCTCGTAATATCCAAATGCGCGATCAAGGAACAGGTTCCTAATTGTCTCCACAGACCTGACTTCTACGTGAGCCGTGAAGAGGCGCCGGTAGGTGCCTATGTGGTTATGTGTTGCGGGAGAATTAGTTGTGGTGAATGCGACAGTTCCGAAGTCTGATCCGAAGACTCCCCGTCCTAGGTGCACGAGCGAGTTAATAGTTGTGCGCCGAAGCAGATTGATGCGGAACTGGGTGAATGACTTGAGTGACATCCAGGAAGGTAGATTAATCATTGCCCATACGCCGGCCGGGGCGCACAGCTCGCAGGCGCGTTCCATGAACACCGTCATGAGGTCGGACTTCGCCTGCGGGTGGTGCTTCTTCACCCAGGTGGACAGCACCGGACCCATGTTGCTGCTGCCCATGTACGGTGGGTTCGTCGCCACCACGGCGTAGGAGCGAGTCAGATACTCAGCCTGGATCACCACCCGTTCGGCGCGCGCGTGCAGATCCGCGGCGTCCAAGGTGTCCGTCTCGAGCGCCGCCAGTCGCTCCCTGGCGCCAGGCAGCGACGCAGCGTCGGGGACAATGAGGGAGCCCAGTACATCGGCATGGAGGAAGCTCTGCCAGAAGTACCGGGCCGCCTGGTCGCTCCCTTCCGGGCCGGCAAGCTGGTCGAGCTCACCGGTGCTGAACTCCACCGGCTCAATCACGCGAATATGCGGCTGAACAGGACTCCGCGGGAACCGACGCTGCCGGGAGCGGGCCTTCATCATCAGGGCGAAGGCGGCCAGCGCCGCGGCACGCGGATCAATCTCCGTGCCGTACAGGTTGTGCTCGAGGATCAGCGACGGGATCTCCGAGGGCGCATAGCCCTCCTCCTCATAGATCTCATACAGCAGATCAAAGGCGTAGGTCAGCATGTGCCCCGAGCCGCAGCACGGATCCATGACCGTCAACTGCTCCGGCTCGGCGATACGCAGGAAGTCAACCTCGCCATCCGCCGGCTCAATGTAGTAGTCCATCTGGTCGATCAGGCGGGAGTCCGGATGGTTGAGCATCCACAGCCGACCCACCGAGTTCTGCACCAGGTAGCGCACAATCCAGTCCGGGGTGAACAACTGCGTCGCCGCCGGAATCTCCGCTGCTCCCGCCTTCTGGTTCTTCCGGAAACCGGCGAACACCTCCGCCTTGCGCTCGGCGATGTAGAACTGGTACAGCCAGCCGATCACCTCCACATCCCGGCACGCCTCCACGGTCAGCGCCTTGACCGCCTGCGTGCGCACGGAGCTGTCCGCCAGCATGTCCGCGGGCATGAGCAAGGCGGTGTAATCGCCGTCGGGGGCGAACATGAACGGCATGGTCCGGTTCCAGTGCGCGCAGTATGCGCCCAGAATCAGCCCATAGGCCTCCTCCTGCGGGGCGGAACTGGTGACTGTGCCGTTAAGCAGGCCGGCAATGCGCTCGGCCGATCCCGGCCTGGTGAATACCTGCGGATCGAACTCGCCGCGCTTGGCGGCGGCAAGCACCGCCGGCTGCCCCACCTCGGCGCCGCCCGCCGGGGAAACCAGAGCGGGGGAGGCGTAGCCGTTTGCGTCCATGAACCGAAGCGCAATGATCCGGTTGAACCAGACGTAGGCCTGCTCCTCCACCACCCGCCGTCGGCCTACCGCATCACCGCCGTGATGGCGAATACGCTCCTCCAGGGCCCTCACGGCGCCCGGGAACTCCTCCCGCGCCGTCGAGGTGGCCGAGAGCACCGCCGTAAGGCGGGCCTCTACCTCCGCCATGAGCTGGGAGCGTGCCGAGGCGGCGAAGGCCTCCAACGTCCGCGTGTCAGTCACAGGGACACCTGCTTTCCAGAGACAACCGCATTGTGGAGGATATCCCGCAGCTCATCGACGTAGGCGTCGACGTCTGCGGACGTGCGCAGCACTCGCCTGCGTGGCCGGGGCAACTGCCTGAGCGGAACCACCACCGGAGCCGGGGGAGTCTCGACGCCGGATTCGGCGCGGCTCTCCGCCTGACGCCGGGCGGCCTCAAGCGCGGCCAGCAGCTCGTCGTAGCTCTCCTCGTCGAACTCGCGCGCGAGCTGGCGAATCACCGGCACCGAGACGGCCTCAGCCACCTGCTGCGTGGTCGCATCGGTCACGCGGTCAACCTCGGCGCGACCGGCGTCGGTGGCCTGCTCCCAGGCGGCGCCGCCACGCAGATCGTTCGCCCGTTCATGGATGAGGTCCGTCGCCGTGGCACGCTCATCGGCCAGGATCCGGTCCGTGGCGGCGCGCAGCTCGGCGGTGGCGTCCTTCAGTCGCCTCATCCGCTGCCCCCGGAAAACGTTCTGATCGTTCAGCAGCGCCTTGACGTCGGGCGCCTCGTCCGGCTTCAGGTACCGCAGCGTGTCCTTGCGCTCGGCCAGCAGGCGCACGGCGTCGTCGTAGATCGTCCTCTGGCTGCCGGACAGGAACTGGCTGACGGGATCGATCACATCCTGCTTGGCCTCCAGGAGGTCATCGGTGCGGCCGGAGAACTTGTCCAGATACCACTCGGCGTCGTGCCCGATCACCTCCCGCAGCAACTCCAGGGGCTCGTTCAGCACAGTCAGGAAGGGATAGGCCTTGCCATAGGCATCCAGTTGGGTCTTCAGCGTCCGATACTCATCCTCCAGCCGCTCGGCGACGTCAGCGGCCAGCTCCATGGGATCGTTCGGAAGCTGCCCAGTGGCGAAGAACTCCTGGGCAAAGCTGCGCAGGTCGCTCACGGCGCCGGCGTCGAAGTTGCGCTGCGGGGTCACGACAATCGCGTCGTGCTTCTTCCCATTGGGCAGCACGGCGGGAAGCTCCGTGCGCTTAACTGTGCTCCCATCGAGTGTCAGAGACACGCGCGAAGTGGCAACCAGGCGGGTGATCGCGCACAGGATGCTCGCCAGGGTCCAGCCATAGGGCTTGTCCTCGAAGCGGGAGACGACCTGCTTGACGGTGGTCCTCACGCCCAGCTTGCGCTGGGCGGAGACCCAGTCGTGGACCTCCTCGGCCAGGGGCTGAAGCGTGTCCGTGCTCCGGTCCAGGAGAGCCACTTCCTCGCTCGCCAACCGGGCAATGTCCGACTCCGAATAAGTCGCAGAGCCGAGCATTGACAGATTCGTGTAGGTGCGCGTGATCAGCTGCTCCATGCCCTCCTGCACGCGCTGCACCGGATCCGAGGCGGACACGGCAATCGACGCGCCACCAATGATCAGCGCCGCGTCGCTGATGGCCTGCTTGACGCGGGAGATCAGCTCCTTGCGTCGTCGGGTGTTCTGGCGCTTCTTGGAGTCAAGAATGTGGCTCTGGGACTCGGTCAGGGAGGAGCCCGCGCGCAGTCGGACGTACTTGTTGGTCTGTACGAGCAAACGCAGGTCCTGATACATGCGCGCATCGTCTGCCAGTACCACCCTGAGCTCGTCGCGCCCCATGGACTGGGCCACTACGACCTCACGAGGCAGCCCCAGGGCGGAAGAGATGTAGTGCACCGCCAGCGGCTGCGTCCGGCTGTAAGAGACCTCATCCAGCAGCAACTGGTACCTGAAGTCCCGGCCCGTGGCCGAATGACGTACCGAAGCGCCCCGAACCACGTCCTGGCTGATGACCTCGGCCAAGAGCTTGGAGACTTCCTCGGAGTCGACGTCGGTGTTCTTGATCTCGTTCTCGATGTCCTGTTCCTCATTGGTCAGGTACTCGTAGGCCGACCCATTGCGCTGGACATAGGTCTGCTGCTCCAGGAGGTCGAGCGCCTGGGACACCTGCCGATTCAGCTCGGTCAGGTCCTGGCCGAAGCGGTCATAGAGGAGCACGGTCAGGTTACGCGGGGTTGCCGAGAAGTCGCCCACATACTTCACCAGGAACAAGGCCTTGAGCAGCCGCACCGCCACATCGCGCACCGGGCCCTCCGGGAGCTGCGCCTGTGCCGTCGCAATATTGCGAGTCGCGGCCGACTTCACCGCCTGCCGGATACCGGTGAACATTGCGTCGAAGGGCACCACCGCACCAACCGGGAGCTCCTTCAGGTGCGTGGCGACTTCCTGCACCACCCCCAGCATGGAGCGCTCACCCACCGAGGCGTGCCGGCCCTCGAACACGTTGTGGTCGGACAGCCCCACCAGGGCCGCCTGGAAGAAGGGGAACTGGTAGGGAACGAAGGGGTAGACCTGCGCGAACCTGTCCCGGGTGTCATAGTTGCGATACGTCTTGGCGCCGTCAACGAAGTCGAACAGAGCGCGGAAGCTCGTATGGAACTCGTCGTACAGCGGGTCGAGGGCGGCCTCGCCGGCGGCGGTCTTGCTGAGCAGACGCTTCTTGACCACCTCCTCCACATCGTGGCTCGTCAGCTTCATGCGGGTGGCGAAGCGGGCCTGGATCTTGGAGAAGTCGTTGCCCTGCGTCTTGGTCCGGTCCCCGATGACGCCGTCCATGTCCTCCTGGCTGGTGACGCACACCCATGCGCGCCCGTTGCAGCGCGTACTCAGCGTCTCCACGATCGTCTGCAGGTTCAGCATGAGCTTGGTGCTGGAGCCGATGAACTGGCCGACCTCGTCCACCATGAACAGCAGGCGGTGATCTGCGGGCTGAGCCTCCAACCACTGGGCGACCTCATCGGCGAAGTCCTCAATGGACAGGGAGTACTGCTCCTCATAGCGGGACAGGATGCTCTCGGATGCGGGCTCACCGGTCACCTGCGAGAACGCCTGCGTGACGTTGTGCTCCTGGAGAATGCCCTCTTCCCGTCCCTGCTCCCAGGGGACACCGGCGATACGGGCGAAAGCCTGCTTGAAGTCCTCAAGCAGACCGCGCCGGTCCAAGTCCCGCTCAAAACGGGCCACCGACGGCTCTCCCGCGTAGTAGCCCCGTGCCTCGTTGAAGACCTTCACGAACACCTGAAGCAGGGCGTCGGTCTGGTTCTTGTCGATCAGGGGCGCCTTCTGATCGATGTTGAACAGCAGGGAGGTCGCCGGGATCCGCTCCGCCTGGGCGAGCTTGCCGCGCAGGAAGGCGTCCTGCTGGGCCTCCGCCTTCTCCTTGAAGGACTTAACGGCGTGCCGCCTGGCACTGGAGCGCCCGGGCACATCACCCAACAGGTAAGCGAGCATCTTGAGCAGGTGCGATTTACCGGATCCGAAGAAGCCGGAGATCCACACGCCGTTGCCGCCGTTGTAGACCGGATCCGTGTACGTCTCCAAAAGCTCGGACAGGGCCGATGCGGTCTCGCCGGTCAGCACGTACTCGTCGATCTCGGTGGCGAGGTGCTCGGCGTCGTCGGCCTTGATGACTCCCTCAATGGGGCGGGAGACGTCCTTGGCGAAGAGGCTGCCAATCGTCATCTGGCTCATGCGGGCTCCTGTTCCATGATGTTCTTGGCGCGGTAGTACTGGTCATCCGTCAGACGGTTGAACAGCTCCAGCGATGACCCCGAAGCCGCCGTTTGCCGGTACTCGCCGGGGAACAGCATGAGTACCGGGAAGCCGGAGACGGCGACTTGCAGGTTGTTCAGGACGTTGTGCGAGCGGATGAAGGGGAAAACCCGCCCGATTCCGGTCAGCACGAGCAGGTCCACGTCCGCCTCGGCGTCGACCCGGCGCTTGATCGCGGGGACAATGTGCTGCTCCGGATCGAGCATGCGCTGCAGGTCGCGGCGGAAGTCCGAGCGGCTGCGAGTGGGCTCAATCCGTTCCAAGCGTTCGAGCATGTTGCCCCCGCGTGCCTCAAGCAGCTCGACGGCTAGTTCGAAAAGGTCCACCACAAGGACACTCAACCCGCGCGCGGTCCGCAGCCGGTCAATGATGCGGCCGGTCGCCTCCCGCACTTGGAGCTCCTGCTCGGGCGGGTAGGGCCAGATGAAGAACGGCACCTCGTTGCCCAGACCCTCCATGCGCAGGAACCGGTCGGACGAAAGCACGGCAAGCACATGCCGCTCAACGGAGGCGATGTCGTACTCGGTCACAGGCCGCCTCCTACCGGGAAGAAACGACGGTCGCTAGGTGTGCGCCCATCCAGGAGATCCAGCACCTCCGGTGACAACAGCGGGGAGACGATCGTAGCGTCGTCGGCGAGCATCCCGCTTTGACGCAGCGCCAGGAACAGGTTGGTGCGCAGCTTGGTACGCGTCGCGGGCCTGGCTTCCTCCAACTCCGCATGCCACAGGGCCTTGGAGTCCCAGAACCGCTCAAAGTCGGCGGGCACCAGCCGGGAGACCCCCAGCAGGTAGTGATCGCGCAGTACCTCCTGGGCGAACTCCGCCACGAACACGTAATGCCGGCACAACGCCACCCACATCAGATGCAGACGATCCGGCCCGGGAGCGTCGGCCAGGTAGGCGATCTCGGCATCGGTGAGCACCGACAGCCGCTGAATGAGCTCCCGGGTGAGTCTGGCTGCCGTCGAGCGGGTACGCGCATGCAGCAGGTTATCGGCATTCAGGGCTGCCTGGACCGACGCCCAATCACACAGTTCTAGATACAAGGGAGCTGCAATCGTGGCCTCTGTGGCCAGGAGCCCACCCACCACGAAGGACAGCCAGTACGGCTCCGGGGTGGTCACGCTGGTGCTGAGGCAGCTGGTATCCGGTCCGGTCACCAGGTCGCTGCGCACTTCGCGACCGGCTGGGTGCCCCAGCAGCCTCCCACCCCTCACAGCTCTCCCGCCCTCTGGAGCCGCTGGAGGCTGAGCCAGCCCACGGGGATGGGGACCCAGAAGGTGACCAGCCGGTAGACGATCGCGGTGGACAGGGCGACCCCGGAGGGGACGCCGGCGGCGACCAGGCCTGCGGTCAGGGCCAGCTCGACCGGTCCGATACCACCGGGGGAGGGCACCACCGAGCCCACGGTGTTGGAGGCCAGGTAGGTGATGGCCAGGACCGAGAAGGACAGGGTGTAGCCGAAGGCCCACAGGCTGGCCGCGAAGGCTAGGATGTAGCTGAGGCTGAGCAGCACCGCCCCGCTGATCCCCACGGACAGGCGCACGGGGTTGGACATGACCCACACCAGGCGTGGCCACACCTGGCGGTAGGTGGGCTCGATCTTGGCCCACAGCCAGGTACGCACCTGGGGGACGAGCAGGGCGCAGGCCACCACGACCACGAGGAGGCCTGCGGCGACCAGCACCCACCCGGACGGCAGGGTCAGCCCCGTGGACTGCCCGGTCAGCGCCGCCAGGACCACCAGCAGCACCACCGTGACCACGAACTGCACCACCTGCACCAGTGCCACGGTGGCGACACCGATGGCGGTGGGCACACCCTTGCGGTGGAGGAAGCGCAGGTTGATGGCGGCCCCTCCCACGCCCGCCGGGGCGACGAGCGCCACCACCGAGCTGGCCAGGTGGACCTCGGTGGACCGCCACACGGACAGCCTCTGGGGGCTGAAGGCCACCAGGGTCAGGCCGGCCCCCACGTAGGTGGCCAGGGAGAACACCAGCGCCCCCAGGATCCACCAGGCGTTGGCGGCGGCCACGGCCTGGGAGACCTGCTCGAAGTTCATCCGGGCCAGCAGGGTCCACAGCGCCACCATGCCGATGACTGCCATGATGACGGTGCGTGGTGAGAAGCGGCTCAGCCGGGCGGGCTCGGCCTGGGCCGTGGGTGTCAGGGCCACCAGGGCGTCGCGCAGCTCCTGGAGCACCTGGCGGCTCTCTCCACGGCGCCCCATGGCCTCGCGGGTGTCACGCGGCAGGACGACGCGCTGGAGCATCGGGGCGATTGAGGCCAGCTGCTGGGTGCTCAGCGACCGGGACGCTGCGGCGATGGCCCGATCCGCCCCTGCGGTCAGCGCGGTCAGCGCCAGCGCCTGGGCCAGATCCACCCGGCGGGACAGCTCGGAGGAGATGGTCTCGCCTGAGCCCCAGTCGAGCAGCCACACCCGCGACTTGGCGTCCACGACGACGCTGGTCGCGTCAATGGCCAGGTGGGCCAGGCCTGCGGCGTGGGCGTGGCGCAGCTGCTCCCACAGCTGGAGCAGGACGCGGTCGGGGACGTCCTCGCCCAGGTCACGGACGGACCGGGCTCCTGCGACGTGCTCGGTCACCAGCAGCACGGACTCGTCTGCCTCGGCGATCCCCAGGAGGCCGGGGGTGCGCACCAGGGCGCGCCGCGCCTCCAGGGTCATGAGGGCGGCGTGCTCAGCGGCGGGGCGCACCGACAGGTCCCGGTTGGGGGACAGGCCCTTGACGCGGATCCGGTCCCACATGGTGCTCAGGAGGCCGGCCACCTGGCGGTCGGCGTCCAGCACGGTGACGTCGCGGCGCTGGCCGGAGGTGTCCCACGCCGCGTAGGTGCGGTGGGCGGAGGCGCGCCCTGGCGACAGGGCGGAGCCGGAGGCCTCCAGCAGGAAGGCGTCCAGGGCGGTGCCCAGCTCGGCGTCGTCGACGGCGGTGATCGTGCTAGCAGGTCCTGCGGTCTCCTCGGCCTGGCTGGCTGCGGCAGGAGCCGGTGGGGCGTCGGGGGACGGCAGGGGGTTCTCGCGCACCTGCTCGGTGTAGCCCAGGGGCGCGCCGGTGGTGACCTTCCAGGCCCGGGCGGGCAGGTGGGTGCTGGTAGGGCTGTAGTCAGTGCGCACCAGGTGGGTGGCGTCCACCCCGGCCCGGCGCAGGGCGCGCACCAGGGTGACCCCCTGCGCCCTGCGGTCGTTGACCCCGACGGCGTAGCGCATGACCAGGCCGACGACCCGGCCCAGGAGGACTGACAGGACCGCCCCGGGAAGGGTCAGGGCGCTGCGCAGCACTGCCAGGCCGGTGATGGTCCACAGGGCGGCCCAGCCGGTGCGCACCACCGGGGAGCCTCGGCGGTCGCCGGCTCCGGTGAGCAGGCCCGCCAGGGTGGCGAAGACGGTGGAGATGCCGAGCTGGGCGGTGCCGGAGGCGGTCACGGTCAGCCCAGACACCAGGGAGTCAGGCCCCCAGGTACCAAGGGTCGCTAGGAAGGCCAGGGCGACGAGGTTCCCTGCTGCCCCGGCCAGGGCCGCCTCCCCGGCGCCGCGCCAGGAGCCGCGCAGCAGGTGGTCCAGCAGGACGCCCAGGGGGATGGCGAAGGTCACCAGCCCCTCGACGGCCTGGAGGGGGAGGATGAGGATCTGGCGCAGCACCACGGCCAGGGCGTTCTGGACGTCCTGGGTGACGCCTGTCGTGGTCTGGTGGGCGTAGATCGCCAGGATGAGGACGGCGCCGACGCTGAGGGTGGTGGCGGCCAGGTCCAGCAGGTCCTCGGTGCGTCTGAGGCGGTGCGGGGGCGAGTCCACCAGGATGGTGGTGGAGCGTGGGGACGTCGGCCTGGGAGCCGTGGGGGCCTCCAGGGCGGGGGCGACGCCGATCGTAGGGATGCCCACCGGTGAGGTCGCCGGGGTGCTGGCAACGGCGGAGGTGCTGTGCTCGTCCGAACCGGGCGGGACGGCGTCCACGTCGTTCATGCGGGCGAGTCTAGGCGGCGGGTGGGGAAGTTCCTCTTTCTCGGGGACGACGCGCCCGCAGCGGGCCTGCCCGGGTGGGAGGCGGGAGACGGCGAGCGGGAGGAGGCTGCCGCCGGGCTCCGGCGGCACGTTCGGGTGAGGGTGGGAGACGGGGGAGCAGAGAGCGGGGCGCCCGGCGCTCAGGGGCCAGGACGGGGCGGCGCGCAGGTGAGGGTGGCACACCAGCGGGGGCAAGCGGCATGGACGTCCACCATGCAAAGAAGTTTGCAAAGCAAACTAGAGTGTGACATGGTTGTCTCACAAGGTTTGTTGAGCAAACTACTTGGAAGACAAGAGAGGACCTGCTATGAGTCACGACGGCGCTGCACCCGCCAAGGGAGCGGGAGCACAGGCAGGGCAGGCTGGGGCCCACGGTGCCGCTGAGCGGTCCGAGAGCCGCCCACCCACCCCTGCGGAGGCGGAGGCCCTCATCGCCGCCCAGCGCAGGGACTACGCCCGGCGCAACACCATCCGGTCAGCGCCGCTGCTCCTCGCCTGGGGCCTGGCGTGGCTGCTGGGCTACACCACACTGGCCCTGGCTGCCGACGGGGGCGGCCTCCGCGAGGGCACCAGCGCAGTTGCTGACGCCAGGGCCGCCTACACGGTATTTGTCGCCTGCCTGGCGGCGGCCGGGATCTTCACCGCAGTCTACATTGCGCTGCGCAGCCGTGGGGTGCGTGGCACGAGTGGCCGCCAGGGAGTCCTCTACAGCGGGGCCTGGATAGGTGGTATGGCCCTGACCGGGGTCATCCTGGGCAGGCTCAACAGCTTCCTGGCCACGGTGGGCACCCCCGAGGCCGGTGCTGTGGGGGCGCTGGTGAGCAGCGCCGTCCCCTGCCTCGTGGTCGGGGTCATCTTCCTTGTCGGCGCCGCCCTGTGGGGGGAGAACGTCATGGGGGCGCTGGGAGGGTGGATCCTGGCGGCTGCGGCCGTGGCGACCGTGGCTGGGCTCCCCTGGGCGTGGTGGGTGATGGCCGCTGGTGGAGGCGGGGGGATGCTTCTGGCCGCAGCCAGGGACTCCCTGGTCGGCCGCAGAGCCAGGAGCCTGTGACCGTGACCGCTGCCGAGGTCCACCTCGACCCTGTCATCCACGCTCAGGCCCGTCTGCGCATCGTGGCGACCCTGGCGGAGCTGCAGGAGGGCGACGAGCTCCACTTCCCCCGCCTGCGTGAGCTGCTGGGGATGACGGCGGGCAACCTGTCCGTCCACCTGTCCAGGCTGGAGGAGGCGGGCTACGTCCACCAGTCCAAGTCCTTCTCCGGGCGCACCCCGGTCACCTACATCAGCCTCACCTCCGCAGGCAGGGCAGCCTTTGAGCGCTACGTGCGCGACCTGCGCAGGCTGCTGGGCCAGGGCTGAGGTCGGCGCTGGCGGCGCCCATGCCGTCCGGCTGCTCGGCCCGGTCGGCCCGAGGCTCTAGGCCCGGCGTAGGCGCAGGGAGTTGGTCACCACCATGACGCTGGAGGCGGCCATGGCTGCGCCGGCCACCATCGGGTTGAGCAGCCCCGCGACAGCCAGCGGGATCGCCGCCACGTTGTAGGCGAAGGCCCAGAACAGGTTCTGCCGGATGACCCGTAGTGTCGCCCGGGAGACCCGCACCGCAGCGACCACCGCGTCCAGGTCCGGGCGTACCAGGGTGATGTCGGCCGCCTCAATGGCCACGTCCGTGCCCGAGCCCATCGCCATCCCCAGGCCGCGCGTGCCGGCCTGGGCCAGGGCCGCCGCGTCGTTGACGCCGTCGCCCACCATGCCCACGACCGCCCCCCGCGCCTGGAGGTCGGCAACAACGTCCCGCTTGCCGACGGGCAGGACCTCGCTGACCACGTCGCGCTGCGCGATCCCGACCTGGGCCGCGACGTGGGCGGCGGCGCGGGCGTTGTCGCCGGTCAGCAGGACCGGGCGGATCCCCAGGTCGCGCAGGCTGGCGACGGCGCCGGGGGAGGAGGGTCGGAGCGTGTCGCGTACTGCCAGGACCGCCACCGTCTCCAGGCCCGTGTCCAGGCTCGTCTTCTGCTGGTGCTCGACGGCCAGGGCCACCACCGTGGCGCCGCTGTCCTCGGCCTCGGCCACCGCCTGCCTCAGGGCCTCGGGCAGGGGCGCGCCCAGGCCGGCCAGCCAGCCGGGGCGGCCTGCGGCGGCGCGACGCCCTGCGACCCGCCCGGTCACTCCCCGGCCCTCGTGGCTGTGGAAGTCCTCCACCGCAGGCAGGGTGTCCGCGCAGTCCCGGGCTGCCGAGGCGACGGCTGCCGCCACCGGGTGCTCGGAGGCCGACTCCAGGGCGCCGACCAGGACCAGCGTCTCAGGGGACAGGGGCTGGCGCGGCTGCGGGGGGCGGACCTGCCAGGAGGCCTCCAGGTCCAGGGTCATGCGCCCTTGCGTGAGCGTCCCGGTCTTGTCCAGGACCACCGTGTCCAGGGCGCGCGTGGACTCCAGGACCTCCGGCCCCTTGATGACCACACCGAGCCGGGCGGCCCTGCCGGTGCCTACCAGCAGGGCCGTCGGCGTGGCCAGGCCCAGCGCGCAGGGGCAGGCGATGACCAGGACCGCGACGGCGGAGGTCAGGCCGGCCTGCGCCGTGTGCCCGGTGGCCAGCCACCCCACCAGGGTGAGGGTGGCCAGGACCAGGACCACCGGCACGAACACGGCCGAGACCCGGTCAGCCAGGCGCTGCACCGGCGCCTTCCCGGCCTGCGCCGCAGTGACCATCGCCCCGATCTGCGCCAGGGTGGTCCCCGCGCCCACTGCGGTGGCACGCACCAGCAGGGTCCCGGAGGTGCTGACGGTGGCGCCGGTAACGACGTCGCCCCGCTCCACCTCCACCGGGACGGACTCCCCGGTCAGCATGGAGGCGTCCACGGCTGAGCGCCCCTCGACCACCACGCCGTCGGTGGCGACCTTCTCCCCGGGGCGCACAGTGAACAGGTCCCCGACAGCCAGCGCCTCCACGGGGACCCTCTCCTCGCTGCGCCGGGACTGAGGACGAGGGGAGCCGTCCTCGTCGAGGACGTCGATACTGCTGGTGGAGCCCTCCGGGGAGGTGAGCACCACCCGGGTGACCTCCTTGGCACCCAGCTCCAGGAGCGTGCGCAAGGCGTCCCCGGAACGGTACCTGGCGCGGGCCTCCAGGTAGCGGCCTGCCAGGAGGAAGGTCGTGACCCAGGCGGCGGACTCGAAGTACAGGTGCGGGTGGCCGGTCTGCTGCCGTGGCAGGAGGTCCATGGGCATGCGCATGCCCAGCTCCCCCGCCCCGCCCAGCAGGAGCGCCCACAGGCTCCAGGCGGTCGCGGCCAGCACACCTGTGGACACCAGGGTGTCCATGGTGGAGGTGCCGTGGCGCGCGGCGCTGAGGGCGGAGCGGTGGAAGGGCCAGCCCCCCCAGGTCGCCACCGGCAGGGCCAGGGCGGCCACACCCCACTGCCACCCGGTGACCTGGAGCGCTGGGAGCATCGAGACCGCCATGACGGGAACTGACAGGAGCAGGCAGACCTGTAGCCGGGTGCGCAGCTGCTCTGCCCGGGCTCGCTGGGAGTCCCCGACGTGTGCTGTCGTGCCCGCGCCTGTACTGCTGGTGCTGGCGGTGGGCGCCTGCGTGGCCGGGGCGGCTGCTGCGGGGCCTGGTTGGCGTGACGGTGCCGACAGGCCGCCCTGCTCCTTGGGCTCCTTGGCGGCCTCCTGGCCCGTCTGCGGGGGCGGGTCAGCGGGGGCAGGTGCCGTGCTGCCGGTGACCTCGGCGGTGTAGCCCGCTGCGGCGACGGTGGCAAGGAGCTTCTCGTCACTGACAGGCTCGGTCAGGACCACGTGGGCGGACTCGGTGGCCAGGTTGACCGTCGCGGTCACCCCGTCCAGGCGGGAGAGCTTCTTCTCCACCCGTGACACGCAGGCGGCGCAGGTCATGCCGCCTACCGCCAGGTCCACCGTGCGCCGCGCGGCCCCGGGAGGCAGCGACGGGCTGGCTGTCGCGCTCATGCCTGTCAGGCGTCGCGCTCGATGGCGTCCAGGGTGTAGTCCCCGGCCTCGTCGATGGCGGCTGCCAGGGCGTCGTCGTCGAGCCGGGTGTCTGAGACGACCGTGGCCACGGACTGGCCGCCCTTGTTGAGGATGACCGAGACGTTCTTGACGCCGCTGACGGCCTCCAGCTCCTCGGTGACGTGGGCGACACAGTGGTCGCAGGTCAGTCCCGACAGCCTCAGGGTGGTGGTGCGGTCGGTGCCGTCAGGCGCGAACTCTGTCATGGGGTTTCTCCTTGGGTCTGTGTGTTCCGGTCTCTTGCTGTCTCTTGTGCTCTCGCAGGTCCCGTGCGGCCTGCTGCGCGGCGCCCCTGAGGGGGTGCCCTGGCGGGCTGCCGCGTGCGGGTGCTGTGGTGCCGGGAGGTCGGCCACCCAGCGGGGTGCTGGTTGCCTGCGGGTCTGATGCGCGGCTGCGGGGAGAGGGTCAGGAGCGGACCAGGCGGGTGACGGCCTCGCAGGCCTCGCGGATCTTCTCCCGTCCCTCCTCCTCGCTGGTCCGGGCCGCGGCCAGGACGCAGTGGCCCATGTGCTCCTCCAGGAGGGCGAGGCTGACGGCCTGGAGCGCCCTGGTGGCTGCGGAGACCTGGGTCAGGACGTCGACACAGTAGACGTCCTCCTCGACCATGCGCGATATCCCACGGACCTGGCCCTCGATCCGGCGCAGCCGCCTGAGGTGGTCCTCCTTGGTCTCGGTGTACCCGGCCATGCTGCCTCCCGGCTGCCTCGCTGACTTCCTCTGCTCGCCCGGCTCGCACCGCGCCGCAGGCGGTGCCAACTCTACCTCCTATACCCCCAGGGGGTAAGGGGGTGGCCCCGGGTCTCGTCCTACCCCGCTGGAGCCCGGACGGGGACCCACCAGCAGGGTAGTCATGCCATGCTCGTGCCATGACTAGCCTGACTCCCCCTTCCCCGACCGCCCCGCCTGCTCCCTCAGACACCCAGCGAGCCGCCGCAGCCGACCCCGCTACTCCTGCGGGCACCCTCGCGGTCCTGGCAGGCAACCACCCCCAGCTGCGAGAGCTGATCGGACGCAACCCCGCCTGCCCGCCGGAGCTGCGCTCCTGGATCAGCCGTGCGCAGGCTGGCTCCGGCGGGTCGCCCGACAGACGTGGCCCTGCGGGCTCCCGGGACCAGCCCTACGGTCAGCCGCACGGAGCCGCGGACGGGGCGCACCAGGCCCACGGTGACGGGTGGCAGGAGGTGTCATGGGCGCCTTACGGGTGGGAGGCCTCCGACGTGGGCCTGGGTCCGGACCCATTCGGGTCCGTGCTGGGGGACCCACTGACAGGCTCTCCGCTGTATGACGTCAGCGTGCACGACGAGGGCGGACAGGCCGACCCGGCGAGCAGGCCCGCTGGGACGTGACGCGCAGCCCTGCGGGGCTGAGAGGCTAGGAGGAGGACCTCGGGCCCGTCTGGGCGTGGCCGTGCCGGAAGGCCCACACCGCGATCTCCAGCCGCGACCTCGCCCCCGTCTTGCCAAGCAGGACGGATACGTGCGTCTTGACCGTGGCCTCGGAGATCGCCAGGCGTGAGGCGATCTCCCGGTTCGAGGCGCCCTCGCACAGCAGCCGCAGAACGTCCTTCTCCCTGCAGGACAGGGCGACGCTGTCGTCCACGTCAGGCAGGGAGGCCAGTGCGTGGTCGATGAGACGTGGCGTCAGCACCGGGGTGACAACCTTCCCTCCGGAGTGCACCGCACGAACTGCGGAGAGGATCTCCTCTGGCGGTGAGCTCTTGAGCAGGACGCCGCTGGCCCCCGCCTCCAGGCTCTGCATGAGGCTGTCCTCAGAGTCCTGGGTGGCAAGGACGACGACGCGGGTCCGGGGGGAGGCCCGCAGCACCTCCTTGATCATCAAGGACTCATCCGCAGGGTCCCTGGCGCCGCCGTGGAGGGAGGTGATGAGGACATCGACGCCGTGCGCCTGGAGGAAGGCCATCAGCTGGTCTGGTGAGTGCGTCGCGGTGAGGACCTGGATGTCGGCGTCAGCCGACAGGCAGGACCTGAGGTAGGCCAGTGCCATGGGGTCGCTGTCCACGAGGGCGACCCCGATGGCCGAGGAGGAGGACTGGGAACTCATGTGTCTCCTTGTCGGGTATGCAGGCTCTCGCCACCAGCCCACGTATCAAGCCCCGGGTCTACCCGGAGGCGTGTCCTGAGGACGCGCAAGCGCTGGGCGGCCGCTCAAGCCGTGCAAAAGAACGTTACAACATAATGCTGAGTGGGGTCATACAAACAGCGGACCTGTGTGCTGAGTGGGGTCATACAAACAGCGGAGCAGCAATAGACCGACGGCTGATGCGCGGTGGGCACGATCTGGCGCATCCTCTGTGCTGGCAGCACCGGTGTGGTGCCCGGTCTTCACGCTGCCCCGGTCATGTCAAGGAGGGCCGAGCCCATGAGCACGTGGCACACCTCAGCGTCAGGCGCTGCGTCACCCCCGGTGACGGCCTACCTTGTCCAGGAGGAGGTCCAGGGGGAGCTTAGCCGTGCCATCGTGCGGCGTCTGGCCAGCAGCCGTGACGTGGTCGTCTCGGTTGACCGCGACCTGGACTCCTCCCGCATCCCCGAGGCTGACCGCCTGGTCCTGGTGGCCGAGTCCGGCCAGGAGGAGCTGCGGGAGGCCCTTGACTGCCTGTCCTTCGCCCGCTGCGTCCCCTCACTGGGGCTGGAGCTCCACCCCACCGAGCTGCGCTGTGGACCCCTGGTGGTGCCCGGTACCACCGCCTGCTACCGGTGCTACCTGTGCGGCGAGCGCCGTCACATGCGTCCCCACCGTCCTCAGGCTGCCCAGGCTGACCTGCTGCCGCGCAGGTGCGCCCAGCACGTGGTCCTGGCCGTGGGGCTGGTGGCACTGGCCCTGGACGGCGCGGACAGCCGTGGACCCTTCGCCCACGAGGGCGGTGAGCCCAGCGGCCAGGTCTGGAGCGCGGACCTTGTCGCCGGGACGACCTCCTGCTCCAGGATCGTCGGCGTGCAACGGTGTGGTACCTGCTCCAGGCGCGCCGTGAGCCGACTGAGGCGGCCTGGTCAGCCGGGTCGGCGCGGTGGCAGCCCCGTGCTTGCCGGGCTCTGGGAGGCTGTCTACCGGCAGCGGACGCTGGTCGGCACGGGCCGGGGCGCCTAGCCGTCCTTTCCCGTGCGGCTGGTCGCTCACGCTGCTGGTGCCGGTGGCGGCTGAGCCCTCCAGGTCCTGGTGCCTCCAGGTCCTGGCGCTCGCGGAGGACTGCCGGGGCTTCCCGGTGCCGGGCCCCAGTCGGGGACTACCGGGTCTGCGGGCTCAGTGCTCCTGGTGGTCCTCCCGTCTGCTCCCGGCTCCGTCCAGGTGGTCCACCAGGGTCGGGGCCAGGCCCGTGTAGGTGGCGGGGCTCAGGGCCAGCAGGCGTGCCTCGACGTCGTCGGGCAGGCCCAGGCTGCGGATGAGGCCACGCATGCCCTCGGGCGTGACCTTCCTGCCACGGGTCAGCTCCTTGAGGCGCTCGTAGGGGTCGGCCATGCCGGTGGCCCCGGCTACCGACGCCGCGCGCATCGCCTGCTGGACCGGCTCGCCCAGCACCTCCCAGGCCGTCTCCAGGTCCTCGGCCAGGCGGGAGGCGTCCACGTCCAGCCCGGCCAGGCCCCGGCGGAGGTTGTCGATGGCCAGCAGCGAGTGGCCCAGGGCCACCCCGATGTTGCGCTGGGTGGTGGAGTCGGTGAGGTCGCGCTGGAGGCGGGAGGTGACCAGGGTGGCGGCCAGGGTGTCCAGCAGGGAGCAGGAGAGCTCCAGGTTCGCCTCGGCGTTCTCGAAGCGGATCGGGTTGACCTTGTGCGGCATGGTCGAGGAGCCGGTGGAGCCCTGGGCGCTCAGGCGCTGGGTGAAGTAGCCCAGCGAGATGTAGGTCCACACGTCAGTCGCCAGGTTGTGGGCGATGCGGTTGAAGCGGGCGACGTCGCTGTAGAGCTCGGCCTGCCAGTCGTGGGACTCGATCTGGGTGGTCAACGGGTTCCAGGTCAGGCCCAGGGCCTCCACGAAGGAACGCGACACCGCCTGCCAGTCCACCCCGGGCACGGCCACGACGTGGGCGCCGTAGGTGCCGGTGGCCCCGTTGATCTTGCCCAGGTACTGCGCCTCCTCCACTCGGCGGACCTGGCGGGACAGGCGCCAGGCAAGGACGGCCACCTCCTTGCCCAGCGTGGTGGGCGTGGCGGGCTGGCCGTGGGTGCGCGCCAGCATGGGGGCATCGGCGTGGCTGCGGGCCAGGGTGGCGAGGTCGTCCACCAGCCCCCGGGCGGCGGGCAGCCACACCTGGGTCACGGCGTCGCGCACGGTCAGGGCGTAGGAGAGGTTGTTGACGTCCTCGCTGGTGCACAAGATGTGGACGATCTCGCCCAGCCCCGGCAGCACGGTGGGCCCGCCGTCGGCGCTGGCCAGGTCTGGGGCGTCTGCGGCGGCCTCCAGCCTGTTCCTGAGCAGGTACTCCACGGCCTTGACGTCGTGGCGGGTCTCCGCCTCGATCTGGGCCAGCTCGGCGACCTGCGCCGCCGCGAAGGAGCCGACGACGCCGCGCAGGTAGGCCTTCTCGCTCTGCGACAGGACCGGGGCGCCGGGCAGCACCCGGTGGTCGGTGAGGTGGATGAGCCACTCGACCTCCACCCGCAGGCGCGCCCGGTTGAGTGCCGCCTCGGAGAGGTGGTTGGTCAGGGGGGCGGCCACGGCCCGGTAGCGCCCGTCCAGGGGGCCGAGCGCGATGGGTGGGGTCAGGGCGGACAGGTCCACTACGGGGGTGGGTGCGGGATCGCTTGCAGAGGTGGGTGCGGGGTCGGTCGCAGGGGCGGTCATGGGGCGATTCTGCCAGGCACCGGCGGGGCCGCCGGGTTGCCCAGCAAGGACGACCGGCCGTCAGCGTCCGCCAGCGGCTGGCCTCAGGTGCGCTGGTAGGTGGTGGTCCTGCTCCCCTGGCCACCCTGGACGGAGACGAGTCCCGACTTCCTGAGCAGGTCCAGCGCGTACCCGACCTGACGCCTGGTCAGCCCGGTCGCCTCAGCGATCTGCGCGCGTCCTGGCCCCAGTCTCCAGACTTGCCCAGACCGCGAGGCTGTTGCCAGACAGCCCGACCGGGTCGTCAGGTGTCGTCGGAGTCCCCGGCCCTTCCGGTGTCCTCGTGCCAGGAGCCGTCTGGCCCGGACCCGCCGACTCCTCGACCAGGGACGCGACGGGTGCGAGCGCGTATGACGTCGAGCCTTTTGTCCCCGAGATCGTGGCTAGACCACGGTTGCTGAGGTCCTGCAGCTGTCGTCGGGCCTGCTCCGAGTCCAGGCCGAAGCGGCGTCGGTAGGTCGAGTTCGTCCAGGACCGGCCGTGCCTCATGTCCACCAGGGCATGACGCTGCTCGACGCTGAGACCCGTTGAGCCGAGGGCGGAGAGCCAGCCGAGGTCAGCTGGGGACAACAGGGCAGATCTGGGCAGCAGGGCGGTAAACTGCACGCCAGTGTCATGAAAGCGGACGGGCTCCATATCCGCCTCGCGCAAAGCGTCGCGCACCGCGCGGATTCCGGTTCCTAGGCCCTCGATCACGCGCCGTTCCTCAGTGTCAGCGGCGAAGGTGCAGATGTCGTACAGGCGCTCGTTGACCGTTGACTTCCCGTGCTGGGTTCCCAGCTGGTCCACGCATACTCCCCACAGGCCGCCCGGGCTGGAGATGACAAGGCGGTCCTGTTTCAGGCGGATCTCGATCCCCTTGGACAGGGCTGGTTCCGACAGGTCGCGGTGGACGAGCGCATTGGCGATGAGCTCGCGGACGGCGACCAGGGGGTGCTCGTGCGTGTTCCGGCCGTGCCCATCCTGGTCGAACGTGATGTCGGTCCGTGTGTGCTGGGACACCCAGTCGACGGCGGCGGTGAGCATGCGGGGAACTGCACCGTCGATCCTGAGGCGCTCGGAGGCGCGTGGTCCGGTCTGCCCCCCAAGGACTGCAGCCGTGATGGCGAGGGTGGGGACGTGCCTTTGCGGATACCGTCCCAGGGCGTACAGGCCAGCCAGTGTGACCTCGCCGTCGTCCGTCAAGACGTTGAGATTGAGCAGGATCTCCTTGTCAGATTGCTCCCTCAAAGATGTCGAGCCAGCGCGTACGTTGCGCAGGAAGACGCTCACCAGGTTGTCGTCCAGGCTGCCGATCGAGGTGCCCGGGACGGGAGCCGTGTCCTCGCGGGGACGCTGGTGGCGTATCAGCAGCTGCTGCTCCTCCTCCTGGAGGGACATCCGGTAGTCGCCGTCGTACTGGCGCAGGTAGGCGGCATCGTTGCCTGTCCAGCGGACGGGCTTGGCATTGACTGGCGCCTCCTGCACGTTTGCGACGACGACGGTCCTGCCATCAAGCTCGATGCTGTGAGTGTCAACAGTAATCCTGCTGGAGAAGCCTGGCGCGCTTGAGACACCACTGCCTGCATCTGCTGGTGGGGACTGGGGACCCCGACCACCGTGACCGGGTCCTCACTGACACCCAGAAGGATCGTGCCGCCGCCGGGAAGGTTGGCGAAGGCCGACAGAGTCGGGCCGAGAGCCGACCGGGAGTACTCTGCGAAGGTCTTTGCCTCGATCTCCAGGCAGTCGCCTCCCTCACGCTCGAGTCGGGCAAGTGCCTCGGTGAGATCCTCCTCATCAGCAACCACGACAGAAGTGTGCATGAGGTGGGCAGGTGTGTACATGAGGTGTGCGGTAGCGCGGCTCAGTTCACAGCCTCGGACGCCCGACGGGCAGCACCTGGTTGAAGACACCAGCGGGCCGCAGCCGGTCGAGGCACCCTTGGGGTGTCAGCCCCGGCTGGCCTGTAGGAGCTGCACATCTTCGGACGGGGACAGAGACGGCCTACCGGGGCTGTGTTGGGTGATGACAGGGATCTGGCTGGTGGCGCATAGGTGGGCTGACCCCTGGCAGGCCTGAAGATGTGCAGTCCCGGGGGCTGGTGAGGGGACGACAGTGCCGAGGCCGGGTGTGAGAGCTGCGGCAGATCTGGACGGGGCGCTGGGGGAACGAGTTTCTTCGTCGGCTTTCTCGTCAGCCTGCCGTTGACGGTGCGCTGCGGCGGGTGGCTGGATAAACTGGCCTCCTGGGAGGGCTTTTCAGAATTTCCATCCCTGGACGCGGAGCAGGTCGAAGAACGTGATGCACTCGACTCTGTACTCGTCAGCAATGTTGGGGATCGTCTGATTTTTGTCGATCGTGTTCGGGCCTTTGCGTCCCTCTTCGGTCACGATGACCAGGCCGTCTCTCTTCGCGTGAGCAATGATGAATGGGTCTCTGTAGTTCTTCTGCCCTTGCACCCATCCAGGGTGGTCTCTGGATATGTTGGCAACTGTGGCCAGTTCATCATTTGTGGCAGTGCAGATGAAATCTGGGATGCTCTTAGCCCGCGAGGCCAGGCCGTCGCCTCCTCGATCCAGTTCCTTGTGGGCTGTCTCGCACATGCACACCTCGCCCTGGTGAGCGGCGGCCTCCAGGGTGTCCCAGAGGGAGGTAAATAAGTCCCGCAGGTATCGGCGCTCCATGTTGATGAGTGTGTTGGTGTCCAAGGTGTAGCTCACGTGAGAGCCTCGGTCCTGTGGTACTCATCGATCATCCGCTGCACGTCTGGGACCCGTGCATAGAGCAGGTGGCTGGCGTCGAGCAGGTCAACCCGCTCGTCCTCCAGGGCATGAGCAATGATACCAACGTATCCCGGTCCTAGGCTCCTGTAGCGGATCCGCCAGCTCGGGGGGCCGCCCGGGCTCTTCTTCTGGGACTCTCGGGCCTGTGCCCACCTGCGATCACTGTCGCGGCGAATGGACTCCAGCTCCTCGTCAGTGATCAGGTTAAGCGTGCGGAGCCGGACGCCAGCAGCCAGGCTGCTTACCTTGAGGGCCTTGGCGATCTCCTCAGCCCGTTCGGTCGCGGTGCCACTGACAGTGGAGGCGAGTCTGCTGACCTGGGCGTCCGGCATCAGGAAGCTCGCGGCGAACATGTTGGCGACAGCCTCCTCGTTGACGTCGTCGTCCAGGGCGCACATGCCGCTGGTGCGGTTGGCCAGGTGGGCGACCTCATGGAACAGGGTGAAGACTTTCCCGTTGTTGGAGTCCGCGCCGTTGAGCAGGATTATCGGCAGGACGTCATGGTGGATCGAGAGCCCACGGAAGACGGCCAGATCTACTCTGGTGGTCTGAAACACGAGGTAGCCGTGTTCCTCCAAGAGCCTGCACCAGAAGCCCAGGGTCTGAGTGTCCCTGTTGCCGGGAGGTGTGGAGAACTCGCTCAGGTCAAGAAGACTGCGCAGCTCACGCGCTCGCGAGGTGGCATTATGTCGGTTAATCGCTTCGACAAGGGCGGGGGTCACAGGTGTGCCCTCCAGGTCGATCACCGTCTCGCGATGCTGTTCGGCCCGGCGCATCTCCCTGGCGAGGCGGGAAGGGGGCGGATTCCCGTTGCCAGCACGAAAATCGACAGCCTCAGGGACATCAGGCTCGGCGGGCGGGTCCGTGAAGAAGAAGGCGGGTGTTCGATCGAGCTTCTTTGCTATCGCCTCGAGCTGCTTGAGGGTGGGGCAGGTGTCGCCGTTCTCGAACTCGGTAACGCGGTGCTCTTTAATGTTGGCAGCCCGAGCAAGCTCGTCCTTGTCGACAAGGGCTACCTCACGCGCCCACCGAAGGGTGGCCCCGTTAATCGGTGCGCGAGCTGGCGGCATGGTTCCTACCTCCTTTTTTTCGCTCCGCCAGTGCCCTAGATGGTGCTGGTAGGTGGCCGGTATGCCTCCACCGGCTCCACTCTATCCTCGGAACTGACATGATGAGACTGACCGCGCGCTGGGCAGGGGTGGAGTCGGTTCCCTCTGGCTGAGAGGCCCGGCAGCGGTCGGCCGCCAGGTAGCAGCCTCCCAGTCTGCCAGGCAGCAACCTGTCCCCGGAGGTACGGGCACGTGGGCCTGGAGTACCTCGCCGTGGTCGACGGCCTGCGTGGGCACGGTCTCGGCCGCCTCCTCCTGACCGCAGTGGCGCGCCTGGGCTCCTGTGTGATAGCGGAGACCGACGACGACGCCGGCTTCTACCGCAGGCTCGGCTTCCGTGTCGCGACGGCTCCCGAGGACCCGCGCTGGCCGGGCACCGTCCGCCACCGCTGCGTGCTGGACGCCGGGGCGGCCTCCTGCAGCCTCTAGGCTCGCCCCGTGGCAGCAGGGGATGTGCCCGGCCAGTCCGGCACTGGCAGGAGGCGGGACGGTGACGTTGCCAGGGGCGACCTCGGGGAGGACCTGCCCGTCTGGGTGGGGGAGCTCGTGGTCCTGGCTGAGCACGCCCGCAGTCTTCTGCGTGCCGAGCTGCCTGTAGCGGCCGGGGGCGGCGGCGCCCTGCTGGTGGCGGCCTGGTCCGGGGTCCCGGCCCTTCCGTGGCTGGGCTGGGCCTGCGCGCTGGGCTCGGGTGGGCTCGCCCTGCGGCACGCCCGGCCTCCCCGAGGCTCCCGCTTGCGTGCCGGGGCGTGGACCGGGGTTGTCCTGCTGGTGTTGGACCTGGTCATGACGCCCTGGACGGTGGCGATCCTGGCAGGACTCAGGCTCGGCGACGCCCCGCAGCCGCTGCTGGCTGCTGCTGGCTGCGCGGTGTCGGGTGCCGTGGTGGGGACGCTGGTGCTCGCCCTGGCCAGTCTGGCCTCCGCCGTGGGTGCCCGACGGGGCGCTCACCCGGCGCCGCAGGCGGGGAGGGGTGGGTCTGCCGAGCGTCTGGTTCTGCGTGTGGCGGCAGGCGTCGGCGTCGTGCTCCTGGCCGCTGCTGCCGCCTGGCTGGTGGGGGAGCACCTGGGGTGGTGGCTGGTCGCGGCGGCGATGGTTGTGACCGAGGCGGGGGCCGCCCTGGTTGTACGCGTGGGGGCATGGGCTCAGCACCAGACTGCGAAGTAGGACTGCCAGGTAAGAGTGCCGGGTCGTGGGCGGCTGCCCGGTGCGGCGCCTCGACGCTGGATCAGGATTTTCCCAGACTTTCACAGTTAATTCATGGCTGCTATAGGGGTGTTTGTCCAGGAGCGGCGCGTTACATAGTGGGTGCCGCCGGACAGGACCGGCCCTGAGGGAAGGGGAACCCGATGAGGGGCCGGGACTGAGTCTGGTGCGGGTTTAGGGACCCCGTTCTGGGCGCTCTGGCGAAGGGGGTCTGTTCCTCCCCGGCCTTATGGGAAGCCGGGTGGCAGGAGGGCCTCGTGAGGCTTGGGCCTGCGGTCCGGGGCTGTTCTCTCCCCGGACCGCAGGCCGGGTCCTCCTGCGTGTGCTGGGGCTGGTGTCCGCGAGACCGGCCCCAGGCCTGCCGCTTTTCCTGTTCTTTTTCTGCCTGATTTCCTTTCTTACTCATATGGGACCGGTCTGTGCCCTATTTGGGTACCTGGGCTGGGCGCATGTGGACCGAAACGGTGACAGCGGCCAGGTCACCACAAGTGAGCTGTCGAGTTCTACATCCACAGAAGTCGGTGGCTTACGGGGTCTACAAAGGGTGACGTAGCCATAACATCGTGCCATGACTTCCTTCCCCTCCTCGCTCCTGTCTCTTGCTGAGGACGACTACGACGCCGGACTCGCGCTCATTCCCTCTGACGTCCCGGGGTCCTGGGTCGGCAGCGTCGCGCAGGCCTGTCGGCTGAGCCTGGAAGAGGCGGCCGCCCTGGTCGAGGGGCTGCGGGCGCTGCTGTCTGCGGCCCAGGAGGCCGCAGCGACCATGGACGCCTGTGCCGAGCTGGCTGGGGTGGAGCCCTGTGCCAGCCAGGCAGAGGAGGGTTCGTGAGCCCCCAGGAGGATGCCGGGCGCCAGCTGGCCAGCGTCCTTCCCGGGCAGGAGCCCGGTGACCTGGGGTCAGGTCACCAGTGGCACATGACTACCCCGGGCAGCGGCGCGGTCATCATGGTCGTGGGCGGCACGGTCTCGGTGGACACTGCGGACCTGGACTCCTTCGCCGCTTCCCTGCGTGCTGCGGCGGAGTCCCTGGAGCAGGCCCTGGAGCACGTCGGTGTGGCCCTGGCCCGGATGTACCTTGGCGACTTGTTCTCCGGCGTCGGCGTCGCCAGGTCCTTGCCCGCCAGCCAGGGCGACCCCTCCGACCAGGCCTACCAGGCCAGTCGGACGGACTGCGTCTCCTGCCTGGAGCGGCTGGCCAGCGGCCCCGGGTCCTTGTCGGAGACCGCCGAGACCCTGAAGGGTCTGGCTGCTGACGTCTCTGCCTGCTCTGAGACCTACCGGCTGGCAGAGACCGGGGCTGTTCCGGCGCTCAGCTCGATGGGGCCGGTGGACCTGGCCGCCTTTGACTCCGCGCTCCTTCGCACGGTGCTGTGCCCGGTGTCCGGGAGGGCGAGCCCCCTGGCCCGCCTGCTGACCGCAGTCGGCAGCCCCCTCTACAAGCTGGCCCAGGACGACGAGGACCTCCAGGCAGTGGTCCAGGGGCTGGGGGTGCTGCTCAGCGACCCCGCCACTGCGCAGTGGGTCAAGGACGACGTCGTCAGGCTCGCCCTGCTGACCAGGTGGCTGTCCCAGGCGCAGACCGGGCGTGAGGCGATCACCATCCAGGTCTACTTGGAGGAGGTGGCCCAGCGCCTGGACCCGTGGGTGAGCGAGCAGCTGCCGGACCGGGTGCGGCAGGGGACGCAGGTGGTGGACACCTCGACCCTGACACCCCTGCGCCGCGTTGCCCTTCACCTCGGGGCTGTCGCTGCGGCGAGCGGGTCGTGGCTGTTCGGCTCCCAGACGGGGATCAGCGTCACCCCTGTCGGCGGCCGGGGCTCCACCAGGGTGTCCCCGCCTCAGGAGGACCCCTACGGCCTGGGTGGCCGGGTGGAGGAGGGCCTGGTGGGTCAGGGTGAGCGCTGCGCCGCTCCGGGCAGCATCGCCGATATCGTCAGCCACGGGCAGGAGGTCCAGGGCAGACGGCACGACCTGGGCCAGGAGCACGAGGACGCGGGTGTCATCTCGATCCAGCGGGTGGAGCACGCCGACGGCTCCCGCTCCTGGATGGTCTACGTTCCCGGTACGACAGGCTGGACCAGCGGCAACGGCGCCCCCCAGGACCTGCTGACCAACCTGGAGGCGGTTGGCGGGGCGCCGACCGCCATGGACTCCGCCGTTGTCACCGCGATGCGGCAGGCGGGGATCGGCGACAACGAGGAGGTCGCTCTCTACGGGCACTCCCAGGGTGGCATCACGGTGTCCAACGTCGCTGCTGACCCCGCCGTCCAGGAGCGCTTCCGCGTCACCGCGGTCCTGACGGCAGGCAGCCCCGCCGGTGGCGCGGACCTCCCCGAGCGCGTGCGCGTCCTGCACCTGGAGAACGTCGGGGACGCCGTTCCTGGTCTGGATGCCACCCCCAACCCTGTGACGCAGCACCGTCAGACCGTTGTCATCGACTCTCGTGAGCAGGACGACGGAAGGTACCCGCACGGTGCAGGCAGCTACGCCCAGGCAGTCGAGGGGATTGAGGACAACGAGCCCGCTCTGCGGGAGTGGAGTGAGGAACTTGCCCGGGTCACGGGTGCCGGGGAGGAGGGGGCGCAGGTCGTGGAGTACACCTTCGCCGTCGAGCGCCTGACGTCGGGCGGTTTCGACGACCTGGAGCCGACCCCCCAGCCCCAGGCTGCCCCGGTGGACCCCAGGGGGTAGGGGCGGGACGGTGTCCCGGCCCTGGCTCCCTGGTGCTAGTCCTCCGAGCGGACGAACACCGCCACGACCGCCGCCGAGATCACCGAGACGACCACCGACCCGGCCACGGCCCAGCCGAAGGAGGCGACCTCAAGGCCCAGCGGCACCGAGCCTGCGGCCCCCAGGGCACCCAGGTGGTCGGTGAGCCACCCCGCCAGGCTGAGCATCGCCCCGTTGACCACCAGGGCGAACAAGCCAAAGGTCACGATGTAGAGCGGGAAGGCCAGCGTCCTTGCCACCGGCTTGATCACGGAGTTCACCAGTGCCAGGACAAGGCCAACAACCACCAGGTTCAGCCACATCTGTGCCGCCCCGCCCGACCGGGGCACGTCAAGTCCAGGCAGCAGCGCCGCAGCCAGCCACAGGCCGACCGCGTTGCCGAGAGTCCGCACGATCATCTCCATGGGCATATCCTCCCAGAGTCTCCTGTGGGGTGCCAGGATAGGGGTTATGACCGAGGTAAGGACGAGTGTGCGCATCCGCCAGGCGGTGACCAGCCTGCCCTCCTACGTGCCCGGTGCGCGTCCCGGGCGCGACGACGTCGCCAAGCTGTCCTCCAACGAGCTGCCCTTCCCGCCCCAGGAGGCCGTGGTGGCCGCCATGACCCGGGTGGCCGCTGAGGCCAACCGCTACCCGGAGATGACCGGTGAGGGGCTGGTGTCCGCGCTCGCGCACCGGTGGAGTGTGAGCGCGCGGCAGGTGGTCGTGGGCAACGGTTCGGTGGCTCTCATCCAGCACCTCCTGGACGCGGTGTGCGACGAGGGTGACGAGGTGGTCATGCCATGGCGCTCCTTCGAGGCCTACCCGATCTGCGTGGCCGTGGCCGGGGCCCGTGCCGTCACGGTGCCGCTGACGTCCCAGGGCTGTCACGACGTCCCCGCCATGCTGGCTGCCCTCACCCCCCGCACCCGCGTGGTCATGGCCTGCACCCCCAACAACCCCACCGGGGCCGCCCTGAGCGCCGAGGAGCTGGCCGCGCTGGTGGAGGGGGTGCCCCGCGACGTCGTCGTGCTCGTGGACGAGGCCTACCTGGACTTCGTCACAGACCCCGCCGTGGGAGACGCCCTGGACCTGCTGCCCCACCACCCCAACCTGGTGGTCTCGCGGACCTTCTCCAAGGCCCACGCCCTGGCCGGGCTGCGGGTGGGCTACCTGGTGGCTGAGCCGGGGCTGGCCGGTGCGGTGCGCAGCGTGGCCACGCCCTTCGGGGTGAGCCTGCCCGCGCAGGCTGCCGCCGTGGCGGCCCTGGGGGAGGAGGCCCGGGCGGAGACTGCCCGACGTGCCGGGGCTGTCGTTGCTGAGCGGGAGCGGGTGGTGGCTGCCCTGCGTGGGCAGGGCTGGAGGGTCCCGGTCACTCAGGGCAACTTTTTCTGGCTGGGGGTGGGGGACCAGGCTGCGGCGCTGGCCGGGCACTTTGCCCAGGCGGGCGTCCTGGTGCGCCCCTTTGCCGGGGAGGGTGTGCGGGTCAGCATCGGCACCCCGGAGGAGAACGACCGGGTCCTGGGGGCGGCGGCAGCGTGGTCAGCCTGCTGAGGCCTGGGTGGGCCGTGCACCCTTGGTGGCACGACGCCGTCGCCTACCAGGTCTACCCCCGCTCCTTCGCCGACACCGACGGGGACGGCGTGGGTGACCTGCGCGGTGTCGCCTCACGCGTGCCCTACCTGGCCGCTCTGGGCGTGGACGCCGTGTGGCTGTCCCCACTTACTATCCCTCCGCCCTGGATGCAGGCCCCGGCTCGCCGCAGTGCGAGCGCTACTAGTTTCGTCCCGGCACCTCGCGGCATGGCTGGCTCACTGATGGTGTTTAGCACTGCTACCGGCTCTGCTGACTCATCAGTGCCAGTGGGCTCGTCGGCCCACACTGCTGGTGGTGCTGGTGGTGCTGGTGGGCTGGTCTGGCTGGAGGCTCCAGCGCACGTGCTGGCCTTTGAGCGGGGTGGGGTGCAGTGCTGGACGGCTTTGGGCGCGCCAGTGGGGCTGCCTGCCGGGGCGGGGCTGGGCTGCAGCCTGGGTGGGGTGGGCCTGGGTCCGCGCCGGAAGGGGCTGGACGCGCAGCCCCCGGTGTGGTACAGGTGTGCCAATGAGGGCTTCGGGCTCTCTCACGGTGACCAGACCCAGGCGTGCGGCTGACGGGGCTGGATCCAGCACGACGGCGTGCAGCCGGGCCGTCACGGGCTCCCGGCCCCGGCTGGCCTGGTGGCCGCAGCTGCCAGCCCTGACGCCTTCGTGGGCTGGTCCCTGGGGCTGGTCCCGTGGCTGGTCGGCCCCAGGCCCTGACCACCACTGCCTGGGGCGACCCGTCCCCGGAAAGGACGAACGATGATCACGGTACGCAGGATCATGGGTGTGGAGACCGAGTACGCCCTGGTCGACCGCGACGACCCCACCGCCGACCCCGACGACCTCGCTCGTCACCTCCTGTTCGCCTACGCGCGCGACGCCGCGGCCCGGGGGCAGCCCTCCTCCCCGCACGTGCCCGCGGACACCGGGCGGACCCTGCTGGATGGTGCGGGCTGCCGCTTCGACTACTCCGGGGAGCTTCCCGCCCGTGACGCCAGGGACGGGGCCGACCACGAGCTGCCCGCCGAGGCCCGCACCCACGAGGAGACGGGCGCCGCTCTCACCGGGTCCGCCACCCGCTGGATCAGGAGGGTCAACGCCTTCGAGTCCCACTACTACCGGGGCTCAGCCACCCACGCGGTCAACGGGGCCCGGCTCTACGTGGACCACACCCACCCGGAGTACGCCTCGCCGGAGGTCCTGGGGCCGCGCCAGGCGGCCCGCTATGACAGGGTCGGCGACCTCATCATGCACCGTGCCGAGGTCGCGCTGGGCCGCCAGCGCGGCACGCGGGTCCAGGTCCTCAAGAACAACACCGACGGACACGGCGCCGCCTGGGGCGCCCACGAGAGCTACGCCGTGGAGCGGGAGGTGGACTGGGACCTGCTGACCGCCGTCCTGCTGCCCTTCCTGGCCACCCGGCAGGTGGTCGGCGGCTCGGGGCGCCTGGGTATCGGGGCCCAGAGCCAGGCCCCGGGCTTCCAGATCTTCCAGCGCGCCGACTACGTGGAGCAGGAGGTGTCGCTGTACACCACCCGGGAGCGCCCTATTGTCAACACCCGCGACGAGGCCCACGCGGACCCGGTGCGCTGGCGGCGCCTGCACGTCATCACCTCCGACTCCTCAGTCCTGGCCGTCACCACGCTGCTGCGCACGGGCTCGACGGCGGCCCTGCTGTCCCTGGTGGAGGGCTGCCCGCAGCGGGCCCAGGCCCTGGCCCAGCGCCTGGCCCTGGTCGACCCGGTGGGTGCCCTGCACGCCTTCTCCCACGACCCCAGCCTCCAGGTGCGCTGCGAGCTGGCCGCAGGAGGCAGCATCTCCGCCCTGGAGGTCCAGCGCGCCTTCCTCGACGAGATCCGCGACGTAGCCGGGACGGGCGCTGACGAGGAGACCCAGGAGGTCCTGGACCTGTGGGGCGAGGCCCTCGACGCCCTGGAGCGTGGGTACCAGCACGCGGCCCACCTGGTGGAGTGGTGCGCCAAGCTGGTGGTGCTGGAACGTCTGCGCACGCGCTACGGGTGCGGCTGGGACGACCCGCGCCTGCGCGCGGCCGACCTGCGCTTCAGCGCTGTCGACCCCACCGTCTCGCTGGCCGCAGCGCTGGAGCGGGGCGGAATGGTGCGGCGCGTCGTGGAGGAGGACGCCGTGCTCCACGGGGTGGAGACTGCCCCGGCGCAGACCCGTGCCGGCGGACGGGCCGCGCTTGTCCGGGCGTTCCCCGACCGTGTGTGGGCGGCGGGCTGGACCTCCCTGGTGGTGGACACCGGCGCCAGGAACCTGCTGCGCGTCAGCCTGCCCGACCCGGCCCACCCCACCGCAGTCGAGGTGGAGCAGGCGCTCGCGGCGGGCTGCGTCACCGACCAGGGCACCCAGCCTGACCCCCACCGGACCGCCAGCCCCGGGGCCGGCTCTGGCACTGGCCGCGACGTCGGCCCCGCCGTGGGTCGCGGCACCAGGCCCGGTATCGAGACCGTCCTGGGCGCCCTGGGGGTCGAGGCGCCCGACGAGCCCGCCATCTACGGCTGGGACGAGGGATACTACGAGACCCACTAGAAGGACTGCGCCACCACGGGCTGGCCACAGGGTGCCTGCCATCAGGGGGTGCGTGCACACACCCGGGGCGACTGAATCCTCGTAGATGACGCGTACACGGGTCATCTACGAGGATTCAGTCCCTCGGCGAGGGTTCGGTCTCCCCAGGGCGGCTCGCACCACTCAGCCCTGCGAGGCACCGCCCTGCGGAGATGCTCCGTCCTGAGGCTCCCTCCCTCAGCCCTGGGAGGTGGCCGCCTGCTGTGCCGTCGCTGCGTCCTGGGGCGTGCCAGTGTTCCCGCCTGGGGGCACGGCCCCGCCCTGGGGGGCCTGACCCTGCGCTGTGCCTTCACCGGGACCCCCCATCCCGGACGACAGCTCGGCCGCAGTCCCTGTGGCCGAGCCGCCGGAGGTGGAGGCCACCGTGTACTCCTGGCCCTCGGTCAGGCCGATAACCGTGACCGCCTCAGCGGTGAAGGTCACTTCCAGGGAGGCGACTTCCTCCCCGGCGGAGTCAGCGGCGGCTTCAGTGACAGTCAGTGTGTCCCCTCTGGTTACGGAGGGTGACCCGGTCAGGCCTACCAGCTGGCTGGCGCCGTTGACGTCGATGGCACCGTCCATGGTCCCGGCCTGCCCGGAGACCAGGACGATCCCGCCGGTGACGTAGGCCGATCCGTTGGAGTCGATGCCGTCGGAGGAGGCGTAGGAGACCTGCACCTCGCCCCCGGAGACCGTCAGCACGGATCCGTCGTCGGCCTCGGTGTCGGTCTCGGCGGCCTCGTAGCCCTCAATGACAACGTCGCCGCTGGAGGCGTTGATGCCGTCGTCACCGGAGGCGATGTGGAGACTCCCGTCACCTACGTTGATGAAGGCCGCCTCGACGCCCTCGTGGGCGGCGTCCACTGTCACCGTCCCGGAGTCCTGGGTGTAGCTCACCCCTGCGGTAATCCCCTTGGGGGAGGACGAGGAGCTGCCCGTGTCCTCAGCCGACTCCTCGGTGGACTGCTCAGAGGGGTCGGCCTGATCCTGGCCAGGCACCTCCTCCTCCTCGATGACGGCGTTGGCCTGCCCGCCGCCAGCGGTGATGCTCACGGTGGTCCCCGCGACGGTGACGTCAGTGTGTGCGGTGATCCCGTCGTCCTCGGCGGTCAGGGTGACGTCTGCCTTCCCCAGCGCGACAAACCCCTTGGTCTCGTCGTCGTCCTCGCTGGACTTCAGCCCGTCGCCACCGGCGGTGACGGTCAGCGTCCCGGACTCCACCACCAGGTAGTCCTTACCACGCACTCCGTCGTCGGCGGCGGTGACGGTGATGGTGGTGTCCCCGGTGACCACCAGGCCGTTTTTGGAGGAGATACCGTCGTTGTAGGAGCCGGTCACATCCAGGGAGCCGGTCCCGGTGATGGTGAGCGTGTCGGAGGAGAAAAGGGCCGCGGTAGGGGCGTCCGCGGAGGTGTCGGCGTAGGTCGGTGCGTCAGCCAGGGTGTTGGTTGAGCCCTGGGCCAGGACGATGACCGCCTCGCCAGCGTCCTGGACGTTGACAGCGGCCCCGGTGGTGCTGGTGACGTTCGCTCCGTCCAGGACCAGGCGGACCTCGGCGTCAGGGGCGTTGACCACGAGCTGGCCGTCAGTGGCCTCCCCGGAGACCACGTAGGTGCCGCCAGCGGTAATGGTGACGGTGGAGCCCTCCGCGCTCGCGCCCTCACCGTCGACCGTGGCGGAGGTCCCGGACAGGCTGATAGTGGTGGCGGAGGAGGCGTCATAGGTGCCAGCGTCGTCCTGCTCGGTGGTCACGTCGGCCACCTCGGTGTTGGCGGCCAGGATGTCGGCGGTAGTGGCGCCCGTGGAGGCCTGGGCGACGGCGGAGCCGATCGTGGTCCAGGCCGTTGCCGAGGAGTCCTCCTGGGAGCTGGTAGCGGAGTCGCTGGAGTCCTGGGAGTCAGAACCCTGGGGGTCAGAGTCTTGAGAGTCGGTTCCGGAGGACTCCGTGCCCTCTGAGGAGGCGCTGGCGCCGGAGGAGGCGGGGCTGCTTGACACGGAGCCCGAGCCTGCCAGGTTCCAGCACCCGGCGGTCAAGGCAGTAGAGGCGAGGACGGCGAGGGCGGCGCAGGCTCGTCGGCCGATGCGGTAGCGGGGTGTCTTCACTGGTGCTCTCCTGGTTGAGGGGCGGTCTCAGGCTGCGGGCGTGACGTCGGCCGTGACACCGCAGGTGGACGTGGCGTGGGCGAGCTCGCGGGTCAGGGTGCGGTGCCACTTGTGGGACGGCAGCTCGGGGTGGAGGACGGCCATGGCTGTGGCGTACTTGGAGATGCCCACAGGGCGGTACCTCCTGGCCCACAGGAGCCGGTCCGCCGGGGAGGAGGCCGCAGAGGTCTTGGTCTCGACGACGGCGAGCCCGTTGACGTGCACCGTGTGTCCTGTGCGGCCGGTCCGCGCCGTCCAGGCCAGGGAGGTGTCGATAGTGAGGCGGGCCTCCTCGGCGGGCAGGTGCAGGGTGGTGCGCTCGTAGGTGCTGTCCAGGACGGGGGACAGCCGGGCCGTGGTGCGCCGCGCGTCGTCCTGGTCGCCGATCCCGGCCTCGCGCAGGCAGGTGGCCACGTAGCCACGCCCGGCTCTGGTGATCCGGCTGGCGTCGCGGGAGCGGTAGTCCAGGCGCTCCTTGACCGTGGTCTCGCGCGAGCCCTGCGTCTTGACCTCCAGGAAGCACAGGTCGGAGTCCAGGTAGGTGCGGGTGCGGACCTTGAAGCGACGGCGCCGCTTGCGGGCTGCCAGGTAGTAGGACTCCAGGCTGGGGGTGTCGAAGTAGGTGGAGGCATAGCGGAAGCGGCGCAGCCCGTCGATCTGAAGGACGTGCGCCTGCCCGGCCAGCGCACCAAGAAGGTCCTGGGCGACTGCCAGGGGCACTAGGTACTTGCGGTCGACCCGGGTCAGCAGCCCCGCTGCGGCGTTGAGCTCGGCCAGGGTGATGGCGGGCAGGTGGTCAGTGCTGAACCCGTCAACCCGACGGATGGATGGTGGTGCCGGGTAGGCAGGGGGCGGCGCGACTGGTGCGGTGGCCGGTGCCGGGGGCGCGAGCTGTGCTGCTACCGGGGAGGCGGGGGCGGGTGCGACAGAGGCGATTGCACCAGGAGCCATAAGGCGCAGGGAGCTTCTGCGCCGCGCGCCGCGTGACGACGTCGTGGGTGCGGGTGCCAGGGTCAGGGGTGCTGTACTCATGGGTCCTTGTCCTTCTTCCGTCCTGTCTCTGCTGTTCTTTCGTGGTTCTTGGCTCGACGGTGCCGTGTCCTGCTCGGGGTGTGCTCTGCGCTGCGGACGGCAGGCAGCCTCGGTAGCCCGGCGGTCCGGGTCAGCCGACGGGCACGGTGCGCCCGGCCACGTGGCCGCGTGCGGGGTCGGCGGGGTGCGAGACAGGCTGGCGGCGGGTGGCTGCGCTGACAGCTCCCTGCCTGCGGGGAAGCAGGAAGCGCACGTCCACCTGGGTGATGTCGTTGACCAGGTCCACGCGCTCGACCTCGACGGAGCGCACGGTTGCGCCCAGGAGGTGCTCCAGGTGGCTCACAAGGGTGGCCTCGTCGGTGAAGGCGCGGTCGACCACAATGACCTGGTGGCGACTGCGGCGCATGAGGGCAGGGTGGTCGGCGACCCACAGGGAGGCCACCACCAGGGCCATGAGAGCGACCACCATGAGGAGCGGAGCCGTCTGGATGCCGCCGAGCAGGCCCAGTGCCAGGGCGGCGAAGAAGTAGGCGACCTCATGCTGGGACAGCGCGGTGGAGCGCAGACGGATGATCGACAGGACGCCGAAGAGCCCCAGGCCCAGGCCCGCAGCGACATCAGCCGTGGACAGCAGGAGGGTGACGGCCAGGACGCCGACGTTGACGCCGATGTAGGCGGCGGCGAGGTCCTTGCGGCTGTGTCGCGGCGCGTAGAGCGCGCCAACCAGCACCACCAGGGCGGCCAGGTCGGCGGCGATGTAGGCCAGGGAGGCGAGGGTCATGAAGGCTCCTGTCAGTCGGTGGGGCTGCAGCGGGTCAGGGGCGACCCGTCGGCTGAGCAGAAGTAAAGGGAGGGAGTCTATGCGGAGCCTGTGGGGGGCGCATGGGGCAGGCATGAATTCTGACGGGAAGGTGGCTGGTGTGGGGATGCGCACAGGGTTGGTGGCGGCGCTGTTGTGGGCGTCCCCGTCGGAGGTGCTGTCCTGAGACGGCACCCTGCCGGTAGGCTGGCAGGTATGTCGAGGAAGAAGCGTCAGAACCGCCGGGTGGGTGCCCGCTCCGGCCCCAAGGCCCGGGTCGGCGGCTCCGGTCCCGGCAAGCCGGACAGGCCCGCCAGGGTTGAGTTCGTCGCCAGGCCCTTCGCCGGGGTCCCGGGGGAGGAGGTGCTGGTGGCAATGATGCAGATCATTCCTGCCGCGACCGCGAGGGTCCGCCTCGGCGAGGACCACGGTGGCCAGGACGTCCTGCTGGCCACTATTCTGCCCGACCTGGCTCAGGGGATGCGGCGCTCAGACGGTGAGGTGCTGGTGGCTCTGCAGACTTCCATGCACTCCGGTGACGCCTCCCGCGACGTGGCGGCCGCCCTGCTGGAGGCTCTCGACCTGGAGCCCGGGGCTACTCTGCCGCGTCGTGGTCTGCCGGAGCCGGGACCGCGCCTCCAGGACGTGCTGGACCTGGCGGTGGTCCCCGAGGTGAACCTGCGGGAGTCCTTTGACTACTGGCTTGACGCGGAGGCAGCCGCTGAGCCGCAGGCAGCCAGGGCCATCGAGGAGGCCAAGGCCGACATCGCCCCGACGCGGGCCGTACCCGGTGTCGAGCACGCCTACTGGTGCCGTATGAACGGCAAGGAGTTTGTGCGCTGGGTGCGCGGTGAGGACGAGGACGACTTCTTCAACGCCTTCGCCCGGGTGTACGCCCGGCGTGAGTCCGACCTGGAGGAGGGCGCCCGGTTCATCGGGGCCTTTCGGGCCTGCGGCTTGGCGATCCCTGTGTGGGAGCTCAACCCCGGCACCGAGGCCGAGGAGCTGAGCGCGCCCCTGCGTGCCATGGGGGAGCGGCTTGACGCCGCCCTGGCTGAGGAGGGGCCTCTAGACGCTGCGGCGCGCCGGGCCAAGGCCGGCATCATCTCCCGGCAGGTCAACCTCTAGTCGGCCAGGGCCCGCTCCCCGGCAGCTGCACATCTTCGGTGGTGGGGTACGGGCGGCCCCACCACTGGGTGGGACGCCGCAGACGCGAGTGCTTCTTGGTGCCGGGCTCCCTGCTGACGATGTGCGGCGGCGGGTGGAACCAGAGCTCAGGCCTGGTCGTGGACCGTGACGGCGTACCCGTCAGGGTCGGCGAAGGTGAAGAACAGGCCGAACGGGCCTGTCTCAGGCTCGCGGAGGATCGGCGTGCCGGACTCACGCAGCGAGTCGTGCAGGGCCTGTGCGTCGTCGCAGTGCAGCCACAGGGCTACGCCGGTTCCTGGACGGTCCACGCTGCCCAGGTCGGTCTCGGGCAGCGGTGTACGCACGCCGAAGGGAATCGGCGTAGTGGCGAAGACAACTGCTCCCGGAGGGGACGCCGATGCACGACGCAGGCCGAGGTGTTCCTCGTAGAAGGTGGCGGCGCGCTCGACGTCGCTGACTTGCAGCGCGATGAAGTCGGGGCCGGTGACATTCATTGGTGCTCCTCTTCCTGGTCTCTATGGGCTTTCTCGGAGTCCTGACCGGCTTGGCCTTCCCGGCCGACAGTCTCATGTCAAGACACTGACAATCCATTCTGCGTCAAGGTATTGACATGCACAATGGTGCCATGGGAGACATGCCGCACACTGGTGCCCATCAGGTCAAGGCCGTGGGCCGCGAGGGGGTGGTGGGCCAGGTCGGTGACGGGGACGGTCTGGGTGTCTTGGTGGGCTACCGGCTCAAGCAGGTGCAGGCCGCTCTACGTTCTCGCATTGACTCCGTACTGCGCCCGCTGGGCCTGACGATGCCGCAGTACGCCTGCTTAGAGCTCCTGAGCAGGACGCCCGGGGCCTCTGGCGCGGAGCTGGCCCGGGGCGCTTTCGTGTCGCGTCAGACCATGAACGTGGTGCTGCGCAGTCTTCAGGACCGGGACCTCGTCACACGGTCATCAAGGGCTGCCGGGGGCCGGGCGCTGCCCCTGGTGCTGACGGCGCAGGGCGAGGAGCTGTGTCAGCGTGCCGCGCAGCGTGTGGCCGAGGTCGAGGAGCTGATGGTCGGTGGGCTCAGTGACAGGCAGAGGCGCGACCTTCACAGGGCACTGACCGCCTGCGCCGAGGCGCTCGGAGGAGGTGACGGCACGTCGGCTGGGTAGGTAGGCGCGTGCCGTCATGACCGTGTGCAGGCCGTCGGTCGACGGCCTCAGCGGGACAGGTAGGCGGGTGTGGGTGCTGACGATCACGCGCCGGCAACCTGACGTGACATACTACACTAGCTAGCTCTCTTGTAGCGAGTAACTCTCCATAGGAGAGTAAAGGAGTCCTCACGGGCCGCGCGGACCGTCCGCGCACCATGTCGCACCGCCTGTATCACGCACATCCCAGGAGTAACCATGGCAACATCAGCTGTTCCCTCTGTCACCGTCATCGGCGCAGGCGCTGTCGGCTCCGCCGTCGCGCAGCTGGCCCTCAAGGCGGGCACCTCCGTCCAGATCCTCGCGTGCGACACCGCGAAGGCCTCTGAGGCTGCCGCCGCTGCCACGGTGGCGGCCCTCGGTGCGCCCGTCACGGGCGACGTCGTGGTGCTGGCGCTGCCCTACCCCGCCTTCGACGAGGTCCTGTCCGCCTACCCGGCCGACGCCTTCGCGGGCAAGGTGGTGGTTGACCCCTCCAACCCGATCGACTTCGCCACGCTCGACCTGGTGGTTGCGCCGGGCTCCTCCGCGGCCGCGGGCCTCGCCGGGCGGCTGACCGGCGCCAGGGTGGTCAAGGCCTTCAACACGAACTTCGCCGCGACCCTGGCCTCTGGCGTCCTGGCGGGCTCCCCGGTCACCGTCTACGCCGCCTCGGACGACGACTCGGCCAAGGCGTCCTTGCGCGCGCTGGTCGAGGCCGCAGGCCTGCGCCTCGTCGACGCGGGCGCCCTCAAGCGCGCCAGTGAGCTGGAGGCCATGGGCGCGCTGCAGATCGGCCTGGCCGTGACCGAGCAGGTGGCCTGGACAGGCGGCTTCGCCGTCGTGGCGAGGTAGGTGGCTAGGTAGAAGGCACCTGCTGGGTCGTCCCGGCCCTGGGGCGCTGGCACAGGACTAGCGGGGTCCAGGCCAGCACCCCAGGAGCCGGGCCGACCTCCTCGCACGCCCTGGTCCCCCTGTACGTCCCTGTACGTCTTTCGACGTCTCTGAGCGGCAGGCGGCCCTGCCTTGACGGGTACTCTAGGTCTGGACCTGTGGTCCCATACAGGAGGGGAGGCCCATGAGCCCGTCCGCGAGCCCGTCCAAGGGGCCGTCTGCGCGTCAAGGCGCCGACGGCGAGGCGCCCTACAACCCTTACGACCGTGCCTGCCCGTCACGGCGCCTGCTGCGCGAGCTGGGGGATCTGTGGACGGTCCTGGTGGTTGGTGCCCTGTACGGCGGGCCGCTGCGCTTCACGGAGATCTCCCGACGGGTGGACGGCATCTCCACCAAGATGCTCACCCAGACGCTGCGCACCCTTGAGCGCGACGGGCTCGTGCGCCGCCGCCAGTACGCTGAGATGCCGCCGCGCGTCGTCTACGAGCTGACCAGCCCCGGGCACGACCTGGCCGTGGTCCTCGACGCGGTCGAGAGCTGGGCGGTCGCCCACATGGACCAGGTGCGTGCTGACCGCCAGGCCTACGACGCCGCCAACGGCGTGGAGCAGACGGGGTAGGTGAGCATGCGGGGATGATGGGTGCAGGCGGGCAGGTACGGCTCTGGCGGCGCCGGACAGCGGAGCCCGCCCGGCTGCCGCCGCCTAGCGCCGCGCCCATCCCGATGCCACGTTCTCGCCCGGCACCGCGCACCCGCTGGGGCGCTCAGTGCTTGAGTGCCAGCCGGGCCACCTTCTCCAGGTGCTTGGCCCGCCGGGCGTGCCCGCCCTTGGCGACCTGCCCGTAGTTGACCCACTTCCGCCCCTTCATGCCGAGCTGGCGCACGATCGTGCCCAGGAAGACGGAGCCGACGGAGTTGCCGGCCATGCGCTTGAGGAACCAGGTGGGGGCTGTCGACGTGGTGAGGACCAGCACCTGCTTGATGTGGGTGAGACGGCCCCTGACCCCGGTATTGGTGGAGTCGTAAGCCCAGTTCTGCTTCATGACCTTGTCCATGAAGCCCTTGACGACTCCGGGAAGCTCGGACCACCAGATGGGTGCGATGATGATGAGCCGGGTGGCCTTGTCCAGCAGTCCCTGGTACTTCTCCACGAGGGGGTCTGTGGTGCCGCCCTCGCTGAACAGGGCTAGTTCCTCGGCGGTGTAGCGGGGGTCGAACTCGTCGGCGTACAGGTCGATGACGTCGTAGCTGCGCTTCTTCCGCTCCAGGGCGGAGGTGACGGACTCCAGGACCGCGTGGTTGAAGGAGCCGCTGTAGGGGTGGGCGTAGATGACGAGGGTGTGGTTGCGGCGGGTCATGACTTGTCTCCTATCGTTATGACGGCGCGCAGCACGGCGCGCATGAAATCGGGGTCCGCAGCCGCGGCCCCTGCCGCGACGAGCCGGGCGTAGCCCTGGAGGCAGGACCAGATGGCCAGCTGCAGGTACTCGGGGTCCGCTCCTTCCTGCGTGGCCAGGCGGGAGACCTCGTTGTGGATGGTGGACACAAGCGGGTGCTGAGAGGCGGGCTCGGTGTGCACCTCGACCGCCATCGGGCTGAGCTGGCTGAACTCGAAGAGGTGGGGGTGCCCGGTAGCGAGGTCGACCAGGATGGTGCCGATCCCGAGCAGGGACTCGACGGGATCGTCACCGACGATCGTCGTGGCTCGTTCCTCCAGGTCGCGTGACAGCTGGTGGAGGGAAGCGGAGAAGAGGCTGGACTTGGACGGGAAGTACTTGTAGCAGGCAGGCGTGGTGACGTCGCAGGCGTGCGCCACGTCGGTCAGCGTGACCTCGGTCCAGCCGTGGGCGTCGATCAGTGACAGGGCGGCGTCGATAAGACACTGCCTGGTCCCTGTGGCGTGCTGCTGCCTGGTCGGGGTCACGCCTTGAGGTTAACAGCATTTACCTAGGTGTCAACCCGTGGTGGGGCCGTGGCTGTACGGAGCCCGACCGGTATCCGCGTAGAGAGGACGCTCTGGGGGAGTGCACGACCGCACGGGCCCCGGCTGGCAGCGTCGTCCTGGAGGGGCGTCGCCTCAGCCGGGACCTGCGCGGGCCTCAGCGGGGTCTCAGGCGTCGACCTGCGCCCGTGCCTGCTTGTTGGCCTTCTCCACGTCCAGCCGGGTGAGCAGGAGCAGGATGAGGCAGTTGGCGATGACCGGGAACCACAGGTACATGACGTAGAGCATCTGGAGCGCTGACTCCGGCTGCTGGGCGGCGTCACCCACGTAGCCGCTGGCGGCCAGCAGCCACCCAGCCAGCGCGGTCCCCAGACCGCTGCCGACCTTGACCCCCAGGGAGGTGCAGGAGAACATGAGGCCGTCGATGCGCTTACCGGTGCGCAGGTAGGTGTGCTCCGAGGCCTCGGCGATGAGCGCGTTGAGGGTCCCCTGGAGAGGGCTCATGCCGATGGAGGCGACACCGGAGAACACCAGCATGAGCGGGATGCTGCCTGCGTAGGCGGACGCCGCCACGGCCAGCCGCCCCAGTACGGCGATGACGTATCCCGCGATGTTGACCCGGTACATCTGCCCGAACCGTGCCACCATTACCGGGGTGAGCAGGAGCCCGGCGATGAGGGGGACGTTGATGGCCCAGGCGAAGGGCCCTAGGAGCCTGGCGTTCCCCAGGATGTAGGTCATGAAGTAGATTCCCATGTTGAGGGTCGCGGTGAACATCTGGGCCAGGAGGAACACGGACAGGATGATGAGGTAGTACCTGTTGGCCAGGAGCAGTCCCACCGACTCCCTCAGGGAGGTCTTCTGCCCGGCTCCGCCCCGTGCCGACGCCGCCTCACGGTCCTGTGCCGTGTCGCTGCCCTGGTCGCCGTCCTCGGCCCCCTCGTTGGCCTGTCTGCCGTCCGCCGCTGACCCCTCTGCCTTCTCAGGCGCGGCGTCCAGGTCCTCGAGCTCCTCAGGCGGCAGCTCCCTGACGGACATGACGGACAGCGTGTTGACCGCCAGCCCGATAAGCGCGTAGATGATAGCGATCGCGCGCCACCCATGGGCGCCCCCGCCAAGCGCCTCGACGGCACCGACGGTCACGCTCTGGATGAGCAGGTTGGTGCCGAAGGCGAACACGAAGCGTATGGAGCCCATCTGGACCCGCTCGTCACTGTTCTTGGTGATCAGTGCCGTCAGGGCGGAGTAGGCGATGTTGTTGGCCGTGTAGAACCCGGCGTTGAGCAGTGTGTAGGCAATGAAGAACCACGCGTACTTGGCGGTGTCCCCCAGGGACGGGGGGATCGCGAAGATTGCGACGATCAGGGCTGCGCAGCCGAAGAACGCCCACAGCATCCAGGGGCGCGCCCGACCCATCCGGGTTCGGGTCCGGTCCAGCAGGGAGCCGAAGATGATGTCGGAGAACCCGTCAAAGAGGCGGGAGACCATCATCAGGGTGCCGATAATGCCGGGGTTGAGCCCGGTGGTGTCGGTCAGGTAGATCATGACGAATGCCGACAGGAGCGCGTAGACCACGTTTCCAGCGACGTCCCCCGAGCCGTAGCCGATCTTGTTGGGCCAGGTGAGGTACTGCTTCTGCGTCGCCGCGTTCTGTGCTTCTTCCTGTGTCTCCGGGTTCTGTGTCATCACGTCACCTCGTTGTGCGGGTTTTATCTGGTAGGTTTTCTGGGCGTATGGGCGTGCTGGTCCACACGTACGTCGTGGACGTGCGGTGGTGGCCCGGTCCGGGCTGTGTCAGGACAGTGAGGCGCGAGGGGTGTGCTGTGATACCGCCGGGAGGCTGGAGCCGGGGGCCGCGCCCGTGGTGGCCGTGGTGGTAGGCAGGAGGGTCAGGTGCAGCCCCACCTCCGCCTCGTCGACGCGGTACTTCCGCGACAGGGCCGGTCCGCAGCTGTGGGAGCCGATGCCGGCCATCGCGGCGTCCAGGCACAGGACGGTGTGCCCGCTGGGCACCAGGTCGGTGTTGTGGCCGCACCTGGTCAGCTCCTCCTGGGTGAAGGGGGAGGCGTTGAAGGACAGCGGCGTGGCAGCCACGGCGGCCAGGCTCCCCATGTCCCCGTAGACGGTGACGCAGTCGCAGTCGGCGTGGCTGCCGTTCTCCTGGGGGCGGATGTAGTCCTCGTGGAGCGAGGCGATATCGGTGGTGAACTTCCCGTGGAAGCTGGCGCGGCACTTGTCCGGGTAGCTCTCCACAGGCCCTAGGCCGTGGTACGTGACCTGATGCATCTGCTCCGGCAGGAACAGACGTAGGCCGAAACGTGGCAGGGGAGGCATCTGCGGGTCCCGGACCCCCTGGACGTTCAGGCGGAGCGCGCCTGAGGATCTGATCGTCCAGGAGACGACCAGGCGCAGGACCGGCTGGACAGAGGGGGCCACCACGGCGACGGTGGAGGTTACTGAGACCTGGTCGCCGCTGTCCTGCACGGTTGTGCCGTAGGCGCGGGTCGCAGCCTGGTGGTAGTGGGCACGTTCCCAGTCCTTGCGCACATGACGGTCGTTGTCGGTAGGGGCACGCCATATGTTGAGCTCTGTGGGTCGCGTCAGCAGCTCGGTCCCGCTGACGCAGAGCTGACAGAGGAGCCCGGTGTGGGTGTCGAGCTGGTAGCAGAAGTCTTCCCCGCTCACCGTCACCCGGTTGCGGCTGCGCTCGGCACGCACAGCGGCAGGCTGGCTGCCGACCGACTTCGAGGTCCTGGCCGACCGTGAGGTCCCGGAGACCCCGACTGGGCTCAGGGTCCTGGCTGGGGTCGTGTCCGGGTCAGCAGCAGGGTGCGAGGCAGGCGCCGGCTCCCGGGCAGGCCCGTAGAGGGAGGCCACCATGTGGTGGCGTGGGTCGGCGTTGTCCAGCGCGACCTCGTCGAAGCCCAGCTCGTGGCCGCGCTCCAGCGCGTACTGGTCCTGCGCGAGGTGGTAGCGCACCAGCAGGAAGCAGCGGCCCGAGGCTGGCACGGTGGGGTGGCAGGCGAGGTCTGTTGTCGCTCCCGGGGGGACAGGGCCGCTCAGGGGCAGGATGCCCTGGTCAACGACGACGCCGTCGCACCGCACCTCGTAGGAGACCTCGACATAGTCCGACAGGTCGGTGAAGCCCAGGTTGTTGCGCAGGGTAAGCCTGCCCAGGTCCTGGTCGAAGCCGACCACCCGGACCGGGCGCTGGACGTTCTTGAGCTCAAGGAGCCCGGTGTGGGGCCTGCGGTCAGGACCGACAAGGCCGTCCACGCAGAAGTTGCCGTCATGGAGGTCCTCGCCGTGGTCCCCGCCGTAGAGGTAGACGGGGCGCCCGTCGGCGCTGGTGCCAGACCGCACGGCGTGGTCGCACCACTCCCACACGAATCCACCGCACATGCGGGGGTCGGCGAGGATCATGCGCCAGTAGTCCTCCAGGTCCCCGGGGCTGTTTCCCATGGCGTGGCAGTACTCCACGAGGAGGAAGGGCTTGGAGCCGTCGCTGTGCAGGTAGTCGGTGATCTCCTCCAGGGAGGGGTACATCCGGCTGTACAGGTCGATGCAGGAGTAGTCGTAGCGGCGCTTGGAGTCGCGGTAGAAGGCGCCCTCGTAGTGGGTGAGCCGGGTGGGGTCGGTGCGTTTGACCCAGGCCAGCGCCGTCTCCAGGGTGCATCCGTAGGCGCACTCGTTGCCCACCGACCAGGAGATGACGCAGGGACGGTTCTTCTCCCGGTGGACGCACAGCCTGACCCGGTCCACCGTGGCCCGGGTCCACTCCGGGTTGTCGGCGATCAGCTCGTTCCAGTGCTCCACCTGGTTGTCCCAGCCGGGGTCCTCCAGGAACCGGGCCTGGGTGCCGTGGCTCTCCAGGTCGGCCTCGGACATGACGTAGAACCCGTAGCGGTCGCACAGCTGGTAGAAGCGCGGGTCGCTGGGGTAGTGCGAGGTGCGCACGGCGTTGATGTTGTGCTGCTTCATCAGCACCAGGTCGTGCCTCATGTGCTCCAGGTCCACGACAGGCCCCGTCGAGGGGTCCGAGTCGTGACGGTTGACTCCTCGCAGGGTCACAGGCTGGCCGTTGAGGTGGACGACGGCGTCGTGGACCGTGACCTCGCGCAGGCCGACCCGGTCGGTGATGACCTCCTGGTCGGTGGTGATGACCAGGGTGTAGAGATAGGGGTCCTCCGGGTTCCACAGGTGGGGTGAAGGGACCTCCAGCACGGCGCGATGGGTGTAGGCGGGTGGTTCCTCGGCTGGGTCGGGGTCCGTGGCGCTGGCGGTGTCGGCAGGTGGTGTGCCACCCACCGCGCCAGGGCTGCCCGCGCAGCCGGCGGCGTCGGCAGTGTCCGCAGTGTTGGCGGACTCGGGTCCTGTACGGGCCGGGGCGGCGCCCAGGGGCGCGCTCCGGGCCAGGGGTGCGGAGGAGACGCGGACACCGGAGGCGTCGAGCAGCTCCAGCGTGGTGGGCACGGGGCTGCCGCAGAAGCGTCCCCGCACCTCGACCGTGGCAGTCTGGGGACCCAGCCTGGTCGTGGTCATGTAGTCGAAGAGGACCGACTGCGGGCGCGAGAGCAGGTAGACGTCCCGGAAAATGCCGGAGGTGCGGAACTTGTCCTGGTCCTCCAGGTAGGTGCCGTCGCACCACTTGAGGACCAGGACCGCCAGCCGGTTGGTGCCGGGCTCGATGACCTCGGTGAGGTCGAACTCGCTGGTGGCGTGGGAGACCTGGCTGTACCCGACGTAGTGACCGTTGAGCCAGACGTAGAAGCAGGAGTCCACGCCCTCGAAGCACAGGTAGGTCCTGGGGGCCTGCGGCGTGGGCACGTGCTCGAAGTCGCGCAGGTAGATCGCGCACGGGTTGTCCTGCGGGACGTAGGGCGGGTCCAGTGGGATGGGGTAGCGCACGTTGGTGTACTGGTGGGAGTCGTAGCCCTGGTGCTGCCACGTGCTGGGCACGGGGACCTGGTCGAGTGCGTGTACCGGGAAGTCCCGGGAGGCGAAGGCCTCGATCGCGCCCTGGAGGTCGTGGACGGTGGGCAGGTAGTGGAAGAACCACTGCCCGTTGAGGAGGTGGAAGCGGTCCGAGGTCTCACGCTCCTCCACGGCGTCCAGCAGCGGGCCAGAGGCCGGGACGTAGTAGGCGCGTGGGGGCAGGGTGTTCTCGTGGAGGACGGACAGGTCCTCGTGGTGACTGGGAACAGGCATCGTTGGCGCCTCCGTCGAGGTGGTCGAGCACGGGACTGCGGCGGCCAGGGCCGTACGAAGTCCGCTGATGGTAACGTTACCATAGTGAGGGGAGGGAGCGGGAAGGCGTTGTCTGAACTGAAATCACAGTTGTCAACTGACCCCAAGTCAGCTGGCCGACTCAGCTAATGATAACGTCATCATCATGGTGACGTCAGGGTCATTGCCACACCTGATAGCCTTCGAGGCATGGGCCAGGCACGTAGGGACCGCACAGGGTCACCGTCACTGGCCGACGTGGCCCGTCTGGCCGGGGTGTCGGTCCAGACGGTCTCGCGGGTCTCTACCGGTGCACCCAATGTGCGCGCCCAGACGCGTGAGAAGGTGCAGCAGGCCATGACCCAGCTGGGATACTCCCCTAACCGGGTGGCGCAGGCCCTGCGCCGGGGGTCCTTCCGGGCTGTCGGAGTGCTGACCCAGAGCGTCCAGCGCACCGGTGAGGCCCTGACGACGGCGGGTGTCCTGGAGGCAGCCACCGCTGCTGACTACACGGTCTCCCTCGCCCAGGTCGAGGACCCCACCTCCCAGGCGCTGAGGAGCGCCGTCCACCGGCTGTCCAACCAGGCGGTAGACGGCCTGGTGCTGGTCCAGGTGGGCCGCGCCCAGCCGCAGCACCTGTCCCTGCCTCCCGGACTGCCGCTGGCCGTGTCCGACTCCGCCCTGGTCGGCTACTACCCCTCCGCCTCTGCCGACCAGGTCCAGGGGGTGCGCGACGCCGTGAACCACCTCCTCGGGCTTGGCCACCGCACCGTCCACCACATTACCGGGCCGCAGGACTCGCACTCGACGGTGATCCGGGAGGCGACCTGGTCCAAGTGCCTCCAGGAGGCGGGCCTCAGGCCCCCGGAGGCGGTACCGGGGGACTGGGACGCGGCCTCGGGCTATGCGGCGGGGCAGCGTCTGGCGCCCGACCCTGAGGTGACAGCGGTCTTCTGCGGCAACGACGAGATCGCCCTGGGGCTGGTCCGGGCCCTGCACGAGCATGGCAAGCGCGTGCCCCAGGACGTCTCCGTGGTGGGCTTTGACGGGATCGCGCTGGGAGAGTACAGCTTCCCCCCGCTGACGACGGTGCGTCAGGACTTCCGCAGGCACGGGACAGAGATGGTGCGCCTGGTCCTGGAGCAGGTGGATTCCGGGGTGTCGGGGGAGGCGCTGCGGGAGGAGCACCGGGTGGTTGTCCCTACCGAGCTCGTGGTGCGCGGCAGCACCGCCCCGCCGCCGACGTAGACGACCGGCAGGCGAGGCAGGGCACGGTCTCTGGTCCTGGCTCGTGCGCCGGTCAGGGGTGGCCCTGGGCGGCCTGACGCTGCCGCAGGGTGGCGGTGACCCGCGCGCACGCCTCGGCGGTGTCCTCGTGCTCCCAGACGTGGACGACCTGCCACCCCAGCTCGGCCAGGCGGGCGTCGGTGTCGGCGTCACGGGCCTGATTGCGGGCGATCTTCCACCTCCACCACTCGCTGTTGCGGTGGGGACTCCTCCCGTGGGTGGGGCAGCCGTGCCAGAAGCAGCCGTCCACCTGGACCGCCACCTTCCAGCGGGTGAACGCGATGTCCACCTTCCGTCGGGGCAGGCCGGGCACGGCGTACTGGACCCGGAAGCGCAGCCCAGTGGCGTGCAGCACCCGACGCAAGGCCGTCTCCGGGGTGGTGGCCGAGCGGGGCAGGGCCGCGTAGCGGGCACTGACCGCTGCCTCCAGCGGTGCGGCGCGGTCCGGCTCGGGTGCGTGGAGGGCGTCTGCAGGGTCCGCTGTGTCCGCAGGGTCCGCTGTGTCTGCAGGGTCCATGGCACGAGGGTAGTCTGCCGCTGCCTCGTGTGGTGGCTGTCCTGGGGTAGTGAGACCCTGCCGGGCTGCCCCGGTTGTCAGAGTGCCCGTGCGGCCGGACGCACAGGCTCAGGTGGCTGCTGGTCCGCTCAGGAGGCTGGCCACGGCGCCGTCGGGGCTGGGTGGGGCTGCCTCGACGGCGGCCAGGACCCGGCGGCCTGCGTCCGTGCCTGCCAGCACCTCCCGGTCGCGCTGACAGTGCAGCCTCAAGGCGTTCCAGGCGGCGCCGACGTTGACCGCGTTGCCCAGCTGGCGGTAGGTGACAGCCTGGGGCTGGTCTCCGAAGGAAAAGGTGTCCGGCAGCCCCTGGAGGCGGGCGGTCTCCCGGGTGGCCAGGCGTCGTCGTCGGGGGCCGACAACACTGGTCTGGGTGATGGCCACCAGTGCGGGTACGTAGGTGGGGGCCTTGGCGCGCAGGCCGGAGGGGCGCAGGTGGATGAGGCAGTCCCACAGGGAGCCGGTGTCCTGGGCTTGCCACTCCAGCTTGCGACGGGTGGGCGGGAATCGTTGCACGCGGACGTCGCGCAGCCACTGGCGGCACCACTGCTCGTTGGCCGTGTAGAGGTCGGCGTTCTTGCGCAGGAAGGTCATCTTCCACCGGGGGGTGGTGTCGTGCTCACCCGCGTCGATCCGGGCCTCGAGCTCCTCGCTAGTGACCCAGGCGTCCGCCCAGACCGGGAAGCCTGGGAGCCGGGCGCCAGGGTGGTGGCGCCGGTACTCCTGGACCCAGGCGTCCCAGGCGTCGATCCACCGGGCCTCCTCGGTGCTCAGCACGGTCCCGGCCAGGCGTGGGTCGCCCTCCTCCAGGAGGATGTCCCCGATACGCCAACGGGAGGGAGAGAAGGCGCCCGGGCTGGTCTGCCGGTGGGCCGCCGAGGTGCTGACACCCAGCTGGGTGTCAGAGGCCGCGTCAGACGGGGCCGAGTAGCTGGCTGGGTCTGGGAAGGGCTCCGGGAAGACGGTCCTGGGCGTGGTGACGGGCTCGATGAGGTTGTCGGTCGTGGGGTCGCGGTGGGGGTCGTAGGTGGCGGTGATGAACACGCGCTCGCGCACCTGGGGGCGCCCACCCAGCGAGGGTGGGATCTGGTGGGGGGACAGGACCGCCGGGGTGGCTGAGACCCGGTAGCCCTCCTCACGCAGCATGCGGATGATGACCTCCCACTCGTGGCGGTGGCGGGGGCCGGCAAGGTTGCGGACGTTCTCCAGGAGCAGCACCGCAGGGTGGTGCGCCCGCACCACCTGCATGATGGTGAAGAACAGGGTGCCGCGCACCTCCTCCATGCCTCGCTGGGCGCCTGACTTGGAGAAGGGCTGGCAGGGGAATCCGGCGGCGAGCAGGTCGTGGGGCGGGACGGCGGCGCCAACCCCCTGCTCGCCCGCGTCCTTGGTGATGTCTCCCAGGGGGTCCAGGCCCCAGTTGCGCTGGTAGACGCGCGCCGCCTGGGGGTCGATCTCCACGGCGTAGGCGCACCGGCCCCCCATGGCGGACAGGGCGGCGTGGAACCCGCCGATGCCGGCGAACAGGTCGATGTAGGTGAAGGGTTGCGGCACGGGCCTAGCTAAACACATGTTCGAGCTGGCGGCGAGCCTGGCGGGGGTGGTTCGCGGTGGGCTGAGGTGGTCGTGCCTTGTGGTGTCCTCACTGCTCATGGCGGCGGCAGACGTCCCGTCCTGCTGTTCTCTCAGCAGGGGTTGCACATCTTCACCATACGACGGGGCCACACCGACGCAGACTGACGAGGATGGGCCTCGGTAGGAGATCGCGGGTGCGGCTGAAGATGTGCAAAAGGTCCCGCACTGCACATCCTCGCCCCTCTCCTGCCGCCAGGTCAACCTGAAAAGTGCGTAATGGCGCCGATCCGTCAGCAGCCAGTTAGCGTCAGCACCGTGAAGATGTGCAGCAGGCGGGGTTGTGGCTGCCCAGGCTGGTCTGGCAGGTCTGATTGACGACCTTGCGTGGGCGGAAACGCGGCATACCGGCCCAGTACCAACGGTCTCGGCCCAGCCTGGTCTGTTGCCTCTACTGATCTGTGCTCCTGCTGCCCAGCGCTTCCTGTCAGGTGTCGTTGCCCGGGACTGCAGACCGTCTCCCGGTCTCAGCCAGTGGTGACCTCCTGTGGGCAGGTCGCTGTGAAGGTCTGTCCATACGGGTCCTCGTGACAGGGGGCGAGTGTCGCCGCAAGGACGGGGCGCTGCCACAATGTGTTTATGAGCACACCTACAGACCCTGCGGTTGAGGCGCACGGCGTCCTGCCCGCCGCAGCTCCTGCGCCTTCCGAAGCCTCCGCCTCCACCGCGACCCCTGCGACCTCTACGGACCCTGTGCCCGCTACGACCTCCACTGCCGGCAGCCCCCACAACCCCTACATCTTTGATGAGGTCGAGACCCGGCGCAGGCTCAGCACCGGTGAGCTCTACACCGACTTCGGCCCCGGCCTGGAGGCCCTGGAGGAGGAGCGCAACCGGGGCAAGGAGCTGGTCGAGCGCTACAACGACACCTCGGTGCGTGACCCGCAGCGGCGCGCCGCCCTCGCCACCGAACTCTTCGCCTCCCTCGGCCAGGGGTCCTGGCTGGAGGCCCCCATCTACTGCGCCTACGGCTCCCACACCTCGATCGGTGCGGGCTGCTGGTTCAACACCGGGACCACCCTCATCGACGACGCCGAGATCCGCATCGGTGACCGTGTGCTCTTCGGTCCCTATGTCACTATCACCACCGCAGGCCACCCCATCGACCCAGGGCTGCGCAGTACCGGGGCACAGTTCTCCGCAGTGGTCACGATCGAGGACGAGGCATGGCTGGGAGCCAACGTCACCGTCCTGCCCGGTGTGACGATCGGGCGGGGCAGCGTGGTGGCCGCAGGGGCCGTCGTCACCGCCAACGTGCCGCCCATGACGGTGGTGGCCGGGGTGCCTGCGCGGATCGTCCGCTCTATCACCGAGGCCGACCGCGAGGTCGGCTTCCGCCCGCCCCGCACCCTGGGGGAGGACTGAGGTACCCGGGGCGGGGCGCAGTGCCGGGCGCAGTGCCGGGAGCAGTGACGACGGGGGACGGGACGACGGGGTAAGTGACGGGGACAGGCACGGCAGGACACCGGCGACAAGGAGACGGTCGGGGCTGGCGGTGCGCAGGCGGACCTGACAGGCTGCGTGCTATGACGCCATCCTCGACATCCTTGACCTGGATCACCCCGCCCACTGCCGGTGCCGAGCGCCTCAACGGGGCCGAGACCGCCATCGTCACCGCAGACCGCCTGCTCACGGGTCGTCGCGGGAGCACTGAGACCAGCCTGGAGGTCCTGACCGACCCTGGGCACCGGGTCGGCGTGCTGCTGGAGGGGTCCCGTATCGCGGCGGTCGGCGCCCTGCCCGCGCTCCAGGTTGCGGCGGCGAGCCTGCCTGGCCACACCCCGCCCCGGCACCTGGACCTGGAGGGCGCCACCCTCATGCCGGGCCTCATTGACACCCACGTGCACCTGGCGACCTCCGGGACGGACGTGGAGTACCCGGACTACGGTGACCAGGAGGTCCAGCACTTGACCCTCAACGCCGCCCGCTCCGCCCGCGAGCTCCTCAGCGTTGGTGTCACCGCCGTGCAGAGTCTGGGGGCGCGCCACTACGTCGACGTCGCGCTGCGGGACGCGATCGCGGCAGGCAGCCTGCGTGGTCCGCAGGTACGTGCTGCCGGCCCTCAGATCACCACCACTGGTGGCCACTCCTGGCAGGCGGGCTCGGAGGTGGACGGGCTCGACTCCATCCGCCACGCGGTGCGTTACCACCACAAGCGTGACGTGGACACGGTCAAGCTCATGGCGACCGGTGGCTTCACCACCGGGGGGTCAGCCCCCTGGAACGCCCAGTTCACCACCGAGGAGATGGCGCTCATCGTCTCCGAGAGCCACCGCCTGGGCCACCTCTGCGCCGCCCACGCCCACGGGACCCAGGGCATTGAGCGGGCCACGGCGGCAGGCGTGGACTACATCGCCCACGCCTCCTTCGTGTCCACCGCAGGACGCAGCGAGTTTGACCCCCGTCTGGCGGACCGTATGGCGGAGGCGGGTATCTACGTGGACTGCACCGTGACGGCGGAGCTGCCCGCGCTGGTCGCCTATGACGACTCCTTCGCCCCTCCTGTCCGTCTCCTGTGGGAGCACGGTGTGCGGGTGGTGACCGGGCACGACTCCGGCATCCCCGACATACCGCACCGCTCCTACGTCGGTGGCCTGGAGGCTCTGGAGGAGATGGGTCTGCCGCGCTCCGAGGTCATCCTGGCGGCGACCTCCCGCGCGGCGGCCGCGATCGGCCTGGCCGGGGTCACCGGGGTCCTTGCTGTCGGGTACGACGCCGACCTTGTCGCTGTCGAGGGCGACCCGACGCAGGACCTGGGCGTCCTGCGCTCCCTGAGGCTGGTGGCTACGAAGGGCAGGGAGTTCGTGCCGGACCCGGTTCCGGGGCTGGCACGGCGTGCAGAGCGTCGGGCGCAGCAGCAGGAAGGTGCGGACAGCCAGACGGCGCCTATGTGGCCCGACGAGATCCTGGGTGCCTACCGCGACAGGGCACGTCGGGCTGCCGCCCACCCCCAGGTGTAGCAGTGAGGGGCGGTCCCAGGGGATGGCTGCCCTCCCAGGTGCGGACGCGGCCGACAGGGGCTCTGTGCGGGCCCCGCCTCGTGGGGCCATGGGGACGGTGCAGCACCTCTGGGCAGTCGCTGCGACACGGCGAGGAACCGCATGATTACGGAGGCTGAGTCGGGGGGTCGAGGTCACCGCAGGACGGGTCATCGTAAGTAATGTCCGGACGTGACAAGGTCGTTGCCTGGAGGCACCAGGGGCAGGCATGCTGACCCCATGCGTGACGTGCCGCCCCGCCTCGTACCTGGACACCTGCCTGTTCCCCAGACGGCGGGTGCCGACCTACGGGACCTGGCCGAGCAGTACAGCCGGGTCCTTGCCGCCCACGACCCGGAGATCGCCGCTCGTTCCGGCCTGCCTGGCCAGACCGCCCTGCCTGACTACTCCCCAGAGGCGCTGGCTGACCACGTCCGCACCACCCGCTCCCTGAGGGCACGGGTGAAGAGGGTCTCTGGTGAGCTGAGCGAGGCTGACAGCCGCCTGCGTGAGCACCTGCTGGAGCGGATGGAGACCGACGCCGACCTGATCGACTCTGGTGAGGGGGGCGCGTACCTGGGCTTTCCCGACTCCCCCTTCCAGCGGGTCCTGCGCCTGCTCCGCTCCCCCGCCGGGGTGCGCGACCTCCGCCCGGCAGGGGACGAGGCCGACGCGGCGGAGGGGGACTCCCGCTGGGAGTCGGACTGGCAGTTGCTCAGCGCCCGCCTGGAGATGCTGCCGGAGACCCTGGCAGGCCTGAGGGCGGCTCTGGAGGACTCCGCGGCGCGCGGGGTCGTCTCCCCGGCCAGTCAGGTCGAGCTTGTTGCTGGCCAGGCGCGGGAGTTTGCCGACCGCCGTCCCCCGGCCCCGGCTGAGGGACTGCCCTCCTCCCTGACGGGTGAGGTGGAGCGGGCGGACCAGGTGGCGCGCCAGGCCTGCCTGGACTTCGCCGACTACCTGGTCTCTGGTCTGGGAGCGCAGGCGCCGCTGGCGGAGGGGGTGGGTCCGCAGCGCCACCAGTTGTGGATGCGTCGCCACCTGGGTACCCAGGTGGACCCGGAGCAGACCTTCGCCTGGGTGCAGGAGGAGCTGCGCCTGGTGGCTGCCGAGCAGGACCAGCTCGCCGTCGAGGTGCTGGGACCCGGGGCGGACTACGCCTCTATGAACGTCCACCTGCGCTCGGACCCGGCGCGCGGCCTGACCCCCGAGGAGTACCTGCCCTGGGCGCAGGAGGTGGTGGACCAGGCGTGGGACGCCGTGGTGGGCAAGGTCCTGGACCTGCCTCAGGGCCTGGGACGCCCGCAGGTGGTTCTGGACCGGTTCGGCAGGCAGGGTCACGCCGGGGACCCGTGCCACTACGAGGAGCCCTACGGCACGGGCGGGATGCATCCCGGCGCGGTGGTCCGTTCCCTGGCGAAGGAGGAGGAGGTGCTGTGGCCCTGGGTGGAGCGCACCACCATGCTGCACGAGTCCGTCCCCGGTCATCACGCGCACTCCGGGGGTCACGCCGCCGACATGCGGCTGACGCTGTGGCAGCGCTACCTGGGCAGGGTGCCCGGGTGCAACGAGGGGTGGGCGCTGTACGCCGAGTCGCTGGGCGAGGAGCTGGGTCTGGTGGAGGAACCACAGGACCGCTTTGGGCTGCTGGCTGCGCGTCGGTGGCGCCTGGCCCGTGTCCTGGTCGACCTGGGGGTGCACTCCCGGCTGCCGGTGCCGCCGGAGGTGCTGGCCCTGCCCGGGGCTGACGCCGCGTGGAGCAGGGCGACCGTGATGGCTGTGCTGCGTGCGCACACGATCTTCCCCGAGGAGTTCCTGCGCTTTGAGACCAGCAGGCGTCTGGGGTGGCCCGCCCAGTCCCTGTCCCACGTGCTGGGGGAGCGGGTGTGGCGTGCGGGTCGGCGTGCTGCCGAGGCGCGGGTGCGCTCCCAGGGAGGGCGGTGGGGGCCTGGTCAGATGCGTTCCTTCCACAACCGGGCGATCAGCCTGGGCTCGGTCGGGCTGGGGCTGCTGGAGCGCGCGCTGACCTGAGCCAGGGCGGGGTCAGCAGGCCCTCCGGCTGGACTGGAGCAGGCGCAGCTCGCGGAGCGTGCGTGGGGCTGGGTGCGGCTGCGGGAACCCGGCGCCGTTGACGGGTTCCCTGGCCAGGATGCCACAATAAGGCATTCTTGTGAATGCAGTAGGCGAGACATCTAGAGTCGAGGCGGAAGGTCCGGGTGCCGTCTGCCACCTCCTTATTTATACGGGGACGGAGGTCCCGGTGACTGGGTGGGCGTGACCCGGGTGACCTGGTGCCGCGGGCGCTACCTGCCCCGAGTCGGGTGCACCCGGGTGCCCTGGCACCGGACCTGACGTGCGAGGGCGTGTCAGCCAGGCCGGGCACAAGAGTGCCTGGGTGGGGGCTGGCGGTTCGGGGGTGGAATGCTGGGAGCTGCCTGGCGCCGCGAAAGTCACACAACCGTGTAATGTCACCGTCCGGTGGTTCAAGGGAGACGCGCCTCTTTTCTCTGGCTAGTCTTGGGGTGTGAGCCCGACTAAGCGTCCTGACCAGCGTGTCGCTGTCATCGTCCCCGCCAAGGACGAGGCGCAGCGCATCGCCGCCACTGTTCGCGCTTGCCGCTCCATTCCGCGGGTTGACCTGGTGGTTGTCGTCGATGATGGCTCCGTGGACGGGACCCAGGACCACGCTCGTGCCGCAGGAGCCGTGACCGTGCGTCACTCGGTGACTCGGGGCAAGGCCTCCGCCCTGGAGACCGGCGCCAGTGTCGTCGGTATGCGTGACTACGTGCACGGACCCGCCCGTCTCCTGCTGTTCGTTGACGCTGACCTGGGGGACTCCGCAGCGGCGTGTGCCGATCTTGTGCCCCCTGTCGTCGACGGAGTCTGCGACATGTCCGTGGCCGTGCCGCCCAAGCAGCACGGGGCCGGCGGGCGGGGGCGGGTGGTCCACGCCGCTCGCCGGGCCATTGCCCGAGCCACCGGGTGGGAGCCTGTCGCCCCCCTGTCAGGGCAGCGCTGCCTGAGCCGGAAGGCCTACGAGAAGGCCGCCCCCCTGGCTGAGGGGTGGGGCGTTGAGGTCGGGCTGACGATTGACGTCCTTGTCGCCGGGATGGCGGTGATCGAGGTGCCCTGCGACATCACCCACCGGGTCACCGGGAACGACCGTGCGGGGGTCCTTCACCGTGCCGCGCAGTACAAGGACGTGGTCAGGGCTGTGGCTGCCCGGACCCTGCGGCGTCAGCGCGTGCCCGCAGCACAGTATGAGAAGGCTGCGGAGGAGCAGAACGCCTTTCACGTCTACCGGGCTCACAGTGTGAGGACGTCGGAGCCCGGCTCTGGGCAGGACGGGGACCAGGGAGGCGGTGCCTCCACGGATGCCCCTGCGGGCTCGTCGCGCTCCGCAGGAGCCTGACGGCCCTGGCGGCGTGGCAGGCAGCGGCGCGTGAGAGGTGCCCGCCGGGGCGCGTCTGCTGGTCGGCCGCTGGTCGCGTCAGCGGCGTCAGACTGTGCCGTTGACGCTGTTGGCCCCCTGGCGGGGGCAGTCCTGCCTCTGGCTGCAGCTGGGTGCTGACACGTCACTGCCAGCCGCTGCTGGTACGTTGATGCTTCCCAGTGCGAGGGCCAGGAGAGCGGGTGCGGAGCCCGCCAGGACGAAGCCCGCTACCGTGATCCCTGAGTCGTTGACCAGGACGGCGATGGCCGTCAGGACGGCGAGGGAGGTCAGTGCGGGGCGCAGCCACTGGTTGTAGGAGACGCCGGGCTGTCCGACCTGAGGCTGTGTGCCTTGGTCGTGTGCTGACGGGGCCTGTGTGGCCTGGGTCGGCTCGGCTCGGGTCTGTGCGGCCCGGGGCTGTGCCGACTGGATCTGGGTGAGCCAGGCGTAGCGGCTACGGCCAGCCAGCCAGCGACGCCGCTCGTGACGTGCCCATGCCAGCAGCGCGGCAGCACCGGCGACGCCTGCGACCAGGGCTGCCAGGGCGGCGGTGCTCGTGGCGAAGGGGGTGATGAGCGCACCGAGCCTGCGCGCCAGGGCTGTCAGGGCGGTGCCATCAAGGACCTGGGCGGCAAAGCGCCCCAGGTGGGTGCGCTGCTCCTGCGGGCGCAGGTAGTCCGCTGCGGCGAGCGCGGCGACGACGCCCCCGGAGGCGACGGCGACTCCCGCCCAGCGCAGGGTGCCCAGCCGGTACTGGCACAGGCCTGCAGCCAGGGCGGCCAGCGCGGGCAGCAGCGCGAGGGCGCCACCCACGTCGGCACCCAGCTGGGGGGCGGCGTCGGCCGCCAGGGCCGTCCCGCCCGGGAGGCCCACGACCATGAGGGCTGTCCGGCGTCCGCCGCCCAGCACCTGCCAGGTGACGGCAAGAGCGACTACCAGTGCGCCGGCTGTCAGGGCGAAGGCAGTGTTGGAGACCCCGTAGAACCGCCCGGCCACGACCGCGTTCATCCCCAGGGGGCTGTTGAAGGCCAGCCGGGCGCCCAGGGCGGCGTCAGTCAGCCAAGCCGTCACCGTGGCGGTGGCCAGCAGGTAGGCGGTCGCACCGGGTGCGGACGCGGCGGGAGGAGGCAGGGCCGGGTCCCGGGAGGTGTGGGTCACAGCAACTACGCCGGAGAGGCAGCCAGCCAGCACGGCGGAGGTGGCCAGGACCAGGCCCAGGGTGGGCGCCGCCACCCACGGGGCGGGGGTGCCGCCCTGCGCGCCCCAACGCCACCAGGGGACCGCGTTGGCCAGCAGCGCGCCCAGTGGGGCGGCTGCGGCCACGGCGGCGACCTGGGAGAGCCTGCCGACCCGGCGTCGCAGGCCGGGCCGGGGCTGGTTCTGCGGGGCGCGCAGGGCGAGGGCGGCCCAGGCCAGCAGGAGGACGGCGGTGCCGGTCAGCAGCAGGCTGGTGGGGATGACGGCGCGCTGGGAGGCGCGTGCGTGAAGGGCGTCGTCGGCCAGGGCGGACAGGCGCGGCTCGTCCACGGTCCCGGTTGCGTCCTCGGCTGTGGGGCCCCTGGAGCTCCCGGCTGCTGTGTGCCTGGTCGCAGTGTCCCTGGCCGTGGTGGGCTCCTCCTGGACGTCAGGGAGGTGGGTGGTGGCGGGCAGGGTCAGGGCCTGGCCGTCGAAGTCGGGCGCCGTGGTGCCCGTGAGTGCCTGGGTCAGGGTTGGGGCCAGGTCGGTGAGCTGGATGAGGCCGGGCTGGTGGGTGGAGGCCCCCACCAGCAAGGAGTTGCGGGTTCCCCGGGGTGAGGTGGTGCCTGCTGGGAGGATGGTGACCTGTGGGCCGGGGTCCTCGTCGTCGGCCACAGAGGTGATGACGACCCGGGTGCCCGCAGGCGCGGTGGTGGCCAGCGTGGTGGACAGGGCCTGGGCCAGGGAGCGCAGGCGGGCGGCGTCATCGGGAGCGTCGCTTCCGGTCGTGGCAGCGGTGTCGTCTGTGGTGTCGTGGGTGCTGCCGGGTGTCGCGGTGGCGGGCTGGGAGGCTGGTGAGCCGGGCTCTGCCGGTACCTGTGGGGTGGTGTCTACCAGGACCAGCCTGGGGACCATGCCTGTCAGCCCTGCCAGGGCCTCCTCCAGAGTGGTGCGGTCCTGCGTGCCCAGGGCGTGGCGTGCTCCCTGGCCGACGGCGGTAACGCTGGTGGCACCGGAGGCGCTGAGTCCATGCTCGTTGAGGTGGTTGGCCAGCTGCCGGGAGGCTGCGGTCCCGCTGCCGGAGGCGGTGCGCTCCCAGGTGCAGGCCCCGGAGCCCTCCACGGCGCGCACTCGTGTGCCGGCGGTCAGGGTGAGCCAGCCGTCGGCGGGGCAGGTGCGGTCGGCGGGGGTGCGCACGGCCAGGTTCAGCGGCTCGTTGACGGTTGCGAAGCCCAGGACAGTGCTGGCGGCCTCGGCGGTGGCGGCGTCCTGGGAGCTTGCCAAGGTCGTCAGGTCCGACCAGGTGAGGTTGCTGGTGCCCAGGACGACCACCGGGGCCTTGGAGGCACCCGGTGCGGCCCGCTCGGTCGCGAAGGCGGTGCCGACGGCAGACAACACCATGCCGACCACGACCAGCAGGATGAGGACGTAGACGACGATGCTTACCCAGCGCTGCTGACGGCTCCGTGGTCTCACGGCCCTAGCCTACGTGGGGTACGGGGGCGGCTGGCCAACTCCCTGCTGTGCAGGGCGGGCGGCCTCAGCGTCCTGGCCCTGCGGATACCCCACGGGCGCCCCTGGTCCTGAGTTCTCGCGATCCCGTAGTCTGATCAGCGGATGCCAGCCGGAACCAGTGGTAGCCTGCCAAGAGAGGACGTGAGGTAGGGCACCCCAGGAGGGAGATGCCCTGTCTGAGTACCGGGGCTACGGGGGACGTCGCCCGCAGGAGGCGGCCCACGGGGCAGCCGCCCGGATCGACGCCATGGCGGACGATGCTGAAAGGCGCAGGGTCATGAGGTGAGCCGGGATGGGCGGGACGCCCCTGGTGCCGGGAGAAGGCAGTTTGGGGCGCTCCACATCACGCCCGGCGGTCCAGAGTACATCTAGGGCGATGGCCTCAAGCCGCAGCACGCTCAGCGAGCCGCCTGGAGGTCAGGCTGGGGGCGTGCGGCGCGTGGTGGCGTGGTTGGGTCCGGGCTGTGGTCCTCAGGGAGGCTGGGAAGGGGGCTTGTCATGACGGGTGAGGAGGCGCCTGTGCAGGGCGTCGGGGGTGGAGCGGGACTGCCTGGCGGTCGGGCTGCTCGGCTGATGGGCCGTAGGTGGCGGCGTGTGGTGGTGGTAGTGGCGGTTCTGGTGGTGGTGTGGTGGGTGGTGCCGCTGAGGTTCAGCGTTCCGGACTCGACGCGACTCACGGACAGTAGCACTGTCGCTCTGGACAGGAGCATCAAGCCGTTCTCCACCACGCACGGGCAGCTGACGGTGGAGGGACTGCACCCGTGGAGACACAGGTGGGTGGTGACCTTGATGTGGTCGCGTGCCGATCCTGCGACAGGACGGTACAACGGGGTGAGCAGGCGTGTGGACGTGGCCATGGGGGAGTCTGTCCATATTGATGGGCTGGGCACGGTAACCCTGCTGGCCGTCAATCCCCAGGCGCTGCTTCCTGGTCTTTTTGGGGTAGGCGGCTGGACGTGCACCGTCGGCGTGGCCCTCGACCCCGACGTCAGCGAGGTCTGGCGCTAGGCGGCACCCGATACGGCGTAGCGGCCGTATAGCGGCTCCGTGGTGCCCACTGCTGACTCCGGTTCAGAGTGGTCGTAGCCGGGTCAGGGGACCTGGCCGATGTCCGTCTGGTCGAAGTACCTCTCGTAGTCCTCCCGGGTGGTGCGGATGGTCCCGCCCCCGGTGCTGTGCCTGTTCTCGTCGAGGTCTGGTAGGGCGGGTGTGGTGGGCGCTACCCTGGGTGCAGGCGAGGGGTGCTCCTGAGGGGCACGGAGGGGAGAGGCTGTCATGACGGGAAGGGCTGAGGCTACGGGCTCGGTGCCAGCACCAGGCGGGGAGACGGCGCGCGACGGCTCTCCTTCCGGTGCAGGGTCTGCTTGTCGTGGTGGGGGTGTGCGGCGTGTGGGTGTGTGGTGGCGTCGGGTGGTGCGCGCGGTGGTGGTGGCTGTTGTCCTGGTGCTGGTGGCGGCGGGTGCGCGTCTGTGGTGGGAGAACCCCTCAAGGCGCAGCGTGGAGCTGCCCGAGGGGATCGAGCAGGGGGTGGTGCTAGAGATGAGCAGCAGCATAGGACCGTTGTATGCCAACACAGGCTGCCTGCAGACGAAGGGGCTGCGCTCCCAGGGCCATGAGTGGGTGGGGACCATGGGCTGGTCACGGGCCGACCCTGAGACGGGCAGGCCCGCCGGTGAGGAGGAGACCTTTGAGCTGCGCCTGGGGGAGAGCTTCTACGCCGAGGGCCTGGGCACGGTCACCTTCCTGGCCGTCAACCCGCCCCCGATAAGGACCCCGCTGAGTTCCGGTGACCTCCTGGGGGGCTGGAGCCACCGGGTCAACATAGTCCCGGAACCCGGGGTCGTCCCCGAGGAGCCCTACCGGCGCCTCTGGCATGAGTTGCTGGAGGTGTGACTGGAGGCGTGAGCAGCGATCACACGGGCGCAGGACACCGTGACGGGTGCGTGCGGACAGTGGTGGCCTACATGTCGCCGATGTAGGTCTTGTTGAAGTACTTCTCGTAGTCCTCCCGGGTGATGCGGATGGTCCCGCCCTCGACGTCATCGTCCTTCGACACGGGGTTGGTGTCCCAGGGGTTGTAGAGGGTGACGTACTCGTCATCAATATCGACCACCGTGTAGGCGTGGCTGTCCCAGACCTGGAAGCCTCCCTCCTGGTCGCCCGTGTCGATGCGGCCGTTGCCGTTGGTGTCGACGGTGGCCTGGACCGTGCTGCCGTCGCTGAAGTCCCCGCGCGCGGTGCCACCGACCACGACCCTGCCCTCCTCCACGGCCTCCTTGATGGTGTCCCACTCCGCGTCGGTGTACTCGTGCTGGTTGTAGTGGCGGGGGTAGGGGAGGAAGCCCCACCTGCCCCACCCCCAGCCGTCGGTGCTGACCGTCTGCGTGCCCTCGCCCGAGAGGGCCTCCATGGGATCTGTGGGGTCGCCGCCCTCGACGTCCTCCGGGTCCCTGCCCTGCTGCTCCAGGTAGAGGGCGTAGGCGCGCTCGTAGATGTTGATGATGCTGGGGAAGCCCTTGTCGGTGCCCTGGTTGCCAAAGAGGTAGAAGTCGTCCACGGTGATCTCGACCTCCTGGTCGCCGTCGTGGAAGGTGACCACGAAGGCGTTCTGGGCCTCGTCCCACCGCACCTGGTCGCGCAGGGCCTGGCGGCCCTCCTCGGTGTCGGAGTAGGCCTGCAGCACCGCCAGCAGGTAGCAGTCACCGATGTTCTCCTGCTCCACGCTGTCCCACTCGGCCGTGCCGTCGGCCTGCTGGCGGATCCGCTCGATGTCGCTGTCCCGGAGCTCAAAGGTCGTCCACTTGTTGATGTCGGAGTCGTCGGTGTCCACAGTGGCTGTGCCCAGTGTGGTGGCGGCCTGGGTGGCGGCGTGGCTGACCTCGGCGCGCAGGGCCTGGTAGGTGGCGGCGAGGCTGGCCAGGCCTGCGGCTGCGGGCCCGGCGGCCAGGGGGTTGCCCAGGGCGCTGCCCACCAGGGACTCGGCCTGGGCGCGCAGCCCCACGCGTATTTCCCGCAGCTCTCTCACGCGTAGTGCCGCGCCTTATCCCGTTCCAGGTAGGGGGAGCCCTCCGGGGCGGCACCCTCACGCGTACTGCCGCGCCACCCCCACGGCCTCGGCCCCGTAGCTGGCGCCAAAGAGGAAGGCGTGGATCATGAGCAGGTGCAGGGAGTGCAGGCCCACCCGCTCGCGCCACCCGGCCGCCAGCGGTGACACCTCGTGGTAGGCGGCGTAGAGCCGCTCCAGGTGCCTCTGCCCGAACACCCCCAGTGCCGCCAGGTCCGTCTCCGCGTGCGCCCCCTGGGCCATCGGGTCAATGAGGACGCCAACGACGTCGGGCACCTCCCCGTCGGTGTCCCGCTGGGTGCTGGCCCGGCCGGTTCCCGCCCCCAGTGGCCCCGCCCCGGCCTGCGGCGGCGCCCACTCCACGGTGTGGGACACCGGCACCCACAGCACGTTGCCGCACCACAGGTCCCCGTGGGTGCGCGCCACCGCCACCTCCTGGCCGCGATGCTGGGCACCGGCGCGCACCAGGGCGGGCTGGTCGGCGTCGAAGTCGCCGTCCACCAGCCGGGTGCACAGCCTCTCGATGACGCGGGCGCCCTGGGCGCTGACCGACCCGTTGTCCCTGGAGGCACCCAGGTAGGTCAGCACGCGGTCCTCAGCGTAGAACTCCCCCCAGCGGCGCTGCGCACCGGGGTCCTCGAACCGGCGCAGCCGGATGTCGCTGCGCCCCATCTGAGCCACCCCGTCCCACCCGGGCGGGGCCACACCGAAGGCGGGCGCCCCCGCCGCGTGCGTGACGGCCAGCGCCCGGCCAAAGGCCTCGGCCGCAGCCGCAGTGACCCTGGTCGTGGCCAGGCGCGGCTCCTCCAGCCAGCCGGGGCCGGTGGTGGCCGGGACCACGTGGGCGCCGCCGTCGGCCATGGCCTGGGCCAGCCACCACAGCCCCTGCGCCTCCAGGCGGGTGGAGACTGGGCCGTCGTCGTGCTTGCGGAACGTGTTGGGGGAGGGCGCTGTCATAGGGCCAGCCTGCCAGGTGTGGTGCGGTGCCGCGCGCTCCCGGCCTACCGCGCCACCATCCCGCCCGGCCCCGATACCCTGTGCCCATGCCCGATGCTGACACCCCCACCTGGTCCTTTCTCGGCCCGGCGGGCACCTTCACCGAGATGGCCCTGCGCCAGGTCGCCCCCACTGGCGTGGTGCTCGACGCCTGCCAGGACGTGCCCACCGCCCTGGACCACGTCCGCTCCCGCCTGACCGAGGCCGCCGTCGTGCCTATCGAGAACTCGGTGGAGGGCGGGGTCAACGCCACCCTCGACAACCTCGTGGCCTCCACCCCCCTGGTCATCGCCGCCGAGGTGGCGGTGCCGGTCACCTTTGTCCTGGCGGGGCGGCCGGGCACGACCCTGGAGCAGGTGGCCGCCGTGTCCACCCACCCCCACGCCTGGGCGCAGTGCCGTGGCTGGGTGCGCCGCAACCTGCCGGAGGTCGCCTACGTGGCAGCCACCTCCACCTCGGCCCCGGCCCGTGCCCTGGCCGACCCGGACCAGGACCCCGGCTTCCAGGCGGTCCTGTGCAACCCGCTGGCCGCCCAGGACTACGGCCTGGAGGTCATCGCCGCAGGCGTGGCGGACAACCCCGACGCCGTCACCCGGTTCGTCAAGGTCACCCGCCCCGGGCGCGTGGGCCAGGTCACCGGGGCGGACAAGACCACCCTCATGGTCCAGCTCCCCCACGACCGCTCCGGCGCCCTGCTGGACATGCTGGAGCAGTTCAGCGCCCGGGGCGTCAACCTCTCGCGCATCGAGTCCCGGCCCGTGGGGGACTCCCTGGGCCGCTACCGCTTCTCCATCGACGTCGAGGGGCACGTCCGCGAGGAGCGGGTGCAGGCCGCCCTCATCGGCCTGCACCGCACCTGTCCGGTGGTGCGGTTCCTGGGCTCCTACCCCCGCCTGGACGCCCGGCCGGTCGTGGTGCCCGCAGGCACCAGCGACAAGGACTTCATGGTGGCCCGCTCCTGGGTGGCCGATCTCCTGGAGGGCAGGGCGCTGTGACGCCCGGGCCTGGCCGCAGGGGTCGGGGCAGTGCCGGGACCTCGGCCACCGGGTGTGCGGGCTCATCCAGGTTGGTGGCAAGGCGGTGGCGGGAACCTAGGTGCGCGGTCGGGTGACGTGGCGCTAGACGAGCCAGTCCCTCACCCAGCGAAGCGCCTCCTCCACGATGCTGCGCTCGACGACACCTATGCGCTCGACAAGCCTCTTGCGGGAGATCGTGCGCACCTGCTCAGTCATGGCGAAGGAGTCCTGCGGCAGTCTCCCACCACGAGGAATCCGCACGTGGTTCGGCCACCCTCGGTCGATGGAGGTCACCGGGACGGTCACGACAAGCGTTGTCACAGCCTCGTGGTAGTGGGCACCCGAGATGACGAGCACGGGGCGTCGCCCCGCCTGCTCACGTCCGACCGACGAGTCCGAAGCCGCCCACCACAGCTCACCGGTGCGGGGTTGGGGCATCAGCTCCACGCGTCTGACTCCCAGTCCGCGAGCTCGGCGAGGTAGGCCTCGTCCGGCGGGTTGGCCTCCATGGCTGCCTTGAGGTCGGCAAAACGCAGCTCGCGCTCCGCAGCCTCAGTCATCGTACGGATGGCGACGTCCATGGTCACGCCCTGGCGCTTAGCGAGCGCGAGGACTGCGTCGCGGGTACTGGTCTCGACCTTGATCGTCGTCGCCCTAGTCATAGTTCTAGCATGCCCGACAGGGATACTTCTCGCCATGGCTGTTGCAGCAGACCTTCTCTCCCCGGCCACCGAGCACGTGAGAGCGGCTGAGGCGCGACATGACCACAGCCTGTGCCGAGCGTCCACCTGTCAGGGACACGTCCAGGGGACGCCGCCAGCACGCCGGGCCAGGAGGAGCACACAGAGGTCTAGAGGTCTAAAGAACACAGAGGTCTAGGGGTCGAGGGACACGTCCAGGGGCGCGAGACCCTAAGGGCGTCGGATGAGCAGCGCGCCGTGGGCCAGCCTCACCCGCACGCCCCGGGTCGGCGGCAGGAGGTCCCCGTCAACCTCCACCAGCATCGGGGTGCTCACGCGTACGGCGATGTCGCTGCCCTGGCGTCGCACGACGCGCCCGGTGGCGCGCGTGGGGTTGGCGTAGGTGGCCGCGCGCGGCGGGAGGACCTGCCGGGCCAGCGAGCTCCAGCCCAGCACGCCGCCGACCGTGTCGATGGCGGCCACGTCCAGCAGGCCGTCGTCGGGGCGGGTGTCGCGCAGCAGCGTGATCCCTGCTGGCAGCATGCCGCCGTTGGCGATGAGCAGGGTGCGGGCGGTGAACCTCTCCACCGACCCCCCGGCGCCGGGGCTGCCGAGGCTGAGGACCAGGTCCATACGGGGGAAGCGCAGGTTCTCCACTGCGGCCAGGGCGTAGGCCCCCCAGCCGATCCGGGCCTTGAGGCCGGGGCGGGTGGAGGCGACCAGCCCGGCGTCGAAGCCGATCCCCGACACCACCATGCAGGCGTGCTCCCGCCCCAGGGAGGGGCGCGCCCACCCCCCGGGGGGCTGGGCAGGGACGACGGCGGTGGCGGCTGCGTCGGCGCCGGGGGCCGTACCGTTGGCGCGGCGGCTGCTGTCGTGGATGAAGGCGCTGGTCTGCTCCGGTACGCCGTTGGCCGTACTGGCCTGTGGGGCCTGAGTCTCCCGCCGGGCGGTCAGCGCGCTCAGGGCGCCGCCCGAGCCCGCCGGGGCGGGCGAGTGCGTGCTGCTGCTCATACCGGGTAGGACCGGGTCGGCGGGAGGGTGGTATGGGTGGCTACCTGGCTCGTCGGCCGGGTCGGTGCGCACCCAGGCGAGGTCCGTGGGCCGCGACGTCCCGTTCGCGACCAGGTGGGCCGCCGCCGACAGGTCGCCGACCGGCAGGCGCAGGTTGCGGGCCGCGAGGTTGGCGGTGCCCGTGGGCAGGATCCCCATCTCGACGCCGGTGCCCGCCAGCCCGGCTGCCACGGAGCGCACGGTCCCGTCCCCCCCGGCGGCTACGACGAGGGCGGCCCCCGACGCGACGGCCAGCCGTGCCTGGGTGGCCCCGGTCTCCGAGGTGGTCGTCTCCAGCCAGACCGGGGTCCGGTACCCTGCCTCGCGCAGGGTGGCGTCCAGGAGGTCCCGGGCCGCGCCGGTGACCTTCTGCTTGGAGGGATTGGCCACCACGCAGGCGAGGGGGGCTGCGCGGGCTCCTGCGTCCATGGGGGCAGGCTACACAGGAGTCCCGGTTCCGGGCGCAGTATGATGTGGGCCATGGCTGACACGTCTGGCGCCCGGGCTCGTCGCGCCCTTGTCGTCGTTGACGTCCAGCCCACCTTCTGCGAGGGGGGAGCCCTGGCCGTGCCGGGGGGCGACGCCGTGGCCCACCGTATCGCCGCCTACGTCGCTGCCGCGAGGGACGGTTACAGCCTGGTGGTCACCACCCAGGACTGGCACATCGACCCCGGCGACCACTTCTCCGCCGACCCGGACTATGTCGACACCTGGCCCCCGCACGGGGTGGCCGGGACCCCGCAGGCCCGCCTGCACCCGGCGCTGTCGGGGCTGCGGGCTGACGCGGCGCTGCGCAAGGGGCAGTACTCGGCCGCCTACTCCGGGTTTGAGGGGGTCGCTGACGACGGGGCCGACCTGGACACCCTGCTCAGGGGGCCCGGTGTGGAGGTGGTCGACGTGGTCGGCCTGGCGCAGTCGCACTGCGTGAAGGAGACCGCCCTGGACGGGGTCGCCCGGGGCTACCGGGTGCGGGTCCTCACCGACCTGACCGAGCCGGTAAGTCCCGGGCTGGGTCGGGCCGCCCGCAAGGTGATGGCTGCCGCAGGGGTCGAGCTGGTGAGGTCGGGCACGGTGCTACGCGCCTAGCTGCTCCCGGCCTGTGTGGGTGGGCGGGCCGTGCCTACTAGGCGGGCTGGGGGCTGGACAGCAGGTCTGTGCGGGCTAGGCGGCCTGTGCGGGCTGTGGTACCTGGCCAGGCCGCACAGGCAGGCCCGCCTGGGTGGCCAAGGTGGAGATCAGCTCAGCCAGGCGCGCGAAGTCCGGACCGCGGGAGGAGGAGCTGCGGTACACCAGGCACAGCTGGCGTGTTGGCACGGCTCCGGCCTTGTCGGGGGCGAACTGGGCCACGGCGTAGTCCTCCTGGGACCCCAGCATGCGCAGGGCGCCCTCCGGGACGACGGTGGCACCCGTGCCGTGGGTGACCATATGGATGACGGTGGACAGGGTGGTTGCCACGGCCACCGGGGGCTGGGTCCCGTAGGACTGGCACAGCGCCAAGGCCTGGTCGCGCAGGCAGTTGCGCTCGTCCAGCATGAGGAGGGGGTGGTCGTCGAGCTCGCGGGCGCTTAGGTCGGTGCGGTCTGCCCAGGGGTGATCTCTGGCCGTGAGCACCACCAGTGGCTCGTCGAACATAGGGATGGCCGTGATGCGCTGGACCTCTGAGGCGAGAGTGATGATGGCGGCGTCCAGGCGTCCCTGGTTGAGCAGCTCCAGGATGTCGCTGGTGACCATCTCACGTAGCTCGAGCTCCATCTGGGGCAGCTGGTCGGCCAGGCCGTCCATGAGCACTGGGGCCAGGTAGGGGGCGATCGTGGGGATGATCCCCAGGCGCATGGAGCCGGTCAGGACCGCGCCCTGGCTGGTGGCGGCGTCGTTGAAGGCCTCTGCCGCGAGCACGGCCTCCCGTGCGAAGGGCAGGAGAGTCTCGCCCAGCGACGTCACCAGCACGCGTCGGGTGGTGCGTTCCACGAGCTCGCCGCCGACCCGCTTCTCCAGTGCGGTGATGGCCTGGGAGAGGCTGGGCTGGCTGACGTTGAGGGTGGAGGCTGCCTCACCGAAGTGCTGGTGGTCGCACAGTGCGACGAAGGCCCTCAACTGTGAGAAAGAGGGGAGAGCAGAGGTAGGCATTGAGAGTACGTCCTGTTGTCGCGGAAGAGGGTCTGGAAGGGCGGAAGAGCCTGGTGGCCGGGTTGGTGGTTGAGCGAGTGGGTACGGGTGAGTGAGAAGTGAAGCTGAAGGAGGTCGGAGGTTCTTCTTACAGGAGAGCACTATAGGGTACGCCCAACCAATAGCGTCACTTTCACAGGTGATATGAGGCTCGTATCATCATCGACCCGTCGTCTGTGCCGTTCCCGCAGCCCCGGGGCCTGAGGGGACGACGCGCGGACCGAGGGCGGCTCTGGCTACACTCGCTCCATGATCGACCTGCGCGCGCTTCGCGAGAACCCTGAGCCCTTCCGTGCCAGCCAGCGTGCCCGTGGTGCTGACGCCGGGCTCGTGGACCAGGTTCTGGCGGCTGATGAGGCGCGTCGGCAGGCCCTGGGGGCTTTTGAGAGGCTGCGTGCGGAGCAGAAGACCGTCTCCCGCTCCGTGGGCAAGGCCGCACCGCAGGAGCGTCAGGAGGTTCTGGCCCGGGCCAGGGCGCTCGCGGAGCAGGTCAAGGAGGCTGAGGCGGCCTCCAGCGGGGCCGCTGCCAGGCTGGAGGAGCTGGCCCTCCAGCTGCCCAACCTCATTGCCGGGGCACCCAGTGGGGGGGAGGAGGACTTCGTCGTCCTGCGGCATGAGGGGGGTCGGCCCCGTGACTTCGCCGCCGAGGGCTTCCAGCCCGTGGACCACCTGGCCCTGGGTGAGGGGCTGGACATGATTGACACCCGCCGTGGGGCCAAGGTCTCCGGCTCGCGCTTCTACTTCCTCAAGGGCTGGGGCATGCGCCTGGAGCTGGCCTTGATGACGGCCGCCCTGGACCGGGCGCTGGCTCACGGCTTCACCCCCATGACCACCCCGACGCTGGTGACTCCCCAGGTCATGGGGGGCACAGGCTTCCTGGGTGCCCACAGCGACGAGATCTACTACCTTCCCGCTGACGACCTCTACCTCACCGGGACCTCGGAGGTGGCGCTGGCCGGCTACCACACCGACGAGATCCTGGACCTGGCCAGCGGCCCGCGGCGCTACATGGGCTGGTCCACCTGCTACCGGCGTGAGGCCGGGGCCGCAGGCAAGGACACCCGGGGCATCATCCGGGTCCACCAGTTCAACAAGGCGGAGATGTTCTCCTACTGCCGTCCTGAGGAGGCGGAGCAGGAGCACCAGCGGCTGCTGACCATGGAGGAGGAGATGCTCGCCCTGGTGGACCTGCCCTACCGCGTCATTGACACCGCTGCGGGCGACCTGGGCTCCTCGGCGGCCCGCAAGTTTGACTGCGAGGCCTGGCTGCCCACCCAGGAGAGGTGGATGGAGGTCACCTCCACCTCCAACTGCACCACCTTCCAGGCTCGGCGGTTGGCCGTGCGCGAGCGCCGCGAGGGCGGCACCGCCCCTGTGGCCACGCTCAACGGGACACTGGCGACCACCCGGTGGCTGGTCGCGATCCTGGAGAACCACCAGCAGGCGGACGGGTCCGTGCGCGTACCCGAGGGGCTGCGCCCCTACCTGGGCGGTCGTGAGGTCATCGAGCCCGCTGGTGCCCAGGCCTGAGGCGGCTGCTCACTGTGCCTGCCGCCTCCTCCGCCACACCGCCTGCTGCCTCGCCCGCCATGCCGTCCGTCACCCGCCCCTCCGACCCGCCCCTGTGCCTGGGCGGCGCTGAGGACGTCCCGGGGCGTGGCGTGCACCGGCCCCTGGACCACGAGGAGTACCACACGCTGGTCCAGGAGAGGGTGCGGGACCTGGACCGCCTGCACCAGTCAGGTGGAGTCAGCCTCGTACCTGACCCGCGCACCGTCGTCGCCCTGGACGTGGACGGCACCGTGCTGGACATGGACGGGAGGGTCTCCGAGCGGGTCATGGCCTCTGTCGCCCGCCTGCGCTCCTACGACGTCACGGTGGTGATCTCGACCGGGCGCGGGGTCCAGGCGGCCATGCCTGTGGCCCGTCATATGGGTCTGGTCAGCGGCTGGATGGTGTGTGCCAACGGTGCGCTCACCCTGCGCCTGGACCCTGACGCCCCCGGCGGCTACGAGGTCGTCAGCTCCTGGACCTTCGACCCCACCGCCGCGATCCACACCCTCCTGGAGGCCGTCCCGGACGGGATCGTCGCCGTGGAGGACCCCGGGGCGGGGTTCAAGGTCTCCCGCCCCTTCCCCGATGGGGAGCTGATTGAGGACTACGAGGTGGTCAGCGTCGCCGACCTGTGCTCCACCCCGGTGACCCGGGTGGTCCTGCGTGCCCCGGGCATGCCGGTGGACCGCTTCTCCGCCCTGGTTCGTGGCTCCGGCCTGCACTCGGTGGAGTACGCCGTCGGCTGGACGGCCTGGCTGGACGTGGCGCCGCAGGGCGTGACCAAGGCGAGGGCGCTGGAGGACCTGGTGCAGCGGCTGGGCACGGACGCCTCTCACGCCCTGGCCGTGGGGGACGGCTCCAACGACGTGGAGATGCTCGAGTGGGCCGGGGCGGGAGTCGTCATGGGCAGTGCCCCGCAGTGGGTGCGCGACCGGGGCGACATCGTGACGGAGCCCGTGTGGCGGGACGGCTGCGCGGCCGCCCTGGACGCCATGGTTGAGCGAGTGAGGTAGGACGTATGCGATGTTTTCCGGTTGGCTTCCCGGTCCGTCTCCTGGGGCTGCTGGGTGCTCTCGCCCTGGCGGGTGCCAGCCTGGGGGCCTGCTCCTCTGCTGAGGACCCGGGTGGCCTGGGGGCCGCAGGCGGCTGTGACGCCCTTGACCACCTGGGTACCTTTGATGACGCCGTCGTCACCGTGTCGTCTGCCCTGAGCGACAGCGAGGCGGAGCGTTTTGAGGTCTCCCTGACCGCCTTCGAGGAGTGCACGGGGATTGACGTCGTCCACACCGGCTCGGACTCCATGGAGACCGATCTGCTGGAGGGGGCCGGAGTTGGCTCTACTCCGTCGGCGGGCCAGGGGCTGCCGGACCTGGCGATCGTCCCCCAGCCCGGGCTGGTGGACGAGCTGGCTCGGGCGGGCGCGCTTGTGGCTCTGCCTGACCGGGTCAACGCGAACATCGAGATCGGCTGGAACCGTCAGTGGGCGCAGATGGGCACCTATGACGGTACTCCCTACGCGGCACCGCTCATGGCCTCGGTCAAGTCCTTCATCTGGTACTCGCCGGTGGCCTTTGAGGAGGGCGGCTACGAGGTGCCCCGGTCCTGGGCCGACCTGGAGGCCCTGACCGAGCAGGTGGTGGAGGACCACCCTGACGGGGCGGTCACCCCCTGGTGCCTGGGCCTGGCCGACGGTGAGTCAACTGGCTGGACCATGACGGACTGGCTGGAGGACGCGATGCTGGTTACCCAGGGGCCGGGCGCCTACGACGCCTGGGCCGGGCACCAGTCCGCGCTTGACGACGTCTCCGCTGTCAGGGCGCTCACGGCAGTGGACGACCTGGTCCTGGCCGACGGGCACGTGGACGGTGGCCGGGAGGCCGCTGCCGCCAGGAGCGTGGAGGAGGCGGGTGCTGCCCTGCTGGAGGGGCGCTGCCTCATGCTGCACGCCTCGTCCTCCTTTGAGACCATGCTGCCCGAGGGGACCGTGGTCACCGACACCGACGGGCACAGCCCGGTGGCCTACTCCACGCAGCGTGACACGGAGGACGTCGGGGGCGCGGAGAGCCCCGGAGGCAGGGGGGCGCCCTCCCAGGTCCCCAGCCCGACTGCGAGGCCGACGGCGTCCTCGGCCTCCACGACGGTGCGTACCGGTGCTACCGTCTCCGCCTTCCTCACGCCCTCTGCCGACCGTAGTACCGCCCCGGTGCTCGTGGGCAGCGACTACCTGGTGGCCCTGGCGGAGGGAGAGGCCCAGGCAGCGCTCATGGACTACCTGACCTCGGCGCACTGGGCGCAGGAGAGGGCCTCCCTGGGGGGCGTGGCTACTGCGCACCAGGGTGTGGACGCCTCCCAGATCCCCAGCGACGTGGCCAGGCGTGCCACGACCCTGCTGCAGTCCCGGGAGACCACGGTCCGTATGGATGCCAGCGACTCCATGCCTGCCGTGGTGGGTGCCGAGGCGCTGTGGGCGGACCTGACCCGGTGGACCACGGGCGAGCTCAGTCCCAAGGAGGCCCTGTCCAGCGCGGAGAAGAGCTGGCCCCAGGAGGGCTAGCGGAGCCTCCCCAGGGGCGGCTGGTGCGGGGCAGGTGCGGGGGGGCCTGCCTGCTGCACATCATGGAGCCCACACGGCGAGGGAGTGAGGGACAGGCGCGTCGGGGCCTGCCGCTGGCTGGCTGTGGCCTGGTAGCCTGTGGGCAGACGACGACGGCGCGTTCTGACCACCGCACCACCTCTGCGCCGCCGTCGTCCTCAACACCACGGCACCAGGTCGGGGAGGACTGATGGGACTGGGATGGTTCGGTGCTCCGGAGCACAACCGTTGGCTGGCTGAGGAGACACACGCGCTCCTGCGGTACGCGCGCGGTGCGGCTGTGCCAGCGGGATTCGGCTGGATGGGCCAGGACGGGGCGGTGGACACCTCCCACCCGGTGGAGCTGTGGATCACCGGGCGCATGACTTTCGCGTTCTCCCTGGGTGCCCTCATGGGGATTCCCGGGTGCCGACGCTATGCCGACCACGGTGTGCGGGCGTTGCGGACGGTGCTGCGTGACCACGCCCACGGCGGCTGGCACTCTGCGGTCGGACACAAGCCAGACGCCCAGGGCCACGGTGTCCCGGTGGAGGCGCAGGCCCGCAAGGAGTGCTACCAGCACGCCTTTGTCCTGCTGGCGGCCGCCACGGCTACCGCCGCCGACCGGCCCGGCGCCCACGACCTCCTGCTGGAGGCCACGGCGGTCCAGGACCGCTACTGGTGGGACGAGCGCTACGGGCTGCCGGTGGAGTCCTACGCGGCGGACTTCACCGACCCGGAGGACTACCGGGGGATCAACGCCGCCATGCACACGGTGGAGGCCTACCTGGCTACCGCTGACGTCACCGGCGACGTCAAGTGGCTGGAGCGGGCTGTCCAGGTCATCGACTTCGCCGTCAACGTCCAGGCGCGCGCCAATGACTGGCGGCTGCCGGAGCACTACAACTCCGCCTGGCGTCCTGTGCGGGACTACAACCGTGACCAGCCGGCTCACCCCTTCCGCCCCTATGGGGTCACTCCCGGTCATGGGCTGGAGTGGGCGCGGCTGACCGTCCAGGCCCGGGGGGCGCTGGTGGCGCGCTCGCTGCCGGTGCCGGACTGGATGCTGGACGCTGCCGAGTCCCTCTTTGAGCGCGCCCGTGCTGACGCGTGGAGGGCGGACGGCGCTGCGGGCTTCGTCTACACCACCGACTTCAGCGGCAGCCCGGTGGTGCGCGAGCGCATGCACTGGGTGGTCTGTGAGGGTGTCAGTGCTGCGGCCTCCCTGCGGCGGGCGCTGCTGGACGACGGTCGCGGTGAGATCAACGTCGAGCTCTACGAGCACTGCTACCGCTCCTGGATCGACTACGCCGAGGAGTTCCTCATCACCGAGCCGGGCGTGTGGACCCACGAGCTGGACCAGGACAACCATCCCTCCACCCGGACCTGGGAGGGGCACCCGGACATCTACCACGCGCTGCAGATGACTCTTGTCCCCCGCCTGCCGGTCTGGCCGTGCGCGGGACAGGCCCTGGCGGAGGGACGGCTGGACAGGCCGGAGTCCGCAGTGCCGGTGCACGCCCAGCAGCCCCGGCGGCGCGGGTTCTTCGGGCGCTGAGTCCCAGTGCCGATGGGGGCCGGATCGGTGGCCGGGAGCGCTGCTGGCTCCTGGTCCTTGTCGGTGACGAAGGCCGCCCAGCCCGGGCCGGGCCTGTAGGTGCCCTCGGCTGAGTGAGATGGTAGAGTGACGTCCGTTCCGCCTGGGGCGGGATGCCGGAGAGGTGACAGAGCGGCCGAATGTGGCGGTCTTGAAAACCGCTGTGCGCCTGGCGCACCGGGGGTTCGAATCCCTCCCTCTCCGCGGCGGTCCACTGGACAGCGGTGCTGTGCGTGGGCAGCCTGTCGCCTAACAGGTGATGGAGATGTCGCATAGTGGCCTAGTGCGCCTCCCTGCTAAGGAGGTTGGGGTGGAAGCCCCTCGGGAGTTCGAATCTCCCCATCTCCGCCACGGTCTGTGGTGACCAGGCCCCGCCAGAACTCCTGGCGGGGCCTGGTCATCCTGGGGGAGGCTGTCTGGGCGCGGTGGGGCCAGGTCCGCGCGGTGGCTGCTCGGTGGGGCAGGTATGTGGATCGGCCGAGGAGGCTCGGAGTTCTGTGCCAAGCCTCACGAGACCTGGATTTGTCCAGCGGCGGCGCCCCGAGTAACCTTCATTCCTGTCGGCAACGACGTGCGCCTGTAGCTCAACGGATAGAGCATCTGACTACGGATCAGAAGGTTGGGGGTTCGAATCCCTTCGGGCGCGCCACACCTCGTCATCGGCTGAAGAGTCGGAGGCGGGGTGTTTTCCATGTCTGCGGGTGCTGGCTTCCCGGTGGGTATTGGCTGGTGGGTACTAGCTGGCTGGTGCTGCGGGTACTACCTGCGGGGTGCCCTTGTTGGCTATTCGGCCTCCTGCCCGTCTGGTGCCCTCGCTGGCTGTCGGTGTCTTGTCCGCCCGGTGCCCTGGCGGTGACTCGGCTCCGGCTCGGGGTGGTTGACGGAGGTCGGGGTACGTCGTGCGACTCCCCTGCACTCCGTTGGCGCACCCTGGAGTCGTAAACCGGTACCGGGGAGTTGGCTCGTGCCCGGCAGCGGGACCTGATCCATGTCTCGACTGTCTTGGTTGGCCCCAACGGCCTTGGTTGGCCCCGACTGTCTTGGTTGACCCCGACTGTCTTGGTTGACCCCGACTGTCTTGGTTGACCCCGATCGAGCGTCCGGCCGGGGACGGGAGCCTGTGTTGTCTTTTTTGGTTGTGTCGGCTGGGACGGAGCCGGGCAAGGATGCATGGCGCGATTTGCGGGTGACTGGATTTTGTCGTGTTGTGGTGGCACGAGGTGAACTGGGCTCGCATGCGGAGGTCAAGGCAGGCTGGCGCGGTTCTCGTTCCGGCCGACATTCTCCACCTCAGCATGATCTGCGTGAGACCGCCTCGCACGCCTCACGCCGGGCTGACATAGCGCAGACAACTACTCCTCCCGTGCTCCTGTCCTCCCCTAATCCTGGCTCGCCCTGCCGGTGGGGCACACCACCCCGGCGTCGCTGGTAGGGCGGAGGCGGTGGGGCCGCCCGTTCCTACTGGTGAGGCCTGGCTGATTTCCTTTCGGCCGGTGCTGATCGAACAAGCCCTCGCCTGCACCGCAGGTTTCCTGGGTGGGCGAGGTGGGGGTCGGCTTTCTGGGCGGGTTGCGTGGGGGCCGGCTTTCTGGGCGGGTTGCGTGGGAGCTGGATCCCTGGGCGGGTTGCGTGGGAGCTGGATCCCTGGGCGGGCGAGGTGGGAGTTAACTCTCCGGCTGGATTGTGTGTGAGTGGATGCACGTGGCCCGGCTCAGGGGACCGTACGCTGCGGCACCCCCTGAGCCGGGCCAGTACTTTCTCAGGCCACTACCGCCTCAGGCGGCCTGGTCCTCAGCCTCCGGCAAGGGGTCAGCCGGGCAGATCTCGCCCTCCTCGGGCAGCGTCCCCTCCGTCAGGAAGGTGCTGATCGCTTGGGTGGAGCACGTGTTGCTACCGGCCGAGCCGTGCAGCGCCTCGTTGACGGACAGCAGGTGCCCAGAGTCGAGCTGGTCCGCCAGGGCCACCGACCACGGGTAGGGGGTCTGGGCGTCGTCGTAGACGCCGACCACTAGGATCGGGTCCGATCCCGAGGCGCTGACCGGGGCGGGGTCCCGGGCGTCCTCCGCGTGCCCCCAGCCGTGGCAGAAGGCGTCGATGTAGGCAAGGTCCTCACTGTAGGAGAAGGGGAAGGACTCCTTGAGGTCAGCGGCGTGGGCCTCCCACGCGGCCTCGTCACCGGTGTCGGGGTAGTCGGAGCAGAACACCGCGTTGAAAGCAGCCTCGGAGTTCTTGTCGCTGATCAATTCCTCGGCGGTCTTCGGCGCCTGCTCCAGCGGGTCGCTACCCTGGTTCTTCATGATCCAGGTCTCCCTGTACATGCTGAGCAGCAGGGTACCGTCGTGCCCGTTGACCGCCTGGCCCAGGGCCTTCGTCAGAGAGGGCCAGAGCACCTGCCTCTGCTGGCTGAGGTACTGGATGAGGGAGAGGGTGACAGCCCTGTTGAGCGTTATGTCCACCTCGTCAACCGGGAGCGGGTCAGCGTCCAGGTTGGTGAGGAAGGTGTCGAGCTGGGCCAAGGCCTCCTCCTTGGGGCCGGTCAGCGGGCACGCCTCCTCCGCCAGGCAGGACTCCACGTAGGTGTTGAGCGCGTACTCGTCGTGTGCGATGTTGTCTGAGCGGATCTGGGCGCGGCCGATGGAGGGGTCCATGGCGGAGTCGAGGACTACGCGGCCCACCGTGTCCGGGAAGCGCTCGGCGTAGATGGCGCCCAGGTAGGTGCCGTAGGAGAAGCCTAGGAAGTTGAGCTTCTGGTCACCCACCACGCCGCGCATGACATCCATGTCCTGGACCACCGTGGTGGCGTCCATGTGGTCCAGCAGCTCGGGAACCTGCGAGTACTGCTCGCACGCTGCTGCGTCAGCCTGACCATAGGCGACGTAGTCCGCGGCCGAGCTGGCCTGCTCAGACGCGGCAGTGGCGTCCTCTGGGGCAGTCTGCGGGGTGGTCTCTGGAGTGTCCGTGGACGTGTCGATCCTGGCGCCCGCCTGCTGGTCGAGCTCGGCCTCCAGCTCCTCCTGGCTCCAGCAGGTCAGGGGCGTGGAGCTGCCGACCCCCCTGGGGTCGAAGCCGATGACGTCGTAGGTGGCCAGGGTCTCCGGGGTGAAGAACGTGGAGGCTGCGGGGACGAGGTCAACGCCGCTGCCGCCGGGGCCGCCGGGGTTGAGGAACAGGGAGCCGCCCTCAGCGTCGCCGTCGGAGGCGGGCAGCCTCTTGAGGGCCAGGGTGATGGTCTGCCCGTCGGGCTGGTCGTAGTCCAGCGGCACCGTGAGGGTGGCGCACTCGTACCCCTCGCTGCCGTCCTCGCAGCCGCCCCAGGCCAGGTCCTGGTTGTAGAAGGGTTGCAGGTCGGGGTTCTCGGCGCCGGGGGTGGTGGAGGGCGCTGACTCGGAGCCGGAGTCCGAGCCTGAGGCGGACTGCGACGGCGACGCGTCTGAGCTGGTCGTGCCCGGGTCGGTGCTGCTGCCCGCAGCTGATGCGGGAGACTGCGGGAGGAGCGCGGCCAGAGGCAGCGCCAGACCCAGGGCCAGGGCACTCGCGGCCAGGCGTGACAGTCGGGAGTGTCTGTGTCTCATGGCGTCATCGTCGCGTTACCGCAACGAGACTTCCTCCTCCTTTCGGAGGAGATCACGATACGGTCGCGTCCTCCCTCGGGGGGATTGGAAGGCTGCCGGTCCTGGCGACCTACCGGCGCCAGTCGCATCTTCCCCCCGGGGGGCTAGAGACAGAGCGCACCTGGCCAGCGTCCGTAGGAAGTCCCCTCCGGGGGTGGCATGGAGCCTGACCCGGTCAGCGGCCGTACAGGCTCGGTGGCGCCCACGCGAGCTGGAGCACCCGTACGCCTTCGTCGCGGGTGATGAGGCGTGCCCGCCCGGGGGGCCCGGGCACAGGCTTCTGCCGACCCAGCAGCGGCCCCTCCTCCGGGTTGCCCGGGAGCATGATCCCGGGCGTGGACAGGTCGGTGAGTGTCTGCATGACCGGCTCGAACATGCCACGGGTGGCTCCACCGATACGCCGGGTCAGCACCAGGTGCAGGCCGATGTCCTGGGCCTGGGCCAGCAGGGGCTGGAGAACGAGCAGCGGGTTGGCCTGGCCAGTGACCACCAGGTCGTAGTCATCCACCAGCAGGTAGATCTCCGGCCCCTCCCACCACGAGCGGGTGCGCAGCTGCTCGGGAGTCACCTGCGGCCCGGGCAGCCGTCGCTGAAGGTAGTCGTGCAGGCTACGGAACTCCTCCGCCGCAGCGTCACGGGTCGTGAGGTAGACCAGCATGTGCTCTTCCGAGACCTCACCCAGCAGGGAGCGCCGCAGGTCAAGGACAATCAGCCGCGCCTGGTCGGGCCGGTAGCACCGGCTCAGCTCAGCCGCCAGGGCGCGCAGGAAGGAGGACTTTCCGGTCTTGGCGTCGCCGAGCACGATAAGACTGGGGTCCTTGCGCATATCAAGTTCCACCGGTGCCAGGCGGGCCTCGTCAAGGCCGATCACAGGCCCAGAGCGGGCGGGTACCCGCTCCCGCAGCGTGGCCAGCTCCACACGGGTAGGTAGGAGGCGGAGCTTAGGTCCGGGTGCGCCCTTCCACGCGCTGGCCACCGCGCGGCAGGCCCGCTCCACGCCCTGGGCCAGGGTGGCCGGGTCATGGTCGCCGTCGATGCGCGGCAGGGCCACGAGCATGTGGTGGCCCTGGGCGTCAAGGCCACGCCCCGGCCTGCCTCGGGGCACGGCCCGGGCCACCTTGCGGCCGTGCTCGGAGTCAGCAGCGTCACCCATGCGCAGCTCGATCCTGGTGCCGATCAGGTCACGGATCTGGGGGCGCACGTCCATCCACCGCACCGAGGACAGGACAAAGTGGACGCCCAGCGCCAGCGCCCGCGAGGCCAGGCTCATCATCTGCGCAGCGACATCCTCGAAGTCCGCGCGCAGGGTGCCCCAGCCGTCCACGACCAGGAAGACGTCCCCGTACCCGTCGTCGAGGTTCCCGGCGGCACGCTGGTGGCGGTAGGTCTGGATGGAGTCCACCCGGTTCGCCCGGAAGTAGCGCTCCCGGTCGTCAAGCAGGGAGGAGATCTCAGCCATGATCCGGTTCACCACGTCAGGGTCGTCGCGGGTGGCCATGCCTGCCAGGTGCGGCAGGTCCTGCATGGTGGCAAAGGTCCCACCACCCATGTCGATGACGTAGAGCTGGACCTCCGCTGGGGTGCGGGTGAGGGCCAGGCCCATCAGGAGCGAGCGCAGGGTGGTGGACTTGCCGGTCAGCGGTGCGCCGACCACCGCCACGTGCCCGCCCGCCCCTGACAGGTCCACGGTGAGGTGCTCCCGGCGCTGCTCCAGGGGGATGTCGGTGACCCCCAGGGGCAGCACCAGGTCGCCGCGTGACCTCCAGGAGGGGGAGACCAGCCCTAGCGTGGCGTCAGCCACCAGGTCGCCGGTCAGAGAGTCGAGCGTCTCGCTGACGTCCAGGGGCGGCAGCCAGATCTGGTGGGCAGGGGTGCCGTGCCCCACCATCCGGCTCACGGCGATGTCCAGCATGGACATGTCCGCGTAAGGGTCGTCCTCGTGGAGGTCATCGTAGGAGTCGTTGCTGTCTGCGGCGGCCGGGTCTGGGACCGGCGCGGGTGACATGACGGGCGGTGTGGCCGACGGAGGCGGCGGGGGCGGTGGCGGGGGAGGAGAGGTTGCTGCTCCAGGGCTAGCAGGCACCGTGCCGGCAGCCGCCGCCTCGACAGCCCTGACAGTCTCAACGGCCGTGAAGGGGAGCACCTCGACCGGGCCGGTGGGACGAGGGGCCACCGAGATCTCCTCGCCCCGGTGTGACTGCGGGGAGGAGCGCGCAGGCGGCCTGCCTGCCACGTAGGCGGCCCGGAAACGGGTCATAGTCTGGTTGTCGCTCTTGAGGAAACCCGATCCAGGCAGGGAGGGCAGCTCGTAGGCGTCGGTGACCCCTAGGACCACACGGGACTCCATGGCGGAGAAGGTGCGCAGGCCGATCCGGTAGGACAGGTGGGAGTCCAGCCCGTGCAGCCGACCCTCGTCCAGGCGCTGGGAGGACATGAGCAGGTGGACTTGCAGGGAGCGGCCCAGGCGGCCGATAGCCACGAAGGAGTCGATGAGCTCGGACCTGGCGGACAGCAGCTCGGAGAACTCGTCGAGGATGACCAGCAGGGCGGGTAGGACCGGGCCGTCGTGGCGTCCCGCGCGGCGGGCCTCCTCGTAGTCGGAGACGTTAGCGTAGTTCCCGGTGTCGCGCAGGATCTCCTGGCGTCTCACCATCTCTCCACGCAGGGCCTCCTCCATGCGGTCAACCAGGTCTAGCTCGCTCTCCAGGTTGGAGATCATGGCGGACACGTGGGGGAGCTCGGACATGCCGGCGAAGGTGGCTCCGCCCTTGAAGTCAACCAGGACAAAGTTGAGCTGCTCGGGTGAGTGGGTCAGTGAGAGTGCCAGGACCAGCGTGCGCAGGACCTCCGACTTGCCCGAGCCAGTCGCCCCGACCAGCAGCCCGTGGGGACCCATCCCACCCTCGGCCGACTCCTTGATGTCCAGGCTCACCGGCTCTCCCTCGGGAGTCACCCCGAAGGGGATGTTGAGGCGCTGGTCACCGGTGCGTCGTGCCCACCGCTGCTGCGGGTCAAAGTCGCGCACGTCACCGAGCCCGAGCAGCTCCATGAGGTCGGCCGAGCGGGCAGGGTCGGAGGTGCCCACGGGGGCGGCGACCACCTCCTCCCCAGCCGTGCTGAACCGGGCGGCCAGACGGCGGGCCACCACCTCGGCACCCTGGGCGCTGAGCAGGTCGGTGACCACCGGGACCGGGTCCTGGCCTGCGGCCAGGAGCTGTGCCACGGGTTCGTCCGCCCCAGCAGCACCAGGGGACAGGACCAGGCGTAGCCTGGTCCGTGACACCGTGTGCGACGGGATATCCACCAGCTCCACTACCGTGACGCCAGGCAGGTCTGGCTGTGCCGCCAGCGATAAGGACGGGGGGATGCGAGAACCGTCAACCACGACGAGGACGTGGGGGTGTACTCCGTCCGCGTCCTGGTGGTCCTGTTCCTGATGCTTCCAGGAGGAGAGACCGTGCCTCTCCAGAACCTCCGGCAGCCTGCCGGCCAGGGCCTCCAGTGAGGTGGCGACGAGGCGGGCGGGGCCGACGGCGTCCTCCACCCGGTCGGACCAGGCGTGGGGAGCCCACTTGACCCACTCCCACTCCGGCAGGTGCTCCTGGGCGGCCACCACGACCACGCGCAGCATGCTGGGTGGCGTCAGGGTCATGAGGTGAGCGAGCAACGCCCTGACCTGTGCCCGGGTGGTCTCGCCCGCTCCGGCGAGCTCGAGATGAGAGATACCGCTCAGGGAGGTGCTCAGCGGGAGCGCGTCCACGTCGGTGTGGGTGTCCAGGAACCGCCGCATCGCCGACTCGCACACCGGGTCCGGGCTGGCCAGCGCACCCAGCTCCTCCGCCTCCAGCCTGGCCGCCAGCGGCTGGGTGGAACGTCCCACCCGGACCCTCAGCGGGTCCGAGCCAGAGCGGGCGCGCTCCCACACGCGCACACCCTGGTGGGCCAGGAACGGCAGCGCCTCAGGGTCCGGCAGGAGGGAGAGGGCGCGACGGCGCTGGAGCGCGGCCGTGCTGCGCACAGTGTCACGGACCTCCGAGAGGTAGGCCAGGTACTCCCGCCGCTGGTTGGCGACGTTGTTCCTGTGCTGCCGGACCTGGCGGTAGATGTTGGCCGCCACCATGGACAGCATCGCGACCACCATGCCGCCACCCATGAACATCATCCGGGTGTTGCTGCTGTTGGACACCGCCATGAACACCATGACGCCCATCGAGCCCGTCAGCGGCAGCACCATGGCCAGCGTGCTGGTCGTGTCCTGGGGGATGATGGCGTTGGGAGGCGCCTTGACCTCGATCGTCTCGGTCGGGGCCTCCAGGGCCTCGGGTCCGCTGGTGGCGGCGTCGTTCATGGGGCCTTCCGTCGGGGTCCGGGGCGGTCAGCAGATGAGACGTGCCATCCGCTTCTGCCACTGCGTGCTCGCTCGATAGAATCGTGACTACCCTACCCACAGTAGTGGCTGGCCCGGTGGCCTGTCCTGCGTCCTGCCGACCCTGCCCCGCCGTCCTTGGAGCGTGTACCCGGAATGAGTACGACCAGCACGCACGTGACCCTCGTGCATGAGGGGGAGCGGCTCGACGTGGCCGTGCGCACCGGGACGACGGTTGCCGCCCTCCTGTTCTCCCAGACCGCCCGCCTCGGGTTCCAGGAGGTGAGCGTGACCACGGTCGATGGCGGCTACGTGGGTGGTGGTGACGTCCTGGGCACTGACGTACCGGACGGTAGCGTCCTGCTTCTTGGCGACGACGGCGCCCTACGAGGCTCGGGCAGGGGTGCCCGGCTGGCCCCGGCTGGTGGGCAGGCGCTGCGAGGCACGTCGCTGCTCCTTCCTGCGACCCTCCTGGTGGCGCTGCTCGTCCTGCTGCTAGGTGGGCTGCCCGCAGTGGCTGGGTGGCCGGTGCTCCTGCCCCCGGCGGCCAGGGCGGCAGGAGCGGCGCTCGTGCTCCTCCTGGTCGCCTGCGCCCCCTGGCACATGAGGGAGGGGCCTCCCGCGCGCGAGGCCGCCGCCTGCCTGGGCCTGCCCCTCCTGGGGGCGGCGGGTGCGGTGCTGCTGGTCCCTGGAGGGCTGGCGGACCCGGACGCGGCGACGGCGCTGGCGGCCTCCTGGGGCGCTGCGACCGCAGCCCTGCTCCTGTGGCTGGTCTGCCGTGGTGCCGGGCGCGCGGTGCCGGCCTGGTCCTGGACGCTCCTCGCGGTCCTGGTTACCGGCTGTTACGCCCTGAGCCTGCCTCTGCGGCCTGTGCTCCTGGTCGTTACCGCGCTCGGGGCCGTGGGCGGCCTGCTGGTTCCCGGCCTTGCCATGAGCTCTCCGGACAACCAGGTCCTGGACCTGGAGGCGCGCAGGCTCGTGGGAAGGTCGGTTCGTGAGCGCAGGCCGGGCAAGGTGGCGCGTGTCACTGGCGTCCGGGCCGCCCGCACCGTCCGGGAGGCGCTGGTTGTCTCCGTGGAGCTGGAGCTGGTCCTGGCCGCGATGGTGGTGGCTGGCAGCCTCGCGGTCCTGCGGGTCGCCGCCACAGAGGGCGTGGTGGCGTGGGGCGCACGGGCCGAGCTCGTGGCCGTCGTCGCCCTGCTGCTGCTCAGGCCGCGAACGGCCCGGTCCAGGGCGCTGCGCCTGCTGCCACGGATTGCGGTCGCGGCAGTCGTGGTCGCTGCGGTCCTGGCCGTTTGCCTGTCCGGCCCCGACGACGTCCTGGTCACCACGGTCTCCGGTGCCTCTGCCACCATGGTTGCTGGCGCCCTCGTGCTGGCTGGGGGCGGGCTGCTGGCCGCTGGCGTGCGGCTCAGCCTCCAGCCCTCGGCGTGGTGGGGCCGGGCCGGTGACATCGCGCAGGGGCTCGCGGCCCTGTGCGCGCTGCCAGCAGCAGTAGTTGCTGCTGGACTGATCGACACGATGAGGCAGATATGAGCCAGATGCGACCCGTTCCTGCTGCTGCCGCCCGAGGCGTCCACACCTCGTGGCGGGCGCTGTCGGCTGCGGAGGCGGCTGCCGCCGCGCTCCTGGACGTCCTGGCGGTGCTCCTGCCTGCAGTGGCTGTCGGCCTCGGACTGGGATCAGGGCCTCTTGCCTGGATCGTCGCCCTGGAGGTCCTGGTACTGCTGGTGCTGATGGAGGCCCGCTCGGGGCGCACGCCGGGCCTGCTGGCGGTGTCGGCGACCTCCTGCGCACCTGCCCGGGGCAGCGCGCCAGACCTGGGCCGGGCTGCGGCCCGTGCCGCCCTGCGTCCGCTGCTGCCGTTCACGCGGCGGGCTGTCAGTGGTGTGGGTGCGGGCGTGAGTGGTGAGGACGTCTATCTCGGTATCAGGTGGTCCGTGCTTGACCTGCTGACCGGGACGGTCACGCTCACGAGCCGCCCGGCTCCGGGTACCACCCGGAGGGGCGGTACAAGGCTGGCGAGGCGCCCTGCGGCCTCTGGGTTCCCTGACTCTGCTGGCACACCTGCACCGTCTGCTGTGCCCAGTCCATTTGCCCTGCCTGCCCCGCCGGTGCTGTCAGCAGCCAGCGTGCTGCCGACCCCGTCCACCGCGCCGACGGCCACCGTGCAGGTTCCCGCTGTCTCTCCACCGGTGCCGCCTGCCCCACCGCCCGTGCCCCCCGCTCCAGCGGGGGCCGTCGTCTCCAGCGACCTGCCTACGCCTGAGGAGGCTGTGTCGGCGGCTACCGTGCCGGTACAGCCGCGACGCGCTCCTCGGCACCGGGCGGCGACCCCGGCTGAGGCGCCGTGACAGATGTGGGCGGGGGTGCCCGGGGACCTACCCGGGGCACCCCTGCCCACATCTACTGAACGGTGTCTATCCGTGCCTGTCCGCCCTGTCTGCGTGTTGCCCGCGGACGCGGGCAACACCTCGGGAAAGAGAAGTCGGCCGTCTGCTGCGACCAGCCCTTCCAGGCGGGTCAGGCGCCGAACAGGCCTGCTGCGCTGGAGTCGGTCGAGCTGTAGTTCGCCGACGAGGTGGACACGTGGGCACCCAGGCGGCCGATCTGGGCCTGCATGTCGTTGAGCGCCGCCCGGCACTCGGCCATGGCGATCGTGTACTGCTGCTGCGCCTGGCCGCTCCAGTCAGACTGGGTGGGCCTCAGCTCGGCGTCCATGTTCTCCACGTTGGCCGCGCTCTGTGCGGAAGCCTGCGTCATAGCCTGGGACAGGGCCTCCAGGGAGCCGTAGTTCACAAGCAAGTCGGTCATCTGTGGTCTCCTTTGGTAATGCTGTGTCGTTGGGTGGCGTTGGATGGTGTATATCGAGGCGTACCTGTGGCTCACGGATGCCTCGCTGCCCCGGTGAGCCGTTGGGGTCAGCCGGGCAGGCCGTGGTAGCTCCCTGCGCTCGCACCGATCTTCACGGCGGCCGAGGCTGCCTCCTCCTCGGTGGCCTGGTAGCTTTTGTCGGTGCTGCGCAGGGCCTCCTCCAGGCTGTTGAGGGCTCGGTCGATGCGGTTGGCGGCCTCCATCCACTGGGTCACGACTTGAGTGACTGCTGTCGCACCCGTTCCCTTCCACCCGGCCTGGGACTGTGCTGAGGCGTCCGAGACGCGACTGGCGATGGTCTTCTGCTCTGCCCGGTGCGTGGACACGGTGTTTGCTGCGTTGACAAGTGTCCCGCTACCAGCGGCAAGATTCTGGGCCATTGGGGCTCTTTCCTTTCTCAGGAGGTCTTGAGGTCGAGCGTGTGGGCTGTCGACTGTGGTGTCCTGGCAGGTGCCCACAGGGCCCAGCGCCACCCGGCTCTTGCGGCAGCCTCGCGCCGCGAGGCCATAAACATGACCACAAAGCCACACTAACCCACATCACGAAGCCGTCACACCCGGATCGTGAAGTGATTCGTGCCGCTTTTGCTGCCGTGTGAGGCTGGGGCGAGGGAGTGTCAGCGGACGGGTTTGGGGCGTGAGGGAGCCGTTGTTGCCCCCTTAGGCGGGCGGTGGCGGGGCGGTGCCAGGGGCGTCGTCGGGAGCGGGACGCCCGTCAAACCTGGGTGCTGTGTCTGTCCCGTGACCTACGATGGGGCCGTTCTGCGGCACCTGCGACGACGTCGTGGGTCGTCGTGGGTCGCTATCCCCGTTCCAGGAGATCGTCGTGACTCCCCCGAGCACCTCTGGGCGTGAGCCCTCCCTTGTACCGGTGACCGTCTGGCACGCCAGTGTCCCTACGGACCTTGCCTTGTCCTCTGCGGTCCCGCTGGTCGAGCTCCTCCCTGCCCTGGCGCAGCGTCTCAGCGCGCTTGACCACCAGGCCGCCTCCTACGGCCTGCACCTGGTGACGCAGGACGGCACCGCGCTGGACAGCTCCCGCTCACTGGGGGACCAGCGGGTGGGACCGGGGACGGTCCTCACCCTGGTACTGCGCGACACCAGGGCGGCGCCGCGTTACGACGACCTCGTCGAGGCCGTGGCCACTGCCGTGGAGGAGCAGCAGACCGCCTGGGAGCCGCGCGACTCCGTGGCGATGTCGGTGGGGGCCTCCTGCCTGCTGTTCCTCGTGGCCGGCGTGCTGCTTCTGCGCCAGGGGCCTGGAGACCCGCTGGTGCCCCTGGTCGCCGTCGTCGCCACAGCCCTGCTTGCTCTGGCCGCCTACGCGCTTGACCAGCTGCGGACCGTGGGCACCTGGGCGGTGGCCATGACGGCTGGCGCCCTGGCGGGCGTGGCCGGGCACACCGCGCTGGAGGGGTCGCCGACGGGCCTGAGGCTGGAGGCGGCCGGTGCTGCCGCTGCTGCGGCCGTCGCCCTGTGCGCCCCCACGCTGCGAGACAGCCGACCGGTGCTGGCCGGGCCAGCTCTGGTGTGCGTCGCCCTGGTGGCCACCGGCCTGGGGACCCAGGGCCTGGGCTACCCGCTGCCTCACGTGCTGGCGGTGGTCACGGCGTGTGCGGCTGTCATCTCCCTGATCGCGCCCTGGTTGGCTCTGGCCTCGGTACCGGTCACGGTCAGCCTGCCGGACCAGGCTGGCAGGCCGCCGCTACGTGGCCCGCAGGACGAGGTGACGCCTGGTCTGGTCGCCCGGGTCATGGACATGGCCGGCCTGGTCCTGTCCGTGCGGGTCGCCTGCTCGCTCACCGTCCTGGTGTGCGTGCCCGTGCTGATGGAGACCGGCTGGGAGGGGGCTGCCCTGGTGGCGGCCGTGGCTGCCGCCTTCATGCTCTCCACGCGGGCGATCCGCTCCCGCAGTGACGTCCTTGCCGGTGTCGTGGGCGGGATGGCCGTCCTGGTGGCCGCCCTGGTCGTGACGGTCACCTCTCGCACGGACTTGCTCATGCCTGCGGTGGGGGCGGTCGGCGCCGTCGGGGTGGCGGTGCTCCTCCTCAACGTCCTGGGACCGTCCTACCGGCCACGCCTGGCGCGGGCCGCCGACGCCGTCGAGGTCCTCGTGCTCATGGCGATCCCGCCCCTGGCCGCCGTCGTCTGCGGGGTGCTGTGATGGCCTCCAACAGGGACATCCTCAACGCGCAGCGCTTCAACCGGCAGCGACTGGTCATGGCCTTCGTCGCCGGGACCCCGGGCGGGCGGGAGGTGGAGCCGCGCAGCACGGTGCGGCCGCTTGTCGGCGGTGTCGCCGTCGCACTGGTCATCCTCCTGGTGGCCTTCGTGGTGGGCCGGTTCACCTCCAGCCTGCCGGACGGGTGGGAGGACAGCACGCTGGTCGTCGTCAGGGGCGAGGGGACCCGCTACGTCACCATCGACGGCAGGCTGCGCCCAGTCACCAACCTCGCCAGCGCCCGTCTCCTGGCGGAGTCAGGCTCCTTCCAGGAGGTCTCGGTCGGCGCGGACACCCTTGACGGTATCGAGCGAGGGAGCCGGGTGGGGCTTGAGGACGCCCCCGAGGAGCTGCCCGGCTCTGGCTCGCTGGTCTCACGGGGGTGGTCGGCCTGCTCCACCACCTCGACCGTGACCTCCGCCTTCCTGGGCACCTCACCGCAGGGACAGGCTGCCGCCGACCACGCGCTGGTGTCGGTGGAGGGGACCCTCTACCTGGTCGCGGAGGGGAGGAGCCATGAGGTCCCGGCTGAGGTCAGCGGGGCGGTCCTGCTCGCGCTGGGGCTGGACTCGGAGCCGGTGGTAGAGGTGGACGCCACCTGGCTCAACCTCTTTGACCAGGGTTCCGTGATCGAGCCGTTCACGCTGTCCGAGGCCGGGACACCCGCAGACGCCCTGGCGAGCACGGTGGAGGACGCTGTCTCCGGCATGCTGCTGTCGGTCACGGACACCTCCGGGGAGCCACGTTTCTACCTGGTCCAGGATGACGGGACCCTGGCCCGGCTCACCGAGGTGGAGGTAGACATGTACGAGCTGGGCAACCCGGAGGTGCAGGCTCGTGAGGTCAGTGCCGCTGACCTGGCCCAGGTGGCCACGGCGGAGGCAGGCTCGCCCAGGGACTGGCCCCCGGTCCTGGGAACGGGCGCCGGTGAGGGGAAGAGCGTGTGCGCGGTCCTGCAGGTTGACGGCTCCGGCGGGTTCACGACGGGCCTGGGCACTGCCGACCAGCTCGGTGACGGGGGCGTCAGCGTCGAAGGGGGCTCGGGCGCTCTTGTCCGTGCGACCTCTGGCGGGTCTGCCGGGACGGTCTTCCTGGTCACTGACGCTGGCCGCGCCTGGGCGCTGGGAGGGGACCCGGCGGACACGCTACAGCGACTGGGCTACTCGGAGGAGGACGTCGCCTCCGTCCCCTCCCCCTGGCTGGCGCTGTTCCCCACCGGCCCGGAGCTGTCCTCGCAGGCCGTGTGGGAGGGGGTGGCTCAGAAGTGAGGAGCAGGAGTCCGGAGGGGCACAGGCCGGAAGCGGAAAACAGGGGCTCGTGGGCGGCCCGTCGGTGTGGTCTGCTCCACCTGCCGTGGCGGCTGCTGGTTGTCGCTGCTGTCGGGGTCTGGCTGGCTGCGCTGGCCGCAGCAGGGCCGACGGCTGCGGCCCCCGTTGAGCCCGACGACCCCGCACAGGAGGAGACCCAGCAGGCTCAGGAGGAGCCCTTGCCCCAGGAGGAGGCCACCGACTCGCAGGCGGAGGAGACGCCCTCCCCTGAGCCTGAGCCGGCACAGGAGCCTGACGAGGCTGAGCCGACGCACGAGCCGACGCAGGAGACTGATGCGGTCGAGCCGCAGGAGGAGCCGGCCCCTGTGGCGCCCGCGCCGGTGCAGACCGCACCGCCTGCGGTGAACCAGGAGCTCTCCGGCTGCGGCGAGCTCACGGAGGAGGGGGCTCAGGACCAGGAGGAGCAGGCGTCCCTCGTCGAGGACACCCCTGCGGTCTTCTCCCAGGTCGGCGTGGAGACGGCCTGGGAGGTCTCCCGGGGCACGGACGTGGTGGTAGCGGTCGTCAGCTCCGGCGTGGACGCTTCCAACCCGCACCTGGAGGGTGCTGTCGTCCCGGGGGCGGACCTGATGAGTGGAGGGGACGGGACGGTGGACGAGGACGGCCAGGGGACTGCTGTCGCCGGCCTGATCGCCTCCAGGCCGGTGGAGGGCTCCGGGCTGGTGGGCGTCGCCCGGGAGTCGGTCATCATGCCTGTCCGGGTCTTCTCCGGCACCTCGGAGGCTGTCGTGGAGGAGGGCCGGGGGCCGCAGGCCTGGAGGACGGCCCAGGGCATCAGGTGGGCGGCTGACAACGGCGCCCAGGTTGTCGTGGTGCCTCAGGCGCTGGAGGACGACGCCCCCGAGCTGGCCGAGGCCGTCACCTACGCCGCGCAGACAGGGGCGCTGGTCGTAGCCAGCGGGGGTAACTCGGAGCAGGACCAGCAGCAGGACCAGCAGGGCTCTGGCCAGGACGGTGCGCAGGGCTCGTCCGCGACGCCCACCCCTGCGGGGACCGGGGGAGCCTCCCCGGGGGCTGGGGATGGTGGCCAGGACACTGATCAGGACGGTGACGCGGCGGAGGAGCTGCGCTACCCCGCAGCCTACGAGGAGGCGCTGGGGGTGACGGCGCTGGACGCCAGCGCTGCGGTGTCTGACGCCGTGGTCCACGGGTCCCACATTGACCTGGCGGTGCCCGCGCAGTCCGTGCTGACAACCTTCCTGGGCCAGGGTGACTGCGTGGCTGCTGGCAACGCCCCGTCCGCCTCCTTTGCCACCGGCTACGCCGCAGGTGCTGCGGCGCTCGTAGCGGCCGCCTACCCGCAGGAGGACCCCGCCGAGTGGGGGTACCGGCTGACGGTGACCGCCTTGCGCGCCACCCCGGAGCAGGCCTCCCCGACCGTGGGCTGGGGTGTGATCGCGCCCTATGCCGCGCTGGACTTTGTCAACGACGGCACGGCCCTGGGGCCGGACAACCCGCGTGGTGCCAGGCAGGCTGCGACCCCGGCGCCGGCCTGGGCCACTCCGCCGGTGACCGACCCCGGTCCGGCCCGCAGGGCGCGCCTGGCCCACAGGGCGGGGACGGCCGGGGCCGTGGTGCTGGCGCTGGGCCTGGTGGGCTCCCGCATCCGGTCCAGGAGCACCTCTGGGAGCACGTCCGTCCTGGGTGGTGGGGGCGGCAGCGCCCCGAGGTTGTGAGGGCGGGGCCGGTCACGTAGAGGCACCCTTAGTGAGTCTAGTCACAACTGCGACGAAGAGGGGTCGAGGCTGCGTATTTAACGTAGGGTTATCTGCGTGTGACCGCCGGGGGCTCCTGGCGGACTGCTTCTCGTGTCCGTGTTCTCAACGTTCCCAACGTTCTCGATGCTGTGGAGGCCTGTGGTGGCAGGAGCGGATATTCATATTGTCGCAGGCGACCTGGAGGCGCTGGCTGTGTCTCTGGAGGGTGTGCGTGGCAGGATCGCTGCCCTGGACGTGTCCGCTCCCCTGGAGCCGGTGGGTGCAGCCATGCCCGGTTCGCTGAGCTCAGGAAGAGCCGGGAGCGCGGTGAGCCGCCTGGAGAGCCAGGGCCGGGTGGTGGGAGGCCGCTACGGGGCCGTGGGTGAGGGCACCCGGGCCCTGGTGTCCGCTCACCAGGCCAACGACGAGTCCGTGGCGCAGGGCGCGGAGTCGGCGGGGGCCTCGGCTGCTTCGGTGGGCCAGTGGGCGCGTTCCAGGGGACTGATGTGACATGGTGGCGTGGAGTGACGTCTGTGCGTGGCGGCCTGACCCTCTGGCGGAGGCCGGTGACGGGCTGAGGAGCCTGCAGGTGTCGTTGAGGGGCCTGGCGGATGATGCGCGGGTGGCGGGCTCGCGGGTGGTCTCGCTGGGTGCTGGTGTGGAGGCGGCGCGTGCGGCGCTGCACCGGTGCACTGCCTCCCATGAGGAGCTGGTGGAGGAGGTGGGTGTGCTGGCGCGTGCCACGGCTGAGGCGTGTGAGGGTGTGGTGGAGGTGCGGCGCAGGGTGCTGGAGTGCCAGGACTTTGCTGAGGCGCGGCCCTACCTGGCGCTGGGTGGTGACGGGTCGGTGTCGCTGGACGCCCTGGCTGCCGGGGGTGGTCTGGGTGCCGCTGCTGCGGTGGGTTCTGGTGGGCTGGGGGTGGCTGAGGTCGCCCGGGCCCAGGAGGACGCGGCCGAGCTGGAGGCGATGGTGGCGCGTACCCTGGCCCTGGCCACCGAGGTCGATCAAGACTACGCCACCGCCCTGGCCGCTGCCGGAGGCGACCCGAACCGGGACGTGGACAGCTCCCGGGCGGGCCGTCAGTGGACTGATCCCCGGGAGGCGGAGGACAGCCGCAGGAACAGTGGTGGTGGTCACGGTGACCCGGGGACGCAGGGCAGCGACGAGCTGGGTGAGCCGGTTCCCGGTGAGGAGGCGGACATGCCCGGGGTGGACCCCTGGGTCTACCCCGGGGACACCGAGGATGAGGGGTCCGGGGTCTACGGGAGCCGGCCGGCGGGTCCGTGGGACCTGCTCATTCACGAGTCGGCTACGGTGTCCGCAAGGGCCATGGCGTCGCGGTGGCCGGACGCCTCCAGGAACCTGCAGCACTTCCTGGGCAACAGCGGGGACCCCCTGGAGCTCGACGCTGACCGTATGCTGGAGGATGTTGACGGCCTGTCCATAGATACGCAAGCGGCTGCTGATAGAATGGTTGGCAAGGCGCTCGCAGACGCGCGGGCTAGCGGGGTGGAGGGGCCGGTGACCTACCCCTTCACCACCAAGTGGGAGGATTACTATATCTACCCCGAGGAGGACCAGAACTGGTTCTACGCCACGGGTGGGTGCAACTACGCCACGGAAGGTACGGTCACGGTCTATCCACCCACGCAGGACAACCCGGAGTGGACCTACTCCTACGACTACCGTGTCCACGTGGCGGACCGCTACAACTGGGACGGGGAGAAGTCGACTCAGATCGGTCCTGTGGAGGTCAGTGACGAGATGCTCCAGGAACTGCACCAGGCGGGGATTGCCCAGGAGTATGACATGTCCGGTGAGTCGTCGGTGGTGAGCGGGGACGGGCCGTGAGTGGTGGGAGGGGGCTGGTTCGTGAGGTGGTGGCGGCGGTTGCTGCCTTGGTGGTGTGCGTGGTGGTGCTCCTGGGGGTCTATGTTGCGGGGCACCTGCTCCTGGGTGGTGCCCGGGCTGAGAGGGCTGAGGCGTCGGCCAGTGCTGCGGGTGTGCAGGTGGGGGCCCCGTACCCGGCGGACGTGGAGCACCTGGAGGAGGTCCTGTCCATTGAGCCGGGGTATGTGCTGCCTGAGGGGGCGCAGGTGGTCTCGGTGGAGCCCGCTGTCAACTTTGCAGAGAAAATCCCGGGTGGGTGGGGCTACGTCATCGCCTTCACCGCCAGCGAGCAGGCCATCCTCGACTACGCCGAGACGCGTGCCGGGGCCGTTGAGAGTACTGTCGAGAAAGGCTTGGAGGCGGCGCAGAGTATGGACGGTGTGGAGGACGTGGACCTGCGGGACGTGTCGAACCCGATGCGTACCCGCTTTGACCGTGCTGTCCTCGTTCTGGAGCGTCCGCTGGGGCGTGGGTGGCTGGTCATCCGTCGGGGTGGGATGTGACGCCTTGTGGGGGCTGGGTACGCGCTCCTGCCGGGGTGTGTGGGCTGCACCAGGCTGGGATTGCCCAGGAGTATGACCTGGTGGGGCAGTCGTCGGTGAGGAGTGGGCCGTGAGTGTTGGGAGGGGGTTGGTTCGTGAGGTGGTGGCGGCGGTTGCTGCCTTGGTGGTGTGCGTGGTGGTGCTCCTGGGGGTCTATGTTGCGGGGCACCTGCTCCTGGGTGGTGCCCGGGCTGAGAGGGCTGAGGCGTCGGCCAGTGCTGCGGGTGTGCAGGTGGGTGCGCCGTACCCGGCGGACACCGACCACCTGGAGGAGGTCCTGGCTGTGGCTGAGGTGGGTGGGCTGCCTGAGGGGGCGCAGGTGGTCTCGGTGGAGCCTGCTGTCAACTTTGCGGATGACATCCCGGGTGGGTGGGGGTATGTCATCGCCTTCACCGCCGGGGAGCAGGCCATCCGTGACTACGTGGACACCGAGACGGGCCTGTCGGGCGACATTATCGAGAACCACCCGGTGGTGGACTGGACGCCGGGGCCTGCGGAGCTGGCTGACCTCGACCTCGCTAGTATCTCCCGGCCCTGGCGGACAGGGGTGGGTGGGACGACCACCTGGCTGGTTCTGGAGCGTCCGCTGGGGCGCGGGTGGCTGGTCACCTGTGGAGGTGGGATGTGACGCTTTGTGGTGGTCGGGTTGCGCGTCCCCTGGTCAGTTGTCCGGTGCGTCTGGTTTCGGTAGTCCAGGAGTATGACATGTCTGGTGAGTCGTCGGTGAGGAGTGGGCCGTGAGTGGTGGGAGGGGGTTGGTTCGTGAGGTGGTGGTGGCGGTTGCTGCCTTGGTGGTGTGCGTGGTGGTGCTCCTGGGGGTCTATGTTGCGGGGCACCTGCTCCTGGGTGGTGCCCGGGCTGAGAGGGCTGAGGCGTCGGCCAGTGCTGCGGGTGTGCAGGTGGGTGCCCCGTACCCGGCGGACACCGACCACCTGGAGGAGGTCCTGGCTGTGGCTGAGGTGGGTGGGCTGCCTGAGGGGGCGCGGGTGGTCTCGGTGGAGCCCGCTGTCAACTTTGCAGAGGACTTCCCGGGTGGGTGGGGGTACGTCATCGCCTTCACCGCCAGCGAGCAGGCCATCCTCGACTACGCCGAGACTTGTGTTGGAGTGTCCAGTAATCGTATTGAGGAACGTCGGGAGGTGACGCAGTACACGGACGGTGTGGAGGACGTGGACCTGCGGGACGTGTCGAGCCCGACGAGCGTTTCTCTTAACTATGCCACGCTGGTTCTGGAGCGTCCGCTGGGGCGTGGGTGGCTGGTCATCCGTCGGGGTGGGATGTGACGCCTTGTGGGGGCTGGGTACGCGCTCCTGCCGGGGTGTGTGGGCTGCACCAGGCTGGGATTGCCCAGGAGTATGACCTGGTGGGGCAGTCGTCGGTGATGAGTGGGAGTGGGTCGTGAGGGGGGTGGTTGTGTGAGTCGGGGGGCTGTGGTGCGTCATGTGCTGGTGGCGGTGTGCCTGGTGGTGTGCGCGGTCCTGTGTATGGTGGCCTACCAGCTTCGTGTGGGTGCTGAGTTCCGGAGGGCCGCTGCTGAGGCCTCGGCGTCGGCCAGTGCTGCGGGTGTGCAGGTGGGGGCGCCGTACCCGGCGGACGTGGAGCACCTGGAGGAGGTCCTGTCCATTGAGCCGGGGTATGTGCTGCCTGAGGGTGCGCGGGTGGTCTCGGTGGGGCCTGCGGTGCGGTTCGAGGAGGGCTTCCCGGGCGGGTGGGGGTATGTCATCGCCTTCACCGCTGAGGAGCAGGCTATCCGTGACTACGTGGACGCCGAGACGGCGCGCTTCGGTGCCAATATCGAGGACTACCCGGTGGTCGACTCATCGCCGATGCACGTGGAGCTGGCGGACCTGGACCTGGACAGTATCTCCCGGCCCTGGCGGACGGGGCTGTCCGGGGGAGGCAGTCTGGTTCTGGAGCGTCCGCTGGGTCGTGGGTGGCTGGTCATCCACAAGGGCGGGCGGTGAGGGTCTTTGTCGGCTGGCTGGTGCTGTGCTACGGGACTGTCTGGGCGTGTCTGGTGCCGGTGGCTGGGGCGTGGCCTGGCAGGGGTGAGTCGTCGGTGATGAGTGGGTTGTGATGGGGCGGTACGGGTAGTTCTGTGAGAAGAGTGTCCCAGGAATCGCCCCAGGGCGAACCCCTACGGCGTAGGCGCGGGGCTGTCCGGGTCCTGCTGGTGGCTGGTGGGTGTTTCTTCTGTCTGGTTGGGGGGCTGGGTGAGGGTTGCGATGCGTTGGGGGCCTTGGGGTGTGGCGAGCTCGTGGCGGTGGTGGGGGTGGGTGGAGTAGTGGTGGAGGACGTGGTGGAGGTGGGTGTGGCTCAGGGGGAGGCAGTACATGGGGAAGCGCAGGGTCAGGCCGGTGCTGGTGGTGACCAGGGCCTCGTTGTACATGATGACGCTGGTGAGCTCGGGGGCTAGCTCCCAGGGGATCCAGGTCTCGTGGCGTCCGCCGGGCCACAGCCACACGCCCTCGGGGATGAGGGACAGGGCGGGTCTGCCTCGTCGGGTCATGGGGGTCTTGGCCCAGTAGTAGGTGGCCATGCCGATGTGGACGGCGATCAGTGCCTGGGCGAGGCCGTTGCCGTTGTAGTAGGGGCCTTGTGGGGTGAGCAGGATCATGCCTGCGGCCAGGGCGACGCCTGCCAGCGCGCAGGCGGGTGGGACCTGCTCCCACATGAGCAGTCCCCAGTGGGTGGGGAAGACGGTGGCGCGGTGCGCGTGGTGCCAGTGCTGGTGGCAGGAGCGCCGTCGGCGCAGCAGCCACCACCGGCCCGTGGCCTGGGCGATGATGGCCGCCCCGCTGGTGGACAGGATGGCCACGGCGGGCAGCGCCCATGCGGACAGCATCATCAGCACCAGCGCAGTGAAGAGGGCCAGCGATATAACCAGCCACCCGATCTCCTTGGCAACTGTCGCGTCGGCCTGGTCGTAGGGCACGACCCGCTGCGACCGCCTTCCCCGACCCCGGCCACGCCCCGACAGCTCCTGCTGACTCACAACCGCCCCCTAGTTGTAGCGCCCGCCAGGCTGGCTCACGGCCTCGGCCAGCGAGCCCCAGGCGTCCTTGGCGGCGTCAGCAACAGAGCCAGCGGCATCCTTAAGACCCTCGTCAATCCTCTCACGAATATGAAGAGGAACCGCCTGCTCGTAGGCATAGCCCACGCCTGTAGCGACAATAAAGGAAGCTCCTACCGGTGCCCAGAACGGGGCACTAGCGGTGAAGAGCGCTGCGGCTCCTGCCCCCGCCCCCGCCGTGACGAGCACCTGGGAGGGCGAGCCGCCCTGGGCGAGCTCGGTGCCGATGAAGCCGACCGCGATGAGGACGTTGGCACGTCTGGCGAGCTGGTTGCCTGTCTGCTGCAGGTCCCCCGCCTTGTTCATCCAGCGCGTCAGTAGCCGGGAGTTGTCGATGACCCGGTCGATCTCCGCCTGGGTCGGGGACAGGGGGCTCTTGAAGTGCAGGCTCCTGGACTGGTTCGCCCCCTTCATCAGCGCCTTGCTGTGCGCCTTGTTCCTCAGGGCGGCCGCCTTGTCCCCGTAGTGGTTCTTGATCTCGGTCTCTGTGCCCTTGGCGGCGATGTCGCCGACCGTGCTGCGGACGCCGCTGAGCACGGTGTCGCTGAGGACCTCGGCCTCGGCGAGGACCAGGTTGTCGGTGATCCAGGTCTCCAGCTCGTCGCGGGTGTGGGTCACGTCCTCACGCAGCTCGTCAAAGACCTCCTTCCTGGCCAGGTAGTCCTCATAGGAGTCGTGAGCAGCCTGCCACTGCTCGGCCTGCTTGGTGGTGGCGTCCTTCGGCCGGCTGCCCGGGTCCTCCACAGGAGTGGGCGCGTGGATAAGGTAGCCGCTCACTGTCAGGCCGCCATCGCGTGCCCGGCCCCGGTGGCCGGTCATGTCGTCCTGGCGCCAGCCCAGCTGGTCGGCGAAGGCCCGCACCACATCTGCGGCCTTTCGTGCCCGCTCGAAGGTGTCGGTGCACGCCAGCTCGACGTTGTGGGAGTAGTCCTCCACGGCCTCCGCCGTCTTCCCGGCAAGGTCCTGCGCGGCGGTCGTGGTGCAGTGTGTCAGGTGACAGTAGCCGTCGTAGACGTCCTCCTTGAGGTCGTAGAGCCAGTCCGCAGCCGAGTGCACGGAGGCGGGGCTTCCGGGGATCTCGGTGTCGATGGTCTCGGTTCCTGTGGCTGCCTCGGTCATGACATCTCCTCCGCCATGCTCCGGAACGTCTGGGCGACCTCCTCGTCGTAGCCGGAGATGAGGTCTACCGCGTCCCTCATGTGGGTGGCGCCCAGCTCGGCGGCCTGGGCCAGGGTGCCCGCGTCCTCACCCAGCTTGGCCAGCATGCTCATGACGAAGTCGGCCCCGTCCCCGCCGTCCACCGACTCCGGCATGGCCGGGGCCTGCTCCTCCAGGGAGTCCTGCGCGGAGCAGAAGCGCGAGGTGATCGTCGCTGCGGCGTCGTAGTCGGTCTTGAAGTCGCTCACCGCGCCGCCTCCTGCTGGCCGGGCTGGCGCCACTGCTCACGCGGCACCTCAGGGTCCAGGTAGATCACCTGGTAGGGCTGCACCGAGTCCAGGTCCCCCAGCCGGTCGGTGGGGTAGAGGACCCAGGGCTGGTGGGGTCCCATGCCCCGCACCAGGCGGTCCAGGGCCGTGTAGGCCAGCAGCGCCACGCGCCCGTCCTGGGTCTGGCGCAGCTCGATCTCCGCCCCGTAGGCGCTGCTGCCCCCGGTTGAGGGCAGATAGACCACCGGTGGGACCACCGGCTTGGAGGGCGGCTGGTGACCAGGCCCGCCTGCCGGGACTGGGGGACCTGTTCGTGCGCCGGGGTATACCCCTGGCTCAGTCCGGTGTATATCCACACCGTGATGCTACGTGACTGGATCGTGACTGTCTAGCGCCGCACGGTTTTGTCATCCCTGCGCCGTCTCCAGGGCCTGCTCCAGGTCCGCCACTAGGTCTCCCGCGTGCTCCACGCCCACGCTCAGGCGCACCAGCCGGTCCGTCAGCCCGTAGGCGGCGCGCACCTCCTCGGGCACGTCCATGTGGGTCTGCGCCACCGGGCAGGTCACCAGGGACTCCACCCCGCCCAGGGACTCGGTGAAGGTGAACACCCGCACCGCCCCCAGGAAGGCCGCCACGTCCACCGACTCCGCCAGCTCGGCGCTGACCATCCCTGAGCGCCCCGGGTAGAGCACCCGGGCCACCGCCGGGCTGGCCTCCAGGGCCGCCGCCACGGCGCGGGCGTTGGCCTCGTGGCGCTCCAGGCGCAGCGCCAGCGTCTTGAGCCCGCGCAGCAGCAGGAAGCAGTCGAAGGGCCCCAGCGTGGCCCCGGTAGTATTCAGCCGATAGCTCAGGCGCTCGGCCAGGTCGTTGTCGCCGACCACCACCACCCCGGCCATGACGTCGTTGTGACCGCCCAGGTACTTGGTGGCCGAGTGCACCACCAGGTCCGCCCCCTCCTCCAGGGGCCGCTGGCGCAGGGGGGTGAGGAAGGTGTTGTCCACCACCAGCCTGGCCCCGGCCGCGTGGGCCAGCTGCGCCGCCTCACGGATGTCGATCTCCGTCATCATCGGGTTGGTGGGCGACTCGATGACCACCAGGGAGGCGGGCGTGGCCAGGGCGGCACGCAGCCCCTCGACACCCACCACGAAGTCAACCGTGTAGGAGCCCTCCTCGTCCAGGACCTCCAGGTAGCGGAAGGACCCCCCGTAGAGGTCCTGGAGGGCCACGATCCGGCTGCCGTGGGGCGCCAGGGTCAGCACCGCCAGCTCCAGGGCCGCCATGCCTGAGGACAGGGCGAAGCCCGCCGTCCCGCCCTCCAGCCGTGCCAGGGCGTCCTGGAGGACGTCGCGGGTGGGGTTGGCCGTGCGCGTGTAGTCGTAGCCGGTGGACTGCTGCAGCCCCGGGTGCCCGTAGGCGGTGGACAGGTGGACCGGGGTGGTGACCGCCCCGGTGGCCGGGTCCGTGCCCGTGCCCGCCTGGACCAGCAGCGTCTCCAGGTGCAGCCTGGCGGTGTGCGGGTCGTCGGCGGGCGGGGTGGTCGGGTGGTGGTGGACGGGGAAGGTGCGGCAGGCGGGCTGCTGGCTGGTCAGCGGCTCAGGCAGTGGCTTGCTCAGGGACTCGGTCATGGCTGTGCTCTCCTGTGTGGTGGTCGCTGTGGTGGCGGGGCGTCGCATGGGGGCGGTAGCGGGTCGTGCCTGAGGGCTGGCGACGTCGGCCCGGGGCCGCCTCCGGCCCAGCACGGGGCGCCTGGCGACGGAAGGGGTGGCAGGGAGGGCTAGGCGGACAGCCGCCTGCCGTGGTCGGCCCCGGCCAGCAGGGCGGACACCGCCGCCTCCAGGCGGTCCAGGGCGTCGTCGAGGGTGACGCGCGGGCAGGCCACGTTGAGCCGGGTGAACCCCTCCCCGCCGGTGCCGAACATGCGGCCGTCGTCCAGCCACAGCCCGGCCCGGTGGGTCATGACAGCGTCCAGGTCACCGGTGCCCAGCCCCGTGCGCCCCAGCAGGTCACGGCAGTCCAGCCACAGCAGGTAGGTGCCCTCCGCCGGGCACAGGCTCACCCCGGGCACGGCCTCCAGGCGCTGCGCCACGTGCTCACGTGCCGACTGGACATGGTCCCGCAGGGAGTCCAGCCAGGCTTCCCCCGACTCGTAGGCGGCCCGGCAGGCCACCAGCCCCAGGGCGTTGGGCTGGGAGTAGCCGGTCGCGGCCAGCTCGCGCCGGAAGGCGGCCCGCAGCAGGGGGCTGCTCACCAGGATGTTGGCCACCTGCAGCCCGGCCAGGTTGAAGGACTTCGACGGGGACGTGCAGGTCAGTGTCCGGGCCGAGGTCTCCTCGTCCAGGGAGGCGAAGGGGGTGGTGGTGTGGCCCGGCAGGGCCAGGTCGGCGTGCACCTCGTCGGAGACGACGGTGAGGTCGTAGCGGTGGGCCAGGGCCGCCAGGGCCTCCAGCTCGGGGCGGGTCCACACCCGGCCCACCGGGTTGTGCGGGTTGCACAGGATCATCAGGCGGGCGCCCGAGGAGCGCAGCGTGGCCTCCAGGGCGGCCAGGTCGCGCTGGTAGCGGCCCCGGGCGTCCTGGACCAGCGGCACGCTGGCCACCACCCGGCCGTTGGCCTCCACCACCTCCCGGAAGGGGTAGTAGACGGGCTCCTCGATGACGACCGCCTCACCGGGGGCGGTACAGGCCCGCACCGCCAGGGCCAGGGCGGGGACCACCCCGGGTGTCACCGTGTTCCAGGAGGACTCCACCCTCCAGCCGTAGCGGCGGGCCATCCAGCCGGTCAGGGCTGCGTGGTAGGCGGCGTCAGGCTCGGAGTAGCCGAAGACGCCGTGGCGGGTGCGCCACAGCAGCGCGCTGACGACCGAGGGCGCGGTGGCGTGGTCCATGTCAGCCACCCACAGGGGCAGGGCGCCCTCGGGGCGGCCGCGCTGGGAGGCGAAGTCCCACTTCAGGCTGGCCGTGCCACGGCGGTCGCGGACCAGGTCGAAGTCGACGGGCGGTGTGATCGCCGTAGGAGGCTGGTGACCGCCCCCGGGCTCGTGCCGACTGGGGTGTCCCCGCCCCGGCCTGAGGCCCAGAGACGGGATGGTCGGGGTGGTGGGCTGCGTGACGGTGTGGGTGACGGTGCGGATGACGGGGTGAGTAACGGGCTGGGCGGCGGTGGTCGGTGGTGTGGTCAGTGGCATGCGTGCGTCCTGGGTCGAGCCACCTCCGACGGCGCACGCGGCTGCGTGAGTCTGCGGGCGGCGGGTGGCTGGGCGTGAGAGGGCGGGCAGGAGATGAACACGGAGCGCACGGGGCTCCTCCGCGGAGTACGACGGGCGGGGCAAGGGCGCCGCCCGGACTCTGGCCGTTACGTGGACGGACAGCGACGGCTGGCGCTGTCAGCGCATGCGCATTCGACCCGCGCTGAGGGGACGCACTGTCATCGTGCGGGCCTGAGGCGTCGAGGTCGTCATGGTGCGCAGTCTAGCGCGGGTGCCGGCCTGCCGTCATCTCAGGGTGCGTGGGGCGGCGCCGGCACAGGGACGGCGGCCGTGCTGCTGCGTGGACGCTATGGTGAAGCTGTGACCGTGCCCGTCCTCCCCGAGTCGGCTCCTGCCCCCGACCCCGGGGCTGCTGCTGTGGTGGCAGAGCTGGCCCGGCTCGACCCCGACGGCTCGAGGATGGCGCGCGTGTTCCGGGCGACCTTTGACCAGCTCTACGACGGCCAGCACACAGGGCGCTACAGCCTGGACCAGCTGTTCAAGACGGAGAAGACGCACTTCGGCACGCTCATCAAGATCAACCTCCAGCGCGAGCTCTTACTTGCCGACGGTAGCGTGCTGGACTTCAGCAGCCTCTGACGGCGTGGAGATCAGTGGCTCCTGGTGGCGTCGTGCCTCACCGGCTGAGGTCGTGGTGTCACCCGCCCCACAACTGCCTGGCCGGTGAGGGCGAGGGCAGGGACGGCGTGAACTGGACCTAGCTGACTGCCCGCAACCGCCCGCCTGTATCTGTGCCCCGGCTGGGCACAGCCCCCAGAGCCTCGGCAACTGACCTGGCGATCGCCTCGGCAGCAGGCGGGGGGAAGGCGTTCCCGATCTGACGGTAGACCGAGGTCTTGCGCCCGGCGAACACCCATGCCGGGTCAAAGCCCTGGAGCCGAGCGGCCATCTGGTTGGTGAGCCTGGGCAGGTGGTCCACCGGGGCGTCTGCTGGAGGTGCGGAGTCGGCGATCCCCTTGCCGTCGACACCAAGTGCCAGCCAGGCCTGCTTTGCCCGTGTGGGTCCCAGGTCGGCCCCACCGTGCTTCTTGGAGCCTCCGACCAGCGTCGGCGCGATGCTGTTGGCCCTCCTGGCCCAGGCCTCAGCTCCCCGCCACCCGCGGGAGCCCATGAGCGGGCCGAGCACCTCACCGACCGTGGACGGAGTGCCGTGGGCGCGCGGCCACTCAAACCGACGGCGGCTGTGACGCCTCATCGCCACGAGGATGAACCGGGGCCGCAGCTGGGGGACGCCGAACTCGCTGGAGTTGAGCAGCTGCCAGTCGGCGTCGTAGCCCATGGCGTCGAGGGCAGCAAGGACCGAGTGCCGGTAGGGGGCGAAGCGTGCGGAGGCGAGCCCCTTGACGTTCTCCAGCATGACTGCGGCGGGACGGGCCTCACGGACCAGGCGGATCGCCTCCGGGAAGAGGTCTCGCTCGTCGTCGGCGCCCAGCTGCCTGCCGGCGATGGAGAACGGCGGGCAGGGTACCCCGCCGGCCAGGAGGTCGACGCCCCTGTAGTCACGCCCGGTGATGTCGCGCACGTCCCCCTCGTGGACGTGCCAGGAGGGGCGGTTGAGCCGCAGCGTCGCAGCCGCGTCCCGGTCGATCTCCACGGCCAGGCGGTGGCTGAACCCGGCCGCCTCCAGCCCGGAGGACTGGCCGCCCGCACCCGCACAGATCTCCAGCACACTCAGCCCGGGGTTACGTCGCACGCGCCCTATCCTCTCATTGCCTAGGCCCCGCGTAGCCCCCGCTGGGGGGTGGAGCGCCGTCGTGGGCGGCTCCTCCGTGGAGCGTGCCCCCGCCGGGTGCTGGGAGCTGAGAGCATGGTGCCACCAGCCTGCGACACCATCCCGCGCCCGGGAACCGCGCCACCGGGTACAGCCGGGAGCCTGTGTAGGCCGCCTCCCGCTCCCGGCGTGCAGCCGCTCCCTCCGCCGATGTACCGAGTCCTCACAGTGGACGGATTCCTCACAGGGGTACCGAATCCTCATAAGTGACTGACGTGCCAGTCGTCCTATGAGGATTTGGTACATCACGCGGACTCGGCGCAGGTCAGACGCGGCGCGGGGCAGGCACAGGCAAGCCCCCGTCGGCAGGGCCGACGAGGGCTTCTGAGGGAGGGGGCTCTCACGAGTGGCGGAGGATGGGGGATTCGAACCCCCGAGGGCTTGCACCCAACACGCTTTCCAAGCGTGCGCCATAGGCCACTAGGCGAATCCTCCAGGTCTCACGGACGCTCCCGCTACTCACGGGCGCGCCGCGCGATGGAACGTGAGCATAGCCGAGCTCCGGCAGCCCCTGCCAGTTGCGTGCGACCGGCTGCGCGTGCGATCGGTCACGGGGCCGCCGTCCTCGTGGTGGCTCGCGGGGCCTCTCCGGAGCGCGATCCCCTCCCCCTGTCCGTCCCCCCTGACTCCCTGGTACCCCTCCCTGACTCCCTGGTTTGCGAGGCCGGGGTACGTCTTACGACCGCCCGGCGGTCGCACGACGTACCCCGGTGGCGTAAAGCTCCCGGCGGCGATCCCCGGGTGCGACGGCGGCACGGATCCGCTATGCTGCCACCCGGCCCCTCGTGCGGCGCCATCCTGCGAATCCCCCAGGACCGGAAGGTAGCAAGGGTAAGGAGGCTCTGGCGGGTGCACGGGGGGTCCTGACGTGCGGCCTCCGCAGCCTGGGACCGTCGTAGGCCGTGCTACCCCAGAGGCACCCCCGGGGTGCCTCTGGACTGCCCCACGGGCACCGCCGGGCTCAGGCCCTCGGCGCCCGAGGCTCCTCGGGCGCCCCGGCCCGTCGTACCTCGCACAGGCTCAGCCAGGCCGTCTAGAGTCGGAGCGTGACCACCGCCCTGTACCGCCGCTACCGCCCCGACACCTTCCAGGACGTCATCGGGCAGGACCACGTGACCGCCCCGCTCATGGCGGCGTTGCGCGCGGACCGCGTCACCCACGCCTACCTGTTCTCCGGCCCCCGCGGCTGCGGCAAGACGACCTCGGCCCGCATCCTGGCCCGGTGCCTCAACTGCGAGCAGGCCCCGACCGACGCCCCCTGCGGGGTGTGCCCCTCCTGCCGGGACCTGGCTACCGGCGGCCCGGGCAGTCTGGACGTCGTCGAGATCGACGCTGCCAGCCACAACGGCGTCGACGACGCCCGGGACCTGCGTGAGCGGGCCGCCTTCGCCCCGGCCCGGGACCGCTACAAGGTCTTCATCCTTGACGAGGCCCACATGGTGACCGCCCAGGGGTTCAACGCCCTGCTCAAGCTGGTGGAGGAGCCCCCGGCCCACGTGAAGTTCATCTTCGCCACCACCGAGCCGGACAAGGTCATCGGCACGATCCGTTCCCGCACCCACCACTACCCCTTCCGGCTGGTGCCGCCCGACGTCCTGGAGGGCTACCTGGGCCAGCTGTGCGGTGCCGAAGGGGTCTCGGTGGGGCCGGGCGTCTTTCCCCTGGTGGTACGTGCTGGCGGCGGCTCTGTGCGCGACACCCTGTCGGTCATGGACCAGCTCATCGGCGGCGCGGTTGACGGGAGCGTGGACTACCAGCGGGCTGTGGCCCTCCTGGGCTACACCGACACCACGCTGCTGGACCAGTGCGTGGATGCCGTGGCCGCAGCCGACGGCAGCGGCGTCTTCCGGGTGGTGGAGCGGGTGGTGACCTCCGGGCACGACCCCCGCCGGTTCGTGGAGGACCTGCTCCAGCGCCTGCGTGACCTGCTCGTCATCGCGCTGGCCGGGTCGGAGGCCGGGCCCGCCCTCGGCTCCCTCCCCTCCGACCAGCTGGCACGCATGGAGGTCCAGGCGCGCACGCTGGGGGCCTCGGTGCTCTCGCGCGCTGCGGACACCACGGCGCAAGCCCTGGGGTCCATGGTGGGGGCCACCTCGCCGCGGCTGCAGCTAGAGCTGCTCATGGCCCGTCTCCTCCTGCCCGGGGCCGTTCCCGGGGCTCAGGCCCCTGCCGATGGCGGCCAGGCTCCCGCCGTGGGCCACCCCCTGCCGACGTCCGCACCGGGTGCTTCGGCGCCGACGGCGTCCCCGGTCCCCCCTGCCTCGGCAGCCCCACCACCAGCCTCGGGGCCGACGGCGCCTGCGGAGCCGGCACCTCCGGCGCAACAGCCCGGGCAGACCGCTACGACGCCACAGCCGTCGCCCCGGCCCTCCCCGCCCTCGGCCCAGCCCTCGTCGCCCCGTCCTGATGATGGTCAAGGACTGACGGGAGCGGCGGAGGCGGAGATGATCCGCACCCGCTGGGAGGAGGTCCTGGAGGCGGCCAAGCGCGCCCGGCGTGCGACCTGGGCGCTGGTGGGGCCGAACTCCCAGCCGGGGTCCCTGCGGGAAGGGGTCCTTACCCTGCTGTTTACCGCTCCGGGGCTGGTTGGGGCCTTCGAGAACGGGGGTCACGGCCCGGTCGTGTCCGCCGCGATCCACCAGGCCCTTGGGCTCCAGGTTGATGTGCACGCGGTCCTCGTCGGCGGTGACGGCCCGGGGGGCGGCGGGCCTGGCGGCAGTTCCCGGAGCAGGGACTGGAACGGCGCCCAGGCTGGTCCGGGCGGCTCCCAGGCTGGTGCGGGTGGCCCCCAGGCTGGTCCGGGCGGCCCGCCGGCCGGTGCAGGTGGTGGCGCTCCGGTCGCCTGGGACCGTTCTCAGACCGGTGCCACCAGTTCCGGGACCAGCCGTGACCAGGGAGCGCCCCAGGCTGCTGACCGGGGGACTCAGGGGGTCCAGGAAGGGCAGGAGCCTCCCCCTCCGCCGGAGGAGCCGCCTGACTGGCTCCCGGAGCCCTCTGGGCCGGGTCGGGACGCGACGGCAGCCGCCGACGGCGCCCGGGAGGAGCCCGCCCCTGCCGGTGAGGGGACCCGGGGCGAGGCCTACGCCGGTTCCGCAGGCGTGTGGACCCCTGGACCAGGGGCCTCGGTGCCGGACCCTGACGACGGCTGGGGGCCGGTGGCCGTTCCAGGAGGCGGAGGTGCCGTGCACCCGGTCCCAGAGCCGACGGTGAGCAGGCGTCAGCCCGTCTCTGAGGTCCCTGCGGGCGAGGGCTCGCCTCCACCGGTCTCCTCACCACCGGTCTCCTCACCACTGTCTCCGCCGCCCTCAGCCTCCGCGTCCCCGGCATCCTCGACGTCCTCAGCCTCCCCCCAGGAGCCTCCCCTGGCTCCGGTCCGTCGCCTGCACGCCCTGCCGGACCTGCCTGCTGCCGCCAGCCCCGGCCCGTCAGGTCCTGGAACGTCTGCGACCAGTGCTGAGGTCTCCGACCAGGGGGGCGGGAGACCCTCCCGCCCACTGGGGCTGGCTCCTGTTACCTGGGAGGGGCCGACGCACGACGCCCAGGCGACGACCTCGCCAGGGCTGGCCCCGGTCACCTGGGACGGGCCTGCGCAGCCGGCGCAGACCTTCTCTGACGGGGTCCCCCTGCCCGAGGAGCCCGGGGACCCGGAGGGACCCGGTGCCGAGGGTGCAGTCGCCGAGCACGACGGGGGCGGCGCTACGTGGGCGCCCTCTGGTGCCGCAGGATCCAGGCTGGCGGCCGCCATGGCGGCCGCGCGCGCAGCCGCCCAGGAGCACGACGACCACTCCGCCCTGGCGGAGGACACCCCCAGTGAGGATGACGAGGACGCCGAGGACGCTGGCGTGGTCGGCCTGGAGGTCGTCAAGCGGGTCCTGGGGGCCACCGTCATCGAGGAGGTCACCGTGACCCAGGAGGGGTACTGAGATGCCTGCTGTCTACGAGGGTGCCGTCCAGGACCTGATTGACGAGCTGGGAGAGCTGCCTGGGGTGGGGCCGAAGTCCGCCCAGCGCATGGCCTTCCACGTCCTGTCGGCGGACACTGCGGCCGTGGAGCGCCTTATTGAGGCGCTGCGCGCGGTCAAGGCCCGCGTGCGCTTCTGCGAGACCTGCGGCAACATCGCTGAGGAGGCCCAGTGCGCCGTCTGCCGCGACCCCAGGCGTGACCTGCGGGTCATCTGCGTGGTGGAGGAGCCCAAGGACGTGGTCGCGATCGAGCGCACCCGGGAGTACCGGGGGCTGTACCACGTCCTGGGCGGGGCCATCGACCCGATCAACGGGGTGGGGCCTGACGACCTGCGCGTGCGCGAGCTTTTCACCCGGCTGGGCGACGGGCAGGTCGAGGAGGTCATCCTGGCCACGGACCCTGACGTTGTGGGGGAGGCGACGGCCGCCTACCTGACCCGCATGCTGCACACGATGTCCGTGCCCGTGTCCCGTCTGGCCTCAGGACTGCCGGTGGGCAGCGACCTGGAGTACGCCGACGAGGTCACCCTGGGCCGGGCCTTCGAGGGGCGCCGCCGCGTGGAGGAGTAGCACCCGTCCCGGGTGCGCCGTGCGGCTCCAGGGCCAGCCTCGAGCAGCTGCACATCTTGGACGGGGTTGTGTGCGTCTGTCCCTGCCTGAGCACTGGCATCTCGCGGTTCCCAGACGTGAGGCAGTATTTGTCCGCTCTGAAGATGTGCAGCGTGGTAGGGCGGGCGGCACCGTGATCTTGATCGTGGTCCTGATCATGATCTTGGCGGTGCTTGTGTCTCAGTCTGCTGACGTCGTGCCGTGAGCAGCGCCTCGGTGGAGAGGCGGGTGTACGGTCCGTCCCATATATCCACGGGACGATGTCCCACCTGGGGACAAGGAGGAATGATGTGCACAGGGCTGCGCTTCTCTGACGCTCAGGGGCACATGTACTTTGGACGCAACCTGGACTGGAGCTGCGGCTACGGGCAGCGAGTTGTCATCACGCCCACCGGCTACCGGGTCGCCTCGCCCTACGGCGCCCTGCCGGAGGTCAGGTACCCGGTGGTCGGCATGGGTATTGTCGTTGACGACACCCCGCTCTACTTCGACGCCGCCAACGACCAGGGGCTGGCGGTCGCGGGACTGAACTTCCCCGGCTACGCGCAGTACGCCACTGGTCCTGTCGACGGCATGACCAGTGTCGCTGCCTACGAGTTCCCGCTGTGGGTGGCTGCGGGTTTCGCCTCGGTCGACGAGGTTGAGGAGGCCCTGACAAGCACGGTGGTGGTGGACCGCCCGGTCAACGACCAGCTTCCGTCCTCGCTGCTGCACTGGATCATCGGTGACGCCACCCGCTCCATCGTGGTCGAGCACACCGCCGAGGGCCTCCAGGTGTTCCACGACGACGTCGACGTGCTGGCGAACCAGCCCGGGTTCGCCTACCACGCCGAGAACCTCCGCAGCTACCTCACCGTGGCCAGCGACGTGCCCGCCCCCGTGACGTGGGGGAGGTCCCGGCTGGAGCCCTACGGCTCGGGCGGTGGCATGCGCGGGCTCCCGGGCGACTACTACTCGCCCTCCCGGTTCGTGCGCGCGGCCTACCTGAACTCCCACTACCCGACCAAGAGCACGGAGGAGGACAATGTCAGCCGCCTGTTCCACTCGCTGGCCGGGGTCGCCATGATCGACGGCGCGGCGCGCATGGGCGACGGCAGCTATGAGGTCACCGTCTACACCGGCGGCTTCTCCTCACGCACGAGCACCTACTACTACTCCACCTACGAGGACCCAGCGGTGCGCGCGGTGGCCATGGGTGACTACGACCTCACCGGCACGGAGCTGGTCCAGGTCGAGGAGCCGGCTGTCAGGAAGCTCTGCTGACAGGGGCTGGACCGGCTGGGACTGGGCTGACAGGGCCGGACCTGGCTGCTGGGGTGGCAGGAGCCCCGGGGCGTAGCTCCACGGCCCGACGCGTCTCAGGCCATACGGATGCCGCGGGCAAGGTGCCCTGCGGGGACAGCAAGCTCGCGGGAGGCCGTCTCCGTCGCCCCGCAGCCCAGCACCAGGAGGACCAGCAGCGTGGTCGGCCAGAAGGGCTGCAGGCCTGAGGCGGCGTCACCGGTCCTGGCGCGGCCAGTGCTGGCTGGGGCGGGGTCGGAGGGTGAGGAGCAGTCGTCGTAGACCACCTGTGAGGGCGCGGGGACACGCATCCGGTTCACTGCCTGACCCAGCTCCGCCAGCGGGGTCTCCTGGCTGCGGTCCCTGATGCGGCCCTCCCGGGCAGAGACGTCGCTGAGGGCGGCGAAGGGGTTGGGTGCCACCATCCACCAGATCCGCTCCGTGCGGAAGATCGTGTCGGTACGGACGCTGGGCTCGGCGGCGCACACGGTCTGGGTGGCTGTGGAGGCGTCGTAGTCGATCCGGTGGTGGATCACGGTCTGGTCGTCCCGGACGGCGGCAGAGGACGCCGTCAGCACGATAGGGGTGCCCACGACCAGCGTGGCCACCGCCAGGTAGGTGAGGACGGCGGAGGCGGAGGTCCGTGCGGCCAGGCTGGAGAAGCCCAGGCCGATCCCGCAGACAGCCCCCAGCGTGACCACCAGCACCAGGAGGTGTCCCAGGAGGACCTGCCAGGCCGCCCCTCCCAGGCCAGCCAGGACCACCAGGAACGGAAGCGCCACCGCCAGGAAGGCTATGGCCGCCAACCAGGCGGCCACGAGCTTGCCTACCGCGATCTCCCGGCTGCGCAGCGCTGTGGCCTGGACCAGGGCCAGGGTGGCGTCAGCCCGGTCGCCGTTGACGGAGGTGGCCGACAGCGCCGGGGCCACGATCAGCCCCACACCCAGGACGAAGCACAGCACCGTGTCGTAGAGGAGCGGGGCCACCCCCGCCAGGCCCGTCCCGGAGGCTGCCGCCGCGCTGCCCAGCCCCAGGACCATGACGAGCAGCACCGTGCCCCAGGCCGCCAGCATCACCTGCCAGCGGGTGGCCCGGACCCGCTGCCTGAGCTCCAGCACGACGATGGTGCGCAGTCCTGACCAGCTCATCGGCGCTCCTCCTCCAGACTGAGGTAGGCCTCCTCCAGCCCGCCCCCGGCGGGGGCGAAGGACACCACCTCGACCCCGGCCTCCAGGGCGCTGCGCAGGAGGCGGGCCGCCGCCGCGTCGTCGGCCACGGCCAGGCGCAGGGACCCCTCCGGGGTGGTCCGCGCCTGCGGGAGGGACTCCTGCGCCCAGCGCGCCAGCGCGAGGGTGTTGAGCGCCCGCATCCGCCAGGTCCGCTCCAGCGGCGCGGGGACGACAGTGGGCTCCTGTGCTCCGGCCTCCCGGGGTGGTGGGCTGCTGGCCCCGGGACCCGCCGCCGAGGTCCCGGCCGGGGCTCCCGGAGGGGACCCTGGTGAGGCTCCCGGTGGGCCTGTCGGGGAGGGCGGGGCCAGGGCGGAGCCGTGCGCCATGAAGATGACGCCGTCAACCACCTCCTCCAGTTCTGAGAGGACGTGGCTGGAGACCAGGACGGTGACGCCCTGGGAGGCGAGGTCGCGCAGCAGGGTACGCAGGTCGGCCCGGGAGCGGGGGTCCATTCCCGAGGCGGGCTCGTCGAGCAGCAGCACCCGGGGGCTGTGGACGAGGGCACGCGCCAGGCCCAGGCGTTGCCTCTGCCCCAGGGAGAGGACCCGCGCGGGGGTGCGGGCCATGTCGGAGAGGTAGACCAGGGAGAGCATCTGGTCGGCCCGGTCCCGGGCGGTGCGCGGGTCCAGGCCCTGGGCGGCCGCGAAGGTCAGGAGGATCTCGCTACAGGTCAGGGAGTCCCAGGTGCCGAAGGTGTCGGGCATCCACCCCACGGCCTGGTGCACCTGCCGAGGCTGGGTGACGGGGTCCAGCCCGGCGACTCTGATCGACCCGGAGTCCGGCCTCAGCAGGGCGGCCAGCATGAGCAGGAGCGTGGTCTTGCCTGCGCCGTTGGGCCCCACCAGCCCCGTGACGCTGCCGCTGGGCACCGATATGCTCAGCTGGCTCACCGCAGGCACGGAATCGAAGGAGCGGGTGACCCCGGAGGCCTGGATACTCATGGACTCATCATATGGTTGGCGGCCCTGCCGACACCCGGGCGTAACGGAGGCGACGTAGGCTGTGCCCAGCCACGCCGCTGTGGGCGCCGTCTGCGGCGAGGGTCCTGCGAGAGCCCTCACGCTCCCGGCCGTCCTCGGACACTCTCGGCTGTCCCCGGACGTCCAGGGGCCTCCCGTCGTGGCTGCCGCGCCCGCCGCGACGCGGCAGCGCAGGTGGTACCGGACCCGAGGAGCAGCCCAGCATGGCACTGGTCGTCCAGAAGTACGGCGGATCGTCCGTCAGCGACATTGAGGCGATGCGCCGTGTCGCCAGGCGCGTGGTCGCCACGCGTGAGGCAGGGAACACCGTCGTCGTCGTGGTCTCTGCCATGGGTGACACCACCGACGAGCTGCTCGACATGGCCGGTGCCCTGACCACGAGCCCCTCGGCCCGTGAGATGGACATCCTGCTCAGCGCGGGCGAGCGTATCTCCATGGCCCTGCTGGCCATGGCGGTGGGGGAGCTGGGCGTGCCCGCCCAGGCCTACACCGGCGCCCAGGCTGGGGTCCTCACCGACTCCAGGTACGGCCGGGCCTCGATCGTGGGCGTCCTGCCCGAGCGTGTCGCCCGTGCGGTCCAGGCCGGCGCCGTGGCCATCGTGGCGGGCTTCCAGGGGATCAACGAGGTCGAGGACGTCACCACCCTGGGCCGTGGTGGCTCCGACACCACGGCCGTGGCCCTGGCGGCAGCCCTCAACGCCGACGTGTGCGAGATCTACACCGACGTGGACGGCCTGTTCACCGCCGACCCGCGCATCGTGCCCACAGCCAGGCGCATCGAGGCGCTGTCCAGCGAGGAGACCCTGGAGCTGGCCGCCCACGGCGCCAAGATCCTCCACCTGCGGGCCGTGGAGTACGCCCGCCGCTTCGGGGTGCCCCTTCACGTGCGCTCCTCCTTCTCGGACAGGACCGGCACCTGGATCTACGACGGCACCCGCCGCGACGTCTTTGTGCCTCCCATGGTCGCCGCCGGGCTCGACGACGTCGTGGCTGCAGACGCAGCGGCTCCGGCGGACTCGACGGCTCTAGCAGCAGGCTCAGCCGCTGGCGGCCCTGTCCCGGCTACCCGCTCCGGCCGCCCGGTCCTGGACGAGGCCCCCACCGCTGACGTCGTCGACACCGCCCACCGCCACGCCATCGCCACCAGGGCACAGGCCCGCCCCCGCCCGTCCGCCAAGGAGGACCCCGTGGAAGCCCCCGTCATCTCCGGTATCGCCCACGACCGCAGCCAGGACAAGATCACCCTGGTGGGTGTGCCCGACGTCCCCGGCGCGGCCGCCCGCATCTTCGCCATCGTCGCCGGCGCAGGCACCAACATCGACATGATCGTCCAGGACGTCTCCGCCGAGGGCACCGGGCTGACCAACATCTCTTTCACCTGCCCCGACGGTGACTCCGCCTCGGCGCGCGCGGCCCTGGAGGCCGCCCAGGCCGAGCTGGGCTTCAGGTCCCTGCACTTCGACCCCAGGATCGGCAAGCTCTCCCTGGTGGGAGCGGGCATGCGCTCCCACCCGGGGGTCTCAGCCCGGTTCTTCAGCGCGCTCAGCGAGGCGGGCATCAACATCCACATGATCTCCACCTCCGAGATCCGCCTGTCAGTCGTGGTGGATGACGGCGTCCTCGACGAGGCCGTGCGCGCCGTCCACTCCGCCTTCGGCCTGGACGCCGAGGACACCGAGGCCGTCGTGTACGGGGGCACCGGCCGGTGAGGCGGACCCTGCCTGCCGCACGCAGACCGCCGCACCCAGTCTCTGCGCCCGGCCTCTGCGCCGCCTCTGTGCCCGGCCTCCATCGCCTCGACGGCGCACCCCGCTACGCTCGGTGACCACCAGCCAGCACACCCAGGAGCACACCCATGACCAGCACCACCAGTCCCGTCAACACCTACGTCGGCCCGGCTGACGGCCTCGTCCTCGCCGTGGTCGGAGCCACCGGCCAGGTGGGGCGGGTCATGCTCGCCATGCTGGAGGAGCGCGGCTTCCCGGCCCGTGGCGTGCGCTTCTTCTCCTCCGCCCGTTCCGCCGGGACGGTCGTGGGCTTCCGGGGCGCGCAGGTGGAGGTCGAGGACGTCGCCACCGCTGACCTCAGCGGTATCGACGTGGCGATCTTCTCCGCAGGTGCTGCTGCCTCGCGTGAGCACGCCCCGCGCTTCGCGGCCGCAGGCGCCGTCGTGGTGGACAACTCCTCGGCCTGGCGGCGTGATCCCCAGGTGCCACTCGTCGTCAGCGAGGTCAACCCCCACGACCTGGGGGAGCGGCCCAAGGGCATCATCGCCAACCCTAACTGCACCACCATGGCGGCCATGCCCGCGCTCGCGGTCCTGCACCAGGAGGCCGGGCTCACCCGCCTGGTGGTCTCCACCTACCAGGCCGTCTCCGGCTCGGGGCGGGCAGGTGTGGCCGAGCTGGCCAGCCAGGTGCGCGCCGCCGTCAGCCAGGACCTGGAGGGCCTGGCTCTGGACGGGGGTGCCGTGGAGCTCCCCGACCCGGAGGTCTACGTGGACACGATCGCCTTCAACGCGGTGGCGTGGGCGGGCAACGACGCGGGTGACGGCTCCGGGGAGACCGACGAGGAGCAGAAGCTGCGCCACGAGTCCCGCAAGATCCTGGGTATCCCCGAGCTGCTGGTCGCGGGCACCTGCGTGCGCGTCCCCGTGCTCAGCGGACACGGGCTGAGCGTGACCGCCGAGTTCGAGCGTGAGATCACGCCCCAGCGTGCCCGCGAGCTGCTGGAGGCAGCCCCGGGTGTCACCGTCGAGGACGTACCCAGCCCGCTGAGGGCGACGGGCCGGGACGGGACCTTCGTGGGACGCATCCGCGCCGACCAGTCCTGCGCCCCGGGGCGTGGCCTGCAGATGTTTGTCGTGGGTGACAACCTGCGTAAGGGGGCCGCCCTTAACGCCGTCGAGCTCGCCGAGCTGGTCGTGGACGAGATGAGGGTCTGAGAGAGCCCGGCCTCAGCCGCTCCGTGCGGCGCCCCGGACTAGGGCGCCTCCTGTCAGACGCGCGGGTCCAGGCCGTACTGGGCGGGTGCCCCCAGGTGCTCACGCAGCGTGGTCCCCTGGTACTCCTCGTGGAATAGTCCGCGCTCACGCAGGATCGGGACCACCTCGTCGACAAAGGTGTCGATCCCGTCCTCGTTGACGTCGGGTGACACCCAGAACCCGTCGCAGGCTCCGGCCTCGAACCACTCCTGCAGGTGGTCGGCGACCACGGAGGGTGGCCCGACCGGGGTCGGGTGGTAGTCGATGATCCCGTGGGCCAGGATGTCCCGAATGGTCCAGCCCTGCCGGGCCACCGCCAGGGCACGCTGGGAGCGCGGGTCGAAGCCGCTGGGCCGGGCGTCGGCCAGCTCGGCGTCGGTCAGGGGCCGGTCAACCTGCTCCGGCTCCAGGGGCAGCCCCAGCATGGCACCCAGGTAGGGGACCCGGCGGGGGGCGCTGACCTCGTCCAGGTGGCGCCTGCGGGCCAGCGCCTCCTCCACGGTGCTGCCGATCAGGGGCATGACTCCGGCGAAGAACTTGACCTCGTCAGGGTTGCGACCGTACTGGTGCGCGGCCTGCCGGGCAGCCCGACGCTGTGCCCGGGCGTCCTCGACAGTGAAGGCTGCCCCGATGACCCCGCTGGCGTAGCGTCCGGCGATGGTCAGGCCGTACTCCCCGCCCCCGGCGGAGAAGATGACCGGCTGGCCCTGCTCAGACGGCGGGATGGGAAGCGGCCCTTGCGAGGCAACGTGCTCCCCGCGCAGGCCGACCGGGCGGACCTGGTCCAGGTCGACGAAGCGGCCGGAGTCCTTGTCCCGGGTCCAGGCCTCCTCGCCCCAGCTGCCCCACAGGGCCTGGACGGCCTGGATCACCTCGTGCGCCCGGCCGTAGCGCACGGGGCGCTCGGCGATAGTCTGCCCGAAGTTGGCGGCGGCGGCCGGGTCCGCGGTGGTCACCGCGTTCCAGCCGAAGCGGCCGTGGGTGGTGACGTCAAGCGCCTTGTACTGGCGGGCGATGTTGTAGGGCTCGTTGAAGGTGGTGGTGCCAGTGGCGACGAACCCGATTCGTGAGGTCTCTCGGGCCAAGGCCGCGACCGTGACCACCGGGTCGATGGTGGCCTGGGGGATGCCCTCGCCCATGGAGGGTGTGATCGCGAGGTTGTCCGGCAGGAAGAGGAAGTCGATGGTGCCGCGCTCTGCGGCCCGGGCGTAGCGGACCTGTGCCTCAATGTCGGTGTAGGCGGCTGGGTCCACGCCGGGGGCGCGCCAGGCGTTGGCCTGGGAGCCGTAGCCGGTGCCCAGGTGCATGCCGAGGATCATCTGTCGTGCGGTCGTGGTCATGGTGCTCCTGCGGTGCGGGTCGGTGTTCAGGCTGCCAGGTGGTGCAGCCCACGTGCGTAGAAGATGAGGGGGTCGACGTCCCCGTCCTGGTCGATCGCCAGGACGCGCATGAGGGCGATGTCGTGGTCCCCGGCCTCAATAACCCTCTCCGGTGCCACGCTCAGGGTGACGGGAGACCCCAAGAGGGAGGCGTCGTCGTCACGCAGCGCACACTCCAGCCCGGTGAACCGTTGGGCGCTGGGGCCAGCCAGTTGCGACACCAGCGCGCTGTGCTCGGCACCCAGGACGCTGATGCGCAGGAGGGGGGCCTGGCGCAGGCGCGGCCAGGTGGTGGAGGTCCGGGCGAAGGAGACCGACACCAGCGGTGGCTCCAGCGACACCGAGGTAAAGGAGCTGGCCAGCATGCCGGCGGGGGCTCCGTCGTCGTCCAGGGCGGTGACCAGCACGATTCCGGTGGGATAGCTGGACAGTGCCCGGCGCAGGGCCTGGGGTGTGAGGGGGGCGGCGGGACGTGGCGGCATCATGGGGCTCCGTTCGCCTACGATGGGTGAGTGTCTCCGCAGCAAACAATATGGAGAGACTCTCCGTTTATCAATGAAGCAGGAGTGTGATCCATGTCTGATCCGGCCCGGCTGGGTGCGCACGCGGTGTCCGGGAGCGGGCGACGTCGCGTGCGTGCTGACGCGCGGCGGAACCGGGAGAAGATCCTTGCCGTGGCCGAGCAGGTCTTTGCCCGGGAGGGGCTTGAGGCCCCGATGGACGTCATCGCCAAGGGCGCCGGGGTGGGGGCGGGGACTCTCTACCGCCACTTTCCCACCAGGCAGGACCTGCTGAGCGAGGTTCTGGGCGCCCGGTTCACCGACCTGACGCGCAGGCGCCAGGAGATTGAGGCCGCAGCCGGGTCCTCCGGGGAGGCCCTGGAGCAGTGGCTGGAGGCGGTCGGGGAGTGGATGCGCGCCTATGACGGTCTGCCGGGGCCGCTGCGGGACGCCTACGTCAGCGGCTCGTCCCCGTTGTCCCCCACCTGCGAGGAGGTTATCGAGACGACAAGAGGGTTCCTGGAGGCGGCGCAGCGTGACGGCATGGCGCGTGCCGACGTCGATGCGGCGACGCTCTACCAGGCTGCGCTGGCGTCTGCCTGGGTCGCCGGAGCGGTGGAGGGCGCCCAGAAGAGTGGCGAGGACGGCGCTGCGCGCGGTGACGCGACGGTCGGGCGGTGCGACACGGCCGGGCAGGGGCGTGGCGCTGGGGGTGGCAGGGCTTCCGGGAACGGGAGGGCCGCAGAAGGGGCGGCGGCCCAGCATCGCCTCGTCTCACTCATGAGGCGGGGGTGGCAGGAGGCCCGGTAGCGAGGTCGGGACGCCGGGCCTGTGGAATAGGCTGCCAGCAGGTGATGTTGCGCCAGTCAGAGGAACGCGACCAGAAAGGTTCTCCTATGGCTACCACGAACATCACCGGCGCTGACTTCAAGGACACCATCCACGGTGAGGGCATCACCCTGGTGGACTTCTGGGCGTCCTGGTGCGGTCCGTGCATGCGGTTCGGCCCCGTTTACGAGAAGGCCTCGGAGGCCAACCCGGACATCACCTTCGCCAAGGTGGACACTGAGGCGGAGCAGGGGCTGGCCTCGGCCCTGGGGATCTCCTCTATCCCGACTCTCATGGTCTTCCGTGACGACGTGCTGGTCTACCGGGAGGCCGGTGCCCTGCCCGCCTCCGCCCTGGACGCTCTCATCACCCAGGTGCGTGAGCTGGACATGGAGGAGGTCAAGGCCAAGATCGCTGAGGCTGAGAAGTCTGAGGCCAGCGAGGGGGTGAGGGCGTCCCAGGAGGCCTGATCCAGGTCTAGGGCACAGCCCCGAACCTGTAGCAGCGGCCGCTGCCGTGCCGATGTCGTCGGACGGCAGCGGCCGCTGCCGTGCCGATGTCGTCGGACGGCAGCGGCCGCTGCGTCGTGTCCGGGCTGGTCTGGCCGCACCTGCCCCCTCTGCTGCACATCTTCGGACGGTCCCGGCGGGTTGGGTGCTGGCGTGTTGGTGTTGTGGCGCGGGTGCCGGGCTGAGTCAGGTGGAGGGGCGGAGCTGAAGATGTGCAGCAGGGGTGAAGAATGTGGAGCGAATGTCGCACCTGACTTTCGGGACAGCTGAGTAGATTGCAAGTTCTGGTTTATCCCCGCGTGCGGCTGGCGCCCGGCGCGCTGTGGTGATATCCCATAGACAATTGTCGTCTACCGAGAGGAGAACCCGACATGTCACGGCTATCAAATGAAGACTCTTCTGCCCCGGATCTTGGTAGTAGCGAGCTCAATCCACTTTTCGCCAGACCTGGTGAGGCCTACGACCTGCCGAAGTTCCGCTTCCCCAGCTCGGAGGTGCTTCCTGAGACCGCATACCAGGTGGTCCACGACGAGGCGATGCTTGACGGCAACGCCCGCCTCAACCTCGCCACGTTCGTCAGCACGTGGATGGACGACCACGCTGGCCGCCTCTACCTGGAGGCGGCCGACAAGAACATGATCGACAAGGACGAGTACCCCCGGACGGCCGAGATCGAGACGCGCTGCTGGACGATGCTCGCCGACCTGTGGCACGCTCCGGACCCGAGGCACGCTATCGGCACCTCGACGATCGGCTCCTCGGAGGCCTGCATGCTCGGTGGCCTCGCTCTCAAGCGCCGGTGGTGCAAGGCCCGCCAGGCCGCTGGCAGGCCGACGGACAGGCCCAACCTCGTCATGTCCAGCGCCGTGCAGGTGTGCTGGGAGAAGTTCTGCCGCTACTGGGACGTCGAGCCGCGCCTCGTGCCAATCAGCGAGGACCACAAGGTCCTCGACGGGTACCGGCTCGAGGACTATGTTGACGAGAACACCATCGGCGTCGTCGCGATCATGGGCGTCACCTACACCGGGATGTACGAGCCGGTCGCCAAGATAGCTCGGGAACTGGACGCCATCCAGGAGCGCACAGGGCTGGATGTCCCCATTCACGTTGACGGCGCCTCCGGAGGTATGATTGCTCCCTTCGTACAACCAGACCTGGAATGGGATTTCCGTATTAACCGGGTTGCGTCTATCAGTACTTCTGGGCATAAGTATGGGCTTGTGTATCCCGGTGTCGGATGGGTTGTGTGGCGTGACGAGGCCGCCTTGCCCGAGGAGCTGATCTTCGAGGTGTCCTATCTCGGGGGCCAGATGCCCACCTTTGCGCTCAACTTCTCTCGACCCGGGGCGCAGGTGCTTCTCCAGTACTACATGTTCCTTCGGCTCGGGTTCGACGGCTACCGCAGGGTGCAGTCCAACAGCCGCGACGTCGCCCGCTACCTGGCCGGGGAGATCGCGAGGATGGGTCCCTTTGAGCTGTGGAACGACGGCTCCGACATCCCGGTGTTCGCCTGGCGGCTGCGCGCCGACCACACGGACCGGTGGAACCTCTACGACCTCTCCGACCGGCTGCGCATGAAGGGCTGGCTGGTGCCCGCCTACCCGATGCCCGATGACCTCACCGACGTCACCGTGCAGCGCATCGTGGTGCGTAACGGTCTCAGCCACGACCTGGCCGGTGCCCTCCTTGAGGACATGCGCGCTGAGGTCACCTACCTCGACCGGCTCGACAGGCCTCTGCCCCACGAGTCGGACCACCCTGCCGCCTTCCACCACTAGGGGGTTACCATGTCCAGTACAACTGGCTTCTCTGTCAATGCCTTCGACGCGGCCCCCAACGGCGCGCGCGGCACCGCCCCTGGCGGCGCCCGCCACACGGCTGCCGCGTCGGCCAGCGCCGCCGCAGGGCGTCGGCGACATCAGGACGGTGGGGGTGCGCCGGGCGGCGAGGCTGCTGCGGCCCCGGCCCGCCAGCCTGCCAGCATGTCCGTGTTCAACCTGGCCATGCTCACCGTGGTGGCGGTCGCCTCGCTGCGCTCACTTCCGGCCATGGCCGGCTACGGACTCGCCTCGGTGGTGCTCTACGTCATCCCGGCGGTCTTCTTCCTGGTGCCCACGGCCCTGGTGGCTGCCGAGCTTGCCACCGGGTGGAAGGGCGGCGTGTTTGTCTGGGTGCGTGAGGCCTTTGGCCAGCGCTGGGGCTTTGTGGCCATCTGGCTGCAGTGGGTGCAGAACGTCGTGTGGTACCCCACGCAGATCGCCTTCATCGCCGTGAGCCTGTCCTATGTGATCAACCGTGGCTGGCTGGCCAGCAACGGCGTCTACGTGGCTGGTGTCATCATCGTCCTCTACTGGCTCTCCACCCTCATCACACTGGCTGGCGGCAACCTGTTTGCCAAGGTGGGGTCGTGGAGCGGCATCGTGGGTACTCTTCTGCCCGCAGTGCTCCTGGTGGTCTTTGGCGCTGCCTGGCTGGTGACTGGGACGCCCTCCCAGGCGCCGTTGACGGCGTCGGCCGTGCTCCCGCCCTGGACGGGTCTGGCCTCTATCGTGCTCATCGTGTCCAACGTGCTCGCCTACGCGGGCATGGAGGTCAACGCCGTCCACGCCAACGACCTGGCCGATCCTGGGCGCGGCTACCCCCGCTCAGTGCTGGCCTCTGCGGCCCTGATCCTCACCATCTTCATCCTGCCCACCCTGGCGATCGCCGTCGCCGTCCCCCAGGGGCGCCTGGGGGTGGTGGACGGTATCAACCTGGCCTTCCAGACCTTCTTCGACCACTGGCACATGGGCTGGGGGACCCCTGTGGTCTCCCTGCTCATCGCCCTGGGCGCCTTCGCCTCCGTGGTCACCTGGATCGCGGGTCCCTCCAAGGGTCTGCTGGCCGCCGCCCGCACAGGGCTGCTGCCCCCGCTGCTGCAGGAGCGCAACCGGGCGGGGGTGCAGCGCTCGATCCTCGTGCTGCAGGGGGTCGTCGTGACGGTCCTGGCGCTGCTGTTCGTGGTCATCCCCAATGGCAACACCGCCTTCGTCACACTGATCGACATGGCCGCAGCGCTCTACCTCATCATGTACATGATGCTGTTCGCGGCTGCCATCCGCCTGCGTACCACTCGTCCGCAGGTGCGGCGCACCTACCGCACGCCCGCGATGAGGCTGGTGGCTGGCATCGGGTTCGTGGCATGCGCGGTGGCGTTCGTGCTGTCGTTCGTCCGCCCGTCCGGGTTCACGGGCCTGAGCACCGTGGGCTACGCCCTCGTGGTGGGACTGGTGATCGTGGTCCTGGGCCTGCCTCCGCTGGTCTTCTACGCGCTGCGCCGACCCGGCTGGCAGCTGGAGCCTGATCACGCCACGGGCGACGCCGTCCTGGTCAACCCGCCGCTGGTGCACACCAGCCAGGCTGGAGATGACACCTCCGCGCGCCACCACGGGAGGCGAGCAGTGCCCCGGCGGTCAACAGGCCGCCACCTGGAGCGCACCTCGTAGCGTCCTCGCCCTGGCCTGCTGCGGCTGAGCCGACGGCCAGGCTGTGAGGGAGAGGAGGTGTGAGGGACGAGTCCCGCTGTCGTTGTCATACGGCAGCGGGACTCGCCTGTTGTGGTCAGCGCTGCGCGCCTGGGGTGGCAGGGAGGGGCGGGGGCCTTGCAGATTCTGAGCTGGGCCAAGGGTCTTCCACTGCCGTTGAGTATCCGGGTCAGTCGCTGTGGGGCCAGGCCTGCGTGAGTGGGGTGATCTGTGGAGGACTGTTGTCCTGGGCGGAGGCGTGCTGCTGGCAGCACTCAAGGCTTGGTGGCTCAGAGATGCTGGAGTCACCTGCTTTCTTCCTGGTTGTTGTCCTCCCGAGGTGCCTGCTGCTTGCGTGCAGATCGCCAGCTGGATGAGGAAACGGTGCGTCCGGGGGTGTGGAGGCGAGGGAGAGCACGGAGGAGTGCACTGGGGGTCGGCTCGGTGGAGCCGACCCCCAGTCTGGTGTCGCCCTGCCTGCCGGCGCCAGTGCCGACGACAGCCCTCCTAGCCGCGACGACGGGCGATCAGCAGCGCACTACCTGCTCCCAGGCCCAGCAGCGCGACAAGAGCGATGCCGATAGTCGCCCCGGTGCGTGCGAGCGTCCCGGTCCTGCGCGGCGCGGAACCTGCCGGGTTGTTGTCCGGTGTCTCTGACGCCTCTGGCGACCCGCCCGCAGCGCCACCTGGGGCTGACGTCGAAAGCGTCTCAGTGGTCACCGGCTCGCTGGGCTCAGGGGTCCCGGTTGCGGGGTCGGTGGGTGTCCCGCTGGGCTCAGGGGTCCCGGTTGCGGGGTCGGTGGGTGTCCCGCTGGGCTCAGGGGTCCCGGTTGCGGGGTCGGTGGGTGTCCCGCTGGGCTCAGGGGTCCCGGTTGCGGGGTCGGTGGGTGTCCCGCTGGGCTCAGGGGTCTCGGTTGCGGGGTCGGTGGGTGTCTCGCTGGGCTCAGGGGTCTCGGTTGCGGGGTCGGTGGGTGTCTCGCTGGGCTCAGGGGTCTCGGTTGCGGGGTCGGTGGGTGTCTCGCTGGGCTCAGGGGTCTCGGTTGCGGGGTCGGTGGGTGTCTCGCTGGGCTCAGGGGTCTCGGTTGCGGGGTCGGTGGGTGTCTCGCTGGGCTCAGGGGTCTCCTCTGGTGCGTAGGTGTTGGTGAAGGTGGCGGTTGCTGTCTGGTCGGCGGTGGTGATGGTGATGGTCTGTGGCTCGGGCGGGGTGAGGGTGTAGCCGTCCTCCTGGGCGGCGTCGGTGTCCTCGTTGATGGTGCACTGGGTGCCCTCAGGCAGGGCGATGTCGGCGTCTACAGCGGTCCCGTCGCCGGTGGCGGTGAGGGTGCCGGTGGTGGAGTCGGCGTCGTCGCAGGTGTAGGTGAAGGTGAACTCCTTGGAGCTCAGGTCCTCAGCGCCCTCGACGGTCTTGGCCACCGAGAACGACCCCACCGGAGTCTCCGCCTCCTCTGCGGTGTTCCTCAGGGTGACGGCCGTGGAGGTCTGGTCGGCGACCGTGAGCGAGGTCGTCGTCTCACCGCCCACAGTAAAGACCGGGGTGCCCCACGTCGCGCCCTCAGGCGTGGTGGAGGCTGTCGTGGGGTCCTCGCTCAGGGTGAGGACCGTGCCGGCCGGGAAGGTCCCGTTGTAGGTGGTGATCGCCCCGAGGGTCACCTCCATCGTCGTCGTCCCGCCAGTGCGGTCGGCACGGACCTCACCGGGTGCGGTCCAGCCCTCGTAGGTGTCCACTGTGGCACCCCCCGGCAGCGTGTAGTCGATGCCGACGGTAAAGGTGGTTCCCTCTGGGACGCGGGGTGCAGCCTCACCCGAGAGGAGCTTGGTGATGTTGAGGCCGCCGAACCCGGCCTCCATGGAAACGTCGATAGTGAAGGACCTCGTGTAGTAGACGAGGTAGCTGGTCTCGCTGGTGCTGCCCACCAGTGTCGCGTTGTTCTCGTACTCGACCCCGGGCTGGATCGTCTGGTTGTCCGTCGTCGGGACGGAGGAGTAGTACACGACGTAGTTGGTGTTCGGGGCGAAGGGGCCGGTGACCCGGATCGTGGCCTCGTCCCCGTTAAGAGTCACCTCCAGGTCAAAGTTGCCCTGAGAGGTGTCGTGGTCCGTCCCGGAGGCGTCGGTGACCGTTCCTACCGCAGTGTCGCGGTCGGCGCTCTGGCCGATGTCCAGCGTCCACGTGCTGAGGTCGGTGCTGTAGGTCTGGCCGGGGGTGAGGCGGTCAGTGATGGTGATGGTGGAGACGGTCTGCCCGTCCACCGTGATCGGGTTCCCGCCAGCGGCCAGGGCCTCGGTGATGGCCGGGGTGCCGAAGTTGAGCTCCCAGTCAACGGCGGACGAGGTGGAGCTGAGTGGGAAGGCCCACTTGCGCAAGGACTCGGGGGAGTAGCTGCCACCGGTGTACTCACCGATCTGTCCCCCCGGGATGTCAACTGCGGTCACGGTCCCGTTGGCACTGATGTCAACGGTGCTGGAGTCGGTTGCCTGCACGGCGGTGACAAGCGCCGATCCGCTGCCATTCAGGCCGCTGAATCCCTGGCCGACCAGTGTGTCGAGCTCCCCGTTAAAGGTGCAGGTAATGGTGCGCTGGTCCAGCTCGCAGGTACCGATCGTGGTCTGGGTGCCGTTGTAGGTGACGGCGAGGGGCTGGGAGAGGGGGAACTCCCGGTTCTGGAGCTCCTCGGGAAGCTCGATGGAGAAGGAGTCGCCGCTCTTGGCGTTCGCGCCACGGGCGTCCCAGGTGAAGGACAGGCGCAAGGTGTCGCCCACGGCGACGTCGGTGTCATCGGGGTCGTCCTGCCCGGTGGCGCTGGACTTCACCAGTGTCAGGTCGCTGACGACGATGTCGGTGTTGGGTGCCGCCTGGGCGGTGGTAGGCAGCACCGTGCCCAGCAGGGCGCCGGTGAGCGACAGCAGCATTGCGAGCACTGCTGCGATGTGGGCCTGGCTGACGGCCCTGCTGCGGTGCGCGGGTGCGGTGAGCGGCATGGTGGTCCTCTCGGGGGTGCGGGCAGACACGGCAGGGTGCATAACTGGCCGCACCCGTGTCTTAGCCGGTCCGAACAATACCGGGGAGGCAACGTAGCACCGTGCTAGGTAAGTACTCAATGAGAATGAGGGAACGTCAGTGATTTGATACCGTATGTTGACCTCAGGAGAGTTTTCTTTAGGATGGAAACGATGGGTGAGGGCTTATGAGTGCCTCATCGCCGGAGCGGTACACCGTGAGGCCGTGCAGGAGGCCGGAAAGGTTTACTGTTCTGTTGCCGTGGGCTGCTGAGTGGGACGGGCCTGGGCGGCGGCGCGCGCAGCAGCCGGAGCAGCAGCGGCGACGGTCTCCACCGCCGCGTCGTCGTGCGCGGCGGAGACGAACCACGCCTCGAACACGGAGGGTGGCAGGGCCACGCCCTCCCGCAGGAAGGCGTGGAAGAAGGGGGCAAAGCGCCAGGTCTCCTGGGCCTGGGCGCTCTCGTAGTCGTGCACGCCGCTGCTGGCCGCGCTGTCCCCGAACATGACGGAGAACAGGGAGCCCGCGCGCTGGACACGGTGGGCCACCCCCTGGGCGCTCAGCGCCTCTGAGACCACCTGGCCCACCTGAGCCGCAGCCGTGTCAACAGCCCGGTAGACCTGGTCGTCAGCCAGACGCAGGGTGGCCAGGCCCGCTGCTGTGGCCAGTGGGCTGCCCGACAGGGTCCCCGCCTGGTACACGGGCCCCAGGGGGGCCAGCAGGTCCATGACGTCGGCACGCCCGCCGACGGCGGCCAGCGGCACCCCGCCGCCGACCACCTTGCCGAAGGTCAGGAGGTCGGGCACCCAGGAGGCTTCCGCCCTGCTCGCAGGCCAGGCTCGGGCGCCGTGAGCGCCGTGAGCACTGCCGGGCACGGGACCACCCTGCCCGTCAGCCACCCACCCCTCCACGGCCTCCAGGCCCCACCAGCCTGCCGGTCCCACACGGAAGCCGGTGAGCACCTCGTCAAGGATCATGAGGGCGCCGTGCTGGGCGGTCAGGCGCCGCACGCCTGCGGTGTAGCCGGGCAGCGGGGGCACCACCCCCATGTTGGCGGCCGCGCCCTCCAGGATGACGGCGGCCACCTCCTGGCCGCGCTGCTCCAGGCAGGCCTCCAAGGCGGGCAGGTCGTTGTAAGGCAGGACGACGGTCTGGGCGGCCACCGTCTGCGGTACCCCGGCGCTTCCGGGCAGGCCTCCCGTAGCCACGCCCGAGCCTGCTGCGGCCAGCAGGCCGTCAGAGTGGCCGTGGTAGCAGCCGGCGAGCTTGACCACGAGGTCGCGCCCGGTGGCCCCGCGCGCCAGGCGGACGGCTGTCATAGTTGCCTCGGTGCCGGTGGACACGAGGCGGACCCGCTCGGCCGCTGGTACCCGGCGGCGCACCTCCTGGGCCAGCAGGGTCTCCGCCTCCGTGGGCGCCCCGAAGGACAGCCCTCGACAGGCTGCCTCCCGCACGGCCTCCACCACGTCAGGGTGGGCGTGGCCCAGGAGGGCCGGACCCCAGGAGCCCACGAGGTCCACGTAACTGCGACCCTCGGTGTCACGGACCCGTGCGCCGCTGGCGGAGGTGATGAAGCGTGGGGTCCCGCCCACCGAGCCGAAGGCGCGTACCGGGGAGTCCACGCCCCCGGGAATGACGGCGCGGGCGGCCTCAAAGAGGGCGGCGTTGCTGTCAGCGGGGTGGCTGGAGGGCTGGGTGGGTGACTGAGTGGTCATCGGGACTCCTGTGTCCGTAGTTCGCGTCCGGTCGTGAGGTCGTGCGGTGGTGCGGCTGGAGATCCGACCATAGCCGCCCCTGCCGCTGCTGGGGCCCTGGCCGCCCCGGGTGCCCTGGGGTGTCACTGGGGCCTCCAGTCCTTCTCCCAGGGCATGGGGTCGTCGGGACAGACGGTGATCGCCTCCAGCTCGCGTACTCCTGGTCGGACAGGTAGTCCCTCCTGCGACGGTCCGCGTCGTCCCAGGAGCTGTGCAGGTGGTCGTCATGGCAGCAGAGGTGGCCGAAGGCGCAGGACCAGCCGCTCCCGGCCCCGGGGGGCGGTCTGTCCCGGGGTGCCGACTCCGCAGGGTCTGTCATATTCTCCGGGATGGCCCAGGGGGCTAGGGGCTGTCATCTGGGTGGTTCCATCCTGGCGGGAGCCGTGCGAGGTGGGCTGGTGCGGGACGCGCCTAGGTGGAGCGTGTCGGTGAGGCCCGGAGCTGTGCCACCAACCCGCACAGGGGTGAGCGACTGGTGCGTGGAGCGTGTCGGTGAGGCCGGGATCTGTGCCACCCTGGCTCGCCCCGGGCACGTGAGCCTGGCTCACGCGAGTCTGCTCCAGCGGGACGGTCTCCAGCCATGCGTGAGCCGCGTCAGGGGGGCTCACACTGTTCTACCCATCGTGGAGCAGTGACAACGAGTGTTCCCCCTCGGGGCTTCTGGGGCGTATCGGGCAGGGGCCGCTCGCCAGTGTCAGGCGGGAGCCACGCCACGGGGCCTTCCGGGCGCGGCGCTTCTTCCGGGCGCACGCGCGCGCCCCTCGCGACCACGCGCCCCGCTAGGAGGCCAGCCACCCGGGGTGCTCGGCGACCTGCCGGGCCCAGTAGGTCAGCACCACGTCGGCACCTGCGCGCACGATCCCCAGCAGCGACTCGGCGATAACCCGTTCACGCTCCACCCACCCGTTGCGGGCGGCGGCCTCCACCATGGCGTACTCCCCGGAGACCTGGTAGGCGGCCACGGGCACGGGACTGGCCGTAGCAACTTGGGCAAGGACGTCCAGGTAGGGGCCTGCGGGCTTGACCATGACCATGTCTGCGGCCTCGGCCGCGTCCAGGACGGCCTCGCGCAGTCCCTCGCGCCGGTTGGCGGGGTCGAGCTGGTAGGTGCGTCGGTCGCCTTGCAAGGTGGAGCGCACCGCCTCCCGGAAGGGGCCGAAGTAGGCCGAGGCGTACTTGGCCGAGTAGGCCAGGACCGCGACGTCGTCGTGCCCGGTGGCGTCCAGGGCGGCGCGTACCGCCGCGACCTGCCCGTCCATCATGCCCGAGGGTGAGACCATGTGCGCCCCCGCCTCCGCCTGGGACACGGCCATCGCCTGGTACAGGGGCAGGGTGGCGTCGTTGTCCACCTCACCCGCGCGAGGCCCGTCCTGCCGCAGCACGCCGCAGTGCCCGTGGCTGGTGAACTCGTCCAGGCAGGTGTCGGCGCACACCACCAGCGCGTCACCCACCTCAGCGCGCACCGCAGCCACCGCGTGGTTGAGGATGCCGTCCCCGGCCCAGGCCTGGCTGCCGACCTCGTCGCGTTCCTGGGGCACGCCGAACAGCACCATGCCGCCCAGCCCGGCGCGGGCGCAGGCAGCGGCCTCGGCGCGCAGCGAGTCCAGGGTGTGCTGGACGACGCCAGGCATCGCCTCCACCGGCTGCGGCTGGCTGACACCCTCGCGCACGAAGACCGGCTGCATGAGGCTGGCAGGGTCAACAGCGTGCTCGCGGGCCAGACGGCGCATCGCGGGCGTGGAGCGCAGGCGCCGGGGCCGCACGGTGGGCGGGGCGGGGGCGGGCACACCCCGGGAGGCCAGGAGGTCAGGGGCAGAGGGGCGAGGCGCAGCGCTGGTCGTGGGGCTGGTCGCAGTGCTGGTCGCGGAGCGGGGCGCGTCGAGAGCGGTGGGAGTCGTCACGGGAGTCTTTGTGGGAGTCATGGTGTCGTCTCTCCTGTCGAGGATCGTCTTCTTACGTCACCTGCGGTGTCTGCGGTGTGTATAGCCGTCTCGTCTGCCCGGACTGGGCGGCGGAGCGCCTCCTCGACCGCCCGGAGCACACCTGCTGGTGTGGGGGAGGCGGCGGTGGCGTCCACGATGATGCCTGCCTCCCTGGCGGCCTGGGCCGTCGTGGCCCCGATGGCGACGGTGCGGGTAGGAGGCGGTGGCGGCCCCACCAGGTGCAGGAGCGCGCGGGTCACCGAGGGAGCGGTCAGGACGACGACGTCCACCCTGCCGCCCTGCCAGGACGGCAGAAGCCCACTGGGCAGGTCCTCCGGCGGTGCCGGCACGGTGGTGTAGGCCTCCACCTGCTCCACCTGCCAGCCTGCCCGGCGCAGCCCCTGGGCCAGGACCGGGCTCGCCAGGGCGGAGGCGGGCAGAAGCACTCGCCTGCTCGTGTCAGTGATGCTGCCGGGGCTGTCACCGGGAAGGCTGCCGTCCGGGCTGTGCGAGCCACCTGCCGAGCCACCTGGGGCACTGGGGCCTGTGGCCAGCACGGGGTGGTGCAGGAGCGCCTGGGCGCTGCCATCAGCAACCACATCCGGGCTCCGGCCTATCAGGTCCCGCCAGGAGCGGGCCGTGGCCGGGCCGACGACGGCGACTCGCACGTCCTGCGGCAGTCCACGGTCGTGCCCGCCGGAGGGGGAGTGGTGCGCTAGTTGCCGGAGCAGGCAGGGAGCCAGCACCTCCACGGTCCGCGCCGAGGTCAGGACCAGCCAGGCTGCCTCCCCCGTGACCAGGCGGCGGCACAGGTTCTCCAGGGCACCTCCTTGCCCGGGGACAGGTGCGGTCCGGGTCAGGGCGGCTCGCTCCACGGTGGCCCCGGCGTGCTCGAGACCCTCGGCCAGCGCGTCGGGCGTGCGCAGGCGGGGCAGAAGGATCCTCAGGCCGCCCAGCCGCCGGGCACCGTCATCCGCAGCGCCGGGGTGAGTGGGCGCGGCCAGGGTGTCGTCGGGGGCAGCCGGGCGGTCGGTGAGCGGACCTGCACCTGGGGGGACGATCGGGCGCATGCCAGTCAGTCCTGCCTGGGGCCGCTCAGCCCTGCCGGGGGGTGCTCGGGCCTGCGCGCCTGGAGGTCCGACAGCTCGCCAGCGCCGTCCTCCAGCAGCACCGAGGCCACCCGGGCGCCAAGGTTCTCGGCCGTCACCAGGTCGGAGGTGGTGCGGGGGGCCGAGGAGCCCTGGGGGCGCACGCCCTGACCCCGGCCGCCGGGCAGGGGAACACGGCGCTCCCGAACCAGGCGGCGCTGTCCGTCCGGGGAGGACACGAGTGCGCGCAGAACCAGCTCGCGACGTGCCACAGAACCGGCTCCCGGAGAGCCGCGACGCCCCGGTGCGGTACTGGGGCCGCTCACGCTCGGGTGCCCGGCCGTGGCTGACCTGCTGTCCTGCGTTGCGGGTCCCGTCCCTGCCTGGGCCGGGCCGGAGGCGGGGTCGTGCGTCCCAGGCTCCAGGTCAACAACCCGTGCCCAGGCACCCACCGGCGCCGCGCACCCGGCCTCCAGCCCGGCCGTGAGGGCGCGCTCAGCGGTGACGGCCACGCGCGTGTCGGCGTCCTCCAGGCGCGCTGCGGCCCGTGCCAGGTCCTCGTGCTCCTCCAGGGTCCCGGCCCTGGCCTCAACGGCGAGCGCTCCCTGCGCCGGTGCCGGGAGCATGACCTCGGGGTCCAGGACCTGGCTCACGCAGTGCTCCAGCCCCAGGCGCCGCAGGCCGGCCAGTGCCAGCACCACGGCATCCAGGTCGCCCTGCGCATCGGGGCCAGCCGGGGCGACAGGCTCGTCGGTGCCTACCGCAGCGGCTGTGGCCAGACCGTTGACCCGAGCCAGCCGGGTGGGCACGTTGCCGCGTAGGTCCACAACCTCCAGGTCGGGGCGCACCGCCAGCAGCTGGGCCGCGCGGCGAGGGGAGCCGGTGCCCACGCGTGAGCCTGCGGGCAGCGCCTCCAGGGTCAGGCCGTCGCGGGCGCACAGGGCGTCGCGCGTGTCCTCCCGCCGGGGCACGCAGATGACCTCCAGACCGGATGCGGGTGCGGTGGGGAGGTCCTTGAAGGAGTGGACCGCCAGGTCCACATGGCTTCCTAGCAGGGCGCGGCGCAGCAGGGCGGCAAAGACGCCGGCTCCTCCCAGGTCACGCAGCGGGGTTCGGTCTCCGTCTCCCTGGGTGCGTACGGTCACCAGCGTGATGCCGGGGGCGCCCGCGTCCTCCAGGGCGCGTGCCACCTGGGTGGACTGGGTCAGCGCCAGACGTGAGCCTCGTGTACCCAGGCGGACGGCGCGGGTTGCAGGCTCCTGGCCGTCATGCATGCACGCCTCCTCCTCCCGAATTCCCTGCCACCCTAGGGGACAAATCTGTCTACGCCCTGGATGTCACCGGGGTGCGGCATGTCAGGTGCGGTTGAGCGGGACCAGCCTTCCGGCGGCTGCCCGTGCATGGGGCACGATGGCTGCAATCCCGGTCCCTGCTACCCACGCGCCCGTGACAACCAGCCCCTCCAGCCGTGCCACCTCCTCCTCCAGACGGGCTGTGCGTCGGCGGTAGGTGGGTGTGGGCGGGGGCAGCGTCCCGTCCCAGCGGGCCAGGACGTGGTCCAGTACCGCAGAAGGGTCCAGGCGCGTGCCGGTCAGGGTGGAGGCATCCTCCAGGGCGTCCTCCCGGTCCACCTCCGGGCGCGGACGGCCCGGGCGCCCGTAGGACAGGCGCAGGGCGTGTGTGCCCGGCCCGTGGCGCTCACGCAGCTGCCGTCCCACCCAGGGCCACTTGGCACTGAGGTGGGACAGGGCCTTGGCCCTCACCGGGCAGGAGGGGGACCCGCCGGGGGGCTCAGCCCCTGGCGCGACCAGCAGTCCCGAGCCCGTGGGGGCGTCGTCCAGCCCGGGGGCGCGGACCACCAGGACGAGGCGGGCCAGGCTGGTGCCGCAGGGCACCTCCACGTCGGTGTCCACGCCCGGGGCGCCCTCCAGCAGGCGCAGGGCGGCCCCCGGTGAGCAGGCCAGGACCACCCGTGCGGTGCGCAGGAGGCGCTGAGGTCCCACGGGGGTCGGCTCGTCGGAGGGTGACGGCCCTCGCTGGGTGTCTGAGACCGCCAGGGTCCACCTCCCGGGGGCCTCCTGCCTGAGCCACTGTGCCCCTGTGCGGGTCTCGGTCCTGCCGCCAGCGGCCTCAATAGCGTGCCGCAGGGCGTCGGTCAGGAGGAACAGGCCGCCCTCGACAGTGGCGTCGCCTCCTCGCCGCCCGCTGCGGCGACGGTGCTCCACCAGTTCAGCGACGGCCGCCCCCAGGCCGCCCAGGCGGGCTGTCGCCTCGCGCAGGCCCGGGGCCACGGTGTCGGTGGCGAGCACGCCGGGGTCGGCGGAGTGGATGCCCGCCACGACGGGACGGACCAGCCGGTCCAGCACGCCCTGGCCCATCCGGGTCCGCACGAAGGAGGCCAGGTCGCCAGGGTCCTGCGGCCGGGTGCCCACGAAGGCGGGCAGGTCCCGGTCCCGGGCTGCCAGGGCGGCCGCCTCGGTGCCGATGACGGAGACGACGTCGGGCGAGCCCGGGTCGGCGGGGATGCCCAGGAAGGCGTTGGCAGGGAAGGGGTGCAGCCCCCACGGCTGCGCAGAGGGGGCGCCCTCGTCTGCTGTCGGTGGCGCCGTCCCGGTGGGGACGTCCCGGGGCGGGGTGGCGCCCCCGGCCACGGGAGGCAGGAAGAGGTGGGGCCTGCCCGAGGGGGAGACGGTGGTCAGCCCGAGCTCGCGGGCCGTGGCCGTGACGCCCAGGGGTGAGTCGGCACGGGTGGCGAAGCCCTCGGCCCCCAGGTCGATCCGCACCCCGGCCACGCTGGCCCCCGCCACCAGCCCTCCGGTGTAGCCCCGGGCCTCCACCAGGAGGGGGCGCAGGCCTGCACGCGCCAGCTCCCAGGCGGCGCTCAGGCCCGCCATGCCGCCGCCCACGACGACGGCGTCCCAGTCCTGCTCCCGGTCCTGCGCTCCCTGCCGACCAGGCCTGGCCGGGGCGCTCACGACTGCTCCTGCGCAGGCTGCCAGCCCTCCAGGGCGGTCTCCTCCCAGTCGGTGGACCCGTGCACGCGGGCGACAACGCGGGTCAGCGTGTCGGGGTCGGTGGAGGGCGGGACGCCGTGCCCCAGGTTGACGACGTGGGCTGGTGCTGCCAGGCCGGCCTCCAGGCAGGTGTCGACCGCACGGGCCAGGACCGGCCACGGTGCGGCCAGCAGCGCCGGGTCAAGGTTGCCCTGCACCGGGCAGGGCCGCCCCTGTGGGTCGCTGCGTGACAGTGTCTCCACGGCCTCGCCCAGGTCGGTGCGCTCGTCCACCCCCACGGCGTGGGCGCCAGCGGCTCGCATGTCCCCCAGCAGCCGGGCGGTGCCGGTGCCGAAGTGCAGCAGGTGGGGCGGGCGGCCGGTCACGGGGGACACCGCCTGGCTGGCGGTCTCCAGGGCCAGGCGGGAGTAGGGGAGCACGTGCTGGCGGTAGAGGGTGGGGGACAGGGCGCCCGCCCAGGAGTCGAACAGCTGGGCGACGCAGGCCCCGGCAGCCACCTGGGTGGCGATAAAGGCACCTGTCAGCCGGGCGCACCAGGTCATCAGCCGGTCCCAGGAGGTGGGGTCGGCGTGCATGAGGGTGCGCGCCGCCAGGTGGTCCCGGCTGGGGCGCCCCTCCACCATGTAGGCGGCCAGGGTGAACGGGCCTCCACCGAACCCGATGAGCGGGGTCCAGGCGGCCTGACCGTGGCTGTGCCTCAGCCCGGCACGAGCCCGGTGCCCCAGGGCCGCCTGGCGCCCAGGAGCCTGCGGGCTCCCCAGCTCGGCGACGACGCGGCGCACGGCCTCGGCGACGGCCTCGGCCCCTGATGCCCCCTCCTGGGCTCCCGCTCCTGCACGGGCGTCGCCGTAGTGGTGCTCCAGGAGCGCGGTGACGTCCCTGGCCTCACGTACCGGGTGGTCCAGGACGGGGCCGACCCCCTCCTCAATGCGTACCGCCACCCCGGCCAGGCGCAGGGGGAGCACGATGTCGGAGAAGAGCACGGCCGCGTCCACGCCGTGACGGCGCACCGGCTGGAGAGTGGCCTCCGCCGCCAGGGACGGGTCCAGGCAGGCGTCCAGCATGGGGGCGCCGGCCCGTGCCCGCAGCTGGCGGTACTCTGGCAGCGACCTGCCGGCCTGGCGCATGAACCACACCGGGGTCCGTTGCGGCCTGCGGCCGTCTAGGGCCTCCAGGAGGGCGGGCAGGTGGGTGCTGGCCACGGGCCGAGGCATGCCGTCGGCACGGGAGAGCGGCCCTGAATTGTGTGCGGAGCCGGTGACGTAATAGGGGGTTGTGGGAGAGGGCGCGTTGTGCGGCCTGTTTTCACGTGGTGGTGCCTGGCTGGTGCACGGCATCTGGGCGGGGGCTCCTTGGTGACGGCGCTTCTGGCTGAGATCTTGCGGATTACTTTGATGACACAATGTCATGAATAGTGCGGCGGTCCTGCGCCGCTAGGTTATATGACGTAGCGGGGAAGGCTATTGTGCCTCCGGCCTTTCCGGGTGATTCAATACCACCTGACGTGGCGATTTACTTCATCTCAGCAGACCACCGCTTCCTGGACCTGGGGACAGTGTCCCGCCTGGGCGCGGTAGCCCCCGGACTGGGGAAGGAGCTCGTAGGCCTCCTACCCGGGCTGCGGGGTGCCATGGTGCTGGCAACCTGCAACCGGCTGTCACTCCTCCTGGACTCCCGCAGCGACTCCGGTGCTCCTCCCGGTGTCGCGCCTGACACCCACGGCGGCGCGGCCGTGCGCGACGGCGGAGGTGACGACTCAGACGACGTCGTCGGTGGCGCGGTACCCCCAGGCAGCAGGGAGGACGGAAGGTCTGTCCCCGGCCTGCCCGTGCCCGACGGGCTGGCTGCAACGGTGTCCCGAGTGTCCAGCCTCATGGCTCACCGGGCCGGGCTGGAGCGCGATGACCTCGCCTGGGCCTCCTGGGAGGGCGCGCAGGCCTACCGTGAGCTCTTCGCCACCGCCTGCGGGCTGGAGTCCATGGTGGTGGGAGAGCGGCAGATCGCCGGGCAGGTGCGTCGCGCCCTGAGGGAGGCTGGGCAGGAGGGCACGCTCAGTCCTGATCTGGTCCGTGTCGTGGAGCACGCCCTGGTTGTCTCCCGCAGGGTCGCGGCGGAGACGGATGTAGCGGGTCGTGGTCGCAGCCTGGCAGCGGTCGGCGTGGACCTCGTCGCCCAGGACCTGCCTCCTCTCGGCCGCTGCCGGGTCCTCCTGGTGGGGACCGGCTCCTACGCGGGGGCCACTGTCTCGGTGCTACGTGAGCGCGGTGCTACCGACGTGACCGTCTACTCCGCCTCGGACCGGGCACAGTCCTTCGCCCGGGGGCACGGCCTGCGTGCCCTGGACCCCGGCGGGCTCCAGGAGGCACTGGCCGCAGTGGACCTGGTTATCACCTGCCGCGGCCGGGGCGCCCCTGTGCTCACCTGCAGCCAGGTGTCGCGTGCCACCGCCCAGCGGATGCGGCAGGAGGGGGGCGCTCGGCCCCTGACGCTGCTGGACCTGTCCCTGGTCCGCGACGCCGAACGAGGTGTGGAGGAGCTGCCCGGGGTGATCTATACCGGGCTGGAGCGCATCCAGTCGGCCGTCCCCGAGGTGGGTACCGAGGACCTTGCGGCGGCCCGGGCCATCGTGGCTCAGGAGACGGAGGCGTTCGAGCGGTTCCTGCGGGGCCGCCGCATGGACGGCCTCATCACGGGGCTTCGCTCGCGGGTCAATGACATGGTGGCCCAGGAGGCCGCACGGCTGCGCCCGGTGCCTGCTGCGGGGCGGCGTGGTGCCGTAGGAGGGGCCGGCTCCGGGGGCGGGGTTGACGGTGAGGGCGCCGACAGGTCCGGGGGTGGTGCGGGGTCGTCCTGCAGGGGCGACGAGGAGGGCGAGGCGCTGGTCACTGTGGCTGAGGCGCACCAGGCGCTACGGAGGCTGGCCGCCCACCTCCTGCACCACCCCACCGTGGCTGCCCGTCGTGCCGGCCAGGCCGGCAGGGAGGAGGACTACCTCGCCGCCCTGGAGACCGTCCTGGGTCCTGAGGTGGCCGAAGGGTTGGCAGCCGGGCCGAGGAGCCGGGGTGACAGCGGCTCGGAGGTGCTTGGCGCCCCAGGCCTGCCGCAGGTGCTGCCCCTCGACGGGGACGGCCCTGGCGGGCGGAGCGGGACGCCCCCTTGTCCAGCCCGGGCACAGTGACAGCTGCCAGCGTGCCTGACCCCCGTCCTGTCTCTTGTCCTATCTCTTGGAGGGCACTAGTGAGCCTAGTGAGCAACCGCCCCGGGTACGACCCCCTGACCCCCTACGACGCCGTTCTCGTCCTGTCCTACGGCGGGCCCCGGGGGCCGCAGGACGTCCTGCCCTTCATGCGCAATGCCACCGCCGGGCGGGGCGTTCCCGACTCCCGCCTCCTGGAGGTCTCCGGCCACTACCAACGTTTTGGCGGGGTCTCGCCGATCAACGCGCGTAATGCGGAGCTCGTTGCCGCGCTGCGCGCTGAGCTGGAGGCCCGGGGCTGTGGCCGACCGGTCGTGGTGGGTAACCGCAACTGGCACCCCTTCGTCACCGAGGCCCTGCGCGAGCTGGCCGAGGCCGGGGCGCGGCGGGTCCTGGCCCTGACCACGTCGGCGTTCGCCTCCTACTCCGGGTGCAGACAGTACCGTGAGGACCTGGCCTCGGCCCTGGAGCGGCTGGAGGTGGGGGCGGACGGGACCACCGGGCGTGGTCCGGAGGCTGACGCCGCCGCGCGTGTGGGCGGAGCCGGAGGACAGCCGGTGCAGCTCGTCGTGGACAAGACCCGCCCCTGCTACAACGCTCCCGGTCTTCTGGAGGCCAATACCGACGCCATCGTCCAGGCCTACCAGGAGCTGGCCGCCGGTGGCGTCCCGGCTGCCGACGTGCGCCTGGTCCTGGTGACCCACTCCGTCCCCGTGGCCATGGAGGAGGGGTCTGCGCCCCACCGGCGCGGTCCTTCCCGGCTGCACCGGGGAGGGGCGGAGGCGGCCGCCCCGCACGCCTGCGACCTGGAGCCGGGGGTGGCACCCGACCTGTCCTCCGAGGTCTCCTACGTGACCCAGCACCAGGCCCTGGCCAGGGTGCTGGTCCCCTCCGTCGCCCGTCGGCTGGGGCTGGACCAGGTTCCTGACCACGACCTGGTCTACTGCTCCCGCTCCGGACCGCCCCAGGCGCGCTGGCTGGAGCCGGACATCAACGACCACCTGCGCTCCCTGGCTGCTGCGACGGCTTCCGGGACAGGGCGAGGCAGGCCCGCAGGTGTCGTCGTCGCCCCGGTCGGCTTCGTCTCCGACCACATGGAGGTGGTCTTCGACCTGGACACCGAGGCGAGGCAGACCGCGCACGACCTGGGCCTTGCCTACGCTCGCGCGGCGACGGCCGGAACCCACCCGGCCTTCGTGTCCTCCCTTGCCGATCTCCTGGTGGAGCGAGCCGCCTGCGCCAGGGGGGAGGAGGTCGTCCCGGTCACGACCACTGGGGTCGGCCCCTTCCACACGGTCTGTCCCCCGGGCTGCTGCCTCCCCGCTCCTGCTGAGGCCGCGCAGACCGCTGGCTCGGCCCCGGTGCCAACCGTCGCCTCAGCCGCCACTTCTTGACCACTACTCTGAATATATCCTGAGCACGACCCGAGCATCACCCTTGGTTAGGAGAGACAATGAGCAACAACCAGGACACGGCCGCAGCCCCTGCTGTCCACGGCGTGGGTCACGCCCCTAGCGCCGCTGCGGACGGCTCTGGTGACGAGGCCCGCCACTACCGCCACGACCCGCGTGACGCGGCCCATGTCGACCTTGACGCCGTCAACAACCAGAACCACTACGCCCTCTACGCCGTCATGCGGCTGGCCGCGCCGCTGCCGGCTGCGGACCCCGAGCGCCGCCAGGTTGTCGAGGAGTCCGCCGAGCTTGTCGAGGCCTCGGGGGTGACCACGCGTGGCTGGTACGACATCGCGGGCTTCCGCCCGGACGCGGACCTGCTGGTGTGGTGGCTCGACGACGACCCGGAGGTGCTCCAGGACGCCTACCACCGTCTACGGGCCAGTGCCCTGGGCCGGTACCTGGAGCCGGTGTGGTCCTGCATGGGGCTGCACACGCCCGCAGAGTTCAACCGGCGTCACATCCCGGCCTGCTTCGGTGGGGTGGTGCCGCGTGACTGGCTCATGGTCTACCCCTTCGTGCGCTCCTACGACTGGTACCTGCTCGACCCCCAGGAGCGCTCCCGGATGATGGCCGAGCACGGGCGTCACGGCTTCTCTGAGTACCCCGACGTCAAGGGGTCCACGCTGGCGACCTTCGGGCTGAGTGACTACGAGTGGGTCCTCGGCTTCGAGGCGGACACGCTGGACCGGCTGGAGGGGGTCCTGCACCACCAGCGCTACACCGAGGCGCGCCTGCACGTGCGCGTGGACACTCCCTTCTACACCGGTCGCCGCGTGGCGCCGCTGGAGTGGGCACGGCGCCAGCCCGGGGCCTGACAGCCTGGCGGGCCGGGGCGCGCAGGGCTGGCGAGCCCGTGTCCGCGCCCCGGCCCGCGACATCCTCTGCACCTCCCGTTCTCGCGTCGATTTACTCGGTGCCGCTAGCCATCGCGGGCCCTGGTCTCTTCCTGGCAGTAATCCGCATAAACGCTGTTAAGTTATAGGATATTACGACGTGGTATCATCATTGTGGCCACCGTATTCGCCGGTATGCGGCGGCTGCGGTGCCGACCGGGACCTGACGACTACCTGTCTGGGCCATAGGGGTGGTGCTCATGGTGGTGGGAGTGCTGCCGGGCAGCGGGCACGCTACCCGGCACGCCTCGGCGACGTCGCGGACCCAGAGGGTGCTGGACGCCGTAGGGAAGAGACGTCTGACGTTGGGCGGGTCGGCGCGCTCAGCTGCCTCCCCTGCCGACGCCTCTGCTGCCAGCCCGGCTGTGCTCCCGGCGGCCTGGAAGGAGACGGCCCGCTCCAGTGCCGACCGCTCCCGTCTGGTACGTCGCCTGGTCTACGCCCTCACGAGTGAGGAGGTGCAGGGGCGGCCCCTGTGGACGGACGTGACGATTCCTACCGATCCCGACGAGCTGCGGGCTCTTCTTGGGTTCATCCTCACGACCCGGCCGCCGGGCGCCCTTCCCGCTGACTTCGCTGCGGACCTGGATGCCCTGCTGGAGGCTGAGGCTGCCGAGCGTGGTCGCGTTGAGGCTATGAGCCTGCCCCCTCTTGCGGTTACTCACCGGGTGGGCGGTCGGCTCGGCCGGGTCCTCGCCCTGTGGCGGGGCAACCTGGTACGTCTTCGCGCTGACGCGGTGCTCAACTCGGCCAGGCCCCGCATGCTCGGCTGCTTCGTGCCAGGACACGACTGCACCGACAACGCCGTCCACGCCGCCGCAGGTCCTGCCCTGCGTCAGGAGTGCGACTCCTACATGAGACAGGCCGAGCGCTTCGACCCGCGTCGGCGCAGCGCCGGTGAGCCCCCTGGTGGGGCGGTGCTCACTGGTGGCTACCACCTGCCGGCCAAATACGTCATCCACACGGTCGGACCTGCGATCGAGCTGGGTGCGGCGCCGAGCGTGCAGGACCGCAGGGTGCTGGCAGCCTGCTACACCTCGGCGCTTGACGTGGCAGTGGCGGCGGGGCTGGGCAGTATCGGCCTGTGCGCGGTGTCGACCGGGGCCTTCGGGTACCCCGCCGAGATGGTGGGACTGGTGGCGATGGAGGCCGTCGTGTCCTGGGTCGCCCAGCACCCCGACTCCCCCCTGCGTATCGTGCTGTGCGCGAGCACTGCGGCGGAGGCCGCAGCCTATGAGGGGGCGCTGGCGCCCCTGCCGTGAGGGCGGACCGTGATGGACCATGATGGGCCGCGACGGTCGGTGGGGCGTTGCCGTACCGGCCCTACCATGGGGCTATGTGCCCCCAGCCTTCTGGTAGCAGCCCGGACCTCTCGACCGTGGTGCGGATCCGTGACGCTGCCATGGCTCGTTTTGCCAGGGACGGTCTGGGCGCGGGGCTGCGTGCCATCGCTGCGGACGCCGGTGTCACCGCCGGCCTCATCGTCCACCACTTCGGCTCCAAGGAGGGTCTGCGACAGGCCTGCGACGAGGAGGTTCTGCGCCTGGCGGCCCAGGCCAGGACGGACTCCGAGGTCATGGGCGGTCCTGTCGACCTGCTCACCCAGATGTCCCGCACCGAGGACTACGTCCCGGCTACTGCCTACGCCCTGCGCTCGCTCGTCGAGGGCGGTCCTCTGGGGGCGGCCCTGCTTGAGTCCGTCGTCGTCGACACGGCAGACTACATGAGTGCCGGTGTCGCCTCCGGGCACGTGGCCCCCACCTCCGACGAGGAGGGGCGCTCCCGATACCTGGTGTACTCCGGTTTCGGTGCCCTGGTGCTCTTTGCCCGCTACGCCGCCAGCGATCCCACAGATGTCGAGGCCGTGGTCCGCGAGTTCATGGAGTGGAGCGGCCCGGTGGCCGCCGAGCTCTACTCCACGGCGCTGCTGACCGACTCGGAGGCCCTTGCGACCTACCTCCAGGCGATGCGTGGAGCGGCCGCCGGTAACTGATAAGCGACACTCGTACTCAATGTAGTTGGTGTAAAGTAGGGGCCATGAGTACTGAGACCGCTACCACTCCTTCGATCGCCCTCGCCTTCACCGCCTCTGCCGCTCTGAGCGACAGCCTTCAGCGCGTGCTGACCGACCTCATCGCTCTCGAGCTGGTGGGCAAGCAGGCACACTGGAACATCGTCGGTTCGAACTTCCGCGACCTGCACCTCAACCTGGACGAGGTCGTCGACATCGCCCGTGAGGGCGGGGACGAGGTCGCCGAGCGCATGCGCGCCGTCAACGCGACCCCGGACGGTCGCCCGGCCACCGTGGCTGCCACCACCAGCCTGCCTACCGCCCCGGAGGGTGAGATCCTCACCTCCGAGGGCGTGGCCTACATCGTGTCCGCCATCGAGGCTGTTGTGGCCACGCTGCGTGGCGTGGACGAGCAGGTGGACGAGGAGGACCCGACCTCCTCCGGGATCATTGAGGACCTTATCGGCAAGCTTGAGCAGCAGGCCTGGTTCATCTCGGCCGAGGTCCGCAAGCCTGTGCGCTGAGGCTGGTGGCTGCCCGACGCGGCGGTACCTCAACCGACTGGCCGAGGTGTCGACTGCCTGGCCCCGGCGAGCGCACTGACCTGACAACGGCTCCTCCTGGCAGGACGACACGTCCTGCCAGGAGGAGCCGTGTGCTGTCGGGGCAGGGGTGGTGCGACTCAGGCCCGCCAGTCGCCCAGGGCTCCCTCCAGGCAGCCCAGAGCCGCCTCGACCAGCGGGTAGCGTTCCTCAGGGGGGCAGCCTGCCTGCGCCCAGCGCAGGCAGGCCGTGTCGAGGAAGCTGAGGTAGCCGTGGAAGGCGAAGTCGTCACGAGGGCCGTGGCTGCCACCGACTACCTCGGCCAGGGCGGTTACGGCCTGCTCGCGTGCCTGCTGGCGGACCTCGGTGGCGGGGCCAGGCTCATGGCCGGCCAGGAGCTGGTAGGTGGTCCACCCCGGGGTGCGCTCGATGATGAAGTCAAGGTAGGTCAGGATCGAGGTGCGTACCCGGTCCCGGGCTGAGGAGCCGGTGGGCAGCGCCTTGTCGGCCTGGATAATCTGCGCGGCGATCTCCTGGACAGCCTGGGATACTACCTCTGCGTACAGGCGCGCCTTGGAGGTAAAGTACTTGTGCACCAGGGCCTCGGAGGCCTCGACCTGGTGGGCTATGGAGGTCACGGACACGTCGTCGTAGGGCTGTGCGGCGAAGGCCTGGGCGGCGGCTGCGAGGATGAGGTCGCGACGCTCCTGGGGGTCCATCCGCCGACGGGGCCGCAGGTCAGTGCGCGGAGACATGTTGACATAGTACCGGCGGCTGTGGGTATCCTCGGACCATGTCTAGTGAGCAATCTAGAATAAGTGCTCCCGGGCTCCCGACCTGGGCGTCCACCTGTGTGTGGTGGCAGGTCTACCCCCTGGGGGCTACCGGGGCACCGGTGCGGCCTGAGCCGGGCGCCCCGCTGGTCGAGCCTGGTGCCGCCCCCCGGCTGGACCGCCTGGAGCCGTGGCTCGACTACGCCGTGGAGCTCGGTGCCAACGGCCTGTCCCTGGGGCCGATCTTTGCCTCCTCCACCCACGGCTACGACACGACCGACCACTTCCGCATTGACCCGCGTCTGGGTGACGACGCCGCGTTTGACCGACTGGCCCGCTCCTGCCAGGACCGGGGGCTGGCCCTCATGCTCGACGGGGTCCTCAACCACGTGGGCGCCCAGCACCCGCTGCTGCGCGCCGCCCTGGAGGGCGGGCACGAGCGGGAGATGTTCCGCCTTGAGGGTGCTGGGCAGGATGCTGTCGGCCCCGGCTACGCCACCTTTGAGGGGCACGAGTCCCTGGCGGTGCTCAACCACGACTCCCAGCAGGTCGTAGACCTTGCAGTGCGGGTCCTGTCGCACTGGCTGGACCGGGGGGCCAGCGCCTGGCGGCTGGACGCCGCCTACGCCGTGCCGCCCGCCTTCTGGGCACGCGTGCTGCCCCGAGTGCGCGAGAACCACCCCCAGGCGTGGTTCATGGGGGAGGTCATCCACGGCGACTACCCGGGGATCGTCACCGAGTCCACGATGGACTCCGTGACCCAGTACGAACTGTGGAAGGCGGTGTGGAGCTCGGTCAACGACGCCAACCTCTACGAGCTGGACTGGTGCCTGAGCCGCCACAACGAGATGCTGGAGACCTTCACCCCGGCCACCTTCGTGGGCAACCACGACGTCACCCGTATTGCCAGCCGGGTAGGCGAGGCCGGGGCGGCCCTGGCCGCCGTCGTCCTCATGACCGTGGGCGGGGTGCCCAGCGTCTACTACGGTGACGAGCAGGCCTTCCGCGGGGTCAAGACCGAGACCCTGGGCGGGGACGACGAGGTCCGCCCGGCCCTGCCCGAGCAGCCCTCCGGGCTGTCGGCTGCGGGGCAGTGGATGTACCGGCTGCACCAGGACCTCATCGGCCTGCGGCGGCGCCACCCCTGGCTGGTGCGGGCGCGCACCGAGGTCACCTCCCTGGACAACCCGGTCCTGGCCTACGACGCCGTCGGGCAGGACGGGCAGCGCCTGAGCGTGAGCCTCGCGCTGGAGCCGGCCCCGCGGGCCGAGGTGCGTGCTCCCGGGGAGGAGGCGCTCGTGGTCGAGGCTCCGAGGTAGGCGCCAACAAGGGGGCAGGGGCGGGGACCGGAATCTGTCACTGGCCCCGAGTCGCCTGGGCCAGTGAGTTTTCTGCAGCAATCAGTGAACCTCCTGGAGCGCGCGGCTGCTCGGCGTGAGGCCGCTCTGGCCAGGCTGGACGCGCGCAGCCAGTCTGACCTGGGCCAGTTCTTCACGCCCGCGGCGGTCGCGTGGATCATGGCGAGCATGCCGCGCCTGCCCGAGGGCGGGGTACTGCGGGTCCTGGATCCTGGCGCGGGTACTGGCGTGCTCTCAGCGGCGGTGGTGGAGCGTGTACGGCGCGAGCGTCCCGATGCCCAGGTGGTGGTGACCGCTGTGGAGGTAGACCCCGGTCTGCACCCTGCTCTGGCCGAGACCCTTGAGGACTGTAGACAGGCAGGGGCACAGACCACTCTGGTGGGTGGCAGCCTTGTGGACTGGGCGCGGCACACAGATGAGCGCTTTGACCTGGTAATCCAGAACCCGCCTTACCACAAGATCCGCTCAGGATCGGCGCTTGACCGTGACCTGCGAAGCCTTGGGGTTGCTGTGCCCAACGTCTACGCGGGCTTTATGGCGCTTGGTGCGTTGCTGCTTGCCCCAAACGGCCAGCAGGTGTCCATCACCCCCCGCTCCTGGATGAACGGCACCTACTTCACGCGGTTCCGGCGCTCCTTCCTCGGTGCTGTCGGCATTGACGCCATCCACACCTTTCGTTCGCGTGCCGAGGTGTTCGCGGACCTGGGCGTGCTGCAGGAGACCATCATCGTCAGTGCTACGCGGGGCAGGCAGGCGGAGACGGTTCGGCTGTCTTCCTCCGTTGACCACCGCGACGACCCCACAGTCCGCGAGGTGGCGGGGAGCCAGGTTGTCACCGATGACTTCGTGTTCGTCCCGGCCACCCAGGAGGACGCCGAGGCTGTCAGCTGGATGGACTGTGCCAGGCATACGCTTGCCTCGTTGGGGCTGACCGCCTCCACTGGTCGGGTGGTGGACTTCCGCTCGCGCGAGCACCTGGCTCGGCAAGGTGGCGGGGTACTGCTCCAATGGTCTACTCCGCCAATATCACCAGGGGGCGGGTGGTGCACCCACGAGGCAGCGTGAGCAAGCCCCAGTGGTTCCGCGCCGACTCGGCGGCGGCCTCACGGCTGCTGGTACCAGCGGGCACCTACGTGCTGGTCAAGAGGTTCGCCGCGAAGGAGGAGAGGCGGCGGCTGGTCGCGGCGGTGTGGTCCGGTGAGGGCGAGCCCGCCTTTGACAACAAGCTCAACTACATTCACCAGCAGGGGCGCGGCCTGGAGCCCGAGGTGGCCTCCGGTCTGGCAACATGGTTGGGCTCCAAGCAGGTTGACGACTACTTCCGGGTGCTCTCCGGGCACACTCAGGTCAACGCGGGGGACCTGAGACGCATGAGGTTCCCGAGCCTGGAGCAGCTGCGGCTCATGGGGCGCCTGTCCCTGAGCCCGGAGGATGCGGTGGAACGGGTCATGAGTGCCAGTCGGATGTGGGCGGCATGAGCACGATTGAGGAGGCGCGGGAGGTTCTCAGGGCCTTCGGCTTTGACAAGAAGCGTACGAACGAGGCGTCAGCGCGTACGCTACTCGCACTGGCGGGGCTGGTTGAAGGCTCATCATGGGCAGACGCGACGAACGAGCGTATGGGGGTCCGGGCTATCCTGGACTGGATGCGCGGTCCTCTGGGATACCCGATCGCCGAGAACTCGCGGGAGACGATCCGAAGGTTTGTGCTTCACCAGTTCGTTGATGCTGGATTCTGCCTCCACAATGACGATGATCCCTTGCGGGCAACCAACTCGTCGAGGAACAGCTATAGACTGAACCCAGAGGCCCTGCTCACCATCCGTCAGTACGGAAGCCCTGATTTTGCCCTTGCTGTTGAGGAGTACCTCGCGGAGGTCGGGAGCCTGACGGCCAAGTACCGAGCCGCACGCGATTTGGCCCGGATTCCGGTGACAAGCCTGATGGTGATGCCTTCACGTTGAGAGCCGGTGGGCAGAACGTGCTCATCAAGGCCATGGTAGAAGAGTTCTGCTCGTACTTTGTTCCTGGGGAGAGGTCCTGTATGTCGGTGACGCCGACTCAAAAACCGGAACGTTTGAGCATGACCGTCTTGCTGCTCTCGGAGTCGTCGTTGACGAGCACGGAAAGATGCCTGATCTCGTGGTCTACCAGCCAGAGAAGAACTGGCTTTTTCTCATGGAGGCTGCCTCAACGCACGGTCCGGTTGACAGCATCAGATACAGTGAGTTGTCAAAGATCTTCCGCGACGCGACTGCAGGACTGGTCTACGTCTCCTGCTTCCCTGACCGGGCCGCGATGAGGAAGTTTCTTGCCGAACTGGCGTGGGAGACGGGGGTGTGGCTGGCGTCAGATCCGACCCACATGATCCACCTCGACGGCTCGCGATTCCTCGGGCCCTACGGGACAAGTCCTGAAGAGGGGCAGGAATGAGTTGCTGATTGTGGCTCATTCGGGCTTGATGCTCCGCTCATAGACGTCCCTCGGATCCTGCTCGTGTGGGAGTCGCCTGTCTCTGTCTGGTAAGCATCCAGGTCATCGTGGGCGTAGCTGCCCAGGTGAGGCAGGCCCCGGCAGACCCCTGCTGACAGGGTCCCGCACGGGCGTCGGGGCACAGCCGTAGATATGGCAGCCCTCCTGCTGCGCGGGCCCGCCCAGCGCGTGAGGTGCCGGCTCTGGTACGCAAGCGCATGCTCCCCTACCCAGGGCCATCGTGCTGGCCCAGGCGCGGTGCCGTCAGCCGGAGGCGGTGCCCAGGTGCCCTGCCGCGGGCCGGCCCAGGTGCGCCCAGATCACGAGAGAAGCTGCATATGGCCACCACCGTCCAGGCCTACGGGACCCCCGCCGCGGGGGAGCCGCTCGTGCCAGTCACCATTGAGTGGCGTGAGACCGGGCCCCACGACGTCAGCCTTGACATCCTCTACTGCGGCATCTGCCACTCCGACATCCACTTCGCCCAGGGTGACTTTGGTCCCCTCCTGGTCTCCCCGCTGGTGCCTGGCCACGAGATTGTCGGGGTCGTCACCCAGGTGGGCAGCGCGGTGACTCGCCACCAGGTGGGCGACCGAGTGGGCAGCGGCTGCATGGTGAACTCCTGCCGCCAGTGTGAGAACTGCCGGGACGGCCAGGAGCAGTACTGCCTCAACGGCCACACTCTGGCCTTTGGCAGCCTGGACCGGGACGGGACCTATACCCAGGGCGGCTTCTCCCGGGCGGTCGTGGCCAACGAGGACTTTGTACTGCGGTTGCCCCAGAGCTTGGACCCGGTCTCAGTCGCGCCACTGCTGTGTGCGGGCATCACCGTGCACGCGCCCCAGCGCAGGTGGGGCGCAGGGCCTGGGCGGCACGTAGCCGTCGTCGGCCCGGGCGGCCTGGGTCACCTGGAGGTCAAGATGGCCGGGGTCATGGGCGCGCAGGTGACTGTCCTGTCCCGGTCCCAGGCCAAGCGGGACGCCGCCGCCCAGCTGGGTGCCGACGACTACGTCGCCACCGGCGACGGCACGGCCTTCCAGCGCCTGGCCAGCACCTTTGACATCATCCTCAACACGGTCAGCGCGCCGATTGACTTGGACGCCCACCCGGGGATGCTGCGCCGCAGGGCACTCTCGCCACGGTCGGCGTCTCCACCGAGGCGATGACGCAAAGCGCCTTCTCCCTCCTCAACAACGGCCGCAGCCTGGCCGGGTCGCAGTTCGCCGGGATCGCGCAGACCCAGGAGATGCTGGATTTCTGCGCCGACCACGACGTGGCCGCCACGGTCGAGGCCATCGCCGCCAGCGGCATCAACGAGGCCTTTGCCCGAGTGCTGGCTTCGGACGTGCGCTACCGGTTCGTCGTTGACACCGCCACCGTCACTGGCTAGGTGCGTGAGGCCTGAGACCGTTGATGATGTGGTCTGGGCCAGGTAAGAGGATGCTGCTGCACATCTTCGCCGAGGGAGGGAGCGCACAGTCAGCGCACAGTCACCGAGATGGCGCGGAAAGAGGCCAGCGCACGGCCGCAGACGGGGCTGAAGATGTGCAGCACGCCCCCCGTTGCACATCTTCAGCCCCGCTGCGGTGCCCGGGGCGGTTCGGTACCCGTTCAATGACGCCACTTTGCCTGCGGCCAGCAGGTGCAGGCAGCCCCAAGATGTGCAACGACGTTTGCCGCTGAAACCTACTGAAACCGCGCCCCCGAGGCGGGGTCTGCCAGCCAGTCCAGGGCAGCCTGCAGCCGCCCCGGGGTGGTCCCCAGCAGGGGGCTGGGCAGGGCGTTGGGACTGAACCACCCCACCTGGGTGGACTCCTCGTCGGCCACGCGGGCGGGTGCTGAGCCGGGTGCGGGCCGGGCCACGAAGGTCATGTCCATGAAGGCGCACTGGTCCCCGTTGGGGAAAGCCATGGGCTCCCCAGCGCTGACGCTGGCCACCCCGAGGATCTCCGCCTCCACGCCTGTTTCCTCCAGGCACTCGCGGCGGGCTGCGGCACCGGGCTGCTCGCCGGGCTCGGGTATCCCTGAGACCACGGCCCAGTGGGCGTTGTCGGCGCGGCGGCCCAGCAGTACGCGCCCGTCGTCGTCGACGACGACGATGCTCACCCCCGGCAGCCACAGCAGGTCGTGGCCGATCTTCTTGCGCAGGGACAGGATGAAGTCCGGGGTCGCCATGGGGAGAGCCTAGGGGGAGGATGTCACGGCGCCAGTAGCGCCAGGCCGGTGTCTGGTGTCGCCGGGCTGTCCCGGGCGGGCTGTCGGTAGCGCTGGCGCTCGTGGCTGGTGGCGGCGCCTACTGGCCCGTCCCGTCGTGGGGTCCCCATGGCGGCGGGAGCATGCCTTGCGCCACTGCTGACCGGGCGGCTCAGTGTCCTTCAGATATCACACTGCCCAAAAGCTGTCAGGAGGTTCATATGAGCAGGTCGTCCGCAGGCTGCCAGCGCGCGCTGGTGGTTGTCGACGCCCAGCAGGAGTACGCCCGCGGTCCGCTGAAGGTGTGCTACCCGACGCTGGAGGACTCGCTCACCAGGGTTGAGCAGGCTCTGACTGCGGAGGCTGCGGCCGGGATACCTGTGGTGCTCGTCCAGCACCACGGGCGGCCGGGCGGTGTCGTCTTCGACCCGCAGCACGAGGGGGTCCGACTGCTTCCGCGCGTCGAGGCGCTGGTCAGGCCGGGCTGGAGGCGGGTGGTCAAGCACTACGCCTCTGTCTACGAGGGTACTGGCCTGGCTCAGTGCTCACGGAGCGGGGCGTGGACACGGTGACCCTGGTGGGCTACATGACCAACAACGGCGTCCTGGCCTCGGCCGCCGCCGACTCCCTGGCGCTGGCCACAGAGGTGCTGTCTGACGCCACGGGTGCGGTCCGCCTGAGCAACGCGGCCGGGAGGGCTGACGCGCAGACGGTGCACACGACTCTCGTGGCGCTGCTGCACTCCAACTGGGTGGCAGTGGCCACCACCAGCCGGTGGGTGCGGGCACTGGAGAGGGGTGTGGTGCTGCCGCGCAGCAGCCTCGTGGCCTCGGTCCGCTGGCTGCCCAGCAGGTGATGGTCGGCGGGCCGGTGGCTGGGGCGGCTGCCTGGGTCTGGGTGATTGGTGGTGGGGCCGTGCCCGCTCAGGAGCTCTGGCGGACCTCGACCAGCCAGGGGCAGCGGCGCCGCAGCAGGCGCTCGAAACGGACGTGCATGGTCATCACCGCAGCCGGGCAGTCGTGACAGGCTCCCTGGAGGTCGACCTCGACGACGCCGCCACGGACCGCGCGCACCGTGAAGGACCCCCCGTGGCTGCGCGCCAGGTCGTTGACGGCCTCCTCGGCGACCTCCTGCGCGGCAGCCTCCAGCACGTCGTCGCGGCCAAGGGCGAGGGCGCTGGCGGCAGGTGCCCAACCCCCGGGCGAGGCCAGGGCCGCCACCAGGGCGCTGCGCACGGTCTCGCCCTCCTCCTCCCAGGAGCGCTCGGCCCCCAGCATGGTGACGACGCCCCCCGGGACGACGTGGACGGCGGCCAGGGTGCCGTCATCAAGAAGCCTCTGCAAGGGGGCCGGGACCTCCGACACCTGTCCTGAGAAGGGCAGCAGGCCGTGAGGGACCACCCAGCGCAGGACACTGGGGTCGGGCGTGGAGACGGGGTGCGTGGGCACGGCACGTCGTGGGGTGCCCTTCCAGGCTGCCGCCCTGGTGTCGCGGCCGTGGCGGAGACGACGCCTCACCAGGTTGCTCCGGTCATGCTCATAGACCCTGCTCTCAGCGCCCCTCACACCACTGCCATGACGATCATCCGGGCCGCTGCGGCCATGACCCAGGCGGTGACGAACATGTAGCCGTAGGCGATCAGCGGCCACTTCCAGGTGCCGGTCTCCCGGCGCATCGCGCCCGCTGTGGCCATGCACTGGAGGGCGTAGACGAAGAAGACGAGGATGGCGGCCACGGTAGCGGGGTTGAAGAGCGGGTCACCAGCCTGGTGCGTGAGGGTGTCCTCCTGGTAGGTGAGGGACTCCAGGCGGGCGCCGGGGTCCTCCGGGTCACCGGCGGCAGCGATCTGGCCCAGGGTGGCCACAAAGGTCTCCCGGGCTGCCAGGGAGGACAGCACGGCCACGTTGATCCGCCAGTCGAAGCCCAGCGGCTCGAAGACCGGCTCCACGGTGCGGCCCACGGCGGCCGCCCAGGAGCTGTTCATGGTGTAGGAGGTCTGCTCGGCCTCCAGAAGGGACTCCAGCTCGGCGGCGTCGGTGACGGGGGCGCCGTCGTCGTCCACCACCGTTGAGGACGCGGGGTTCTCGACGGCGGCCGCCACGGCGGCGCACTGGGGGTCGGAGGCACAGTAGGCCTCGAACTGGGACTGGGGCCGTAAGGGCACGTTGAGCAGCACCCACAGGACCACGGTGGTCAGGGTGATGATGGTGCCGGCCTTCTTCAGGAAGCCCTTGCAGGCGTCCCACACCATCAGCACGACCGTACGCGGCCGTGGCAGACGGTAGGGCGGCATCTCCATGTAGAAGGGCAGCAGCACGCCGTCGCGGTCGCTCAGGCGCTTGACCACCCACGCCGCCGTCATGGCGGACACGGCCCCCAGCAGGTAGAGGCCAAACATGATGGTGCCCCGGGCGCCGAAGGGCCCCAGGGTCGCGTCCGCGTCCACCAGCAGGGAGATCATGATGACGTAGACGGGCAGGCGCGCCGAGCAGGTCATGAGCGGCGCCGCGAGCATCGTGGCCAGGCGGTCCTTGGCACTGGGCAGGGTGCGGGTGGCCATGATCCCCGGGATGGCGCAGGCGAAGGAGGACAGCAGCGCCACGAAGGCGCGCCCCTCCAGCCCGGCGCGGCTCATCACCTTGTCCATGAGGAAGGCGGCGCGGGACATGTAGCCCACCCCTTCCAGGAGGGCGATGATGAGGAACATGATGGCGATCTGCGGAAGGAACACGACGACCTCGCCGACGCCGCCGATGAGGCCGTCGGCCAGGAGGCCAGCCAGGAGGGGGTGGGGGCCTTCCAGACGGGTGCGCACGGCGTCCGCCAGGAGGTCGCGGCCTGCCTCGATAGCGTCCTGGAAGGGGACGGCCCAGGTGAAGACGGCCTGGAAAAAGGCGTACATGACGGCGAGGAACACCAGGGTCCCGGCAACAGGGTGGAGCAGCACGCGGTCCACGGCGTTGGTGACCCGGTCGGCGGCGGGGGAGGAGAAGTCGGCCGCTGCCAGGACGGAGTCGCTCCAGGAGGCGAGCTCGGCGGGGTCTGTGGGCGGTGCCACGGGGGTGCGGGGCCAGCCGGCCACTGTGCCCAGCAGCGCCCGCAGCTGGGGCACCCCTGTCCCCCGATGCCCCAGGACCCGCACGACCGGGACACCCAGGGCCTGTTCCAGGGCCTTGATGTCGAGGCGTCCCCCGCGGCGGGTCAGCTCGTCGGACATGGTGACTGCCAGGCAGGTGGGCAGGCCCAGGCGGAGGGCCTGCGCCACAAAGGTCATCCCGCGGCGCAGGGTGGTGGCGTCGACGACGACGACAAGCGCGTCGGGGACGTCAACCTGCTCGCAGCGCCCGGTCAGCACGTCGTGCACGATCTGCTCGTCGGGGCTGATGGGCTCCAGCGAGTAGGAGCCGGGCAGGTCCTCAATAGTCAGGGTGGTTGTGCCGGTCTGGCAGGTGCCCAGGGAGCGGGAGACGGTGACACCCGGGTAGTTGCCGGTCCTGGCCCGCAGCCCGGTCAGGGCGTTGTAGATGGAGGTCTTGCCCGCGTTCGGGGCGCCTGCCAGGGCCACGCGCCGCGCTCCTGTGACCAGCACGGTGCTGGCACCCGGCCCGCAGTGGCAGCCGCCGTCACCGGTGCCGCAGTGCCCGGTGCTCATGAGGCCTCTTCTCCGGGTTCTGCGGGTTCTCCGGCGGTGGTGGCTGTGGTGACAGCGGTGACCTGGACGTGTGCGACGTCCCGCCTGCGCAAGCACAGCTCGTAGTCAGCCACGAGGAAGACGACCGGGTCGCCCAGGGGCGCTCGTCGCAGCGCCTGGATCACGCGACCAGGCCTCAGCCCCAGGTCCTGTAGCCGGCGGTCCAGACGTGCCTGCACCGTGGCCGTCGTGGCCCGCTCGCTGACGGAGGTGATGACGGCACAGGAACCGGGCTGGAGGTCTGATAGCGGGTGCGTCCGCTGTCCCAGGCCTGACCGCGCTTCACATGTCTGAGGTGAGGTTGCCACGATGATCCTCTAGTCCTCTAGTTGTCGCCCTGCCGGCTCGGGGCACGAGCGTCTTCCACTGGTGACAGAAACTAACGGTAGCCTTTCCTGACAGATGTGTCATGTGGTGGGGGACCCCGCGCGAGCGTGCTGGGACGAGGTACCAGTTGCCTCCTGCCGCTCAGCGCGGCCGGGAGACGGCTACCGCCCGGGCGTTGTCTGCCCAGGTGTCGTCCAGGGGCTCGGGCTCCCACGACCCCCCGGCGTGCTCGACGGCGCGCGCCAGCAGCCAGTCCGCCACCACCGGGTTCTTGGGCAGCAGGGACCCGTGCAGGTAGGTGCCGATGACGTGGTGGACGCGGGCGCCCTCCGTCCCGTCCGTCCCGTTGTTGCCGTCCCCCACGCGCACGGTGCCGAAGGGCCTGGCCCCGGGGCCCAGGGTGGTCAGCCCGGAGTGGTTCTCGTAGCCCACCACGTCCCCGAAGTCCTCGGTGGCCAGGGTGATGTTGCCGATGAGTCGGTTCTGCCCGGCGCGTGTCTCGGCGTCGATGAGGCCGATGCCAGGGATCTGGGACCCGTCCCCGGTGAGGAACCGGTGCCCGAGGAGCTGGTAGAGGCCGCAGATCGCCAGCAGGGGCACGCCGTCGGCCGCCCAGGCGCGCAGGGTGGGACCTGAGCGGGCCAGGTCCTCCTTGATCCGCTCCTGCCCGGAGTCCTGCCCGCCCCCGCCCACCAGCAGGTCCACGTGCGCTGGCAGGTCGTCGCCGACGTCGTAGGAGGACAGCTCGACGTCGTAGCCGTGCCACTGGGCTCGACGGGCCAGGACCAGCGTGTTGCCCCAGTCCCCGTAGATGTTCATGTCCCGGGGGTAGAGCTGGACCAGGTGCACGCGCCCTCGGGCGGGACCCTCGGTGGTGTGCTCGTAGAGGCGGGTCTCAGCGCTGCTCATGACATGACCTCCTCGACGTCGGTGAGCTCGCCCAGGATGGCGCGCAGGGACAGCATGGCGGTGTAGGTGGTGAAGATCCGCACGGGTCGGTCGGCCTGGGAGGCCGCCTGGCGCATGCGGGCCACGGCCTGGCGCAGGTCAGGCTCCACCAGCGCCACGGCGACCTCGTCGTAGCGCAGGCGCAGGGCCATGTCCCAGGCCCGCACGCCGGTGACGACCGCCACCCCGCCGGGGCGCAGCACGTCGAGCTCCACGTCCCACAGCCAGGACATGTCGCGGCCGTCGGCGTACTCGTCGTTGATGGCGATCATGACCACCTCGCCGTCGTGCGCCTGGGCCGCTGCGGAGAGCAGCCCCATGCGGAAGCCGGCGGGGTTCTTGACCAGGGACAGCTGGACGGGGCGCCCGTCCAGGGTGAGGACCTCGCCGCGGCCGAAGGCGGCCTCCACCCGTCCCAGGGTGGTCAGCAGGCCCGTCAGGTCGGCGTCGTCCCCGAGCACCTCCAGGACCACCTCCAGGGCGGCGCAGGCGTTGAGAAGGTTGTGCACGCCGGGGATGGTGAAGGTGACCTCGTGGTCGGTGCCGTCCACCCGGACGGTGGCACGCTGCCCCTCAATGGCCTCCAGGGTGACCCGGGGGGCGACAGACGTCCCGGCTGCGCTGGCGGTCCCGGCCGGGCTGGTGGCCCCGTCCTCGGTCGCAGCCGGACTGTCGGGGCCGCTGCGACCGCCGGACCTGTAGGTTGCGGCACCGGCCTCCTGGGCGGGTCCCTGCGCCGGGGCCAGCCCGGTGCGCAGGTCGTCGTCGGACAGGAACAGGTGGCGCAGCCCGGCCCCAGCGCCGAAGGCGGCGGTGCGGGCCGTGACCGGCTCCAGGAAGGCGGGGGAGGCCAGCCTCGGGTCGTCGGCGTTGACCACCACCACCTCACGCGTGGCCGAGGCGATCCGGGCCAGGAGCGAGGCGGTGTAGTCGATCTCGCCAAAACGGTCCAGCTGGTCGCGCATGACGTTGAGCAGGAGGCACGCCCGTGGCCGTACCTGGGCGACAAAGTGGACGGCGTGGGCCTCGTCGAGCTCCAGGACAGCGATGTCGGCGTCCAGGCGTCCGGCCGCGTCCACCTCGGTGAGCAGGGCTGCGAGCACGCCACGCACGAAGTTGGAGCCCGTCCGGTTGGTAAAGACCTTCAGGCCCTGCTCGCGCAGGAGCTGGACCACCATCTTGGTGGTGGTGGTCTTCCCGTTGGTGCCGGAGACCACGATGACGCCGTAGGGCAGGCGGCCCAGGGTGCGGGCCAGGAACCCCGGGTCCGTGCGCTCCATGACGAGTCCGGGGAAGGCGGTGCCGCCGCGGCCGCCGCCACGTAGCCGGGCCGCCAGCCGGGCTGCGTGCCCGAGCGTGACCGTGAGTCGTGAACGCATGAGGCTCCTGGAGGTCTGGGATGGCATATGGGTGGTAGCGGGGCGTGTGGCTCCGGGTCGCGTGCCCCTGAGGCGCCCAGGGCCCTGGGGCTGCTGGGGCAGGGCGGCAGGCGGGCCGAGTTCCGTGCAGGTGCGGGCGGGCCGCCGCGACCCGCGCCAGTCTAGGGCAGACCCGGTGCTGATGGCGTGGCTGCCCGCTCACGGCGGAGTCTCGTCCCGACGGGGGCAAGAAGCCCCTGTGAGGGCGCGGGCGCCCGCTTGCGGTGGGGCTGGGCACTCAGACGGCTCAGTGGGGTGGTGGCTTCTGGCTGGGGGTGATGACGCGCAGCGCCCCGGGCTCGACGACGGCTCTGAGCCTGCGGGTGGGTGCGGTCGTGTCACCGTCGAGCTCGAAGGCCACGGGCTCGGTGGTCTCGATGGTGACCCGCCTGGCCTGGGCGAAGGTGAATCCCCGGACAGTCTGCCCTGTGAGGACCTGGGCGCCCAGCCTGGCCCAGTCGCTGACCCTGTCGGGGTTGGCCAGCAGCAGGTCCACGTAGCCGTCATCGGGGCGGGCCTCGGGAAAGAGGGTGATTCCTCCGGTGATTGTCCCCACGTTGCCCACCAGGGCCATGACTGCCTGCTGCTGGGTGGGCTCGCCGTCGTCGAGGGTCACGGTGGCGGTGAACGGGGCGGGGGAGGCGTTGTGGACCGCTGCCAGCGCGTAGGCCCCGGAGCGGATGACTCTCTTGAGGTTCTCGTCCGTGTCCCCCATGATCTGTGCGTCCAGGCCCATGCCTGCCATGACCACGAAGCGCTGTGCCCCTCCGTCGTGCCGGCAGTGCACGACATCGACCGGACGGGGCTGGCCGTGCAGGGCCAGCTGCAGGGCCTCGTCGGTGTCCAGGGGGACGGAGAGGTTGCGGGCCAGGAGGTTGCCGGTGCCTGCGGGGATGAGCGCCATGGGTGGGGCTGCTGCCGCTGCCGCGAGCTCGGCGCTGACGGCCCTCACGGTGCCGTCGCCCCCAGCCACCATGACCAGGTCCACCCTGGCGTCCAGCGCGCGGCGGGTCATCTCGCGACCGGGGTCGTCGGGCGTGGTCTCCAGCCACAGGGTGGGCAGCCACCCGGCAGCGAGCACGTCGGCCTCCACGCGACGACGCAGCAGGGACAGGTCGTCGAACTTGGTGGGGTTGTAGATGAGGGCGGCGCGCTTGCCGGTGCTGCCCCGAGGCAGGTCCCGGCGTGCCCAGCTGGCCACGATGGAGTCAATCCCTCCTGCCCACAGCGCCGTGTTGGCCACCGTCGCCCCCAGGAGGAACCCACCGATGACGTCGGAGACGGTGGCCAGCCCCATGGCCCACTGCCCGGCGGCAGCCAGGCAGACCACCGTGTAGCCCACGACGGTGCCGACCAGCACCCTGGAGGACCCCCGCCGGTGTGCCCGCGCGAGGGTGACCAGGACCCAGGCACCCAGGGTCGTGGCGGTGACGTGGCCTGCCGGGTAGGCGCCGCCGAGGGCGGAGATCGAGTCGGAGAAGAACGAGGCCGGGGCGGGGCGGTCCAAGCGCCCGGCAATGACCTGCTGGAGGGGGATGCCCAGGGCAGCCACCCCCAGGGCCAGGCTGAGGCGTCTCATCCGGTTCTTGTAGGACACAATGCCCAGGACCACGATGCTGATGAGCACGGCGACCGGGTGCGTGACCAGGGCGAGGGCCTCCGCGACCTGTCCGACAGCCGAGCGCGAGCCGATGACCGGGGGGCGGAGGGCCTGGTCCAGGGCGGTGAGCGCCCCGGCGGATACAAGGCGGGTCCACGCGAGGAAGGCCAGGGCAAAGCCGACAGCGAGGACGCTCTCCAGGCGGCCCCGGGTGGGGGCGGGGCCGGGTCCGCTCAGGTGCTGCTCCTGGCTGCGGGACCGGTGGCGTGCCTGGTCCGAGGGCCTGCTGGCCACAGCAACCTCCTGGGTGCGGTCAACCGGTAGACGCGGACTGATAGGTACGGATACACCCTAGTCGTGGCCGCAGGGAGGGTGTGTAGGGCTCGCTGCTTGGCGAGTACCGGTACTTCTCTTACCCGGTGCCAAGCCAGCCTAGCCGGTCTCCCGAGAACGCTCCGGGGACAGCTGCGGGCCGCATGACTTCGGACCACGGCCTCGGGCCAGTGTGTCGCCCTAGTCGACCCCTAGGTGAGCGTCGGTCCGCAGACGTCCCGTCGCGGATCATCTCGCCAGCCATCTTGCCAGCAGGGCCACGTACCCGGCGGGTGTTTCGTATACACTACTGGTGTGGGTGAGCACCTTCTGCACGGCAGGGCCGTGAGCGACGAGCAGATCCGGGCCTGGGCCGACGAGGCCGAGGCCGGGTACGACCTGTCGAGGCTGCCCAGGCCGCGTCGTGGCCGCCCGCCGGTGGGGCAGGGACCCGGCACGGTCGTGCCGGTCCGCCTCGACGAGGCCACCCTCGCGGCCCTGGCCGCCAGGGCCGAGGCCGAGGGGCTGGCCACGCGCTCGGACGCGGTCCGGGCCGCCGTGCGCGAGTGGGTGGGCAGTGCCTGACCTGCACCCCTCCGCCCGCAGGCACTACCGCCGCGACCGGCTCGACGACGACGCTGTCCGCTACGCGGCCGCCCACGTGCTGAGCTCACGCCCCAACATCAGTCGTGAACTCCGAGGCTCTGGTGCTGACGGCCTCCTCGTCGCGGCGCTTGTCGAAGGGGTCAGGCCGCCTGAGGCTCGTTTCGAGGAGCTTGAGGAGGTGGTGGTAGGGGGACTCAGGGCCGTACCCGACGCCAAACCTTGTCTTCACGGCGTCCTGTCGTGCGGGGACGTCCCAGAGCCCTGCCCTGACCCCGGACTCCGAGGGCGGATGGGCCAGGACCGCTCTGAGCCGTTCCCTCTGCGCCCGGGTCGGCCTCGCGGCGTTCTCGGCTGTGGTGGCTATCTCGGCGTGGCTCAGGCTCTGGCCCGTCTCGTGCGGGAGGGGTCCGCCCGTGCCGGGCGCTGGCCACACTGCTGACGGCGGGGGCTCGCCCCTGGCGAGTGGTGCTGGCGGACGCGGAGCAAAGGTGACCACAAAGTAACCACACACGCAGGGGGTCAAAACTGGGCGGCGGGAGGAACTCACGTAGTTCCAACGAAAAAGGACCGCCGTCCGGCTGGCGGTGGCCCTGATGGTCGGGGTGGCGGGATTTGAACCCACGACCTCTTCGTCCCGAACGAAGCGCGCTACCAAGCTGCGCCACACCCCGAGTGCAGCGGAGACAACTATAGCGGTGCGCCTGGCGCGGACGGAAATCAGGTGTCCTGAGTGCTCGGTCACGTGATCTGGCTGTGGGGCCGGGGCGGGCTGGTGGTCGTCTCTATCCGGTGCCCAGCCCCACTGCTGCCGACCTGGTGTGGCAGCCCGGCCGCTGCCGCAGGCCGCCCGGCCGCTCACCGCGTTCGCAGTCGGTGAATTATCTGGGGTGGGCCTGGTTTTCCTCCGGTGGCTGTGGCTAGCGTGTGCTCACGCCAGTGCAGCCCACTGGCAGACCACTGACGCAAAGGAACCACGATGTCGGTCACCCCCTCGCTGAACTCGCCACTGACGACTCTGTCGGCCGCGACTCAGATGCGCACTGGCGTCTCCCGCGTCATGTGTTGTCCGTGCGCGTCGTGTATGTGAGGTGCCTGTCCGCCGGAGCGGGTGCGGGATAGCGCTGCTGCGCCGCCCCTGCCAGGTACGCCTGAAGGCGTGCCTGAGCCCAGGGCGGGGCAGGGCGATGTCATCTGCGGACGTCATCCGCGTGCGCCCTCCCGCTCCTAGCCGTCACACCCTGCTCTAGGTAGCAGGGAAGGCGGAGTTCTGCCGCCGGGGCGGGGACCCGGCCGGGACCCGGCCCCTACCGCGTACCAGGGCGGCTGTGGCGCGCCTGGCTGGCCTCCTTGCGGGATGAAGGAGCCGAGACCGTCACAACCGCTTGGGCCGTCGGACGCGCCTGCGGCTCTGCGGTGCCGTCCTGCTGCGCTGCCTCCCTGCACGTCTCTGCTGCCCGCCCAGCCTGGGATCTCACCCACACCACGCGTCACCCCTTCACCACCAGAAAGGAGCCACTATGTCCACGCTCTTCCTCGTCGAGCTCACGCCCGCTCCGACCCCGCAGGCTGCCACCGACAGCAACGACAGCTCGGCCCAGACCCGTCCGGACGTCTCCAGGCTGCTGAGCCGCCTCTTCCAGGAGGCCCCCGCCCACTCGGTGGAGCTGATCGAGGCCCAGGTGACCGCTGACCTGGCCACGGTCTTCGTCATCCTGGAGGCCGAGGACGCCGCGTCCGCGGCTGCGGCCACCGCCGCCCTGCCCGCCACCGCCTCCGAGCCCGCCCAGGTCCGCCTGGTGGGCACCGACCTGGACACGGTCAAGGCCTCCCGGCCGGAGGCGGGCTACCTGGTCGAGTGGGACATCCCCGACGGCATCGACATGGACACCTACCTCACCCGCAAGGCGGAGAAGTCACCCCTGTACGCCCAGGTGCCCGAGGTCAGCTTCCTGCGCACCTACGTGCGCGAGGACATGGAGAAGTGCCTGTGCCTCTACAACGCCCCGGACGAGGACGCCGTCCGTCGGGCACGTGACGCCGTGTCCACCCCGATTGACCGCCTGCACGCCCTGGAGAAGGTCGAGCCCTGACATGACAGTCGCCACCCCTACCACAACCGCCACGACAACCGCCACGCCCACTCCCGCTGGTACGGCCTGCGCCGCTTCTGCCCCCGGTACGGGTGCGCGCCCCGCCCTGGTCTGGGCCACGGGCGCCGACGCCGGGCAGGAGGGCCTGCGCGACGCCGCCGCCCCCTTTGCCCGTGAGGCAGCGGCCCTGGCCAGCCAGGTCGACTCCGGTCAGGCCAGCCCCCGTCCCCTGCTCAGCAGGCTGGGCGAGGCGGGGCTGCTTGACCTGGGAGTCCAGGAGCTCCTTGACGGGGACCCTCAGGCTGCTGACGTGCGCGCACCTGCCGGACTCATCGCCGCCCTGGCGAGGGAGTGCATGTCGACCGCCTTCGGCCTGTGGGCGCACCGCATGGTCCTGGACTACCTCGCCAGGGGCGTGCGCAGCCAGGCCACGCAGACAGTGCTCGGCGAGCTGCGTTCTGGCAGGCGTCTGGGCAGCACGGCGATGGCCTCCGGCCTCAAGTGGCTGGCGGGGGTGGAGGACCTGGCCGTCCGGGCGGTGCCGGACGGCCAGGGGTGGCGGCTCACCGGATTCATCTCCTGGGCCTCCAACCTGTGTGACGACTCCGTCGTGGTCCTGCCTGCCAGCACCCCGCAGGGCACGGTCGTGGTCTGGGTGGAGGCCCGGGCGCTGGAGGTCCGGCCTGTGACCGGCCTTCTCGCCCTCAACGCCACGGCCTCGGGCACGATTCGCCTGCGCGACGTCGCGGTGGGTCCCAGCCAGGTGGTCAGCACCGAGCTGGCCAGCCTGGCCCGGGGCTTCAAGCCGACGATGCTCATCCTCCAGTCCGCCTTCTGCCTGGGCCTGGCGCAGCGCTCCCTGGAGGAGGCCCGCAGCAGCCAGGACCGGGGCGCCAACACGGTCTTCCACGAGGACGTCGCCATCCTGGCCCGCGAGCTGCAGCGGTTCCGTGAGCGCTGGGAGGCAGCGGCCGCCGACACCGGCAGTGCCAGCATGGCCGAGGTCCTGCGGCTGCGCCTGGAGGCAGCCTCCCTGGCAGGTCGGGCCACCCGGCTGGAGGCCACCCTGGCGGGCGGGCGCGGCTACCAGGAGAGGACCGACGCCTCACGCCGCTTCCGTGAGGCCGCCTTCCTGCCCGTCCAGTCTCCTTCGGAAGGACACTTGCGGTGGGAACTGTCCTCGCTCGCCTGAGACGCGCCCGGGTCCGCTACGGCCACGTGGACGCGCTGCACGACGTCAGCCTCGACCTCGCCGCAGGGCGCCAGCTGGCGGTCCTGGGACCCAGCGGCGCAGGGAAGTCGACGCTGCTGCGGCTGCTCACCCGGGAGCTGGCCCCCGACTCAGGCAGCATCGAGTGGTCCTCCTCAGGCCTGCGTGAGGGGGTCGTGCGCCAGCAGCCCCTGCTGTTCGACTGGCTGACGATCCGGGAGAACGTCGCCCTGGGGCAGCAGTTCCGGGCCAACCACGTGGACCAGGCCCTGGTGGCAGAACTGATGGACCTGCTGGGGATAACCCCGGTAGCGGGCTCCTACCCGGACCAGGTCTCGGGTGGCCAGGCCCAGCGGGCCTCCTTCGCCCGGGCGCTGGCCATCCGCCCCGACCTGCTCATCCTGGACGAGCCCTTCAGCGCGCTCGACCCGGCCACGCGCGCCGACCTCCAGCTGTGGCTGCGCCAGGAGCTGACCGGTAGGGGTCTCAGCAGCGTCCTGGTCACCCATGACCTGGACGAGGCTCTCGTGCTGGCCGACGACATCGTCATGATTGCTGCCGGGCGGGTGACGCGCCGCTGGGCCAACCCGGAGCCCGCCGCCGACCAGGCGGCGGCCCTGCACCACCCGCTGCGGCGCAGCCTGCGCGAGGCCTACGCCTGTGTCGCCTCAGAGCCCCGGGGCCAGGAGGACCCGGGAACCGCCCAGGCCACCAAGGACCGGGCCGGGGGCCAGGCCGAGGACCAGGCCGGGACGGCCGAGGACCGGACTGCGGAGAGCCACCGTGCGACGCCGTGACCTGCTGGGCACCGCGGGGCACCTGGCCTCGCTCGGCGTGGTGGCTTCCCTGGCGGGCCGGGGTGCGTGGCAGGCGGCATCCGCGTCCGGAGGCGGCGGGCAGGGGCTGCTGGGACGTCCTCTGAGAGTGGGCTACCTGCCCGTCACCGACGCCGCCGCGCTGCTGGTGGCTCACCACCGGGGCCTGTGGGAGGCCGCCGGGGTCCCCTCGGCCCCGCCGGTGCTCTTCCGCTCCTGGGACGCCGTGGGCCAGGCGCTCGTCGTCGGCGAGGTGGACGTGGTCCACATGCTGCTGCCGATGGCCCTGCAGCTGAGGCTGGCCCAGGAGGCCCCGGTCCGTGTGGTGGCCTGGGGGCACACCAACGGCTCGGCGATGGTGACCTCCACCTCTGTCACCGAGACCGCCCAGCTGGCGGGGCGCAGACTGGCCGTGCCCTACTGGTGGTCGGTCCACTCCGTCCTGACCCAGCACCTGGTCGCCGCCTGCGGTCTGCGTCCTGTCATCGGGGCCTCGCCGGGGTCGCAGGAGGTTGAGCTGGTGGTCATGCCTCCGGCGGAGATGGTCTCCGCCCTGGCCAGCGGATCGATTGCGGGCATGACGGTGGCTGACCCCTTCGGTGCCGTCGCCGAGCTGGAGGGGGCGGGCCGGGTCCACCGTCTCCTGGGTGACGTGTGGCGCGACCATGCCTGCTGCGGCGTCGTCGTGCGCCAGGAGCTTATCGACACCGCCCCGGACGCGGTCCACGCCCTTCTTGACGGCCTCGTCGCGGCACAGGACTGGCTGGAGGCCCACCGCCAGGAGGCCGCCGAGGTGCTGACAGCAGGAGGGTGGCTGCCCCAGTCCCAGACCGCCGTGGCCCGGGCGCTGCAACGCCCCGAGCCCGGTGGGGTGAGCCACCCGGACTGGCACGGGCAGCGTCTGGGCTTCTCCGCCTTCCCGCACCTGTCCTGCACCGAGCGGCTGGTGACCCTGTTGGGCGACACGGCTGTGGACGGTGACCGCTCCTTCCTTGAGCGTCTGGACCCCGTGCAGGCCCACGGCCTCGTCGTCGACGACCGGTTCGTGCGTGCGGCCCTGGAACGTGCCGGGCGCACGGTGCCGCCACGCAGTGAGGAGGTGTCCGCATGAGCGTGCTCACCAGGCCCATGGGTTGGAGGGCAGGAGCCTGGCGCCGACGCCCTGCGTTGCCTGCCGTGGGCGTGCTGGCAGCTGTCAGCCTGTGGTGGCTGCTCACCGACGTCCTGCTCGCCAGCCGACCCCTGGTGCCGCAGTTCTCCCCTGCACGCACCCCCGCCGGGCTGGGGGAGCTGGCCGGGGACGGCGCGCTCCTGGACGCGGCCTCGGCCAGCGTCTTCAGGCTGGTGGGAGGGCTGGCCCTGGCGGTGGTCGTGGGCACCCTCGCAGGGCTGGTCACCGGTACCTGGCGCAGCCTGGACCGTGCCGCCTCGCCCGTGCTGCTGTTCCTGCGGATGGTCTCCCCGCTGTCCTGGGCGCCGGTGGTCATCATCGCCCTGGGCGTCGGCGACCGTCCAGTCGTGGCGCTCGTGGCCGCAGCGGCGGTGTGGCCGGTCCTCAGCGGTGTCGCCGACGGCGTGCGGCGCGTGGATCCCGGCCACCTCGCCGTGGCCCACTCCCTGGGGGCGACGCGTGGCGAGACGCTGCACCGCGTGGTCTGGCCCACCATACGGCCCGCACTGCTGGCCGGGGTCCGCCAGGCCCTGGGGATCGCCTGGGTGGTCCTGGTGCCCGCCGAGATGCTGGGGGTCAGCAGCGGCCTGGGGTACCAGATCATGAACGCCAAGGACCAGCTTGCCTACCACCATGTCACTGCCCTCATCCTGGTGATCGGGAGCCTGGGCTACCTCGTTGACACCGTTGCCCGCTGGGCGCTGTCCACCCGGCGCGACAGACAGGAGAAGAGATGAATCTGGTCGTGGTCTCTGCCGGCCACTCGCCTGCCTCCGGGACGAGCCGCCTGGGGCGGCTCGTGGCCCGCACGGTGTCCGAGCGCGGCGGAGCCGCCGTTGTCGTTGATCATGTCGAACTGCGTGGCTTTGCCGGGGAGGTGGCCCAGGCCCTGGTCACCGGCACCCTTACCGCCCCGGTGCAGCAGGCCGTGGAGGCGGTAGGAGGCGCCGACGGCGTCGTCCTGCTCACCCCTACGGTCAACGCCTCCTTCTCCGGGCTGCTCAAGTCCTTTCTTGACATTCTCCCGCGCGACGCCCTGCGGGGCGTTCCGGTGCTGGTGGGGGCCACGGGAGGCACGGCGCGCCACACCCTGGTGGTGGACCAGAGCCTGCGGCCCATGCTGGCCAGCCTGCGGGCGGTGGTGCTGCCCACCGCCCTGTTTGTCACGTCCGACCAGTGGCAGGGGCACCAGCCGGGTACTGAGCTGCTGGCGCGAGTGGTCTGCGCAGCGGAGGAGCTGATCCGCTTCCAGGCTGTGGCCCGCCAGCCGGTGCTCTCTTGAGCCGGCGCACGTCCTTGCCCCGGCCCTTGTCCCGGCCGCCTGCCTGTGGTTGACTACACGGGTGACTGACGACACTCGTCCAGGTGGTCTCCTCGCCCGGGACCCCCTGCCCCTGGAGGGACGCACTGTACTTGTCACGGGGGTGAGTCGCCGTCGCGGTATCGGGCACGCTGTCGCCTGCCGCGCGGCCGCTTACGGGGCGAGCGTCGTGGCACACCACCACGCGCCCCACGACGCGGCCCAGCCCTGGGGAGCAGACGACGTCGGTGCTGTCATGGACTCTGTGCGCTCCCACCTGAGGCCGGGGGCGGTCCTGGTGGACGTGCCGGGTGACCTGGCAGTCCCCGGCGAGCCCCAGCGGGTCCTCGACGTGGCGCTCCAGGCACGGGGAAGAGTGGACGCCCTGGTGTGCAACCAGGCGATGAGCGGGCCGGACGGGGCGCTGGGGGCACTGACGGAGGAGGTCCTGGACGCCCACTGGGCGGTGGACGCCCGTGCGTCCCTCCTGCTGGCCCAGGCCTTCGCCACCCAGCCGGGCCTGGGGGCTGCGCCTCGTGCCCGGGTGCAGCCCGGCAGCGGTGCTGGCACTGCCTGCGGCCCTGCCGACCCGGCTGGGCCTGGAGGCGCTTTGGGCGGTGGCGGGAGCGAGACCCCAGCCGAGGGGAGCTCATGGCGTGGTGGCGCCATCGTCTTCCTCACCTCCGGGCAGGGCCTGGGACCCATGCCCGGGGAGGTGGCCTACGCCGCAGCCAAGGCGGCCCTGGCCGGCGTCACCCTCACCGTTGCCGACCAGCTCGCTGACCAGCGTATCCGGGTCAACACGGTCAACCCCGGCCCGGTAGACACCGGCTACGCCACACGTGAGGACATGGAGCAGACAGCACCGATGTTTCCCTTCGGCCGCTGGGGCGAGCCCGATGATGCTGCCCGGCTCATCACCTGGCTGCTGACCGACGAGGCACAGTGGGTGACAGGTCAGGTCATCAGCTCTGAGGGCGGGTTCGCACGCTGGCGGCACTGACTGACGCGGGGCAGGGTCAGCCGGCTGGGCGCAGGGTCAGCAGGGTGGCCTGCGGCGGGCAGGCCAGGCGTACCGGTGTGTACGGGCTGGTTCCCAGGCCTGCGGAGACGTGCAGGTACATGCCTGACGGCCGTGGTGAGCCTGCCCGCCCCTGTGACACCGCTGCGGTGACCCGGGGCGACACGACCTGTCCGGCCTCCTGCTCCGTCCGCCCTGTCTGCTCGGCCTGCTGCCACCAGGACAGGCCGGAGGCACGCGTCCTGTCCAGGTCGCAGTTGGTGACCAGCGCCCCATAGCCGGGCACGCACAGCTGGCCTCCGTGGGTGTGGCCTGCCAGGGCCAGGCTGACGCTGTCGGCCTCCATCTCCTCCAGCACCCGGCGGTAGGGGGCGTGGAGAAGACCCAGGCGCAGTCTGCGCCCCCAGGTGTCGATGAGGGGCACGGGCCTGGGCACCCCCGGGGAGTCCACCAGGTGCGCGGAGGCTGCGGGCGCCGGGAACACGTCGCGCTCCACGTGGGGGTCGTCCACGCCCACGAGGTCGATGCTGTACCCGCCCACGTGCAGCAGGCCGCGCCTGTTCGTCAGGTCCACCCAGCCCCCACTGGACTGGAGGTCGCGAACCTCCTCCCACGGCAGCGCGTCCGGGTCGCTCCCGGGCCGGTCCGCAGTGCGTGGGTCGCGGCGCAGGTAGCGGGTCGGGAGCCTGAAGACCGTGCTGCGGTAGTCGTGATCGCCCATGACAAAGGCTCCGGGCAGTCCCAGGAAGGGCTCCAGGGCACGTGACAGCGGCTCCAGGCCGGAGGCCAGGGACAGGTTGTCACCGGTATCGACCACGACGTCCGGAGCGAGCCGGGCCAGTCCCCGCACCCAGGACACCAGGGCCTCGGTGCGTGCCGTCAGGTGCAGGTCAGACAGGTGCAGGATCGTCAGCGGGGGCTGCCCCGGCGCCAGGACCGGCACCTCCAGGCGGCGCAGGACGGGACGTCGGGCCTCCAGCAGGCTGTAGGCCAGGACCCCGCCGCCCAGGGCGAGCGTCCCGCTGGCAGCGCGTGCCGCCGTCCGCAGGGCAGACCTGGTGCCCACAGGTCAGCCGCCCAGGTTGACTGAGGGGAAGTCCTGCACCGGCTCGCCGTCCAGGGCGGCCTCCATGTAGCCCTTCCAGATCGGGATAGCCAGCGTGGAGCCGTAGATCGTGCCGTAGAAGCGCCCGCCGATGTACTGGTTGTTCAGGGTCCGGTAGCCGTCGGAGTGGCCCACCCAGGTCGCAGTTGACAGCTGGGGCGTGAAGCCCACGAACCAGACGTTGTCGTTGTCGTCAGTGGTGCCGGTCTTGCCTGCCGTGGGCCGCCCGGAGAGCTTGGCCGTCTGGGCGGTCCCACCTGACTGGGAGGTGGCAGTCAGGGTCTGGGCGGTCTTGTCGGCCGCTGTGGCGTCCATGACCTGGTTGCAGTCGGCGCTGGGCACCGCCATCTCAGACCCGTCGGTGTCCAGGATCGAGTCGATGGCGATCGGCTTGCAGTAGACGCCGTGCGCGGCAAAGGTCGCGAAGGCGTTGGCCATGGCCAGAGGAGGGGTCTCCTGGGACCCCAGCACGATGGAGGGCCGCGGGTCCATGGCGGACCCGTCAGCCTTGGTGACTCCCAGGGAGGCCGCCAGGTCCGTCACCGCGCAGACGTCCATCTGGTTGAGCATCTCCGCGTAGCCGACGTTGATGGAGTGCTTGGTGGAGTCAATGACGTTGTGGGAGCCGTCCAGCCCGGAGTCCACGTTCTTGGGCGTCCAGCTGTCGGCCAGCTCGGGGGCGCAGGAGATGTTCCACGAGCCGGCGGAGAACATCCGTGGCTTGGTGTTGAGGGTCGTGTAACCGGACCTGCCCTCCTGGTACCACTGGGCCAGGATGAAGGCCTTGAAAGAGGATCCTGGCTGGAACCCGGCGACTCCTCCCTCCGCCGACTGCACGCCGCCGTGCTGGGAGTCGGCTGCGAAGACCACCTGGGTCGCCTCCGTGTCGCTCTCGCTGGGGTCACCGAAGTTTGTGTTCTGCGCCATGGACACGATCCGGCCGGTGCCGGGCTCGACGGAGACGACTGCCGTCTTGGCCTGGGAGGGGTCCCCGGTGGGGATGACTCCCTGGATGGAGTCGTAGGCGGCGTCCTGCTTGGCGCGGTCCAGCGTGGTGGTGATGGTCAGCCCGCCGCGCAGCAGCAGCTGGCGGCGCGCCGCCTGGTCCTCACCGTAGAGGTCCGAGCCGAGGATCTCGTTGACCACGTAGGTGCAGAAGTAGGCGGCGTTGCCCGCAGCACCGCAGCCGGCGACGTCGTCGGTCACGTCAAGCATGTCCTCAATGGAGGTGGCGTTGGCCTCGTCGTACTCCTCCTGGGTGATGAACTCCTCCTCCAGCATCTTGTTGAGCACCCACTCCATGCGGGTCTTGGCCACGTCCGGCTTGGTGATCGGGTCGTAGACGCTGGGCGCGTTCGTCAGGCCCGCCATGAGAGCGGCCTCGGCCAGGGTCATCTCCTTGGCCGAGTGGGAGAAGTAGTGCTGGGCGGAGGCCTCCACCCCGTAGGTGGAGGGGCTGAAGGCGGCGATGTTGAGGTAGCCCTCAAGAATCTGCTGCTTGGAGTACTTCTGCTCCAGGCTCAGGGCGTACTTGATCTCGCGCAGCTTGCGGGGGATGGTGCCCTCCGTCGCCTCCTGGATCAGGGCGGGGTCGTCCTCCTGGATTCCTGCCTCGACCAGGACGTTGCGCACGTACTGCTGGGTGAGGGTGGAGCCTCCCTGGGTGGCGTCGGACTGGGCGTTGGAGATCAGCGCGCGCACGATACCGGTAGGGTCCACGCCCGTGTGCTGGTAGAAGCGCTGGTCCTCCACGGCCACGATCGCGTTCTGCAGGTTGACGGAGACGTCCTCCAGGGGGACCACGATGCGGTTCTCCGCGTAGAACTGTGCGATGTCGCTGCCGTCGGCAGCCTTGATGACGGAGACCTCGCTGGGCTCCTGGACGTCAAAGTCGCTGGGGAGCTCGTCGAACAGCTGGGCTGCGGCATTGGTCAGCGCCGAGGAGGCCCCGACAAAGGGGGCCGCGAACCCTGCGGTGAGGATGCCGCCCGCGCTGGAGAAGAGCAGGAGCACCAGGAGCATCGACACGGCCTGGGCCGGGCTCAGTGAGCGGCTGCGCACGGAGGACTTCGACATGCCTCCAGCCTACGTGGAAGAAGGGCGCTTGTGCGGGGTGATCCAGGTGCTGTTCACCCAGAGGAGCATTGACCGGCGCTGACCGGCGCTGACCGGCGCTGACCGGCGCTGTGGGGGTGATGGCGAGCACCGACGGGCAGTGCCGCAGGCGCGACTGCCATCACGGACACCTGCCATCCATCTGCCACCCATCTGTCATCACAGACATCGCGTCGTCCTGTCCTCGCCCCTGTGAACGTCCCCGCAGGGTCCCCCACGACCCACCCTGGTCTCGCTGACAGAGGAATCGAGGGCGGGCGGGGATGCTGCGCGTGCGAGGGCAGGGGGGCGCTCCTGGTGCCGGGCTGTCCCGGGCTCTGGAGGTGGCCGGGGGTCCGCCTGGTGGGGGCGGCGTGGAGAGCGGGGAGCGGCGCGAGACGTGCGTGATCGGCGCGGTTGCGCCCGTATCCAGGTGTGGGGGCGGGTGCGGGCAGCCTCTGGGACGCACCTGGTGCGGGTGGGGTGGCTGGTGTCGGCGAGGGCCGTTCTGGACAGATGCTTGCCGCCGTCGTGCACGTGCTGGGGAGAAGGCTGGCAGGTCGCTGGACGGGTCGGGGCGGGCGGCTCGGGGTGCTGAGCGAGTCGGGAGGCGAGATGGTTTTGCGTGTGACGCTCGGTTGTCATACCGTGACAGTTGTGATGTGGTTGACATTGAGGTCAGTTGCAACTGATTGCACAGGCTACTGGGGGAGTTATGTCAGCAGATGACCAGACCTGGGCCATGCGGGCAGCGTGCACGGCGATCGACCCGGATCGTCTTTTTGGCAAGGGCGCGGAGCAGCGCGACATCAGGTCGGTGTGCTTCTCCTGCCCGGTGCGGATGGACTGCCTGGCCGAGGCCCTCAACTCCGGGGCCAGTTTTGGTGTTTGGGGAGGGCTGACGGAGCGGGAGCGCCGGGCGCTCCTGCGCCGCTTCCCCGAGGTGGACGACTGGGGCCTGTGGCTGCAGCGTGAGGACGACGACCTTGTTGCCGAGATCCACGCCCGGCGTGCGCCGCGCATCCTGACGCGGGTGCGCTGCGCCTCCTGAGCCCTCTGGTGAGCCCTTTGGCGCAGGCCTCCGGGGTCCCCGGCCGATCCGGCCCTGTCACAGCATCCGTGGTTGTGGCGGGGGCTGCTCGTGCCTAGGCTGAGGCCATGACGACGACCTGGGAGTACGCAACAGTCCCGCTCATCACCCATGCGACCAAGCAGATCCTCGACCAGTGGGGTGCCGACGGCTGGGAGCTCGTCCAGGTGGTTCCGGGTCCTGCGGGCTCGGACAACCTGGTCGCCTACCTCAAGCGCGCGACCTCCTGAGCGGCTCGTGCCTGGCTGGCGCCTCTGTCGCGCCCGCCCCCGGCCAGGCGTCCCCGGTTGCGCTGCGCCGGGGTGCGCCTGGCTGCTCAGCGGGCGCGACGGCGCAGCCGGTCGATGTCGAGCAGGGTGACGGCTCGGCCTTCCAGGCGAATCCATCCACGGGAGACGAACTCCGCCAGGGACTTGTTGACGGTCTCGCGTGAGGCGCCCACGAGCTGGGCCAGCTCCTCCTGGGTGAGGTCGTGGGGTACGTGGATGCCGTCCTCCGTGCTGGAGCCGAACCGGTCGGCCAGGTCGAGCAGCGCCTTGGCGACGCGGCCGGGCACGTCGGAGAAGACGAGGTCTGCCAGGGCGGTGTTGGTGCGGCGCAGACGCTGGGCGAGCGAGCGCAGCATGTCCTTGGCCAGCTGGGGGTGGGACTCCACGAAGTCCATGAGCTGGTTGTGGTCCAGGGTGAGCAGCTCGGTGGGTGCCACGGCGCTGGCGGTGGTGGAGCGCGGTCCCGGGTCGAACAGGGTGAGCTCGCCGACGAGCTCACCCGGGCCGAGCACGGCAAGAAGGTTCTCGCGCCCGTCCGCGCTGGCGTGACCGAGCTTCACCTTGCCTGAGAGCAGGATGTAGAGGCGGTCGCCTGCGTCGCCCTCGTTGAACAGGGTCTCGCCACGGCGCAGGGTGGTCTGCGTCATCATGGCGCGCAGCTCCTCCTGCTCCTGCGGGGCCAGTCCCTCAAAGAGCGGGATCCTTGAGATGATGCTGTCTTCCACGGGGTCCTCCTGGTGGTGCTAGGGCTGGCCTCCCATGCGACGGGAGCCATCGGGTCTATCCTGCCACGGGCTTGTGACCTGAGGCACGCCGTCGAGCATTGTAGTCCGAGCGTGTCGCACGTCAAGCGGGATATCGTGTCTGCACCCACGATTGTGCCTGAGATTGTGACTGGGGACGTGGGCTGCGTGGGGCTGCCGCCAGGACCGGGGTCCCGGGGCAGGAGCCAGGAACGACGTCGGGCACGACGTCAGGAACGAGGACCAGGGAGGGAGCCGGGGTGCTGACAGGGGCTGCGGTGTCGCGAGCGACTCCACGAGGCCGCGCGGCGGCTGTGGACGAGGAGCTGGGGCGTGTCTACCCGGAGGCGCGCTGCTCCCTGGACCATGACGGGCCCTTCCAGCTGCTGGTGGCCACGGTGCTGTCTGCCCAGACCACTGACGCCCGCGTCAACACGGTCACCCCAGCCCTGTTCCGGCGCTGTCCTGACGCGGCCGCCCTGGCCGGGGCGCGGCGTGAGGAGCTGGAGGAGCTGCTGCGTCCCCTGGGGTTCCAGCGGGCCAAGGCGGGGCACCTGCTGGGGCTCGGGGCCGGCCTGTGCAATCACTTCGGGGGAGAGGTGCCCCGTGACCGTGATGCCCTCATGTCCCTCCCCGGCGTCGGGCGCAAGACGGCCAACGTCGTCCTGGGCAACGCCTTCGGCGTCCCCGCGATCACGGTGGACACCCACGTCGGCCGCCTGTCACGTCGGCTGGGGTGGACGACAGCGGAGAACCCGCTTCGGGTGGAGAAGGACATTGCTGACCTGTGGGAGCCGACGCGGTGGACCGACGGCTGCCACCGGCTCATTGCCCACGGCCGGTCCGTGTGTGCTGCCCGGTCGCCGCGTTGCTCGGAGTGCGTGCTGCTGGAGGCGGGCCTGTGCCCGCAGGTGGGCGTGTGACCCGGTGGTGGGGGCGGCCGCACGCCCGGGTCCCCCGCAGGTGGGTGCATGGCCCCCTTGGGTGGCTGTCGGCGCGCCTCAGGCGTGCTCGGCCAGAAAGGGCAGCAGCACCCTGACCAGGTCCTCCGGGGCCTCCTCCTGGGGGAAGTGCCCGACACCGCGGATCGTGACCTGCTGGAGGCGCCCGGCCACCCGGTGGGTGTCCCGGGCGTAGGCCTGGGCGGGTTGGACCGGGTCGAGCTCGCCCTGGACGGACAGGACGGGCACGTCTACCGGCTGCCCCAGGGTGGTGGCCTCGGCGCGTGAGACAAGGAGGCGGCGTGCGGGCTGCAGTGCGGTGTGCGCGGCGCCGGGGCGGGCCATGAGCTGGGCGTAGTAGCCGGCCGCCTGGCCCAGGGTGTCGCGGGTCGCGGGGGCGGCCCAGGAGCGCAGGAGCCGCTCCATCCTGGCTGGCGTGCTCAGGCGGCGCTCCGCCAGGCCACGGACCTGCAGCCCCAGGTACTGCAGCGAGCGGCCGGAGACGGCGCGGCCGCGTAGGGAGCGTGTCGCCAGGGGGTGGGGGGCGCCCACCGGCACGATGGCTGCGGTCAGGTCCGGTGCCAGCCGGGGCAGCGTCCATGCGGCCTGGCCTCCTAGCCCTGAGCCGACGACGACGACCCGCTCGTGGCCCAGGCTGCGTACGACCCCCGCCAGGTCGGTGCCGAGGGTGGCCAGGTCGTAGTCCGAGGGTGGCCGGTCGGAGCCGCCGAAGCCGCGCAGGTCCACGGCGGCCACACGGTGCCCCTCCCGGGCCAGGGCGGGCAGGACGTGGCGCCAGGTCCACCAGCACTCGGGGAAGCCGTGGACCAGCAGGACCAGCGTCCCTGCTGTGCCGGTTGTGGTCTCCGGCCCGGCCAGGGCGGCGTGGAAGCGGGTGCCGCCCGCAGTGAGGTCGCGGTGGGTCCAGGGGCCGGGGCGGTTGACGATGACAGGCACGCTGGAAGCCTACTGGCCCGGCGGCGCTGAAGTGGGCTCGTGCTTCGTGCCGGACGGCTGGGCTCTCGGCGCAGCGGCGGTGGGACGGGTCTGTGGGCTTGATGGGGATGATGGTCTCGGCCGGGTTGGTGGGTTCCGTTGGGGGTGGGCGGGACTCGCAGGAGCCGCCAGAGTCTCGCCCCTAACTTTCTCAGGCGTGGTTCTGTGGTGGCAGTCACAAGATTGCCGTTGACGCTCATGACCCGATTGTCTGCTGACACGGTCTCGTGACAACAGGGTGCTGGCCTGGTGGCTGCAGGACTGGTTGCCTGAGCGGCCGCTGGCTGGCCTGACCGGGCGCGTTGGCACCATGAGTGGAAGGGGTCCGTGAGCACCTCGGGCTACGGCATCATGCCGGGAACCCACCGGGTGGCGGTGCCGAAAGGTGCGGTGCGGGAGCCCCCTGAGGTCTGGGAGCGGGCTGTGGCTACCTTCCAGGCGTGGATGGGACGCCGTCCCGGGCTGGTGCGCGCACTGGCACGCCTGACCCGGGTGGTCCAGGTGGTGACGCTGGTGCTGCTGGTGGCGGTGCTGCTCCTGGTGCCGCGCCTGGCCGCGGTGGACTGGGGGCTTCTGGGGTTCGCGGCCGGTGCGGGGTTCACGGCGGCTGAGGACGCCGTACGCCGCCTGGCGCCTCCCTCCCTCCTGGAGCAGGTCGTCGGGGAGCAGCGGCTGGAGTACTCGCTCAACCCGTGGGCGGCGGGCTCCCTCCGCGTCCCGGACACGGGAGTGCTGGGTTACCTGGTGCCGGAGCTGGACCCCGGAGGGGGGCGATGGCGGTGGGCCACCAGGTGTGGGCGATGGGCGTGGCCATGGCTGTGGGCCTGGGGCTGGTGCTGTGGCGGACCCGCAGGCCGTGGTGGCGGGTCCTGGCGTGGGTGCTGCCTGCGGCGGTCCTGGCGCTGGCCATGGTGGACCACGCGGGCTACAACGCTGCGACCCAGTGGCTGGACTGGGCTGAGGAGGGCTCCAGCGTGCCAGGCTGGATCGGCTGGTTGTGGCTGAGGACTGGTCGGGGGCACGCCCAGGTGAGACTCAGTGTGGTCCTGCTGGTGGTGTGACTGCTGGTGGACGCCTACCGCCGCCACCAGGCGGGTGCGGCGGGGACCACGCTGGCGTGGGCGCCCCGGGTGGTGGTGCCGCCCATGGTGGGCGTGCCCGCCCTGGTGTGGCTTCCGGTCCAGTCGCTGGTTGCGCTGGCGGCCTTCTCCTGGAGCGACCTTGTGCTGGTGCGCTCCGCCTACGGGGCGGTGGGGCTCACGCGCAGGCAGCGCATGGCTGAGGGGCGGGCCACGGCCAACCAGGTGCGCGGGGTGCGCGGTGACGCCATGGCCGCCACGGTGCCCGGCCTCGAGCCGCTGGCCCGCAACGTCTTCCGCGTGGTGGCCCTGGCGGTGGGGGTGACCGGCGTGGCCACGTGGGCGATGTCCCACGGCCGGGGCCTGTCCGCCTTTGTGCGCGACCCGGTGGAGGCCACCCGCTCCTACGCGCGCACCTTCACCCTGGAGCAGCTGGCTCTGGACGCCCTGGACTTTGGTCTGACCTTTATACCGGGCTCTGCGCTGAGCGCGGGCACGCGCAGCGCGGCACGCAGCCTGGCCTCATCGCGCGCCGCAGTGGCCAGGGCGGAGGACCTGGGGGAGATGCTCACCCGCTTCCAGCGCCACGCCGAGCTGGACGCGACCCTGCGTGCCGCCCAGGCCAGGCTGGGCTCCATGATGCCGCCGGGGTACACCGCAAGGGACTTTACAAGAAAAACCTTGATGATACGGCCGAGCAGTTGCAGAATGCGGGTTACACCGATGATCAGATTAAGGCTCTGGAGAGGGCGGCGCAGGACGTGACAAGCCTGCGTGGGGCGCGCAACCGGGTGGCGGAGTACGTGGGCGAGCGTGGTGGGGAGCAGGTCCTCACCCGTGAGGGCTACTACATCCCGCAGCCCTTCTGCTCCACCGGCCCCGGCCAGGCGGGGCCCGGCAGCTACTCCGTGGACGGCATGGCCGTCTCATCCTCGGGCGGCCATATCGTCATCCCCGAGTTCAAGGGCGGCAGCTCCGCCGTGAGCACCAAGCCGGTTCAGACTTTTCATGAGGGCTATGCCTTCCAGGCCACTCCGCCCTACGTGCGCGACCGCATGCTGCGCGACCAGCGGGTGGTTCAGTTCTTCTGCGACAACCCCGCCCTGTGGGAGTCGGTCAAGGGAAGTGGCACGCGCCTGAGCCTGGAGGTCATCACCAGCCCGTCCCCCGGTAGCGTGGTGCGCAGCCACCAGATGGACTTCTCGCTGACTCCAGAGGTGATCCAGGACATGGAGGTGCGTATGGCCAGGCTCTAGAGCGCCAGGCAGCCTAGAGCGGTGAGGCTGCCTGGCAGGTCGCACAGTCCAACCGCAAGAACAGTCAGGACAGAGTGTGACGGACCCAGGGCCGGTGGGCCGGGAGGGAGAGCAGGGTTGTGGTGGAGATGAGGGTACTGCCTGTGGAGCGGGCTGTGGCGTGGGTCCGGGCGTGGACCGAGCTGGAGTGGCCGGTGTCGTGGGACACGGCGTTTGCGGTGCGTGACCGCCTGGGCTGGGTGCCCAAGCCTCACGATGGTGAGATGTTTTGGACTGAATTGTCGGTTGGTGACGAGGGTGGATTCTTTTCGAGCCTGCAGGGCAGGTTGAGTGGTGTGCGTATTCTGCTGACGACGCGGGTGGTACGTGGGCAGGAGGACGAGCACACCGCCCCGAGGACGTGGGCTGCTTACCGGGCCTATGTGGAGGCGCTGGTGGGCTTGTGCGGCCCGGGGCGCCGGGAGGTTAACCGTGAGAAGCGGGCGTAGTAGTCGTCCTGCAGGGAGCGGAACATGCCGTGCAGGAATCCTGGCTCCTCCTCATAGCGGCTCAGGCCACGGTAGTAGAATACTTTCTTCTCCTCCAGCACGATGAACGGCATGACTCCGTGGCGCAGGCACTGCTGGAACATCAGCACCCAGCCCACCCGGCCGTTGCCGTCCTGGAAGGGGTGGATCGACTCAAAGTGGTAGTGGAACGCAGCAATGTCCTCAAAGGACATCTGTGACGGCGTGCGGGCCAGCAGGTTCTGGACTGCGGCCTCCACCTGCTCTGGCGGCGTCGTGTCCTGCCCGCCAACCACGTTGGCCTGGCGCTTCCAATCGCCCACAGCGAAGGACTGGCGACGGGCGTCCGCCGTGCCGCGCTTGAGGATGCGGTGGTAGTCCTTCATCGTCTCGGCGGTGACTGGCTCGCCCACCCGGCCCAGCATCTCGTCAAACAGGTCGAAGCTGTTGACCGTCTCGACCACATCATCGACCGGGACGCCGTCTCCTGTGATCGTGCGGGTCTCGTAGATGTAGCGGGTCTGCTCCTGGTCGAGCTGGCTCCCCTCGATCCGGTTGGTGTTGTAGGCCATGAGCACCTGGGTCAGGTGGTACAGCCCGCCCTTCATCCGCGTGCGACGCTGGTCCAGGAGCGTGCGTCGGAACTGCGCCGGGTCGATGGCGTACTCCTCTCCTCGCGCACGGTCGGCTCCTTCCTCCGCAGCGGCCTGTGGCTGAGCCTCATCCTACGACCGCCCGCCACACGCCAGGGCAGGCTCCGTCAGGAGCCCCCTCAGGCCATGGCCAGGCTCAGGGCGACGTAGGCCGCCGTGCCACCCACCAGGGACAGGGCGATCGACCTGCGCCACAGGTGCAGCACTGCGGTCCCAGCGACCCCCACGGCCGCAGGCACCCACGTGGCAGGCTCCAGGGTGACCCCGTCCAGGGTGTAGGCCACGAGCACCACCATGACGCCCAGGGGCATCGCCCGTGACAGGAAGTCCAGCAGGGCGCTGCCCCTCCGTCCGCGCAGCAGCACAAAAGGCAGGATCCGGCAGCCGAAGGTGATGGCCGCGACCACGAGGACAGCCACGGCGACCTGCGTGGTGCTCAGCACTGTGCCCCCTCCTGCCGGGCGTCCTGCTGGCTGCGGGCCGGGTCGTCGTGGGAGTCGTCGTGGAAATCCTCGTGGGAGTCACTGCGGCGGCCGCCCCTCCTGCCTGGCTGGCCGCTGCCGCCCCCATGGTCACGCCGTGCGCCACGGTGCCGCCAGGCGAACAGGGCCACCAGGCCCGCAGCCAGCACTGACAGGCCCACCAGCAGTGCTGCGGAGCCACCCACGAGCAGGGCCGTGCCGCCTGCCAGCATGCCCAGGCACAGGACGGCCATGTCTGGGTGCGTCCTCCAGTTCTCGATGGCCAGGACCACGAACAGTGCCGTCAGGACGAAGCCGAGCAGACTGATGCGCTCCCCGACCAGGGCGGCCAGCCCCGTCCCAGCCAGGGCGCCTGCCGTCGTGCCAGCCGTCCAGGCGCCGTGGCTGAGAGCCTGGACGGTCAGGACGTAGCGCCCGCTCATGGAGTGGCGGTCCTTGGAGGCCAGCAGGGCGTAGACCTCGTCGGTGATGGCGTGGACCGAGTACAGGCGGGCGGCCAGGCTGCCCCGGACCCGGTCCAGGGGGAAGCCCAGGCCGTAGAAGACGTGCCTGCCGGAGACGAAGACGGTGGACACCGCGATGGTGGCCAGCGGCTCCCCCGCACCAGCCAGCGGTACCAGCAGCATCTGCATGGTCCCGGAGTAGATGACGAGGCTCCACATCGGCGCCCACCACCAGGACAGACCCTGGGCGACCAGCAGCACGCCTGCTGCCAGCCCCAGTGTCACGTAGCCGACGACGACAGGCACCGCGTCACGGGCGGCGGCCCGTGCGCTGGTGAGCGGCTGGCCGGGTGCGCCTGTCCCTGGCGCTGCCGAGGGGGTCGGGTCGTCGCGTGCGGGCAGGTCAGTCACCGGTCAGTCGCCGGTCTCACGGTCGGGCTCGCCCGGCGCGGTGCGCTCGCGTCGCCCCGCGCGCCTGGCGGAGTCGGAGACGACCCCCACCATGACCATGAACAGCCCCATGAGGACGAAGCGCCCAGTCAGCCCGTCGGCCATGACGTAGGAGGTCAGGGCCTCACCCAGCGAGGAGTGGGCCTGTAGCCGCTCGACGGTGGGGCCGACAAGCGAGGCCACCGCTGCGGGTGCCACGAGGAAGGGCAGGCCGAAGAAGAGGCCGAGGCCTCCGACCACGTAGGTTCCCAGTGAGGAGCGGTGCGCCATGAACAGGGCCACGACGAAGGCCGCCGCGCCGCAGACCAGCTCGGTAGCACCCCTGACGCTGACCGAGTCGGGCCACACGGAGGCGTCCCCGCCAGTCATGTGGACGGCGCCGTCATGCACCAGGAACCAGGCCAGTGGGAGCAGCGCCACGGCGACCAGCACCCCAGCCCAGTGGGATGCGGCCCGGGAGCCCGTGCGCCGGGCGGCACGGGTCTTCTCCCGGGGCGTCTCCCTCCTGTGGGAGCCGCGAGGGCGTGACCGCCGGGAGGAGGCAGAGGGCGCAGAGGCTGCGGAGTCCGGCGTGCCTGCGGACGCGGTGGCTGGCAGAGGGGTTGGCGGCACGTCCGCAGCCGTGGTGTTCGGGGAGGTGGTGTCCGGGGCACCTGCCGAGGGGGCGGCTGCGGAGGAGCCTGCCGGGGCGGAGTCCGGGTCGGCTGGCAGAGGGGCGGGCTGGGAGGCTGGCAGGGAACTCCGAGTGGCCGACTGGGAACCTTGGACGGGCGGCTGAGGGTCGGCTGCGTCCCGGCTTGTCGGCAGGTGCGGGGCGGCCGAGGACGGTGTGTCTTCGCCAGGCTGGGGGTCCAATGACAGCAGGGCGCGTCGTCGAACCGCCGTGTCCTCCAGGGCGGCGTCGCCCGTGGGGGGCTGGTAGCGCCGCAGGCGGGGCGCCTCCGGCCTGGTGGCGGGTGCCGTGGCAGGGGACCGGGGCTGCTCGGGGACGTCAGCGGCAAGCGGGGGTTGACTGAGGCTGCTGGCCGCAGGCAGCCTCTCGTGAGCCTCATTGGCCGCTACAGTCTCCTCGGTCGTGACGGTCTCCCCGGCAGCCTGTGCTGCCGGGGTGCTGGGCAGCCCTGCGGGTACCTGGGCCGCTGGTCCTGCCGGGGCAGTGTCAGGCGCCTCCCCGGGAGAGCCGCTGGGGCCGGTGCTGTCCGAGGGCTTGGTGCTGACTGCGGGCCTGGCGGTACCAGGTGCCTGGCTCTCTCCCGGGCTGCCGCTGGTGGTCGCGACGACGGTGACAGCACCTGCGGCGGTGGCGGCCGGGCTGGCGGTGGGCTGCGTCTCCTCGCTGCCCTGCTGGGGACTCTCGACGCCCTGCCGCTCCCCGGTCTGCTGCTCCTCGACACCCTTAGTGGGCGTGACGGTGGGACCGCTGTTGACAGGGGCGGGGGTGGCGTCGGGAGCGGCAGGGGTGTTGCTGCCCGCGTCGTCACCGGTGCCGGGGCTGTCAGCGCCAGGGGCGCTGGTACCGGGCGCGTCGGTGCCAGAGGTGTCGGCACTGTCTCGGCCGGACAGCTCCGCCAGGTGCCGACGTACCTCCGCCTCAGAGATCGGCTTGCCGATGTCGCTGGGCAGCTCCGTGATGGGCTCAAGCGCTGGTGGAGTACCGGTGGAGGGCGTGGGCAGGGGCAGGAGAGGGGCGTCAGGCCCTGGCTGGTCCTCCTCGGGAGCCTCAGGTGGTGTGGGGCTGCCCTGGGGTTGCGCCTGGGCCGCCGACGTGCTGCCAGCCTGGGGCACGTCGGCCTCCACAGGTGCCTCAGGCTGGGCAGGATCGGTGTCAGCCGATGGGGCGGCCCCGGGCGACGCAGGCGCCGCGTCAGTGACTGGGGAAGGCTCGGAGGCAGTGGGGGCGGGGACTGGAGCGGGAGCTGCTGAATCGGAGCCAGCGGAGGGGGCGGGAGCCGAGGAGGGGGCGGCAACGTCCCGTGCCAGGTCGGGGGTGCTGGCAGTCAGGGAGGACTCCCCGGCCTGCTGCCGTGCCTGGCCCGTAGCCGGCCGTGCTTGTGTCGGAGGTGCCAGGACGTCCTGGCGGGGTGGCACCTGGCCGTCGTCGTCCGGCTCGGGTGTGAGCCGGGGGCCTGGCGGGCCCGGGACGTCATCGGGACGGCGGGAACTGTCGCTGCTCACGGGGACCTCCTTGCTGCTGGCACACGGTAACGGTCCGAGCGCCTGCGGGGGAGCAGGCGTGCCGGTGCTGGACGGGCCGTACTGTCTGCGGCATACCGTACTCGCGGGTGGCTCGCGGGTGCTGTGCGCTGCCTGCCCGCACCGAGATGTACCGATTCCTCTCGGTAGGCTGCGCCGGGGGACGACGGGTGGGGCCTGCCTGACCTGCCCCGTCACCCGCCCCGCTGCTCGCGCAGCCCCTGCCAGTAGTCCAGACGCTGGCGGATGCTGCGCTCGTGCCCGTGGTCGGTGGGCTCGTAGAGCTGCTGGCGCTGCTGGCGTGGTGGGAGGGCCTGGGGCATGTAGTCGGCTCCGGAGAAGCCGTCCTCGGCGTCAGGGTCGTACTGGTAGCCCTCGCCGTAGCCCAGGTCCTTCATGAGACGGGTGGGGGCGTTGAGGATGTGGGCGGGCGGGGCCAGCGAGCCGGTCTGGCGGGCCAGGGCCGTGGCCCGCCCCAGGCCCCGGTAGACGGCCACGGACTTCGGGGCGGTGGCCAGGTAGACCACGGCCTGGGCGACAGCCAGCTCGCCCTCGGGGGAGCCCAGCCGCTCGTAGGCCTCCCAGGCGGCCAGGGCCGTCGTGAGGGCACCGGGGTCGGCCAGCCCGACGTCCTCGCTGGCGAAGCGCACCAGGCGCCGCGCCACGTACAGCGGGTCCTCCCCGCCTGCCAGCATGCGGGCCAGCCAGTACAGGGCGGCGTCGGGGTCGGAGCCGCGCATGGACTTGTGCAGGGCCGAGATGAGGTTGTAGTGCTCCTCGCTGGACTTGTCGTACAGGGGCGCCCGGGAGGCGACGACGGCGGTCAGGGCCTCGACGTCGAGGGCACCCGCCCTGCCGGTGCCAGGCTCGTCGGAGTCCAGCTCGGTGCTGCCGGGACTGCCGGGCCGGCCTGTGGGCTCGGGCTCACCGGTGCCGTCCACGGCGGCCGGGCTGGCGGGGTGCCCTGGCAGGGCGGCTGCGGCGAGCACCTGCTCCACCATGCCCAGCAGGTAGCGGCCGTCACCGTCGGCCATGGCCAGCAGCGCCGCCCGGGCTGCGGGGGTCAGCGGCAGCGGCCCCCCGGTCAGGGACTCGGCGCGCCCCAGCAGGAGCTCCAGGGCTGGCTCCTCCAGGCGCCGCAGGACCAGGACCTGGCAGCGCGACAGCAGCGCCCCGTTGAGCTCGAAGCTGGGGTTCTCCGTGGTGGCCCCCACCAGCACCACGGTCCCGTCCTCCACATAGGGGAGGAACGAGTCCTGCTGGGCGCGGTTGAAGCGGTGGACCTCATCGACGAAGAGCAGGGTCCCCTGGCCGACCTGGCGGCGCCGGGTGGCCGCCGTGAACACCTTGCGCAGGTCCGCGACCCCGGAGAACGTGGCCGACAGGGGCTCGAAGACCAGGCCGGCGCGCTCGGCCAGGAGCCGGGCGATCGTCGTCTTGCCGCAGCCGGGAGGCCCCCACAGGATGGTTGAGGACAGGCTGCCCGCCTCCAGCATCCTGCCCAGGGGCGCGTCGGGGGCCAGGAGGTGGTCCTGTCCGACGACGTCCTCCAGGCTCTGGGGGCGGAGCCGGTCCGCCAACGGCTGGGGGGCGGTAGTGCGCAGCCCCTCCGCGTGTCTGCTCGCACCTGACTCCGGCTCGGCGGGGCGTCCGGAGCCCGCCCCGGGCCTCCTCGCAGTGGTGGCGTCCGGCTCGGTGACGTGCGGCGCGGCGTCGAAGAGGGACGGAGGCTCCATGTCGCTCATGCCACCAGCCTAGGTCGCAGGCGGGTGCTCCTTGTCGGGTGGTCGCTCGGGGCGGAGTGGCTCCCTGCCGGGTGCGTCTCGCCCCAGCCTGGTGTGGTACTGGGAGGTGGGAGCGGCCCGGGAGTTCGTCAGGGGCTGGACGCGCTGGCGTGTCGCCCACGTGGGAGGGAGACTACGGGTCCAGAAGGGGCCTTGTGAGCCCCCGTCCGTGTCGTGACCGCGTCCCAGCCGTGCAGGAAGTCGTGCAGGAAGAGGAAAGACGGTGACCTTCACACCTACGACCACATCAACGACCACACTGCTGACACCGTCCCAGGTCTCTGTCACCGGTCCGTGCGACCCTCCGGTGGCAGGCTCCGCCGAGCTGCGGGCCTACTGGGTGGAGCCCGACACCCTGGCCTGGCCCGTGTCGCTGCTGCCTCGGGGCACGGGACGTGAGGACGTCGTGGACGACGAGGGGGCTCCTCGCCAGGGGGCGGGGTTGTCGCTGAGCCTCGTGCTGGCCTCCCGGGGTGGTGCGCGGGTGGTCAGTAGCGCGGTGCGCGGCACCGACGGCCTGCCCGACCCGATGGTCCTGCCGCTGAGGGTCGCGGGGGACCTGCCCCGCCGGGTCCTGGAGAACCACCCCAACCTGGAGGGCTACGTCGCCCTGAGCCTGGTGGACGACGAGGGCGCTGCCGGGCTTGACGAGGACGGTGTCCGCGAGGCCCTGACCGGACAGCTCCTCGTGGTGCAGCGGGTGCGAGTTCCCGTCGGTGCCGACAGCGCTGTCAGCACCGACGACAGCGCCGACAGCGGCACTGACAGTGTCGCTGATGCCGCTGATGCCGCTGACACTGTTGGCGCTGCCGGTACCGGCAGCCTCGGCGGCTCCGGGGACGTTCCCGGCCCCGGTAACCCCGGTATCGGGGCCGCAGACGCCCTTGTGCCTGGTGCGTCTGGCCAGGATGCCGTGGTCCCTCAGGCTCCGGTGTCCGGGCCGCAGACGTCCCCAGCCCCAGGTCCTGGTGAGGGTGTCGTGGAGGGTGTCGTGGACGCGGTCACCGGGGTCCAGACAGCCGTTGTCCTCGACCACCTCTACGCTGACGCCGCCCGTCGCGCCACGCTGGGCGTCACCTTCTCCCAGGGCTGCCCCTCCTTCGCCCTGTGGGCGCCCACCGCCAAGTCGGTGACCCTTCTCAGCTGGCCCACCGGCGACCCGCACGGCTCCGTGCCCCGGGTAGCCGGACCCGCAGTGCGTACCCTCGCTGAGCGGGGTGAGGACGGCTGCTGGCGGGTCCCCAACCGTGACGCCACGATCCCGGCTGGCTGCCAGTACCTGTGGGAGGTGGAGGTCTACGTCCCCGCGACCGGGCGGGTGGAGACCAACCTGGTGACCGACCCCTACTCCGTCGCCCTGACCGTGGACTCCACCAGGTCCGTGGCCGCTGACCTGTCCGACCCCCGGCTGGCCCCTCGCCAGTGGACTGATACCCCCGCGCCGGTGGTGGCCAATGACGCCTCCCGCAGCATCTACGAGCTGCACGTGCGCGACTTCTCCGCCGCAGACACCACTGTCCCAGCCAGCAGGCGCGGAACCTACAAGGCCTTCACCCTTCCCGACTCCGCCGGCATGAGGCACCTGACCAGGCTGGCCCGCGCCGGGCTGAGCACCGTCCACCTCATGCCCGTCTTTGACATCGCCACGATCCCGGAGCGGCGCACCAGGCAGGCGGTCCCCGACGTCCCCGCAGAGGCTGGCCCCGCCTCCGCCGACCAGCAGGCCGCGATCACCGCCGTCGCCGACACCGACGCCTACAACTGGGGCTACGACCCCTTTCACTGGATGGTTCCGGAGGGCTCCTACGCCACGGACGGCCACCAGGACGGGGGAGCGCGCACGGTCGAGCTCCGGGAGATGGTCGGCGCGCTGCACGCCGCAGGACTGCAGGTGGTGCTCGACCAGGTCTACAACCACACCGCAGCCTCGGGGCAGGCGCCCACCAGCGTCTTGGACAAGGTGGTGCCGGGGTACTACCACCGCCTGGACGCCGTCGGAAAGGTCACCACCTCCACCTGCTGCGCCAACACCGCTACCGAGAACGCCATGACGGAGCGGCTCATGATCGACTCCGTCTTGTGGTGGGCCAGGCACTACAAGGTGGACGGGTTCCGCTTCGACCTCATGGGCCACCACTCCCGGGACACCATGGTGCGGCTGCGTGAGGCGCTGAACCGCCTCACCCTGGCTGACGACGACGTGGACGGGCGTGCCCTCTACCTCTACGGCGAGGGGTGGAGCTTCGGAGAGGTAGCCAGCAACGCCCTGTTCACCCAGGCCAGCCAGGGCCAGCTGGACGGCACTGGGATCGGTACCTTCAACGACCGTCTGCGCGACGCGGTCCACGGGGGCAGCCCCTTCGACGTCGACCACCGCGCCCGCCAGGGGTTCGGCAGCGGACTGGTCACCGACCCCAATGGGCACGACCACCGCAGCCCGGCTGAGCAGGCGGCGGACCTCGCCTACCGCACCGACCTGGTCAGGCTGGGACTGGCAGGCAACCTGAGGACCTACGGGCTGACCACCGCAGAGGGAGCGGTCAGGCGGGGCGAGGAGCTCGGGTTCAACGGGTCGGTGGCCGCCTATGCCAGCGCCCCGCAGGAGAGCGTCAGCTACGTGGAGGCCCATGACAACGAGACGCTCTACGACCTGCTGGCCTACAAGCTGCCGCGCAGGACGACCATGGCGGACCGGGTACGCATGCACATCCTCTGCCTGGCCACGGTGACCCTGGGGCAGTCGCCCGCCTTCTGGGCGGCCGGCACCGAGCTGCTGCGCTCGAAGTCCCTGGACCGGGACTCCTACAACTCCGGGGACTGGTTCAACGCGGTGGACTGGACCGGGCGGGACAACGGCTTCGGCCGGGGGCTGCCGCCCGGGGAGCGCAACCGTGAGCGCTGGGGGGTGCAGTCCGAGCTGCTGGGTGAGCCGTCCCTGGTCCCCTCACCTGCCTATATCGCCACGGCGCGCGACCAGGCCCTGGACCTGCTGCGCCTGCGCGCCTCCACCCCCCTGTTCTGGCTGGGGGACCCCGACCTGGTCCGCGAGCGGGTCAGCTTCCCGGGGTCGGGGCCGGGGGCGCTTCCCGGGGTGGTCGCCATGCTTGTTGACGACACCGACCCTCATGGCTCCGGCGGCTTCCAGGACATCGACCCCGCGCTGGACGGGGTCCTGGTGGTGCTCAACGCCTCGGCAGCCAGGGTCGCCCAGCCGCTGCCCACCCTGGCGGGGCGTGACTTCCGGCTCTCCCGCATCCAGGAGGAGGGCGCGGACGGGGTGGTCCGCACGACTCGCTTCGACCCGGTCTCAGGCACGGTGAGCGTGCCGGCGCGCACGGTGGCGGTCCTGACCCAGGCCCAGGAGCGGCCTGAGTCCCGGGAGAGATAGCTCCAGGCGACATGAGGGGCGGGACCGGCCTGCGGTGATGCCCTCGTCGCAGGCGGGTTGCACATCTTCGGGCGCGTGGTGGTGGTAGGGGCGGGGGTCGGCTTGTCTGTCGAAGTTGAGGCAGGTTGAGAAATCCGCGTGCTTCTGCGGGTTTGTGCTGGGATCGGCGCGTGGGGTGCGGGGACTGCCCTCCCGGTTTCCTCGTGGCGCGGGGTCCATGATGTGCGCCGGCCCGCCTGGTGCACATCATGGGGCTGGTGGTGACGCGTGGTCCCCACAGCGGCTGGTTCGCCTCCCGCAGAATTACGGGAGAGCCGGTGCCTCGTCGCCCCGAGGGTGCTGCAGGCAGCCTGGTGAAGATGTGCAGCCAAAAGGGGGGGAGGGCCAGCAGGCGCTGGAGGACCTGAGCAGTCAGGACTGACTGTGTGCAGCAGTTCCTGCTCATCTACGACCGTGACCGTGATGAGCTCATCTACCAGGAGTCCTTCGGCCAGGACGTCGACGCTGCGACTACCGCGTACCGGGCGGCTGAGATCGAGTACCACGACCGGCCGCAGGTGAACATCGTCCTGGTGGGGGCTGACTCCCTGGAGACCGTCAAGGTCACTCACAGCCCCTACTTCTCCGGAGCCAGGAGGAGGGGGCTCGACCAGATCCGCCAGCTCAGCACCCTCTGACACCTGATTCCTGAGCGGTCCCGTCACGTGGGGTGCCCTGCTGCCCGTCTGGGCGGTAGGAGCCTGCTTGCTTACGGAGTGGGCGGTACCGCCCGGTACGGCTCAGGCGGCGCCGCGCCGCTTGCCGACGACGTCAACAGCCACGGCCACCAGCAGCACCAGGCCCTTGATCGCCTGCTGCCAGGCGGAGTCCACCGCCATGATGGACAGTCCCATGTTGAGCACCCCCATGATGAGGGCGCCGATGATCGCCCCGGAGACCCGGCCGACCCCTCCGCTGACGGCCGCCCCACCGATGTAGGCGGCGGCGATAGCGTCCATCTCGTAGAGGTTCCCTGCGGTTGACACCGCCGCCCCGGCCCGTGAGGTGGTCACGACCGCCGCCAGCGCCGCCAGGAACCCCATGTTGACGAAGACCAGGAAGTCGACGCGCCGCGTGTTGATCCCGCTGAGCCGGGCGGCCTTGAGGTTGCCGCCCACGGCGTAGACGTGGCGTCCCAGCACCGTGCGGTTCATGACGAAGGAGTAGACCAGCACCACGACCCCCACGATGACCAGGACGGTGGGTGTGCCCCCGGCTGAGTAGGCCAGCAGCGCCGTGAGGAAGCCGACCGCCACGGTGAGCACGGCCAGGCGCAGGGCCACCGTCCTGGCCGGCTCGACCTCGCGCCCCGCCGCCCGGCTGCGCCGTCGGGCGCGCAGCTGGGACCAGGTGAACCCGGCCACGGCCAGCACGCCGACGAGGACCGTCACGCCGTCAAAGTTCCTGAGGTAGCCCAGCCACGGCGGCAGGGACCCGTTGGCGATCGCTACCAGGCCCGGCGGCAGGCCGGAGACGGTGCGCTGGACCAGGACCACGGTCAGGCCCCGGAAGATGAGCATCCCCGCCAGGGTCACGATAAAGGCCGGGACCCCCACGAAGGCCACCCAGAACCCTTGCCAGCACCCGATGAGCAGGCCCAGGGCGACGGCGGCCAGCACCGCCGTCGGCCACGGCACGCCCGCGCTGACCACCAGCAGGCCGATGACGCCGCCGATGAACCCCACCTGGGAGCCCACGGACAGGTCGATGTGCCGGGCGATGATGACCATGACCATGCCCACCGCCAGGATCATGACATAGGCGTTCTGCTGGATGAGGCTGGCCACGTTGTTGGGGGAGAGCAGCAGCCCGTCCGTCAGCACCTGGAAGAAGGCGATGATGGCGACCAGGGCGGCGAGGATCCCGTACTGGCGCAGGTTGTGTCCCAGGTATGCTCCCACGGTGCTCATCGCGTCTCCCTGCGCTGGGTGGTGGTCCCTGTGGTGGTCGCTGCGGGGCTGGCGGTCTCAGCGGTCATGAGCCGCATGAGGCCCTCCTGGTCCGCCTCGGCCCGGGGCAGCTGCCCGGTGACGCGGCCCTGGCTCATGGCGTAGATGCGGTCGCAGGTCCCCAGCAGCTCGGGCAGCTCGGAGGAGATGACCAGGACAGCCTTGCCCGCGTCGGCCAGCTCGTTGATGATCTGGTAGATCTCGTACTTGGCGCCGACGTCGATGCCCCGGGTCGGCTCGTCGAGGATGAGGACGTCGGGGCCGGTGAGCATCCAGCGGGCCAGCACCACCTTCTGCTGGTTCCCGCCGGACAGGGAGCCCACGGGGTCCTCCAGGGAGCCCGTCTTGATCCGCAGGCTGGTGCGGTACTCCTCGGCCACCTCCTGCTCCTTGCCGGGGTCGATGACGCCGTGGCGCGACACCCGGCCCAGGGCGGCCGCCGTGGTGTTGGTCCTCACGTCCTGGATGAGGTTGAGACCCAGGTCCTTGCGGTCCTCAGGGACGTAGGCCAGCCCGTGGCGGATGGCAGCCGCCACGGTGGAGGTGGACACGGGTCGGCCCTCCTTGAGCACGGTCCCGGAGATCCTCGTCCCCCAGGAGCGGCCGAACAGGCTCATGGCCAGCTCGGTGCGTCCGGCCCCCATGAGCCCGGCCAGCCCGACGACCTCTCCCCGGGCCAGGGTCAGCGCGGCGCCGTTGACGACCGTGCGGGAGGGGTCGGCGGGGTGGTGGACGGTCCAGTCACGCACCTCCAGGAGGGGTGGGTCCACCCCGGGGGCCGACGTCCTGGTCCCGCTGTCGCTGACGTCCCCGCTGCCACTGGGGCCTGAGCCCTGGGCGGTGGGATCGGCCCGGGTGGCGTCTGCCCGGGCGAGGTCGGTGGCGCCCTGGGGGCGGGTGCGCTCGGGGTAGCGGTTGGACAGGGGACGGCCCACCATGAGGTGGATGATCTCCTCCTCGTCGATGCTTCCCGCTCCCTCCAGGGGCGCGGTCCGCACGGTGCGCCCGTCGCGGATGACGGTGGCGCGCTGGGCGACCCGGCTCACCTCCCCGAGCTTGTGGGAGATCAGCACCATCGTCATCCCCTGGTCGCGCAGCCCTGTCATGAGCTCGAGCAGGTGGGCGGAGTCCTCGTCGTTGAGCGCGGCGGTGGGCTCGTCCAGGATGAGCAGGCGCACCCGCCTGGACAGGGCCTTGGCGATCTCGACGAGCTGCTGGCTGCCCACGCCGAGGTCGCCGACCCGCGTGCGGGGCGGGACCGGCAGCCCCACCTGCTCCAGCAGGGCTGCGGCGGCCTCGCGGGTGGCCTCCCAGTCGATGACACCGTGGCGGGCGCGCTCGTTGCCCAGGAAGATGTTCTCCGCCACGGACAGGTGGGGGCTCAGGGCCAGCTCCTGGTGGATGATGACGATCCCGGCCGACTCGGAGTCACGCACGGAACGGAACTGGCGCACCCGACCGTCGTAGACGACGTCGCCGTCGTAGGTGCCCCGCGGCCACACCCCCGACAGGACGTTCATGAGCGTGGACTTGCCCGCCCCGTTCTCCCCGCACACGGCGTGGATCTCGGCGCGGCGCACCTCGAGGCTGACGTCGTCCAGCGCCTTGCGAGCGCCGAAGGACTTGGTGATATGGCGCATCTGGAGGATGGTCTCAGCAGTCACGGCAGGCTCCTTCCTGGGTACCTGCCCGGGCCGGCTGCCGACGTGAGGCGGCTGTAGGCCCGGCGGCGTCGTGGCGTCGGAGGCTCACAGCCCCACCTCCTCGGCGGTGTAGTAGCCGGAGTCGACGAGCACCTCGGCCACGTTGTCGGCGTCCACGGCCACTGGGTCCAGCAGGTAGGAGGGGACCACGGTGACGCCGTTGTCGTAGGAGGTGGTGTCGTTGACCTCCACCGTGGCCCCGGTGGCGACCTGGTCCACCATGGTGGCGCAGCGCTCGCCCAGCAGCCGGGTGTCCTTGAAGACGGTCATGGACTGGCGCCCGGAGACGATGCGGGCGACGTTGGCCTGGTCGGCGTCCTGGCCGGTGAGCACCGGCCAGTCGGCCTCGCCGTAGCCCGCCCCGCCCAGGGCCTGGCTCACTCCCAGGGCGATGGCGTCGTTGGGGCACAGGACCACCTCCACACGGGTGGTGGCGCTGTAGAAGGAGTTGAGCCGGTTCTCCATCTCCGACTGGGCGGTGGTGTTGGACCAGGCCTGGATACCGATGGACTGCCAGGCGTCCACCGAGGAGGGCATCTTGCCGGAGGGGCAGACCAGCTGGCCGGAGCGGATGTAGGGGTCCAGCTCGTCCCAGGCGCCCTCGAAGAAGAACCGGGCGTTGTTGTCGTCCGGGCTGCCGGCGAAGGGCTCGAAGTTGAAGGGCCCCTGGCCGTCGTCGAGCCCCAGGGCCTCAATGATGTAGCGGCCCTGCATGGCGCCGACGTTGTAGTTGTCGAAGGTGACGTAGTAGTCCACTGACTCGGTGTCACGGATGAGGCGGTCGTAGGCGATGACGGTCACGCCCAGGGTCGCTGCTGAGGTCAGGACCGGGCTCAGCGCCGAGCCGTCGATCGCCCCGACGACGATGGCGGCGGGGCTCTTGTTGACCATGGTCTGGATCTGGGAGCTCTGCTGCTCCACCTTGTTGTCGGCGAACTGCAGCTCGACGGTGTAGCCCTTCCCCTCCAGGAGCGTCATGAGGTTGGTACCGTCGCGGCTCCACCGCTCCAGGTTCTTGGTCGGCATGGAGATGCCGATGAGGGCGCCTTGGCCGCCTGCCGCGCCGCCGTCGTAGCCTGCGGTGCGCTCGGCGGTGCAGGCAGCCAGCGTGGGCAGGCCGGGCAGCGCCAGCAGGCCCAGCGTGGTGGCGCAGGTCGCCAGGAGCGTCCTGCGGGTGGTGCCGGGTGAGGCGTGCCGGGAACGATGCTGCTGGCGGGGGGTGGGGGGTGTCGTCGTGCTGGCGGGGGGTGGTCTGCGGGTGGTGGTGCGTGACATCGAGGCCTCCTTGCCTTGAGTGCCTAAGGCAGCGTGACGCGGTGTCGCCCAATATGTTTTATGGTAAGCTTAATTGGGGCGTGGCGCAAGGGGGGTGCGCGTAGCAGGGTGCAGGGAGGCCGCCGCGTGCTCGGGCTACGCCCCGGAGGCCTGGCCCCGTCGCACGGCCTCCAGCGTCAGGGTGGCCACGTCGGTCACCCTCACGTCAGCACCCTCGCTGGCCACGCCGTCAGACAGCATCGTGGTGCAGAAGGGGCAGGCGGTAGCAACCACCTGGGCCCCGGAGGCGACAGCCTCCCGGGAGCGCTCCACAGCGACGCGTGTCCCGATGGTCTCCTCCATGAAGGCGCGCGCCCCGCCACCCCCGCAGCAGAAGCCCCGCTCCCGGCTGCGGGGCATCTCCACAGTGGTCGCTCCCGTGGCCTGGAGGAGCTCGCGGGGAGGCGAGTAGACCTGGTTGTGCCGCCCCAGGTAGCAGGCGTCGTGGTAGGTGACCAGGGGCGTGGCCGTCCCGGTGCTCCTGGCCGGGGCGGCGGCCTGCTCAGTGGCCTCCCCGGTGGCCCCCTCGGCTCCGGCGGCGCCTGCCGCCGTACCAGCCTGGGGCGGTGCCGGACGCAGCCGCCCCTCGCGGACCAGGCGGCTCAGCAGCTGGGTGTAGTGCAGGACCTCGTAGCGGCCCCCGACCTGCGGGTACTCCCGGGCGATCGTGTTGAAGCAGTGAGCACAGCTGACCACGATCCGCTGAGCCCCCGCCTCCCGCAGGGTCTCCACGTTCTGGGCGGCCAGCATCTGGTAGAGGATCTCATTGCCTGCGCGCCGGGCCGGGTCGCCGGTGCAGGTCTCCCCCTCGCCCAGGACCGCGAAGCTGACCCCGGCCGTGTGGAGCAGCTCGGCCACGGCCTGGGTGGTCCGCCTGGCCCGGTCCTCGTAGGCGCCCGCGCAGCCCACCCAGAACAGGTAGTCCACCTCGGAGGCGTCCTCCACGTCCACCCCTACCACCGGTACCTCGAAGTCCAGGCCCTTGGCCCACTCCATCCGCTTGCGCGCGGGCAGCCCCCAAGGGTTGCCCCGCGACTCCAGCCTGCGGAACATCTGCCCCAGCTCCTTGGGGAAGGCCGACTCCATGAGGACCTGCTGGCGGCGCACGTCAATGACGTGGTCCACGTGCTCGATGTCCACCGGGCACTGGTCCACACAGGCCCCGCACAAGGTGCACGACCACAGCACGTCCCCGGGGATGACCGCGCCTGCCAGCGGGGCGGGGCGGGTTGTCACCCCCGTCTCGCTGGGTGCGGCCCTGGCCGCCAGCAGGGCGCCCAGGACGTCGCTGGTGTGGGCGGTCCCGGGCTCCAGGCCCAGGCTGGTCTGGCGGGCCAGGCCGTCGCGCATCCCCGCGACACGCCCCACCAGGCCGCCGGAGGCCGGGCGCGAGGCCAGAGCCTCCTCGGTGACCTCGTCGGGGGCCACCCCCAGGGAGGCGGCCGCACGCAGGTAGGGGGCAGCGGCCGCGTGGTGGTCGCGCAGCGCCATGACGAAGAGCTTGGGGCTCAGCGGCTTGCCGGTGTTCCAGGCCGGGCACAGGTCCTGGCAGCGCCCGCACTCGGTGCAGGTGGAGAAGTCCAGCAGCCCCTTCCACGTGAAGTCCTCAATCCGTCCCACGCCCAGGCGCAGCTCCTCGCCGGAGTCCTCGGCCGCCTCCATCTCCTCCTCAAGCTGGTCCAGCGTGTCCGCGCTCAGGGGCTGGCCGCCGACCTCCATGGGCTGGGCGGGGCCCAGGGACTTCGACCCGTCCGTCTCACGCCGGGCGTAGATGTTGACAAAGGCCAGGAAGCGGTGCCAGGCCACACCCATGGAGGGCTGCAGGCCGACCACCACGAACCAGCTCATGGACAGCGCCACCTTGACGGTGGCCGCCACCATGACCGACGCCTCCAGCGCCGAGGTCCCCAGGGGTGTCAGGAACGGCCCGCTCCAGGCGGTCAGGGGGAAGTGTGTCCAGCTGGCCAGGGCGCGCTGGGAGGCCTCGGGGGAGAGGGCCAGCAGGGCGTGCTCCAGCATGCGCAGCACGATGACGCAGGCCACCACGCCGATGATCGTGGCCTCCACGAACCGTGCCTGGGAGGAGGTCGAGCCGGAGAAGCGGGGGGTGCGGGGGTGTCGGCCGCCCTGGGAGTCGGCCGCGTAGGGCGGGGCGGCGCGGTCGGCGCGCGTCAGGCGCCACCGCAGGACGCTCAGGCCCGTGATGCCCGCCAGGGACAGCCAGCCGATGCCCTCGGTCACCCACCCCCACCAGGCGGCGTGGCCGATGACCGGCAGGGTGAAGGACGCCCCGCCCAGCACCTGCCCGTAGCCGCTGACCAGGGTGAGGAAGAGCAGGGGGAAGGAGACCATGACCAGCCAGTGGGCTGCCCTGACAAGAGGGCGCCCCCGGAAGGCGCGGTGGTTGAGCGCGGCGGACAGCGACAGCCACACCCGGCGCCCCACCGGCCGCAGGCGCTGGGAGGGGACCTTGCGGCCCACCGCCATCCGGGCCGCAATAGTGAAGCAGGCGCGTGCGAAAACCGTGGTACCGACCACCGTGGTGAGGACGACGATGGCGGTGCACACGACCTGGACGGCGCTCATGCGTGGTGCCCTCCTCTGGCGGGACAGGTGCTGACGGGAGCGGGAGGCCGCGCGGCGGTGGAGCCTGCCCCGTTGCCTGCTCTCGCTGGGGCGGTTGCTGGGGTTGCTGCCGCGTCAGGCTCGACGCTGGTGACAGCCTACTCGGCGGCGGGACGGGTGCCCGTGTGTGGGGAGCCTGCTGCCCGGGCAGGTGTCGTCGGTACCGGCGTGGGACGGGTGCCCGTGTGGGGGGTGCCTGCGCGACGGGTGCCCCTGCGGACCAGGTGCCCACGGCCAGGCCCCTTGACCTGGACGGCTTCTCCCTGTTGCCTGTGCCTGGGGAGCCGGGCGAGGGCCTGCCCGCCCGGCTCCTGGACCCCCAGCCAGCACCTCGCCCGTGCCCGGCCACCGACCTAGAGACCAGAACCAGCGACCCACGACCCCAGGAGCAGCCGATGGCATCACGATCAGCACGCCGCAAGTCCGCGCCCAGGGGCGGCGCGCGCCGCAGGCCCTCCTCCCGGGGTGCTGCGCCTGCCGCGCAGCTGGCGCGTGTCACTCCCAGGCGCCTGGAGCGCGCTGTGGCCTCCCTCCACCTCCCTTACTCCCTGACCCCTGACAAGGAGGTCCGGGTCATGGTGGACTCCGGGGTCGTCAGCCTGGTGGCGGAGGCAAGCATGCTGAGGGTGGGGGCGTGGTGGCTCCCGCAGGCTCCGCTGAGCCTGGAGGTGCCGCTGGTGGTCGTCGCCAACGGCTGGAACCTCGGCCGGGGCGTGCCGGTGGCGGGAGTGACCGAGGTGGGCAGCGGCGGGGCGCTGCTCATGACTGCCAGCGCGGTGGTGCCCGTGGGCGTCGGCCTGAGCGACGCCCAGCTCCTCCACGTGGTGGAGGACGCCACCGAGGACTGCGTGGGCTTCCTCAGGCACCTGGAGGAGGTGTTCCCGCAGACGCGCTTCAACGCGATGGCTGCCTCCGTGGGCCTTCTTGACCAGGAGCGCGACGCCGTCAGCCTCTCCCCGGAGGAGTCTGCCCACCAGGCCCGTGAGCTGGTGGAGCGGGCCAGGGCGGCGGCCGACTCTGACCTGGACCACGCGGGCACCCTGTTGGTCGGGGCCATGGAGCACGCTGGCCGTGCTGGCCTGACCGCCCAGGACATAGGGGCCGACGAGCTTCTCGTCCAGCTGCTGGAGCGCTCGGTGAGGGACCGCAAGCCGGAGGAGGGGCGGCAGGCCGCCGTCGGCCGGAGGCTGCTGGAGGGGCTGCGTCCCGGTGGCGCCCCCCACGGTGCGTCACCTGACGACGCCGGGGAGAGCGGTGCCGATGGTGCTGGCAGCCCCGTCGAGGCTGCCGCGGGCGCCGGTGGTGGTGCGGACGGTGCCGACGGGCACGGGCGCGCTGGTACACGCCCGGGGAACGATGACCAGGGCGCAGGTCCCCACCAGGCCGTGACCGCTGCCCGCGTCAGCGCCGTCCTGTCCGCAGCGGGCCGCAGGGTCGCCCAGGACGTCGCCCGCGACAACGCTGGTGGCCGGGACCCCGGTCCGCAGGGCGGCCAGGTTCCGGGAGCCGCTCGTGGTGAGAGCGGGCCCGCGCAGGGAGGCGGGCAGGCCCGCTGCGACGAGCAGGACGGGAGCCAGGAGGGTGGTGGCCCGCAGGTCCAGGGGGACCAGGAGCAGGGTCCCCAGGGCGCTTCGGGGAGCGGCCTGGTGGTGGAGGTCGGTGAGCACCAGGTCCAGGTCGGCCTGGAAGGGGACGACCTGGTGGTGCGCAGCCGCTGGGACGCCCCCGTGCCAGGGCCGGTGGACGACGCTCTTCTGGAGCGGGCGCTCATGGTCGGTGCCGGGTGGAACGGGGCCGGACGGGTCCTGGGCGCCCGGGTCCTCGCGCCCGCAGGCGACCCGGAGGACGCTGCGGGGGCCAGGACTGACGAGGTCGGCAGCACTGGCGCCGGTGCGGGGGGAGGCGCCGCTGGGGGCGGGCTGGCCGTGGAGGGGTACGTGCGCTGGTGCGTCGCCTCCGGGGCCAGTGACAGCCAGCTGTCCCACATGCTGGAGGCGGCCCTGGTCGAGGTGGACTACCTGGCCAGGTTCTGCGACCAGCACGTCGTCGATACGGTCATCGATACAGAGGCGGGGCAGGCAGGGACGGAGCCGGTCTGAGAGCCAGCCTGCGGGAGCAGCCAGTCGGGTCGTTGGTAAGGACCCAGGACCAGGATGGCGACGGCCCGGGCGGCTCGCCCGGCACTCCGGCTTGCTGGTCTGCGAGGTCAGGGTACGTCCTACGACGCCCCCGCACTCTGTTGACGTACCCCGACCTCGCAGACCAGGGGAGGACGAGGCAGACAAGGCGAGAGGCAGGAGGGGGAGACGGAGGCAGCCGGTGGCTCAGGCCCTGCGTCGGTCCTGGGTCTCAGCCTCAGGCCTTGATGGCCCGCTGCCCCTTGAGGGGGTCTACCGTCCTGCCGCCGTACCACTTGGCTGCCTGGCGCAGGCTCAGCTCGCGCACCAGGGTGGCAGCCGCCCCAGAGATGACGGCGAAGGCGACGATCTCCGCCAGCCGGTAGTCCAGCAGCCGGTCGTCCTCCTGTGGGGCAGGCTTGCCGGTGGCTGCCCGCCAGCCGACGGAGACCAGCCTGTCCACGACGAAGCCTGAGGCGAGGGTGGCGACCGCTGCGGTCGCCCTCCAGGCGATGTCGGTGGAGCGGGTCGTCGTGCTCTTCCTGGCCATGGGGTCCTCCTTGGGCGGCTGGTGGTGACCGGTAGTGGTCCGGTCCTGCACCCGATCATGCCGTACCACGGGCTGCCCGCGCACCGTCACGCACCGACAGCCAGACCGCCCCCCGCGCCACGTGGCTGCCGCTGCACCTGGCTGGGGGCGGCTGTGGCACGGGTGCGGACCGCCTGCGACACATGGCTGCTGCGCCAGGAGGCGGCGTAGCCTTGCCAGCAAGAAGGCGCGAGGGACGAGTCCCACCGGACCTACCGGGTGGCGGCCCCTGGGCCGGGGGTGGGCAGCGGCGGCACCGGCACCCAGCGTCCGTCGGCCCCGAGGCGCCACGGCCACTGCCGTGGCGTGGGCACCACCTTGCCCTGGCGTACCAGGAGGCCGCCGGTCATGATCGAGACGTCCTGGACCACCTCAAGCATCGGGTCGCACTCCTTCTCGAAGGGGACGAGGCACTGGGTGAGGACCGCGAGGTCCCAGGAGGCGGGCGGCTCCACCTGGAGCACCCGGGCCACTTCGCACCGGTCCATGACCATGGTGGGGCGGGCCAGGCTGAGGGCGGGGCGGGTGGGCAGGGCGTCGATGAAGAAGGCGAGGGTGGACAGGTCCTCGGCCGGGCTCATCACCGCGTCGGGGACCCGGGTGTAGGCGGTGGCGACGAACAGCTCGACCGCGGGGACGTCGAGGGAGACGATGGTGGCGATACGTGGCACGTGGGCTCCTGGACGGTTCTGGGGGGCGGGCGGGTGGCTCCGGGTACAGTGGGTGGGATGGTGGGCGGGCGGGTTCTTGGTAGGTGGCTCCGGGGCGACCGGGCGGACAGGCGGTGCAGGCTGGCTCCCGCGCCTCCTGTGCCACGTGCGCTATGGATCGTCCGGGGTGAAGGCGGCGACCTGCGCCAGGCGGGGGCGGCGTCCGCGCCGGATCCACCACCCCCGTCCGGGCCTGAGGTGCTCGGGGCGCGTCCCCGCCAGGACCACGCCCTCGCTGCGCTCCCCGTCCATCATGAGGCCGGTGGCCCCGGTGTCACGCAGGGCCTGGATGAACGGGTCGTACATGGCCTGGGAGGCCCCGGCCATGGGCCGGGCCAGGACCACGCTGAGCTGGAGGTCGCGGGCCGAGGGCAGGTAGGGGGTGACCGGCCCTAGGACGCCGCCGCCCGAGGACAGGATGTCGTAGTCGTCGATGACCAGGACGATGTGCGGCCCCACGACCTCACCGCCCTCGGCCATGGTGGCGGAGCGTTTCTCCAGCTCGGTGGCCACCGACGTGGACAGCCCCTGGGCCAGGGGCGTGGAGGTGGCGTGCCCGCCCAGGAAGGCCTCGGGGCAGGCGTCGGCCACGCCCCGGCGCGCGTCGTAGACGGCCACCACCAGCTGGTCGGGGGTGTGGCGCTCCACCAGGGTCTCCACGACCCCGCGCAGCACGGTGGACTTCCCGCAGCGGGCGTCCCCCAGGACCAGCAGGTGCGGGTCCAGGCCTCCCAGGTCGGCCAGGACCGGCTCCATGGTGTCCTGGAACAGCCCCAGGGGCAGCCGGTTGGGCTCGTCGAGCTCGTCGGGCAGGTCGCCGGGGCTGATGACCTCGGGAAGCATCCGTACCGGGGCGGGCCGGGACCCCCTCCAGGCCCCGCTCATCTCCTCCGCGAGGCTCTCCAGGGCAGCGCCCACGCCCGCGCCCACGTCCTCGGCGTCCTCGACGGGAAGGGCGATGTGGGCGAAGAGCCGGTCGGGGCGCAGGACCCTGCCGGGGGTGTCGGCCCGCAGGGTCTGGGCCAGGCGGCGGGCCACCAGGGAGTCGGCCGGGTCGTTGAGCCGCAGCTCCAGGCGCGTGCCCACCAGGGGCTGCTGCGCCATGCGCAGGTCGTTGTTGCGGCTGAGCGTGACCACCGCGTGGACCCCCAGGCCCCCGCCGCGCCGCAGCACCTCGTCAACCAGGTCCTCCAGCTCCTCGAAGTCGGCACGCAGCTGTCCCAGGCCGTCGATGAGGAGGACGACGTCGGCGCTGGCCAGCTCTGGCACGCTGCCTGCGGCGTGGCGGGCGCGCAGCATCTCCAGGGAGTCGATGTGGTGGGCGGCCAGGACCTGCTCGCGCAGGTCGAGCATGGCCACCACCTCCTCCAGGACGCGCCGCATGCGCTCCCGGTCGCCCCGGGTGGCCACACCGCCCACGTTGGGCAGGCCGGCCAGGCGGGACAGCCCGCCCCCGGTCGCGTCGACCCCGTAGAAGGCCAGCCGCTCGGGGCCAAGGACCAGGGCGGCCGAGGCGGCCAGGGTCCACAGGAAGGTGGTGCGTCCGCTCTGAGGCGCCCCGACCACGGCGACATGACCGCCGCCCACAGTCAGGTCGAGGTCCCAGGGGTCCTGGCGCTGGTGGGCCGGGTCGTCCACCAGCCCCACCGGGACGCTCAGGCCCGGCCTGTCGCGCAGCGCGGCGGGGGCGCGCACCGGTGCGCCGGGCGGGCGCTCCAGGCCCGCCCCGTAGGCTCCCGGCAGGCTCAGGCGGGCCGGGAGCGGCTCCAGCCACACCGGCTGGTTGGGTGCAGCCGCCTGCGCCAGCTGGGCGACGACGGTGTCCACCACGGTGGTGCGCACCGTGCGCCCCTGGGGGACCTCCGGCTCCTCCACGGACACGCTCACCTGGTCCTCCAGGCCGTTGTGGACGGGCAGCCGCAGGGGCTCGGGGTGCTCCACCTCCTCCGGCTCGGCCAGGTCGTCCAGGTCGTCGGCGGGTCCGGAGACGTAGCCGGAGCGGAAGCGGGTGTAGACGGAGGTGTCCACCTTGAGGTAGCCGTAGCCGGGGGAGGCGGGCAGGTTGAAGGCGTCGGGGGTGCCCAGCACGGTGGAGGACTCCGACTCGGTGAAGGTCCGCAGGCAGATCCGGTAGGACAGGTAGGTGTCCAGGCCGCGCAGCTTGCCGCCCTCAATGCGCTGGCTGGACAGGAGCAGGTGGACACCGATGGAGCGCCCGATGCGTCCGATGGTCAGGAGCAGGTCGATGAAGTCGGGGTTGGCGGTGAGCAGCTCGCCGAACTCGTCAATAATGACGAACAGGTGGGGCATCGGGGCCATGGAGGGGTTCTGGGAGCGCAGCCGCCGGTAGTGGGTGATGTCGGGAGAGCTCCCGGCGTCGCGCAGCTGCTCCTGGCGTCGGACCACCTCCCCGGCGATGGAGGCGCGCGCCCGCTCCACCAGCCCGGCGTCCTCGGCGAGGTTGTCCATGAGGCCGACGACGTGGGGCAGGGCCGCGAAGGGGGCGAAGGCCGCGCCTCCCTTGTAGTCCACCAGGATCATGGACAGGTCCTCGGGGCCGTGGGTGGTGGCCAGGGCGGTCACCAGGGTGCGCAGCATCTCCGACTTGCCCGAGCCGGTGGCGCCCACGCACAGCCCGTGCGGTCCCACGCCCAGCTGGGCGGACTCCTTGAGGTCCAGGCGCACCAGCTCACCGGTGTCGTCGGAGCCGATGGGCACCCGCAGGAAGTCGCGTGCCGAGCGGGGAGCCCACGTCACGGCGGTGTCCAGCGCCCGGGGGTCGTCCACCTCCAGCAGGTCGCTCACAGTAGTGGTGGAGGCCTCGGGGTCGTCGCGCTCGGCGGCGGCCCCCAGGCAGTGGGGCGCCAGGGCACGCACGACGCCCTCGGCCAGGGCAGGCCCCAGCACGTCGGGGCGGCACACCACCGGCGCGGGGACCACCCCGGCTCCCCCGGGGTCGGCAGGGCCAGCAGGGCCAGCAGAGCCAGCAGGGTCGGTGGGCTCGCCGGGGCGCAGGTCCTCCACCAGCAGGGAGCCGTCGTCCTGGACGGTCAGGCGCACCGAGGGGTCGCTGGGCTCGTCGAGGCGGTCGGTCACCAGGTGGAGGACGGTGGCGCCGACGTCGCCTGAGCCCAGGGCGGAGTCGGGTACGACCAGCGGCTGCGCCGCCTCCTGCTCCTCGCACACCACCAGCAGGCGTGGCCCCGGCGGCCTGGTACGGCCCCGTCCGCGCACGCGTGCGGCCTGGGCCGCCGCCGAGGCCGCCTCCTGGACCTCCTGGTGCAGCACCGCCTGGAGGGAGGCCAGGTCCGGGGCCACCCGGCGGCGGGCCACCGGCCCGTCGAAGGCGCCGTGCATCCGCAGGTGGGGCAGGCGGGAGACGCAGTCCCAGGCCCCGGCACGCCCCGGCGGGTAGGCCAGGGCCATGTGGAGGTCCTCGGGGGCGTGGTGGACAGCGGCCTGGACGAGGACAAGGCGGGCCACAGCCGTGGTGGCCTCGCGCGGTCCCACCACCGAGACCTCCCCGGCGCAGTCGAGGTCGAGCACGGCGGGCAGGTCGTGCTGGAGGGCGTGGCGGGCGGTGAGGGCACGCGCCTCGGAGACCAGGAGGGGGTCGACCTCCGGGGGCATGCCCGTGTCCGGCATGAGGGCCAGCGCCAGCTCGGCGTCGGCCGTGCCCAGCCGCAGCGCCAGGAAGTCGCTGTGGTGGCGGCGTCTCTCCCAGCGGCGTACCGGGGAGGTCGCCCACCGGGGTAGCGCGCCGGGGGCAGGGTGGGTGCGGTAGGCCTGGTCCCTCAGGCTGCGTGCCAGGGCGCTGGCCTGCTCGTCGGCCTGCGCCAGGGAGTCCAGGTAGTGCTCGCGGCGCTCGCGGCGCTGGCGGGTCTGCCCGGCCCGCCGGGAGACCAGGGCCGCCACCATCCCGAGGACCGTGACCATCATGACGACGGCGCCCAGGAGCGCGAAGACCGGGTTGGACCGCAGGAGCGTCATCATGATCATGGAGGAGCCCGCCCCGGCCAGCGGCATGAGCATCTGGAAGGGGAAGGGCTGTCGGGTGCCGCTGTCGCTCAGGTGCGGGGGAGCGGGCAGGACGACGGGCGCGGGCGGCGTGGCGGGGGTGACCACCCGCCCCGGCCGGTGGACGATCCTGATCATCGGGTCACCACGCCTCCGTCCCGGGCCGGGAGGACGCGGCCGCCAGGACCCGTCCAGCCAGCCGGGCCAGGCAGCGTGCGGTGGCCGGGCGCAGCAGGCCCGGCCCGCCTGCCCCGCCCAGCGCCGGGTCGTAGCCGATGAGCTGCTCGTCAGGGTGGAGTGCGGGGACAAGGGGGTGCCCCGGCCCGGTGGCGACGACGACGTGCACCACCTCAGGGGGCTGGGTGAGACCGCCCAGGGCCCGCCTGGTGGCCTGGACCCGCTTGCGCGCCTCCTCCACGGGGCCGCGCCGGGCCGGGGAGACCAGGATGACGGCGTGGTGGTGGCGCCCCAGCTCGGTGACAGCGGGAGGCGGCAGGCAGCCAGTCTCGGTGACCACGAGGTCGAAGAAGCGCATGAGCCTGCGCCTGGCAGCGTCCCACTGCCCGGGGAGCGCGGTGGTGGCCGGGGGCAGCCGCAGGCAGGAGACCAGGCCGTCGGGTCCGGCCCCGCTCAGCTCACGCGCCTGGCTGCCGGTGGTCACCGCGAGCGTGTCAAGGGTGCTGGGGGAGGGCGGCCAGGGGCGGGAGAAGGTGAGGCGGTCCGCAGCGCTGGCTGGTCCGGGGGAGGCTGACACGACCAGGGCGGGCAGCCGCCTGGCGCGGGCGGCCAGGGCTGTGAGGTGGAGGGCGGTGGTCGTGGCGCCGCACCCCGGGGCGGTGGGCACGACCGCGACGCGGCAGGTGCGTGGCAGCGGCAGGCGCAGGGCGCGGTCGAGCTCGACGGCCTGCCGTCGCGCGCGCGGCGACCCGGAGGTGACGAGCCCGGCCAGGGACAGGGCCGCTGTGCCCAGGTGGGGTGCTGGTGTCACGCGAAGACCTCCAGCAGCTGGGTGAACAGGCCCGCCAGCCCGCACAGGAGAGGCAGGGCGGCCACGGTGGCCAGCGTCTCGACGACGTCCCCGGCGCGGCGCAGCCTGATCCGCGTGTGGGGCGTGGGCTGGTAGAGGCTCAGGGCCGCCAGGGCGCCCGCCCCGCCCAGGAGCACCAGGAGACGCAGGGCCTGGGAGGGCAGCGTGGCGCTGAGGGTGTAGACGGGGCCGGCGCAGGCCAGCCACATGGTGAGGACCTCGTGACGCAGGGGGAAGGACCGGCTGCGCAGCAGCATCCCCAGGGTGAGGGCGCCTGCCAGGGCGCGGGCCCAGCCGTCGGGGGTGTGGGCCAGGTCGGTGGCCGCCCAGGCCAGGGACACACTCAGGGCGATGCTGGCTGTCGCCATGAGGTCGTGGACGGCGGTGGTGCTGCGGGCCAGCCGGTGGCGTGGGGGCAGTGTCCCGGCCAGGGCGTCGTTGTCCAGCCGGGAGATGCCGGAGGCCATGAGGGCCAGCCACGGCAGGGCGCCCAGGAGGACCAGGGCGGCCAGGCCGTAGCCTCCCCGGGCCAGGGCGGTGCTCGGAGAGACCTCGCCCAGGGCGGTCCACAGGCCCTCCAGCACCAGGCAGGCGGCAGCGCCCAGCACCCAGCCGGGGCGGCGCAGGCCTGCCCCCAGGGTCCCCAGACAGAGGACGCACACCAGCAGGGCGGCCTCGGGTCCGCCCGCCGTGATCGGCTCGGCCCCCGCCACCGGCACGGTTGCCCGGTACAGCACGGGCAGGAGGAGCCCGGCCGACAGGAAGGCGGTCAGGGTCCCCAGGGAGGCGCTCAGGGAGGCGGTGCTGCTGTCCTGGTCTGCTCCTCTCCGGTCTGCCCGCTGTCCTGTCCGCCGGTCTGCCCGCCCCGTCTGGGGCCGGTAGAGCCACAGCGAGGCGGCCAGGAACAGGAGGGACAGGCCGGGGAGGTAGGCGACCCAGGCCAGCCGGGAGCTCAGGAGGTCCTGGGCGGTGTCCAGCCAGCCCCAGGTGGCCACTGCTGTGGCCAGGGCCAGGAGCGCCCCGGTGCCTCGGACACGGTCGCTGCGGCTCCACCGCCAGGGGTGCTCGTCGGTGGCCTGGGCCAGGGCGCCGCTGACGTCGGAGACCTCGACGGGTGGCGGGACCTCGTCGTCAGGGACGACCCGCAGCACCTCTCCGTCCAGGACGTCCTGGGTGTCCAGGTCCTGCTCCACCTCCAGGACCCGCCCGTCGGCGCGGACCAGGCTGACCGGGGGGAGCCGGGAGCCCTCTGACAGCCCCAGGAGTGCCAGGAGGCCGGGCAGCTGGACGCCGACGGGCTCGTCGGAGGGTAGAACGGCCTCGGCCCGTGACTGCTCGCTCACCACGGTGACGCGGGTGTAGGGGATCACGGGGCCTCCTCTCGGGCGTCCTGCCCGGAGTCGGTGCCCGGGACGGCTGCGGGGTCCTCGGGGGCGGGCTCGCCCTGGTTCCCGGTGGCTGCGTCCTGGTCCTGAGCAGGGTCCTGCTCCTGGTGGGGGTCGGTCTCGGAGCCCGCTCCCGCCCCGGTGCCGGGGTCCGGGTAGCCGGGCTCCTCGTAGCGCTCCTGGTAGGGGGTGTCGCCGTCCTGCCCGTAGCCCTCGGCACTGTCCCCGCCGTCGCCGCTGCCTCCGTAGCCGCCCTCGCCGTCCTGCCCGTAGCCGTTCTCCTCGTCACGGGTGAGAGGACGGCGGGTCTCAGTGTCTGTGTCCGTGCTCGCGTCGGTGTCGGTGTCTGTGTCGGGGGCCGGGGAGGGTGCCTCCGGTGAGGTCCCGTCCGTGGTGGTCGTGGTGGTGCGTCGCAGCGAGTCGAGGTTGTTGGAGACGTAGGAGTAGCCGACACAGCCCGCGCACGACAGGGAGGCCACGACCAGGGAGGCAATGAGGCGTGGCAGCGTGCGTCGGCTGCGGCCGGGGCCGGTACCACGCTCCAGGGCGTCGGTGAGCCGGGTGAGGTGGACACGGGCGGAGTCGAGGACTGCCGACTCGTTCTCACGGGGCACTGGCGCCCCCTGCCTGCCCTGGCTGGCTGCCGGGGCGTCCGGTGTGCCCCGGCCCGGTCGTGCCCGGCTGCCCCGGAGGGTACGTCCCTCCCGGCGCGGGCGGCTGCGCGGGGGCGCGGGTGCCTCTCAGCACCTGGTGGAGCCTGCCCTGGGAGTCCAGGGTGGGCAGGAGCGCGAAGAGTGACGTCCAGTCGCCGGGCCTGCCGCTGTCCAGGGGGACGGCGACGCCGCGCTTGCGCCCCCGCCCGATCACGGTGCCGTCGTGCCGGTCCGCGACGGTCTGCGGGTCCAGGCCCAGGAGGTGGATGCCTCCGGCCCCGATAGCCAGGGTCAGGGGCGTGGGAGGAGTGCGCACGGTGACGGGCAGGGAGGTGTCCGGGTGCCCGTAGGTGCGGGCGGTCAGGACGAACTGTGGCCTGGCCTCGACGGCCAGGGTGCTCAGCAGCCCCATGGACCGGGAGACCTGCTCCTGCGAGGGGAGGGAGAGGGCGGAGGGGGCCACGACCAGCTCGGTGTACTCCTCCACCCCGCTGCTGGTGCGCAGCATGGTGAGGGTCCCGCACGCGATCCCGTGGTCACTGTGGGCGGCGAGGGTGACGTGGGCTTTCGGCATGAGCCGACGGCTGAGGGTGGTCAGCGCGTCGCGGTCCCAGGAGGCGCCCGCGGGCTCGTAGCGTCCCCAGGAGATCTCCGCGTCCTTGTCGAGGAGGTGCTCGACCACAAGCTCGACGGTGCGGCCCAGGCTGGTTGAGCGGCGGGCGGGCTGGAACATGGAGGCGGACACCAGGAGGTGGGGCACCGTCTGGGAGGGCTGGAGGAAGTCCACGGAGATGTCCGGCATGATGTCGGGCATGTCAGTCATGTCAGTGCTTGGCGCCCCTGCGCCTGGTGCCCCTGCTCGCGCGCCTGCCTGCGCAGCAGGAGGCTCCTGGGTGGTGGCCGGGGCGCTGGCCGGGCCGCGCCGCCTGGGCGCTGTGGCTGCCTCGACGGCCTCCCGCAGGGTGGGGTAGTACCACCCGGCACGCAGCTGCCTGTAGCCGTCGGCCTCCTCGACCAGGACGATGAGGCCCGCATCCTGGCTGAGCCGGTCGAAGGCGGGGGTGAGGCGGGACGCCTCCGGGATGACGACAACGATGTCCATGGGGCTGCTGCGCCGCATGCGCGCCACCAGGTCGGACAGGTGCTCGCTCCAGGCGATGACAGGCCCCTCTAGGCGGGTGACGGTGGCAAGGTCGCCCACGCGCCCGTCCTGGACGGGGTGGGTGGAAGGTCTGGTCATGCTGGCCTCGTCTCGTGTCGCGCCTGCTGGTCGGGGGCCGTGCCCAGGACGGCGGTGGGGGTGGTGCGCGCGCGCCAGCCTCCTGGGTCGGGGATGTCGACAGCGGGCGCTGCGGGGGCCGCGCCCCTGTGCGCCGTCGGGTGGTTGGGCGGCTGGGCGCTGGAGGGGACCGGGGCGGGAGGCACTGAGGGCGGGAGCGGGGCGACCTGCTGGGTCGGCTGATGAGACGGTGGGGGTGGAGGCGGAGGCGGCGGTGGTGGCGGGACGGCGGCGCGCAGCTGGGCCAGCGTGCCGGTGCTGGGGTCCGGGCCCCGCCGGGTGCTCACGACCGTGGCTCCCGCGCCTGAGCCGAGCCGCAGGACCGCCAGGAGGGCACGAGGCGACCCGGGCGGGAGCCCGGCCCCGGAGTCCACGGTCCTCAGCCCCAGGAGCACCCCGCCCAGGCCCCGCCCGCGCAGGCAGTGGGTGTAGAGCAGGGTCACGGCCAGGAAGGGGGCGACCATGACCAGGACCATGCGCACCAGGGCGGGGCCTGCCAGGGCGAGCCCGGTGGCGGCAGGGCCGACCACGACGGTGAGGTCGATGAGGAGGGAGCACAGCACCAGGGCCGGGTGGGCGCGGTGGCAGGCGGCCAGGACCGTGGTGGCTACGGTGGCCGACGTGGGCGCGGCGGTCCCAGGGGTCCCGGTGGTCCCAGGGGCCGCCGCCCGGGGCACCTGTCCCCGGGCAGGTGCTGGGTGCGGTGCCGGGGGCTGCTGGTCTGCTGGGAGCACGGGGCCTCCTCTCACGTGCGGGCCGGGCCTGGGCGGGTGGGCGGGTCCTGGTGGTGCGTCCGGTCCGCTGCCAGCTGGGGCGGCTGGTGTCGGCCGGGCAGGCGGACGGGGCCACTGTAACCACAGCGTGACGGCCCGCAAGGCCCGGGTCGGCGGAAAGTGACCTGTCTCGCTGGCCGCAGCCGTTCGCTGTCTGAGTTTGACACTATTCCTACAACCGCGTTGAGCAGGGAAGATGCTGGAGAATGAGGCGAAGTTACGACATTCTGCTGCCGGGGCGCCCTGTGGTGCCCTCCCGCTGGGGAGGATGCAGCAATGGGAGGTGGCCAGAGTTGTGGGAATCCTCAGATTTCATTTTAGTCTCCCAAGTCCCCTTCCCTGGTGTCGGATGGGTCGGTAGCGTGCGCCGGGCACAGGTTCTGTGAGCCGACTTGAGGAGACATCGTGAAGTTCGACATGGGCGCGTCCACCCTGGGGACGCTGACAAGGCAGACCTCGACCTCCAACGAGGACCTTGGTGGCCTGGTCAAGGAGCTGGTCGCCTCCGCCGAGCCCCTGGAGGGGCGGTTCAACGGGGTGGCGCGGGCCTCCTTCGACCAGTTCAAGAGCCGTACCGACGAGGTGGCCGCCGAGCTCAACAGCGCCCTGAGCGGCATCCTGGAGGGCATCGCGGGGATGGACACTGCCTTTGTCCAGGGGGAGCAGGACATGGCGGAGTCCACCCGTGCGGCGGAGTCCTCCGTCAGTTTTGACGCAGCACGGTTCGGCGGCCGCTAGCCGCAGGAGGGCGCGTGCGGTGCGGACCTGTGGCGGTCCACCACCAGCGGGGCCCAGACCGGGAGCCACTGGAAGCGATCAGGGACTGACGGACAACCAGAAAGGGATATGTCATGGCAAACAACACGGAGCAGCGCTCCTACGACACCGGGGCCTCCCAGGAGGCGCAGTCCAACTTTGAGCGAGTGGCCTCCCGTCTGGAGGCTCTCATCGGGCAGCGCGACGCCGACGTCAAGGCCGCGATGGCCCAGTACCAGGCCGACGGGGTGTCGGAGGAGTACCGGGGCAAGGAGCAGCGGTGGAGCTCGGCGGCCGGTGAGGTGCGCGGGATCATCACCACGATCCGCACCTCCCTCCAGACCACGGACGACGGGGCGCAGGCTGCGATCCAGCGCGCCAAGCAGTCCGTGGACAACATGGGCTGAGGGTGCTGGGCCGTGAGCTCCTGGGACATCGACCCCACCACGGTCTCCTCCATCCTGAACTCGGAGAAGGACCTGGCGGAGAACGACCTCACCGACGCGCTCAACGACGTCTCCACCGAGGCGGACAGTGCGATGGACACCTGCCTGGCGGCGACCACCCTCAACCCCGGGGGTGAGGCGCAGCTGGTGGCCTCCGCGATTTACGACTGGTTCTCCATGCACCAGGAGGAGCTGACGGGACTGGGAACCACCGTCGTGAACGTGACAACCAACACGGCTGACGCGGTGCAGTCCTACCTGGACCACGATGAGGACTCCGCGCTGGAGTTCCAGCGCGCCGCCACGTAGCGGGGGCCGAAGGCGGCACGCGTGGCCGCAGCAGCGCCTGCTGACCAGGCGCTTGACCATGAACTGGCTGACGGAGGAGACGGAGGGGCGTTGTGGCTGCGACACCGTTTGACGAGACGAAGATCCCGTGCCTGGAGTTTGACGTGGAGTCGCTGGACACTGCCGCGACGAACCTCAAGACGAAGGCGGGTGACCTGCGGAGTGCGGGGGAGTCGGTCAAGTCGACGTGGGCGGGGATGCAGGTGTGCTACAAGGCTCCTGAGCAGGAGTCCTTGTACGCGGCGATGGACCCGGTGGCTGACGACTCCGACACCTTGGCCACCAGTATCGAGTCGATGGCCTCGGCGCTGTCCACCTTCGCCGACACGGTGTCGTCGCTGAGGACCCGGGCTCAGGCGCTCAGGAGCGACGTGCTGGCGTTCAAGGAGGAGGTCGCGGGGGACCCGGAGTGGGACCACGACCAGGACCTGGTCAACAAGAACAACGGGTTCATCGACCGGGCCTCGGCGATCCAGGCGGACATGTGGGAGGCCGAGCGCGAGTGCGCCAACACGATCCGGGACCTGGACGGGCTGGAGCACTACCACGCGGAGTCGGTGGCTGGCTCGGGGGCTGGTGGTGACCTGGTCTACGGGTACGAGTCGCGGGACCTGGCTGGTGTCGAGGAGCTGCCGTGGGGGACCCATGTGTCGGCGGCTCCGCCGAACAACCCGGCTGAGGTGCTCAGGCGTTTTGTGTGGGACGGTCTGGTGCTGGACGGGATCGGCGGGTCGCTCGAGGCCCAGGCCAGCCTGGTGGGTGTCGAGTTCAACGAGGTGGACAGGTCGGTCTCGTGGAGCCTGAGCCAGATGGCGGAGGCGTGGAAGGGCCTGACGGCCCTGGCGGGGCTGACCTGGGAGGACGGGGGCCTCAGCTTCCGGAGGGGGACCGCGGCTGAGACCTGGGCGGAGGTGGGCAAGGACCTGGTGGCGTGGGACATGTGGGGGCAGGATCCTGCTCGGGCGGCGGGCAGCGTGGTGCCTGACGTCGCAGTGGTGGGGGCTTTCGGTGCTGCGGGTGCGGCTGCTCGTGGTGGCGGGGCTGCCGTGCGGGGGGCTGCTGGTCTGGGCAGGGTGTCGCGGGCGGCGCGGGCTGCTGTGGTGGCCCAGCGGGTCGCGGACTTCATGGACCCGGTGGGCACCGCGCTCAGCAAGGGGGCGCGCAAGGTGGCGCAGCTGGTGGGCGAGGCCTTTGACCTTACCGGGCTGACTGACCTCATGGACCGTATTCGTGGCCGGGGCGGGGCCGAGGCCCCGGAGGTGCCCGCTCCGCACTCCGTGGACGTGGGGCCTGGCCGCGCCAGCGACCTGCCGGAGGTGGGTGGCCAGCGTGGTCACGGCCCCCACGGCGGGGACGCCGGGGGTGGGACCGGTGGCCGGGGGCAGGAGCTGCCCGGGCAGGACGTTCCCGTTGGCAAGGGGGCTCAGGAGCCGTCTGCCTCCCACGGTGGTGGCCGGAGCGGCCAGGCCGACGGCGGGGAGGCCCCTCTCCACCGCAGTGGTGACGCGGACGGTGCTGATGCTTCTGGGGCTGGTGCGCGGGGCCGCCACGCGGACGGCGCTGACGGTGCCGACGCCGCTGAGGCGGGCGCCCCGGCCCGCAGTCGCGCTGACGGCGACGCGGGTGGTACCCACGGATCTGACCCTGCTGGTCATCCTGCTGGTCGTGGTGACAGCGCCGACGCGCAGGCCCCGGCCCGCAACCGCGCCGACACCGAGGGTGCTGATGCGGAGGCTCCGTCTGGCCGCCACCGTGGTGACGGTGACAGTGGTGGTGCTGAGGCGGGTGCCCCGTCTGGCCGCCACAGGGCTGATGGTGACGGCGCTGAGGCGGGCGCCCCGTCTGGGCGCCACCGTGGTGACGGTGACAGTGGTGGTGCTGAGGGCTCTGGCCGTGCTGGTCACGACCGTGGTGAGGGTGCTGAGGCGGGTGCCCCGGCCCGTCACCGCGCCGACACCGAGGGTGCTGATGCGGAGGCTCCGTCTGGCCGCCACAGGGCTGATGGTGATGGTGCGGAGTCTGCGTCTGGTCACGGCCGTGGTGAGGGCGCCGATGGTGAGTCCTCGGCTGGCCGTCACCGCGCTGAGGGTGCTGACGGTGAGGCCTCGGCCCACAACCGCGCCGACACCGAGGGTGCTGATGCGGATGCCCCGTCTGGTCGTCACAGGGCTGACGGGGCTGATGGCGAGTCCTCGGCTGGCCGCCACAGGGCTGACGGGGCTGACGGTGAGGCCTCGGCCCGCCACGCGGCTGACGAGGCTGATGGTGCTGGTGGTGGTCGTGGTGACGGCTCTGGTGGCTCCGGCCGTGGTGGTGACGGGGACGGCACGTCGGACCGCAGTGGTGGTGACGGTGATGGTGACTCCTCGGGTGAGCAGTCTGTGGCTGAGCGGCTTGAGAAGCGTCGCGGGGAGGCTGACCAGGACGCGTTCAACCAGGAGCACCGGCCGCGTGTGGAGCGCACGGTGGAGGTTGGCGAGGGCACTGGCCTGGCTCCCCGTCACGACGAGCCGTTTGGGCGGGGTGTGGAGCTGGAGCCCAACACCTGCTACCAGGTGGACAAGCGGGGCAGCTTCTACACCAATGACGCCGGTGAGGTGGTGCATGTGGAGGCGCACTCGGCGGTGGAGCGTCGTGGGTGGTGGGGTATGCGCGAGCCGTTGAGCCCGGACCTGAGGGACCCTCTGCCGAGCGCGACCTACACGGTGGATGGGAGGTTCCACTACACCACGGATGAGTGGGGTCGTACGGTGCGCATCCAGGTGGACAGGCTGGATGAGGTCTCGCAGAGGTATGACTCCTCGTGGGTGCGTGGGCGTGTTGGTGGCCTGGGTGGTGAGGGGTTTGACGGGGGCCACCTGGTGGCCCACCGGTTTGGTGGGGGTCCGGAGGAGCTCAACGTGGTGCCCATGCGCAGCACCCTCAACCGGGGGACTGAGGGGGCCTACCCGTACAGCTACAAGAAGCTGGAGGACGACATCGCCGACAGCCAGGGAGCCTACAAGAACATCGACATCTATATCGAGTACGACGGCCCACCGGGGGTGGACCCGGGGACCTCCCTGAAGGGCGTGCCCAAGGCAGGCCGGGTGCCTGTGAACTTTGAGGTCTACGCGACTGATGCGGGGGGTGTGCCGAGGGTGCCGAGGACGTTCCCGAACAAGTGAGTACTTCGACAATTAAGGGGATGGGTCTTATGGTTAGGTTGTCGGAGATGTCTGCTGGGGAGCTTCTCGCTCGCTCTGAGGAGATGCTGGCTGACTGGCTGCGTGAGGAGGGCGGGCAGCGTGTTGACATCGAGTTCATGGGTGTGGGGCTGGTTCAGCAGTTTGACCCCCAGCTCACGCGTGGTGGGCAGCGGTCGCGTGTGATCCCACCTCATGAGGTCAACTCCTTCATGACGGAGCTGCGTGATAGGCAGGTTGTGCCTGGGTGGGGTGCGTGGACGTGGTGCCGGCTGTGGATGGTGGCGGGTGAGTGGGTGCTGCACCAGGAGTGCGACTGGATGCGCGAGCCGGTACTTGAGGGGCCTGCTGGTGGGCGGCCCCCTCCGGGTATCTGTGCCCTGGAGCTGGAGCGTCATCCCCGGGATGCGGAGAACATCCCGGACTGGATGGCTGCGGGTGTGGCGGCCAACGAGAGGCGCAAGGCTGCCAACGCGCGTCGTCGTGAGGCCAGGAGGGCGAAGAAGGAGCGTGAGCGCCAGGCGGCCCAGGCCCAGGCCGCTGAGGCAGCCGACCAGCAAGGCGGGAGCGGTAGCGGGCAGACCACCCAGGAGGGGGACGGTGCTGGTGGGTCCGCGGGGTGAGGCCTGTGCCGGTGGTGTCGGCTGGGGCTTCCTGGGTGGCTTCTACACCGATGAGTCTGGTGAGGTGGTGCATGTGGAGGCGCACTCGGCGGTGGAGCGTCGTGGGTGGCTGGGGATAACGCAGGACGCGCTCAACCCGGACCTGAAGGACCCGCTGCCCAGCGCGACCTACACGGTGGACGGGAGGTTCCACTACACCACTGATGAGTGGGGTCGTACGGTGCGTATCCAGGTGGATGAGCTCAGGAAGGTTGATGGTGACCTGGAGAAGTACCGCTCGGAGTCGGTCCAGGAGCGGGTCGGTAAGTACGGTGGTGACGACTATGACGGGGGTCACCTGTCTGGTCACCAGTTCGGCGGGGCTCCGGAGGACATCAACGTGGTGCCCATGCTGCGCAAGGTCAACCAGAACCACCCGGACAGCTTCTACAGGCTGGAGAAGGAGATCGCCGCCAGCCAGGGAGCCTACAAGCACCTGGACATCCGGATCGAGTACGGCGGGCCTCCAGGGGTGGACCCAGGGACCTCCCTGAAGGGCGTGCCCAAGACCGACCGGGTACCCACCGAGTTCAAGGTTCACTGGGTTGACAAGCAGGATGTCCCGCACCGTAAGCCGTTTAAGAACTATCCCGAGTGAGAGGAGTGCCGTGGTGCGTATGCGTGACATGGGGCCGGAGGAGGCGTTCGCCCGGGCTGAGGAGCAGCTGGCGAAGTGGCTGCGTGAGGAGGGGGGCTCCCGCCTTGAGATTGAGGTCATCGGTATCGGGCTCGTCCAGAGGGACAAGATGTGGATGACTGTTGACGGGGAGGTCAAGAGAGTGCTGCCTGAGTCGAGTGAGACGGGGTTTGCTGTGGACCACCTGCGTGAGAAGCAGGTGGTTGCTGGGTGGGGTGCGTGGACGTGGTGCCGGTTGTGGATGGTGGCGGGTGAGTGGGTGCTGCACCAGGAGTGTGACTGGATGCGCGAGCCGGTGCTCGAGCGGCCCCCTATCGGGGAGGACGAGTACTCGATCGAGCTGGACCTCTATCCCCGGGATGCGGAGAACATTCCTGTGTGGCTGGCAGAGCGGGTGGCGGCCAACGAGAAACGGAAGGCCGCTAACGCGCGTCGTCGTGAGGCCAGGAGAGCCCGGAAGAAGCGTGAGCGCCAGGCGGCCCAGGCCCAGGCCGCTGAGGCTGCCGACCGGCAGGGCGGGCAGGAGGCTGCCCAGTCCGCCGTCCAGGATGCTGCCCGGGGTGTGCCCGGTGCCGGGCAGGCCGCCCAGGATGGGGGCGGTGCTGGTGGGTCCGCGGGGTGAGGCCCGTTGTACTGGTCGAGTACGACGGCCCACCGGGGGTGGACCCGGGGACCTCCCTGAAGGGCGTGCCCAAGACCGACCGGGTGCCCACCGAGCTGCGCGTCTATTTGGCTAACGCTGGGGGCGTGCCGAGGACGTTCCCGAACAAGTGAGTACTTCGAGAATTAAGGGGATGGGTCTTATGGCTAGGTTGTCGGAGATGTCTGCTGGGGAGCTTCTCGCTCGCTCTGAGGAGATGCTGGCTGACTGGCTGCGTGAGGAGGGCGGGGAGCGTGTTGACATCGAGTTCATGGGTGTGGGGCTGGTTCAGCAGTTTGACCCCCAGCTCACGCGTGGTGGGCAGCGGTCGCGTGTGATCCCACCTCATGAGGTCAACTCCTTCATGACAAAGTTGCGTCGTGCGCAGGTTGTGACTGGCCTGGGTGCGTGGACGTGGTGCCGGCTGTGGATGGTGGCGGGGGAGTGGGTGCTGCACCAGGAGTGCGACTGGATGCGCGAGCCGGTACTTGAGGAAGCCAGTGGTGAGCGGCCTGACCCTCGTACCTGTGCCCTGGAGCTGGAGCTCTACCCCCGGGACCCGGAGAACATCCCCAGGTGGCTGGCAGAGGGGGTGGCTGTGTTTGAGGGGGATGAGGATGCCTCCGGGGACGGTACCGGTACCGGGCAGACCGCCCAGGACGGGGACGGCACCGGGCAGACCGTCGGCTCTGCGCGCCAGGAGACAGACCGTGACCAGTCAGAGAAGGACGAGGAGGGACAGCCGTGACTGAGCAGTCGAACCACCCCGCTGCGTCTGACCCCGCAACGACCAGCAGCCCCCAGCACCCGCCGCTGGAGAGGGCGGACATGGTTCTCCTGGAGGTAGAGCCCGGCGTGGCCGTGCTTGTGGCGCACACGGTGCCGCAGGGCTGGACGGTCGAGGTCTTCGGCCTGGGGGAGCACTCCGGCCGCCAGATCGTCCAGGCCCTGGACGACGCCGTGGACCGGGCAGGCCTGGTGGTCCCGGGGGCCTCGACCCAGGGGCTGGTCCGGCTCTCACCAGAGACGCTTGCCAGCCTCGCCGCCATGCCCGTCCGGGCACAGGGTGGCAGCCTGGGAGTCCTCGACCAGGCGGGCACCCGGCCAGCTACCCCGGCGGGCGCTCAGGCGAGCCCGCAGACGAGCGGGGACGACCTCCGGGTCTGCTGGCTGCCTGCGGGCAGCGCGCAGGCAGCAGACCTGCTCCAGGGACTCAGCCGCGCCCAGCCGCTGGTGAGGCTCAGCGCCCACATGACCTTTATCGTGCAGGCTCTTGAGGAGGGCACGGGCCTGGTGCGCTCCGCGTTTGAGACCCGCTACGAGGACCACTGGCCCGTGATCAGCGACATGCGTGAGACCCTCCTGGGGATCATTGCCCGGTCCCGTGAGACCGGGGTCATCCCCAGGTTGTCCACCGTCGGCATCATCGCCCCGGACAGGGTGGTCAACGACGAGCATGCCTTCTTTGCCCGCCGTGTCCACAAGCACCGGGAGCACCTGGACACTCACAGTGCCGCCCGCTGGGAGTACCTGAGGGGCAACATTGAGCAGGTAGTCGCTGACTACCAGGGCTATCTCACGATGGAGACTATCGACAGCGGGAGGTGGATACTGAGCCCGGGCAGGTTCGCCATGATGACCAGCCGGCCTCCTGACATCGAGAAGACCATGACCTACCAGTCCGTCAACATGCCGGCCAAGTACCAGGAGAAGCTGGGCCACGTGGCCGACGTCCTCACGCTGATCGACGCCCAGCGCCACCTGTGCGCCGAGGTCACCGGTCGGCCCTGGCCCCCGCACGCCCCCGAGCAGCTGGGTGGCGCCAGCCTTGATGAGACGGTCGCGGCGATGAGGCGCCACGTGGACCGCCTGCGTGGCAGCTCTGCGGAGGAGCCGCTGGCCGTGGCACCGGCGCTCCAGGTGGTCGGGCAGGAGGTGCCCGGCCAGGCCCTGGCAGCGCTGCGCTGGCTGCTGCCCGCCCCGGAGCCCCTCATCGCCCTGGCCGAGGTGGAGCGGGGAAGCCTGACCGGAGCGGCCCAGGGCCTGCGACCTGGCCCCGACGGGGGACCGGCGGCGCAGGCGAGCACCTACCTGGGCGTCACCTCTGCCCGACTCTTCCTTGCTTCGGTGCCTGCGCTGGTGGAGGAGGGCAGGATCGAGCTCAGCCTCCCCCTTGCCGACCTGCGCTATGTCCGGTTCAGGATGGTGGACCGCAGGGCCTTTATGGACGTCACCATGAAGGAGGAGGACCTCAGCATCGGCTTCGCTCAGTCGGCTGTCTCCTCCGGCTTCACCACCGGCCTCGCCCACCGGGTGGCGGACATCCTGATGACGGCGGCGAGCATCCCCGAGGAGGAGCAGCGCAGCGACCCGCTGTTCACCAGGGCAACCAGCCGTGAGCGGCGGGAGTGATCGAGCTGGTCGCGCCGCGATTCGAGCCCAGATCATCGAGCGGATATCGAGCAGATAAGGAACCCGAGGAAAGACCATCATGACTCAGAACCCTCAACATCCCCACGACCCTGAGGCGTCAGGACCCCAGGAGCCCGGGACCGCAGGTTACGGGGCGGCTTATGGCGACACTGCTGGGCAGCAGCCCGCCTACCCGGGCGGCTACGGCGCCGTACCGCCGTCGGCGCAGGGGGGCGATGACGGTGCCGCCGCGCGGCCAGTGCAGTCGGGCGGCTACGGTGCCGTGCCGCCGTCGGCGCAGGGAGATGGCGACGGCTACGGTGCTCCTCCTGGGGGACTGCCTCCCGGCATGGGGCCGACGTCGGCTCCCGACGGTGGGGGCACGGGCTTCCAGCCCTCGTCCCTCCCGCTGTACCCCCGTGTCCAGGTGGGGCCAGCATGGCGGTGGGCGTGGTCGCGGGTGACGGGGAATCCTGCTGTCTTTGGCGGTGGTCCGCTGTTCCTGGTGGTTTTCTACCTCCTGATGGCGGCTTGCGTCTTTCCGCTGAGTACGGTGGTGGAGAACGCGTCAGATACTGTGTCCTGGGTTCTCCTGGTGCCGCTTGTCGCGGTGCTGCTGGCATTCCTGCTGGGGCTTATAACCGTCGCGGCAGGCGTGTACCACGCGTGCCTGGTCGCGGCTCGCGGGGAGCGTGCGCGGCTGCGGGACTTCCTGGTCTTCCCCAACCGCTGGCGCACCGTGGCGGTCTACCTTGTTGCCACTGTTCTTACTCTTGCCGGGTTGCTGGTTATCATCGGTGCGCCGATCGTGGCCTACTTCTGCCTCTTTGCGATGTTTGTCTCCCTGGACCAGGGGACGCCAGTGTTCCAGTCTATCTCGCGATCCTTCTCGATGATGCGTCACGGCGCGAGCAACGACATGGTTCCCCTGTTCCTGGTGATTCTAGTTCAAAATGTGGTCGGCTACTTCAGTGCGATCGGAATTCTCTTTACTTTTCCCGCCGGGCTCCTCATGGCCGCCTACGCCTACGTGCGCCTGAGCGCGTCCAGCCCCGGCCAGCCCGGGTACGGAGAGCCTGGATATGGGCAGCCGGGCCACCCCGGATATGGCTCCGACTACCCCGGTCCGGCCGGGTACGGGCAGTCCGCGTACGGCCAGCCGGGCCAGTCTGACCATGCGCCCGGCTACCTCGGCTAGCTCGCGTAAGGCCAGCCCGGCCCTGTAGGTTCCGGCGCTGGTGCCTCGGCCCGCCGATCCCGTTCACGCCAGCTCTGACCGCGACCCCGGCTCGTAGTTGTTGGGCGCCGTGCCCAGTCACGTGAGCCCCTAGTCCTGACTACTCTGGTCCTGCTGGTGGTCCTGCCGACTCCGGTCCTGTCGTCTCCACCCAGTTCTCGTTCCGAGCCGCGCCCGTTGGGCGCTGATCCCAGTTACGTCAACTCTGGTCCGCACCTCTAAGTGGTGCGGCCAGCTACGTCAGCCCTGGTCGCACTCCCCAGGCGCCGCGTCCTGGAGGCTAGAGAGGCCATGTCTCTTGCCGCTGGTTTGCGAGCCCGGGGTACGCCATGCGACGCCCCGGAGGTCGGCTGGCGTACCCCGGGCTCGCAAACCGGGCGGCGCAGGGGTTGCAGGAAACGCTCCAACTGCGGGAGCAGGCGGTTCTGGACCCGCAAACGGGCGACAAGCTCGCAGGTCGCTCCTAGCGCTCAAGGAGGCCGCCACCTCCAAAGAACACCTCCAAGGAACCGTTCCTAGCGCTCAAGGAAGCCGCCAGCTGTGTCGCCAGCGCCAGCCTTGGCTCGGCTACGGGAAGCCGGTCATGAGCCGCTTATTGGCTCAACCGGCTTTCGTGGTACGCCGCGAGGCGGTGCCATCCCAGCGTGCGTCGTGCCATCCTGCCTCACGCGGATCGGGCTGAGGCGAACGACGTCGTAGGGGCCTGGAGCTGTGTCAGCCAGGAGAAACAGAGCTCGGCGGCGCTTGCGTCGCGTGAGACAGGCTGTCACCGTTCTAGCCTGGATGACATCGCCATAGTGCATATACCCGTCGTCCTCCCTCGCGCTCTGGTGTCCGTCGCGCCGGGACGGGACCGCCGACTTCTGGTCCCACGTACCAGGACGGTCGAGACATATCCGGAAGATATCTCTGCGTTACTCGCCGTTGCGGCTTGAGGCTTGTAGGCTTGGGGCACAAGTTCCCAAGCACCGCAGCAGAGGCGGTCCAAGCCCGGTGCGCCCGGGCGGAGAGGAGATCTCATGCCCGAGTGGTCCTTTGAGGCCCAGATGGAGGCTGTTGACAGCCTGCAGACCCACCTGGCCGAGTTTATGCGCTCCGCAGGTGTGAGCGAGGTGGCGGTCGAGGTCCAGTGCGTGGGTACGCGGGCCGCCGCCCGCACCCGCGCCCTGCGCCCAGGGGGCAACTGGGAGGAGAACGTGGTCCCCGGTCCGATCGTGGAGGAGTCCGTGCGCCTGCGCTCGCCCATGGCCCGCCCTGGAGGGGGCGCGTGGACGTGGGCGTTGCTGACCATGAGCAGCCGCGACTACCAGCTGGTCTCCGACTTTGACTACGACCACCAGCCCCAGCTCAACCCCCCCGTCACCACGGATGACTGCGCCGAGGAGCTTCGGCTCTTCCCCCGCGACCCCCGGGCCACCCCCGACTGGCTGGCTCAGGGACGGCGTTGACAGTCTGGCCCAGGAGCGAGGTTCTGACACAGGGGCCTGGCCCTGGGGGCGATGTTGGCGGTCCCCGACCGTAGCGCATGACGGGGGTCACCCGGTTACCACCGGGTGACCCCCGAGGCTGGTGGCTCAGATGAACTATCTGCCGAGGGTCTCAGGCGGACTCGGGCGGCCGGGTAGTTCCCTCTGCTTTGTCCAGGCTGCGATCCCATCCCATCGTGTCGACAATACACAGCCCAGATGCAGGGTGTAGAAGGCGTCGGTGCCTCCTGGTACTCTCCCGGAAACGGGCTTAGGGATCATCAGCCCGCCGTGTCGATGATGGCGCCCTCGCCACGACATCCTCAAGGCAGGCCTGTACAGACTGTCGGAGAGGTGGCGCACGCGCAGGGAAGAGAGGTGCGCTGTGACGCGTCCGGGTGAGCAGCCGAGCCCTGATCAGGTTGAGCGTGCCGAGGAGCAGATCGTCGAGCAGTTCAAGCGGATCGACTTCTACATCATCGAGTACTCCGTGGAGATGGCCCAGAAGGTCCGGGACAACGAGTACGTCGTCCCGGACTACCAGCGGGAGTTCACCTGGGAAGACCAACGCAAGTCTCGCTTCATCGAGTCCCTGATCATGGGCCTTCCCATTCCCTTCATCTTCTTCTGGGAGATGCCCGACGGCAGGCTTGAGATCGTGGACGGGTCCCAGCGTCTTTGGACGATCGAGCAGTTCATCTACGGAGGATTCCGGCTCGGAGAGCTGGACCCCCTGACCCGCCTGTCAAGGCTCCGGTTCGACGACCTGCTGGAGTCAAGGCAGCGCAAGATAAGAACCGATCTATTCGCGGAATCGTCCTGAACGAGTATGCTGACGAGGCGGCGCGACTGGACATGTTCGAGCGCATTAACACGGGCAGCAAGATCGCCAATAACGCCGAGATCCGCCGGGGGGCGCTTGCCGGGCCGTTCATGGATATGGTGGCAGAGCTGGCGCAGCTCCCAGTCTTGATCGAGCTTGCGCCCATGTCCGCCAAGACCAGGAGGGAGCGTGGCTATGAAGAACTCGTGACGCGCTTCTTTGCCTACGGCGACGGGCTGGAGGGGTACCGGGACCGTCCCGCCGATTTTATCTTCTCCTACTCGAAGAAGATGAATAAAGAGTTTGAGGCTGACCCGGCGCTGGCAGACAGTTATCGTGAGGTGCCTCCTCCTGGGGCGGCGGGAAGGACTTCCAGGCGATCACCAGCGCCGACGGCGCGAATGCAAAGTCCCGTCTCAACGGGAGGATCTTCTTTGTGAAGAACAGGTTGGTGAGCCATGGCGACTACTGAGCTTGCCCGGTTCTTCGAGGAGCGCTACGCTGAGGTTAAAGTTGGGTGCCGACCCGGTGACCTGAGTGCTGAGTTGAGGGAACAGTGGGTGAGGTCCGTCGCACGTACTCATATCAACGACCTCAGTCCTGGGAGACGGCTGGAGGCTGCTCTCAGCATGTGCGAACAGCTCCTGGACCAGGTGCCGGTCAAGGGCTTCAAGATCGACCCTGGTGGAGGAGGAAACTGGGATGACGTCTCCATCAAGGAGCTCTGCGAGCGCGTCGGTTGCAGGTTGGTGATCTCCCGGGATGTATCTCAGGTAGCCAAGCGCCATATCAGAGACAATATGGGTGCGTTGAAACTTGTCAAGGACTGCCGTAACAGGCTGGCGCACGGTTCGCTGTCCTTTGTCGAGTGCTGTGGGGAAACCGTGGCAGTCGGTGAGCTCAAGGAGGCTGCCGACGCGGTCAGTGACTACCTGCGAGAAGCCGTCGGCTGCTTCGATAGCTTCATCGTGCGTGAGATCGTAGGCAAGAGGAGACGGGAAAGGAGACGGGAGGTGCGAGTTTCGTGAGAAAGGAGGTCGGCACCCTCTCGATCCGTGCTGTTGATCTGTTCTGCGGAGTCGGTGGACTCACCCACGGCCTCGCCCAGGCTGGCATAGACGTCGTAGCCGGGATCGATATTGATCCCGCATGCAGGTACCCCTATGAGGCTAACAATGAGGCGAGGTTCGTTGAAGGCGACGTGAATGACCTTGAGGAGTCAGAGGTAGAACGGCTCGTCGGTGGAGCTGATGTCAGCCTGATTGCGGGGTGTGCGCCCTGCCAGCCGTTCTCGACATACAGCCGCTCTGGCCGCGGCAAGAGGCGCGGTAGCGACTGGCAGCTGGTTGAGGTATTCGGCAGGCTGGTGAAAGAGGTCCAGCCTGACATCGTGACGATGGAGAACGTCCCGCAGCTGCTGGACCATCCAGTATATAGCCGGTTCGTGGAGGACTTGAGTGGCTACTCGGTCGGGTGGTCCGTGGTCCAGGCCGCTCGTATTGGTGTCCCGCAGACAAGAAAGCGTCTTGTCCTGGTCGCCTCACGACTCGGCGACGTTGGCTCCCCTCTCGCAGGAGGGGAGGGAAGCAAGGACTGTGCGTCAGGCTATCGGGGGACTCCGCCCCATCAGGGCTGGCGAGTCGGACCCCGAGGACCGGCTGCACGTCGCCTCTCGGCTGAGCAGGGTGAACCTGGAGCGGATACGTCACTCGAAGCCGGGGGGGGGACGTGGCGTGACTGGCCCGAGGAGCTCCGGGCCGCGTGCCACCGCAAGACCAGTGGTGCGACCTACCCGAGCGTGTACGGACGCATGGGTCAGATCAGGTCTCCAAGACCCCCCGCGACGGACCTACCCGAGCGTGTACGGACGCATGTCCTGGGACGAGGCGAGCCCAACCATCACCACTCAGTGCTTCGGCTACGGCAACGGGCGTTTCGGCCACCCTGAGCAGGACCGGGCCATCTCGCTACGTGAGGCCGCGATCTTGCAGACCTTCCCATCTAGATACAAGTTCGTGCGACCAGACGAGCCTGTCCGTTTCAATGTCCTAGGACGCCTCATCGGCAACGCCGTTCCCGTGCGCCTGGGAGAGGCGGTGGGGCGGACGCTGGTGGCGCATGCCGCACAGTTCACCCGTCCAAACCACGCCGTGGAGGCGCACTGAGGCTGCGGCTGCGTCAGCGAGGGGCTCGTATGGCGTCAGGCTGGGAGCGGAACCGTGGCACACGGCTTAACGACCGGGCGGCACATCAAGGTCCGTTCGTAAGCGCCAGTTGTATCACGGCTCACAGCTAGTAGTCCGCGACGCTAGCCCAGGGGGTAGCCGAGCTCGGCGCCGTCAGGCAGCGGGGTGATGCTGGCAAACCTGCGGGCGGCCTGCACCCCGGTGGTCAGGCTGCACTCCGGGCTGCCCGCCAGGGCCAGCAGCGCCTCCTCAGTCAGGTCGGCCCCCTGGCTAACAGCGCGGTGCAGGGCGTGCCTGCGGCAGGTGTCGAAGGCCTCCTCGACGTCACGGGCCAAGGCGCGTGCCTCCTGCCTCGGTCTGTGGTGGATCTGAAAGTCGTGCGCCACGTCCATCAGTTTCTGCAGGACAGGCCCGGGAATGTCCGGGACGCGTGCGAAGACCTCACGGACACCTTCCACGGTCATCAGCGGGTCCGCGGCCAGCGGGTCATCGGCGGGAGGCTCCTCAGGGCCGGGACCGGGGTCAGTGCCGGGGCCGCCAAAGAAGAATTCGTTGACGACCTCGTCCGTCAGTGCCCGCAGGCGCGCCTCCCTCTCACTGGTGGGGGGCTTTCTAGGGCTGAGGTCCACCCCGAAGAAGTAGTTGGAGAAGGAGTCGTCAGCGTACTGCTGCAGGCACTCATCACCCGCTGCCAGCATCTCCAGTCCGCTCAGCTCGACACCAGCGTCGTCGGTGTCAGGTTCCCACCACTGCTGCCCGTCGTAGAGCGCGGCAACAGTCCACCACTGGACGTGCCGGGTCTGTCTGTCCCGTGGTCTCCAAGGCAGGAGCTGGGCAGCCCACTCCGGCAGGCCCCGGCGCGGGTCCTCCTCGCCGGAGTAGCCGAAGGACACGTCCCGGTCGAAACCCGCCAGCAGCGCCCGGCCACCAGTGAGCTGGATCAACTGTGCCCAGGAGCCGCCGCCGTCACTGTAGTACCACCCGTGAGGCTGCGCTCCGGTGTAGTGCGGAGGGACCAGCACGGTGTCACCAGGCTCTCCGGTGTCCCCGGCGCGGGGGCCACCGACCCTGTTGAGGGAGGCGTTCATGAGGGCTGCGTCCACCGCGATATGGCGGGTCATGGTCTCGACGTCGGGCAGGTCGCGGGTTCTCAGGCCAGGGCCGCTGGAGGCGTCGGTGCTCACCCTCCAACCGTAGCAAGACGTGCCGCTGGCGTGGACGCCCTTGGGGATGTCGAGCAGGCTGCCGGGGCCGAGTGGGTTGCACATCTTCGGGTGCGTGGTGGTCGCCCGGGGCGGAGGCTGGCTTCTCTGCCGGGGCTGGGACGAATTGAGAGATCCGCGCGCTTCTGCGGATTGTGCTGGGCTCGGTGCGCGGGGTGCGGGGGCCGTCCCTCCCAGGGTCCCTCGCGGCGTGGGCTCGAAGATGTGCAGCACCCTTTTTGCTGCACATCATGGAGCTGGTTGATGCCGGTGCTGGTGCGTAGCTCAGGTGATGGGCGGCCTGCTTTCCGTGGAATCACGCGGAACCCGAGCCCTCTCCGCCCTAGGGGTGCTACCGACAGCCGGTCGAAGATGTGCAGCAGCAGATGTGCAGCAGCAGGGGGTGATGCCATGCTGGGCCTGCCGCCGCACTACGGTGCGGAGCGGAAGTAGACGCCGGGCGCCTGTGAGCTCATAGGGCCCGGCGTTCGCGCTACCTGGTGGGCCGTACTGCTCCACGCAGCGCGCAACCCCTACCACCCGCTACCATGGTCCCTGCGACAGGGGAGCGCCCCGTCGCCGGGCAGCCCCGCCCTGGCCGTCACGGCCTCCCGGCGGACCGCCCTGCGGCAGCGGCGCTGAGAGTGCGGGCACCCGCAGACCCTCGAACCTGCTCCGGCTAGCACCGGCGAAGGAAGTCGAGACATCTCCCTGGGCAGTGCGTGCAGCACCGTCACGGTACCGGCACGGCACCGTTGCAGCGCCGGTGGTGCTGCGGCTGGGGCACCAGCCGAGGCGATCAGCCACGGCGACCACCCACAGCCGGGCCGCTACGGCGCTGCGGTGCCGCTGCGGCGTCGCAGTAGCGCCGTAGCCAGCGGGCCGCCCTGCCCAGGCCCTCCGGACCACCATCCTGGAGGCACAACCATGACAACCATGACAACAACACAGACACCCCAGAGCAGCCGACTCCGGCCGTGCGCTCACACCCAGCCGTGCAGCCGTTCCCAGGTGCGCACTCGCCCCCGGCTGCTGGTTCCGCAGCCACTGACCCGGCAGGGGCTGGGGCGCTCCCGTTCCCGCCCCAACCCCGCCCCCACCTGCGCCTCCCGCCTCAGCCCCGCCCCCTCCCGCCGCAACCTCCTGGCCGCCGGGGGCGCCGGGGCGCTGGCAGCCACACTGTCCACCGCCCTGGCCGCCTGCTCGGGCGGGGACCCCGGCGGCGCAGGCTCCGCCAGCACCGTCACCGTGGTCACCCACGACTCCTTCAGCCTCTCCGAGGACCTCCTCACCGCCTTCGAGGCTGACACCGGTTACACGCTGACCACCCTGCCCTCCGGTGACACCGGCGAGCTGGTCAACCGGCTCGTCCTCACCAAGGACGCCCCCCTGGGCGACGCCGTCTACGGCATCGACAACACCTACGCCTCCCGCGCCCTGGCCGAGGGCGTCATCGACACCACCACCGCCCCCACCCTGCCCCCGGGGGCCGACGGCTACGTCGTCGAGGACACCCCCGCCCTGGCCCCTGTCGACGTCGGCGACGTCTGCCTCAACATCGACACCGCCTACTTCGCCGACCACGACCTCACCGCACCCGCCACTTTCGAGGACCTCGCCGACAGCGACTACGCCCCCCTCCTCGTGGCTATCGACCCCTCGACCTCCTCCACCGGCCTGGCCTGGATGCTGGCCACCGTCGGCCACTTCGGCACCAGTGCCGGCTCCGGCTTCGCCAGCTACTGGAAGACGCTGGCCCAGGGCGGGACCCGCATCGACGCCGGGTGGTCCGACGCCTACTACACCGACTTCACCGCAGGCGGCGGCCAGGGCTCCTACCCGGTCGTGGTGTCCTACTCCTCCTCACCCGCCTACACCCTCACCGACGACGGCTCGGTCACCACTACCGCGGCCCTGCTCGCCACCGCCTTCCGCCAGGTGGAGTACACCGGGGTGCTCAGCGGGGCCGCCAACCCGGAAGGAGGCCGGGCCTTCGTGGAGTGGATGCTCTCCCGGGCGGTCCAGGAGGACATCCCCGGCCAGATGTACATGTACCCCGTGGACGCCGAGGCCTCCCTGCCCCCCGAGCTGGAGTCCTTCGGGCCGCTGGCCCCCGACCCCGTCACCGTCAGCCCCCAGGACGTCACCGCCCACCGGGAGGAGTGGCTGAGCGCCTGGGCCGAGGCTGTCGGCGCGTGAGCCCGGCAGCAGACCCGGTGCCCAGGCGCCCCGGGCACAGCGAGCCCCGCAGCCTCGCCCCGGTCACGCGACGGGGCGAGCCCGGGTGCTCCGGTGGGCACGGGCGCCCCGGGGCCGGCGGGCTCACCGGCCGGGCTGGACCACCCCTGCCCCGCCCCACCCCGCCCGGCCCGAGGCCCAGCTGGGCGGAGCGGGTCGGCTGGACGCTGGCGCTCGCCCTGCCTCTGGGCCTGCTCGCCCTCCTGTTCGCCTGGCCGGTGGCGACCCTGCTGGTGCGCGGCCTGGCCCCCGAGGGCGTGCCCGACCCCGGCGGCGTCGTCGAGGTCCTCACCCGGGAGCGCACCTGGCGGGTCCTGCGACAGACCCTGGTCCAGGCCGCCCTGGCCACCACCGCCTGCGTGGCCCTGGGCGTGCCCGCGGCGCTGGTCCTCTACCGGCGCCGCTTCCCCGGGCGGGGCCTGCTGCGCGCCGTGGTCACCGTCCCCTTCGTGCTGCCCACCGTCGTGGTGGGCACCGCCTTCCACGCGCTGGTCACCACCGGCGGCCCCCTGGAGGCGCTGGGCCTGGACGGCACGACGACGGCGGTGGCCGCCGCCCTGGCCTTCTTCAACTACGGCCTGGTGGTGCGCACCGTGGGCACCATGTGGTCCCGGCTGGACCCGCGCGCCGTGGAGGCCGCCCGGGCGCTGGGGGCCTCACCGGCCCGCGCCCTGGCCACCGTCACCCTGCCCGCCCTGGCTCCTGCCATCGCCTCCTCCGCCTCGCTGACCTTCTTGTTCAGCGCCACCGCCTACGGGGTGGTCCTGGTGCTGGGCGGCCCGGGCACGGGCACCGTCGAGACCGAGATCTACGTGCTCACCACCCAGTACCTCGACCTGCGGGCGGCGGCCGTCCTGTCCCTGCTCCAGCTCGGTGTCGTCGCCGCCGCCCTGTGGGTGGCCGAGCGCGCCCGACGGGCCACCCAGGTGCGCCTGCGCACGCGCACCGAGGTGAGGCCCACCCGCCTGTGCCCCGCCGACCTGCCCGCCCTCCTGGTCACCGCCACCACCGTGGCCGGGCTGGTGGTGGCGCCCATGGCGGTCCTGGTGGCGCGCTCCCTCCAGCGCGACGGCGCCTGGACCCTGGCCAACTACGCCGACCTGGCCACTACCGGGGGGCGCAACGCGCTGGTGGTCTCCGTGTGGCAGGCGGCCGCCACCTCCGTGCGGGTGGCCGTGGTCGCCGCCGCCATCGCCCTGGTGGTGGGGGTGGCCCTCAGCCTCGTCCTGTCCCGGCGGCCCCGGGGGCGCTGGACCGCCCGGGCGCTGGTCGCCCTGGACACCGTCTTCATGCTGCCGCTGGGGGTCTCTGCGGTCACTGTGGGTTTCGGCTTCCTCATCACCCTGAGCCGCCCGCCCCTGTCCCTGACCCGTTCCTGGTGGGTGCTTCCCCTGGCCCAGGCGGTGGTGGCCGTCCCCCTGGTGGTGCGCACCCTCCTGCCGTCCCTGCGCGCTATCGACCCCCGCCAGCGCCAGGCCGCCGCCGCCCTGGGGGCCGGGCCGGGCCGGGTGCTGCTGAGCGTGGACGGCCCCCAGGCGCTGCGCTCGGGCGGGCTGGCCGCAGGCCTGGCCCTGGCGACCTCCCTGGGCGAGTTCGGGGCGACGTCGTTCCTGGCCCGCCCCCAGGAGCCCACCCTGCCGGTGGTGGTCTACCGTCTCATCTCCAGCCCGGGGGCGCAGAACCAGGGGATGGCCCTGGCCGCCGGGGTGGTGCTCGCCGTGGGGGCGGGACTGGCCATGCTGGGCTGCGAGGCGCTGGCGCGTGCAGTTGAGGTGAGAGGACAGGAGCGACGACCATGACCAGCATGAGGTCCGGGACCAGCAGCAGCGGCACGGCTGGCACAGCCGGTGGGGCGACGAGCAGGGCGCCCGGGACCAGTGGTGCCGCCGCAGGCAGCGGCACAGCCGGTACACCCAGCACGGCCGACCCGGCCCCTGGGGGCCTGTCCGTGCGCGGCCTCGCCGTGACCTACGGGGGGCGCCCTGCCGTCAGTGCCGTCAGCGGCCTCGACCTTGACGTGGCCCCCGGGGAGGTCGTGGCCCTCCTGGGTCCCTCCGGCTGCGGCAAGTCCTCGCTGCTGCGCGCCGTGGCAGGCCTGGAGGACCTGGCCGCCGGGGAGGTCCGCTGGGACGGTGAGGACGTGGCGGGCCTGCCCGTCCACCGGCGCGGGTTCGGGCTGATGTTCCAGGACGGGCAGCTCTTTGAGCACCGCGACGTGACCGGGAACGTCGCCTACGGGCTGAGGCGGCTCCCCCGGGGGCAGCGCGCCCGGAGGGTGGAGGAGATGCTGGCGCTGGTGGGGCTGTCCGGCCTGGAGAGGCGCCGGGTGGCGACGCTGTCGGGCGGCCAGGCCCAGCGCGTGGCCCTGGCTCGCTCGCTGGCCCCCTCCCCACGTCTCCTCCTGCTGGACGAGCCCCTGTCCTCCCTGGACCGTGCCCTGCGTGACCAGCTGGCCGTGGACCTGCGCACCATCCTGCGCGCCCAGGGCACCACAGCCCTCTACGTCACCCACGACCAGGACGAGGCGATGACCGTGGCCGACCGTGTCGGCGTCATGGGCGCGGGCCGCCTCCTGCGGCTGGACACCCCCGAGCGGCTGTGGGCGCACCCGGGCAGCGGCGAGGTCGCCAGGTTCCTCGGCTTCGGGCCGTTCCTGGCCGCAGGGGAGGGGGCAGGGGCCTGCCTCGCCCTGGCGCCCGGGGCGCTGTGGGCGCAGGAGCCCGGGGAGGCTCTGAGGGTCTCACCAGGCACAAGCCCTGGGAGAGCTGGGAGAGTCGGTGCCGGGGAGCCCGTAGCGACCGGGAGGGCAGGGGAGGAGACGGGACCACCGGGTCTGGGGGCGCAGCCGCCGACCAAGCCGTCGGCCAGGCTGGTCGGTACCGCCCTGGGCTCGAGGGTGCGCCGGGGCAGGTGGGAGGTGGAGGTTGTCCTCGGGCCTGGCCAGGTGGTCACCCTGGGTGGCAGCCGGTTCGTGACCACGGGACGCGAGCGGGTCGCCGTCGTGGCCAGGGCCGCCAGCCAGCCGGGCGAGACGGTGACTGCGCTGCTTGACCTAGCAAGGACCGCGCTCCTGCCCCGGTGCGCAGGGGGCGGGGAGCCGGCCTCATGACGGTGTGCCCGGCGGTGGGGTTGACGGTGTGCCCGGCGGTGGGGTTGACGGTGTGCCCGGCGGTGGGCACTGTGCTCCTGTGCGAGGGCGCGGGGACGTCGGCGGCTGCCGGACTGTGACGGGGAGGGGGGTCAGTCAGGGGTGGCAGCATCCCGTAGCCTTGTGCCGGTGGGTGCTGCCGGGACACGGCGGCCCCGCCTCTGGACACCTGTCCACCACCGCCCGTCTCTTCTGCCTTTTCCGTCTTTCTCGTCTTTATTCTCGTCTTTACTCGTCTGTCGTCACCTTCCTCAGCGCAAGGAGGCAGCTGTGCCCACCTATGCCCACTACCACAGCCAGCTGGAGGCGCTGACTGAGCGCCTGCGGGTCTACCTGGACCGCCTGGAGGCGCGCGCTCGCGAGTACACCGCCCAGGCCGCCTCCGCCACCGCCGGGCAGGTGAGCGACCCCGGGGCCGCACAGGAGCACCGCGCGGAGGTCCGCCGCACCGTCATGTACCTCCACACCAAGGCGGAGCGCACCTTCGACCAGCACTTCGCCCCTTTTGACAGGATCGACGACGACCACCTCACCCCGCAGGAGCGCGCTGCCCTGGAGAACCTCCTGGAGACGGCCAGGGCAGCGGTGGGCGACTTCCGGACCCGGCTGGAGCGCGTCGTGGACGGGGCGCCCGCCCGGCGTCGGCCGAGCCTGGAGGACCAGCCGACCGACCAGATCCCGGCGTACCAGTCCCCTGACCAGCCCCGGCAGGATCGCTCCCGGCAGGACCCGCCCCAGCAGGACCAGCCTCAGCACGACGTGTCCCAGCCCCGGTCGGGGTGGGACAGGGCGGTCGAGGACTGGAGGCTGGCCCAGGCCTCCTTCACCTGTCAGCGCTGCGGCACCCGCGTGCCTCTTCCCGAGCTCTACCACGTGGCGGTCTACCTCACCTGCCCGGGCTGCGGCTCCCGGGTCGTCTTCCAGCCCTCTCCCGCCATGCAGGAGGCACCGGAGTGGGCGGAGGAGCTGGCGCAGGAGCAGGCCGCCCCGCACAGGCGCCGCTACGAGGAGCAGGCCGTCCAGGAGTCGGCCCCGGGGATGAGGCTGGTCCACGACGTGTACTACCGGCTGGCCTGGTTCCACGCGCTCTCCAGCATGCTGCCCTTCTACGCCAGGACCAGGAGACAGGCCGTCCTGGGCGAGCTGGGCTCCGGCTACCAGCCGCAGGACGGCAGCCCGCAGAGTCCCCGCTACGCCGAGGTGGAGTACGTCAACATCATCGGCTCCTTCGGGGACTACGCGGCCGTGCTCCGCCAGCAGCGGCTCACCGCTCACCTGGAGCTGCTGCTCGCTGTGGTGCGCTCGGTCATGCGCCCCGGGGACGCCCTGGCTCACAGCGTGCTGGAGGGCACCTACACCGAGGCCGCCTACCAGCAGCGTGCCGACGCGGCCCTGCGGCTGCCCGACGCCCTGCCGCGCTGACCGGCCTGACCGGAGGCTGACCAGCCCCTGTCCTGGACCTGCCCGATGTCCTGGACCTGCCCGACGACCCCTCCGAGAGGACCCCACCATGTCCGGATACAGCGCTGAGAGCTACTACCGCCTGGACCTGCCCCACGGGTTCAGCCGTCCCATGAACGTGGGGGTACCGGGGGAGGAGATGGTCCACCTGCACTACCCGCAGGTGCCGACGGACCTGCCCCCGGGCGCCGCCGAGTACGCCCAGGCCTGGTGGCAGACCTGGAGCCCCCTGCTCGACGGGCACATCGACGTCGCCCGTGCCGCCGAGGCGGGCAACATCCCCCAGGCCGAGCAGCTGCTCTACAACTGGGAGCAGTCCATCCTGCGGGCCAGCGCCGACGCGCACCAGATGGGTGACTTCCAGGGAGGACGCACCCTGGTGGTCGGCTCCGACGAGATCGAGGGACGCTTTGCCGACGTCGTTGACGCCCTGCGGGAGTTCATGCGGGTCCGTACCGCTGGCGGGGACGACTCGGAGGCTGTCGGGACCACCCACCTGGCTATCGGTGACCTCCACATCGACCTCAACCGCTTCGTGGCGCTCTTCCTGGCCAGCCCTACCGTCACGGTGACCGCCCAGGTCGAGGAGGTGGAGCCGGCCGACCAGCCCGAGTCGGCCTGGCAGGCTGGTCCGGTCGAGGAGCCCAAGTCGGCCTGGTCTCAGGCCCACGGTGCCGCAGCCGCAGGAGCGCCCCCGCTGGCAGCCGTGGGTACCGATGCAGACTTTCTCGGTGTGCCCGGGGACACGCCAGGGGACACGCCCCGGGACATTGCCGCTGACATCGAGTTCTGAGGCGCCCGGCCCGTCCTGGAACGGGCGGGCGCCCCGCGTTGTGATGAGGCTTCCAGCAAGCTGGCGGACACTGGGCGACGGACCTGGCCGGACCCGGCTAGGCTCGGCAGCCGAGGCCGTCTGGCAGGTCAGCGGCCCGTGACGTCCTGGTGCCGCCCGGCTCCGGGGCGGACCTGCACGGCACAGGGGACACGACGCGGGGATCAGACAGGAAGGAGCTCTCTGAGCCGATGGCAGCATTCCAGGGTGACCTGCGTGGGATGGTGGACCTCCTCTCGCGTAACCTCTACTCGGGCCCCCGTGTCTACGTCCGTGAGCTGCTCCAGAACACGGTGGACGCCATCGCGGCCCGGCGCGCCCTGGACCCCGGCGGGCTGCTGGAGGCCTTCACCCCCTGCTCCCCGGTGGAGGAGGCGCAGGCCCTCGACGTCCTCGTGCTCGCCTCCCCGGTGATCGACCCCCAGGACTGCGAGGTGGTCATGCGCCGCTTCGAGCTGACCAGCCTGCCGGCCCCCTACCTGCCTGACCCTGACCTGGTCGGCCGTGTGGCCGTGCGCGTCTCGCACCCGGCGGCCTCCGGCGTGTGGTCGCAGGTCCTGGGTGTGGCTGACCCGCTCGCAGGCACCCGCGTGCCCCGCCTCGTCCTCAACCGGGCCAACCCGCTGATCGCCCGTCTGGTGACGTCGGGCGCGGCTGACGCCGTCGTCGTGCAGATGCTGCGCGGCCTCTATATCCAGTGCCTCCTCCTGGGCAGGCAGGCCCTGGGACCCAAGGAGGGCTCGTGGGCCGCCGAGACGCTCGGTGCCCTGCTGGACGCAGCCCTGCCGGGTCCGCAGCCATGACGTCGCTCCTGTGAGCCTCTGACGCCGACGCCTCCTGCGCTCCTGACCGGAAGGAACCACCCATGACCACACGCGAAGACATCCGTGAGCGCCTCGCCTACGCCAGCGCCCTGAGCTGCGGCCCCCGGGCCTGCGCGCTGGTCGCCGAGGCCGTCACCTGGGCGGACGCCCTGGGCGAGGAGGATCTTCAGGTCGTGACGCGCCTGGCCCTGACCGATGGCTACCTGCACGGCAACGAGGAGTGGAAGGCGCTGGAACCCTTTGTGCGCAACCTCGCGTGCTACCAGGAGCGCCCGGACCTGTTCGACGCCGACCAGGCCCGCAGGCTGCGTCGGCACTTCACGCGGGCGGTTGCCGTGGCTGCGGCCAACCCGAGGGTCGCCAAGGACCAGGTGCGCCAGCTGGAGGCCGGCCTGGAGGAGCTCTACCGCAGCGAGGGGGCCTCCATGCACGTGGTCCACGGTGTGCGGGCCACGGTGGCCGGGCTGCTGGGGCTGGAGGAGGAGGCCGCCGAGGAGCTGGCCGCGTGGAGGGCCACGCCCCGGGACGACAGCTCCGACTGTGAGGGTTGCGACCCTGCGCGCCAGGTGGCCTTCGCCTACCGCACGGAGAGCTGGGAGCTGGCGGTCGCCACGGCGGTGCCCGTGCTGCGCGGGGAGGTCGGCTGCGGCCTCCAGGCGCACACAGTGCGGTCGCGGGTGCTCCTGCCCCTGCTGGCCTCCGGGCGCCCCAGGGCGGCCTGGGACCTCCACCTGCGCTCCTACCGGGCGCTGCGGCGCGATCCCGGGGCGCTGCTGGCCGTGGGACACCACCTGGAGTACCTGGCACTGGCAGGCAGGTGCGATCGGGGCATGGAGCTCCTGCGTCGGCACGTGGGCTGGCTGGACCAGGCGGAGTCGGCCCATGTGCTGCTGGCCGCCCTGTGCGGGATGAGCCTGGTGCTCAGGGAGGTCGAGCGCGCCGGGGCCGGGGAGGAGGCGCTGGGGGTGGTCGTGCCCGCTGAGGCCCTGTGGTGCCCGCACCCTGTCATGGAGGCGAGCACCACCGTGTCCCAGGCCTACGCCAGACTGTCCGCCTGGGCACGTCGGCTGGCGGCCGCCTATGACCGCCGCAACGGCAACACGACGGTCTCCGACCACCTGGAGCGCAGCCTCATCCGCGCCCCTCTCACTGGTGGCGCTGTGGGTGGTGCAGCAAGAAGCCTGGGGACCCTGGGGAGACTCAGCCTGCTCCAGGCACCCGAGCCCCTGCCTGAGCCCGCACCCACCGACCTGTCTCCCGTCGAGGTCGGCAACGACGCCGATGTCGCCTCCGCCCTGGGAATCATCCCTCCCGGCTCGGGGCAGGGGGCAGCTGTCCCGGGAGGCGGACCTGCCCAGGCGGCCTCGTACGGCGCCGTCGTGCCGAGGGGCGTGCCCGACGAGGGACAGGAGGCGGTGCCCAGGACCCCGACGCTCAGTGCCACGGACGCGGAGGCCTCCCGGGGGCCGCAGCCTGTGCAGGCTCAGGAGAAGGACGCCGGGGAGGAGTCCTCTGGGCAGGACGAGCCCCTCCCGCCGGTGGACCTGGCCCCTCCTGAGCCGGTGCACGACGGCCAGGACGCTGTGCGGCGCTACGCCGAGCTGCGCAGGGTCGTCGGCTCCTCCTCCCTGGAGCACTGGTTCGTAGTGGACCAGGTCGCCACCCGGGGCCTCCTGCCCCCTGACCTGGTCGTGGAGGGGCTGGAGGCGCAGACAGGGCTGCTGCGGGCGGCAGCCCTGACCTGCCGTGGGGACATGGAGGAGGCCGTCGCGCAGCGCCTGCGGGTGCGCCCTCGGCTCCAGGCGGAGTACGGGCCGCTGGGGGCCTGCTACATCGACCTGCTGAACCTGGACAACGAGATCACCGCTGACAGCATCGCCGAGCGGGACCAGGGACGTGAGCGTGAGCGGCGCCTGGAGCGGGCCACGCGGCTGACCAGCAGGATCGCGGCGACGGTCGAGAGGCTCACCGGTGGTGGTGGCCCCCGTACCGGTGGCAGGCACGCGGCTCCCAGTGGAACCCCTCCCGCCGGTGCCGTGGAGGAGGCTGGGCCTCCAGGGCCGGCAGGCCCGGGGCAGGGCGCGACGAGCGACCTCCTGGTGCTGGCTGCCGACGCCCTCATGGCGGGCGCCTCGGTCCTGACGGACCTGGCGGCCAGGGAGGAGGCCCTGTACGCCCTGGAGGCCGCCGCCGTCGCGGCCGCAGCGGTGCCCGCTGACCGCCACGCCGAGAGGATCGAGGACATCCTGGACATGGCCCGTGCGGAGGTCCTGGCCGAGTGCGGTGACGCCGACACCGGCCGAGGCCTGGCGGAGGAGGTCCTGCGCCGTCACGAGCGGGTCTCCCCGGTGCTGGCTGTGCGGGGGCGGCGCACCCTGGGGGTCGCCTTGATGCGGACAGGGCGGCTCCCCGAGGCGGTCACGCACTTCCGTGAGCAGAGCAGCATCATGATGTCCGCCGGGATCACCATGTACACGGTGACCTCCCTGCTGTCGCTGGGGACGGCGCTGGGTGCCTGTGAGCGCCACCTGGAGTGCGCCGAGGTCCTGGAGTCGGCCCTGTCCCTGGCTGACAGGGCTGGTGCAGGCAGCCTGGTGGCCTACCTGCACCGGGAGCTGGCCCAGACGACTGCGGCGCTGGGTGAGCACCACGACGTGCTGGACCACTCCCTGGCGGCTGCACAGGCCCTGGAGGCCCAGGGCCGTGCGGCAGCAGCCGGTGAGCACCTCGCCCGCGCGGCTGCGGCCGCCGCGAGCACCGGTGACAGCACCCGCTCCTCGGCCCTGTTCCAGCGGGCTGCCGCCACGAAGGACACCAGCACGTACCGGGGGCGGCTGGAGCGGGGCGGGCTCCTGCGCCGTGCCGCACGGGCGCTGGCGGACGGCCGCACCCTGGCCACGGCTCGCTCCCGCCTGGAGGAGGCCCTCGTCCTCATGCAGGAGGCCGACCACTGCCTCCGGGACGTGCCGGACACCGCCGGGTACTCCGCTGCCTGGGAGCAGGGCGACTGGCACGACGACATGGCGTGGATCCTGTGGCGCACCGGTGAGAGCGGCCCGGCCCTGGAGCACTGCGAGAAGGCCTTCTCCGGCTACATGGCCGCCGACGACCGCGAGTCGGCCGCCCGGCCGCTGTGCCTGCTCGCCCGCCTGCGTGCCCAGCGTGGCGAGAAGAAGGAGGCTCTGGCTGCGTGCGCGCGGGTGCGCGAGCTGCTGGCCCACCCTCGCTGGGGCGGTCACGAGGCCCTGGGGCTCGTGGACGGGATTGAGGCCGACCTGGGTTGAGCCTGTCGGTTCGCCACCTGAGAATACGGGGCCTGCGGAGTCCGGCCGGGGGATGATTGACTCCTGAGCACGACCGAGCCCCATCTTGACCCAGGAGGCGCACATGGGCCTGGCAGCATCCCACCGTTTTACTGACAACGACCTTCCTGTGGAGGCAGGTCGCTACCGCCTGGTCGCCTCAGGGGGCTGCCCGTGGTGCCGCAGGGTGCTCATCGCCCGTCGCCTGCTGGGACTGACCGAGGCGATCCCGGTGTCGTGGACCTACGGGAGGGGTGAGGACGGTTACTGGGAGCTGACCGGCCCGGACGGCGCCCCCGGGGAGGACCCGGTCCTGGGGGCACGCTCGCTGGCGGAGGTCTACGCCACCACCCCCGGCTACGAGCCGCCCCCCACGGTCCCCGCCCTGGTGGACACCACGACGGGTCAGGTTGTCAGCGACGACTCCGGCTCCCTCCTGTTCGACCTGGCGACAGCCTGGTGGGACCTGCACCGTGACGGTGCCCCCGACCTCTACCCCCTGGGACGGCGCAACTCCACCGACGCCTGGGACCAGTGGGTCGGTGAGCACGTCAACCGGGGGCACGCCGTGGCCACCCACTCCCAGGACGAGGAGGAGGCGGCCGAGGCCGCCAACGGGGTCCTGGTGGCCTTCGACGTCATCGACACCCTGCTGGCCCGGGCAACGAGGATGGAGGCGTCCCGCGAGGCCGGGCTGACCATGCTGGACAGCCCGCCCCTGTCCTCGCTGGTCTCCATCGGCCAGTTCCTGTGCGGGGACACCCCCACGGGCAGTGACATCCGGCTGTTCACCACGGTGCAGGACTACGAGTACCGCGGTCGCCAGGACTACCCCGACGGGGAGGCCCCGCCGATCTCCTTCTGGCCCGCCCTGGCTCGCTGGTTCCGGGCGCTGGAGGGGCGTGCCGGGTGGGTCGGCCCCGAGGAGCGCAGCGCCCTGGGTCTGTGAGGCAGTTGGGCTGGGGGCTCTGTCCCTGACCTGCCGTCCTGGTTCCCGCTCTCTTCCTGCGCCTCTCTCCTGCTCTGCTCTCCCCACTGCTGCCCGCCTTTCTCCCCGCCTTGGTTTTCCGTGGCTCGCCAGGCTGGTCGTCAGGTCGCTCGTTGGGGCGATCGCCCCTGTGACAGGCTCGCTGCTCCTGTTGAGATGGTGGGCGGACCCCGGCAGGCGGGGCGGGAAGGAAGAGCAGTAGTGAGCAGGGGCACACGTCATCGCGAGTCCGGTCAGGCGACTGTGGAGTACGTCGGGGCTATCCTCATCGTGGTCGTGCTGCTCCTGGCGGTGGTCATCGCCGTCTCCCCGGCAGCCCGACAGATCGGCTGCGAGCTGGTCTCCACGGTGAGCCGGGCGGTGGGAGGCCCGGGGCTGGCGTGCGGGGAGGCCAGCACCGAGGCCGAGAAGACCCACGAGCCGGAGGGTCCGTGCACCCTCTCCGAGTCGTCACGCAGCAGAACCATGAGCGTGTCGGTGGTCGCGACCGCTGACGGGACCGGGACGATCACGGTGGTGGAGATGAGCGACGGGACCTACCAGGTCTCCGCCACCAACACGGCCAACATCTCTGTCGGGGAGGGCAAGGGAACTGACTACGGCCTTGAGGTGACGGTTGACGGCAACACCTACGGGGGTGGTGCCAGCGTTGGTGTCGGTGCGGGACTGAAGGGGGAGGCCACCGCGACCTACACCGTCAACTCCGCTGAGGAGGCCGAGCAGCTGCGGGCCTACCTGCAGCAGGCGGAGGAGGAGCAGGCTGCCTCGGCTGTCTCTGGTGTGGGCGGCTTTCTGTACTCCGCCTACAACTACATCACGGACAGGAACGGTGCCCGAACCTACACCCCGCCGGAGCCGACCTCCGTCACTTACGCCGGCGGGGTGACCACGAGCGCCAGTGCCAGTGCCACCGGTGGTTCCACGCACGTGGAGGCGGGCGTCAACCAGGCCAACATGCTGGGAGTCACCTCCTCCACCGACGGGACGACGACCGTGTACTACAGTGCCAAGGTGGACGGCTCGGTCCAGGGGAACGATGGCGTGCCCGGTGTCAACCAGACCGAGGGGGAGGCCTCCGGTGAGCAGGAGGCGGTCGTGGCGGTCACCTTTGACAAGAGCGGGGAGCCGATCGAGACCTCGATGCAGCTGATGTACGCAGGGAACGCGTCGGCGTCGGCGACAAGCCTCTTCGGCGACGACTGGGCCACGCCTCCGGCCTCCGGTGGACGCGTCTATGAGGCGACGATCGACCTGACTGGTCCGGACGCCGAGCAGGGCTGGGCACTGGCCCAGGCGGTGGGGGCCGCAGGGGCGTCCTCCAACCCCATCGGGGCGCACTTCGCCCTGGACGACTACATTGCCCAGGCGAGGGAGAGCGGGACCGTCACCGCGCAGGACGTGGAGACTGAGGGGCAGACCGACTTCGGGTTCAGTGCGAGCTTCAAGCCGGGCGGGATCGGCTTCGGCTTCGGGTACTCTGACGAGAGCTCCTCCACCACGTACTCTAACGGCAGGTACCTGGAGGGTGACGAGTGGCTGCCGTGGGAAGGGTGCGAGTGACCATGACGACTATGACGAGCCTGATGACGGCTGTGGCGACTGTGGGGAGGCACGCTCTGCCACGTCGGCCCGGGGGCGGCCCCCTGGCTCTCCCCCGCCGTCTGGCCCTGGCCCTGCCGGGTGCGCTGCTGGTGGCGGGCCAGGCGGGGTGCGCCCGGCAGGACGCGGAGCAGCAGGCGGCTGCGGTGACAGCGACCCCGGTGGAGTGGCGCAACCCCAACGAGGTGCGGCTGGAGCCGGAGTACGCGTCGCGGAATATTAAGCAGGTGACCCAGGAGGGGCAGGCCGTGACCCAGGACGGTCTCACCCTCACTGCCCCCGAGGGGACTACTGTGGAGAAGGGGGAGTCCAGCGGCGGCCAGGAGCAGACGACCATCCTCTTCCCTGACCTGGAAGGGGACCCCTCACCCGACGTCCACACCTTCTACGCCCCGGACCTGGGGCGCTCCCTGCTGGCGGAGAGCCAGTACCAGGAGATCTCCCTGCTGGCGGTCCAGCGCGGCACCAACCCCTACGTGGTCCGTAGCCGCGAGCAGTGGCCGGGTACGGAGGAGGCTTACTATATGACCTGGTACCACGTGGACACCCAGCGGGGATGGACCTCGCAGAGCCCGGGCGAGTGCGCGTCCTTGTGGATCAGTGACGGGGCCACAGGGATGTGGGCGGTGCTGGCGGTGGCCGGACCGGGACAGCTGCTGTCCGGGTCCAGCCCGGTCATGGACACCCTTCTTAGCGCGAGGATCGGGGAGTGAGCAGATGAGCGGTGGTCGTGTCCGGTGGGGCAACGTCGTGGTGACGGGGCTCGTGGGCGTGGTCGTCTACCTGGTGGTGTTCGTGGCGCTGGCTGTGGCGCGTCCGGCCGGGGAGGCCCTGGGCCTGTTCGACGCGGGGCCGCTGAGGCCGTTCTACCTCGTTGAGGTGCTGCGTGCCGCTGTGGTGAGCCTGGTGGGGCTCGTGGTGCTGCGCAACAGACAGGAGGGGCGCGGGCGAGGCAGGGATGGCGTCCCGGTCCCCGGCCCCTGGGACCCCGTAGGAGCGTCCGAGGTCACTTCCCCGTCCTTCTTCCTGGTCCACGCGCTGCTCTATGCGGCGATAGCGGTCGTCGTCATCTGTGGCGGTGATCTCGTGCTGGGATCGGGCCTGAGGGCTGACACTCTTCTGGAGGCTGCGGCGCTGGTCGCGGGTAGTCTGCTAGCCGTCCCCCTGGTACGGGGGCTGGGAGTGCGCCGCGTGTGACCGGCGGTGTCCTCCCCTAGGAGACAAGAACGTCATAGGGCAACAGAAAGTCTTGTTGTCCTATGACGTTCTTGTTGTCATTCCTGGTGCCGTGCCAGGCGGGCTCGCGTGGTGCCCAGTCCCTGGCTGGCTGCCCGGTGAGCCTGGGCCGCCCCGGTCAGCCCTCGCGCGCAGCCGTGGCCCGCCCTAGCCGAGGGCGACGAAGACCTTGTCATCAAGCATTCCCGGCTGGACCGCCAGCACGCCGTCCTGGGCCGAGTCGGAGGGAACGGCGATGGTCTCGTTGCCGGTGACGCTGCCGCCGTTGTACAGGGTGGTCAGAGTGTCGATCGCGTCGGGGGCCACGGCCAGCGTGTCGGCGGAGCTCATCGTCGTCCCGTCAGGGGAGACGTAGTCAACGGTGGACATGGGCATCGCCCCGTTGGGGTCGTCCCCCAGGTAGGTGACGGTGTAGTTGACCAGAACGTACTCGTGGCCCTCAGGGGGCGCGTCGTTGAACGGGTTCTCCGCCATCACGGCGTCGGTGGCGTCAAGTGTCACCGAGTTGACGACGATCTTCCACTCGCCGTTGCTGATCTCGGTACCCAGGGGGAGCGGGTTCTCCCGGGTGCCGGCCTGGTCTGCTGCGGAGGAGCCCTGCGGGTCGGGGCCCGCGTCGCTGTCGGAGTCGGAGGTGGTGCCGGAGACGGTCCTGGAGTCGGAGCCCGGGGAGGAGATGGTCACTGACCCGCCGTCGAGTGCCTCGTCCAGGCTGTTCGCGGCCAGCCCCAGGAACACCACCGCGCCGACAATCGTCCCCACGATGGACAGGACAACGGCGGAAATCGCCTGCCAGAGGGTCTCTCCCCTGCGGAACAGGGCCACAAGTCCGAGGATGAACGAGACGGGGAGCAGCACCCAGCCGACAATGAGCGCTCCCGGGACGCAGGCGAAGACGAAACCGACGACCGCGCAGACCAGGGCAATGATTCCCACTGTGTTGCGCCGCTTTGGCGCAGGCGTGTGAGGGGGCGTTCCGGGCGGAGTGCCTAGAGGGGAGCCAGGTGATCCCTGGGATCCCCCGGCGAAAGCCTCTCCGGGTGCTCCAGGAGCTGGTGCGGGGGAGGTGTTATCGAAGGTGTTGTTATAAGGCGGTCCGGGAGGGGTGGGACCAGGATTCTGGCCGGGGAGCGTCATGGGTACTCCTAATGTCATTGTGATAGGGATGGCGTGGAGGAACACTAATCGCCACCGCACCCATTTTTCTCCGAGGCGCGACTTTCTTGTCAATATTGTGATTTCGGGTCCTGCTACCGAATGGGTGACGTCGGGGCACCAGGGGGGTGTAGCACCCTGACAGGCGCGGTGACCCCAGACGTGCCGCGCCACTGTCACCTGCGAGCTGCTGCTGCCTCTGCCCGGTCCTCCCCGTGTGCTCAGGCCCGGGCGCGCGCCGCCAGGATGGGCGGCCTCCAGGGCGCACCGCCCGTTGGGCACTCAGGCCCGGGCGCGCGCCGCCAGGACCGGGTTGTACAGGAGGCGGTTGGGGGAGGTGGGGCACTCATGGCCGACGTCCATCGGGGCGATGCGCCCGCTGGCACGCAGGTCCTCCAGGCGCACCACCACGCGGTCGCGCAGCCGCCACGGGTCGATCGTGTTGAGGTAGATCTTGGTGCCGCCCTCGAAGCCCGCCAGGGTGGAGACCCGCCACTTCAGGGTCACGTGCCAGGGCATGGGCTGGTCCACGTCGGCGGGCTTGTGGTGCCACTCCTCGTTGCAGGGCACGTGCACCCCGGTGGCCGCGTGCAGGGCGTGGACCAGGTCGGACACGGCGTCGACCTCCTGGGTGCCCATAAGCCAGGGCTCGGTGGTGGGGGACGTCGAGTACACCTCCAGGGTGGGGTAGCGGTGCCCGAACCCGGCGAAGGCCACCGCGTGCTCGTTGCTGGCCACCAGCAGGCCCCGGTAGGCGGCGTAGTCCACCGCCATCTCGTTGTACAGGTTGGGGTTGGCCCGCACCCGGGCCAGCTCCAGCTCGGCACTGACACCGCGCTCGTCGATGCTCACCAGCTGCTTGTGCAGGTGGTCAAAGCTCGCTCCCGCCGGGCGCAGCCAGTTCTGGAACACCGCCACGTAGCGTACCCACCGGTTGGCCGCGTACAGGTCCCGCATGGAGTCCACCGCCAGGTGGGTGTAGGCGCGGTGCTCCTCCACGCTCAGCGTGCCTGAGCTGGCCAAGCCGGAGGTGTCCACGGCGTCGTCGGTGTAGTGGCGCCGGGCGATGATGACGTCGTGGCCCCCGGCGAAGAAGCCGATCATGTGCCGCATCCGCTCGGCGTCACCCATTGTCTCCCACTGGGTGGTGGTGCCTCCCGCCGCCCGCAGCTTGGCGCGCAGCACTCCCATGACGTGCTCGCGGCCCACCGGGTCGGCCAGGTAGACGTTCATACGCTGCCGGGCGGCCTCGGGGATCTCGTAGCCGTGGTTGGCGTGCCAGTAGTCGTAGGAGAGGATCTCAAAGAGGTTGGGTACGCGGCGGAACTCCGCCACGGTGTCGTCCAGCTGGGAGGCCAGAAGGGCGTCGTGCTGGACGAAGCCACCGTCGGGGTCGCGCACCACGCGCGACTTCTCCGGCGGGGTGTCCGTATAGCGCTGTGAGCAGAAGGCGCAGGCCCGGGTGCGGTCGGCACCGGTAAGAGGGCGGACCTTGTCCACCGGCTGGGAGATCGGGCGGTTGCCCCGGCCGGGCACCGTCCACACCTGCGTGCCGGTGAAGGGGCTGATCTGCTTGACAGTGCCGTCAGCCATGCGGGTCAGAGGCTCAGGCGTGGGGGAGTACGGCGTCAGCATGGGCACCATTGTGACGCCTCGGACCGACGGGGGCAGGTCGGCCGCTCTCTCTGGTGGAGTTGTATGGGGCTGCACATCTTCAGGGTCTGGTGGGGTGGTAGCGGCTGGGCGGCTTGCGGGTTCCTGCGGCTGCTGGTCGGCTGGCTGGGCTGAAGATGTGCAGGAGAGACGGTGGTGCACATCTTCGGGTCGGGGAGAGGGTGAGGCGGGGTCGGTCCTGGCGGGTGCTTCCTTGGGATGGCGCGGGCGGGCTCGTCGGAGCCGTGCGTGGTCCCCGCTGAAGATGTGCAGCCCGCCAGTCCCGCCAGTCCCGCCGGCCAGCCGGTGGCCACGGCGTGGTCCAGAGGGCCTGTGCAGCTCCTGGCCCTGGGCGGGGATGTGCTCAGGAGATGACCACTGTCGGGACGATGACGGCAGTTATGAGCGCAGCGTTGACCGCCTCGACGGCGCGGGACACGGCGTCCCCGGCCGGGTCCCCCTTGGCCAGCTCGGTGATCCTGCGCTTGAGGTCCCACCCGCTCATACCGGTGTGCTGGCGGGGCAGGACTGTGGCCGCGCTGCCCAGGCCCTGGAGGACAGCCAGCAGCGTACGGTCGGCCTGGGTGGGGACTGCCTGGCCACGCAGGACGGCGTAGAGGTGCTGGCGCAGCGCCTGCTCCGGTCCGGGGTTGAGCGTGGGGTACAGCGTCCGCATGCCCAGGAAGCCGCCCTTGGAGACGGAGACGACACCGGCTGAGGCCAGTGACTCCGCAATAGCGGACCGGGGGTCGAGCCTGCCCCACGAGACCAGGGAGGACAGCCGTCCTCCGTCCCTGGCAGGCAGTACCGTCAGGCCGTAGTCCAGGGCGGGATGCCCGGTGGGTGCGGTGTCAAGGACACGCAGCCGTGGCCGGGGCCTCCTCCGGCGGGAGGAGTGACGGGAGGTGAGTCAGGGGTAGAACCTGACAGGTATGCCCGTGTCACCGGCGTCATGCCCGTGCGCTCTGGGGGAGGTGTGTCCGGCCCGGTGGGGCTGATCGCCGGAACCGGTCATGCCCGAGTGCTCCGGGGAGACGGCTGGTGCGCTGAGCGGTCGGCTGGGACGGTGGCTGGCAGGCTGGGGCTGGGCGGCCTAGATGGAGCGCAGCCGGGAAGCGTGGCACGGCTGCCGGCCCCTTGAGTGTCAGCGGTCTCGAACATCTCGGCCACGGCCTGGGCGCAGTCCCGGCGAGACGCAGCTCTGTCAGGCCCCCGTCAGGACGGCTTCGGGTTGTTGATGACGGCCTCGAACAGCGCCAGGCCGGTGGTCAGGTCCCGCAGGCGCATGGCGTAGGGGCGATCCACACGGAACTCGGTGGCCTGCCCCAGGTCGGTGGCGCTCACTCCGACATCGACCTCACTGGCCCCTGCGGCCACGGTCCCGTCCTCGCGCACGATGAGCCGCACCTGCTGGCGGTAGGCGTTGACCTCGAGCCCTGGGCCGATGCGTCCCATCGGGACGATGTCCGCCCCCAGCCCCTCCAGCACCGGCATGATGTCCACACCACTGTCACCGGTCTCCAGGTCGATGCGCGGCATCACCAGGCTCACCTCGGGGCGGAGCCCCTCCTCCTCCGCCTCGTCCAGGAGAGCGGAGGCCTGGGACCACGTCTCCGTCGGCAGGTCACCCGGGAGAGTGCCCTTCTGCGGCAGCACCACGTCCAGGGCGAAGTCCTGGGAGTAGGGTACGCGCAGCACCTTCCAGGTCACCGGCTCGTCCTTTCCCTCAGTCCTGCCCCCAGTCTTCCCCTCGGTGCACGTCATGGTGGTGGTCTGGCGCATCATCGGGACGCTGGTCACGGATCCGTCAGCGCAGGTGAAGTCCTCGTCCCGGGTCTCCTTCTCGTCGAACAGCTCGCGCCACCGTGCGGCGAACAGCACCACGTTCTGCAGCGCGGCCCTGAGGTTCTCTGTCACCTCCAGCGCGGAGGACTCGATGAGCCCCGCCGTGTTCTGCCGAACCCACTGGTCCAGCACGTCCTGGGCGTCGTCGGCCTCGGCGCGCCGCAGGTCGGTGGTGAACCAGCGGTGCACCTCGTCGACGAACTCCTGGCTCACCTCGGTGGGCTCGTCGTGGTCGACGACGAGGAGCTGGTCGGCCACGTGCACCAGCGGCTCCTCCGGGGCCTCGTCACCAGGGTCGAAGCCGGAGACGTCGCCGTCGTCAGTGTCGTGTGCCAGCAGGGAGCTGCGGATCGCCGACCAGGTGGTGTTGCGCTCCTTCTCGCTGTCAGCACCCAGAAGGGTGTTGAGCCCCTGGGCGTCGGGGTCTGTCGCCCCCAGCGAGGCCGTGGCCAGGCTCAGCGTCAGGGACACCGGGCTGGCCAGGGCGTTGGCGTGGGCGTCGTTGTCCAGCTGGGCCGCCAGGAGCGCCGCCCCCAGGGCGTCGCAGGCGGTGACCGCGGCCCTCAGGTCCGAGGCGTCGGTGAGGCTGAGCTCGGTGCGCGCCACCTCGCTGGTCAGCTCGGTACCCCGGATGCCGCCCAGGGATCCGCACCCGGCCAGGCCGACGACCGCCGTCAGGAGCAGCACGCCCCGGCGGCTCAGCCCGTGCGGGAACCCGCCCGAGGACGACGGCGCCCTGCGGGCGCGCCCGGGGCGGCCAGCCGCGGCGGGCAGGCCAGCGGGGTCCGCTGGATCTACTGGGCGCCTCGGGTGGGCAGAGTCTGCCGGGCGGGCAGGGACTGGAGTCATGTCACGATTCTGTACGAACCGGGTGGCTGCTGGCACAGGACCTCTGTCTGGGGTGGGCGCCCAGGGTCGCCCGGCCCTACCCGATCCCTGAGACCAGCCGGGAGATGCGCTTGAGGCTCACCTTCCGGGAGGTGCCCAGGGTCTGGGCGAACAGGCTGACCCGCAGCTCCTCGACCATCCAGCGGGCCTCCTCCAGCACCGCCTGACGCTGCGGGTCCGCAGGCAGGGACGCCGCCCGGGCGCGAGCCTGCTCCACGAGGTCGAGGGCCTGGCTGACCTGGTAGGCCAGGGCCGCGTCCTGGGAGGCGGCCGACGGCGAGGACGCCGCCCGCTCTACCCGCATTGCCAGCGCCTTCAGGTAACGGGGCAAATGGGCCAGCTGGCTGGCTGGAGTAGCGGTGACGAACCTGTCACCGGTCAGCCCGGCCGCCTGGCTACGCACCTCCTGCAGCGTGGACAGCAGCGACAGGGACGTGTGCCGCGACACTACCCGCTCCACCTCCTGGGCCGTGCTCACAGCCTGCGCCACCTGCGAGGCCACCCGGTGGACCTCGCCCTCCAACTCCTCGCGCACCACGGAGACCAGACGCTCAAACACCGCCCGCTCACGCACCTGGGCCAGCGGCGTCCCCGAGGACTCCTCCCAGCGGCCCGCCACCAGACGTGCCGCCGCCAGCTGGACGTCGGCCACGAGGGCCTCGGTGGAGGGGTAGGGGCTGGCGGCCAGGACCAGGGACTGGGTGGCGTCCCACCGGCTGGTCACCCGGCCGGTGGGAAGTGCCGTGCGCGCCAGGGCCAGGGCGATGACCCCGGCGCCGTGGGCGCCCGCCTGCGCGGCGGCGTCGGGCAGGACCCGCAGGTCCGCGGCTCGGTGCCCGCGCGCCACCAGCGCCGGGTAGCCCCGCACCACCAGGCCCGCCCGGCCGGTGGACTCCACCGTGCCCGGGATCGTCGAGGCCTGCGGCCCCTCCAGTCCGGGCACGCCCTGCGGCCAGTCCGTGAGCCCCTCACGCTCGGCCAGTCCCGAGACCGGGGGGCCGGGTGCTGGTCCGGGGGTGGTGGCCAGCGTGCTCGCGGGACCGGTCGCTACGGCAGCCTCAGTGGTGGCAGCCGAGGTGCTGGCATCAGAGGCAGAGGTTGCTGTGGATTCAGTGGCTGCGGTGCCAGGCCCCGTGTCCGCCTGCTGGTCGGCTGTCCCCCGGCCGCCAGCACCCCGACGGCCACGCCCCTTCCGGGTGCGCCCAGAGCCCCGGGTGCCCTCGGCTCCTGCGGAGCCCGGACCCGCCCCGGGGGCGTGGGCGTCCCCGGAAACCGGGCCCGCCCCGGCGCGCTGACGGGCGCGGGCCTCGGCCATGGCCTGAGCCACCGCCCCGCGTACCACGGAACGCACCGCCGCCTCGGTGCTCCCCGACAGCTCCTTCTGCAGGGCCACCAGGTCCTTGCCCTGCCCCAGGACCTCGTCGCGGTCGTCCAGCACCACGAAGGTCGTGCGCAGGTGGTCGGGCAGCCGCTCGTGCGCCTCCTGCCAGTCGGCCTGGGTGAGGGTGACCTCCCTCAGGTCGGCGACGACCTCGGTGAACGCCTCCTGGAAGGACGTCCCCGGCGCGCTGGCACCCTCCGGCGCCGGGAACCGGCGGGACACCTCGGCCCACACCTGGGCGCCGACGTCCGGGGCGGGCACCAGCTGGCGGCGCACCCGCTTGGGCAGGGCGCGGATCGTGGCTACGCACAGCTCGGGCCGCAGCCCCGGGACCAGCCAGTCGAAGCCCTGTGGCCCCAGCCGCCCCAGGACCTCCACCGGCACTTGCACGCTGACCCCGTCGACCTCGCTGCCGGGGTCGAAGGTGTAGTCCAGGGGCAGCGTCAGGTCACCCTGGACCCAGGTGTCGGGGTAGCCGGACACGTCGTGGTCGTCCCGGTCGCCGGGCAGCAGCAGCTCTCGGGTGAAGTCCAGCAGGCCCGGGGTGGAGCGCCGCTGGTCCTTCCACCAGGCGTCGAAGGCGGCCGCCGAGGTCACCTCCTGGGGCACGCGCTCGTCGTAGAAGTCGTAGAGCACCTCGTCGTCGGCCAGCAGCCCGTGGACGCGGCGCCGCTGCTCCAGCCCGCGCAGGTCCTCGACCAGCTCCCGGTTGCGCTCTACGAAGGCGTGGCGGGCGTGCCAGCCGCCCTCCACCAGGCCGCAGCGCAGGAACATCTCCCGCGCCAGCTCCCGGGCCTGCCGGGTTCCCACCGAGACCAGGGTGGCCGGGCGGTCGGCTGCCAGGGTCATCCCGTAGAGCATGGTGCGCTGGTGGACCATGGCTGCACCACGTCGGGTGGACCAGTACGGCTCCCCGTAGACCCGTCGCAGCAGCCCGGCACGGTCGGCGGCCTCCTCCACCCAGCCGGGCTCCACCCTGGCCACGGTGCGGGCGAACAGGCGGGAGGTCTCCACCAGCTCGGCGGTCATGACCCAGTCGTAGGTCTTGCGCCGCAGCCCGGAGCCGGGCCAGACAGTGAAGCGGGTGCCCCGGGCGCCGGAGTACTCCCGACGGCGCTCGTCCCAGCCGCCGACGTTGGACAGCAGCCCCACCAGCAGTGAGCGGTGGACAGCCTCGGCGTCGGGGGTGTCCGCGCTACGTCCCAGGGCGACCACGGCGGCGGCCACGTCCCCGTGGGGCGTCTGGGAGCCGTGGTGGCCACGCTCCAGCGCGTCCCCTGCCGCCCGGATCGCCGTCGGCGTGGGCAGCTCGACGCGGGCGGCGTCCAGCCCCAGGGGGCGGGCCAGCTGGCGCAGCTGGGCGTGGACGTCCTGCCACTCACGCACCCGCAGGTAGTGGAGGAACTCAGCGCGGCACATGCGGCGGAAGGCCGAGCCGGACAGCTCGCGCGCCTGGGTGCGCAGGTAGCGCCACAGGTTGAGGTAGGTGAGGAAGTCGCTGGTGGGGTCGGCGAAGCGCCGGTGCGCGGCGTCGGAGGCCTCCTGCTTGTCCGCCGGGCGCTCACGGACGTCCTGGATGGACAGGGCGGCCACGATGACCATGACCTCCCCGGCGCACCCGCGCTCCCCGGCCTCCAGGAGCATGCGCCCCAGGCGGGGGTCGATAGGCAGGCGGGCCAGGCGGCGCCCCACCGAGGTCAGGCGGGGGCCCTGGGCTGCCTGGGGCGCAGGGGCAGCGCCCCTGCCGCTGCCGGGTGCGCGAGGAGGGGCAGCGTGCCTGCGGGCGCCCCCGCGCGCGTTATCGGGCACGACGGCCCCGATCTCGGTGAGCAGCTGGAGGCCGTCGCGGACCTGGCGGGGGTCGGGGGCGTCAAGGAAAGGGAAGTCCTGGACCGAGCCCAGTCCCAGGGCCGCCATCTGCAGGATGACGCTGGCCAGGGAGGTGCGCAGGATCTCCGGCTCGGTGTAGCGCGGGCGGGAGTCGTAGTCGTCGCGGGAGTACAGGCGCACGGCGATGCCGTCGGCCAGGCGCCCGCACCTGCCTGAGCGCTGGTCGGCGCTGGCCTGGCTGACCGGCTCGATGGGCAGGCGCTGGACCTTGGTGCGGTTGGAGTAGCGGGAGATGCGGGCCACGCCCGGGTCGACGACGTAGCGGATGCCGGGGACGGTCAGGGAGGTCTCGGCCACGTTGGTGGCCAGGACGACCCGCTGGCAGGAGTGGGCCTCGAAGACCCGGTGCTGCTCGGCCGAGCTCAGGCGGGAGTACAGGGGGACGACCTCCACGGCCCCGGGGGTGCGGGAGCGCCCGTCGGGGGTGTAGCGCGGACCCAGGTGGTCGATGAGGGCTGCCTCGGTGTCGCGGATGTCGCGCTCCCCGGCCAGGAACACCAGGATGTCGCCCGGGGGCTCAGCCATGAGCTCGTCAACGGCGTCGAGGATCCCGGTGACCTGGTCGCGGTCCTCCTCCCGGGCCTGCTGGCCGCCGCCGGGGCGGGAGCCGCCCGAGCCGGGGCGACCTCCTCCCCGGGAGCCGGTGCCACCCGCCCGGCCCTGGCCGGGCGACGAGGAGCGGGCCTTTTCCCGGCGGGCGCGGGCGGCGGCCCGCACGGCCGGGTCCGGGGAGGTCAGGGCGTCCAGCTCGGCCTCGGTCAGGTCGCCCGGCCCCGCAGCAGGTGTCCCGCGCGGGGCGTGCGTCCCGGCAGGGGCGGGGGAGGCCCCGCCGAGGTCCCCGGAGCCCCCGGCACCTGAGGCGTCCTCGGGCGCGGAGTCGTGGCTCCTGGCCGCGTCCCTGGCCGCGTCCTCGGCCGTCAGGGGGCGGTAGCGGACCTCGACCGGGTAGGTGCGCCCCGACACCTCAATGACCGGGACGCGCTCCGTGGCTGGCTGGTTGCCTGTCTGGCTGTCCGTGCCCCTGTCTGGCCGTCCGTCCGTGGTCGGCTGGCCGCCGGGTCCGGTGGGGTCGGTCGTGCTGGTGCTGGCAGTGCCGATGGAGCCGGGGTGCGTCGTGGTCGCGGGCAGGTGGTGGGCGAAGTGCTGGGCGAAGCGTACGGAGTCGATGGTGGCGGAGGTGATGATGACCTTGAGGTCGGGGCGGCTGGGCAGCAGCCGGGCCAGGTAGCCCAGGATGAAGTCGATATTGAGGCTGCGCTCGTGGGCCTCGTCCACGATGATGGTGTCGTAGTGCTCCAGCATGGGGTCGGACTGGATCTCCGCCAGGAGGATGCCGTCGGTCATGAGCTTGACCAGGGTGGTGGGGCCGGTCTCCTCGGTGAAGCGGACCTGGTAGCCCACCACGCCGTCACGCCCGATAGGGGTGCCCAGCTCGCTGGCGATACGCTCGGCCACGGAGCGGGCGGCGATACGGCGCGGCTGGGTGTGGCCGATCATCCCGGCCACACCCCGGCCCAGCCCCAGGCAGATCTTGGGCAGCTGGGTGGTCTTGCCCGAGCCGGTCTCCCCGGCGACGACGACGACCTGGTGGTCGCGCACGGCTGCGGCGATCTCCTCACGGCGGGCACTGACGGGCAGCTCCTCGGGGTAGACGAGGGCAGGGACGCTGGCGGCGCGCGCGGCGAGCTGGTCGGGGGTGAAGCCCGGCCAGCGGCGGTGGGGGCCGGAGGACCTGCCGGAGCGGCCTGACCTGCCAGAGCGGCGTCCTGGCCGCCTGCCCCGGCTCCGGGTAGGCCTGCTGCCTGGCCGCCCGGGGGCGCTGGCGGGTTCGCCGTCATGCTGGTGCGGCGCCGTGTGGTGCGTGTCCTCTCCCTGTGCCATAGGAGGCCTATTGTCCCTCACCCACGGCCCGTGTGCCGTCAGCCTGGTCTCCTGCCTGCCAGACTCACCCTATTTTCACGACTGTTTCTCGTGATGTCAGTGTGGTGGCTGAGGTCCTCAGTGAGCTGCAGTGAGCTCGTCAGTGTAGAAACTGAGGCCCTCAGTGAACTACACTGAGGCTGTCAGTGTAGAAACTGAGGCCCTCAGTGAACTACACTGAGGCTGTCAGTGTAGAAAGTGAGGCCCTCAGTGGACGACACTGAGCCTGTGACTGATGAGGAGCTGGCTGAGCGGGTCGCCCAGATGCGGGCGCACGGCAGCGATGATGCCCGCACCGAGGTCAAGTCGGCCGCTGGCGGGCTGCCCAAGAGCCTGTGGGAGACGGTGTCGGCCTTTGCGAACACTGACGGTGGCACCATCATCCTCGGCCTGGACGAGCGCGAGGACTTTGCGCCCGCCGAGGGCTTCGACGCGGACAGGATCGTCAACGCTCTTGTAGCGGGCCTGCGGAATGATCCGAAGGTCAGTCCGCTCCCAGGGGACGCGTATCGTATTGAGCGTGCCATTGTTGACGGTGCGCCCGTCGTCGTCCTGGAGGTCTACTCCCTGCGCGGCCAGCCTGGCGTCCACCTGCCCTGTCATATTGTCGCCAGGGGGGTCGGGAGGGGGAGCTACAAGCGGGTTGACGATCACGACCACCACCTGAGCACCTACGAGATCTACATGCTCCAGACCTCCTACCAGCCGCAGGGGACCGACCGTGCAGTTGTTCCCGGTGCTGCTTTTGAGGAGCTGTCCCCCGATCTGCTGCAGCGCATGCTGGCTCGGCTCCGGGCCAGCGGCTCCCACGCGCTGGACGGCCTGGCGGGTGACGACGTCCGCGGCGCCCTGAGACGCCTGGGTGTGCTGGGCGCCGACGACGTCCCGACCCTGGCTGGGTTCCTCTGCCTGGCCACCTACCCTCAGCAGCGCCTTCCGAAGCTGACGGTTGACGTCGCCGTCCACCCTGAGACCACCAAGTCGCACCGTGGTGATGTCAGGTTCGTGGACCGCCGGACCTGTGACGGCCCGCTTCCCGTGGCCGTCGAGGACGCGGTCAACGCCGTGGCGCGCCACCTGGGGCGCAGCCGTCGGGTAGAGGGCATGGCCGGGGTGGACGTCCTGGAGATCCCCGAGGAGGTGCTGCGGGAGGCGGTCACCAACGCGGTCACCCACCGTGACTACAGCCAGCAGGCTCTGGGGCAGCAGGTCGCCGTCGACGTCTACCCGGACCGGGTGGAGGTCGCCAGTCCGGGCGGCTTCTACGGGACCCGCTCCGTGCACAACGTCAGCGAGGGGCGCTCCGACTCCCGCAACCCGGACCTGGCCCGCCTGCTTACGCTGGTACCTCGCGCGGACGGCGCCGGGGTGCTGTGCGAGAACCAGGGCTCTGGTGTGCCGCGCATGGTCGCAGCCATGCGTGAGAGCAACCTCCCTGCCCCCGACTACTCTGGGTCCAATCTGGGGCAGGTGGTGGTCCGGCTCGATCGGCCCAGCCGGTCCGACCAGGTGGTTCCCGGGTGGTGGGGTGAGCGTTTAACAGGACGCGAGACAACGGTCTTGCTCCTGGCCCACAGTGACAGGCGGGTGAGCGTGGCATCCCTGGGTGAGACGCTTGGGCTCGTCCCTGACGACGCCCGCAGAGTCCTGGGACGCCTGAAGGACCTGGGGCTCCTCAGCGGATCCGGGGACGGCCCCTATGTCGTGGTGGCTGGCGTCCGGGAGGCAGAGGCTGCTGGGGAGCCCGAGGCCACCGAGACGACGCAGGCAGCCAGGCATGACGGTGTGACTTCCGGAGCCCGCGACGCGGCCAGAGCCGCTGACGTGAGCAGGGTGACCGGGGTGCGGGCAGAGGTCCTCTCCCTGCTTGATGAGGCCCGGCCCCGGACTGTCCACGACCTCGCCCAGGCGACGGGCAGGAGCACGGGCGCGCTCAGACCCGTGCTCAGGAAGCTCGTGGCTGACGGGCACGCCGTGGCCACTGCCCCGCCGACCAGCCGCAGGCGCGCCTACCTGCGTGCCGGGGGTATGACCTGACGTGGTCGGGTATGACGCCAGCCGCTGGCCTGGTGCCTGTGGCTGGCAGCCTGCGCCCTAGGAGCGAACGGCACGCTCACCTTTCTCCGTGCTTGTGCGGATCAGCGGAATGACACCGTTTCGCCAGACTGGGTGGAAGGGCCTGGAAGGCTCCCATGTGCAACGAGATCCTTGATGCACATGGGAGTGCCGGACGTCGGTCACACCCTAGGCCGAGATCCGCGGAATCGCGCGGTCCTCGTCTCTTGTCCGAAAAGGTGAGCGTGCAACCGGTCCCGCGGCCAGCCCCCACTGGCCCGCGATCGCACCGCCAGGCGGGCGTGTCAAACACCTCAGCTGGTGAGCCTCGGGTCGCTGCCGTCCAGGACGGCGCCGAAGTCGCAGTCCTCCTCAACGCGACGGTGGCAGGCGGCGGCGGTCCCGGCGTCAAGGCCGAAGCCCCCTGGGCGCCCGGTCCCACGTGCCGCGCGCCACCTGCGCCACCCGGGTCACCAGGCGCAGGACCTCGCCCCGGGCCAGCCCCCCAGTCCATGTCAAGCAGTTGCTCCAGGCTGCGCCCGGCCGAGCGCGAAGCCGTGCTCCAGCCACTCTGACGCGTAGGAGAACTGTTGTATCCGGGCTGAGACCAGCAGGTCCAGGGACCCGACGCGCCGGACTGCCCCGTCCTCCCCGGTCCGGCAGACCTTCCAGGTGCTCCACGCTTCCTTCGGTCCCTCCTGTCGGAGCAGGCCGTGGCGGGTCATGGCTCCGGGGGCGACGCACCTCGCGGCCTGGGACCGGCCTGCACCACCTCCAGCACTGCCTGGATGAGCTCGTCGTAGGAGGTGGACGCGGCCAGGCGGGTCACCACCTCCTTGTCGAGGAGGGCGTGGACCAGGTTGTCGAACACGTCGCCGAAGGTGGTGCGGCTGTCCTCGGACAGGCACAGCAGGGCGACCAGCCTCACCGGGGTCCCGTCCCAGTTCACGGGGCGGCGTGCCAGGCACACCATGACGGCGGACCTGGAGGCCGTCATCTCGATGGTGTGGGGGAGGGCCGCCCCGGAGGGAAAGGCCGTGCTCGACAGCCGCTCACGCTCCATGACCTGCTCCAGGAACCCCTCACCCACCGTCGCCTGGGAGACCAGGGTCTGAGCCATGAGGGGCAGCACGTCGTCGCGCTGGCCCCCGCCCTCGACCCGCAGGAACAGGCTCGGGTCCATGACAGCAGCCAGCCAGGAGGCCACCTCAAGGCGCCTGCGACCAGCGGCGACGTCGGCGACTGCGGAGCGGACCCGCTCCAGGTCCTCGTGAGAGGGCAGGAGCCCGGTGCGTACCACGACAGGCCTGGGCTGCTGTCGTCGGGGGCGTGCCAAGGGCCGGGAGAACGGCCGGGCCGTGCCAGCGACGACCACCAGGTCGGTGCCTCGTGCACGCACGCTCCCGGCTGCCCCGACCGGCCACCCGGCCCCGGCGTCGGCACTCCCCGTGCCTGCCTCGTCGGCCCCGTCCACCTCATCCAGGTCGGCCACCACTCGTCCCACCCTGCCGCTGCCCGCCAGAACCTGCTCCACCGCCTGGCGGAAGACGTCCCCGGCGTCGTAGTAGCGGGGGAGGACCAGCGTGACGTCCACCTGGTCGTCACGCTCGTGCATGGATAGCAGGCGTCCGCCCACGTGGAAGGCGAGGAACCCGATTTCGTCCTCGGCCACCTCCACCCCCGTGCCGCGCTCGACCTGGTGGGCGATGAACACGGCGAGCTCGTGGACCAGCGGGTGGGTGTTCTTCACCGACTGCCCGGCAGGGAGCGGGGCCGGCCTGTGCTGGTAGGCACGGTCGACCAGGCGGCGCACGTGCAGGGCGAGGAAGGAGATGAACCGCTCGTCGCTGAGGTCGATGAGGTAGTTGTCGTTGACCCTGCTCACGATGTCGGAGACGAGCCTGACGTAGTGGGGCTCCAGGAACACCTGCACCTCGGGCCGGGGCCGCTCCTCGGGGTGGGCAGGTGCCGCCTTCTCCAGGAGCAGCAGGGCCAGGTAGGTGATCTCCTGGTCGGGCAGGTGGATGCCGAACTGCTCCTCCACGAGCCTGCCCACCGCCTGGGACATGGGGCGAAGCACCGCCTGGCCGCTGGCACCGGACAGCCAGGTGATCGTGTGGCCGGCACGTACGCGCTCCACCATGACGGCGATGTGGGCCACGAGCTCGTCGGCCGTGCGGTCGTTGACCACCAGGTCGACGTCGCTGAGCACCGAGATCATCCGCTGCCTGAGACCGGGCAGCGTGGGCTCGTCCAGCTGGCGGGCCACCTCCTCAATGTCGATGACCTGGCGGTGGCTGACCGCCGCCCCGGTGAGGAGGCCGCGCATGAGGCGGCGCTGGGCCACCTCCTCGCCCTCCATGCGGACCGTCTCACCGGTGCGGGTGATGCGCAGGCCGGACTGGGCAAGGAGCACCCGGGCACGGGTCAGGTCGGACTCAATGGTGGACTCCGAGACGCAGAGCTCCTCCGCCAGCCCGAACACGCTGAGGCCGCCACTGGTGGTCATGAGCAGACGCAGCAGGTGGGCGAGCCGCTCAACGGGCCCGTCACCCGGGCGGGAGGCGCGGCGCCCCGTGGCTCCCGCGCGCTCCCAGGCCTCGGAGTCCAGGCTGTAGCCCGCCCTGGTGGAGGTCACGACGTTGCCGTAGCGGCGGTTGGCGGCAGAGACGTAGCTGCGCACGGTGCGTGTGGACACACCCAGGCGGCGCGCGATCCGGGCCGCAGGCACGCGGTGGCCGGGAGAGCCCTCCAGGATGGGGATGATGTCGTTGAACCGTGCCACGTGCCTCGCTACCCCCTCAGCCGCTCCTCCACCCAGGCCAGCACGGCCGGGTAGCTCACGGCATCAAGGTTGCTGACATCGACCTCCAGCGTCTGTCCGAGCGTGAAGGAGGAGTAGCCGCGCTCGGCACAGCGGCGGGCCAGCTCCTCCCGGGACACCAGCGCGTCGGCCTCGGTCCGGTCGGACAGGACCCGCCCCGGACGGTAGGAGGTCAGCAGATGGCCCGGGTGCCGGGAGGCCTCCAGGTCACGGCGCCGCTGGCGCTCGTAGAGGACGTCGGCGTCGGCCACGAGACGCACGGTCAGGGGGGTGAACCTGTGCTGGCAGCACAGGCGTGACAGCAGGCCGCGCTGCCTGCTGCTGAAAGGGTAGTCGGAGACCACCACACGACTGTGCCCCATGGCTGCCCCGACAGCCCGCGCGTACTCCCTCAGCGCCTCCTGGTCCAGCAGGGCCTTCTCCTGCGGCCCGGAGAAGCCGAGGCGGTCCCACAGCCGCTCCTTGACCTGGTCCAGCGACACCTGCTGGCAGCGCTGGCCCGAGGCCAGGACGTGCTCCTCCAGGTGGCGCAGGACCAGGCGGGCCAGCCAGCTCTTGCCGGTGCCCGGGGGGCCTGCCACGAGGATAAGCGTGCCCCCGGCCTTGCTGGCTTTACTGCCTTTACTGGCCTCACTGCGGCTCACGGGTCTCACCCAGGAACAGGCTGATCTTGTGGGCGACGATATCGCGGACGACGTCGTTGCACGGCTCGATGCTGCGGCGCAGGGATGTGCTGACCTCGGTGGCTGCGAACTGCTCCTGGGCCTGGCGGGTCCAGCCCACGAGGAGCTCGGTGCCGACGTTGAACTTGCGCACCCCGTTGGCGCTCAGGGAGGGGTAGTCGGTCTCGTCCACGCCGGTGCCGCCGTGGATGACCAGGGGGAGGTCCACGACCTGGTGGATCCGGGCGAGCAGGTCGAGGTCGATGTCGGTGGTGGAGCGGAACTGGCCGTGGCTGGTGCCGATGCTCACGGCCAGGGCGTCGGCGTCCACCTGCTCCAGGAACCACACGGCCTCCTGGGGCTGGGTGCGTAGGCCCCCGGTGCTGCTCACCCCCTCCTCGGTCCCGCCGATGGTGCCGATCTCCACCTCCACGGAGACGCCGCGGCTGCGGGCGTAGTCGATGACGCGGCGTGAGGTGGCCACGTTGCGGGTCACGGTCATGAGGGACCCGTCGAACATGACCGAGGAGTAGCCCGCCTCCACGGCGTCACGGATGTCGGTCAGGCTGGTGGCGTGGTCGAGGTGGAGGGCGACGTCGACGACCTCGTCCTCCGCCATGGAGCGGCACACGGCCACCAGGTTGCGCATGCCGACGTACCGGGCGGTGCCCGGAGAGGTCTGGACGATGACCGGGGCGCCGAGGTCGCGGGCCGCCCGGATGATGGGTGGCACCATCTCCAGGCTGTGGGCGTTGAACGCGCCGACCATGTAGCCCACGGCGGCCGCCTCGGCCAGCATCGGGGTCATGGATACGTACATGGGGGTCCTTTCACGGGGGTCTCAGGTCCGGCGGCTGCCTCCGGGCTCCTCCCCGGACGGCAGCCGCCTGCCACCAGCCGACGGTGCCGGGGTGGCGCTCTCGCCGACGCGTGGCCAGTGCTGGCTCAGTACCGGGTCAGTACCGTGAGCGCATGACGCGCTTGGACAGGGCCGTCAGGTCGTCGATCTTGGAGCTCCAGTGCCGGACGCCGCCGTCGTCCTTGAGGGCGGCGGCCTGACGGAGCATGTTGTTGTACAGGGTGAGCAGCCCGCTGTAGGCGGGACCGAACTGCTCGTGCAGGGCCATGGAGGCCTCGTAGTGGGCGACAGCAGCCTCGGCGTCCCCCAGCTCGGCGCAGGCGGCACCCAGCTCGTTGAGGACAGTGACGCGCTGGTCAGTCCCGCTGGTGCCGGCCGGGCCCTTGCCCGGGCCGGTGCCGACTGCCTGGCCTGGCCCTGTCGGCTCCTGGTCCTGCCCCCTCGGCTCCTGGGACAGGGCGCTTGTCTCCTGTGCTGGGGCGGGTCCCGCCCCACCCAGCGCCTCCAGCTGGTCGGTCAGCGAGGCAATGGTGGCCCGCAGCTCGGCCTCGCGCTGTGGCGGGACTGGCGGTGACGGCGACGGGGCTGCTGCGGCACCGCCGGTACCGGCGGCACCGCCTTCCTCACCGGGCGTCGCGACCCCGTGCTCCTCCAGGGGCACACGACCCTTGCGGTCCCCGCGCCCCCACGACCTCTTTCCCAGTCTCTTTCCCAGTCCCATGGTCTCCTCCTCTCAGAAGGCCCGCATGACCGGGCCGATGACGTAGGCGAAGACCAGCCCCGCCATGATGGTGTCGACGTCGGTGGCGGACAGGTTGGGGAAGCCCAGGTTGAGGAAGGTGGTCACCAGGAGGGCGGGGAGCAGGGTGATGAACAGCCCGTGGACGATCCCGCCCACCAGCGCCCCCCTCCTGCCTCCCACCGCGTTGCCGAAGATCCCCGCCGTGCCTCCGGCGAAGAAGTTGGTGAGCATGCCCGGCACGATGACGGCGAAGCCGAGGGCGGGCAGGGCGAGCATGGCGATGACGGTGCCGACGGTCGTGGTGATGAAGCCGACGACGACGGCGTTGGGCGCGTAGGGGAACAGGACCGGGCAGTCCAGGGCCGGCTTGGAGTCGGGCACCAGCCTCATGGAGATGCCCCGGAAGGCGGGGACGATCTCTCCCAGCAGGAGGCGCACGCCGGCCATGAGGATGTAGACGCCGACCACGAACTGCACCGCCTGGATGAAGGCGTGCACCATGTGGTTCATGTCCCCGGTCTGTCCGGCCACGGGACCCGCGCCGGCGAAGGCGGCGGTGACGAGGTACAGCGGTACCATGACCACCGCCAGGGACATGTAGGTGTCCTGGAGGAACTCCAGGGAGCGGGGCAGCGTGACCTCCTCGGTGGAGGGCTGCCTGTCCGTGCCCCGCCTGCGCACCAGCCAGGCCACCCCGGCCTCGACCAGGTAGCCGATGGTGCAGAAGTGCCCCAGGGCGATGGCGTCGTTGCCGGTGATCCGTCGCACGACCGGCTGGGCGGCGGCGGGCATACCCACCGCGAAGGCCCCGCCCACCAGGCTGGCGGCCGCGATGAGCCAGAAGCCGCGCAGCCCGGCGGTGTGCCCCAGGACCACGGTCATGGTGGCCATCCACAGCAGTGCCTGCCCGGTGAGGAAGATGTACTTCCACGGGGTGAGGCGGGCCAGGAGGATGTTGACCACAAAGATCCCCAGGAAGGCCAGGGCGATCTGGCCGCCCAGGTGGAGGTTGTTGGTGGCGTAGCCGTTGACCGCCTCAATGCTGGGCACCACACCGGTCATGTTGAAGGCTGCCTGGAACACGGTCCCGAAGTAGGTCAGGGTGTCCACCAGGATCGCCGAGCCGGCGGCCAGGACGTAGAAGCCCAGAAGGGTCTTGAAGGTGCCGACGACGGTGGCACCCACCCCCTTGCCCTGCAGGACCAGGCCGAGCATCGCGATGAGGGCGATGACGATCCCGGCCTGGGTCAAGATGTTGGAGATGACCCAGCCCAGGGCGCTCATGGCCGGGGCTCCTGGGTCGTGGAGGGCGGGGTGGCGGACGTGCTGGCCTCGGAGAGGACCGTTCCCGGCCCGGTACCCGGTGACCTGTGAGCGCCCTGGTCACGGCGGCCGTCCCGCAACGTTGTGACAAACGCTGTGACGACGGGGACGAGCCGGTCGCGGATCTCCTCCTTGTCCACGACGTTGTGAAGGAACACGAGGGTGATCGAGGGGTCGGGACCGTGCTTCTCGATCACAGGTCGGAAGTTCTCCGCCGAGACGATGATGTCGGCCTGGACACCGGGCAGGCCGGAGACTCCGTCGTGGTGGAGGTTGGCGGGCAGGTCGGCCTGGCGGAGGACCTCCTCGGCCTCCATCTGGCAGGCGAGGCTGGAGCCCAGGCCGGCCCCGCAGATGAAGTAGATGTCGGGCTTCCTGGGTGTGTCGGCCGTGCGGGCGGAACGTGCCATGTCAGGTACTCCTTTGTCGTTGGCTGCCGGTGGCTGTCGTTGCCGTGGTGGGTGAGCCGTGCCCGTGGCGGAGGGCCTGCTGGAGCTCGGTGACGGTTCTCGCTGCGACCAGGAGCCTCAGCCGTGTGACGTCGGTGACCAGGGACACGAACTGCTGCAGGGCTGCCAGGTGGGAGGCGCTGTCTACGGCTGCCAGGCAGAACACGAGGGACACCGGGTCGTTGTCCTCGTGGCCGAAGACCACAGGCTCGGACAGGGTGAGCAGGCTCATGGCCTGTCGGTGGACCTCGCCGTCGGGGCGGGCGTGGGCCAGGGCGGTGTGGGGGGCCAGGACGATGTAGGGGCCGTATGTCTCCACGGAGCGGATCATGGAGCGGACGTAGGCACGTGAGACGGAGCCGTCGGCCACCAGCGGCTCGGCGGCGAGCGTGATGGCCTGGCGCCAGCCACAGGCCCGCTGGCGGATGACGACACGGTCGTCGGTGATGAGGTCGGTCAGTGTGCTGTCCATGGCTTGGCTCCGTGACGCGGACAGGGGCCGTGCCCAGTAGCTGGCCGATGACTGTGCTCGGCTCCTGGCCCGCGTGGCTCGTGGTTGATGCACTGCGAGTATCCGCGCCCGCGTCTGAGGTGGGCCAGCACGTCTCCTTCCGCCTCAGGGCGCTCAGGCGGAAGGCGGGCGGGGGCGGCTGGCCCAGGGGCTGTCCTGGGGCGGCCGTGAGACCGCGGCCACTGCGCGTGGTCCTCCCGCTGCCGGGACTTTCTCACGAGCTCTGGTTGAATGTCGTGCATGAGTCGTTACCTTCGGGCACTGGGATGGGGCGTGGTCGGGCTCGCGGCAGCCGTGGCGCTGGTGAGCCTGCGTCCTCCTCTGACCATGCAGCCCCTTGTCGCCCAGGTCGTGGCACTGCGCACCTTCGTGACGCTCGGGTGGGGGCTCCCGGGCCTCCTCCTGCTGGTCGCTGCCCTCCTGCGGCGCAGGATGGCCCGGTCCCGCGCTGTGCCGACACCCTCCTCGTCCCGTGCCGGACTGCGCACCGGTGCCCTCGGGCTGGTCCTTGTCCTTGTCGCCCTCGCCCACGGAGGCGTCCTCCTGGGGCGCGGCATGTCCCTGCAACCCCTTGATACCTCGGACTCCCCCTCGGACAAGGCCGCCGTCACCGTCATGTCCCTCAACACTGAGCGGGAGGGCACACCCGTGCGAGACGTGGCCGAGGCTGCCCGGGCCGTGCAGGCCGACGTCGTCGTCCTGCCGGAGACGACAGCCGCCTACGGTGAGGAGCTGGCAGGGCTGCTGCGGGGCGCGGTCGGGGAGCTGACGGTCTACACCGCAGTCAGCCCGCCCTACGGGTGGAACGACGAGGACGGTGACGGCGCCGACGACGACTCAGGGGCGCAGCACGGCGTCGACCCGGTGCGTGCCACAACGGTCCTCGTCTCCGAGCGCCTGGGGGCCTACCGGCAGACGGAGGGAGCCTCGGGCGCGGGGCGTGGGATGGTCGTGCTGGAGCCTGTGGACGGGTCGGGGCCTGTCATCACCGGGGTGCACACCTACCCGCCGGTGCCGGGGCTCATGGGGGAGTGGAGGTCCTCGCTGACCACGGTAGCCGCCCTGTGCCAGGACCCGCCCGAGGGGCTGGTCATGGTCGGCGACTTCAACGCCACCCGCGACCACGCCCTGCTGCGTGACCTGCACGGCTGCACGAGCGCGGGGGAGCAGGCGGGCATCGGTGGCCTGGCGACCTGGCCCACCCACACCGGGACCAGGCTCCTGGGGGCGACCATTGACCATGTCCTCGTGGACACCTCCGCCTGGGCGGGGCAGTCAGGCGAGGTCCTCACGCTGCCCCAGACGGACCACCGGGCCGTTGTGGTCCGTCTGGGCGAGGCCTAGACAACGGTGTGGGACCACGGAGGCAGGGTCCTCCGTCGGGGAGCCCCGCAGCCTGGAGAGGCAGGTGGGCCAGGGCCGCCCGGGGCCTGCAGGGTGGAGGCAGCCGCCCGCCTGGGCGCGGCTCAGCGGATTGCGACCCAGGTCGAGGCCCTGGCTGACGCCCAGCCGCCCGCCTGGGCGCGGCTCAGCGCAGGTGCCGGGTCACCCACTCGGTACCCAGACGGGCCACCTCCGCCTGGGCCTCCTGCGGGTGGTCCTTGCGCACCTGCACCAGCTGGCTGCCGTCTTTCAGGAGGGGGAAGCCCTTCTGGGCGTCTGCTGCAGTGTCAGGCATCTCGTGGGTCAGCGCCCCGTAGATCATGAGGACCGGCCACGGGACCTCCGCCATGGTGATGTGGGGCTCCTGCATAGAGAAGTCGGCGAGGGTCTCCTTGCTCAGCACGTTCCACTGGCGCGGGTTCGGGTTGTCGTCCACCAGGCGGGTCAGGCCGTGGCGGGCGAGCTCGTCGAGCTGGTGGGGGGAGAAGACCTGCTCCCACAGGACTGACTGGGGGCCGACCACGGCCCCCACCAGGACGGCGGTGCGTACCTGCTCGGGCCGGGCCAGGAGGGCGGCGGTCGCGCCGAAGCCGTTGGCGTGGATGGCCTGGCGGGTGTAGCCGCGCTCGGCCAGCCAGCCGGACACCGCCCGCAGGTCCTCAGCCTCGTTGGCCAGGGTGATGACGTCGTCGTCGGACTCACCCAGTCCGGAGAAGTCGATGCTGAGGGTGGCCAGGCCTGCCTTCTGGTAGCTGGCCGAGACCAGGTCCAGGCGCCCCTGCTCCCCGTGGCGGTCCGCGAGGAAGTCGTGGGCCAGCAGCACCACGCCCTCCCGGCGGGCGGGCTCGCCCGGGCCGTCCTCGCCGACCTGCGGCGGGGTGCCGCCGGGGCGGACGAAGGACCCCACCAGGGTGACACCGCGCGGGGTGTCGATACGCACCATGCTCATGCCTACAAGCTTAGGCCAGAAGCTGGCGCGGGTCACCAGGTCGCGGAGGTCGTCCTGGGGAATTGCGCTTCCAGCGTGAGCCTGTGGCTGCTCTGGCGGGCTCAGGGCGGGGCGCGAGGGGTGGCTGCACATCTTGGGCTAGGTCGGGTGCGTGGCCGTGAGGCCACCATGCGGAAAGCGGGTGTGCTGATGCCTGAGGCGGCGGTGAAAGACGCTGAAGATGTGCAGCAAGACCTGCTGCGCACATCTTCGGTTGCCTGGAGCGCACCAGTGTGAGGCGGATCCGCGGAGTTCCTGCAAGGGTGCCGCGTTGCTACTGGCAAGTGGGCGCTGAAGATGTGCAGCACGCGTGGCAGCGGCGCTCCTGGCCGTGTCCTGGATACCGGACCTGGTGACGGCGCTGGCAGGGCTCGTCTACCCTTGGGCTGTTCCATCTAGAGTGGCTGAGAGACCTGGCTCCGTGACGCCGCAGCAACCCACTCCGGGTGCTTCCGCCAGGACCGATGGAGGACCGCACCATGGACCGATTGGACCGACTGGACCAGCATGACGCAGACCGGGCTCCCGTGACCGGGCCACCCCTACCCGCAGCGGGGTCTTTCGCGCCCGAGCGGGCTGCGTCCCCAGGTGCCGTCGGTGCCGCGCCGGCCCCGGCGGGGCTGCCCTCGTTGTCCCTGGAGCTCTTCCCTCCCCGCCCCGGCGTCCACGCCTCGCAGACGTGGGGGGCGCTGGACCGGCTGCTGGGGGTGCTCCCCGACTTCGTCTCGGTCACCTACCGGCCCACCTTCGCGCCCGACCCTGACGGCGGCCCGGGGGTGCGTGCGGTGCGGGAGCACAACCCGGCTGAGGACGTCGTCACCCACGTGCTGGCCACCAGCCGGGTGCCGCTCATGGCCCACCTCACGTGCATCGGCTACCGCAGGCGCGACGTGGTGGAGATCGTGCGCCTCTTCCTGGGCCTGGGGGTGCGCCGCTTCCTGGCGCTGCGGGGCGACCCTCCGCGCGGGACCAGGGCGAGCGACGTCCCCGGTGAGCTGCGCTACGCCAGCGACCTGGTACGCGTGATCCGCGAGGTCGAGGACGAGTACTTCGGTGACGGCGCCCGGCACCTGCAGGTGGCCGTGGCCGCCTACCCCGCCTGCGAGGACCTGGGGGCTGAGGTGGAGGTCCTGGCCGCCAAGCAGGAGGCGGGTGCCGACATGGCCATCACCCAGGTCTTCTACGACGCGCAGGACTACCTGTCGCTGTCGCGCGCCGCCTCCTACAGCGGGGTGACCATGCCGGTCCTTCCCGGCATCATCCCCCTGACCGACCTGCGCCGCCTGACCCGCCTGGAGTCGCTGACCGGCGTGCGGGTCCCGGCCGACCTGAGCGCCACCCTGAGCCGGGCCGAGGGTGCCCAGGCCGTGGCGGCGGGGATCGACGCCACCCTGCGCCTGGCCACCCAGGTGCTCGACGGCGGTGCCCCCGGCGTGCACCTCTACACCTTCAACCGGACCCGGCCCGCGCTCGACGTCGTCTCCCACCTGCGCCTGGGAGGGATCTTCCGGGGGCAGGAGCCCGACCTGGAGACCCAGCACGAGGTGGACCTGGCCTACCTCAACGCCACTCCCGGCGGGGACCGGCGCCCCTCTGCCTGGTAGGGAGGGGGCTGTTGGGTGGGCAGAGCCGGGTCGTGGGGACGACCGTGGGGGACGAGACGTATATGAGCGCAGACTGTCTCCCTGTCATAGAGACGGAACCGGGGCTGCCCGTCGGGGCTGCCCGAGGTAATGATGCTGCGGTGTTACCATGGAAGGGCGGTTGGCGCTCATGTCATGTCACTGAGGTGACAAGGAGGTGCTCATGTCCTCTGTCCTCCGGGCGGCCTCGTTGGTCGTGGCCGGCCTTGTTCTCGGTGCCTGTAGTGTGTTCCTGCTGTGCGTCGGGGCCGCTCTTGTCGTCCTTGTCGCTGACGTGCCGGTGTCGGTCCCGTGGGTGTACACGGCGTGGCCTACCGAGGTGAACGGCTTGCCGGTGTTGAACTTTGTCCCCCACGTCCGGGGTGCTGCCGGGCTGTCAGTCCTTGTCGCGGCTGCCTATGTCTACTACCGGGCCCGTGCGGCGCGCTTGCACTGATCCGCCCCGTCAGCTGACCGGTCACCCCTCCACCACTGTCCACTGTCCGGACGCGGCTCCGTGGTCGGCGCGGCTGGGGTAGGGTTGCCCGGTCCAGTTAGGTCCGGTCCGGACCTTCTATCCAGAGCGGCTGAGAGACGTGGCTCGGTGACGCCGCAGCAACCCGCCCCGGCAGGGTGCTTCCGCCACGACCGATGGAGAGGCGATGCTGCTCAGGCTACCCAGCACCGACGTCCCGGGTGCGCTCGCGCCGCGAACCACGCCTGCCCCCGGTGACCGAATGCCCGGGGCGGCGAGGACCTGACGCCGCCGCGCCCGGACGCCCGGAACCAGGAGAGCAGCCCCAGCAGTGCCGAACAGTGGCAGGCAGCACTGAGACAGTGCTGCTGACCCGCCCTGAGCACTGCGCTGGTCGGCTCTGCGCACCGGCTCCCTGGAGACCGCTCCCGGCGACTCCCGGGGAGGCACACCTGCCGACGCGCTTCCCGCGCCGCCCCTGCCCCGGGCCGCTGTCCTCGTCGCCTGCCCGCTACCGGGCGCCGCCCACCGCATCCTCGTTCGTACCCCGCCCCGCAAGGAGACCCTCATGAGCGCCTCTGCTACCCAGCCCACCGCACCCGCCCCGCTGCCTGCGGCTACTGTCCTCGGCTACCCACGCATCGGCCCCGACCGCGAGCTCAAGCGCGCCGTGGAGTCCTACTGGAAGGGGACTGCCACCGCTGCGGACCTGCGTGAGGCCACCGCCAGCCTGCGCCAGGCCACCCGCACCCGCCTGGCCGCCCTGGGCCTGGACGCCCCCTCCGCCGTCCCGGCCGACTCCACCCTCTACGACCAGGTCCTCGACGTCACCGCCGCCCTGGGTGCGGTCCCCGCCCGCTTCCGCGACCTGCGCGACGAGCACGGCGGCCTGGACCTGGACGGCTACTTCACACTGGCTCGTGGGGAGGGAGACCGACCCGCCCTGGAGATGACCAAGTGGCTGGACTCCAACTACCACTACCTGGTCCCCGAGATCGACCAGGACACCCCCATTCGCTATGTCGGCTCGGCTGCCGCTGGCACGACCGGCCTCGCCGACCAGGTGCGTGAGGCCGTGGCCGCAGGCACCCTCCCGCGCCCGGTCGTCGTCGGCCCGGTCACCTACCTGCTGCTGGCCAAGCCCAGTGACGACGCCGCCCCCGGCTTCACCCCCCTGGACCGCCTGGGCGACGTCATCGACGCCTACGGCCACCTCCTCATGGACCTGTACGAGGCTGGCGCCCAGTGGGTCCAGCTCGACGAGCCCGCCCTGGCCAGCGACTCCTGGGCCGTGGAGCGCACCCGGGTGCTGGAGGCCGTTCGTGACGCCTACACCTGGCTGGGGGCGGTCGTGGAGCGGCCCCGCCTGCTGGTGGCGGGCTCCTACGGCTCCCTGGGCGAGGCCCTGCCCGTCCTGGGAGCCACGCCCGTGGACGCAGTCGGCCTGGACCTGGTGGCCGGGGACCTGCCAGCGCCAGCGGACCTGGCGGCCCTGGAGGGGAAGGCTGTGGCGGCCGGGGTGGTCTCCGGGCGCAACATCTGGCGCACTGACCTGGACGCCGCCCTGACCACCCTGGAGCGGCTGCGTGACGCCCTGCCCCCGGGCACGCCGGTGACTGTGACCACTTCCACCTCGCTGCTGCACGTGCCTCACGACGTCGAGCGGGAGACCTCCCTTGACCCGGAGATCCGTTCCTGGCTGGCCTTCGCCGACCAGAAGGTGGGTGAGGTGCAGGTGCTTGCCCGGGGGCTGGCACAGGGGCGTGAGGCGGTGGCCGCCGAGCTGGCCGAGGACGCCCGTCTGCGGGCTGAGCGTGCCGCCCACCCGGGGGTCAGTCGGCCGGAGGTCCGTCAGGCGGTGGCTGCGGTCACCGAGGCGGACCGCACCCGCGCCCCCTACGCCGAGCGTCAGGTAGCCCAGCAGGCGCGTCTGGGCCTGCCCGTCCTGCCCACGACCACTATCGGCTCCTTCCCCCAGACCTCCCAGATCCGCCGGGCGCGTGCCGCCTACCGGCGCGGCGAGCTCGACCAGGCCGCCTACGAGGAGGCGATGCGCGCCGAGATCGCCTCGGTAGTGCGTCTCCAGGAGGAGATCGGCCTGGACGTCCTGGTCCACGGCGAGGCCGAGCGCAACGACATGGTCCAGTACTTCGCCGAGCTCCTGGACGGTTTTGCCACCACCGAGCACGGGTGGGTCCAGTCCTACGGGTCGCGCTGCACCCGTCCCTCCGTCCTGTGGGGTGACGTGGTGCGCCCCGCGCCGATGACGGTGGCCTGGTCCTCCTACGCGCAGTCGCTGACCGAGCGGCCGCTCAAGGGCATGCTCACCGGCCCGGTGACCATCATGGCCTGGTCCTTCGTGCGCGACGACGTGCCGCGTTCCCAGGTGGCCGACCAGCTCGGCCTGGCCCTGCGCGCCGAGGTAGCCGACCTGGAGGCGGCCGGGATCGGGGTCGTTCAGGTCGACGAGCCGGCCATCCGCGAGACCCTGCCCCTGCGCCGCGCCGACCGGGAGGAGTACCTGGCCTGGTCGGTGGGGTCCTTCCGCCTGGCCACCGGCGGGGCCGCCCCGGCCACCCAGGTCCACACCCACCTGTGCTACTCGGAGTTCGACGTCGTCATCGACGCCGTGGACCACCTGGACGCCGACGTCACCTCCATCGAGGCCTCGCGCTCGCGCATGGACATCCTGCCTGCGGTGGCCCAGCACGGGTTTGAGCGCCAGCTGGGGCCGGGGGTGTGGGACATCCACTCCCCGCGCGTGCCCAGCACCCAGGAGTGCGTCGAGCTGTTGGAGCGTGCGGTGGCGGCCCTGGGGGCGCAGCGGCTGTGGGCCAACCCGGACTGCGGGCTCAAGACGCGCGGCTACGAGGAGGTGCAGGCCTCCCTGCGCAACCTGGTCCAGGCGGCCGCGCAGGTGCGGGCGGCAGAGCAGGCGGAGGGCTCCTGAGGCAGGAGGGACCGTCTGGGCGGTCTCAGGGGTGTGGGGTCGTCCCCCGTCCCGGGGCGGGCGACCCCACCTGCGGGCCCCGGCTCACGCGCGCGGCGGCAGGGTGACGGCCCGGGCCGCCTCCACGGCGCGGCGTACCATCTCCTGGTCGGTACGCTGCGGCTCGCCCGGGCCGACCCCTTTGCAGGGGCAGCGCATGTGCACCTCGCGCACGCCGGTTGCCGCTACCAGGGACGCAAGGCCTTCCGGGCCTACGCCCACCCCGCCTGTGGCCGCGATGACGGTGGGGCCGCCGGTGGACACCAGCCCGGCGATCATGGCGGCAGCCTCTTCCCGGGACTCCGACTCCTTTCGGGATTTCGACTCATCCCGGGGCGCCGAGGCACCAGCGGTGAGGACGTAGTCCACGCCCAGGCCGCCCAGGTCGCCGTAGGCCTCCACCGTGTCCCGGCACTGGTCGAAGGCGCGGTGGAAGGTGACGGGGGCGCCGTCAGCCATGGACACGAGCAGCCGCACCAGCCCACGGTCCACGGCGCCGTCGTCGGTGAGCGCCCCGACGACGAAGCCCAGCTCGACGGCGGGGGGCAGGTGCGTGCCCGCGCCCGCCACCACCTGGGGCCGGGTGAACTCCCCCATCTCCCGCGCCAGGGCGGCGATACGCCGCACGTCAGCGATCATGGCCCGTCCCTCGTCGGAGTTGTAGACGTAGGGGCCTCCGCGCGGCCTGATGAGGACGCGCAGCCCGAAGGGCGCCGACTGGGCCGTCTGTGCCCAGTGCGCTCCCAGGCGCGTGCGGCGCTCCTCGACCTGCTCCGCTGCGGCGAAGATGGCTGCCTCCACGGTGCCGATCGACGGCGTGGTGCCGGAGGCGGTGAGGTTCTCCCCGAGTTCTGCCCGGTCGGCCCCGACTCTTGCGGAGATGCGAACTCCCTCCACGTCCTCCACGCAGGTCTCCAGGACCAGGTGGCCCGGTCGGCGCCAGAAGGGGGGAGATGACGGTCGTCGTGCCGGGTGCTGGCGCAGTGACGGCGCCGACCTGGAGAGCCGCGTTGCATTCATAGGGTTGAGTCTGACATGTAACGAAGAATAAAGAAACTGGGGCGCCGGGTGGTGTTGGCCGTGGACTGTGGTCGTGAGCTGGGGGACGTGCGACGTCGCCGCTCTGGGGCCAGGCCTCGTGTCTGCCACGCCTCCTGCCTACCACGCCTCCTGTGCCGGTTTGCGAGTCTGGGGTACGCCAGCCGAGCGCCGGGGCCTCGCACAACGTACCCCGGGCTCGCAAACCGGGGAGGACAGGGCTGCACGCCACGCCTGAGTGGGTGGACTCGGCGATGGACGCGGAGCTAGAGGACTTCTCCGCCGCCGCGCAGGTCGCCGTCGCCATCGCCGCAGGCGGCCCGGGCACCGGCGGCAGCGCCGGGACAGGCGGCGGTCCGGGCGGGGGTGGTGGCCCCGGCGGCCCTGGTGGTACCGGTCCCGCCCCGGGAGCAGGGTCCTGATGCCCGGGCGCTGGCGGGGCCGGCCCCGCTGGCTCGGGCGCGGGCGCCCCACGGCCCCCGCCGCTGGTCCCGCAGGCGGCGGCGTGCCCGGTGGGTCGGCCCCCGGCTGCGGGGGCGGGGCTTCTGGGGGCGCCGCTGTCTTGGGGGTGCCTGGGGTGGGGCTTGGGTCTGGGGGTTGTGGCGGTGGTGTGGTGGGGGTTACGGTTTGGTTTATGCGGATGAGCGAGGAGGAGTGGTACCAGGGGTGGCTGCACGCGACCCCGGAGTGGGTGGACGCACGTATGGAGGAGGCGCTGAGGCTGCGGGGGTGGTCGCCGATGGGTGTGGGTGCCCCGGCCACGGAGGAGCACGTGGGCTACTTTGGTGGGGTGCTGCCTGCCTCGGTGCTGCACCTGTGGGAGAGGTTCGGCTTCGATGGTTTCGGGCAGGGGCGGTGGTGGTTCACCGACCCCTTCCAGTGGGCGCCGGTGGTGGAGGCCTGGCTGGAGGGCACCCCTGTGCCGTTCCCCAGCCAGCGGTGGTGGTGCCTGGCCCGCTCCGCGACAGGGACCATGAGGCTGTGGGGGGAGGTCTCCGGACCCGCCCTGACCCTCACACCCACCCTGGGGCGGGTCCGCCCCTACGCGGGCCACGCCAGGGACATGGCCGACCCGGTGATGCGTGAGCGCAAGGGCGCCACCACCCTGGTCTCGGCGTCGGAGGACATCTTTGATGACGACGACACCGGGGTTCTGGTGGCTGACTGGGCCATCGAGAACCTGGGGGTGCTGGGGGCCGGGCAGGTCTACGGGCTGACCCCGGCCTACTGCCTCACCGGGTGGGCCAGCACCAGCCAGGTCGGCATCGAGGACGCCACCGCGCACCTCACTTTTCTGGCCCAGGCCCAGGAGCACACCCTGGTGGAGGACTTCTCCGCCGCCACGGCCGAGGTCGCCGCCAGCATCGCCGCAGGTGCTGGCCCCAGCCGGGGCAACGGAGCCACCGGCGGCAGCGGCAGCGACGAGGGGGCGGGCGGCCCGGGCGGTGCTGGTGGCCCCGGCGGGCCGGGGGTGGGGTCGTGGGGGCCGGGCGCTGGCGGGGCCGGCCCCGCTGGCTCGGGCGCGGGCGCCCACCCACCCCCACCACCGCCACTGCTGGTCCCGCAGGCCGCGGCGGTGTGCCCGGTGGTGGCGCTGCCCCCGGCCACGGCGGCGGGGGTGGCCCGGCCCCCGACCACAGCGGTGGTGGTGGTCAGGTCCCTGGCCGCGGCGGTGGCGGGGGCGCGGGTACCGCCTTGGTGGCGTCTGGCATGTTCACCCCGGGCCGCGCGGGCGGGAGGGGGTGCTGGTGTGGGAGGGGGCCGTGGCTGCCCCGGCCAGCCCGCTGGGGTGGCACTCGCGGGTGCCGGTGGAGGTGTTCTTCCACACCGGCCACCACCACTCCACCCAGGAGCTGGCCAGGGAGTTCACCCGCCAGCTCGACCGACAGCTCTCCGCCTTGTCCCTGCTCAGCGCGCAGCGCCTGCTGGAGGGCATCCGCGCCTACAGGGCACAGGGACGCCAACCCACCTCCACCAGCACCCGCAACGATAAAAAACTCTTCATGGACAAGGTCGTGGGCGACCTGGTGCACGTGCACCACCTCTCCCGGGAGGACGCGCGCGCCAGGACGGCTGAGGTGGACCGGGCGCTGGTGGTGCTCCACGAGTCCGACCAGGTCACCTACGGCCCCTCCCAGCCCGCCACCACCACCGAGGGGTGGCCCTCCCTGGGCCACGGGGTGGTCAGCTCCTCCATCGGCGGCCAGGGCAGGCCCGTGGCCACGGTCCTGGAGCAGGCCGCCCTGGCCGTCCCAGCCGACCAGAGGGCGCACGTGCGCCTCCTCCTGCGCGCGGTGCTCACCGCCTCCCCGGCCCTGGCCCAGGACCTGCGCCACGGCCAGGCGCACCTGGAGCCCAGAACCAGCGAGCAGGTGAGTGCCACCAGCCCCCGGGGGCCACCCTGGACCCCCGCCCACGTCGCCGCCACCATCGCCGCAGGCCACCCACCCTGGCACCCACCACCCGCCCGGGCACAGGAGCCCGTGCTCTCGGCCACGACCCGGCCCGGGGCCGGGCAGCCGGGACCAGGCCAGCCCACCACCAGCCAGCCGCCCCAGCCGGGCACCACCCACACAGGCGCCACCACGCCCGGGCCACCCCACACGGGCACCACCACGCCCGGGCCGGGCCACAAGACCACCCGCGAGGAGGTCCTGGCCAACATCAAGGCCCGCGTCCAGCAGATGAGCCAGGACACTCGCGCCCAGCAGCCCTCCCAGCCCCGGGCCGCACGCGAGGCACCCACCGGGACCGACCTCTCCCGCACCGCCCGCCTGCGCGAGGCCACCCACCCACCCACCACCGCCGCACGCGTACCACCAGCACAGCCCCAGGCAGACAGGCCGCCCCAGGCAGGCACCACCCGGACAGGCCCCACCACAGACAGACCGTCCCGGACGGGCCAGCCGCCCCGGCCCCTGACCCGCGAGGAGGTCCTGGCCAGGATCACCACCCAAGCCACCCAGACGACCCAGCAGCCCCCCACCCCACGCCAGACCCCCACCAGAAACCGGAAGCACAACCGAGGCCTAGGCCGCTAGGCCCGCACGGCCGCACGCGCCCCACAGGCCGCAGACCGCACGAGCCAGGACAGAGAACACCGGCAGCCTGCGAGCCTCAGGCCGTCAATGACATGCGAGCCCGGGGCACGCCAGCCGAGCGCCGGGGACTCGCACGGCGTACCCCGACCTCGCAAACCGGGGGAAACCGGGGGAGAGGCCACCTGCGGGCACCGAGGAAGACCACCTCACAAACCACGAGGGACCGGCTGGGAGTCGGCAACCAGGACCCGGCACCGGGCGCTGTCCGCGAGCGCTGCTCGCGAGCCGGCCCTAGACGTCGGCGACGTCCTCGTAGGACTTGGGGTCCTCAATGGGCTCCAGGTGCGCGGAGACCCGCAGGATGGGGTCGGCCGCGACGAGGTCGTCAATGAGCCGCTCGGTGAGGTCGTGGCCCTGCTTGACGTTCCAGGCTGCGGGGACCAGCACGTGCAGGTCCATGAAGCGCCGTGAGCCCGCCTCGCGCACCCGCACCGCGTGGAAGTCGATGGTGCCTGGCTGACGGTAGCGCTCCAGCACGCCGTCCACCCTCGCCAGTGTCTGTGCGGACGGGGCCGCGTCCATGAGCCCGGCCACCGACTCCCTGACCAGGGCGAGCCCGGTGCGCATGATGTTGAGACCCGCCAGCAGGGCCACGACGGCGTCGAGGACCGGGACGCGGAAGACAGCGACCAGGCCCACCCCGAGCAGGACAGCCGCCGAGGTGGTGACGTCGGTGGCCAGGTGCCTGGCGTCGGCGACCAGGGCCGCAGAGCGCTCCTGACGGCCCTTGCGGTACAGGACCCAGGCCACGACCCCGTTGACGAGGGAGGCTACGACGGAGACCACCAGCCCCGTCCCCAGCTGATCGGGCATGCGGGGGGAGACCAGCCGCTCCACCGCGGAGACGACGATGAGGGTGGAGGCGGCGAAGACCATGACGCCCTCGACAGCGGCTGAGAAGTACTCGGCCTTGGAGTGGCCGAACTGGTGGTCGTCGTCGGCCGGGCGGATCGCGATCCGCAGGACGACGAGCGTGGTGACGGCGGCGACAAGGTTGACCACGGACTCCGCCGCGTCGGAGAGCAGACCCACGGACCCGGTCAGCCAGGCGGCCGCACCCTTGAGGGTGATGGTCGTGACTGCGGCGCCAACCGACAGCCAGGCGTAGGGGCTGAGGTCCTTTGGCGGGGCGTAGCGAGGTGGGCGCACGCTGCGATCCTCCCGGCTGACGCACACCGACCGCAACCAGGATTTCGGGAAGCCGTAAGCAGCCTGGACAGCACCTCCCGGTGGTGGTTGCGTTGACGCCGTCCTGGGTCGGCTGGGCGCGCTTGGGTACGTGGGTCCCTAGGTGGCTGACGGCGTGGAGGAGGGGCCTGCTGAGGAGGGGCCGAAGAGCCTGTCCTTGACGGCGTCGGCCATCTTGTCCGTCACGGCCTCACCCTGGGCTCGGACCGCCTGGCTGACCCGGGCGGAGGCGGTGTCGATCCGCTGGCGGACGAAGGGCTGCTCGGCCACCCGGGCCGCTGTGGCCTTGATGCGCTCGTACTGGGCGCGTCCCGCCCGTGCCCCCAGGACGTAGCCGACGCCCAGTCCGATAGCGAAGGGGATCTTTGTGGCCATGCGTGCCTCCTGGGCTCGTTGTGGCTGGACAGGTGCCGATGGCCGCCTGTGTCCGCCGGGGGCGGGCCAGCCGCTCGGCTGGGTGGGCGCCTCCTGTGCGCCCTGCCCCAGCCTACCGCGTTGCACCCGCTCCCACCGGGTGCCCGGCAGTGCCAGACGAGGGCAGCCGAGCCTTTGTAAGGTAAGTTTACCTTTGCTATACAAGGCGACTTATCATTTCTACCATAGTGCTATGAGGGTTTCTGAGACTGTGGCGCCCGGCGGGCGCAGCGAGCACGCCGAGCACGACCTGGAGGGCACACCCACGTCGAACCAGGTGTCGCAGGCCTCGCAGCTGGCCTCGCGCCTCAACTGGCTGCGTGCCGGGGTGCTGGGGGCCAATGACGGCATCGTGTCGGTGGCCGGGCTCGTCGTCGGGGTCGCCGCCGCCAACCCGGGCGCGACCCGGGTGATCCTCACGGCGGCGGTCGCCGGTGTCCTGGCTGGTGCGGTCTCCATGGCGGCCGGGGAGTACGTGTCGGTATCGACTCAGGCCGACACCGAGCGGGCCGAGGTCAGCCGGATCCGGGCTGGGCTGGCCCGCGACCCTGGTTCGGGCCTGGCTGACCTGGCCTCCCGCTACCAGGACAGGGGGTTGAGCGCGGCCACGGCCCTCCAGGTAGCCCGCGAGCTGACCGCCCACGACGCCGTCGCCGCCCACCTGGAAGCGGGCCCGGGTCTGCGGGAGGACGACTACACCAGCCCCTGGGCTGCGGCGGTGGCCTCGGCGCTGGCCTTCGTCCTGGGAGCTGCCCTCCCGGTGCTGGCAATCCTGGTGGTCCCGCCCCCGCTCGACGTGCCGCTCACCGTGGTGGCAGTGCTGGTGGGCCTGGCGCTGACCGGCTGGGTCTCTGCCCTGCTGGGGCACGCCTCGGCGGGACGTGCCGTGGTGCGGGTCGTGGCTGGTGGGGCGCTGGCCATGGGGGTGACCTGGGGGATCGGCAGCCTCGTCGGCACAGTGGTGTGAGTCCTCCCGGCACCTGTGGCCGTGGGCCGACCGTCCAGTCGACCGTCCACGCCACGTGCCTCCTGCTGCGACCGGGCACCTCCCTGGGCGCTGTGCCGGGAGCGTCTGCCTCAGCACCCGCTCACCAGCTCGGGAGGCAGCCGCCTGGCCAGGTCATAGCCGTCGGCTCCCACGACGACCGGGACGTCAGCCTCCGCGAGGGTGGGCGACTCGGGGTTGATCCCCATCTGGGGGACAGCCAGGCCGCCAGCCAGCACCTGCTGTGCCGGGGTCAGCCTCCTGATAGCCACGGCCCGGACGCGGTCGGAGTGGTGCCGGGCCGCCTCGCCGTAGATGAGGGGGTCGTGCTGGCCGTCGTCGCCGACCAGCAGCCAGGACACCTCCGGCAGGTCGATCATGAGGCGGCGCAGCTCGGTGCGCTTGTGCTCGATGCCTGAGCGGAACCACCCGGTGTTGGTGGGTCCCCAGTCCGTCATGAGCTTGGGCCCGTCGGGGAAGCCGTGGCGCTGGAAGAAGGAGCGCAGCGTGGGCAGCACGTTCCACGCGCCGGTGGACAGGTACATCACCGGTGTGCCCGGGTGACTGGCCTGGATCCGGGTGTAGAGCTCGGCCATCCCGGGGACGGGCTCGCGTGAGGAGGTGTACTTCACCAGCTGGTTCCACGCGGCCACCAGGACGCGGGGCACGTGGCTGACCATGGCCGTGTCGTCGATGTCGGAGACGATCCCCAGCCGGGGACCGGGCGGGACGACGAGCACCCGGGCGTGGACCGTCCCGGCTCCCGCCGCGTCGATCTCGACCGTGTGCCAGCCCGGCTCCAGGTCGTGGCCGCGCACGACGACGTCGACGTAGCCGCTGCGGTCCGCCCGGGTGCGCACGCTGGTCGCCCCGGCGTGCACCGTGACCGGCAGGTAGGGGACGGGGGCGTCGATAAACAGGCGCCACCCGCGCTGGGCCTCCATGAGGCGGGTGACGGCCATGTCACGGGCCTGGGCCGCAGTGGTAGGCAGTGTCTCAGGCAGGGAGCTGAGCAGCGGCCCCTCGCTGGGTGCGTCCTTGGGGCGCATGACCATCCGGGCCAGGACCCGCACCATGGGGGTTCCTGCCGAGCCCGAGGTAGTGCCGTAGCCGTCGTAGGGGATGACGCGGGGGCGCCATCCCCGGCGTCTGAGCACGGGGATCAGGTCGCGGTGGAACTGGTCCTCGACGGCGCGGGGGACAGCGGAGAAAGGCACAGGCACAGGTGGCATCCTAGGGGCAGACTGATTCTCCTGACTCCCGGGGGAAGATCTTCCTGTCGGTGCCGCTGCGTCGGAGGCTCAGCACCCGACCAGAGGCGACCCACAGGGCGGCGCCGCTTCCCAGCGCCCACCAGGTGTAGCTCGATCCCACCAGCTTGGCCCAGGCGGGCCAGTCCTGCTCCACGTGGTTCTGCTCGGGGAACCACCAGTGCGCCGCCAGGAAGAACACGACGGCTCCCGCGACGGCTGCGGTCGCCAGGCCCGGGGAGCGCCACCGGCGGGCTGCGGCTGCCAGCACCATGAGCGCCGGCAGCGCCCACACCCAGTGGTGCGACCAGGAGATCGGGGAGACAATCAGCCCCAGCACCATGACCACGCTCAGCTGGAGGGTCACGACCAGGCTCCGGGTCGGTGCCCACGTCGGCAGCGCGCTGCTCCTCATGATGGTCGGCGTGGCCGTCGGTATGGCCGTCGGCGTGGATGGTGCTGTGGCTGTCGGCGCCGCTGGCGCCAGGGCGTCCAGGCGGCGGCACAGCATCCAGGCGCCCAGGACCGCCAGGGCCGCGCCCAGCGCCCAGGCGGGGCTCCACAACGACTCGGGCAGCGACCGGGCGACAGCACCCTGGATGTTCTGGTTGCCGGAGAAGTCGCGGAACCCGGCCCGGCCGGTGTCCCACATGGCCCAGGTGAAGAAGTCCCAGGTCTCCCCGGGGCTGGCCAGGCCCGCCAGCAGGGTCGTCCCGGCTGCGGAGGCCACCATGGTCATGGCGGCTCGCCACTGCCTGCCCGCCAGGAAGACCAGGACGGCCACCGCCGGGGTCAGCTTGACCGCTGCAGCCAGCCCGCTGAGCGCCCCGCGCCAGCGCGACCCCTCTGGCAGGACCAGCACGTCCACGGCGACCAGCGCCATGAGCACGGCGTTGACCTGTCCGTACTCCATGGTCTTGGGGAAGGGCTCCAGGACCATGAGTGCCAGGAGCCCCAGCCACGGGGCCAGGCTGCGCGCCTCCCGGGCAGACAGGGGGTGCGGGAGCCGCGCGTCACCCGGTGGGCTGGCTCCCGGCGCCCGGGAGGGTGGGCGGGACGGGGGAGAGGAGGGTGGTCCTCCCGACGGTGGCCGGTCCCGGAGGGCGTGCAGGACGGCCCAGGCGGTCACTGCGGCGCACGCGGGCGTCGCGGCCACGAGCAGGGCGGTGGCCCACTCGTAGGTGAGGCCGGTCAGCGCGACGAGGAGCCACGCGGCCAGGGGGGTGTAGGTGAAGGGCCACAGCTGCTGGTCGGGGTTGGCGTACCAGCGGTAGAGGTCGCCGCCGTCCTGCCACTGCTCGACGGCGGCGTAGTAGACGTAGGAGTCCAGCTTGAAGACCCACGAGCCCGCGTCGGTCAGGGAGACGTAGGCGGCGACCAGGAGGGCCAGCCGTCCCAGCTCCTCGGTCAGGGGCGATCCGAGGACCCGGTGACGGACCTGGCGGAGGACCCGCACGGTCGCTGGCTCTGCCGCAGGTGCCACCGCCTGCCTCCTTCTACGCACCCGGGGAGTCTAGGGCATCAGTCCCCCTGGCCTGCGGGGCGGGCAGGGCGTGGCCTTTGCGGCCCTCCTGTCACGACCCCTCTGTCACTACCCCTCCAGGGTGCACTACCTCTCCAGGGTGCTGCGGGTACGTGCTCCTCGCAGCACCCTGGTGCCCGCCGCTGCGGCTGCCACGGCAACCCAGGCGCAGGCCGCCATGACCAGGTAGCCGCCGCGTGACCCTGCCGCGTCGATGACGCTGCCGGCCAGCAGGGCCCCCAGGGAGACGCCGATGTTGAGCGCGGTGCTGACCCAGGCCAGGCCCTCGGTCAGCTGGGAGGGGGCCACTGTCACCTGGATGATGTTGTTGCCGTTGACGACTGTGGGGGCGATAGCCGTGCCGGTGAGGACCATGAGCACGCTCAGGACGATGAGGTTGGGCGCCAGGGCGAAGGTGGAGGAGCCCACGGCCAGCGTGACCACCCCCAGGAGGAGGCGGGTCCGCAGCGGCCAGCCCCAGGAGCGGGCACCGTAGGCGAGAGCGGCGGTCAGGGAGCCCACGCCCCAGGCGGCCAGGATGACCCCCGAGGCGGAGGCGTGCCCCTGCTCGGTGGCGAAGGCGACGGCTGCCACGTCGTTGGCGCCGAACATCGCTCCGGACAGCAGGAAGACGGCGACGACCACGATGACGGCCCCGTGGCGCAGCACGCTGTGGTGCGCGGCGGCTCCTGGAGCCGCCGCGCGTCCCGACCGGCCGTGGGCGGCGGGCTCGGTGGCGCGCTGGGACAGGAACCACGTCCCGCCGCCGACCTGCAGGACCAGGGCGGCCAGCCACCCCGAGGTCACCGGCAGGACGGGGGCGGTGCACAGGGCGGTGGCCAGGACCGGCCCGATGATGAAGGTGACCTCGTCCAGGGCAGCCTCCAGGGAGAAGGCGGTGTGGGTCTCCTGGGGGGTGCGCAGGAGGCTAGTCCACCGGGCTCGCACCAGGGACCCCATGGATCCGGCGAGGGCGCCGGCCAGGACGGCCAGGAGGACCAGGACGGCCAGAGGAGCCTGTGCCCAGGTGGCTGCGGCCAGCCCGACCAGTCCGGCTGCTGAGCCGAGGACGGCGGGCAGCATGACCCGTGACTGCCCGTAGACGTCCACCAGCCGGGCCAGCAGCGGCGAGCCCAGGGCCACGGCCACGATGTTCGCCGCGCTGACGAGGCCCGCAGCGGTGTAGGAGCCGTAGACGTCCTGGACGGCCAGGATGGTGGAGATCCCCGTCATGGACACGGGGAAGCGGGCTACCAGGCCTGCGGCGGAGAAGGCTGCGGCACCTGGGTAGGTGAGGATCCTGGAGTAGGAGGTGGTCATGAGGTCACTGCTGAGGTCGCTGCTGTGGTTGGGAAGGGGCACCTCCCGGGGGCCGGCCCGAGTGGGTGGTGGGTGGTCAGCGCTGGGTGGTCTCGGAAGAGGCCCGCGACAGGGTGAAGCCCTGGCCTGTCACCTGGCTCCAGCACTCGATGCCCTCCTCGGAGGAGGTGCAGGCAAAGGTGTCGTTCTTCGCCGAGGCGCCGTACTGGAGGCTGGCGCCTGTGCTGGCGAAGTCCTCCTCGCAGGAGCCGCTGGCCCCGCCTTCGACACCGACGGAGGCGGTGAACGGCTCGCTGGAGCCGCTGCAGGAGGAGTCCTCACCCACGAAGTCGTGGTCGTTGATCGTGCAGGACACGGAGTCCTCCCCCAGTGAGCAGCTGATGTTCCCGCTGGGCGTGGTGAAGACGCTCATCTCCAGGGCGTCGTCAGGGGCGGGGGCGCTCAGGTCCAGGGAGGGCGTGGCACTGGGGGTGGGGGAGGCTGAGGGCGTCGCGCTCGGGGAGGCCGAGGGCGCGGCCTGGGTGGCCTGCTGTGCCGCGACGGTGGGCTGTGAGCCCTGGGCGTTGGTGGGGGACTCGTCCTCCCCACCGGTCAGGACCCAGGTCATGACGAAGACCAGCAGGGCCGCGACGACGGTGGCGAGGATCCACAGGAAGCGTCCAGAGGGGCTGTCGGAGGCGGTCTCCTCGGCCTCTGCCGTCCCCACGCCGAAGACCGTCGCCTCCGCCGCCTTGGTGCCCGGCGTACCTCCCGGGCGGGCGGAGGTCGTGGCGTGGCCGACTGCGGCCGCCGCCCGCCTGGGCTGCCGGGGCGGGGTGGGCTGGTAGGACTGTCCGGGCTGGCCGACAGCAGCCGGGGCGCCGGTCCCCGGGGCCGCGGGGTGGGCGGATGACGCGGCGACCGCCTGCGTGGGCGCCTCGGCCCCGGGTTGGGTGGGGACGTGGGCCAAGGGGGCGGCGGGCACGGGAGAGGCGGGTGAGTACGCGGGTGCCGGCTGCTGGCCGGCCGGATATGGTGACGGCTGCTGCGGTGAGGCGGTGGAGAAGGCCGAGGTCTGGGAGACAGCCGGGGAGACCTGGTAAGGCGAGCGCGGCACTGGCTGCGGCCGGGTGGCCTGGGGGTCGGAGGGTGGCTGGGAGGGGATGGCCTGGGTGGCCTGGAGGCCAGGGTCGGGGGAGGCCGCAGGACCTGAGGCCTGGGCCGGGGCGCCGGGGAGGACCCCGCTGCTGGGAGCGCCTGAAGGACTGCCCTGACCTCCTGCCACCCCCGTGCTCCCCACGGTGCGGGCGATGGTGTGGCCAGCGGGACCCCCCGCTGTGACGGGGGACGTCGCAGCGGGGGACGCGGAAGACACGGAAGACACGGAAGACGCTGCCTCGGTGGGGCCTGCAGCGCGAGAGGCGGACCCGGTGGGGGCGGCCTGGGGGCTGGGGCTCTGAGGCAGCACCTGCGTGGAGGCGGTCACGGCCCCGCCCGCCATCCCGCTGGCACGGGCGGCGAGGGCGGCGTCGACGGCGGGGTCGTCCAGTGTGCCCAGCCATTCCAGCAGCGCGGGGTAGGTCCGCGGGTTGGCCGCGATGTGGGGACGCAGGTCGGGATAGTTCTGCGCCAGCTGGTGCAGGGTCTCCAGAGGTGCGTTGGGGTCTTGCGCGCGAGCGGTCAGCTCGTCCTTGGCCTGAGGCATCCTGGGTCCTTCGCTGGTTCGGGGTACGGGGCGTACCGGGCTGCCTGGTGCGGCGCGCGCCGGGAAGCGACGTCCTGGGGCGGTGAGGGAGCGCTGCGCTGGGGCGGCTCCCCGGTATTGTCGCACCCGGACCGTTATACGGTGACCTAAGGAGCGCCCCGGCGCAAGACCTCACCCTCTGTGATCTCACCTCTGAGAAAGGGAGCTGATGGCTGATCCCAGCGATCCCAACCGTGCCGTCCCGGCCTGGGCCGCCGGAGTCGTGGCTGGTGCGGCGAGCGACGTCGGGCGGCTGCGTGTCGTCAACGAGGACGGCTACCTGGCAGTCAGCCCCGCCTTCGTGGTCGTGGACGGCATGGGAGGTCACGCCGCCGGGAGGGCCGCCACCCAGGCGGCCCTGGGGGCGCTGTACCGCCTGGCGGGCAGGAGGGTCACCGGTGTCGACGAGGTCCTGCGGGCCGTGTCCGCCGCCCAGGAGGCGATCGTGGCCATTCCCTCCCACGCGGCCTTCCTGCCCGGGGCCACGGTGGCGGGGGCGGTGCTGGCCGACCTGGAGGAGCCTCCTGCCGGGCAGGGCGCCCCGGGCGGCCGGACTCACCTGCCGGAGCCCGTGGGCACGGGCAGGCCTGCGGGAGCGGTCGCGCGCCTGACCTGGATCGTCTTCAACATCGGGGACGCCCGTACCTACCTGCTGCGCGGCGGCGTGCTCACCCAGCTGACCCGGGACCACTCACAGGTCCAGGACCTCATCGACAGCGGCTACCTCACCCCGGAGGATGCCCGCGTGGACCCCCGGCGCAACATCGTCACGCGGGCACTGGGCGGGGGCATCGCCGACTCCGCCGTCCCCGACCTGCGCACGGTCCCCGTGGAGACGGGGGACCGCCTCCTGGTCTGCTCCGACGGGCTGAGCGACGAGCTGGACGACGACTCCCTGGCCGTGGTCCTCACGGCGGGCTTCCCCCCGCAGCGCACGGCGGACCTGCTGGTCGCCGCCTCCCTGGAGGAGGGCGGGCACGACAACAGCACCGCAGTGGTCGTCGATGTCGTTGGTCGTTGATGTCGTTGGTCGTTGATGCCGTTGGCGCCGTCGACGCCGACCGTGCCTCTGGAGCCTCTGGTGCTACCGGTGCCGCAGCCGCAGGCTCTTGACGGGAGGTGCCCGGGAGGACAAGGATTCCGCCCGGGTCCCGCTGCCCGCCCGGGCGCGCGGACCACGACGGGCCGCAGGACGCCGCGCGGCCCGGGGTAGTGGCAGCAGCTTGACGGTGAGGGAGCGTACGCACGTGGTAGCAGCAGGGCTAGGCCCCCAGCACGGTGACGTGACCGGGGCGGTGGGCGGCGGCCCCACCAGGGACCGTCCTCGTGCCGGTCGGCGTCGTCGGTGGCCCGTCGTCCTCCTTGTGCTGCTCCTCGCCCTGGGGGGTGCCGGGGTCGCTGGTGAGTACTACGCCCGGGACCGGGTGGAGACCGAGGTGCGTGGCGCGCTTCCAGGCCTGAGCCAGGACGCCAAGGTCTCCACGGAGGGGATCGTGCTGCTCCAGGCCGCACAGATGTCGCTGAGGAGCCTGGACGTCACGGCCTCCAGCCTGACCCTGGAGGGTAGCGGGGCCTCTGGGGCTGGGGGGCGTGACGGTGGGGACCAGAGTGAGGACCTCAGCCTGGCTGACCTGAGCGTCTCGATGAGGCAGGTCGGGCTGCACGACCCCGTCACGGCTGCCAGCGTCGACATCTCGGCCACAGTCCCCTGGGAGCAGGTGGGTGCCGCGATGGAGGAGGCCTCCTTCGGTGACACCTTCTCGGACCTCCTCGCGGGCACTTCCTCAGGCGTCGACGTTACTGTGACCGCGGACCAGGTCGGTACCTCGGCCCAGGACCCGGGCTCCGCCACAGCCAGCGCCTCGGTGCTGGGACAGGAGGTGGAGATCGGGCTCGTCCCCGCCGTCGGTGAGGACGGCGGTCTGGTGCTTGATGTCACCTCGGTCTCCGTGGGCGGCTCCCAGGAGGAGACGGACACTGGTCTGGGGGCGGTCGGTGGCCTGGCTGCCTCCCTGGCCCTGGAGGGGACCCAGGTCGAGGTCCCGGCCGAGCTCCTGCCTGGCGGGCTGGGCCTGTCGGAGGCGAGCGTGGTCCCTGAGGGGCTGCGCGTCCGGCTTGAGGGCGAGGACGTGGCGCTGTCACAGATGTGACCGGGCGCAGTGACGTGACCGGGCGCAGTCGCGTGGGGAAGCGCACGTGGGGTGTCGCACTGTACCCGGCAGTGTCGGGGTGCCCTGCCGTGTGGCACGCTGGGGGCGCCCTGCCTGGGTGGCGGCTCCTGCCTGCCGCGTGCGGCGGGGCCTGGCCCTGCGGGCGCTCACGCGCTGCGGGACCCGCAGGTGCCGGTCGCGGGGCCTGCGGCAGCACGCGACCGAGCAACCGAGCACACGCCGAGCACACAGGAGAGCCATGAGCACGCAGCCTGACCAGGCAGGTCCCGCGGACCTGCGGCGGGGCTACCCGGCCCAGCGCCAGCCGACGGCCGGTACCGGCGGTACGGCAGGCACGGCGTCTGTGGCCGCCCCGGGCCAGGCCTCACCCAGGCCCCCGGCGGCTGTGGGGTATCCTGTCGGCCCTGCCCCCACTCAGGGGGTCGGGGCCACAGGCCCGCATGCCCGCTCCCGGGTGCGCCAGCAGGCGGGCAGCTCCTCCCGCTCCCAGGGGGCTACGGAGGCTGACATCCAGCGTGCCGGGACGCTGCTGGACCGTGTCGCCCGGATCTTCTCCCAGCGCGTCGTCGGGCAGGACCAGCTGCGCACCGTCCTGGTCACCACCCTGGTCTCGGGCGGGCACGTGCTGCTGGAGTCCGTGCCCGGCCTGGCCAAGACCACGGCCGCCCAGACCCTGGCCTCAGCGGTGTCCGGCTCCTTCCGGCGCATCCAGTGCACCCCCGACCTCATGCCCAACGACATCGTGGGCACCCAGATCCTCAACTACGCCACCGGGGAGATGACCACCCAGCTGGGGCCGGTCCACGCCAACATCGTCCTGCTGGACGAGATCAACCGCTCCAGCGCCAAGACGCAGTCGGCGATGCTGGAGGCCATGCAGGAGCGGCAGACCTCCATCGGCGGCGTTGTCTACCCCCTTCCGCAGCCCTTCATGGTGCTGGCCACGCAGAACCCCATCGAGGAGGAGGGCACCTACGTCCTGCCCGAGGCCCAGATGGACCGCTTCCTCATGAAGGAGGTCCTGACCTACCCGCGTCCCACCGAGGAGGTCGACGTCCTCGACCGGATCAGCGACGGCTCCTTCGACAGGCCGGCTGTCGAGGCCCCGATCTCCACCGACGACGTCGAGTGGCTCCAGGCCACGGCGGAGCGCGTCTACGTGGACCCGGTCATCAAGCAGTACATCGTCGCCCTGGTCAACACCTCCCGCGGGGGCGGCCCCCGCCCGGTGACCGGCCTGGACGCCCAGGTGCGGGTGGGTGCCTCGCCGCGCGGAGGCATCGCACTCATGAAGGTCGCCCAGGCGATCGCCCTGCAGGAGGGACGCGGCTACGTCATCCCCGACGACGTGCGCCTGCTGCGTCATGCCGTGCTGCGCCACCGCCTGGTGCTGACCTACGACGCCCTGGCGGACGCGGTGGCGCCCGAGTCGCTCATCGACGCGATCTTCGCAGCCGTCCCCACACCGTGAGCCCCATGACGAGCGTGCAGCAGGAGCAGCAGGAGACGAGCCCCCAGCAGGACCCGGGGCCTGCGCCGCCCTCCCCCCGGCCCGGCTCCGCCCGCCAGGGGGGCCGGGCGCAGCGTCTGCGCGCCGCCCTGTCCCTGCCGACCCTGCGGCGGGCCACGGGGATGCTCGACGGACGGCACAAGTCGGTGTTCCTCGGGCACGGGCAGGACTTTGACGACATGTCCTTCTACCGCCCCGGCGACGACGTCTCCGACATCGACTGGAAGTCCTCGGCGCGGGTCGGCTACCCGGTCATCAAGCGCTACCAGCGGGAGTCCTCCGTGCCGCTGGTGCTGGCGGTGGACACCGGGCGGACCATGGCTGCCCAGACCCCTCACGGGGACGACAAGCGCGACCTGGTCCTGGGGGTCGCGGAGGTCTTCTCCTACCTGGCCCGCATGAGAGGCGACCCGGTGGGCCTGGTCGCGGGCGACTCCAGGCGCATGGTCTCGCGCCCGGCGCGCTCGGGCGCCAAGCACGCGCAGACGCTGCTGGCCGTCCTGTCCCGGGCGCTGTGGTCCCTGGACGCCCAGCAGGACACCGGGCGGGATGCGGGGAGGACGAAGGACGTCACGGCGTGGGGCTCCTCCCGTCCACGGTCTTTTCCGGGGACGCCGGGCCTGGCGGCTGACGCCCCGGCCTCCAGCCTGCCGGTGGTCCTGGAGCGGGTCTCCCGCTGGCACCGGCGCCGCAGCCTGGTGGTGCTTGTCACCGACACCGCCCACCCCGGTGAGGACTGCGCGGTCTGGCTGCGCCGCCTTCCCGCCCAGCACGAGCTGGTGGTGGTCCAGGTCGCGGACGACGACCCGCTGCGCGAGGGGGCCGGGAGGGCGCACGACGTCGACTCGGTGGCCGAGCTTCCCGCCTTCCTGCGCTCGGACCCCCGCGTGGCCGCCGAGGTCGGCCAGGCTGCTCTGGCCCGCCGCCAGGCCGTGGCCTCCCTGCTGGAGCGGCGCCACATCGAGTCGGGCGTGGTGGACTGCGGGCAGACCCTCATCGAGTCGGTGGCCGAGCTGCTCATGCGGGAGCGGGCGGCCGTGGCCCGGGGGAGGAGGTAGTCGTGGAGGCTGTGCCCCCCGTCCTCATGCCGGCGTGGGTGGCGCTGGTCGCGGCACTGGGTGCCGCAGCCCTCGCCATCTGGCTGCTGCGCACCTTCCTGGTCACGCGCCGCGACCTGTCCCTGGAGGTCGGGGACATCCCCATGGCTGCCGACGAGCGGCAGCGCTGGGGCGACCAGCTGACGACGATCACCTCCCGCTGGGAGGCCGGGGACCTGGACCTGCGTGGGCTGCACCTGGAGCTGGCGTCCCTGGTGCGCGGCTTCGCCCAGGCCCGCTCCGGGCAGGAGGTGACCACGGCGACGGTCACCGAGATCCTGGACATGGCTGACACGAGCGGTCCCCGCCCCGTCATGGACAGGCTGCGGCGTGCCCGCCGGGAGGGACGGCCCGTGGACACCAACCCCCTGGGCTACGTGGGCGAGCTCCTGGCGGTGTGGGAGCAGCCCTCCTTCGACCGGGAGCCTGAGGCGGCCGCCCAGGAGGCCATCGACAGGGCGGGGTGGGTGGTCTCCCAGTGGTGATGCCGTGGCTGTTCTGGCTGCTGCTCGGCGTGGCGGTGGCCGTGGTGGTGCTGGCGACGGTCAGGCCGGGCAGGGCCGGCCGCCGCAGGGAGGCGGAGCCGCCGCGACGGGTGGCTAACTCCGCAGGCATGTTCCTCCTGCCCCGGGTCCGCTCCCGCGTGCGCCAGCAGCGCTGGCTCCACGCCGGGGCGGGGCTGCTGGTCCTGGTCGCGCTCCTGGCCGCAGCGGGGGTGTCGGCCCGTCCGGTCTCCGAGGTGGAGCGCTCTGACCGTCTGGCCAACCGCGACATCGTCCTGTGCCTGGACGTGTCCACCTCAATGATCACCATCGACGCCTCGGTGCTGGAGACCTTCTCCGGGCTGCTGGACTCCTTCGACGGGGAGCGTGTCGCCCTGGTGGCCTGGAACTCCACGGCCCAGACGATCGTGCCGCTCACTGACGACTACGAGCTGCTGGGCCGCCAGATGGAGGACCTGGCCGACGTGCTGGACATCGACCCGGCCAGCCCCACCTCCCGGCAGGTCGCCGCCTACGAGGACGCGCTCAGCGGCACCATGAGCTACTCGGTGGAGGGCTCCTCCCTGGCTGGCGACGGCCTGGCCTCGTGCGCCATGGCTTTTGACAACCAGGGGATGGAGCGCTCCCGCTCGGTCATCCTCGCCACCGATAACCTCATCATCGACCCCGACGGGGAGCAGATCTACAGCCTGGCTGACTCTGTCCAGGTCCTGGGGGAGCGCTCTATCCGGCTGTTCTCCGTCTACGGGACCGACCCGGACCAGTACGACCTGTGGGTCACCGAGAAGACCCCTGAGGAGGCGCGCCAGGAGCTGAAGACGCTGACGCAGGACGGCGGCGGGCGCTTCTACGACGTCGAGGACTCCGGAACCGGGGGCGACATCGTCCGGCAGCTGGAGGAGACCCAGGTCGCCGAGCTGGGCGGGGGCGTGGAGACGCGTCGTACCGACACCCCCGAGCACCTGGCTGCCGCCCTGGGCGTGGCCGTGGTAGCCGTCCTGGGCCTGGCGGCGTGGAGGCGGCTGTGACCCTTCTGCCGATGCTTCCCTGGCCCGTCCTCGCCCTGGCGGTGGTCCTGGTCGTGCTCCTGCTGTGGCTGGCGCGCGCCCGGCTGGACGGCGCCCGCGCCGAGCCTGCCGCCTACCGCTCCTGGTGGAGGCGGGTGGTGCTGGCCTGCCTGGTGGTCCTCATCCTGGTCGGCCCGGCGGTGCGCAGCACGGAGTCCGTCAGCGTGTCCAACGTGGAGGTCTACCTGCTGGTGGACCGTACAGGCTCCATGGCGGCAGAGGACTGGGCGGGACCGGCCCCCGATGGTGTCACCAACCCCACTGCCACCCGCCTGGACGGCGTCCGGGCCGACCTGACCGCTGTGCGCGAGGCCCACCCCTCCGCCCGCTACTCGATCCTGGCCCTGGACTCCGCCGCCGCCGTCGAGCTTCCGCTGAGCAACGACGTGGACGCGGTAGACGCCTGGGTGGGGTCGCTGACCCAGGAGGTCACCGACCGCTCCACCGGGTCCTCCCTGGACACCGCCCTGCCGCTGCTGGGCCAGACCCTGTCGCGCTCCTACGAGGAGGACCCTGAGGCGGTCCGCCTGGTCTACGTCCTGTCCGACGGTGAGGACACCGACGGCGGGCAGGGTGCCCAGGAGGCGGCTGACGGCGGGTGGACCTGGCAGTCCCTGGCCGGGGCGGTGGACGGTGGGGCCGTCCTGGGCTATGGGACCGCCGAGGGCGGCCCCATGCGCTCCTACGACGGTACTGCCGCGACGGGCGAGCACACCGACGCGGACTACATCACGGAGGACGACGGTGGCCAGCCCGCTGTCTCGGTGATTGACGAGGAGCGGCTGGAGTCCGTGGCGACCTCCCTCGGGGTGGACTACCTCCACCGGACCGGGGGCACCCAGGACGACCCGACGCAGGCCTTTACCGACATTGACCTGGAGGCGGTCGTGTCCGACGGCCAGGCCTCGGGCCGGGCCAGGCGCTACGTGGTGTGGCCGCTGGCCCTGGCCGCCAGCCTCCTGCTCATGTGGGAGGCTGCCGACCTGGTGCGCGCCGACCGTCGGCTGCGTGCCCTGAGCGCGGGGAGGACCGCGGGGAGGACAGGGACGTGAGGATCCGACGGAGGGCGGAGGCGCCCGGTCCCGGCAGGCAGGACGGGCAGCAGCAGGAGGGGCCGGAGAACCCGGCGCGTCGCGCGGCCCGCCTGCACCGCCGTCGGCGGCTGCTGCTGGTCGGGGCGCTGCCCGCCGCCGCCCTGGTCGTGCTGACGCTGTGGTGCCTGGCCGTGTTCGGACTCACGCTGGCAGCCGGGCGGGCCTACACGGACGGGGACTACGAGACGGCTACCTCCCGCTACCGCCAGGTGGCTGCGCTCAACCCCTGGCTGGAGCAGTGGCGCGTGCACTACAACATCGGTACCGCCCTGTACTCCGCCGGGGACCTCGCGGGTGCCCAGGGGCTCCTGGAGACGGCCCTGGAGGAGGTGCCGCAGGAGGAGGCCACCGATCCTGAGACCGGGTACAAGCCTGCCGACTCCCCGGAGTGCCGGGTGCGCTACAACCTCGTCCTCACCCACCTAGCGCTGGCCGCCCAGGCCCGGGAGGAGGGCGGGAGACAGGCCTCCGAGGACCACGTGGACGCTGCGGCCCAGGCTGCCGGGCAGTGCGAGGTGCCCTCGCCGCAGTCCGCTGACGACCCCAGCCAGGACCCCAGCGCCTCCCCGTCCGGCACCGCCTCCGGGGACCCGGGGACGCCGGAGCCGCAGGAGCAGTCTTCCTCCGGGGGCTCCGGGGCGACCCCGTCCTCGGAGCCAGGCTCCTCCTCCACTCCCACACCTTCCGAGGAGGCCTCTCCGCAGACCTCCTCCTCGGCAGGGCCCTCCCAGGAGGCCTCGGTGAGCCCCTCGGTGGCCCCTGACGACGAGCGGGAGCAGCGCCTGCGCAACCGCAACGAGGGCTCCCCTGAGGGAGGCGGCACCGTCGTGCCCGGGGACGACCAGGACGGCTCCGACTACCGTCCCTGGTAGGTCTTGACAGGTCTGGAGGCTGGTGGCCTGGCGGGTGCTGCCAGGCGCTGGCAGGAACCTGGTGGCTGCTGGGAAGCCGTGACCGGGTAGGCTCGGCCCGTGCCTGCCATCTCCCGGCTCTCCCACCTCTCCCAGCCCTCTCGGCTTGTTGTCGCTGCTGCCGTGGTCGACTCCCTGGCTGAGCCCACGGCGCTGCTGTGCGCGGCGCGCTCCTACCCGCCCGGGCTGGCGGGACGCTTCGAGCTCCCCGGAGGCAAGGTGGAGCCGGGTGAGACCCCGACCCAGGCGCTGGTGCGCGAGCTGGCCGAGGAGGTCAGCCTCACGGTGCGCCTGGGGACTGAGCTGGTGCCACCTGCTGCCCTGGCTGCGGCCCCGCCCCCTGCCCCCTCAGCCCCATCTGCTCCGTCGACGGCTGCCGCGTGTGGTGACAACGCCCCGGCCTGGCCGGTGACTGGAGGGCTGCGGATGCGGGTGTGGCTGGCCGAGCCGGCCGACCGCACCGGCACCGGGACGGCAGGCACGAGCCACCAGCTGCTGGAGTGGACCGCCCTGGAGGCAGTGACCAGCCTGCCCTGGCTTGAGGCCGACGTCGCGATCATCCACACCCTCCTGGGAAGGCTGGGGCACCTGCCACGATGTTTTTGATGACGTTCCTAGCCGGACCGTCATCTTGTGGGTTAGGCTGACCTCATGCCGAAGATTAGGGGGGGCTCGCTGGCCGAGCACCGCGAGCGCACACGCAGCGCCCTGTTCGAGTCGCTCTCCGAGCTCCTGAGGCAGCGCAGCTTTGACAGGATCACCCTGTCGGACGTGGCCGCCCACGCCGGTGTGGGGCGTACCGCCGTCTACAACTACTTCACGGACAAGGAGGACCTCCTCCTGGCCCTCATGGAGTACGAGGCGCAGCGCTACGCCGAGGAGCTCTCCCGCGCGCTGGCGGGCACCAGGGACCCTATCGACCGCCTGCGCGTCTACGTGCGCCAGCAGGCCCTTATCAAACGTCACTACCACTTCCCCACCACCGGTCCGCTGGCGAGCGCGGTGTCGCGCAGCGCCGCCAGCCGGCTGCGGGCGCACGGCACCCTTCTGGCCCAGATGCTCTCCTCCATCCTGTCCGAGGCGATGGCGCAGGGTCTCATCCCCCAGCAGGACCCTGCCCACGTCATCCCCCTCATCCACGCCACGGTCATGGGTGGGCGCCCCACCCCCTCCGATCCGCTGGAGCGGCGCGCCTACCTGGACTCCCTGGACACCTTCGTGCTGCGTGCGGTGGGGGCGGCCCAGCCTGACCACGAGGTGCCGCGTGTCCCCAGCCCGCACGGGACCGAGACTGCTGGCGCCCCCGGTGGTGAGAGCGGTCAGGAGGGCGGGGCCGCAGCAGCCTGCGGAGCCGCCTCCGCAGCGGCCCAGGGGACTCAGGCGGGCTGAGGCGCCTGGGCCGTGGCACCGGTGCTCGGCTGCTCTGGCAGACTGTGCCCGTGACCCTGAGCCGGAGTGTGTCCTGGAGCAGTCTTGCTGACCGTCTTGTCGACCGTCTTGTCGACCGTGCTGTCCCTGACGGCACCCCTGCCACGACCGTCCTGTGGGTGGCGCTGGTGGTGCTGGCCGTCGTCCTGACCTGGCCGCCCGCCCGGCGCTGGGGCCGCACCCTGGTGACGATCGTCCACGAGGCGGGGCACGCGGGGGTGGGCGTCCTGGTCGGGCGGCGCTTCCTGGGCTTCGTGGTGGACAGGGACCTGTCGGGGCACGCGGTGACCAGCGGCCCGGCACGGGGGCCCGGACGGGTGCTGACCACCTGGGCCGGGTACCCCGCCCCGGCGGTGCTGGGTGCGCTCGTGGCCCTGGCGGCGCTACGCGGCTGGGCCGGGCCGGTCCTGGTGGCTGCGGTGGCGGTCATGGTGGTCCTGCTGGTGATGTCACGCTCCGTGCGCACGGCTGGTCTCGTGGTCCTGGTCGGGGTCCTGGCCGCAGCGCTGTGGTGGTGGGGCGGACCGTGGCGTGCGGGCGCCGTGGCGGGGACAGGGATGGCCATGCTCGTGGGGGCCTGGGACTCCCTGCGCGACGTCGCCCGCACCCGCGACCCGGGCCAGGACCACCGCACGCTGGCGCAGCTGACCCCGCTGCCTGCGGGGGCGTGGCTGGTCACATGGTTCCTGGTGGACGCTGCGGCCACCGCAGCCGTCGTGCTCGCGGTGCAGGACCTGTGGCAGGTCCCGGCCCTGTGACGCCCGCCGCGAGGCCAGGGGGGAGGCCCTGGGGGTTCTGAGGTCTGTGCAGGGGCCGTGCTGGGCAGTGAGGTGACGGCCTGGTCGTGGAGCGGTCAGCGCCTGCTGCAGGTCTTGCAAGACCGTGAGGCGGCCCGCAGGGGCGCCGGGGCGGACGTATCGAGCGGGTAACCCTGTGGCTCCTGGTGCGCCCGGCGGGGAGCGCTGCGGCTAGGATCACCGGGCTGTGGGACCCTGGCACGCCACCGGGCAGGGGCGGGCCGACCCCTGTCCCACCCGATCCCTGGCCCGACCTGGACGTGCAAAGGACGCACCATGATGATCTCTCGCCGCCGCCTCGGCAGGTACGCCGCGGCCCTCACCATGACCACGGCTGCCACCGCCGTGCTGGCAGCGTGCACGGGGGACGGTGAGGACTCCGACACCGAGGCGGGCGAGGACAGCCTCACCCTCATGATCTCCTCCTCCGGCGAGGCGCAGACTTCCGCCGTGCGTGACGCCCTGGCCTCCTTCACCGAGGACACCGGCGTGGCCGTGAGGCTCCTGCCAGCCACCGACCTGGACCAGGAGCTCTCCCAGAGCCTGGCCTCCGGCTCCCCGGCCGACGTGTTCTACCTGGACCCCCAGCAGCTGGTCTCCTACGCGGACGCGGGTGACCTGCACGCCTACGGGGACCAGCTGCCCGCAGCCGGTGACTACTACCCGTCCCTGGTGGCCAACGCGACCTACCGGGGGGAGGTCTACGGTGCCCCGAGGGGCTTCTCCACCCTGGCCCTCTTCATTAACACCGGGCTGTGGGAGGCGGCCGGGCTGACGGCGGAGGACTACCCTACTACCTGGGCCGAGCTCGAGACGACGGCGGCCGCGCTCGCGGCTGGCGGCACGGCTGGCCTGGTGCTCACGCCCGACTACACCACTGCGGACGCCTTCATGGCCCAGGCTGGCGGAGGGCTGGCGGAGGGCTCGGGAGGCGACGGGCAGGCCGCCGAGGGGGTCACGGTGACGGCGGACTCACAGGCCTCGGTGGCGGGGCTGTCCCAGATGAAGGCCCTGGTGGACTCCGGTGCCGCAGTGCTGTCCTCCTCCCTGGACGAGGGTTCCGGCGGTGACGTCTTCACCCAGGGGCAGGCCGGGATGACCATAGCGGGCTACGGGCTGGTGGGCGTGCTGGAGGAGGACTACCCAGAGCTCGGCTTTACCGTCGTCGAGCTGCCTGAGGGGAGTGCAGGCCGGGCGACGGTCCAGCAGGCGGCCTTCTACGGCGTGGCCGAGGCCTCGGCCAGGAAGGAGGACGCGCTGCGCCTGGTGGAGCACCTGACCTCGACCGGTGTCCAGGTGGAGCTTGCCGCGGCCCAGGGGCTGGTCCCCTCGGTGAGGTCGGCGGCCCAGCAATGGGCGGGTGAGGACCCGGTGTCCACCGCCTTCGTCGCTGGTGCGGAGCACGCCGTCTACGCCCCGCTGGGTGACGGCGTGGCAGAGGTTCTGCAAGGTTTCGAGGACCAGCTGTCCTCGCTGGCGGACACCGATCCCGAGGCCATCCTGGGCCCGCTCCAGGTCAACCTGGAGGCCGCCACGGCCTGAGGTGAGACGGTTGGGCGCTTGGGGCCGACCCCGGTGCGTGCCGACTGCCGGGCGGGGCGCTGTCAGTGCGGTTGCGGGGCACGGTGGGCAGCGGCGGGCGCGGGCGGTATGAGGCACATGTAGACAACCAAGGGGCTGGGACAACCAAGGGGCCTCCACCCAGTGGGTGGAGGCCCCTTGCCCGAGCGGGTGACGGGAATCGAACCCGCGCTGTCAGCTTGGGAAGCTGAAGTTCTACCATTGAACTACACCCGCAACGACGACACCGCCGACACTGCTGCTGGCGCCGTCGGCCACAACTGAGCCAGCCATGACCGACCATGTCGGTCCATGTCGGTGAGACGCGGATGCAGCATACCCCGTCAGCAGGTGGCTGCCAAGCTGGCGGGGGAGCGGGGCGTGTGAGGTTGTTGTCAGCGGCGTCCACGGCCGCCCCCCGGGGGCAGGCGGTTCTGGCATTATTCACTCTATGACATCGTCCAGCCCCTACGACATCGTCGGTCCCCAGCCTGACGACGCGGCCCGGTACCCGGGATACCCAGGTGTCGGCAGTGCCGCTCCGGGGAGCGGTGGCGCTGCTGTCTCCGGCTCGTCTGCCGCTGGTCCGTCCTCGGTCGTCGGGCCGGTGGCCTCCAACGGCCCGGCAGCCGGGACTGGTAACGCCGTGGCCTGGCCGACGGGCTACACGCAGCCGGGTACCTACCCGGCCTACCGGCAGGCTGGCGTGGCCTCCCCCGGGGGCTACCAGCAGCCCGGCTACCCCCAGCCCAGTGCTGCTTACCCGGGCGGCTATCCCCAGGCCGGGTACTACCAGCCCCCCGGCGGCGGGTACCCGGGTGCCTACCCGCAGCCCGTCGCCCACGGGCCGCAGTACCCGGTCTACCCGGTGGGCAAGTCGAAGACCGCTGCGGGCGTTCTCGGCATCCTCTTCGGCTGCCTGGGGGTCCACAACTTCTACCTCGGGTACGGGGGCAAGGGCGCTGGTCAGCTGTGCCTGACGATCTGCGGCTTCTTCACGCTGCTCTTCGGTATTGGTCTCTTGATGGTCATGGGGACGATCATCTGGGGACTGGTCGAGGGGATCATGATCCTGTCATCCCCGTCCGGGACGCGGCCCTGGGGCGTGGACGCCCAGGGAGTTCCCCTGGCCTAGTGACGGCGTGACGGACGTGGGCGGCTGACCAGGATGATCTCGTTAAGGGAGTCATGGAGGTGATCGGTACGCTGGTTCCGGTGTGTGGTGTGTGAGGTTGGAGTGCGGGCTGGAGGTCTGGAGCGCGGCTTGGTGACGCGGTCCTGCTCACCGGGGCGGCCAGCACGCCCGTCCCGGCGTCGGCTGGCCCCACCTGGCACAATCACCCTCGTGCTTCTCTCCGACCGCGACATCCGCTGCGAGCTCGAGGCCGGACGTGTCGTCCTGGACCCCTACGACCCGCAGATGGTCCAGCCGGCCTCGGTGGACGTGCGTCTGGACAGGTGGTTCCGGCTCTTCGACAACCACCGCTACCCGGTCATCGACCCCTCCCAGCCCCAGGACGACCTCACCCACCTGGTGGACGTCGGCCCTGACGAGCCCTTCGTGCTCCACCCCGGCGAGTTCGTCCTGGGGGCGACCTACGAGCGCCTCACCCTGCCGGACACGGTCGCCGCGCGCCTGGAGGGCAAGTCCAGCCTGGGCCGCCTGGGCCTGCTCACCCACTCCACGGCGGGCTTCATCGACCCCGGCTTCACCGGGCACGTGACCCTGGAGCTGTCCAACACCGCTACCATGCCGATCATGCTGTGGCCGGGGATGAAGGTGGGCCAGCTGTGCTTCTTCCGCCTGTCCAGCCCCGCCCAGGCACCCTACGGCAGCGCGGCCGCAGGATCGCGCTACCAGGGCCAGCGCGGCCCCACCGCCTCGCGGTCCCACCTGTCCTTCCACCGGCTGCGTATCGCCGACGCCGGGACATCTCCGCACGGCACGGCCGCTACCGCTGCGCCGGGCACTGAGGTCCTCAGGGACCCTGCGGACCCTGGTGGCGTGCCGTCCCCGCGCGCCACCACCCCCACCGAACCGACGACCCCGGAGGCATAAGCGCTCAGCGTCTCGGCGCCTGCACGTCACCATCCTCACTGAACCGACGACCCCTAGGAGCACCCATGAGCGACCCCACCGACCTCGCCGCCTCCCTGCCTACCGACACCGGCTCCTTCTCCGCCGGGTCCATGCTGCCTGTGGGCCGCCTGGACACCCATCACGTCCTTCTCCTGGCCGACGACGTCACCCCAGACGAGGTCGAGGCCCTGGCACTGTCCCAGGACGTCCAGGCGGGGTGGGTCGGCGTCTCCAGCCTCCAGCTGTTCCCCGGCGTGACGCTGCAGGGTCCCTGGGAGGTGGACGCTGAGATGCGGGGTCTCCTGGAGGCCCCGGAGTGGACCACCCAGCTGATGATCCTGGACTGCCCCCGGACCCGTGCCGGCGCCCAGCCCAAGGAGCTGGCCGGGCTGGACCCGCTGTCGGACGCCTTCCCGGCGGCCCAGCCCACCGGGGTGGAGCTGGAGGCGCTGTCCCGCCTGCGCTCTATCGCCCGCCGCCTGGCGGGGGCGCTGCGCCTGGTGCCCGGTGCGCCCAACGGCGACCAGCCCGTCATCGTGGAGCCCAGCCCTGAGGTCTCCGCCTCCCTGACCGTCTACGCCCCGGTGTGGATGGGGCCGGAGGACCTCTCCGCCCTGCTGGGGGAGGTCGCGCCGGGTATGAGCCCCGCCCTGACCGCCTCGCACCCCACCGGCGCTATCGGCCTGGACGCGGTTGACCCCGACAAGCTGGAGCGCCTCGTGGAGCGCATCGGTGCCGACGTCTTCGAGGAGGCCTGGCGCAGCTCTGAGCGTGCCCGGGCGCAGGCCGAGGCGGAGGAGGCGCGTGCGGCCGCCTCCGGCGGCTACATTGAGGAGGTGCGTGACAGGTACGCGGTCGTCGCGCCGGTGGACCCCGAGCGCGAGGGCTGGGGGCAGATCGAGGTGCAGGTCGGTGCCACCGACGGACTGCCGCTGGCCGTGCGCGGGGAGAGGTGGGCGCGTGGGGCGGTCCTGTCCTACGACCTGAGGTGGAAGCCCGTGGACGAGACGGAGGCCTACCTGGAGGTGGTCTCGCGGGCGCGCCGCCGGGAACGCCAGGCCGCGCGCGACCTGGTCGAGGAGCTGGCCACCGTCCTGGTGGGGGCTGTCTCCGGCGTGGCCGTTGACGACGACGGGTTCCTCGTCTCCCTGGGACCGGAGGAGGCCCGGTAGGCCCCAGCCGGGGCTGGCTGCCCGCCCCCTTCCTTCCCTTACCTGGCTGCACATCTTCACCTCCTCCGTCTCTGGTAGCAGATGGGGATGTCGGGCTGTGCGGCGGTACTTCCGCAGTTTTCCGCGATTCGGAGACCTGGTGGTGTGTGCGGGTTGCCTACGGGAGGCGCCGAAGATGTGCAGCACAAGAAGCGCTGCACATCTTCAGTGTCTCTGTAGCGTCTCTGCCGGGGCGGACTCGGCGGGAAACAGTGCAATGACAGCGGGCTTCGGCCACTGCGAGCCGGGACAGCGGCTGAAGATGTGCAACGGCTTTGGGGCGCTAGCGCAGGGCGCCGGGGCGCTGACGGGTGACAAACCGCTCGTCCGCACCCTGGGCGCGCTCGTCGTCCCAGTGCCACCCGGTAAAGCGCCAGGCCTCCACAAGGGACCTGGCCCAGGCCACCGGCTCCTCACCACGCGCACGGCCCACGCCCATGTAGTGGCGCAGCAGGCCCGCAGCGGCCCGGGCGTCATCCAGCGCCGAGTGGTGCCTGCCGATCTTCACCCCGGCCACCTCGCAGCAGGTGGTCAGGCGGCGTGAGGGGGTCGTCATGAAGTGGCGCGACCACTCCATGGTGCACACGCGTGGGACGTGTGTACCAGGCTCCAGAAGACGACGGCGCCCCAGAGCCTGAGTGAGGAAGTTGACGTCGAAACGGGCGTTGTGGGCGACGACCGCGCGTCCTGCCAGGTCGCGGACTAGCCGGTCGGCGACCTCGTCGAGGCTGGGTGCGCCCAGGAGGTCCTGCGCTACCAGGCCGTGGATGTGAGTGGGGCCGACGTCCGTGCTGGGGCCGGGGTTGATGAGTGTGGACCAGCTGGCTTCCGTGCGGCCGCTGGGATCAGTGAGGACGACGGCGACCTCCAGGATCGTGTCGGACGCGGGGGACAGGCCGGTGGTCTCCAGGTCGACGACGGCGTAGCCGACCTGGGCGGCGGCTCGCAGCTCGGTCTCGGTCAGGGCGTTGGCCGGTGCGCCAGCCGACGGCAGTGCTGAGGAGGCCAAAGCTCCGAGGAAGGCAGGTGCGCGGGAGGCCGGGGTGTGGAGGGAAGGGGGCGTGCTGCCTGCGGGCGGACGACCGCTCCCCTGAGGTGGAGGGCCGTCAGGGGAGGGGGCGGGAAACTGCGGCCGCAGGGGTCCACGGTCGTGGGGCGGGCGGTGGAAGAACGGCATCGCCGGGAGCCTACCGTCGTGACACCCTGATGTGGTCGTGCCTGGCCCGCTGTGCCCGGGCCCGGCGGGAGCCGGGCGTGGTGGTGCGGCGCCCGCCCAGCCTGGCCCGCTGTGCCCGGGCCCGGCTGTCCTGTCTCAGCGCTCCAGCTGTGTCCCGTCGCTCCTCCGGGTCGCCCGGGCTCATCTAGGATGGTGGCAGGAGCGGTGGGACCCAGACAAGACCGGAGGGAGAGCACTCATGACTGCGGATGACGTCACTGACACTGTCAAGGGACCGGACAGCCCGGGGGACCCGGGAGACGAGCCGGCTGCTCCCACAGACGCTCCGTCCCCGGCCCTGTCCGCTCCTGAGACCACACCGGTGTCCAGCGCCACGATCGCCACCCAGATGGCCCACCGCTCGATCCGCGCCTTCAGCGAGGAGCCCGTGGGGGAGGAGGTCATGACGACTCTGCTGGACGTGGCCCGGCACGGTGCCACCTCCTCCTTCCAGCAGCAGACCACCATCATCCGGGTGAGGGACCCCAAGGTGCGCGAGGCGGTCCACGCGGCCTCGGGGCAGCCCTACGTCGGGGGCCGTCGCGGCGAGCTCCTGGTACTCGTGGTGGACCTGCACCGCAACGCTGTCATCCGGCAGCGCGCCGGGGTCTCCCTGGAGCCGCTGGAGCGCATGAGCCTGTTCCTCCAGGGGGTGGAGGACACCGTCATCGCGGCGCAGAACCTGGTGGTCGCTGCGGAGTCCCTGGGACTGGGAACCGTCTACCTGGGCTCGCTGCGCGGCGGGCTGCGCGGGCTCATCCAGGCGCTGCACCTGCCTCTGCGGACCTTCCCGCTGCTGGGCCTGCTGGTCGGCCACCCTGCGCAGGTGCCCCAGTACAAGCCCCGGCTGCCGCGCGAGGTCACCGTGGGCACGGACCGCTATCCGGAGCCGGAGGACCACACGGAGGCGCTGGCCGCCTACGACGAGGTGGTGCGCGAGTACTACGACCTGCGCGACACCAGTGCCCGGGTGGACGCCTTCACCAGCCAGGTCGCTCGGAATCTGGGCACGGGGGCGGCCTCGACGGCGCCGGTCCTCCAGGTGCTGCACGAGCAGCGCCTGGCCCTGCACTGACCTGCACTGAGCTGTCCAGGCTGCCCAGCCCGGGCTGGGCGTGCGAGGAGGGACGCGCGCCTACGGGGAGGCTGCGTCCTCCGGGAGACTGGCGCCGCGCCTGTAGGCCGTGGGCGTGGTGCCTGTCTCGGTGCGGAAGCGCCGGTTGAAGTTGGCGAGGTTGGTGTACCCGCTCATCTTGCTGACCCGGGACACCGGAAGGTCCGTGGACCGCAGCAGGTGGCAGGCCCGGGCGATCCGGCGCCGTCGTACGAGGTCGGAGAAGGTCAGCCCGGCTGTGGCGCGGAAGAAGCGGGAGAAGGCGGAGGGGCTCATGGCGACCAGTCGTGCGGCCTGGGTCATGCTCACCTCCCCGTCCAGGTTGTGCTCGATGTAGTCCAGGACCGTGTTGACCCGGTGCGTGGTCTCGTCGTCCAGGCTGGGCACGTAGCCCTCGGCCACGATCGGGTGCCACTGGCCGGGCGGTGCCTGGAGGAAGACGTCGACCAGCTCCAGGAGGGAGGCCAGCCGCCTCAACCGGGACTGCTGCTCCATGGACACCAGGACCCGCGCCGCGTGCTCAGAGCTGGGGCCGCTGAGGATGACACCACGCCGGGCACGGTGCGCCAGCTCCTGCACGCTGACCAGCTCGGGCATGTGGGTGGCCGCCTCGGCCAGCCGCTGCGGGTGGACCTGGCACAGGACGTCGCGGCCGGGCAGGACCTCCTGCGGTCCCAGGTCGGACAGCCAGTTGTGAGGCAGGTTCGGTCCCATGAGCGAGACGTGCCCGGCGCGGAAGCTGATGGCCTGGTCCCCGGCCAGCAGCTGGCCGGATCCGCTGCGGATAAGGTGGAACTCGATCTCCGGGTGGTGGTGCCAGCGTGCCAGGGGGCTGGGGTATCCGTGCTGGAACCAGCGTACGGTTGACCCGAGGTCGGGGACGACCACCTCCAGGTCGCCCACGCCCGCTCCGGCGTGCGAGGCCGGGGCGGTCAGGGAGGTGATGGCGGGCATGGCCGACTCGGCCCCTGCGCCGGGGTCGGAGCTGTTGCGCGGTGCGTGCGTCGTCGTCATGTGTGGGCCACATCGTGCGGGTCGTTATGCGTGGCGGGTGGTCTGGCGGGCGGAGGCGTCCTCGCGAGGTGCACCGTCTGCTCACAGGATAGCCGTTTTCTCATAGGACGACCGGCATGCCAGTCCTCTATGAGGATTCGGTGCATCGTGAGCATTTGGTACGTTTCGCGAGGACGCCTCCGCTCCGGGGCCAGCCGTCTCACTGCCCCGGGGCCAGCCGTCTCCTCATGGGACGGGCTCAGCCGACGGTGATCTGGAGCTTGACGTCGCCGGGACGGCCCTCGGCCACCCGGTCGAACGCCTCCTTGGCACGCTCCATCGGGAAGGTCTCGGTGATGAAGGGGGCCAGGTTGATCGTTCCGGCGGCGACCAGGTCGATCGCGCGCTGGTAGACGTTGGCGTAGCGGAAGACCGTCTCGATGGTGGTCTCACGGGCCTGGACCTCGGTGACATCGACGGGGACGGGGTCCACGGGGATGCCCACCAGCACCGTGCGGTTGCCCGGTGCCCCCAGCTGCCACAGGTCCTCATAGGCGGAGGGGTGCCCAGAGGCCTCGAAGACGACGTCGGCGCCCCACCCCCCGGTACGTTCCTGGACGACGTCGAGCAGCCGTTGGGAGCGCAGGTCCACGGGGACCACCCCGGGGACCTGTGAGGCGGTCTCCAGCTTGACCGGGGAGACGTCGGAGACGATGGCTGTGGAGGCGCCGCCTGCCAGGGCGGCTGCGGCGGTCAGCATGCCGACCGTGCCGCACCCGGTGACCACGGCGACGTCGCCGGGGTGGATGGAGGCCTTGGTCGCGGCGTGCATCCCCACGGCCAGCGGCTCCAGGAGCGCGCCCTCGCCGAAGGAGACCTGGTCGGGCAGGTGGTAGGTGAAGGCAGCCGGGTGGATGACCTCCTCCACCAGGCAGCCGTCCACCGGGGGTGTGGCCCAGAAGGAGACCGCCGGGTCCACGTTGTACATGCCCGCGCGGGAGGCGCGTGAGGACATGTCGGGCACACCGGGCTCCATGGCCACGCGGTCGCCGACGGCGAACCCGGTTACGCCCTCGCCGACTTCCAGGACCGTGCCGGAGGCCTCGTGGCCGAGGATCATGGGAGCCTTAACCACGTAGCGGCCGATCCGGCCGTGGGTGTAGTAGTGGACGTCGGAGCCGCAGATGCCCACGGTGTGCGGGGCGACGCGCAGCTGGCCGGGGCCGCAGACAAGGTTGCCGGGGACCTCGCGGACGCTGATCTCGTGCTGACGTTCCAGGACGACGGCCTTGAGGGTGGCGCGCGGCCCGGTCGTCGCCGGGGGTGCAGGTGTCTGGGTTGTCATCGTGGTTCTCCTCGTTGAGACGGTGATGAGTGGTGATGAGCTGCTGACGGGTGGTGATGGGCTGGTGACGGACGGGGCGGGCGCGGCCTCGGTCGGCCCCTGCGGCCGGTGCGCGTGGCACCAGGGGGCGCTCCCTCGGTCGGCCTGCGGCTGGACCCCCACAGCCCGGGCGCACGCGGGCGCTGCGCAGGTCTACTTGCCTCCCCACGACCTCCTCCACCGTAGCCCGGGCGTGCGTGGACGCTCCTGTGGCTAGGACAAGAGTGCCCAGACCGGTGGGAGGATGACCAGGGGCAGGGATGCTGGGTCCTGGTACTTTCTTGCGCGGGCAGGCTCCTGAGCTACGTGGCCAGGCTCCGGATTTCGTGGTCACGGTCAGCGGCGCCGCAGGAGGCTCCGGGGCCGACTAGTTGGCTGGGCTGGGTGTGCAGACGCCGTGGCCACGGGGCGCGGAGGTGGTGAGGGCTGTGCCTGCGGTGGCCGCCACGACGTCGGGAGCGTGCCACAATCCGGTCATGAATCCGGCCATGACCGACTCCTCCAGCCGAGCCCCCGGCCCTGCGGCAGGTCCGTGGCCCCCGGTCCTGACCGGCTCCGGGGCGCGGGCCGCCCTGCCTGCCCTGGAGGCCCTCGGCTTTCCCTGTGCACTGGTTGTCACCCAGGGCGGGCGTATCCTCGTCGAGGCGGGTGAGGTGGACACGGTCTTCCCCTTCGCCTCGGTGACCAAGCCGATCGTGGCGTGGTCGGCCCTGGTGGCGGCCGAGCGGGGGATGCTGGACCTGGACGCGCCCCTGGACCTGGCCACCCTGGACACTCTGGCCGACGACAACCCCGCTCTGCCAGCAGCGGCTGCGGGCAGGCCCGGGCCGGGCCGCGCCGGGACCGCAGAGGAAGGTCCTGAACCCACCCAGGGCGGCTCCGCCCCCGCCCTTCCTACCCACGCCACCCCTCCAGGCCCTGCCCCCACGGCCCGTCACCTGCTGGCCCACGCCTCGGGAGTTGCCCCGGACAGCGCGGAGCCCCTGGCTGCTCCCGGATCCCGGCGCGTCTACTCCAACCGGGGCTACGAGCTCCTGGGGTGCCTGCTGGTGGAGGCCACCGGCATGCCGGTGGCGGCGTGGGTGGAGACCTCGGTGCTGGAGCCGCTGGGGATGTCCAGCGTCATGGTGGAGGGCTCCGCCGCGCACTCTGGTGAGGGGTCCGCCCGGGACCTGGCGCTGTTCGCGGTCGAGCTGGCGGCACCCCGGCTGGTCTCCCCCGGGCTTGCGCGCCAGGCCTGCCAGCCGGCCTTCCCCGGGCTCGACGGGGTCCTGCCCGGGTACGGCCGCCAGTCGCCCAACGACTTCGGGCTGGGGCTGGAGGTGCGGGGGCGCAAGCACCCGCACTGGACCGGTGCCGCGAACAGCCCGCAGACCTTCGGACACTTCGGGCAGTCAGGGTCCTTCCTCTGGGTGGACCCGGTGGCGGGACGGCAGGCGGTGTTCCTGGGGAGCAAGCCGTTCGGGGCGGTGCACCAGGAGGTCTGGCCGGGGCTCAGCGACCAGGTGCTGGGTCTGTGACGGGTATGGCCCCGGCGCGGTCCTGGCAGCGTCCCGTCGAGCACCAGGTTTGTGGAACCAGACGCGGTGTGGCCCCGGCGCGGTCCTGGCAGCGTCCCCAGGGGCAGGAAGGAGGCTTGGCCACAGGGGTGCCCCTGTGGCCCGGCTCTGGCTGGGACAGGCAGGACCGCTGGTTTGTCCCAGGCCTTGTGGCTCACACCCGGGCAGTGGTGACGAGCCACTGCCCGACGGTGTCTCATGCTGGTGCTACCTTCTGGTTCTGAGCACTTGACCGAGTAGCGCGCTTCCCGGGCCGTGCGGGTACAGGCATTGCGGAAGCGTGAGGAGGGGAGGCCGTCGTGGTACGGAAGGGTCAGGACCGTCTGGCTGCGGGCCAGCAGGAGCCTGCGCCTACGCAGCCGCAGTCTTTCTCGGTGGCTGGACTGCAGGGTGAGGTGACGGGTGCCGAAGCCCGGCAGGCCCTCGCCCGGATGGGGCTGACCCCGCAGCTGCTGACCGGGGCGTGCGCAGCAGGCCTCCAAGCAGCTGTCAACCAGTACTCCTCCTACGAGCCCAGCACGGCCTTCGGCTACCAGCACTGGGCCAAGACCGTCGGGGCGCTGCGCGAGGCCCTGGCGGAGCAGGGGTGGGACAGTCGCGACATCCTCAACGCGCCGCGTTCGGTCAGCGGCGACGGGCAGTTCAGCATTGCCGCCATCAGGGGGACTGCCGCCACAGGGCAGGTCGGTGCCCGTCCCACCAACGCTCGTGCGCGGGGCCGGGTGTTCGTGGACGGCGTCGCCGTCAACGCCCAGCTTCTCGCGGGCTCTGAGGCAGGGGGCGGCAGCGCAGTAGACGTCTACGGCCAGCACTACCAGCCGGTGCTTGGCACCATGCTGGCCCTGGACGTCTCGGCCCGTTCGGCTGGTGACCTGGCCCGCTTGCCGCAGACCTGGCTGCTGCTCTACTTCTGGGACCGCTCGGACAACGTGGTGCGCAGCGAGCTGTCGCTGCCGGTGGACTGTGAGGACGGTGTCGTCACCCGGTGGCGTACCCGCATCATTCTGCCGCCGGAGGAGCTGGTCGGGCCGGGGCTGGCGCCTGGGACGGTGGGCAGCCTGCCTTCCGACGACGTCGACTTTGTCATCCAGGCGGTCTGAGGGTGTGGGTGCACCCCTGCCGGGTCCGCCTGGCCAGGCAGCGCGCGGGCCTGACCAAGACGGAGCTGGCCCGGCGCACGGGCGTCAGCACGCGCACCGTCACCACCTGGGAGTCCGAGGGCGCACCCCCGTCCCGGGCGGAGGGGCTCGCTGCCGCGACCCGGGTGCCTGTGACGCTCCTCCACCGGCACCCGGTGGAGGAGGTGGCCGAGGAGGCCGTCTTCTTCCGGGCGCGCAGGAGGTCGCCTGCCCGGCTCAGGCACGTCGCCACTGCCCTGGGGGCTCTGGGCACGGACTTCTACGCGGAGGTGACCCAGCACTTCCGTCTGCCAGCGCTGGACCTGCCGGAGGGGGCTGCACTGGCCGCACCGACTGTGCCGCCCGCACTAGCCGTGCAGCCTGTGCTACCCGCCCTGGTCGTGTCCAGCCCGCCGCCTGCCCCACCCGCGTCGGCTGTGCCGCAGGATGCGGCGCGCGAGCTGCGCACCGTCTGGGGCCTGGGCGAGCTGCCCGCCCCAAACCTCGTCCAGCTGGCGGAGGCCCACGGTGTGAGGGTGCTGGGGCTCCCACGCGCGCAGCGCGACATGGACGCCTTCAGCTTCTGGGGCGCGGACGGGTACCCCTACATCTTCTTGGCGCGTCACAAGACCGCTGAGCGCTCCCGGTTCGACCTGGCCCACGAGATCGGCCACCTGGTGCTCCACAGCGAGGTGACCCGCACGGACGAGCGCACCGACCGCGTCGTCGAGGCGGAGGCGCACGCCTTCGCCGGTGAGCTCCTCCTGCCTCGCGCTGCTGTGCGCGCCGCCTTGGGGCGCAGCCCATCGTTGCAGGCGGTGCTGGAGCTCAAGGAGAGGTTCGGGGCCTCGGCGGTGGCGGCCGCCCGGGCCGCGTGGGACGCAGGCTGCCTGTCGGAGTGGGAGTACCGGCAGATGTCGGCGCAGCTGGCCTCACGGGGGTTCTCCACGGGGGAGCCGGGCAGTCGGCTCGGCTACGAGCAGTCCCGGGTCTACCGCACCGTGCTTGACTGGCTGCGCCAGCGGGGTCAGCCGGTCCCGCAGTGGGCCAGATCCATCGGGCAGCACCCCGACGACGTCGCCGCCTTCATGCTGAGCCAGGCCCTGTCCGCCGTTCCCGGCTGAAGGCGCCGGTGGTGTACGTAACCCTACCTACCCCTCCAGGTCCACGATGACGGGCACGTGGTCGCTGGCACCCTTGCCCTTGCGCTCGTCGCGGTCGATGGCGGCACCGCCGACCCGGGAGGCCAGGGCGGGCGAGGCGTAGACGAAGTCGATGCGCATCCCCTCGTTGCGGGGGAAGCGCAGCTTCTGGTAGTCCCAGTAGGTGTAGTTGGTGACCCGCTCCCGCGTCACCTCACTCAGGCCCGCCGACTCGAAGGCGGCGAAGGCCTCCCGTTCCGGTGCTGAGACGTGGGTGGCGCCGTCGAAGGCGGTCACGTCCCAGACGTCCTCGTCGCGCGGGGCGACGTTCCAGTCGCCCACCAGTGCCAGCGCCAGGCCCGGGTCCGCCTCCAGCCAGCCGCCAGCCGCCTGGCGCAGCGCGGCCAGCCAGTCCAGCTTGTAGCGGTAGTGGGGGTGGTCCAGCTCGCGGCCGTTGGGCACGTACAGGCTCCACAGCCGCAGCGGCACGGTCCCGGTCGGCGTGCCCGGGCCGTCACCTGGGGAGCCGGGGGCGCCCCCTGCTGGCAGGGTGGAACTGTCCTCCTGCCCGCCGCTGGCTGGTGTCTGTGTGCCGCCGCCGACCGCAGCCTGCCCGCCGACCGTCACTCCCAGCGCCCGGGCCTCTACCACGGGCTCCTGGCCCTCCTTGCGGACCCAGCCTGGCTGGCCGGGGAACGAGGTCACGACCTCGGACAGCCCGACGCGGGAGGCCACGGCCACCCCGTTCCACTGGTCCAGGCCGTGGACCGCTACCTCGTACCCGGCTGCCTCGAAGGCTTGGTGTGGGAACTGGTCGGGTCGGCACTTGATCTCCTGCATGGCCAGCACGTCGATGTTCTCGCGCTCCAGGAAGGCGGTGACCCGCTCGACCCGGGTGCGGACGGAATTGACGTTCCAGGTGGCAAGGCGCATGAGGGCAGGGTACCGGCTCCAGCGCGATGGCCTGGTGGCCTCAGGGCCGCCTCCGCACGGTGCTGCACATCTTCAGGCGGGATGCTGGGGCAGGGGAGAGGAGTCTGTGGCGGAATCGTGGGCAGGAGCAGGGTGGGTGTGCGGTGAGCGGGCGACAACGTGCGGTGAAGATGTGCATCACGCATGGTGCTGCACATCTTCGGGTGTGCTGGTTGTCTGTGAGAGCAGCGGTCTCCCGAGAATCCACGAGTTTGCTGACCTCGTCTGGCGAGAGTCGACTCCCAAGATGTGCAGCAGGCTTTTGGGGCTGGGCCGGGACTCGGAGCTGCCCGACGACCCCCGCCCCGAGGCGCGCTAGCCTTGCCCCATGGGAACCGCACTCGTCACCGGCGCCACGAGCGGGCTCGGTCTGGAGCTCGCCTGGCAGCTCGCCCAGGCTCACCACGACCTGGTCCTTGTCGCTCGCGACGAGCAGCGGCTGCGCCACCTGGCCGACGAGCTCCACCAGATCGCAGGAGTCGGTGCCCAGGTGCTGGCTGCTGACCTGGCAGTGCCCGAGGACTGCGCCCGGGTGGCGCAGCGCCTGCGCCAGGGGCAGTCAGCCCCCAGCGGGCCGGGGGGCACCTCGGCCCCGCACACCGCTGAGCAGGTGGGCTCCCGGGCGGTGGACCTGCTGGTCAACAACGCGGGGTTCGGCCTGGGGCAGTCCTTTGTCGGCGGGGACCTGGCTCGCGAGGAGCGGGCCCTGGACGTCATGGTGCGTGCGGTCCTCGTCCTGTCCCACGCGGCCGCCCAGGCCATGACCGCACGCGGCCACGGGGCGATCCTCAACGTCTCCTCAATGACGGCGCGTACCGCCATGGGGACCTACGCCGCCCACAAGGCCTGGGTCCTCAGCTTTACCGAGGGGCTGGCCAGCGAGCTGGAGGGCAGCGGCGTGACCGCTACGGCGCTGTGCCCCGGACTGGTCCGCACCGGCTTCCACGCCGCCGCAGGGGTGGACGAGGCCACCTGGAGGGGGCCGGTGTGGCTGGACGCCGAGCGTGTGGCTGCTGAGGGGTTGGCGGCGGTGCGCCGTGGCCAGGTGATCTGCACCCCGAGCCTGCGCTACCGCAGTGCCAGCGCCCTGCTGCGCACCGCGCCCCGCTGGTTCGTGCGCCGGGTGGCGGGTACCTCCCGTTCTGCGTCTGCCGGCGGTACGCCTCCTACGCAGCCAGCGGAATAGTCCGGCCCTTCCCTGGCGTGTCTGCTGAAGACTTGGGACTGTTGTCTCATGGCTTCCATTACGCTCCAAGGCGACCCTGTCAGCACCGTCGGCGACCTCCCGGCTGTCGGCACCCAGGCCCCGGCCTTTGAGCTGGTCGGCGCGGACCTGGCGCCGGTGACCAGCCAGTCCCTCGCGGGCCGCCGCGTGGTCCTCAACATCTTCCCCTCGGTGGACACGGGTGTGTGCGCCACCTCCGTCCGCCAGTTCAACGCGCTCGCCTCCGGGCTGGAGAACACGACCGTCGTCTGCGTCTCAGCCGACCTGCCCTTCGCGGCCGCCCGCTTCTGCGGTGCCGAGGGGCTGGACAACGTGGTCACCGGCTCCTCGTTCCGCTCCACCTTCGGCACGGACTACGGCGTGACCATGGCGGACGGCCCCTTGGCCGGGCTGCTGTCGCGCTCCGTGGTGGTCCTGGACGCTGATGGCACAGTCCTCCACGCCCAGCAGGTGCCGGAGATCCGCACCGAGCCGGACTACGACGCCGCTGTCGCCGTCCTGGCCTGAGGGCACCTGCCTGAGCAGGACCCCGCCTGGGCAGGGTGGTGCTGTGCGCTGTGCCCCGGAGGTGTTGCGGGCAGATCGTGGAGGGGTGGCGGGCTGCGCCTGGTGCTGCTCCAGCGTCCTGGGCCGCAGCGGCTAGACTCCGGGCCGTGAGCACCAACGACTCCCACATCACCCGCCTGGCCGGACTCGTCAACGAGCTGGCCGTGGTCCGGGGGAAGGTCACCCTGGCCTCCGGGCTTGAGTCAGACTTCTACGTGGACATGCGCCGGGCCACCCTCCACCACGAGGCGGCCCCGCTCATTGGGCACGTCATGCTGGACATGCTGGAGGAGGCGGGGCTGGGGCCGGAGGAGGTCGACGCCGTCGGCGGGCTGACCATGGGGGCGGACCCGGTGGCAGCCGCCATGCTGCATGCGGCGGCCTCCCGAGGTCTGGACCTGGACGCCTTCGTGGTGCGCAAGGCCGCCAAGGACCACGGCATGCGGCGCCGGGTCGAGGGGCCGCAGGTGGCGGGCCGACGTGTCGTGGTCCTGGAGGACACCTCCACCACTGGAGGCTCCCCGCTGGAGGCCGTCGGGGCGCTGCGTGAGGCCGGTGCCGAGGTGCAGGCCGTGGCCGTGGTCGTGGACCGGGCCACCGGGGCGCGTGAGCGTGTCGAGGCTGCGGGCCTGCCCTACTACGCGGCCCTGGGCCTGGAGGACCTGGGGCTGGGGTGACTCAGGAGGCTGACGGCTCGGGTGGGGACGTGCTGCGCCTCGTTCCTGGTGTGCCAGTGGTCGTGCCTCGTAGGCTCGTCCGGTCTGCCAGTGGCTGGTGTCCAAGTCCAGGCCCTAAGGATTATCCAGTGCCTGCTCCCCCTGACGTGAGTCTTTCGATTATGGCAAGACCCGCGTAGACTTGGCCTGTGAGCACCATCGGAGCCCGGGTGAGAAAGGCGCTGCGCGAGAGCGGGCTGACGCAGACCGCCCTGGCGCAGTCCGTCGGTCTCAGTGAGCCCGCTCTGTCAAAGTCTCTTGCAGGCACGCGTACCTTTGCGGCGCTGGAGCTGGCTGAGATCGCGGATCGTCTTGGCGCGTCCATGCACTGGCTGGTCACCGGTGAGGAGGACCCCTTCGAGGTGTGCGTGGTCGCCCGGCATGACTACGACAACATGTCTAGGACCTATTCTTGTGATCCGCATGATGACCAGGAGGCTCTGGAAGCCGTCGCACTCCTGTACCGCCAGGCCTACGCTGCATGAGCCCTCCCATTGTCCGCACGACGCCGGACAGGGCGCGCCAGCTCCTGGGTGAGGGGTTTGTCCACGACTTTGCCAACCGTGTCGAGGAGTATCTGGGAGTCGACGTCGTCGTCATCCCGTTGTCAAATCCCGGGTACTCACTCCGGCTGGGGGGGGCACGACGTCATCGTCCTGCGCGCAACCGACCAGTGGTTCCGAAGCAGCTTCACCCTCGCTCACGAGCTGGGTCATATTGCCCTTGGGACCTCGCCTGCCCCGGGCGAGGCTGCTGCCCAGCACGCGGAGAACAGGGCAAACGCCTTCGCTGCTGAGCTGCTGATGCCAGCCGAGCACATCCGTGCTCTCGACTGGGCGGTCACCCCTGCGGTCATCGCGCAACGGGTCTGGGAGCTGGGCGTGTCCACCCAGGCGCTGCGCACGCGGCTGCGGTACCTGCGTCTCGGTGTGCCAGAGCCAGTGGCGGCAGCCCTCCAGCTCACCACTTTGCGACTCGTCGAGGAGCACCTCCCGCCAGCGGTGGCGACTGCCGAGGACGTCACAGAGCGGATGGCCCTGGCCGCACGAAGAAGGTTTCCCCTCAGGCTGCTGACCGACCTGCGTGGCGCGGTTGACTCCGGCCGTGCCTCCCAGGAGACCCTGGCCTGGGCCCTCGGTACCCCTGTGGAGGGGGAGGAGGTCAGCGTGGGCGACCAGGCTGACAGCATGGCGGATGAGCTCCGTACTGACCTTCTTGACGGGCTGGTCTGAGCGTGACTGATAGCCCCTTCTTCTTCCCTGACAACACGGTCCTCATCAATATGGCGGTCCTGGGCAGGGTGGACCTGCTGGAGCGCTTCACCAGAGGGCGGGGTCATTGGTGCGCGTCCATTGAGTATGAGTGGCGTCGCAGCCAGAGGATTCTTGGGCTCGAAAGGGCGGACCGGCAGGTTCGTGGCCTGTGTGGACAGCCGATCCACCCGGATGAGGCCGAGCATGTTGATATAAAGGCGCTGCGGGACCGTATGCTCAGTCCTGGCGACGGTCCTGCCAGCCACTTCGGTGAGGCAGAGACGATCGTCGTTATCCGCAGGCGCCCGGAGCTCTATGGCTCTATATTTCTTACTGATGACCGGGGCGCCCGGTCCCATGCGGATGCAGAGCAGGCTGTGGACCGGTGCCTCGGTACCGCAGAGCTGCTCGCCTACGGCGGCGGGTTGGGTGACGCGTTCCCAGGCGTACGACTGCCTGGACATCTTGCTCCGTCAGCGGCGGTACGTCCGCCCGGCAGATCCCGAGGGCTACGACCGGCTGGTGGAAAGGCTTCTATGCAAGAAGCGAGGCAGCGGGTGCCCGCCGTGAGTGGCCTGTCCGTGGTCAGGTACTTTGTGTGGCAGAACAGGAAAGGTGCCAGCGGCCATGACAGACTGCGGTAGCGTGCCGCCTTACGCTCCCGAGCCCGACGTCCCGGCCGACACCCGTGAGGTTGGGGTGGGGCCGTGGCCGGACGGGCCGCAGGCCTGGCCCGAGGACCCTCGCTACGACCCCGACCTGCTCGCCCAGGGGGACCGGCGCAACGTGGTGGACCGGTACCGCTACTGGAGCGTCGAGGCGATCCGGGCTGACCTGGCCGAGCGCGCCCACCCGCTGCACGTCGCCGTGGAGAACGTCAGCCAGGACCTCAACATCGGCTCCATCGTGCGCAGTGCCAACGCCTTCAACGTGGCCGGGGTCCACATTGTCGGGCGGCGCCGCTGGAACAGGCGCGGGGCCATGGTTACTGACCGTTATCTGGAGGTGCACCACCACGCCCAGCCGGACGACCTCCTGGCATGGGCGCGTGCCGAGGGCTACGAGGTGGTCGGGATCGACAACGGTCCCGGGGCGGGCCTGCTGGAGCAGGCTGCACTGCCCCAGCACTGCCTCATGGTTTTCGGTTCCGAGGGGGAGGGGATCAGCGCCGGGCTCCAGGCTGAGTGCTCCCGGCTGCTGCGCATCGGCCAGTACGGCTCCACCCGCTCCATCAACGTGGCTGCGGCTGCGGCGGTCGCTATGCACACCTGGGTCCTCCAGCACGCCGGGCCTGCTCCTGACTGACCCGGGCACCAGCCCACCTGCAGGCCTCCCGGCTTCCCGGCCTCCCGGCCTCCCGGGCTGCACATCTTCGCGACTGGCGCCCGACGTGCTTACGCGGAATACCAGGCACCTGGAACGGGCGAGGCCTCCACGAGAGGCTGAAGATGTGCAGCAGGCTCCGTTGTGCACATCTTCACCGCTCCTGCGCGCGTGCTCGGTACGTGGTTCTGCGGATCGATGCGGTCAACGGGTTCCTGGAGAGGCTGAAGATGTGCAGGGAGGGGTGAAAGAGGCGTGTGCAGAGGTGCCTGAGGCGCTCGCCCCGCGCACGGTGGGCACGTGCTGCGCCTCTGGGACCATCATCTGCTACACCTCGACGCCAAATCGTGGAAGAATCAGGCCCGTACCACTGACACATCATCGACCTCAAGGAGGCACCAGTGGCCATCGCAACCCCGGAGTCCTACGCAGACATGCTTGACCGCGCCAAGGCCGGCAAGTACGCGATTCCCGCGATCAACGTCACCTCGTCCCAGACCCTGTCCGCCGCCCTCAAGGGCTTCGCTGACGCCGAGTCTGACGGCATCGTCCAGATCTCCAACGGTGGTGCGGCCTACTGGTCCGGCTCCTCCCGGGCGGACCGTGTCAAGGGCTCTGTCGCCTTCGCCGCCTACGCCCGTGCAGTCGGCGACCTGTACCCCGTGACCATCGGCCTCCACACCGACCACTGCCCCAAGAAGATGCTGGAGCCCTGGATCCTCCCGCTGCTGGAGATGGAGGCCGAGCAGGTCAAGCGGGGCGAGGTGCCGATGTTCAACTCCCACATGTGGGACGGCTCGGCGGAGTCCCTGGACGACAACATCGAGATCGCCGTGGACATGCTGGCGCGCGCCAAGGCCGCCAACACCGTCCTGGAGATCGAGATCGGCGCCGTTGGCGGCGAGGAGGACGGCATCAAGGGGGAGGAGAACGCCAACCTCTACACCACGGCCGACGACGCCTGGCGCGCCATCGAGGCCCTGGGCCTGGGTGAGAACGGCCGCTACATCACCGCCCTGACCTTCGGCAACGTCCACGGCTCCTACAAGCCGGGCTTCGTCAAGCTCCGCCCCGAGATCCTGGGCGAGATCCAGGACGACGTCGCGGCACGCCTGGGGGACCGCCTGTCCACCAAGGTGGGTGACACCAGCTCCCCCTTCGACCTGGTCATGCACGGCGGCTCCGGCTCCACCGACGAGGAGATCGCCACCGCTGTGCGCAACGGCGTCATCAAGATGAACGTGGACACTGACACCCAGTACGCCTACACCCGCCCCGTGGCGGACTGGATGCTCAAGAACTACGACGGCGTCCTCAAGATCGACGGCGAGGTCGGCAACAAGAAGACCTACGACCCGCGCGCCTGGGGCAAGGCCGCTGAGGAGGGCATGGCCGCCCGCGTGGTGGAGGCCTGCGAGCGCCTGGGCTCGGTGGGCTCGGCCAGGCGCTGAGCCTGGTGACGCTGCTGCGGCGCCGGTGAGGCGCTGAGGCTCGGCCCCGGTACCCCTGTGGTGCCGGGGCCGACGTCGTGCCTGGGGCAGCCACTGGGCCTGCTCCACCTCTTCCGCCCGGCACACCTTTTTGCTACGGTGAGAGGGCTCACGGTTCCCCGTGGTCGTGAGCCTCCGCGCGTAGGAGCGCGAGTCCCTGTGCGTCCAAGGAGGGGCGAGGCATGTTTGACCCGCAGGTGTTTGGCACCCAGAGGTGGCTGAACGAGACCTACTCCGGGGTCGCCGGGTGGGTGCCCCTGGAGCAGGACGGGCAGACGGGGTGGGCGACGATCTACGGGCTGCGCCGCGCCCTCCAGCACGAGCTGGGTGTGTCCCCGCTGTCGTCCGGCTTCGGCCCGGCGACGACGGCCGCATTCCAGGAGCGGGTGGGCCGGATCGACTCCCAGGCCACCGTGCCTGAGAACATCCTGCGTGTCCTCAGCGGCGCCCTGTGGTGCAAGGGACGTACCGGCGTCATCCTGGACGACCTGGTCACGGTCACCTACGACGCCATGGTCCCCTCCGTGGAGCGGGTGCGTGAGGACCTGGGCCTGGGCGGCGGCAGCTATGTGGACGTCAAACTCATGGCCTCCCTGCTGTCCATGGACGCCTACGACGTGCTGGAGGACTACGGTGGGGTGCCCCAGGTGCGCCAGGTCCAGCAGTGGCTCAACGGAACCTACGTGGACCGCCGGGACTTCGCCCTGGTGCCCTGCGACGGTGTCCACTCCCGCCAGGTGCAGACAGCCCTGCTGATGGCGCTCCAGTTCGAGATGGGGATGGCTGACGGCGAGGCCAACGGCAACTTCGGGGAGGGGCACGCGCTCCGGCCTGAGGGGCTCAGCGCAGGTGAGGAGCGGCAGCACCGACGGGGCGACGCGGTTCGTCCAGCTCTTTCACGCGGCGATGATCCTCAACGGGTACGACGTCTCCCTGGCGTCGTCCTTTGGCACGGGCACGGAGGCTGTGGTCCGGGTGTTCCAGTCCTTCATGGAGATCCCGGAGACGGGTGCGGGCGACTACACCACCTGGTGCAGCCTGCTGGTGTCCAGCGGTGACACCAGCGTGGCCACCAAGGGTTTTGACACCAGCGCCCAGCTGCTGGGTGGCCGGGCGCAGGGAGCGGCCGAGCGCGGCTACACCCACGCGGGCAGGTACACCGTGGGGTCGGGCAAGTACATCACCGGGCCTGAGCTGGACGCGCTGAGGAGCGCGGGCCTGAGGCTGGTGCCGATCCACCAGCGCTGGAACAACGACGTCTCCCACATGACCTACGAGGAGGGGCGCACCCAGGGGCAGGAGGCCCTGGAGCGCGGGCGCGTGCTGGGGCTGCCTGCGGACAGCATCATCTACTTCACCGTGGACTTCGACCCGGTCGGGGACGCCGTCGTGGGGCCGGTCATGGACTTCTTCCGGGGTGTCAACGAGGTGATGGGGGAGGTGGACTCCTACCGGTTCCGGGTGGGGGTCTACGCCACGCGGAACGTGTGCCGCCTGGTCATGGCCCAGGACTACGCGGTGGCCGCCTACGTGCTGGGGATGTCCACCGGGTTCTCCGGGAACATGGGCTTCCCCATGCCGCCGGGGTGGCACTACAACCAGATCGTGGAGGTCAGCGAGGACCTGGGGGGTACGGCCACCCCGGTGGACCACGTGGTGGTGTCCCGGCGGGCGGAGGCCGTTGACCTGACGGGGGTGGTCTCACCGCCGCTGGAGGTGGACGGCGCGGCGACCGAGACCGGCTTCCACGTCCTGTTTGAGTGGTTCGTCCGGGCCGAGGTGGTCTGCGAGCTGGCCCTGACCCCGGCGCGGACCCCGGACCTGACGGACCTGAGACGGTACCTGCCCATGGTGGGCTCCTTCATCCTGGGGTGGCTGCGCAAGCCGGACTACTGGTACACCGCCGCCAGCGGCATGTGGATGGCCTACACCCCTGACACCGACGACGGCGCGGGGCTGGCTGCCGCCAGGATCCTGTGCGAGGGGAGGCTGACCTCCGTCATGGGCTCCAGGCCGGCCGTCACCACGGACGTCGCCCACTGGGCGGCTGCGGCCATGGGGTATGTGACCTGGCCCGGCTCCTCCGATCCCACCACCTACGGGCTGGGGGACCTGGGCGGGTGGATGCTCGACCTCTACCAGCTCTTCGGTCAGTGGCAGACGGGAGGTGGCGGAGAGGACCAGGAGACCTGGATGCGGGCCAGGCTCGCGGTGGAGGGAGTGGAGTCCGGCTTCGGGGTGGCGGACCTGGTGGCTGACGCCGACGCCTGGCTGACGGTAGTGGGCCTGGCCGAGCCCAGCCCGGCACGGACGTCGGACACCTTGCGCACCCAGCTCGCCATGTCGCAGCAGGAGCGTCTGCGGGCCTTCTACTCCGGGCGCTTTGACAGCTCCCCGCAGAACGTGGTCAGCATGTTCTCCGCCATGGTGGACGGGATAGATGTGGGTGGAGTCAACTTTCCTTTGTCTGGCGATCGGCTGAGGGGAGGTGCCGGAGCTAAAACGGCGCCGACCCCGGAGCAGGCTCGAATCTGCGGCGAGCTCTTTGCCCAGGCACTGGAGAGGCTGACGGCGTGAGCACCTTAGTGCACTGGCCTGGAGGGATGGTGGCGTGATGCCTGTGGGGCGGTGGCTGGCGCGGTTCCTGGGGAGGGCGGCCCGTGACCTGCTGGTGGTGGCCTCGCTGGTGGTTCCGACCTGCGCCGTGCTCTGGCTGTGGGGTCACTTTGCTGGGTTCGACTATGTTATGGCTATTCACCCAGTTCCGTTGCGGACCAGCAGGGACGCGTCGCAGTCCTTGTGGACGCCTGGGTGGCTGTGGTGGACTGTCTTCTTTGGTGCTGGTTTTGGTCTGAGCGCGGGGGCGGTGCGTCACCAGGGGCGTGATGCGTGGGCGATTACGGTGGCCTGCTGGTCGCTGCTGTCCGGGGCTGCGCTGATGCACTTTGGCGAGAATCTTCAGTTTGCGCTGCCGGACCATGCTCCGTGCCTGTACGAGGGGTGCTGGCCGCTGTACTGGCAGGCGGTGGTGGTGTCTGCTCCGATGGCTGTGACCCTGGTGGTGGTGATAGTGCTGGGGTGGTGGGCTGAGCGTGTGGGGGTGTGGGTGCGTCGGGTAGTTCCCGCACTGGTGTTCATCACCTTGATGCTTCTGCTGGCCCTGGTGTGGCAGCCGTGGGTGCTGCCCTTCCTCCAGGGTCCCCCGCCCTGGCAGAGCCTGGCGGCAACGACGGGCGCGGTCGTCTGCGGGATGGGGTAGCAGTCGCAGGACCAGGACAGACAGGACGCAGACGGGGCACGACAGGACAGCGAGAGACAGCGCGAGCCAGCACGAGACCGTCAGACAGCGTCAGGCACCGCGAGCCGGTACCAGGCGATAGATATGACAGGTACAGGAGCACGGACTCCGGAGAGACCAGGGAAGAGACCAGAGAGAAGGGGCTCGGAGAAGAGACCCCGGAGATAAGGACCACAGGACATGACGACATCAGACTACTGTGACAGTGTTCTAACCACCCGCACCACCCGGACGGTGGGGCGCCGCAGCGTCCTGATCGCCGTGGCCGTCACCACCGGTACGGCCTGCCTGGGCCTGCTCCAGGCGGCCCCGGCACGGGCGGCGGACCCGGAGGTCACCATTGAGGCGGGCGGCGATCTCGTCGAGGTGGCCACCGCTAACGGTGCGGTCGTGCAGGTGCCGACTGTCCTCGGCGGCCTCCTGAGCGCCGGGTCGGCGCCGCTGCCCGAGGGTACTGAGGTCCGCGTGACCTGGGACCCCCGGCTGTACGAGGCCAACCCCGCTCCGGGCCTCACCGTGGACGGAGAGGCCCTGGAGTGCTCCTACAGCAACGCTCCCTCCGGCACGGCCCCCTCTACGCCCTCCTCAGCTCCTGCCCAGGCCACGGTCGTCCTCGGGGAGGCGCTGCCCCAGGGCCGCTCCTACCTGCTGTGCCTGGGATCCACGAGGAGCCTCACCTACCCGCAGGACACCGTGGAGGCGCCGGAGGGGACCAGCATCACCGTCTCCCTACCAGCGGGCCCGGCCCAGGCGCAGCAGGAGGCGCACGCCTCTGGCACACAGACCACCGAGCTGTGGGGAGCCAGCGTGGGCGCAGGGTGGCAGATGCTGACCTGGGGGGAGGGCTACCACGTGTGGTACCCCGGCAGCGTTACCCTGCGCTCCGCAGGACCCGCCCCGGTCCCTGCGGGCAGCCGCCTCACGGTGCAGGCCGACGCCCAGGTGCTGGCCAGCCTGGTCCTGGGGCAGGGCGCCGACGCCGTTACCGCAGCCGCCGTGGGCGCGGTCCTGTCGGCCACCTACACCACCCCGGAGCTGGCCGAGGGGCAGATGCTCACCCTGCCTGTCACCGTGGAGGCCCGCGACCTCGACGGTCCGCTGGACCACCTTGAGCCGACCGTGGTCACTGTCAGCAGTCCTGAGGCGGCCAGGACCCAGCGCTCCACGGGTCGGGAGTCCGTCAGCCGCGCTGACGACGCCTACGATGAGGCCACCCGCCTGCGCTACGGTGTGGGCTGAGGTGCCAGCTCGGGTAGGTGCCCCACCCCTCGGGTAGGCTGGCCTGCGGCGTGCGCAGCGTAGCCGTACATGGCGCCGTGCTGTCCCGTGCTGTCCGGGCACCGCACGTGTCTGCCCTGTCGCCGCGCCGCACGTCGTCACCGCATCACCACAGCAGGAGAGGCCATGCCAGCCGTTGTCGTCGTCGGGACCCAGTGGGGGGACGAGGGAAAGGGCAAGGCGACTGACCAGCTCGGTCAGGACGTCGACTACGTCGTCAAGTTCAACGGCGGCAACAACGCGGGCCACACGGTGGTCATCGACGGGGAGAGTTTCGCCTTCCACCTCCTGCCGGCCGGCGTCCTCACCCCCGGCGTCACCCCCGTCATCGGCAACGGCGTCGTGGTGGACCTGGAGGTGCTGTTCAGCGAGATCGAGGAGATCACCTCCCGGGGCAAGGACGCCTCCAGCCTGCTCGTCAGTGCCGACGCCCACATCATCCCCTCCTACAACCGGGTCCTGGACCGCACCACCGAGCGTTTCCTGGGGGCGCGCCAGCTGGGCACCACCGGGCGGGGCATCGGCCCCACCTACGCCGACAAGATGAACCGGGTGGGCATCCGCGTCCAGGACCTGTTCGACCCCTCGATCCTGCGCCAGAAGGTCCACTCCGCCCTGGACCAGAAGAACAGCCTGCTGCTCAAGGTCTTCAACCGGGCTGCCATCGACCCCGACGCCGTGGCCGACGAGCTGCTCTCCTACGCCGAGCGCATCCGCCCCATGGTGGTGGACTGCTCCCTGGTGCTCAACCGGGCCCTTGACGAGGGCAGGACGGTCCTGTTCGAGGCCGGCCAGGCCACCATGCTTGACATCGACCACGGAACCTACCCGTTTGTCACCTCCTCCAGCCCCACAGCCGGGGGCGCGTGCACTGGCACCGGTGTGGGCCCCACCCGGATCGACTCCGTGGTGGGCGTGGTCAAGGCCTACACCACCCGTGTGGGCGAGGGGCCCTTCCCCACCGAGCTGCACGACGCCGTGGGCGAGCGCCTGCGCGCCGAGGGCGGTGAGTACGGGGTCACCACGGGCCGCCCGCGCCGCTGCGGCTGGCACGACGCCGTCGTCACCCGCTACGCCGCCCGGGTCAACGGCCTGACCGACCTGGTCATGACCAAGCTCGACGTCCTCACTGGCCATGAGACGATCCCCGTGTGCGTGGCCTATGACATCGACGGCCAGGTCACCACGGAGATGCCGCTGACCCAGACCGGCTTCCACCACGCGGTACCTGTTTACGAGGAGCTGCCCGGGTGGAGTGAGGACATCACCGGGGTGCGTCGCTTTGCCGACCTGCCCGCCGCCGCCCAGGACTACGTGCTGCGCATTGAGGAGCTGGCCGGGTGCCGGGTCTCCGCCATCGGCGTGGGACCGGGGCGGGAGGCCACGATCTCTCGCCACCGCCTCATCGGCTGAGCTGGGCGGCGTGGAGACGCGCGTAGGCGCCCCCACGCCCCAGCAGCTCAGCGTGGCCGCCCTGCTCCACGATGTCGCCGTGCTCCATGACCAGGATCGTGTCGGCGTCACGGATTGTGGACAGGCGGTGGGCGATGATGAAGCTGGTCCGGCCCTGGCGCAGGGCGTTCATGGCCTGCTGGACCAGCAGCTCGGTGCGAGTGTCCACCGAGCTGGTGGCCTCGTCCAGGATGAGGACGGCGGGGTCGGCCACGAAGGCCCGCGCGATCGTCAGCAGCTGGCGCTCCCCGGCGGAGATGTTGGCCGCGTCCTCCTCCAGGACCGTGTCGTAGCCCTGCGGCAGGGCACGGATGATGTGGTCGGCGTAGCAGGCCCGGGCGGCGGCCTCCACCTGCTCGTCGGTGGCGTCGGGGCGGCCGTAGCGGATGTTGTCCCGCACGGTCCCCTCGAACAGCCACGGGTCCTGCAGGACCATGCCGGTACGACGGCGCACCTCCTGGCGTGTCATGGCGGCGGTGTCCTGCCCGTCCAGGAGGATGCGGCCGCCGTCCACCTCGTAGAAGCGCATGAGCAGGTTGACCAGCGTGGTCTTGCCCGCCCCGGTGGGGCCGACGATCGCCACGGTCTGCCCCGGCTCCACCCGCAGGGACAGGTCCCGGATGAGCTCGGTGTCGGGAGAGTAGGAGAAGCGCACGTGCTCCATGACGATGGTGCCGCTTCGGCCCGCCGTGGTGGCGCTGCCAGCGGTCTCAGCTGTCTGGGTGGCGGGGCGGTCAGGGCGCTCCTCCTCGGCGTCGAGCAGGTTGAAGACCCGCTCGGCGGAGGCGGTGCCTGACTGGACGGCCGTGGCCATGCCCCCCAGCTCGCCCAGGGGCTGGGAGAACTGCTGGGAGTACTGGATGAAGGCCTGGACGTCCCCCAGCCGCAGGCTGCCCGAGGCCACCATGAACCCGCCGACCACGGCCACGGCCACGTAGGACAGGTTGGAGATGAACAGCATGAGCGGCATCATGATCCCGGAGAGGAACTGGGCACGCAGGGCGGAGCGGTAGAGCTCCTCGTTCTCCTGGGCGAAGGCCTCGCGCACGGAGTCGGTGCGCCCGTAGACGCGCACCAGGGCGTGGCCGGAGAAGGACTCCTCCACACGCGTGTTGAGGCGCCCGGTGCGGGCCCACTGGCGGGTGAAGGCCTTCTGGGAGCGCGGCCCGATGACGCCGAAGACCGCCCCCATGAGCGGGACCATGATCATGGCCACCAGGGCCAGCCGCCAGGAGATGGACAGCATCATGGCCAGCACGCCCACGACGGTGAGGATCGAGGTCACCGCCCCGGACAGGGACTGCTGGAGGGTGCTGGTGATGTTGTCGACGTCGTTGGTGACCCGGCTGAGCAGCTCCCCGCGCTGGACACGGTCGAAGTGGCTCAGGGGCAGGTGGTGGATCTTGTGCTCCACCTGGGCGCGCAGCCGGTACATGGAGGTGATGGTGATGCGGTTGAGCAGGAAGCCCTGCAGCCACATGAGGAAGGCCGAGCCGACGTAGAGCGCCAGCACCAGCAGCAGGATCTGGCCCAGCCGGGAGAAGTCGATCCCCGCCCCGGGGGTGACGTCCATGGTCTCCACCATGGCGGCCAGGTCGTCCATGCCCCGTTCCCGCAGGGCCGCCACGGCCTGATCGCTGGTGGAGCCTGCGGGCATCATCATGGAGACCACGCCCTCGAAGATGATGTTGGTGGCCTCACCCAGGACCCGGGGGGCGGCCACGGACAGCACGACCGCCACGACGCTGGTGGTCACCACGACCATGAGCGTCCCCTTGTAGGCGGCGAGCAGGCCCAGCATCCGGGTGAAGGAGGGCCAGAACGCCTGGGCACGGCCCGGGGGCGGGCCTGCGGACCAGTCGTCGGAGGAGGCGTGGGCCTGGGCCGCCAGCTCGGCCTCCTGCTCGGTCGCGGGGTCGCGCCCGGCCTCCTGCTTGGCCTCCGGTGCGGTGGAGGGCTCAGCGGTGCTGCGGGGCGTGGTCATGCTGCTGCCTCCTGTCCCAGCTGGGAGGTGACGATCTCACGGTAGATCTCCGAGCTGTCCAGCAGCTCGGCGTGCGTGCCCTGGGCGACCAGGCGCCCGGAGTCCAGGACCAGGATCTGGTCGGCGTCGGTGACGGTGGAGACCCGCTGAGCCACGACGATCTTGGTGACCCCGAGGGTGGCCGGCCCCAGGGCCGCCCTCAGCCGGGCGTCGGTGGCCACGTCCAGGGCAGAGAAGGAGTCGTCGAAGAGAAGGACCGACGGGCGGCGCACCAGGGCCCGGGCGATGGCCAGGCGCTGTCGCTGGCCCCCGGAGACGTTGGTGCCTCCCTGGGCGATCGGGGCCTCCAGGCCGCCCTCCATGTTCTCGACGAAGTCCCTGGCCTGGGCCACCTCCAGGGCGGCCCACAGCTCCTCGTCGGTGGCCTCCTCCCGGCCCAGGCGCAGGTTGGAGGCCACGGTCCCCGCGAAGAGGAAGGCCTTCTGCGGAACCAGGCCCAGCTGGCGCCACAGGGCCTCCGGGTCGGCCTGGCGCACGTCCACCCCGCCGATGAGCACCTGGCCCTGGGAGGCGTCGGCCAGGCGCGTCAGCAGGGACACCACGGTGGACTTGCCCGAGCCGGTGGAGCCGACCACCGCCGTCGTCGTCCCGGGCTGCGTCGTGAAGCTGAGGTCCTCCAGGACGCTCTCCTCGGCGTCGGGGAAGGCGAAGGAGACGCCGCGCATCTCCACCGCACCCGGTGACGGGAAGGAGGTGGCGGCGTCGGGGGCCACCGTCAGGGTGGGGTCGGTGGCCAGGACGTCGCTGATGCGCTCGGCGCACACGGCGGCGCGCGGGATCATGACGCTCATGAAGCCCGCCATCATGATGCCGGTGAGGATCTGCATGAGGTAGGCCATGAAGGCCACCAGGGTGCCCACCTCGACCTGCCCCTGCTCCACCTGGCGGCCGCCGAACCAGATGACCGCGGTGACCGAGACGTCCAGGACCAGCATGACCAGGGGGAACAGGGTGACAAAGAGGCGCCCGACCCGCTCGCCCACCCAGGCGATGTCGTGGTTGGCGGACTCGAAGCGCCGCGTCTCCGCCTCCTCGCGCACGAAGGCCCGGATGACCCGGATACCGGTGAGCTGCTCGCGCAGGACCCGGTTGATGGCGTCCAGGCGCTCCTGGTAGGAGCGGAACAGGGGGATCATCTGGCGCACGATGAGGACGGCGATCACCAGCAGCACCGACACGCTCACCGCGATGATCCACGACAGCGACGGGGCACGGCTGACCGCCATGACGACGCCGCCCACCGCCATGACCGGGGCCGTCACCAGCATGGTGCAGCTCATGAGCACCAGCATCTGCACCTGCTGGACGTCGTTGGTGTTACGGGTGATGAGGGAGCCCGCCCCGAAGGCGGAGACCTCCCGCTCCGAGAAGCTGCTCACCCGCTCGAATATCCTGCCCCGCAGGTCGCGGCCCATGCCCATGGCGGAGCGGGCCGCCAGCCAGGTGGCCGCCACCGAGCAGGCACCCTGCGCCAGGCTGACCCCTAGCATGAGGGTGCCGACACGCCAGATGTAGGCGGTGTCGCCCGTGGCCACACCCCGGTCGATGATGTCGGCGTTGAGGGTAGGCAGGAACAGGGTGGCCATGACCTGGGCGAGCTGGAGCACCAGGACGCCCGCGAGCAGAGGCGTGTAGGGGCGCAGGAAGGTACGTAGGAGTCGAAGAAGCATCAGTGTCCTCGGGTGGTCCGGGGAAGGTCCTCGGACAGGTCCGTGGAGGGCTGGACTGCCTTGGACGTCCCGGGTTGGTCTCGTCCGCTACGGAGCAGCCTATCTGCCTCACGCCGCGTCAGGGCAAGATGAGGGGTGAAGTGGGGGGTGAGGAGTGGGCAGGGGTGAGGAGGTCTGGCTGTGGGCCGCGTCCGGTGAGGCGGGGTGGGGCCGGGAGTGGCCAGGGAGAACGCAGTGACAGGGAGAACGTCGTGAGGGGGAGACTGCCTTGCTGATGAGGGTGGCGTGGACAACGTGGCGGTGCCGCACTCGTTGAGGGCGACGCGTTCCTCATACGCCAGGTGTACCGAATCCTCATAGATCTACTGGCACGTCAGTCACATGTGAAGATTCGGTCGTCTGTGAGGAATCGGTGCCCTCTGCGGCAGGACGGGCGTGGCTGGTGACTGGGTCGGTGGGGCAGACCGGACTGGGACTGCCGGACCAAAAGCGGCCCGTGGCAGTGCTGTGCGCTCGAAGGTGAGCGTGTGTCTGTACCTGGACACTGACGTTACAGGCACGGAGCCTGAGCCGGGAGTGCCTATGATGGATCGGATGGCGCGGGACACCGGAGGGTGCCGTGGCCAGGCGTGCGGGCCAGCGGTGCCAAGGATCGGTCCGCCTGTACGATCCCCTGCTTGCCTTACGCCATTGAAGACCGGGTATGGCCACTAGATCGGCATGCCTACGAGCGGAGAGCTGACCGCTGACCGTGTGTGCTGTTGGGACTGTCCTCGTCTCGCGCCGACAAGATACTGACTCCGGCGTTGTTCACGGCTGGTGGTTGGTGGCTCATGGGTGCCGGCGTGCGGCTCGTGCGCCCCAGACATGTTCATGTCGGACCTTCGTGGCAGTGTGGCTGCGGGTGGGAGCTGCTGGCTCCGCTCACAAACTTGGCCGACTGAGGAGAACCGAGGTAGTCATGAATGAGCATAAAGGCGTGTGTGGTGATGCGGCACGTTTGCCAAAAGAGATGATTGTGGAGGGCGAGGCTACGAAGAGTGGTGCAGGTCAGGATCCTGAGTTGCGGGAGGCCACGCGCAAGAAGGACGCCGAGAGCGGTTCGGGGGCGGGGCAGTTGGGAGGTAAGGGGAGGTTCCTGGCCCGGCTAATGCGGGGGTGCTCTTCCTTGAAGGGCAAGGACGTGTTTGTGCCTCCTGACTTGGGGGTGGACCCGAGTTTGGGAGAAGGTCGAGGGACTGCGGGAAGTCCAAGGGAGAAGCGGAATATACGTTATGAGAGAAAATTGATGTGGGAGCATGGCGGTAACCTCGCTATGTTGACGGTGCCCGGACTGCTGGGTGTTTGTGTGTGGGCGTTGTGGGTAATGGTCGAGTATCGCCTCGACTATTACCCAGAGGTGTTCTTCTCGAGGTTGATGGACATTAGGAGGGCGGGTAGGCAGTGTCTGGTCGCTGCTGAGGTTGTCGGGGCGGAGCGGCTCAATCATTGCCCGTTCGGTATGGATGCCTCGGTGTCCACGGGGATAACGTTGGTCGCGAGCCTTTTTACTGTTGAGTGCGGCGTGGTCGCGGTACTTGGGTTTCGAGTTCGCGCATCTGTCAGGCGGAGCGGCGGTTCTGCTGTGACGATTGGCGACCGCGTCTTGGGGGCACCGGGAGGGGCGCTGCTGTTCTGGTTGGCGATGTACTGCCTGTGGGTTCCCATGCTGGGTGCCTGCCTGTTGTGGACGCCCGACGTTGAGATGTTTTTGGAGCGACCATTACTGGTATTGGTTGAATCGGTGTGGCCAATGTGGGTCGTTGTGGCTGCGTCGATTGTTGTTCCAATATGGTTGTACGGGCATACTGTGGAGTACGTGCTGGAGGACGTTGGGCGTCGGCGCCGCGAAATATGGTGGGACTATGGGCGTACTTATTGCGCGATTCGAAGTAAGGTTGCATCAGATCGGGAGGCTCGAGACGCGGTGCGGAAGTACGGTAAGGCGGCGCGTGTTGGCCGGTGGTTTGTTTTCGGGGCGGCACTGCTTGTCACCTCGCTGCTAGTGTGGGCAGCAGTTCCTCTTCCGATGATTCGAGTTATTGGGCTGCTCTCCTTTCTGGCAATGCTCGATGCTTTCTGCGTGCGCTGTGTGGCCTACGCCTGGAGCTGGGGTAAGGCTGGAGGGGGTGTCATGATTATTGTGGCCCTATTGGTAGGAGGAGTCTTGGTGCTGACGACTACGTATTTATTGCTTTATGCTTTGTCGGCGTCGACCCCGGTGGTTTTCGCGCTCAGGCTGATTCTAGTCGCTGCGCTAGTGTTTGTGTGGTTGGTCGTAGTCATGTTTGGCCTTGAGGACGCAAAGCATCCGCTAACTGTGACTCGTGCTCGCCGGGTGATGCGCCGGAGTGACGAGTTGGTGTGGTTGCGCGACCAAGAGGGGAAGATTGCCGTTCGGGAAAATAATTCAGGGTCGATCGTGGCCGATCTAGGTGCTGGCAACGGCATTGGTTCCGATCGTCTGCGGGAGGGGCGTGACCCGGTTCCGGCGCCGAAGGAGGCTGATCGGGCGCTTGTGGCGGCGGAACGCTCGGGCGGTGGCCGTGAGTCTGCATCTGCGGAGAAGGCGAGCAGTCGCGTCACGGGTCATTGTGGTCACCAGCAGTCTTGCGGTGGGATAATCGCCTTGGCGGGAGTGCTGCTTGTGCTTGGGGCCGGGCAGTTGAAGGCGGCTCGTCGTAGATAGGCGAGCGTGCGTGCCGTGGGCGGGGTGCGAGCACAACTAACGTTCTCGGTTCCTGCTGACACTGTGACCACCCCTGTGACGCGTGCACCGTGATTGTGACGACGAGGTACATCGGCGTCGGCTCTCCACACCCCGATGCGGTGGCGCGACCAGCATGCGGTCTCTCTTGCAGCACGCCGTCGCGAGCACGAGCTGCGGCAGGCCGCGCACGTTGTCGACTATTCCGCCTTACTGATCCCTTCCAGCAACGGACTCGCCTGACCGCTCCAGGAGATGGCGAGCTGGTCGCGGGCGCGGGTGGCGGCCACGTACAGCAGCGAGCGCTCGCGCAGCAGCGCGTCGTCGTGGTCGGCCTGGGAGTACTGCTGGTCCTGGAGCGAGCGGGGGATGGCGTCAGCGGAGACGTCAAACAACAGCACCTTGCGGAACTCCAGCCCCTTGGCGCGGTGCATGGTCATGACCACCGGCATCCCCCGGCCCACCGCCTCACGGTCAACGGGACGCACCTCCACGCCCCGCTGCGCCAGCCCGGTGACCACGTTGTCACGCTGGTAGCGGTCACGCACCAGGACGGCGATGGTTTCCGGCTCCCTGCCACCGGCCTCAGGCGCCCCGCCGTCGCCCTGCACCCCGGTCTCTCCGTCCGGGGACGGCCCGGCCGACCTGCTGTCTTCCGGCCTGCTGTCTTCCGCCCCGCCTCGGTCGGCGTCGCGGTCCTCCTCCAGCCACAGGCGTAGCAGCGTGGCTGCCTCGTCGAGCTCGGCGACGTGGTCGGTGGCGGGCAGCAGCAGCGGTTCGGGTCCGGACCTGGGGGACACATAGTGGTGCTGCTCCGCCTGGCCCTCCAGGTCCTTATACGTCCCCCGCTCCAGGATCTCGAAGGCCAGGGCCAGGTTCTGCCGTGTGGTGCGGTAGTTTCTGGTCAGCCGCCGTGAGCGCCCCCGCACCTGGATGCCGTAGTGGCTGAGCGTGATCTTCTTGCCGTAGATCCGCTGGTGGGAGTCCTCTGCCAGGAACAGGTCATCGGGGCCGAGCTCGACCAGGGCCCGTAGCAGCTGGAGGTGAGCCGGGGCCAGGTCTTGAGCCTCGTCAACCAGCACGTGCTGGTACGGGCGGGGGACGCCTTGGGCCGCCTGGGCGTCCAGCCAGGCGGCGGCCAGCGCCAGCAGCTCGGCGAAGGAGGCCACCTCGAGCTCGGCACTGCGGTCCCGATACTTCTCGATCACGGTCCATACGGCCGCCCGCTTGCGCCGGTCCAGCGCCACACCGCGGCCCGGCCGCCGAATGCGCAGGTACTGCTGGAGCGTGGTCACACGCTGCGGCAGTACCACCAGTTCGTACTCCGAGGCCAGGAAATCCGCCGAGCGCAGGGGCTCGGGCAAGGCTTCCCCCATAAGAGTCAGGATCTCCTGCCACAGGTTCCCCCGGGCCACGGACGGCACGCTGGTGCATCGGCGCCCCAGCACCTCCTGCGCTACTGGTGCGAGGGCCTCGTCGGCCTGTTGGAGGATCGTGTGTGCCATCCGGTCCAGGCCGCTGACCATGACACCGTCCTGTCCCACTCGGTTGGCGAAGGTGGTCCGTGGTGCAAGTTCGGCCACCTGACGGCGCAGGTCGTCAGCCAGGTTGCGTGTGTAAGTGGTCAGGAGGATCCGAGTGTCCTTGCCTGACCGGGCGTCACGGCGAGCGAGATCGACCGTGCGGTGCACGGCGACGACGGTCTTGCCCGTCCCCGCACCACCAGCGATACGCATGGGCCCGTTGGTGCGACGATCCACCAGCGCCCTCTGCTGGGGGTGGAGGAACAGCTGCCACTGGGCGAAGCTCAGCCCCTCCACGGCACGGCGTAGGTCCTCGTCGGTCTCGATCCAGGTGAAGGAGGAGCGGGCCGCGCGCGTGCGCAGGCCCTCAATGAGCTCGAGGTCGGAGGGCTCGGTGGGAACGTGCTCCGGGCGGCGCAGCTCGAAGTCCTCGCGGACGTCATCAATCGTGGAGCCTGTGGCCAGATTAAGGAGAGCCTCCCCCTGCCACGGGATCTCTGCGGTGGCGGTCAGGTCCAGCAGCTGGGACTCGCGGGTGGCGGCAAGAGCTGCGGCGGCGAGCCGCACGTCGATGCCGAGCTCGTCGCGCAGCAACTCCACGGTGAGTCCCTGCGGCCAGGAGGGGGCGGCGTCCCGGGCGGGGGTGGCCAGCGCGCCGGGGAGCGCCTGCGCCACCGGGCCGGGCGGCTGCGCAGCGGGCGCCTCCGTCGCCGGGGCGCCCGCTGCTCCCACCACCGGGGTGGGTGCAGTAGCCGCAGTGTTCTCCTGGTTCTTCTGGTGCGTCCGCGCATTGGCGGCCTGAAGACGGGCGGCCTCGCGCTCGATCTCCTCCTTCTCACGCCTGGCCGCAGCCAGCCTGGCCTGGGCCTCGCGCCGCGCCTGCTCCACCGCCTCGGCGCCCTGAGCGATGGCGTCCTGGATCCGGGTGACCTCAGTGGTCCCGTTGGACGGGTTGACGCGCGCGGTCACGGACTTGGCGATCCTGATCGCCTCATCGTGCGGCCAGATGCCATGGAACACGTAGATGGGCTCCCCGCCGCCGTCGAGCTCGAAGAGCACCGCGCGGTAGAAGCTGGTCACCCGGGCGGTGCGCACACGCTTGTCCCGGGCGCCACGGATCGGCTCCACGTGCAGCCCGGGGCTGGCGGCTGAATTGCCGAGCTTGCTCAGGAACGGGCCCATCTTCGCCTGGAGCGAGGGGTCCTTGTCGGTTGCGTCCTTAGCCTTGGAGCTGGGCCACACGATTGCGGGCATGTCAGTGTCCTTAGTCCTTTCAAGAAAATACTTCATGTCGTGTCAGGGGTGTCGGGGAACCGGGGCCACCTGCGGCGGAGTCGGTGGACAGGCAGGGAACTACTGTGTTCACAACCACGATCCTAAGGAGGGTTGTACGTCCTCGTGGGCGGATGAGACAACGTCACTGATCCGTGACCTACTGGGTGGGCCTGCGTCGCACAGGTCGGGTCGTGCGCTCGTCGGATGCCGTCACATCGCGGAGCACTGGCCGCATTGACAGCCGGGAGCAAGACTGGGTGGCGGATACCTTGCCAGCCACCCAGCCGAGTGACGCCCAGGAGCACGGCGTACGGAGTCGACTGTGCCGTCATGACAGGTGCCGTCGCGAGATGGTGCTCTGCGGTTCTTGCCGACGCCTGGTGCCTTGTTGCGGCAGAGATGGTCGGTGCCGCTGCCAGAGGGTGGGTTTGGGTGACCCTGTAGCGGATGGCCTGGCGCACGTGTGGCCGGTGGTTCCGCTGAACCGCGCCTGTCGGCGTCGTCCGGGCAACAGTTAAGTAACGAGTTTTTGTTTGGTCCCGCCAGGGAGCGGGGGTGCGTAGGCTGACGCTGTCGAAGTGAGGCTGGTTACGTGACGTGGTGTCTCGTGTCTGGGGTGAGCGACGGAGCATCTCAGCGTAGGCGCACGCACGACCTGGTCATCACCTCTTGTAGGCAGGTCTTGCCCCTGTGTGTCTTGACGGCGGAAGTAAGGAGTTCCGATGGCTCGGGACGTTCTGAGCGCCTCGGCCCGCTCTGTGTGGGCGAAGTCCGGCTACAGCCCGGAGAAGAGGCAGTGGATGCCCCTATGGCTACACCTGCTGGACACTGCTGCGGTGGCGGGTCACCTGGCGCGAGCCTGGGTGGCGCCCACAGTCAGCGGCCTCATTGAGAAGGAGCTAGGGGAGGAGGCTGAGGCGGCGGGCGCCGGGAACTGCGTTCCCTCCTTGATTGTACAGGCTCCCTCGTCCCCGGCACTCCTGCCTCCTACCGAGGAGTTCTGTCTTCTGGCGGCCTGGCTCGCCGGGGTGCATGACATCGGCAAGTGCACCCCGGCGTTCAGCGTCCAGGTGCCCGGGCTCGATGACCGTATGCGCGAGGCCGGGCTGGCGCACGAGCCGATTGATCCCAAAGAGCGTCGCGTGATGCCCCATGCCTTGGCCGGGCAGGTTGCCCTGGAAGCGTGGCTGAAACAGCGTGGCTGGAAGCTAGGTCCCAGTCGTGCCCTGGCTTCCGTGGTTGGTGCCCATCACGGCATCCCTCCAACGACCGGCAGTCTCAACACGGCCAAGAATGCTGGCCGTGCGCACCTTCTGGGCGGCCCGGAATGGCATCAGACACGTGGTGAGTTCATCGACCTGGTGACCGAGCGCACCGGGGTGGCCCCGTTGCTGGAGCGGTGGTCCCAGCGAGCTTGGTCCCAGCCTTTCCTCGTCGAGCTCTCCGGCCTGGTGGTCGTGGCCGACTGGATCGCCTCCTGCGGCGACTACTTTCCCCTGCTTGGTCTGGACGAGGAGGGGCTGAACCACCTACCTGCCCAGGCCCACGCCGAGCGCGCCCGGCGTGGGATCGCCAGGCTGGAGATTCCCACACCCTGGCGGCCTCGAGACCAGGGGGAGGACGCGGACGCCCTGCTGACCTCCCGCTTCAGCCTCCCTGCGGGGACGCGCGCCACCGACGTCCAGGCGCGCACTGTAGAGGCCGCCCGCACCATGGGGCTGCCCGGCCTGCTCGTGGTGGAGGAGTCCACCGGCGGCGGCAAGACGGAGGCGGCCATGATGGCTGCCGAGATCCTCGCCGCCAGGACCGGGCGCTCCGGGGTCCTGTTCGCCCTGCCCACCCAGGCGACCACCGACGCCATGTTCTCCCGGGAGCTCGACTGGCTGGAGAGGATCGAGGACGCCTACGCGGAGCGCGGCGCACCCTCCCAGTTCGCCGTCAGCCTTCGCCACGGACGCGACCGGCTCAACCGGGAGGCGGGCCGCCTGCGGCGCCGGGGGTGGGAGATCCACGACCGGCTCCTGGGTGGGCTTGGTGGTGACGAGCTGGAAGACCGCGTGCCAGGAGATGCCGCACCGGGGTGCTCCGCCTCAGAAGGCCTCGCGCCAGCCAGGGGACAGGCGGAGGAGGATCGGGTGGCGGCTGCGCCGCGCCCGGCAGACGTGGGCCGTGACGAGGACGCCGTCTGGACGCGGGCCGCCAGCCTCCAGGGTGCCCATGACGCGGGCCATTCCCAGGGTGCCCGCGACGCTGACGCTGGCCGCCGTCAGGCTGATCTGGCGATCCTGTCCTGGTTCAGCGGCCGCAAGAAGTCCATGCTCTCTGACTTCGTCGTCACCACCGTGGACCACCTGCTGTTCGGGGCGATGCGCTCCCCGCACCTCATGTTGAGGCACCTGGGGCTGAGCCGCAAGGTGGTCGTCGTTGACGAGGTCCACTCCTACTCCACCTACATGAACGTCTACCTGGACCGTGTGCTGACCTGGCTGGCCGCATACGGGGTGCCGGTGGTGCTGCTGTCCGCCACGCTCTCCCAGGTCCGCTGCACCGCAATGGTGGAGGCCTACCGCCGGGGCCTGGGGCTGACCGCCGACAGTGGAGCGGTGACGGGTCTGCCTCCCAGGGGTGTCCCTCAGGTGATCACGACACCTTTCCCCTGCCTGGTAGCGGCCAGTGCTCACGGTACCCACGTGGTGGCGACCTCGGCCTCCGGGCGGAGAAGCGCAGTGCGGCTGAGGCGGCTGGGCCGTGAGCCGGGCCTGGCCCGTCTCCTCCAGGACTCGCTGGCCCAGGGCGGCTGCGCCCTGGTGGTGCGCAACACGGTGCGCCGGGCCCAGGAGACCTACGAGGAGTTGCGGGAGGTCCTCGGTGAGGAGGTGACCCTCAATCACGCGCGCTTCACGATCGCTGACCGGCTGGCCAAGGACGCTGACCTGCTGCACCGCTTCGGCCCGCCGCGCCGCCACCCCGAGCGCCCCCACCGGGCGGTCGTCGTGGCCACGCAGGTGGTGGAGCAGTCCCTGGACGTCGACTTCGACCTCCTGGTCACCGACCTGGCCCCGGTGGACCTGGTGCTCCAGCGGATGGGACGCCTGCACCGCCACGAGCGTGCCCGCCCCGGCCCGCTGGGCGAGCCAGTGTGCTACCTCGACTGGCTGCCCTTCCTGCGTGATCCGGAGCCCACCGTGGAGCCCGGGGCCAAGGCTGTCTACGGGGAGCGGGACATGCTGCTGACGGCTGCTGCCCTGGGACGCGTCCTGGAGGGCGGGGGGAGAGTCAACGTGCCCGACGACGTCCACGGCCTTATTGAGGCGGTCTACGGGCCTGAGCCCACACCTCCGCCTGCCTGGGAAGAGACGCTGCGCAACGCTCAGGACAAGGACGAGAGGACGGATGAGGAGAAGCACCGGGCAGCCCAGGGGTTCCTTCTTGATGAGCCGTGCGGCAAGGGGTGGCGCACCTCCTTGGTGGGCTGGCTGGACACGGTGGCCAGCGACTCCGAGGAGGGGCGTGCCCAGGTGCGCGACGGCGAGGACTCCCTGGAGGTGATCCTCCTGGACTTGCACCGCGTGGGTGGCCAGGAGGAGATCCGTACCCTGCCCACCGCGCCGGTGGCCCCGGGCGCGCTCATCCCTACCGACGACAAGCCTGACAAGAAGACCGTGCGCGCCATGGTCATGTCCACCGTGCGCCTGCCACCGGGCCTGACCCGCCACGGCGTCATCGACCAGGTCATCAGCGAGCTGGAGGATCGTGTCGTACCCGCTTGGCAGGCTAGCCGTGACCTGGCGGGCCAGCTCTTCCTGCCCCTCCGGCAGGGCCGGGCCGAGTTGGCTGGAACCACGCTGGAGTACTCCCCGTCCACCGGGCTCAAGGAGGTCCACCCCACATGACAGACAACTTTAACCTTCTCGACGAGCCATGGATCCGCGTGACCCGGCTGGACGGCACCCCGGAGGAGGTCTCCCTGCTGACCGCCTTCCAGGAGGCCACCAGCATCGGCGGCATCCACGGGGAGATCGCCAGCCAGGACGTGGCGATCCTGCGCCTTCTCCTGGCCATCTGCCACCGCACCATGGGCGGGCCGCCAGACCTGGAAACCTGGGAGGCCTACTGGGAGGATCCGGCGCTCCTGGGCCGCGACGCCACCGCCTACCTGGAGCGCTACCGGGACCGCTTCGACCTGCGCCACCCGGAGCACCCGTTCTTCCAGGTGGCGGGGATTGAAGGAGCCGTGTCCTACCCGGGGAAGATAATTGTTGACGTACCTAAAGACCGCGACCGCGCGTTGTTCACCAACCGTGCCGCCGAAGGTCTCTATGCAATTAGTTGGCGGGAGGCGGCACGTTGGTTGATTCATGCGCATGCGTTCGACCCTGCGGGTCGCCGGAGCGGTGCCCACGGCGACCCGCGTATAGGGGATAATGGGACAACTCCTCCCATTGGTCCTGGCTGGACGGGGCAGATCGGCGTCGTCGTGGTCGAGGGAGCCAACCTGTTGCACACGCTGCTGCTCAACACCGTGGTCCCCAGCGTCGTGGGAGACCTGGGGCAGGTCGACGTCGCCGCCGACCTGCCGCCGTGGGAACGCCAGCCCGACGGAGCGGTGGGATCCCAGGACCGCACGCCGACTGGCCCGGTGGACTGCTACACCTGGCAGACCCGCAGGCTCCTCCTGCACGGGGACGGCTCCGGGGTGACCGGCCTGTTCCTGGGCAACGGCGACAAGGTCACGCCCCAGAACCGCTACGGTGTAGAGCCCATGACCGCCTGGCGCTACTCTGAGCCTCAGACCAAGAAGTTCAAGGCCACGGTCTTCATGCCGCGCAAGCTGCCCACTGACCGCGCCTTCTGGCGAGGGTTGTCCACTCTGGTCGCCCAGCTGAGCCCCCAAGACAAGGTCCAGCGCGGGGGAAAGATCTCCCGGTACCGACCACCGGGTGTCCTAACTTTCTATCAGGAGTTGATAGCCGAGGAAGTCGTCCCAACCCAAGGGCTTGTACCACTCCACGCCATAGGCATTAAATATGGAACTAATGATGCTGTTGTCTCCCAACTTGTCGATGACGTGCTCCGCCTACCTGTCAGGCTGCTGGAGTCGGGTAACGAGCGCTTAGTGGCGGTGGTCGGCGATGCCATGGAGGAGGCCGAACAGATTGCTGGCGCACTGCGAAACCTGGGAGGCAACCTGGCTAGGGCGCAGGGCGCCAAACGGACAAGAGATAACAAGGACCCGGTAGACGCGGCCCAAGAGAAGGCGGGGGCCGCCTTCTATCTCGCCATTGACGAGGAGTTCCCCCGGTGGCTGGCCTCGCTGGAGACCACCGAGCCCCAGGCGGGCAGGGAGCAGTGGCGCCGCCTTCTTCTGCACCAGGCCCGGGCCCAGGGGGAGGAGATGGCTGAGGCGGCCCCGGCCACGGCCATTGCCGGGCGGGACGAGGGCGGCAGCCACATTGACGTGGGCCTGGCCTTCATGTGGTTCTTCCAGGCCCTGCGCCGGGTCATCCCCCCTGACGCTGTGACCGCTGCCACGCAGCCCGCCGACGGGGCCTGAGGGCAGGCGGGTGAGGCCGGGCGGCTGGCGGGAGGCAGGTCGGGCGGTCGGAAGCACGTCCGAGCCGCCAACCAGGCAAGACAGGTCAAAGTACAGGTCGACACACAGATCGACAAACAGAGCAAGGTAAGGAGCAAGCATGACCACAGCGGACGCCCCCGCCAGCGGAGGGGATACCGGGGCGCAGCCGCCCCAGGGCTGGTGCCGACGCCGTCGGCTCTACGACGTCGGAAAGGTCGTGGACCGCAGGGTCACCGGTCTTCAGGAGCGCTACCTAGCGGACTCCCCTCAGGCTCGTGGCGAGCTGGCCGGGCTGCGCCGGGCCGTGGCCCGCCAGCCTGGTGAGGTCCCTGAGGTGTGGGAGCTGACGCAGGTCGCCTCCGTCCCGGACACTGCCAGCGACGCCCCCACCTGGGAGGAGGTCGCCGTCCACACCGCCGTGACCCTCTATGCCCTCCACCAGCAGTCCCAGGCCAGGCCGGTGCACGTCCCGGGCGTGGGCCTGGGAGCGGCGGCGCGCAGGCTCGTGGAATTGTTCGGTGAGGAGTCCTCTACGCGTAAGCGCTTCAACGCCCTGGTCACCTCCGCCACCGTGGACGAGCTCCGCCACCACCTGGGCACGCTCGTCTCCCTGCTGCGCTCCCACGACATCGTCCTGGACTACGCCATGCTCGCTGACGACGTCCACCAGTTCCAGCGGCCTGACGGCCCCAGGGCCGTCCGCCTGCGCTGGGCCCGCCAGTACTACGCCATTGACTCACGCTCCTCCTCGGAGCCGGACCCGGAATCCCGTAGCCACGCCGGCCCTGTGGCCTCGCCCGGAGACCCGGACGCCACCCCCACAACCACTACTCCAGAAAGCTGAGACATGAGTACCTACGTCGACATCCACGTCATCCAGAACCTCCCTCCCTCCTGCGTCAACCGGGATGACACCGGCTCGCCCAAGTCCGCTGTCTACGGCGGCGTGCGGCGCCTGCGTGTGTCCAGCCAGTCCTGGAAGCGGGCTACCCGCCTCTATTTCAGGGACCACCTGAAAATTGAAGGTCTCGGAATGCGAACCCGTCGCCTTCATCAGGTCTTGTCTGATAAAATTGCTGCTATTGATCCTAGTCTTGCGGAGGAGTCGACAAGGCTTGCTGTAGAGACGGTAAACTTGGCTGGAAACAAAGATGGAAAGATTGTGGCAACAAACAGAAAGGGAGAGGTGTCTGAAAGTAATACGCCCCTGTTCTTTATCTCTCCTTCCCAGATTGAGGAGGTCGCCAGGCTGGCGGTGGGTAAGAAGAGGGGGGACAAGGTGAAGAAGGGGGACGTAGAGGAGGCTCTGGATGCCCTCGCTGCTATTGATATAGCGTTGTTCGGAAGAATGGTGGCGGCAGCCCCCAGGCTTAGGATGGACGCCGCATGCCAGGTTGCCCACGCCATCTCCACCCACGCGGCCGAGACGGAGTACGACTTCTTCACCGCCGTCGACGACGCCAAGCACGACTCCGACGAGGAGGGGGACGCCGGTGCGGGCATGATGAGTACTGTCGAGTTCTCCTCAGCCACCGTCTACCGCTACGCCACCGTCAACATCGACATGCTCAAGGAGAACCTGGGGGAGATCGAGGCCACCCTGCGGGCGCTGACCGCCTTCATCGAGGGGTTTGTGCGCTCCATGCCCTCCGGTAAGCAGAACACTTTCGCCAACCGCACCCTGCCAGAAGCCGTGGTCGTGACTGTGCGCGACGACCAGCCGGTCTCCCTGGTGGGCGCCTTTGAGAAGCAGGTCCGCCAGACCGAGGACTCCGGCTACCTTCAGCGCTCGGTGGAGGCCCTGGCCCGTCACGCCACCACCATTGAGGCCAACTACGGGGCTAAGCCCCTGCACAGCTACGTGGTGAGCCTGAGCGACTCTGAGGCGGTCGCCTCCCTGGGTGAGCGGGTGGCCTTCACCGAGCTGGGGCAGCGGGTGCGCGACAGCGTCGCGCCTCGAGTGCCCGGGCAGGAGCAGGCCTGATGGGCGTGCTGCTCCTGAGGCTCGCCGGACCCATGCAGGCCTGGGGGGTGAGGTCCCGGTTCACGGTCAGGGAGACCGAGCTGGCCCCTACCAAGAGCGGGATCCTGGGGATACTGGCCGCCGCTGCCGGACGGCGGCGGACGGACCCGGTGGAGGACCTGCTCACCCTGCGCTTCGGGGTCCGCAAGGACCAGCCGGGCAGGGTCATCCGGGACTTCCACACGGCGCGCTCCCTCGACGGGAAGGACTCGATGCCTTTGTCTGACAGGTACTACCTGGCCGACGCCGTCTTCCTGGCGGGGATCGAGGGTGAGGCCGACCTGCTGGAGGGCATGGAGGAGGCACTGCGCCACCCTCGCTTCCCCCTCTACCTGGGGCGCCGCTCCTGCGTGCCCAGCCAGCCGGTGGCTATGGGGCTGCGCGAGGGGAGCCTCCTGGAAGCCCTGCGGCAGGAGGCCTGGCAGGCCTCACAGTGGTACCGTCGCCGCAGGGGCTGGCTGGAGGCGGAGATACTCATTGACGCTGAGGCCACGCCGGAGGAGGAGCGTTCCGGTGATCTTCGGGGCAGCCGGGATGTTCCACTCTCCTTTGACCCCAGGCGACGGGAGTACAGTTTTCGGGAGGTCGAGCGCCACCATGTGGTGCTCGGGGAGCCTCGCGGTGACACGCGCGACCCTCTGGGCGCCGCTCAGGAGGGACGGCAACGTGACCCTCACGACCCCATGCTCGAGCTGGAGGAGGCGCAGACGTGTTCCTGACGCGGATCGAGATCGACCCCAGGCGTAGGCTCGCCCGCAGGTACTTGGGGTCTTCCCAGGTGATGCACGCCGTCGTGATGAAGGCTGCCACAGGAGGTGACGCTGCTCCGGTAGAGGACCCTGAGGTTGTGGGACCAGGTGCAGGGCGGGTGCTCTGGCGGGTTGACGTGGGCGACTTTGGCGTTCTTCTCTACATCCTGTCCCCGCAGGCGCCAGCGATCCAGCGGTTGGAGCACGAGGTCGCCGCTCCCGGGACGCAGGCCAGGACCGTGGACTACGGGCCGTTCCTCTCCCGGTTGGCGGACGGTCAGGTGTGGGCCTTCCGGCTCGCAGCCAACCCGCAGCGTGCTGTGCCTCAGGGGCTTGGTGTGCGGGGCAAGCGCTGTGGACATGTCACTGTGAACCAGCAGCGGCAGTGGCTGACAGAGCGTGCTGCTAGAAATGGGTTCAGCCTGCTGGACCAGGACCCGTCTAGCGGTCACAGTGCCGGGGTGACGGCGCCATATGCTCCGGAGGCGGATAACTGGGCATCCGTCCTCGTAGTCCGCAGACAACGTCCCGTGTTCTCTCGTCAGCGTGACGGGGGACGGGGGCGGGACCGGGTGAGGATTAACCGGACCGTCTATGAGGGGGCCTTGAGGATCACCGATGTCGCGCTGATACGACAGGTCCTTGTGGGCGGGCTGGGGGCTTCCAAGGCCTATGGTTGTGGTCTGCTGACCCTGGCACGCCCAGGAGGCTGATGGCTGTGGCTCGACTGCTTCCGGTACCCGTGACTGCCCTTCCACGAGCACAGGACCGGACAAGTTTCCTCTACCTGGAGCACTGTGTGGTCCACCGGGAGGACGGCGCCCTGACAGCGAGGAACGACAAGGGGACGGTCAGAGTCCCAGCAGCCTCGCTCCTGGCTGTCCTCCTGGGACCGGGTACCTCGGTGAGTCACCAGGCGATGGGGCTGCTGGGAGATTGCGGCACGACAGCGGCCTGGGTCGGGGAACGTGGCGTGCGCTACTACGCGCACGGGCGCTCCTTGGCCTCTTCCACACGCCTCCTCGTCGAGCAGGCAGCGCGCGTCTCCTCGCCTCAGAAAAGGCTGGCCGTAGCCCGGCAGATGTACAGCATGAGATTTGAGGACGAGGACGTCACGGGGCTGACCATGCAGCAACTTCGGGGGCGGGAGGGGGCACGGGTGCGCGCCATCTACCGGGAGCACTCCAAGAAGACCGGGGTGCCCTGGCAGCGTAGGGACTACCGTCCGGACGACTTCGAGGCCTCGGACCCGGTGAACCAGGCATTGTCTGCAGCCCACGCTGCTTTGTACGGGGTGGTGCACGCTGTCATCATGGCGCTGGGGTGCTCGCCTGGTCTGGGGTTCGTCCACACCGGGCACGAACGCTCCTTCGTCTACGACGTGGCCGACCTCTACAAGGTGGAGGTCACCATCCCGGTGGCCTTTGACGTGGTCGCGGAAGGGATGTCTGACCTGAGCGGGACCACTCGGCGCCGAGTGCGCGACCGGATCTTCGAGCTGCAGGTCATCGAGCGGACGGTGCGTGACATCTATCGGCTGCTCGGTGTCAAGGAGGACGCGGATCTGGGGGTCAACGTGGTCTCCCTGTGGGACTACCAGCGGCAGGTCATCGCTGGGGGCGTCAACTACACCGTGCTGAGTGACGAGGCGGAGGGCGGCGATCCCGGGTGGTAGTGATTGTGCTGTCGGCTGCACCAGCGGGGCTGCGAGGGGCGCTGACCCGATGGCTGCTGGAGGTGGCTCCCGGGGTGTTCGTCGGGCACCTGTCCGCCAGGGTCCGCGAGCAGGTGTGGGAACTGGTCGAGGCCAACATCGGTGACGGGCGTGCCCTGCTGGCCTACTCGGCACGCAACGAGCAGCGCTTTGCAGTGGTGTCCCTGGGGCACGAGCGTGACCCTGTGAACGTGGAGGGCTGCCTGGTGATGCAGGCGCCTTACAAGGATGTGAAAGAGCAGGCTGCCCTTCCTGGTGCTGTCAAGGCTCCGAAGGAGTCCTGGTCAGTCGCCGCCCGACGACGTCGCTACCGCAACGCTACCGAGCGGGCCCTAGGTCAGCAGTGAAGGCATATGGCCTGGTTGCGTGGTATCGTCGCAGGTCAGGAAGTGTTGACCCCGCACGCGCGGGGATGATCCCAACGGGGCCGACGTACAGAGGACGCTCGCACGGTTGACCCCGCACGCGCGGGGATGATCCGACTGTCCGTCTACATAGATCCGGCGCTGCGGGGTTGACCCCGCACGCGCGGGGATGATCCGCTGACGCTTCATCCGCAGGATCGCGGACTCAGGTTGACCCCGCACGCGCGGGGATGATCCCATCCCCTCGCAGGACAAGGGAAGGCATCACCAGTTGACCCCGCACGCGCGGGGATGATCCGGACGTCCTTCCCGGAGTCCTCCGGGGCGACGGGTTGACCCCGCACGCGCGGGGATGATCCCCTGCCGTCGAAGGTCACCGCGTAGGTACCGGTGTTGACCCCGCACGCGCGGGGATGATCCCCACACAGAGACACCCCCATCAGCGCACCCCGTGTTGACCCCGCACGCGCGGGGATGATCCGGGGGACTGTGTAGGTGGGCATGTCTCCTCCTGGTTGACCCCGCACGCGCGGGGATGATCCCCTGAGGAGCCGCGAGCGCGAGCGCGTGATGTAGTTGACCCCGCACGCGCGGGGATGATCCCGTGAGCCGATCGAGGAGGTTACGGTCGCTGTTGTTGACCCCGCACGCGCGGGGATGATCCGATCCGGCGCGCTATGCTGCACTCCGGCCGGCAGTTGACCCCGCACGCGCGGGGATGATCCGGGCGTGGGCAGGGACGTTGCCGACGAGCTGCGCGTTGACCCCGCACGCGCGGGGATGATCCGGTGGTGCTACCGGTGAGGCATGAGTGGTTGCAGTTGACCCCGCACGCGCGGGGATGATCCCCAAACCCCCCGGAAGTAGAACCAGAAAAGAAAGTTGACCCCGCACGCGCGGGGATGATCCCATCGGCACCACGCCCGCTACCCGAGCTGTCAGCGTTGACCCCGCACGCGCGGGGATGATCCCGAGATCCTGGCCGAGGACGGCGGTGTCAGGGGGTTGACCCCGCACGCGCGGGGATGATCCGACGTACTTGGTGGGTGCGGTGATTTTCTCACTGTTGACCCCGCACGCGCGGGGATGATCCCGCTGCGACGAGCTGGTCCGGTGCGGGCTCGGCGTTGACCCCGCACGCGCGGGGATGATCCGGACGACAGCGAGACGGAGCGGCTGCTGGCGGCGTTGACCCCGCACGCGCGGGGATGATCCGAGGCGCAGCTGGCCGAGCTCGTGGAGGCGCTGGTTGACCCCGCACGCGCGGGGATGATCCTGGAGGCTCGGTGGGGGCGGGGGCGCCGGTGGTGTTGACCCCGCACGCGCGGGGATGATCCGCCGCACCGTCCGAGACGACGGGCTTCAGGTACGTTGACCCCGCACGCGCGGGGATGATCCAAAATCAGCTGCGAGGGGGACGCGCTACGCAGGGTTGACCCCGCACGCGCGGGGATGATCCAACCTGACCCCAGTCAATCCCGGCGACCCAGGAGTTGACCCCGCACGCGCGGGGATGATCCCACGGCCCGCCTCATCCCGGACACGGAACGCGAGTTGACCCCGCACGCGCGGGGATGATCCGGGCAGGCCCACCCTGAGCGCGGACCTGATGGCGTTGACCCCGCACGCGCGGGGATGATCCCGCCGTGATGAGCGGCTACGGCGTCACGACCTTGTTGACCCCGCACGCGCGGGGATGATCCCGTGAACCGATCGAGGAGGTTACGGTCGCTGTTGTTGACCCCGCACGCGCGGGGATGATCCGCCGTCGATAATCGCCTTCACGGTGGGTGAGGCGTTGACCCCGCACGCGCGGGGATGATCCCGGGTGGCCGAGCAGCTGGTCGTCCACAGCCGTGTTGAACCCGCACGCGCGGGGATGATCCGCCTCCCGAGAGCGTATGATCGGGATCACGGGCGTTGACCCCGCACGCGCGGGGATGATCCGGAAGGACAACTTTTGTGACTACTATCGCTGTCGTTGACCCCGCACGCGCGGGGATGATCCGGAGACCAGAGCCATGGAGGAGACCCTGGAGCAGTTGACCCCGCACGCGCGGGGATGATCCGGCAGTCCAGAAGATGCCCTGGCTGCGCCCTGAGTTGACCCCGCACGCGCGGGGATGATCCGGTGACGCGCTCGACGACGGTGTGCTCGCCGTCGTTGACCCCGCACGCGCGGGGATGATCCGGTCTCCGCTACCGGCGTCCCTGCCTCTCGGCGGTTGACCCCGCACGCGCGGGGATGATCCCGGAGGAGAAGGATGATCACTGTGGAGGAGGCTGTTGACCCCGCACGCGCGGGGATGATCCCAGGGTCCTCACGCTCGGTACACGCACGGCTCAGTTGACCCCGCACGCGCGGGGATGATTATCAGTCACGGCGACGTCTGTGCGTGTCGGCTGGGCGTTGGTGGGGTGCGTACTCCGTTCCGGGGCCTTTGTGTGTTTAGCCGGGCCGGGTACGGCTAGTTGGGGAGACGTATTGTAGGCAGTTTCAGCTTGTAGGCAGTTTCAGCCTTTCTAATAACCGCCTCAGTTGGCCCCGTCACCCTCCTGAGCGTGCTGATGACCGTCGTGCTGTCCCCGCTGATGCGCCCGATGACGTACAGGCCCGGCCAGTGTCCCACTGAGGAGTAGGCCAGGACGAGTACCTTGTTGGGTGTGTACCAGGCGATGTCGCCAGCCTGGGGCGCGGCGGCTGACATCCCGGTCACGTCCAGCGCCTCGGGCAGGGCGGCCAGGATCTCCTGCCCGGCGTAGTCGGAGAAGGACACTGTGACGGGCAGCTGGCGCAGCAGGGAGCGGCTGGCTGGGGAGTCGTCCAGGGTGGCTGCGAGGAGGGAGCCGCCCAGGGTGATGGTAATGGGGTGTGTTGTGGTGCTCATGGGTTCTCCTGTCTGGGAGAGGGCGGACCGTGGTGCCCTGTTCGGCGCTGTGCCGGGTCCGCTTGTGCCGCAGCGCCGGGCGGTTCCCCTGATCGGGTGCTCGAGCATGACTCTAGACCGGGCTGCTAGCGGCTGGGAGGTCCGCACAGGCCTCCCCTGGGGCCGCTGCCGTGTACCCGTCCCCTGCCTTGTCCTGGAGTCCTGGACCTGCCTGCGGGCGCTGGTTCCAGGTTCTGACTCCTGGCTCACCGTGCTCGCCGCCCGCTGTCCTTGTCTGGCGGGGCACGGCCTGCTGGGCTGTGCCCTCCTTCTCCTCAGCTGAGGGTCTTCCTTCCTGGGCGCAGGCTGTACCGCGACAGAGGCAAGGGCGCTACTACTGGGCCGCCAGTCAGGAGCAGGTAAGGAGAGCCAGGACAGGAAGGAGACCGTACCGCCACAGGGGCGAGGGCCACTACCGTGCTGCATGGTCCTTTGCTGCATCGCCTCCGGGGGGCGCCGCCTGCACCAGCAGCCTCAGCAGGGCTGCGGCCCCCTGCTTGTCCAGGGGCTCGTTGTTGTTGCCGCACTTGGGGGACTGGACGCAGCTGGGGCAGCCGTTGGTGCACCCGCACTGCTCGATGACGTCGAGCGTGGCGGCGAGCCACTGCCGTCCGGCCCGGTACCCGCGCTCGGCGAACCCGGCCCCTCCGGCGTGGCCGTCGTGGACGAAGACGGTGGGCTGCGCCGTCTGGGGGTGCAGCGCTGTGGACAGCCCGCCGATGTCCCAGCGGTCGCAGGTGGCCACCAGGGGCAGGATCCCGATGGCGGCGTGCTCGGCGGCGTGCAGTGCCCCGGGCAGCACGTCGTCACCCAGCCCCGCTGCCTCACAGACCTCCCGGGGCAGCGTCCACCAGGTGGCGGCGGTGGGCAGCACCCGCTCGGGCATGTCCAGCGGGTGCTGGGAGACCACCTCCATCCCTGGCAGCGCCAGCCTGCTGTAGCCGGTCACCTGGCTGGTGACCTCCACCGAGCCGAAGGACCAGGTGACGGCGGGCACTCCCGGCAGCCTTTGCCCGCCACTCGGTTCCTTGTCTCCTCCCGGCTTCCCGCCGTCCTGCGGCACCACCCACTCCTGGCGCTCACGCTCGGCCAGGATGCGTACGCTGGTGCGCGAGCGGGCCCGGGTGCGGTAGCCGACCGCTGCCTGCTGGCGCACGAAGGCCGCCTCCTCGGTGAGTTCCTCCACCACGTACACCGTCCCCTGGTGCACGTAGACGGCCCCCTCGTGCACGGTGGAGTCCGCCGCCGCGCCGTCCACGGTACCGATGACCGTCCCCGTGCCCGTCTCCACCACGGGGACGGCTGGCGGGCCGTCCCCGCGCAGGGAGGTGAGGTCCTGCGGCCGTCCGGGCAGGTTCACGTTCCAGAACCACCCGGTGGGGCGCCGCCGCAGGGCGCCGCGCTCCTCCAGCTCGACCAGCAGGGAGTCGTCGGCCAGGCCGAACAGGGCCAGGTCCTCCTGCCTCAGTGGGGACTCCGAGGCCGCCGCGCACAGGTGCGGGGCCAGCACGTAGGGGTTGGCCGGGTCGAAGACGGTGGCCTCCGGGGAGGCGAAGACCGCTTCGGGGTGGTGGACCAGGTAGGCGTCCAGGGGGTTGTCGGAGGCGATGAGGACAGCCAGGCCGCGCCCGCCTGCCCGCCCGGCCCGGCCCGCCTGCTGGCTCAGCGACGTGCGGGTGCCCGGCCACCCGGCGATGACCACCGCGTCCAGGCCGGTGACGTCGATCCCCAGCTCCAGGGCGCTGGTCGTCGCCAGGGCGCGCAGGCGCCCACGGCGCAGGTCCGTCTCCAGGGCGCGGCGCTCCTCCGGCAGGTAGCCGCCACGGTAGGCGGCCACGGTCCCCGCCAGCTCGGGCAGGGACAGCCCCAAGGTGTGGCGGGTGCGCTCGGCCACGATCTCCGCGCTGCGGCGGGAGCGGACAAAGACCAGCACCCGGGCCCCCACGCTGAGCAGGTCCACTGTCAGCTCGGAGGCCTCCACCAGCGCCGAGCGCCTGGCTGCTGGGTCCTCGGGGTCGGCATGGGCCGCCGGATCGCTGAGGCCAGAAGGGCCGGAGAGGTCACTGCGGGCGGAAGGGCTGACGGGGCCAGAAGGGTTGGAGGCGGTGGTGGGGTCGGCTGGCCTGGCTGGCGCGCCCACCGGCCCCGGGGCGGGTGTGCCTGGGGTTCGGTCGCCCGCGTGGTCGAGGAGGGCACCCGCCACCCACGGGTCGCGCAGGGCAGGCTGCCACAGGGCCAGGCTGCGCTGCCCCGCCGGAGCGCCGTCCTCGCTGACCGTGACGACCTCGCTGGGCTGCGCCCCGATGAGCCGGGCGGCGGTCAGGGCGGGCTCGGCGGCGGTCGCCGAGGCGCACAGGACCACCGGCTGGGGACCGTCGGGCCGCAGCCGACGCACCAGGCGCAGGAGCCGCCGCAGCACCAGCGCCACGTGCGCCCCCAGCACGCCCCGGTAGGCATGGCACTCGTCGACGACGACGTAGCGCAGGCCCCGTAGCAGGCGGGTCCAGCGCTCGTGGCCGGGTAGGAGGGAGAAGTGGAGGAAGTCCGGGTTAGTCAGCACGACGTCGGCGTGAGCACGAACCCAGTCCCGCTCGGCCATCGGCGTGTCCCCGTCGCAGGCGCCGGTGCGCACCGTGCGCAGACCGACGGCGGGACCGGTGCTCCCGGCACCAGCGGGTCGGCTGTGCTCGTGGTCGTACGTGGGGCTGCGCTCATGGTCGTACGTGGGGCTGCGCTCCCGACTGTGCTTCTGGAGGCGCTCCTGGCCATGCCCATCCTGGACGCTGTGCCCATCCTGGACGGCCTCCAGCGCGGCGACCAGGCGCTCCAGCCCCACCGCCTGGTCGGCAGCCAGGGCCTTGGTGGGAGCCAGGTACATAACGGTGGGCCGCTGCCGCAGGGCCGAGACCCTCCCGCCGTTCTTCTCCCGGACGTTCTCACGCCCTCCCCCGCGCGGCCGACCGCTAACCGGGGCCGGGCACGCTGCCTGTGCCGCCAGGACGTCGCTGAGGGCGGGCAGCCAGGCGGCCAGGGACTTGCCGGAGCCGGTTCCCGTGGCCAGGACCGTGTGGTGCCCGGCGTGCAGCGCCTCGGCGGCCTCCACCTGGTGGGTCCAGGGGCGGGTGATGCCGGTGCGGCGGTAGGCGGCCACCAGGTCGGCGTCAGCCCAGGCGGGCCAGTCGGCCTGGCGCCCAGGGCGTGCCGGGACGTGCTCCAGGTGCACCAGGCGCCCGTCACGCGCGCCGACAGACTCCAGCAGCTCGGTGAGGTCGCGCGTGGTCATGCGCCCAAGTGTGCCCCACCGCAGGGGCTGTAGTGCCCGAGCCGGGAACCAGGTCATCCCTGTCGTCAGGGTGCCCCACCGCAAGGGCTACAGGAAGGGCTACAGCGAGGACCGGGCCCGGGGCCGCCCCACGGCGACCCCGCTGCTGAAGACGGCCAGGGCGAACAGGGCGCACACCGCGCACTGGCCCACCATCGTCGTGATGGTGTCGCTGTTGAGCGAGGGCGCGGTAGACGCCGTCTGAATCACCTGGTTCACCCAGTAGCTGGGCGTGATCCTGGTCAGTGGCGCCAGCGCGTCAGGCATGTACTCCAGCGGCATCCACGCCCCCGACAGGAACGTGAGCACCATACTGAGGATGTTCGCCACGGCGTTGGCCACGTTGCGGCCCGTCCCCAGCTGGCCCAGGAGGAACCCGACTGCCACGGAGAAGAGCATGTAGGAGAACAGCGCCAGGCCCACCAGCCCCAGGGGCAGCGCCGACTCTGCCGCGTCCGCGCCGGTGAAGGCCACCATGCCCAGGCCGAGGACCCACAGCCACCCCACGGTGCCCACCATGAGGCAGGCAGCCATGACGCCGAGACTGCGCACGATCCCGCTGGTCGGGGCGGAGGCCAGGCGTGAGCGCACCGGGCGGCGGCTCAGCGCCAGCATGAGCGTGGAGACGGCCACCACACCGAAGGCGAACAGCGGGTAGAGGGAGAACTCGGTGAAGACCCTGAAGCGTTCCGGCAGGGACGGGGAGGCCACGCTGATCACCTCGGCCCGTACGGACTGGTCCACTGCCCCGCGCGCCAGCGTGACCGCCTCCTGGGGGGTGGCCCCCGACAGCGAGAGGTAGTCGTAGACCTGGTCCAGGAAGGCGCCGGCCCGCACGTCCACGCGTGAGCCCGTCGCGGACTGGTAGCTGACCACGGTGTCCAGCACCGGGGGGTCCTGCCCCTCCTGGGCTGCGGCGACGAGCTCCTCCCCGTATCCCTCGGGGATGATGAGGACGTACTGGACCCAGTCCTGGGCGGCGGCGTCCTGGAGCGCCCTCCTGGCGTCCTCCAGGGAGACGGCCTCCCCCTGGGACTCCACGTAGCCGGTGAGCCCCTGGGAGATGGTGGAGCCGTCCCGGTCGATGACGGCCACAGCAGGCTCCTCCTCCACGAGCCGGCCGTCCTCCTGCGAGCTGGAGGCTGCTGCGGCAGTGAGCAGGCCCAGCATGCTCAACAGGACCAGGTAGACCAGGACGTAGAGCCGGTGCGCGGCGACGATCCGCAGCGACGTCCTAAAGATGCTCATGGCTCAGCCTCCTCATGCGCACCAGCGCGACGGCCAGGAACAGGAGGGTCATGCCCCCCATGACGGCGCAGCAGCGGGCGAAGGGCTCAAGGCTGTCGTAGTAGAGCAGGGCGAAGAAACTCCGGGCGATCTGCCACAGGGGGTTGGCCTGGGCGAGCAGGGGGGCGGACTGCTCCACGGTGTCGGCCAGCTGCTGCGCGCCGGGACCGTACAGGCCGGTGAGCAGCGACAGCAGAGCCACATTGCCGGAGACGATCCCCAGGTTCATGCCGCGCACCGTGCCCAGGGCGGCCCCGGCGGCGCAGGTCATGAGGCTGGCCACGGCGATCGCCAGGTGGCACAGCCAGGTGCTCGGCCCGAAGCTGATGTCGGCCACCGCCCGGATGACGTAGAAGGCGATAAGCAGGCAGGCGACGATGCACACCCACGAGCCGACCAGCGTCCCCAGCAGCACCCTCCAGCGGGCTGTCCCTGCCAGGCTGCGGCGGGCACCCAGCGGTGAGGATGTCGCCACGACCCCCTGGGCGGCGATGACGGACACGGCCGCCCCCGTCCCGCAGGCGAAGGCGAGCAGGGCGTAGTAGAAGCGCACCTGCGGGTCCGCGGGCTCCTGGGTGACCTGGACCTCCTGGGTGTGGGTCCGCGACACCTGGGTGGCCGCCATCTGCTCGGGGCCGACCCCCCGGGTGGTGAGCGCGGCGTACTCGGCCCGGGTGCTCAGGTAGGACTCCAGGACGGCCCGCAGCACGGGGACTGTCGCCTCGTCGCTGCTGGCGGGGGAGACGTGGAGGACCGGCTCGTCGTCCTCCACGGCCAGGTAGCCGATGGTCTCCCCCTCCAGGGCCGCGTCCTCCGCCTCAGCGGGGGAGGAGACGGGGTGGGTGTTGACCAGGTGCATGTCCCCGTCCTGGGAGGAGACGGCAGTGACCACCTCCTCCAGCCCCTCCGCGTCGCGGTAGGGCTCATCCAGGACGACCCCCAGCTCGACGGGGTCGGCCTGGTAGAGCTCGTCCATGCCGGAGAACATGCTGGAGAAGATGAGTGACAGGATGACAGGCAGCCCCAGCGTCCACAGCAGCAGCACCCGGTCGCGGACCAGGTGCAGCGCCTGGTAGGCGCCGATCGTCACGACCTCTGACACCGCTGACATCACCGCACCGCCTTGAACAACGCAGACATAGCAGACACCACTGACAGCGCTGGCATCACGGGCTCCTCAGGCTGCCTCGTCGCGCAGGGCGCGCCCGGTCATCTCCAGGAAGACGTCGTTGAGCGTGGGTGGCTCGGAGGCCACCCGCCCGCAGGTGACCTCCTGCGCTGCCAGCACCTCCATGACGTCGGAGAGGTTGTGGGCGCCGGGGGTGCACTCGACGAGCAGCTCGGGAGCCTGCCAGGCCGCGGAGCGCACGTGACTCAGGCGGCGCACCTGCTCGACGGTCTCCTCCCCAGGGGCCTCAGGGGCGACCACCTCGACGCGGATGCGCTCTCCGACCCCGATCATTGACTTCAGCTCGCTGGTGGTGCCGCTGGCGACCTCCTTGCCGCCGTCGACGATCATGATCCGGGTGCACAGCTGCTCCACCTCCTCCATGTAGTGGCTGGTGTAGATGATGGTCGCCCCCTGCCGGTTGAGGTCCCTGATGCCGTCGAGGATCGCGTTGCGGCTCTGGGGGTCCACCGCCACCGTCGGCTCGTCGAGGATGATGAGCTCGGGCCGGTGGGCGATACCGCAGGCGATGTTGAGCCTGCGCAGCAGACCCCCGGAGAGCCTGGCGGGCCGGAAGCCCGCGAAGCGGCCCAGGTCGACGAAGTCAATGGCCTCCTCCACCAGGGCCCGGCGCTGCCTGCGGCCGGGGACGTAGAGGGCGCAGAAGGCGTCGATGTTCTCCCTCACCGTGAGCTCGTCGAAGACGGCCACCTCTTGGGGGACGATGCCGATGCGGCGCTTGAGGTCGTAGGAGGTGGCCCTCATTGGCTGCCCCAGGACGCTGATCTCGCCCCGGTCGCGGGTCAGGAGCTGGAGGATGCAGCTGATCGTGGTGGTCTTGCCCGAGCCGTTGGGCCCCAGCAGGCCGAAGATCTCGCCCGAGGCGATCCGCAGTGTCAGGTTGTCCACCGCGACCAGGTCCCCGTAGCGCTTGACCAGGCCCTCGACCGCCACTGCGCTGCCGGTGCTGCCGGTGGCGGTGACTCTGGTGGTGGCGCCCGGTGTCGAGGCCGTGCTGCCCACTGCCTCTGACGAGGTGCCGGAGGTGCCGGTTGTCGTGTCAGGCATCTGTCTCCTTCTCCTTCGGGCTCCTTCGGGGCACTTGTTCGAAGTCCTTGTTCGAGGCCCTTGCCGACAGGCCTCCTGCCTGTTCCCGTCTGCTCGTGCCTGCCCGCCTCGTCTGCCCGTGCTCGTCATCGTGCCGCAGCCCCGCCAGCCAACACAGCTGAGCGCTGTCACGAGACCCGCGTCTACCCGTGACAGATGTCATGGAGAGGTCTCCCTGAGACCTTCTCGGCCCAGGGGTGGGAGAGTGCCGGGTGCGCCAGGTGCTCCGGGCGCGCTGGGTGTGCCGGATAATCGACCTGTGGGACCACTGGTGGACAAGAGCGTCGTCCTGGGTGGCTGCACCGCCCTGATGCTGGTGGTCGGCGTACCCGGTGTCGTCCGGGTCGTCTGGGTGCTGGTGGCGGTGGTGCTGAGCAGCCTGTGCGTCCTGGCCGAGGGCAGGCGCGGGGCCGTCGTCGCCCCGGCTGCCTACCTGGTGGCGGGCTGCCTGTCGCCGGAGTCCGTGCTCGGCGCGCCCCTGGCCGCCTACGACCTGGCCCGTTCCACCACGCTACGGGCAGGCGGCACCTGGCTGCTCCTGCTGTGCGGGGGGCCTGTGCTGGCGGCAGCGACAGGGGCGCGGCTGCCGCCGACGGCTGTGGTCCTGGCGGCCGTCCTGTGCGCCGTGGCGGTGCTCCTGGGTGTGCGCACCGCGCAAGGGGACCTGACCCGGGGTCACTTGTACCGTCTGCGGGACGACCTGCAGGTCAAGGTGGTCGCCCTGGAGCGCACCAACGCCCGCCTTCTGGAGGCCCAGGACCACGAGGTGCGGGCGGCCGCCCTGTCGGAGCGCACCAGGATCGCCCGCGACATCCACGACACGGTGGGGCACCTGCTGACCCGCCTCACCCTGAGGGTCAGGGCGCTCCAGGTGCTCCACCGTGACCACCCCACCCTGCCGTCGCAGCTGGAGGAGGTGGGTGCCACTCTTGAGGAGGCGCTGGGCTCCGTGCGGCGCAGCGTGCACGCCCTGTCCGAGGAGGGCGAGGACCTGCCCACGGCCCTCAACCTGCTGGGGCTGCGCTGTGGCATCAAGGACGTCGCGGTCAGCTGCCTGCTGGACCAGGCCCCGCCCACCGACGTCTCCCACTGCCTGCTGGCGGTGACCCGGGAGGCGCTGACCAACGCCGTGCGCCACGGCGCAGCCGACTCCGCCCGGGTCGCCCTGGCCGAGTACCCGGCGTTCTGGCAGGTCACTATCAGCAACGATGGCGCGGTGCCGGGCCGGTCCGCCCGTCCCGATCCCGTGGGCATGGGCCTGCGCTCCATGAGGGAGCGGGTCGAGATGCTGGGGGGAGTCCTGCGTGTCACCCCCTCCCCGAGGTTCACGGTCTTCGCCACCATCCCGAAGGGGGACGCATGAGGGTGCTCATTGTTGACGACGACGCCATCGTCGCCAGCTCCTTGGCCACGATCCTGTCGGCGGAAGACGATATCGAGGTCGTCGGCCAGGGCGGCAGCGGCCCGCAGGCCGTGGCCGGGTACGCCCGCCACCAGCCCGACATCCTGCTCATGGACATCCGCATGCCCGGCGGTGACGGGCTGAGCGCGGCGGAGCAGGTCCTGGAGCATGACAGGCAGGCCCGCATCGTCTTCCTCACCACCTTCTCCGACGACGACTACATCGTGCGGGCGCTGCGGATGGGCGCGCGCGGCTACCTCATCAAGCAGGACGTGGCCCAGGTGGCCCCGGCCCTGCGCAGCGTCATGGCCGGGCTGACCGTCATGGAGGGCCAGGTCCTGGAGCGTACCGCGACCATGGGGGAAACCATGGAGGCGCCGACAGGCTCCCTGCGGGCGCCCCGGCCCCGGGGATACGGGGAGCGGTCAGCGGTCTTCGCCTCGCTGACCGAGCGCGAGTACGAGGTGGTCGAGGCGCTGTCCGAGGGCCTGGACAACGCCGAGGTGGCTGGGCGGCTGTTCATGAGCGAGGGCACCGTGCGCAACCACATCAGCGCGGTGCTGGCCAAGCTCGGGCTGCGCAACCGCACCCAGGTCGCGGTGCTCTACTACCGCTCCGCCGGGGCGTGACCGGCTGCTGTGGGGTCCTGGGGGTCCTGGGGGTCCTGCAAGCTCCCCAGCGAGGAGCGCACCTGGGCCAGGAAGCGTTGCGCGATGGGCGAGAGGACCTGTTCCCGGCGCCAGATGAGGTGCATGTGTGAGGTCAGCGTGGGCTTCAGCGGGCGGAAGGTGAGGCCGCTGGACGGGCTGGTGTCCACCAGGTGGTCGAAGGCGAGCAGGTAGCCCAGTCCCATCCCGGGCGAAGACGGCGCCGTTGTAGGCCAGCTGGAAGGTCCCCTCCAGGGTGAGCTCCCCCATGCGCTCCCCGGCCCAGCCCGGGATGTCACGCTCCCAGGACTGCTCGGAGCACAGCAGCGGCAGGCCGACCAGATCCTCGACGGTGACGGCCTCCTTGGCTGCCAGGGTGCTGCCGCTGCGCATGACGACCCCCCACACGTCGATGACCGGCAGGGGAAGGCTCCCGTACCTGGTGGCGTCCGGCGGCTCGACGAGCGCGGCGAAGTCGAGCAGCCCGCGGTCAAGGCTGTCGGTGACCTGTGCGGTACCGCCGCTGGTGACGTGATAGCGCAGGCGGGGGCAGTGCCTCCTGAGGTGGCTGATCTCCTGGGCGAGGACGCTGACCTGCCAGGACTCGGCCAGGCCCAGGTGCAGGTCACCGCCGGTGACGTCGTCCAGGCCGCGGAACTCGGTCTCGATACGGTCCGCCATGCGGACAAGGTCGGTGGCGGCTCGTGCAGGAGCCTGCCCTCCTCCGTCAGCTCGATGCTGAAGGAGTGCCGGGTGAACAGCTTGTGCCCAGCTCGCGCTCCAGCGACCTCACCTGCTTGGACAGCGTGGGCTGCGTGACGTGGAGCGCTCCGGCGGCCCGGGTCATGTTCTCCTCGCGCGCGACCGCGAGGAAGTAGCGCAGTGTCTGGATCTCCATGATGCGGTCGGCTCCCTGTCTGCGAGGTTCGGGGGTGCGGCGTGCGGGCATGTGCGGGTGCGGTGTGTGCCGCGCGTCGGGCGCGTCGCGGCGGGCGCTGTGCGTGCGGGCGGGCGGCGTATGGGGCGCGTGCCGGGTGTGCCCACAGGAGTGCCCGACGCAGATATTCTACCTAGGAATATCCAGGATGCTGAATCGCCATTAGCATTATGGCATGCTGCTGGTGAGAATAGGTGGTGACCGGTCGGGCTGTGGGGGCCTGACCCAGGAGCGAGGAGTAAGGACCATGACCAGACGGACAACACACCCGGCCCCCGTGAGGACACGCTGGAGCTGACGCAGGAGTGGGACAAGGTGTTCCCTCGCTCCACCCAGGTGGACCACGCCAAGGTCACCTTCCACAACCGGTTCGGCACCACCCTGGCGGCCGACCTCTACCGGCCTCAGGGTGCCGGGGGGCCGCTGCCCGCGCTGGCCGCGTCCGGTCCCTTCGGTGCCGTCAAGGAGCAGTCCAGCGGCCTGTACGCCCAGGCCATGGCTGAGCGCGGCTTCCTGGCCGTCGCCTTCGACCCCAGCTTTACCGGCGAGTCCGGGGGCGCACCCCGCTACATGGCCTCCCCGGACATCAGCATCGAGGACTTCCAGGCCGCCGTCGACTACCTGTCCGTGCGCGGCGACGTCGACCCCGAGCGCCTCGGCGTCATCGGCGTCTGCGGCTGGGGCGGCATGGCCCTGGCCGCGGCGGCCGCGGACCCGCGCATCAAGGCCACAGTGGTCTCCACCATGTACGACCTGAGCCGGGTGGCCGCCAACGGCTACTTCGACTCCTCCGACTCCGCCGAGGCCCGCAACCAGATGCGCGCCTCCGTGGCGGCGCAGCGCACCGCCGACTACCGGTCCGGCACCTATGCCATGGCTGGCGGCGTGGTGGACCCCCTTCCCGACGACGCCCCCGACTTCGCCAAGGACTACTACGCCTACTACAAGACGCCGCGGGGCTACCACCCCCGCTCTCTGTACTCCAACGACGGCTGGACGGTGGTCGGCGGCTCCTCCCTGATGAACGCGACCTTGCTGGGCTACATCGAGGAGATCGAGAACGCGGTGATGATCCTCCACGGGGACGTGGCGCACTCCTACTACATGGGTAAGGACGCCTTCGCCAGGCTCCAGGGTGACAACAAGGAGATGGTGACCGTGCCGGGCGCCTCCCACACCGACCTCTACGACGGTGGCGGCAAGGAGGCCATCCCGTGGGAGAGGATCGCCGAGTTCCTCACGGCAAACCTGGGGTGAGGCCCGGGGCGACCGGGCGGCCCTGGTAGCCCTGGCGGCCCTGGCACGATCCGGCTAGGCAACAAAAAGCTCATAGGCAACATGGCTCCGTGTTGCCTATGAGCTTTTTGTTGCCTGGGGGCGTGTCTGGGGCGTGCGGCGCTGGGGCTGGGGGCGTGTCTGGGGCCGCGCGTCAGCTGGCTCTGCGCTCCCACAGGCGTACCTGCGGGTGCACAGTGCGGTCAGCAGGCCGCACTGACATGCCCGGTGACATGCCTGGCCCGCAGCACCGGCAGGTCCGGCCCGTGCCGTCACGGGCCGCAGACCGGAAAGGACCACGCAGTGCCGCCAGCAGCAGAGCTGTTCAGTATCCGGGGCAAGAACGCCGTCGTCGTAGGGGCCAGCTCCGGCCTGGGGGCCGACGCCGCCCGCGCCTACGCCCAGGCGGGGGCCAACGTCGCGCTCCTGGCCCGGCGTACCGACCGTCTGGAGGCCCTGAGGCCCGAGCTGGAGGCCCACGGCGTCACCGTGGTGGCCGCGGGCTGGGACGTCACCGACGAGGCCAGCTGCCAGGCGGCGGTGGAGAAGGTCCTCGCCGAGTTGGACACCATCGACATCCTGCTCAACAACGCCGGTGTCGCCGTGGGAGGCGGGGTGGAGACCCTGAGCGACGAGGACTGGGACACCTCACTGGGCACCAACGTCAAGGGGATCGCCCACGTCTCCAAGTACGTCATCCCCCACATGAAGGAGGCCCACTACGGGCGCGTGGTCAACATCGCCTCGGTCAACGCCGTCATCGCTGACAAGACCGACGCCTTCATCCGTCACTCCTACAACGCCTCCAAGGCGGCAGTCACCGGCCTGACCAAGGGCATGGCCGCCTCCTACGCCCGCTACGGCATCACCGTCAACGCCCTGGGTCCGGGCCTGTTCCCCTCCGAGATGACGCAGCATACCCTGTTCGCCTCCCAGGAGTTCCTGGCCGCCTACAACACGCTGAACCCGGCCGGGCGCCCCGGTGCCTCCGGGGAGCTCAACGGCCCGGTGCTGTTCCTGTCCTCCGACGCGTGCAGTTACGTCCAGGGGCAGTTCATCGCCGTGGACGGCGGGATGACCATCGTGTGAGGCTGGCTGCGTGAGGCCGCCCGGGCGCTCTTCTTCTCCCAGCGGCGATCTGGTAGATGGTGTAGCCCGCCCAGGTGAGGCCGCCAATGAGAAGAAGAAGGCCGCTTAACAGGTCCGAGTATCGTTCAGACCAGGGGATTTCAGGCGGTGCGACGGACAGCCTCCGGGTGACGACGGGGTCGGCGATGACGCATGCCGCCGGGACAAGGCGAGCCAGCAGTGGCAGGGCTCCACGCTGCTGTGAGAGCCACCCGAGTGCTCCCAGGGGGCAGCACAGCACCGCTCCTGCGATGAACCACTCGATGTTGGCGAGCATCGCACCGTGGTTGTAGACGGGCGTGAGGATTCCCAGTGCGTAGTGGGTTCCCAGGGCGCACTGGGCGCTCAGCACCCCGGCGAGCGCCCCTGCCCGGGGGGTCGCCGTCAGGCTGCCGCAGTAGAAGGCCAGGGCGGCCCACAGGGAGCCGGAGTTGACCAGCTTGGCGCCAGCCTTCCGAAATCCCGAGTAGGTCTGCCAGCCGCCTTCCATCTCCTCCTGGAACGAGATGTTGAGGACCAAGGAGATGGTGCCGAGAAGAACAGAGAGAAGAAGGACCTTCTTCCAGTTTGAGTGCCCGGGCATGTGGGAGCTCCCTGTGGCTGCGGTGGGACGGTGTGCGTGGAGCAGGCTGCGCGCTAGTCCTGCCCGATCCTGCTTGGCCCATAAGACTCGTTCGTCCCTGACGGCGTCGAGCGTAACGTGGCTGCTGACCGTGCCATCCTCGCCGCTGACAGCACGGCTGCCAAGTGTAACGTCTCTATAGCGAAGAGGCAAACCGGTAGGCGGCTGCGTGCTTTTCCGCGAGGGCGCGGCCCAGCTTCCCCGGTCCCTCACCTCCCTCCGGCCAGGTGCACGCGCGAGGCCACGTCGTCGTGGTGAGCGGGCTGCGTGGGCAGGGACCTGTGCGGCGCTGCGTCAGGGACGTAGGTCAGTTCGCACGCCCCTGTTGGGGGCGAGGACCTGTGCGGCACTGCCGCCGCTGGCTGCAGGCTCCGCTGCGTCGTGGTCCGGTGGGGCTTGTGGATCTCGTCGCTCGCAGCAGGCGCCATCTGACCGGCTGGATGCGCGCCACATGACCGGTTAGAATGGCGCCATCTGACCGGCTGGATGCGCGCCACATGACCGGTTGATCAGGGGGGAAGCCTGCGGTGGCGCGGAAAATCGGCAAGGGAGGGGTGATGAGGGTGGCGGATGCTACGGGCTACCGGCCCAGGGTCGTTGACACCCTGGTCACGGACATCATGGGGTACTCCGGCGGCCTGCTGCTTGAGGGTGTGCGCGCCTGCGGCAAGACCATGACCGGCCGCCACCACTGCGCCTCCGAAGTGGCCCTGGACAGCGGGCTCCCACAGGTCCAGGCGGCGCTGGACCTTGACCCCGCCCTGCTGCTGGACGGTGCTGCCCCACGGCTGGTTGACGAATGGCAGGTTGCGCCGGTCCTGTGGAACGTCGTACGGCGAGAGATTGACCGCAGACAGGCGCCGGGACAGTTCATCCTCACCGGCTCTGCCGTGCCTTCGGAGGACGCGGCGCGGCACTCTGGTGCGCACCGCATCTCCCGGGTGCGGATGCGTCCCATGACCTTGTTCGAGCGTGGTCTGGGCGACGGACGGGTGTCACTGGCTGCTCTCTTTGCCGGTGAGCTCCCGGACCCGGTGCTCGACTCCACCATGACAGTCCCCGACGCCCTGGACGCCCTGGTGCACGGCGGCTGGCCGGGGGACCTGGGCGCCACGACGACCCAGGCGCAGCGCCACCTGCGCGACTACGTTGACGACATCGTCAGTACTGACGTGGGCCGTCTAGACAGGGAGCCCCGTCGCGACCCGCTCCGTCTCCAGGCCCTCCTGCGCTCGCTGGCCCGCAACGTCGCCACGGAGGCGTCCTTCGCTACCCTTGTCAAGGACGCCTCCACCCAGTCGATGAGGGTGGAGACCGCTGTCGCCTACGTCAACGCCCTCAAGCGGCTCTTTGTTGTCGAAGAGCAACAGGCATGGGCGCCGCACCTGCGATCCCGGTACGCTGTGCGGACCTCCCCCAAGTTGCACCTCGTTGACCCGGCACTGGCGGCTGCTGTCACCTCGACCTCGACGCAGCGTCTCATGCACGACCTCCCGACTGCGGGGCTGTGGTTCGAGTCCCAGGTTGTCCAGCACCTACGGGTCTTCGCCGAGGCACTGGGTGGCCGGGTGTACCACTACCGGGACAAGGCGGGTAAGGAGGCGGACGCCGTCGTCGAGCTCGACGACGGACGCTGGGCCGCTTTTGAGGTCAAGCTCGGGCAGAGGCAGGTTCCTGCCGCGCAAGCCTCCTTGGCCAGCCTCGTCGCTGACATTGACACGGCGCGCACGCCCGCGCCGGTGCTCACCGCCGTGGTCACCGCCGACGGCCCCACGATGCGGTTGCCCGACGGCGTCCTCACCTTCCCGCTCCACGCCCTGGGGCCGTAGGCGATCGCCCGCGCGCTCAGGCAACAGAAACGTCGTAGGACAACACGGCACCATGTTGTCCTACGACGTTTCTGTTGCCTCATAGGGCGACCGGTCCCTCATTGGATGACCGGAACGTCGGTCTTCTGTGAAGATTCGCTACATCCTGAGGATTCGGTTCTCGGTGAGGATTTGGTACGTCTGGTGGGTGCCTGCGGTCGGCGTACACTGTCTGGGGCTGCTCGCGGCGTGACTGACCTGACGGTGAGGCTGAGTCCGCTCGGCAACAGCGACCGGGTCGTGCCGAGGCTCCGGAGCCATCTCCGGAAGTAGTTCCAGAAACAGGTCGGGCGGATGGGCTATGCTGCCCTCGTGCTCGACGGTGAGCGCACAGGTGGCCTCATGCGCCGTCGGCCAAGCCGCATGCAGGTGCGTGACCAGCTCGGCTAGTCCTCGGAAGGAGGCGATCCGCCGTGGGGCACCGAACAGGACGGCACGGACCAGGTACCAGGGCACGACCCGGGCGGCACGCCGGGTCCCGGGCCAGGTAGCAGGTGTGGTAGTGCAGGACACGAGCCGGGAGGCTGATGGCACCATGAACCAGCACGAGATGAACCAGTACGAGATCGACCACTTGGAGGCAGTGCGCGCGGGCGCGCCCGAGTCCATGGTGCTGCTGAAGACCGACGGCTCCTTCCCCCTGGAGCGCCCCGGGCACCTGGCCCTGTACGGGGCGGGGGCACGGCGCACCGTCAAGGGCGGCACCGGCTCCGGCGACGTCAACTCCCGCCACGTCGTCACAGTTGAGGAGGGGTTGGAGAAGGCGGGCTTCACCATCACCACTAAGACCTGGCTGGACGCCTACGACCGCATTGCCGAGGAGCACCACCAGGCCTTCGTCGCCGGTATCCGGGAGCAGGCCAGGCAGGAGGGGCGGCCCGCCATCATGGTGGGCATGGGCGCCGTGGAGCCCGCCCCCGACTATGACCTGCCGCTGGACGGTGGTGGTGAGGCCGCCGTCTACGTCCTTGCCCGCGACTCCGGGGAGGGCAGCGACCGCAGCCCCCAGGCCGGCGACGTGCGGCTGACCGCCTCCGAGGTCCGCGACATCACCGCGCTCGCGGCGGCGCACGAGCGGTTCCTCCTAGTCCTCAATGTCGGAGGAGTCGTGGACCTGAGCCCGGTGGCCGACGTCGCCAACATCCTCCTGCTCTCCCAGCTGGGGGCAGTCACCGGTGACGCCTTCGCCGACGTCCTGCTGGGCAGGAGCTACCCCTCCGGCAGGCTGTCCACCACCTGGGCGGCCTGGGAGGACTACTCCACCGAGGGCGACTTCGGCGAACCGGACGACACCAGCTACCGCGAGGGCGTCTACGTCGGCTACCGCTACTTCGACTCGGTAGGCAAGGTCCCGATCTTCCCCTTCGGCCACGGCCTGGGCTACACGACCTTCTCCATCGGCGCTCCCGCCGTCAGCGCATCCGGCTCCGGGATCTCCGAGATCACTGTCAAGACCACCGTCACCAACACCGGTGCCGCCGCAGGTAAGGAGGTCCTCCAGGTCTACGTGTCCGTGCCCGCAGGCAGGCTTGACCAGCCCTACCAGGCCCTGGCCGGGTTCGCCAAGACCGGTGAGCTCGCCCCCGGGGCCACGCAGGAGGTCACCATCACCGTTGACCTGACCGACCTCGCCTCCTATGACGCCTCCAGGACCGCTACCGTCCTGGAGGCGGGCGACTACGTGGTCCGGGTGGGCTCCTCCAGCCGTGACACGGTGCCTGCCGCCGTCGTCGAGCTGGCTGAGACGGCGGTGGTCCGCCAGCTCCACAACGTCCTGGGAGACCCCGGCTTCACCGACTTCCGACCAGCCTCCCCGGTGAGCGTCGGGGCGCCCGCTGACGTCCCGCGCCTGGCTGTGGCTGCCGCAGACCTGCGGCGTGAGGACACCCAGCTGCCGGTGGACCTGAGCGGGGCCATCGACGAGGTGAGGCGACTGTCTGACGAGAAGCTCGCCTACGTCGTGCTGGGCCAGTACGAGGACAGCGCGGACAGGCAGTCCGTCGTCGGCCAGGCCTCCCAGACGCTCGTCGGTGCCGCCGGACAGACGACCACGCGTGTCGAGGGCCTGCCCTCCCTGGTCATGGCTGACGGCCCCGCCGGCCTGCGCCTGGCGCCCCAGGTGGGTGAGGACGCCGAGGGCCGGTTCCCGCTGGGGGAGGCGCTGGGCGGCCTGTTCGCCGAGCTCATGGACGAGGAGTCCGTCGTCGCGCTGGGCGGTGAGGTCGGCGCCGACACCGAGCGCGTGCCGGAGCGCACGTTTGAGCAGTACGCCACCGCCATCCCGATCGGTACCGCTGTGGCCCAGTCCTGGAACCCGGACCTGGCTGAGTCCTACGGCGACCTAGTCGGCGCGGAGATGGACCACTTCGGTGCCCACCTGTGGCTGGCCCCGGCCTTCAACCTGCACCGCTCCATCCTGTGCGGGCGCAACTTCGAGTACCTCTCCGAGGACCCGCTGCTGGCTGGGCGTGTGGCGGTCGGCATCACCCGCGGCGTGCAGTCCCACCCGGGGCGCGGCGTGACCGTCAAGCACCTGGCCTTCAACAACCAGGAGACCAACCGCTTCAACTCCAACAGCCGCGTGTCGCAGCGGGCCGCCCGGGACCTGTACCTGCGCAGCTTCGAGATTGTGGTCCGTGAGGCCCAGCCGCGCGCGGTCATGACCTCTTACAACCTGGTCAACGGGGTGCACACCTCCGAGTCCGCCGAGCTGCTGGAGACGATCCTGCGCCAGGAGTGGGGTTTCGTCGGCCTGGTCATGACCGACTGGGTGGTGCGCGCCATGACCCGTACCGACCTCACCTACCCGCGCGCCACTGCGGCGGCTACCATCAAGGCGGGCAACGAGCTGTTCATGCCCGGCTGTGAGGAGGACCGCCAGGATATCCTGGCCGCCTTGCACGGCCAGCCCGAGTCCGGGGTGAGCCTGACCCGGGCTGAGCTGGAGAAGCAGGCCGCCCGGGTGGTGCGCATGGCCCACAGGCTCGGTGACACCGCGCCCGCGCCGCAGGCGTGACCACTGCGGGCAGGTCCCGGTCCGGGGCTGCTTGTGCTGCTACGTGTGCTCGGGAGTAACCCAGCGAAGATCTTTGAAGCGGGCGAAGTCGCTGTCAAAGGAGCAAACGCTGGTTCCGTGCTCAAGGGCAAGCGCGGCGAGGTGGGCATCGGTCACCATGTTTCCGCGCAGGTCGCCGCTGATGAGAAGCTGGCTGAGAATGTCGCGGTGGCGGACTCCCGGAGTGGGTACCCAGACCTGGTCGGCGTCGAGCCAGTCGGTGACGTACCTCCACGCGTCACCTGGGGTGAGAGGGGCTGCTGACGCGCGCGGGCGGGTAGGCGGGTCCGGACGGGCCACCCACCTGGCTGCTCCTTGAGTGGTGATCGCCGCGCGAGCGGTAGGTGGGCGCCTCGGGGCCTGGCTGTGCTGGGGCCTGTTGTGTGGTGGCGGGATTTGTGCGCTCCTCTGGTGGTGCGTCTGGGGGCTGGTGGTCGTGGCTCGTGGGCTGGGTTGCGCACGCTCGTTCTGGGGTTGGGCGCGAAAGCCGCGTGATTACGCGGATCCTGGTTTGACGCGTGACCGGTGTACGGGGCTCCCATGTGCAACAAGGAGCTTGATGCACATGGGAGCCTTTCAGGCCCTGCGAGCCTGTGTGGTGAAATGGCGTGACTCCGCGGATCCGTATAGATACGGAGGAAGGTGGGCGTGTCGCCGGCTCCAGCGTCATGGGCGTCGGCTCGGGCTGGTGACCGGCTGCGGGCAGCCGGTCTGTGCCAGGTCTCCTCGGGCGGAGGTGCTCTCCGTCCTACGCTCCGGCCCGGAGCGTCTGTGCCAGGTCTCCTCGGGCGGTAGGGCTGGCTGAGTGGCTGTCGGGACGGGCGCAGCAGGTAGAGGTCTGCTTGTGAGCCGCCTTCCGACTACTGGTGCGCCAGGGGGGCGTACGATGGGCGGCCACGCGGAAGCTACGCCTATCGGGACAAAAGTCCTTGCTGATACCACAATATATTGTGTCTGTGAGGGAATCGAGATACCAGATGATGTGTTGTGGTGGTTAGAGGTGGCTCCCTTAAGGAGTAGGCTCAAGGCTGTCGCCGCCGTCCGGGAGGTCTGCGAGGGGGGCGACGGCGCCCGCCGGAGCTGGTCGTGTCAGTGCCAGCGGGCACCATGGCGCCCAGGGTCTGCAGGCCCTGGACCGTACAAGAACAGCCTTCACCGACACCGAACCTGACCACGTCATCGGAGAGACCCGTGCTTGACCACACCAACGACCTCACTGGCGACACCGACCACGACACTGACGGCATCAGCAGTGTGGGTGGCGGCGAGGGTGCCGCCACCCTGGCCCCTGCTGCCCTGGGCTCCGCTGCCTCGGACACCGCCGCCCGGGGCTCTGCGGACTCCGTCGTCGTGCAGGGCGGCCGCCCCCAGGTGGACGCGGTGTCCACCATCACCGAGTACCTGGACCGCTCTGACTGGCGCGTCAACGCCAACGCCAACCAGGGCTACTCCCTGGGCGGGATGATGCTCAACACCTCCGGCAAGGTGGTGGCCAACTACTGGCTGTCCCACGTCTACCCCGCTGTGGCCGGGCAGGCCCACCGCGACGCCGACCTCCACATCCACGACCTGGACATGTTCGCCGGGTACTGCGCGGGCTGGTCGCTCAAGGACCTCCTCCAGCAGGGTCTCAACGGCGTCCCCGGCGCCATCGCCGCAGGCCCCGCCCGGCACTTCTCCTCCGCCGTCGGCCAGATCGTCAACTTCCTGGGCACGCTGCAGAACGAGTGGGCCGGGGCACAGGCCTTCTCCTCCTTCGACACCTACATGGCGCCCTTCGTCCGACTGGACTCCATGACCTACGAGCAGGTCAGGCAGTGCATGCAGGAGCTTGTCTTCAACCTCAACGTCCCCTCCCGGTGGGGCACCCAGACCCCCTTCACCAACCTCACCTTCGACTGGACCTGCCCCGCCGACCTGCGCGACGAGCACCCCCTGATCGGAGAGGAGGTGTGCGACTTCGCCTACGGCGACCTCCAGGCGGAGATGGACCTCATCAACCGCGCCTTCATGGAGGTCATGACCGAGGGCGACGCCGAGGGGCGCGTGTTCACCTTCCCCATCCCCACCTACAACATCACCCGGGACTTCGACTGGGACACCCCCAACGCTGACCTCCTGTTCACCATGACCGCGAAGTACGGCCTGCCCTACTTCCAGAACTTCATCAACTCCGAGCTCGACCCCGGCATGATCCGCTCCATGTGCTGCCGCCTCCAGCTCGACCTGCGCGAGCTGCTCAAGCGCGGCAACGGTCTGTTCGGCTCCGCCGAGCAGACCGGCTCCGTGGGCGTGGTCACCGTCAACATGGCCCGCCTGGGCTACCTGCACGCCGGGGACGAGTCTGCCCTGACCGCCCGCCTGGACGAGCTCCTGGAGATCGGGCGCGACACCCTGGAGCTCAAGCGCGAGGTCATCCAGCACCACATCGACGCCGGGCTGTTCCCCTTCACCAAGCGGTACCTGGGAACCCTGGACAACCACTTCTCCACCCTGGGCGTCAACGGCATGAACGAGATGGTCCGCAACTTCACCCGCCACGAGCCTGGCGGCGGCTACGACATCACCGACCCGCGCGGCCACGCCATGTGCGTGCGCCTGCTCGACCACGTTCGTCAGCGCATGGTGGCCTTCCAGGAGGCCACCGGGCACCTCTACAACCTGGAGGCCACGCCCGCAGAGGGCGCCACCTACCGCTTCGCCAAGGAGGACCGCAGGCGTTACCCCGACATCCTCCAGGCCGGCACCGACTCCAACCCGTACTACACCAACTCCTCCCAGCTGCCCGTGGGCTACACCGACGACCCCTTCACTGCCCAGGAGATGCAGGAGGAGCTCCAGACCCGGTACACCGGCGGCACCGTGCTCCACCTCTACATGAACGAGCGCATCTCCTCCGCTACCGCCTGCAAAGAGCTGGTGCGCCGCAGCCTCACCGCCTTCCGCGCCCCCTACATCACGATCACCCCCACCTTCTCCATCTGCCCCGTCCACGGCTACCTGGCCGGGGAGCACACCACCTGCGGCAGGTGCGCCGCCGCGCACCCCGAGGCCGAGCCGGTGGAGTGCGAGGTGTGGACCCGGGTCATGGGCTACTTCCGCCCCGTGCGCTCCTTCAATATCGGCAAGAAGGGCGAGTACGCCGAGCGGCAGATGTTCACCGAGCAGGCGGCAGGTGACCACGGTGAGCCGGTCTCCCGCCTGGCGGCGGTGGGTGCCTAGCGGGCTCGTCCCGCCTCGCTCATGCCCGCGCGTCTGCCACTGCCTCCCCCCGCCGTGCTACCTGGCAGCGGGCGGAAGGAGCACGCCCGTGCCTGTCGCCGTGCTGACGACCTGGTCATTGCCGGGCTGGTCCCCCTGAGCACCGTCGACTGGCCCGACCACCTGACCGCCACGGTCTTCACCCAGGGCTGCCCCTGGGACTGCACCTACTGCCACAACCAGGCCCTCATCCCCACCCAGGCGCCGGGCCTGGTGGCCTGGCAGGAGGTCCGCGACCTGTTGGCCAGGCGAGCGGGCCTGCTCGACGGCGTCGTCCTCACCGGTGGGGAGCCTCTGCGCCAGGACGCGCTGGCTGCCGCCGCCGCCGAGGTGCGCGGGGCCGGGTTCGCCGTCGGCCTGCACACGGCGGGCGCCTACCCCCGCAGGCTGCGCGACCTGGTGAGGCGGGGCCTGCTCGACTGGGTGGGCCTGGACGTCAAGGCCCTGCCTGAGCACTACCGGGAGGTGGTCGGCCGCCCGCACGCCGGGGCCAGGGCCTGGGAGAGCCTGCGGGTTCTCCTGGAGGCGGTCGCGGGCCGCAGGGGGTCGCACGGCAGAGGCCTGCGCGGCAGGAGCCCGGGCGGCAGCGCTCCGGACAGGCTCCCCAGCTTCCCCGACGTCTTCCCCGACGTCGAGGTGCGCACCACCGTGGTGCCCGGGGACGTCACAGCCACCGACGCCTACGAGGTCGCCCGGCGCGTGCACGACATGGGTGTTCGCACCTACGCCCTCCAGCAGGCCCGTAGCAAGGGGGCACGGGAGGGGCTCGTGGCCACCGTCCCCGGGTGGGACGCCCAGTGCGAGGACCTGGCTGCCCGCATTGAGGCCCTGGGGTGGGAGAGGTTCACCTACCGGCCCGCTTGACCCGGGGCGCCCCGGCTGCTTGGACCGCTGCGGTCCCGCGTGAGTGGCTCCGGTAAGCACCTGGTAGGCGGGTTGTACGCGGCCCGCCCCTCCGCTAGCGCGCAGCGTGCCTCCTGAGGGTTGCGGGCCTCAGGGAGGCGCGCTGCTCAGCGCCGCTTCCGGCGGGTCCGGGGGTGCCCGGCCTGCTGCCGCTTCTGCTCTTTTCCCACTCCCTTGTTCCTCCGGGTGGTCTGTCGGTCTCTCCGGGTCTTCCGCCGCCTCTCCTGGCCGTCCCGGGGCCGCTGAGCTCGTCGTCTCCTGGCCACGACCACCAGCCCCAGGGCGGTTCCTGCCGTCACCAGGATGGCGGTGACCCAGGTGGCAGGGTTGGCGGTCCAGGAGGTGCCCTGGGACTGCTCCGCGTAGCCAGAGGCGGTGACCCCCTCGGTCAGGGCGTCCGCGTCCTCCCAGGTGACGGTCCTGCCGGATACTGAGCCGCCGTCGGCCTCGGTGACGCTCCCGGGGAAGGTCACCGAGACCCGGGTGTCCACCAGGGTGTTGAAGGAGGCGGCGGTGGAGCCCCCCGTGTCCTGAGCCCCCTGTGTAGGGGCCAGCGCCGCAGGGTCACCTCCCAGGTCGGGGGCGGCAAGGCTGACGGTGTAGACGTCGCCGTCACGCACCACGATCGCGCCCTCCTCGGCCTCGGAGGCATCCGGGACCGTCACGCCGGTAATCGTCACCAGGCAGCCGACCTCGTCGCTGCCGCCGGAGAGGGGCTCGGCCTCGACCTGGGCGTCCTGGGAGACCTCAAGGACCTCGGGGTCCGCCATCGTGGCGCAGTCCTCCTCGCTGCCGATCACCTCCCCGGTGGTGTCCCGCATCTCCAGGGTGATGTCGTAGGTGCCCGTCGGGGTGATCGCCATGTCCATCTCCAGGGTGCAGCCCGACAGGGCCAGGCAGGCCAGGGCGCAGGACGCGGCGAGCCGCACCGGGCGGTGGGTGCGGGGGCGCTGAGACATGTGTGGCAGGCTACACGCGTCGTGTCTCGGCTCGTCCGGCTCGCGCCGCCACGGCATCGTTACCGCCTTCACTGAGGGCGGAACGGAGGTGCGGAACTCCCCTCCAGAGGGCGGAAAACCGCCTCACGTGGGCGAAAGCACCCCTGTCGCGGGCGTTTGCGGGGTGCTGCTGGGACCTTCGGCGACGTGACCCTGCGGCTGCAGTGGGGAAGGATAGGTGCTGACTACCTCTGTCAGTAACTGACCCCCTTAGGAAGGGACTCGTATGACTGTGTCCGAGCAGGACGTCCGCTCCGCTGCTCCCACCAACGCTCCCGAGGACGTGATCGAGTTCGTCACGCGCATCGCCGAGCTCGGTAAGCCCGACAGCGTCTACTTCGCCGACGGCAGCGATGAGGAGTGGGACCGCCTCACCACGGAGATGGTGGAGTCTGGCACCTTCGTCCGCCTCAACCCCGACAAGCGTCCCAACTCCTTCCTGGCCCGCTCGCTGCCCAGTGACGTCGCCCGCGTGGAGTCCCGCACCTTCATCTGCTCTGAGAAGGAGGAGGACGCCGGACCGACCAACAACTGGTACGACCCGGCGGAGATGAAGAAGATCCTCAACGAGAAGTTCGACGGTGCCATGCGCGGCCGCACCCTCTATGTGATCCCCTTCTCCATGGGCCCCCTGGGTGGCCCCATCTCCCAGCTGGGCATCGAGATCACCGACTCCCCCTACGTCGTGGTCAACATGCGCATCATGACCCGCATGGGTGCCGCCGCCATGGACCTCATCAACGAGGGCCGCACCTGGGTGCCCGCTGTCCACTCCGTGGGTGCTCCCCTGGCCCCGGGGGAGAAGGACGCCGCGTGGCCCTGTAACGAGGAGAAGTACATCACTCACTTCCCCGAGACCAACGAGATCTGGTCCTACGGCTCGGGCTACGGCGGCAACGCGCTGCTGGGTAAGAAGTGCTACGCGCTGCGCATCGCCTCCACCATGGCCCGCCGCGACGGCTGGATGGCTGAGCACATGCTCATCCTGCGACTCACTGACGAGAAGTCCGGCAAGCAGTACCACGTGAGCGCGGCCTTCCCCAGCGCCTGCGGCAAGACCAACCTTGCCATGCTGCGTCCCACCATCCCCGGGTACAAGGTGGAGACTGTCGGCGACGACATCGCCTGGATGCGTCCCGGGCCGGACGGCACGCTGCGCGCCATCAACCCCGAGGCCGGCTTCTTCGGCGTGGCGCCGGGCACCTCCTACGACACCAACCCGATGGCCATGGACACGATGCGTGAGAACACCATCTTCACCAACGTGGCCCTGACCGACGACGGCGACGTGTGGTGGGAGGGCATCGACGCCCCGCTGCCCGACCACCTCATCGACTGGCAGGGCAACGACTACACCCCGGCCGACGCCGAGGCTGGCAAGAAGGCCGCTCACCCCAACTCCCGCTTCACCACCCCGGCCTCTCAGTGCCCGATCATCTGCCCGGACTGGGAGGCCCCCGAGGGTGTGGCCATCGACGCCATCCTCTTTGGTGGGCGCCGCGCCACCAACGTCCCGCTGGTGGCCGAGCAGTACGAGGCCGCCCACGGCGTGTTCATCGGCGCCTCCGTGGCCTCCGAGGTCACCGCCGCCGCCCTGGACGCCAAGGTCGGCTCGCTGCGTCATGACCCCTTTGCCATGCTGCCCTTCTGCGGCTACCACATGGCTGACTACTGGTCCCACTGGCTGGAGATGCAGGAGAGGCTGGGGGACAAGTTCCCCAAGGTGTACCAGGTCAACTGGTTCCGCAAGGACGAGGACGGCAAGTTTATCTGGCCTGGCTTCGGGGACAACTCCCGCGTGCTGGACTGGATCGTGCGCCGGGCCGCCGGTGAGGTCGAGGCCGTTGACGGCGTGACGGGCCGCTACCCCAGGCTTGAGGACTTCAACCTGGAGGGGACCGATCTGGGTGAGGCCGACTGGGCCAAGCTCTTCGAGATCGACCCCGACGCCTGGGCCGCAGAGATGGACGACACCGAGGAGTACTTCAAGCAGTTTGGTGACAAGCTCCCCGCTGCCATCACCGAGCAGCTCGCGAAGTTCCGCGAGCGCATTGAGGAGGCTCGCAAGGCCTGAGCACCATCGCGGTGGCAGGCTGCCGTTGACGAGGCTCCCGACCCCCAGGGTCGGGAGCCTCGTTGCTGGCGCGTGGGCGCGATCTGTCTGCTGGCAGGGACGTGCTGTGGCTGGCTAGTCGTGTCCACGGCCAGCGGGATACGGCCCTGCACCACCTGTGTCAGCGGTGTCTGCGTGTCCACGGCGGCCACAAATGGCCTGACGGGTCGTGCAAGTCTTTAAGTAGACCGCGTGATTGCAATGTTCTGTACTCTTGGTCGAGCTGTGGCCGACTCGTTTGTGGCCGCTGTGGACAGTCTGGCCTCATAACGTGGCCTGGAAAGCAGGAGCCCGGGCACCTCCTGGGCCACCTTTCCTTGCCGAACATCCTTGGCTGTGAAACGGGCGACCCGGAAGCCCCGGCGCATCAGCTCTCGGTCCCGGTGGCGGTCCCGGCCGAACTGGTACTCGCCGACGTGGTAGGCATAGCCGTCCAGCTCGAGCACGAGCCAACCGTCGACAACGATGTCCACCTCACCGACGCCAGGGATGACCACACCGTCCTCGAACGGGATGCTCGCACGATGGAGCTGCAGCCGCGCCAGCGTCTCCAGCGGTGAGCGTGAACGGGGGCTGGCCAGGCGCAGACGTGACCTGGCTCGCGCTGAGCCAGGTCCGTGAAGCAACGCCTTGATGGCGTCAGGCGTGGTGTCCTCCTCGTGGAGGGCGGCGTCGCAGGCCATGACCGGGGCCTCGGCACTGGGATGGCAGCGCAGGAAGCGAGCCAGCGCGAGGTCCACTGGCGCGACCGGAAAGCTGGTGGGGGACGGGGGAGTCAGTGCGCGCTCGACGTGGAGGACTTCCCGGCGCACCGGTGCGAACCTGCGCTTGTCCGGAACGGCGACGTGGATCGGTTGCTCGGGCCCGGTGGTCGGGTACCCGTAGTAGCAGACGGCAGTCCGGCAGGTCATGGCCCCTCCGTGGATCCGGGCCAGGATGATGGCCTCCTCCGTGCCTGGTACTGCGATGACCCCATGGGGGTGAGAGAGGAGGTCGTTGGCCTCAACGAGCCGGGCCACCTGCCTGCGCTCGGTGCGGTCGAGACGCAGGTCCCGCATCCGGACTGCTCCGTAGCAGCCGCGTACCCGCGCCAGGATGTCGTCTCTGCCGTCCACGGAGCCATCGTCGGAACAGGGCTGGCAGGCGGGCAAGGAGGTCGAATGGGTTCTGCGGACAGGGATGCTGTGCGGGTCCCCTGTGGAGTCCTTGCTGGGATGCCTGGAGCCTGGTTAGAGAAACCGCTGGTCGGCGCACAACCCGACTACGCCTGCCGCACCTACTGTCGTCACCCCGGCCTGTCTGGCTAGGCTAGGGCCGTGAAGATCCTGCTGCTGGGGTCCGGCGCGCGCGAGCACGCCCTGGCCCGCGCCCTTGCTTCCGATCCTGCCACCACCGAGCTTGTCATCGCTCCCGGCAACCCCGGCACCGCGAACGTGGGTACCAATCTCCACATCGACCCTAGTGCCCCGGAGGAGGTGGTGGACCTGGCCGCCCAGATGGAGGCGGACCTGGTGGTTGTCGGCCCGGAGGCGCCCCTGGTGGCGGGCGTGGCCGACGCGGTGCGCGAGGCGGGCGTGCCCTGTTTCGGCCCCGGTGCGCAGGCGGCCCGCCTGGAGGGGTCCAAGGCCTTCGCCAAGGAGGTCATGGCTGCAGCCGGGGTGCCCACGGCGGCCTCGGTCGCGTGCTCCACCCCGGAGGACCTGCGCGCAGCCCTGGACCGCTTTGGTGCCCCCTACGTGGTCAAGGAGGACGGCCTGGCCGCGGGCAAGGGCGTCGTGGTCACCTCCGACCGTGACGCCGCCCTGGAGCACGGCCTGGCCTGCCTGGCCAGGGAGGGCGGGTGCGTTGTCGTCGAGGACTACCTGGACGGTCCGGAGGCCTCCGTCTTCTGCGTCAGCGACGGAGCCACCGTCCGCGCCCTGGCACCCGCTCAGGACTTTAAGCGCCTGGGTGACGGCGATGAGGGTCCCAACACCGGTGGTATGGGCGCCTACACCCCCGTGGGCTGGGCGCCAGCCGACCTGGCTGAGCGTGTGGTGCGGGAGGTGGCCCAGCCGGTTGTTGACGAGATGGCCCGACGTGGTACCCGCTTTATCGGCCTGCTCTACTGCGGCCTGGCCCTGACCCGGGAGGGGCTGCGCGTGGTGGAGTTCAACGTGCGCTTCGGCGACCCGGAGACCCAGGCGGTCCTGGCTCGCCTGACCTCCTCCCTGCCTCAGCTGCTGCACGCCGCCGCCACCGGTCACCTGGGCGGAGTGCCTGAGCCCACCTGGAGCAACCAGGCTGCGGTTGACGTCGTCCTGGCCGCTCCCGGATATCCCGGTACGGTAACCACCGGCGGGCGCGTGACTGGCGTGGAGGCCGCCGAGGCGCTTGAGGGGGTGCACGTGCTGCACGCCGGCACCTCCCGGGACGAGGAGGGAAACCTGGTCGCCTCCGGGGGGCGGGTCCTGTCCGTGGTGGCCGTGGGGGCGGACGTGGCCGCTGCCCGGGCACGGGTCTACGAGGCGGTGGCCAGGATCCACCTCGACGGTGCCCAGTACCGCCGGGACATTGCTGCGGGGCGGTGAGCCTGGCCCACCCGGTTCGCGTGTGAGGGGCTGCGCTGTTTCTGTGGTACCACGTTGGTTGCCACCAGAGGCTGGGAGGTGCCCCAGTCTAGGAAGAGCCTCACGGCTCCACGCTGCTGGTAGCACGTTACCACCCTTGTCCACCTCGTGGTGGGACGGGTGGGCTCCGCAGGCGCCCAGTAGCGTCCTCGCACCCCTGCCCGTGCAGTGGCAGGATGTGGGTATGACTTCTCCCGCCAGCCCCGCTCCCTCAGCGGTCCCGCACGCTGCCCCCGGCGCCGTGGAGCCGGGCCGTGGAGCCCGTGAGGGCGTCGGCCCCGAGCACCCAGGTCACCACGCTGGTCCACGGCTGCCCGGGGAGGTTCCCGCCCCGTCCCGGCTGCCTGGGTGGGAGCACCATCTCAGCGGGAAGGTGCGTGATGTCTATGTGCCCGCTGCGGACGGCCCCTGGGCGGGGCGTGACGTCCTCCTCGTCGTCGCCTCGGACCGTATCAGCGCCTACGACCACGTCCTGCCCACCCCCGTCCCGGGCAAGGGCGCGGTGCTGACTGCCCTGACTGCCTGGTGGCTCGGCCAGCTGGCCGACATCGTCCCGGGCCACCTGCTCAGCCTGGACGTGCCCCGGGAGGTGGCTGGGCGGGCCATGGTCTGCCAGCGTCTGGACATGCACCCTGTGGAGTGCGTGGCCCGCGGCTACCTCACCGGCTCCGGCCTGGCCGAGTACCGCGCCCACGGCACCGTGTGCGGCATCGGCCTGCCCGGCGGCCTGACGGAGGCCTCCCGCCTGCCCGAGCCGGTCTTCACCCCTGCTGCCAAGGCCGGTCTGGGCGGCCACGACGAGAACATCACCTTCGAGCAGGTTCAGGCCCTGGTTGGTCCCCAGGCGGCCTCAGACCTGCGCCGTACCACCCTGGAGGTCTACGCCCGCGCGGCGGACGTCACCCACGAGCGCGGCATCATCTTGGCTGACACCAAGCTTGAGCTCGGCATCGACGCTGAGGGGCGCCTGGTCCTGGCCGACGAGGTCCTTACCCCCGACTCCTCCCGGTTCTGGCCCGCCGACGCCTGGGCGCCCGGCCAGCCCACCCCTTCCTTCGACAAGCAGTACGTGCGTGACTGGCTCACCTCACCCGCCTCCGGGTGGGACCCCGCTAGCGGCCAGGCCCCCCCGCCCCTGCCCGACGACGTCGTGGACCGCACCCGGCAGCGCTACCTGGAGGCCTATGAGCGGCTCACCGGTGGTCCCCTGGCGCTCTGAGATGCTCGTGGCGCACCCGGCGGGGATGGTGGTGGCTGCCGCGCCCGCAGGCGTGTCCCAGTCTCCTGGTCGTCCGGGTCTGTGTTTCGGACCGGGTCCGTTGCCTGGTCCGCACCCTAGCCTGGTCTCCTGTGACCTCCGCACCGACAGGAAGCAGCCTGTATGACACCTTCACGAGTTTTTCGACCTGGTCTCGGCTTTGGCGTGGCTCTGGGACTGGCCGCCCTTGTGGTCGTCCTGGCGCTGGCGGCGGCAGTCAGCAGCGCCCTGGGTGCGCGGGAGGCCTCGAGCATCCTGGGCGGAGCCGCCCTTGTCCTGGTGGGGCTCGGGCTCCTGGCGGTGCTGAGGGTCCCGGCCCGGTCCCTGGTGGTCAACGCCCCTCGCCTGCGCCTGGAGCGCAACCGGGCCAGGGCGGCGCGGGAGCGCAGCAGGCAGCGCAAGGCGGGTGGCCGGGGCGGGAGCCGAGCCCGGGCCGACGGGCGCAGCGGGACCAGCGGGCTACGGGACGACTCACCTGAGGGCACGCTCGTACCGCTGGTGGTACCGGGTACCGGCGTGGTCATCCCTGAGTCCACGGGCAGGCGGGAGCTGACCACAATGGACGTCGTCTCCGGGCCGGTGACGACGGCGCTGGCCGCGACCCGGGTCGGCCGTGCCGCCGACGAGCGCCTGGCTGGGACGACGACGGGGGAGACTCTGGTGCGGGTGGGCCAGCTGCTCGCCGGGGCACTTGGCTTCGTCCTTCTCGCGCTGGGCCTGGCCTCGGTCCTGGGGCAGGTGCTGTCGTGACACCGCGTGAGCGTCGCCCCGAGGAGGAGCAGGGGCCGGTGGACTGGGGCACCGGCAGGTCCGCGGACCAGGTCCGTCCGGGCCGATCCCGCAGCGGCAGCGGGGCCGGGGGAGCCTGGCGGGACGGCGGGCACCGGGCTGAAGGGGCCGGAGGCGCTGCTGGTGCTCGAGTGGATGACGGTGCCCGTGCCTCCGGCAGCCCTACCGCCCTTGACGCTGACGACCCAGGTAGGTCGGGCAGGCTCGACGGTCCCGACTGGGGTGTGGGCCGTGGGCCGGCAGCCCGTCAGCCCACGCCGGGGCAGCGGGCACGAACCCCCTGGCCTGCAGCCGTGCGCAGGCAGCGCCTGGCGGGGGTGGTCTTTGCCCTGGTCGGCCTGGTCACGGCCACCTTCTCCGCCATGAACCTGGCTGAGAACGCCGAGGTCGGGCGCCTGTGGGTCCCGCCGTGGCTGGTGGCCGTCCTGGGCGGGGCGGGGCTGGTTGCTGCGGCCGGCTACCTGGCTTGGGCCGGGGGCACCCCGGTGCGCCACGAGGCGCAGCGCTGGCAGCCACGGGTCCTGGACGCTGCGGCTGGCCTGACAGCCGGGAGGGTGCAGGTCGCTGACCCCGCTCGTCTCCTCGCGAGCGCCGGGGGCGGGCAGGACAATCCTGGGGACGCGCCTGTCGACGAGGCTGGCGGGGAAGCTGGTGAGGAGGCTAGCGGGTGGGCCGGGCGCGGTCCGGGCGTCGAGCATGGTGGGACCGCCGGGGCTGCCCCTCTCCAGCCGGACAGGGGCGCGGGAGGCTCCCCGCCCCTGCGGGTGAGCGTGGACTCGGCACCCCGGCCGATCATGGGAGCCTCGACCGTGGAGCAGTCCGTGCACGCACCTGCTGGGGTAGCCGGGGCGGTAGGCGGTTTCATGATGGCGGCCGCCGTGGTCTGCGCGGTTCTTGCCCTGGCGCTGGGGCCGTCCTGGCTCATCGCAACCGCTGCCCTGTCCCTGGGTGGGCTGGTGTCCGTCAGGCTGGCAGGCGACTGGCTGGGAGTCGTCTGAGCTGCACATCTTCAGTGCTGGCTCCAGCGATGGCGCATTGGCTTGCTCTGGGATTCTGCGGTTCCTCCTCTGTGCGCCGGTAGGCAAGAGGCCCAAGATGTGCAGCGCAGGTGACGCTGCACATCCTGGACCCGGGGAAGACGGCTGGTGGTGGCGGGCACTGCTGCTATTCCAGGAAGAGACAGAGATTCCTGGGGTCGATTCCTGGGGTCCTGTCGCGTGCTTGAGGGTCTGAAGATGTGCAGCACTGGGGGTGGGGCCGGGTAGGGTGGGCTCAGCATTCACCCCGCTGTTGTCAGGAGCACCAATGGGACGCATTGTCGTCGAGGTCATGCCCAAGCCCGAGATCCTGGACCCTCAGGGCAAGGCTGTCGTGGCCAGCCTGCCCCGCCTCGGATTCGAGCAGTTCACTGCGGTCCGCCAGGGGCGACGCTTCGAGCTGACTGTGAAGGGGCCGGTCACCCAGGCCCACCTTGACGCGGCCCGCCAGGCGGCTGACACCCTTCTGTCCAACCCGATCATTGAGGACGTTGTCTCTGTTGCCGAGCTCCCCGGCGATGTCCCCGGTGATGCCGCCGCGCAGGCGGCTGGGCCGGTCGGTGCGGCCAGTGGGGCTGGCGGTCCGGCGGCGGGCAGCGGGCGGTACGCCGCTGAGGAGGCCCAGGCGTGAGCGCGCTCGTCCGCATCGGCGTCATCACCTTCCCCGGGACGCTGGACGACGTCGACGCCGCCCGGGCCGTGCGCCTGGCTGGGGCGGAGCCGGTGCGTCTGTGGCACAAGGACGCGGACCTGCACGGCGTGGACGCTGTCGTGGTCCCCGGGGGCTTCTCCTACGGCGACTACCTGCGCTGCGGCGCGATCGCCCGTTTCGCCCCGGTCATGGGGGAGGTCGTCTCCGCTGCCGGGCGGGGCATGCCGGTGCTGGGCATCTGCAACGGCTTCCAGGTGCTTGCTGAGGCGCACCTGCTGCCCGGCGCCCTCATCCGTAACGACCACCAGCGTTTTGTCTGCACCGAGCAGCGTCTGAGGGTGGAGTCCTGTGACACGGCCTGGACCAGCCAGTACGACGACGGCCAGGAGATTGTTGTCCCCATGAAGAACGGGGAGGGCAACTTCATCGCCTCTCCGGACGAGCTCGACCGTCTGGAGGGGGAGGGTCTGGTGGTCTTCCGCTACCTAGGGGGCAACCCCAACGGGTCGGCACGTGACATTGCCGGGGTGCGCAACGAGCGTGGCAACGTGGTCGGGCTCATGCCCCACCCTGAGCACGCCGTGGAGCACGGCTTCGGCCCGGCCTCGTCGGCCGGGCCGCGCACGGGTACTGACGGCCTGGGGGTCTTCTGCTCTGCCGTCCGGTCCCTCACGGCGGTCTGACATGCTGTCTGGGTTGGCAGTCATGGCTCCCGACACCCTTGTCCTTACACCCTGTCTTCTTCTGTGCCGACAGGCGCGGGCGTCTGGGCGCCAGGCTGCTCAAGGGCAGCAAACCGCTGCTTCTGTGTCGGCAGGCGTGGGTGTCTGGGAGCGGCCCGGCTATAGCGGGAGCTCCGGAGGCGGCGGGTCCCAGGGGGCGGGTGCCTGGTCGGGGCAGACTGCTCCTTTCACCACCCCTTCGGAGCTGCCCGGTGCTGTAGTTGTTCTGGTTCCTCGTCCGGGTGGGCACGCTGCCGGGAGGCGAGGAGGTGACCGTGTGAGGCGGGGCGCCCCGGCCCTTACCAGATCCGGAGCCAGGTGTCTTTGTGGTTGTCCACAGAACCTCGCCAGCCCTGTGGGTTACGTGCCTCAGAGGGGCGGAGCCATGGGGATCGAGCAGCGTGGCCACCCGTGTCCGGCGGGTGTGAGACGTGACCGTTCTGCCGCTGCTACCTGTTCGTCTTGAGACCTGGGCCGCGTGGGAGGAGGACTGTGGCAGGTGGGACGCTGACCGTCGGCTCGCCGTGCGGCCTCCCGGCTCGCCATGCGGCTCCGTGGGGGAGTACCGATGGGATGACGGAACGTTTCCCTTGGTTTTGCAGTGTTTACGCAGTGTTCTTGCAGTGTTGGCGGATGGCGGTGCGGCGAGCGTGTGGGTGGCGGGAGGTGCTTTGCGGGACATCGGAGAGAACCGGTGATCCAGCCTGAGGCTACCGTCCGGTCCGGAGACCCGCCCTCTTCCAGGATGCGTGGACGCGTGCTCCAGGTTGCGGAAAGGTGCCTGCTACCGCCCCTCCGACGGAGGGGCGCGCCGGTGCTCCATGACTCCCAACGGGGGCGGCCGCCTGTGGACAGTGCCTGTGGAGAAGAATGCGGTGGCCCGTGCTGACCCGCTGTGCCTGTCGCCCCGGTCAGTGACGTCGCGGCGTGCGCCGGGGACAGGAGAAGACGACGCCGGACCCTGTCCCGCAACCGGCAGCACACGTTTATAACCGGCTGTACCCGGGTGTGCCTGGCCTCCCGTGGCCGGGCTCCGGTGGTGCCGGGGACGTGCTGACCTCAAGGAGGGCGGCAGCGCGTAGCGGCTCCGAGCCCGTTGCGGCCTGCCCGTCCGGCGTCGTGGTAGCCGGCCCCGGCGAGCCGGCCCGGGGCCGGCTCGCCGGGGCCGGGCACTGATGTGGTGGTCGGGGCAGGGTCGTGGCTGTCCGGCGGTCTTTTTAGGGGGTCTTGTGGTGCTTCGGCACCGCAAGACCCCGAGGCCGCTACGGGACGACGCGGGTGAGGATCTCCAGTATGTCCTGCAGGTGGCGGTTGGGCAGGAACTCCCGGCGCACGGACTCGTGCGCGGCCGCACCCATCTCTGCCGCACGCTCCGGGAACAGCAGCAGGTCCGCGACGGCACCGGCCCAGGCGGCTCCGTCGGCCGGGTCCACCAGGACCCCGTCCACCCCGTCCTCGATCTGGTCACGGATACCGCCGACGGCTGAGGCCACGACAGGAGCCTTCTTCCACATGGCCTCGGCGACAGTCAGCCCGAAGGCCTCCACCAGGGACCGCTGGGTGACCACCGAGCTGACCCGCTGGACCGCGTTGACGACCGTGGCGTTGAGCTCGCGGTCCTCCATGCTCACCGCAGCCACGTGGATACGGGAGGCTACCGACTCCGGCAGCACGGAGCACCGGTCAACCACCGAGGTCAGGACCGCCGTGGCCTCCCGGTCGTGCTCGGGGTCCGGTGCGGGGCCCAGCAGCAGCAGGTGGCAGTCCTGCGGCAGCAGGGAGAGGTGGCGGGCAAAGGCCTCCACCAGCTCCAGCCCGCCCTTGAGGCGGTCCCAGCGGCTGACCTGTGTGACGACCCGGCAGCCCAGCGGAACCGGCCCGCCCGCCAGGACGGGGTCCTCCGCCAGGCCCCGGAAGGCGTCTGCGCGCCCGTCGTGACGGACGAAGGGAACCGCCTGGAAGGGAGGCTCGCCGGCGAAGACCCCCGACAGCCGGGCCACCGACCAGGACTCGTCCAGGTCCAGGACCCGGTTCTTGGGCGAGTCGGCGTCGATGGAGGGCGCCAGGACGGCGCAGCGCTCCTCCTCAATGTAGGGCGGCCGGTACTCGGGCCGGGACACCACGACCAGGTCCACGTCCTCCAGGTACCTGTCCAGGAAGGCCCAGGCGTAGTCTGCGGCGTCCCCGGTCGCGGCCGCCCCGGCGTGGCAGCGCCACACCACGGAGGCCCCCGTGGCCCGCACGGCCTTGGCCAGCCCTGCGGTGGGCGGGTCGTGCAGGATCACGACGTCGCCCTCACGCAGCTCCTCGACGACGTTGTCCGCGTTGGAGGCCAGGACGTGCTCGTAGACGTCGCGCTGAACGTCCCCGAGCCTGCCGCCGTCTCCCTGGTCGCCATGGATGCCCGCGTACAGGCGGGCGGCGATCTGCTGGAACTGCGCGGGGGCGTCCAGAGTCAGCCACCGGGCGTCCAGGCCCGCCCCACGGGCGTAGCCCACCAGCGGCCCCGCGATCTCCGCAGGGCCGGCCCCGGCGGCCGAGGGCGTCACCGTCCACACGGTGCGGCCTTCCAGCAGGGCGTGGGCGGCGGTCACGGTGTCGCGCAGGCGGCGGACAGCGACCTCGTCGAGGTGGCTCTCAAGGTGCGACAGCGGCAGCGGGGCGACGTCGATGGCTCTCATGGTCTGATCCTCTCCTGAAATCGTGTGAGTCGCAGCACTTTGGTGGTGCGAGTGTCGTCGACCGCCCGGGTCCTGCGGTGGCAGGAGCCCGGGCGCCGCGGCGCGCCCGGTGCTGCTGATGCCTCCGCTGCTGTCTCCACGGGGCGGGTATCCTCGGCCCCGCCCGCCTTTGAACCACTGCGTCCTCGACCCCCCGGGAGAACCTATGGCCCCCGAGCCTGTCGCCCCCGTCAGCCCTGTGGTGGCTCCAGCAGCCCCAGCGGACCCAGCAGCCTCGTCGCCACCGGGTGCTGCAGCGCACCCGGGCGCCGCCCGTGCGGGCGCGGTGACGGGCGCCCACCCCCCTGCCACTGACAGCCCGGGCGCGGACCGCCCAGACACGGTCGCCCACGCCCAGGCCACTCCTGACCGGGAGATGCCCTGGGCCGAGCTCGGCCTCAAGGCGCAGGAGTACGACTCCATCCGCTCCCTGCTGGGCAGGCGGCCCACGGCCGCCGAGCTGGCCATGTACTCGGTCATGTGGTCCGAGCACTGCTCCTACAAGTCCTCCAAGACCCACCTGCGCCGCTTCGGTGAGACCACCACGCCCCGGATGCGCGAGCACCTCCTGGTGGGCATGGGGGAGAACGCCGGCGTCGTCGACATCGGGGACGGCTGGGCCGTGACCTACAAGGTGGAGTCCCACAACCACCCCAGCTTCGTGGAGCCCTACCAGGGGGCGGCCACCGGCGTGGGCGGGATCGTGCGCGACATCATCTCCATGGGCGCGCGCCCCGTGGCGGTCATGGACCAGCTGCGCTTCGGCGCGGTAGACCACCCCGACACGGCCCGTGTGGTCCACGGGGTCGTGGCCGGGGTGGGCACCTACGGCAACAGCCTGGGCCTGCCCAACATCGGCGGCGAGACCGAGTTCGACCCCTCCTACCAGGACAACCCCCTGGTCAACGCCCTGTGCGTGGGGGTGCTGCGCCACGAGGACATCCACCGGGCCTCCGCCTCCGGGGCGGGCAACAAGGTGGTGCTCTTTGGGGCGCGCACCGGTGGCGACGGCATCGGCGGCGCCTCCATCCTGGCCAGCGAGTCCTTCGAGGACGGTGTGCCCGCCAAGCGCCCCAACGTGCAGGTGGGAGACCCCTTCATGGAGAAGGTGCTCATCGAGTGCTGCCTGGAGCTGTTCGGCGCGGGCCTGGTGCTGGGCATCCAGGACCTGGGCGCGGCAGGTATCTCCTGCGCCACCTCCGAGCTGGCCTCCAACGGGGACGGGGGCATGCACGTGGACCTGGAGAAGGTCCTCCTGCGCGACCCGACGCTGACCGCCGGGGAGATCCTCATGAGCGAGTCCCAGGAGCGGATGATGGCTGTCGTCGCCCCGGAGCGGCTCGACGCCTTCATGGCGGTCATGGACACCTGGGACGTCGAGGCCAGCGTCATCGGGGAGGTCAACGGGTCGGGGCGCCTGACCATTGACCACTTCGGGGAGCGCATCGTCGACGTCGACCCGCGCACCGTGGCGCACGAGGGTCCCACCTACAACCGTCCTTACGCCCGCCCCGCCTGGCAGGACGCCCTCAACGCCGACACTACTGACCGCCTGGAGCGCCCGGACACGGCCGCCGGGCTGAGCGCCCAGGTGCGCGCGGTCCTCACCAGCCCCAACCAGGTCTCACCCGCCTGGGTCACTGACCAGTACGACCGCTTCGTGCGTGGGGCCACCGCCCTGTCCCAGCCCGACGACGCTGGCGTGGTCCGTGTTGACGAGGCCACCGGCCGTGGCGTGGCCGTGTCCACCGACGCCAACGGGCGCTTCACCAAGCTTGACCCGGCTACCGGGGCCGCCCAGGCCCTGGCCGAGTCCTACCGCAACGTGTGCACCGTGGGTGCACGGCCCCTGGCCGTCACCGACTGCCTCAACTTCGGCTCCCCGGAGGACCCCGACGCCATGTGGCAGCTGGTGGAAGCCATCAACGGCCTGGCCCAGGCCTGTGCTGCCCTGGAGGTGCCGGTCACCGGGGGCAACGTCTCCCTGTACAACTCGCACGGGCCGGACAAGGGAAGGATCGACTCCTCCATCAACCCCACCCCCGTCGTCGGCGTCCTGGGGGTCATGGACGACGTGAGGCGGGCGGTCCCCTCAGGGTGGCACGAGGAGGGCCTGGCGCTCATGTCCCTGGGGCGCACCCGCGCCGAGCTGGACGGCTCGGCCTGGGCGCGCGTGGTCCACGACCACCTGGGAGGCCTGCCGCCGCAGGTGGACCTAGAGGCGGAGGCCGCCCTGGGCCGCGTGCTCCTGGCCCTCCACGAGGCGGACGGCCCCCAGGGCGAGCGCCTGGTGCGCGCCGCCCACGACTGCTCCGCCGGCGGCCTGGTCCAGACCTTGGCGGACTCCTGCCTGCGCTGTGGCGTGGGGGCCAGCGTGGACCTGGTGGCCGTCCAGGGGGAGGAGGGTGTCGACGACCTCACCGCCCTGTTCTCCGAGTCCGGGGCCAGGGCCGTGGTGGCTGTGCCGGAGTGGGCGGTCCCGGCCGTGCTGGCTGCAGCCGAGGCTGAGGGCGTGGCGGCCACCCGCCTGGGGACCACGGGCGGGGACATGCTCGTGGTCACCGGCTCCGACCTGCTGGCCGACAGCGGGGACGGGCAGCCCCTCGTCCTGGACCTGGACGAGCTGGGCGAGGCCGTGGGGTCCACCCTGCCGACACTGTTCGGCTGAGGCGGGTCAGGCGGCTGACGGGGGTCAGGGCGCGCGGCTGGAACGGGGCGAGGACGGTCATCGACGGTCATCTGGTTGCCGTGTCAGACATGGTGACAGAGGACAACAGAGGACATGGTGCTCGCCCTCGACCTCCTAGGACCGCAGCTCGCGGAAGTCGAACTGGAAGATGCCCATGGGGACCCAGCTGGCCACGAGGCGGGCACCGGTGTCGGCCCCGTTGTGCCACAGCTCGGACTCGATGACGGCGCCACCGCCCCCGTCCAGCTCGCTGAGGGCCAGCCGGTGGTGGTCGTTGACGTAGTCGTCAGCACGCTCCAGCGGGTAGAGCTCCAACTCGGAGGCGGGGACGGGCAGCCTCTCCAGCTGCTCGTCCAGCGCTGCCAGCGGGTCCCCGGAGATGCCGTAGCGGCTGGCCAGCTCGTTGAGGTCGCGTCTGGCCAGGACCGCGACGAACTCCTCCACCTCGGCGTGGACCTGGCGGCGCAGGGCGGGGTCTCCCCACGGGGCGGGCGCCTGCGGCGAGGTCCCTGCCTGCTCGTCCTCCACCCGCTGCTCCTCTGCCCGCAGGCCCTCGACCGCCCCGGCCTGGTCCTGGCTGGCCGGGGGGGCCGAGGGGGGTGTCGCGGCCGTGCTCGTCTGCCTGCCCGGGTCCGGGCTGTCGATGACGGGGATGACGTCCCAGGGGCCGGGAGCCGAGGAGGCGATGAACGGTGCCCCGTGCTCGTCTGCCTGGGCTCCAGCGGCTGCCTGGACCGCCCCAGCCTGGGTGGCCTCAGCAGCTGCCGGGGCGCCTGTTCCAGTGTCTGTAATGGTGTCCGGGGTGGGCTGCGGCGGGACTCCCTCCGCAGCCTCCGGCACTGCGGCCTCTCCTGAGCCGACTGGGCTCTCTGCGCCCTGTGGGGGCTCCAGGCCCCTGGGGTCCCCAACGTCCTGTGGTGCGTCGGTGTTGGTGACGTCCTGCGCGCCGCCGTCTGTGTCTGCGGGCTCCTGCGGGTCCTGTCCCGGTGCCTGCGCGTCCGCCTGGGAGGGCAGGGGCGGGGCGTGGGAGGGCTCCACAGGCAGGCGCGTGCGCTGGCCGTCGGTCAGGACGGAGCGACCCAGGTAGTCCCACACGGCCTGTGAGCCCGCGCGCAGCCCCAGGGTGGCGGTGTCCAGCGCCGCCGCCTGTCCGTCGGGCAGGAAGCAGAGCATGATGCCGGTAGCCTCGCCGGTGGCGGCGTCCCACAGCCGTAGGGTCCCGTCCTCGGAGCCGGTGAGTATCCGGGTGCCGTCCGGGCTCCACTGCAGGGTGGTGATGCCAAAGCGGTGGCCCTCCAGGCGCAGCACCTCCGTGCCCGCGACCTCGTCCCAGACCCGCGCGGTGCCGTCGTTGAAGCCGGCCGCGACCCGCTTCCCGTCGGGGCTCCAGGAGAAGGAGCGCAGCATCGCCCCGTCTCCCGTCAGGGTCACCAGCTCGCCCCCGGTGATGGCGTCCCAGACGTGCCCGACCCCCTCCCTGCTGCCGGTGACGACCCGGGGGCCGCCGCGGGTCCACACCACCTCGCGCAGCCAGTCGTGGCTGAAGGTGTGGACCGCCTGCCCGGTCGTGGTGTCCCAGATCTGCGCGGTCCCGTCCTGGGAGGCAGTCAGCACGCGGGCGCCGTTGGGGCTCCATGCCACGGACGTGACGACGTCGTGGTGGCCCTCGAGCCTGAGCACGACCGCGCCGGTGCCCACGTCCCACACCACGGCCAGGTCGAGGCCCACGCCGGTGAGCGCCCTGCTGCCGTCGGGGCTCCAGGCGAAGGCGTTGACGGCGGCCGACCGGGCACCCAGCGACCGCTCCAGCCTCCCGGTGGCGGCGTCCAGGATGGCGACGCTCTCCGAGTAGTAGGAGTCCACGGCCAGGCGTGCGCCGTCCGGGCTCCAGCTGACGGTACTGAGCTCGCTGCTGGTCGCCTCCAGGTCCACAGCGGCCTCGCCGGTGGTCAGGTCCCAGACTCGGGTGGGGCCGACCGTGGTCCCCACGACGACCCGGGTCCCGTCAGGGCTCCAGGACGCGGTCTCCACCGAGCACCCGGGGCCGAGCACGGCCAGGGCCTGGCCGGTAGCGGCGTCCCAGACCCGGACGGTGCGGTCGTAGGAGCCGGTGGCCACCCGGGCAGAGTCAGGGCTCCACGCTAGGGAGCAGGCCCAGGTGTCGTGGCCCGACAGCGCCATCTGCTCCGTTCCCGTCACCGGGTCCCAGACGTGGGCGGTCGCGGCGCGCAGGTTGTCGGTGAGGACCCGGGTCCCGTCGGGGCTCCAGGCCACCGTGCTGACCAGGTCGGTGCCGGGACTGGTCAGGGACACGACCTCCTCGCCGGTGACGGCGTCCCACACCCGTGGCAGGGTGCCGTCGAAGGCGGTGATGAGGTGGCGGGAGTCCGGGCTCCAGGCGATGCCGGTCATCGGCTCGACGTCCTCAATGCCATCAATGTCCCTGGTGCCCTCTGCCCCGGCGGCGCCCTCGACCGCCCCGCCCGATCCGTCCTGGTCCTGCGGGCCGTCCTGTGAGCCTGCGCCGGCGGGGTGCCCGTCAGGCCGGGCCGCCGACCCGGGCAGGGGGCCGACGTGAAGGAGCCCGGTGCCCGTGGTGACGTCCCACACGCGTGCGGTGCCGTCGTCGGAGGCGGTGGCGACCCGGGTGCGGTCCGGGCTCCAGGCCACAGCGGTCACCTTGCCGGTGTGCTCCGCCAGCGTGCGGAGGGCCTGGCCGGTGGCTGTGTCCCAGATGCGGGCCTGGGCGTCGCCGAAGTGGGTGAGCAGGCGGATGGAGTCGGGGCTCCAGGCCAGTGCCCCGCCTACGCCCTCGCCACCGACCTCTAGGGTGAGGAGGTGGTCCCCGGTGGCGGCGTCCCACACGCGCGCGGTGCGGTCCTCGGAGGAGGTGGCCAGGTGGCTGCCGTCCGGGCTCCAGGCCACGGCGTTGACGGACATCGAGTGCCCGGTCAGGGCGAAGACCTCGCGACCGGTGGCGACGTCCCACACGCGCGCGGTACCGTCGTGGGACCCTGAGAGGATGCGCGAGCCGTCCGGGCTCCAAGCCAGTCCCCACAGCCCGTCGAAGTGGCCGGTGTACAGGGACACCTCGCGCGGGTCAGTAGTCCCAGAGGTAGTCCCAGAGGTCTCTGATGGCTCAGTCATGCGTGAAGTTTAAGGAGCACGCCTTGAAGTCCGCTGAGTTTGCCGCCCCTCACGAGAGCTTTTCCTGTAGGTTGACTGCGTGTCGCCTCCAAGGCGGCTTCGGGGTGTCGCAGGGGTCCTGGCGGCAGGGGTCCTGGCAGTGGCTCGGGTGCTGGTAAGGTGCCGCCGGAACAGGGTGGCCGCCCGGGGTGGTCCGGGGCGGGTCCTGTGAGCGCCGACGCCGTGGAGCGTCCGTGACGGCGCGAGGGCGGTCCAGGGCGCGGCGCGGTCCTGGTTGACAGGTTTCACCCGGATGTCGAGATATTTCGTCTCAGTGAACGGTGCCGTGGGAGTCTCCTGACCGTGCCAAGGTGGCTGGCGCGCGCGGCCATCAGTCGCCCAGTGACGTAAGGAGTCCTCTATGCAAGACGTTGTCGAGAAGGTCTATGAGCGGGTCGTGGCCCGCAACCGCGGGGAGAGGGAGTTCCACCAGGCTGTTCGTGAGGTGCTGGACTCCCTCGGCCCGGTCATCACCAAGCACCCCCACTACGCTGACGACGGGCTCCTGGAGCGTCTTGTCGAGCCGGAGCGCCAGGTAATCTTCCGTGTCCCGTGGGTGGACGACGCCGGGGACGTCCAGGTGAGCCGCGGCTTCCGCGTCGAGTTCAACTCGGCGCTGGGGCCCTACAAGGGCGGCCTGCGGTTCCACCCCAGCGTCAACGTCGGTATCATCAAGTTCCTCGGCTTTGAGCAGATCTTCAAGAACGCCCTGACCGCCCAGGGGATCGGGGGCGGCAAGGGCGGCTCCGACTTCGACCCCCACGGCCGCTCCGACGCCGAGGTCATGCGCTTCTGCCAGTCCTTTATGACTGAGCTCTCCCGCCACATCGGCCCCAGCACCGACGTCCCTGCCGGGGACATCGGCGTGGGGGGACGGGAGATCGGCTATCTCTTCGGCCAGTACAAGCGGATGCGCAACTCCTACGACGCCGGTGTGCTCACCGGCAAGGGGCTGGCCTGGGGCGGGTCCCTGGTGCGTACCGAGGCCACCGGCTACGGCGCCGTCCTGTTCGCCCAGTCGATGCTGGCTGCCCGGGGGGACTCGCTAGAGGGCAAGAAGGTCGTCGTCTCGGGCGCGGGGAACGTGGCGATCTACGCGATCGAGAAGGCCCAGCAGCTGGGTGCTGTGCCGATCACCTTCTCGGACTCCTCCGGGTACGTCGTTGACGAGGCCGGGGTGGACCTGGAGCTGCTCAAGCAGGTCAAGGAGGTCGAGCGCGGGCGCGTGGCCGACTACGTCGAGCGCCGACCTGGCGCCCGGCTGGTCGCCAGGGGTGCTGGCGGCTCTGGCGGCTCTGTGTGGGACGTGCCCTGTGACGTCGCCCTGCCCTGCGCCACCCAGAACGAGCTCGACGGCGCGGCTGCGGCTACCTTGCTGCGTGGTGGCTGCGGCGTGGTCTCCGAGGGTGCCAACATGCCCTCGACCCCCGAGGCCGTCGAGGCCTTCCAGTCCGCAGGCATCCTATTTGCTCCCGGTAAGGCCGCCAACGCCGGGGGCGTGGCCACCTCCGCCCTGGAGATGGAGCAGAACGCTGGGCGCACCCGCTGGAGCTTTGAGACCACCGAGGCCAAGCTGGCCGGCATCATGCAGGACATCCACGACTCCTGCGTGGCCGCCGCCGAGGAGTACGGGCGGCCCGGCGACTACGTGCTGGGCGCCAACGCGGCAGGGTTCACCCGGGTCGCCGACGTCATGGCAGCCCACGGCATCGTCTGAGGCCTGTGCGGGTCACGTCGGACCCGCCTGAGCAGGCGCGGGCGCCGCTCCGGTCCGGGGGTGGCGCCCGCTGTGTGCGGAGGAGCCCCCTGAGCCCCCGCTGAGCCCGCGTGCACCCACTCAGGATGTCTGATCGGGCACCAGGGTCTCGACAGGCATGCACGGTATGGGGTAGTCTCGTGCCCGAACGGGCGACAGAGACGTCAGGAGGTGGGACCATGGATGCCAGCAGCAGGCACCGTCTCATCGTCGAGCAGGTGGAGTCCGTCGGCCGTGTCGTTGTCACCGAGCTGGCTCAGCGCCTTGACGTCACTCCTGAGACCATCCGCCGGGACCTGACTGCACTGGACCGCTCCGGCGCGCTGCGCAAGGTCCACGGCGGGGCTGTGCCCGCCTCCGCCCTCGCCCTGCCCGAGACCGGCGTCAGTCACCGTGAGCGTCTCAACACGGCAGCCAAGAACGCGATCGCCCGGGCGGTGCTGGGGCACCTGGACCTGGCCCCGGGCACCTCGGTGCTTGTCGACGCCGGGACCACCACGGGGACGCTGGCCCGCCTCCTGCCCGAGGACCGTGACCTGACCGTTCTCACCAACTCGGTCCTCACAGCCGCCCACCTGGCCTCTCGTGGCGGGATGACGGTGCGGATGCTGGGCGGCCACGTACGTGGCCTGACTCAGGCCGCCGTGGGCCCCGAGGCCCTGGCGACCCTGTCCGCCCTGAGGGTTGACCTCGCCCTCATGGGGACCAACGGGATCAGTCCCACCCACGGGCTGTCCACGCCCGACCCTGACGAGGCCACGGTCAAGGCGGCCATGGTCGGTGCCGCCCGCTACGTCGCGGTCCTGGCGGACTCCACCAAGATCGGCCAGGAGCACCTGGTCTCCTTTGCTGCCCTGGATGACGTCAACCTCATCGTCACCGACGCCGAGCCGCCCCCGGCACTGTCCACCCAGCTCACCACTACCGGAACAGAGGTCCTGCTCGCATGATCCTGACACTCACCCCCAACCCCTCGCTGGACCGCACCGTCACCCTGCCGGGCCCCCTGCAGCGGGGCGCGGTCAACCGGCTGGAGACCGTCACCGTGGAGCCCGGCGGCAAGGGCGTCAACGTCGCGCGGGTCCTGGCCTGCTCGGGGCAGGCCGCCACCGCCCTGCTCCCGGCGGCCGGGCACGACCCGCTCCTGGGTGCCATCGCGGACCTCGCCCTGCCGGGGCTGACGGCGCTGCCCGTGAGCGTCGGCGCGGCCGCGCGTGTCAACACCGCCGTCACCGAGCCCGACGGCACCACCACCAAGATCAACGAGCCCGGTGCCGGGCTGGCCCCCCAGGAGGTGGAGGCCGTCGAGCAGGCCCTCCTGGCGGCCCTGGGGGGTAGCGCCCCAGGCTTGCCGGAGTCCTCTAACGGGCCAGGCGCGGGGGAGCCGTCCTGGGCCGTCCTGTCCGGCTCGCTGCCCCCTGGCGTCCCGGTGGACTGGTACGCCCACCTGGTGGACCTCCTGCGGCCCCTGGGGGTGCGTATCGCCGTGGACACCTCTGACGCCCCCCTGGCGGCCCTGGCTGCGGCCCTGCCGGGCAGCGCCCCCGACCTCATCAAGCCCAACGGGGAGGAGCTCGCCCAGCTGGCAGGCACCGGGGCCACTGACCTGGAGGAGGCCGCCGTCGCCGGGGACCTCGCCCCGGTGGCCGCCGCTGCCCGGGTCCTCGTGGAGCTGGGTGTCGGCGCGGTCATGGCCACCCTGGGGCCCGCCGGTGCCGTCCTGGTCACCCCCGAGGGAGCCTGGCACGCCACCGCCCCCGAGGTGCCCGTGGTCTCCACCGTGGGGGCGGGGGACTCCTCCGTGGCGGGCTACGTGCTGGCCGACGTCCAGGGCGGGGACGAGGCGCAGCGGCTGCGTACCGCCATGGCCTACGGCTCCGCCGCCGCCTCCCTTCCGGGGACCGCCCTGCCCGTTCCCTCCGACCTGCCGCAGGAGCCCGCCCGCGTGACCCCCCTGACCTGATCCGCCGACCAGCCAGCCCAGCGTCCGGCTGCCCGCCCAGCCCTGTGCTGACCCGCCGCCGACCACCCCTGTGCTGACCCGCCGCCGACCACCGCCGACACGAACTGCCCGCCGACCTCGTACCCGCGAGGCGGACCCACTCGGAACACAAGGAAGACCCATGACCGAGACGACCCCGCTTATCATCCCCGAGCTGGTGGCGCTGGACGCCAGTGCCGGCCCCGGCAAGGAGGATGTCATCGACTTCCTGGCGCGCACGGTCGCCAGCGCCGGACGCGCCGCCAGCCCCGACGGCCTGGCCACCGACGCCAGGGCGCGTGAGGCCACCGCACCCACCGGTATCCCCGGTGGCATCGCCATCCCGCACTGCCGCAGCCCCCACGTCCTGGCTCCCAGCCTGGGCTTTGCCCGCCTGACCGAGGGTGTGGACTTCGGGGCGGCTGACGGGCAGGCGGCCGACCTGGTCTTCATGATCGCCGCCCCCGACGGCGCTGACGACGTCCACCTCCAGCTCCTGGCCAAGCTCGCCCGGGGCCTCATGCAGACGGAGTTCACCGACGCGCTGCGTGCCGCCTCCAGCGCAGAGGAGGCCGCACGCGTCGTCACCCAGCAGGTCCAGCCCGAGCTGCTGGAGGACACTGAGGGCGCCGGTGACAAGGATACGGGAACGGCTGAGGGCTCTGCTGGCTCCGCCGAGGCGGCCGACGCTGCTGGTGACGCTGCCAACGGCGCGGATGACGCTGCTGGCAGCGCAGGAGCAGGCGAGGCTGGGGCGGCAGGCACCGTCATCGTGGGCGTGTCCTCCTGCCCCACCGGTATCGCCCACACCTTCATGGCCGCAGAGGCGCTGGAGCAGGCGGGCAAGGACCGTGGTGTCACCGTGGCCATCGAGGGGCAGGGCTCGGGCAGGATCGACGCCCTCGACCCTGCCCTCATCGAGAGGGCCAGCGCCGTCATCTTCGCCCACGACCTGCCGGTCAAGGGGCGTGAGCGCTTCGCTGGCAAGCCGGTGGTCGACGTCGGCGTCAAGGCTGCCGTCAACGACGCAGGCTCCCTGGTGGACCAGGCCCTGGCTGCCATCGACGACCCGCAGGCGGCCCGGGTGCAGGCCGGCGGCGGCGAGGACGCCGCTGACAGCAGCGAGGAGGGCAGCGAGCACTGGGCCCGCCGCCTCCAGCGCTCCGTCATGACCGGGGTGTCCTACATGATCCCCTTTGTGGCCGCAGGCGGTCTGCTCATCGCCCTGGGCTTCCTCTTCGGCGGCTACGACATCACCGAGACGGCGGAGAACATCGTCACCGGCTCCAGCCTGTGGAACCTCCCGGACCTGAGCAGCGCCGACCTCGCCGCGCCCAACGCCCTGGGAGGGTCCGCACTGGCGGCCTACATCGGGGCGGTCCTGTTCACGATCGGCAACGCGGCCATGGGGTTCCTCGTACCCGCCCTGGCCGGGTACGTCGCCTTCGGGCTGGCCGGGCGGCCCGGCATCGCTCCCGGCTTCGCCATGGGCGCGGTGGCTGTCGCGGTTGACTCCGGGTTCATCGGAGGCCTCATCGGAGGCATCATCGCCGGCTACGTGGCCGCCTGGCTGGCCGGGCTGGACGTCCCCCGGTGGCTGCGGGGCCTCATGCCCGTCGTCGTCATCCCCCTGGGCACCACCCTGGTCGTGGGCGCGCTCATGTACATGGTCCTGGGCCGCCCCCTGGCCTCCCTCATGAACGCTCTCCAGGACGGGCTGACCTCCATGTCCGGCGGGGGCTCCGCAGTCCTCCTGGGCGTCATCCTGGGGCTCATGATGTGCTTCGACCTGGGCGGGCCGGTCAACAAGGCGGCCTACCTCTTCGCCACCGCCGGGCTGTCCGCCGCCACGGACGCCTCTTACGAGATCATGGCCGCAGTCATGGCGGCAGGCATGGTCCCGCCCCTGGCCATGTCGGCGGCGACCTTCCTGCGCCGCAGGCTGTTCACCGAGGCGGAGGCTGAGAACGGCCGCAGCGCCTGGCTGCTGGGACTGTCCTTCATCTCCGAGGGCGCGATCCCCTTCGCCGCGGCCGACCCGCTGCGCGTCATCCCCGCCACCATGGCCGGGGGCGCGGTGACCGGCGCCCTGACCATGGCGCTGGGCGTGGGCTCACGCGCCCCGCACGGCGGCGTGTTCGTGGCCTTCGCCATCAACAACTTCCTGGGCTTCGTCCTGGCGATCCTGGCCGGGACGGTCGTGACCACCGCGCTGGTCGTCCTCCTCAAGGGGCTGAGGCAGTCCTCGCAGGCACCCGCCGCAGCTGCTGTGGCCGCCTGAGCCCGGCTGCGCCCCACCCCACAGAACGTACCTCCCCCTCGTTGGTCCTCCTCGCGGGTTTCTTGTCAGGAACCTGCCCACAGGCGTTCCGCGAGGAGGAGGTACGTTCTATGCTGGAGGTGCCCCAGAGCCGGTGCTGCCTGTGGGGTCCTGCGGGTCCACGGGTGTCGGCACGTGAGGGGTGCCCGTGTCGCAAAGGAGCGAGACATGACGAAGTGTGCCCACCCAGCCAGTCCGGACCGTCGTCCAGCCGGGTCTCCGGCTGACTCAGCCCCGGTGGGGCTGGCGGACCTCACCCGGGGCCTGCCCGACGGGCCGCCCGTGGAGGCGACTGCGGTTGCCGCCCGGCTCACCCGCGCCCTGGTGGTCCTGGACGACGACCCCACCGGCACCCAGTCCGTCGCGGGCCTGCCCGTGGTGACCCGCTGGGAGGAGGCTGACCTCGCCTGGGCGCTGGGCACGGGGGCGCCCGCCGTCTACGTCATGACCAACTCCCGCTCCCTCGACCCGGCAGACGCCCAGCGGGTCAACCGGGAGGCAGTCACGTCCGCGCTGGCCGCCTCCCAGGCCACCGGCCGCCCAGTCACCTTCGTCTCCCGCTCCGACTCCACCCTGCGCGGCCACTTCCCCCTGGAGCCGGACACGATCGCCGAGCAGCTGGAGAAGGCTGGCACGCCGGTGGACGGCATCGTCCTGTCGCCCGCCTTCCCGGACGCCGGGCGCGTCACCGTCCACGGCGTCCACTACGCGGGGTCACCGGGCACCGGGTTCGTCCCCGTGGGGGACACCGAGTTCGCCGGGGACGCGACCTTCGGCTACCACTCCTCCAGCCTGCCCCAGTGGGTGGAGGAGAAGACCGGGGGCGCGGTGAGGGCCTCCTCGGTCCCGGTGGCGGACCTGGAGGTCCTGCGCGGCGACGAGGGCGCCGTCGTGGACACCCTCACGTCCCTTGGCGGGCGGCAGCCGGTGGCCGTGGACTGCGTGGAGGAGAACGACCTGCGCCTGCTGGCCCGAGCCCTCCAGCGCGCTGAGGAGGCAGGCTCCACCTTCGTCTACCGGGTGGGGCCGCCCTTCGTGCGTGCCCGTATCGGCCAGGAGCCCCACCCGCCGCTGACCGCCAGCCAGGCCCGCCCCACCGAGACCGCCCCTGACACCGACGCTGCGGGCGGGCTGGTGGTCGTGGGCTCCCACGTGGGGCTCACCGGTCGGCAGGTCGAGGCCCTGCGCACTGCCACGGGCACCCCCGAGGTGGTCCTGGACGTCCCCACGGTGCTGCGTGCCCGGGACCGTGACGCCCACGTCGCCCAGGTCGCCTCCCAGGCCGCCGCCGCCCTGGGAGAGGGCAGCGTCGTGGTACGTCGCGGCGGGGCGTTCGTGCCCGGCCGCGACGCGCAGGAGTCCCTGGCCTTCGCCCGGGCCGTCTCCGACGCCGTGGTCGAGGTGGTCCAGCAGGTGGTGGCCCGGCGCTGCCCGCGCTTCGTCATCGCCAAGGGCGGTATCACCTCCTCCGACGTGGCCAGCCGCGGCCTGGGCATCCGCCGGGCGCTGGTGCGCGGCCCGATGCTGCCCGGCATCGTCTCCCTGTGGGAGCCCCAGGACGGCCCCGCCGCAGGCGTGCCCTACATCGTCTTCGCCGGCAACGTGGGCGACGACGACTCCCTGGCCCAGGTCGTCTCCGTCCTGAGCGCCTGAGCCGCTGCCCCTGTGGCATCACCCCCTGTGACATCACCGACACCACCGAACCAGCACCACCGACGCTTCCTGCCAGCCTGCCCGCAACGACCTCAGGAGACCACCATGACCCTACCCACTCCGCCCCCCGGTACTGATGCTGGTACCGCTCCCGTGCCCGGCGGTCGCTCCACCGCCTCCCCGGGCGCTCCAAGCCGTACCGCTGTCGCTGTCCTGGGTCTGGGCGCCATGGGACTGCCCATGGCCACCCACCTCAGCACTCCCTGCGCCGCGGGCGGGGCAGGCCTGAGCGTGCGCGGCTACGACGTCTCCCAGGAACGCCTTGACCTGGCGGCCAGGGCCGGGGTCAGCCCCGCTCGCAGCGCGGCCGACGCCGCCCGTGGCGCCGACGTGGTCCTGGTCGCCGTGCGTGACCAGGACCAGCTTGACGAGCTCCTCTTCGGTGAGCCCGCCGTCGCCGCGAGCATGAGCCCGGGTGCGGTCGTCGTCCTGACCTCCACGGTCGGTGAGCAGGGCGCACGCGCCGTGGCCGCCCGGCTCTGCCAGGCGGGGGTCGGGCTCGTGGACGCCCCCGTCTCCGGAGGGCCGGGGCGGGCCGGGACTGGAGACCTGCTCGTCGTCGTCGGTGCGGACGACCAGGCCTGGGAGGCCGCCCACGACGTCCTGGAGGCCATGAGCTCCACGCTGGTGCGGGTGGGGTACGAGCCCGGCTCCGGCCAGGCCATGAAGACGGTCAACCAGCTCCTGTGCGGGGTGCACATTGCTGCCGCCGCAGAGGCCCTCGCCCTGGCCCAGGCTCTGGGGCTGGACCCCCGGGCCGCGCTGGAGGCCCTCATGGCTGGCGCCGCCAGCTCCTTCATGCTGGGTGACCGGGGCCCTCGCATGCTCCAGGCTCTCCAGGACCTCCAGGTCTGCGAGGCTGAGGGAGTCGACGGGGCCCGGGGCGCCCCGGACGCCGAGGGGCCTGAGGGCACCGGGGCTGCCGGCAGTACCGGGGGCGCCGGGGGTGTCGAGGTCCGATCCCGCCTGGACATCTTCGTCAAGGACATGGGGATCGTCACTGCGGCCGCCCGGGGGGCGGGCCTGCCCACTCCGGTGGCTGCCTCCGCCGAGCAGCTCTACCTCCAGGGAGCCAGCCGGGGCCTGGCAGCCCGGGACGACTCCTCGGTCATCACCGTGCTCGTCCCCGCTCCGGAGCCCACCCGAGGCAGCCACCGTGCCACCAGCCGTGACCCCGGGCAGGACTCCCGCCAGGAGCCCGGCCCCGGCTCGCTCCGACAGTGAGGGGTGCCAGCTGTGTCTGCTCCGGTCCTGCTCCTCCTGGCGGTTGCCGCCATCGCCGTCCTGCTGATCCTGGTCATCCGGGTCAGGATGCCCGCCTTCGTGGCGATGCTGCTGGTCTCGGTCGTCCTGGCGCTGGCGGCCCGGGTGCCCGTGGGCGACATCGCCCAGACCATGACCGACGGCATGGGGTCGACACTAGGGTCGGTGGCCATGGTCGTCGGCCTGGGCGCCATGCTGGGGCGCGTCGTCGAGGCGGCTGGTGGTGCCGAGGTCCTGGCTGAGCGCTTCACCCGGGTGCTGGGGCGCCGCCGGGTCGCCGTCGCCGTCACTGCGGCTGCCTTCGTCCTGGGCGTCCCGATCTTCTTCGACGTGGGCTTCATCATCCTGGCCCCCATCGTCTTCGGCTTCGCCCACGTTGCCGGGACGAGGCCCCTGACGATCGGGCTGCCGGTGGCAGCGACCCTCATGGCTCTCCACGTCGTGGTCCCGCCCCACCCTGGACCCGTGGCCGCCGCAGCCTCCCTGGGGGCCGACATCGGCGTGCTGGTGCTGGTCTCCCTGCCCGTGTGCGCCGTGGTGACCGTGGTCTCCTACCTGGCCTCCAGGCGGCTGGGGCTGGAGAGGGTCGAGACCGGTGAGGGGCCGCTGGGCTCGGCCAGGCGGGTCGCCGAGGAGACCTACACCCCCGGCGGAGCCGTCCCCCGTGCCCACGGCACTGGCCCGGGCACCGTGGTGCTGCTCATCATCGCGCCGATAGCCCAGATCATGGTGGGCACGGTCGGGCAGATGGTCACTGCGGAGGGCACCACCGCCCACGCCGTGCTCGGCTTCGTCGGATCCTCGCCTCTCGCCCTGCTCACCGCCGTCGTGCTGGCCTACCTCGTTGTCGGTCACCAGCAGCGCTGGTCCCTGGAGCGGCGGGGACAGGTCCTGGACTCCGCGCTGCCCGACGTGGCCACCATCGTGTTCGTCACCGGGGCGGGAGGCGTGTTCGCCGCAGTGCTCGTGGCCAGCGGCATCGGTGAGGCCCTGGCCCAGGCCCTGGTCGCCGCCCACCTGCCCGTGCTGCTGAGCGCCTTCGTCATCTCCCTGGCGATACGCGCCTCCCAGGGGTCGGCGACCGTCGCCATCCTCACCGCCGGGGGGCTGCTCAGCGACGCCGTGGCCCAAGGCGGGTACTCCACGCTCCAGGTCGCCCTCATCCAGATGGCCGTGGGTTTTGGTGCCCTGTGCGTGTCCCACGTCAACGACTCCGGCTTCTGGATCGTCACCAAGTACATGGGCCTGTCAGTGGCCGACGGCCTGAGGACGTGGACAGTGCTGTCCACGGTGGCCGGCACGACGGGGTTCCTGGTCACAGCCGCCTTGTGGGCGGTGGTGTGAGGGCAGTGTGGGCTTGGTGTAGGTGTGGTGCTGCACGGACTGCGTGGTAGGTACAGGGGTAAAAGTAAGACCTCCCAGTTTGGGCGGGTCCGAGGACGAGAAGCCTGGGAGGTGTGACGCTGCCGTATTACACCAGGTTCTGCGCTGTGTCCAGGTGACGGCGAGGCTTGTCGCGGGTGCTTGTGGGAGGGGCCGGGTGCTGGAGCGGCTGCACATCTTGGACTGGGCGCTTGCAGTGCCCCTGGGCGAGGAAGCGAAGGATTCCCCGTAACTGTGCGGGAGGCGGGCCAGCCACCGCACCCACCACGCATTGCCGCCAGCCCCATGATGTGCAGCAAGACGGTTGCTGCACATCATGGAGACTGTAAGGCGAGGAGGCTGGGAGGGATAGTTCTCGCTCCTCACGTACTGAGCCTGGCGTAACCCGCAGAAACATGCGGATCTTTACACCTGCCTCAGCCTCGACAGAGAAGCTGGCCTCCACCCCCTATAACCACCGGGCACCTGAAGATGTGCAGCTCACCTGCTGCTGGCCTGACGGGCCGCCTCAGTCTCTGGCTGGTGCCCGGAGCTCCCAGAACTCCTGGGTTCCTCTGCGCCCCCGGGTACGATCAGGCCGTGCCACCACGCCGACGCATCGACCCTGCCGCTGGCGCCCAGGCCCTGCGCCAGTGGGCCGCCCAGGCGCAGCCGGACGCTCCTGCGGGCAAGGACACCGAGGACATTGAGGACACTGACACCGTGCCGCTTCAGCAGCCTCGACAGCACCGGATACCCGAGCGCCAGGTCACCGCGACTGCCGTGCGCTACACCCTGGAGGAGCTGGCTGCCCGCGCCCCCGGGCGCGCCGTGGAGGTGCGGGTCCCGCCCTTCGGCGTCACCCAGGCCGTGGCGGGCACCGTCCACCGCCGGGGCACCCCGCCTTCCGTGGTCGAGACCGACGCCTCCACGTGGCTGGCCCTGGCCACCGGGACCCTGACCTGGCCCCAGGCCCTGGCCTCGGGGGCGCTGCACGCCTCCGGGGAGCGCTGTGACCTGTCGCCCTACCTTCCCCTGGTGCGGCTGGGAGGGGACGGTACCGGTCGTTAGGCCGCCTCCGCCGCGCCCGGTCGTGCCGGAGCCTGCCGGGGTGAGCCGGGAGAGCCTGGCGGCGCCTCCGCCGCGCCCGGTCGTGTCAGACCTCGCCAGAGTCTGTGGGAGACTGGGGGCGTGCGCACTGGAGAGATCGAGTCCCCTCCTGCGGAGGAGTGCGGCGTCTTCGGGGTGTGGGCACCTGGGGAGGAGGTCTCCCGGCTGACCTACTTCGGCCTGTACGCCCTGCAGCACCGGGGCCAGGAGGCTGCGGGGATCGCCACCTCCAACGGCTCCCAGATCCTGGTCTACAAGGACCTGGGCCTGGTCTCCCAGGTCTTTGACGACCTGGCCCTGACCAACCTCAGCGGGCACATCGCGGTGGGCCACGTGCGCTACGCCACCACCGGGGCCACTACCTGGGAGAACGCCCAGCCGATGCTGGGGCCGGCCTCAGGCTCCACGCTCGCCCTGGCGCACAACGGCAACCTCACCAACACCCGCGAGCTCGTGGAGGCCGTCCACGCCACCAGCGGGGAGGACCTCACCGGCGAGCTCGGCCGCGGCTCCTCCACAGACACTGCGGTGATCGCCGCCCTGATGGGCCTCGTGGGAGAACGGGGGGCACTGGAGGGCTGGGACTCCGCCGCTGACGTCATCGTCTCCGGCGTCACCGACGAGGAGGAGCTGGCCCAGGCCTACTCCGCGCCCGCCCCGCTCACGCTGCACCAGGCGGCCCGCAGGGTCCTGCCCATGCTGCGCGGGGCCTTCTCCCTGGTCTTCATGGACGAGCACACCCTCTACGCCGCCCGCGACCCCCAGGGGATCCGGCCGCTGGTGCTCGGCCGCCTGGAGCGCGGCTGGACGGTGGCCTCGGAGACCGCCGCCCTGGACATCGTGGGGGCCACCTTTGTGCGCGAGGTGGAGCCGGGCGAGCTGCTTGAGATCGACGACGAGGGCGTGCGCTCCACCCGCTTCGCCGTCGCCCGGCGGGCCGGGTGCGTCTTTGAGTACGTCTACCTGGCCCGCCCCGACACGCGTATCGCGGGCCGCAGCGTCAACGCCGCCCGCAACGCCATGGGGGCCGCCCTGGCCCGGGAGCACCCGGTGGAGGCGGACCTCATTATCGCCACCCCCGAGTCGGGGACACCTGCGGCCATCGGCTACGCCCAGGCCTCGGGGATCCCCTACGGGCAGGGGCTGGTCAAGAACGCCTACGTGGGGCGCACCTTCATCCAGCCCACTCAGACCCTGCGCCAGCTGGGCATCCGCCTCAAGCTCAACCCCCTGCGCGAGGTCATCGAGGGCAGGCGCCTGGTCGTCGTCGACGACTCGATCGTGCGCGGCAACACCCAGCGTGCCCTGGTGCGGATGCTGCGCGAGGCCGGGGCGGCGGAGGTCCACGTGCGTATCTCCTCCCCGCCGGTGCTGTGGCCCTGTTTCTACGGCATCGACTTCGCCACCCGGGCCGAGCTCATCGCTGCGGGTATGAGCGTGGAGCAGATCTGCCAGTCCATCGGTGCCGACACCCTGGGGTTCTTGTCCGTGGCCGGGATGGTGGAGGCCACAGGCCAGCAGCGTGACAGCCTGTGCACGGCCTGCTTCACCGGCGACTACCCGGTGCCTCCTCCGGTGGCGGGGACGCCGACGGCCGCGATCCCGGTCAGCCCGGTCCCCGCCGTCTACCGGCGGCGCTTGCAGGGCCGGACGGGCCGTGGTCGTGAGGACCGTGACCGTGCGCGCCGCCAGGGCAGCCTCGTGGAGGCTGCGGTACCCATTGCGCCCCAAGGCGTGACCCGTCCTGACCTGAGGTCGGGCAGCCCGCCCGGCTCCGGGTCATGAGGACCTCGTCCCGGGCCGGGCAGGCCGGCGCCGGGAACCCGAGCACCGTGCCCGCGACCCATCCGGACCTTGACCACGGAAGGAGCCAGCCGCATGACTGACGACCCTGACCGCTCCCACAGCCATGCAGGGCCTGGCATCCCTGGTGACGGCGTCCCCTCCGCCGGTGCTGGCGGCCCGGTCGGCCCGGACGGAGCCCTCCCGCACCAGACCCGCCCGCCCCAGGGGGCCACCTACGCCGCCGCCGGGGTGGACACGGCCGCAGGGGACCAGGCCGTGGCGCTGATGAGGGCCTCGGTGGCCGCGACCATGAACCCGGCTGTTGTCGGCGGTGTGGGTGGGTTCGCCGGGCTGGTGGACGTCACCGACCTGCGCGACTACCGCCGCCCTCTGCTGGCCACCTCCACCGACGGGGTCGGTACCAAGGTCGCCGTGGCCCAGGCCCTGGGTGTCCACGACACGATCGGGCAGGACCTGGTGGCCATGGTGGTGGACGACATCGTCGTCGTCGGTGCCCGGCCCCTGCTCATGACCGACTACATCGCCTGCGGCCGTGTCGTTCCTGAGCGGGTGGCGGACATCGTGCGTGGCGTCGCCCAGGCCTGCGCCGCTGTGGACACGCCCCTGCTGGGCGGGGAGACTGCGGAGCACCCCGGCCTGATGGGGCCTGATGAGTACGACCTGGCGGGTGCTGCCACCGGGGTGGTGGAGGCCGACCGGCTCCTGGGGGCGGACCGGGTCGGCGCGGGCGACGTGCTGGTGGCCATGGGCTCCTCCGGGCTGCACTCCAACGGGTACTCCCTGGTGCGCCACGTGGTTGCCCGGGCGGGCTGGGGCCTGGAGCGTCACGTCCCCGAGCTGGGGCGGACCCTGGGCGAGGAGCTGCTGGAGCCTACCCGTCTGTACGCGCGTGTCTGCCTGGCCATGCTGGACACCCTGTCCTCGGCGGCGGCGCCCCCCACGATCCACGCCCTCAGCCACGTCACCGGGGGCGGGCTGGCGGCCAACCTCGCTCGTGTGCTGCCCTCGGGGCTCGTGGCGCAGGTGGACCGCGGCTCCTGGCTGCTCCCGCCGGTCTTCAGCCTGGTGCGCTCCCTGGGGCAGGTGCCCTGGGAGGACCTGGAGGCGACGCTCAACATGGGGGTGGGGATGGTGGCTGTCGTCGATCCGCGAGGAGTCGACGGCGTGCTGACCGTGGCCCGGGGGGCGGGTATCCCGGCCTGGGTCCTGGGGGAGGTCAGCGAGGCCGCTGACGGGCGGGTGCTGGGCCGGCTGGTCGCGGGCACCAAGGGCGTCGACGGCGGGGCAGTAGATATTCACGGCAGCTACGTGACTGACTGAGGGGTGGGAGACGGCGCCCAGGGGAGTCACAGGAGCGGTCTCGCGCCGTGGCGGTGGAGCGGGTAGACGACAGCCTCCGGGCGGCCGGACAGTGGCGACAGTGGCGGGTGCTGGCCGACGCCGCTCGGAGGTGGTCTCCGCGAGTGGTGCCCCAGTGACACCAGCCCCGTCGTGACTGACGTCTGGTGGTGAGTCACGACGGGGCTGGTGTCACCGGCACATCCGGCACCGTGTCAGGTCTGACATCTCGTGGGGGAGCCGGGTCAGGTCCCGTTCTCCCACGAGATGCCCTCAGGAGGTGCCAGGTGCTGTACACAGTACGGCCCTGGAAGGAGGAGACGTTGGACCGACGGCCCCGAGTGCACCGTGGCGGTTACTTGTCGTCCTCGTCCCAGTCGTCGTCATCGACGGCATACTTGGCGGCCAGCTTCTCATAGTCGATCTCGTCGTCAGCCTCGGAGCCGGATGACGCTGACACGAGCTCGCGCTCGAGAGCCGCGTAGTCGGTTTCTGGACTGAAGTACTTGAGCTTGCGGGCAACCTTGGTCGCCTTGGCCTTCTGACGGCCGCGCCCCATAGGCTCGACCCCCTCCAACGTGTCACGGCGCGCCCGTGGGCGCGCTCTTCCTGGTCAAATATGTCGTAGGCCAACCGTACAACGTTGACGTATGGGAACACCATTCGTACACCGGGGGAGAACCGTGGTGACTCCCACCCTGGGGGCTGTTGCGGTCCGGTTGGTCCTGTAGCAAGGTGCGCGGCCGGTGCAGCCGCAGGACGGTACCTGCTGCTGCGTAGCCGCGCGCAGGAGCCGTGTCCCGCAGGACTTAGCGACGCGCCAGCCCGCTGACTGTCAGCACGGCCGCGAGCAGGCTGCCAACGGCGGCTGCGCCGAGGGCAGCGGCTGCGCCGGTGCTGACCCCGTAGGCCTTCGCGTAGGCCTGCGCACGCTGGCGCAGGTCGGTGAGCCTGGCCTCTGCCTGGCCGCGCAGCTGCTGGCTGGCTTGACGGGTCTGGGTCCGCGGGTCAACCCGAGCCGCCAGCTCGTCGACGTTGGCTGCCAGCGCCTGGCGCTGGGCGCGTAGACGCTCCTCGATCTGCTCGGGAACCTGCTCGGGCGTAGTGGCGGCACCGTCCTGGCCCGTGGTGGCGCCGCTCACGAGCGGATCACCCGGGCCAGGGTGAGGATGCCCAGTCCAGCCGCCGTGAGACCCGCAGCGGTGACGACCGCCAGGGAGACCGGGTCCCCGTCGCGGGCGTCGTCAATCAGGCGGGCAAGGCGTTGGGGCAGGGGCAGCGGCTGCGCGGTGTTTGACGCGGTGTCTGACACGGTATGGGGTGCTGCTGGCAGCGTGCCGTCAGGGTGAGCCGGGTTGAGGGCGCTGGGCATGACCCCGTAGGCGGAGGCCGGGCGGGGCGAGGAGGTGAGCCCTGCCTGCGAGGCGAGCTCCTCGGCCTGCTCGCGCAGGGCCTGGGTCCTGCTGCGCAGGCTCGCGACAGCGGCGTCCGCCGTCTCCTGGGCCACCCGCTTGAGGCTGGCGGGAGCCAGCCTGGCGGCGACCTCGTCCACGTCAGCGGCCAGGGCGCGACGGCGCGCCTCCAGATCCGCCGCGATCTCCTCGACGGAACGAGAGGGGGCCGCAGGGGCCTGCTGCGCCTGGGCTGTCGGCTCCTGCTGGCGCGCTGCTGCGGGCACGGGAGCGCCAGCAGGCGGGGGTGCGGAGTACTGCGAGCCTGCCGGGACGGGGGCGTTCGTGGTGCTCACTGGGCGTTCCCCCTCTCCAGGCCGGAGGCGACGGCGGTCCTGACCGCCTCGACGCTGCTTCTCAGGCCCTCCTGGGGGGCGGGGGTGTCCTCCCGGGCCGCCCGCAGCCTTCTTGCCCCCAGGAGGGCCAGGACCGCCACGACGATGAGCAGGAGCGCGGCGACGACGAGGTAGCCGGCCCACAGGGGCAGCAGCTCGCCGATGCCGTGGGCCAGCGAGGCCAGCAGCATGCCCACCGCGTAGAGGGCCACGACGCCGGCGGCGGCCAGCAGACCGGCTCCTGTGCCCATCTTCCTGGCCATGCGCTGACCCTTGGCCCTGGCGAGGTCAATCTCTCCACGGATCAGCAGGGAGATGTTCTCAGAGACGCGGGCGACAAGCTCGCCGAGTGAGGGCTGGGTGCCAGCGGGACGGCCTCCGGACGAGCCCGGGGGCGGTGTCGGCGGAGGAGCAGCAGGAGGCTGGTACTGGGACATGGGTTGATGACCTTCTCAGTGTGCTCTACATGGCGTTGGGTACGGAGCCTGCGGTACGCGGTGTACGGCTGGTGCAGACCTTAGTCCATGCGACAAGAATCTCACATCCCACCCTAGGGGTGAAGGCGGGTACCGGTTGGGACTGTGCACGCATGTGCGGCAGTTCCGGGACGGTGTGGGCGGGGAGGTCGGCGTGGGGCGGAGGGGAGGCCAGGGCGTCCACGGTCAGGACGCAACGGAGCCCGTCACCCCTGCTGCCGCTCCCGGTGGGTCCTGGGGCGCTGTGAGTACGGACACTTCCTGGCGCAGCGCGTGCACCTCGCTGACGAGCTTGTCCAGGACCTCGGCGGTCTCCGTCGTCGTTGGGTGCTGGCTGGGGTGCGGGTCGGGCCCGGGGCGCGGCTGCCCCCCGGGGTCTGCGGCGGCGTCGCCTGCTTCCTCCGGCTTCTCAGTCTCGCGGCTGCTGCCGACCTGGGCCATCGTGTCCACGATGACGGCGACGAACAAGTTGAGCATGGTGAAGGCGGAGACGAGGATGAAGGGGACAAAGAAGGCCCACGCCCAGGGGAAGTGCTCCATGACCGGGCGCACGATCCCCATGGACCAGCTCTCCAGGGTCATGACCTGGAAGAGGGTGTAGAGGGAGCGTCCCAGGGAGCCGAACCAGTCGGGGAAGGCCTCACCGAACATGGCCGTGGCCATGACTGCGGCGACGTAGAAGATCATGGTCATGAGGGCGGCGATGGCGCTGATACCCGGCAGGGACAGGAGGAGTGCCTCCACCACGCGCCGCAGGCTGGGCAGGAACTTGATGACCCTGAGCAGGCGCAGGATTCTCAAGGTCCGCAGGACCGAGAGGGGGCCGGCTCCGGGGACGAGCGCGACGGCCACCACCAGGAAGTCAAAGACGTGCCACCCGTTGCGGACAAAGCGGCTCGGCCCTATCGCGACCAGCGTGAGCACGATCTCGGTGACAAAGACTGTCAGGGAGGCGTGGTCCACCAGACGCAGTGCCCGGTAGGCCAGAGACCCCTGCTGGACAGCCGTCTCCAGGCCGATTGAGACACAGTTGACCACGATGACCGCCATGACCAGGTTCTGGACCCGGGGCGCCTCAAGGTAGTCCTCCAGGCGCTGACGCCAGGTGGTCCGTACGGGTGCCTTCTCCGGCGGCGCTGCGGCCGCGAGGGCCGGGGCGACTGAGTCCGGGTGAGCCGGGATGCTCCTTACCTGAGCCACTCATCACTCCTGGGGTGCTTGTACTTCTGGGGACAGCCCGGGCTGCGTGGCACAGTCCGGTCTGCTCGGCCCGGTCAGGGGTGCGTGCGAGCAGAGGCTGACCGTGTGGCACCGTTGCGCGTCGGTGCGGCTGGTCGGGTTCCTGGTCCTGCCAGTGGCGAGCAGGAGCTGAGCCTAGGGGAGGCGGTGGGGTCTGTCAGCCCGAGTATCTGGGAGGACTCCTCGGGACGTCCCGTCAGCACTGCGGAGGAGCCTAGGGAGGTGCGTAAAGCCGGGGAAGTGGCGTAGAGGAGCTGAGGAGGGTTAGCACGTGGGCTCTGGCCTCGGGGTTTTGTGGTTGAGGGGCTGAGGCGGGGGTGAAGGTGTCGTTTCGTCTGGAGTGGTGTGGGTTGTTGGGGTCTGTCGTGTTTCAGGGGAGGGACAGCTTCGAGGTGGGGACTGCAGCAGGGTTGTGCTTGTTGGTGGGTGTCGGGACCGGCTGGGTCAACGTGCTTGCTCATGGTGGTGGAGTGCTGCTGGCCGAGACGGTGCGCGCCCGTGGGCTGGACGTGCTGCTGTCACAGGTTCTGGCGCCGTGGTCCAGGCTGCTGGCGCGCCATGACCCGGTCAAGGTCGTCCTCGACCTGGCGCTGTCGCTGGTGGTTGAGCGCGCGGTGGTCCTGGCCAGGGCGCGCCGCGCGGGCTGGACCCTGGCCGGAGCGTGGGCGCTGACGGCCGCTGTCAGCGCCCAGCGGCCGCTGGTCACTGATACCGGCGCCACCTTGGTCACCGCCCACCCTGACAATGAAGGAGGGGGGTGGCACCGACCTTCAAGAAGGGCAGGAAGGGGCTTTGGGCTCCGTCCCTTGACCGCGTGGACCGACCACGGTCCCCAAGGTGCCGGCGAGAACGCCGCGGTCATGCTGCGGCCCGCGAGCGCGGGGTCGGACACCGCCGCCGACCATGAGGCTGTCATCGCCGTGGTGCTGGCCCGTGTGGGCCTGGGTCCCGGGCCCGGACGCAAGGTGCTCGTGCGCACCGACGCCGCTGGTGGGACCAAGGCCACCTTGGCCGCCCTGGAGCGCAGAGGGGTGTCCTGCAGCGTCGGACTCACCCTGCCCAGTGACATGTCGCGGGCCTGCAGGCTGGTCCCCGCCCAGGCCTGGACCCCTGCCTGCGGCGTCGACGCGGCTCCCGCGAGGCGGCGGACGTGGCAGGGCTGACGGACCTGGTCGACGTGGGCGGGTGGCCCAGGGCCACGCGTGTCATCGTGCGCCGCGAAAGACCGCGCCCCGGCGCCCGGCCCAGGCTCGACGACGTCGACGGCTGCCGGCTGACCGCCTTTGGGACCAGCACCAGGACCGGCCAGCCCGCCGACCTGGAGGCAGGCCACCGCCAGCGGGCCAGGTGCGAGGACCGTGTCCGCCGCGCAGGGCACCGGGGTCGACCGCGTGCTGCTGCAGGCCCTCGCGGCCAACCGCACCTGGTGCCAGGTCGTGGCCCTGGCCCGCGACACCCTCGCCTGGGCGCAGGTGCTCTGCCTGGCAGACCACCCCGCCCGCAGGTGGGCGCCCAAGCCCGTGCGCCACCGCCTGCCCAGCGTGCCAGCTGTCATCACGCGCCACGCGCGGCGCACCACCACCCGCTGCAAGACCCCCAGCCCCCTTCGCCGACCTGCTGACCCCAGCGATCACCACCCTGCGCGCACGCCGACCCACAGCACCAGCAAACCACCACCCACCCACCAGCCCCAGGAAGGACCCGCCAGCAGGCAAGGCCCACCCACCGCGACCACACGCCCCACCCCGCCACACCCACACGCCACAACCAACCCCACCCCAACAACCCCGAACCCCCACAAGCCCACCCACCCCACCCACGAAACATCGAGGCTAACTCCGGAGACGCTCCAGGAAATCTCCTCGAACTTGTGTGGGTTGCTCCGCCCCATCCGTTCCGCCACGCCCGCCTGCTGGTGAGTCAAGAAGTTCACCGCAAAGGTTCCTGCATCCCGGATCAGCGGCCAAACACGGAGCGATCGCCCCGGGCGGAACAGCACCAGCGGTGGGGACAAAGAGACCGATGCAAATACCTGGCACGTCATCCCCACTGGTCGACCATCTGCCATCGCAGTCACCACCGTCACGCCAGATGCGAATCTGAAAGTGTGCGCCGGGACCATGCTTCATCGTCAACTGAGTCGACTGATGCCGTGACCCGCCGCGCAGGCGGCGCATCTGTAGCCTCTCCCGGCTGAGCCAGTGCGCGCTTCATTGAATAGCACCATCGATCATCGAGCACACCTCTACGGATCTACGCTCCGCCGTGAACTTCCTCAGCACCTTCACGGTGTTGCCAAATGGACTAATGAGCGTATAAACGCCCTCCACGCTCAACGCGCGTTCAATCCATGAGTGCGCCGCACTATACGGTACTGGCCGGATCCCCTCAGCTTCGATTTCCAAGGCCTTAGGCCCCTGGAAGCTCATACCCCCCTCAGGCCACGCCGACCATGCTACCGAAATACTGCGGCCAGTCTGAGCCCGACTGCGTTCCGCAATATACGCTTCAACTGCTCTATTCGCCGCAGCATAGGCAGCGCACCCTACTGCTCCCGCATGCGCGGCGACCGAAGAGAAGGCAACAAAAACGCCTGGCGCATCGACGCGAGTCGCAAGGTCCAGGTTAATTAACCCGCCGAGCTTTACTTCGACCTGGTCCTTGAGCTCATGCACATCACAGGCCACGAATAGCCCTCCCGGCTCGGTTCCAGCAAGATGGTAGACCGCGCGGACCGGTCCGAGCTTGCTCCGCCAGTGATCAAGGCATCGTCTCAGGGCGGACATGTCTTTGACGTCGACTTGCTGATAGTAGACAGAATCACTAAGCAGATCGGACCGGTCCTCCGCCCGACCGATCGCAAGCACGGTTGCACCGTCATCAACGAGACGGTCGCAGAGATGCGATCCGATGAAGCCTGCGCCCCCTGTGACCAGGACGAAGCCTCCGCCCTCTGCACCACCGCCTAGTAGCCTCTGCTCGCTTTCCAGGCGCGGAATCTGGACAGGTTCGAGGACCTGCTCCTGTAGTACACCGCTCCGAACACGGTAGAGCCCACCTGCCCGGGACGCGTGCAACGCAGCAGAGCACCACGACCATTCCGGCGGAGAGAGTAAGACTGCCGCGGAGACACCGGGAACCTCGGCTCGGAGGGTCTCAACAAGACCGGCTAGACCAGAAGCCACGATCTCGGCGCCTGGCTGGGCCTCAGGTACCACAAAGACCATCGTGCGCACGGACCCTGGCTCCATGCTGCCCATTCCCCTATAAACCTCCTGCACAGCAGTCATGCAGTCAAGCAAGACCTCTTGGGGGCCCTTCTCAAGACTCACGCGTAGTGTCAGACTTGAGTCACTCTCTCTCACCCATGAGGCGACTCCTGATAAACCGCCTTCAGGCCGAGAGGGCAGAGCCTCCTTTTGGCCCATGCCTCCATGGCCCGCGTGATCGAGCCGAGAGTCCCTCCAGGTTGGCTCGAGCCCAACGAAGCCGTCTGTCTCGTCGACGCCCCCTGAGAGCTCCTGCCCCCTCACACCCTTCAGAGCAACACACGGGGTGCCCGCGTCGTCGAAGAGCCACACGTCATGGCGCGTCCCCTCCGCCGCCTCCGTCACACGTACGAACCCCTCTCGGGTCGGAGCGCGGCGCAGTTCCACTGCCTCGGCGAAGACAGGGACTCGTGTCCCCTCTTTCCCGTTGAACGCCTCGAACAGCATCACGGCCTGGAACAGAGCATCCACGATGGGGATCGATAGTTCCCTGTCTTCGACCGCAGCGTGCTCGCTCAAACGAACATGTGCGAGTGCCTCGTCTGGGGACACCCAGAAGTCCTTAATGACCTGAAAGAGGGGACCATAATCGATCCGCTTGCCTTCGAACTCTCTTTTGCATTCGTCGGTGCTGTAGTGGCGCGAGAAGGTTCTCCGATACGCCGTGAGCGGCGGCTCATCGTTCAGGCGGCTGCGGTCAACGCGCATGGAGCACAAGGTTGGGGCGCCATCTACCCGTCGTCGGAAACCGATCCGGTCGTCATCCCGCTCTACCAGCACGTCGGCCGCCGGCTCCCCCTGAAGTGTGAGCGGCGCCTGGAGCACCACGTTGCGAAGAGACACGTCACTGCTCGCATGGAGAAGTTGAGCAGCAGCAACGATCCAAGCAGCCCCTGGCAGGACCGGTTCTCCAGCCACGGAATGCTCCGCCAGGAACCCGTCACGCGCGGTCACGCGCAGGATCTGCTCCCCTGAGGCAAATTCAAGAGGACGCCACCTGCAGCGCCCGGAGGAGGGCACTCTCTCAAGTGCCGAGTGCCAGAACCGCTGGGGCCGAAGACGCGACAGAGGCAACCGGGCCCGTCTTGGCTGGCTGGACGGGAGAGTGCTGAGCCGGGACCAGTCAGCCGTCTCCGCCGACACCTGCCACGCCTCGGCAACACTCTCGACCGAGCCTGAGCGCAATGCCACGTCAAGGGGCTCACTGCCATGCCCGACCGCGCCACCGTTCACGGAACGCAACGCCGATACAAGCTCGTCCCGGGTACTCGCAACGATGGCAGCACGCCGGCTGTCCTGCACACGGCCCCACCGCAGTGTAAAAGCAACATCCGCTAGAGGCACGTCTCTGCCTTCGTCCTCGAGCCAGCTCGCAAGACTGTTCGCGTACCAGTTCAGATCGGAGTCCGTTCGGGCACTTAGCACAAAAAACTCGGTGGCGTTGCGCTCCTGCCGGGGCTCGCACGCCGGCGCTTCCTCAAGCACGGCAAAGGCGTTCACGCCCCCAAAGCCGAAGGCACTGACGGTCGCTCTCCGTGTGAGCCCTGCACTTTCGTTTACCGCCGGGTCGCTCCAATCGAGCCGCTGCCCACCAAGATGAATTAGAGACGGATCAAGATCGATCCGAGGGTTCACGGTCTGCAGGTGCACCAGTGGCGGAATCTCCCTATTTTGTAGGGCGAGCACCGCCTTGATGAATCCCGCTACCCCAGCAGCAGCCTCGGCATGTCCTATCGCGGACTTGACCGATCCCACAGACACGGGGGTAGGCAGGCACTCCATGCCTTCCCGCTCAAGTTGCGTCCTAATCGCACGCTGAAACGCGTCAAGCTCAATCGGGTCCCCCAGCACTGTGCCGGTGCCGTGAGACTCGTGGAGTCCAAGCCCTGCTACGCCCGGGCCAGCCTCCTCCAGAGCCTGCTCGATCAGGTTTGTCTGGGCTGCAACGTTTGGTGCGGTCAAGGCAGACGAGCGCCCTCCGTGGTTGATCCGGCACGTCCTGACAACCGCCCTGACCTGATCCCCATCAGCCAGAGCGGCCGACAGAGGCTTGAGTAGTACCAGCCCGATTCCTTCACTGCGTACGTATCCGTCAGCACGCGCATCAAACGTCTTGCACCGGCCATCTGCGGCGAGGACGCCGACCTTGGACAGGGCAATATGAGGCCTGGAATCAATCAGTACTGACACGCCGCCAGCCACAGCCATGGCACAGTCGCCACGCTGAAGTGCTGAGACTGCATGATGAATCGCAACCAGTGAACTCGAACAGGTGGTATCGATCACCTCACTTGGACCTGACCAGTTGAGGGTATAGTTGACTCGGTTTGCAATGATCGAGCGCCCCGTCCCGATCAGGCTGAGCTGATCCTGCACGACGCCTCTTTCTGCCAGCAACGCCCCGTACTCGTCCCCAGTCACTCCCAGAAACAGCCCCACGCTCTGGGGAGTAGTAGTTACCGGCGCGTACCCCGAGTCTTCCATCAACTGCCACACCCCGCTCAGGGCAAGTCGTTGCCGCGGATCCATCATCTCCGCCTCCCTCGGCGAGACTCGGAAACGGTCCGCGTCAAACCTGTCAACGTCGCTAAGGAACCCGCCCCACCGGGAGGTGGTTAGGTCACGTCCTGCCTCATCACCGTAGACCGCCTGCCAGTCCCAACGGTCCTCAGGCACCTCCACCACGCAATCCCGCCCCTCGACGAGGTTGAGCCAGTACTGCTCCGCACTATTAGCCTCCGGCATTCGCGCATACAGCCCGACCACGGCGACAAGGTCCTCTGTGGCTGTGCTCGACGGAGGGGAACCAGCACCCAGACGCTCGCTCACCCCGTCCCGAGGAGCATCTTCCCCACCTCGGCTTGCTCCCTCTAGCCCAACCTTGTGACTTGCCGGTGCACCCTGACTCGGGGACGCCTCCGCCTGCACACCCCCACGTGAAGGAGACACACCGTCTCCGACGAGTCCGCTTACGAACTCAATCACCTCATCGAGTGAGGCCAGCGGAAGCAACTGGGCGGTCGTGACATCGCAGCCGAAGTTGTCACAAATCTGGTTAGCCAAGAGTGCATAGTGCAGCGAGTTGAAGCCCTGGTGCCCCAGGCCCAAGGAACCATCGAGGTCCTCAACTGAGCATTCGAGCACATCTGAGACGAAGTCCAGTAGCCAGCTCTCAATACTCGCACCGTCATCCCTATCGCGGGAGTCGCCACCCTCACTTCCAGCCGGCGACAACGGATGCTGATCGACCATTAGCAGAAGAGCCGCGTTGTCGAGCTTCCCATTCACCGTCGTGGGGTAGCCGCCCACCACGGTGATCCTGGACGGGATCATGTGTGCTGGCAGCAGATGTTCCAATCGCTCCTGCGCATGTCGATTCCTTGTTCCTGTACAGAAGCCGACGAGCGAACGCTTCATCGCGTTGGCCTGGCCCCCCTCCGTCGCTAGAGCGACGGGAGCGACGAATCCCGCCTCAGCCATGGCACGCTCAACCTCGCCGAGCTCGATTCGATGCCCGCGGACCTTTACCTGGCGATCCGAGCGCCCCAGGAACTCGATCTCGCCGTTATCCATGAACCGGGCTCTGTCGCCCGTCCGATAGATCTTGCGGTTCTCGTCTCTCGGGTCAGGAACAAACGCTGCTCGAGTCTGCTCGGGGTCGTTGACGTATCCATCGCTCAGACACTCACCACCGATGTATAGATCTCCGGGGACCCCAGGGGGCTGCGGTTGCATTGATTCGTCAAGGACCCAGTACTCAGAGTTCTGGATCGGACGCCCATACGGGATCGATAGCCAATCGCTCGAGACCTGCGTAATCAGATGAAGATTCGACCAGACCACGGCTTCTGTCGCCCCGCCGAGGGCGACGACCTGCGTTTGTGGCACCTCCGCGAGGCACCGACGAGCGAGTTCCAGCGGAATCCAATCCCCGCTAAGGAAGGCAAGTCTCAATCGGCACTGCTGGACTAGCCGAAGGCCGATGATCTGTTCCAGAACAGGCTGAAAAAAAACCGGGGCTGAGTTCCAGAAAGTAATCCCTTCAGATGCGATGATGCGCGCGATTCTCCTCGGGTCAAGCCGATCCACCTCATTGACTACACGGATGGTAGCGCCTGCCGCCAACAGCCCGAACAGGTCAAAAATCGTCAGGTCGAATCCAGCCGCGTTGACCCAGGCCCCTTTGTCTTGAGGACCAATTCCAAACCTGGGAACCAGGTCCTGAAAGAGGTTGACGACCGGCCTGTGCCGCACCAACACCCCCTTGGGCGATCCGGTACTGCCGGAGGTGAAGACAATGTATGCCAGTGACTCTGCCGTTGATGCATCTGGAACTACGGTATTCGCGCGAGCAAGGGGGTCTTCAAGCTCTGCAACTGTGACTGACTCGCCCTTGATCTGCTCGTCTGGGACAGACAGCACTGTGAGCCGTGCTTGAGACTTCTCAATGCTCTTGTTGTGGCGCTCAGTTGGCTCACCGTGGTTGAGGGGTACGAAGGCTGCCCCGAGTCGCATCACTGCTAACAGGACAGCAGGCTGTCTCCGGTCGCGTTTCATTCGGACCGCGACGACGTCGCCGCATCCGATTCCGTGACCCTGGGAGAGGGCACGGGCGTACGCATCAACGCGGTCCGAGAGTTCAGCATACGTCCATTTCTCGTGGTCGTCAGTGACCGCCACACTGCTGGGCCATGTCTTTGCAGCCCTATCGAAGAGCTGAACGATCGTTGCGTCACGTTCGAATGGCGCGCTAGTTCTGTTTTGCCGTGCCTGGAATTCCTCGGCGTCCACATCTGCCTCACTAGCGTTCTGCTCAATGGCACGCATGCCCTGCGAGTCGAGAGCCGCTTTGAAGCCCTTCAGCATTTCCTCAGTCTCCTTCGCATTCATCTGTGCTGTACCGACGCTTAGTTCGGCAGTCACCTTACTCCCCGCCCCATAGACGAGACAGTCCACGACCACGCCCACTGTGTATGCCGCGGCGTGAGTGGCAGTCATCTCTGAGGCGGCGTTGGAATGCTGCCAGCTCAGGGCGTCGGTGAATGCGGTACGGAAGGGCGTGACTGAAGCGCCGAGGTATTCATGCGTCAAGGGAAACCAGTCTGTCCTTCGATTCTCGACGTCGTCCCTTCGTTGCGCCTTAACGCTTTCAAGGCTCTCATATTCGGCGCCGGGCAGAAGAAACCCAAACGTACTGAAGTCGCCGAGCGCAACCTCCCACGAGGGACGCTCCGTTCGATCGACATAATCGATGCAAATGGTTGCATGATGCGAGAGTTCTGCCACGCTCTTTAGCCCTCTACGGAACGCCCATGCAACAAGCGCGGCACTATCTGTTCTGGTCTGCCCGACAGGAACGGAGAAGTCTAAGGAGTAGACTCGCGTCTCTCCATACCCTGGCGTAGATGTAGATAAGGACGAGCGAGGGAGCGCCCCAGAAAGTCTCTCTAGGCGAGCACGCCAGTATTTCTCCCCACCGTTTGTGGCCGCGTGGTCTTTCTGCCACGTCGCATACTGAAGCGCGTCGTCCCGCTCCCGATCCAGATCTGTATCGCTGGTCGCCGAGAGTAATGATCGGGACACCAGTAGCGTCGAGACGGCGTCCAGAGAATGGCAATTGAAAGCGATAAAGAGGTAGTTAAGCTCGCCATGGGTTCCGACGGATAGACGAACCGGTGGCCACGCGCTCTGTGCAAGCGCGGCTGCCTCCCACTCTTCGACCTGCGACAGCCAGTCGCCTAGCTTGCTCGTGACCGATGCTTCGTAGCGTGTCACGGTCGGCGATAGCGCTCGACCGCTGAGTCGGAACTGTCCGTGTGGCGTCTGTACTGTGTGCAGGGCTTCGTGATGCAAGAAGAGAGCACGCCACCGTGCGAACACAGCTGGCAGCTGGTCTGCGTCAATGGCATACACGCGCACTGCATACGCGACCGCGTTGTCTCTCGCCAACGCCCTCTGAGCTTGGTAGCTACGCATTGCCCGTGTTAGCGGCACCCGGGTAAGAGGCGCATCAGAGCCATCACTGGCCGTGGTGCTCGCCTGTCCCTCAGACACAGAAAGGCCTTCAGTAAGGTACTGTGCAACGAGTTCGCGGTACTCGTCGAACAGCTCTCGCGCGCTTTCATCTCCCAATGCTTGCGTATCGACGTCCCAGTCCAGGAGCACCTCACCGCTCGCCTCCCGAGTCGCGTGAGCATGAATCTGGACCCCCGAGGTCACACTCAGGGATCTGGATACCGGGTAGCCACGCCCCCGTGCACGTTGGGTCACCGACGAGTACACCACCCGAGGCGGATCGATAGACCTCTTCCTCAGGATCTCTGTTCCTGTCATCGACCTGTACGTGAGATCTCGGTCCAGTTCCTCTTGCAGTTTCCAAGCAGCAGTTGCCCGCGCACCGACCTCGATCGGGTGGAGCATCATCTCTGTGAAGGGCCCAACGACCGAATCAATGTCCTTCCAATCATGCGGACGGTCTGTAACCGTGAGAGCCACGAGAATCTGCTCCCGAGAACGATTGGCACACCATTCTCGAAATATGCCAAACAGATACGTAAGGACCGGTACTCCGATTCGTTGCGCCTTCGTCTCAAGGACAGTCCTCTGCGCTGTCGTAAGGCGGTGGCTGAGTCTCATCCAGCCCTGGCTCTCCGCATCGGATGTCCTGGCTACGCGCAGTGCTTCCACGGTTGCCGGTCGGCACCCGCTGATCCGACCATCCCAATGCTTCAGTGCAGCTCGGCGAGCGTCATCGTTCCTCACTGACTCCTGGTCGCACCGAATGCCGAAGAACGCCCCATCGGGAATGTCTGGCCCGAGCTCCGCACCGTCGTATGCACTCCAGAGATCCCCCAGGGCGATGTGTGTACTCATAGCGTCTGCGACGAACGAGTCGACGCCCACGACAAGTTTGTCCGTCGTGGGCCCCCGAAGGATCCTGAGTGTCACCATCGGTCCCTCGGCCCACCCGGCAGCCTCAGCCAGCATTTCTGCTACGAGGGACTCCTCGGACTGCACCGGCCGGATGACCGGAACTGAATGCGAATCGGGCATCGCGATGTACTGACGCCCCAGCCGTGTCACCCTCGCCCGTAGCATTCCGTGTCGTTCGGTGACCCGATTCCAAGCGCTGGAGAGCCGATCTTCGTCAAGGCGAACTCCCGGATCGATGAACATGACATTCCAAGCACCAACCCGCTGTTCAACAGGTCCTCGCTGCATTTTCGCAGCCAGGTACACGCCCTGAAGGTCCGTCAAGGGGGCCGAGTCGGCATCGACCAGCCGCATACGAGGCCGGTCCTGTTCAAGGAATGCCTCATTGGAACGCGCGGCCCCCGAACCGGGTGCAAGGGTGCGCTGAAGTGAGGCAAGGCTCGCCGTCTCTTGTAGCTCAAACAATGATGGACTACTTCCATACTGCTCCTGAAGCGAGTCCTTCAGGCTCACTGCACGAATCGAGTCCAAGCCGAGATCGCGTAGCGGCGTCTCCGCGGAGGCTTCCCAGTCCTGGTCCCCGACACAGCGGGTGCAAAGCCTTTCAAGTACGGTGCTCAATCCACCGTTTGAGCCTCGCGCCGCCTCCCAATCACAGCGACCTCCACCACTGTTCTGCCATCCGTTGCTGGCTGCAGTTCCCTCCCCCGATACGGGCAGGTGAACGACGCTAGCGCCGGAACTAGGCTCGGCTGGCCACGGGCCGTCCACATGCTGGTGGTGAGCTCCCTGTGACTCGATCAGGTGAAGTTGCTCGATGAGCTCCTGGACACTTCCAACAAGGAGCGTGACCGCTTCCCTCTCTCGGGACCGGCGGTTTAGCGTTGTGGAAATGCCCGACAGAGAGAGGGCCGTAGACTGCTCTAGCGCATGAGCCAGGTCACCTGCATACGAACGCAGGGCAGCGTCATCGGCTGCGCTGAGATGAATAGTATCCGCCGCAGCGTTGCGCTCCTCTGGCGCACCTTGCCGCGTCGGCTCCATGCGAAGGATGGCATGCGCGTTTGTTCCGCTCATACCGAAGGCACTTACGCCAGCATACGGCTTGCTAGTAGGCCAGTCCGTGGCCCGGCGCGGAAAGACGAATGACTCTAGTGCCTCCCCCGTGATGGCAGGGTTAGCAGCGTTAAACCCGGCGAGGGGAGGGAGCTCCCGACGGTGCATACACAGGACCGTTTTGATGACCCCAAGCAGGCCAGCCGCGGCATTAGTGTGCCCGATATTTGCTTTTAGCGAGCCGAGGGTTATCGGGCCTGTTCTACCTTCGAGACGCAGAAGTGCCTGGATCTCGACAGGGTCACCTAAGGCTGTGCCGGTCCCGTGTGTTTCGATATACGCAAGCCGCTCTAATGCGACAGGGTTGGCCCCATAGATCTGGTTGAGTAGCATCGCCTGGGATGCACCATTTGGCGAGGTCAGCGATTTTGAGAGACCATCGTGATTTAGGCGGGTGTCCACAACTGTCGCCCAAGGCTCCCGACCAGCCGCATCAGCGTCCCCTGGCCGTTCTAGGTAAATGCATGCGGAGCCTTCCGCAGGCACGAACCCACTTGCGGCGGCGTCAAATGGGCGGCATCGCCCATCCCTTGATGTCACGCCAAGCATGGACGTCTTGCGTAGGAACTCAGGATCGCTCATCACACACGCCGCTACCACGAGGGCGGACTCGCACTCACCTGACTCGATAGAGTGACGAGCAAGATGCAGGGCCGTGATCCCCGACGAGCAAGTCGTGTTCACGGTCATGGCAGGACCCCTGACATCAAGCCAGTGGGCGATCCGACCGGCGAGGATTGCCTCATCCGAGCCTAGGAACGCCTCTGGGCTTCGCGAGACGCTTGCATCGTCCTCAAGCGCCGCAAAGCCGCTCGGGCGACACGCGACAAATACTCCGACGGAGCGCCCCCTAAGGGACTCTCTCGATATCGCGGCGTCATCTAGGCACTGCCTGACACCGGAGAGCATTACCCTGAGTTGGGGGTCCATCCGGAGTGCCTCCTCCGGGCTCATCCCATAGAGTCGAGCGTTTAGCCCTAGGTCTTCACCGAGGAATGCCCCGCTCAATTCACAGTCATCAGGCGACTCCAGGGGCCACCGTCCAAGGGGAACTGACGCCTCTGCCACCGCACCGTTTCTCACCATTTGCCACAGTGCATCGAGTGAGTCTGCCCCCGGCACCCTTGCGGACATGCCGGTGATTGCAAGGCCACCCCGTTCTGCATCATGTGTGGACGCCGTTGCCGCAGGTTCGGGCAATGGCCTCAAAGTTGTTAGATGTTCAAGGAGTCTTCCGGGAGTCACATGATCGAAGAATTCAGTCGCACTCAGGGCGACCCCAAGACGCGCGCTTAACTCTTGCGCCATCGCGACAGTGCTGAGTGAGTTCAACCCAAGTAGATCCCAGGTCTCCTGGTTGTGCTCTTCCGTGAGCCGCCGTCCAGTTACCGCCTGATATGCAGCGCGCATGGCATCACCCGCGCTTGATGACTCGGAGTTCACCTCGTTGTCCATGTGCCCTGACGCAAGGATCTTCCCGAGCGCATCCCGGTCGAGCTTGCCCGTGGGGAGTTTCGGCAGCGCCTTCACTTGTACAAGCCGTGACGGGACCATGTGCCGTGGCAGAATATCGGAGACAAGCCGTCGGACGTTGCGGAGGTCAAGAGCGTGGTCAGTCACCACAGCCGCATGCAGTTCCGACCAAGCCTCCGTGTCGCCAGTTTCACTGACAGCTGCCGCTGCACCAACCACACCGGGAACTTCACGGAGGGCCCTCTCGATGGCCTCCAAGTCCAGCACCAGCCCGTTCAGCTTCACCTGATCGCGAACTCTGCCGAGCAACAGGAAGCCGCCGTCCTCAAGCATCCTTGCGCGATCGCCCGTTCGGTACGCTCGACCGAGGCCCTCGATCTCACAGAACCTGGTCTCATTCAGAGACTCGTCTTGCCAGTATCCAAGTGCAACCCCTTCCCCTGCTACGCAGAGCTCCCCCTCCTTGCCGTCGGGGAGACGTTCTCCATGTTCATCCAAGATGGCGACCCGCACGCCATCGATCGGGTAAAATAGTGGCTCCCCGCTGCTAACGCGAAGTCCTGCCGCGATCGTGTTGGCTTCAGTGGCGCCGTAGTCCTCGAGAAGCTGCGCATCGGGCAAAAGACGGCGGGATAGATCGACCACTCGATCAGGCAGCGTATTCCCACCAACCGTGACCACCCGCAGCGGCGGTACCACCGCCAAACCTAGATGGCCCATCTCTGTCAACAGGATTCTGAGAAGATCCGGCGTGAGTGTGATCCGTGTCACCGAGAACGCCGCCAGCCGCCTTAGCCACCGAGCTGGATCGTGCAAGTCTTGCCCGCCAATGAAAAGCGTCGGAGTGCCCATTGCGAGCCCTCCGAAGATTTCCCACAGGGAGGGCATTATCGACACCGTCGGCCTGGCTGCGCACACCTCATCCTCGCTCGGCGGAAATGCCTTGATCATCCAGCGAAACCGATTGACTGGCTGTCGATGACAGTGAAGAACCCCCTTGGGACTTCCTGACGAACCCGATGTGAACATCAGCAGGAATGGCGTCTCCGCGCTACTAACGCACGGCACCTCCAAGGGGTCAGGCTGCTGCTCGAGCTCACTGATCCATGGGTGGGACTCCGGGAGGTCCGACTCATCAGCCAGTACCATTGTTGCCCCGGCTCGCTCGATGAGGTCCCTCCGGTAACGAAGCGGTAGGTCAGGTGAGAGGGGCACCACGATCGCTCCCATATGCATGAGCGCCAAGGCGGCTGAGACGTACTCGGCGGAAGCCGTACCGTTCAGACCTACGCAGTCGCCCGGCCCCACCGCTTTATCCGCAAAGAGCCCAATGTACTGACGTTTCCTCGTGGACAACTCCTCGAAAGTCCACCGCTTCCCATCTGCATCGATGAGCGCGACGGATCCCGGGTTCGCTTCGCTGACTGCCTCAATCCATCGGTCAATCGACGGGTATGTATCTGTCATTACAGCCCTTCCCATACCTGAATACCCTCCTTGCAATGCCTCACGGAGACACACTCCGATGCACACGGGGTCGGCACCGAAACGGCCCTCGAGCCGTCAGGCAGTGCCAGCGCAGAACCGCATCGGAAACTCGCTCGCTTACGAAGCGCCCTCAGGTGCTTCAAACGCCACATCAACGAGCCATTCATATTCTTCTCCGGTCGTTCCATCCACGGGGAGGAGCTCGGACAGCTTGCCTTTCAGAACCTTCCCCGTCACACCTCGAGGTATGAATTCCGGATGCACGATGTAGACACCACCAAGACAGACCATCCCACGCCCTTCGAGTCCTTCGTTGAACGTTCTCAGAAGCTCGGCCGCAGCCGGACCGGTCGTGTCTACACCCCAAGCGACCGCGACCGGCACAACGACCCCATCGTCCTTGGCGGGACCACGGACGACAACACAGTCAACCACTCTGTCGTCGAGTGTTAGCAGATACTCCTCCGTAAGCAGGCTGTAGCATACTCCGGAGGGGGTCTTCATCGCGTCAGTCACGCGGTCTACGTGGAAGAAGCGCCCCGATTCGTCGCGGTAGACAAGATCTCCTGTGAGAAAGAACCCATCGATCCTTGACCGGGCCGTTAATGCACTGTCGTTCCAGTACCCAACCGTTACCGACGGAGACTTGATACCCAGCCGTCCGACATCCCCGGGAGGACAGAGGTGACCGTCGTCGTCAAACACCCTTGCTGATACCCAGGCGTGCGGGCGGCCGACGCAGCGCTCATAGAGCGAACTCTGCGCTGTGTGTTGAGTGGGGAAGCTGATATGTCCCATCTCAGACGAACCTAGTCCATCAACGTATATCGATCCACTTGTCCGCTTTCCCCCACGGACACTATGTCCCTCTGCCACTAGACGGCGAATATGCGCCTCGTGGGAGGCGTCCCCGCTGCTGATCCAGTACCGAACCGAGGAGAAGTCACGACGGCCAGCGTGGCGAGTCGCCAGCTCAACGAAGGTGTGCGGAAATGCCGAAACACTCTCCGGGTGGACTTCCTCGATCCTGTCAGCAAGAGCATCGGGATCCGTGGATGGCACCACATGGACCCGGCCGCCGTCAAGGACTGCGTGTATCAGGAAAGCCAGCGATGCGTTATGAGTGGTGGGTAGCGCATGCACCCGCACTCCCCCAGGAACGCCTGCCTGCCGCGCAATGTTGTCGCGAATTCCGTGGAACCATTGCCCGTGGGCAAGAGTCGCCGCTTTCGGAAACCCTGTGCTGCCTGATGTGTGCGCGATTAGCACTGGGTCGCCGTATGAGTGCCGGAACCTCTCCATATCCGTGGCTGACTCCGCCGGTAGCGAGGTTAGGGCCACGTCAACGCAGAAACTGTCTCTGCAGAAGTCCCGAGAAAGGCCAGCGCGCTGAGCTGCCGAGCAGACACTCCCTTTGATGCCAACCTCAGAGAGATAGCGCTCCGCTACTTCCGGCTTCATGGCTCCGTTGACAACCGCAGCGATCGCCCCTATGGACGACAGGGCGCACAGGTGCACAAGTGCGTGAAAACCTTCATCGACGTATACGCCCACAACGTCGTAGGGCTGGATCCCCTTGTTCCGGTACCAAGTTGCCCATCGTTCAGATAAGTCTACCAGTTCACGCACAGAGAGAGCGCCCCTCGTTTCACCCTTTGCCAATCGCTGCGGGGACGAGAGAAACAGAGTCTGTCGCTCCGGGGCTCGAGATACCGCCATCGCCTTATAGGCGAAGTTCCCGATCCCAACGGACGCATCAAGATGCAGGCGGGCGAGCTCGATCGCGGTCATCGGCGCATCCTCGCCGACAACGGCCTCCAAGTCGCCCATCTGCGAGTCCTCTACAGCCTGGACCATCCCTGCCTCTGAGTTCGTCACTTCCCGGCCTCCGCCTCTCGCGCCTGTTCACCAGGAGAGCCGTCTGCAACAGTCACGTTGTGCCCCATCGGCAATGAGGCAATCTCAGCCAGGAACTGCGCAGGGTCCAGGTGCTGAAATACGTTGCGCCCAACGCACATGCCAAGGGCGCCGCTCCGCAGTCCGGCGCCTAACCGCTCGACAACTCTGCTTGGCTCATCGACTCCCCCGCCAGCCATGACAATGCATGCGTCATTACAGATCCCTTCAAGATACGGTCGCCAGAGGTCCTCGGTTGGGGGCTGTCGAACCTTGATAAATGTGGCGCCAATCTCAATCAGCGTTCGGGTGATAGCGCGGTGCATTTCCACCCATCCATCGCCGTCGTTCGGCGCGCCAGTGATGCTCAGCATAACCATTACCGGGAGGCCATACTGATCCGCCGCGCCAATCTGGCGCGCGATGGCTTTCAAATTTTCTCCAAAGCTGCCGCGCTCAGCACAGAACTCGACGCTCAGGCCGTCCGCGCCGAGCCTCACAGCATCCTCAGCGGAGGCAAGGATGGGTTTGTCAGAAGGGTTCTGAGCCCACCTAGACATCCCATTGGACTGCACGAGCACAGGTTTCTGTAGCGCCATGCCTCGCCCGGTGAGTGCCTTAAGGGTCCCGCGATGCATGACCAAACCGGTGATTGCCGGATTGTCCACCCACGACTTAGCAGCAGAGAAACTTTCGAGCCCCTTTGGCGGCCCTCCGGTAAGCCCATGGTCAAGCGCTACGAGAAGTGCTCTCCCGTCCTGGCCGGAGCTGAGGCGCGCAAGCCTGCGTGCGGTTCCAGTATCCATGTTTCGGCTCCTCTAGACTAGGTTCTAGTAACCACGCATCCGTCGATACTCTTCATAGGTATTTGGGCCTGGCTGCCGCTTCAACCACTGCCACTCGTCGAGCACTCTCTCCCGAGAAACATTCGGACTCCTGGGGTCTGCGCGATAATCCGTTATGAAGTTATTCATCCGCGCGGACGGTATCTGTGGGAGGCGCCCTTCGGTCTGCATGAGACCCCGCAAATGATTCACAAGGTCTGCGTATGTAAATACCGCTCCCGACGCCTGCTGTTGGCGACGCCAGTCATTCAGCCAATACCATTGACCTGACTTGCTAGGGAGGCCCGGACTCGTTTCTCGTACAGACTTGAGCAGGAACTCCTTTGTGGTGCGGTCTCCGACGTAGTTCGTCACCCGCGTGTCAAGACTCAGTTTGTCACGGGCCTGGCCCGCTTTTCTCGGCTGCACAGGCTTGCTAGTTGGAACGACGCCACTCTCTAGAAACCTCCGGATCAGATCCTCGAGATCAGTCTTGCGGCGATTTCCAACAGGAATTCCTATCTCCCGCGCGAACGCTTTGATCTCCGTTGCATAGAAGTACCCTCCATCAAACTCCTCCACCGACATGGAAGCGTGGAGACTGTCAGACCTTGCTCCGCTCTTGCGCCCGTTGTCTTTCATTGACGACCGACCACCTCGTCACAGTGCACCGCTTGGAGCACTTCGGAGGCAAAGCTCGTTACGATTGATCGTGGACCCAGTTCCTGGAACAGAACAGGCCCCTGTTTGGCCATGGCATGAACCCCATCGCGCCATCGGACAGGAGAGGTCAGCTGCTGCACCATTAGCTCGGTGATTTCAGTTCTATCTGATGGGTACGGCTCGGCCGTGACGTTAGAAAAGACGGGGATGCTGGGCGCGTTGACATCAATCTCGCCACTGAGCAGCCACTCACGGTAGGCGTTTGCCGCATCCCGCATGTACCTGCTATGGAAGGCTCCTCCGACGTTCAGCACTGTTGCGCGTCCAAGGCCTCTCTCCTCAACGCGTCGAGCCAGACCTTTCACCCGGTCCGCTGGTCCGGACACTGCGAGTTGTGTCGGCGAGTTCTCGGCGGCCAGATCACAGTCGGAGTACTCCTCGTCAAGAAGCCCGCGCAGACTTTCCGGGTCTGTCACCGACCCAATGGCCACCATCCCCCCGTGGAACGCGTGTTTCTCGGCCGCATATGCCATTGCTCGACCTCTAGCGAGTGCTACCTTCAAGCCGTCCCTGAGCGACATGACGCCTGCGCATACCAGGGAGTTCAACTCGCCCAGAGAGTGGCCTGCGGCGAGACTCGGACGGATGCCCATCCGCTCCAACTCCTGGGCATACAGTGCGTTTACGAAGAACAGGGCCGGCTGCGTGTTGTCTGTTCTGCGCAAATATGTGTCCTCGGCCTGACATAGTGATACAATGCTCTCCTGAAGAACGCCATCGGCCATGGACACCTCCGATGGGAAACTATCGAACAGTTTGGCGCCCATCCCCGAGAACTGCGCCCCCTGGCCAGGGAACAGGAACGCGATCATTCTGTATCTCCTTCAATTGTGTGAGCAATAGTGTCGTTGACTACCGCGCAAACCGTTTCCCGAGCGGAGTTCATGAAGAAGTGGCCGCCTCGAACTATGTGACCCAAGAAGTTGGCCTCAGTCAACTGCTCCCAATTCAGGGCACCAGCAAGTGGTGTTTCTGGATCCTCCAGTGCTGCGATTACTGTGAGATCAACCTGTACGGGCGGTAGGAATTGACTCGTCCACCCATCCACCAGCTGGAACTCTGACGCGATGCTCGCGAGGTATGGCTCAATCAGCCCAGGATTGTCAAGCACGCTTTCGGGCGTCCCTTGCAGGCGACGGAGCCGCGCAAGAAGCTGCTCCCTCGTCATAGCCGGTGCGTCTCTCTCGCACGGGCTCCTACTGGACGGAGCAGACCGGGCTGCGACGATGAGGTGAGCCGCGGGAAGCGAGGCCCCGTGGTCGCGCAACGCGAGGTAGGCAACCAGGGCTCCCATCGAATACCCCATGAGTGTCAGCGGGGAAGCGCCATGCTCCCTCTCTAGATCTTGAGCAAGCATCGCCACCGCACTCGCATACTCCTCAAGGCTTGTGAGAGGTGGCTCGCGGAACCGAGGCCCTCTCCCGGGGGGCTGCACCACGGCTACTTCGAGCCACTCTGCGGGCCCAAGATGGGCGAGCCACGGGTAGAAGGCACTGGCGTTCCCTCCCGCGAACGGAATGATCAAAAGGCGCGCCCTAGGCGGCCCCTTAGCGGGCCTGTGGAGGCCAAGCCAGGGAGATCGCGGGGATCCGTCCAGCCCGCGGCGGACCGGTGCCGTGACACCCGCGTTTCCCCGGCCTGGATCAACACTCTTCTCAGGCACTATCCACACCTCTCTCCAATCGACTGCTTGATGCCGCCCGCTCCACTCCTCCCTGTAGCGGGCAGATTTCACGTCACCAGGTTCGGCTCAACGGGCGTTCCAAACAAGGGGACATGACGCGAGACACACACCTAGACATCGCTAAGCGTCGAGGTATCTGCCAACTCATCCAGGACCGCTCGCTCGACATCACCGATCCCTTCGATCGCGTCAGCGAGACTCATTCGATTCCGGACCGGATCCCCACGGTTCCACAGCTCATAGATATGCTGCCTAGCGCCAAACTCCGTGCCAACCAGCCCACGCACGAGTCTGAACACAGCCGCCTTCCCCTCAGCATCAACACTGCACCCGCTCATGTATCGGGCCACAAGGTCTCTAAGAAGAGGCGCCTCCAAGTCACTTGCAGATGCCTGCATCACTGCGCCCGACCCGCTGATCTTGATCAGAATTTCTGTAAGGCGACCACTCACCTGCGCGGCAAAAGTATCCATAGCAAGAGTCGGACCGGGAGCCCATAGTCCGTAGTCCGTTGGCGACGCGTCTCGGAGCATCGAGTCAAGACACATGCGGGAGATCTCCACATACTGGGCTATCTCGCCAATCTCTGAACGGATCTCCCTGAAGGAATCGACGCCGATCGCTCGCGCCGCCAGTCGCGCTACAGCAAGTGTCGTCCTGAGCCGGTGGTGGAATCTGATCTGCCCAACATAGAGAGCCCACTTGTTGAGATGCCAGTATCCCTCAAGCGCTGCCTCTGCGTCGTCAAGCAGGAACACCCGGTGCGACGGAATGAATACGTCATCGAAGAAAACCATCGCATCCTGCTCATCGAATCGGTCGGCTAGATCGCCGATTACAGGATGTCGCCCCGCCATGGAGGGTCTGCACAAGAGGTTCAGGCCTTCAGCGTTCGTCGGAACCGAGAACCAACAAACGTGCTCTGGAAGGTCTCGACGGGCATAGGTAGGCGATAGGTATACAAGCAGCTCATGACTGTATGGCGCCAGGGTTGCCAGTTGCTTCGCGCCACGCACAACCATGCCATCACTGCTCCGGTCCACGACACGCAGGGCCATATCCGGGTTATCCTTCACGGACACGGACCGGTCCATCTGCGGGTCACCAATTGCGTGCGTAAGGACCAGGTCGTTTCCACGTGCATGCTCATAGAACCACTCGACGTTCTCCGCGAACCGGCGGTCGACCTTAGCAAGGCGAGACCTAAAGTCCCAGAGTCCAACAACGACGTTTGACATGAAGTCGGGCAGGCGCGGCATCAGCCCGAACGTGGTCTCCATCCATGCATGAGATGCGAGAGCCTTGCGATCGAGATCCTCACGAGTATGTGGAAGCAGGTAGGACAGGCTCGTCCTCATCCCGGACTCAGACGCATCGGTGACTGAATCTCGCAAGGGCGGCTGGCTCTGCCTGTCCTGCAAGCTGGCAAGGTAACGTGCCGGTCCCACGAACTGTGGGTCCCGGACGACGCTAACCCGCTCCCCCTCGTGCCACACTCGTCGCCCATCCATAAGGCTCTCGAGATATCGCTCGCCAGTCCAGACCCCCTTCGGCTCGCTTGCGCCCAGACGGGCAGCCTCGACGCTGACTTCGTCAACACTGCTCATGACGGGGTACTCCTTAGGCCTGCTCTGCGTGCCCATCATGGACACGGCTCATAAAGCGTTCAAATACTTCCAGGAAGTGGTTGGCGTGCGTTAGATACGGAAAGTGGCCCGCACCTGTGACGCATTCCAGACTGGCATTGCTGACCGCATCCGCGATCTCTGGAGAATGACGAGGTGAGATAATCTGGTCGACATCTCCGAAGACGCATAGCGTCGGTGCCACGACGCGTTCGAGAATGGGTTTGAGAGAGTTCTTTGTAGCCTCATTTAGGGATCGCAGTGCAGCGAGGAAGTTTACTTTCTGCGAGGAAAGCAGTACAGCGCGACTGTCCTCAACACGCGATCGCATCTCCTTGTCCCCGTCCTGCGGCTCCGCAGCGAGAACCGCGTCGAAGTCCTGGTGCAACGTGGCGACGGAAGACTCCGCCAACTGCATAAACTCGTCCGAGCTCATGGTCGACGGGTCCCCAGCCTCAAGGTCCGAGGCGTCATGGAAAGCGCCAACGAGAGTCAACGATCGGGTCAGATCCGGATAGTCCGCAGCGAAGTGTGTCGCTGACACAGATCCAAGGCACGAAGCCAGAAGGTGGTACGGGCCACTGATGTCCAGGCTCCTCGTCACATCGCGAAAGATCCGCGCGATGTCTCTGTTTCCACATCCGGACACCGCGTCACTCAGCCCATACCCCGGCGGATGCACCACCACTAGGCGGAACTGCTCACATAGCCTCGAGGACAGGAGATGCATCCACACCGGCGCCGTCAGCGCCACCGCAGAGAAGATGAGTACGGGCTCACCCTCGCCAACAGAGAAGTACTCGATCCGCCCCTCCTCAAGCGACACGGTGCCGTGCGTCAGGGCACTGCCTTCAGCCACGGCACTCTCCTCAGGATGCCCACTCTCCAGTTCACCGCTGTCAAGCAAGTCGGGGTAACAGCGCAGATACTCCTCAGTCTCTGCAGGAGAAACCACGCGGAGAGTTCGGACAGTGGGGGTTCTCGCCGCAGGGATTCCTGTGTCGGACGATGTGGAGTCTTGCGTTGCGCTCTCTTCTCTGCCCCTACCTTTCGAGAGCGGAGTTACGCCTGCAGTGGGCGAGAGTGCTTGTGCCACCTGGGGATGGTCTCGATCAAGGGCCTCTGCGATTGCCCGTACGGTGTTGTTTTCTAGGAGCAGGGCGGTAGGCACGGGCCCCAGCCGCTCCTCCATTGTGGCCTGGATGTTCACGACAAGCAGTGAATCGACGCCATAGTTGAGCAGGTCCACATCGGGGTCCAGATCAGCAACGTCAGCCTTGAGCATCTCCGCGAACAAGGCACGGAGCCCCCCGACCGTGTCCCGGATGTCAGACATTCCAGTTCGAGCTGACGGCAGGGGCATGGGGCCCCCTCGGGATTCTTGTCTCGTCGCGCTCTCTGTGGACTGCGGCTGCGGGGCGGGCCCAGCGGATGGCTCCTCGTTGTCGATAGCACGAGGTTCATCCCGCCGTGCCACTGCCGGCAACAGTTCGAAACCCATCCTCCGAAGAGCGGGCTCGTCCGCAACGGGCACGAGTGTTCCCGTCAGGTCCGCTCCAAGGACACTATTGAGTACATGGAGCCCTTGGTCAACCGATAGGCGGCCGATGCCTTTAGCCTCAAGCATCGATGCCACTGAGTCGTCTATCCCTTCCCAGAACCCCCAATTGATGGCAGAGACATTGAGTCCGTGGACACGCGCCTCAGCGGCGGCACCTACCTGGTACGAGCATGACGCCGTATAAGCTGACCAACCTGCACTACCCACCGGAACGTCGACTGTCGAGAACAGCACAGCGAAGGAGATCGGGTGCTGACGCATTAGCGCGATAACCGAGTCCGTCCCGGCGATCTTGCCACGAAGAAGCTCCCGGAAGTCTTCCGCAGTGAGGTCCGGGATCCTGCGGATATCTCTGGTCATGGCCAGGTGGAGGATCCCGTGGACGGGGCCCATCCTCTCAATCGAGTGGTGGTACGCCTCCTCGAACGCCCTAGCATCGGCTACGTCCGCACGGACATGCAGAAACTGACCTCCTGCCTCGCGGACCTCGCGAGCGACCTTCTCTGCCTGCTGGCTGAGCTCACCGCGCGAGACCCATGTGATCCGTGCCCTCTTGCTTCTCGCCAACGCAAGTGAGAGCTGGCGTCCTACTGTTCCGTTCCCGCCGACAAGGAGGTAGTGGCCCTCCTCCTGGAACTGCTCCTCAGGAGGAGGGAGCTCCCGCCGTTCCTGTATGTGCTCTTGATACAGTTGACCGGAATAGAGGGCGTAAGGACGATCATGATCACTCCACTGAGGGCACTCAGCAACCCATGCCGCGGTCTCGGCAGTCAACGGCTGCCCGGTCTCGATGTCGAGGTGCGCAATAGGGCGGTCGCACTCACGGGCCAGCGTCCGGACGTATCCCCCTAGCCCGGTAGCCGCAGGAGCTTGGTCGGCGGCTGGTGCAGCCCCGCGAGTAACCACTGTGAAGGAGGCCCGCTTGTCATGGAGCAGATCTCGAGCGATAGCCTGCTGGGCGAGCTGATGCAGCAGAATCAGCTCGTCCGCCGCCTGAGAGGGATCACCGGAACTCAGGAAGACGATGGTCTCGGGATCTTCGGCCAGCTCCAGACACGCCCGAGCAGCCAAGTCATCAGCAAGCGCCACCGTCCAGTTTCCATCCGCCTGAAGCGCGGAGACAGCGGAGGGTTTTACCACGATGGTCTGGCAGCTAGCCTGGCGGTACTGGGGCGTCGCAGCGATCACCCGCGCATCCATTTCCGACGGTGCCACGATGAGGACGCGTTGGATCGGCCTGGTCCGGTCCTCTTTCGTGACGGGCCTGGCGATGGCGTTCCACTGACTCTCGAAGTACCGGGGTGTGCGGCTGTCGGTGGACCCAACAGGCAGTCGCCCCAACGATGCGACTCGTGTGCAGGTGAGGATCGGACTGCCCTCTGCGCTGACGAGCACCACCTCAAACGCCCCGGGCGCTTCAGCACGGGCGATGATTCGTCCAGCTCGCGGTACCGCAGCGTGTCGAATGACCCGCCCCAAGATGGCTGGCGATCCCTCAACATGGCCGCCGACCAGGTCGATGATGGCTTGGAGCGCGGCACCAAGGTCGTTCTCGATGCCGTTAGAGAAGTCACCTTCCAACACGGTCTTACCGCTATCGCCGGCACGAGCACGAGGCTCGATCAAGGGACCACTCGGGACTCGATACGGCGCAAGAAAGCCCTGCAGGACGGCCTCGTCACCGATGTATCCCTCGACCAGGACCCCTGTCTCGGCACTTACATCGATGCTGATTGCACTGAGCTCCGAGCCCTCAAGAGTGTTCTTGTCTAGGAGAGCCCAACTCGGGGACAGCCCAGCCACAATGGAAGAGGAGTTGTCAGGCTCGATTGCCTCAATCACGCCGCTAATGACCCGGGCCTGCGCACCAAGCTCGCGCCGCCCACTCGGGGCAAGCGAGAGTGTTGGCTTCCCCCGCTCAACCGATTGACCCAGATCAACGGACGAATGGTTGCTCGAGCCGTGCGGGTTCTGCGGCTCCAAGGGCGTGGGCCGCTGAGTGGGCGCCCAGCACACCTGATGATCAAACGGATAGAGAGGGAGGTCCACATGCATTGGGATGTTTCCTGCATGGTCCTCAAACGCGATGTTCAGGCCACTGGCCCAGAACTCGGCGATGCGTTCCAGTCGCCGCCCCTCTAGGAGCTGTGCGATAAAGCCCTCGCGGACCTCACCCGCAAGTCGCGCTGCCTCATCAGCAGTCGCGTTCCCGACGAAGACCGTCTCGCCACTGCAGTCCTCGCCTGCGACAAGCTGGTTGAGGATGGACAGCAGGTCGTGCTGGTCTCCAGTAACAACAGCAACGCGGTGGCGATGGAAGTCTCGCGCGATCTGCGTCGTACGAGCAACCGATTGCAGCCACGCCCGCTCAGCACTGATGCTACTCGGCAAGCAGCCCGGAACAGCGCGGAACTGAACCTCCTCAACGACGTCGTCAACGGCAAGGTTATGCTCGAGCCCTGACTCAGGGAACCATACTCCTGCACGTTCAGCAATGAGCTCTCGTAGGGAGCTGGCGCCCCCAGTCTCAGCAAGAAGATCAGCAAGCCGGTCACTACCTCGAATGTGTCGAGGCGCTACTCCCGCCGCGTCCGCGATGGCCTGGATTACCGCTTCCCGCACCGCCTGGGCGTGCTCGCCCGAATGACGTGAGGAGAAGTTTTCCAGGAGATGCACGTACGCTCCGAGAAGCAGTCGGAGCGATGCCTCCGACGCGGCAGAGAAAAGAAAAAGCTCCTCCGCTTCGGGGGCCGCCGCCGGAACCGAGTCTTCCTCGTGCACGGACTCGATCAGGGCATGCGCGTTGGCTCCGCCCGCGCCGAAGCAATTGATCATCGCGCGGTATGGCTCGGCAAGACCGTCGGCACCAACGCGTGGCTTCCACGGCTCGAGGTGCACTTGCAACTCAAGTGGTGAGTCCTCGAAGGTGATGTTGGGATTGACGTCCGCAGCGTGGATCGACGGAGCGAGTCGATGATGCCGCATCTGCTCTAGCGTCTTGATGACGCTTGCCACACCGGCAGCCGACTCTGCATGCCCGATGTTCGATTTCACCGACCCGATTGGGATGTCCGACCTACTTGCCCCCCTTCGCTTGAGTGCTTCGCTCAGTGCCCGGACCTCAATCGGATCACCAAGCTTTGTTCCGGGGGCATGGGCCTCTACATAGTCGATGCTGTCTGCAGAGATCCCAGTGGCGTCGAACGTCCCATCGATGAGGCGGGACTGTGCCTCCACGTTGGGCATTGTCATGTTGTTGACTGTACCGCCATGGTTAACACCTGAGTGTCTTAGAACGCCAAGGATCCTGTCCCCGTCACGGCGCGCTGCACGTAGTGACTTCAGAACCAACGCCCCCGAGGCCTCAGCCGGCACATACCCATCTGCGTCTGCCGCGAAAGGACGGCATCGTCCGCTGCGAGCCGCGAATCCTGTGCGGCTCAACACGAAGTATTTGTTCGGGTGCGTTGTAAGGTTTACGCCACCGGCGACCGCCATGTCGCATTCACCGTTCAGAATGCTCTGCGCCCCCAGATGAAGAGTGGTGAGAGAGCCGGAACACATTGTGTCTACTGGCAGCGACGGGCCAGTTAGGTCTAGCGCATAGGACGCCCTGTTTGCGATGGTCGCGTAGGACCCGCCCGCCTCCGCAGTCATGGAGCCGTAGTGCTGATACGAACCCCACATGACAGCAACGAAAAGGCCTACCTGAAGCCCCTCTCGCCTCCGCCGCGGATATTGAGCATCCTCAAGCGCGTGGTACACAGTCTCTAGGAATACACGTTCTTGGGGGTCCACCGACTCCGCCTCGAGCCTTGACATGCGGAAGAACGAAGGATCGAACAGACGATGGTCCGGGATGAATCCACCCCACTTGCAATAGGATGTACCTGCGATTCCTGCCCGCTCATCCCAGAAGTCTCGCCAGTCCCATAGCCGGTCGGGAATCACCTCAATGCAATCATCGCCTTGCGTCAGATGGCTCCAAAACTCCGCCACACTCCCAGCCTTCGGAAACTGTCCAGCCATTCCGATGATGGCCACGTCACCGCTTCGGGAAACCTCGGGCTCCTCGAGCGGACGAGTCTCAGTGGTGGCAGCGAGGGCCGTCTCACTAGGGACGGTTGCCTGCGTAGAGGCGCCCTTTAGGGTTCTACTGTCTGCGTTGACAGAGTGAACTACCTCACTGCTGAACCCTGGAGCGAAAATGGGAGGAAGAATCCCTGTTGTGCCGCGTGCATCCAAGGAGCGATCCGCGCGGTTCACAACAGGCTGAGGCGTGGCGCTCGCGTCTATGAATGGAGCCACGCCATCCTCGTCAGCGTGGCGCCCTTTCTTTGCCGAGCCGCCGTCAAGGTCAAGCGAGTCGCCACGCTCAGTCCCCTCGCCACCCCGAATCGAGGAGAGGTGCGTGACCAGCGACCCGAGCGTATCGAATTCAAGCATCAGGGACTTGCTCAGCGGACCGAAGTGCTTCTCGAGACGCTCGACAATCCCCACACTCAGGACGGACTCAATCCCAATGTCACGAAGCCGTGTCTCTGCCTTGAGGCTCTCGACAGGAAAACCGGTCTCCGCCTCGATCGCGTTTGACACGAGCTCGTTGCACACCTCGGGCGTGTTCGACATTCTGGGCCCTCCCCACCTTGGACGTGCTCCGCTTATCCACCCAACTGGCGACCGCCATTTGGGCCTCTCGGGGCTCACTGACAGCGTCCCCCGGTATCACGCTCCAGCGCCTAGACCGGGCTCCCCGGCCCCGCCCATACCCTGGCTACGCGACGCGAATGTCCGTCTATCTTATCACACCGCGAACCGCGCGGACAACCGGCTCTTCGTGTTTGGGGTGTGGTAAGTGAGGGTTATTGGTGTGTTAGGGCTGGGGGTGGTGGGCGCGTCGTTACGGCGGGTAGGGGTTGAGGTCCCTGGATGATGGGAGCTGCTAGACAACCGTCACGAGAGACCTCGACGCGCCTGAGACTACCGTTACTGGCCCTGATCTGACGACCTTCCGGGGCCTGGACGCCCTGGGGCTGACCGCGGTGGGCTAGCACCTCACCCCGACGAGAGCCATTGTGGAGTGCCGCATGCCGACCGGGTTTGAGGACCTGTTCTGCAAGGCCTGCGGGGCTCAGGGGCAGGCTCGTGGGACGGTGTCCCGGCCTGGCCCATATACCGACGGGATGGCGACCCACGAAGCTGGCGGTGCGCGTGCGGCGCTTCGCCTGCACCCACTGCCGCCGGGTGTGGAGACAGGACACCTCAGCCCTGGCCCAGCCGCGGGCGCGGCTGACGCGCTCAGCGGTGGAGTGGGGGATGCGTGCCCTTGCCCTGGAGTGCATGTCGGTCTCCCGGGTAGCAGCCGCCCTGGGGATCTTCTGGCATACCGCCAACAACGCAATACTGACCCTGGCCGAGCAGATCCTCAACGAGACGCCCGACCGACTCAAGGGGGTGGAGGTTCTTGGAGCTGACGAGCACGTGTGGTACCACACCAGGCGTGGTGACTGCTATGTCACCGTGATCATTGACCTGACCCCCGTGCGCGACCGGACGGGACCGGCTCGCCTGCTGGGTATGGTCCCGGGCCGGTCCAGGAAGGCCCTCAGGACCTGGCTCGCCCAGCGCGACCAGGACTGGCGTGAGCAGGTTGAGGTGGCGGCGACGGGGCGGTTTCACCGGGTTCAAGAACGCCGTCGGCGAGGAGATCCCACAGGCCCGGGCGGTCATGGACCCCTACGCGCGTCGTGTCCCTGGCAGGAGACAAGCTCGATGAGTGCCGCCGCATCCAACGAGCGATCACGGGCCAACGGGGCCAGGCGGGTGACCAGCTCTACCGGGCCAGACGCACCCTACTGACCGGGGCCGGCCTGCTCACCGACGCCCAGGCCGAGCGCCTGGAGAACCTCTTCGCTGATGATCGCCACGCTGCGGTCCGGGCCGCCTGGGGCCTCTACCAGCGCCTCATCCAGGCCTACAGAGCCGAGGACCCAGGCCTGGGAAAGTACCTGATGCAACGGCTCATCGACTCCTTGAGGCAGGCCGTCCCCGACGGGCTGGAGGAGATCCAGGCACTGGCCAGGACCCTGACCGAAAGAGCCGCCGACACCCCTGGCCTACTTCGACCACCCCCGCACCTCCAACGGCCCCACCGAAGCCATCAACGGGCGCCTCGAGCACCTGCGCGGCATCGCCCTGGGATTCCGAAACCTCACCAGCTACACCACCCGCAGCCTCATCCACACCGGATGCCTTAAGGACCACCTGACAGAAACCACCTAAACCAGCCAATAAGCCCCGCCTACCACACCCTCAAGCACGAAGAGCCCCCTTACCATTCCTCGATGGTCTCAGAGACTGCGATTCCCACGTGCCGCCCTGGCTCCGCTAGATGAGCGAGCACCTCGTCTCCGGGCTTAAGCTCCGTGATGTTTCGAACCGACCCATCCGCTCCAAAGATACGGACATGCCAGTCGTCTTGCATGAGGATGTTGATGCGTTCGCCGCTCTCGAACTCAGCCTCCAGTAGCCGAAGCGGCCTAACCTCTGTCTTTACACGCCCAACGGGGACGTTCCGAGAGACGCCTTCAGTACTGACTACAGAGACTAAGGCGCCGGCCCTAAGCTCTGACATGTACTGCGTTCGCCCATCGGAGGAATAAACATAACTATGAATACCGCCTGCGTTGATGCGGAAGGGTCGCTTTTCCATGTAGGGGAGGAAAAACACCTCGGAGCAACAAAGGAAACCGCCCTGCGATGTTGATCCGACTATCATCCCCTCGGATTCGCTGAACAAAGTGGCTGTGTCGATACAGCTTCGTTGACCCATGCCGACCGCCCTGCTCTGGGTGATGCGAGCCGTCTGAAGCGTTAGTGTGCGCGAAGCGGCCGCCTCAATGACCTCCATAAAGGAGGCCATGGCCGCGTGCGAGGATGGCGTGAAGACAACTCCATCGCTCCCGTTTTCCATGACACCCAGTGAGATGCGAGCTGCCTCGACCCCGTCCTCCTTAGGAATGTCCTTCAGCACGATTGTCTGAGAATTCTGAAGCTCTGCAATGACGAGCTCCATCGGAATGTTCGTGGGATCCGTAAAGCGAAGAAGCACAAAACGGTTAGCCCGGGCATTGTCAATGGCCGCGTGGAGCGATTCGCCGTCTGTGATGCTCGCGTCCAAGCACGTAAGGATCCCCCGCTGACGCGCCACCTCGAGGACCTCTGCGCAATCGCTTAGGATGACGAGACGGTTCGCGTCGTCCCACTCGTCGAGAAACTCGTCCGTCTCGTTAGCGTGAAGCTGAACGACCCGCAACAGTGAGGGTGAGAGACGCTGGTCGTACTCCACCGCCTCGTCGGGACTGAGAATCGCACCGGTGAACTGCGAGTGACCGAGACGATCGATCAGATCGGTGTCCAGGAGGTCTCGTGCGGAAAACCAAGCATGGACGCTGACTGTTGGGTCTTTCTGGACTCTCATCAAACTACTCCTGAGTGGGCGTAACTGGACTGTGGGGAGTAAGCGGCTGCGTCATTCCGTGACGGTGCTGAATCACGACCATCACGATTGCGATGACCTCGAAAATGCCGCCAACCCAGCCGAGGTCGTGTAGTGCGCCGGTGTGCAGGACGAGTCCGCCTACCAACCCACCCAGGCCCATGCCGAGGTACATTGCCGACGCATTCAGGGACATGAGTACAGGGGCTAGGTGTGGGCCGAGTCGGAGGAGTCTGGCTTGCTGGGGTGGGGTTAGCATCCAGCCCGCTGTTGACCAGAGAAGGACCGCCAGAATGACGCCAGTCTGAGAGTTGTGTAGCAGAGATGTAAGGAAAAGCCCTAGGCCCCCTCCAGTGAGGCCGATGATGAGGGCGGCCGCTGCTCCCCATCGGTCGAGTGCGCGCCCACCTCCCAGGTTTCCAACCACCGAGGCCACGCCGAAGCCAAAGAAAATCCACGGGAGAGCCGAGCCCGAGACGTTGGCAACGCCCTGGAGCATTGGCCCCATGAATACGTAAAGAACGTATCCGCCTAACATCCACACCGTGATGCTGCCGAGCATGAGGAGTACGGAGGGGTGGGCCGCTACCGATACACGCTCCCGCAGGGGGGTCGGGGGAGGTCCAGGGACCTCCGCGAACTGGGTCGAACAAGCGATGGCCGCGACAGCACCGAGCAGGGCCACTAGCCAGAAGCTGAAGCGCCAATCGAACTGGTTGGTCACGAAGATCCCGATCGGAACTCCAAGGACGATGCCTGCAGTCATCCCCGAAGTGACGACGGCAAGTGCACTGCCCTGACCGTCCTCCGGGGCCGTCATTGACGCCACCATCGGGGTAACGGCTTGGAAGACACCTACGGATAGTCCCGCTAGAACCCTTGCCACCAGGAGAAGCCAGAACCACGGCGAGACCGCTGCAAGGATGTTGAAAGCGGTGAACGCGGCCAGGCTTGCGGTAAGTGCCAGCCGCGGGGGGATCGAACCGAGAGCTGTGACCAGGAGAGGAGCGAGCACTGCAATGCTCAAAGCGAACGAAGTTTCGAGTAATCCCGCAGACGCTACAGATACGCCAAGGTCGCTAGAGATCGGTCTAAGAATCCCCGCGACGACGAATCCGTCGACGCCAACGGCGAACATTCCCAAGGCGAGCGAAAGAAGCTTCATGTGTTCCCTGTCGATGTGCGTCCAACCAAGAGCAGCGCTAGAGGGTCCGGCTGAGCGCACACGCCCAGCACATTCCCCCACGACGCCGACCTAGATGGCATTGTGCCAATGAGACGACGTGTCGTCAAGGCCGTCTGAGGTCGGCGATTACTGAAGGTTACGAAACAATGAACGGTCTATGGGAGGCGGCTCGGGAGCACCATGGTGTAGCCGCGGTAACGGTCTGACGCGTTCGTACGGGTGGCTGGGCCTCATCAGTGACGCTCCCCGGCAGGAGGCTCGGTCCTACGCCGTGCCCGGTGATGACAAGGCCTGGCCTCGGGGTTTTGTGGTTGAGGGGCTGAGGCGGGGGTGAAGGTGTCGTTTCGTCTGGAGTGGTGTGGGTTGTTGGGGTCTGTCGTGTTTCAGGGGAGGGACAGCTTCGAGGTGGGGACTGCAGCAGGGTTGTGCTTGTTGGTGGGTGTCGGGACCGGCTGGGTCAACGTGCTTGCTCATGGTGGTGGAGTGCTGCTGGCCGAGACGGTGCGCGCCCGTGGGCTGGACGTGCTGCTGTCACAGGTTCTGGCGCCGTGGTCCAGGCTGCTGGCGCGCCATGACCCGGTCAAGGTCGTCCTCGACCTGGCGCTGTCGCTGGTGGTTGAGCGCGCGGTGGTCCTGGCCAGGGCGCGCCGCGCGGGCTGGACCCTGGCCGGAGCGTGGGCGCTGACGGCCGCTGTCAGCGCCCAGCGGCCGCTGGTCACTGATACCGGCGCCACCTTGGTCACCGCCCACCCTGACAATGAAGGAGGGGGGTGGCACCGACCTTCAAGAAGGGCAGGAAGGGGCTTTGGGCTCCGTCCCTTGACCGCGTGGACCGACCACGGTCCCCAAGGTGCCGGCGAGAACGCCGCGGTCATGCTGCGGCCCGCGAGCGCGGGGTCGGACACCGCCGCCGACCATGAGGCTGTCATCGCCGTGGTGCTGGCCCGTGTGGGCCTGGGTCCCGGGCCCGGACGCAAGGTGCTCGTGCGCACCGACGCCGCTGGTGGGACCAAGGCCACCTTGGCCGCCCTGGAGCGCAGAGGGGTGTCCTGCAGCGTCGGACTCACCCTGCCCAGTGACATGTCGCGGGCCTGCAGGCTGGTCCCCGCCCAGGCCTGGACCCCTGCCTGCGGCGCCGACGCGGCCCCCGCGAGGCGGCGGACGTGGCAGGGCTGACGGACCTGGTCGACGTGGGCGGGTGGCCCAGGGCCACGCGTGTCATCGTGCGCCGCGAAAGACCGCGCCCCGGCGCCCGGCCCAGGCTCGACGACGTCGACGGCTGCCGGCTGACCGCCTTTGGGACCAGCACCAGGACCGGCCAGCCCGCCGACCTGGAGGCAGGCCACCGCCAGCGGGCCAGGTGCGAGGACCGTGTCCGCCGCGCAGGGCACCGGGGTCGACCGCGTGCTGCTGCAGGCCCTCGCGGCCAACCGCACCTGGTGCCAGGTCGTGGCCCTGGCCCGCGACACCCTCGCCTGGGCGCAGGTGCTCTGCCTGGCAGACCACCCCGCCCGCAGGTGGGCGCCCAAGCCCGTGCGCCACCGCCTGCCCAGCGTGCCAGCTGTCATCACGCGCCACGCGCGGCGCACCACCACCCGCTGCAAGACCCCCAGCCCCCTTCGCCGACCTGCTGACCCCAGCGATCACCACCCTGCGCGCACGCCGACCCACAGCACCAGCAAACCACCACCCACCCACCAGCCCCAGGAAGGACCCGCCAGCAGGCAAGGCCCACCCACCGCGACCACACGCCCCACCCCGCCACACCCACACGCCACAACCAACCCCACCCCAACAAGCCCACCCACCCCACCCACGAAACAACAAGGCCAACAGCGACCGGTAGTGTTCCTTGGAGGTGTTCTTTGGAGGTGGCGGCCTCCTTGAGCACTAGGAGCGACCTGCGAGGGAGTCGCAATGGCGGCAGCCGTGACTCAGGTAGTTTCCGGCGCGCTTGGACTGGCGAGTCTTGATCGTCTGCGCCAGAGGTGAACCAGACGGGCTGAGACACGTCCCTGACGTACGCAACAAACATGCCGTCAACCGCCGGAAGGGCGGAATAAACGTCCGTGACTCCTTGGGGATGCAGGAGGGCTGGGACATAATTCGTCGAACGGCACCTCCAGCATCTCCATTCAATGCCATGGACGACCAGGGGGATTCTCTCGCCCGCGAGTCCCCGAAGTAGCTCCTGGGCGGTTTTGGCCAGGGAGCCCGTGCTCCTCCTCTTGATCTTGGCCCTGTGGATGGTTTGCGTCTTCGCCAGCCAAACACAATGTTCCACGTGCTCTGTCAGGAGTGTGCGGTACAAAGGGATGTTCGGACTTCTGGCCCGTCCAACCAGGTGTTACCGGATTCCACTTACGACACGGATCTGCTGCGAAGCGGGCTGAGGAACGCGAGGCAGCCTACTCCAGTCGCACCAGCGTCCCCCCGCACCGTCACCGCGAAGATGTCGAGCCGTGAGATAGGTTCCTGCCGATCCCAGCCCTTGGATGATCGGCTGGCGCTATCGGCGCAGTCCGAATGAGGCACCGGTACGGCGAAGCATCTCGAAGGTGCTGCCCCAATTGACGTCAAGAGCCCGGCAGGCGTCAGGGGTCTTCACACGCTTGCGAGAGCCTGATCCGGCAGTCTCATGGGTGACCACCGTGCACGAGTGCGCCGCCGCGTGGGCGACAAGATGGAAGTCGGCGGCGTCCGTGGAGAACTCATCCAGAGCTGCCTGGGTGAAGTCCTGAAGAGTGAGCCCAGGTGGACAACGGGGTGAAGAACGGCGTCGTCAACTGGTCGACTGGGTGGAAGAAATCTCGGTGCCCCTTCGTCCAGTCACTGAGCTCGTCGTCACCCCGGAAGAGCTCGTCACGCACCTTGTCGATGCTGAACACCCGACCCTGGTCATGCGCCTGATCGATCCACTCCCAGAATCCGGGCGCAATGTCAAAGGCATAGTAGCCGTTTTTCGCCTGAATAAGGACGTTGGCGTCGACGAGGTACATCAGGTTACCCCCACCCTCTGAGCCAGTCCCTCAAAGGTCGAGTGCTTGACAGTCCCGAGCAGCCGGTAGGCGTCCCGGTACGTCGTCCGCCCCTCCAGGGTGGAGGAGACCACGGCCCGGGTGAAAGAATGCCCGAGGCGTCGCAGCGGGGTGTGGTGGTAGTTCCCACCTCCGCCACGGTTGCGCCCAGTCTGCATAAGCCCCATGACACGTTGGCGCTCGGCGTCGTACTGGGCCATGTACTCGTCCCATGTGAGGAATCCAGCGTCCCGGAGCCTTGTAAGCACCACAAGGGTGCTTACCTTGTGATGAGAGGCTAGCCGCTTCAGTTCATCCTCATCGTGACTTCCTGCCCACTCCGCCCGGAGCGAGTCGAGGGGGACGAGCACCTGTGCGGCAACCTGGTTGCACCAGCGCTCCTCCCGCTTCTCGCCCTGCGTACCACCAGCAGCCGCGTCGGAGAGCGCGCTGTGTCCCAGCCACAGGTGGGCGAGCTCGTGGACGAGGGTGAAGACCTGCGCCGCCTTCGTGTCGGCCCCGTTGACAAAGACGAGCGGGGCGACGTCGTCAGCCAGGGCAAAGCCTCGGAACTCCTCCGAGTCGAGTCTGCGGTGCGTGTCCGAGCCGACGACCCCGTTGACCATGACCAGGACACCGATGGTCTCGGCGCGCGATGAGATCCGTCATCGCATCAGACCAGCTGGTCACGGACCGCTCGTCCAGACGGAGCGCGGCATGAATGCAGTCGGCGGCGTCGTCTACCGGAGTGGTCAGCGTCGCGGAGCCGACGAGGTCGAGTGGGGCAGCCCCGGCCTCCAGGGCCTCGTCGCGGTACCAGTCCTGGCGCCTTTGGCACAGGTAGATCGTCTCCAGCAGGTCGGCCGACGGATCGCGCACTCCGGCGTCGCGAGGAGTCCGCATGTCTGGGACAGGGACGTCCTCGACCGACGGCTCGGGCAGGAACAGCATCCCAAAGGGCGTGTGGGTGCTGGCCGCGAACTTCTCCATCTGCTTGAGAGTGGGGCGCACGGAGCCGTCGATCCAGCCGTCAAACTGCGGCGCGCGACGGTGGACGGTCTCCTCGTTCCAGCGCGCCCGCCTCACGGCCCAGCGCAGCAGGTCAGGCGCGACATCCACACGCACGACGGTCATGGCTCCTCCTTCCGCGCCCCCGCTCCCCACGCACCAGTCTGCCCCACGCCACCGACACCTGTGCTGCCCCGACCCGTGAGGGGGTGCACACCGGGGGTGGCGGCACCGCCATGGCAGACGATGGCGCCTTCCCCTAGCCTTGCCTTGACTCACCCCTCGTGGTCCGGCTCCTCCCTGGCTCCGGGCTCGGGGGCTCCCTCAGGTAAGGAAGAGCCCATTCATGAGTGTCCGTCAGGACCTGCGTAACGTCGCGATCGTCGCCCACGTCGACCACGGCAAGACCACCCTCGTTGACGCGATGCTCTGGGAGGCTGGCGCCTTCGGGGTGCGAGCCACTCAGGAGGCGACGGGGGAGCGGGTCATGGACTCCGGCGAGCTCGAGCGTGAGAAGGGCATCACGATCCTGGCCAAGAACACTGCCGTCCACTACTCGGGGCCTGCTGCGGTGCAGGCGGGCCTGGAGCAGGGCGTGACCATCAACGTCGTGGACACCCCCGGGCACGCGGACTTCGGCGGCGAGGTGGAGCGGGGCCTGTCCATGGTGGACGGCGTGCTGCTCCTCGTGGACGCCTCCGAGGGGCCCCTGCCTCAGACGCGCTTTGTGCTGCGCAAAGCCCTGGCGGCGAGCCTGCCGGTGATTCTCGTGGTCAACAAGGTGGACCGTCCTGACGCCCGCGCCCAGGAGGTGGTCGCCGAGTCCACCGACCTGCTCCTGTCGCTGGCCTCCGACCTGGCCGACGAGCAGCCCGACATCGACCTGGACGCGGTCCTCGACGTCCCGGTCCTCTACGCCTCCGCCAGGCAGCGCCGGGCGGGCACCGAGCCTCCCGAGGACGGCGGGCTGCCCGCCAGCACGGACCTGGAGCCGTTGTTCCGCACCATTATCGAGCGCATCCCCGGCCCCACCTACGATGAGGACGCCCCTTTCCAGGCCCACGTCACCAACCTGGACGCCTCCCCGTTCCTGGGACGACTGGCGCTGGTGCGTATCAGGAACGGGGCACTCCGCAAGGGCCAGACGGTCGGCTGGGCGCGCTACGACGGGACGACCACCCCGGCGCGCGTCTCCGAGCTGCTGGTGACCCAGGGGCTGGACCGCCTCCCCGCGCAGGAGGCTCGTGCGGGGGACATCGTGGCCGTGGCCGGGATCGAGGACATCACCATCGGGGAGTCCCTCGTGGACCCTGAGGACCCGCGCCCCCTGCCGCTCATCACCGTGGACGAGCCCGCGATCTCCGTGACCATCGGTATCAACACCTCCCCGCTGGCGGGACGCTCCAAGGGGGCCAAGGTCACCGCCCGCCAGGTCAAGGACCGTCTGGACCGTGAGCTGGTGGGCAACGTCTCCCTGCGGGTGCTGCCCACGGACCGTCCCGACGCGTGGGAGGTCCAGGGGCGCGGAGAGCTGGCCCTGGCGGTCCTGGTGGAGCAGATGCGTCGGGAGGGCTTTGAGCTGACGGTTGGCAAGCCGCAGGTGGTGACTCGTGCTGTTGACGGCAGGACGCACGAGCCGGTGGAGCGCATGACGATTGATGTCCCCGAGGACTACCTGGGGGCCGTCACCCAGCTGATGGCGGCTCGCAGGGGTCGCATGGAGACCATGACCAATCACGGGACCGGCTGGGTCCGCATGGAGTTCGTGGTGCCTGCGCGTGGTCTCATCGGCTTCCGTGGCCAGTTCCTCACCGAGACGCGTGGTACGGGTATCGCCTCCTCCGTGGCTGAGGGCTATGAGCCCTGGGCCGGGCAGATCACCTCCCGCACCACAGGCTCCCTGGTGTCTGACCGGGCGGGGGCAGTGACCGCCTACGCCCTGATACGGCTGGCGGACCGGGGCACCTTCTTTGTCGAGCCTGGTCAGGAGACCTATGAGGGCCAGGTTGTGGGTGAGAGCCCGCGCGGTGAGGACATGGAGGTCAACGTGGTGCGGGAGAAGCAGCAGACCAACATGCGCTCCGCGACCGCGGAGTCCTTTGAGGGGCTCACGCCTCCGCGGCACCTGACCCTGGAGGAGGCCTTGGAGCTGGCTGCGCAGGACGAGTGCGTGGAGGTGACTCCGGATGCGGTCCGGATCCGTAAGGTGATCCTGGACTCCCGGGCGCGTGCCCGGGACAACGCCAGGCGCCGTCGCGCGCAGGCCTGAGAGGACTGGTGACAATGAGCCAGGACGCACCAGGCCGCGACGTGGTGACGAGTAGCCCTGCCGAGGAGGTCGCCTCCCCTGAGGAGGTGACCCCGGTCGGCACGGCGGAGGACGCCGCGCAGGACGACACCACAGAGGATGAGGAAGAGGCCGGGGAGGCCCCCGGGACCTCGCAGACGGTCCTGCCTCCCCCTGAGGCCCTGCCGGACCAGGGAGCGCAGGGCCGGGAGGCAGACAGCCAGGAGACCACTACCCCGGCGGAGACGACTACCCCGGCGGAGGCCGGGCCTTCCGCCGAGGCGCACGCGGTCGCGGGCGCCGCTCCTGCCCAGGAGGACGACGGATCGACTGACCAGGTGGCATGGATCCGGCACGCTGACTCCTCGTTGCCTCCCTCGATCGCTCCGGCGGGCAGGGGAGAACCTCCGGCCTCTGACCCGGCTGGGGCGGGCGCCCACAGCAGCGGGACTGTTGCTGAGGCTGGCTCCCCGGGCGAGCCTGCGGGGCAGCCCGAGTTCGGGAAGCCGGACGAGCCTGTCGACTCTCCAGTGCCGGAGGACCCCGCCGAGCCGATGGAGCCGGCAGAGCCGCCACAGCCTGCTGGGGAGGACGACTCGGCGCAGGCGGAGCCGGAGCAGTCCGAAGAGCTCGGCGATGCCGAGGTGCTCGGCGAGCCAGGAGCTGACGAGCACGTGCCTGCGGCCGGGCACCTGGTGGAGGCCGTGGCCGAGGGCGCAGAAGAGGACGGAGTAGGAGTAGAGGACTCAGAAGAGGACAAGCCAGAGGACGCCGCAGAGGGTGCGGAGGGCGCGGCCCGGCCCCAGGACGCGCAGGAGACTGACCCGCAGGAGGACACGGCCGTGCAGGAGGGCTTGGGTGGCCGGGAGGAGACGGCTGCGAGCTGGTACCGGCGTCGCCTGCCTGTGCTTGTCGTGGCCGCTGCTCTGGTGCTGCTGGCCTGGGGTGGCCTGTCATGGTGGACCACCCAGCATCTTCACGGCACCACGACTGTGGCGGGCGTGGACGTCTCCGGTCTCAGTGCCGAGGAGGCGCGGACCCGTGTGGCCTCTGTCCTTGGTGAGGAGTTGGCGCAGCCGGTCACTGTCACCGTCGGTGAGAAGGAGGACCAGCTGGTCCCTGCCGACTCGGGTGTCAGCGTGGACGCGCAGGCGTCCGTGGGGCAGGTCACCAGCATGACCCTCAACCCTGTCGCCCTGGCCGGTCGGCTCCGCGGGACGCAGGTTGACGCGGTGGTTGAGGTGGACCGCGACGTCCTCAACGGCGCCCTGGAGGACCGGGTGGACGCCCTGTCCAGCGGGACCGTGTCGGCCACGGTCTCCCTTGAGGGGACGCAGGTCGTGACCACCGGCTCCCAGACCGGGACCGGGCTGGACGTCGCGGCCTCCGTGGACGCCCTCGTCAAGGACTGGCCGCTGGGGGAGCCCAGCATCGCCCTGGCCGAGGGGACCGCTGTCCCGGCCATCACCGACGCCGAGGCGACGCAGTTCGTAGAGGGCACGCTGGAGCCTCTCCTGTCCTCTGAGGTCACCGTCACCGCCGAGGGCACGGAGGTGGAGGAGCAGGCGGTGTCCCCCACAGTAGCCATCAGCCCCGAGACCATCGCCGCCTACAGCACCATCAGCACCTCCGGGGGGAGGCTGAGCCTTGACCTGGACCCGGCAGGTGTGCGTGAGGCCGTCCTCTCCGGACTGGGGCCGGTGGAGACCCCAGCGGTTGACGCCGGCTGGGTCATCGACGGGACCGCAGAGGGTGCGCAGGACGCAGCTCCTCGGTACGTTTCCGCCTCCTCCGGTGTGGGGATCGACACGGAGACCCTCCTGGCTGACCTGGTCTCGGCAGGGACGTCGGACCCGGGTTCCGACTCCGGCTCCCGCACGGTGACGCTGCCCCTGACCGTCCTGGAGCCGGAGGTGACCCTGGCTGAGGAGGAGTGGGGCGTGGCTGAGCCCGTCGGCGAGTACTCCACCCCCTACAACGCCGCCGACGTCGCCCGCACGCAGAACCTTGAGACGGGGGCGGAGAAGGTCAACAGCACCTCGATACCCCCGGGCGGGACCTTCTCCCTGGAGGAGGCCCTGGGACCGGTGGACTACGAGCACGGGTTCACCGACGCGGGCGTCATCTCCAACGGGCAGCACACCGACTCCATGGGCGGCGGCCTCAGCCAGGTCGCCACGACGGTGTTCAACGCCGGCTTCGAGGCGGGGATGGACGACACCGAGCACACCGCCCACCAGTACTACTTCGACCGCTACCCGGCAGGTCGGGAGGCGACCCTGTGGACCGGTGTGCTGGACGTGAAGTTCACGAACTCCACCCCCTACGGTGTCATGGTCCAGGCCTGGCTGGACGGGGAGGAGATCCACGTGCGGCTGTGGTCCACCGTGTACTACGAGGTCTCCATCACCTCCTCGGAGCGCTACAACTACCGTCCGGTGACCACCGAGACACAGTCCGGGCCCGGGTGCCAGGCCTACAGCGGGGGCAACCCGGGTTTCGACATCACCGTCACCCGCCGACGGACCCATGACGGGCAGGCCCTGCCTGACGACGTGCTGACCACGAGCTACTACCCTGACAACAACGTGGTGTGTGGCTAGGTGCTTCCCGGCCGCCACCGCCTGCGCTACCTGTTCCCCTGGCAACAACGTCGTGTGCAGCGAGGTGTTCCCCCCACAGACCTCTGACCACCCAGAGAAGGACAAGGAGCGTGCCGTTCCTGGCTGGCACGGGTTGCGCCCTCACCGGCGTTCTCCGTATCGGCGTGATCTGCGTGAGTCCAGGTAGCACGGATCTTGCCAGGATAGTGAAGCCCGACGGCACGTCCCGTCCCGCCCCGAAGGACATGTGCTCCTCGCCGACCCAGGCACCGCTACCCGCCCAGGGCGGGACCTCGAAGGCAGGACCGGCCCCCACCTGTACCGCACCCGTGCCGTATCTGCGCGGCGCCTGTGCTGTAAAAGCCCCAGGAAAGTCCCAGAAAAGACTTCGGGGACGCTGGGCACGCGGTCCCAGTGCTCACGGCCACGTCCGCCTGCCTTGGGCTGGCCGGTGGTGGAGGAGGATACTGGTGCTGTACAGGCGTGCCGCTCCCTCCGGGCGGCACGCCCCGCCGAGGTGAGAGGATGCTGCTGCCATGACCTACGTCATCGCCCAGCCTTGTGTCGACGTCAAGGACCGTGCGTGCGTTGACGAGTGCCCCGTGGACTGTATCTACGAGGGTGAGCGCAGCCTCTACATCAATGCTGATGAGTGCGTGGACTGCGGCGCCTGTGAGCCAGTGTGCCCCGTGGAGGCCATCTTCTACGAGGACGACGTCCCCGAGGAGTGGGAGGACTACAGCAGGGCGAACATCGACTTCTTCGAGCTGCGGGGACTGGGCTCACCCGGTGGGGCGCAGGTCGTGGGTCCCCAGCCCTATGACGACCCTATGATCGCGGCCCTGCCGCCGCAGAACGAGGAGTGGAGCCAGGCCAACGGCTACGCCTGACCGGCGGGTAGGACCCAGGCCTGCGGCGAGGTGCTTGTGGCGTGCCCGGCCCCGTGAGCAGAATGCGGCCTATGAGTCCCGCTCCTGCTGGGCACCTGCCCCCTGCCCGCCTTCCCCGGCCCCTCGCGCTGCCCGACTTTCCCTGGGACAGCCTGCGCCCCTACAGGGCGCGTGCGGCCGAGCACCCAGACGGCGTCGTTGACCTGGCGGTGGGGACCCCCGTGGACCCGACTCCCGGGATCGCCCAGGCTGCTCTTGCCCAGGCCGCTGACGCGCCAGGCTACCCCACGGCAGTGGGCACCTCGCGCCTGCGGGAAGCCTTCATCGGCTGGATGGCCCGACGGCGTGCGGTTCCCGGGCTGACCAGCGAGGAGGTCCTGCCCACCATCGGCTCCAAGGAGTCCGTGGCGCTCTTGCCCCTCCAGCTGGGGGTGGGTCCGGGCGACCTCGTCCTCCACCCACGTGCCGCCTACCCCACCTATGACGTGGGAGCCCGCATCGCCGGAGCCGTCCCCGTACCTGTGGACACCGACGCCGACCCTGACTCGTGGGATGTTGACGACCAGGCGCGGGTGGCCATGGTGTGGCTCAACAGTCCTGGCAATCCTGACGGTCATGTCCTGGATGTGGAGCAGATGGCCCGAGTCGTGGCGTGGGCCAGGGCGCGGGGTGCTGTCGTCGCCTCCGACGAGTGCTACGCCGAGCTGGCCTGGGAGGAGCCCTGGGCCAGCAGCGCGGTTCCCAGTCTCCTGGACCCGCAGGCCGCCGGGCCTCAGGGGCGCAGCGGGCTGCTGGTCCTGTACTCGTTGTCCAAGCAGTCCAACCTGGCGGGCTACCGGGCGGCCTTCCTTGCCGGGGACCCGGCGCTCGTCTCCGCAGTCACCGAGGTCCGCAAGCACGCGGGCCTGCTGGTGCCCGCCCCTGTCCAGGCTGCGGCGGCGGCCGTCCTTGACGACGAGGCGCACGTGGAGGCCCAGAAGACGCTCTACCGGGCACGTCGGGAGACCCTGCTGGAGGCCGCTGCCGCAGTAGGGCTCGTCAACGACCCGCAGTCGGTGGCCGGGCTGTACCTGTGGCTGTCCGGGCCGCCGTCCATGAGTGCCTACGACATGGTGGGGGCCTTCGCCGAGCTGGGGATCGTCGTCGCCCCTGGCGACTTCTACGGGCAGGCTGGCGCCGGGCGTGTGCGCATGTCGCTGACCGACACCGACGAGAGGGTGGCTGCGGCCGCCGCCCGCCTGTGCACGCCCCAGGCCGCTGACCTCTTCCGTTCCTGACGGACAGGGCCGTGCAGCGCTGTCTCCTTCTCCTGCGGGTCCGGTGGAGAGGACGCCTTCGGTGCTGCCTTCCTTCTCCTGCGGTCGGCCTGACGAGGCTCCACCCTGTCGGACGGGCACCCGGGTGAGTTCTTTGGGGTGGGGGTAAAGAACTCAGGGTGGGGGTTGTTGGGGCGCGGTGCGGTGTCCCGGCGGTTGTGTTGTGGGTTCTTGCGGGTGCTTGTGGCGGTGGCTCTGGGGTTGTCGGGGGTTTTCTCTGGGGCGTGTGGGGTGGTGGGGCGAGTTGTTTGAGTTGTTGGGAGTTCTGCGGGGGTTGTTGTCGGGAGCTGTCGCTGAGGGCTGCCGCCGGGGTTGTCGCGCGGTGGGCGGGGCCGACGACAGGCTATCGCGCACGCCAGCGTACGGTCGGGCCTCGCTGAGGGCCGTCAGGATCCTTCTCGATCGCCCCCGTGACGCTCAGATGGCGGAGCATGTCTGTGACTGTCTTTGGCGCTGCACCGGTTGCTGCTGCGACGTGACGGTTGGTGACAGGTGCGTGCTTGACGGCGTCAAGGATCCAGCGCTCCACGTCCTGGTGCAGGGGGGCGACGACCTGCGCGCTGCCTAGCGCCTTTCTGCAACGGTCCGCGAGCACCCAGGTGGAGGAGCCGGGATTCTGCTCCAGCAGGCCGACGCTGACCAGCCAGTAGAGAATCTCCTGGCACTCGGCGGGTCCTGCCTGGAGCAGGTGGCCTGCGGTCGTGCTCGTAAGCATCGTCGCTCCAAAGAGGTGGTGGAGGACGAGAAGCGTGTTGACGTTGCGTACCACGCCCTCGGCGAAGAGCGGGGCGAGTACTGCCAGGGCGCGGACAAAGTGGGAGTCGGTCCCTGTTGCGGTGAAGGTGACGTCAACATGGAAGTCGTCAGTGTCAATGTCTGGTACCGGGCGGCCTGCGGTCAGCATCGAGACCCACATCCGGTCAAAGCCGCGTGACGTCTCCTCGACAAGGCCCAGCCGGTGCAGAGCCTGCATGAGAACGGGATTGCGCGGTGTTGACGGGGTGCGCAGCAGGCGGTCGGCGCGAACTCCCAGCGGCAGGCCGCCGGGGGAGTGCACACGTAGTGTCTGGGGCGACTGGTCGACGACGACGGCGGTTGTCAGTGACCAGTCCCTGTGGGCAAAGGCGTTGAGGACAACCTCGTCCACGGCGTCGAAGGGAAAGTCAGGCAGTGGGCGCTCCTGTCCTGTGGGCAGGTCGATCCGGTCGGCCTCAGGGTCGGAATGAGCCTTGATGCGGGCGAGCAGCGACTGGATTGCCAGAATGGCCGGCCCGGTCACCTCCTCCTGGGAGGGTTCTCCGCCAGGGAAGGGGCGGTAGACATGGCGGGCCAGGGGCAGGTTGAGGTTCCTGCGGCCGAAGAGGATCTCTGCGGCGCGCAGGAGACTACCCTCGGGGGTGAGCAGGCCGAGGAGGGTCAGCAGCTCGCGGTCGGAGCCGACGGAGCGGTCGGGGTGCTGCGCGGTGAACAGGACCCGCCCCCGCGTCAGGGCCTCCTGGTCAAGGTCTGGTACCGACTGCTGGGAGGGTAGGGCGGTGTGGTCCGGGTTGGCTCGGTGGAAGGCCAGCTGACGGCGACGGTCCTCCCCCAGGGGGAGGCAGGACGTCCCCTGGCGGATCGACGAGGCACCGTTTCTCCGGGCGTAGACCGACAGTCCCTGAGGGACGCGGATGATGACCAGTCGGGCTCCTGCGTAGACCTCTGCCCAGGTCTCGACAGTCAGGTTCGGCCGTGAGCGGGAGAAGATCTTCTGGGCGATGTCCGCAGGGTCGGCGTCGGTGCCTGTCAGGGCCTGCGGGCCGGGGACCTTGTCCGCCACGCCGAGGACGATGAAGGACTCGCCGTCAGCGTTGGCGAGGCAGATGGCAGTATCAAGCAGGACCTCGATGCGCTTGGCGTCGGGGTTGCCGAGGAACTGAGGGATGCGGGCGGGGTCCTCCTTGAGGTCCAGGTGCTGGCTCTCCTGGCTGTCCGCAGTGGCGCCGCCCCGGATGCGTCCAGGGCCCTGCGCACGATCTCCTGCATGGCCCTAACTGTAGAGTTCTTTGGGGTGGGGGTAAAGAACTCAGGGTGGGAGCTGTTGGGGCGCGGTGCGCTGTCCCGGCGGTTGTGTTGTGGGTTCTTGCGGGTGCTTGTGGCGGTGTCTCTGGGGTTGTCGGGTGTTTTCTCTGGGGCGTGTGGGGTGGTGGGGCGAGTTGTTTGAGTTGTTTGAGGTGTCGGGAACTCTGCGGGGTTGCTGACGGGGGACGGACACGGGAGCCGGAAGGTCCCAGGAGCCCGTAGAGTAGGACCAATGCCCCGGGCCTCCTGCCCGGGGGAGCACGACAACCGGCCTGCTTGCAGCGCATCGTGCAGCGCAGGCTGGCCCAGGCACACCGTCGGCCGGAGCCGATGACCGAGGAGGCACCATGACGAGCACGTCCCCCACTGCGCCCTCGCAGCCGGAAGGCCAGGCAGCCGCGTTGTCTGCCCGGGCTGGAGACCCTGCTGCCAGCGCTGCTGCGGCGTCGGGCCTGCTCACGGTTGGCGCCCAGGAGCTGGAGCTGCCCCGCGTGCCCGCCACGGAGGGCTCGGACGGGCTGAGCGTCTCTCGGCTCCTGGCCAGCACCGGGATGGTGACCTTGGACCCTGGCTTCACCAACACGGCGTCCTGCGCCTCGCAGATCACCTATATCGACGGGGCTGCCGGGATCCTGCGCTACCGTGGCTACCCGATCGAGGAGCTGGCCAAGTCCTCGACCTTCCTGGAGGTCGCCTACCTGCTCATCTACGGCGAGCTGCCTGACCGCGAGGCCTTCGAACGGATGGACCGCCGCATCAAGCGCCACCGCCTGCTGCACGAGGACTTCCGCAGCTTCTTCACCTCCTTCCCCTCCTCGGGGCACCCGATGGCTATCCTCCAGGCGGGTGTCTCAGGCCTGGCCACCTACTACGAGGACACCCTCAACCCGCACGTCCCCTACGAGCGCGAGCTGGCGACCGTCCTGCTGCTGGCCAAGGTACCCACCATGATCAGCTACATCGCGCGCCGTGCTGTCGGCCTGCCCCTGCTCTACCCGGACCCCCAGCGCGCCTACGTCGAGGACTTCCTCCGCCTGACCTTCGGCATGCCCTACCAGTCCTACGACATCGACCCGGTCGTGGTGCGCGCCCTGGACATGCTGCTCATCCTCCATGCCGACCACGAGCAGAACTGCTCCACGTCCACGGTGCGCTTGGTGGGCTCCTCCGACGCCAACATGTACGCCTCGGTGGCGGCAGGAGTCGGCGCCCTGTCCGGCCCGCTCCACGGGGGCGCCAACGAGGCGGTGCTGCGCATGCTGGACACGATCCAGTCCTCAGGCATGTCCACCTCGGAGTTTGTCCGCAAGGTCAAGGACAGGGAGGACGGCGTGCGACTCATGGGTTTCGGCCACCGGGTCTACAAGAACTACGACCCACGAGCGGCCATCGTCAAGGAGACCGCGCACGACGTCTTGACCCGGCTGGGCAGCAGCGACGGGGACCGGAAGCTGGAGATCGCCATGGAGCTGGAGGAGGTCGCCTTGCGCGACGACTACTTCGTCTCCCGCAGGCTCTACCCCAACGTGGACTTCTACACAGGGCTCATCTACCAGGCCATGGGCTTCCCTACCAAGATGTTCACCCCGTTGTTCGCCCTGGGGCGGCTGCCTGGCTGGATCGCCCAGTACCGCGAGATGATCGCCGACCCGACCAAGCGTATCGGTCGCCCCCGCCAGGTCTACGACGGCTACACCGAGCGCCACTACGTGGCCATGCACCGCCGTCGCCACGCGCACGGTGACTACCCGGCCACCCGTGCGGGCGAGGCGACCCTGGACCGGGTTCCCCGGGTCTGAGGGCGTCCCTCCCGCTCAGGGCGGCGGGGTCCAGAAAGGTTGGCAGGGCCTGGGACAGCCGGTTGTCTGAGGTTAGACTATCCACATGACTCAGCAGCGCCCTGCCCCCGAGACCCCCGGAGACGAGACTCCTGGACGCCCGACCGCCAGCCCGGCTCCTGCTGGTCCCGCCGCTGCGCGGGGCGGCGAGCCTGCCCTGCCCTACGCCGACCGTCCGGTGTCCGCCGCTCCCGGTCACTGGGTGCTTGCCCGTGCTGGCAAGCGTGTCCTGCGCCCCGGCGGTGCCGCGTTGTCGGCAGCCATGCTGGACCACGCTGGCCTCAGAGGCGCCGACGTCGTCGAGCTCGCACCCGGACTGGGACGCACCGCCGCCGAGGTCATCAAGGCTGGCCCCGCCTCCTACACCGCCATCGACCGTGACCCTGACGCCGCGCGGCGGGTGGCCGCCGTGGTCGGGGACCGTGGCAGCGTCCGCCAGGGGGAGGCGGCCCGGACCGGGCTTGCTGACGCCAGTGCGGACGTCGTCGTCGGTGAGGCCATGCTCACCATGCAGGGGGACAAGGGCAAGGCAGAGATCGTGGCCGAGGCGGCCCGGGTGCTGCGCCCCGGAGGCCGCTACGCCATCCACGAGCTGGGTGTCACCCCTGACGACATTGACGAGGCCTACTACACCCGGCTGCGCCAGGACCTGGCCCGCGCCATCCACGTCAACGCCCGTCCCATGACTGCTGCCGCCTGGAAGCGGCTGCTGGAGGAGGCGGGCCTGGAGGTGGACTGGGTGGGCACGGCGCCGATGGCGCTGCTCAGGATGAGTCGCAACGTCCGTGACGAGGGCCTGGGAGGGGTCCTGCGGATCCTGCGCAACGTGGCGCGGGACAGGCCGCTGCGCCAGAGGATCCTGGAGATGCGTCGCACCTTCAGGCGCTACGAGAAGGACATGGTGGGCATCGCCGTCGTCGCCCACAAGCCACAGGCCTGAGCGGGCAGCAGCCTCCCGGTGGGGCGTCGGTGCCTCGTTCCCGGGCCGTGCCCGGGGCTGGTGGGCGGGTCGCCCCGGGCACGGTGCGTCCAGCCTACCGGCCGGTGCTGAACTCGATGCCCTTGCCGCCGCGCGCCAACGCCTCTACGGCTCCGGACTGGGAATTGCGCCGGAACAGGACGTTGGAGGCGCCAGCGAGCTCGCGAGCGGCAACGACACGGGGCTCCTTGAACAGGCCGTGCTGGCCGGGGACCACCCCGCCCTGCGGCATGAGGGAGACCTTGGTGCCGGCAGTGAGGTAGAGGCCGGCCTCGACCACGCAGTCGTCACCCAGCGGGATACCGAGCCCGGAGTTGGCGCCCAGGAGGCAGCGCTCCCCCAGGGAGACCTGCTGGCTGCCCCCGCTGGACAGCACCCCCATCGTCGAGGCGCCGCCACCGATGTCCGACCCGTCACCGATGACGACCCCCTGGGAGATGCGCCCCTCCACCATGGAGCGCCCCAGCGTTCCCGCGTTGTAGTTGACGAAGCCCGCGTGCATGACCGTCGTCCCCTCAGCGAGGTAGGCGCCCAGGCGCACGTTCGCCGCGTTACCGATACGCACGCCCGAGGGCAGGACGTAGTCTGTCATCCGGGGGAACTTGTCTACCGACAGCACCTGGACGGGGCGGCCCAGGGCGGACAGGAGACGGGTGCGGGTCTCCTCGAAGTCCTCTGCGGAGCAGGGGCCGGCGGAGGTCCACACCACGTGGGGGAGGCTGGAGAAGACGCCGTCAAGGTTGACGGTGTTGGGCTGGCACAGCCTGTGGGACAGGACGTGCAGCCGCAGGTAGGCCCCCGCCACCGTCAGCGGGGCGTCATCCAGGTCGGCCCAGGTGCGCACCACAGTCGTGTGCACGCCCCGGGCCTCGTCACGACGCTCCATGGCGGTCAGGGTGGCCAGGAGGTCGGCGTGGCCGTCCTCAGGCTCGGTGCCCAGGACCGGGCGCGGGTACCACACGTCGAGAGTGTTGCCGTCGTCGGTCACGGTTGCCAGACCGAGACCCCATGCACTGCGAGTCGTCATGGTGCCCACGATACGGGACCCGGGTTCCTGGCGCTGGGACTGGCCCGCCATCCGGGCAGCCTGGTGGACGGGCGGCCTGTGCCGCTGGTGGCCGGGCTGCTGGCTGGAACACACCCTTGTGGGCGGGCCGCCGGACGTGCCGGTCGTGGAGAGGGTCTGTCGACTGGGTGCGCCGGTCGTGTCGGAGCTGGGCGGCGTGGTGGGCTCGTCGTGAGAGGATGGGGCCATGGTGCAAACCACGATCCACCTGATGCGCCACGGTGAGGTCCACAACCCCGAGGGCGTCCTCTACGGGCGCCTGCCCGGCTACCACCTCTCCGCCCTCGGTCAGCAGATGGCCCGTCAGGTTGCCGACGTCCTGTCCTCCTCGGACCACGACATCACCCATGTCATCACCTCGCCCCTGGAGCGTGCCCAGGAGACCGGTGCCCCCACCGCCCAGGCCTTCGGGCTCACGGCAGGTACCGACCCGCGGCTGATCGAGGCGGGCAACCAGTTTGAGGGCCTGGCCGTCAGCCGCAGCCGCTGGGTGCTGGCCCAGCCGGGGCTGTGGCGCTCCTACGTCAACCCGTGGCGCCCCTCCTGGGGGGAGCCCTACGTCGAGATCGTGGGGCGCATGCGCGCGGCGGTCGCCTCCGCGCTGGCGGCCGCCCGGGGGCACGAGGCCCTGCTGGTCTCCCACCAGCTGCCCGTGTGGTCCCTGCGGCTCTTCCTGGAGAGGCGTCCCCTGGCCCACGACCCCCGACGGCGGCAGTGCTCCCTGGCCTCGGTGACCTCCCTGACCTTTGAGGACTCGACCCTGGTGGGACTGGCCTACTGGGAGCCTGCGGGTGACCTGCTGCGCCAGGCACGGGACATGGCGCCGGGCACCTCGGCCGCCCAGGTGCCTCGGGGGCGGGTGTGACCCAGCAGCCTCCGTCCGGGAGGGGCTCACGGCCGCTGCCGAGGCGGCAGTGGACCGGGCAGGACTTTGTCTGGTGGAACACCGCCGCCGTGCTCACGGCTGTGCGCCGGGGCAGGCGGCCCAACCCGGTCTCCCCGGTCATCGACCCGGTGAGGCGCGTCCTCGCGCCCGACGAGGTCATGCTCGCCAGCTGCGACGCCAGGCTGCTCATGTGGCGGCGTGGTGACGCCACCTACGCCCCCTCGCGCGGCTTCTTCCTGGCGGGCGGGCCGGTGGGGCTGGCACTGAGCGCCGCGTTCCTCGGCGGCCAGGCCTACCTCAACCGGCGCCGTCGTCAGGCTGCCCAGGCTGATGCCGTGGAGAGGTGGAGGCACGTGGCCGACGCACGGCTGAGCGTGTCCACCCACGGCATCTACCTGGCGACGGGGGAGGGGGTCATGCCGGTCCCCTTCGCCGAGGTCCAGGAGGTCAGGCTCACCACCACCGGCGAGGTGGTCATGGCTGCGGCCAACGCCCACGGGTCGGCCCGCTGGATGCTGCGGGCGCAGTGGGCCGAGCTGGTCCTGGTGCTCTGGGCGACGCGCTACATGCCTGCCCACCCCCAGCTGGTGGACCGCAGCTGGCTGCCCGCAGACTGGCTGGTCCACGCCGCCGCCCACGGCTACGACGTCGACACCACCCCCTGGCCGGGCGGCGCTCCTGCGGTGCTGCCGTGAGCGCCACGAGCGCCAGAGCGTCAACGGCACTACAGTACTTGCGGGACTTACGGCTCGCGGGGGGCGCTCCCGGTGTCGGGGTCGTCTGACGGTCCCGACACACCGTCTGGGTCTGAGGGTGACGGGTCCGATGAGTCCTGACCCTTCTTCTGGGCCTTCTCCTGGCCCTTCCCGTCAGCCGCGCCGCCGGTGCCCGCCTGGTCTGAGGCGCTCTGGGTGTCCCGAGTGCTCTGAGTGTCCGATGGCTCCCGGGCGTTCCGACCCTGCGCGGTGGTGTCCGGGGTGTCGGGGTGGTGCCGACGGCGACGCAGGTCCTGCTCCAGGTCACGCAGGAAGTCGGTGTCGTCGTCCGGGGCCAGGGGGCGTGGGCGCTCCGGGCGGCGGAAGGACGTCCCCTCTTTGGAGGACCAGACTGTCGGCTCCACGTACCCGCCGCGCCGCTCGGCAGCGCTGACCCTGCTGACGATGATCCAGGCGATGGCACCGACCGTGGGAACAAGGATGATGAGGGCCACCCACATGAACTTGGGCATGCGCGCGGGCATGTTCTCATCAGGGGTACGGGCGCAGTCCAGCAGGGCGTACAGCTGGAGGGCGAACGCCAGGACGAAGAGGGCAGCGCGCATGACTCCAGCCTAGCCCAGCTGGCGGGCTTGTTCTGGCGGCTGCGTGAGGCACTCCTGGTGGCCTGCGGTTAACCGGTTCCATGTCTGAGGCCTCATCGCCAGAGCCCCGCTGCTCGTTCCCAAGTCGGGACGGTGCGGAGCTCCTCGGTGCCACTCCCGCAGGCGCGGGGGCAGGGGTCACGGGGGTCGTGTCCCTGGGGGCGCCCCTGTCTGGGGGTGCCTGGGTGGGGTTTTGGGTCTGGGGGTTGTCACGGTGGTGTGGCAGGGGTTACGGTCTGGTTATGCGGATGAGCAAGGAGGAGTGGTACCAGGCGTGGCTGCACGCCACGCCGGAGTGGGTGGACGCGAACATGGACGGCATGCTGGCGTACCAGGGGTGGTCGCCGATGGGTGTGGGTGCCCCGGCCACGGACGAGCACGTGGGCTACTTTGGTGGGGTGCTGCCCGCGTCGGTGCTGCACCTGTGGGAGCGGTTCGGGTTCGACGGGTTCGGGCAGGGGCGGTGGTGGTTCACTGACCCCTACCGGTGGGTGCCGGTGGTGGAGGCCTGGCTGGAGGGGACCCCTGTGCCGTTCCCCAGCCAGCGGTGGTGGTGCCTGGCCCGTTCCGCGATGGGGACCATGAGGCTGTGGGGGGAGGTCTCCGGCCCCGCCCTGGACGTCACCCCCGCCCTGGGAACCGTCTACCCCGACGCGGTCAGTGCCTCCAGGATGTCGGAGGCGGTGATGCGCGAGCGCATGGGGTGCACCACCCTGGCCTCCCCCCGCAGGGACACGATCGATGACGACGACACCGGGGTGCTGGTGGCTGACTGGGCGATAGAGCACCTCGGAGTGCTGGGGGCGGGGCAGGTCTACGGGCTGACCCCGGCCTACTGCTTCACGGGCCGGGTCAGCCTGGACCAGGTGGGCATCGAGGACGCCACCGCGCACCTCACCTTCCTGGCCCAGGCCCAGGAGCACACCCTGTGGGAGGACTTCTCCGCCGCCGCCGCGCAGGTCGCCGCCACCATCGCCGCAGGCGACCCGGGCACCGGCAGCGACGGGACAGGCGGCGGCCCGGGGGCGGGGTCCTGATGGCCGGGCGCTGGCGGGACCGGCTGCGCAGGCGCGGGCGCCCCGCAGGTCCCACCGCTCCCGCCTCCGCTGCTGGGCCCGCGGGCAGCAGCAGCGGCGGTGTGCCCGGTGGTGGGCCGGTCCCCGGCCACAGCGGCGGGGGCGGCGATGGCGCTGCCCTGGTGGCCTCTGACATGTTCACCCCCGGCAGGGCGGGCGGGCAGGAGGTCCTGGTGTGGGAGGGGTCGGTGGCTGCCCCGGCGAGCCCGCTGGCGTGGCACTCGGCCACCCCGGTGGAGGTGTTCTTCCACACCGGCCACCACGCCTCCACCCGGGTCCTGGCCCCCGAGTTCACCCGCCAGCTCGACCGCCAGCCCAACCCCAGCAGCACTGCGAGGGACCGCAAGAAGTTCATGGACAAGGTCGTGGATGACCTGACTCGTGTGCACCAGCTCTCCTGGGAGGACGCGCGGGCCAGGGCGGCTGAGGTGGACCGGGCGCTGGTGGTGCTCCACGAGTCCGACCAGGTCACCTACGGCCCCTCCCAGCCCGCCACCACCACCGAGGGGTGGCCCTCCCTGGGCCACGGGGCGGTCAGCTCCTCTCTCGGCCCCCAGAACAAGCCTGTGGCCACCGTCCTGGAGCAGGCCGCCCTGGCCGTCCCAGCCGACCAGAGGGCGTACGTGCGCCTCCTCCTGCGCGCGGTGCTCACCGCCTCCCCGGCCCTGGCCCAGGACCTGCGCCACGGCCAGGTGGTGCTGGAGCCCCGCACCCGGGAGCAGATGAGTGCGACCAGCCCCCGGGGGCCACCATGGACCCCCACCCACGTCGCCGCCACCCTCGCCACCGACCGTGCCCCCTGGGACCCACCACCCGCCCAGGCCCAGCCCGCCACCCCGGCCCGGAGCAAGGAGGCCCCCGCCGGGGCCGACCTCTCCCGCACCGCCCGCCTGCGCGAGCGAACCGCCCGCCTGCGCCAGGCCTCCTTCCCCCACCCACCCACCACCGCCGCACGCACACCACCAGCACAGCCCCAGGCAGGCCAGCCACCCCAGACGGGCGCCACCCCGGCCAGGCCGGACCAGCCACCCCGGCCCCTGACCCGCGAGGAGGTCCTGGCCAGGATCACCACCCAAGCCACCCAGACGGCCCCCCACCCCACGCCAGACCCCCACCAGAAACCGGAAGCACAACCGAGGCCTGAGCCGCTAAGACCCGACCCCGACCTCACCCGATGAACTCACCAGTACGTAACACCGAGCCGGGGGCTTAGCACCTGACACGGCGCCTGTGCCTGAGCCGCTTCTGGCCAGTCGCCCAGCTGTGGCTGACTGACAGTAGGCGGAGACGGGTGCTCGGTCGGAGCTGGACTGGCGCTCACGGGTGGACAGTCTCATGGACAAAAAAGGGGGTTATAATCGTGGTCATGGCGGGAGAGAGGCAGTACACCAAGACTCATCCATGGATTACCTTCACCTTTCGAGCGGACAGGCTTCGGCCCGAGACGTGGGTGCTGCTGGGTGAGGCGGCTTCGAAGTGTGAGCACCTGGCAGGCTCGGCACTGCCCCCAGAAGTCGCTCGGGAGCTGAGTCTCCTGAGCCTGGAGCGCGGCGCCCACGGGACCACCAGCATTGAGGGCAATACTCTGACTGAGAAGGAGGTGCGGGCGATCATTGATGGTGCTGATGACACGCCGCCGTCGCGGGCCTACCAGCGCCAGGAGATCGAGAACCTGATCTCCCTGTTCAATGACATTGCTGAGGAGTGTGTGAGCGGCACACCCCAGCCGCTGAGCCCGGAGCGGCTCAAGGAGCAGCACGCGCGTCTCATGGTCGGTCAGCCGCAGAAGGAGGACCTGGAGCCTGGCCGCTTCCGTACCCACAGTGTCGTGGTGGGTCGGTACCGCGGGGCGCCGTCGGAGGACTGCGACTACCTGGTGGACAGACTGTGTGAGTGGATGAACCGTGAGCTTGACAGCCTGGGGGCAGTCGGCCACTCCATGCGTCAACCCCAGGCGGTTGTCCTTGCTGTCCTGGCGCACCTGTACATGACGTGGATCCACCCTTTCAGCGACGGTAACGGGAGGATTGCTCGTCTTCTGGAGTTTGAGCTGCTGCTGCGTACAGGGGTGCCTGTTCCTGCGGCGCACCTGCTGTCAAACCACTACAACAGGACCCGAGACATGTACTACGCGGTCCTGGAGCGCACCAGCCGTGCTAAAGGCTACCCGGTGGAGGAGTTCGTGCACTACGCCGTCCAGGGGCTTGTTGACGGGCTGCGCGAGCAGATCAGGACGGTTCAGTCGTCCCAACTGACGATTATGTGGCAGTCCTACGTCCACGAGCGCTTCCACGGTCAGCACACGGTTGCCAGGACGCGGATGCGTGACCTGGTCCTGGCTCTTCCGCCGGACCGGTGGACGCCGGTGGGAGAAGTAGCCGTGCTCACCCCTGAGCTCGCCCAGGCGTACGGGGGTAAGACCCCCAAGACTATCACCCGGGACGTCAACACCCTGGTGATGATGGGGCTGGTGGACAAGCAGGCCCGTCGAGGCCTGCGCCCGCGCACCGAGCTGATGGCAGCCTTTATCCCCCCACGGGCCGCGTAGCCGACGGCAGGGAGGGTATCTGACGGTCGGCAGGCTGGTCCGGGTGGCCGGTCTGGGCTGTTGCTGCTCGTTCTGGTCTGGCCGCTGTCCCGTGTCCCGCTGCGGCCCACCTGGACGGCACAGTGGGAGACTTGCCGGGTGCACGACCCCTCCAGCTCCCTCCCCGTCCGCCTGGTTACCGGGGGTACCAGGGCACAGGACGTCATGAGGCTGCGTGCCCTCCTGGCTGAGCGCCTGGTGGCCCGGGGGCTGGTAGAGCCCGGGGAGGCCCGCCCGCAGACGAGCCGCCTGCCGGTGCTGGTGCCGGTCGGGCCGCAGGAGGACCCGGTGGAGGCTGAGGCCGACATGTGCCGCCGCCTGCGCGGGGTCCCGCCCGGGACCGACCTGGTCCTGCGCACCTCCGGCTCCTCCACCGGTACCGGCCGCCTCGTGGCCGTCAGCGCCCGCTCCCTGGTGGCCTCGGCCCGGGCCACGCACGCCCGTCTGGGGGCAGCGGGCAGGTGGGTGCTGGCGCTGCCCGCCCACCACGTAGCGGGCCTGCAGGTCCTGGTCCGCTCCGTGCTGGCCGGGACAGCCCCCCTCGTGGTTGACACCTCCACAGGATTCCGCGTCCCGGCCCTGGCAGGTGCCCTGCACCGGGCGCTGAGGGGGCGCGACCCGGTGTACCTCTCCCTGGTGCCCACCCAGCTGGTGCGTGCCCTCCAGGACGAGGAGACCACCAGGCTGCTGAGCAGGACAAAGGCGGTCCTCCTGGGCGGAGCCGCCACATCCCCCACGCTCCTGTCCCGGGCACGGGCGGCTGGCACCCCCCTGGTCACGACCTACGGGGCCAGCGAGACAGCAGGCGGGTGCGTCTACGACGGCCTCCCCCTGGACGGCGTCGAGGTGGCGCTCGACGCCGAGGACCGGATCCTCCTGCGCGGTCCCGTCCTGGCCAGCGGCTACGTCGGGGATGGGAGCAGGGCCGGTGCCTGTGACATCCAGCAGGGAGCCCGGTACCACGGTGCCCCCCTGGCGGGCGGTACCGGGCAGGGTGCCGCTCGCCAGGAGGACAGCACGCCCCTGTGGCGGCCGGGGACCAGGCTGCCGGTGGCGCTCCGTCCGGGCTTCCATCTTCTGCCTACTGCGCTGCCCGGCGAGTTGCCCGACGAGGGCGGGACAGGGACGGTACGGGTCCTGGCGACCTCGGACCGGGGGCGGCTGGAGGACGGCCGCCTGGTGGTGCTGGGCCGGGCGGACGGTCTCATCAACACCGGCGGGGTCAAGGTGGACCCCCGGGAGGTGGAGGATGTCCTGACAGGTATCGAGGAGGTCGCCGAGGCCTGCGTGGTCGGCGTCCCGGACCAGGAGTGGGGCACAGTGGTGGCGGCAGCGGTGGTCCTCCAGCCGGGGGCGGTCCTGGATGGGGGCGCAGTGCGCCGTTGTGCCCGGGAGCGGCTGGGGGGGACCCACGCCCCCAAGCGTGTCGAGGTCCTCGACTCCCTGCCCCTGCGGGGTCCGGGCAAGGTGGACCGTCGGGCGGTACAGGTGCTCCTGTCCCGCTCCTGAGGGCGCCCGCTGGTTCCCTGCGCTCCTGTGCCTGGACCACAGCGGCTCCTACGTCCGGCCCCAACGGCGTCGTGCGGGGCGGGTGCTCCCGCGTGAGACCACAGGGTGGGGTGCCCGGTGGTGGGCCTGCCCGCCAGCGACGCCAGTGTCGGCACTGGTGCCACCGGTGCTGCCACCGGTGCTAAGGTCGCTGTGCCAGGGCAGCAGGGCGCCAGGACAGCAGGGGTGCGAGGTGGGGAGAACTGTGGGGGAGAACAAGGGCACACACGGCACTGGTGGTGTGGGCGGTACCGGTGACGCCACGAGCTGGGCGGAGGTCGTGCGGCTGCGCACCCTGCCAGCAGCTGTCGCCCCCGTCGTCCTGGGCTCGGGTGCCGCTGCGGCCCTGGGAACCGCGTCGCTGCCGCGCTGCCTGCTGGCTGCGGGCGTGGCCCTGGCCCTCCAGGTCGGCTCCAACCTCGCCAACGACTACTCCGACGGGGTGCGCGGTACCGACGACGACCGGACCGGGCCGCCCCGTCTCACCGCCTCCGGGCAGGTGGACCCGCGCTCGGTGAAGTACGCCGCCCTCGGGTGCTTCGCCCTGGCCGGCGTGCTGGGGCTGGTGCTCGTGGCACTGGCGGGCCAGTGGTGGCTGCTGGGCGTGGGAGCGGCAGCGGTGGCGGCCGCCTGGTTCTACACCGGCGGGTCGCGGCCCTACGGCTACATGGGCCTGGGGGAGGTGTTCGTCTTTGTCTTCTTCGGCCTGGTCGCCACTGCGGGGACCGCCTACGTGCAGGACGGCAACGTGCCCGGGTGGCTGTGGCTGGCCGCCTGCGGGATCGGGCTCATCGCCTGCTCGCTCCTCATGGTCAACAACCTGCGTGACATCGCCACCGACCCGCGGCACGGGAAGATGACACTGGCGGTGCGCCTGGGGGAGCGGGGTGCCCGCCGAGCCTTCGTGGCCATGGTGTGCGCACCCGTGGTGCTGGCGGTGGCGGCGGTCCTGTGGGCGCGTGCCGACCTGGGCGGGGTGAGGGAGGCGGGCACGTCGGGCGGGTCAGTCTGGGTGCTGCTCGCGGCCGTGACGGTGCTGGCCGTTGTGCTGGGCGTGATGGCTGCCCGGACGCTGCGGCCGGTTGTGGCCGGGGCGAGGGGAGGGGCACTGGTCCCGGCCCTGCGCGACGCCGGGCTGTACGAGCTGGCCTACGGCGTCACCCTGGCCCTGGCTCTCCTCCTGGTGGCGGCCTGACGGAACTGGCGCGATCTCCGCGTCTCCCGCGTCGCGACCTGAGTCGTTACCTGTGTGGCTGTCGGGGTGGTCGCCTGCCTGCCCGCCCGGCCGGGGTGTGAGACCAAGCAGGTTGGAGGAGACGGGGCGACGGCTTGCATCGCGCCGTCAAAGAGGGCTAACGTCACCACCATGGTGGACATCCACGCGGCAACTCGGACCACTGGCGGTGCACAGGCGCTCGCGGTCGTGTGTTGCATGTGTCTGTGTCGCTGCTGTCAGGCGCGCTGAACCCCGTCCGTTACACGTGACGCCCGCGTTCTAGCCCGACTGCTTCCCAAGCCCCGCCCTTCTGGCCCCGTTGACGCCTCGCCCTGGCGCGCTCCGGCTCATGACACCGTGTCCTGTGCTCGGTCGCGCGGGCCGCTTGATGACGCGGTGCCCACGATGGCGGAGGGTGACGACACAACCCTTGTTGAGACGTGGTCGCAGTGGTGGCGTCCGCCTGCGCCTGGCAGCACCTCCAGCCCCGGACACTCCCCCTTGTCAACGGTTGCCCCCTGGTGGCAGCCCTCGTGTCCTGAGGAGACCCCACATGCCTACCCCCGACAGCACCACCGGACCAGATCACACCCCTGACAGCCCCGTCCAGGAGCCCGACCCCAGCGCCCCCGGCCTTGACCCTGGCGGCGACCTTGGTGATGACCCTGGCGGCGACCTTGGTGACGTGACCGCCGACAACGCCGCCGACATCCTCGCCCAAGAAGAGCCTCCGCAGCCCGAGAACAGCGGCTCCCGTCCGTCACGCCGCCGACTGCTGGCCGTCGGCGGGCTCGCCGCTGCGGCCGTGGTCGGCGTGGGCTCCTGGCTCACCCTGCGTCGCTCCAACCAGGGCGTCGTCGGCGCCGCTGAGGAGCTGCCGCTGGTCATCGGCGGCGACATCTGCGCCGCCCCGCTGTACGCCGCCTACCACCAGGGTTACTTCGACGACGCTGGCCTCAACGTCACGCTCGCGCGCACCCAGCGCACCGAGGACACCAAGGACGCCCTCAGCGCCGGGAGGTACATCGGCGCCCCCGGCATCTTCTTCTCCTGGCTTGAGCCCATCTACAACGGCATCAACGCCAGGCTGACCGCCGGCGTCCACTCCGGCTGCCTCCAGCTCGTGGTCGCCAACGACTCCCCCATCTCCTCCTACGCAGACCTCAAGGGAGCCACCATCGGAGTCCCCTCCCTGTCCTCCTCGGCCTTCGCCTACTTCTCGATCGGCCTGGCCAGGGCCGGCATCGACGTGGATCCCGAGCACGGAGACATCACCTGGACCACTATCGACGAGGACTCACTGGGTACCCGCCTGACCAACGGCGACGTCGACGCGATCATGGGCTCGGACCCGGCGCCGCTGCTGCCCGTGTTCGACGGTGCCGCCCACGTGATCGAGTCCAACGATGACGAGCCCTTCTGCTGCGCGGTAGCCCTCAACGGTGACTTCGTCTCCCGCCGCCCCGAGGAGGCCAGGGCGCTGACCGAGGCGTGGCTGAGAGGGGCGGACTACCTGGCCGCCTCCGAGGCGAACCGTAAGGAGATTGCCAGGATCGAGGTGGACAACAGCTATGTGGCCGCCGACCAGTCCCTGGTGGAGCAGGTGCTGGAGACCTACGGCTGGCGCGCCTCGGCGACAGCCTTCCGTGAGGCTATCGAGCCGGGCATTGAGGACTTCAAGACCACCGGCTACATTGACGCCGATGTTGATGCTGCTGAGCTTGCTGACACCGTCTACGCGGACCTGGGGATCACCCGATGACCGCCGAGGTGCGGACGGCTGAGGCAGCAGGGGACACCGCCCCTGCTGCGACGACGGCTGCGGCCGACGCCCCCACGCCACCACCCGTGTCCACGGCGCCCAGGTCCCCCAGAGGCCAGGCCTGGCACGCCCGCCAGAGCCGGGTCGCGGCGGCAGGGCTGGCCGTCTGGGTGCTGTACGCCGTCGTCGTCGCCCTGGTACCCGATGTCGCCGGGGCACGCAGCGCGGACACGGCTCCGCTGCTCGCCCTGGTCAGCGCCTGGGTCCTGGTGCTGGGAGCGTGGACGGCGGTGGCTGCGGCCCGTCCGGGAGGGGGTGCGGCGGGGGCACTGGCTCACCGGCTGTCCTGGGTCGTGTTCTTCGGAGCCTGGTTCACCCTCTGGCAACTGACCACGGTCAAGACCGGGCTGCTCGATCCTCCGTACTTTGTCGCCCCGGAGGTACTCATTGAGGCGCTGACCGACGACTGGACGCTGCTGGCAAGGTGCCTGGGCTCCTCCGCGCTGCTGTTCCTGACCGGATACGCCATCGGCTCCGTCCTGGGGTTTGTCACCGGTCTGCTCATGGGGTGGTCGCGGCGGGCCGACTACTGGCTGCACCCTCTGCTGCAGACGGTCGGGCCGGTGCCTGCGGCCTCGCTGCTGCCGCTGGCGGTGCTCGTCCTGCCGACGACGTACGCCTCGGCCACCTTCATCGTCGCCTTCGGCGCCTGGTTCCCTATGGCGACCATGACCCGTGCCGGAGTGCGCTCTGTCCCGCGAACCTATGTCGACGTCGCCCGCACCCTCGGGGCCAACGAGTCCTTCCTGGTGCGTCGCGTCGCTGTCCCGGCCGCCCTGCCGGACATGCTCACCGGCCTGTTCACGGGCCTGGGCACGAGCCTGGCCGCGCTGATGACCGCTGAGCTGGTGGGTGTTGACCAGGGGCTCGCCTGGTACATCAACTGGGTCAAGGGCTGGGCCGACTACCCACGTATGTACGTGGGCCTGGCCGTGCTGGTCCTCTTCTGCCGCGCCCTGATGATCCTGCTGTTCACGCTGCGCTCCTCGCTGCTGGCATGGCAGCAGAACCTAGTGAGGTGGTGAGACATGGCTGCCTCGACGTCCTCCGTCGCTTCTGCCGCCACAGCCTCTACATCAACGCGGACGGGCTCCGCAGGAGCTCCCGCTGGCGCCGGTCCCACGCCCCGAGGGGCACGGGTGGGCCTGGCCGGTGTCAGCCATCAGTACCCGTTGCGCCGCAACATCGACCACGGCTGGGTCCCGGCACTGATGCGGTTGGTCTCCCCGGCAGCCCGAGCCCGCCATGAGGCCGAGGGGGCCAAGCCCGCACAGCTGCCGGTGCTGAACGGCATCGACCTCAACATTGATGCGGGAGAGTTCGTGTCCCTGGTGGGACAGTCGGGCTGCGGCAAGTCCACAGTCCTGCGGCTCCTGTCCGGCCTGGAGACCCCCAGCGAGGGCAGAGTCATCGTCGATGGGGAGGCCGTGACAGGGCCAGCCCCTGAGCGGGCGCTGGCCTTTCAGGACGCCACCCTCCTGCCCTGGCGCACCGTGCGGGACAACGTCGCCCTGGGGCCGCAGGCCCGTGGACGCGTGGAGCCCCGCCGGGTTGAGGCCGCGCTGCAGGTGGTGGGGCTGCGGGACTTCGCCGATGCCTACCCGGCCACCCTGTCCGGCGGTATGGCGCAGCGTGCGGCCCTGGCCCGGGCACTGGTCAACCGGCCTCGCCTGTTCCTGCTGGATGAGCCCTTCGGCAAGCTCGACGCGTTGACCCGCCTCGCCCTGCAGGACGAGATCGCCAGTCTGTGGGCCTCACAGGGCTTCACCGCCGTGCTGGTGACTCACGACGTGGAGGAGGCGCTGCGCCTGTCCAACCGCGTGGTCGTGCTCTCCGAGAGGCCGGCGCACGTGGTGGAGGACATCCGCGTGCCCGAAGGGCTGGGGCGCGACGAGGCCGCCCCCGAGTTCCAGCGGCTACGCCGCCATATTCTCTCCTTTCTGGGCCGCTGAGAGCCCGGGCAGCGGTGATGACGGCGGCTCCCGCCCGGCCAGGTGACCGGGGCGGGAGCCGCCGTCAGGAGGTGGGAGGACCTCACAGGGGGAGGCTCGGCGAGGCGAGTCAGCGGGTGCTGGCCGTGACGGGGACCTCGGCGTCGGGCTCGTGAGTGATGCGGTTGCGTAGGTCGCGGCGCACGATCTCAATGGACCACATCCACACGATGTGGCCAAAGAGTTCCGAGAAGTGCTCCGACCATGTCTGGGCGCCGTCGACCCAGGGGAAGGGGTTGGGTGCCCAGCCCAGCAGCGGCATGACAACCACGTGCGCGCCCACGTACACGAAGACCCCGAAGACGGCGCCCTGCCACATCTTGATCCTCGGGAAGTACTCCGCCGCGACGCAGTAGACCAGGCCGAAGACGATCGCGAAGCCGAAGTGCACGATGAAGGACATGATCGGCAGCTCGTTGTGGGAGAAGGTCACCGTCAGGTGCGAGGTCTCCGGTGACATGCCGAACCACTCCAGCATGGCCTGAGGCGGGTTCGTGTCCGAGCGGATACCCGGTGTGCGCGGAGGGAAGGGCACCTCCCAGCCGAACTTGACCAGGGCGGAGAAGGTGCCGCCGATGAGGCCGACCAGCGCAGCCACGCCGAGACGGCGGCGTGACGGCTCAGTCGAGCCGAGAAGGCGGGTGATCCAGGTGGGCATGAGAACCTCCGGGGTGGTGGGGCGTTGGCGCCACGGCGGCAGTGACCAGGCGCCCGCAGTGCTGCGCGTCGTGGTCGGCGCAACGATGCCACGGTTGCTCCAGGGCGTCCAGGCTGGCGCGGGCGCGCGGCGTCGTCCGCAGGGGCGTCTGCGGCGGCGGCTGTGGAGCCGCTGCCGGGAGGGGCCGGGGGCACCGGGGATACTCAGAAGCAGGCAGAAGTAGTGTCAGAAGTAGTAGGGGAACGGCGACCAGTCCGGGGCGCGCCGCTGGAGGAAGGCGTCGCGGCCCTCGGCAGCCTCCTGCGTCATGTAGGCCAGGCGGGTGGCCTCCCCGGCGAAGACCTGCTGGCCCGCCAGGCCGTCGTCAGCCAGGTTGAAGGCGAGTTTGAGCATCCGGATCGCCTGGGGGGACTTGCTCACCACCGTCGCGGCCACCTCCAGCGCCCGCTCCTCCAGCTCGGCGTGAGGGACAGCCTCGTTGACCACGCCCCAGTGCTGCGCCGTCACCGCGTCGTAGGTGCGGGCGAGGAAGAAGATCTCCCGGGCGCGCTTGTCGCCCACCTGCCGGGCCAGCAGCGCCGAGCCGTAGCCGGCGTCAAAGGAGCCCACGTCGGCGTCGGTCTGCTTGAAGCGCGCGTGCTCGACGGAGGCCAGGGACAGGTCGCACACCACGTTGAGACTGTGCCCGCCGCCGGCGGCCCAGCCGGGGACGGCGGCGATGACGACCTTGGGCATGGTGCGGATGAGGCGCTGAACCTCCAGGATGTGAAGGCGCCCGGCGCGAGCAGTGTCCACGCGTTGGCGTGCTGCGGCGACGTCAGCATCATGGTCGTGGCCGACGGCACTGGTGGGGGAGTCCTCGGCGTCCTGTCGCTCGTAGAGGTAGCCGTCGCGCCCGCGGACCCGCTGGTCGCCTCCGGAGGAGAAGGCCCAGCCGCCGTCGCGTGGGCTCGGCCCATTGCCGGTGAGGATGACCGCCCCCACGTCACCGCTGGTGCGGGCGTGGTCGAGGACCCGGTACAGCTCGTCGACGGTGCGCGGGCGGAAGGCGTTGCGCACCTCCGGGCGGTTGACCGCCACCCGGACCACGGGCAGGTCCCGCAGCCAGGTGCCCTCGGCGTCGCGCACGCAGCCGCGGTGGTAGGTGACGTCGCTCAGGGCTGGGGGAGTGCTGGCTGCTCCGGCGGTACCGTCCACGGTGCCGGTGGTGCTGGTGGCACCGCTCGCCTCAGGCACGTCGCGCCACCGGGTGGGGTCGAAGATGGCGGAGACCCGGGTGGGGAGCGGGTAGGGGGCGGTGGTGCTCCGGGTGTCAGGCATGTGCCCAGCCTAGACGGGGGTTGGAGTAGCCGAGGTGTGTCCGCTTCGTGGGGGGCTGTGGGCGTGGATCATCTGTTGCACATCTTCAGGCTGCTTGGCATGGTGGCTGCTGGCATTTTTGGCGACCTGGTGCGGGTGAAGGACCGTTCCAGGTGTCGCAGCAGGGTGAAAATGTGCAGAAGAGAGCGTGCTGCACATCTTCACCTCCGGACTGCTGGGTCCCCGCTGGTGCTCCTTCCGCAGTTCCGCCAGTTTCATGAGGTGCCCGCCCCTCGTCCAGGGTGAAGATGTGCAGTTCTGCTGGCAGGTAGTGGGTGCATACCAGGGTGAGACAGGCCTCTCAGCGGGGAGGCTCGGAAGTGGTCAGTGGGCTTCGTATCCCCTGTGCAAAGATCTTGTTGGACTCAAGGAGCCTGTCCACCTTGTCGAGGAACACCGTGTCCCGGCTGTCAGAACGCAGGAAGGACGCGAGTGCGAGCAGGACGGTGTAGAGACTTCTGTCCTGGACGTTGCGGGCTCGTCTTCGGTAGATCTTGGGCTTTTTTGGCGCGCGGGTTGCGGGGCGCATCCAGAGGCGGGAGTGATGCGCAATCATGTTGCGTAGCACGATGAGGCTGCGCAGTTGGGTGTCGAGTACCTGGTTAGAGATGCCAAAAGCCTGTGCGACAGACTTCCACGGAGGCGTTTCCGGCTGTTGTTTCCCGGGTCGGGTCTCCATGATGACATCGGTGAGGAGGCCGAGAGACCAGCTGTCAACGACAGCCCATATGGGGAGTGACTTCAGCACCTCGCTCTGTTGAGCCTTGTCCAGGAGGCTGGGAGAGCCCTGCTACGGTGCGCCGCAGGTTCTAGCGTGGGCCGCGAACTGCTCGAGGATGTAGGGCTCTCGTGAACGAAGAATCTCCTCCCTGACTCGGGCGGAAGTCGGCTTGCCCCCGGTGGAGCGGGAAGTGAAGTGGCCTGGGGACAGGAAGCACTCCGTGGGCGGGTGGTGTCTGCAGTGTTCTATGACAAAATGAGCACGAAGACGCCACTCAAAGATTCTGACTGCCGTATATGTGTGTTCAGCGAGTTGGTGGTCGAGTTCGATAATGTCGATAATTCTGTCTGCTGCTCCGTGAAACTCTGCCAGGCCTTTGCGGACTAGCGTCCGGTAGTTGCGGGCGTAGCCCAGATAGTAGTGAAAGTTAACATCTGCTAGAAATGAGCGGGATCTTGCGGATATCTCGTCATTGCCGTGGACGTAGCCGTGGCTGCGAAGATAAGCGAGTCGGTCGTCAAGGCTCAGGTAGGGGCTGGGCACTGTCAGGGATTTCTGGTGAAAAGAGAGGGCCCCCGCAGTGCGCATCGTCGAGAGGCGGCGGGGGGACTGATGAAACCAATAGTAGAGCGTTGCCTGAGGGTGGTCAAGGGTGGTGGGCGTCACTGTAGTGTGGTTTGCGGGGGGTGGCATCCAGAGCCCCGCGTGGTTCTGGGTGGCTAGATGTCGAGGTGGCAGAGGAGGTGGGGTGGTGGTGTGGTGTCGTGAAGGATGTAGGTGCGGAAGAGGGGTGCGGCCTGGTGGCCTGTGAGGACCTCCTCGGGGTGGACGTGGGTGGTGAAGGGCTGGTTGCCGCCGTTGTCCCAGGTCAGGGGGACTCATGAGTCGGGGTCTGTGACGGGGTGGTGGGCTGGTCCGGATCGCGGGGCCGGGTCACCGCGCCTGCCAGGGGGCGTGTGGGTGTCTAGTGGAAGTAGTGGGGGTACTCCTGCTCGGGGTCGTGGTCGTGGTGGTCGACCCACTGGTGGTCTATCTGGGTGGGGGTGATGCCGGGGGTCAGGACGGTGTGGCCGGTGAAGCCCTGGTCGGTGTACCACAGGACGAGGCTGGGGTCGGGGTGCAGGGAGCGTACCCAGGCGGCGACCTCGGCGGCGACCTGGGGGTGGGCGTTGGTGGAGACCATCCGGTTGTGGGGGAAGTGCCTGACGGAGAAGGGGGGGCGCGTCGGGTGGGGAGACGACTGTGGCGTCGGTGATGTGGGTGGTGGGGTCCCACCTGAATGCCCTGCAGCCGGGCCACCTGTTCTGGGCCTCGCGCAGGAACGTGTCGGCGTCGAGCATCTGCTGCTGGGACGTGACGGTAATGACCATGTGGTCAACTCCCATGGTGGTCCTTACTGTCTGCTGCTGGTGGTGTCCTAGATGTCGAGCTGGCGGAGGAGGTGGGGTGGTGGTGTGGTGTCGTGGAGGATGTAGGCGCGGAAGAGGGGTGCGGCCTGGTGGCCGGTGAAGACCTCCTCGGGGTGGACGTGGGTGGTGAAGGGCTGGTTGCCGCCGTTGTCCCAGGTCAGGGGGACCCATGAGTCGGGGTCTGTGACGGGGTGGCGGGCGACGGTGTAGTGGGTGTAGCCGTCTGCCGGGTCGGGTACGCGCAGCTCGACGGTCATGGCCTGGTGGGAGCCTGCGGCCTGCATGTAGGCGTGCCGGTAGGGGTGGTCCTCGGGCAGGTCGTCGGGGAAGTCCATGCCCTCGGGCAGGGGGCGCACCCCCAGGGAGAAGCGGGGACCGCCTGTCAGGTAGGTGGGCACGGTCAGGCTCTGAGTGATCTCGTCGGCGATGATCTCCGGGGTCTGGCGGACCTTGAACATCTCGCCGCGCCCGAACCTGGTGTCGACGTCCCAGGTGACGAACTTCCTCATGGGTGATCTCTCCTTACCGTGTCGTGGCTGTGCTGGGAGGGTGCCGGGTGTGGTCAGCCAGGCTACTGCCTGGGGACTTCCTCGTAGATGACGTCGATGATCTTGATGGTCCTGCCGTCGGGGAGGGTGGCGTGTGCGGGTTTGTCGGGGGAGACCAGGGCGTCGAAGGCCGACTGGTCCCCTCCGTATGGTGAGCTTCCGTGCTTGACCTCGATGCCGACCCAGGTGCCGTCCTGCCTCTGGGCGAAGCCATCGTAGTAGCGGTCGTACCTCATACCTGCCACCCGTGCGACGCGCCTTTCGGCGACCATCTCCCGCAGGGGCGTACCAAACTGATCCATCTGGCGACGGAAGTCCTCGCGTCCCTGCCACTCGGAGTGGTCGTAGCCGTGGGAGCCCTCGTTCCTGCGAGCAAACAACCCGTAGCGGTCGTGTCCGTCGCCTCGGTTGACTCCCTGGCCGGGGCGCTTGCTGGGCGGTGGCTGGGGCCTGGCCCGGCGTGTGCCGCCTGTCCCGGCTGTGCCTGTCGTGTGTGTGTGGTGGGTGCTGTGGTGGGCGCGGTGCAGGGTGCGGGGGTCTGGTGCGGGGTGGGGGTAGGCGGGTGCGAGTCCGTGGCCGGGCAGGAGGTCGTCGAGCAGGGAGGCGTTGCGCCACAGGCGGGGCTCGGCCAGGTCCTGGGCTGCGTGGTGGGCCAGGAGGCCTCCGGCGGCGCCCAGGGCTCCGCCGAGGGCCTTGGTGGTCAGCCACAGGGTGGTGTCGGCGGCGATCTCGGCGGGGGTGTGGGTGGCCAGGTAGGAGGAGACGGTGCCCTTGGGGTCGCGTGCCAGGTCGGCGGCGGTGTGGGCCGAGTCCAGCATGGCCAGGGAGGTGCCTGCGGTGAAGGCCAGTGACAGGGAGCCGCCGGTGGCGACCACGGCCGCGCCCAGGGCGACCATGAGCAGGCCCTGCTCCAGGGGCGACAGGGACTCCCACCACGTGCCCAGCGCGTCCAGCACGCTGGCCAGGCTCACCCCGCCCGGGGCGGTCAGCGACTCACGCAGCCCGCCTGCCAGGGACGGCACCCCGGCCAGCACCACCACCCCCACCACCGAGACCACTAGCGCCAGGGCTACCACGGACCAGCGGCCGGGGCCGCTGTCAGCGACCCCGCGTGCGGCCAGCTCGCGCGCCTGGCGCAGCCCCACCACGGTGCGGGCCGCCAGCCGGTGTCGCCCCAGCGCCTTACCCGCTGCCAGGGCGCGCCAGGCCAGGCGCGCCTCGACCAGGGGCAGGAGCAGCGCGTCCACCACGTCCGCCCTCCACCGGCCCCACCGGGTAGGCGGCAGGGCGGCCATCCGCCGCCACCGCCACACGCCCAGCCAGCCCCCGCCCACGGCGCCGTCGTACACGCCGACGTCCTCCAGGAGCTTGGTGGAGTACCCGCCTGCCCACAGGATGCGCGCGTCCAGGACGGCGGCCGCCACCAGCACCGCCAGCAGCAGCCATCCGCGCCCCGCGCCCCCGCCGGTGAGCGTGCTGGTGATCCCGACCACGAGTGAGGGCGCCTCGCCTTTGGTATTGGCCCAGGTCAGGTTCTCGGTAGAGGCGTTGCGCCCCGCGTGGTCAACCACTGCCACCCACCAGGTCAGCACGGGCAGCACCACGCTGACGGCCCGCAGGGCTGCCGCCTGGCGCGGCGTGCCCTTCAGGTGCTGGGAGCGCCACCACAGGTGGCGTCCCACTCCGGTGGCCGCCGCCACCAGGCCGGTGACCACCGCGTGCCCGCCAAAGGACAGAGCGGCCGGCGACTCCCCGGAAAAGGGCGACAGGCCGAAGGTCGTCGCCCCCATGCACTCCATCATGTTGGAGCCGCTGGTCACGGAGCAGAACGCCCGGTCCATCGTGGTCCACACCAGCCCGGTAGCCTCCGTGTAGGCAAGCCGCCTGGCGCCCTCCTCCATCGCCATGAACCCGGCACCGCAGGCCACGCCCAGCACCAGCCAGTCGGACACCAGCAGACGCCGTACCCGTCCCGGCGCTACCACGGCCAGGACCATCAGCGGCACCAGCTTGCCCAGCTCCTCGACCAGTGGAGCCGCCACCACCTGCGCCTCTACGGACCTCATCGAGACATCGGCGGCCTCCACCAGCCGTGACGACACCCAGGCCACCACTCCCGCCCAGGGTGCCGAGACGGCAAACACCACCGAGACCAGCTGCCACGGCACCGACTTGGTGCGTGCCAGCCAGAACCAGGCCACCACCACCCACAGGCACCCCGCCCACGCCCCGAGGCTGTAGCGCAGGGAGGGCACCACCACCACCGCCGCGGCCACCAGCGGCAGCGCCGCCCACACGGCCAGCACCTGGAGGCGGCGCAGTACTGCCAGGCCGCGCCACCGGCGCAGCCGTGCCCCCAGGACCTCCCACCACTCCAGGCCCAGCTCCCCGCCGGGCGCGGGGGCCGGGCCAGGCGCGGACGGAGGCGCAGGAGGAGGTGGGGGAGGCGCAGGAGGCACCTGCCCCGGAGGCTGTCGTCCCGGAGGGGCCTGCCCGCTGGGGGCCTGAGTGCGTGCAGGTCCACCTGCCGGGGGCGTGCCCGTCTGGCTGGGCCACACGCCGTAGCTCCTGACCGCTCCCGGGGGAGCCGGGGGAGGGGGCTGTGGCGCCTGTCCGCCCGGCGGGGCACCGTACCCGGGTGCAGTCATCACGGTCCTCTCACGGCCACAGGTGTCGGCTTACTGTCCCGCCTGGTGCAGGTCGGTACCAGGTACGGGGCTGCAATCACGGAACTGTAACGGAGCGGGGTCGCTGTCACAACACGCGCCGCCTGCGCGCCCCTGGCAACGCCCAGGAACCTCCCCGGCGCAGGCCAGCACTGTTTTCTGTGACCTTTTCGTATTCTAGGTCCGTGACCTCTCCAGCAACGTCACTCGGTGGCGAGATCGACATGGCCGCGCTGCGGGCGCAGGACCCCACCGGGCTTCTCGACGGCATCGACCGGGCCCTCGCCTGGGACATCCCCCTGTCGACCCGCTTCCGTGGGCTGACCCACCGCGACGGCGTGCTCCTCCACGGTCCCGGCGGTTGGGGGGAGGTGTCCCCCTTCTGGGACCACGGGGCCGAGGCCTCCGCCCCCTGGTTGGCTGCAGGCCTGTCCCAGGCACGCGGGGACGTCGCCCCGCCACGCTACCGGGAGACGGTCCCCGTCAACGTCACCGTCCCCGAGGTCAGTGCCCGGCAGGCGCACCAGATGGTCACCGCCTCCGGGGCCGCTACCGCCAAGGTCAAGGTGAGCGGCTCCCCGCAGGCCCTGGCCGCCGACCAGGAGCGCCTGGAAGCGGTCCGCGACGCCGTCGGGCGCTCCGGGCAGGTGCGTATTGACGTCAACGGTGCCTGGGACCTGGAGACGGCCCGCACGGTCCTGCCGCTCATGGACGCTGCCGCCGGGGGGCTGGAGTACGTGGAGCAGCCCTGCTCAGACGTGGAGGACCTGGCCGCCCTGCGCCGGGACGTGGACGTGCGCGTGGCCGCCGACGAGTCGATCCGCCTGTCCGCGGACCCTCTGCGCGTGGCGCGCCGCATGGCCGCCGACGTCGCCGTCCTCAAGGTCGCCCCCCTGGGTGGTATCCATCGCTCGCTCGACCTGGCCGAGCGCCTGGGGCTTCCCGCCGTGGTCTCCTCCGCGCTGGACACCTCCGTGGGGGTGGGGGCCGGGGCGGTCCTGGCCTCGACCCTGCCGGTCCTGGGGCACGCCTGCGGGCTGGGCACGGTCCGGATGCTGCGCCGCGACGTCGCTGAACCCAGCACCCTTCCCACCGACGGGGTGCTGACGGTGCGCACCCCCCACGTCTCCACCACCCTCCTGCAGGCTGCTGCGGCGCACGACGACCTCACCGCGCGGTGGCAGGTGCGCCTGACCCACCTTCTGGGGGCGCTGCGGGCACGTCGTGAGCGCGAGGCCCGTGACCCTGCCGTCGCCGTCGCCGGTCTGCCCCTGTGAGACAGGGGCCTCACGAAGGCCTCGGCTGCCAGGCGGTCGCTCAGGTGGTCGTGTCACGTAGGTCACGGCCTCGGCGGTGCGGACGGGACAGGGCCGGCCTGTCGCTGCGGGCGGACAGGTTGTAGGCGGACAGGGCGTCCGTGAGGGGGTTCGCGGCTGGCGTGCCACCCGGTCCGTATCCTGTGCCGGTGACCCTCTCAACGCCTCCAGGTACGCAGCCGCCCTCGCTGGTGCTGGCCCGGGCGGTCGTGGCCGCGCTCCTGGCTGAGGGGGTGCGTGAGGCCGTGCTGTGCCCGGGGTCGCGCAACGCCCCTCTGGCCTGGGCGCTGGCCGATGCCGCCGAGGCCGGCCGTGTGCAGCTGCGCGTGGTCCTCGACGAGCGCAGTGCCGGGTTCATGGCTCTGGGGATGGCGCGCGCCCACGCCCTGGAGGGGCGCCTGCTCCCGGCGGCCGTGGTCACCACCTCCGGGACGGCGGTGCCTAACCTCCACCCTGCCGCGTGCGAGGCCGACGCCGCTGGCGTCCCGCTCCTCCTGGTGTGCGCAGACCGTCCCCACGAGCTGGTCGGCACCGGTGCCAACCAGACCATGCAGCAGACCTCGGTCTTTGCCGACGCGGTGCGTGCCGTCGTGGACCTGCCCGCCGACCTCACGGCCGACCTGGGGGCACGGGAGGGGACGGCCGCCGTGGCCGGGCAGGTGCGCAGCGCCGTCGCCGCTGCCACGGGCGCACTCTCCCGCGACCCCGGCCCGGTTCTGGTCAACACCCGGTTCCGCCCGCCCTTGGCCCCCCTGGTGCCTCCGGCTCAGCAGGAGCCGGGAGAGCCGTCCGCCCCTGGTCAGGGGGTGGAGACCGCCAACCGTCCCGCTACCTCTCCCCGCCCTGCGCCCGGGCACCCTGGCGACGCCGCCGTCCGACCCATGACTGGCACCGTCACGGATCTGCGCGCGGCCGTCCCGGGTCTGCCGGACCTGCGTCTCCCGGGCCCGGCTGACCTGGCTGACCGGGGTGCTCCTGCCAGCACCCGGGGGCTCGTCGTAGCCGGGGACACCCCGCACCCGGGGACCGGGCGCACGGCCCGGTCCCTGGCTGAGGCACTGGGGTGGCCGCTGCTGGCCGAGCCAACCTCCCAGGCCCGGGGCGGCCCCAGCGCCCTGACACGCTACGCCGAGCTCCTGGGTACCCAGGCGGGACAGGAGCTGGCCTCCCGTGCCGAGCACGTCGTCGTGGCCGGCCACCCCAGCCTCAGCCGACCTGTCTCCGCGCTCCTGGGCCGCCACGACCTGGCGGTGACGGTCCTGGCCGAGCGCGCCCGCTGGACCGACGTCGCCGGGACCGCGAGCGAGATCGTCCACATCGACCCCACCACGCTGTCGCGTAGTCCTGGCCTGCCCCACGACCCTTCCCTGGCGCTGCTCGTGGCCCGGGCCTGCGGCCTGGGCGCGGCCCCTCCGGGGTGGCTGCGCTCCTGGCACGACGCGGTGGCCGCCCTGCCCGCCGTGCGGCCAGGTGCCGCCGACGAGGCGGTGGAGGCGGTGTGGCAGGCCTGCCTGAGGCCGGGGGCGCCCCTGCTGGTGGTGGGCTCCTCGATGACGGTGCGCCGCCTGGACCGGCTCGCCGCGCCCGCAGGCCGTGAGGAGGCCCTGGGCGGTGACCCCGGCAGTGACCCGGACAGTGACCTGGACGGCACCCGCAGCACGCCTGGCGGCGCACCTGGAGCCTCGGCCGCTCCCCGTGCCGTCGCCAACCGGGGTCTGGCGGGGATCGACGGCACGGTGGCCACCGCCGTCGGCCTGGCCGTGGGCTCGCGCGCGCCAGTGCGCTCGGTCATGGGGGACCTTACCTTTCTGCACGACGCCATGTCCCTGGTGCACGGGACCGCCGAGACCGAGCCGGACCTCCAGGTCGTGGTCATTGACGACTCCGGGGGGAGCATCCTGCGCGGCCTGGAGTACGCCGACGTCATCGACAGCCAGCGCCTGGAGCGGCTCCTCGCCGCCCCCCAGGCCGTTGACGTGGCGCAGCTGGCCCAGGCCGCTGGTGCCCGTACCCTCCTGCCCTCCAGCGCGGCCGAGCTGCGGGACCTGCTGGACCAGCCGGTGCAGGGGCTCAGCGTTATTGTGATCCGGGAGGCTTCGGTGCGCCAGGGTTCTTCGGTATCCTCCTGGGCGGACGGATAGGAACGGAAGGAAGCACGCGGCTGCCTGGCAGCGGCTCCCCGAGGTGTCTGGTGCGTGACGGCTGCACGATCCACAGCGGATGCTCAGACTCGCGTTGGAGGCGCCTCAGGAAGCCGGTGTTGGCTTCTGGGCGACGGGCCGTGGAGCCGCAGGCTCAAGGAGGAAACGTATATGACCAGCAACGACGACACCACTCCCAGCGGGTACGGGTCAGTCGGCTCCGGTGAGGAGGAGACCGTCTCCTACGGTGACTACGCCGAGGAGGAGAAGACCGTCCCCTACGGGCAGCAGGCGGCATTCTCCTCTGCGGCGCCGTCCTCCCCGGACCCGGACCAGGCGGAGACACCTCCCTCCGGCGTCCCGACGCCCGGACAGGCTGGGCGGGCTGAGCAAGCCGGGCAGGCCCGCCCCGGTGTCCCGCCGGAGCCCGCTGGCTACACGGGCTCCGGCTACGGGGTGTCCTACGGTGCCTCGTACGGTACTTCTCAGGCTCCCCGCTCCTACAGTGCCCCCGCCTACGGCTCCTCCGCCCCCTCTGCAGCTGCAGCGACCACTGGTAGTGCCGGCACTACCAGTGGTGCCTCCGCGCCGTCCGCTGCCCCGACGGCCGCCACGGCTTCTTCCGTCTCCACGGCCTCAGCATCCTCCGCAGCGCCCACCACAGCGCCCACGGCGTCCTACGGTGCTGCTGCGCCCTACCCTGCCGCTGGCTCCTCTGCCGCGGCAGGCCCGGACCTGGCCGCTCCCGCCACCGGTCCGGCTGTGGCCTCTGGCTCGGGTGGCGGGCGGCGCCGGGGGCCGGGTTGGGGCGCCCTGGCGGGAGCCACGGCGGTGGCCGTCCTGCTCGGAGCCGGCGGCGGCGCGGCCGTCAGCTCCGTGCTCGGCAACGCTCCTGGCTCCCCCTCCGCGACCGCGACCGCGCCCACGGCGATCGCCACCGGGGACACGACCCAGGTCGTGGAGTCCACGGGCGAGACCCCGGACTGGGAGGCGGTTGTCGCGGCAGTGTCCAACGCCGTTGTCGCCATCACCTTCGAGAGTGGCGACAGCGAGGGGGGCGTGGGCTCGGGAGTTATCTACGACAGCTCCGGCCACGTCCTGACCAACAACCACGTCGTCTCCACGGCCCGCCAGCTCTACGTCACCCTCGCTGACGGGCGGATGTACGAGGCTGAGGTCACCGGCACCGACCCGGCTACCGACCTGGCGGTCATCCAGATCGTGGACGCCCCCGACGACCTGACTGTCGCCCAGTTCGGCAACTCGGACTCGCTGGTCACCGGCCAGGACGTCATGGCGATTGGTAACCCGCTGGGTCTGTCCTCCACGGCTACCACGGGGATCATCTCCGCCCTCAACCGCCCGGTGGTCAACTCTGAGGACGGCTCCGGCACCTCAGGCTCGAGGGCGAACGTGTACACCAACGCCATCCAGATCGACGCGGCCATCAACCCGGGCAACTCCGGGGGGCCCCTCTTTGACGAGAAGGGCTACGTCATCGGCATCACCAGCTCGATCGCCAGCATCGCCGACAGCCCAGGCAACATCGGCATCGGGTTCGCCATCCCCAGCGACCTCGCCAAGAAGGTGGCCGACCAGCTGATCGAGTCCGGCTCCGCCACCCACGCCTACCTGGGAGTGGGTCTCACCAACGGCACGGCTCAGGCGGACGGGGAGGAGCGCGGGGGAGCCGAGGTCACCTCGGTGGAGTCCGGGTCCCCCGCCGCCGAGGCGGGGCTGGAGAAGGGTGACGTCATTGTCGCCATCGACGGCAAGACCACGGCCCAGGACGCTGCCCTGACAGGTTTCGTGCGCCAGTACTCCGCCGGGGACACGGTCACGCTGACAGTCATCCGTGACGGGTCCTCGCGTGACGTGGAGGTGACGCTCGCGGAGCGTCCCGACTCCTGAACGCGCCCGGTGCGGTCCTGCCCGGGGGTGCGGCCCTGCCCGGGCAGGTGCCGGTGGCTCAGTCCTGCCGGTCCTGTGGACGGGTTGCCCGGTGCACGGCGACGACCCCCCCGGAGAGGTTCTTGTAGCCCACGCCGCGCCACCCGGCCTGGTGCATGAGGCGGGCCAGCCCGGTCTGGTCGGGCCAGGCCAGGATCGACTCGCCCAGGTAGTCGTAGGCCTCGCTGCTGGAGGACACCAGGCGTGCCGCCGCAGGCACGACGGTGCCCAGGTAGGAGCGGTACAGGCGACGCAGCACGGGGTGCACGGGCGTGGAGAACTCCGCGACCACCAGCCGCCCCCCGGGCCGGGTCACGCGGGCCATCTCCTCCAGGGCTCGCAGCGGGTCCTGGACGTTGCGCAGGCCGTAGGAAATCGTGGAGACGTCGAAGGAGGCGTCGGGGAAGGGGAGGCTCATGGCGTCCCCGACCACGAAGTGGATGCCGGGGTGGCGGCGTCGGCCCTCGGCGACCATGCCAGCAGAGAAGTCGCAGGCGACGACCTGGGCGCCGGCGGCGGCGTACCCGGCGGCGGAGGTTCCCGTCCCGGCCGCCAGGTCCAGGACCCGCCTGCCCGGCGCCGGCTCCACGGCGGCGCGGGTGACAGCGCGCCACATGCGCACCTGGAACAGGCTGGCCAGGTCGTTGGTGAGGTCGTAGCGGTGGGCGACAGCGTCGAACATCAAGGCGACCTCGCCGGGGTCCTTGGTGAGACTGGCTCGGCTGGAGACTGGGCTCATGGGGACATCATCGCAGGCCGGAGCCCTCCTCCGTACCCTGGGGCCCGGTGCGCTTCGGGTCCCAGGGAGGGCGCCCGAAGAGAAATTCGTCATTCTGGTAAGCCGTAATTCGTGTGCAACCGGGACGGGGGAAGTTGCTGGGGGCGTGCACCGTCTTCCCGGCACGGCAACGAAAAAACCGCTCCTCGGTACTGCGGTCAAATGGAGGGGCTGCCCTGGGTAGAGTCGGCTCAGCACCGTCTCCCGGGGGAGGGTCCCAAGGGTGGTGTGTGTCGTGCTCAGGTGCAGGAGAGGGGACGCAATGACGACGGCGACCACGGCGCTAAGCAGTCGCGCCGTCCGGTCTGCCGGCACCCCGGCTCCTGGGGGGGCTGGTGCTACCAGGCCAGACTCGGCGGGCTCTGTCAGCCGTGACGAGCGGGAGGCTGACGTCATCGTCGCCGGGGCGGGCCCTGCCGGGTCCTCAGCCGCCTACCACCTGGCTGTCCTCGGCCTGGACGTCCTTCTCCTGGAGAGGGGCCGGCTCGGCCGGGACAAGGTCTGCGGAGACGGGCTGACCCCCTCGGCGGTGCGCGAGCTGGTCCGGATGGGGGTCGACACCTCGGGGTGGCAGCGCAACGAGGGCCTGCGGGTTGTCGGCGGGGGCCACAGGCTCCACCTCCCCTGGCCGGAGCAGCCTTCCTTCCCCTCCTACGGCCTGGCCAGGCGGCGCTGCGACCTTGACGAGGACCTGGCCCGCCACGCCCAGCGTGCCGGGGCGAGGCTGCTCACCGGAGTCACCGTCACCGCGCCGGTGTCCTCCGGGAGCGGCCGGGTCACCGGCGTGGAGGCGCGGCCCTCGCGCTCTGTGGCACAGCCTGCCATTGAGGAGCCGACCACCTTCACGGCCCCGCTGGTCATCGACGCAGGAGGCGTCTCGGCCCGGATAGCCACGACTGTGGGCCGTGCCAAGGACGGTGGCAGGCCCCTGGGGGTGGCGGTGCGCGCCTACTTCCGCTCCCCGCGCGCCCAGGACACCTGGATGGAGTCCCAGCTCGAGCTGTGGGACGGCCCGCCCGGGGCCAGCAGACTCCTGCCGGGCTACGGCTGGATCTGGTCGGTCGGGGACGGGCTGGTCAACGTCGGCCTGGGGTCGGTGGCCTCCAACGCCTCGGCCGCCGCCTCCCGCAGCATCGACTACCGGGCGGTCTTCGCTGCCTGGATGCGCAACGTCCCTGCCTCCTGGGAGCTGACCGCGGACAACCAGGTCGGACGCCTGGCCAGCGCGGCCCTGCCCATGGCCTTCAACCGCAAGCCTCACTACGAGCACGGCCTCATGCTGCTGGGCGACGCCGGGGGCATGGTGTCCCCCTTCAACGGGGAGGGGATCGCCCAGGCTCTCCTGTCGGGGCGGCTGGCTGCCGAGGCGGCCGCCCAGGGGGCGGCGCGCTCCACCACGGCGGGCCGGGAGCAGGCCCTGGCCCAGTACCCTCGGGCACTGGCTGCGGAGATGGGTGGCTACTACACCCTGGGGCGGGTCTTCGTCTCCCTGATCGAGCACCCGGAGGTGATGCGCCTGTGCACCCGCTACGGGCTGCCGCGCAAGCGCCTCATGCGGGTCGTGACCAAGCTTCTCTCGGACGGTTGGGAACGTCGCGGAGGCGACGGGGTCGACCGCCTCATCCAGCTCCTGACAAGGATGGTGCCCTCAGCATGAACCCGTACGCGTCACTGCTCATCATGGCCGGGGTGGCTCTCCTGGTCGCTGTCGGGGGGCTCGCGCTGAGCGCCGTCATCAGCCCGGGACGGCGCAACCGGGTCAAGGTCGCCAACTACGAGTGCGGTATCGACCCCACCCCCGCCAACACTGAGCACGGCCGCTTCCCCGTCTCCTTCTACCTGGTGGGCATGACCTTCATCATCTTCGATGTGGAGGTCGTCTTCCTCTACCCCTGGGCCACAGCCTTTGCCCGGTTGGGGTTCTTCGGGCTGAGTGCCGCGCTGGTCTTTATCGCCCTGATCACGGTGCCCTACGTCCTGGAGTGGCGCCGTGGCGGACTGGACTGGGACTGAGAAAGGACGCTGGTCATGAGCATGAAGAAGCACAACGCCTTCATGGCGTCCATCCCCTCCAAGCGGGACGACCCCTACGCGCAGGCGGCCAGCGAGGTGGACTCGCCGGGCTTCCTGCTGACCACCGTGGAGCGGCTGGCGGGCCTGGCGCAGGCCCGGTCCATGTGGCCGGTGACCATGGGGCTGGCCTGCTGCGCCATTGAGATGATGGCGGCGGGCACCCCCCGCTTTGACATGGCGCGCTTCGGGTGGGAGGTCTTCCGGGCCTCGCCGCGCCACGCCGACGTCATGATCGTCTCGGGCCGTGTCTCCCACAAGATGGCACCCATCGTGCGCAACGTCTACGACTCCATGCCAGAGCCCAAGTGGGTTATCTCCATGGGGGCCTGCGCCTCCAGCGGCGGGATCTTCAACAACTACGCCATCGTCCAGGGGTGTGACCACATCGTCCCGGTGGACATCTACCTGCCCGGCTGCCCTCCGCGCCCCGAGATGCTGCTCAACGCCATGCTGGAGCTGACCCGCCAGGTGGAGCGCAAGCCGCTGTTCCGCCACCGTGAGGAGATCGCCCGGGCGGTGGAGGCCGCCGCGCTGGAGGCCACGCCCCTCCACGAGATGAAGGGGCAGCTGGCATGAGCGACACGACCGGCAAGACCGCTGTCGGCCCCGCTGCTGGCAAGGGCGCCGAGGCTGTTGTGGCAGCCGTTCCCGCCGTCCCTGAGGTCGTGCCCGGGACCCCCGTGCGGCCCGAGCTGCGGGCCGAGGTCATCGGCACCGCCACGGGCCAGTTCGGCGCCGCCGACGCCGGGGACACCTCCGGCTACGGGGGTCACCGCGAGGTCACCACCCTGGCTCCCGCCGCCACGCGTCCCTACGGGTCCTGGTTCGACGACGTCGTCGACCACCTCATTGAGGACCTGGCCGCCGCCGGGGTGGACCCGGCCGGGGCCGTTGAGAAGGTCGTGGTCGAGCACGGCGAGCTCACGCTGTTTGTCGCTCGTGAGCACCTGCTTGACGTGGTGCGCCCCCTGCGTGACGACCAGGACCTGCGCTTCGAGCTGTGCCTGGGCACCAGCGGCGTGCACTACCCCCGGCTGGCGGGGCGCGAGCTCCACGCCTGCCTGGAGCTGATGAGCCTGACCCACGGCGGGCGACAGCTGCGCCTGCAGGTCGCCTGCCCCCAGGACGACCCGCACGTGCCCTCCGTCGTGTCCGTCTACCCGGGTAACGACTGGCACGAGCGCGAGACCTGGGACCTCATGGGGATCGTCTTCGACGGGCACCCGAGCCTGACCCGCACCGCCATGCCCGACGACTGGGTGGGCCACCCCCAGCGCAAGGACTACCCGCTCGGTGGCATTCCCGTGGACTACCGGGGCGCCACCACCCCGCCCGCCGACACCCGGAGGTCCTACCGCTGATGAGCACCACCGTTCACGCCACCGGCCCGGCCACGGACAACCTGGCCGCAGGGGCTGAGCAGTTCACCCTCAGCGGCGGGGACTGGGACGAGGTCGCCGCCCAGATCGCCACGCGCGACGAGGCCGACCGCCTGCGCAACGACCGCATCGTGCTCAACATGGGGCCGGTCCACCCCTCGACCCACGGGGTGCTGCGCCTGGTGCTGGAGGTTGACGGGGAGACCGTCACCGAGGTCCGCGTGGGCACCGGCTACCTCCACACCGGTATCGAGAAGAACATGGAGTACCGCACCTGGGTCCAGGGTGAGACCTTCGTGACCCGCATGGACTACGTGGCTCCCTTCTTCCAGGAGGTGGGCTACGCCCTGGCGGTGGAGAGGCTCCTGGGGATCACTGCGGACGTCCCGGAGAAGGCCACGGTGACCCGTGTGCTCCTCATGGAGCTCAACCGCATCGCCTCCCACGTGGTTGCGGTAGGCACCGGGGGCAACGAGATGGGCGGCACCACGCTCATGACCATCGCCTTCCGGTGCCGCGAGAACATCCTCAAGGCCTTCGAGATGGTCTCCGGCCTGAGGATGAACCACGCCTTCGTCCGTCCCGGGGGGCTGGCCCAGGACCTCCCCGAGGGCTTCACGGAGTTCGTGCGCTCGGTCATGCCGGACATCAAGAACGACATCCACGAGCTCGAGCTGCTGCTCATGGAGAACCCGATCCTCAAGTCCCGGTTCATCGGGGTGGGGGAGATCAGCCTGGCGGGCGGCCTGGCCCTGGGGCTGACCGGGCCCTGCCTGCGTGCCGCCGGCTACCCCCTGGACATCCGGCGCACCAGCCCTTACTGCGGCTACGAGACCTACGACTTCGACGTCCCCGTCTACGACCGCTCCGACTGCTACAACCGCTTGTGCCTGCGCCTGGACGAGGCCTACGAGTCGCTGAGGATCGTCTCCCAGTGCCTGGACCGCCTGGAGGACATCAGCGCTCGCGGCACCGACCCCTCCAACACCACCATGGTGGCCGACCCCACCATCGCCTGGCCCGCCCGCATGGCGATCGCCACCGACGGCCAGGGGCAGTCCCTGGAGCACGTCCGCGAGATCATGGGTACCTCGATGGAGTCCCTCATCCACCACTTCAAGCTGGTGACCCAGGGCTTCCGGGTCCCGGCGGGCCAGGTCTACCAGACGGTGGAGCACGCCAAGGGCGTCCTGGGCGTCCACGCCGTCTCCGACGGCGGGACCCGCCCCTACCGGGTCCACTTCCGGGACCCCTCCTTCTCCAACCTGCAGTCGGTGGCCATGATGGGTGAGGGCGGCATGATCGCCGACCTCGTCCCCGCCCTGGCCTCGATCGACCCCGTCCTGGGAGGTGTGGACCGCTGATGAGCACCACCGAGACCGCCAACGACGCCGCAGGAGCAGGCGCGGCCGTGCCACAGGTCCCCGCCGGGGCCAGCGGCCAGGAGGCTGACCTCGCCGTCACCGCCTCTGCCCTGGGATACTCGCCCGAGGTCCTGGCCCGGCTCGACGCCGACATCGCCGAGATCATCGCGCGCTACCCGGTCGGCCACGAGCGCAGTGCGCTCATCCCCATGCTCCACCTCATCCAGAGCGTGGACGGCTACGTCTCCCCGGCGGGCATCGCGTTGTGCGCGGACCGCCTGGCCCTCACCCGCTCCGAGGTCAGCGCGGTGGCCACCTTCTACAGCCAGTTCCGCCGCCACCCGGCGGGCCGGTACCACGTGGGGGTGTGCACCAACGCCCTGTGTGCCGTCATGGGCGGGGACGAGGTCTGGCAGGCCGTGACGGACCACACCGGGCTGGGCAGCGACGAGACCAGCGAGGACGGCACCATCAGCCTGGAGCGGCTGGAGTGCAACGCTGCCTGCGACTACGCCCCCGTGGTCATGGTCAACTGGGAGTTCTTCGACCGCCAGACCCCTGCCAGCGCGGTGGCCCTGGTGGAGGCCCTGGAGCGGGGAGAGGACGTGACCCCCACGCGCGGCCCCGAGACGGTGCCGACCTTCCGGGAGAACGAGCGGTTGCTGGCAGGCTTCGAGGACGGCCGGGCGCAGGAGGGGCCGGGGGTGGGGCAGCCCTCCCTCCAGGGCCTGGGACTTGCCCGCAGCCAGGGGTGGACAGCCCCCCGGGAGACCAGTGAGGAGGACAGCAAGTGAGCGACGCGTCTGCCACCACCCCCGGAGGAGCCTCCGAGGTCGGCTACACCGCTGCGGGCACCCTGACCCCGGTGCTCACCGACCTGTGGGACGTCGAGCAGTCCTGGACCCTGGAGACCTATCGGGCCCACGGCGGCTACCAGGGCCTGGAGCGGGCGCTGACCATGTCCGCAGAGGAGCTGGTGGAGCTGGTCAAGGAGTCCGGCCTGCGCGGGCGCGGAGGCGCGGGGTTCCCCACCGGGCTGAAGTGGTCCTTCCTGCCCCCGCCTGACGGCGGCCCCCGCTACCTGGTCGTCAACGCCGACGAGTCCGAGCCAGGGACCTGCAAGGACATCCCGACCCTCATGGCCAACCCCCAGGCGCTGGTAGAGGGAGTGGCCATCACCTCGCGCGCCATCGGCTGCGACCACGCCTTCGTCTACCTGCGCGGGGAGGTCTCCCACGTCTACCGCCGCCTCCTGGCTGCGGTGCGCGAGGCCGCCGAGGCGGGGCTGCTGGAGACGGGCTTTGGGCTGGACGGGCACCAGCCCCTGCGCATCACCGCCCACGCGGGCGCGGGAGCCTACATCTGTGGTGAGGAGACCGCCCTGCTGGACTCCCTGGAGGGACGTCGGGGCCACCCCCGCCTCAAGCCTCCCTTCCCGGCGGTGGCGGGCCTGTACGCCAGGCCCACAGTGGTCAACAACGTGGAGACCATCGCCTCCGTCCCGGGGATCCTGGCCCGGGGAGCCCGGTGGTACTCAGCCATGGGCACGGAGAAGTCCAAGGGACATGGGATCTTCTCCGTCTCCGGGCACGTCGTCCGTCCCGGCCAGTACGAGGCCCCCTTCGGCATCACCATGCGCGAGCTCATCGAGCTCTCCGGCGGTGTCCGCCCCGGCCACGAGCTGAAGTTCTGGGTCCCGGGAGGGTCCTCGACCCCGATCTTCGGCCCGGAGGAGCTCGACGTCCCCCTGGACTACGAGTCCGTTGTCGGTGCCGGCTCCATGCTGGGTACCCGGGCGCTCCAGGTCTTTGACGACACCGTCTCCGTGGTGCGCGTGGTGACCCGTTGGACCGAGTTCTACCAGCACGAGTCCTGCGGCAAGTGCACGCCCTGTCGCGAGGGCACCTACTGGATGCGCCAGATCATGCTGCGCCTGGAGGCGGGGAGGGGTCTGCCCGGGGACGTGGACAAGCTGGAGGACATCGCGGGCAACATCGCCGGGCGCTCCTTCTGCGCCCTGGGCGACGCCTCAGCCACTCCGGTCCTGTCCGGTATCGCGAGGTTCCGCACGGAGTTCGAGGCGGGGTACACCACCCCTGCCAGCGAGCTCTTCCCCTACGCGGCCTCCTCCACCTTCGAAAGCGCACGGTGAGCCATGACCCAGACGACTGCGACCACGCCTGCCAGCGAGCCCGCCGTCGAGATGGTCTCGATGACCATCGACGGGGTGCCCGTGACCGTGGAGAAGGGCACGCTGCTGATCCGGGCGGCGGAGAAGGTGGGGGTGCGTATCCCCCGGTTCTGCGACCACCCGCTGCTGGCCCCCTCCGCCAGCTGCCGTCAGTGCCTGGTGGAGGTGGCCATGCCCGGGCGCGACGGAGTCGTGCGCCCCATGCCCAAGCCCCAGCCCTCCTGTGCCATGACGGCCATGGAGGGGATGGAGGTCTCCACCCAGGCCACCAGCGCGGTCGCTGCGAAGGCCCAGGCCGGGACCATGGAGTTCCTCCTGGTCAACCACCCCCTGGACTGCCCCGTGTGCGACAAGGGCGGGGAGTGCCCCCTGCAGAACCAGGCCCTGGAGCTCATGGCCTCGGGTGCCCAGTCAGCCACCCGCTTTACTGACGTCAAGCGGACCTTTCCCAAGCCTCTGCGCCTGACCAGCAACATCCTGCTGGACCGGGACCGCTGCATCCTGTGCCAGCGCTGCGTGCGTTTCGCCGACCAGATCCCCGGCGACCCTTTTGTCGCGCTGCAAGGGCGTGGTGGCGGGCACCCGCCCGTGGACATGGACGGCCGTGCCGAGCACTCCGGGGGACTGTACTCCGAGCAGATCGGCCGCTTCGACACCCAGGTGCTCGACTTCCACGACCCCTGCCACGCAGAGCAGCCGGGGAGCACCGGCCAGGCGGACCAGCAGACCATCCGCGGTGCGCACGGGCTGGCCGGGGACGGCTCCGCCACGGGGCCCGGGGGAGACCCCGCCGTGGCCGGCGGCCTGGCCGCAGGTCCCGGGCTCGGTCGCGGCGCTGAGGAGCTGGACGTCTCCGGTCGTCCCTTCGCGTCCTACTTCTCAGGCAACATCATCCAGATCTGCCCTGTCGGCGCGCTGACCAGCGCCCGCTACCGGTTCCGTGCCCGGCCCATGGACCTGGTCTCCACCGACTCGGTGACCGAGCACGACGCCTCCGGTTCTGCCATCCGGGTGGACATGCGTCGCGGGGTGGTGCTGCGGCGCCTGGCAGGTGAGGATCCCGAGGTCAACGAGGAGTGGATCACCGACAAGGACCGCTTCGCCTTCCCCTGGTCCTCCCAGGAGGACCGTCTCAGCGTCCCGCTGGTGCGCGAGGAGGAGACCGGCGAGCTGGTCCCCACCTCCTGGTCCGACGCCCTGGACGTGGCTGCCCGCGGCCTGTCCCAGGCCGTGGCCGACGGCGGTGTCGGGCTCCTGCCCGGGGCGCGCCTGACCCTGGAGGACGGCTGGGCCTGGTCCCGTTTCGCCCGCGCCGTCCTGGGGACCAACGACATTGACCAGCGCGTGCGCCACCACAGTGCCGAGGAGGAGTCCTTCCTGGCTGCCCGGGTGGCAGGCACCGGCCTGGGCGCGGTGACCTACCGGTCCCTGGAGACGGCCGGGCAGGTGCTTCTGGTGGCGCTGGAGCCCGAGGACGAGTGCGGTGCCCTGTTCCTGCGACTACGCAAGGGAGCACGCTCCGGAGGCGTCGCGGTGGCGACGGTGGCGACCAGCCTGACCAGGGGGACCCGTAAGCTGGACGCCACCGTGGTCCTCAGCGCTCCCGGGCAGGAGGCCCGGGTGGTGGAGGGCCTGGCTGCAAGCCACCCAGGGCTGGTGGAGGCGCTGTCGGCCGAGGGCGCCACGATCCTGGTGGGGGAGCGGGCCGCTGCGGTGCCGGGCCTGCTGGCAGCCGTGGACGCCCTGGCCAGGGCCACCGGCGCCCGGCTGGCCTGGGTGCCACGTCGTTCCGGCGAACGTGGTGGCGTGGAGGCAGGCTTGCTGCCAGGACTGCTGCCCGGAGGCAGGCCCGTGGACGACGCTGCTGCCCGGGCACAGGTGGAGCAGGCGTGGGGCCTGGGACAGGGGCACCACCTCCCCTCCGCACCGGGACGTGACACCAGTGCCATCCTGTCCGCCCTGGAGGACGGCAGCCTCAAGGGCGCTGTCGTCGGTGGCGTGGACCTGCGAGACCTCCCCGACCCCGGCCTGGCGGCCACGGGCCTGGGTGGCGCGGGCTTCCTGGTCCAGCTGGAGGTGCGCCGCACCGAGGTCAGCAGGTACGCCGACGTCGTCCTCCCCGTCGCACCGGCCGTGGAGAAGAACGGGACCTTTGTCAACTGGGAGGGCCGGGTGCGTCCCTTCGGCCAGGCCCACGTCTCCCGCGCGCGCACCGACCGCCAGGTGCTGGGCATGCTGGCTGCGGAGATGGGCTCGGACCTGCACGTGGACAGCCTGGAGGCTGTCCACGCCACCTACGCCGGGCTGGGGCTGTGGGACGGGGCACGCCCGGGTGCCATCACCGTCCCTGGAACCCAGGGGCGGCCCGGGGACGGCAGCCCCCGCTCCTCGTCACCGTCGTCGGCTCCTGCTGCTGTGGACGCTGCGGACCGGGCCGCAGGCTCTGCCTCAGGGGACGTGGTGCCAGGCAGCGGCCTGCCTGCGGTGCTGGCCACTCACAAGCCCATGCTGGACGCCGGGCGCCTCCTGGTGGGCGAGCCCTTCCTGGCTGCCACCGCCATGCGCCCAGTGGCACGCCTGGGAGCAGACCTTGCTGCCGGGCTGGGGGTGGTCGGTGGTGAGCCCGTCACGGTCTCTACGATGGCGGGGGCGATCACGCTGCCGGCTGTCGTGGGTGGTGTGGCTGAGGGCTCCGTGTGGCTGCCGGAGTGCTCAGCAGGCTCTGTCGTGCACCAGACCCTGGCGGCAGGGCACGGTTCCTACGTGAGCGTCTCAACCAGTGCGGAGGTCCCCAGGTGACTACGACCCAGATCCTCGCGACTGCGACCCAGCCGGGTGCCGGGGGCGTGGCCGCCGACTTCTCCCAGGAGACCTGGTGGCTCACCCTCATCAAGGCAGTCTTCGTCGTCGCCTTCCTCATCGTCAGCGTCCTCATGGTCTTGTGGGTGGAGCGGCGCGGGCTCGGCCGGATGCAGACCCGGCTGGGTCCTAACGTCAACGGCCCCTTCGGGCTGCTCCAGGCGGTCGCTGACGCGGGCAAGCTGATCCTGAAGGAGGACTTCTGGCTGCGGGGGGCTGAGAGGGCCGTCTACCTCCTGGCCCCCGTCATCGCCGCGCTCAGTGCCTTCATGGTCTACGCGGTCATCCCCTTCGGACCTCAGGTGAGCATCCTCGGCCACAGCACCCCCCTGCAGCTGACCGACTTCCCCGCCTCCGTCCTCTACATCCTGGCTATCACCGCCTTCGGGGTCTACGGCATCATCCTGGGAGGATGGTCTGCCCACTCCACCTACCCCCTGTTCGGGGCCGTGCGCAGTGCCGCCCAGGTGATCTCCTACGAGCTAAGCATGAGCCTGTCCATCCTCACCGTCTTCCTGGTCTCGGGGACGATGTCCACCTCCGGCATCGTCTCCGCGCAGGAGAGGGTCTGGTGGGCGGTAGCCATGCTCCCCAGCTTCGTCATCTACGTGATCTCGATGGTCGGAGAGGTCAACCGTCTTCCGTTTGACCTGCCGGAGGCGGAGGGTGAGCTCGTGGCCGGGCACATGGTGGAGTACTCCTCCATGAAGTTCGCCTGGTACTTCCTGGCGGAGTACATCAACATGTTCAACGTCTCGGCGGTGTGCGTCACCCTGTTCCTGGGAGGCTGGAGGTCGGTGCTCCTGGCCAGCTTCTGGGAGGGGGCCAACAGCGGGTGGTGGCCCATGCTCTGGTTCGTTGCCAAGGTGTGGGTGGTCATGTTCCTCATGGTCTGGACCCGGGGGACCCTGGTGCGCATCCGCTACGACCAGTTCATGAGGCTGGGCTGGAAGGTCCTCATCCCGGTGTCCCTGGTCTGGTTCGTGCTCGTGGCCGTTGTCCAGGCCTACCGCACCTTCTCCGGTGCCTCGGTGCAGTCGCTGCTGCTGGTGCTCGCTGCGGTCTTCCTCGTGGCCATGGTGGTCCTCTTCCTCCTGCCCGACGACCAGGGGGAGCAGGACGACGGGGTTGAGGAGCCGCAGCTCCTCGGTGCGCGTACCGGGGACGACGGCGACCTGGCCGAGGTGACCGTCCCCGGGGAGGAGCACCTGGCCTTTGCCGGCGGCTACCCGGTGCCGCCCCTTCCCGGCCAGCACCTTCCGCCCTCTCCGCGCGCCCGGCGTGGCGGGGAGCGGGGGCAGGACAGCCACCTCCCCTCGCACCGATCCTCCCAGGACGCGGCGGCACTGCCGGCGTCCACCACCAACCTCGCGGCTGACGCCCAGGAGGGACCTGATGACTGACCAGCCTACCGCCTCCCGCGGCACCTCCGGTCCGCGGCCCCAGGGCGGCTCCGACCACGACCAGTGGCGGCGTGACGCCCCCTCCCTCCTGGCGCAGGTCTTTGCACCTGTCGCCGGGTACGGGGTCACGATCTCCTCCATGTTCCGCCCCGTCGTCACGGAGCAGTACCCCCGTGAGCCTGCTCAGGTCATGCCCCGCTTCCACGGACGCCACCGGCTCAACCGCTATGACGACGGCCTGGAGAAGTGCATCGGCTGCGAGCTGTGCGCCTGGGCCTGCCCGGCCGACGCCATCTACGTGGAGGCGGCCTCCAACGAGCCGGGCGCGCAGTACTCGCCGGGGGAACGCTACGGGCGCGTCTACCAGATCAACTACCTGCGCTGCATCTTCTGCGGCATGTGTATCGAGGCCTGCCCGACGCGCGCCCTGACCATGTCCACCGACTTCGACGAGCTTGTCGGCCCCACGCGCACCGGCCTCATCTACGACAAGGACGACCTTCTGGTCCCCGTGCCCGCCGGTGCCGTGGCGCCGCCGCACCCGATGGTGGAGGGGACTGAGGACGGCGACTACTACCGGGGCGCGGTCACCGGTCCCACTCAGGCGCAGATCGACTGGGTGAGACAGGCCCGTCCGCAGGACTCCACCCTGTCCACCGCCCGCCCGGTCGCCGGTGACGGCCATGGCAGCCCTGGCAACGAGCCTGTCCGGGAGGCCGTGTGATGAGCCTGCTGCCCCTCTCCGTCTCGGTCCTGGTGGCTGCCGTGCCGTCTGCGGTCTCCACTTCCTCCTCCACGCTGCCTCACACCGTCGCGGCTGCGGTGCCCACTGCCCTGAGCGAGGCTGGCACCCTCTCAGTGGGGGAGAGCATCCTGCTTGCCGTGGTTGCCCTGGTCACGGTGGCGTGCGGCCTGGGGGTGCTCACCGCCAGGCGTGCCGTGGTGGCTGCGATCAACATGATCGGCATCATGATCTCCCTGGCCGTTCTCTACATCGCCAACGAGGCGCCCTTCCTGGGCATGACCCAGGTGGTGGTCTACACCGGGGCGGTCATGACCCTGGTCCTGTTCGTCATCATGCTGGTGGGCGTGGGCGGGGAGGAGCCCGTGGCGGGTGCCGGGGGCTCCTACCAGCTGCCCCTCATCGGCCTGCTGGGCCTGGGGCTGGCGACCCTCCTGGCTGCCGTCCTGCACCGCTCCCCCCTCCCGGCCGCGGCGGGCCTGCAGGGTGGGGAGGCCTCCACGCCGGACCGGATCGCCGAGGTCCTCCTTGGGGACCACGTGGTGACCATGGAGCTGACGGGCACGCTCCTGGTCGTCGCTGCCGTGGGTGCCTTGACGCTGACGCACCGCCAGCGGGTCCGTGCCCGGCGCGGCCAGGCGGAGACGGCCGGGGAGAAGATGCGGGCCTACGCCGCTACCGGGGCGCACCCCGGGCAGAAGCCGGTCCCGGGCGTCTACGCCTCGACCAACACCGTGGCCGCCCCGGCGCTGGGCGCTGACGGCCACGAGGTGGCTGAGTCCGTGCCCCGCGTCCTGCGCGCCCGTGGTCAGGGCATGGAGCTGTCCGAGGTCTCTCCCGAGATGGGGGCGGCCCAGCGCGCGGGAGAGGTCCTTGAGCGCCAGGCCGGCTCCCGGTCCACGGGGACGGACGCTGGAGACGGCTCCGTCCACGGCTCGGCGGTGGGCCGGTCCGGGATGCCCTCCATGCCCGGCCAGGCCGCGCCCGTCGTCGACCAGCCGGTGGCACCCTCATCCGCGCTGCGTGACACCTCGCAGAGCCCGGCACTTGGGCAGGGGGCGGCCGAGGGCGCGGAGGGCACTGAGGAGGACACCGAGGAGAAGGAGAAGGGGGACCAGTGACTCTTCCTATCGCTGCCTACATCGTCCTGGCCTGCGTCCTGTTCACCCTGGGCGCGCTGACCGTGCTGCTGCGGCGCAACGCGATCATCGAGCTCATGGGCGTGGAGCTCATGCTCAACGCCGTCAACCTCGTCCTGGTGACCTTCTCCCGTCTTCACGGCGACCTCACCGGCCAGGTCTTCGCCTTCTTCGTCATGGTCGTGGCTGCGGCGGAGGTCGTGGTGGGCCTGAGCATCGTCGTGTCCATCTTCCGTACCCGCAGGTCCACGTCGGTTGACGACGTCAACCTGCTCAAGAGCTGACAGGGCTGAGAGGACTGACATGACTGTTGCGACCGGTATCGCCTCTGCGGTGTCCGTGGCTGCCTCCGTCCCCGTGTCCCCCCGAGCCCTCACCCCGGCCTCCCCGGTGCTGGCAGCGGACACGGTGGCCGTGGCCCAGCCGGCCACCGGCCTGGCCGGGCTGTCCTGGCTCCTTGTCGCTGTGCCGGCGGCCAGCGCTGCGGTGCTCCTGCTGGCGGGGCGGCGCAGCGACTCCTGGGGCCACTGGCTGGGCCTGCTGGCCTCACTGGCGTCTGCCTGCCTGGGACTGGGGGTCCTGGCCCAGATCCTGGCCCTGCCCCCCCAGGAGCGTGTCCTCAGCGTGAGCCTGTGGCACTGGTTCTCCTCCGCAGACCTGTCTGTGGACGTCGGGCTGCGGGTGGACCCCCTGTCCCTGACCTTTGTGGTGCTGGTGACCTGTGTGGGCTTCCTGATCCACCTCTACTCTGTGGCCTACATGGGTCACGACCGCGACCGGCGCCGGTTCTTCGCCTACCTCAACCTGTTCGTCGCCGCGATGCTGACACTGGTGCTCGGCGACAGCTACATCGTCGTGTTCGTCGGCTGGGAGGGTGTGGGCCTGGCCTCCTACCTGCTCATCGGCTTCTGGAACACCGCAGAGGCGGACGCCCCCCGCGCCCAGCGGGAGAAGGCCGTGGACAACGCCGTTGCCGCAAAGAAGGCCTTCGTCATGAACCGTGTCGGTGACCTGGGCCTGCTGCTGGCCATGATGGCCCTGGTGTCACAGGTGGGCTCGGTCGCCTTCGACACCGTCCTGCCCGCTGCGGCCCGTGGGGAGGTCTCCTCCGGGTGGCTGACGGCGATCGGCCTGTTCCTCCTCCTGGCCGCCTGCGGCAAGTCGGCCCAGTTCCCGCTGCAGGCCTGGCTGGGGGACGCCATGGCCGGCCCTACGCCGGTCTCCGCCCTCATCCACGCTGCCACCATGGTCACCGCCGGGGTCTACCTCATGGTTCGCTCCGGACCGGTCCTGGAGGGGGCGCCGCAGGTACAGGTGGCCGTAGCCGCTGTCGGCGCCCTCACCCTGGTGCTGGGTGCCGTCATCGGCTGCGCCAAGGACGACATGAAGAAGGTCCTGGCGGCCTCCACGATGAGCCAGATCGGCTACATGATGCTGGGGGCAGGCCTGGGGCCCGTCGGCTACGCCGTCGCGGTCTTCCACCTGCTGACCCACGGCTTCTTCAAGGCGCAGCTCTTCCTGGGTGCCGGCAGCGTCATGCACGCCATGGGCGACCAGGTGGACATGCGGCGCTTTGGCGCCTTGTACCGGGTCATGCGGGTCACCTGGGTGACCATGGGCATCGGCTGGCTCGCCATCCTGGGGGTTCCTCCCTTCTCAGGCTTCTGGTCCAAGGACAGGATCATTGAGGCCGCCTTTACCGGGGAGGGCGCTCAGCCCTGGGTCCTGGGGACGGTCGCGCTGCTGGGCGCGGGCCTGACCGCCTTCTACATGTCCCGCCTCTTCTTCATGATCTTCCACGGCAAGGCCCGGTGGACCACGAGCAGCGACCTGGAGGGAGAGGTCCACCCACACGAGTCCGGGTGGCTCATGACCCTCCCGCTCATCGTCCTGTCGCTCTTCTCCCTGGGCCTGGGAGGGCTGCTCAGCCAGGGGGAGGCCTTCACCACCTGGCTGGAACCGGTCACCGGGCATGTGGACCACTCGGCCCACGAGCCGGTCCTGCCCGTGACGGTCATCATGGGAGGCACTCTGGCGCTGGTGCTCCTGGGTGCGCTGGCTGCCTGGGCCATGTACGCGCGCCGTGAGGTGCCCACCGTGGTCCAGCCGGGCAGCGTCATGGTGGAGGCGGCACGCCACGACATGTACCAGGACGCCCTCAACGAGGCTGTGGCGATGCGCCCGGGCCAGGGGCTCGTCGCGGCCACGCGGGCCGCCGAGCGCTACGTCGTCGACGGCGCCGTGGAGGGGGCCGCCGTCACCGCCTCAGCCGCAGGAAGCCTTCTCCGGCGCACCGAGTCCGGGTACGTGCGCTCCTACGCCGGGTACATGCTGGGCGGGACCGTCCTTGCCCTGGCCGCCGTCCTGGCAAGCAGGCTCTGAGAGGACACCGCCACATGCAGACTCTTCCCGCAACGCTGCCCGTCCTGACCATCATGGCGGTCCTGCCCCTGGCAGGCGCTGTCCTCCTGTGGGTCCTGCCGCCCCTGCGCCGCTACGCCAGCCTCCTGGGCCTGGCCGTGTCCCTGGCTGTGCTCGCGGTGGGGGTGTGGGCGCTGAGCATGTTCGACCTGTCCCAGGCGGGGACGGTCCAGCTGGCGCAGACCACCCCTTGGATTCCCTCCTTCGGTGCCTACTGGGCTCTTGGCGTCAACGGCCTGGGCCTGTCCATGCTTCTTCTGGGCGCCGCCCTGGTGCCGCTCGTGCTGCTGGCCTCCTGGAAGGAGGTCCCCCAGGAGCGCCAGGCCCTGCTCACCGGCCTGGTCCTGGTCCTGGAGGCCTTCGTGGTGGTTATCTTCAGCGCCCGCGACCTGTTCCTGTTCTACGTCTGCTTCGAGGCGATGCTGATACCGGTCTACTTCCTCGTCGGCTGCCTGGGCGGGCCGGGGCGTCAGCGCGCAGCCCTGAAGTTCCTCCTGTACTCCCTGGCAGGGGGGCTGGTCATGCTCCTGGGCGTGGTCATGCTGGCGATCCACACCTCCGAGAACCAGGTCGGCTTCCTCATCGACACCATGGTGGGCAACCTGACCCTGTCCCCGACCATGTCCCGATGGCTTTTCCTTAGCTTCTTTATCGCCTTCGCCGTCAAGGCACCCATGGTTCCCCTGCACACCTGGCTGCCTGACACCGCCGAGCAGGCCACACCCGGCACCTCGGTCCTCCTCATCGGCGTGCTGGACAAGATCGGCACCTACGGGATGGTCGCCCTGGTCCTGCCGCTGTTCCCCGAGGCCTCCCGCTGGGCCTCCCCGGTTGTGGTGGTGCTGGCCCTGGTCTCGATCATCTACGGCGGCCTGGCGGCGATCGCCCAGGACAACCTCTACCGCCTCATCGCCTACACCTCTGTCAGCCACTTCGGGTTCATGGTGCTGGGCATCTTCAGTGGGAGCCAGGTAGCCGCCACCGGGGCCATGGTCTACATGGTCGCCCACGGCCTGAGCATCGCCGGCCTCTACCTGGTGACCGGCTTCGTCGCCCGGCGCACCGGGACCGTGAGCATCTCCGAGCTCGGCGGGCTGGCTCGTGTCATGCCGCTGGCGGCAGGGACCTTCCTGCTCTCCGGGCTGGCCTCGATCGCCCTGCCGGGACTGTCCGGCTTCGTCCCGGAGTGGATGGTGCTGACCGGGACCTTCTCGGTGTCAGTGCCCCTGGGCGTGGCAGCGGTGGCCGGTGTCGTCATCGCGGCCGTCTACGTCCTGCTGCCCTACCAGCGGGTCTTCACCGGCGCCCCCTCCCCGGACAGGACGGGACTAGGGGACCTGGAGGGCCGTGAGAGGCTGGTCCTGGTCCCGGTCGTGGGGGCCATGCTGGCCCTGGGCCTGGTCCCGGCACCGCTGACCAGCCTCCTCGACGACGTCGGGGGGCAGGCCAGCACGGCTGTGAGCCAGTCGACGGCGCAGACCACGGCCTCTGCGGGGCACCAGCCCCTGCACGCACACGCACCGCTGCCCGAGCCACGGAAGGGAGCCTGACGTGACCGTCACCGGTCCTGTAATCGGCTGGGGAGCCTTGACCCCGGTCCTCATCGTCCTTGGCGGCGGGGTCCTGGGGGTCCTGGTGGAGGCATTCGTGCCGCGCCGCGCCCGCCTGGCCACCCAGACCCTGCTCAGCGTGGCGGCTGTCCTGGCCTCCGGGGCAGCCCTGACGCTGCGCTTCGAGCAGATGGAGCTCCAAGGTCCCTCCCGTACCGCGAGCGGCCTCCTTGAGGACCCCTTTGCCCTGTCCAGCCAGGCGGTCCTGCTGGTCATCGGGTTCCTGGCCGTGCTGGTCATGGCTGACCGCACCGAGGTCGGTGACGGCGCCTTCGCCGCCCAGGCCGCAGACCGTCCCGGCAGCGCCGAGGAGTCGGAGTCCCTGCACGCGGGCTGGACCACGACTGAGGTCTTCCCCCTGGCCCTGCTCTCGCTGGGCGGGATGATGCTCTTCGGGGCCAGCAGTGACCTCATCACCCTGTTCGTCGTCCTGGAGATGGTCTCCCTGCCGCTGTACATCATGGCCGCCACGGCCCGGCACCGCCGCCTGCTGAGCCAGGAGGCGGCACTGAAGTACTTTGTCCTAGGTGCCTTCGCCTCCGCCTTCCTGCTGCTGGGGGCCGCCTTCCTCTATGGGCTGTCCGGCGCCGTGGACTACGAGACGATCGGCCTGGCCGCCCAGGGCGAGGCGGGTGCGCAGGACGGCTGGCTGCTCCTGGCCGGGCTGGTCCTGGTCTGCGTGGGCCTGCTGTTCAAGATTGCCGCCGTGCCCTTCCACGCCTGGAGCCCCGACGTCTACCAGGGTGCCCCGACGCCGGTCACCGGCTTCATGGCCGCCGGGGTCAAGGCGGCGGCCTTCTTCGCGCTGCTGCGCTTCTTCTACACGGTGGTGGGGCCGCTGGGCGCACAGCTGGCTCCCTTCCTATGGGCAGTCGCGACAGCCACGATGGTCCTGGGGACCGTGGTCGGTGTCGTCCAGAAGGACGTCAAGCGCATGCTCGCCTACTCGGCCGTCGCCCACGCCGGGTTCATGCTGATCGCCATCATCACCGACAACCCTCTGGTTGTCGCGCCGCTGACCTTCTACGCCCTGACCTACGGGGTGTCCACTGTGGGTGCCTTCGGCCTCATCTCCCTCGTGCGCACGCGCCACGACGGCGCGGTGGGTGCCGAGGCCAGCGACCTGGACTCCTTCAGGGGACTTGCCCGGCGCAGCCCGTGGGCTGCCGGGGCGATGACGGTCTTCCTCCTGTCCTTCGCCGGGATTCCCCTCACCGCCGGGTTCATGGCCAAGTTCTACCTCTTCGCCGCAGGTGTCCTGGGCGGGGGCACCTGGCTGGTCGTCGTGGCTGTGGCCTGCTCAGCTGTCTCGGCCTTCTTCTACGTGCGTCTTGTCGTGCTCATGTTCTTCCACGCGCCCCGGGCAGAGGACGGGCAGGACACGGTCGTGGTGGACAGTCAGGGGATGGTGACCACGGCGGTGACCGTGTCCGTGCTAGTCACGGTACTGCTGGGCGTGTTCCCACAGGCAGCGTTCGGACTCTTCGCCTAGACGGTTATGCTCCTGCCGTGATCGGATCGATGCCCTTGAGCGCCCCCCAGTTGGAAGGGCGCATCACCCCTGCCCTGGAGGCGGTTGAGACCCGCCTCCTGGAGGTTGTCACCAGTGCTGACGAGACGATCAACCCGCCGACCTCCCACCTGGCGGAGGCGGGGGGCAAGCGTCTGCGACCGGTACTGACTCTCCTGACCGCACAGCTGGGGGACCCTGGGCTGGCGGCGGGCGACGAGGTCCGCGACGCCGGCGTCGCCGTGGAGCTGACCCATATCGCCACCCTCTACCACGACGACGTCATGGACGAGGCGCCGCTGCGGCGGGGCGCCCCCAGCGCCCAGACAGTGTGGGGCAACTCCGCCGCGATCCTGACCGGGGACGTGCTGGTGGCGCGCGCCTCCCAGCTCGTGGCCGGCCTGGGGCCGCGGGCGGTGCTTGCCCACGCCAAGACCTTTGAGCGCCTGTGCATGGGACAGCTCCACGAGACCCTGCCCCGCCCTGCCGGTACCGACCCGGTGGAGCACTACGTCCAGGTCCTGGCCGACAAGACCGGCTCCCTCATCGCGGTCTCCGCCCGCTACGGTGCCATGCTCACCCGCGCCGGCAGGCGCACCGAGCACGTGGTGGAGGCCTTCGGAGAGAAGATCGGGGTGGCCTTCCAGCTGGCTGACGACGTCATCGACATCATCAGCGACTCAGACACGACCGGCAAGACCCCGGGCACGGACCTGCGCGAGGGCGTGGACACGATGCCCGTGCTGCTGCTGCGCCAGGCCCTGGCCGCCGGTGAGCTCGACGCCGCCGGGCAGTCGATCCTGTCCACGTTGTCCAGCGCCGACCTGGGTGACGACGCGGTGCTGGCCGATGTCGTCACGCGTCTGCGCAGCCACCCGGTCCTTGAGCGGACACGGAGGATGGCGATGGAGTGGGCCAGGGACGCGGTGGAGGTCCTGGGCGGGCTGCACGACGCCGTCCTGGAGGGCACCAGGCAGAGACTGGCTGCCGACCAGGTCACCGACCCCGGTGCCGTGGAGGCTGCCGTGGCTGACGCCCGGGAGCGGGTCAGCCACGTGCGTGACGGCATGGAGCAGTTCGCCCGGCTCCTGGTGGACCGAGCGGCCTAGCAGCCTGGTCGCCACCGCTGGCGCCACCGTCGGCAAGCCTCGTCAGCACGACCGTCAGCACCGCTGCCCGGTCCTGCCGCCTGGTCTCGTCCTGATGACCCGGCGGCCTGCGCGACTCTGGCACTCGTCGAGCCGGGCTGCGGGCCGTGTGACGGGAACCTGCCCGGGTAAGGAGGTCCTGGGCTGCGGTCAGTCGCTACACTAGGGAGGCCTCCGAGCCGTCTCGCGGTGCCGCCCTCGCGACATGTTCCTGCGACGTGTCCCCACGGGCACTGACCTGCCACAAGGACAGGAAAGACAGGACTGTGCGCCGGCCGCCTGCCCCGGGACGGTGAGGAGCCTGGCCCCGTCCCCATCTGACAGGAACCGACATTGGCGACACCGACGACACTGACTCCACGTCCGCTCTCCGTTGCCGTTATCGGCGCTGGCCCTGCCGGCATCTACGCCTCAGACATTCTTGCCAAGTCCGGGCTGGACGTGTCCATCGACCTGTTCGAGCGCCTCCCTGCACCCTACGGCCTCGTGCGCTATGGGGTCGCCCCCGACCACCCCCGGATCAAGCAGATCATCGTGGCGCTCTACAAGATCCTCCAACGTGGCGACATCCGCCTGGTCGGCAACGTGGAGGTCGGCAGGGACGTCTCCGTGGCCGAGCTCCACGAGCACTACGACGCCCTGGTCTTCTCCACCGGGGCCGATACCGACGCCCCCCTGGACATCCCGGGTGCGCAGGCTCCCGAGTGCCACGGGGGCGCGGACTTCGTCTCCTGGTACGACGGGCACCCTGACCACCCCCGGACCTGGGACCTCAGTGCCAGGGAGGTCGCGGTCATCGGGGTGGGTAACGTCGCCCTGGACATCTCCCGGGTGCTGGCCAAGCACCCGGCAGACCTCATGACCACCGAGATCCCTGCGAACGTGGCTGAGGTCCTCAGGAAGGCACCGACCACGGACGTCCACGTCTTTGGGCGCCGTGGCCCGGCTCAGGTCAAGTTCACCCCCCTGGAGCTGAGGGAGCTGGGTAAGCAGCCCGGCGTCGATGTCCTCGTCGATGAGGAGGACTTCGAGTACGACGAGGCCTCCCGGGCCGCCCTGGCCGCCTCCAACCAGCAGCGGCAGGTGGTCAAGGCGCTGGAGGGCTATGCGATGCAGGAGCCTGAGGACCTCACCGCTCCCCACCGGATCCACATCCACCTCTTCCAGGCGCCCACCGAGGTCCTCACCGACGACGCCGGGCACGTGACCGGGCTGCGTACCGAGCGCACCCGCCTGGCCGGGGACGGCAGTGTCGTGGGAACCGGTGAGCTCCGTGACTGGCCGGTCCAGGCGGTGTACCGGGCCGTAGGCTACGCGGGCTCCCCGGTGGAGGGGCTGCCTTTCGACCACGAGCGCCATGTGCTGCCCAACGAGGGCGGGCGTGTCATCGGGGAGGACGGCCGGCCGATGACCGGCGTCTACGCCACCGGGTGGATCCGTCGTGGGCCTGTGGGCCTTATCGGCTCCACCAAGTCTGACGCCCAGGAGACTGTCGCCAACCTGGTGGCTGACGCCCGGGCCGGGCTTCTCCACGCGACCGCGCAGGAGGACTCCCAGGTCGGCCACGCTGCCTTGATCGCCCTCCTGGAGGAACGTGGTGTGCCCTACACCACGTGGGAGGGGTGGGAGCTGCTGGACGCCTACGAGCGCGAGCTTGGCAGCGCCTGGGGTGAGGTTGAGGGCGGCCGGGGCCTGCGCGAACGCGTCAAGGTGGTCTCCCGGGACGCCATGACCGCGGTCTCGCGCTCCACGGAGGTCCCTGACGACCTGATCGGCCAGCCGGAGGCCGACCGCGTGCCTGAGCGCGTCGCCCACCGTCTCCGGGACGCCGTAGAATCAGTGTCCTGACCGTGTGTCCCAGCCTGCTGGCTGTCAGCGCACGGCCAGGGCGTCGTCGTCCAGCCGTACCGGGCCGTCAGGGGCTGGTTGTCGGCTACCACCCCCACGGAAGGCAGGTCCATGCGAGTCGGTATCCCCACTGAGGTCAAGGACAGCGAGTTTCGCGTCGCGATCACCCCGGCCGGCGTCCACGCGCTGGTCCAGCGCGGTCATGAGGTCCGTGTCCAGGTCGGCGCGGGCCTGGGATCGGCGATCACGGACCGGGAGTACGCCGCAGCGGGAGCGGTCCTGGTGGAGGGGGCCGCGCCGGTGTGGGCGGAGTCGGAGCTGGTTCTCAAGGTCAAGGAGCCGGTGGCGTGCGAGTACGAGCACATGCGTCCCGGGCAGGTGCTCTTCACCTACCTCCACCTGGCCGCTGACCGGCGGCTGACCGAGGAGCTCCTGTCTCGTGGGGTCACCTCCGTCGCCTATGAGACGGTCGAGGCTGACGACGGCTCCCTGCCGCTGCTGGCCCCCATGTCCGAGATCGCCGGGCGCCTGGCTGCCCAGGTTGGTGCGACCCAGCTGCTGCGGCCCAGCGGTGGGTCCGGAGTGCTCCTGGGCGGCGCCTCGGGGGTACGCCGGGGGCGGGTGGCGGTCCTGGGAGGCGGGACCGCTGGCCTGTGCGCGGCCCAGGTCAGTCTCGGCATGGGTGCTGACGTCACTGTCTTCGACATCAGCCCGGCCAGGATGCGCCACATTGAGGAGGTCTCCGGCAGGCAGATCCGTACCCGCTTCTCCACGGAGCTCGATGTCGCCCAGGCCTGTGCCCAGGCGGACCTTGTCATCGGCGCCGCCCTGGTGCCCGGGGCGCGGGCGCCCCACCTGGTGACCCGTGAGATGGTGACTGCTATGCGCCCGGGCAGCGTCCTGGTGGACGTCGCCATCGACCAGGGAGGGTGCTTTGAGGACTCCCGCCCGACCACGCACGCCGCGCCCACCTTTGAGGTGGGGCAGACCACCTTCTACTGCGTGGCCAACATGCCTGGAGCCGTCCCCTACACCTCTACCTACGCGCTGACCAACGCCACCCTGCCCTATGTCACCGTCCTGGCGGACCGGGGCTGGCGGGAGGCCTGCACGGCCCGGCCGGACCTGGCCCGGGGCCTGACCACCCACGAGGGCGTCCTCTACACCCGTGGCGTGGGTGAGGCGCTGGGGATGGACACCGGCTCCGTGGCCGACCTGCTCGGCTGACCGGCTGCCCGAGGTGTCGGGCGCGGACGGGCCCGGCCCGGCACCACCTAGCCCAGTACCACCTAGGTGTACTTGGCTGTGAGGTTGTGTACGTGTTGTGCGGGTGTCTGGCTGTCGGTGCTGGTGTGGGGTTGGTGGTGGTTGTAGTGGTGGAGCCAGTCGTTGTAGGCGGCGGCTGGCTCGGCCTCGCTGGTGTGGGGCCTTGCGTGGGCTGGCTCCTCGTTGCGGGGTGGGGTTGAGGTGCTTGACCTTGGCGCCTGTCTGGGGACGGTAGGGGCGGGTGCAGCGGTGCCTGGCCCCGGTGGTCCCGGCGACCCGGGTGCTGGCGGGGTCGGCCCCTGGTGGTGGCGCGGCCCCCGGCCGCAGCGGTGGTGGTGACCAAGCCCCTGGCCACGGTGGCGGGAGTGGGCTGCCGTGTCTGCCTGAGGTCGTGGTGGTGGGGAGTGTCCTGTCTGGGGGTGCCTGGGGTGGGTCTTGTGTCTGGGGGTTGTGGTGGTGGTTACGGTTGGGTTATGCGGATGAGCAAGGAGGAGTGGCGCCAGGGGTGGCTGCACGTCACCCCGGAGTGGGTGGACGCGAACATGGACGACCTGGTGAAGGAGGGGTACGCGCCGATGGGTGTGGGTGCCCCGGCCACGGCCGAGCACCTGGGCTACTTTGGTGGGGTGCTTCCGGCCTCGGTGGTGCACCTGTGGGAGCGGTTCGGGTTCGAGGGCTTCGGGCAGGGGCGGTGGTGGTTCACCGACCCCTTCCAGTGGGCGCCGGTGGTGGAGGCCTGGCTGGAGGGCACCCCTGTGCCGTTCCCCAGCCAGCGGTGGTGGTGCCTGGCCCGCAACGCCACGGGCGACATGAGGCTGTGGGGGAGGTCTCCGGCCCCGCCCTGGACGTCGACCCAGTGATGGGGTGGGTGCGTCCCGACGCGGGCCACGCCCGGGACATGGCTGACTCGGTGATGCGTGAGCGCATGGGTGCCATTGCCATGACCTCCCCCCGCAGGGAGAGCCTTGATGATGACGACACCGGGGTTCTGGTGGCTGACTGGGCCATCGAGAACCTGGGGGTGCTGGAGGCGGGGCAGGTCTACGGGCTGACCCCGGCCTACTGCCTGACCGGGAGGGTCAGCCTGGACCAGGTCGGTATCGAGGACGCCACCGCGCACCTCACTTTTCTGGCCCAGGCCCAGGAGCACACCCTGGTGGAGGACTTCTCCGCCGCCGCCGCACAGGTCGCCGCCAGCATCGCCGCAGGAGGCCAGACCACCAGCCAGGGTGACGGTCCCGGCGGCACCAGTAGCGGCCCTGGTGGCACCGGTCCCGGTCCGGGGGCTGGGTCGTGACGCCCGGGCGCTGGCGGGGCTGGCTGCGCGGGCGCGGGCGCCCCACCGCCTCTGCTGCTGGTCCCGCCGCGCCTGGCGGCGGGGCCGGTGGTGGACAGGCCCCCGGCCCCGGCCACAGCAGCGGCGGCGGCGATGGCGCGGCCCTGGTGGCTGGTGACATCTTCACCCCCGGCAGGGCCGGCGGGCAGGGGGTGCTGGTGTGGGAGGGGGCGGTGGCAGCCCCTGACAGCCCGCTGGCGTGGCACTCGGCCACCCCGGTGGAGGTGTTCTTCCACACCGGCCACCACCGCGCCACCCAGGAGCTGGCCTCCGAGTTCACCCGCCAGCTGGACCGACAACTCTCCGCCCTGTCCCTGCTCAGCGCTGAGCGGCTGCTGGAGGGCATCCGCGCCTACCGCACCCAGGGACGCCAGCCCACCTCCAAGGCCACCAGGCGAGCCCGTGACACCTTCATGGACAAGGTCGTGGACGACCTGCGGCGTGTGCACCAGCTCTCCCGGGAGGACGCGCGCGCCAGGGCGGCTGAGGTCGACCGGGCGCTGGTGGTGCTCCACGAGCCCGACCAGCTCCTGGCGGGGCCAGGCGGCCCCGCCACCACCGGGCCGCAGCCCGGCTACCCCTCCCTGGGCCACGGGCAGGTCAACTCCTCGGTGGGCTCCCAGAACAAGCCCATGGTGGCGGTCCTGGAGCAGGCCGCCCTCCAGGTCCCCCCCGGAGCAGCGTTCCCGGGCGCGCCTGCTGGTGCGCGCGGTGCTGACAGACTCCCCCGACCTGGCCCAGGACCTGCGCCACGGCCAGGTGGTCCTGGAGCCCCGCACCCAGGCCCAGGTGAGCGCCACCAGCCCCCGGGGGCCACCGTGGACACCCAGCCACGTCGCCGCCACCATCGCCACCGGCCACGACCCCTGGCACCCACCACCCGCGCAGGAGCAGAGACACGGCCAGACCCGCCAGGACACCCGGGGCCAACAGCCCGGCCAGGACCAGCCCGGGGCACCCACCGGGGCCGACCCCTCCCGCACCACCAGCCTGCGCGAGGCCTCCTTCCCCCACCCGCCTACCGCCGCCGTGCGCGTACCACCACCCCAGACGGGCCAGCCGTCGCGGCCGCTGACCCGCGAGGAGGTCCTGGCCAGGATCACCACCCAGCAGCCCCGCACCCCACGCCAGACCCCCACCAGAAAACACCGACACAACCGAGGCCTGGGCCGCTAGCAGCCGGTGCCAGCCGCGTGAGGGGCTGGCAGCCTTCCTGGTGACGTTCCTGGCGGCCCGCGCCCACGGACGCGGGCCGCAGCGTGGTCCTGGGTCCGCCCGCCACCGCCCCACCCACCACCTGGCCCGGTCCGGCGTGACCGGGCACGACCCCGGCATACTGTCGGGGTACTGTGGCGCCCCGCCCGCGTCCTTGTGCCCCGTGCCCAGGAGGCCCCCGGGGCGCCCGACCACATCCGCACGGCCCAGGAGACCTTGATGACGACACCAATCGGCTCTCTCGTCCCCACGCACTGGTACAACCTCGCGGCGGACTTCCCCGAGCCCCTGCCACCGGCCCTGCACCCGGGGACGCGCGAGCCGCTGCGCCCCGAGGACCTTGAGCACCTGTTCCCCCGCGAGCTCATCGCCCAGGAGCTCTCCACCGAGCGCTTCATCGAGATTCCCCAGGCGGTGCGGGAGGTCTACGCCAAGTGGCGTCCCTCCCCGCTCATCCGTGCCGATCGCCTGGAGCGGGTGCTGGGTACCCGGGCCAGGATCTTCTACAAGTACGAGGGGGTCAGCCCGGCTGGCTCGCACAAGCCCAACACCGCTGTCGCCCAGGCCTGGTACAACGCCCAGGAGGGGACCACCCGGCTGACCACGGAGACCGGGGCCGGGCAGTGGGGCGCCTCGCTGGCTCTGGCCTGCTCCCTGTTCGGGATGAGCTGCGAGGTGTGGCAGGTGCGTTCCTCCTACGAGTCCAAGCCCTACCGGCGCTACCAGATGGAGGTCTACGGCTCGACCTGCCACTCCTCACCCTCTGAGCTGACCCGGGCGGGCAGGGACGTGCTGGCCCAGGACCCGCAGACCACCGGCAGCCTGGGCATGGCGATCAGTGAGGCGGTGGAGGTGGCTGCGGCCAGTGAGGACGTCCACTACGCCCTGGGGTCGGTGCTCAACCACGTCATGCTCCACCAGACGGTGATCGGGCTGGAGGCCGTGGCCCAGCTGCGCCAGGCCGGGGTGGACCAGCCCGACGTCGTCTTTGGGTGCGCCGGGGGCGGCTCCAACCTGGCGGGCCTGTCCTTCCCCTTTATCGGGCGCAATCTCACTGAGGGCACCAGCAGCCGTGTCGTCGCCTGCGAGCCTGCGGCGTGCCCCACGATCACCCAGGGGGAGTACCGCTACGACGTCGGAGACGTCGCTGGTACGACCCCGATGATGAAGATGTACACCCTCGGGGCGGACTTCGTGCCTCCTGCCATCCACGCCGGGGGCCTGCGCTACCACGGCATGGCTCCCATGGTCTCCCACGCGGTCCACCTGGGTCTCATGGATGCTGTCGCCGTGTCCCAGGAGGACGCCTTCGCCGCAGGTCTGCTCTTTGCCCGCAGTGAGGGAGTCGTCCCGGCCCCTGAGTCCACCCACGCCGTGGCTGCCGCCCTGGAGCACGCCCGCCAGGCAAGGAATGATGAGGTCATTCTCATCGGCCTGTCCGGCAACGGCGTCCTTGACCTGCCTGCCTACGAGGCCTACCTCTGACTGGCCTGTCCCGGACGGGGAGCCGCCCAACGGCCAGGACATTGTTGGCTCACAGGGGGTGGTCAGGAAGTGCGCACCGCTTCTTGGTAGCCTGCGACCATGAACGGGACGAACCATTACAACGGTCTCAAGACCGCCGTCCTCCTGGGCGGTATGTGGGGACTGCTCATTCTCATCGGGTACGTCCTGGCCCAGGGGACGGGCTCGTCGGTCTGGCTGTTCGTCATGCCGCTTATCGGTGTGGCCCAGACGGCCTACGCCTACTGGAACTCTGACAAGATCGCGGTGCGCTCCATGGGGGCCATTGAGGTCTCGGAGGCCCAGTACCCGCAGATGTACGCCATCGTGCGTGAGCTGTCCACCTCGGCCGGGCAGCCGATGCCCAGGCTCTACGTGGCGCCCACGGTGAGCCCCAACGCCTTCGCCACCGGCCGCGACCCCCAGCACGCCGCCGTGTGCTGCACCCAGGGCATCCTCCAGCTCCTGAACGACCGCGAGCTGCGCGGGGTCCTGGGGCACGAGCTGTCCCACGTGTACAACCGTGACATCCTCACCAGCTCGGTGGCGGCGGGAATCGCGGGGGTCATCTCCTCGATCTCCACCATGGCGCTGTGGTTCGGGGGAGGCCGTGACCGCCGTGACGGCGGCAATGTCATCGTCGTCCTGCTGCTGGCGCTCCTGGCGCCGCTGGCCGCTGCCCTGACGCAGTTCGCCATCTCGCGCACGCGTGAGTTCGATGCCGACCACGACGGCGCTGTGCTCACCCACGACCCCCTGGCCCTGGCCAGTGCCCTGCGAAAGCTGGAGACCGGCGTCAACGCCGCCCCGCTGGCCCAGGACCCCCGGGTCGAGCCGGTGTCGTCCATGATGATTGCCAACCCCTTCGGGTCGCGGGTGCGCAACCTCTTTGCCACCCACCCGCCCATGGACCAGCGCATCGCCCGCCTGGAGAAGATGGCTGGCTACTGACGCTGACCGGCCAGGCTGCCGGGAGGGCTGGTGCTGGCGCACGGAGGCGCGCCGTGCTGAGAACCGTGCTGAGATAGGGCGGTGGACAGCACGCAGGAGGTCGTGGCCCGCACGGACTCAGCCGAGTTCGCCTCCGTTCTGCGCCGGGCGGCCGAGTCGGGCAGAGTGGCGGGTGTCGGTGCCGGCTCTGTGCGACTCACCCGGCTAGGGGCGGGTGAGAGCTTTACCGCCTGGCTGCTGCGTCCCTGCCACGAGGATGGCCGTCCGCTGCGGGTCGTGCGGGTGCCGCGCCTGCCTGCTGAGGAGCTGCCCCGTTCCCTGAGAGGGGAGTACGAGGCGCTGTCACGTGTGCCAGCGGACCTGGGGTCGCACGGGGTGGCCCTGGAGGAGGACAGTGACAACGCCCTGGGTGCGCCCTACCTGGTGACTACCTACGTGCCGGGGCGGGTGCTCCCGCCCTGGGCGTGGACGCCTCGTCTGGCCTGTGCCCTGGCAGAGCAGGTGGCCCGCCTGCACCACCTGCTGGGGGAGGCTCAGACGGCCGGGGAGGGGACGGCTGGATCTCAGCTGCAGTCCGGTCAGGGCAGTCACCCCGGTGCTCTGCGGGAGGCTGAGGAGGTCCTGGGGTGGTGGAGGTCCCACCACCCCGACGTGCTGGAGGAGCCTCGGGCGTCGTGTCTGCTCGACCCGTGGTGGCAGGCGCTGGCCAGCCTCAACCCGGTGACGGTGGGGACGCCCCTGCACCCGCTTGTCCACGGGGACGTGGTGGTGACCAACGTCGTCGTCGGTCCTGACGGCGTCCCCCGGCTCATTGACTGGGAGTGGGCGGCGCCGGGGGACCCGGCTAAGGACTTGGCACTCATCGGGGGAGAGGTGACGGGCGGGCCCTGGTACGCCCACCTGTCCCGGGAGGCGGTGACGGACATGGTCTCCCGCTACGTGACGGTTCGTCGTCGGCTGGCTGGGTCGGAAGATGCGGACAAGGGCAGGGACTGCGAGGGCGCCGGGGGCCGCGCCGAAAAGGCCGAGGAGCATGACGAGCAGGTGCGCCGCCTGCTGGTGCGGCGTGACGCCTGGGAGCTGGTGGACCGGGTGTCCAACCTGTTGTACTGCCTGAGCCGCAGAGGGCAGGGGAACTACCTCCGGTGGGCCAGGGAGCTGGCGGAAAGCCTGGAGGCTCGCCTGGCGGCACTGCCCGACTAGCAGGTGGCGGTGTGGACTGGCTACATGCCGCACCGAGGTGTACCGATTCCTCACAGGTGACTGACGTGGCCGTCGTTCTGTGAGGATTCGGTGCACCTGTGAGGAATCGGTTGTTATGAGGGGGCGGACGTGGAGCCGTGACGCCTGCGTGGGTCGCGGGCACCACGGCGGCCAGAAGCGCCGGGGACGCCCAGGGCCACCGCAGCCTAGCCAGGCTAGCCCTGCGGCTCGCCCAGGCAGAAGACAAAGTCGTACCGGCCTGCGCTGACACCCCAGTGGGTGTAGTGCGTGAATGACCACCCGTAGGTGTGGGCAGTATCTGCTGCGGCCTCCTGGCACTCGCTGACCCCGAGGCCTCCCATCACGGGCTGGTTGACGTTGTGGATCACGGCCAGCACGGGATAGGTGCCCGTGGTGCAGGCGGCCTTGGCGGCCTCGGGGGACTCCGCGTCGATATCGTCAACAGCGAGGCAGTCACCGTCCTTTACTGTGCTCAGCGACTCCTCGGGATCGTCGTTCCTGCCTATGAGGCACAGGTCCTCGTACACGGCCTCCGTCCCAGGGGTGCTGGCGCAACTCCGCTTGGGGTTGTCCCTCCTCTCCGCTGCGATGTTGGCGACCACCCGGTACACCGCGTCATCGGAGTCGCAGTCAACCACGACGGGCTCCTCCTGCGAAGGAGACTGGATGCACTGGTCGGCCTGCGCGTCCGCAGCGGGGACGGAGGGTGTCCGGGTTGCCACGTAGATGCCACCTGCGGCAGCCAGGCCCAGCACCAGGACGGCAACCAGAGCGACGGGGAGCCACAGCCTACGGCGCCTTCTGGGGTGACTGGCCGCCGGGGAAGGCGGGTGGGTGGCGTGAGGGGGCATGCTGTCTGGGGCGGGGAAGGGTGGGGGAGTGGACTGAGACATGGCTGGCCTACCTGCTGGGGTGTGAGAGGGGGCGGGAAGGAACGGAGGGCAGCCCGGCGCCCCGGCGTCGGGGTCCTCGTGAAGGCTGTCGGCCCAGAGTGGCCCACTGCCTGGCGGTTTCGCCATACGGACTTAAGAGGATTACGGGGTCCCTGGCGGCTGGGCGGTGTCAACGGTAGTTGACGAACTGCAGGGCGGCGTCCACGTCAAGGTCCTTGAGCAGGGCGATGACAGCCTGGAGGCTGTCGCGGGAGCGGGAGGAGACCCGGACCTCGTCACCCTGGATGGTGGCCTTGACCCCCTTGGGTCCCTGGTCGCGTACCACCTTGGTGATCCGCTTGGCCACGTCCTGGCTCAGTCCCTCCCGCAGCGGGCAGGCCAGCCGGTAGAGCCTGCCCTGGGGACGGGGCTCGCGGTCCCCCAGGTCGAGGGCCTTCAGTGAGACCCCACGGCGGAAGAGCCTGGACTCCAGGACGTCCAGGACCGCCAGGACCCGCTCGGGGCTGCTGGCCTCCAGGGTGATGACGTCCCCGTCCAGGGACACCGAGGCCTCGACGCCACGGAAGTCGTAGCGCTGGGAGATCTCCTTGGCGCACTGGTTGACGGCGTTGTCCACCTCCTGGCGGTCAAGCCGGGAGACGACGTCGAAGGAGGACTCAGATGCCATGGTTGCTTGTGCCTTTCTGCTGGGACGGTCCTGTCGGCTGGGACGATGTGGCACCTCCGCCGGGGCGGTGCCGTGGGCGTGGCCCGGGTCGGTTGGGCCATCCTGCCATGGATGTGCCGGGTGTGAGGAGGGTCCCACGGCGGTGATTGGCGCCGTGTCGGTTGGCCTTGCTATCCTTCCACAGCACCGCGTGACCTGTTGCAGGGGAGCGTGGGTGACGGCGGGTTGCCCGAGCGGCCAATGGGAGCTGACTGTAAATCAGCCGCGGAATGCTACGGGGGTTCGAATCCCTCACCCGCCACCATGACCACCTCGGTGGTCATGAGCCACCCGAGTTGAGGTGGCGCAGCAGTGAGCGAAGCCACGGGGGGCCGGATTGCATGAGCGTTTCCGGTCTGCCTACGATTCCGCTTGTTGCCCCGATAGCTCAGTAGGCAGAGCGTCTCCATGGTAAGGAGAAGGTCAAGGGTTCGATTCCCTTTCGGGGCTCTGGCACGGTAGGTCGGAGGGTTGCCGTCCGTGCCCATTCGGCGAGGTAGCTCAGCTGGTTAGAGCGCACGACTCATAATCGTGAGGTCGAGGGTTCGAGTCCCTCCCCCGCTACGTCAGCTTCGAGCGCACCAGCAGCTGCTCGAGGATCTATTCAGAGGAGACAGCCGTGGCCAGCAAGTCCACCGACGTTCGCCCCAAGATCACTCTGGCCTGCTCGGAGTGCAAGGAGCGCAACTACATTACGAAGAAGAACCGCCGCAACACTCCGGACCGTCTCACGCTGTCCAAGTTCTGCTCTCGGTGCGGGCGGCACACGGAGCACCGTGAGACTCGCTGATCACCTTCTTCTGACCTCCTCCGGCTCCTGCCAGGGCGGGTAGTTGTGGGACCGGTCCCTCCAGCCCAGGGCTGGAGGGACCGACTTGTCTCTTAGTGCTCTTAATACTCTGTGCGCGTCCCGTGTCCTCCTTTTCCTTCTGTGCCCGGGTGCACCTCCGCGTGTCCGGAGGAACACGTTCACGCGGGGAGCAGGTGTTATAAAGGTAGGTACAAGATGCTCGGCTCCGGGGGTGCTCTGGCGGGGGCTGCAGTGGGAGCCGTGCGGGAGAGGAGCGGGTACGTTGGTCGCGACCCAGACAGTGGCCATGCAGGCGGAGTCCCTTGAGTTCCCTGACCGGGAGGCGCCTGAGCCAGAGGAGGTCTGTGGCCAGCACCCCCCGTCTTCCTGCGGCCGGGGCGAGCACCGCTACCGTCGGCTGGACGGGCTGGAGATGGGCGCGTGGCGCTCCTTCCTGGCCGCCTCGACCACGGTGATCGCCCGCCTCAACCACGACCTTGAGGCCGAGTGCGGCATCTCCATGCATGAGTACGAGATCCTCGTGCGCCTGTCCGAGGCCCCTCACCGCACCATGCGTATGTCGGCCCTGGCTGACCACGTCAGCCACTCCCGGTCGCGCCTGACTCACACTGTGGGGCGGATGGAGAAGGAGGGGTACGTCGTGCGTGTCTCCTGCCCCTCGGACAGGCGCGGTGTCAACTGCGAGCTGACAGAGGCCGGGCTGGCCTTCCTGCGAGAGGCGGCCCCGGTCCACCTCGACGGGGTCCGTCGTCACCTCCTGGACCGCCTCAGCCGGGACCAGCTGACGTTGATGGCGGAGCTGATGGGGACTGTCACCGACGTCTCCTAAGGTGCCTGCTCGGAGTCCCCTGCGGGCCTCCCCGCAGTCTCCCTGCGTCCAGGTTGGTGCAGGGCCGATCTCCTGCCGCAGCGACGAGCCGCAGGTGCTGTGCTGTCGTGGTGCCGTGTTGCCATGTTGGCGTGTGTGCCCTCCTAGACGTGCGGTGGTGGCAGGAGGGAGGCAAGCTGGTCCCAGACGGCGGTCAGGGCGGGCAGCACAGGGGTGTCGGCCCAGGCCTGTGCCGGGCGCGGCGTCCTCCAGGTGGCGCGGTTCCCCCGGGGCTCCAGAGGGGTCCACGCCAGGGCGACGGACTCTGCGTCCGCCGGGGTCAGGTGGTCCCAGGTCCGGTCCGAGGGCGCCTGGGCCACGAAGGTGGTGTAGGACCAGTCAGGGTGCTGCTGGGTCTGTGACCCGCCGAGGACCAGGAGGTGTGCGGGAAGCCCGGTCTCCTCCTGGCACTCCCGCAGCGCCGCCTGCGCAGGTGACTCGCCGTTGGCGACGGCGCCGCCTGGCAGTCCCCAGGCGCTGCCGTGGTGGGTCCATGGCGCCCGCAGCTGGAGCAGGACCTCCACCCCTCTGGCGCCGGGGGTGCCACTACCGTGACGCCAGACGAGCAGGCCCGCAGCACCGTTGACGCCCCAGTGCCGCTGCCCGCACCGGCACTGCACCCACCCGTCGCCGGGGTGGCGCGCACCAGGGGTACTCATCTTTGTGCTCCCTCCTGCTTCCACAGGTCCGTCCAGGTCACCCCCAGCTCGGCCAGGAGCCGACGCAGCAGCGGCAGCGAGATGCCCACGACGGCGTGAGGGTCACCCGCGACGCCCTCGACGAACGCGCCGCCCAGGCCGTCGATGGTGAAGGCCCCGGCGCAGCCCAGTGGCTCGCCGGTGGACACGTAGGCGTCGATCTCCTGGTCCGTGGGGCAGCCGAAGCGTACGACGGCCGAGCCCACCGCGCCGGCCGTGGCGCCGTCACAGGTGCGTACCAGGAAGTGGCCGGTGTGAATGACTCCGCAGCGCCCCCGCATGGAGCGCCAGCGGTCTCTGGCCCCGCGTGCGTCGGCAGGCTTGCCGACGACGGCGCCGTCAATCTCCAGCATGGAGTCGCAGCCCACGACGACCTGGGCCTCCTGCGGCAGCGTGCGCGCGGCCACCTCGCACGCCTTGGCCTGGGCCAGGGCCTGGACCTGGGCGGCGGGGGAGGGGGGTGTTCGGCCCGAGGAGGCGGCCTGCAGCTCCTCCAGCACAGTGTCCTCGTTGACGCGGGAGGCTCGTACCAGCGGGTCGATCCCTGCGGCGCGCAGGGTGGTCAGGCGGCCGACGGACCGGGAGGCCAGGAGGATCACGTTGTCCACTCTATCGCCCTGGTGTTGGATGTCGGGTGCCTCTCCGGAGGGGCTTTCCCAGTGGGAGGCGGTTGCCTAAGGTTGTGCCGTGGAGCATGACCGCCCAGGTGCCAGAGGTTTTTGTCGGGTCGTGACAGTGCTGGAGACCGCCTCCACCCAGGACGACCTGCGTGAGGCGCTCGTCAGTGGTGAGGAGGGGTGGCCGCACCTGTCTGCGCTGCGGGCGCTGAGGCAGACTGCGGGCCGGGGACGTCAGGGACGCTCCTGGCAGACGCCGACTGAGGGGGCGCTGACGGTCTCGGTGGTCCTCAGGCCCCTGGTGGGAGCAGACCGACTGGCCTGGCTGCCGCTCGTGGCGGGACTGGCCGTGTGTGAGAGCCTGCTGCCGCTGGTCGGGGCCGTGCCGTGGCGGGTGGGCCTGAAGTGGCCCAATGACGTCGTCGCCGTTCCCGAGGGTGCGGATGTTCCCGACGTGCCCGGGTGGGCGGACACGCGCAAGGTTGCCGGAGTCCTGGCGGAGCTGGTGGTCCCTGGCGCCGACCCGGTCTCCTCCGCCGAGGGGGCGGCTGCCGGGCGCGACGGCTCACAGGGTGCCGTCGAGGACCGTGCCCCGGCCTGTCGGGCGCAGGCGCCTGGCGTCGTCCTGGGGGTCGGGGTCAACGTCGGCCAAGGTGGTGGAAGCCTGCCGGTGCCCTGGGCGACCTCCCTGCGTCTGCTGGGCTCCTCGGCACGACCTGAGGACGTGCTGGCGCAGCTGGGCCGCACCCTGGCCACCCGTGTGGGGCAGTGGGAGCAGGCGGGAGGAGACCCCGACGCCGCCGGCGGTGACCTGGGGCGGGCGCTGCGGGCGGCCTGCACGACTCTGGGGCAGCAGGTCAGCGTCCGGTCTCCCGCAGGGGTGGTACGTGGAACCGCCAGGGACGTCACCCCTGAGCTGGTGGTGGACACGCCTGCCGGGCCGAAGTGCCTTCGCGCTGGCGATGTCTCAGTGCGGTACCAGGACCTCCTGGAAACCACGTTGTGACTGCCACGGGTGAAATTCTGGATAACGTGTTGTGTCCCCGTGGCGATGACGGGCATCATCGTGTGACCCGCGCTACTCTGTCGTGGTGAGACGGGACGGACAGAGCCCCCGGGGCCGACAGCCACGGCGTTTCAGGGCTGAGGACTGGGCCACTCTTGCGGGCCATGAGAGGCTGCTGCTGGGTGAGCGACCCAGCCTGACGCTGGCGCAGGTCGCCGAGCAGGCGGGGGCCAGCCTGGAGACGGCTCAGCGCTTCTGGCGGGCCATGGGGTTCGCTGACGTCGCCCCCGACGAGGTCCGCTTCACCCGCCACGACGTCGATGCCCTGCGCGACACGCTTGCCGTCATCGACGAGGAGGGCTCCTTCCGGATGCGGCTGCCCGGCGCCCTGGAGCTCCTGCGCGCGCAGTCCTACACGATGGACAGGCTGGTCCTGTGGCAGCTGGAGACTCTCGTGGCTGACATCAGTGACCGGCTGAGGCTGGATGACACCTCGGCCAGGCTGGTCGCGCTGGACCGCGTCGGGGAGATGATCGAGATCCTCTCCCGCCAGCTGACCTACGCCTGGCGGCGCCACCTGGCCTCCCTCCTCGGTCGCACCGACGCGGAGGTCTCCGCCCGTGGCCAGGAGGAGGCAGGTCCTGACCTCTACCCCCTGACCCGCTCCCTGGGGTTTGTCGACATCGTGTCCTTCACCCAGCGGGCACAGCGGATGGGCAAGCAGGACCTCACCCTCATGCTGGAGGACTTTGAGAACACGGCGCGTGACGTCGTCACCTCCCGGGGGGCCAGGGTGGTCAAGACGATCGGCGATGCTGTGATGTATATCTCAGATGACTTGCCTACCGCAGCAGACGTGGTCACCTCCCTGGTTGAGGAGCTCCAGAGCGGCCCCGAGGCGATCCGTGTACGCGCCTCCCTGGTGCAAGGGCGTGTGGTCTCCCGTTCCGGGGACGTCTTCGGCCCCACCGTCAACCTGGCCTCCCGGCTGGTGGACGCTGCCGAGCCGGGGGGGATACGCATGGACGAGGCCACGGCCATGGCCATTCTTCACAGTCCGGTGGCCTCCCGCTACCGGGTGGGGCAGTGCCACGAGGTCGTCGCCAAGGGCCTGGGGCAGATCATTCCCTGGTCACTGGAGCGGGCCTGAGCGCGGGGCCGTGTCTGCCCAGGTCAGGCGGTCCTGCCCGCGCGCGTGCTGCTGCCGGGCGCTTCGCAGGCCCCCGGCGCGTGCTGCGCGGGTGCCCGGTGCCCGCCGTCGTGAGGCGACCCACGTGTGTCTTTTTCCGTCTTCAGGATGATGACGTCGCGCCCCCTCGTCGCTTACGATCACTAGCGTGACCACAGTTCTGCTTGTCGAAGACGACCCCGCTATCTCCGAGCCGCTCGCCCGGGCCTTCGGTCGGGAAGGCTATGCCGTCCTCACTCACGGCACCGGCAAGGGTGCCCTGGAGGAGGTTGCCAGCGCTGACATCATCGTGCTTGACCTCGGCCTGCCTGACGTCGACGGCCTGGACGTCGCCCGGCAGGTGCGTGCCCAGGGACTCACCATTCCTATCCTGATGCTGACGGCACGCAGCGAGGACACGGACCTCGTGGTTGGGCTCGACGCCGGTGCCGATGACTACGTCACCAAGCCCTTCCGCCTCGCCGAGCTCCTGGCCCGGGTGCGTGCCCAGGTGCGCCGCGCCTCCGGGGAGGCCACGGAGGACGAGCTGACCATCGGTGACATCCGGGTGGACGTTGCCGCCCACAGGGCCTTTGTCGCCTCTCGCGAGCTGCAGCTGACCACGCGTGAGTTCGAGCTGCTACGGGTGCTCGTGCGTGGTGGCGGTGCGGTCGTCCAGGCTGAGGACGTCCTCAAGGAGGTCTGGGGGGAGGACCCCACGGGGACTCCCCAGACGCTCCAGATGCACGTCGCCTGGCTGCGGCGCAAGCTGGGCGACGACGAGGACGCCCCGCACCGGCTCCTCGCCCAGGGCGAGGGGTACTGCCTGGCCGAGGAATGAGCAGCGCCCCGGGCGCGTGCCTGGTGGGCGGCAGGACCGTCCCGGGCGGGCAACCCGCCAGCGAGCGTCCTGCCAGGTTGGGAGGGGCTCGCGGATAATCGCCTGGGGAGGGCTGCCGAGCCGCGGAGGAGGGGACGCGCATGCGCCGTCGAGCAATGGCGATGACCATGAGGACGGTCCTGGTGGCCGTGATCCTCCTGGGGGTACCTCTGGGGGGAGCCTGGGTCATCATCGCCCTGAGGACCACGACCGGTGGCAGTGCGCAGATCCAGGTAGTGGCCACGGTCCTGCTCACTCTGGTTGCCCTGAGCTCGGTGGCCGTAGCGGCTGCCTCCGTCGTGGCCTCCAAGGCGGCCCGTCGTATCTCAGCGCCGTTGATCTACCTGGCGGCCGAGGCGGAGCAGCTGGGCAGCGGCCAGGTCCGGCCCCGGTTGCGCTCCTCCGGGATCGAGGAGATCGACCTGGTCCAGGCTGAGCTGGTGCGCTCCGCCGAGCGTGTTGCGGGCCGCCTGGCCGCCGAGCGCCAGTTTGCCTCCGACGCCTCCCACCAGCTGCGTACTCCGCTGACCAGCCTGTCGTTGAGGCTGGAGGAGATCGAGCTTCTGGCCTCGGAGGAGGAGGTGCGCAAGGAGGCCCGGGCCTGCTTGGAGCAGGTGGAGCGGCTGACAGGGGTGGTGGAGGACCTCCTCCAGGCCTCTCGTCGTACCGGGGGCGGGACCACGGAGGCTCTCCACCTCAGCGAGGTCTTTGCCCAGCAGGAGGAGGAGTGGGGGCCCGCCTTCGAGGCGGCGGGACGCAGCCTCACCTTCGCTGACGAGGTCCGCCAGCCCGTGCTGGCGACCCCCGGCTCCCTGGCCCAGGTGCTGGCCACCGTCATCGAGAACTCCCTGCGCTACGGGGCCGGGACGACTGAGGTCAGCGTGCGCAGCGCCAACGGCGGGCACGGCGTCTTTATCGACGTGGCTGACCAGGGCGAGGGTGTGGCGGAGGACATTGCCCAGCACGTCTTCGAGAGGAACGTCTCTGGCCACGGCTCCACCGGGGTGGGGCTGGCCCTGGCCAAGGACCTCGTGGAGGCCGACGGTGGCCGTATCGAGCTCTCCCGGCGGTGCCCGGCCGTCTTCTCCGTCCTCCTCAATGCCGTGCCCAAGTCGCTGGACCCCAACAACGTGCTGCCGCAGGGCGCGCTGGTCTCGGTGGGGCGGCGGCGCCGGTTCTGAGCGCCGCCGCTGGAGGTTCGGTAAGTCCGGTGGCAGCCTTGCTCCGGCACCGGACGATCAGACCTGCAGCTGGCCAGAACCTGGCTCCTCATGGGCGCGGCTCCTCCACAGGACGCCACTGGTGACGCAGCCAGAACCTAGTGGAGGTGGCCTGCACTGCCCGCTGGTCGGCCGGAAGCGGTACCGGCCGATGCTGGTGTGGTTCCGGTTGGTGCGGTGTTGGCTGGCCCGCTGTCGGCCGAGGTCGACGGGCTGGGACGCTGCGGCGTCCCGGTGAAGACGACGTAGTGGTAGAACAGGAAGCGGAAGGCCGTGCTCAGGGCGAAACCGACGACGTAGGCGGCAATGTTGTCTGCCAGCGCGGAGGTCAGGCCCAGGAGGTGGTGCGTCACCAGGAGGCAGGACTGGGTGATGACCAGGCCTCCGAAGTTGGCGATGGCGAAGAGGAGCGCCTCGCGCGCCGGGTTGTCCTGGGTGCGGCCACGGTAGGTCCACATCCGGTTCGCCACCCAGGAGTACGCGGTCGCGGTTGCGGCTGCAACCGCGTTGGCGGTGTTGGGGTGACCGGCCAGGACCGCGACGGGGCCGCGCTGGAGCAGGTTGAACAGGCTGATGTCGATAAGGAAGGCGGACGCGCCCACCAGGCCGAACTGGACGAGCTCACGTACCCATGCCACCACCCGATCCCTGGCTGAGGTAGGGGGAGGTGCTGTGGACATGGAGGGCATCCTAGGGAAGATTCGGTGGGCCGTGCGTCACCTGCTCCCGGGCGCCGTGTTACCGGACCAGCAGTCGGACGCAGCTACCGGGGCAGCGGCACCCAGCCCCGGTCTGCTGGGTGCGGAGGCTCCCTAGGGGACCCACTGGATCTCCACGCTGCCCAGGGCCCAGACCCAGGACACCCAGAACAGCTGGCCGACGAGGCCGGCCAGCAGGAGTGCCGCGCGTGCGCGCGTGGTACGTGCCCGTCGCGCCAGGGCCCAGGCCACGGGTGCCAGGGGCAGGAGGACTCGTAGCACCGAGGACGTCGGGTCGAAGAAGGTCAGCAGGTAGAGGATGTAGCCCAGGCACCAGAACCAGGCTGCGGCCCCGAGGCGGCGCAGCGCGGGTGCGGTCAGGAGGAGGGCCGTGCCTGCCAGGACCAGGAGGAGGAACAGCCAGGACAGGTGGGCGCCCACCCACCATCCTGAGCGCGTCAGCCAGGGGATGAAGGGGATGAGGTCTCCCTCGCGCCAGGCCGTCTCCGTGGCCGTGTAGGCGTCTGCCCGCCCGGTTGAGGCCCAGGCCAGGGCGGGCCAGGCCAGGGAGGCGGCGCAGGACAGCAGTGCCAGGAGCAGCAGGCTGTGCCGCGACAGGGCACTGTCACGGGGTCCCCCGCTCGGCAGGCTCAGGCTCCGTAGCGGGGTCCAGCCGTGAGAGCGTGCCACCTGCCACGCCCACCACAGGCCGAGGGCTGCTCCCAGGGGGACGCCCACAGGACGGGAGAAGGCGGCCAGGACGGCGAACGGTGCCGCTGCCAGTGCCCGCCCACGGTCTGCCAGACCGAGTGCCAGGGCAACCAGCAGCAGGGTCAGTGCCTCCGCGTAGGGGACCTGGAGGACGGGCGCACAGGGGGAGCCCCACAGGAGCGCCACCGCCCACAACGACGCCCGGTTGCCCGTGCGCGGCGACAGCCACCAGTCCATGGCCAGGGCGGCTGCCGCAGAGGCGACGACGGAGACGAGCGCGGCACAGGTGTAGAAGGACCAGCCCGTCACCCAGGTCAGCCCGTGGGCCAGTGTGGGCAGCAACGGCATGAAGGCCCAGGCGTTCTGTGCCACGTCGCCCTGGGTATCCACAGGGAGGCTATGCGGGTAGCCCTCCCGGGCGATCCTCTCGTACCAGCCGGCGTCCCAGAAGGACATGTGCTCCCGCCACCCGGGGGCGGCCCCCGCCCAGGGTGTCGCAGGCGTGTCCTGTGCGGACAGCCTCAGGACGAGGAAGGTCAGGGCGGAGCAGGCCGCCCACACCGCCAGGACCTGGGCGGGTCTGGGCAGGGTCAGCAGGCGGGCCGCGAGCCTGCTGCCTGCCGAGGGCGCGCCGGGGGCGGGGCCGGGCGGTACGGCGTCGGCAGCGTCGGCAGGGTCCTCATCCGTGCGGGAGCGGGTACATGACGTCACCAGGCACACCCTACGGGTAGCCTGTGGGGCGTGACCACACCTGTCGTAGCCGTTGTCGGGGGCGGGCAGCTGGCCCGCATGATGCAGGAGGAGGCCAGTGCCCTCGGTATCCACCTGCGGGTACTGGTCGAGTCCGGTGAGGGGTCTGCGGGCCAGGTCACTGTGGACGCCCCGGTTGGCGCGGCCGGTGACGGGGCCGCGCTGCGGCGGCTCGTCTCCGGTCATCGCGGCGAGGGAGCCGAGGACGCCTGCGGGGCCGGTGCGGGGCAGGCCGCCGACGTCCTCACCTTCGAGCACGAGCACCAGGACATCTCCCTCCTGGCATCCTTCCAGTCCGAGGGACTCAGCGTCCAGCCCTCGCCCCAGGCGCTTCTGCTGGCCCAGGACAAGCACGTGATGCGGCGGGCCGTGGCCAGGGCGGGGCTGCCGCAGCCAGCCTGGGCCGAGATCGGGGCAGCGGCTGGCAGGACGGCACGCCGGGCGGGGCCGTCGTCGGCTGACAGTATGGCCGACAGGATGGCTGCTGACGTGTGCGCCTTCGCCGAGGTCCACGGGTGGCCGGTGGTGCTCAAGACTCCTCGTGGCGGCTACGACGGTCACGGCGTGCTGCTGGTCCATGACGCCGAGGCCCTGGAGGAAGGGCCTGCCCGCGACTGGCTGACAGCCGTGGCTGGCGACACCAGGTCCTCGGCGGGGGGCGGGGGCAGCCTTGGAGGAGGCGCGGTCACCAGCCTCCTGGTGGAGCAGGCGGTCCCGTTCTCCCGGGAGCTGGCCGTGCTAGTGGCCCGAAGCCCTCGGGGGCAGGTGGAGACCTGGCCGGTGGTCCAGACCGTCCAGGCCTCGGGCATGTGCGTGGAGGCGGTGGCTCCCGCTCCTGGGCTGGACCCCCTCGCTGCCGAGGAGGCGGAACGCATCGCGCGCACGGTGGCGGAGGAGTTCCAGGTTACCGGGGTGCTTGCCGTGGAGATGTTCTGCGTGGAGGAGCCGGGCGAGCCTGCACGCCTCTACGTCAACGAGCTGGCCACGCGTCCCCACAACTCCGGCCACTGGACGCAGGACGGTGCCGTGACCAGCCAGTTTGCCCAGCACCTGCGTGCCGTGCTCGACCTTCCCCTCGGGTCTGCCGCGCTCACGGCCCCGGCTACCGTCATGGTCAACCTCGTCGGGGGGCCTCGACCTCCGGGGAGGCAGGCCCTGGCCCGGGCGCTGGCCCTGGAGCCTCGTGCCCGCGTCCACCTCTACGGCAAGAGCTGGCGGCCGGGTCGCAAGCTCGGGCACGTCAACCTCACGGTGGCCCCGCCCGAGACTCCGCAGGAGGCCCTGGAGCGGGCGCGTGAGGTCGTCGCCGTGCTACGTGGCGAGGCCTGATCGTCTCCTGGGGCTGCTCTCAGGGAAGCACACCTGGGCGGACCGAGGCCGCTACCGGGGTGCCGCAGCCTGGGCGCGGCCTGTAGTGTGGGGCCTGCCGCGTGAGGAGGGAAGGCAGAGATGACAGGCACGACACCACAGGGCGCACAGGCGAGGGGCGGGCCGCAGGACGGCTCGGTAGGCTGCTCGCAGAGGGGCGCACCGGGCTCGTTGGCCGAGGAGCAGGCGTCGACAGCCGACCCGGTCACCGGAGCCGAGGCGCCGCTGGTCGGTGTCGTCATGGGCTCGGACTCCGACTGGCCGGTCATGAGTGCTGCCGCGGAGGCTCTTGACGAGATGGGTGTCCCCTACGAGGCCGACGTCGTCTCCGCCCACCGGATGCCCGTCGACATGCTCGGCTACGGCCAGGACGCCGCAGGACGCGGACTGAGGGTCATCATTGCCGGAGCTGGGGGAGCGGCTCACCTTCCAGGAATGCTGGCGGCCGTCACCGAGCTGCCGGTCATCGGTGTGCCGGTCCCGCTTCGGCACCTGGACGGGCTGGACTCCCTGCTGTCGATCGTCCAGATGCCCGCTGGTGTGCCGGTGGCCACCGTGTCGGTGGGCGGAGCCCGCAACGCCGGGCTGCTCGCAGCCCGGATCCTGGGAGCGGGCGAGGGGCCACAGGCCCTGCGCCTGCGCGCGGCGACCCGGGACTACCAGGAGCGCATGAGGAACGAGGCCCGGGCCAAGGGCGCCTCCCTGCGGGAGCACAGGCTGTCCCGCTGACAGGTCTGCTGGCACGAGGCCTACCTGCGTCCTGGTGGGCGACAGAGGCGGCCGCACCGCCGCCAGCGGACTGTCCCGGCAGTACTTGGTGGGGGTGGCCTCCGGGCATGACGGGGCGGTTCGGTCGTGCCCGCTGCCGGGGGTTACTGTGTAACATGCTGGCATGAGCATTCTTGTTGCCGGTGGTGCCGGGTACATCGGTGCCCATGTCGTCCGACTTCTCCTTGAGCGTGGTGAGGACGTCGTCGTCGTGGACGACCTCTCCTACGGGACAGCGTCTCGGGTGGAGGGGGCGTCCCTGGTCACCCTGGACGTCGCCGAGGGTAAGGCGGAGGATGCCTTGACTGACCTCATGTCCTCCCGGGGAGTGACCGCCGTCGTCCACTTCGCGGCTCGTAAGCAGGTGGGGGAGTCGGTGGAGCGCCCTGTCTGGTACTACCAGCAGAACGTCGGCGGCCTGGCCAACATGCTGGCCGCCATGGAGCGCTCGGGCGTGGGGCAGATGATCTTCTCCTCCTCGGCGGCGGTCTACGGGATGCCTCCGGTGGAGGTCGTGCCTGAGGAGACCGACTGCCATCCTATCAACCCCTACGGTGAGACCAAGCTTATCGGGGAGTGGATACTGGCTGACGCCCAGCGGGCCTGGGGGCTGTGCTGGGCAGGTCTGCGCTACTTCAACGTGGCTGGTGCGGGGTGGGAGGACCTGGGGGACATGGCCACCCTCAACCTTATTCCCATGGTGCTGGAGCGGCTCGCCAAGGGGGACACCCCTAAGATCTTCGGCACGGACTACCCCACCCCTGACGGGACGTGCATCCGGGACTACATCCACGTGCAGGACCTTGCCGTCGCCCACGTCGCCGCGCTGGACTGTATGGCCAGCGGCAAGGAGATGCCCGAGCACGTCTTCAACGTCGGGACGGGTCAGGGGTCCTCCGTGCGTGAGGTGGTGAGCAAGGTCATTGCTGCCACGGGCCTGGATGTCGTGCCTGAGGAGCTGGAGCGCCGCGCGGGAGACCCGCCCCAGCTCATCGGTAGCCCTGAGCGCATCAGGGCGATGCTTGGCTGGCGGGCCGAGCACGATCTTGACGACATCGTCGCCTCGTCCTTCGCCGCCTGGCAGGCGGACCCGGACCGCCCCCACTTCTCCTGACCTCCTGGGCCTGCCTCCTGTCTTTCCTCCCGTCCTGGGGGGTGCGCTGCTGGTGGGAAGGCGTCCTCCTACCAGCACCAGCAGGCCGGAGCAGTGTCCCTCGTCTTCCTGGCTCAGCTCTGCCTGGTGGTGCCGCTGTCACGACTGGTTGAAGCTCTGCGAGGTCAGCTTGCCGTCACGCAGGGCTGTGAAGAACTCCGGCGCCGTCGTGTCCTGGAGGAGCACGGACTCACCGATGCCGCCAGGCGCGTAGGCCAGGTCTGCAATTGGCGGGGCACCCGTCATCTCCTCACCCGATGCGGATCGGAAGGTGAGGACCATCTGCCCCAGGTCCATCACTCCGGCCTCCTCCTCAACCGTGAGGACCTGCGTCCCGGAGCCCACCAGCGCGTCCTGCCGTGAGAAGCTCACCAAGGTCGAGGGGGATGCCGCCTTGCTCACCACTGCTGAGATGACCGCCCGCTGGCGCAGGCCGCGCCCGATGTCCCCGGTGGGGTCGGACTTGCGCATCCGCGCGTAGGCCAGGGCCTTGGCCCCGTCCACCTCCTGGCAGGTCCCGTGCGAGGTGTCCCAGACCAGGCCGGAGTCGGCGTCGTCAACGTCGTAGTCCATGCACACCTCGACTCCGCCGACCGCGTCCACCATCTGGGAGACCCCACCCATACCAACCTCGACGTAGTGGTCCACGGTCAGGCCGGACAGGGCCTCGACTGTTTGCACCAGCAGCTGGGGCCCCCCGAAGGAGTAGGCGGCGTTGATCTTGTTCCCGCCGTGGCCGGGGATCTCAGCGTAGGTGTCCCGGGGGAGGGTGGTCAGGCTGGCCTGCCCGTTGTCCGCCCTGTGGAGCAGCATGATCGAGTCGGCTCGCGATCCCTCGGTCCCGTCCTGGACCGCGCCGTCCGCCCTGGAGTCCGAGCCGACGACCAGCCAGGTCTCGCCGGGAGTGCCGCTCGCACCTGAGAGCGCCTCCACCCGCTGGAGACCGGAGGAGACCCCGTGCCACAGCCAGGCCACCCGGGCGCCCGCCAGGACGAGGAGGAGGACGAGGACGGCCGCGACCCACCGCAGAGGGCGACGACGTCTCCCCTTGGTGAGGCCTCCTTCCCGCAGCGGGTCAGCCTCGGAGGATACGGCACCTGCGACGCCGGTGCGCGTGCTGGTCGGCATCACCCGGGTGCCCGGGTCGCTGGAGGCGGCGCTGGTGGCCGCAGGGCGGTGTCCAGGTGCCGCTCCGGGGCGGGCCGGGCGGCTGGGAGCGTCACTGGTCAGCGGGACAGCACCGGAGCCCGAACGTGCCCTGCTGCGGCTTGCGCCGGAAACGGCACTACCAGTGGCAGGGGTGGGACGCGGGCGACGAGGTTGGCGCCCCAGGGCGCTGCCTGCCTCGGACTCCGGTGCGCCGACGGGCCGAGCAGGGGAGGGCTGGGCCTGTGGTGCGCTGCTGGTCCCCGCCTCTTGCCTGAGGGAGCGCCTGGGGTGGGCGGAGGGGACGCCGGACTGGGCCTGCGGGGAGGCTCCGTCGTCACGGGCGCTTGCAGGCCGTGTCCGTCTGCGAGGCTGACCGGAGCCGGGGGCAATGGACGGAGGCAAGGAGTCGTCGCTGGGAGTCACGCGGTCGATCCTGCCCTATCCGCACTGCTGCGCCTCGGAGGCGGCTGCTGCGGCCTGTGCCGACTGCGAGGGCTGGGCCTGGGCGTCCTGAGCCGGTGTGGCGGTCTGCGCGGGCGTGGCGGCGGAGCCCGCAGCGTCCTGCCCGTCCGTTCCGTCCGTGCTGCCAGCCGGTGTGGCGGTGCCATCATTCCCTGTTGTGTCCTCGGAGTCCTCAGAGGCGTCGGAGCCATCAGGCACCGGCTGGTCGTTGCGCAGCGCCTCCCAGACGTCGTCCGCCTCGTCGGTGGGGACCACACGGTTGGCGTCCCAGGAGGCCTCTGCGGTCGGCATCGCGACGAAGTTCATGTTGCCCATGCCGACCTGCTGGACGCTGGAGCCCAGTCCCGCCAGGGCGGTCAGACTCAGTCCCTTGGAGACAGTCAGGGCCTCCAGGACGCTGGTGGCGAAGTCGTAGAGCTCGTTGGCGCTGAGCAGGTTCTTGGACTGGGCCGCCCGCGCCATGGCACTCATGAGGTTCTGCTGACGGCTGATACGGGAGATGTCGGAGCCGTCCCCGACGCCGTGGCGCACGCGCGAGTACTGCAGGGCCGCGGCCCCGTCCAGGGTGTGGCAGCCCTTCGTCAGCTCCAGGCCGGTGTAGTCGGGGTCGGAGATCTCCTCCTCGACGTAGAGGTCGACTCCGCCTAGGGCGTCAACCATGGTGGACAGGCCGTCGAAGTCCACCACGACGAAGTCGTCGATGCGGATGTCGGTCAGCCCCTCCACGGTTCTCTGGGCGCAGGCAGCCCCTGAGACCACCGACCTGGAGTCGGTGCCGGTGCCCGCGCCGTTGGCGAAGGCGGAGTTGAACTGCCCGTCGGTGACGGCCTGCGTGGTCTGACCGTCCAGGGTGGTGCAGGAAGGGATGTCCACCAGGGTGTCGCGGGGAATGGACACGACGTCGATACGGCTGCGGTCAGCGGAGATGTGCATGATCATCGCCGTGTCCGAGCGGGCGACGGCCACGTCCTCGCTGCCCTGGGAGTTGTCGACGTTGTTGTCGCCGGAGCGGGTGTCCGACCCCAGGACCAGGAGGTTGACGGCCCGGCCCTCGTAGCTGTCCGGGAGGTCGTCGCCGGGGCGGTCCTCACCCAGGATCCCGTCAGCGTCGAAGATGCTGATGCGCGACTGCAGGTCCTGCCAGGCGAAGCCGACTCCTGAGGCCAGGAACAGGACCACGGCCAGGAGGCACAGCATGACCCGGCGCGCCAGGTGGCGGCCGAGGTCCTTTGACGAGTGCCGCGCGTGCGGCAGGACGACCTTGGGCACAGTGCGATCATAGGTGGACTCACGCTGCGCTTCTCCTCCTGAGGGAGGATCCCGGGGATGATCTTCGTCCGACCTCAGTGAGTCCTCTCACGGCTCCTGTGGCGTTAGGCTCCTGGCCGTGACCGCACCTGGAACCGCCCCCCAGCCCGCTCCGTCCCGCACCTCCGCCTCCTCGCCAGGCGGCGGGGCGGTCCGTGTCGTCACGGTCGCCTACAACCCCGGGGAGGAGCTGGACCGCTTCCTCACCTCCCTGCGCTCCGCGACCAGGCGGGAGGTCCTCACCGTCATCGCCGACAACGGTGAGGACCACGAGGTCGTCGAGGCTGCCGCCAGGACGCACGGGGCGCGGGTGGTGGGGGACGGGACCAACCGGGGCTACGGGGGCGGGGCCAACCTCGCGGCCGCCGACCTGACCGAGGACTGGGTCGTGGTGGCCAACCCGGACCTGGTCTGGAGGCCGGGCAGCCTGGACGCCCTGGTGGACGCCAGCCTGGCCAGCCCCCGCGCCGGGTGCCTGGGGCCGCGGATACTCAGTCCTGACGGCACCGTCTACCCCTCGGGACGGGCGCTGCCCTCACTGGTGGGGGGCGCGGGGCACGCCCTTCTGGGCAGGCTCTGGCCCTCCAACCCGTTCTCCACGGCCTACCACAGCCAGCCGGATAGCCAGCCGGGTCATCAGGCTGGGCGCAGGTCCGGGGGTGGCGGTCGGACGGGGGGCGCCGACGCCGACAGGGGTGCCGCCCCGGGCGGCAGGGCGGCGGACAGGGAGCTGGCGGTCAGGGAGGTGGGCTGGCTCTCTGGTGCCTGCCTGCTGCTGCCCGCTGCGGCGTGGCGACGTCTGGGTGGCTTTGACGAGAGCTACTTCATGTTCTTTGAGGACGTCGACCTCGGGCGGCGTGTGAGCGCAGCCGGGTGGGTCAACCTTCAGGTGCTGGACTGTGAGGTGGTCCATGAGCAGGGCGCGAGCTGGAAGTCCCGGCCCGAGGCCATGATTCGTGCCCACCACGCGTCGGCCCGCCGCTACATGGCTGGGCGGTACGCGGCCCCCTGGCAGGCGCCGGTGAGGTGGGCCGTCACCGGTGGCCTGCGCCTGCGCGAGGAGGTTGTCGTGAGGCAGGCGAGGCGACGGCGCTAGCCTCAGTACCTCAGTGGCGCCTCAGGTGCTGCGGGCCGGGCTCTCCGGCGCCACCCCGGGGCCGGTCGGGGAGGCGCCGGGCGGCTCCGGGGCCTGGTCCAGCGCGATCCGGCGTGCCAGGCGGGTGATCTGCCTCTCCCTGGCGGCGTTGCGCCTGAAGGCCGACAGGACCTGGGCGAGAAAGGCTACGACCAGGGCGTAGAGCAGCAGGTCGGCGCCACGTCCAACCCCCACCATGTTTGCGACCCGGGTCATGAGGGACGGAGTGACGATCGCCACGACGGCGAACAGCACGAAGGCGAGTGTGACCAGGCGGCGGGCGGCCTGGTTCCTGGCGCCGCCAGGAGTGCGCAGCATCATCCAGCCGACGGCCGCCACGGCCAGGATGAGAAGGGACTGGATGATGATCTGGGGGTACATGGTGCCGCGTCCTCTGCAGGGTCAGGCGCTCAGGAGAAGAGCAGGTCGACGAGGATGTTGACGGAGTTCCACAGGGACTGGCCCTTGGCCCGGGAGTACTCCGTGTAGGTGATGGTGACGGGGAACTCCCGCCACGGCAGCGACATGGTGCCAATCTGGCGCACGATCTGGCTGGCGTGGGCCATGCGGTTCTGGGTGAGGTCGATGCGGGCCAGGGCGTCGCGGCGCAGGACCCGCAGCCCGTTGTGGGCGTCGGTCAGGCGCATCCCCGAGGTCCGCGAGCCCACCAGCGCCGCGGTGCGCAGGATGAGCCGCCGCACCAGGCCCACCGAGGAGGAGCCTGTCAGAAACCGCGAGCCCAGGACGACAGCAAGGTCCTCCTCCCGGGCGGCACGGACCATCGCGGCCGCGTCGGCCACGGAGTGCTGGCCGTCGGCGTCGAAGGTCACCGCGTAGGCGGCGTCAGTGCGCTCCAGGAGGTAGCTGAAGCCCGTCTGGAGCGCGGCGCCCTGGCCCAGGTTGATGGGGTGCCGCACGACCACGGCCCCTGCGGCCTCGGCCTCGTCTGCGGAGGCGTCTGCGGAGCCGTCGTCCACGACCACCACGAGGGGGAAGACGCGGCGCGCCTGGGTGATGACCTCACGCACGACCGGGGCCTCGTTGAACAGGGGGATGACAAGCCAGGCGTCGGTGACCGGGGCTGCTGCCGGAAGGTCCTGCGCCGGTGCGGTCCGGCTGGCGGTGTCGTAGGGGGTCACTGCTGCATTCTTGCATGCCTGCACCCATGCCTATGAAGATACGGCCCGGACATGCTTAGGATGGGCACCGGTCACCCGGGCGGCCGTACCTGTGCCGTGCGGGCAGCCCGGACACTACCTGCAGCCTTCAGGCTGCCGTCTCAGCAAGGAGCCGCCGTGGCAACACGTATCGCCCCCTCCGCCGACGTCTCCGAGGAGGCGACGATCGGTGAGGGGTCAAGCATCTGGCACCTGGCCCAGGTCCGCGAGAACGCCGTCCTCGGTGAGGGCTGCGTCGTGGGGAGGGGGGCCTACATCGGTGAGGGCGTGACCATGGGCGCCCACTGCAAGGTCCAGAACTACGCCCTTGTCTACGAGCCTGCTGTCCTGGCCGACGGTGTCTTCATCGGCCCCGCCGTGACGCTGACCAACGACCACTTCCCACGGGCGGTCAACCCGGACGGGTCGGTGAAGTCGGCCAGCGACTGGGAGCCCGTGGGGGTCACCGTGGAGGAGGGGGCCGCTATCGGCGCGCGTGCCGTGTGCGTGGCCCCGGTGCGTGTCGGTGCCTGGGCTACCGTGGCCGCAGGTGCTGTCGTGACCAGGGACGTCCCAGCCCATGCCCTTGTGGCCGGCGTGCCTGCCCGCCGGGTCGGCTGGGTGGGACGTGCCGGGCAGCCGCTGGTGCGTGTGGACCCTGCCGACGTCCCCGGCTCCGACCTCCCTGGTGGGACCTGCTCCCGGGACGCCGTCCTGTGGCGCTGCCCCGCCACCCAAGCCCTGTACGAAGAGTCCGACAACACTATTCGAGAGGTCAGCCACTGATGCCACGCGAGTTCATCCCTGCCGCCAAGCCGCTTATCGGTCAGGAGGAGCGTGATGCCGTTGACGCCGTCATCGCCTCTGGCATGGTGGTCCAGGGTCCCCAGGTCAAGGCCTTCGAGGAGGAGTTCACGGCCCAGGTGACACCTGGGGCGGAGTCGGTGGCCGTCAACTCCGGCACCTCCGCCCAGCACGTGGCTACCCTGGCCAGCAGGCTGCCCGAGGGCGCGGAGGTGATCGTGCCCTCCTTCACCTTTGCCGCCACTGGCAACTCGGTCGCCGTCGCGGGTGCCACTCCGGTCTTTGCCGACATCGACCCGGTCACCTTCACCCTGGACCCTGCCTCGGTGGAGGCGGCCGTCACCGAGCGCACCGCTGCTATCGAGGTGGTCCACCTCTACGGCCTGCCCGCCAACATGCCAGAGATCATGGCGATCGCCCACCGCCACGGCCTGCAGGTCTTTGAGGACGCCGCCCAGGCGCACGCAGCGGCCATCGACGGCACGCCCGTAGGGACCTTCGGGGCGTGGGGCTCCTTCTCCTTCTACCCGACCAAGAACATGACCAGCATTGAGGGCGGGATGGTGACCACCTCGGACCCCGAGCTGGCCCGTCGCTGCCGACTGATCCGTAACCAGGGCATGGAGAAGCAGTACGCCAACGAGGTGGTGGGGCTCAACAACCGCATGACCGACGTGTCGGCGGCTGTCGGCCGGGTCCAGCTGACCAGGCTCGCGCAGTGGACCGCCGCCCGCCAGGCCAACGCGGCGGCCCTGAACCAGGGGCTGTCAGGAGTGGACGGGGTGGTGACCCCGTACGTGCCTGAGGGCTACACCCACGTCTACCACCAGTACACCATCCGCCTGGAGGGGGCCGAGGCTGTGGAGCGGGACCGCGTCCAGGCGGTCCTGCGCGAGGAGTGGCAGGTGGGGACCGGCGTCTACTACCCGATCCCCAACCACAGGCTGGAGTCCCTGGCCCCCTACGCCCCGGGGCTGGAGCTGCCGGGGACGGAGAAGGCGGCCCGTGAGTGCCTGTCCCTGCCGGTCCACCCTTCGCTGACCGAGGACGACCTCGCCCGCGTCGTGGAGGCCGTGAGCGCCACCGTGAAGGCTGGTGCCTGAGATGACTGCGACGAGCGGTGCAGCGACCACTGACACTGAGCAGGCCCCCCTGCGTGTCGGTCTTATCGGCCTGGGCTCCATGGGCCGTCACCACGCCCGGGTCATCCGGGCCACGGAGGGGATGGACCTCGTGGCCGTGGCTGACCCTGGGGGCGACCGCTTCGGTGCCGCTGGGGACCTGCCGGTCCTGGACAGCGTCCAGGCGCTCATCAGCGTCGGCCTGGACGCCGCCATGGTGGCTGTCCCCACTGTCTTCCACGAGGAGGTGGCCCTGGCCCTGGCCGAGGCGGGGGTCCACACGATGGTGGAGAAGCCCATCGCCCACGACGCCGCCGCCGGCCGTCGCGTGGCCCAGGAGTTCTCCTCCCGCAGGCTGGTGGGAGCTGTGGGCTACGTGGAGCGCTGCAACCCCGCCCTGCGGGCGCTGCGGGAGCGGCTTGACCGCGGCGACCTGGGAGAGGTCTACCAGGTGATCACCCGGCGGCAGGGCCCCTTCCCGGCCCGGATCAGCGACGTGGGCGTGGTCAAGGACCTGGCGACGCACGACATCGACCTGACGGCCTGGGTGGCGGGGGCGCCCTACGCGCAGATCAGCGCCCAGGTGGCCCACCGCTCAGGCCGGGAGACCGAGGACATGGTGGTGGCAACCGGTCGGTTGACCAACGGTGTCATCGTGTGCCACGAGGTCAACTGGCTCACACCCTTCAAGGAGCGGCTGACGATCGTCACCGGGGAGAAGGGCTCTTTCGTGGCGGACACCCTGACCGGCGACCTGACCTTCTACGCCAACGGCACCGTCCCCTCGACCTGGGACCAGGTGGCGGCCTTCCGTGGGGTCAGCGAGGGTGACGTCATCCGCTACGCCATCGCCAAGCGTGAGCCCCTGGCCGTGGAGCAGGAGGCCTTCCGCGACGCGGTGCGGGGCACCGGCTCCAGACACGTCACCATGGACGAGGGGGTAGCCACCCTCAACGTCGTCGAGGCGGTCCTGGCCTCGGCGGAGAGCGGCCAGGTCATCGCGCTGTGAGGCTGTCGCTGTGACGCTGCCTGCGGGCTGAGGCGTCGTCCCCGGCCGCAGCTGCAAGGTTGGCCCGCCAGTCCGGGGCTAGGGGGCTACGACGGTGCTGCGTGTCGGGGCCGTACCCGCTGGGCGCGGCCCCGACGTCGCGGGTCGGCGCGTGTCAGGTGCGTCGGCACCCGCTGCGCGTCAGGCCCTCTCCAGCAGCGCCTCGACCACCCGCTGGGCGGCGTGACCGTCCCCGTAGGGGTGGGCCTGGTCCGGGGTCGGCTCTGCCGGGCGCGGGCGCGAGCTCGCCGCGACCAGGTCTGGTCCCGGCTCGACCAGCACGTTCCACCCCAGCTCCACGGTCTCCACCCACTCGGTCTGCGGACGGACGGTGGTACAGGGAACCCGCAGGAGGAAGGCCTCCTTCTGCAGCCCGCCGGAGTCGGTCACCACCCCGCGCGCGTGCAGGGCGGAGGCGATCAGCTCGGGATAGGCCAGCGGGGGGTGTGCCATCAGGGAGCCGCGCGCGCCCTGTGCTGGCAGGTCCAGGCCGTGGTCGGTGCACCTGGCTGCCAGACGTGGGTGCGCCAGGAGCACCACCGGGTGGTCCAGGCTGGCCAGGGAGTCGAGCACGCTGGCCAGGCGCTCGGGGTCGTCGGTGTTCTCCGCCCGGTGGATCGTCGCCAGGGAGTACTCCCCGTCCTCCAGGCCGAGCCGGGTCATGACCGGGGAGGGGTCGTCGGCCACGCGGTCACGCACCTGGAGGAGCACGTCGGTCATGACGTCGCCCACCACCACGGTGCGGTCGGCGAGCCCCTCGGCTGCCAGGTGGTCGGCGCCCACCGCTGTGGGGGTCAGCAGCAGGTCGGCCGCGTGGTCGGTCACGACCCGGTTGACCTCCTCAGGCATGGAGCGGTTGAAGGAGCGCAGGCCTGCCTCCAGGTGGGCGACGGGGACGTGCAGCTTGGCGGCGGACAGGGCTCCAGCCAGGGTGGAGTTGGTGTCCCCGTAGACCAGGACCCAGTCGGGGCGCTGGGACTCGATGGCCTCGTCCATGGCCGCCAGCATCGCCCCGGTCTGGCGGCCATGGGTGCCTGAACCCACCCCCAGGTGCACGTCGGGCGAGGCGATCCCCAGGTCGGTGAAGAAGACGTCGGAGAGCATCGGGTCGTAGTGCTGGCCGGTGTGGACGATCCGGTGGTCGACGCCCGCCGCGCGGAAGGCGGCGTCGACAGGAGCAAGCTTGACGAACTGGGGCCGGGCCCCGACCACGGAGAGGACACGCATGGGACCAGGGTATCGGCACGCGTGCGGGCCGGACGCCGACTGCTTCGGGAGCCACGCAGCAGGAGCCACGCAGGGTGGCAGGTCCAGTGTCGCGTCGTGGCGCCCTGTCGTGCTCCTGGGGCCGCCTCGCCCTACAGTAGCCCCATGCGCGTGACCGTCGTGACAACCTGGCTGCCTACCGCCGTCGCTCCCTCCTCCGGCTCCTTCGTGGTCAGGGACTGCCGCGCGATCGCCCGGGCGGGCCAGGAGGTGCGCATCATCCACCTCGTGCCGCCCCACCAGGACGACGGCACCCGGCGCGTCACCGTTGAGGGGCTGCCCGTGGTCCGCGTGCCCATGCGGCCTGCCAGCCCCGCCTCGGTCGCCAAGGCGGCGGCTGCCCTGCCACGGCTGGTCGAGGGCGCCGACGTCATGCACTCCATGGCCATGAGCTCCCTGCTGCCACTGACCCTCCTGGACTCGGCCGGGGCGCTGACCGCGCCGTGGGTCCACACCGAGCACTGGTCCGGCCTGACCAACCCCGGCACGCTCAGCCTGCCGCTGAGGGCGGGGCGGGTCCTGGTCTCCTCGGCCCTGCGCCGTCCCGACGTCGTCACGGCAGTGTGCGAGTACCTCGCCGCCCCGGTCCGAGCCTGCCGGGCGGAGGCCCCCGTGGTCGTGGTCCCCTGTATCGTGGACCCCCAGGGGGAGCCCGTGCCGCGCCGGGGGGAGCGTCCGGGCGGGGCCTCGGACGGGACCCTGCGCCTGGTGAGCGTGGGCGGACTGGTGGAGCGCAAGGACCCTCTGGCCTGCCTGGAGGTCCTCGCCGAGCTCGTGTCCCGGGGGGTGGAGGCCACCATGACCTTTGTGGGGGAGGGGCCGCTGCGGGCTGCGGTCGAGGCCCAGGCCGCCCGGCCTGACCTCGCCGGGCGGGTGCGTCTGACCGGTACGCTGGACGCCGCCGGGGTGCGTGAGGAGCTGGCCCAGGCCGACATGTTCCTCGGTCCCACCAGGGGGGACAACTTCTTCGTCTCCGCTGCCGAGGCCATCGTCGCGGGGCGCCCCGTCGTGGTCTCCGACGCCGGGGGGCAGACGGAGTACGTGGAGGAGGGCAACGGCAGCGTCGTGGCGGCGGGGGCGGCTCCCGCCGCCTGGGCCGACGCCGTGGTGGAGACCCGTGGCCGGCTGGCGGGCGCCAGCGCCGCTGACGTCTCCGCCACGATCGGTGAGCGCTTCTCCACACCCGTGGTCGGGGCTGCCTACCGGGCCGTCCACGAGTGGGTCGTGGGGTCCTGAGGCGGCAGGAGCCTGTGCGCTCCTGCTACACTGCAAGGTAGCCGGGATGTCCCCCGGGGGTGACCAGTTAGAATTTAGGGGAGGCCATGGCGAGGAAGTACCAGGCTGCCACGTATCTCGGTCTCGCTCAGGGGCAGGATCTTGACGCTGCTGCAGACCTGCTGCGTGATACTGCTCGTCGGCTTGAGGAGCAGCGGCCTGACGTCGATGTCGTCGAGATCCGCAAGGCGCCGACCCTGCACTCCGTCCGGGTAGAGCTGGTCGTTGAGGCAGAGGGCTTTGCTGCGGCAGCCGAGGTCGCCGAGTCCTTCATGAACGGTGCTGTTGTCAGCCTCTCCGGCAGAGTGGATCTGACGGTAGCCAAGGACAAGAGACGCCTCGCGTACGCGACCGCCTGAGCCGCCCGTCATGGTTACGGGCAGGCGCACACCCAGGGAGTGGATGGTCCTCCTCAGACGGAGTTGGCCAACCCTGGGCCAAGGGGCCGGTGCGATCCTGCTCGGTATCTGGTCCGTTCAGACGGAGCCGCTCTTGTTCCTGCCCGGTTACACCTTTCTGGTTGTCGGTGCTGGCATGTCAGTCGTGTCGCTGGTCTGGGGAGTCCTCGCAGGGGCTCGTCACGACGACCTTCGGAAGGAGATCCGGTGGTCCGAGGAGCGGGAGAAACAGTACCACCAGATGATTGGCGCTGTTATGAAGGTTCAGGCGCACCGTCTGTTGCGTCTTCTGGTGCTGGAGAGCGATTCGGGCGGGCGCGAGGACGTGCTGCTCTCGGCGTCACGCGTTACCTTCTACTACTGTTATGACAGTCGGCTCTACGCGGTAGCGCGATTCTCTCGGAACTTGGAGTTGGACAGACCAGGGAGGCTCTCGTATCCTCCCGGCGAGGGGTGTATTGGATTCGCTTACACCAAGGGGCGTGTCGCGTTTGAGCGCTTTCCGTCTGACGATGAGGAATGGGTGAGGTATAACGTGAGCGCTTACGGGATCAGCAAGCACGAGTGCCGGGGAATGGCAATGAAGAGTCGCGCCATGCTGGCTGTGCGCATGGAGCACGCTGACCGCCCAATGGGGGCGGTTGCCGTCGAGACTCTTGATGAAAACTTTATTGACGAGTCCCTTGTTGACCGGGTCAATGGTGGTGAAGACACAGTCGTGCGGTGGGCGATAGAGACGGCGTCCGCAGTCATGGACTCGATGAAGGACGACATCGAGCGGTGGATCGCTGGGCGGGGCGCCGGCGTCCACCATGAGGGGCCAGCCGGGCCAGGGGCATCGCGGTCCTCGCAGTCGCCCGGCTCGCCCGCGCTGCTCCTCTGACGTACTGTCTGCCTTACTGCCTGCCCGGCGGCCCCGCCGCCGCTGGCCGTCGTCGAAACCAGCCGGGAGGAGCGGAGGAGCACTGTGCAGGACTACCGGGAGGTGCCAGAGGGCCGCGCCCGTCCCCTCATGATCTTTCACGCCCCCTACCCGCTGGTGGAGCGGGCGGCGGCCTCTCGCCTGCGGCCAGTGCGTATGCGCGAGGCCTTTGAGGCCCTCGGCTTCGAGGTGGTGACCGTCGCGGGCTACGCCTCGCAGCGGCGGCGTGCGATGAGGCGTGCGCTGCTCCGGGTAGACCAGTACCTGTCCGCGCGTGGGCACCTGCCTGGTGACGCGCCGGCACCGCCCTTCCTCTACTCGGAGAACGCGACCATCCCCAGCGCGTTGACCGAGCCGCGCCACCTGCCGGTGCACCCCCGGCTCGACACAGGGCTCTTCTCCCGGCTCCTGCGTCGCGGCGTGGCAGTAGGTTCCTTCTACCGAGACCTGTACTGGCGCTTCCCCCGGTTCCGCGAGGGGATCCACCCGGCAGTGGACAACGCGCTGAAAGCGGCCTACACCGCCGAGCTGTGGTCCTGGAGGCGGCTAGGAGTGCAGGTCTACCTGCCCAGCCAGGCGATGGCACCCCACCTGCCAGTGATCCGGCCGGACCGCATCAAGGCGCTGCCCCCCGGGGCCGACCCTCAGGCTGTGTCCCAGGTGTCGCGGCCCCGGCCCGGCAGCCTGGAGCTCCTCTTCATCGGTGTCCTGGGGGACAACTACATCCTGGACGCCGTGGCCAAGGCCGTGGGCCAGGTGCCCCAGGCCCGGCTCACCCTGTGCGTGCGCCAGGAGACCTGGCAGGCCACGGCGGAGCACTACCTCCCCCTCCTGCCCCCGGGCCGCCACGAGGTCGTCCACACCGAGCGGGAGGGCCTGGAGCCCCTCTACGAGAGGGCCAGCCTGGGTGTGCTCCTGGTGGAGCCCAGCCCCTACTGGGACTTCGCCGTGCCCTACAAGCTCTACGAGTACCTGGCCCACGAGCTGCCGGTGGTGGCCACCGCCGGTACCGAGACCGGGCGGATCGTCGAGGAGCTGGGGATCGGCTGGACCCTGCCCTACAGTCCTGAGGCCCTGGCTGCCCTGCTGCGTCGTCTTGCCGACAACCCCGGGGAGAGGCTGGCCGTCCAGGAGCGGATGCGTCAGGTCCTGGACGGCCAGACCTGGCGGGCCCGGGCGCGACAGGTCGCCGCTGACCTGTCCCCGCGCAGCCTGGATCTTCTCGACAGCCTTGACGGCAAGGAGAGCGACGGCAAGAAGAGTAAGGAGAAGGTATGACTCTTGTCATCGGTCTTCTCGGTGTGATCGATCGGGGGCTGAGGGGAGGTGCCCTCAGGGCGTGCGCTGCTGGTCCTCGGCCAGTGGCGCGCCGTGGGGGAGTGCTGCTGGCCTCGCGTATCCACCTTCCTGAGGCCGCTGCCGCCTCCTTCCGGCTCGACGGGGTTGAGCGCGCCCTGGCGGGCAGGGGGGTGCCGGTGCGGGTACTGACCACCACACCCCCCCGGGCCGGGGCCGCAGGCCCTTCGCCAACGGGCCTGCCTTCAGGGTCTTCTCAGGCCCCCGAGCCTCTTCAGGCCGGGGCGGCCGGTAGCCAGGAGCCCGCTGGGAACCAGGGCGGCGGGGCGCTCGGCTCCGCCCCTGCTAGAGTGGCTGACACTCCTGCTCCCCCCGACCCTCAGGGTGTTACTGTCTCGCGCTGGCCCGCCCTGCGGGACCGCTCGGGCTACCTGCGCGGCTACCTGCCCTACATGTCCTTCGACATGCCTCTGCTGCTGCGTGCCCTCACCGCGCCCCGCCCCGACGTGGTCCTGGTGGAGCCGCCTCCGACGACTGGTGCGGTGGTGCGCCTGGTCGCCGCCCTGCGCCGCCTGCCCTACGTCTGGTACGCCCCGGACGTGTGGTCGGCCGCAGCCGCCTCCACCGGTGCGCCAGGGCTCGTGGTCCGGGCGGTGCGTGCCCTGGAGTCCTTCGCTGTGAAGGGAGCCAGCAGCGTCGTCGCCGTCAACGAGGACGTGGCGCAGGCGGTGCGTGACCTGGGTGCCCGGCAGGTCAGGGTCGTGCTCAACGGTATCGACACCTCGGTGTTCAGTGCTGACGGTCCCGCCCCGACCTCCCAGGAGAAGGAGGAGCTGGGGATCACCGGCCCCTACTTCGTCTACGCGGGGACCGCCTCGGAGTGGCAGGGAGCAGGTGTGTTTGCCCAGGCCGTGGCCCGGGTGCGCTCCGTGCACCCCACGGCCCAGGTCCTCTTCCTGGGGCAGGGCTCCGACTGGGAGGCCATCAGCGAGACGGCCGCGACGATCCCGGTCGGCCTGGACGGCGCCCCGGCTGTGGTCATGCACCCTCTCATGCCGCCGGCCCAGGCCGCCCGCTGGCAGCGGGGTGCCGTGGCCTGCCTGGTGTCGATCAGGCCCGGGCTGGGCTACGACTTTGCCTATCCGACAAAGGTGCTGGCCGCCCTGTCGTGCGGCACGCCGGTGCTCTACGCCGGCCGGGGGCCGGTGGTCGAGGACGTGGCTGGTCACGACCTGGGGTGGGCCTGCGACCACGAGCCCCAGGCGGTGGCCTCGGCCATGGCCGAGGCGCTGGAGGAGGACGCGCGCCTGGCGGCCGGACCAGACCGGGACGGGAGAGCCCGTCGCCTGCACCGCTGGGTGGAGGAGCACCGCTCGATGTCAGCCACCGGTCGTGCTGTGGCTGATCTTCTGCGCACCGTGGTCCTGGACGCGCGGCGCCTGTCGCGCTGACCGGCCCGCTCTGCCGCCCGGAAGGCCGGACAGCCCCGGACGGCCCCCGACAGTCCGGGACACCCCTGGCCTGCTCGGGTCGGCCAGCCTCGGGGAGTATGTCCTTCCTCATCGGGAGGACGGGTGCCCCCACCGGGAGGAGGCGGCTATTCTTGACGGGACCTGCCTGCTGTCTGGCAGACGTTGAGAGGAAGGAACCCGCGCATGCGCATCGCCGTCGTCGCCCTGGGCAAGATCGGTCTGCCCCTGGCCGTCCAGTACGCTGAGAAGGGCCATGAGGTGATCGGGGTTGACGTCAACCCCGCGACTGTCGAGGCCGTCAACGCGGGTCGCGAGCCCTTCCCCGGAGAGGCGCACCTGGCTGAGAAGCTGGCCGCCCTCAGCCCGGCTACCGGCTCGGGCGCCCTGCGTGCCACCACCGACTACGCGCAGGCCGTTCCTGGTGCGCAGGCGGTCGTCCTGGTGGTGCCGCTCTTCGTGGACGACGCCACCTGGGAGCCTGACTTCGCCTGGATGGACGCAGCGACGGCCTCCCTGTCCGAGCACCTGACTCCCGGCACCCTCATCTCCTACGAGACCACTCTTCCGGTAGGGACCCTGCGCGGCCGGTGGAAGCCCATGATCGAGAGGATCTCCGGGCTGTCCGAGGGCCGGGACTTCCACCTCGTCTTCAGCCCCGAGCGAGTGCTGACCGGGCGGGTCTTCGCCGACCTGCGCCGCTACCCCAAGCTGGTGGGAGGGCTCACCGAGGACGGAACGCGTGCCGGTATCAGCTTCTACGAGCAGGTGCTGGACTTTGACGAGCGTGACGACCTGCCTCGCCCTAACGGAGTGTGGGACATGGGCACTGCCGAGGCCGCTGAGATGGCCAAGCTGGCGGAGACCACCTACCGCGACGTCAACATCGGCCTGGCCAACCAGTTCGCGGTCTACGCGGACAAGGCGGGCTTTGACGTCGAGAAGGTCATTGAGGCCTGCAACTCCCAGCCCTACTCCCACATCCACCGGCCCGGTATCGCGGTGGGCGGGCACTGCATCCCCGTCTACCCACGCCTGTACCTGTCCACCGACCCCGACGCCTCGGTCGTGCGCACGGCACGGACCTTCAACGCCACCATGCCCCGCTACGTGGTGGACCGGGCGACCGAGGTCCTCGGCTCGCTGGAGGGGCTGCGCGCGGTGGTCCTGGGCGCCTCCTACCGTGGCGGGGTCAAGGAGACGGCCTTCTCCGGGGTCTTCCCCACGGTCGAGGCACTGCGTGAGGCCGGCGCCGAGGTCAGCGTCCAGGACCCGATGTACACAGACGAGGAGCTGTCCGCCTTCGGCTGGACCCCCTACCACCTGGGGGAGCCGACGGACGTGGTCATCGTCCAGGCTGACCACGCGCAGTACCGGGACCTCTCCCCGGCAGACCTTCCCGGCACCAGGCTCCTGCTCGACGGGCGGCGCGCCACGGACCCTGCCCGGTGGGCTGGCACGCCCCGCCTGACGATCGGCGGTGGGGAGCGCACGGGGCAGTAGTCCAGCCCCGCTGGCACGGCGTGGAGCTTGGCTCTGCCCACACTCTGGCCGCAGGCCGAGGACGCCCGTGCCAGCTAGACTCACGGCGTGAGCATGCTGCTGGGTACCGTCAGAGACCTCCTGGGCGTCCTGCCTCCAGGGGCCAAGAGATTCATCCTCACGTTCGCGGGGTTGTTCTCCGCGCTGGCTCTCCTGGACGTGGCGGCCATGGGGCTGCTGGCTCTCCTGCTGACACCGCTCATGTCCGGGACCAGCATGACTGTCCCCCTGCTGGGAGTGACTGTCCCTCCCAGCATGCTGGTCTGGCTCCTGGTGGTGGTCTGCGTGCTCTACGTGACCAAGGGGCTGCTGGCGATCATCCTCCAGCGCGTCTCCACCAGGCGCTTCGCCAGCTTTGAGCAGGACCTGGGTGCCCAGCTGCTGGACTCCTTCTTCTACGCGCCCTGGGCCGACCGCCTCAAGCGCCACTCCACGGACCTGGTCCGCTCCACCGACGTGGGTGTGGCCTCCACGGTCTCCGGTGTTCTCATCCCCTTCACCCAGCTTGCTGGTGAGATCTGCACCTTTGTCGCGGTCATGGCAGTCCTGTTCGTGTCGCGCCCGGTCATGGCTGCGGTCACGGTGGTCTACTTCCTTCTGGTTGCCGTCATCATGTACCTGTGGGTCCTGCGACGGGCCTTTGCCGCAGGGCAGGACAACCGCGCCTACTCCGTCAAGGCTGTGCGGCTGGTCACCGAGATGGTCCACTCGCTCAAGGAGATTACCCTGCGGGACAAGGCCGCCGAGCTGGAGCGCGTGGTGCTGGCTGAGCGCAGCCGCGCCTCCCACGCCCGTGCGGACCAGGCCTTCCTGGGGGCGGTCCCGCGCTACATGCTGGAGATGGCCCTGATCGGGGGGCTCGTCATCGCTGCGGTCATGGGATTCATGCAGGGTGGTCAGGGTGAGGCGCTGTCCTCCCTGGCGCTCTTTGGCGTCTGCGGCTTCCGCATCGTGCCCTCTATCACTCGTTTCCAGACGATCATGGGGCAGACCGGCTCCAACATCCCCCACGCCGAGCGGGTCCTCGCCGAGATCGAGGAGGGCCGGGCCAACCGGGAGCGCCACGCCGAGATGAGCGCCGGTGCCGACCTGCCGCAGGGTGCTCGCGCCCTCGTCGTCGACGACGTCACCTTCAGCTACGCGGACTCCGAGGAGCCTGCGGTGAGGAACATCTCCCTGACCCTGCCCTTCGGCTCCTCCATGGCGCTGGTGGGTGCCTCCGGATCGGGCAAGTCCACCCTGGTGGACATCATCCTGGGGTTGCAGGAGCCCTCCTCGGGGACGCTGCGGGTCGACGACGTCCCTCTCAGCGACGTCCTGCGCTCCTGGCGCTCCCGCGTGGGCTACGTCCCCCAGGAAGTCTCCTTGTTCGACTCCACTGTCGCCCACAACGTGGCCCTGTCCTGGGACACCGACTCTATCGACGAGGACCGTGTCCGCCGCGCCCTGGAGCGGGCACAGCTCCTCGACGTCATTGAGGAGCGGCCAGGGGGCATCTGGGCGGAGGTCGGCGAGGGCGGCATGAAGCTGTCCGGGGGCCAGCGCCAGCGTCTGGGGATCGCCCGGGCACTGTACTCCGAGCCTCTTGTCCTCATCATGGACGAGGCTACCTCCGCCCTGGACACCGCTACCGAGGCCGCGGTGACCGAGGCCGTCGCGGGGCTCTCAGGCGAGGTGACCGTCATCGTCGTCGCCCACCGCCTGGCTACGATCCGTCACAGCGACCAGGTCTGCTTCATGCGGGATGCTGAGCTCGTGGCCTGTGGCACCTTTGACGAGGTCGTGGCCTCCGCCCCGGACTTCGCCCAGCAGGCGGCGCTGGCCGGACTGCTGGACAACGGCTCCACCGGTACGGTGGGATCGGTGAGTCCAGGCCGGTCGGCGTCCGCCGTGCCATCCGCTGTGCCGGACGACGTCGCTGTGTCCGCCGCTGTCTCGGAACCGGGTCACGCCCAGGAGGAGAACGTATGAACCGCCAGACCGGATCGGCACCGGCCAGCCTGCGCCTGCCTACCCGGGGTGGGCGGGGGCCGCGTGTGGCCATGCTTGTCTTCAACGACGCCCACAACGACTCGCGGGTGCTCAAGGAGGCCGCGACCCTGAGGGACGCCGGGGCGACAGTGCGCATCTTCGCCGTGTCGCGCGCCAGTGCAGGCTTCTCCGAGGGACGTGAGCCGGTCTCCTCCGGGGTGGACATCCACCGCAGCCAGGAGTTCTCCTTGGAGCGGGTGGCTCCGGGCGTGGCCCGGATGCGTTCCTGGCTGAACGGGAACAGCGTTGAGGAGGGCATTGAGGGGCAGGACGCCTCGTCGGACACAGCCGTGGGGGTGGTCGGTGCGCTGTCCGCCGCGCCGCCCGGCTCCGGGAGCGGTGCTGGTAGTGCTGATGGCAGAGGTGGTGTTCCCGAGTCCGGGACGGTGGGGCAGGAGGAGGCGTCACTCCCGTCGGGCGCGGCGGGGGCGCCGGGCACCTCCTCCCTGCTGGGCAGGGCGCGCCGGGTGCTGCGTGAGACCTCCTCCTCCGTGGTGGCCCTCCAGGCGGACATGGGTATGCGTGCCTACAAGACCCTGGCCCTGTCCACCTACTGGCTCCGTACCGCCCGTGCTGCCCTGGAGTGGTCCCCGGACGTGGTGCACGCCAACGACGGCAACACCCTCGCTCCGGCGCTGTGGATCGTGGAACGCTGTGGCGCCAGGCTCGTCTACGACGCCCACGAGCTGTGGCTGGACCGCAACGTGCGGGCTGACCGTCTTCTCGCCCCCCGGGTCGAGGCGGCTATCGAGGCTCGCGGGGTCGCGCGCGCTGACGCGGTCATCACCGTGTCCCCCTCGATCGTGCGCTGGATGGCGGAGCACTACCAGATGCCCTCGCCGCCGGTCCTGGTGCGTAACGTCCCGGTGGCCGGTCCCGCCCCGGACCGCTCCCGGGGGCGGCTGCGTGAACTCGCCGGGCTGGGGCCTGACACGCAGGTCATCGCCTACGGGGGACGCATCACCACCTCACGGGGCATTGAGGAGACGATCGCGGCGCTGCCCGCGCTCCCGGAGAGCGTCCACCTGGTCATGCTGGGCTATGGGGAGCCTGACTACCTGCCCACGCTGTGGGACCTCGCGGCCCGCCACGGAGTCACCCACCGGGTCCACCAGGTCGGGCCCGTGGCCCCCCACGAGGTCTCCGAGGCGCTGTCGGACGCGGACATCTCTGTGGTCCACGTCCGTCCCACCTGTCTGTCCTACCGCTACGCCCTGCCTAACAAGCTCTTCGAGTCGATCCGGGGGGGCGTGCCGGTGGCCGCCGCTGACCTGCCGGACATCCGCTCGGTGGTCGAGCGCCTCGGGGTCGGTGAGGTCTTCAGCGGTGAGGACCCGGCAGACCTTGCCCTGACCATTCGCCAGATCCTGGCCGACCCGCAGCGGTACCGGGACGCAGCCCTGGCGGCGGGACAGCACCTGACCTGGCAGAGCGAGAGCGTCGCCCTGCTGGGTGCCTACCGCCGGGCGCTCCTGGGACCGGCCCGGGCGCGGCTGGACAGCAGCTCCTCGGTGGGGTCCCGGCGCGCTCGGGTACTGATCCTCTCCTTCTCCCCGATCGTCTCTGACGCCCGTGTGCTCAAGCAGGTGCGCCTGCTGTCGGCCACCCACGAGGTCACCACCTGTGGCTACGGGCAGGCCCCTGAGGGCGTGGCCGCCCACGTGCAGATACCTGACGAGCTGGTCTCGTGGCGCCTGGACCGTGCCAGCCTGGTAGCCCGGCGCTTCTCCCGGGTGCAGGCGAGGCAGGAGGTCGTCTCCTGGGCGCGCAAGCACCTGCCGGTGGGAGCCTGGGACGTGGTCCTGGCCAACGACGCGGAGACCGTCCCCCTGGCCCTGTCCCTGCGTCCCCTGGGAGGTGTCCACGCCGACCTGCACGAGTACGCGCCCCGGCAGAAGGAGGGCGTGCTGCGCTGGCGGCTGTTCGTGGCTCCCTACGTACGCTGGCTGTGCCGACGCTACGTCGTCCGTGCGGACTCCGTGACCACCGTGGCCCAGGGGCTGGCGCAGGCCTACAGGCGTGAGTACGGTATACGGGCCGAGGTGGTGACTAACGCCACTCCCTACCATGACACTGCGGTGACCCCGCCCTCCCGTCCCCTGCGGCTGGTCCACTCCGGCGCGGCCCTGCCAGACCGCCACCTGGAACGCATGATCGAGGCTGTGGGGCGTACCCGTAGGGAGGTGACCTTTGACCTCTACCTCACCAGGAACGACCCCGACCTGATCGAGCGGCTGCGCCAGCAGGCAGCGCAGCTGCCGCCCGGGCGCGTGCGGGTCCTGGACCCGGTTCCCTACACCCGGCTGGTGGAGACCCTCTCGGGCTACGACGTCGGTGTCTTCTGCCTGCCGCCGGTGTCCTTCAACTACAAGCACGCCCTGCCCAACAAGCTGTTCGACTTTGTCCAGGCCCGTCTGGCCGTCGTTGTGTCCCCAAGCCCGGAGATGGCGCAGGTGGTGAGGCAGCACGGTCTGGGCGTCGTCACGGCGGACTTCTCTTCCGCCTCCCTGGCTGCGGCTCTGGACGCCCTGACCGACCAGGACGTCGCCCGGGCCAAGAGGGCGAGCGACCGGGTGGCTCACCTGCTGAGCGCCGAGCAGCAGGTAGCGGGCTGGGTGGAGGCCGTCGCGGTGCTGGAACGACGTGCTCGCGCCCAGGACCCGTCGCTGGTGCCGCCCCCCGGCCTGGCCGGGCCGGTGGAAGGGGTGGACCGATGAGAATGACCACAGCTTCCGTCAGCCAGCCCGCCGCGCTCCTAGCGGCAGTACGGTGGCGTGACACCGGCACGGCTGCCCCGCCTGAGGCGGGTCGTCCCGGTACGGTAGTAGCCCGTCGTGGTTCGAGGGTCCTGAGCGCCCGCGTGAGCGGCAGGAGGCTCGTGCCTCAGGCGCGGTACCTACGTGCGTACGTGCGGCACCGTGCAGGCTGCTCCGTGTCATGGTGCTCAGGTCCTTGCGGGAACGGATCCAGAGCGGGAGCGCCGCAAGGGGAGGAGGTCGCCGTGATGAGGACGTGCCTGACCTGCGCGTGGGCAGCGGGTCACGGTGCCGTAGTGCCCACGGCTTCCAGTCACCCCGGGCTGTTGGCCACAGACAGGGCCCCGGAGGTGCCGACGGCGCGGTCCGCCTCGTCCTGGCCCACCAGGGCGTGCTCCAAGGCCGAGGCGTACCTCGGTCCCTCCGCTGACGAGTCCAGGGGGCGCTGATGGCACGCAACGCTACTGGTCTTGTAGGCCTCATGGCCCGGGCAGCCACCACCAGGCCGGGGATGGCTGTCCTGGAGACTGTCGTGCTGGCCAGGCTCGACGTCTCGCTGCGCAGGAACGCCCTGGCGGGCGCGCTGGAGGTCGCCCGGCGGGCGCGCTTCCTGGCTGATCGTCACCGCTTCTCACAGGCGCGTCGGCTGCTGCGCCGGGCCGCTTCGCAGATGGGTGAGCGCCCTGAGGTCTCGGTGCTGCGTCTGGAGGACTGCATCATCGACCTGGACGTGGACGGCGGCGACTCACGTCGCGCCGCGACAGCCGCCCAGTACGTTCTCGACCTGGCGGACCAGGCCTGGGCGGCGGAGGAGGACGCCTGTGTGGCGGGCCTGCTCGACCTGGTGCTGCGGCTGATGTTCCACCCCCAGCTGCACTTTGGCGCCACGGACTCGGCCCTGTCGGTGGACCCCCACGGCTTTCTGGCCCCGTTACGTGCCTCCAGGGCCTTCCAGGAGGTGACGCGCCCTGTCGCCGTCGCGGCTGCCCAGCAGCGTGAGCCTGTGGTGCCGGACGGAGGAGCGGCTCTCCCGGCCACCCGGGAGCGTCCGCGCCGGGTCCTCTTCCTGTCCCTGAAGAACTGGAACTTCGTGACAGACATCATTACGGACTACGATGCCGACGAGCGGTTCGAGGTGCGGTGCCAGGACCTGGGGGACCTGCCTGTCGTTCCTGAGCAGAGCACCGTCCTGGCGCTGCGTGTGGAGCTGGCGCGTGGTCGGGGGCACCGGGTCGTGGTACCGCAGAAGGTAGCCGACGACCTCGCCTGGGCAGACACCGTCTTCGTGGAGTGGGGGAGCGCTGCCGCTGTCTGGGCCAGCCTCATGGTCCCGCTCCTGGCCCCCCGGGCCCGGCTGCTCATCCGTATCCACTCCTACGAGGCGTCTACCGCGATGCCCCAGCTCGTTGACTGGAACGCGGTCAGCGAGCTGGTGACCGTCTCCCCGGCTATCCGCAGGATGCTGGAGACGACGGTGAGGCTGCCTGGTCACGTCGTGGTCTCCACGGTCCCCAACCGGGCGCTGCTCACCCGGTTCCGCCTCCCCAAGACTGCCGGGTCGGCCAGGACGATCGCCCTGGTCGGTTGGGCCGCCCGACGCAAGGACCCTGCGTGGGCGCTCGACGTCCTGGACCTGGTGCGCCAGGAGGACCCCTCCTGGTCGCTGCTCCTGATCGGTCCCGATTTTCCTGAGGACATGTCGGAGGCTGAGGCAGCCTACGCGGAGGCGACCAGGGCCAGGATTGAGGACCTCGGCCCCTCGGTCAGGATCACCGGACGCACTGCCCAGGTCCCGGCCTTTCTCAGGGAGGCCGGGGTCATCCTGTCCTCCTCCCGTCGTGAGGGGACGCACGAAGGCTTTATTGAGGGGGCTGCGTCAGGGGCGCTGCCGGTGGTACGCAACTGGCCCGACGTCGCCCGGTGGGGAGGACCTGGCGCGCTGTTCCCCGCGCAGTGGGTGGTGGCGACACCCCAGGAGGCCGCTGCCCGCATCCTTTCCCTGTGCGACGACGAGGCCTACCGGGTGCAGCAGGCTGAGTGGATGGTCTCCCACGCGGACTGGAGCGCGGTCCGCCCCCGGTACGACGCCCTGCTCCTGGGGCAGGACCGGGAGGGGCGGCCTGACGACGGTGCTGCCGGGGTGGCCACAGGGCCGCCCGGGCACGAGTAGGCAGAACAGAACCAGGCAGAGAGGGGGACGAAGACAGCAGAGACAACAAGCAGAGACGACGAGCGTGACTGAGATGGCACAGGTGAGTTGGATACCTCGTCGATACCGTCCGCTACCACTCGTCCACGCCTGTGTCGCGGACATATGCTGGTGCGGCTGCCGTGTGGCACTGTCCTGACAGTAGTTCTCAATGTGAAGGCGTAGCTCCTGGAAACCGCGACCTGGGTCGAGGCGTGTACCGCCGCCCTCTTCGTTCTGATCGTCCTGTTCGTCCCCGGCTACCTCCTGCTGCGGGGCCTGCGGGTGCTGCGCCTGCAGGCGCTGGCAGCCGCTCCTTCGGTCGCCTCTGCGGGCATGGGGGCGCTGGTGGTCCTCTACCACCTGCTCTCCCTGCCCTGGAACACGCTGACGGCCAGCCTCGGGCTCCTGGTGCTGCTTGTGGCTGTCCTCGCCGTGACCAGGCTGGCCCGCCGACGCTGGCCAGGGGCAGAGGAGGATCCCCCGCCGAGGACCTGGTGGCCGCTTGTCGCGGCCCTGGTCCTGGCCTGCCTGCTGTCGGCGCAGGCGGTGCTGCGAGGCCTCGGCGGGATCGACACCCCGATGCAGGCCTCCGACGGGGTCTGGCACCTGAACGCGGCCACCTACGTGCGCAGCCAGGCCAACGCCTACCCGGTGGGCTCCCTCGACCCCATGTACTGGGGAGAGACGCACTACTACCCCACGGGTTGGCACGCCCTGGTAGCGGTGGTGCCAGCCTCCGTCCCGGTGGCCGCCAACGTGGTGGCCCTGCTGGGGGCCTGCGTCATCTGGCCCCTGGGGTGCGCCTCGCTCCTGTCGGCTGTTCTCCCGGTGGCCTCGCGCCGGGTTCGTGATGGGCTGCCGCTGCTGGCGGGCACCGTGGCCTCCTCCATCGCGACGGGCCCGTTCTCCATGCTGACCACCTTGTGGCCCTACGCGTGGGCGGTGTGCCTGCTGCCGGGGGCGGTGCCCCTCATCCTGGTGTGCCGCCCGCAGCGCGGTCCTGCTCCCAGGAGGACCACCACGTGGTTGCCCGGGACCGTGGCCGGTGCGCTCCTGGCCGCCCTGGGACTGGTCTTCGTCCACGGGACCTCGGTCTTCAACCTGGCTGTCATCGGCGTGCCCGCGCTGCTGCTGGTCCTCCTCCACGAGGTGCGCCGCTGCTGGCGGGCAGGCGGGCGCCTGCGCGCCGGCATGCTGGTGCTGGCAGGCGGGCTGGTTCTGGCAGTCGTCGTGGGCGCCGTCCTCTTCGCCGACCAGCTCATCATGCTGGCCCGCTTCACCCGGCCGGGTGCGATGGTGACCACGATGCTCATTGAGGCGTGGCGGGACAGCCCCATGCTCGCCAACATCTCCGACCGCTCCTTCGGGGCCACGGTGCTCACCCTGCTCGCCTGCGTCGGCCTCCTCGTCTCCCTGGTGACGCGCCGCCACCGCTGGGCCGCGCTGTGCCTGCCCCTGGTGCTGGTGCTCCTGGCTGCCTCCGTGCTCACCTGGACCCCGTTGAGCCTGCTGGCCTCGCCCTGGTACCTTCAGCGGGCCCGGATCCTGCCGCTGCTGGAGATCTCCACCCTGGTGCTGGCAGCCACCACGATCGACTGGCTCACGGGGCTGGCCCGGAGCCGCTCAGGAGCGCCACGGGCTGTCGCCGGCGTCTTGGCGCTGATCTGCTCGGTGGCACTGGTCGTCAACGCCGTCGGCCGGGCCGGGATGCACGAGAGGGTGGTTGCTGTGGCCTACCAGCCCCAGCACCTGACCTGGACAGCCATGCTCTCCCCGGGGGAGGCGGACTTCATCCGGGAGGCGGCAGGCCAGCTGCCCTCCGACGCCGTCGTCCTGGGGCAGCCGACCAACGGGTCAGCCTACTTCTGGTCGTTGACGCAGACGCCGGTGGTCTTCCCCACCCTGCGCTTCTACTCCGAGGAGGACCGGCGTTACGTGGCCGCCCGAGCCGCCTACGTCCAGGTTGACCCGGAGGTCTGCCAGGCCCTGGACCGCCTCGGGGCCCACTACTACTACTACGACGCCGACCCCACGGAGGGGGATCCCCCGGGGGGCGGCAAGGCGCCCCAGTGGCACAACCAGCTCAACCTGATACCGGATGAGGCCCTGACCCCTGTGGCCAGCGACGGTGTCCACACGCTCTACGTCATCAGCGCCTGTGGATGGAGCTCGTGAGCCTTTCTGACCTTCTCGGCACCTGTGGGCTGGCGGTCCTCTTCGCTCTCCTGCTGTGGGTCCCAGGGTGGTGCGTGAGCCGCGCGGCAGGTGTGCGCGGGTGGTCGGCGCTGGCTCTGGCCCCGGGGGTCACCGTGGCCCTGGTCGCCGTGGCCACTGTTGTGGCCCAGGTGCTCGGCTGGCGGTGGGGCACGGCCGCGCTGCCTGTCCTGGGGGCGCTGACCGCGATGCTTACCGGGCTGATGGCGGTGCTGTCACGGGTGCCGAGGGCTGCGGCCAGTCAGCTCCAGGACGGGGGGGAGGCAGGCTCCTGGTCCCGGGGACGTAGCCGCCCCAGGGCGATGGCCAGGTTGCACGGCCCTGTGCTCCTTGCTGTCCTGCTCAGCGCCGTCACCTGGGTGGCGGCCTACGGGTGGGGGGCTGTCAGCCCCCGGTGGCCCGCCCAGGCCTTTGACGCGGTCTTCCACCTCAGTGCTGTCGCCGCCGTCCGGGAAGGAGGAGACGCCTCCCTGCTGGGGGGGCTGGAGGCGCTCTACCAGGGGCAGTCCGTCTACTACCCGACACCGTGGCACGCCGTGGTCTGCCTCCTGCCTGCAGGCCCCGCCCAGGCCACGAACGCGGCGCTGCTGGGAACAGGGGCGCTCCTGTGGCCCGGCTCCCTGGCAGGGATGCTGACCGGGGCGCGGGACCTGCTGCCAGGGCCTAGGCCTGCACGTGAGTGGGGCATCGCACTGGCGGTGCTCCTGGGCGGCGGCGCCGTCGCCTTCAGCGTGCTGCTGACGTCCCTGGCCGTGTGGCCCTACGCCCTCAGCGTCGTGGCGCTGCCCGGGGTCCTGCTGGCGGTCCACCTGCTTGTCCCGGCGGCCGGTACCGTGTCCGCAGGCCCCCTGGGACCCGTGGTCCTGCCCGGGTCCCAGGGGGACGGTCTAGGGCCGGAGCGGGGCCCGTGGTGCCGTCGTCCTGGCCGCAGGGCGCTGCCCCTGGTGCTCCTGCTTCTCGTGTGCACCGTGGGAGCGGTGGCGGCTCACGGCGTTGCCGTGTTCAACGTGATAGTCCTGGGAGCAGGGTGGTTCCCCGCCGTGTGGCAGGTGGCCACGGCCCGGGTCCGTGCCCGTGGCTGGGTGGCTGCCATCGCGGTGGCGGCAACCTTGGGGGGGCTGTGGGTCGTGCGCCGTCCGCTGGCCGGTGTCCTGGGCTACTCCCGTCCTGACGGCGGCTGGGCGGGCCTGGTCGCGACGCTGGGGCAGGCCCTGGCGGACCTGCCCGCCTACGGGAGGGTCTGGGGCTGGACCTCCCTCCTGGGGCTGGTCACGGCGTCGTTGACCCTCCTGGGCGCGTGGCTGGCCTGGCAGCAGCCGACAGCGCGCTCTTGGCTCCGGGCATGGGTGATGGCACTGGTGCTGACGGTCATGGTCGGGGGACCGTCCTGGTGGGGGCGTCAGCTGGGAGCACCCTGGTACCTGCAGAAGGCCCGGCTGGTCCCGCTGGTGCTCCTGCCTGCGCTGGTCCTGAGCGCGCTGGCCTGCTCCTACCTGCTGACACGGCTGCGGACCGCCAGGCAGCAGCGCCGCCTCGGTGGCCGGGACGGCGGCCACCTTGCTGACCGGGACGGTGACCGGTCTGGTGGCCGGCCTGGCTGGCTCCGCGCCTTCCGGCGCGTGCTGCCAGGTGCTGCCGCTGCCGTGCTGGTCGTGGTGCTCGCCGGGGGCAGGCTCCCTCTGCAGCGGGACCTGGTCGCTAGTGTCCATGATCCTGAGCAGGTCCAGTACGGGACTCTCGTCACGGCCAGGGAGATCGGTTTTATTCAGGAGGCGTCCTCACTGCTTCCGCCTGACGCGGTGGTTGTGGGGCCACCCTCGCGGGGAGCCTCAATGCTGTGGGCTCTCGGTGGTGTCCAGGTGGTCTACCCCTCCCGCTCCAGGCCGCTGGTCCACAGCAGTGAGCACCGGCTTGCGGAGGCCTGGCCTGGTCTGGAGGACGGGACCGGGAGGCAGGAGGTGTGCGGGCTGCTGGGGGAGCTCGGGGCCTTCTACCTGTACACGGACCTCTCCCGTGACGCGGAGGGGGCTCGTCACGGGCAGCCCCCCTACCGCTGGGACGTCGGGTTCGCCCAGGTTCCCCTGGAGGACATCGAGCCCGTGGCCAGCGACGGCGACTACGCCCTGTGGCGCATCACCGCCTGCGACTAGCGCTGCTGCGCAGGCCGGGCGGCTGCTTCCGGGGGCACTGAGTTCCCGGGTTCTCGAGGCGAGCGTCAGCAACATCTCGGCATACCGGTGGTACAGGCCTGCCTGTCCCCGCGCCGCTGGGCTAGCCTAACGACGTGCTGGAATGGCTTGCTGCGGTGCTCCTGGCCGCCATCTCCCTGTCGCTTCTGCTGCTTCCCGGCCTTCTTGTCCTCGGGTCCCTCGGGGCGGGGCCTCGCCTGGCCGTGGCGGGGGCGCCCGGTACGGGGATCATTGTGGTCACCGCTGGCACGGTCGTCATGCCGTTTCTCGGACTGGGGTGGACCAGGCCGAGTGCGTCCCTGCTCCTGCTCCTGGTGTGCCTCCCGGCCGGAGCGGTCTGGCTGCTCAGGAGCCGTCGTAGCTACCGCAGGGGCAGGCCTGGTGGGTCCTGGTGCGGCCTGGCTGCCTCGCCCACGGCCTGGGCGGCGCTTCTGGGGGTGGTCCTGGCCGCGCTGCTCCAGGTGGCTGTCCTCGTCCGCGCGGCGGGTAGCCCTTCCGCGATCCTGCAGAACCACGACGTGATGTTCCACCTGAACTACGTCGTCGAGATCATGGACTCCGGTAACGCCTCCCCCCTGGGCTCCTCGCAGCCGGTCAACGGGGGCGGGTACTACCCGAACCTGTGGCACACACTCGCCGCGCTCGTGCCGACGGTGGATGTGCCCACCGCCTTCAACGTCATCGTGCTCATGGTCTCACTGTTCCTGGCACCCCTGGGGTGCGCGCTGCTGGGGCGCGCCGCAGGGGGCGGTCCCGTCACTGCTGCCCTGGCCCCCTCCGCCGGGGCCGCCACCATGTGGTTTCCCGGGTTTCCGCTCTACTTCCACGGCCAGGCTCCCACCGCCCTGTCGGTGGCGCTGGTTCCCTTCGCCCTGGCGGCCCTCCTGGAGTGGTACAGGAGCAAGGGGGCCGTCACTGCCGTGCTTGCCGTCGTGGCCGGGATCGTTGGTGCGGGAGCCGCCCACGCGGGGGCGGGCCAGCTTCTTGTGGTCGTCGTGGCTGCGCTGACGCTCCTGTGGTCCGTCCAGGTGGCTGTACGGGGCCGAGGGGTGGCACGGTTGTGGTCCCTGCTGCTGGTGGGTCTGGCGGCCCTGGTGCTGTGGGCCATGTGCTTGCTGCCGGCCCTGGGTGCCATGAGCGGCTACGACCGTCAGCCGCGGAGCATGGGCGAGGTCCTGGTCGGGGCGCTCACCCTGGCTCCGCTCCAGGGCAACGGCGGCACGTGGCACTACTGGCCCGTGGCCCTGGCTGCCCTGTGCGGCCTGGTCCTCACCCTGTGCCGTCGGCGCTGGGAGGTGGTGACGGCCTGGGGCACCGTGCTGCTCCTTGTCGTGCTGACCGCCAGCCCGCAGGGGTGGTGGCGCGCCCTGGTCGGCGGGTGGTGGCGTGACGACAACCGCTACCTGGGGCTTCTCGCGGTCCTGTCCGGGGTTCTGGCCGCCTGCGCGGTGGAGGCCGTCCTGACCTGGTGCGCGGCCCGGCTGCGCCAGGGCGGGCTCGTGCCTGTGGTGGGTGCGCTCCTTGTCGGCAGCACGGTGGCGGTGGCAAGCTGGGTCGCAGTGGGCACGACGGCTAGGGACACCACGACCTGGGCGCGTCGCGGCTATGACGCCTCCGCGCTTATCCACCTGCCGTGGGTCACGACTGAGGAGACCCGTTTTATACAGGACGCTGCCAGGGACCTTCCGACCGACGCCGTGGTCTATGGGTACCCCGCCTCTGGTGCAGGGCTCTTTCCCGTGCTGGCAGGTGCAGACAGTATCCATCGTACCTCCACCTCCCGAGGCGCCCCCTACGAGGAGGTCTACCTGGCCAGGCAGTTCAACCTCATCCACACCGACCCTGTGGTCTGCCAGCAGGTCAGAGCCCGGGGCGGAACCCCGGTGTACTACCAGGACACCAGCATCCCGCCCGACGCGATCTCCCCTGACTTCTCCGGGTACGTCAACGTGGACACCTCCCAGGGGTTCACCCTGCTGGCGTCGGAGGGAACAGCCAGTCTCTGGCTTGTCACCGCCTGTGACGGGCAGGCTGACGGGTAGGGGCACCTGGGCTGGTGGCTGGGTGGCCTCGTTCTGGTCAGCCGCTGTCGACCACCTTGGCCGACTTTTTTACCGGCTTTTGACCGGCTACTGCCCCTGGGCCGCGTACCTGGCCTCGACCTCAGCCTTGAGAGGCCGCCACCACGCCTCGTTGTCCCGGTACCACTCGATGGTGGCCTGCAGGCCGGAGCGGAAGTCGGTGTAGCGGGGTGCCCATCCGAGCTCCTCAACCAGTTTGGTGTTGTCGATCGCGTAGCGCATGTCGTGACCGGGGCGGTCCGCCACGTGGTCGTAGTCGTCGGGCTCGTGCCCCATGAGCTCGCAGATCAGCTCGACGACCTCCTTGTTGCTCTTCTCCCCGTTGGCGCCGATCAGGTAGGTCTCACCGACGCGGCCCTTCTCGACGATGTCCCACACGGCGTCGTTGTGGTCCAGGACGTGGATCCAGTCGCGCACGTTCTGGCCGGCGCCGTACAACCTGGGGCGCACGCCGTCGATGAGGTTGGTGACCTGGCGGGGGATGAACTTCTCCACGTGCTGATAGGGGCCGTAGTTGTTGGAGCAGTTGGAGATGGTGGCCTCCACGCTGAAGGAGCGTACCCAGGCGCGCACCAGCAGGTCGCTGCCCGCCTTGGAGGAGGAGTAGGGGGAGGAGGGGTTGTAGGGGGTCGTCGGGGTGAACTTTGCCGGGTCGTCCAGCTCCAGGTCGCCGTAGACCTCGTCGGTGGAGACGTGGTGGAAGCGCACCCGGTGGCGGCGTACGGACTCCAGCAGCGTGAAAGTGCCCACCAGGTTGGTGCGGATGAAGGGGGAGGGGTCCCGCAGGGAGTTGTCGTTGTGGGACTCAGCGGCGAAGTGGATGACGACGTCGGCCTCGGCTACCAGCGGGTCAACCGTGTCCGCGTCGGCGATGTCGCCCACGACCAGGGTCACGCGCTCGCCCAGGTCCGCCAGGGAGCCCCGGTTTCCGGCGTAGGTGAGCTTGTCGAGCACCGTGACCGTGGCGTCGGGGTAGCGCATGAGGGTCTGGTGGACGAAGTTGGCACCGATGAAGCCGGCACCGCCGGTGATGAGGACGTGCATGTGTCTGGGTCTCCGAACGTGTCTGGGCCGGTCAGGACGACGATACCGGTACCGGCTGCTGCTGACCGCTGACATCATGCCACAGGCCTGCGGGAGCCGTCGCAGTTGCACCGGGCGGCCGGTGCTCGTTGGGCAGCACGACACGGCCTGTCACATAATTGTGACCTAGAGATGGTCTCCTTGCGCGATGCTGCGATGACAGCCGAGGGGCCGTCCCTGCGCGCTGTGAGAGGTCTGTGTGCTCCGTGGTGAGATCCATGGCTCTTCCTTAACGAGTAGTGGGCGGGTAGTCTCCCCGGTGGCTACGCGGGTTCTGCGCGGCGTGTACGTGCGCAGCTCCCGGTCCTGCCGCATCGAAAGGAGCAACATGCCCGCCTCTCGTCTTCTCCAGGCCGTCGTCGCGGTCCTTCTTGTCCTGCTGGTGGGAGCGGCTCCCACGGCAGGCGCGGACACGGGCACGGAGCAGGAGGCCCCTGCACCGGTCCAGGTCCTCAGCCTGACCACTGCGGAGGGCGAGGCCACGGACGTGGCCGAGGCGGGGCTCGACGAGGCCCAGGGAGAGGCCCAGGAGGAGCAGCAGCCCGCTGACGGCACAGGTCAGCCCTCCTCCGTGACACCGGTGGTGGGCGCCACGCGGGAGGCCCAGGAGGTCGAGGTGGTGCCTGCGGCGGAGACGGAGGCTGCTACCCCGGAGGCCGACGCCGTGCTGCTGACTGAGCCGCTGGAGGTCTCTGACTTCCTGGTCGCAGGATTCACCTGGGCCGAAGGCACCAGCCTGCCCGAGGGGACGCAGATCTACCTTCGGGTGCGCGAGGGCAGCGAGTGGTCGGAGTGGTACCTCAACGAGTCGGTCGACTCCGGTCCTGACGACGTGGCGGCGGGTGGTACCGGGGAGTTCGTCACCGGCGGTGCCGACGCCGTCCAGGCTGCGGTCCTGGGGGCGCCGGAGGATCTCCCGGCCGACCTCCAGCTGGCGCTGGTCCCCGGCAACCCGGAGGGCGAGCAGGTCCTGGAGGACTCCGACGTCGACACCGCCGAGGCTGGCCCCACTCCGGTGTCACCACAGTCCCCCGAGCCTGGGGAGACCGGTACCGAGGAGCAGGAGTCCCAGGACGGCGGCTCCGGTGAGGGCTCCGGCGAGAGCGGTGGCGCTGAGAGCACCCCTGCCTCTCCGGAGGTCTCCCAGCAGCCGGCCGTCGGCCCCTCCGACCCGGTGGGCTCCAGCGTGCTCCCTGCGGCGCTCGGGGCCGCGACCACGGCGAACGGCCTGCCGGTGGAGGTGACCACCCGTGCCGAGTGGGGTGCCAACTCCGCCTACATGACGTGGAGCCCGAGCTACGCCTCGGCCTCGCACGTCGTGGTCCACCACACGGCAGGAACCAACAGCTACACCTCGAGCCAGTCCGCCTCAATCGTCAACGGCATCTACTACTACCACGCCGTGACCCTGGGCTGGGGCGACATCGGCTACAACTTCCTCATCGACAAGTACGGCCGGGTCTTTGAGGGCCGGTACGGGTCCACCACCGCAGCAGCGGGGAAGATGGTGGTGGGAGGCCACGCCCTGGGTGTCAACACCGGCACGATGGGGCTGTCCATGCTGGGCACCTACAGCTCTGTGGCACCCACCGACACCCAGGTCCAGGCCGTGGGGAAGATGGCGGGCTGGTTCCTGGGCCGTGCAGGCGTCTCCAGCGCCACCGGGTCCGCCAACCTCACCATCAGGACCACGGCACGCTACCAGGCGGGCACGACGGTGTCCCTGCCCCGCATCATCGGTCACCGTGACGTGGGGTACACGACCTGCCCCGGCGACGTCGGCTACTCCAGGCTGGGGACCATCCGCTCGGTCGCGCAGGGCGTCATCGGCTCCACGGTCGGCAGCATCAACACGATCTACCTCAACAACTCCTGGTCGGCCAGGGCCGACATCGAGCTCCAGTACGGCCGGTCCACCTCCCAGATGCTCTCCGGGGACTGGAACGGTGACGGCGTCGACACCCTGGCCCGCCGTGACGGCAACAAGGTCGGGTTCCGCAACACCAACTCCACCGGAGGCAGCCTGCGCACCTTCACCTACGGTCGGGCCAGCGACGAGGTCCTGGTCGGCGACTGGGACGGCAACGGGACGGACACCCTGGCGGTGCGCCGAGGCAACACCTACTACTTCCGCAACTCCATGGACGGGGGGCAGGCGGATGTCACCACCTCCTACGGCAGGGCCGACGACGAGGTTGTCGTCGGCGACTGGAACGGTGACGGCAGGGACACCCTGGCGGTGCGCCGAGGCAGCACCTACTACATCAAGAACTCCATCAGCGCCGGGGCTGCGGACAGGGTCGTCCCCTACGGCCGCTCCAGCGACACCGTGCTGTCCGGTGACTGGGACGGTGACGGCAGGGACACCCTGGCGGTGCGCCGAGGCAACACCTACTACGTCAAGAACACGATCGCCGGGGGCGCGGCCGATATCACCCAGGCCTACGGCCGGGCTGCCGACAAGGTCCTGGTCGGTGACTGGGACGGTGACCGTGATGACACGCTGGGAGTGGTTCGCTGAGGCCTGCCCGGATGCGGCATGATGGTCGCGCACCGTGCCGGGTACGCGGAGCCTGGCACCTCTGAGCCCCAGGAGATCCTCTCGATGCGTCCTGCGCCTCCCGCGCCCCTCGCACGTCTGGTGCACCGGACGCGCCCTCCTCTGTCCCGGCTGAGGTCCGGAGGCGGCCGTCTGGGTGCTGACGCGGTAGACACCGTCCTGGCCGCCCTGGGCTGGCTGGGGGTGCTGGTCTTCCTGGTGCTGGTCATCGTCCCCGGGCTCCTGCCCTCGCGCGTCTTTCTTGCCACCGACCTGCTGAGCGTCATGGACCCCTGGGCCGTCGCCGACGGCAACGAGGTCACCAACCCTCTCATCTGGGACACGATCGACTCCGCCACCCCGATGGCGGTGCTCATCGTGGAGTCGGTGCGCTCTGGGGACATTCCCCTGTGGGACCCCTACACCAACGGAGGGACCACGCTGGCGGCGCTGCCCAACTCGGGGCTGCTGTCCCCCCTGTCCCTGCCCTGGTGGGTCCTGCCGCCGACCGCAGCCACCGCAGGTGTCAAGATCATGGAGGTAGCGGCGGTAGCCCTGGGGATGAACGGCCTCCTGCGGCGACGCTGGAGCCTGCCCCGGCTCACGGTGCCCCTGGCCACCCTGATCTACACCACCAGCGGCTTCATGGTGGCCTGGACCAGCTGGCCCCAGACCAGGGTCGCCGCGATGATCCCGCTGCTGTTCTGGGCCACGGACAGGCTTGCGGTGGAGCGGAGATGGTGCGACGTGCTGCCTGGGGGCCTCATCATCGCCTCTATGCTGCTGGGAGGGTTCCCTGCCATCGTGGTCTACTCGCTCCTGACGGCGGTGGGCTACCTCCTGGTGCGGGCGCTGGCGCAGGGGCTGCGGCCGACCCAGGTGGCAGCCTGCCTGCTGAGGTCCGCTGCGGGTGTCCTCCTGGGCGCTGGCCTGGCAGCCGTCCAGCTGCTGCCCTTTGTGTGGCAGAGCCTCCACTACGTCAACTTCGAGTCGCGCACGGCTGAGAACACGCAGCCCCTGCCGCTGCAGAGCCTGGCCTCTGCGCTGGTCCCCTCGCTGCTGGGCGACCCCGCTGCCGAGACCGGCCGGTGGGTGGCCCACCCGGTGGAGGGATTCTCCTACGTCGGTGCTGCCGCCCTGGTCCTGGTCTCACTAGCCCTGCTCGTCACCTCCCGACGACGTCCTCCCCGGGGCGTGCTGCCCTTCCTCGTCACCGCGCTTGTCGTGCTCCTGGTCGCCGTCTACCTGGGTGGTCCGCTGCTACGGCTGCTCCAGGAGGTGCCGGGCGTGGGAAGCAGCCCCATCGGACGCATGCGCTCGGTCCTGGGGTTCCTGGTGGCTGTCCTGGCCGCGTGCGGTCTGGCGGCGGTCTACGAGGCCGAGGGCCTGAGGGCACAGCTGCGCAGGCTGCGGGGAACCGACCGGTCCGCCCGGTCGTGGGTGGTGGCCGGGGGCGTGCTGGTGCTGGCAGTCGGTCTGGTGGGGGTCATGGTGGCCCTGGCTGTGCGCTACCGGGACCCGCAGGACGCGCAGGCCTCGTGGCGGCTCATCGGGACCGCGTTGGTGCTCCTGGCGGTCTGCACGGCGGCGGCGGCACTGGCCTGGGTGCTGCCCCGGCGCTGGACGGCGGTGCTCGCCGTCGTCGTGGCCCTGGTCCTGACGACCCTCACCTCGGTGGACACGGCCCGGCGCTGGTGGCCGCTGAGCGACTCCGACACCTTCTACGCCAGGACCCCGACCCACGAGCTCTTGGAGGACAGGCTCGACGGTAACCGCTACGTGTCGGTGTACACCGCGATGATGCCGGGGACCTCGACCCTCTACCGCCAGCGCGCGCTGAGCGGGCACGCCTTCGTCTCCCCGCAGTGGCGCGAGACCATGTCCCAGGTCGAGGACGGCTTCTTCCAGACTTCCACCTACTCCATGCTGCCCGTGGGCTCGTTGCTCGACGGCGTTGACAGCGGGGTCCTTGACCGCTACGCAGCCAGATACGTCGTGGCCCCGATGTCGGAGTACCTCCCGGGTGAGCGTGAGGAGGGGACAGCTGTGACGGAGGTGACCACGCTGCGTGCCGACGGGACGGTCCTGGCCTCAGGGTCCTTCGCCGGAGCCGTGCGTGGGATCGTCGTCACCGCCTCCTCATACGAGTCCCTGGAGACGGACGACGGGCTGCTGACGGTCAGGATCGTCAGCGACGACGACGGCAGCGTGCTGGCCACCTCTACCTCGGACATCGACGGGGCGCCGGGTCTTGACGGGTACGTCGCCGTGGCCGGGGAGGACATTCCTGCCGACCAGTCCTGGCACGCCGAGGTGGCGCTTGCCGAGACCGGGGGCAGCCTGGACCTGGGGACACGGGCTGACGGCGCCCTGGCGCTGGACCCCTACCGCCCTCTCGATGACGGCCTGCGCCTCGTCCACGCCGGAGACGCTGTCGTCCTGGAGCGGCTGAGCGCCCTGGACCGGGTGCGCTGGGCCTCGACCCAGACGGTTGTCGAGGACGAGCAGGAGAGGCTGGCAGTCCTGGAGGAGGGGGAGCTGGCCGAGGACACCGTCGTGCTGGAGGACGCCTCTGACGCCCAGGCCACGACGGAGGGGACCTCGGCCACCGTCACGGAGAAGGACCTTGGCACCGACACCGTGGAGCTGACCGTGGAGTCCGACGGCCCCGGGTGGGTCGTCATCGCTGACCCCCTGCGCGACGGAGGCTGGGAGGCGACCCTGGACGGCAGGCAGGTCGAGCTGGTGGGGGCGGAGAACGCCGCTGTGGCGGTCTACGTCCCTCAGGCAGGCAGCCACACGATCCGCCTGGACTACACCGCCCCGTGGCTGGTCGCGGGGCTGCTGGTCACCGGGTTCTCCTGGGTGGTCGTGCTCGCAGCCTGCCTGCCGAGCCTCCTACGGCGGGCCCGCGCCGTGACCTCGGTGGTCCCGGTGGTGGTCCCGGCGCGTGCGCGCCGCAAGCAGGCCGAGGCCTCCCAGGGCCACGTCCGCCACGGTCAGCACCACGCGTGACAGCAGCACGACCACCACGACGCCGCCGCTAGACAGGGACCCGGCCAGCACCAGGGCGAGCACCGCCTCGCGCACCCCGGCTCCAGCGGGGACAAGGACCACGAGGAACCCGACGCTCCAGGCCAGGGCGTAGCCCCCGGTGCACAGCACGAGCGTGGAGGCGCTGGCCTGCATCCCGGTGCCCACGGCCAGGAGGAACACCTGCAGCCCGGCAGCCACCCAGGCCAGGAGGGTCCAGGCGGCACAGGCCAGCACCCCGGTCCAGCTGACCGCCCCCTCCAGCGGGGGGCGTCCGGCCAGGCGCAGCGCGGCGCCCAGCAGGCGGTTGAGGAGTGGAGGGGCCAGCAGGATCAGCAGGGTCGGCAGTGTGGCAAGGGTCCAGGAGTAGGTGGCGGCGACCTGCTGCGGAGCGAAGTGCATAGTTCCCACCGCCAGAGCCAGTCCCGTCACGGTTGACATGGCGACGCTGACAGCCATGACTGAGACGGACCGGCGTCGGGGGACCTGGTGGTCCGCCCCCAGCTCGGCAGCAGCCAGGATGTTCCACACCCCCCCGGGCAGGTACTTGCCCAGCTGGGAGACGAAGAACACGCGGAAGGCCGGCCCGCGGGGCAGGGAGGTCCCCATGTCGGACAGCAGGCAGCGCCACGCCAGCCAGGTCAGGACCACGTAGGCCAGGCCGGCGGCCAGCGCACCGCCCAGGAGCCACAGGCTCATGCCCGACATGGCGGCGCGCACCTGCGTCCACTGGGAGGTGACGGCGTAGACGGCCAGGGCCAGGGCGGTCAGGAGGAAGACCGTACGCACCCATGGGGAGCGCAGGAGCCGCAGCGCCGCCCTCATGAGACCTCCCGCCGACGGGTGCCGCCGGGGACGGTGAGCACGTGCTCCAGGGGGTGGACGGCTCGTACCGGGGTAAAGGCCTGGGCGGCGGCGGTGGCCCGGCGTCTGGCCTGCTCCAGGGTCTGGGGGCTGCTGGCCAGCCTCTCCAGGGCCTGGGCGAGGGCCTCGGCACTACCGGGAGGCACGAGCACGGCCGCCTGGCCCAGTGCCCGTCGCTGGGGAGGTGTGTCCGAGGTGACGACCGCGCACCCGGCAGCCATCCCCTGGTACACCTTGTTGGGGACGACGTCGAGTGCCTTGCTCGTGGTCCCCATGATCCCCAGGCACACGTCGTGGCGGGCGACGAGGTCGGGAAGACGGGCAGGCTCCACCCAGTCGTGCCACTCCACTGTCTCTACCCCACGCAGGACACGCTCGCACTCGCAGCGGTCCTGCCCCGTTCCGATGAGCGTGGCACGTATGTTGTCGGCACGGTCGGCCAGGATCCGCAGTGCGCGTGCGATTGTGGGCGTGCCCTGGAGTGGGGTGAACATCCCGTAGAAGACGACCGACAGCGGCCGGGCGGGTACGGCGGCCGGGAGACTGCCGTCGGCGGTGGTGCTGCCGGTGGCGCGGGTAGTGGTGCTGGTGGTGCCTGGCGCTTGCTCATGGGCGAGCCGACGCTGCCGGGCGCGCTGGCCGGAGTCGTACCACTGCTGGGGGGCGCCCACGGGGACGACGACGGCGCGGGCACGCGCACCTGGCTCCAGGCGGGCCGCGTGCTCGTGGGTGTCCACCACGACGACGTCGGCCGTTTTGGTGGCCAGGGTGTCCAGGCCCTCCAGCAGCCACACCCGCGTGCCGCCCTCGCCCCGGTCCCGGGCCGTGCCCGAGGCGAAGACCAGGTGGTCCAGGACGATGGTGGTACGTGGGTACAGCACCCTGGCCAGCAGGACGTCGAAGTGCCCCATGTAGCCCACGAGCAGCACGTCGGGGGCTCGAGCACCCCGGAAGCGGCGGCTGCCCAGCGCCAGGGCTGACCAGCGGGCGGCCAGCCTCCCGGCGAGGACGGGAAGCCGCCAGGGTTGTCGGAGGATAGCGACTCGCTGCGCCGTACCCAGGCCGAGGGGCCGGTCCAGCTCGCGCACCGTGAGCCCGTTGTCCCGCAGCCCGTCCAGGAGCACGGCGACCCGAGGGTGCGTCCTGGCGTCGTAGGTGCCGAACCCCAGGACCCGGGTCCTGGGGGAGGCGGGATCCGTGACGGTGCCCTCAGTCTCAGCGGCTGCCTGCGCGCCCTGTGCGCACCTGGGCGCGCCTGTGGCGGGAGGCATCAGCGTCCCACCGGGAGCTGGGCGGTGCTCGTGGCGGGGGCCGCGCCGCCTGTGCTGGCTGGGCTGCCCGTGCCGCTGCTGCCCGCGCTGGTGGAGGTGTCCTCTGCGCGGGCTGGGGCGGTGGTAGCAGTCGTGGCAGCAGCGGTGGCCTCGGTGGCGGCGCGGCCGGGCACTGCGGTGTCAGGCCGTCCGTACTCCAGGTTCTTCAGGCGTTCCAGCGCCTCCTCGACCAGGATACGGTTGGTGCGCTGCAGGTCGGCGATGACCAGCAGGGCGACGCTCAGCAGGGAGGCGACGAGCATGGCGACGCCGAAGATGAGGGACTGGACGTGCCCTCCTGCCTGTCCCATGAGCCACAGCACGAGGAAGCGGATGAAGGGGACGAGCCCCAGGACCCCCAGCACGGCTGCCAGCCACCCCAGGACCGCGTGCGGCTTGAACATGAGGTAGGAGCGGGCGATGGCCGAGCCGGACTTGGCCATGTGCTGGAAGATGTTGGTGAACAGGCGCGACTCGCGCGTCTTGGGGTTGGTGGTGATAGGCACGCTCGCGATGCGCAGGCGCTTGTTGCCCGCCTGGATGATGGTCTCCATGCAGTAGGAGAACTGCGTGACCACGTTGAGCCTGATGAGGGCGCTCTTGGAGTAGGCGCGGAACCCCGAGGCGGCGTCGGGCAGGGTGGTGCCGGCGGCGTAGTTGACGACCTGGGAGCCCACCCGCTGCATACGCTTCTTGAACCAGGAGAAGTGGGCGATCTGGGCGGTCTGGCGGTCGGCGATGGCGATGTCGGCCTGGCCGCTGACCACGGGTGCCACCAGGTCGCCGATGTACTCCTGCTTGTACTGGTTGTCACCATCGGTGTTGACGACGACGTCGGCCCCGTGGGCGAGGGCGTAGTCGACACCGTCCCTGAAGGAGCGGGCCAGTCCCATGTTGCGGGTGTGGCGGACCAGGTGGTGCACGCCGTGGGCGCGGGCCACCTCCACGGTGGCGTCGGTGGAGCCGTCGTCGATGACGAGGACCTCGACCTGGTCAACGCCGTTGATCTGCCTCGGAATGGTGTCGAGCACCATACCGAGGGTGTTCTCCTCGTTGAGGCAGGGGATCTGGACAAAGAGCTTCATGGTGTCCTGTGTTCGGTAGGAGGGGCGGACGCCGGGACGCGAGGGCCGTGGTACAGCGGACCCGGGGAGCGTGTGGGCACGGGGGCCTGCTGCCCGAGCCGGGCACCGGCCCCGGCGGCCGCGTTCCGGGCAGCGCTCCCCGGCCGTCGCTGCCACAGTGTAGGGCAGCGGGACAGGACGGCGCTTCTGCCCCCGGGCAGGGGCGCGGACCTGGCGCAGGTGGGATGTGCCCCACCTCCTGTACGGGCGTGCCCTCGGGTCTGCCTATGATGGTGGGGGCGCACCAGCCGGGCCGCTGTCCTGTCAGCCCTCCTGCCACGGTGCCTGGACCGTGCCCACTGCGTAGCCTGAGCAAAGGACGTGCCTTGCCGATTATCAGTGACCTGCGGGAGTCGCGAGAGCTCCTGTACAACCTCACGATGCGTGAGGTGAAGGGAAAGTACAAGAGGACCGCCCTGGGGCAGCTGTGGTCGCTGGCCAACCCGCTGGCGCTGATGGTGGTGTACTCCCTCGTCTTCAGCATCGTCATCCGCGTCCAGCCCGCCCCAGGCGACCCCTCAGGCCTGGACTACTTCGCCCTGTGGCTCATGTGCGGGCTGCTGCCGTGGTCCTTCTTCTCCAACGTGGTCAACGGCGGCATGGGGGCGCTGGTCGGCAACGAGAACCTCATCAAGAAGGTCTACTTCCCCCGCTCGGCGCTGCTGGTCTCCAACTCCCTGGCGTGGCTCTACTCGTGGTCGATTGAGATGGTGGTCCTGGTGGTGGCCGTCATCCTGCTGGGCGGCGCCCCCTACCTCTACGTCCTGCCCGTCATGGTGCTCATGGTCCTGCTCACGCTGTTCTCGACGGGGGTGGCGATGATGCTGTCCATTGCCAACGTGCACTTCCGCGACACGCAGTACCTTATGGGTATCGTCTTCCAGATCTGGTTCTACGCCAACCCGATCATCTACCCGGCCACGATGGTCCAGGAGGTCTCGGGCGGCGCCGGGTCCTTCCTGGGGATGACGGTGTTCGACCTCTACCGGCTCAATCCCTTCTACCACTTCATCCTGGCCTTCAGGAACCTGCTGTACGACAACCGGCTCCCCGCGCTGTCCACCAGCCTGGTCGTGCTGGTCCTGTCCCTGGGGGTGTTCCTCGTCGGGTGGCGGGTGTTCGACCGCCACCAGTCCCGTCTGGCGGAGGTGCTCTGAGATGTCTGCGATGTCTGAGACGGTCGGCTCCGCCGCAGTCAGCGTGGAGGCTGTGTCCAAGAGGTTCCGGGTCTACCGGGAGCGCAACAACACGCTGAAGTCCGCGCTCATGCGACGCGGTTCCTCCTCCTACCAGGACTTCCAGGCGCTGGAGGACGTGAGCCTGGAGATCCCCCAGGGGTCCACCTTCGCCCTGGTGGGTGACAACGGGTCAGGCAAGTCCACCCTGCTCAAGTGCATCGCCAGGATCCTGGTGCCCGACTCCGGGACCATCCGCCGCCGGGGCCGGATGGCGGCGATGCTGGAGGTCGGCTCCGGGTTCCACCCCGAGCTCTCCGGCCGGGAGAACATCTACCTCAACGGCTCGATCCTGGGCATGTCCAGGAGCGAGATCGATGCCAAGCTGGACCAGATCGTGGACTTCTCCGGGGTCGAGGCCTTCATCGACCAGCCGGTGAAGAACTACTCCTCGGGCATGTACGTGCGCCTGGGCTTCTCGGTGGCCATCCACACGGAGCCGGAGATCCTCCTGGTGGACGAGATCCTCGCCGTGGGCGACACCTCCTTCCAGGAGAAGTGCGCGCAGAAGTTCGCCGACCTGCGCGATGAGGGCCGTACCGTCGTCGTGGTCTCCCACTCCCTGCCCCAGCTGCGGTCCATGGCAGACCAGGCGGCCTACCTCGACCACGGCCGTCTCAAGGCCGTGGGCCCGGCCCGGGTCGTCCTGGAGCAGTACGCGGACGCGGAGCGCACCAATATCCGTACCGACGACAACGGCCGGGTCCGCTGGGGCACGGGTGAGGTCGTCGTGGAGCGCGTGGAGGTCATCGGCCCCCGAGGCCCGGTGGGCGCCGAGGGCCTGGCCTCAGGGGACCAGGTCGTGCTGCGCCTGCACTACCACGCCACCAGGCGGGTCGAGCGCCCCAGCCTGGGGCTCACGATGGACAGCGCGCAGGGCAGCTATCTGTGGGCCAGCTTCTCCCGCGACCAGGGCTTCAGCCCTGACTACCTGGAGGGGCGGGGCAGCGTTGACCTCGTCATCCCCCACCTGCCGCTCCAGGAGGGCCTCTACGCGGTGCACGGCGGTGTGCTCGGGGCGGGGCCGGAGGAGGTGTTCGACTTCGTCCGGGAGATCGCCTGGCTGCAGGTGGGCACCAGCGACCCCCGGGACTCCGGCGGGCCGGTGTCCATGGCGGGCCGGTGGAGGATGAGCGGGCAGACGCGTACGGCTGCCGAGGCGGTCTCGGCCTTGGGCGCAGGCACAGGAGGTAGGAATGAGCTCTGAGGTGGCACCGGGGGCCGACAGGTCCGGCGGGAGGTCCCAGAAGGCCTCTCAGCGGATCTCCCAGCGGATCGTGGTGGCGACCCTGGACACTCTCGGGGAGAAGATGGCCGGGCCGGCGATCCGGGCCTGGGAGATCTCCTCCCACCTGGCTGCCCAGGGCCATCGGGTGCGCCTGCTGACCTTTGCTGCCTGCCACCGCCAGGGTGAGGGGTTCCAGGCCGCGCGCACCGACGTCGACGGCTTCAGGCATGAGGTCGAGGGCGCCGACGTCGTGGTGATCCAGGGCTATATCGCGGCGACCTTCCCCTGGCTCCACGAGGCCCCCCAGAAGATCGTCATCGACCTGTACGACCCCTTTCACCTGGAGTCCCTGGAGGCGGAGAGGTACCAGCCGCTGGACCAGCGTGACGCCGCCCTGTCCCGGGCGCTGCTCGAGCTGGACGCCCAGGTCCTGCGGGGGGACTTCTTCATCTGCGCCTCCGAGAAGCAGCGCGACCTGTGGCTGGGGCACCTGGCGGGCTCGGGGCGGGTCAACCCTCTCACCTACGACGCCGACCCCTCGCTGCGCAGCCTGATCGACGTCGTCGCCTTCGGCACCTCCGACGACGAGGCGGTCCAGACCCGCCACCCCGTCAAGGGGGCCGTGCCCGGGATCGGGGCTGAGGACCCGGTCGTCATCTGGGGCGGAGGCGTCTACAACTGGTTCGACCCGCTGTCGGTGGTCAGAGCCATCGACGTGGTGCGGCGCCAGGTTCCTGACGTGAGGCTCTTCTTCCTGGGAATGAGGCACCCTAACCCGGACGTCCCGGAGATGGACATGGCCGTGCGTACCCGTCAGGAGGCTGACAGGCTCGGGCTGACGGGGACCACAGTGTTCTTCCACGAGGACTGGGTGGCCTACGAGGACCGGGTCAACTACCTCATGGACGCTGATGTCGGGGTCTCCACCCACTTTGACCACATTGAGACCGCCTTCTCCTTCAGGACCAGGATCCTGGACTACCTGTGGGCGGGCCTGCCGATCGTGTGCTCGGCAGGGGACTCCTTCGCGACCCTGGTGGAGCGCGAGGGCCTGGGGGCGAGTGTCCCCGTGGGTGACACGGACGCCCTGGCCAGCAGCATCGTCACCCTCCTGACTGACGACTCCGCAGCGCGCTCGGCGCGGGAGGCGGTCAGGGACGCGGCCCAGGGGCTCACGTGGCAGCGCACGCTGCAGCCTCTCATCCGCTACTGCGCCCAGCCCTACAGGGCGGCCGACCACGAGCGTGTCGCCGCCTACCGGCCCGCAGGACAGGTGTCCCTGCTGACGGCCCTGCGCCGGGACCTGCGCGCTGTCTCCCGTACCCTGAGGACGTCGGGGGCGCGTGGGGTGGCCGCCAAGGTGCGGTGGCGCCTGTCGAGGCTGAGGCGATGACCGGGGAGCGCCCGACGGGGGAGGTCCCGGCCAACCAGGTGGCCGCCGTGGTCGTCACCTACCACCCGGAACCCTCCTGCGCCGACCTGGTGACGGCCCTGTCCGCCCAGTGCCAGTGGGTTGTCGTGGTGGACAACGGCTCCTCTCCCGGGGAGCTCCAGCCGCTGCGGGAGGCATGCGCGCGTACCGGCGCCCACCTGGCGGAGATGGGGGACAACCTCGGGATCGCGGCTGCCCAGAACCACGGCATCGTGCGGGCACGCGAGCTGGGGGCACGCTGGGTCCTGCTGTCAGACCACGACTCGGTCCCCTCTCCCGGCATGGTGGACCAGCTGCTGGCGGCCTTCAGAGCCGACCAGCGGGACGACCCTGGTGGTAGCAGCCGCAGGGTGGCGGCAGCAGGCCCCCTCGTGGGGGAGGACCGCCAGGGTCGTGACCAGCTGGTCTACGTGGCCCGGCGCTGGGGCCCGCGCCGAGCCACGCCGGGGGAGCTGGAGGAGCCCTACCTGACGGTCGCCTTCCTCATCGCCTCCGGGTGCCTGGTGTCGGTGGAGGCGCTGGACCACGTCGGCCTCATGAGGGAGGACCTCTTCATCGACCACGTCGACCTGGAGTGGGGCCTGAGGGCGCGGCGCGCGGGCTACCGCCTGGTGGTGGCCACCGGCACGCCGATGACGCACCGCCTGGGTGACGAGGTGGTCCGGCTGCCCGGGCGTCGTCAGCCGGTACACGTCCACGCCCCTGTGCGCAGCTACTACCTGGTGCGCAACACGCTGATCCTGCTGCGCTCGGGCCTGCTCCCGGTGGCGTGGAGGGTCGGCTACACGGTCTGGCTGGCCAAGTACACGGCCTTCAACGCGGTCCTGGCTGACCGTCGTCGGCAGCGGGTCTCAGCACTGGCCCACGGGCTGGTGGACGGGCTGCGGGGACGGGGTGGAGCCCGTCCGTCCTGAACCTGGCGCGCGGCGCTGAGTCCGGGTGCCAGGGCAGACCTAGGCAGACGTCCTAGGCAGGTGCTGCGCCGATCAGCTGTGGGAAGGGGGAGACGGAGAGCATCTGCGTGAGGTCTGACAGAGTGAAGACCCGCCCGTCGGTGTCCCGGATGACTGGCCCCAGGGTGTCGTTGACGCGTGTCCACCCCAGTCCGGCAAGCACACCCACCAGGGGGACTCCGCCGAGACGGACGGACTCAGCGCGTAGACGCTCAAAGCGGTGCGCCTTGTCGCGTGCGGTACCGCCGTCGCTGGTGAGCTTGCACTCAAGCATGGCTCGCAGGGTGTGCGACTGGTCGTAGACCACGAAGTCGGGCGCAGGTGCGACGTGAATCTCAAAATGTTCGGCGATCTCTGCCTGGTTGTGCGAACCCGTACGGATATGGGGAATACCGTGGGCGAGGAACAGGTCCTCGACAGCGTCCTCAAGGATGTTCCCGCGCTGTGTCGACGTGGCGTCGAGAAGCTGCCGGAAGTGCCCGCCGTAGTGGCGCTGGTGCAGAAAGACCTCGTAGGGCACGCCGTCGCGGGCCAGCGCTGCCGCGGTGGCCCAGCCGTCGCGGGTGTCGAATTTGTCCTGCTTGGTTCGCAGGCCGTCCGGCGGGTCCCCGAACAGCGTGCCGTCCATAGCCTTGACAAGCGTCAGGGCCAGCGTCATGGCAGTGTCCTCCGACGGCCTGGTGCCGTGACGCTCCATCCCCTCGATGACACCGGGCGAGACTCTCCTGGGTGACGACGAGGAGCTGACGAGCGTTGTCGCGCTTGCCAGCTCCTTGGTGAGCAGTCCCAGAACTGTGCGGAAGGTCAGCAGCGAGCGGGGCTGGTCAAGGAGTGCGTGTGTCACCGTCTCCTGACTCATGTCAGTAAAGCCCTGCGTGGCTTCTAGGGTCGCGCGGTAGCTGGCTTGGAAGGTGGACAGCTCGTAGAAGTCCATGGAGTGGACGTAGGCGAAGTCCGGTGCGAGATGAGGAACGTAGACCTGGTTGGCTACCTCGGCGTAGATCTTGGTGTGCTCGGCTGTGCCGTGCCGTTGGGCGACCAGACGCATCTGCGCCACACGTTCGTCCCATGAACCGGTGCTGATGATCGCGTTGACGGTCTCCTCGACGGTTGCCATGCTCTAGCCTGCCTGTACCGGGGTGAGGAGCGTCGCATCAGCGGCAATACGCTCGCGGGCGGCCAGCGCGTACTGCTCATGCAGCTCCAGCCCTCCGGCCTGACGCCCCAGGCGCCGGGCGACGACTGCCGTCGTGCCGCTGCCGGCGAAGGGGTCGATGACGACGCCGTTGCCAGGCGTCATGGCCTTGACGAAGAACTCGGCCAGGCCCTCGGGCATGGGGGCCGTGTGGGTGACGCCCCGGTGCTGGTTGTAGGTCTGACTCACCGGGATGACGTTACCGGGATCGGCTCCGCCGTGGGCATAGGTTGTCACCCGGTTGCGGCCGAACCCTGCCTCGGTGGAGCGACGGCCACGGGTGTCCTGCCTGCGCCGCCTGATCTCCTCAGGTGTCGTCTTGTAGGGCACACGGACCGCGTCGAGGTCGAAGTAGGGCCTGGGACCGCGTGCGAAGTGGAACACGTGCTCGAAGGCGTCCTTTGTGCGGGGGCCGAACCTGCCGGGGATCGCGTTGGGCTTGGACCAGATGTACTCCTCGATCCACCGCCAGCCCATGTTCTGGAGGGCCAGGACGAGCTGGAACACGTAGGGGTGACGCTGCCCCTTGAGCGGCCCGTCCTTGGCGACGCGGTTCTTGATGTTGATGACGAGTGAGCCCGTCTCGCTCGTGGCCTTGTACATCGACCGGGCGAAGGGCAGGAACCACTCGACGTAGCGGTCAGGGTGCACACGGCTGTAGGCCCGTTGGTCGGCATAGGGCGGGGAGGTGAAGAACAGGTCGACACTGCCCTCGGGCAGCACCGGCAGCCACTGCGAGGAGTCACCCCATGTCACGCCCTCCTCAAGGAGGAGGGCGAGCGCACGAGCGGGGTCCTCGGGGACCGGGGGGGCAGGAGCAGGGACAGGATGAAGCGTCACACAGCCATCCTGCCGTAACGGTGTGACATCCATCGTGAGGCGCCGCGACCACTTATGTTCCCGGCCCGTCGGCAGCCGCTCCCGACTACATCGACGACGCCTCCCTGCCTCGACAGGCGGTCAGCTGGGTGGGTGCCGGGGTGCCCGGCACCCACGGACAGAGGCTAGCTGCGCAGGTAGCGGGCCAGGCCCCGGGCGGTGCGCCTGGCGACGTGTGTGGCAGCGAGCCTCACCACGGTGCCAGTCCCCTCCGTGCGGGCCACGGCCCTGGCCTGCCACAGGAGCCGGCTGGCGCGGGCGGCGGCAGCCGGGGCGGGCACAGCTGCGGGGGCCTGGTCCTCACCGTAGGGGTCCAGGGCGATGGGGGCTGCGGCGAAAGGCTCGTCATCTGCCACAGGGACCCAGGAGGAGGGCTGCCGACGGCCCTCCAGGCGCAGGCGCAGCGCGGCCTGGACCAGGATCTTCTCGTAGGCGCGGCCCTGGGTCAACGGTGACAGCTCCAGCAGGGCTTCCCGCCGCGCCATCGCCCCCATCCGGGAGCGCAGGGCCTGGGAGCCGATCAGCTCCTCCAGGGCCTCCTCCCACTGCTCGGTGGTCGTGGCCAGCATCCCGGTGCGGCCGTGCTCGACCACCTCCTGAAAGGGACCCGTGGCAGCCGCGACAACCGGGCGGCCCACCAGTGCGGCCTCCAGCCACTTGATAGCCGACTTGGCCTCGTTGAACACCGAGTCCCCCGTCAGGGGCGCCAGGCAGATGTCGGTGTCCCGCAGCACCCGTGGCAGCTCCAGCCAGGAGGTGAAGGGGACCGTGGAGACTCGCTCGGCCAGTGGCGAGAGGGCCTTGGTCGGGCGGAGGTGGCCGCCCAGGACGAGCCGGACGTGCGGGTGGCGCCTCATGACAGCGACCACTGCGGGCTCTACCGCCGCCCAGTCCGCGTCGTGCGTCGTCGTTCCGGAGAAGTACCCGATAGAGACGGTGGTCTCGCTGCTCCCACGGTCTGCGTTGTCCTCGCTGCCCGCACCGCTCCTGTCCTGCTCGGCGCTACCGACAGCCTGCGCGCCTGTGGCCCCGGGTATCCCCCTCATGGCGCGAGCCGACACGACGCGCGCCGGAGGAGTGCGGGCTCCCCGTGCTGCCATGTCGTCCTCCCGGATCACCCTGTCCGAGGCCCGGGCCAGGAGGGCTCCCACCCCGTTGGCGTAACGGTAGGCGGGGAGGTGGGCCAGTCGGGTCGCCTCCTGGCACAGCACCTCGGTTGAGCCGATAAACCCGTCACAGGCTTCCAGGGTGGTGCGGTAGCGCTCGACACCGTGCCACCACAGCCGCTCCTCCCGGGCGGACAGGCCCTCCAGTCCCTTGAGCTGGCCGCGCAGGGAGGGGTCGAAGATGAGGTCGTCAACGTCGTAGAGGACCGGGACCGCTCCCGGGCGCTCCTTGACTGCGGTGACAAGGTCCAGCACCTGCGTGGTCGCCGGCACCCTGTACAGCACGACGGCGTCCGCCTGGAGGACCTCCTCACGAAGGCGCGGGTCGCGGTAGTGGCGCACCTCGACCTCGTGGCCTCGCATCCGCAGCGCCTCGGCGGGAAGGTAGGCGCGGTAGCGCAGTGGCGCGCCATCGATACCGACGATGAAGAGCACCCGCCGCAGGAGCTGGGCCTGTGCCCGTGCGATGTCACGGTGCTCCTCCGGCTCGCGCACCGCCTCGGGGGAGCCGAAGGCGTCGTCGCGCACCTCCTCGTAGATGCTGAGCAGCTCGCCCCCCTGCTGGGTGAAGGAGCGGATCGGCGAGGCGGCGCCCTGACCGGTCAGCCTCCGTGCCCGCGCCGGGTCCTGGGCGAGACGGTGCAGCACCTCCGCCAGGGCCTGGGCGTCCCCGGCCGGGACGACGTGGCCGTTGACCCCCTCGGCCACGGCCTCCTCCGGCCCGAGGGTGTCGGTGCACACCACGCCCAGGCCGGCGGCCAGTGCCTCGCGGGTGAGGATGGAGTGGGACTCGCGCATGACGGAGGGCAGGACCAGCAGGTCGTGGTCGCCCAGGACCTCCAGGAGGCTGTCGGGGCTGAAGGACGGGCGGGGGCGGAACCAGGAGGGCAGGCCTGGGCGGGTCCTCCTGACCCCGTAGGCGTCCAGGAGCAGCCCGCTGTGCTCACCGACCAGCCGGGCGCTACGGGTCAGGACGTCGATGCCCTTCATCTCCTGGTCCCCGCCCGCGTACATGACCCGCAGCGGCCCCGTGCCGACTCGTGGCCGGGGCGAGGCTCCGAGGCGCTCCAGCTGGGCGTCAGGCAGGCCGTTCTCGTTGACCCGCACCCTGTCCGGGTCCACGCCGTTGGCGACCAGCACCCGTGCCGCTGAGTGGGAGGGCGCCAGGACGAGGTCCACAGCCTCCAGGGCTCGGCGAAGCCGCTCGCGCCGTCCCCGCAGGCGCGGGTGGGAGTCGCAGTCGCAGGAGCCGCACTCTACGACCAGGGAGCAGGGGTGCATCTGGTGATCGACCAGGAACTGCCGGGAGCAGAACCACCAGAAGTCGTGCATGGTCAGCACGACCCGGGCGCCCGACGCCCTGGCCGCCTCCACGAGCCCGACCCCGAGAGTCTGCAGGGAGTGGACGTGCACCACGTCAGGCCGGACCCCCTCCAGCCACCGGGCGAAGGCCTGAGCCGCACCGGGGTTGTCGTAGTTGAACGGGTCGTCCCAGCCCGTCCACGGAGTCGTGACCAGCCAGGTCACCGCCACCCCGGCCTCGTCGGTCTCGGTCCAGGTCTCCAGGGGACGGCGTCGGTCGTCCAGGTAGCCGGCATAGACGAAGGAGTCGTGGCCCTGCGCGGCTGTCAGGCGCGCTATCCTCTGCGGCACGAGAGTGCCCCCGGAGACGAAGTTCGGGGGATAGTGGGCAGAAACCTGGGCGATCCGCATGGGGCTGATGCTACCGGTACCCGTACCTGCCTGCTGGTCCATGCTCCTCGGGCACCTCTGACCGCTGGGTCCCAGCCGTCCTGACGCAGCCGCTCACGCCCATGCTCCTCGGGCACCTCTGAGCGCCTCTCCGGGTGTCCTTCTGGGGGGCGCTCCGGGCGTCTCTGCTGGGCTCCGTCGGTCTCCCCTGCGGCCAAAGTGGTCGCCGCCGACTGCTGCAGACGGGCTTCCCCGCTGCCCCTACGGCCCTATGCTGGGGCCATGAGCTACAGCGACTCGGACGTACCCGCCCGGCATCCTCTCGATCTGCAGGACTCCCCGGGTACTGTGGGGCAGGCAGGCAGCGGGCTGAGCGGTGGCGGTGCTGACGGTGCTACAGGGGCTGCCCCTCCCGCCAGGGCGCTGGAGGCCCTGGAGAGACGGTGCGATGAGCTGCGTGCCCAGGTGGTCTCCCTCCAGGCGGCGGCTGTGGTGCGCGCTGGGATCATTGAGGACCAGGCTGCCCGTATCCAGGACAACGAGAAGCGCCTGGCTGAGGCGCACGCCCGCCTGGAGGCCCGTCAGCCATCCGCAGTCAGTGCCGTGCGGGCGATCGCGGCCCCGCAGACGCTGAGGAGGCTGCCCCTGGGCGGTCTGAAAAGGCGTGCGGCGGCGCTCCTACGTCGGTTGAGGGGCTGAGGTCATGAGTGGTGTCACCGTCATTGTCGCCGACGGCGTCTGGGACGCAAGGCGGGAGAGGCCGGAAGGTCCCACCGGGGCGACCGTGGAGAGCTTTCGCCAAGTTGCCTCCGACGGGGACCGTCTGCTCGTGGGGTCGTGGTGGGGGTGTGCGGACCGGGTAGAGACTGACTACGCCCTGCTGCTGCGTGCGGGTGACACGCTTGAGCCGGGTGCGCTGCGCGCTCTGGAGGAGTTCGCCCGGGCGCGCAGGGTCCGCCTGGTGACCGCCGACCGGATCGAGGACGGCCAGATCCGCCGGTGCCAGCGCTGGTCCCCTGCCCTGTTCGAGCAGTTCCCCTACACCGGGCGTCTCATGCTGGTGGAGGCCTCGGTGCTGGCCCAGGTGGTGGACACCGCCCTCCAGGAGCCACTCAGTGAGTGGGACATGCAGCTGCGCCTGGTTGACGCGGCTGCTGGCGCCGACCACTGCCCGGTCGTGGCGGTCAACCAGGCCACCCCGGTGCGCGCCGGAGGCCTGGCTGACCGCGTCACCACCGTCCAGGCTCACCTCGCCCGTGCGGGCAGGAGCGCCGAGCTGGTCAGCGCGGGTCCGACAGGCATGCCGCAGGTGCGTGCCCGTACCACGAAGGCCCACCTGGTCTCTGTCATCGTCCCGACCGCCTTCTCCCGCCGTGAGCTGGAGGACGGTACCGTGCGTACGCTCGTGGAGTGCCTGCTGACAGGGATCCTGGTCACTGTCGGCCCTCGGCGTTGCGAGGTGGTCCTGGTCGTGGACGACCAGGCCGACTCCCGGTCCGTGGAACGGTGCCGGAGCCTGTGGCCGGGGACGTTGCGGGTGGTGACCACCCGGGGGCCCTTTAACTTCTCTGCTGCTGTCAACGCTGGCGCCGCTGCCTCACGCGGGGAGGTCCTTCTTCTGCTCAACGACGACGTCGAGCCGTGCCACGGCGGCTGGCTGGACCAGATGCTGGGGGTCCTGGAGCGTCCGGGCACCGCCGTGGTCGGTGCCCGCCTGCTGCTGGGAGATGGCAGGATCCAGCACCTTGGAGTGGTGTGCCCCCCCGGGGGGCTGCCGATGCATCCCCGGGTCTTCGAGGAGGACAGGACCTCCCACCCCATGGCCCAGGCGGACGTGGAGTACCTGGCGGTGACCGGTGCCTGCCTCATGTGCCGTCGGGAGGACTTTGAGGCCGTGGGTGGCATGGACGAGAGACTGCCGCTGAACTTCAACGACATCGACCTGTGCCTGCGCATGGTGGCCCGGGGTGGCAGCGTGGTGTGCGTCAACAGCGTGAGGATGGTCCACCGCGAGTCCTCGACCCGCCGTCCCCAGATCCTCCCGGAAGAGAGGGCGGCTGTGGAGGGCTGGTACCCGCTGACGGCTACGGACCCCCACATTGAGTACTGGGGCTGACCCCGGTGTCCCGTAGCGCGGGGACGACCCGGGTGCTCCTGGGACGTCACCCCGACGGCCAGGGCCGTTCTACGACATACTTCTACCGCATGTCCTGACTCCTCCGGACTGCGACTTCTCCAGATAGGTGAGCCCATGACTTCTGAGACCGCCAGGCCCCTGCGGGTCGAGACCACGCCGATTCCTGGCTTCCTGCGGATAGACCTGCCTGTGCACGGGGACAGCAGGGGCTGGTTCAAGGAGAACTGGCAGCGCGAGAAGATGCTCGCCCTGGGACTGCCGGACTTTGGCCCGGTGCAGAACAACATCTCCTTCAACCACGAGGTGGGGGTGACCCGAGGTATCCACGCGGAGCCGTGGGACAAGTACGTCTCGGTGGCCTCGGGGCGCGTCTTCGGGGCCTGGGTGGACCTGCGCGAGGGGCCGACCTTCGGGACGCTCTACACCTGTGAGATCGACCCCTCCGTGGCGGTCTACGTGCCTCGCGGCGTGGGTAACGCCTACCAGACCCTGGAGCCTGCCACCGCCTACACCTACCTGGTCAACGACCACTGGCTGCCTGACGCCCGCTACACCTTCCTCAACCTTGCCGACAGCTCGGTGGCCGTGCCCTGGCCGATCCCTCTGGAGAAGGCGGTGCTGTCAGACAAGGACCGCTCGCACCCGCCGCTGGAGGAGGTGCCGCCCTTTCCGGCGCCGGGGGCGTCGCTGCCAGGAGCCGCCCCCCGTACCCGTGGTGCGGACAGCGACGCTGCCACGGTGGCCGGGGACGAGCCGCACGCCTCCCGTCCCGACAGCGGGAGCAGGCCGGGCAGCAGGGTACTGGTGACCGGTGCGCACGGCCAGCTCGGTCGTGAGCTCATGCGTCAGCTGCCAGAGGCCGGGTACGAGGCCACGGGCGTGGACCTTCCCGAGGTGGACATCTCTGACGCCTCTGCCCTGGAGGGCTTCCCGTGGGGTGACTACGACGTCGTCGTCAATGCTGCGGCGTGGACGAACGTGGACGGCGCCGAGACCCCTGAGGGGCGTCGGCTGTCCTGGAGGGCCAACGCCACCGGTCCGGCCAATCTGGCCAGGGCTGCCACCGCCCACGGCCTGGTACTGGTGCACGTCTCCAGTGAGTACGTCTTTGACGGGACCGCCCAGGTCCACGCAGAGGAGGAGCCCGCCAGCCCCCTGGGCGTCTACGGGCAGTCCAAGGCGGGAGGCGACGCTGCCGTGGCTGCCACCACGCGTCACTACCTGGTGCGCACCTCCTGGGTGGTGGGTGAGGGCGGCAACTTCGTGCGCACGATGGCCCGGCTGGCAGCCCAGGGGGTGAAGCCTAAGGTCGTGGACGACCAGGTAGGACGCCTGACCTTCACCACCGACCTGGCGGCGGGCATCATCCACCTCCTGGGGACGGGGGCGCCCTACGGAACCTACAACCTCTCTGGTGAGGGGGCGGTGGTCTCCTGGGCGGACGTGGCCAGGAGGGTCTACGAGCTGACCGGGCACAGCGCCCAGGATGTCACCCCGGTCAGCACGGAGGAGTACTTCGCGGACCAGGACGTGGCACCTCGCCCCCTCGTGTCCACGCTGGACCTGTCCAAGATTGAGTCCACAGGTTTTGTCCCCGCCGACTCGATGCAACGCCTGGAGGACTACGTCCGGTCCCTGTAGGCCCTGTGCAGGCCCTGCGCGTGCAGGCCTGGTACCTGGTGCGGGGTGCGCCCCACGCCGGGGCGCACCCCGCCACCACGTCGCCGCCTGGGGTCTGTCTGCCTAGCCCCGGCGCTCACGCTCCAGCAGGTCCAGCAGGTACTGTCCGTAGCCGGACTTCACCAGCGGCTCGGCACGTCGGCGCAGCCCCTCGTCATTGATAAAGCCCATGCGCCAGGCGACCTCCTCAGGGGCGCCGACCTTCATGCCCTGACGCGCCTCGACCGTGCGTACGAAGGCTGTGGCGTCCGCCAGGGAGTCGAAGGTCCCGGTGTCCAGCCAGGCCGTCCCCCGTGGCAGGACCTCGACGCTGAGCCGACCTGCCTCAAGGTAGGTGCGATTGATGTCGGTGATCTCGTACTCTCCACGTGCCGAGGGCCTGAGGTTACGTGCGATCTCCACCACGTCGTTGTCGTAGAAGTACAGACCGGGCACGGCGTAGTCCGACTTCGGGTGCGTCGGCTTCTCCTCGATGGACAGAGCCCTGAGGTCCTGGTCGAACTCCACGACGCCGTAGGCGGAGGGGTCGGCTACCTGGTAGGCGTAGACGACCCCGCCCTCCGGGCTGGTGTGGCGACGCAGCTGGGTCCCCATCCCCGGGCCGTAGAAGATGTTGTCGCCCAGGACCAGGGCGGCGCTGTCGTCCCCGATGAACTCTGCTCCCAGGACGAAGGCCTGTGCCAGCCCGTTGGGAACCTCCTGCACCGTGTAGGAGAGGCTGACGCCTAGCTGAGAGCCGTCACCCAGCAGGCGGTGGAAGCTGGGGGCGTCGTGAGGTGTCGTGATGACGAGCACGTCCTGGATGCCCGCAAGCATAAGGGTGCTCAGCGGGTAGTAGATCATCGGCTTGTCGTAGACCGGTACCAGCTGCTTGGAGGTGCCCAGGGTGATCGGGTTAAGTCGTGTGCCGGAGCCTCCGGCCAGGATGATGCCTCGCATACCCGTAGTCTGACCTACCGGGCGTGGGTTGGCGGGGTGACGAGGCTGATCTGTTGCGCAGGTTGCGGACCAGGTACGGGTGCCTGCGGCTGCGACCATGCAGCACGCCGGGAGCTCCGGCTGGCCCCGGCCTGTGAGGCGTCGCAAGGACGTCTTGTAGCCAGCCGTGCGCTGCCGCCGGTACGGTGCCCTCTATGATGCGTCTCGAGGCTGCCCGGCAGCGTTATGACTGGGGCTCTGCCACAGCCATTCCCAGGCTGCTCGGCGTGCCCTCCGACGGCTGCCCCTGGGCTGAGGCGTGGTATGGCGCCCACGCAGCGGGACCGACGTTGGTGGCAGGTGGACAGCCTCTGGCGCAGGTCCTCCAGCATGACCCTGAGCGGCTGCTGGGCGACGACATCATCCGCCGGTTCGGCGCCCAGCTGCCGTTCCTCGTCAAGCTCATCGCCCCGGCCCGTGTCCTGTCCCTCCAGGTCCACCCGAGCCAGGAGCAGGCGGCTCAGGGCTACGCCCTGGAGGAGGAGGCAGGCGTGGCGATGGACAGCCCGGACCGCAACTACAAGGACCCCAACCACAAGCCGGAGATGGTGCTGGCGCTGACGCAGTTTGAGGCGGTGGCGGGGTTCCGGGCACCTCGGCGTGCCGCCGAGGTCCTTGCCGACCTGGACAGCCCCCTGGCGCGACGCATGCGGCGCACGCTGAGGCTCAATCCCACCCGCTTCGGCATCCGCCAGGTCTTTACGGACCTGGTCTCGGCAGGTACCCGGCCGCAGGAGGACGCGGTCGCAGCTCTTGTCGAGGAGATCTCCGAGCGCGTGGAAGCCGGCCGTTCCCCGTCCCGCAGGGTGGACTCCAACGTGCTGGAGATGTCGCGCAGCTTTCCGGGTGACCCTGGTATCGCCGCAGCGCTCCTGCTTAACCCTGTGACTCTTCAGCCCGGGGAGGCACTGTTCGTCCCTGCGGGCAGTGTCCACGCCTATGTCAGCGGCCTGGGGGTGGAGGTCATGGCCTCCTCCGACAACGTGCTGCGGGCTGGCCTGACCGCCAAGCACGTTGACGTCGCCGGGGTCCTGGCCTGCGTGAGCTACGTGGCGGCACCGCCAGTACGTCCCGCTCCCGAGTACCTGTCACGCGCGACCCGCGCCTACTACGCTCCCGTGGACGACTTCGAACTCATGGTCACCTCTGTCGTGCCGACGGACGGCCGTCTTCAGGTGCCTGGCCGGGGGCCACGGATCGTGCTGGCGGTCCAGGGATCCGCCGTGCTGACGACAGCGGCGGGACAGCTGGGGCTCGACCGTGGGCAGGCTGCCTTTGTCGGCGCCGACGAGCGGACCCTCTCGGTGGAGGGGAACGGGACCCTGGTCCAGGCTGACGTCCCCTGACCTCGTGGGCGTCCCGACCCCGGCACCCTGTGGCGACCTGCCCGCTTCCGGTTGGGGCGTACGCCGTGCCCCGCCCGGAAGCCGGCGTGTGGGCTATCGGGTCGCTCCTTCCTGGCGTGCGGCTGCCTCTGCGACGGCCTTTCCCGCTCCCTCCATGAGCAGCACTGCCACTCGACCTGCTCGCCAGGCGGCCAGGACCCCGCGCAGGGCTGGTGCCAGGGTGCTCTCGTGCACCAGCACGGCCTGCCGACCGTCGGCAGGCCGTGCCGGGGCTGGCGCCGGACCCGGGGCTCGGGTTTCGGGGCCGGGACCGCAGCAGCTCCGGTGGTCCTGGTGACGGGGGGTCCCTAAGAGGTCTTCCTCGGACCATGGGGTGCGTCCACCCAGCCGGTCCAGCTGAGTCAGGAGGTTAGGCGGGGCGGCGGTCCCGGGAGGGGAAACGTAGTGGTCCGGGTAGGCCATGAGGTCAGCGACGCCGTCGAGCACCAGCGGCGGTAGTGGCGCGGGCCACCGCAGCGCCAGCGACTGGGGCGGTGCGAGCACCTGGACCTCGGCGTCGGGGCACAGCTGCTCGTCGTCCAAGGCCACGCTGAGCCCTGGTGACAGACCTGCTGCCCGGACTGCGTCTGCGGTGCCGACCAGGACGTGCTGGCCTGCGAGCCACGCTCCGCAGGCCCATGTCAGTCCCCGCCAGTGAACCCCGGTTCCTACGTGAATTCCATCTCCGAAAAGCACCTCATTAGTGATCAGTCCTGCTATCTTGGCGTGCCACATGGACAGCACGTGCCCAGTGAGCTCGACTCGCTGGTCTGGCCCATAACAAACCAGCCACGGCCTATCTGAGTCATGGGTGGTGGGGAGGGTCTCAAGAAGTTGCGCATACATGTCGGAGAATTGAGGCAGATCCACTGGGGGCTGGTGCGGTTGTGGGATATTATCACGGTATCGAGGCTCGCGGAGGGCGTGTCGTGGGCTGTGCCACGGCCTGCGATTCCGCCAGAAAGTAGGTGCGGAAGTGTTGTCAGCATAGCCCTGGCCTCTTCTCAGGTGTCTTGTAGGAAGTCGCCATAGAGTACCCGCAGTGCGAGGCAGTTCGTAGATTGTCAACGGACGATGTCGATGGTTGCGAGAGGGTGTAGTTTCCTTCTCGGGCTTGACTCGCCCGGTCCGGCGCGCATGTAATTCTTACTGGCAAGCAAGTAAGTTGAAGGGAGGCCGAATATGTGGAACATCCTCGGCGACGGGCCACTGACACGTCCAGAGGAGCCTGACACCGAGGCGTTGCTGTTCCTTTTCGGCGGTGGTGATGATCTTGACGAGGGTCCCCTGGCGTGGCAGGAGCGTGCTCTGTGCGCCCAGACGGACCCGGAGGCCTTCTTCCCCGAGAAGGGCGGCTCCACCCGTGAGGCCAAGCGCGTCTGTGCGACCTGTGAGGTGCGGGAGGAGTGCCTTGAGTACGCCCTCGCCAACGACGAGCGCTTCGGTATCTGGGGCGGACTGTCTGAGCGTGAACGCCGCAAGCTCAAGCGTCGCGCGGTATGACGCCAGTCGGCTCTGACGACAGGATCACAAGGGGCAGGTCGGAGCCAGAGGCTGACGCGGGTGTCCTGGCAGTTGTCGTGACGGCCGGGAACACCCCGTTCCTGGCTGAGACGCTCAGTGGCCTGGCGTCCCAGGCGCGTCGTGCGGAGATCGTTCTCGTCGTCGACGTCGCCTCCCGGGTCAACGGGCTGGGGGACGGCACGCCGATCGAGGAGGTTGTGGAGGGCTGCGGGCTTGACGCCTCCAGCGCGGTACGTATCGTCCGCGCCGGGGAGGCCTCTACCTTCGGTGGCGCGGTCGCCTCCGGGCTCGCCGCCTACATCGACCTCGTAGCCTCGGGGGGGCGTCGACGTGCTCGCTCCGGTGAGGGCTGGGACGTGTCGGAGGGAGCACGCTCCCCGGGAGGGGTGGCTCCCGGCCCGGCCGCTGACCCGGTCGCCGGGGCACTGTCCGCGGTGACGCGCCAGGAACGACGCCTGATCGTCCCTGATCCTGAGGGGCAGTCACGAAGGCTGTGGCTGTGGCTGCTTCATGACGACTCCGCGCCGCAGCAGGACTGCCTGCGTGCGTTGCTGGCGGCAGCGGCCAATGCCCGGTCCGTGGGTGTCGTCGGCCCGAAGCAGGTCTCCTGGGACCATCCCGACCAGCTTCTGGAGGTTGGGCTGAGCACGACGGCCTCGGCTCGCAGGGACAACTCTATCGTCCCCGGTGAGGTGGACCAGGGACAGTACGACGATCGCAGCGACGTGCTCGCGGTGGGGACAGCCGGTGCCCTGGTAGCGCGTACCGTGTGGGACGAGGTCGGTGGTACCGCGCCGTGGCTGGGACCTTTCGGGGACGGCCTGGAGCTGTCCCGTGCCGTCCGCCTGCGCGGCTACAGGGTCGTCGTCGAGCCCCAGGCCGTTCTGCGCCATCGTCGTGCCTCCTACCTTGGCCTGCGGCCCGCGCGGCAGCCTGCTCGCCGAGAGGGGGCGGCTCCGGTCACCGACCTGCCGGACCCCGACCCTGAGCGCTCCTTCCGGGAGCGGCGGGAGGCCCAGCTGACCAACTGGGCTGCCTTCTCCTCGCGTCCCGTGGTCCTGCTGCTGGTGTGGTTCATGCTTCTGGGGCTGGCTCGTGGACTGTGGCGGCTGGTCTCCAAGGATCCTGCGCTGGCCCGTGACGAGGTGGCTGCTGCCTGTGAGGTCCTTGGGCGCGCCAGCTGCGTCAGGTCAGGCCGTCGTCGTCTGTCCCAGCACGCTCGGGTGCCGCGCTCCGCCCTGGGGAGGCTCTACGTCCCGGCAGCCCGGATTCGCGCGGCACGCAGGGACCAGGTGCGCCAGGAACGGGAGCGCGCGGCGCGCTCCCGGGCACCGAGCGAGCTGGAGGTGCGTGAGCTGGCTGCCCTGGCCAGTACCAGGAGAAGAGTGCTGGCCGCCCTGGTGCTGCCTGTCCTTGTCCTGGCGGCGGCCGGGCTGTCGAGCGTGGTGCTGACCCGTTCGGTCAGCGGCGGGGCCTCTGCCTTTCTCTCCACCAGCTGGCGTGAGCTGTGGGAGGCTGCCTGGTCGGCCTGGATTCCCTCCGGCGACGGCTACCCCGGCGGTCCCTCGCCTCTTCTGGCGGTGCTGGCGCTGCCGATGGCGCTGGGCAGCCTGGTCGGTGTTGACGGTGACACGGGAGTCCATGCTTTTCTTGTGGCTGCTGTGCCCCTGGCAGCCCTGGGAGCCTGGTTCGCTGCCGGGACGGTGACGCGCCGGGCGGGACTGCGCTGGGCTGCCGGCCTCGTGTGGGCGCTGACCCCGAACCTTCTCACAGCAGTGGGGCAGGGGCGTATGACGGCTGTCCTGGTTCACCTGGTCCTGCCCTGGCTGCTTCTTGCTGTGGCTCGAGCGCTGGGGGCGGACCGCCGCGACGTGGTTGTCTCCGGCCTTGTGGGTGCGCACCTGCTCACGGACAGGGAGCGTCAGGAGCTGGACCGCTTCTCCCAGGAGCGCGTCGAGGACCTGGCGCGTCTTGACCAGGACACGGGTGCCGTCGAGGACCTCCAGCCTGTGGCGGGCCCCGACGCAGCAGAGGGTGCCCAGGACAGTCAGGAGCAGGAGGCTGCTCACAGCAGTGAGAGCAGCCGGGAGGGTGGCCAGGAGGACGACCGGGGGCGTCAGGACAGCCCCCAGGACGAGGGCGGTACGGGCAACCGGGACCGGGACGACCAGGACCTGGAGGCCAGCGGCCCGGACGCGGTAAGGACGGTCGGGGACGTGGTCAGCCCGTCGTTGCGTCGGGCACCGACACCCGTGCGGTACGGTCCCGGCTCAGCGGCTGCGGCAGCCACGGCTGGACTTCTTGCCTCGGTGGTGGTGGCTGCGTCCGCGGTGACGGCCCCGCTCCTGCTTCTTGTGATCGGTGTGCTGGCTCTGAGGTCCTCGCGGGGCTATCGGCTGCTTCTCACACTGGTGCCGCTGGTGCTGACAGCCGCCCCGGCCTGGTGGCGTGCCTGGCAGGTGGGCTCGGCCACGACCTGGCCGCAGGGGCTGCGCCTGCTGCTGACCGACGCCGGCGTGCCGACTGCGGTCACCTCCCCCAGCGGGGTGGACCTGCTCCTGGGCTCACCCACGGACCTGGACCTTGTCCTGGCTGACGGCTCCCTGGCTCTGGTCGGCAAGATCCTTCTGGCTGTCGTCCCGGCTGCGGCGCTAGCGAGCCTGCTGGTCTCCGGGCGGCAGGGGGCCAGGGCGAGGACCGGTCTTCTCCTGGCACTTGGCGGCTTGGCGCTGGCGGCCGTCTCCTCCCGCACTGTCACTGCAGCCGGGACCAGCCTGGGCGAGGGTACCAGCGTGCTTGTCACCGGGTGGGCTGGGGCCGGGCTGTCCATGGCCCTGGCTGGCTTTGTGCTGGCAGGTCTGGTCGCTGGCGACGCCTGTCTCGCCCTCCTGGACGGAGACGCGACGGGGGCGCGGGGCTGGCGGTCGTGGGCGGTGGGAGGGCTGTGCCTTGTCGTGGCAGCAGGTCCTGTGACAGCGGGTGCGGCCTGGGCCTGGCAGGCTCGTGCGGGCTCTGAGCAGGCCATGGCTCTGAGCAGTGCTGGGCAGCAGGTTCCTCTGATCGCCGCCCAGCTCCAGTCCTCTGGCACCCAGGGCAGGGTTCTGCACCTGGTCGCCTCTCCCGAGGGTCTGCAGGTCACTATCTGGCGGCATCCTGGTACCCAGATGACCGACGTCCTGCCGGAGGTGCTCAGTGCCCGGCTGCGTGCCCGGGTGCCGGGCGTCTCGGAGCACGGGCTGGTCGTGGCCGGGGACGCTCTTCCTGACATCGTCCCCATGGTGCTGGCCGACGACGCGGACCGCGCCCTGGCCGACCTGGTCGCCCGGGCCGTGTCCGGGCAGGACGAGGAGGCCGCTGCCGACCTGGCAGCGCACGGGATCGCCGTCGTGGTCCTGGCCGAGGCCCCGGGAGACGAGCTGACTGCTGAGACACGTTCCGGCCTGGCCTCCACCCCAGGACTGGACCAGCTGGCGCAGACCGCCTCTGGTACCGCCTGGCGTGTGGCACCGCAGCAGGGTCAGGAGCCCTCGCGGCTGACGGTCGTGGACGCCGACGGTCTCAGCATGCCGCTGTCCTCTGACGGTGGCGAGGTTGCCACGAGCGCCCGCCTGCCCCGAGGTCAGGACGGACGCACCCTGGTCCTGGCCGAGCGCGCCAGCAGCTCCTGGAGCGCCTCCTTGGACGGGACTCCTCTGGAGCCCACGACCCTGTCGGGCGGGGACGGGGAGTGGAGACAGGCTTTTGTGCTGCCCGCCGATGAGGGGACTCTGGAGGTTACCTACAGGGGCGGTATCGTCCCGACCCTGCTGACCTACGGGATCTGGAGCGCATGGGTGGTGACGGCTGTGGCTGCCCTGCCCCTGCGACGCGGAAAGGAGACGGTGTGAGCGAGCCGGAGAGCACGGCCCCCTCCCCCTCTCACGGGGCGGAGGCGTCCGGGTACGCTCCTGACGAGGAGACTGACGCCGAGGCGGCCCGCACGCAGGAGGCGGCCCAGCCGCAGTCTCCTGCGGAGGTGCCAGGAGCCTCTGAGACGTCGGCGGCCCGTCCTGCGCGGCAGTCGTGGCACGGTGTCGTGCGGCGCGGGGCGGTGCTGGTGTCAGCGCTGGTCCTGGCCTGTGCCGTTGCCGGCGTGACGTGGTGGGGACAGGTCCACCCCCTGGTGTCCACGCCCCAGGTGGCCCCCGTGACCGTGACCCAGGGCGGGGCACAGAGCGTGTACGTGTGTCCTGGCGCACCCGTGAACACGCTGCAGGCTGTGGAGGTCGCGTCGATGACGACGTCCACGACTGTGGTGCCGGTCGGAGAGGCCGCGTCGCTCTCTTACGACGACGAGCCCCTGGAGGGCTTGGCCACGACCATGGGCAGTGCGGAGGGCGGTGTCCTCGTGGTTGAGCCTGGACAGGAGGGGCAGGTCGCGTCTGCTGCGGCCGCCGTCACAACCTTGGCCTCCAGCGGGGACCTGCGGGGCCTGACTGCCGCCTCCTGTATCCAGCCCTCCGCGACATCCTGGATCGTGGGAGGCTCTACAGCGCCCGGGGCCTCCGCCCAGCTGCGGCTGGAGAATCCCGGGGTCACCACTGTGACGGCGAACGTCACTGTCTATGGGTCCACGGGGCGACTCGACCTTCCTAGCAACGGCCAGGTCACGGTTCCGGCTGGTTCTGACACGTCCCTGCTCCTGGAGGCCGCCAGTGCCAACGACCCTCGCCTGGCGGTGTCGGTCGAGGCAGAGGGTGGCAGCCTTGCTGTGATGCTGGTCACTGAGGAGCTTGACGGGGAGACGGCAGCAGGAACTGATGTCGTCACAGGTGGTGCCGCCCCGGCCACGGACCTTGTGGTCCCTGGGGTCCAGGTTGCCAGCCCCGAGGAGCAGGGCGAGGTGGCCGAGGACTCCACAGGAGCGGTCTCCTCCGACTCGCCTGTCGTGAGGGTGGTCAACCCGGGCGGCGAGCCTGCGTCCGTCAACGTGACCGTGCTCGGTGAGGAGGGGGCCGCGCCCCTGCCGGGAGCCGAGGGCGTTGTCATCGACCCGGGCAGTGTGTTTGACGTCTCCCTGGAGGGAGTGTCACCGGGCACCTATGGCATGCGGGTGACCTCGGACCTGCCTGTCGCGGCGGCGGTACAGCTGGTGCGCAGCGGTGGGGAGTACCCGGAGCGCTCGGGCGCTCTTGTCCATGACAAGGCGTGGGTCCAGGCCAGCCGCCAGGACTCACTGGACGCTAGCGTCCTGGCGGTTCCTCGGGGCGAGGACCTGAACTCCGTGGTCACCCTGGCCAACGGGGGCCAGGCCGCCTCTGTCACCCTCGCCAGCGCTGACGGGTCGTGGCAGGAGGAGGTAGAGGTTCCCGCCGGAGGGGCGCTCAGGGTCGACGTTCCCGACGAGGTCGCCGCTGTGACGCTGACCACCTCAGAGGAGGGGAGCGCGGTGGCTGCCGCGACCGTGGTGGCTGCGCGTGTGTCCGGGGACGCCGCAGGAGTCGTGCTCTCCGTGGTCCCGGCGGAGCCTGACGCGGCGGCGGCGGCCGAGCACAGGCTCCTCCTCGAGTAAGGGCCGTGCAAGGGCTGAGTGGTGGGTGGGGTGCGGGCAGCGCGGACAGCAAGGACTGCTGGCGGGAACCAGCTCTCACCTCAGCCGGGGTCGATCTCCTCGGGGCGGCGCCCCAGCATGAGGGCGACCTGCTCGACGACCACCTGGCGCACCAGCTCGGCCAGCGCTGTGTGCCCCGCCTGGCTCCCGACCACGCGCGAGGCAACTGGGCGCCGGTAGATGATGACGCGTGCGGGCAACCCTGCACGTGGCTCCGCCGTGAAGCCCCTCCCGAGGACCACCGACCGCTCCCAGGGGGCAGGGTCGGAAGGCGGGACCTCCTCCACCGCGAACTGGATCTCCTCGACCTGGGGCCACCGGGTGGCCAGGTCCCGTGCGGCGGCGATGACGAGCTCGTCAAACCGCTCAGCGCGAGTCCGCCATGCTGGCAGGCTCGGTGGGAGCAGCGGCCCGCGCTGCCCCCGTCCGTGCCGGTCGCGTCTGCGTCGCCTGCCGGAGCGGTGTGCCAAGGTGCCGACGGGGGAGAACAGGGAGGTCACGGTCGCCAGCGTATGCGGCATTCCTCCCCGTCAGGGGCAGCGGCACGGTAGCCTGCGTGCGTGAGAAGAGTCCGACACTGCCGCAGGCCCGGCTGCGAGCGTCCCGCCGTGGCCACCTTGACCTCCGTGTACGCGGACTCCACGATCGTCCTGGGGCCGTTGGCGACTGAGGCGCAGCCCGAGGCCTACGACCTGTGCGAGAAGCACGTCTCCTCCTTTACCGCTCCCCGAGGCTGGCAGGTGATTCGACTGGCGACCGACTTCGCACCCGCCCCACCGAGCGAGGACGACCTGCTGGCGCTGGCTGACGCGGTGCGGGAGGCCTCTCGTGCTCCTCGCCCGGCGCCCTCGCCTGCTGAGCGTCGTCCCCGTCCGGGAGGGGTGATGCCCGGGCCCGTGACGGCTCCGCTGCCTCCGCCGCCGGAGGTGGCTGACGGAGAGATCCTGCGCCGCGGCCACCTGAGGGTCCTGCGCGGCGAGAAGGAGGAGGCAGAGGAGTAAGTAGGGAGCAGAACGGGGTGGAGAAGGAGGGGCTGTGGTGGAGCCGCTGCCAGCGTGCCCCCTCCTTCCCTGGTTACACCCTGAGGGGCGGGTGTCCGCGTCGTCGATGGCGTCTGCTGCCTGTCGGGGCTTGTGGGAGCTGTCTCTGCCGGGCGCTACTGGACGTCGCTGCTGCCGACCTCAAAAGGCAGCCGTGCCATGCTGTGACGCACCGTCTCCTCCAGATGACGTCTCCCCAGCTCCAGGGCCAGCTCCCGGTCACGCCGCTGCACCAGTACCGCAGCCAGGAAGCGTTCCGGGTGGGTACCTGGCGGTGGGGGAGGAGAGACGTAGTGGCTGACCTGGGTGGCCAGGTGCGTGCCCAGCTCTCGCCGGTAAGGCTCCCGCAGCCCGGCAGAGCGCTGGAGAAAGGTGTGGGTCACCAGCGTCAGGTGGCCGGGCAGCCTCCTCAGGTCGGCGTCGGCTGCCCACGCCGCCAGCTCAGGAGGCATGAGCAACGGAGCCCTACGAAGGCCGTCATAGTGGTCGCGTACTACATAGGTGCCTGCGAGCAGGTCCCCCAGGCGCTTGCCGCGCCCGGTCATCACGCAGCTGACCAGCGCCAGGACCGCCCCGGTCCCCCAGATCTCAACGGTGCTGACCAGCGCCCTGACAAGGCTGTGCCGCAGCCTGAGGGAGCCGCCGTCATCGCGCACCACCCGGGTTCCCGTGACCAGGCGGCCTGCGCTGCGGCCGCGGCAGAGCACCTCGACCACCACCGGGACCACGATGACCCATGTGAAGGCGGTCAGGGACAGGCTGGCGCTGAGGAGGGCCTCGGAGGGGGAGGGCAGCACACGGGCAGCGGAGAGACGGCCGATGGTGGCGAGGCTCAGCGTCGCTCCCAGCGCGTAGATTCCGTAGTCAACCGCTCCCGACAGCAGCCGGGAGGCGGCTGTGGCAGGCAGCGCCTCCAGGGCGACGGCCTCGGCAGTGACGACCACGTCGGGTCTGGTCCCAGCCTGGGTGGCCTGGACGGGCTGGAAGGACTCAGCAGACTGCGGGGACAGCGCTGTCGTGGCTGTTGTGGCTGTCGCGGCTGTGGCTGCTGTCGTGGCTGTCATGGCAGACTCCCGTTGTGGACCTTGATGCTTTTGCTGCGGCGCACCGTGACCAGTGGGACCGCCTTGACCGGCTCGTCTCCAGAAGACGACTGACAGGTGCCCAGGCTGACGAGCTCGTCATGCTCTACCGGATGTGCGCCCGCCACCTCTCGCAGGTGCGCTCGGCGGCCCCGGACCCGCAGCTGGTCGCCGAGCTGTCCGTGCGTGTCACGGCGGCGCGGGAACGCCTGGCAGGGACGCGTGAGGTGAGTCTGAGCACTGCCAGAAGCTTCCTGCTCCAGTCCGTTCCCGCGGCCTTGTACTGTGTTCGCTGGTGGACGCTGGGCGTCACGGTGGCAGAGGTGGCGCTGGCCCTTGTCGTGGGGGTCTGGACGCTGCGCAGCCCTGAGGCGATGAGCCTGCTGGGGACCCCGAGCCAGCGTCACGCCTACGCCCATGAGGCCTTTGAGGCCTACTACACCGCACACGCCCCGGTGGACTTCGCTGCCCAGGTGTGGACCTCCAACGCCCGCCTCGCGGCTGTCTGCGTGGCCGGGGGCGTCACCGGCGTGCTGCCGGCCGCCGTGCTGTGGGTCAATGCCGTAGCCCTGGGACAGGCCGGCGCGGTCATGGCCGACCACGGCCTGCTGGGGCAGTTCCTCGCCCTGGTCCTCCCGCACGGCCTGCTGGAGCTGACCTGCGTGCTGACTGCGGGTGGAGCCGGGCTGCGCCTGTTCTGGACGCTGCTGGTTCCCGGCAGGCGGTCGCGGGCCAACGCCCTGGCAGTCGAGGGCCGCGTGCTGGTGACGGCTGCTGCGGGGCTGACCGTGGCCCTGGCGGTGGCGGGAGTGATCGAGGCGTTCGTGACGCCTGCTCCCGTTCCGTGGGCGCTCAAGATTGCCGTGGGTCTCGGGGCGGTGGCGCTCCTGTGGGCCTACACGGTCGTCCTGGGGCGTCGCGCTACCAGGGCTGACGTCACGGGTGACCTGGGACCTCAGGACGCGGGCTACCACGCTCCGGAGGCCGGGTAGCCCCGGTCTGCGGAGGTCTGGGCGGGCTGGGAGGCTGTAGGCACGGTAGGCACTGTGGGCGGGGTGCCGGCAGGAGGGCGGCGAGTCCTGTGGCTGCGGTGGGTTCTGTCTGCTCACAGGCGTCCCGCGATCTTCAGGTCCAGGTAGGTGTCAGCCAGGTCGGGAGCCAGCCTGCTCCCGCTGGCCTCGACCACGACGACACCGGTCCTGTGCAGGTGCCGTCGCACCGCGTCGTGCTCAATGAGGTCCTTCTCCGCGGCGGAGGCGGTGTACACCGACTCGGTGTCGTTGCGCTGGGCCCGCAGCTCCTCCAGGGAGGGGTCCGTGGCGGAGGCGAGGACGACTGTGTGCTGGTGCGCCAGGGTGGACAGTGCCTGCAGCATCCCCGCGTCGGCACCGGCACCGTCCAGCGCTGCCAGCACCACGACCAGGGCGTGCTGGCTGAGCGAGGAGCGGGTCACTGAGGCCATGAGGGGCCAGCTCGGCTCCACCAGCTGCGCCTCCACGGAGGCCAGGCCGTCAGCCAGCGTGCTCATCAGTGTCGGCCCTGACTCACCCCGGACCTGGAGACGGACGGCGTTGTCCAGCGCGACCACCTCGACCCGGTCCCCGGCGTGGGAGGCGAGAGCGGCCAGGAGCAGGGCCGCCTCGATCTGGAGGTCAAGCCGGGGCTCGTCCCCCAGGCGCACGGCGGACGTCCGGCCGGTGCTCAGCAGGATGAGGACTCTCCGGTCACGCTCGGGGCGCCAGGTACGTACCACTACCTCACTTCGCCTGGCGGAGGAGCGCCAGTCTATGGAGCGCACGTCGTCCCCGACCACGTAGCCCCGTAGAGAGTCGAACTCGGTGCCCTCCCCCCTGGTGATGACCGCGCTGCGTCCGTCCATCTCACGCAGGCGCGCCTGGCGGGAGGCCAGGTGGCGCCGGGAGCTGAAGGCGGGGAGGACGCGCAGTGTCGCCTCTGCCTGAAGAGAGGTCTGTCGGCCGGCCAGCCCCAGCGGTCCTGTCGAGCGTATGGCGAGCGGTCCTGCCTGGCGGTGGCCCCGGCGCCAGGGCGTGAGTCTGGTGACGTGCTGGCGGTCCTGTCCGGCTGGGACGAGCAGGTCCCCGTACTCCCCGCTGGCTCCCGCGCTAGGAGGCCAGGCATCCCGCAGGGACAGCGTGACAGCACGCGGGCCGCTGTTGGTGACGGTCACGGTGGAGGTTGTCGACGCCCCCAGGCGGATCGCCTGTGCCGTACGCCGCTGCGCGCTCAGGTGCCGTGTCGACGGTGTCGCTGCCACATCGGCGGCCACCAGGAGCGCCACCACGCCGGTCCAGGCGACCAGCAGCGCCGGGCGGGGCAGGAGCACCACGACCACGATGCTGGGGAGCAGCGCCCACAGCGTGCGCATCGTCAGAAACATCCGGCTCCTCAACGGGGGACGGGCACCGAGCGCAGGACGGAGTCGACCACGGCCCGGGTGGTGGTCCCCTCCATCTCCGCCTCGGCTCGCAGCAGGATGCGGTGGCGTAGGGCCGGGACAGCCAGGGCCTTGACGTCGTCAGGGGTGACGAAGGAGCGTCCGGCCAACCACGCCCAGGCACGTGAGGCTGCCAGCAGTGCTGTGGCTCCACGCGGAGACACGCCCAGGGACACCGAGGGCATGGCGCGTGTGGCCCTGACCAGGTCCACGATGTAGCCCAGCACCTCCGGTGTCACCCCCACGGTGCGTACCTGCTCCCGTGCCGCAGCCAGGTCCTGCCCGCTAGCGACCGCCTGGACCCCGGCCTCCGTCAGGTTGCGCGGGTCGAAGCCGGCGGCGTGGCGGGAGAGGACCTCGATCTCCTGGGAGCGCTCAGGCCTGGGCAGGACGAGGTTGAGCAGGAAGCGGTCCAGCTGGGCCTCAGGCAGCGGGTAGGTGCCCTCGTACTCCACAGGGTTCTGGGTGGCGACGACCATGAACGGCTCCGGCAGGGTGCGGGACTCGCCGTCAACGGAGACCTGCCGCTCCTCCATGGCTTCCAGCAGTGCCGCCTGGGTCTTGGGTGGTGTCCGGTTGACCTCGTCAGCCAGCAGCAGGTTGGTGAAGACCGGGCCCTCGCGGAAGGAGAACCGTGCGGAACGGGAGTCGTAGACCAGGGACCCGGTCACGTCGCCGGGCATGAGGTCCGGAGTGAACTGGACCCGCTTGGTGCCCAGCGTCAGGGTGGTGGCCAGCGTGCGTACCAGGAGCGTCTTGGCCACTCCCGGCACGCCCTCCAGCAGGACGTGGCCGCCGACGAGCATGGCGATGACCAGCCCGGTCACTGCCGCGTCCTGTCCCACGACAGCCTTTCCGACCTGGGTGCGTACCGCCACCAGGCGCTCGCGCGGGTCTGCGGTGGTGCTCTCCATCGAGGCTGTGGGGGAGGAGCCCGTCGCAGCAGGCGGGTCGACGATACTCATGTGGAACGAACCTCGCTCTCAAGGTGGTCAAGCCGTATGGCCAGGGAGGCCAGGGCCTTGTCATTGGGGGGCACGGGACCGTAGAGCAGCACAACCGCCCGTCGGCGGTCAGTACCAGCCAGCCTCTCCAGCGCGTCCAGCAGGTGCTCCCGCCCTGCCTCCGGAGGCACCTGAAGGGTGCGCCCCAGGCGTCTCGCCGTGCCCGCTCGCAGGGCCTCGGCGGCCCGCTGCCGGTCTGCCGCGCGCCGGTAGAGGCGCCCCCGGGCCAGGGTGGTCTCAGTGGAGGAGACCACGACCGGCAGGTCCTCGGTGATGACGGCGCCCAGACGTCGTCCCCGCACCAGCGCCAGCACCACCGTGACCAGGACGAGGTCCAGCGTGAGGAGAGGCAGCCAGGGGGGAAGGGCGGGCGAGTCCCAGGCCCCCGGGGAGGTGGCGGTCCGGTCATCGATCCAGGTGACGTGCTCGTGACGGCCCGCAGCGCGCACCGCCAGGGCGGCGTGCCCGGCCTCGGGCAGGTGGGCGTTGGTCACCAGGGACCCGTCGGCGACCAGGCGTAGCGTCCCCCCGCTGGGCAGCGGCTCGGTCGCGTAGGCGAACCGGTCCTGAGCCAGGGGGAAGCAGCCGGTGGCCTGCGGAGACTCGGACAGGTCGATGGAGGCGGCAGACCCGGCCAGGGACCCGGCGGCGACAGCGTCCTCCTCCCCGCACTGCGCAGTCAGGACGGACGTCGCGGACGAGGAGGTGTCGGTGCGGGCGCTGGTCAGTCCCTCAAGGCTGTCCCCCAGGTCGCCGATGACGACGATGTCTCCTCCCGCCTGCGCCAGGGACTCGCGCTGGGTCGTGGTCAGCCTTCCTGGGCTGGCCACGACAGCGGTGGCCCCGTCGCGAACCTCCTCCAGGGCCTGGGGGAGCGTGCCCGCCCTGGCGACCTCGATCCCCTCGGCGCGGAGGAGCTCAGCCAGAGCCATGGCCCCCTCTGCCCCGGGGTTGTCCGGTGCGCGGGAGACCTCGGACTGGGAGGGGCGCAGCCAGGTGACGACCAGCGTGATGACCAGGAGCAGACTGGCTGCCAGGACGAGGGGGCGCCACTGCCGCAGCCTGGCGCCGACGTCCTCGACATGGGTCTCCCGGGAGGTGACAGTGGTCATGACTCCTCCCTCACCAGAGAGGCTGTGCGCGTCCGTGTGCTGCCGGCCAGCTCTGCCACGTCGGCCGCCAGCTGCTGCATCCAGGCGTCCTGGCTGGAAGTGGGGCTGATGTGGCCGTAGAACACGCCGTCGAAGAGCCTGGCTGCCTTGTGCAGACGGTTGGCGTCTGCTCCGCCTGCCGGGTGCCTGCCCAGCCTGTCCAGGGAGGTGCTCGCTGCACGAGCGGCCTCGGCCGCCGTCATTCCCGGGTACTCCTCGATCATGCCGACCTCGCTCAGGCAGCGGACCACGGCACGGAACCGCTCGACGACGGCGGTAGCGTAGTCGGCCTGTGCGGCAGCCTGGTCAGCGGCCTGGGCCAGGGCGGCTGAGTCCCGGTCGTCGGCGAGGACAGCGTCCAGCCCGTGGACCCGGCGTACCACGGCGACGCGGCGCAGGAGAAGCAGCAGGGAGCAGGCGGCAGCTGTAGCGCACAGCACGACGACAGCCACTGACACCCACGAGGGTGCCCCGGGCACCACTGCCGTCACGTCCAGGCGGGTGCTCACCCATGTCCACAGCCTCTCAGCAAGACCTGGGTGGTCGTTGTAGACCCGGCGGGACAGTTCCTCCTGGGCGGCCCGCCGGGCCTCCTCGGCGTCCGGTGTCGCCGGCGCCCCGCTCGCGACGGCCTGGCCTGCGGCGAGGGCTGCCGCTGGGGACCAGCGGGCCGGGGGAGCCGGGACGGTGGTGGAGCCCCCGGGCAGGTACGGTGGTGGCACGGTTCAGGCTCCTGTAGCCCGGCGCAGCTCGACGTCCAGGCCCTCGGCGCGCATGCGCAGGTCGGTGTAGGTCACAGCCGTCACGGCCGCGCAGAAGGGGATGATGAGCACGTTGCTCAAGGAGCTGATAAACGACGTCACCGCCGTGAGCACGGTCAGCGCCTGCGGAGCCTGGGCGGCGATCTGCCCGGTCAGGTAGCCGGTCAGGTAGCTGAGCACCAGGACCGCTGTGCTGATCGCTGTGACGATGACCAGGGTGAGCAGCAGGATGCCCACGACGCGCCAGAAGCCGCTGCGGACCAGTCTCCAGGAGCGGCGCAGGCTCTCCACCACGCTGGCGTTCTCCAGGACCAGGGCAGCCGGGGCCAGGGACAGCATGACGGCCAGCGCCGGGACGAGGAGAAGGAGGAGCAGGGCGACCAGGGTGGTGGCGGTTGCGGCCAGCAGCGTCACCAGGAGGCTGGCGCCGTCCGAGGCGGCCGAGGCCACCGCGTAGCCCAGGCCACCGACAAGTGCGACGGCCGGGAGGCTGCAGGCGAGGACGGCAGCGGTGATCAGCAGGCTCTGGCCGATCAGTGCCCAGATCCTGCCCCTGGTGCGCCGCCACAGTTCTGCGGGGGTGATCACGTGCCCCAGGACCATGCGTGACACCGGCACGATGAGCAGCCCGTTGAGGACCATGGTCGCCAGATAGCTCAGCAGGCTCACCGGGAGGCTCCTCAGGGTGGTGCCAAGCAGGAGCTCGGACATGTAGCCGGTGGCGTCTGCCTCGCTCTCCTCCGCCAGGGTGGGCAGGATGATCTCCTGGACCTCCAGGACGCTGATGATGGCGGTGAGGACTCCGATGAGGCTCATGACGAGCAGGGAGGGGAGGAACATGGCCCGGGGACTGGTGCGCAGGGAGGTGAAGGCGCCTTCCAGCACCTCCCCGACGCTGAGGGGGCGCAGCGGGATGATGCCGGGGCGGTGGCCGCCCGAGTAAGGGCGCAGGCTGTCCGAACGGAGGGGCGGCCCGCCCGCCTCGTCCAGCTCGTCAGGCCCTGGCCCGGTTCTGACGGGCGGGACCGGCTGGCTGTTGTGTGGAGGCCGGACGGTGCCGTGCTGCCCCGTGGCCACGAGGCTGTCGGTGACCTGGCCCGCAGGATCGCTCGGTGTCGGCGGCTCCCAGGCTGTGGTGTCGGCGGTATCGGCGCTCATAGAGGCATCGTGCCACGTGTGGAGCCCGGTGCCCTCCGCCTGTCGGAGGATATCCGTCGCAGCAGGGGCGCAGCAGGGTCTCAGCAGAGGAGCGATGGGGTCGGCTGTGTCGGCCGACTGCCTGGAGCCTGCTGTGGAGTGCTTACTGTCCGTGGCGGGGCAGGGTGTGCCTGAGCACCCATCTGCCACTGTGGCGTGCAGGCTCTTTCCAGGTGGCGCTATGGTGGTCCTGAGGTAGTTGTGGAAAGGTGTCAATACCTTAACTGAAACTGTGAACGCCACTCCAAGGGTGCCGGTGTCGGGTAACCCCGCGACCTCATGCCAAGATATGCCCATGAGCACGCGCATTCTAGTAGTTGACGATGATGCCTCCCTTGCCGAGATGATCGGCATCATGCTGGAGTCGGAGAACTACACGCCCACTCTCTGCCACGACGGGGCCAAGGCTATGGACGCTTTTCGGGAGTCCAGCCCCGACCTGGTGCTTCTTGACCTCATGCTTCCCGGGCTTGACGGTGTTGAGATCTGTCGGCTGATCCGGGCCGAGTCCGACGTCCCCATCATCATGCTGACCGCGCGTACAGATACGCAGGACGTTGTTGCCGGGCTTGAGGCCGGGGCCGACGACTACGTCACCAAGCCCTTCAAGTCCAAGGAGCTGCTGGCCCGTGTCTCGACACGCCTTCGCCGTACCAACCCCGGCGCTGCTGAGCACGTGCGTGCCGGGGACCTCGATATCGACGTCGCTGGTCACCAGGTCAACCGGGGCAGCACCACTATCGCCCTGACGCCCCTGGAGTTCGAGCTGCTGGTGACGCTGGCCCGCTCGCCGTGGAAGGTCTTCACCCGCGAGGAGCTGCTCAGCCAGGTGTGGGGTTACCAGCACCCGGCGGACACCCGGCTGGTCAACGTCCACGTCCAGCGTCTGCGGGCCAAGATCGAGAAGGACCCGGAGCGCCCCTCTATCGTCGTGACTGTGCGGGGGGTGGGCTACCGGGTCGGCGAGACCGCGTGAGCCCTGGCGCGGACCGTGCCTGGACACACCTCATGTCGTGAACCGCCCCTGTTATGAACCCTGCCCGTCCCCAGGCTGACGACATCCAGGAACGGACGAACCGCACTGTACCTCTGCCAGGCTTTCTTCGTCGCAGCCTGGAGCTGCGGATGGTCTTCGCCGCCAGCCTCATCGGCCTCCTCCTGATTATCCTGCTGCTGTCGTTCGTGACTGACAGGATCCGCTCGGAGGTGTTCGAGGACCAGCGCAGCACGATCCTGGCTGACGCTGGGCAGCGGGCTCTGGCCGCCCAGGTCGAGTTCGACTCTGCCACCGCCGTGACCGTCGACGAGGTCTCGGCGGCAGCGGAGGAGCAGGTCAATGACGTCAACGACTCCTTTGCCGCCTCCGGTGGTGTCGGCGTCATCATGAGGCGCAGTGCGGCTGAGACCTCGCCCACGGTCATCAACGACCTGGAGACTGACACCCGGCTCGCCTCACTGGTGTCTCCCCAGATGGAGGCGGCGGTGGAGGAGGGTGGTGTGAGCGCCCAGTACTGGCAGTCGGTAGCCGTCCCCGACAACCAGGGAGGCACGGACCCGGGGATCATCGTGGGGACGCGGGTGAGCCTGCCCCTGGCTGGCGACTACGACCTGTACCTGGTCTACAGCCTGGCGGGAGAGCAGCGGGTGATCTCGCTGGCCTCAAGGAACATCACGATCGGCGGCCTGGGGTTCCTGGTCATGCTCATCCTGGTGGTGTGGGCCATTACCCGCTGGGTCATCAGCCCGGTGCGCCACACTGCCCGCGCGGCCGAGCGCCTGGCCTCGGGGGAGCTCAGCGAGCGTCTCAACGTCCAGGGGGAGGACGAGATCGCCACCCTCGCCCGGTCCTTCAACCACATGGCGACCTCTCTGGAGGACCAGATCGAGCGCCTAGAGGCTCTGTCCAAGGTCCAGCGGCTCTTCGTCTCCGACGTCTCTCACGAGCTGCGCACACCTCTGGCCTCGATCCGTCTGGCCACCGAGCAGATTGAGGACGCCCGCACGGAGATCTCCGACCCGTTCGTGCTGCGCAGTGTGGAGGTGCTGTCGCAGTCTGTGGAGCGCTTCGAGAAGATGCTGACAGACTTGCTGGACATTTCTCGTATCGACTCCGGCAACGTCAAACTACGCCTTGAGGAGGTAGACCTGGCCCAGGTGATTGACTCGGTCGTGGAGACGACAAGGTTCCACTTTGACGCCACTGGCACTGAGCTGCGGCTCCATCTGCCTCAGGAGGCTGCCACGGCTGAGGTTGACGTAACACGCGTGGAGCGCATAATCCGCAACCTTGTGGTCAACGCCCTGGAGCACGGTGAGGGTAAGCCCTTAGACCTGACTCTGGCGGTGGATGACGAGGCTGTCGCTGTCCGGGTCCGTGACCACGGAATCGGGATGAGCCCGGACGTGGTGGCCAAGGTGTTTGACCGCTTCTATCGTGCCGACCCCTCGCGGCAACGCAGCCTGGGCGGGACTGGGCTGGGCCTGTCTATCTCCATGGAGGACGCGATCCTCCACGGGGGACGCCTGTCAGCCTGGGGCTGGCCCGCCGACGGCTCGTCCTTCCTGCTGGTGCTGCCCCGTCACCAGGGGGAGGACGGTGGGCCCGGCAGGCTCAGCGGCAGCGGTCCTCTGGACCTGGTCCCTGACGACGCCCCGCAGGTCTCCCGGGCGGGCTCGACGGACGCCTCTGCTGACGCCGGAACCACCTCCCTGGTCTCGCCCCTGGGGCCCGCGCCCGCGACCAGGCGTACACGCCCGGTCGTCGTCCTGGGTGACATCCCGCTGGCGGGGGAGGTTCCTGCTGCCTCTGACCCTGGCGCCACCGGACGCGTGGTGGTCGTCCTTCCCGGGGAGGAGGCCTCGCAGCCGACCCCCGACGAGGCCGCTGAGGGGACGGGGCGCTGATGGGTGCAGTCTCGGACCGGAGGCCTGCACGACGCCAGCTGCTTCAGCTTGGCAGTGTCTCTGCAGTCTCTGCCGCAGCGGCGCTGCTGGGCTCGTGCACCGCGCTGCCCACCTCCGGGGAGGTCCACGAGTCCGACGTCGCCGCCCGGGACTCCAGCACCCTGATCCAGAGTGCTCCCGGGCCGGCCCAGGACGCCACCCCGGAGGAGATCGTCCGCGGCTTCCTCCGCGCTGCCGTTGCCGGCTTCTCTGACGACTTCGACACGGCGCGCGAGTTCCTGTCCCATGCAGCGGCAGAGCAGTGGAGGCCCTTGGAGGTCGTCGAGATCTACTCAGGCTCCACCGAACGCCAGATCACTGTCGCCAGTGACGGCTCAGTGACGGTGACTGCTGGCAGCTACGGCCGTCTCGGCTCCAACGGTGTCATGACTCCGGCGCAGCAGGGCGCCCTCTACGAGGGCGCCTACTCCCTGGCGAAGAACTCGACGGGGCAGTGGCGTATCGTCCAGCTGCCTGACGGGATCCTCCTGCCCTACGGCCGTCTGACCCAGCACTTCGCCTCCCACAGCCTGTGCTTCCTGTCCGGGGACCGCAGCCGTTTTGTCCCTGAGCTGCGCTGGTTCCCTCGCACGAGCCTGGCCCGCTCGCTGGTGGAGGGTCTTATCGGTGGGCCCTCGCCGTGGCTCGCCTCCGCCACCACGACCCTGGTCCCCCGCAGCGCGGGCCTGACGGACGAGGGGGTCAGCGTCGAGGACCAGGTTGCCACTGTCCACCTGACAGCGGAGTCCGACCCGGGGTCGTCGCAGGGCCGCAGGCTCCTGGTAGCCCAGGTCGAGCAGACGCTGACTGCTGTCGGCGAGATCAGCGAGGTCCAGGTGCTGGCGGGTACCACCAGTCTCGGGGAGGCGCAGGACCTGCCTGCGCTGGTGCCCGACGTGGGCGGTGTCGTCGGCATGTCCGGCGGGGCTGTGGTCAGGGGGACCGGGACGACCCGCTCCACCCTGGCTACCGCCCAGGCACTGGGGGTGGATGACGCCCGGTGGCCTAGCCTGGGTGCCGACGGAAACGTCTATGCACTGTCTGACTCCAGCCTGCTGTGCCTGCCGCGAGGTCGGAGCACGGCCAGTGTGATCCTCTCCGTGGGGGACCCCTCAGCGGGGGCCGGGGGGCTTGGCGCGCCGGTGGCTGACCGGCACGGCTGGGTCTGGCTGCTTGCTGAGGGGCACCTGACCGCAGTTGACGCCGAGGGGCAGCGCGCAGCGCTGGAGGACTCCTGGGTCCATGGGCAGGAGCTGGTCGCCTTCGACCTGTCCGTGGAGTCGGAGCGCCTCGCCCTGCGCCGCTCGGACGCAACGGTGGTGCTGGCGGCTGTCCTCCGCGATGACAGCGGCACTCCGGTGGGTCTGGGAGACCCTCTTGAGCTTCCCCCTGCCGGGGGAGGCGCGAGCTCAGGAATGGCCTGGTGCTCTCCCACTGCTGTCAGCTTCCTGGTCGCGGCCGATGAGGAGGGGGGTGTCCCGCAGGTCCGGCTGGCCCAGGTCGGAGGCTCGGTGACGACGATGGTCGGCGTCAGCGGCGTCGTGTCGGTCATCGCTGACCGCTCCGAGGAGACGGTTCTACTTGCTGACGACAGGGGGCAGACCTGGCAGAGGCGCGGCGCGACCTGGCGTGTGCTCACGGAGGAGGTGACAGACCTGGCCTACGCGCTGCCCTGACCGTTGTGTGCCCGTCGTGCGCCGCTACAGGGTGGCTGTGCCGCAGGGCGTGCTGGCGAGGAGGCCGGACCGTCGGCCTGGCCTCCCGGTTGCACCGGGCAGCCAGGCCGTCAGTCCGGCCAGGCCGTCTCGGCACCAGCGTGCAGGTGCCTCAGCCTGTCTGCTGGACGCGGGCGTCCAGGCGGATGACCCCGTAGGTCCAGCCGTGCCGGTGGTAGACGGCGCAGGGCTGCTTGCTGGAGGACTCGACGAAGAGGTAGAAGGGGTGGCCCACCAGCTCCATCTGGTAGAGCGCCTCGTCCACGCTCATCTCACGGGCCTCGTGCAGCTTCTGGCGCACGATGACTGGTGAGTCCCCCAGCTGGGACTCGACGGCCACGCCGTGCTCGGTCGGGGCGGAGGGGGAGTCCTCAATGGGGGCGTCGTCGGTGTCGGGAGCCTCGTCCGTCAGAGTGTGGGGAGCCTCTGGCTCCTGCAGGGCAGCGGAGACCGGGTAGCGACGGTGGTCCTTCTTGCGGTCCCGGGCACGGCGCAGGCGCTCGGTGAGCTTGCCCATGGCGATGTCGAAGGCGGCAAACCGGTCGGAGGAGGAGGCCTCGGCCCGGATGACAGGGCCCTTGGAGATGACGGTGATCTCGACGCGCTCGGCGGTGTCGGCCTGGCGTGGGTTGCGCTCGTGGGTCACCTCGACCTCGACGCGCTGGACACGGGGGTCGTACTGCTCGGCCTTGACGACCTTGTCCTCGACGTAGCCACGGAGCCGAGGGCTGATCTCGGCGTTGCGACCGACGACGGTGATGTCCATAGGTAGAACCTCTTTCTGGGGCTCAGGTCTGTGGCCCTGGTGGGCCGTGGGCGGATGTGCCTGCCGTCGGTTGGCGGCGGGCTGTGAAACGGCGTCATCACCTCCTGGCCGTCCGCTGGCCGTGTCGTGCGCACACGACCAGTGCTTGTGCTCTGTGCCACAAATCTACACTATTTCGGCAGGTCATGCCGTATTTGGGTGTGCTGGGTGGCGGCTGATCGCCTGCGGCGGACAGCCTGGTGGGGCTCCCGGAACCCTGGTCGGGCCCCGCTCGGGCCGCTGTGCCGCAGCCAGCGTGACGGCACCAAGGACGTGGGCTCCGGCCTCCTGCAGTGCTGCTGCGCACGCGCCCAGCGTGGCCCCGGTGGTGACGACGTCGTCGACCAGGAGGACGGGCAGTCCCTGGACGTCCGCCAGGAGACGAGGTGGTGTGGCGCGGTTGGCCCGGCGCTGCCGTGAGGACAGTCCCGCCTGGCGGGATGCCGGCGCCCGTCGACGACGCAGCACGTCGGCGCTGAGGACGGCCCGGGGCCGGCGCTCCTGCGCCAGCCGGGCCGTGACACCGAGTGCCACGTGGTCGGCGAGCACCGCAGCCACGAGTCTGCCGCGAAGCCTGCGCCGCGCCCCGGAAGGGGCAGGCACGACCAGCAGGGGCGAGGAGGCTGCTCCAGCCGGGGACGCGCAGGGGCGGGAGGAGGCCCAGGTCTGTCCCAGCCGGTACCCGACCTCGCCCATGTGGTCGTCAAGGTCCTCGCGTGACCCGCTCTTCCACCCCAGGACCAGTGAGCGGACGGGGCCGGTGTAGCGGCAGGCGGTCATGACCGTGAGGTCGCCTGCGGCGTCGGCGTGGTTGACCTGGGTGGGCTCGGCCGTGAGCAGGTCGTGGCACTGCTGGCACAGCCTGGTCTCCCAGCGTCCGCACCCGGCACAGGTTGTCGGCAGGCCCAGGTCCAGGCCTGTGCGCACCCACCGCGTGAGCCGGGTGAGTGCTGCTGCCCGCCGTCCTGGCGACAGCGCGCACGGTGTCGCCAGGCTGCGGGGGCGTCCGGGCGGGGCGGGGACGGGATCGGCGGTCGTAGCGGTCACAGGCCTACGATGCACCGTCGTGCCTGCTGCGCACGTGGTAGGCGTCGGTGTGTCCACAGGGCGGTAGAAGGTGCTGGCACAAGCCGGTCCTGTGGTCGCCACCCTGGCACGACGCGGTGCCAGGGTGGGACTGTGGGGGCGGCGGAGGCTCCGTGCTGCCGACCGGGAGACCCCGGTGCCCTGGCGGGCGCCAGGGGGCTGGCTGGAAACCAGCGGACAAGCTAGTGGACGGAGGAGAAGGGGAGGGAGGGTGGGAGGAATCTCCCTGCCCGGGTCGCCGTGGGCACGGTGGCAGGTCCACTACAGTAAGGGTGAGCAGGACTGTCCGCGCCAGGCCTGGTCAGGCTTGTCAGCAGGCTCGCCGTGGCGCACGGTCATGACGGAACCCACGGGAGAGGGAGTAAGCAGCGTGTCGATCGTCGACCGGATCCTTCGCATCGGTGAGGGGCGCACCCTCAAGAGGCTGAACACGATTGCGACCCAGGTCGAGGCCCTGGCTGACGCCTTCGCGGAGTTCAGTGACACCGAGCTGCGCGAGACCACCGACGAGCTCCGGGGGCGCTATGAGGACGGCGAGTCCCTGGACGCCCTGCTGCCTGAGGCCTTCGCCGTGGTGGTGGAGGCGGCGGACCGCGTCCTGGGGATGAGGCCCTACCATGTCCAGATCATGGGCGGAGCGGCTCTCCACCTGGGCAACATCGCTGAGATGAAGACCGGTGAGGGCAAGACCCTGGTGGCTACTATGCCCTCCTACCTGCGGGCGCTGACCGGCAAGGGCGTGCACGTGGTGACCGTCAACGACTACCTGGCGGAGTACCAGTCCGACCTCATGGGCCGTGTTCACCGGTTCCTGGGGCTGACCACGGGGTGCATCCTGGTGGGGCAGACCCCCGCCGAGCGTCGTAGGCAGTACGCCATGGACATCACCTACGGCACCAACAACGAGTTCGGCTTCGACTACCTGCGTGACAACATGGCCCAGCGGCCCGAGGACCTCGTCCAGCGTGGCCACGCCTTCGTCATCGTTGACGAGGTGGACTCGATCCTTATCGACGAGGCGCGTACGCCGCTTATCATCTCCGGTCCCGCCAGCGGTGACGTCAACAAGTGGTACAAGGAGTTCGCCCGCCTGGCGCAGCGCCTTCGTGTGGACAAGGACTACGAGGTCGACGAGAAGAAGCGCACCGTGGGCGTGCTGGCCTCCGGTATCGAGCGTGTCGAGGACTACCTGGGGATCGACAACCTCTACGAGTCGGAGAACACCCCGCTGATCGGCTTCCTCAACAACGCCATCAAGGCCAAGGAGCTCTTTGCCCGGGACAAGGACTACATCGTGCGCGACGGTGAGGTCCTCATTGTCGACGAGCACACCGGGCGCGTGCTGCCGGGGCGGCGCTACAACGAGGGAATGCACCAGGCTATTGAGGCCAAGGAGCAGGTGGAGATCAAGGCGGAGAACCAGACCCTGGCCACCATCACCCTGCAGAACTATTTCCGCCTCTACCCTGAGGGGTCGCGCTCGGGCATGACCGGTACGGCGGAGACCGAGGCGGCAGAGTTCGCCGGCACCTACAAGATGGGTGTCGTCCCGATCCCTACCAACAAGCCCATGATCCGCGTGGACCAGCCGGACCTGGTCTACACCAACGTGGCCTCCAAGCTGGCGGCGGTCGTGGACGACATCGCCGAGCGGCACGAGGCAGGTCAGCCGGTTCTGGTGGGGACCACCAGCGTGGAGAAGTCCGAGCTGCTCTCCGGGATGCTGGACAGGCGCGGCATTCCCCACGAGGTGCTCAACGCCAAGCAGCACGCCCGTGAGGCGGCGGTCGTGGCCCTGGCCGGACGCAAGGGGGCGGTGACCGTGGCCACTAACATGGCTGGTCGCGGGACGGACATCATGCTGGGCGGCAACGCCGAGCACATTGCCGTGACCGCCCTGAAGGAGGCGGGCCTGGACCCCGAGGAGGACGCCGAGGCCTACGAGAAGGCCTGGCCCCAGGCCCTGGCCTCAGCCAAGGAGGCTTGTGCCGCGGAGCACGACGAGGTCGTGGGGCTGGGTGGCCTGTACGTGCTGGGGACGGAGCGCCACGAGTCCCGTCGTATCGACAACCAGCTGCGAGGCCGCTCCGGGCGCCAGGGGGACCCGGGGGAGTCCCGCTTCTACCTGTCCATGGAGGACGACCTCATGCGTATGTTCGCCTCAGGGCTGGCCCAGCGCATCATGGCCTCGGGTGCCTACCCTGACGACGTGCCTCTGGAGTCGAAGATGGTCACCCGTGGTATCGCCAACGCCCAGAGGCAGGTGGAGTCCCGTAACTACGAGATCCGCAAGAACGTCCTGAAGTACGACGACGTCATGACCGAGCAGCGTGAGAAGGTCTACTCCGAACGACGCCGCGTCCTTGACGGGGAGGACTTGGAGCCTCAGCTGGAGGCCTTCCGGAAGCAGGCTGTGGACAACATCGTCTCCGCGCGGACAGCCGAGGGGCGGCCTGACCAGTGGGACCTTGACTCGTTGTGGAACGACCTGGGCCACCTCTACCCTGTGGGGCTGAGCAAGGAGGAGGTGGTCGAGGCCCTGGGCGGGCCCGACGCGCTGAGTGCGGACAGGCTCATTGAGGAGATGAGCGAGGACGTGGCCGTCGCCTATGAGGAGGCGGAGGCGCGGCTGGCTGCCAACACCGTGGCCCAGGCGCAGCTGGGTGAGGCGCCCATGCGCGCGCTGGAGCGTCGGATCCTCCTGGCGGTGGTGGACAAGCGCTGGCGTGAGCACCTCTACGAGATGGACTATCTCAAGGAAGGGATCGGGCTGCGCGCCATGGCTCAGCGCGACCCCCTGGTGGAGTACGCCAACGAGGGCGCGCGCATGTTCAAGGCGATGATGGAGGGGATCCGCGAGGAGACCGTGGAGCAGGTCTTTGCCAACGTGGCCCGGTTTGACGAGGCTGCTGAGCGCGCCGCTGCTGACGGGACGCAGGAGGCGGCCCAGGCGGCCGCAGGCCGGGCTGACGCGACCTCCGTGTCGGGTGTCCGCGTGGGAGGGGCTGGGCGGGGCACGGTCCTGGGTGACACCGGCCGGGCACCTCTGAGCGCCTCCAGCCAGGCGATCAGCTACTCCGGTCCCGGTGAGGACGGTGAGGTCTCCTCCCGCTCAGGGACAGCTGCGGCCTCAGGGTCGGTGGGCGTGCCGGGCAGGCCCCGGGGGGCCAAGCTGGCTGCCGCGGCCCGAGGCACCGCCCCTGTCCCCGCCGGCCGCCAGGGCGGCCAGGCTGGGGGTCAGCCGGCCAACCGCGCCCAGCGGCGCCAGGCCGCCAGGAAGAGCGGCAGGAAGCGGCGGCGCTGAGGACTGGGGGCGGCGCCAGGGTGGCTGGGGGGCTGCCTGTTGTCGCGCCGTTGCTGGTGACGTTATGACGCGAACGCCTTGAGCTGGCGGTCCAGTGTCCACACCCGGACGTCACGCAGGCCTGTACGGGCACGGTACTGGTCGCGTTCCACCAGGATGCTGAGATCGCCTCCTCCCAGCGACTGCTGGCAGGCGTGCTCCACCCACGGCTGGTCTGTGGCAGCACCGTTGAGAAGTGAGCGAAGGAAGTTGTTGTCCCACTGCACCTCGTCGAGAAGCCACGGTGACTGCCTGGTGATGACCTTGTCCAGGACGTCGTGGAAGAGCTGGGCCGCCTTCCTGCGCTGCTGGCCGTCCTTGAGCTGGCAGATGTGGTTGCCCGTCTCGATCACGGTGGTGATGGGTAGGAGGAACTGGTCTCCGGCAGCGTGCCTCGCTTTGAAGTCCTCCCCTGCCTTGTCCTGGTCCGGGGAGCCTCGCCTTGACAGGCCAGGAACCTGGAGAAGGTGCACCAGCACCGAGGTGTCGATGAACCAGACCGTCATCAGTCTGCTCCGATAAGTGCGAGGAAGTCAGAGTAGTCCGGTTCTGGGCCGGGCTGGGCGGCCTCGTCAAGAAGACCGCGGGTCACTACTGTCCCCAGCGTGCCCGCACTCATGGCCTGGGCGTACCCGGGCAGGTCAGTCAGGCGGGTGACCTTCTGGTGGTGGCAGACCAGGACGTCGCGCAGCTGGTCCCCGCCCAGCGCGTCCAGCAGTGCGGGGGAGTGGGTGGTGACCAGCGCGCTGACCTGGCCACGCTGTGTGGCCTCCTCGACCAGGTGGAGCAGCCTGCTGGCGTTGGAGGGGTGCAGGCCGTTCTCGATCTCTTCCACAGCCAGCAGGGCGCCAGCACTGGGAGCGGGGACGTCGCTGGTGTAGGTGGTGGTGACGGAGTCAAGATCCAGGCCGCTGGCCGGGCTGGACAGGGCTGTGGCGATCGCAAGGAAACGTAACAGGCCGTCGCTCATCGAGCGGGCCGTTGTCAGGGCGGCAGGCTCGTCTGGTTCGCCGTTGCCGTGGTCCTCCTGGACGGCAGTCATGATGTCTCCCGTATCTGTTGAGCTGAAGCTCAGGGCGCGTATCGGGCAGTCGGCAATCTGGCGTGCCAGCTCCTCCAGCCGGGAGAATGTGTCAGGGGTGTGGTCCTGAAGGTGCCTGAGGACGGGAGCCAGGTTCTCGCCGGTGCGACGCAGCTGGGTCTCCCGGAGGGGAACCCAGTCCCGCATCAGGCTTGGTGCGGGATCAAAGTGAAAGGTGCTGCGCAGCGCGGCGGACACGTCGCGCTGGGCGTCGAGGATGTCCCGGTCTGCGCGGGTGGTGCCTGGGAGCACTGCGGGGAGCTGGCTGAGCGCGGACCGGTCGTCCCGCAGCGCGATGCGTCGGTTGGGACCTCGTTTACCCGTCGAGACAGCGGCGTCCAGCCCGACACCACCACTTCCGGCGGTCGCCGACATGAGAGTCTGCTGGTTCCAGCGACCGCTCTTGGCGGCACGCTGTGGTCCATTAAGGTGCTCACCTACGACTCGGATAAAGGGCACAGTCTCCAGCTTGACGTCGTAGCGGTAGTCGTAGCTCCCGCCAGAGTGGGTCACGGTGATGGTGCATCCCAGCGAGAACCGGGTGCTGCCGTGCGGGGCACACCCAGCAGCGCCGCCACGGACCGGGCCGCCCTCCCGCCGTCTCCCGTCCAGCGCGTCGGCCAGCCTCCCGGGCGAGGCGGTGACCGCCGACCCGTCGGCTGCGTAGGATCGGTCCATGAGCTCTGAGATCGAGATCGGGCGCTCCAAGCGAGCCCGCCGCGCCTACTCCTTTGAGGACATCGCGCTGGTTCCAGCCCGCCGCACCCGTGACACCTCCGAGGTCCGTGTGGGCTGGCAGATCGACGCCTACCACGTGGACCTGCCGGTCATGGCCTCACCCATGGACTCGGTCATGAGCCCGGAGACCGCCATCCTGGTAGGGCGGCTCGGCGGGATCGGGGTGCTCGACCTGGAGGGCCTGTGGACCCGCTACGAGGACCCGACCCCGGCTCTGGAGCGTATCCGTGCCGCTGCTCCTGAGGAGGCCACCCGGGTGCTCCAGGAGGTCTACCAGGTACCGGTGGATCCTGACCTCATCACCGAGCGCCTGGCCCAGGTCCGTCAGGCGGGCGTCGTCGTCGCCGGGCGGCTCAGCCCCGCCCAGACCCAGCGGCACTGGCGCACCGTGGTGGAGGCGGGCGTGGACCTGCTGGTCATCCGCGGCTCGGTGGTCTCGGCGGAGCACGTCTCCGGGGCGGCGGAGCCGCTCAACCTCAAGCGCTTCATCTACGGGCTCGACGTGCCCGTGGTCGTGGGCGGGGTGACCACCTACACCGCCGCCCTCCACCTCATGCGTACCGGTGCCGCCGGCGTGCTTGTGGGGCAGGGCGGTGGCGCCTCCTCCTCGGTGCGACAGGTCCTGGGCCTGCACATGCCCATGGCCACTGCCGTGGCCGACGTGGCCGGCGCCCGGCGCGACTACCTGGATGAGTCCGGGGGCCGCTACGTCCACGTCATCGCTGACGGGTCGGTGGGCAACTCCGGTGACGTCGTCAAGGCTATCGCCTGTGGGGCGGACGCGGTCATGCTCGGTGCGGCCCTGGCTCGTGCCCAGGAGGCCCCGGGCAAGGGCTACCACTGGGGCGCCGAGGCGCGTCACCAGCGTCTGCCACGCGGCTTCCGCAGCCACGTGGGTACTGTGGGCACCATGGCGGAGATCCTCAACGGCCCCTCTGACCAGGCCGACGGGACCCTCAACATCATGGGTGCCCTGCGCCGGACCCTGGCCACCACCGGCTACTCCGACGTCAAGGAGCTCCAGCGCGTCGAGGTGGTCCTGGCTCCCTACGAGGCCTCCTGAGCCGCGACCCACCGGGTCACGGCTGAGCGCAGGTTCTGCGACCCCTCGGCAAGCGCCTGCTCCATAGCTGTGCCCTCCGGGGTGATCTGCACCAGGTCACGCACGCCCTGCCCCAGGAGCGCGGCCGCGTCCGCCTGTACCCGCCCGGCGAAGACCACCACCGGCACCCCGGCGGCTGCGGCCACCCGGACAACACCCGCTGCGGTCTTGCCGCTCAGTGTCTGGCTGTCCACAGAGCCCTCACCGGTAAGGACGGCGGTGGCTCCCTTCACTGCCTCAGCCAGCCCGCTAGCCTCCATGACCAGGTCCACGCCCGGGCGCGTCCGAGCAGACAGGAAGGTCATGAGTGCCCAGCCCAGCCCACCTGCGGCGCCGGCTCCGGGGCGTTGCGCCACCTCTGTCCCGCTGACACCCTCAGACGAGGTGGACAGGCCCGCCAGCCGGGACAGCAGGTCGTCCAGGACCCGCACCTGGCTGCCGGTGGCCCCCTTCTGGGGACCAAACACCGCGCTCGCGCCCTGGGGGCCAAGCAGAGGTGAGGTGACGTCGCAGGCAGCATGGACCTGCACACCTGCCAGCCTCGGGTCCAGGCCGCTGGTGTCGACTGCGGTGGCCCTGACCAGCTCAGCAGGTACAGGGGCCAGTGGCGCGGCCTGCTCGTCAAGGAAGCGCACGCCCAGCGCCGCCAGCATGCCCGCTCCGGCGTCGTTCGTGGCGGAGCCGCCCAGGCCGACGATGATCTCCTGGGCTCCTCGGTCCAGGGCTGCCAGGACCAGCTCGCCCACACCGAGGGAGCTGGAGCCCATGACGTCTCGGTGGCGCGGGGGAACCTGCTCCAGACCCACAGCTGTGGCCACGTCAAGCAGGGCGGTCGTGCCAGCAAGGTAGAGAGCGCCCTGCACGGGTGCGCCGAGGGCGTCGTGCACGGGCACCTCCACGCTCCTGGCTCCCAGGGCGGCGGCCAGCGTCTGAGCGAACCCCTCCCCGCCGTCAGCCATGGGACGCAGGAGGCAGGTGGCCTTCGGGTCGGCCTGGCGGACTCCCGCTGCCATCGCCTCGGCAGCCTCAAGCGCGGTCATGGACTCCTTGAAGGAGTCGGGGGCGAGGACGTAGGTGGCCATGCTCCAGGATCTCACACCGGCTTCGGCCGACGGAGGCACCTGGGTGGCCGACACAGGGCGCCGCAGGGATGGGGAGGACGACGACGGGGTGTCCTCCCAGGCTGGGAGGACACCCCGTCAGGCAGTGATGTCGTTGTCGCCTGTCAGGCGTCGAGGTCAGTCTCCAGGAGAGCCTTGAGCTCATCAAGCGCGGCCTGCGCGCCGTCGGCGTCGGAGGAGAGGGTGACCACGTCGCCGAAGCCGGCACCCAGAGTCATGACACCGAGAATAGAGGAGGCGTCAACGGCGGCCCCGCCCTCCTTGGCGATAGAGACAGGAACGCCCTTCTCAGCGACAGCCTTGACGAAGGTGGCGGCGGGACGGGCGTGAAGACCGACCTTGGAAGCGATAGTGGCGGTGACCTGGGCCATGTGGAGCTCCTTTGAGATGACGGTGTCTGTACGGCAGGTGTGCCAGAGGCTCACCCTTGCGCCGCGCTATGCAACGAGTATGCAGCACGATGACTGCCGCAAGCCCTGACCCTACCGGACAGTGGCGGTCACGCGCACGCGTTTAGGCAGCTGGCGTGCACTGTGAAGACGTTCTGGGTCTGCGACCAGGAGCCGTCTGCGTGAGGCCGTACGAGCTGGGACGGCTGGGTCGCCGTCCGGTACTAGCCCTGCGGGTCCTGGCTCTGGGGCGACGGCGCCTGGGCCGGCCTGATAAACCACCACAGCCCCATTCCTGCTGCGATAGCAAGCAGCGCCAGGCCCGCCCACAGGTTCGCGTTGACCCCTCCGCTACGGGCGAGGTCGGCGGGCTCGTGGGCCAGCCCGGCGCACACCAGCAGAAAGATGCTGATGAGGCCCAGGGCCGCAGCGATGACCGCGCGGATATCTGACAGTGAGCGCTTGTTCATGAGGTTACTCCGATGTCGGTGTCGGGACGTTGAGTAGGAGGAGCTGGCTCAGCAGGACTGGGACACGGTGCGTGGGGGGCTGGAACCGGTAGGCTGCCAGTGGGCCGCGCAGCAGTCGCACAGTGCCGGCGGGTGTCAGTGGAACACGCTGTTGAGCAGGATGACCATGGTGCCGGCCAGGACGCCCAGTGGGACCGGCCTGCGGTACCACGGCAGCTCGTGCAGGTGGGGGTCGGTGCGTTCGCTCCGTGGCGTCAGCGCGTAGACGAATCCCTTGAGCTCGGAGTCGGGCTTGGGACGCGTCGTCAGGGAGACCCCGATCGTGACCGCGACATCGACGACGAAGGCGATACCTGCCGCCAGGAAGGCCCCGCCCTGACCCGGCATGGACAGGACGTCGGTCCACAGCATGACGTTGACGGCCAGGGCAGCCAGCGTCCCGGCCACGAGTCCGCTCCAGCCTGCTGCTGGCGTGGCGCGCTTCCAGAACATGCCAATGATGAAGGTGGCGAAGAGAGGGGCGTTGAACATGGAGAACAACGTCTGGAGGTAGTCCATGAGGTTGGAGTAGTTCGACGCGATGAGCGCGGTGAAGATCGCGATGACAGCGGCGGCCAGCGTCGAGAGCTTGCCCATTGCCAGGTAGTGGGCGTCGTCCCCGTCCTTCTTGATGTAGCGCTGGTAGAGGTCGACCCCCCACACGGTGTTGAAGGCTGAGACATTAGCGGCCATCCCCGCCATGAAGGAGGCGAGCAGGCCGGTGATCGCCAGACCGAGCAGCCCGTTGGGCAGGACGTCGCGCATGAGGTACAGGATCGAGTCGTTGTAGTCGTAGGCCTGGCTGGCTCCTGCCTTGAGGTCGCGGACCTCGGAGACCAGGACGCCGGCGACCATCCCGGGCACGATTACCAGGAAGGGGACGAGCATCTTCACGAAGGTCCCGATGATCGGGGTGGACTGGGCCGCTGAGATCGAGTTGGAGGCCATGGCGCGCTGGACCTCCACGAAGTTTGTCGTCCAGTAGCCGAAGGACAGGACGAAGCCAAGGCCGAAGACCAGGCCGACCACGGAGAGGATGTCGGAGTCAAAGCCCGAGATGGCGTTTCCGGGCCAGGAGTGCAGCTGCAGGGCGGGGTCGGTTCCTGCTGCCGTGGCGTCGGCGGTGATCTGCTCGGTCAGCCCCTGCCAGCCGCCGACCCGGCGCAGGCCGATGACGGTCAGCGGCAGCAGGGCGGCGACGATGACGAAGAACTGGAGGACCTCGTTGTAGATCGCGGCTGACAGGCCACCCATCGTGATGTAGGCGTAGACGATGACTGCGGCGATGACCAGGGCCGACCACAGGGGCCAGCCCAGCAGCCAGTTGACGATGTTGCCCAGCAGGTACAGGTTGATGCCAGCGATGAGCAGCTGGGCCAGGGCAAAGCTCAGCGAGTTGACCAGGTGCGCCTCGACACCGAAGCGCTTGAGCATGAACTCCGGGACCGAGCGGACCTTGGACCCGTAGTAGAAGGGCATCATGACCAGTCCCAGGAAGATCATGGCCGGGATGGCGCCGATCCAGAAGTAGTGGAAGGTCGGCATCCCGTACTGGGCGCCGTTGGCAGACATCCCCATGATCTCCACCGCGCCGAGGTTGGCTGACACGAAGGCGATCCCGGTGACCCAGGCGGGCAGGGACCGGCCTGAGGTCAGGAAGCCGTCTGCCGTGGAGGCCTGGGCACGGGCCATGAGGCCCACACCGATGACGAAGGCAAAGTAGATGACAATAGGGACGTAGTCATACCAGGCTGCGTCGATAAGTGTGGTGGAGGCGGGCAGCGTTGAGGGAAGTGCTGCGAGAGGTGGAGCGGAGGACATCGGCGTACCTCGGGTCTCGGGTAAGGGGGCAGGGTCAAGGAACGAGCAGGTGCTCACCGCACAGGATAGCGTTCCACGGTTGGGAAGGTGTCCGCTTTGGTGGCTTCTGGTGACACGTCGCGACGGGCTGACGGGCGCGGGGCGCAGGTAGGCTGGCCCGCATGACGATCACTGCTGCGGCGGACGGCTCCGCCCTGGGTAACCCCGGTCCGGCAGGCTGGGCGTGGTACGTGGACGAGGGCTGCTGGGCGGCAGGCGGCTGGCAGACCGCGACCAACAACCGTGGGGAGCTGACCGCCGTGCTGGAGCTCCTGCGCGCGACGCAGGCGGCGGGCCTGGCAGGCGAGGACCTCCTGGTCCTGTGCGACTCCCAGTACGTCATCAACTCAGTGACACGGTGGCGGCACGGCTGGAAGAAGCGGGGGTGGCGCAAGGCGGACGGCAAGCCGGTCCTCAACGTGGACCTCATGCGGGAGCTGGACCAGGCCCTGGCAGGTCGGTCCGTACGCTTTGAGTGGGTGCGTGGGCACGTGGGCCACATGCTGAACGAGGCGGCGGACACCAGGGCGCGGGCCGCAGCCACCGCCTACCAGCAGGGCAGGGCGGTGCCCGCAGGTCCTGGCTGGACGCGCGGTGGTGGAGCCAGCCAGGCCGCTGGGCAGGTGGTGCAGGCTAGTGCCCAGGGGGAGGGACAGCAGGGCTCAGAGAAGCGTCAGGGCCTGGCGGGCGATGGCCAGCTCCTCGTTGGTGGGGACGACCAGCACCGTCACGGGTGACTGCGGTGCGGAGACGACGCGGGCCTGGGAGGACCGGGTCTCGTTGAGGGTGTCGTCGAGCCTGATGCCCAGGAAGCCCAGGCGCCCGCACAGCTCGCGGCGCAGGCGGGCGTCGTTCTCCCCGATCCCGGCGGTGAAGGTCAGGGCGTCCAGGCCGCCCATGACGGCGGTGTAGGCCCCCACGTACTTGGTCAGCCGGTGGAGGTAGATGTCCATGGCGTCACGGGCCTCCTGCTCCCCGTCGTCCACACGCCTCCACACCTCACGCATGTCGTTGTCTCCGGCCAGCCCCTTCATCCCGGAGCCCCGGTTGAACAGGTTGTCGATCTCGTCGACCGTCATGCCGGCCACCCGGGCCAGGTGGAACACGGCCGCCGGGTCAATGTCACCTGTGCGCCCGCCCATGACCAGTCCCTCCAAGGGGGTCAGCCCCATGGAGGTCTCCACGGCGTGGCCCGCCACCACCGCCGAGGCTGAGGCCCCGTTGCCCAGGTGCAGGACTACCTGACGCAGGTCCTCACGTCCCAGGAGCCGGGAGACCTGCTCGGAGACGTACTGGTGGCTGGTGCCGTGGGCGCCGTAGCGGCGGATCGAGTAGCGGTCGGCGACCTCCCGGTCCAGGGCGTAGCGGGCAGCCTCCTCAGGCAGGTCCTGGAAGAACGCGGTGTCGAAGACCGCCACGTGGGGGACGTCCGCCAGCAGCCTGCGAGCGACCTCAATACCCTTGAGGTGGGCGGGGTTGTGCAGCGGCCCCAGCGGCACCAGCTCTGTGATGAGGGTGACGACCTCGTCGTCGATGAGGGCCGGGCCGCTGAAGTGGCGCCCTCCTTGGACCACCCGGTGCCCCACGGCGACGACGTGCGCCTCAGCCAGGCTGGGACCCTTGTCCTCGAAGAGGCGCAGCACCTCGGCCAGCCCGGTGCCGTGGTCGGGAACAGGCTGGTCGAGCTCGGTGCGCTGGCCAGCCACCTTGTGGACGATGGCACCAGCCTCCTCCCCGATGCGCTCCACCAGGCCGGAAGCCAGGGAGCTGCCCGAGTCAGGGTCCACCAGCTGGTACTTGATGGAGGAGGAGCCGGAGTTGATGACGAGGACGGTCCGCTGGGTCACGAGGAGCCTTTCGGTGTGCGTGGCGGGCAGGGCAGGTCTCGGTGGGTTGTCGTCAGGTGAGGTGGTGCCGCAGTGCCTGGTCGGTGCAGGCCGACCGTCCCGGACTCTCCCGGCCCGCCCTCTGGGCGCTAGCCCTGGGCCTGGACGGCGGTGATGGCCACGGTGTTGATGATGTCCTCCACAAGGGCACCACGCGACAGGTCGTTGACCGGCTTGTTGAGGCCCTGGAGGACGGGGCCGATGGCGATGGCGCCGCTGGAGCGCTGCACGGCCTTGTAGCCAATGTTGCCACTGGAGAGGTCGGGGAAGATAAAGACGTTGGCATGGCCTGCCACCTGGGAGTCCGGCGCCTTCTTGGCGGCGACAGTGGGGTCGATGGCGGCGTCGTACTGGATGGGGCCGTCCACGGCGAGGTCGGGGGCCTTGGCCTGGACCAGCTCGGTGGCCTCGCGCACCTTGTCCACGTCCGCCCCCTGCCCGGAGGTGCCGGTGGAGAAGGACAGCATCGCGACCCGGGGCTCCACCCCGAACCGGCGTGCCGTGGCAGCGGAGGAGACGGCGATGTCAGCCAGCTGCTCGGCGGTGGGGTCCGGGTTGACCGCGCAGTCCCCGTAGACGAGGACCCGGTCCTGGAGGAGCATGAGGAAGACCGAGGAGACGATGGAGGTCCCAGGTCTGGTCTTGATGATCTGGAAGGAGGGGACGATGGTGTGGGCGGTGGTGTGGGCCGCTCCGGAGACCATGCCGTCGGCGTCACCCAGGTGGACCATCATCGTCCCGAAATAGGACACGTCCTGGATCTTCTCGTGGGCCTGCTCCAGCGTGACCCCCTTCTTGGCGCGTAGACGGGCGAACTCCCTGGCGTAGGTGTCGAGTCGCTCAGGATCGCTGGTAGAGACCACGCGCGCCGCCGTGATGTCCAGCCCCAGCTCGGCGGCGCGTGAGCGGACCGTGGTCTCCTCGCCCAGGAGGGTCAGGTCAGCGATGCCGCGGCGCAGGATCGCGTCCGCGGCGCGCAGCACCCGGTCGTCGTCGGGCTCGGGCAGGACGATCATCCTGCGGTCGGCCCGGCTGCGCTCCACCAGCTCGGCCTGGAACATGACGGGGGTGACGACGTCGGAGGGCTCCACCTCCAGGGCGGACATGAGGGCCTCGACGTCGGTCTCCTGCTCAAAGGTGGTCACGGCCACGTCCAGCTTGCGGTCCGAGCCGTGAGCCAGCAGGCCGGTCAGGGAGCTGGTGACTGAGGCGGCGGCAAAGGTGTCCAGGGGGGAGGTCATGACCGGGATGGGCAGGCCCAGGCCCTCCAGGAGGCGCAGCGCGTGGGGGTTGATGTCAAACCCCCCGTTGAAGACCAGGCCGGAGAGCTTGGGGAAGCTGGAGGAGGCCTGGGCGGCCAGCAAGGAGATGACCAGCGCCGAGCGGTCCGCGGGTACGATGGCCAGCTGTCCCTCGCGCAGGCGCTCCAGGACGTGGGAGACGTCCATGGCGCACACGAGGAAGGACTCAGCCTCACGGGCCAGCAGCGTCGGGTCCCCGGAGATGAGGGTGCCGTCCACCGACTCCATGACCTCGCGGACCGAGGGGGCTGCCAGCAGTGGCACCTCCGGGAGCGTGGTGGAGACCAGCCCGGAGTGCTCCCTGAGGGCCGTGGCCACGGCCTGACGCGTGTCAGGGAGGCACTTGTTGGCCACGACGGCCACGGTGCGGGCGTGGTTGTCAGCGATCTCGGCGACGGAGACCTCCACGTTGCCCATGACGTCCTCAGGGCCGTTGTGGCCGGAGACCACCAGCAGGACGGGCACCCCGAGGTTGGCGGCCACGCGGGCGTTGAGGGAGAGCTCGGGGTTACCTGCCAGGTCGGTGAAGTCGGAGCCGTCGATGATGACGACGTCGTGGCTGCGGGCGACGTCACGGTAGGCGGCCACGATCTGGGACAGGGACTCCTCGGGGTCGGCGTGGAACTCCTCCCACGTGGTGCCCACGCACTGGGCGGCGGGCACGGTCGAGCCGGCACGGGCCAGGAGCACGTCGAGGAAGGCGTCACCATCCCTGCTCTCGACGAAGGGGCGGAAGACCCCGACCCTGGCGACGACCTTGGTCAGGGAGGCGACCAGGCCGAGTGCCACTGTGGACTTCCCGGTCCCGGCGTTAGGTGAGGCGATGTAGATGCTGCGCGCCACATTGGGTCCTTCGTGTCTCGTTGTGCGGGGCCGGGCCGTTCCGGCTGCACCAGTGTCCATCGAGTGCTCCCACCAGTGTCTCAGCGCCCTAGCGTGTCCCGGGGTCCGGGGCGCTTGCGGGTGACCTGCCTGTGCGGTCCCGGGTGCGGCTGCTGCTGCCGTGCCTGCCTGCCTCCGGCGGGTCGTCGAGCCGCTCGCTCTTGCGGGCGAGCTCGACGATCGCGCCGATGCTTGCCAGCGCGGAGTCGCTCAGCCCGTGGACACGCAGAGCGATCGTGCGCTCCGCAGGAGTCAGCTCGGTGGCCGAGGCGGGCTCCCCCTCGCCCTCGAGAAAGTAGGACACGGGTACGTCAAAGGCGTCAGCCAGGGCGCGTAGGTGCTGTAGGCGAGGGTTGCGCGCCTGACCCGTGCGCAGCTGCTGGAGGTAGCTGACGGACATCGTCGAGATCCCCCTCTGGTCCATCCTGTGCACGACCTCTTGCAGCGTGACAGGCCGACCGTGAGGGCCTGCGGTCTGTGCGAACAGGCGCTCCAGCCGTTGCGCGATGGTCACGAGCCTGGCTCTCCTTAGTGGTCAGGGGTGGTCAGGGCGGCCGAGCGGGAGGTCCGTCGGTTCCTCGGCGGCTAGGGTGAAGCCATCCTAACGGATGATCTCCTCCCAGGACGAGGTGGTGGCGTGTCTGTCTGCGCGGTCGTCTCCCCGATTGTCTTTGCGGCCTGGGTCGGTGTCTGGTCGGCCTGGCCGGAGGGCTCTGGGAGGTCCGTAGCCCGGACCAGGCGGCGCCAGACTAGGCGGTGGGGGGCATGAGCAGGCGGGCCGTCAGCATGACGGCGACAGCCAGCACCATACCCAGGGTGATCTCGCCAGGCGTGTGGTGGCGCAGCCGCAGGCGGGCGAAGGCGACCGCTGGCAGCAGGGGCAGGAGCGCGAGCAGCCACCAGGGGGAGACAACCAGCGCTGCGGCGAGGATGGCAGCCGTGAGGCAGAACGCGTGCATCGACACCTTGGTGCCGGCGAGCGTGACGGCCCCGGTCAGGGCGAGCCCTGCCACCATGGTGAGAAGGATCCAGATGAGGAGAGGCGGTGCGCCTGCGCCTCGCGCCACAGCGGTGCCGCACAGCACGGAGCCCGTGCACACGAGGAGCACCCACCAGCGCTGCTCACGCCGGGTGACGTGGCGGTCGCTGAGGTGGTTGCTGCGTACGGCGACGTGGATGGTGGACACAGGCACTGCGGCACAGAAACCGCTGAGGAGGACCGCCCACCCCAGGCCGGCCAGGGGCTGAGGGTGGCCCGCGACACCGCACAGGACGCAGATCAGGGACACGGACACAGCCGGGGAGACCACGTCGCTGAGCAGTCGAGCAACCCGCGTGGCCCGGTCCTCAGACCGAGGAGCATCCTGTGGCGTCTCACGGGGAGCCTCCAGCCCCGGCCCCGGCCTCCCGGCCGGGGCTCCTGCGGCAGCCGTCACCACGGGCCGACTCCGTGGCGCCTGGTGGCATCGACGGCGAGACGTATCTCGTAGAGGCTGTGCAGGGAGGCTGACAGTGTCTCGTCCTCGGCCAGGCTGAGGGTAGGCAGCCGGGTCAGGGCCAGAGTCGCTCGCCCCAGGGGAGGGACAGCCGAGTCTCCGCTGAGGTGGCGCACCAGTCCGGCGGACAGGTAGGGGTCGTGCGGGTACTGCTCGTGCACGTGCCTCAGGGCTGGGTCCGGGTCCTCGCGGATGAGCCTGAGGGCGTCGTGCGTCTCGACCGTGAGCCTGTACAACGTCATGATCCTGCTGAAGTCGCGCTGCTCCTCAGCCGGGAGCCTGACACCGGGGTGGAGGGCCGTCGTCGTCGTCCACAGGGGCCGGATGACGGCGCTGGCCAGGCGTAGAGAGAGGTCCTTGCGTGCTCGTGAGACGAGGCGGTGGGCAAGACCCGAGGTCAGCCCGACCAGGAAGAGGACGACCACGGCGACCAGGAGGTAGCTCCTGGCCCCGGATCCTCCGAGGACGGGGCGGGCGAGCATGTCCGCGATCGAGGAGCAGACGAAGAGGATCGAGCCGAGGGCGCCGACAAGGATGCAGCCGACAGAGAACCTGGTGGGCAGAGGGAGCTTCCCGCGGGCCACGGCCTGCCAGCAGCCGACGGCGACGACGACTGCTGACAGCGCGAAGGCGCCCAGGTAGAGCGTGTGGTAGGCGGCAAGCGGCCACGCCTGCCCCTGGGCTGAGGCCTCGCCGATCTCTGAGCGGTGGAGCACACTGCCGTCGGCGTGCAGCGGGATGAACCACACGAGCACCGTCTCACCAGCAGCGACACCGCTCGCGCACAGGCAGACTGTCCGCGTGAGGCGCCGTGAGACGGGGGGTGAGCGGAAGGTCAGGACCAGGAGCACGGTGGAGACCTGGGCCGTCAGGATGGCGAGACGCTTGACCAGGTCAGTTGCGGGGCCGTCGGTGACGGACTCGAGCTCGCGGCACAGCACGGCCAGGCACAGGGCGGCAGCGGCGACCCGCAGCAGCCGGGCACGTTGCTGCCCCTTGTACAGGGTTGAGGTGATCACGACCAGTCCTGCCGTGACGGTGATGGCAAGGAAGGAGGTCATGACAGCCTGCTATGGGTGCTGGAGGCGGAGAGGAAGGTGATGACCTCGCAGGGGCGTGGTCGGCCAAGAGCCTCCTGCCGACGGTGGAGCTCCCTGAGCAGCCGCATCCCTGTCGTCTCGGCCCGTCTCTCCGTGAGGTCGTCGAACACGCTGCGCAAGTGGGTGCCGCTGGTGTCGGCCCTGACATCGCCGTGGAGGATGTGGGCGTACTCGTGGAGAAGCGTCTGCTCCCGGTTCAGGGGTGACAGGCCGACGTCGTGGAAGACATGGGCGGTGCTGCCGACCACGACTGTCATGCCGCTGATCTCGTGGTGCCGCATCCTCTCAGGAATGGGGGCGATGGTGATCTCCAGGTTGCGGGCAGCGGCGATGGCGCCGCCGAGGGCCTCGACAGTAGGGTCAGTCGGCCACGTGAAGCCGTCAGGCACGTGATCAGTCGGCACGGGGGCGCTCCTGCAGGTGGTGGGACCGGACAGAGAGGGTGGCAGCGGCCGTAACGGCGACGGGCCGACCCGTGACTAACAGTAACGGAGAAATTATCGTGACGGATAGGGGGCAGGGCTTGATGTGTGTCCTGTCACCAGGCCCGGCGGCGGGGGTCCTCACAGCAGCAGCGGCAGGGCAGACACGACGGTCAGGGTGATGACCAGGGGCTCGAAGACGCGCTGGTCCATGCGCTCGGCAAGCCTGCGCCCCGCGAGGGCCACGACCACGACGACGGGGGCGGTGACTGCGGCCAGGGACACGGTTGTGGGGTTGACCAGGCCGATGGACACGGAGAACGGCAGCTTGACCAGGTTGACCACGAAGAAGAACCAGGCCGTCGTTCCCAGGAAGGCCTTGACCGGGTAGCGGCAGGCCAGGAAGTACATGGAGGTAACCGGTCCGCCCGCGTTGGCGACCATGGTGGTGAACCCGGCCAGGGTGCCGTAGACCAGGCGGGCGCTGGCTGAGTCAGCGGCGCCACGGGTGCTCAGGGGCGCCGCAGCGCGTTGGCGGTAGCGCTGCACCAGGGTCACGGCGATGAGGAGCAGCAGGACGGCACCGATGACGCGGCGGGTGGAGCTGTCAGTGGCCAGGCGCAGGAAGACCGCCCCGGCCGCCACACCCGCCAGGACAGCGGGTACCAGGCGCAGGAGCATGCGCACGTCCGCGTCCCTGCGATAGCTCCACACCGCGACAAGGTCGCCGGTCATGAGCATGAGCAGCATCGCCCCGGTGGACTCCCTGGCGGGCAGCAGCGCGGCGCACAGGGCGACAGCAATGGCGGCCGCGCCGGGCAGCACGGTCTTGGCGACCCCGGCCAGCGCGGCTGCCAGGACAAGCGCGGTCCAGGACAGGGGGCTGAGGTCGGGCAGAGGTAGCGCTGGGGGCGGCATGGCGGAGAGGGCAAGGGTGGGCACGGACAAGATGCTAAGGGTGCATGGTCCTGGTCGTCCCCGGCGCCAAGAACGTCATAGGATAACAAGGCATCGTGTTGTCCTATGACGTTCTTGGTGTCCGGGCCGAGTGTCCGGGCGTGGGCGTGCGGCGGGTCTGCCCCACGCCCGGACACCTCACAGCCGGGAGGCGGCCTCCAGGAGGTTCCTTGCCGAGATCTGGAGGCCCTCGACGTTGCCGTACTCGGCGTCCTCGTGCTCGATGTTGACGTTCATCTGCGGGTCCACCTCGGCGATGGCCGCCAGGAACTGCGCCCAGTAGTCGGCGTCGTGCCCCAGTCCGAGGGCGACAAAGCGCCAGGCTGGGTCGCTGGGCCAGGCGTTGCACCAGTAGCCGTAGGCGGTGGGTACCTTGCCCTCGGCGTCAGCAGGCACGTGACCGAAGTCCGTGTCCAGCACGCCACGGTAGGCGGCCCCGGGGAACACTTTGGTGTCCTTGGCGTGGACGTGGCCCACGAGGCTGCCCAGCCTCCTGGTGGCGGCGATGGGGTCCATCTGCTGCCAGAACAGGTGGGAGGGGTCCATGTTGACCTTGATGTTCGTGGCCCCAGTCTCCTCGACCAGCCGCTCGAAGGTGGGGACGTTGAAGACCAGGTTGCGTGGGTGGAGCTCCAGGCAGACCTGGACGTCGTTGTCGCGGGCCAGGGCGTCGACCTCCTTGAAGAAGGGGGCTACCACGCTCCACTGGTAGTCGAGGACCTCCATGTCGACGCCGTTCCACGGGTTGACCACCCAGGTGGGGTACGTGGCCGTGGGGTCGGTCCCGGGTGTGCCCGACATGGTGACGATCTCCTTGACCCCGAGCAGTCCCGCCAGCTCGATGGTCTGGCGCACGTCGTGGGCGTGCTTGAGACCCTCGTGAGGAAGCGGTGAGGTCGGGTTGCCGGAGGTGTTGAGGCCGGACAGCCTCATGCCCCGCTCCTCGAAGATCCCCAGGTAGTCCTCACGGGCGGCCTGGGAGGCCAGGAGGGCGTCGACAGGGCAGTGCGGGGAGGGGATGAACCCTCCGGCGTTGACCTCCGCTCCGGTCAGGCCAACCTCCTTGAGGGTGTCGAGGGCCGCGCCCAGGGGGCGGTCGTGCAGGCAGGCGGTGTAGGCGCCGTAGGTGAGTGCCATGTGGCTGTTCTCCTTGTTGGTGCTTGTTGTTGGTGCTTGCTTTGCTGGCTGTCCTGCCGGTGGTCGGTGCTGTCGGCCCGACGGCCGGCAGCGGGGGCGTGACGGCTGCCGACGTGCACGGAGGTGGCTCGTAGAGCCCGTCAGTCAGCTGGTCGTGGCGGCTGGTCGCAGTCTCAGCCCAGGTCGGAGACGTCGATCGCGGCACCGCCCTGCTCGGCCGAGCGGGCCACGGCGTCGGCGATGAGCATCTCCCGGTAACCGTCGGCGAAGGTGGCGCACGGAGGCAGGGCGCCCTTGCCGGGGTCGGTGACTCCGGCGACCTGCTGGAGGAAGGCATGGGCCTGGTAGGTGAACTGCTCGATCTGGGTCAGCCCCACACCCCCGACGGCCATGGAGGAGCCGCGGGCGAAGTAGGGGAAGTCGGGGTTGACCAGCACGCGGCGGGCGCCGCCCAGGCCAGCGGGGGAGTTGACGTCGTCGATCTTGATCTCACCGCAGCGGGCCAGGTCCCAGGAGGCCCGTCCCTTGGTGCCCAGCACGTCCACCATAAGGGAGTTGGGCAGCCCCCAGGCCACGCGGGAGCAGGAGAAGGTGCCCACGGCCCCGCTGGCGAAGTGCGCGGTGAAGGTGGCGACGTCGTCGTTCTCCACCGGCTCGTAGACGATGCTCTCGGAGTCCGAGGTGTCCAGGGCGGTGCCGCGGGTGACGTGGCCCTTGGCGACAGGGCGCTCCTTGATGGAGGTCATCATGGCAGCGCCGGACACGGAGACCAGGGGTCCGCAGATCAGCTCGGCGGTGTCGATGAGGTGGCTGCCGACGTCGCCCAGGGCGCCGGTGCCCATGGCGCCCTTGTAGCGCCAGGCCATGGGGGTGGCCGGGTCCGCGCCGTAGTCGCACCAGTAGCGCCCGTCGAAGTGGTTGACCTCGCCCAGGTGGCCCTGCGCGACGAGCGTGGCCAGCTCAGCGACGGCGGCGTTGCGACGGAAGGTGAAGCCGACGGCGGTGACCACCCCGGCTTCCTTCTCCGCTTGCGCCATGGCCTTGGCGGAGTCGAGGGTGTCGGCCAGGGGCTTCTCGCACAGGACGTGCTTGCCCGCCCTGATCATGGCCTCGGCTATCTCACGGTGCGCGGCGTTGCCCACCACGATGGACACGATGTCGATGTTGGGGTCCTCGGCCACCTGGCGCCAGTCGTCCACGGCACGCTCGTAGCCGTAGCGCTCGGCGGCGTCCTGGGCGAAGGGAAGGTAGGCGTCGGCGATGGTGGCCAGGTGGACCTGGGGCAGGCCCAGGTCGAAGACGGTGCCAACCTGGCGCCAGGCGTTGGCATGGGTGGTGCCGGCCATGCCGGCACCGATGACGGCGACGGAGAGGGGGCTGTTGCTCATGGGTAGACCTTCTGTCCTCGTTGACTGGCTTGAGTGCTGAGTTCACGCGCGTGAACTCGTGGTCCCAGTATGGGGCCGACGACGGCGGGTGTCAAGGGTGACGAGCGGGTTAGTCAGGACAAAGAGAGTCGGAGGGGCTGAGGTGTGGCGGCTCCGGGCCTGCTGGGCGGTGGCTCGCTCCTGGCCTGTCGGCGCTGGACAGTAGCCGGTACCTCCGGGCCTGCCGGACGGTGGCGGTGCGTGGGGCTGGGTCTGGGGCCAGCCCGGAACGGCTCCCGGGGCCTGGGTGCGGGGCCTGCCGTAGGCGGACGTCTCCGCGTTGGTAGTGATCCCCGGAGCCTGCGTGTGCGGAAAGGGTGGCGTGGCGCTGCTGCGGTGCCCCATTGCACGCTCAGGTCCTCGGTCCTTCACTCAAAGTGGCGGAACACCAACGTTTCTGCGATCGGGAAGATAACGGCGGACGGCTCCCATGTGCGTCGAGCCCTCGAATGCACATGGGAGGCGCGCGGATGCCGAGGGACCCGCTAACAATACTTCACACGTTTACTGTCTTACCGTGTCGCTGGAGTGGTGGCGAGTGAGTCAAGAACCGTGGCGAGAGCAGCGTCAGAGGAGTCCTCGTGCACTAGGCAGCACTGCCAGTCAGTCATCGCCGTCCCAGCCTGCGGGGTTCTCCAGGAAGGTGGCGGCCTCACCCCGAGACACCGGTCGGGCGGCCTTGCCCCGAGACACCGGTCGGGCGGCCTTGCCCCGAGACACCGGTCGGGCGGCCTCACCCTGCTGCCAGTCCTGTGCGCGCCAGGAACCCGGCAGCGGGTGAAACCTGATGCTTCGCCGTAGGCTCCCGCCAGGCTCTGGCAGCGTCTTCTCGACGGCGCACAGGATGTCCTCGTCGGATTCGAGGCTGTCGCGTACCTGGTCCATGACGGGGGCTGCCGCTCCGTCCTCTTGCTGCACTCCTGCCTGCCCTCGCCCGTCCTGGAGGCACTGGCGGAACAGGGACGCTGGAAGGTACGTGAGGGTGCGACCTTCGGACCGAACTCGTCCACCGATGTGAGGGGGAATCATCTCGGACGTGGGCCTGAGGTCCTTCTGGCGTCGAGGACGTCAGCGGAGAAAAGGGTACCGATGTTGCTGCGCTGCTGCGTGGTGGGGCGAACCAGGGCGCAGGCCTCAAGGAAGGAGTGGGTGCTCAGCAGGGACAGCAGCTCGATGGCGTCGAACAGGTTGGACTTCCCCACGGAGTTCGGGCCTGCCACACAGGTGAAGGGGCCCAGCTCCACGGAGACGTCGGGAAGGTTCTTGAGGCCGGAGACCTCGAAGCGGGTGAGCATCAGCCGTCTTTTGCTCCTGTGACGCAGCTACGCGCGGGTTCCCGCGATGCTACCAGCTGACCAGGGGCGGCTTGCCTACGTGTCTGGGCCAACCGGAGCCGACCCCGCTGTCGGTCTCAGGTGTCCCGCCCCAGGGAGGAGGCGCGTTCCACCAGCGTGGGAGGCAGGACCACCGTGCGCGCGGTGTCGCCCGTGGTGACCTCAGCCCGCTCGCAGACCAGCTCCACGGCCTGAGTGGCCATGCGCTCCTCGGACTGGCTGACGCTGGTCAGGGAGAACTCCTCGCGCTCAGCCAGGTAGGTGTTGTCGTAGGAGACCAGGAGGACAGAGGCGCTGTTGCGGCGGGAGGCCTCCCGCAGGACGGGGACCGCGTCGATCGCGTAGCCGTCGTTGTGCATGACCAGTCCCAGGGGCTCTGGGTGGTCCGCCAGGGCGGCACGGACCGCCGGTCCGGCGTCCTGGTCACACTCGTAGACGTCAGCAGCCGCCCTGGTGCGCGAGACCGCCTGCGTCATCGCCTGCTCTCGCTCCCTGCGGGAGGCCTCGTCGGTAGTGCTGGGGCCGATGTAGGCGATGGTCTGCGCTCCGCGTGCCACCAGGTGGTTCACGACGAGCCGGGCGGCGGCGGGCTCGTCCACGTGGACGGCGTCGACCCTTCCGCCGGGGCTCCTGCGCCCCACCAGGCAGGTGGGGACCTCTTCGGCAATAGCCAGCAGGTCCTCGTCAGCAAGCCAGGGTGAGACCAGGATGATGCCTAGGACCCGTACACCCAGCAGCGACTCGATAGCCTGGTGGAGCACTGCGGGCCTCTCGGCACCGACCGTGAGGAACAGGGTGAGGCCCCGGGCCGAGGCCGCTTCCCCCAGGCAGCGGGCCAGGCGCTCGAAGAAGGCGTTGCGCAGGTTGGGCAGGACCACCCCGACGATGCTGGAGCGGCGTCGGGCCAGGGAGGCGGCGGCGACGTTGACGCGGTAACCGAGGTCGGCGGCGACCCGGTGGATGCGCTCGCGGGTATCAGGGGCGACCTTGGGGGAGCCGCTCAGCGCCAGGGAGACCAGACTCCGCGAGACCCCGGCGGCACGGGCGACGTCGCTCTGGGTCACCACCCGTGCGTTCGTGGTCATAAGGCTCCTCCTGTCCGTGCCCCTGCTCGGGACGGGCCTGGACTGTCCGGCACGCCGCAGCGCACAGACCCTGGCCAGGCTACAGGGCCTGGTTGCTGCCGACAGCCAGCCCGTACTGCTCCCTGTGTCTGTGGGGGCTCCGGTCTGTGGCCCGTGCCCGGCTGGTCGCTTGGAGGTTGCGTGACAGAAACCGGTGAGAAGTGCTGGATCTTCCCGTTTGTGAAGGCTGTTCCTGGATCCTCGGGTGGCGACCTTCGGTGGGAGACATAGGTGTAATCGCTGTGCTCCCGCCAGGAACGCTGGCCGTTGGATTGATATGATATTGTATCCGTTGCGTAGGTCCGGCTGCTGCCGGGGGGCTCTATGGGCTGAGTCGTTAGGCGTTGCGCTACAGCGCGGGAGAAGTCACCCGGCTGGGCGATTCTGTCGGTGGGTGACAAGAGCGGCCAGGGGCGTGGCCGTCTGGATCGGATTGCTCGTGACTGTGCCGCCACCTGAGCGGTTCTGCGGGTGCCCGGACGCCGCGCGCCTGATAGGACGGTGGAAGTTAGCCACACAAAGTCTAGGAGTCGGTCGGGAGTGTCCATGACTACCTGTGATCCAGCGCGTGTCCTTATCGTTGACGATGAGCCCTTAATCCGTGACGGACTGAGGGCACACCTTGACAGTGTTGGTGGTGTTGAGGTAGCTGCTGACGTGTCCAACGGCTCAGAGGCCCTGGACTACCTTCATGTGTATCACGTTGACGTGGTCCTTATGGACGTGCATATGCCCATTATGGATGGTCCGAGCGCGCTGACCAGGATCAAGACGGAGCACCCCCGGGTGCGGGTTCTGTTCATGGCCTCCCTCGATGACGAGGAGAATGACAAGGGTGTTGTCTACCGTCTTCTGTCCGGGGGCGCACGAGGGTATCTTCTCAAGGACTCCTCCCCGGAGGAGATTCGCGCTGCTGTCCGCTCTGTCCTTGACGGGGGAGTGCCTGTCTCTCCGGTCGTGAGCGCACGCATCCTGAACAGGCTGCTACCGCAGCACCAGAAGAGGGCGCGCGACTTCGGGCTGTCCGACCGGGAGCGGGAAGTTCTCGAGCTATTGTGTCGCGCTGATTCCAACCGCAGCATTGCCAGACAGCTCAGGCTCTCGGAGTCAACAGTCAAGTCGTACGTCTCCTCCATCATGAGGAAGATGGACTGCTCCTCAAGGGTGCACATTGTCGTCACCGCCTTCGAGTGCGGACTGGTGCCCGACGTGCACTGAGCCCCTGCCGTACGACCCTGCGGTGCCCCGTCGGGGCCGAGGGGTCTGCCGAGTCGTCACCTCCACAGAGCAGGGCTGCATAGGCAGTGAGGATGTCACTGAGAGAAGGCTGTACTTTAGTACGGTCCCCAACCCTACTTTCGGCTGTGGTGGTCCTACCTGGCCGGGCGCAGGATCAAGGGTGCCTGGACGACGGTCGTGCGGGTGGAGAGAGAGGTAGGTCCTTATGAAGGGCAGGAAGGGGCCGTGGCTTACCACGATGCTCGTCGGTGTGCTCGTCATCCTCGTCGATATCGCAGTCACCGGCAGCCCGCTGCTGCTTGGGGTCGGAGGAGTCGTGGCGCTTGTGTCTGCCGTCGTCCTTGTCCTCCAGCACGTCACGGCCGGGCGTTCGTAGGTACTTAGGGGCAGTGGCGGTAGTACATTGTCCGGGCGCATTCTCCCAATAGTTGTCGACCTTGTCTTCCTGATCGTGTACTCTGCACTTATAGGAACCTGGTCGCACGTGCTTCTCGTCGTTCTGGCCGCTATTGCCTCCGTACAGGTGATTTCTATCCTCATGTATGGTCCACGAGCCAAGGTCCTTGCGGACCAGGAGGTCAACGAGATGTCTCGGGCCCAGTCCGTCATGGTTGACATTCTGGGCAACATGGAGGCTGCCAACTCCCTGGGATCGGCGGCACTGACCCCAGTTCAGCAGATTGGAATGAATCTCCAGGTCATTCAGACAGTCCGGGTGCACCTCAATCGCCTGCACGACCTTGTCGACGAGGAGCAGGAGGACACCCACCCCGACGGTGTTCCTGCTGACCTGTCACAGGCGCTTGTTCTGGAGAACGTCTCCTACTCCTACTCCAATAATGGCCAGAAGGTCCTGTCGGACGTCAACCTGACGATCCGGCCCGGGGAGCTTCTTGCCGTCGTAGGGCCGTCAGGATCGGGAAAGTCAACCCTCTCGCGCCTGTGCCTGGGCCTTATCGACCCCGTGTGCGGTCAAGTCCGTCTCGGTAAGCATCCGTTGGAGGAGATTGATCTGCGATCGATGCGCCGCCAGACAGGGATCGTCACCCAGGGGGCGACCGGTTCTGCCGGGTCTATTCGTGCCAATGTTCGTGCTGGTCGACAGTGGGTGAGCGACGCCGATATCGTCCGGGCCTTGAAGGCTGCCGCCCTGGATGAGGACGTGTCACGAATGCCTTTGGGCCTGGACACGCCGCTGGGCGAGTCTGGCCAGGGGCTGTCTGGAGGGCAGCTCCAGCGTCTGGCTATTGCCCGAGCAGTGGCCGGGCGACCTGCATTCGTTATCTTTGACGAGGCGACTTCGAGCCTGGACGGTCCTGCGGAGGCGGTGGTCTATGACGCTCTTTCTACTCTGGATGCGACTCGCATCGTTATCGCGCATCGCCTGTCTACAGTCGTCCACGCCGACCGTATTCTCTTCCTTGTTGACGGGCGTGTGGCTGCGCTCGGACCGCATGAGGAACTGCTCCTGTCCTGTCCCGGCTATGCCGAGTTTGTCCGCTCCCAGATGGCCTGGGGTGCTGATCCGCCCCCTGAGTCCGCTCCCCCGACTGACTGGTGAGGTCACTGAAAGGAGAAAGAGTTATGAATCGAAGATCAACGCCCCGCGTGTCTCCGTCGTATGCGGTCTCAGTGCATCAGTCTGCGCCCGGCCGCCGGGACGTGCCTAAAGTACCCTGCCTCAGGGCTACAGGCCTGACGAAGAGGTACAGAGGCTTCCGGCTCACTGATGTGGACATTGAGGTCCGAGGTGGTCGCATCCAGGGGTTCTTCGGCCCCAACGGCTCTGGAAAGACGACGACGCTGTCGATCCTGGCGGGGCTGGTGCGCCCTGACTCGGGCGCCGTCGTCCGGGACCCCGGCTCGCGCCGAAGTCGGCGCGAGCCGATGGCTGTCCTCCTGGACTCCTTTGGCCACAACCCCTTCCTTACGGGCCGGGAACACCTGCGTACCGTCGCTCGACGGTTCGGCCGTCCGTCTTCTCGTGTCGATGAAGTGCTGGAGGAGGCGGACCTGGTGAAGGCTGCACGTCGTCGCATCGGGAGGTACTCGCAAGGTATGCGCCGACGGTTGTCCATCGCTGAGGTGCTGCTGGTGGACGCCGACGTGGTCCTCCTGGACGAGCCGACCAACGGCCTGGACCCTGACGGTATCGTGTGGCTGCGCCGGGTAGTGCGCCGAATGGCCTCTGAGGGGCGGGCGGTACTGCTTTCCTCCCATGCTCTCAATGAGGCAGAAGGTCTTATCGACGACTCGGTCTTCCTGCTCGACGGGGCTGTCGAGTGGGCCGGTCCGTACGATAAAATTGTCGAAGCAGCCACTGACCGCTATGTGACGCTGAGCGGGGCCAATGGCTTCGAGCTCGCCGAGTACCTGACTAGTCGTGGCGTGGACGTCCTGCAAGCCGGCCAAGATGAGCTCGCCGTGCGGGTCGAGCAGCTTGATGCGGCTCGTAAAGCGGCTGCTGAGAGTGGGTACAGCGTATCCGTGTCCAGGCTCGGCCGACCGGGACTAGACCTTGTCTACCACCTTATCCGTTCACACGGTCTCAGGAGCACGGGGGTCTCCAGCCATGAATGAGTTCCTGTCCCAGCTCGGCGGTGTGGCCCGGGATCGCGCCATTATTCTTACCTCACTGGTGATCGGAGCCTTCTTGTGGGTCCTAGTGGGTCTGGTTACGTCCAACGTGGCTCGGGGGTATGGGGCGGACCAGACGGCGGCCGTCGCTATAGGCTACGTGTACTCCTACGTGGGTCGGTCGGGATATGTTCTCCCTTTCCTTGTCGGAGTCCTTGTCTCCACCCAGATGTTCCGGCACCGTACGGTGGCCCGGCTTGTGTTCTACGGGTCCTCAAGGCTGCGGATGTACGTCAACCAGGCGGTGGCGGGCCTGTGGGTGTCCCTGGTGGTCGCGGTGGTGACGGTCTTTGGCGCAGTCGCGATTATTGCCGGTGTCCTCACCCTTGTCGGAGAGGACACGGCGCTGGGCGAGGCGACCTACTGGCTCATGTCCCTGCGGACAGTGGCAGTATTTCTGCTTTGGACTCTCATCGGCGTAGGTCTGGGGATGCTTGTCCGCAACCAGGTCGCTGCGATAGCCACGGTGTTTGTCTTCGCGATACTCGTTGAGCCGACGGTGACCGCGATGTGCAACGAGTCTGAGAGCCTCCAGCAGGTTGGGCAGTTTCTTCCTGGTGGTGCGAACTGGTCGGCGGTGTGGCCGACGGACCTGGCCGCAGGAAACACCTCGGAGATGGTTCAGGCCGGCCTGAGCTGGGCTGGTGGCCTGGGGGTTCTTACACTGTACGCGGCGACGCTGCTTGTTGTTGGCTATTTGGCTGGCTTACGGCATAGGGATATTACGGCGTAACGCATCTGGTGGGCACCGAGGTATGGTGGCTGGAGTCAGCTGTCGGTCACGACAGGCGTGGGCTAAGCGCTGCGGTGATGGACGTCAGGGTCCTGCTGCCACACGCAGCGTCCTGGCATCATCTGTCATGGCAGCCAGGCTCCCTTCTCCTGCCCTGGGTCGTACGGTGCCGGTAGCACGGGCCCGGCTTTGCTCAGGCTGCTGACGACAACAGAAACGTCATAGGACAACACGGTGCCACGGTGTCCTATGACGTTTCTGTTGCCTGGGCGGCTCAGCCAGCCAGGAGCGTGCCGTCGATGTAGGCGCGGGCCTTGCGGGCGTACTCCAGGGGGTTGGCCAGGGCCGGGTCCTGCTCGGCCTCCACCAGGATCCAGCCGGAGTAGCCGTGGTCCACCAGGAAGGAGTACGGCTCGGTGAAGTCGATGGTGCCGTCGCCGGGGACGGTGAACATGCCTGCCAGGAAGGAGTCCAGGAAGGAGCGCTGCGCGGCGCGCGACTCCTCCATCTTGTCGGGCCGCACGTCCTTGAAGTGGACGTGCTTGACGCGGTCGATGGTGGCGCGCAGCAGCCCCATGACGTCACCGTCGCCCACAAAGGCGTGACCGGTGTCGAACAGGAGGGAGACCTTCGAGGGGTCAGTCAGCTCCATGAGGCGGGTCGTCTCCTCCTTGGTCTGGATGACCGTGCCCAGGTGGTGGTGGTAGACCAGCTCCAGGCCGTGGGCGTGAGCCACCTCGCCCAGCCGGTTCAGCCCTGCGGCCAGGAGGGGCCACTCCTCCTCGGTGAGCACCGGCTTGTTGGTGAAGATGCAGACGTCGCGCTGCCCCTGGACGGAGCCGGTCTGCTCCGAGACCACCACGCGGGTGGCCCCCAGGTACTCCAGGTAGGAGCAGGTGGCCTCGAAGTCGGGCACGACGGCGTCTACGCCGTCACGCAGGATGAAGGAGGAGAACCACTGGGCGGCGATCCTGAGGCCCCTGGCCTCCACGGCGGCCTTGACCTCTTCCTTGGGTGGGAAGAACCCGGCGCACTCGGTGCCCGCGTAGCCGGTGTCGGCCAGGTCCAGCAACATGTCCTCCAGGGTGTTGAAGGCGCCGACCTCAGGGATGTCGTCGTTGCGCCAGCTGATAGGGTGCATGCCCCAGGTGATGCCGTGCGGGTCCTTGATGGCGGTGTCGGGGTCAAGGCGGAAGGCCATGAGCGTGTCTCCTCTGGGTCGTGGAACAGTTCCGGTCGGTGAGGGCTGGGTTGATGTGGTTTCAGTGCCGGGGCGGGGCGCCGGGACGCGGTGGCCGTACGTGGCGCCGGAGCCTCGCTGAGGGGGTGGGGCCGTGTGGCAGCGCCAGGCTCCTGCCTGGTGAGCCTGGCCGGAGCCCGGGGCTCAGCGGTCGAAGGTAGTGGGTCCAGTGACGCGAGGCACGTCGTGCCACCGGCCGTCTGCGGCCGAGGCGACGACCGCCTCGTCAACCTCAGCAGCGCACCAGGCGTCGGCGGCTGAGGGTGCGAGCTGCTCGCCACGCAGGATCGAGTCGATGAACTGAGCAGCCTCGATCACCTTCATGTCGTCAAAGCCCATGGAGGTCCCGATGGCAGGCTGGAAGCGCTGCCACTGGCCCCACTGCGGCCCGGCCATCGCCCGGGTGTAGCCGTGGGTGGCGCCGCCGTCCTGGACGGGGCAGACCTGGAGCTCGTTGAGGCGCTCGAAGTTCCACCGGGCCGATCCCTGGGTGCCGTAGACCTCGATGACGTACTCGGCCCGCGGGCCCACGCTGACCCGAGAGGACTCCATGGTCCCGACCGCGCCACCGTCGAAGCGCACCAGCATGGCCACGTAGTCCTCGTTGCCCACCGGGCCGGTCTCCTCCCCGATCTCGAAGCCGGAGTGCCCGACTCCCGTCTTGGTAGGGATGGGGCGCTCGGTGATGAAGGTGTCGGTCAGGGCGGACACGGAGGTGATCCGGCCCACGAGGTACTGGGCCAGGTCGGCCCCGTGGCTCATAAGGTCGGGCACAACGCCGGCGCCGGCCTTCTCACGGGAGGTGCGCCAGGTCAGGGGGCTGAGCGGGGAGGAGCTGTAGTCGGCGATGAACCACACGCGCACGTTGGTGATACGTCCCAGGTCTCCGTTGCGCACCAGTGTGCGCAGGTACTCGATGGCCGGGGTGTGGCGGTAGTTGAAGCCGACGGCGGTGACCAGTCCCGCGTCCTGGGCTGCTTGGGCGATCGAGCGCGACTGGGCGGCACTGACACCCATCGGCTTCTCGATCCAGAAGGGCTTGCCAGCCTCGATGGCGGCCAGGGCCATCTCGTGGTGCAGGTAGTTGGGGGAGCAGATGGAGACCGCCTCCACCTCGGGGTCGGCCAGGAGCTCGCGGTAGTCGGCGTAGGAGCGGTCGAACCCGAGGTCATCCACAGCCGCGCCACGTATCTCCTCCACCGGGTCGGCGACGGCAACCAGCCGGGGAGCGGCCCCCAGCTCAGGGAAGTGCTCGGAGACGGAGCGGTAGCTGCGGGCGTGGAGGCGGCCCATCCAGCCCAGCGAGATGACACCGACGCCCAGGGTCTTCTTGGTAGTCATGCGTGGTCCTGTGTCCTTTCCGACGGCCTTGTCGGGGCGGGGTGATGCACTGGTGCGCAACGACGTGCGGCGATGCTGCGACGGAGCCGGTATACGGTCACCACGGTGCAGGCTGCACCCCTGCGGCCGTACCGGGCTCCAGTGCTGTCGCGACTGCAAGGACGCGTGTCAGCAACATCGTGAACTGGACGCTACCAGAGGGACTTTGTCTTGACAAGCGGGTGTGTTGGCGTATGAGGAGGCCGTTGACCGACGGCGGTGACCAGGTCCTCCTGGGCTGGGTGTGTCGTGCGTATGAGGAGGCGGGTGGCCTTGAGGACGTGATGCCCTGCCCCGCACGTGCTGTCCGCAGCCGCAGGGACCTGCGGGCCACGCAGCCGCCGTGGAGCTCTGTCTCGCGCGGACTGTCTCTGGTTGGCTCTCCCTGGCAGGGAAGTCTGGGCTTCTCGGGTGGCCGTGGTGGCGGCGCTGCTCGCGACTCTCTGGTCAGGCGGTCTGGGCGGTCTCGGTCCTCGCACCAGCCCGTTGCTCCTGTGGGGCACGCCTCGCCGGTGGTACCGATCTTGCGAGAGAGGTTTTTCCTGTGTAGTTCGTCAGGTTCTCGGGGGGCGCTTTCTCAGGGGTGGCGCTCCTAGTTGCTTTGCGAGTAGTTCTAACTCAGTGGGAGTCGTGCGAGGTGGGGTGGTAGTGGTCGCGGTGGGCTGGCGAGCGTCGGCAAAGGCGTGAGCCTCGCCAACTGACCTGGAATCGGGCGCGCAAGCCAGGCTCGCACCATTCCACGTCACCTGCGTGGTCTCCGTACAGGCAAAATCTGGGCCAGCCAGGCTCGCGCCACTGCATCCCAGGTGGAACAGCGACAGCAACTTATATGTCTTAACCTGTATGCCTTGTATCTTCATGGCGTCCTCGTGGGCGCTGCTCCGGCACGCTGGGTGTCACCGTCTCGGCTTGTGGAGGCCCTGGCAGGGGCCGACAACTGCTGAGGCGGAGGTCAACGGCGGGCGGGCAGCAGGCATCAGCGGGCGGGAGGAGGCGCGCATGCGTCGAGGGCGGGACGGCCGGGCCACGATCGCCACCGTGGCCGCACGTGCGGGTCGCTCCATCTCCACGGTCTCGGCGGCCCTCAACGGCGCCCCGGGAGTGGCGGCAGCGACCCGGGCAGAGATCCTCCGGGTGGCCGAAGAGCTCGGCTACGAGGCGGACCCGCGGGCTCGCCTGCTGCGGCGTCACCACACAGGTCTTGTCGGTGCCAGCTTCACCGTGGGGCAGGCCTTCCAGGGACTGGTGGTGGACGGTCTCTACCGGGCTTGCTCCGACCTGGGGCACTCCTTGGTGCTGGCCGCCTCGACCCCGCACCGCGACGTCGTTGAGGGCCTGCACGGCCTGCGGTCGGAACGCTGCGAGGGCCTGGTGCTCGTTGACCCCGGCGTGCCCGGCTCCTCACTGGCCCAGGCGGTCGGCCGCATCCCGGCCGTCGTCATGTGCACCACGACGGACCTGGCCGGTGCCGACGAGGTCGTCTCCCGTGACGACCTCGGTGTGGCCTGCCTGGTGGACCACCTGGTGGGCTCGGGGCGGCAGCGCATCGTCTACGTGGACGGGGCGGGGGAGACGGCTGCCAGGAGGCGTTCCCAGGCCTACGTCGCTGCCATGGGCCGCAGCGGCCTGGGCGAGGAGACCCGGGTCCTGCCCGGTGGCGCCAGCGAGGAGGACGGTGCCCGGGCGGCGCACGCCCTCCTGGGCGAGGGGCGGCTTCCCGAGGCTGTCATGTGCTTCAACGACCACTGCGCCGTCGGGGCGCTTATGGAGCTGCGCCGTCACGGTGTCAGGGTGCCCCAGGAGGTAGCAGTCACCGGGTACGACGACATCCCGGTGACGGCTGCCTCCTCCTTCTCCCTGACCACGGTGCGCCAGGACGCCGTGGTCCTGGCCGAGGTGGCGGTCAGCGCCCTGCTGGCGCGCGTCCACCCTGAGCGGCCGCCCCAGGTGCCGCCCGATGTGGTGCGTGAGGACCGCGCCCGGGGCGGGAGCACCTACCGCGTCACCCCCGCCCTGGTTGTGCGCGACACGACAGCGCCTGCGGAAGCGCCTGCGGACAGCAGCCCCCGCCCACGGGCGTGACCCCGAGGCGGGGGCTGAGCCTGGCCGGGGCGGCCTAGCCCAGCCGCACCGGCTGCCCGGTCGTGGCCGACTCCGTGGCCGCCTCGGCCAGGCGCAGGGCCTCCACAGCGTCGGCGATGGAGGTCGGAGGGGCGGTGCCCGCCTCGACCGTCTCGATGAAGGCCGACAGCTCCAGGCGGTAGGCGTCGGCGTAGCGCTCCAGGAAGAAGTCCAGGTAGGGCTCCTGGGCGTCGGTCACCTCGGCGTTGGACAGGCGCACGGTGGTGGCACGGATGTTCTCTGCGAACAGGGTGCCCTCGCGTCCGGAGGCCTCCAGGCGCTGGTCGTAGCCGGAGGCGCAGTGGCGGTTGTTGATAATCGTGGCCACGGCTCCGGAGGCGGCCCTGAGGGTCACGACCGCGGCGTCGAAGTCCCCTGTCTGTGCGACCTCCTGGTCCAGGTGCTGTCCCACGGCGTGGACCTCGACGATGTCCCCCAGGAAGAACCGGGCGGTGTCAAAGTCGTGGATGGTCATGTCGCGGAAGATCCCCCCGGAGACCTTGATGTAGTCCACCGGCGGGGCGGCCGGGTCGCGGCTGATGATGGTCAGCTGCTCCAGCGCTCCGACCCGGCCCTCCTGCACGGCGGCGCGGGCGGCGGCGAAGCTGGGGTCGAAGCGGCGGTTGAACCCGAACATGACTGGGACGCCGACGGCGTCCAGCTCGGTACGGGCGGCGTCGACATCCTTCATGTCCAAGGCAATGGGCTTCTCGCACAGCACGGCCTTGCCCGCCCTGGCCGCAGCCAGGAGGTGCGGGATGTGCAGGGGCGTGGGGGAGCCGATGATGACGGCGTCGACCTGGGGGTCGGCAAAGACCTCCTCCACGTCCTGGCAGGACCTGGCTCCGTAGGTCTGGGCCAGCGTGGTGGCGGCGTCCTGCACGGGGTCACAGACCAGGGCCAGCCTGGCCTGAGGGTGGGAGGCGATGGTCCTGGCGTGGACCTGGCCGATACGGCCGGCGCCGATGACGGCGATACTGAGCATCCTTGCTCCTTGTGTTGTGACTGTCTGGTGCGTGTGTCGTGGTGATGTTGGGTGAGTATGTCGTGAGGTCCTGCCCGGGACTGCTCAGGGCTGGGGCATGATGACGTCACGCACCAGGGAGTCCAGGTCGGCGTCGGCCTGCAGGAAGCCCCGCAGGGTGCGCACGGTGGCGCCGTAGGTGTCGAACTCCTCCGGTGTCATGCCGTCAGGCTCGTAGGCGCGCACGAAGTCAGGGATGCCCATGAGCGTCCTCATGATCTCCGGGGCCACAGGCACGTCAATGCGGGGCTCAACCGTGTAGCCGGAGTTGTTGATCAGCTGCTGCCAGGCGAAAGGCGGGGAGATCACGATGTCGCCGCCAAGGAGCTCTGACCAGTGCATGACGTTGCGGAAGGCGGCGGACAGGGGGCGGGCGCGCAGGCCGCGCTCGCGGAACTCCTGGTAGGCCCGCTTGAAGGCGGCGATCCCGGCCCACTCCAGGTGGCCGGGGTCGAGGAACAGCTTGTCCCGCTTGGCGACGATCTTGATCCAGTCGTCCAGACGGCCCACCATGAGGGTCACGACCGGGCCCATGGTGGAGACGTCCTTGCCCTCGGCCTCACGGCGCCTGAGGCCACGCTCGATGGCCTCGCCGGTCGCCACGGCCTGGGGGACGGAGAAGGACACGGTGACGTTGACGGAGACCCCGCGGTAGGTCGCCTCCTCAATGGCCGTGACGCCCACCGAGGTGGCTGGGATCTTGACGATGATGTTCCTGGCCAGGTTGGAGAACTCCTCGGCCTGGTCGGCCAGCGCGGTGGCGCTGCGTGCCAGGCGGGGGTCGGTCTGCATGGACAAGCGCCCGTTGCGCCCGTTGTGCTCCTCGAAGGCTGGCTCCAGCAGCTGGGCGGCCTGCAGGCTCAGCTCGCGGACCACCTGCCAGCCGATCTGGGCCTCGGTGGCCTCGGGCATCTCCTCGGCGAGCTCGGCGATGCGGGGCAGCCACACGTCCTTGCGCTGGTTGATGCAGGTGTAGGCGATGGTGGGGTTGCAGGTGGCGCCGACGCCGCCGAAGGCGATCGACTGCCGCAGCTCGTCGGGATCGGCGGAGTCGTTCCACAGTGCTGTGGGCGTGCTGCGTACGGCGTCGAGGAGCGGTCCGGGGGTGTAGTCGATACTCATCTGTCTGTGCTCTCTGGTCGGGGTGGTCTGCGGTCAGCGTCCTTGCGGCCGCGGGCCGATGGCCCTATTGAAGAAGATGACGCGAGATCTGTCAACGGTTTGTCCTGACATAGGTGGCGTCGTGTTGGTTTCTGGCCGCCTCCGGGCGCCAGGGGGCGGGCGGTCCGGGAGGGCGGCTGTGGCCTCAGGGGGTGGCCTCAGGGGGCTGGTCCCGGGGCCGGGTGCCGGGGCTAGGGTGCCGTCGTCCTGCCGTTTGCCGGGCTGCCCCACCGACGGCCTCAGCCCGCGAACAGGGTGGTCTCGAAGGAGTAGCGGGAGGCCCTGTAGATGTGGTTCCCGAACTCGACGACCCGGCCGGTCTGGTCGTAGGTGGTCCTGGTGGCAGTCAGCAGCGCTGCCCGCCTGCGCTCGTGGAGGAGCTCGGCCTCCTTCGTGGTGGCGTTGCGGGCGCCAATGACCTGCCGGGCCGTCGTGGGGACGACCCCGCTGGTGCGCAGGAGCTCGTAGAGCCCTGAGGTCTCCAGGTCCTCGCGCGCCGGGGCGACTGCGGCCGGCACGAGGTTGTGCATGATGGCGACGGGCTCGTCGTCGGCGGCCCGGATGCGCGTGAAGGTGACGACGGGGCGGCCCTCCTGGGTCTCCAGCCTGTCTGCCTCCTCGGGGGAGGCGGGGTGCTCGTCGTAGTCGAGGAGTGTGGTGGAGGGGGTGTGCCCGGCTGCCGACAGGTCTGCCAGGAGGCTGGTCAGCTCCATCGGGCGGTGGACGTGGGGCGGGGCGACGACGGTACCCACGCCGCGGCGCCGGGTGAGCAGCCCGCGGTCAACCAGGTGCTGGAGAGCCTGGCGGGCGGTCGGCCGGGAGACCTGCAGACGCCGGGCCATGGACAGCTCGTCCTCCAGCCGCGTCCCGGGGGGCAGGGTGCCGTCGAGGATGAGTGTCGCCAGAGGCTCGGATATCTGGACGTGCAGGGGGGTGCGTATCGTGCGGTCGATGGTGACGTCGAGGGCGAAGGCGGCGTCGGCGCGAGGCTCGGCGGGCGCCTCGGCAGGTGTGGCGTGTGCAGTAGGCGTGGTAGGCATGGAGCACCTTGTGGCGGTCGGTCGTGTCGGGCGCAGCTCGGTAGCCGACGGTGCCAGCATACGGAATACGGGGCCTGGTGGTGACGCTGCCTGCTGCCGCCTCGTGTCGCTGTCGGACCGGGACCCCAAAATGTTCTGACAAATACTTGACCTGAGGGGGTGGAGTGGGGCAGGCTTCGTCATGTGTCCAGGCCGTCCCGGGCACAGGCGATCCGCCCCGATGACGTGGAAGAGAACGTGATGACCGCACAAGTAGCGACGACCGCAGCGGCCGGGCAGATGCCTGGGGCCGAGGTCCTGACCATCGGACGCTGCGGGATCGACATCTACCCGCTCCAGGTGGGTGTGGGCCTGGAGGAGGTGGAGTCCTTCGGCAAGTTCCTGGGAGGCAGTCCCACCAACGTGGCCGTGGCAGCGGCCCGCTACGGCCACGGCTCGGCCGTGGTCACCGGGGTGGGGGCTGACCCCTTCGGCCGCTTTGTCCGTGCTGAGATGCGCCGCCTGGGCGTGGCCGATGACTACGTCGTCACCAAGGCCGACTACAACACCCCGGTCACCTTCTGTGAGATCTTCCCCCCGGACAGCTTCCCTCTCTACTTCTACCGCGAGCCCTCTGCCCCGGACCTGGAGCTGGAGGTGGAGGACGTCCCCCTCCAGGCGGTCCGTGAGGCGTCGGTCTTCTGGGTCTCCGCCACGGGGCTGAGCAAGGACCCCTCCCGTCGCGCCCACCACGCGGCCCTTGACGCTAGGGGTGACGCCAGGGGTGACGCCAGGGGGCGTCAGGCCGTGACGGTGATCGACCTGGACTACCGTCCGATGTTCTGGGAGAGCCGCGAGGCCGCCCGCCGTGAGGTCTCAGCGGTCCTCCCCAAGGTCACGGTGGCTATCGGGAACCGGGAGGAGTGCGAGGTCGCCGTCGGGGAGCGTGACCCCGAGCGTGCCGCCGAGGCCCTCCTGGAGGCGGGTGTCGAGCTCGCGATCGTCAAGCAGGGGCTGGAGGGGACCCTGGCCAGGACCCGTGACGAACGGGTGGAGATGCCGGTGACACGGGTGGAGACCAAGAACGGCCTGGGAGCAGGGGACGCCTTTGGTGGCGCCGTCTGCCACGGCCTGCTGGAGGGGTGGTCACTGGAGAAGACGGTCTTCGCGGCCTCGACCGCCGGGGCGATCGTCTCCTCCCGTCTGGAGTGCTCCACGGCGATGCCCACCGAGCCCGAGCTGCTTGACATGATGCGGCGCAATCGTGAGGTCTGCGCCCCCGACCTGGACCTGTGAGGTGATGGTGATGGGGCAGAGCACACCCGTCGAGGCGGCGGGCGGACCGGGTGAGACGGGTGCGGCCCTGGAAGCGGGACCGCCCGTGGCGGTCCCGGGCTCCACGTCGCGCACCCCTCTGACGGAGGCGGTCGTGGAGGTCCGCGCTACCAGACCTGATCTTGTCTCCCAGGTCCTGCGACACCGCCCTCGGCCCGCCCTGGAGCAGGTCCGCTCGCTCATGGTGGTCGCCTGCGACCACCCTGCCCGTGGCGCCCTGGGTGCTGGGACCGAGCCCATGGCCATGGCCTCGCGCGAGGACCTCCTGGCACGCTGCGTGGAGGCGCTGTCCCGGCCGGGGGTCAACGGCTTCCTGGGAACGCCTGACGTCGTGGAGGACCTGGCGCTCCTGGGTGCCCTGGACGGCAAGATGGTGTGGGGGTCGATGAACCGGGTGGGTCTGCAGGGAGCCTCCTTTGAGGCGGACGACCGGTTCAGCGGGTACGACGCCGCCGGCATCAAGGCCTCCGGGCTGGACGGGGGGAAGATGCTCACCCGCATCTGCTACACCGACCCTGCCAGCGCGTCGCTCCTGGAGGCCTGCGCCGGTGCTGTCACCTCCCTGGCCGAGCGCGGTCTGACCGCCATGGTGGAGCCCTTTGTCTCCTGTTGGCAGGGGGGACGCCTGGTCAACGACCTGAGCCCGGAGGCGGTGATCCGCTCCGTCAGCGTCGCCCAGGCCCTGGGGAGGACCTCGGCCTACACCTGGCTCAAGCTGCCCTGCGTGGAGGACATGGAGCGGGTCATGGAGTCCACGACCCTGCCCAGCCTCATCCTGGGAGGGGAGGTGTCCCGGGACCCGGAGGCTGCCATGGCCTCGTGGGCGCGGGCACTGGCCCTGCCCAACGTCAGGGGGCTGGTCCTCGGCCGGTCCCTGCTCTACCCGCCTGACGACGACGTCGCGGCCGCCGTTGACGGCGCCGTCGCGCTCTTGTGAGCCTGGTGCCTGCCTCAGAGACCACCGGGGCAGCCTCTAGCCTCTGCAGCTTCTGCCACCAGCGCCCGTCCCCCGGGCACGGTGCCGTTCCGCCCGGTCCTGTCGGGACAGGCCCGCCGGTACCTGCCCCCGACCGCCGCACCTGTACATCACACTCAATACCGAACCGCATCCACCCTACCTCAGGCTTTCAGCCGGACACGACACGTGAGGACACTCCTATGACCCAGCAGCCCCAGCCTGACCAGCCAGGCCAGTCACAGTACGTCATCAGAGCCGGCGGGCTCGCCCACGACGCCTACGAGCTCGACCTCACGGCCGAGCGTGCCGGGTGGGAGTGGTCCTCCCTGCGGGTCCTGGCGCTGGAGCCGGGGCGGGGCGTGGACGTCCCCGGCGGCGAGCACGAGTTCCTGGTCCTGCCGCTGAGCGGCGGGTGCACCGTAGAGGTTGAGGGGGAGGCCGCGGGCCAGGTCCTGGAGGTGACAGGCCGCGACTCGGTGTTCACCGACATCACCGACTACGTCTACGTCCCGCGCCGCACCGACGTGCGCCTGACCAGCGCCCAGGGCGCGAGGGTCGCGCTGCCAGGTGCCCGGGCCACCACGGACAAGCCCCTGCGGTACTGTCCCCGTGAGGAGGTCGGCACCGGGCTGCGCGGCGCGGGTCCCTCCTCCCGCCAGGTGAGCAACTACGCCCTGGGCAACGAGGTGGAGACCTCCCACCTGCTGGCCTGCGAGGTGCTCACCCCCGGGGGGAACTGGTCCTCCTACCCTCCCCACAAGCACGACGAGCACACCGAGGTGGAGCGCGTCCTGGAGGAGATCTACTACTACCAGGTGCGCGAGGGCGCTGACGGCGCCCAGGGCTTCGCCCTCCAGCGTATCTACCCCTCTCCCGGCCATGACATCGACGTGTGCACCGAGGTGCGTGACGGCGACGTCGTCGTCATGCCCTACGGCTACCACGGCCCGTCGGTGGCCGCCCCCGGCTACGACCTGTACTACCTCAACGTCATGGCCGGCCCCGCGGAGGACTCGGTGTGGCTCATGACGGACGACCCCCACCACACCTGGGTGCGCCAGACCTGGGAGGCCCAGGAGGTCGACCCCCGTCTGCCCATGACCCCGATGAACTGACAGCCACTCACTGACCACCAGCAACGACAGGAAGAAGACACACGTGAGCAACGAGGCCTACGCCGGTACGGTCCGCCTGACCGTGGCCCAGGCGACTATTCGGTTCCTGACCAACCAGTACTCCGAGCGTGACGGCGTGGAGCACCGCCTCATTGAGGGCGCCTTCGGCATCTTCGGCCACGGCAACGTGGCTGGGATCGGCCAGGCGCTGCTGCAGAACGAGGTCGACCCCGCCGAGGGCGAGGGCGAGATGCCCTACATCATGCCGCGCAACGAGCAGGGTGCCGTGCACGCGGCCGCTGCCTTCGCCAAGACCCGGGACAGGATGTCCACCTACATGGTCACGGCCTCTATCGGCCCGGGCTCCCTCAACATGGTCACCGGTGCCGCCCTGGCCACGACCAACCGCCTGCCGGTCCTCCTCCTGCCCTCCGACCAGTTCGCCACCCGGGTGCCCGACCCCGTCCTCCAGCAGCTGGAGGACCCTACGACCCTGGACGTCACCGTCAACGACGCCTTCCGGCCAGTGTCCCGGTTCTTTGACCGCGTCAACCGGCCCGAGCAGCTCATCCCCTCCCTGCTGAACGCCATGCGGGTCCTCACCGACCCCGCCGAGACCGGCGCCGTGGTCATCGCCATGCCCCAGGACGTCCAGGCCGAGGCCCACGACTGGCCGGTCGAGCTGTTCCGCAGGCGGGTGTGGCACGTGCGCCGCCCCGTCCCCGAGCCGGCCGCCCTGGAGCGCGCCGTGGACGCCATCAGGGCCGCCAAGCGCCCCATGGTTATCGCCGGTGGTGGCGTCATCTACTCCCAGGCCAGCGAGGAGCTGCGCGCCTTCGCCTCGGCCACGGGGATCCCCGTGGCCGACACCCAGGCGGGCAAGGGTGCCATCAACTTCGACCACCCCTGCGCCATCGGGGGAGTGGGATCCACCGGGGGCGACTCCGGCAACCACATCGCCGACAAGGCTGACCTGGTTATCGGCATCGGCACGCGGTACTCGGACTTCACCACAGCGTCGAAGACCCAGTTCAAGAACCCGGAGGTGGGTTTCGTCAACATCAACGTGCGCGCCTTTGACGCCGCTAAGCAGAGCGCGGAGATGGTGGTGGCCGACGCGCGTGAGGCGCTGACCGCCCTGAGCACCGCCCTGGAGGGCTACCGGGTGTCCCCGGAGTACTCCGCGGAGGTCACCGCTGAGCGGGAGGCTTGGCTGGTCCGTACTCAGGAGTGCTACCACCGGGGCCACGGCCCCTTGCCCGCCCAGACCGAGGTCTTTGGCGCCCTCAACGAGCTCATGGGGGAGGAGGACATCATGATCAACGCCGCCGGCTCCATGCCCGGCGACCTCCAGGCCCTGTGGCAGGCCAGGACCCCGGTCCAGTACCACGTCGAGTACGCCTTCTCCTGCATGGGCTACGAGGTCCCGGCCGCCCTGGGGGTCAAGCTCGCCCGGCCCCAGAGCGAGGTGGTCTCCATCGTCGGTGACGGCACCTACCAGATGCTGCCCATGGAGCTGGCCACCGTGGTCCAGGAGAACATCAAGGTCATCTACGTTCTGCTACAGAACTACGGCTTCGCCTCCATCGGCTCCCTGTCGGAGTCCCGCGGCTCTCAGCGATTCGGCACCAGGTACCGCCAGCGCGGCCAGGGTAGCCACCTTCAGGACGAGCAGAAGGTCGCCGGAGTGGACATCGCCGCCAACGCCGAGTCCTGGGGGCTCACGGTCTACCGGGTCTCCACGATCGAGGACTTCAGGCAGGCCTACGCCCAGGCCCGCGCCGAGGACCGTGCCTGCATGATCCACATCGAGACCGACCTCTACGGCCCCAACCCGCCCGGCTCCTCCTGGTGGGACGTCCCGGTGTCGGGGGTCTCCCGCTTGGAGTCCACCCAGAAGGCCTACGAGGACTACGTCCAGGACCGCAGGCCGCAGCGCCACTACCTGTGATATTGTCCGGACAATAGGACACGATGCGCCAGACGGACCAAGGTCCTCAAAGAGGGCGTAGTGTCATGTCTGTCGACCTGGGGCCGGGCGACCTGCCCGGCCCCAGGCACCTCCAGACCCCGGAGGACCCCGGGGTCACCCAAGACTCAAAGGAGAGATAATGACAGTCAAGCACTGGGTCTCCGGCGGCCCGTGGACCGGATCGGGAACTGAGACGCTGCCGATTGAGAACCCGGCCACCGGCGAGGTCATTGACGAGCTGGTGCTGGCCTCGGAGGAGGACCTCGACCACGTGGTAGAGGTGGCGCGCGAGGCCCAGAAGAAGTGGGCCCGTACCTCGCTGGCCAAGCGTGTAGACGTCATGTTCCGGATGCGCGAGCTGGTCAACCAGCACGCGGACGAGCTGGCCGAGCTCATCGTGCGCGAGGGCGGCAAGACCCACGGTGACGCCCTGGGGGAGATCGCCCGCGGCCGGGAGACCATTGACTTTGCCTGCGGCATCAACGCTGCCCTCAAGGGGGAGTTCACCGACCAGGCGGCCACCGGGGTCGATGTCCACACCCTGCGCCAGCCGGTGGGGGTCGTCGCGGGGATCTGCCCGTTCAACTTCCCCGTCATGGTGCCCATGTGGATGCACCCCATCGCCCTGGCCACCGGTAACGCCTTCATCCTCAAGGTGGCCTCGCTGGTGCCCTCAGCCTCCCTGAAGATTGCTGAGCTCTACAAGGAGGCGGGCCTGCCTGACGGCCTGTTCAACGTGGTGGCGGGCAACCGCACGATCGTCACCCGGGTGCTGGAGCACCCCGGCATCGACGCCATCTCATTCGTGGGCTCCTCGCCGGTGGCCCACATCGTCCAGGACACGGGCGTGTCCCACGGCAAGCGCGTCCAGGCCCTGGGCGGGGCGAACAACCACGCCATCGTCATGCCTGACGCCAACATGGAGTTCGCCGCCCAGCACGTCTCCGCCGGCGCCTTCGGGGCGGCCGGGCAGCGCTGCATGGCCCTGCCGGTGGTCGTGGCCGTGGGTGACGCGGCCGAGCGCCTGATCCCGCTGGTCAAGGAGCGTGCCCAGGCGATCGTCACCGGGCCGGGCACGGACAAGGCCTCCGAGATGGGGCCGGTCATCACCCGCAAGGATCTGCAGCGTATCGAGGGCTGGATCGCCCGGGCCGAGGAGGGCGGCGCTGACGTGGTGCTCGACGGCCGCGGCTACCGTCCCGAGGGTGAGGACTACCAGGACGGCTTCTGGCTGGGCCCCACGATCGTGGACAGGGTGCCCACCGAGCAGTCCCTCTACTGTGAGGAGACCTTCGGCCCGGTGCTTGTGGTGGTGCGGGCCGAGACCTACGAGGAGGCCATCGAGCTGGTCAACTCCTCGGAGTTCGGCAACGGCGCGGCCATCTTCACCTCTGACGGGGACGCTGCGCGTCAGTTCGTGGTTGACGTGGAGGCTGGCATGGTCGGGGTCAACGTGCCCATCCCAGTGCCGGTGGCCTACTACTCCTTCGGCGGGTGGAAGGAGTCGCTCCTGGGTGACCACCACATTCACGGCCCAGAGGGTGTGCGCTTCTACACCAGGGGCAAGGTGGTCACCTCCCGGTGGGCGCGCCGTGGCGAGAAGGTCGGCTACGTGGGGATGAACTTCCCGACCAACGGGTAGGTGGGCAGGCCAGCAGTTCGGTACAGCCCACGTCAACGCACCACTGACGCCCCAGGGGCGTCAGTGGTGCGTTGACGTGGGCGTCTGGCAGGGGTAGTCGCTGCACCGTGCGGCTGAGAGGCTCCAGGTCAGCCCGGCTACAACCAGGCGCTGGGCTAGCAGCCGACAGGTGGGGCGGCCCCTGACCGACCGCAGTTCCAGGCCGCGCTCCTGGCCTGGTCGGCTGGCGCTGGTTCCACCACGCCGTGGGCGGCCGCTCCAGGGGCGTGTGCCCCGAGATCCTTGATGACGAGACCAGGGACACTGCCGCAGGCTTCTAGTGGCGCGCCAGCGCCTTCTTCGCCTCCCTGGGCGTGACTGTGCAGGAGGTCATGACCGGCGACAGGGCCTGCTACCGGTCCAGGGTCTTCAACCAGGCACTCCAGGCAACCGGGGTCGGGCACCGCTGCACCCGCCCCTACCGCCCCCAGACAGGCGCCAAGGTCGAGCGCCTCAACCCCACCCTGCAAGAGGAGCAGGCTGGGGTGGGGGGCTTCTCGGCTGCTGGGATCAAAGCACAACTCTTTGTGAAGGGTGATCTTTGTGAAGGGTGATCTTTGTGAAGGGTGATCTTTGTGAAGGGTGAAGGAGGCCGTGCCAGGGGACACGCTGCTGTGACGAAACGGCTACTGCCGCCATACACCCGGTTAGTAGGCAGGAACAGTTTATGGGCGAACTGAGATCTAGGGTCCTCGGCCTGTATGCCGGGCATCCTCCCACCAGTCACTCGTCCCCACGAGTCACTCGCCACTGCATAGCACGCGGCGCAAACATATCCGAAAGGAACTACGTATGTGGCTAGAACACGATTAGATTTACTTAAGGAGGACTGTGTCGAGCCGTAGTCGAGTAGCAGTTATCTATGGTGCCACGGCGTGCGAATACCCATCCGTGAAGTAACTGCGGGAGCCGTGAACCGGTGGATCGTTCCTGCTGCCTGAGGGCAGTGATTACTCGTGGAGCGGTCATCAACTGCAGATGCTCTCGGGTGCCAAAATCGAAACCCGCAAACGTTGAAGTCCCGGTAAGGACCTCATATCCCTGTTCGGCCGGAGCTGAACGGATGAGGAGATCAGTGAACTGTTGCAAGGTGTAGGCGGAGTCGTACTGACTTCTCAGGTAAGAACGTTCTTCGTCGTTGATGGCGTATGAGAGCCCTAGTTCGAGATCCTTGACGTTGATGTCGACGATATACATCAACCCTCGCGTCGACAGTTGCTGGACGGCGTGGGCGAGTAGGTGTAAAGGCCTTTCCCAAAGTCCAAGAGTCAAGTGTGCGAGAATAGTATCAAAACTCCCTTCGGGTGCTCCTTCCCGAAGGAGCAGGCGCGCTGATGGAACTATCTGGCGTGCACAAGAAAGCGTCTCTGCCACCGTGTCTGTGCCTGTTAGTGAAACTTCAGGATCGCTGTTAGCAACATAAGAAAGGACAAGCCCCTCGCCACAGCCGACGTCGAGAAAACTGCTGGGAGAAAAGCCGTTAAGGGCCTCGTATCTACTGAAAAGAAAAGCAGCTGATAACTTTCCGGTGGCTGTTGTTTCTCGATAATCATGCGCAGAACTGATGTGCGTGAGCAATGGATCATTGAACCAATCTTGAGCCGAAGCCCGGTCTGACTGTGAAGGTGTCATCGCACTACCATACATTCCGCGAGGGTGGAGGGGGTTGTGTCGCCATTATCGTACCGTTTCCCGGCTTTAAAAAAGCCAATGCAAAGTTGTGTGCCACATGAAACACAATTGCTGCAAAAACTGCTCCCGACAGGATTGCAGCCCAAGAAAAGGTAGTGAACAAACAAATATAGAGAAAAAATGCCATGCGTTTATTTTTAGGGTAGTGCAGTGCAATGAAGCCCGCCGCTGAAGTTGCAACAGCTGCATAGTTAGACAGCCCCCAGTGTGTTAGCAGGAGCGGGGCTGTCACCCGCCACAGCAGTTCTTCACCTACGGCAGCGGCGGGAAGAGTAGAAAGATCAGTGCGGTGCCGCCTCTTTCGTATACGCTGGCCAGTTATCAGCCAAACCGCACAGGGCATTAATATGCCAAATCCCGCCCACGCGGCAATCATCAAAAGATGACCAACACAGTTAGGGTACAGGAGTGCAACGGGCATAGCAAGGACGCCTGCGGCAATTGTCACGAGATCGTAGTGGCGTTGGGGCGTGAGTGACAAATTCATCTGACCCCAAATGCCGGTCCTGGGAAAAAATGCAACCTGCACTGGTGCAGTGAGATGCAATGTCAGTCCGAGGGATGAAAGAACTATATTCATATGTCACCAGAAATCCCAACAACAAAAGCGTATATCGGCGCAGTGTCGACTCCATTAGTATAGCCGATCATCTGAGATAGCTCGTCGTCAATGAACCCGCCGAATGGTCTGCCTCCGAGTGAGATTGCTGGAGTTATTAGAGTCAGGTTCTGCATAATATGACCAGCATCAAGAAACACGAACCTCCCCGAACGAGGGTCGTACTTGAAACGGTTTCGCCAGAAACTGGCTGAAAGCACAATGGTAGCAGCAGAAGATGCCACCATGTCTTCTTGCAACAGTGCTTGGGCAAGGAGCTCATCTCTAAAATCTGCAAGACGGACAAGACATGTTCGGTATGGATCGTAGTGATAAACGCCGTGCCTCAGTTTAGTGATACGACTAGCGAAAACATAGATGTCGATTGGGTACAACGCTCCGCCCGAAGGAACACGACGGCGTAGTCCTTCCGGCCGATAAGTAACCCCGTAACTGAAATCAAGCATAGTGGCGAGTTGGGTCAATGTAATTTCCTCGCCAGTGAAATAGTTAGTACTTCGTCGCTCCTCCGCTGCTTCTAGAAGACTAATGGAGGGAGTCAATGGTGCTGGAAGTTGTGTTGCTGGTAGATCGTCGAACCGTTTTCCGGCACGTGTAGCAATTACTTGCAATGCGGGTGAACGGGTGAGTCGACTAACACCTGGGGCATCCCATGCCATTGAAGCCCGGTATACCTTGCTAGCCTCAAACCAGTTCTCAGTAGGATCGTCGTAGGAAAGATACTCATTCCCATAAACAACGTCAACCAGGTTGGTTGCATGACGTTCTATTTCACTCATTTCGGTAGTGTCCTTCCTGGTCCTAGATCATGGGAATGGGTGGGGCGCCTGATTCAAACTGTCAACGGTGAAGGGCCGCGAACATAGGCCAAGTTGATGGGCATGGTTTAGAAGTCGTTGGCCCCCCATGAAACGAGCGTTGTAGGAGGTGTCAAGAGGCCGTAAACCAGATACGACCGTCTTTACTACATGCACCCCTGCATCGCGTATATCCGGGCTGGTGAGATCGAATGTAATGACTCGGTGACCTTGTTGAGACAAATGTTCTACCAGATTATGCCATAGCCTATTTGGGGATGTGTCGTCGAAAGATGGGAGTTCTGAAACCTCGCAACGACAAGGGCTTGTTGTCAAAAAATCTGCTTCAGTCATGATAGGGGTGCCAGCGTAAAGGCGAATGTGATCCTCAAATGTGCGCAGAGTTTTTGAGAAGTCTGCGGGGTGACGGATTACTCTTCCTTCTCTCTGCTCGGTTTTCATCCAAGTCCTAGTGTACATTGCTTCTGTTGCGGCTTTGACGCAGGCACGTTCTACAGTCGCAGCACTGGCAGCACCGATCGCGAATGGCGCAAGTACCGAGGTGCGGCTGCGGACTACTGCGAGGATGGCTGGAATGCCGCTGAACGCTGACATGTTCACAAGATGAATGTCAAGACCAGTGGGCGTGAAGTGTCTTTCAATGTAGTCTTGCAGGGTTGGACTCGAGATTACTTCAATCTGCGGGAGGCTTAATTTGTTGTACCAGGTGAGCATGAAGCCGTCCCGCTCGACCACTTCAAATAAGCCAGAGAGCGCCGCTTCGGTGTACGTGATACCACAAGCGAGACCGTTGCTGGTGGCATAGCCAACAGCGGGCTCATTGCGCCATTGTCCGGCCATGTGGATCAATTGTGCAGGTGCCCATACTGCAGTTCCTGTGATGGCGTCTTTTCCTTCTCGCCACCACAGCGGCAGGTCGTCAGTCCACCGATCGTAACCGAAGTCCTTGATGTTATACTACTGATCAGCAAACATAGCGAAATCATCAGCGCTCAGTAGGTCTAGTTCGTGCCTAAGATCATGAGTGGTCCCATATCTTACAGATGCTGAGTCTGTCGGTGCGTAGGCAGCACTATACCGTTCCACCGTCTCGCCGATTGCAGCCAGGCGGGCGCTAATGAGATCAGGTGATCCTCCACCGTTGTATTGTAAGTGCTACCAGGGACGTCGAAAAGCAAACTGCTATCTGTGCTGTGGGCACCAACAGAATGAGCAAGGATGTCGTCAACATCACGGAGCTTCATGTACTCACGACGCGTGATTCCCACATACGGATCAGAAAGTGGCAGCAAGATCGCCGCTGCTTGCTGGGTGCTAGTCCACTCGCTCATTGCGTTGCCTTCGAGTCTCTACTCTCTACGCTGACAGGATCGTCGTGAAACCAAACTTGAGGGAAGCCCGTGTCGGCTACTGGGGAGCAGTCGGGACAACGGGGTACCCTCAGGACTCTACGGGTTTGAACTTCCAATCCGGTGTCACCGATGGTGATTGTGGTCAGTCCGCCAGGCATAGTGCATGGCCCATGGCTGCGGAGCGTGACACTTTCTAGAAGCAGATTGGAAACTATCCCCGCCTGGATGTAATGTAGTGGGTTCGGGCCGAAGTCAGGGGCAGGGTTATCAATAGGTTGAAGCTTAAGGAGTTCCGGACGGAAGATATCATCGGAGAAATTTGCTGATCTGCGAAGTTGAAAGCATTTTATACAGGCGGATTGATATGGGATACAGAATGGTCCTACCCACGCTGTTTCCGAGTCGAAGGCTATCACAGGAAGCAGCGGTGTGTTAGTTTTTAGCGCGTGGCTGTTGGCAAGAAAGAGCGTTGGATCTATGTAGGAGTTTGCGACTATGACAAGTATATCTCCCCGCGCTTCTGGAACCGAACTGAACACCTGTATATTCGGGCCCTGTGCCGTTGCGGCTAGTTGGATGGTATCCGCTAAGGCGCTCCCCGGACGAGACATCAAGGATACAGATGTCTTCTTCAGGCGCTGTTCGATGGTGTCATCAGATGCCTGACGTCCTGGGCGTAGAGCGGCTAAGATGACTGATGGAGGATAGCGCTTCTGCGCAGTGGTCAATAGACCTGCTTCGACTAATCGGTCCAGCACGGCCGAAACCTGACTGACCGGGAGAGACATGGTTTCAGCCAAGTCTTCGGCAGAGATGTATCCATCCATTCCCAGCTCGTGCAACAACTCAGTGGCGAAACTGGTAACTCCGTCGCCGTGAATAGTGGTAGCGAACTTAGCTGCAACTATGACTAAACTTTCGTCTAGAGACGCCGTCTCGGCAAAAGGTGCCGACGGTAGAACTTATCTGGTTTGAGGTCATTGGCATGTGAGCTCACAGTTGCCTCCTAGTGTCCGTGAGAGATAAGTTGCGGAGTGAGTGGCTGCCTTCCAAGTATTTTCGATAGGACCTGGGTAGTTGCTGACAGCAGCGGATCGGAAGTGGTGTGTTGGTAGTTGGCCACCCAATATGCATCTGTGTCAGACATTCCGTTTGCCAGGAGTTTGTCTGTGAACTCATCTGGTTGCAGGCACGCCAATTCAATGTCCATATTTAAGTTATGTGCCATAGTGTCGCGAAGGTGGGTCATCGGTATGCGCGCAGGCCCGGTCAGGTCGTACGCTTGACCTTTTTTCTTGGATATGGGTTGGGGTAATCCGGCTAATAGCTTCGGCCAGGTCTGACGTCTGTATCCATGCTACACCTTCTTCGTGGAAGGATGACATGAGAATTCCAGCTGCTTGCGCCCACGACCACAGCAGCGGGAGCGATAAGTCTAACGGCGAGCATCGAAGTATGATTGAGTTCGGAATGCTGTTCAGCAGGGTAGACTCCGTGTCGCCGAGCGTGTCATCAAGGTGTGTCCGCCTCGTCGAGATAATAACAGTCTCCCATGAGTTGTTGACGACGCCTTTAAGCTGTTGCAGACTCGGTGCTGAACTTCCAACTAAGTCGATGATCTGGACGGGTGCACAGATGAAGGACTGAAGCGTCTCGGCGAGGCCATTTCATGCCCCGATATAGTGAGCACCATTGATTGCTGACGGATAGGTTGTCGGGGTCATGAGTCGTACTCCCGGTCGCTGTCGCGGCTGGCGCGGATAAGGCATATGACAGTGAGACCGATGGTCCAAGTGAAGAAGCCGACGAGTGCGGGAGCAAAGTGTTCAGTACCTACGCCCGTTGCCCAACTGCTAAGTTCGAGTGCCGAGCGGGTGGGCATTGCGAGGGAGACGGTGGCGAACTGCTCAGGGAAGGCATGAGGAGGTATAAACAGGCCGCCTCCGAAGGCGAGTGCAAGCATGAGCACCTGGGCAACCGCTACTGCTGCTTTGGAACCTAGCAGGTACCCAATCGCGATTCCGATCAACATAGATGGGGCAGAGGTGACAAGCAGGGCTGCGATTCCCGCAAGCAGGCGAGGCAGAGTGAGCGAGGCTTCCGTGCTGAAGGCTGCAAGTAAGATTAGCGGAATTACCGATGCTGCGGAAAGTACTCCTGATGACAGGAGGTAGGATAATAGCCTAGATCCTGCTCCGCAGGGCAGTGTCCGGGTATAAGTGCCCCAAGGGCGTTCTCTCGCCTGGGAAACTTCCGTGGCGAACTGGAACAAGGAATTGACCATAACGCCGAATACGGCCAGGCCAATCACTGCGCTGGTGGCTAGTTCCGAGTCTTCTGCAACCGCGCGTTGCGGTACGACAAAGAACAGTAGGCCGATGCTGGGAGCGAAGAGACCCATGAGGATGCTGATGGGTATTCTCACGGCTTCACTGAGCTGGAACTTAGCTTGTACTAGGGCTAGGTAGATGGGGTTCTTAAGCGTTGTCGTGCTCATCGATTATCCTCGTGTTGCGGCTGGCGGCGGAGAGTGCATTGTTAACGACTTCGATGTTGTTGAGTGTGCCTGTGTTATGCAGTGCCCAGCGCAAGGTTTCGTCTAGGTCGTCGGTGATGAACTCTAGTACTCCGTTGCGGTAGTGGGACTCACCGTGGCGGTAGATTGCGTGGTAGGCATCTGGGGTGGTGGTCGAGATCCGCACCTTTGCTAGTCTGCTTGCCGCTCGGATATCTGTGATAGGTGCGTCTTGGACGACTCGTCCTTCTTTGAGGGCGACTACTCGCTGGGACAATCGTTCGATGTCTTCCAAGTAGTGGCTCGTGACTATTAATGTAGTACCGGCATCGACTCGTGCTGCTACTCGCGTCCACAGCAGTTCTCGTGATTCATCATCCAGGCCGGTCGTTGGTTCGTCGAGTAGAACTAGTTTCGGGTTGCCGACGAATGCGAGGGCGACGGTCACTAGTCGTCTCTGCCCACCAGATAATCCGCCCACCTGCCTTCCCAGCAGATGTCCAATGTTGAACTCCTCCACCAATTTAGATATTTTTGCGGTTTTTTGGTAGAACGCTTGGACATATGCGAGCACCTCGCCAACCCTTGCTGTTTCAGGCAGGCTCAATGCCTGCGGTGCCATGCCGAGCCTGGTACGCGATCGCGGGTTCGTCGGGTCGCCTCCAAACAGTCGGACTGTCCCGCAGGTCGGTCGTCGTAACCCGGCAAGCAACGCCAGCAGCGTAGTCTTGCCCGCCCCATTGGGCCCTACAAGCCCCACAGCCTCACCCGCAGTTATTTGCAAGGTAATATCGGTTAGTGCCGCCTGCCTTCGATATTTTTTGCATATTGAGTCGAAGTGAGCGACTGTTGGATGGGCGCCCGTCGTCATGTCCATGGATCTAGCGTAGCGCGTTGCGACTTTGCATTGCAAAACACTTTGTGAGGCAGACATGGATTTCAGCGTGCTGTGGAGCCAGTCTGTATTTCACCTGTTATTAATATCATAGTTTCTTTGGTTGTGCTTGATGTATGGTGTGTATTGCGCTGATGCAGTCAGTGTGCAGATCTTGGCGAGCCGGACGCGAGAGGAGGTGGTTATGGAAGCCATCGCCTTGCCGGATGTATCTACGATGACGATCACGAGTTTCGGTGAGGGTCAGCACCTGTTTGAGCCTATGGCGGCTCGATGCACGACCACGACCATCATCTCCAGTTCCAGCTGCTTCTAGGCGTGAGGTCGCCATGACTTTGTGTTGTCGCAGTGGGCATGTGGTTCCGCGAAGTTGAATGCCTTTGCGGAACCACATGTGTGTCTGGCTGGGAACTTAGGTGCTTTGGTGGTGGGTGAGTGGGTCTGGTGATGAGATGTTGGGTCTTGTCGCGCGGTGGTGCGTTGTTAAGCTGCGGCGGTGAAGCTTTGCTTGTGTCACTTCCCCTGGGGATGCTTGTTCTGGTGACGGGCTCGATCCGTGGGGTCTGGTCTGGGTGAGGTCGGAGACTGCAGGGCTGTGACGCGTGTGACTGCCTTGACTGTCGGCGTGGGAGGTGTTCTTGCTGCGTATGGCGGGACCCTCCTGTGGGTGGCGCGAGTCAGGCTGGTGCGGGCGTGGCTGTGAAGGTGGTGGGGGTCCTGGCCCCGCTGCTGGTCTCCGGGACCTTGTGCGCAAGACGTCTTGCGTGGTAGTGCGGGTCTGTTGGTGGTCAGCCGCCATAGGCCACCTGAAGATGTGCAGCATGGGAGCCTGGAGGTGTAGGCGCTGCGGGCGGGGCACGACCAACGCTGTATGTCCTGACAAAGCCTGGACTTCTTGACGTGGGTGCGGTAACCTCGGTCTCACGTCCGAAACGATTCGGACGAAACCTGCGACTGAGGAGCGACAATGACGTCCAAGGCTGTCAACACCAGTGACCCCAGGTACTCCAAGCTGACCATCGGCGTGTGCCCCGACCAGTGGGGCGTCTGGTTCCCTGAGGACCCCAAGCAGATGGACCCCCGCCAGGCCTGGGAGGAGATGGCTGAGGCCGGCTTCGAGGTGATCGAGACCGGCCCCTGGGGCTACTTCCCCACCGACCCCAAGGAGCTCCAGAAGTGGTGCGACGACTACGGCATGCGGGTCGTGGCCGGCACCGGGTGGGGCATCCTCCACAAGGAGGAGGCCTGGGAGACCACGCTGACAACCTTCCGGGCCATCGCGGAGACCCACGCCGCCGTGGGCGCGGAGTACATCGTCCACCTGCCCCCGCTCTACCGCGACGACAAGACCTGGGAGTGGACCGACGACCGCGTGCTCTCCGACGACGCCTGGAAGCTCTACGTGGAGCACGCCAACGCCCTGGGGCAGATGCTCCTGGACGACTACGACCTCAAGATGGTCCTCCACCCCCACGGGGACTCCCACATCGAGACCCCCGAGGAGATCGCCCGCATCTTTGACGCCACCGACCCCAGGTACGTCAACCTCTGCCTGGACTCCGGCCACGTCGTCTACGGCGGCGGCGACCCGGTCGAGCTGTGCAGGAAGTACCCCGAGCGCATCACCTACGTCCACATCAAGGCCTTCGACGAGGCCATCACCAAGGAGGCCCACGAGAAGGACTGGCCCTTTGGCGAGGCGGTCACCAAGGGCGCCTCGGTCTGCCCGCCCGCAGGCCTGCCCGAGATGCACGACTTCGTTGACGCCCTGGCGGACCTCGACAAGCCCATCTACTGCATCTGCGAGCAGGACTGCTACCCCTGCGACCCGTCCTTCCCCAAGCCCAACGCCATCAACATGCGCACCTACCTGGCCGAGTGCGGCCTGGGGCTGGCCTGAGGCGGCTGGACCTTCCGGGCGCTGACTGACCGCGTGGCTGCGGTGCTATGTGGCGCCGGTGGGTGCCCGCCGACGGCGCCGGGCTGCCCTGCCGAGGTGGTCTCGGCGCCAACCCGGCCGCGCCGTGGACACTGCTCGGCAGGCCGACTTCCTCCAATATCCAATATCACTGACTGACGCTACTCAACGAGGAGACAACCATGAGTGTCCGTATTGGACTGATCGGGGCCGGCGGCATGGGCCGCGCCCACGTCGAGCGCATTGAGAACGAGCTGGCTGGCGGGCGCGTCGTCGCCGTGGCCGACCTCAACCTGGATGCTGCCAAGGAGGTCGCCGAGCCCCTGGGTGCCACGGCCTACGGCAGCGGTGCCGAGCTCATCGCCGACCCCGATGTCGACGCCGTCCTGGTGGCGACCTTCGGCAAGGTCCACGCCCCTGACGTCATCGCCGCCGTCGAGGCGGGCAAGTACGTCCTGTGCGAGAAGCCGCTGGCCACCACGCCGCAGGACTGCATCGCCATCATGGATGCCGAGCAGAAGGCGGGAAAGAAGCTCGTCACCGTGGGCTTCATGCGCCGCTTCGACCCCGGCTACCAGGAGATGCGCGCCACCCTGGCCGGCGGGGAGCTTGGCTACGCCACCCTGGTGCACTGCCGCCACCGCAACCCCTCAGTGCCAGAGGGCTACGTCACGCGTAACATGATTGATGACACCGCCATCCACGAGATCGACACCTGCCGCTACCTGTTGAACGAGGAGATCGTCTCCGTGCGCGTGGACGCCCCGCGCTCCACCAGCCGCCGTTTTGACCACCTGCGTGACCCGCTGGTGCTGGTGGCCAGGACGGAGTCCGGCGTGCTCATTGACGACGAGGTCAACGTCAACATCCAGTTCGGCTACTCTATCGAGTGCGAGCTGGTCATGGAGGCCGGCACCATCCGCCTGGGGGACCAGAACACCACGGTCACCCGTGACTCCCACGGCAACCGCAACCCGATCTGCCGCAGCCACGTGGACCGCTTCCACACGGCCTTCAACCAGGAGGTCCAGCAGTGGATCCGCGCGGTGGAGCGCGACGAGCACACCGGGTCCACCTCCTGGGACGGCTACGCCGCCACCTGCGTGGTGGACGCCGCCCTGGAGTCCCTGGAGAACGAGGGTCGGGAAGTCACTGTCTCTACCATCGACAAGCCCGCCCTCTACGCCTGAGCCTCGCTGACAGATGCCCCTAGCGTGGTGCGACGACGTCGGTTGGCGCTGTCGCACCGGAGAGGAGACCACCTGTGGTCGATATCGCCCTTGACCCCAACATGTACTACCGCACCATGCCCACCGTCCGCACCCTGTACAAGGCGGCCGAGCTGGGTTTTGAGCACGTGGAGCTGTCGCCCAACGCGGACTTCCACCTCTGGCACCACCGCCCGGCCGCCGACGACGCCTTCGTCGCCGAGCTGAACAAGGCGCAGAAGGAGACCGGTGTGCGGGTGCGCACCCTCAACCCGGTCTTCAACTGGTCCTCGCCGGTGGAGGAGGAGCGCACCGCTCAGGTCTCCAACTGGCGCCGCCTCCTGGAGCTGGCCGACCAGCTTGACGTGCGTGAGATCACCTCGGAGTTCTCCGGGGACCGCAACCAGGCCCGCCGCAGCGAGGAGCAGTGGTTCCGCTCCATTGAGGAGCTGGCCCCGCACTTCGAGCGCTACGGGATCCGCCTCAACATGGAGGCCCACCCCTACGACTTCGTCGAGCTGCACGACCCGGCCCTGCGCCTGGTGCGTGCGGTCAACAAGGACTGGATCGGCTACGAGTTCTGCTGCCCGCACGCCTTCCACCTGTCTGACGGCGCCGGCGACGTGGAGCGGATGATCCGCACCGCCCACGAGGCCGGCAAGCTGCGCGAGGTCCACGTTGCCGACGGCTTCAACCACCGTGCCAACGACGGCAACCGCTACATCGTCAACCCGCCCGGCGCCGATGTCACCGTGCACCAGCACAACGAGGTCGGTAACGGCGAGGTCGACTGGGACGCGGTGTTCTCCACCCTGAGGGACATCCGCTTTGACGGCGTGCTGTCGGTGTGCGTCTTCGGCTGGCACGAGCACGCCGACGACATCAACCGGCGCGTCCTGGCCCGCCTCAAGGACGAGCTCGGCGCCTGAGACGCGGCTGGGCGGATCCCTGACCTGTGCTGCGGCCTCACGGGACGCCCGTGAGGCCGCAGCCGTTCATTCTTCCCGGGGCACCGCCTGTCCCCGACAGGGGAGGTGTGTCGAGACCGTATCCTGCCGCCTATGACGTACACGGTGAGCCGGTCATGACCTCGCCCGCGCCGCGCAGCCCCTTGCGGCTGCGCCTGTACGCGTGGGTGGCAGGTGTGCTCCTGGGCTCCCTGGAGGGGGTGCTTGCGGTCGTCGTCGCAGGTGGCGCTGGCAGGGGCGCCGCAACGGCTGGCCTCCCAGGTGGGGGCAGCGGTGTGGAGGAGGCGACTGGCGGTGCGCTCGGCGCGGCCAACCCGGCGCCTGCCGTGCCGGTGGCCCTCGTCCTGTGCGCCATGGTTGTGGTGGGGGCGTTGTGCGGCCCGCGGCTGAGCCGCCTGCTCGGCAGGAGGGTGGCGGACCTGGGGGCCGGGGCGCTGATCGTGGCCGGGGCGCTGCTGGCGGCTGCCTTGACAGGGGGTGAGGGTCCCTTAGGCGCCAGGACCGCTGGTGCCGTGGTGGCTGGCCTGGTCGGGCCTGCTGCCGCAGGGGCTGGTGCGGGGCTCCTGCTGCTGGTGGCCCCCCAGGTCTGTCACGAGCTCTCCCTGCCCGGTCACAGACGCCTCATGCCCCAGGCGATGGCGCTTATGCCAGCGGGTGCTGCGCTGGTGGTGCTGGGGGGAACCCTGGGTGCGCGGTGGCTGCCGGATCCTGCGCGCGGGGCGTGGCTGGGTGTCCTCGTGCTGGGTGCCGTGCACCTGGGGGTGGGCATCAGCCTGCCCGAGAGTCCGGTCTGGCTGGCGGAACGGGGAGGGGACGTCAGAGCCTTCGAGGCGCTGCGGCGCCTGCATGGCAACCTGGAGGCTGCTGTCGCCGTCGACTGGGCCCGCCACGAGGCAGGCATGGCCCGCGAGCAGCAGCGGCTGACCGCCGCCGACCTCAGGATTCCCCAGATTCGCCAGGCCACCGTGACCAGCGTGGTGCTCGTGGTGGCGCAGGAGGCGCCCCTGGGGGCCGCTGCGCTCGTCCTGGCTCCTGCGGTGGCTGACCACCTGGGAGGAGGCGCGCGCACGGTCGCCGCCGCCTGCGTGGGCTGGGGCGTCGTCAGTGTCCTGGCCCTGCTCCTGGGGCGGGTGGAGACCCTGGAGCGGCTGCGCTTCCTGCGGGTGGTGCTGGGCAGCGTGGTCGCGGTGGTGGCTGCCACGGTGCTGGTGACCACCACTAGCGCTGGTGGCGGGGGACCGTCAGACGCGGACCTGCCAGGAGGGGCGCTGGCCGGGACTGTCGTCGGCTGCCTCGTCGCGCTGGTGGCAGGCCAGTACGTCCTGGTGCTGCCCGCATGCCAGGGTGCAGTAGATCCGCAGATTCCCCCGTGGCTGGTAGGCACCCAGCGTCGGCTGGTAGCGGTGGGGCAGTCCCTGGCCCATGCCGGCGCGATCGTGGTCCCCCTGCTGGTCTACCAGCGCTGGGGCCTGGACGTGGTGGGCTGGGTGATGTTCACCCTGACCGTGGTCGCGCTGGCGGTGGTGCTGGTCCGGATGCCGCGTGCGCTCAGGGCTGCCTGACCTGTGGGACTCCCAGGGTCTCGTGTGCCTGGCGCATCTGCTCCGCCTCCTCCTGGGAGAACTCGAACTCCTTCTCGCTCCAGGCCCACATGTCGCTCCAGTCCCACATGGTCTGGACAAGCGGCCTGAGGCTCTCTCCGCGACGGGTCAGGCGGTAGTCCACCCTGGGCGGGGGCTCGCCGTGGTCGGTACGCTCAAGAAAGTCGTCCTCAACCAGCTCTTTTAGTTGCTTGAGCAGCGCGGAGTCCCGATATGCCGTGCAGGCAGCACCGTAGCTGCCCACAGTGCCTGACGTCCGCCAGGGCGACGTAGAAGAGGATCTCAATCCTCCACTTCCCGCCGATAACCTTCTGACGGGACGTGATTGCAGGGCACCACGTGATCTTGGGGGCCTCTGGCATTGACCCCACCTCTTGTCGTGGGTACTGAGAGAAAGGCAGTACTAGGAAGTCGTGGCCGCGCTCGCTACGGTAGTCATGCCGCAGGACATGAGCAAGTCTGAGGCCGGTGGCCGCGTGCGTTGTCCCGTGAGGGCCGTACGGCACACGACCTGCGCTCGACTGGACACGGCCCGTACACGCGGCCGGGCGCAGGCACTCCACCGGCAGCAGGGCTACGACGAGGAGGAAGCACATGAAGGTGACCTACTGGTCCGACTACGCCTGCCCGTACTGCTACATTGGCAGGACGCGCCTAGGCAGGGCGATTGACAGCCTCGGGCTGGCCGACGAGGTCGAGCTCGAGATGAAGTCCTTTGAGCTCTACCCTGACGCCCCCTACGAGGTCCAGGGCGCCACGGTGGACAGGTTTGCCCGGAAGTACCGCCTCACCACCAAGGCGGCCCGACAGCGCGTCGAGGCGATCAGCAGCCTGGGACGCGCCGAGGGAATCGACTTCAACTACGCCACGACGCTCAACACCAACATGCTCGACGCCCACAGGCTGACCAAGCTCGCCCACGAGCTGGGCGTCACGGGCTTTGAGGAGCTGTGCTTCCACGCGTACTTCGTCGACAACGAAGTCATGGCCGACCACGACGTCCTGCGGCGCCTGGCGGCGGAGGCTGGCCTGCCCTCCCGGGAGGTAGAGCGGGTGCTGGCGGGCAGGGACTACGCCGACGCCGTGCGCGCCGACGAGCGCGAGGCCCACGAGATGGGTGTCGACGCCGTGCCGTACTTCGTGGTGGACGACACCTACGTCATCACTGGCAGCCGGCCCACCGAGGAGATGGCGCGCGTGCTCTACCAGGCCAGCGCCGAGAGCCTGGGCAGGCAGGACGACTCCGTCGGTGGTGCCTGTGGGCCCCAGGGGTGTGCGCTGCCATGAGCGTGAGGGTCCACCCGCTGCAGGTACAGGGTGTGACCGTCGGTGCCGCCGTGGTCGCGATATGCCCAGCTGGGACCTGCGGCCTGGAATTGTCAGGACAAATGACGTAGGCTGGGTGCACGCGGCGAAAGCCGGGACGCGGGTGCGGTGGGGCGAGTGTGCCCCGAGGCGCTTCTGAGCGTTCCTGGGCGCCCCGGGTTGGCTCTGAGCCCGGGGCTCTGCTGACAGTTTGTCGTCGCTCCGAGTGTCCACTCCTGAGAGGTAACCAGCAATGACCACCACGACGCGCAACGACGCCGTCCTGACTCCTGACGCCGTTCCAGGTGCCGCCCCCGATGCTGTGCCTGACACGATTCCTGAGGTGATGCAGGCGGCGGTGCTGCGTGACCCTGGGGCAGGTCTGCGCGTCGAGACGCTGCGTACCCCCCGCCCCAAGGCGGGTGAGGTCCTTGTCAAGGTCGCTGCCTGCGGGTTGTGCCACTCCGACCTCCACGTCATGGGGGGAGCGATCTCCTTCCCGCTGCCCGCGGTCCTGGGGCACGAGGTGTCCGGGACGGTCGTTGAGCTGGGGCCGGGCACCGAGCACACCGGGCTGGAGGTCGGCCAGCGGGTCGCGGGCGGCTTCCTCATGCCCTGCGGCCAGTGCGAGGCCTGTGCCGCTGGCCGTGACGAGCTGTGCGGACCCTTCTTCGAGCTCAACCGTCTCAGGGGTGTGCTCTACGACGGCACCACCCGTCTGGCTACGCCCGACGGCGAGCCGGTGGCGATGTACTCCATGGGTGGCCTGGCCCAGTACTGCGTCATCCCTGCCACGTCTGTGGCCCCGGTGCCCGCCGAGATCGACGTGGTCCCAGCGGCGATCCTCGGCTGCGCGGCGCTGACCGCCTACGGCGCGGTGCGCCGTGGCGCGGACCTGCGCTACGGGGAGACCGTGGCCGTCGTGGCCACAGGGGGAGTGGGCACCAACATCGTCCAGGTGGCCCGGGCCATGGGCGCCAGCCAGGTTGTCGCCATCGACGTCTCTGACGACAAGCTCGCCCCCATGCCCGGCTACGGGGCCACTGCTGTGGTCAACTCCGTCACCCAGGACGCTCGTGAGGAGGTCTTCCGGCTGACCGGGGGCAAGGGGGTGGACGTGTCCTTCGAGGCCCTGGGTATCCCGGCGACGTGGGCCACTGCCCTGGACGTGCTGGCTGACGGTGGTCGCATGGTCCCGATCGGCCTGGGGGCGGGGGTGCAGACCGCTGGCGTGGAGATCAACCGGACTGTGCGCCGGTCCCAGTCGATCCTGGGCTCCTACGGGGCGCGGACCCGCCAGGACCTGCCTGCTGTGGTGGACCTGGCTGCCAGGGGTGTCATCAACTACAAGGACGTGGTCTCCCGCCGCTTCCCGCTGGAGCAGGCGGGGGCTGGCTACGAGGCGCTCCACAACCGGGAGGTCCAGGGGCGCGCTGTGGTCGACATGTCCCTGTAGCAGGTCTGGCACGCTCGCAGCGCTGGCTGCGCGGGCTTCGTCGGCCGCGCAGCCTCACGTGAGGCTGATCAGGCGCCTCAGCGGGACAGGGTGCTGACTCCGGTGTAGACGCAGGATCCAGCAGCCACGACACCCAGCAGGGCGGCAGCGAACATGACTGCGGGCACGCCGGTCACGGCACCGATGGTGGCCATGGTGGCGATGCCCAGCATGACGGCGACCATGGCCACCAGGAAGGTGGTGCGGTCCAGCTCGGCGTGCCGGCTCTGCTGCTGTGCCTGCGTGGCCTGGGTGCCCACGTGCTGCGCGGCGGTCGTGGCAGTGGTGGTCTCGGCGGTCGTCTCGACAGTAGCGGTCATGGTGGGTTCCTCTCCGTGGTTGGTGCCCGGGCCTGCGATGACCTCTGTGGCCCCGGGGATCGTGAGGGGTGCCATGCAGGTCCACCTGACCTTGTGGGTCGTGCGTCCCTGCACGACCCTGTGCAGCCGGTAGCCCGGCTGGCCGGTCCAGGCCAGGCGTGCGGCCCGGACCGGCTGAGTGGCTTGCGCCGGAAGGAACACTACGGACCTGTGCCCCCGTATGTCCAGACAAACGAGGGTGAGGTGCGTTGCGTCGCCGAGGCGTGGGACGCACGCCTGTGACGAAGCGCAGGAGCGTCGGGGACGTGCTGGGAGGTACGGGAGTGCATAGGAGGGACACGGCTTGCGGGCAGGTGCCGGAGTGCGGGCAGGTGCCAGGGCGCAGACGGGTATGCTGCTGTGGTGACGACACCTCAGAACAGCCTCGGGGCAGGTACCGCCACCAGTGCCGCTGCCAGTGCCACTGAACCGTCCTCCCCCTCCGTGCCCGCAGAAGGTGCTGGGACTGGCGCTGTCGGCCCCGTGCTCGTGGTGGACTTCGGTGCCCAGTACGCCCAGCTGATTGCCCGCCGGGTGCGTGAGGCCTCGGTCTACTCCGAGATCGTGCCCCACACCATGCCTGCGGAGGAGGTGCTGGCCCGGCGGCCTGCCGCTGTCATCCTCTCCGGAGGGCCGTCCTCGGTCTACGCACCCGGGGCTCCCGGCCTTGACGCTGCTGTCCTGGAGGCGGGGGTGCCGGTCCTGGGGATCTGCTACGGTTTCCAGGTCATGGCCCAGGCCCTGGGGGGGCAGGTGGGGCGTACCGGCACGCGCGAGTACGGGCGCACCACAGCGCGCGTGGAGCCTGGCAGCCGCCTGTTTGCCGGGACCCCTGCCGAGCAGGTGGTGTGGATGAGCCACGGCGACGCTGTGCAGGCCGCCCCCGCCGGGTTCCTCGTCACCGCCTCCACCGACCAGACCCCGGTGGCCGCCTTTGAGGATGTCCAGCGCCGCCTCTACGGGGTCCAGTGGCACCCGGAGGTGCTTCACACCGAGCACGGCCAGGCGGTGCTGGAGCGCTTCCTTCACGAGGAGGCCGGGATTCCCGCCACCTGGACGCCCGGCAGCATTATCGACGAGCAGGTCGAGCGTATCCGTGCCCAGGTGGGTGAGGGCCACGTCATCTGCGGGCTGAGCGGAGGCGTGGACTCCTCGGTGGCTGCGGCCCTGGTTCACCGGGCGGTGGGGGACCGGCTGACCTGCATCTTCGTGGACCACGGGCTGCTGCGCTCCGGTGAGCGTGAGCAGGTGGAGAGGGACTACGCGCAGGATATGGGTGTCCGCGTCGTCACCGTGGACGAGACGCAGCGCTTCCTGACCGCCCTGACCGGGGTGAGCGAGCCGGAGGCCAAGCGCAAGATCATCGGCCGGGAGTTCATCCGCTCCTTCGAGGCGGCCCAGCGCCGCGTGGTGGAGGAGGTTGGTGCCGCAGGCGGGCAGATCCGCTTCCTGGTGCAGGGCACTCTCTACCCCGACGTCGTGGAGTCTGGCGGCGGTGAGGGTGCGGCCAGTATCAAGAGCCACCACAACGTGGGCGGGCTGCCTGAGGACCTGGACTTCGAGCTGGTCGAGCCGCTGCGCACGCTGTTCAAGGACGAGGTCCGTGCCGTGGGCCGCGAGCTGGGGGTGCCCGAGCGGATCGTGGCCCGCCAGCCCTTCCCCGGTCCGGGTCTGGGCATCCGGGTCATCGGGGAGGTGACGGCAGAGAGGCTGCGTGTCCTGCGCGCGGCTGACGCCATTGCTCGGGAGGAGCTGAGCGCGGCGGGCCTGGATCCCGAGATCTGGCAGTGCCCGGTGGTGCTGCTGGCCGAGGTGCGTAGCGTGGGCGTCCAGGGAGACGGACGTACCTACGGCCATCCTGTCGTGCTGCGGCCGGTCAGCAGCGAGGACGCGATGACCGCTGACTGGACCCGGCTGCCCTACGACGTCCTGGCGCGCATCTCCAACCGGATCACCAACTCGGTCCCTGAGGTCAACCGGGTGGTGCTGGACGTCACCAGCAAGCCCCCGGGCACTATCGAGTGGGAGTGAGTCTCGGGGCGTGTGCCTGGTGCGTAGCGGCGGAGTGCCCACGCGCACGGCCCTACGCGGCGATCCTGAACAGCCTGCAACCGAGCCAGGCCAGGGCGAGCGGAAGGAACACGGCCACGACATCGCCAGCCAGGACCGCGACCGGGCCCAGCGGTGCCAGCGCGTAGACCCTGAAGAAGATGACGTGGGCCAGGATGCCTGCCCCGAGTGTCACTGCCAGGCCCGCGCGCGACATGACGTGCCCTCTGAGGCACAGGACGATCATCCACACCGTGCCGGGAATGAAGAGGAGGGTGCCCGTAACCACGCCGGGGTTCTGGGACGGGTCGAAGCCTCCGGTGATGTGCGTGATCCCGTTGAACAGCATGAACCCAAACAGGGAGAACCCGATGACAGGGTTTCTTCGTGCCAGGAGGGCGGCGAGAGGGGCCACGAACCACGCGAGGAGAATGTTGACCACGGGGAAGTGGGCCGCAGGGAGGTTCGTCAGGTCGAAGGGGAGCACCCCGCTTGTGGTGACGAAGCGCACTAGGTCGTACTGACCGTCGGTGATGTGGAAGGAGTACTCCTCGAACTGGTGGGCCGTATAGGTGACTACCGGGAACCAGGCGAACCATGCCGGGTCCCTCCACCGGCTGATGCTGGTGGAGCTGCGCAGCACGTTAGTGCCAAACATAAGAACCAGCACCGTGAGACAGATGCCCAGCCCCATCCAGGGCCAGGAGTACCAGAACTGGGTCGCCATTGGAACCTGCCTTTCTCGTGAGCCGCGGTGTTCTCTGACCGCTTCCCGGGCTTTTTCGGCCTCCGGGTTCTTGGAGGCGACTTGACCCTAGCGCCTGCGCTGCTGAGGCTAAATGGAAGGTTGCGGCCGGTTCTTCCGGTTCCTCGTACGGCGTCATCGGCTGTGGTGGTTCCTGCCTGCTGGGGAGGGGAGCCGGGGCTGGCTGCTGGCGGCGGGTCTGCGTGGTCCTGCTACTGGTAGCCTGGCCTGTCCATATGGCCTCAGGCAGGCACAGGGGGTGTGGGACGTGGCGCGACCGAGGGCGGACCTGGGTGAGGACTCTGCGAGGAACCGGATCAAGGACGCGTTCTGGGGAATTCTGTCGCAGTGCCCGTACGCTGACGTGACGATCAAGCGTCTTGCCCGCGAGGCTCGGGTCAATCACAAGACGATCTACTACCACTACGCAAACGTGGACGACCTGGCCGAGCAATTGTTCCGCGAGAACCAGGCTGAGGCCGATGTCTCCCTGCTGGTTGGGCGGCTCATCCTGGGTGAGGAGGTGTCGGGGCTCCTTTCCAGCCCGCAGGTCCGGGCCTCGTTGCGTCGGGGGTGGCTCTACGCCAGAGGTGACTCCCCGTATCTGTTGAGCATCTTCAGGAAGCATGTCATGCGAGCCTGGCTGGAGTACGCGGGTGTCTCGCGCGAGGAGCTGTCGGAGGAGGAGCTGTTCGACATCGACTTTGTTGTGCACGGACTGACGGCCTCGATCGGCGACTCGCTCGCGTCCGGGAGAACTGAGGCGCTGGCCGGGCTGGCGCATCGTGAGCTCGGGAGGGCTGTGCGCGCGGTGATGCGCCGAGCCCTCGTCGAGCGGCACGACCAGTAGGCTCACGCCTCATGGGACGTGGTGCCGACGCCCCGCTGGGGACGCTGGTAGCAGACGCTGGCCGGGGCGGTGCTGGTAGTGAGGTTGGGATGGTCGGGGAGGTTGCGCGCGCTCGGCTGCCGTGTGAGACGATCCCGAGATGCTGAACCGATACGCCACCGGCCTGACCCTGCGTCGCAGGGCGGAGGTCGCCGCGCTGTACCACCGTGCCTTCCCGCCCAGCGAGAGGGTCCCCCTACCGCTGCTGTGCCTGGCTTCCCTGCGCCGCGGCGTGGACCTGGAGGTCTATGAGGAGGGCAGCGCGCTCGCCGGAGACTGTGCGTCGGCTGGAAGCGGTCCCTCGGCCGGGGGCGGGCGTGACGCGCGTGCCAAGGGTGGTGCCTCCTGGGAGGGTGCTGGCTGCCATGGCCCTGGCCGTGGCTCGTGCAGCGGCCTTGTCGGCTTCACCTACACCGTCCAGACGCCGGAGGTCTTCTTCCTGCTGTTCCTGGCCGTTGACGACGCCCACCAGGGACGCGGCTACGGCTCGCAGATCCTGGGTGACGTGTTGGAGCGGGCCGGGAGGCGTCCTGTGGTCCTGGAGATCGAGCCGCTGGACCCCAGCGCGAGCAATATCGACCAGCGGTACCGGCGGCTGGCCTTCTACCGGCGCCACGGGCTGGAGCTGACCGGCTACGACGTCCTGGAGGGCGGCGAGCGCTACACCGTGCTCTCCAGCACCCTGCCGCTCCACGTCCCCGCCCTGGGCCGGGCGCTGCGCCGCCTGGTGCCCAGCCCCCTGGGCCTGCCAGGCCTGGAGCGCACCAGGTTCTGGCCAGAACGGGATACCTGGCCGCAAGCGGCCTGCCCTGCCGCGTGGCCAGCTGGTTCCGTCAGTGCCCGGGGGTCGGTCGAGGCTGCGGGCGCGGAGAGCACCGCAGATTCTGCTGGTGCCGCTGCGTCGGCAGGTGCGGTGGAGAGGCCGCGTCCATGACGCGGTCGGCACGGGGGACAAAGGGCTACAGCTCGAGGCCGCTTGCCTTGACCGTGGCGGGCCAGCGCGTGGGTGGACTGGCCTACGTGCCGGGCTCTGCGACCGCTGCCAGCCCGGCGCCCCTGGTGGTGTGCTGCCACGGCATGGACGGCTCTCACCTGCGGGTGGCGCCGCTGGCCCAGCGCCTGGCGGCCCAGGGCGCGGTGGCGGTGTGCTTTGATTTCCGCGGCGGCGGGGGAGCGGCCAGCCAGGGGAAGGCTGAGGACATGTCCGTTCTCACCGAGCTGGCTGACCTGGAGGGGGTCCTGGCTCAGGTCGGCCGGTGGGACGTTGTTGATGCCACGCGCGTGGCGCTGTTCGGGGTGAGCCTGGGTGGGGCAGTGGCCGCGCTGGCGGCGGCCCGGCACCCCTCACAGGTGTCCGCGCTGGCCTTGTGGTACCCCGCGCTGGGCCTGGCGGAGGACCTGCGCTCGCGGTTCCCGACCTTGGCGGCGGTGCCGCAGCGCTACGAGCACCGAGGTACTCTCCTGGGGCGCGCCTACGCGGCCGACGCCTGGGACCTGGATGTCTACGCCGAGGTCGCCGCCTACCGGGGGCCGGTGCTCATCATCCACGGAGACCAGGACCGCTCTGTCCCTCTGACCTCCTCCCAGCGGGCGGTGCGCGCCTTCCCCGACGCCCAGTTGGTCACCGTGCCCGGGGCTGGACACGGCTTCGCCGACGAGCGGTGGGAGCGGGCGGTGGGGCACACTGTTGAGTTCCTGCGGTGGAACGCGGTCCTGGACTAACGCGGTCCTGGCCCCCTGAGCCGTGCCTGGGCGCTAGGCCTTGTCCCCCGTCATGAGTCTGGGAGCCCTGCTGCCCGGCCCTGCTGTCAGTAAGCCGGGGCTCTGTCGCGTGGCCGTGGCCCATCGGCAGTGGCCTGAGGCTTCGCCACCCGTACGGCAGGCTTGGCTGAACGACTGATCTAAGCGTCTGATCGGCGGGATAGGGTGGTTATCCGATCGACGGAGGCCTCATACTTTCGACGGTAAGACCGGCATCTCTGTTGACTGGAAGCGTTCATGGATGTAACATATACATTGCGTGCATTGTCGTATTGCGAGCGTACACAGGAGTTGCATCATGAGCCCTAAAAGAGCCTAGCGCAATGAGGCGCCAGAGCCGACGTGTCGGCGCTGCTTGTCTTGTTGCAGCAGTATTCTTTTCGATGTCGGCCAGTGCATGGTCGTCAGAACAGTTTCCGGGTGCCGGGCCCGAGGATCCGGCTGCAGTCGCGGAGGCGATCTCAAGTATGAGGGATCGTGAAGTGGCGTGGGTCGGGGAGCCGATCAACCCGGAGGGTGTTGGGCGGACGACCCTGACTGGCGGTACGGTCGATGTACCTTCCAGTGGCGGTGAAGGAGTCACTTTCACGGACTCAGAGGGAGAGTCGGTTAGAATCGGGCTCCCAGAAGCTGCGGGGTCGCAGGAGGCTGAGGTTCTTGATGGTGGCACGGTGGTGTTTCCCGGCGAAGAGAGCGCGAGCGCCGTCATTGTGACCGACCACGGCGCCCAGATGCTAACAGAGATAGCCGATGGCGCCGCCCCAACGCGGTGCTCCTACGAGATCGATCTTCAGGACGACCAGCATCTTGAGCTTGTTGACGACGGGGCGGTTGTCGTCGATGGTGATGGCAGTGTCACTCTCGCTGCAGGCTCGGCGTGGGCGACGGACGCCGAGGGGAGAAGCGTCCCGACCTGGTAGGAGACTGACGGGAGTACGCTGGTCCAAGTTGTTGACCACGCGTCTGCTGAGGACGTTTCCTACCCGGTTGTGGCCGATCCTATTTGGCTGGCGCCATGGATGATAAAATGTCTGGTGGGTATCGGGCTGGCGGGCCCACAGATCAGCGCGATCGCCTCAATGGGAAACCCGGCGTCAATCCTGGCAGCATTTGGCCGGGCTGCATTTGCCTGCGTTGTTGGAAGGTGAAAAGGGGGCGTGATGTTTATGCGACCGTCAGAGAAGGTGATCTCCGCTAGGATTCGAGCAACTGATGCGAAGATCGCTGCGCACCCCTTAGGGTCGGAGCGGGTACGCGAGGCTCACCGTCTTATTGAGGAGTACGGGAGCGACCGGGACCGCGTCAGCAGTGAGCTGGCCCGAAGAGGTTTACCGAGCCTGCAAGAGCTTGGTTCGCTCCAGGTGAGGCACACGTTGAGCTGGTGGTGGCTTCACCGGAGCCGAAACAGGCTGGCTCGGCGCCTGGCGCGCCTGCGCAGATAGGGCAGTGCGACGTCCCGTTCTCCTCCGGTGCTGTTTCTTTGGTCCCGTTGTCCTCGTAGAATTCTACGAGGACAACGGGATGCGTGCGGGTCATACTATCCGTGCGCGGGCGGTCTGTCGCCCCAGGGCCGACTCCCCCTCTACGTGCTGGCACAGTATCCGCGCGCAGGGCGGTCCGTCCCTGCCGCTCCCTTGTTCTTTTAGGCTCTTAGATCTGTCAGGTGTGGCGCGCATGAAACGAAACTGTATTCTGGGGTGCGCTCGGTCTGATATCGAATGAGCTGGCGGGCTTTGACGTGACCGAAGAGGGGCGCGCGGTACTCATCCGATGGAAGAAGCGAAACGACTTGCTCATCCTGATCAGACTGAAGACTGAAGGCATCCTAAGGCAGAAGGCATTCTCCACTGGGTGACAGGGTGTGAGGAGGCGCCCCGCGTGTGCGGGGTCGGGTGGGCCAGCCTCCAGTCCTCGACCGCCCTGTCCGGAGGCGCCCCGCGTGTGCGGGGTCGGGGGCCACGAGGAGATGGAGGTCCACAGGTTGCCGAGAGGCGCCCTGCGTGTGCGGGGTCGGGGCGGGGCTGGGCGCCCAGGGTCGGGGTCCGGTTGCCACCAGGCTGTGACGAGGTACCTGGCTGCGCAGGAAACATCCTGTTTCGCGACCTCGTCGCACCTCGTTGCTTTACTGAGGACGCGTACGAGACGCGTGGGCCGGCGGCGGCCCTGACGAGAAAGGAGACCATATGTCAATCGGATCGATGATTGCCCAGGCGCGTGAGGACCAGGGGCTGACACAGAAGGACCTTGCCGAGAGGCTGTTCGTAACCAGGCAGGCGGTGTCGCGATGGGAGACCGGAGCGGTCGCGCCTGGTATCGACATGTGCAAGCTGATTGCCATCACTCTCGGTACTCCCGTCACTCGCCTGCTGGAGATGCCAGAGGATCCTTCCTGCCAGAGCTGTGGCATGCCGGTACCCACGGAGGAGCTCTGCGGCACCGAGGCTGACGGGAGCCGGACGGAGGAGTACTGCACCTGGTGCTACCAGAAGGGCGACTTCACCTCCCAGGAGACCTTGGAGGAGGTCATTGAGCACACGGCGCCCCTGATGGCGGACAGCACAGGCCTCAGCAGGGACGAGGCGGTCTCCTACCTGACTACGGTGCTTCCGCTCCTGAGACGCTGGAGGCAGGAGACCTGAGACTGAGCAGTCCTTTTCAGGCCAAGGTGGTCCTCTGCTGCCCACGTGGTCCTGGCCTGCCGCCTGGCGCCGGTGAGTGCCGCGTCGGGATCTGGCCCACTGAGACGTGTCGAGTCCTCAGGATGTGCCGAGTCCTCACAAAGTACTGACGTACAGGTACTTTGTGAGGACTCGGCACATCTCGGTACCAGGGTGCGGCGGGCTCCTCGGGGTGGGGCCTGTGAAGGAGGTGTGGGTACGCACGGTGGGTTGTGGCTGGCTGCGGCTGTGGTCGCGGGGTCCGCGGCAACGCGGTTGCACGCTCAGCCTTCACCGTGTTTATGCAGGTCCGCGCAATCACGCCGTTTTACCAGACACCTCGGTGAGGCCTGGAGAGCTCCCATGTGCAATAAGGATCTCGAAGCACATGGGAGCCTCGGAACCAGGAACCGCCCTCCACCACAAACCGCGGTATCACGCGGAATCCATCTCTCGCCCAGAAACGTGAGTGTGCCGCTGCGCCTGCGACCAGCACGTACCAGCCCCCAAGCACCCTGCCAGGCAAGCGTGCAAAACCCGGCACCCGGGCAGACAGACCAGGCAGGAACTCCCACGCCATCATGGCGAGCACCTGGCAGACCTCCGTGGCACCTCCAGGTCCTGTGGTGAGGATCTGCCTGGTGGCAGGCAAGCGTACAGAGGGTGTCCGCCCCACGGACAAGGAGCCGCGACGACCTGTCGGGCCAGGACGTGGCTCCGTGGGAGTCCGCTGAGCCACGTCAGCGCCGATACCGGCTGCACACGCCCTTGTCGGAGATCTGGGCACCCTGGCAGGCTCTCGCAGCACTGAGCCCTCCCCGGTAGCGGTCCAGTTCTTGGCACACCAGGCCCGTGGCGGGCCCGCTGCCCTCGCGGGTGGTGCTGTCGGGGCAGCAGCCCCAGCCAGGGGGCTGTCAAGGTGCGAGTGCGCGTGCCGGTGCTGGTGTGGTGGCACTGGCCAGTGGTTGTGGTCCGGTCCCCTGCGGTGGATCTGTCGGTTGCTGCTGGTGCGGTAGCACTGGCCAGTGGCCGCGGTGCCTTGCTGCTCCTAGTGCGCGGCTCCCGGTAGTCAGCCCTCGTGCAGACCCAGGGCGGGCCGCTCGGCAGTCAGCTCCTGGGCGTAGGCCGCGGCTCGGTCCTCCAGGGCCTGCGGGCTCATCCCGTTAGTGCCCGTGGTGACGAACGGAGTGAGGAAGCGGGTGCCGATGAGGTTGCTGGTGGCCTGGAAAGGCCGCAGCAGCTCGGTGACGGAGTAGTGGAACTTGCCCTCAGGCGTGTAGCTCCCAGCGTCCGCGCCGGGGGAGACCGCGACCAGGAGCTCCTTGCCGTGCAGGGCAGTGCCCGTGGAGCCGTAGGCCCAGCCGTGCGTCAGGACCTCGTCCTCCCACTTCTTGAGCAGGGGCGGGCAGGAGTACCAGTACATGGGGAACTGCCACACGATGCGGTCGGTGCCCAGGAGCACCTCCTGCTCGGCGGCGACGTCGACGTGCTCGTCAGGGTAGAGGCCGTACATGTTCCTGACGACGACGCCCTCGACGTCCTTGGCCGCGCGCCAGGCGCGCGTTGACCACGGAGACGTCCAGGTGGGGGTGGAAGAGGAAGACGGTGGTCCTCAACTGCTTCTCCTTGAGGTGCTGGTTGGTGCCTGATGGGTGGTGGCGCCGCCGCGTGGTGTGCGCTCCATGACGGCGGTAGTCTGAAACTTGAAGCCCGCATCAAGTCAAGTATGAGGCTTGTCATATGTTGCCTGATCTGCTGCGTGGTCAGGTGGAGCGAGCACGACGGGCAGCAGACAGCGGAACACATCGGAACAAGGGGGGCACGTGGCGCACGACCTGAGCATTGGTGAGGCAGCCGCGGAGCTGGGGATGACCCCCTCCGCCCTGCGCTACTACGACAGGCAGGGCCTGCTGCCGGGAGTCTCACGCACCAGTAGCGGGACCAGGCGTTTCACCGAGGACGACCTGGAGTGGGTGCGCTACGTGGAGCGGCTCAAGCTCTCCGGCATGCCTATCAAGGAGGTCCGGCGCTACGTCGAGCTGTACGAGCAGGGTGACGCCACCATCGGGCAGCGCCGGGCCATCGTGGAGGCACGGCGTGCGCGGGTCGAGGACCAGCTGGAGGAGGCGCGCCGCACGCTGGACTTCATCACCTACAAGTGCTGGTACTACGAGGTCGCCGAGGCGGCTGGCACCTGTGACGCGCCGCGGGACATGCCGTGGGAGGAGTTGCCCCCCGACATCCGCCGCATCAAGCAGCAGTGTCAGATTCACAGGTACTGACACTCACGGGGCGCGTTATGCCCTGCGTGGGCGCTCGTCAACAGCCCGGGTAGTCTGCCCAGGCCGTTCCCCACGTACCACTGATCAGGGGGCTCCCATGACCATGGCGTCGTCGTGGCCGCAGGCGCCCGGGTGCGCGGCGTAGAGTCTGATGGCGATGGGCCAGCACCGGGCAGCTGAGGATGGTCGGGTCCACTGGCCGACATGGTCCAACCAGTAGCAGCCACCAAGGAGGAGCTATGCCTGAGCTCAAGGCAGGGACACGCAGCACAGACAAGAAGGTCGCCGTCCTTATCGCACCCGGGCTGGAGGAGGTGGAGGCACTGGCCGTGGTGGACCTGCTCTTCCGCGCCGGCATCCCCACCGACATGGTCGCGGTGGCTCCGGAGGTGACCGTGACCTCCTCCCACAACATCGTCCTGACCTGCGACCGCCTCCTGGAGGGGACCGACCTGGCCGACTACGACATGCTCGTCCTGCCCGGCGGCCTCCCCGGCACCCCCAACCTCCGGGCCTGCCAGCCTCTGATGGATGAGGTCACGGCTCGTGTGGAGGCAGGCCGTCCGGTGGCGGCTATCTGCGCGGCCCCTTCCATCCTGGCCGAGCTGGGCCTGCTGGAGGGGCGGAAGGCGACGTCGAACCCCGGATTCACCAGCGTCCTGGCCAAGCACGGTGCCACAGTCAGTGAGGCCAGCGTGGTCGTGGACGGCAGCGTCATCACCTCCCGGGGCATGGCCACGGCTATCGACTTCGGCCTGGAGATCGTGCGCTACTACCTGGGTGACGACGCCGTGGCCGACCTCAGGGCCAAGATCGTCTACCAGGGCTGAGTACCCGGCGGCGCTCCCCGGCAGCTGCACATCTTCGGCCTCCCACCTGGCTGGCTGTGACGGGCTGGTGGCGGCAGGATCCGCGTGTCTCTGCCAGTGTGCTGCGTGAGGGAGTGCGGCGGAGGCACCGCACAGGACCGAAGATGTGCAGCGCGACTGCTGTTGCACATCTTCAGGCCCAGCGGTGTGACTTGCCCGCGCGTGGGCGGCTTGATTCCGACGTCCACCCGCGCAGGTGTCCCGTGAAGATGTGCAGCAGCGTGGTGACGGCCTGCTCGGGGGAGGCCCAAGGACCGGGCCTCCCCCGAGCCAGCCGGAGCGCTCAGCCCCGACCGGAACGGCGGGGGACCAGGGCCAGGACCACCAGCACGAGCCCGATCCCTCCCAGGCACGCGATCCCTGTGGCCGCAGGGTCCAGACGTACTCCCAGCCCGGTCATGATGAGCAGGCTGCCTACCAGGACCAGGACAGCGCCCCACAGGAGGGTGGAGCCCCTGATGCTCCTCGGCGGCTGGTCCGTGCTCCCAGCACCCTCAGGGGCGGCGGTGCCTGAGCTCCACACGGTGCCCGTGGTGGCCGAGGTGCCCCGGCCACCCGCAGAGCTGGGAGCCGCCCGGCCGCTGGTGGTGCTGCCAGCTCCTGCGGGGCCAGACGTGCCGGAGGGTCCGCTCGTGTCCCTGCCTGCGCTCGCGGCTCCTGTCGTGTCTGCTGCTCCCACAGGTCGGGGAGGTCCTGTCGGCTGGTCGTCCCCGGCCGCCCCGGTGGGGTCTGTGGCCCTGGCGGTGCTGCCCGTGGTGGGCGGCTCAGGTGCCACCGGAGAGGTGTCGGCAGAGGTGGAGGAGCCGCTGCCCGTGCTGTCTTCGCTGTCTTCGTGCATGTGTTCCTGTCCTGACGTGTGTCTGTGTGTCTACGCGTGCGGGGCGTGAGGTGTCCTGCACTGTGTCGTGCTGCGGCACTGGGCGCAGGCCGGGACGCCCGGACCTTGTTGCTGGGGGGCAGCCGTGGGCGCTGTGACGTGCCAGACCTTGTTCACTGGGTGGCTCCCAGAGTGGTTCACTGGGTGGCTCCCAGGGGTCACGGGGCCGCAGTGGCTGACGGGGCGAGGGTGGGCCTGTCGGAGGCCTCTGCCGAGGTGCTGTCGCCGGGGGAGGGGTCAGTGCTGGGCGAGCCGGAGGCGGTGGTGCCCGGTGAGGCTGCGGAGTTGTCTCCAGAGTCCTCTCCGTCCTCTCCCGGTCGGCTCCCCGCCCCCGCAGAGAGCTGCTGGGCGACACAGGCGTCGTAGGCGGCACGCTGCTGCTCCCCCAGCCCCGACAGGTCGGTCCAGGTCGCGGCGTCGTCCCAGCCCTCCCCGGAGGCTGCTGCGTCCTCCCGCTCCTCCTCAATGGATTCCAGGCACAGCTCAGCGGTGTCCGAGGAGACCGCCGCGTGGTCCGTACCGGGCACGGGAAGGCTGGTCCTCGGATTGGAACCCCCTGCCTCGTACCAGCGGTAGACGACCCACACGTCCTCCTGGGCGTTGCCGTACCAGGTCACCTCGTCAGGCCCCGCGATGATGTTGACCGACCCCATGTCGGCGCTGGCGTTCACAGTGACAACGGATGCCCCGCTCCCGGCGTCAGCGGCCGAGGCCGAGGCCGAGGCCACCGTGGCCTCCTGCTCCAGCCCACTGACATGGTGCTCGGACTGGGCGACCCGCTGCCCGTCGGTGGTGTAGCGCCCTGTCCCCTCCTCGTCGCCGGTCGTGGTCACGGCGGACCCGTTCAGCTGCCAGCTCCCGGTCAACTCCGCGTTGACGCCGCCCACGTCGGCCCGGGCGCGGATCCTGACCGTCTGCTCCTCACTGACGAGGAGCGACAGGTTGCCGATGTCCACACTGGCCGAGATCGTGGAAAGGGAGTCGCCAGCATCGGCAGGCATGTCTCGCAGGTCCAGGATGAGACGGCCGATTCCCAGCTCCCGGGTGACGCTGCTGCTCCCGCCCGCAGACGCGGACAGCTCCTCCCAGGTGACCACGGTCCTGGTCCCGGTCCCGTGGAGTATCTGCGGCCAGGTCGCCCTCAAAGCCGGTGCCGGTGTGAGCATGCCCAGCACCAGGCCCGGGAGCACGAGGAGGAGGACTGGCCATCCCAGGGCCGTCATCCACCCGCCGCGGCGACGGCGCAGCCCACTGACCAGGACTCCGGCGCCCAGCAGCCCCACGACGCACCCCGCCAGGAGCAGGTGGGACTGGATGAGGCCGACGCGCTCCGTGCTGGCCGCGAACCAGATGCCGGCGGCGCAGATGAGGGCGAGCCCCAGCACCGTCAGGGAGACTCCTCTGCCCGGCCCGGGACGTTGGGGCCGGGGCCCCGGGGTGGTTGCCTTGTGGCCAACGGGTGGGGACAGCGGGTAGGGCGTGCTGCCCGGACCGGCCGGGTAGGGCGCGGTACGGCTAGGGTGGTAGCCGCCGTAGTACGGCTGCCTGCCACCCGGGTCGCCTGGGCCGGGGTAGGGCCTTGCGGACGGGGCTGGCCCCGAGACCGCCCAGGCTCCCGGTGCTGAGCCGGGTGCGGACGGGTTGTGCCCTGGGGGCGGCTGGGCGGCAGGCCCGGCCGGGGGCGGCACTGGGGAGGGCGTGGCGGCCACAGAGGAGGTCATAGGCCCCGCGTCTCCGGGCGCCGGGGACGAGCCTGCCGGGGGCGTGGCGTCCACGGAGGGCTGCCCACCCGGTGATGCTGAGGCGCCAGTGGGGCGCGGGCGGTTTCCAGGGGTGGCGGAGTACGGGGCACCTGCGGGGCCGGCTGGGGCCGGGCCGCCCGCTCCCACAGGAGGAGGCGGTGTCTCCCCTCCCTGCTGCCTGGACAGGTAGCGGATGCCGCCGACAAGGACCAGGGCCAGCAGGGCCAGCCAGAACAGGGACCACAGGACCCAGCCGAGACCTGGCACGTCCCACGCCCCGATGTACCATCCGGGAAGGAGCCCGTGGTCCAGCAGGCTCATGCCGATGAGGACCGAGCCCGCTGCTCCTGCCAGCCCCGCCTCAAAACGGCCCGCCAGGGCCTCCTCCACGTGGATGCGCCCGTCGCCCTCCTCGGGCAGCAGCGCCCAGCCCAGCCCGTAGGCGAGGAGGCCGACCCCGGTGAAGACGGAGACGACAACCCACAGGCACCGTACGAGGGTGGGGTCGACCCCCAGCCTCCTGGCGGTGCCACCGGCGACGCCGCCGACCCACCGGTCCTGCGTGCGCATCACCCCTGTCCGACGCACCGAGCCGAAGAACCCTCTGACGGAGCCCTGCCCTGGTGCCTGGTAGGCCCCGCCGGGGAAGGGCGCGGCTCCTGGCGCCGCCCCCGCCTGGTCGGTGTGGTCGGCGTGGCCCGAGGGGTGGCCTGGCTGCTGTCCTGCTGACTCCTGGCTGGTCCTCCCGGATTCCGGTGGCCCGGCCTGTCCAGAGGGGGTGTGGGCTGTGGAGAAGGCGCTCTGTGAGCCGATGGGGGCATCCGCCCCCTCGGGGGCGTGCGGGGCCGCAGGGTCCTGGGGACCGGTCTCGTGGGGGAGGTGTCGTCGTTGCTCGTAGGCTTGTTGTTGTTGACAGGGTTGACAGGGTTATCGGCGTTCACAGGCTTATCGTCACCGAAGGGTGCCGTCCCACGCGATCCGGGGACGCCCTGACTGTCCCCCGAGCCGACCCCTGGGTCACCCGGGCTTTCGCCCGTCGTCGTGGCTCAGGGGGCTGGGACGTGCCACGATGAGACCGTGACCCTCCGGCCTCCTCCCGCCCCCGAGCCAGCCGGTGCGGCTCCTGAGGCTCCTCCGGTGCCCGTACCCGGCAGGCCCGCCCAGCGGCTCCCCCTGCGCCGCCCGCCCAGGGGCCTCAGGCTGCTCGCCTCCCGCTCGTCAGCCGCATCCCAGGGCTCCGGGCCAGGACGCCCCCGTGTCCCCCGCCTGCTGGCTGGAGTGTGCTCCGGGGTCGCAGCGCACCTGGGGCTGCCGTCCTGGTTGGTGCGCGCGGGGTTCCTGGCGTTGGGTATGCTCGGTGGAGCGGGCCTTCTTCTCTACGCCCTGCTGTGGGTCGCGGTCCCTGCCGGGGACCCGTGGGCACAGGAGGACGGGCTCCCCCCGGCGCGTGCCCGCCTGGCTACCAGGACCGTTGCCAGGGGACCCGGGAGGACCGCCTCCAGTGGCCGCCAGGGGGTCATTGACGGCAGCCCCTTCATCCTGGCCGCTGTGCTGCTTGCGGCCTGGCGCCTGGACCTGCTGGAGCGGGCGGGCAGCCTGGTCATCATCCTCATCGTCGTCGCCGGGGTCGCCTTGGCCTGGTCCCAGGGCGAGGCCGTTCTCGCCCCCGGGCGCAGCGCAGGCGCCGTCCTCAGGCTCCTGGGCGGCACCGCCCTGGCTGCCGTGGGCATCCTGGCCTGGGTCGCCAGCGACAGCCCTCCCGGCGAGATCCTCTCCGGGGCGCTGGCGGGGGGCGCCGTCATCGCCGGGGTCGGTGCGGTCCTGGTCCCCCTGTGGCTGAGGACAGCCCGTGCGCTCACCGAGACCCGTGAGGCCGAGGCCCGTGAGGCCGAGCGGGCCGACATCGCCGCGCACCTCCACGACTCGGTGCTGCAGACGCTCACCCTCATCCGCAGGCGGGCGGCGGAGCCGGAGACGGTGGCCCGGCTGGCGCGCTCCCAGGAGCGCGAGCTGCGCGCGTGGCTGTACACGGACCGGCCTGAGCCTGGCACCTCCGTGTCTGACGCCTTCAGGGACCTGGTGGGTGAGGTCGAGGACCGCTACGGCGTGGCCGTGGACCTCGTCTGCGTGGGTGACCGTGTCCCGGACCGTGACACCGAGGTCGTGGTGGCTGCCTCCCGTGAGGCCCTGTCCAACGCCGTGCGTCACGGTGCCCCACCGGTGTCGCTCTACCTGGAGGCGGGTCCCGAGCGCCTGGAGGTGTTCGTGCGGGACCGAGGGCCCGGCTTTGACCTTGAGGCCGTGGCGCCGGACCGGCACGGGGTGCGTGAGTCCATCATCGCGCGCATGGAGCGTCACGGCGGCAGCGCACGTGTGCGCAGGCTCGAGGCGGGCACGGAGGTCGCCTTGTCCCTGCCTGCGCCCACCGCCCAGGACGCCTAGCATGTGGGCACGCGCACCGGCATGTCAGCGCGTGCCACCACAGCCTGCGAGGAGCACCCACAGTGTCCGTCCCTCCGCCGTCCGTCCCCTCACCGTCCGTCCTGGAGACGTCCTCGCACCTGCGTGTCCTCGTTGTCGACGACCACGTCCTGGTGCGTGCGGGAGTGCGTGCCGAGCTGAGCACTCACGCGCCGGACCTGGAGGTCGTGGCTGAGGCCAGCGACGTCGAGGGGGCTGTCGCCGCAGTGCACGCCCTGGCACCTGACGTGGTCCTGCTTGACGTGCACCTTCCGGGAGGAGACGGTGGGGGAGGGGCTGAGGTGGTGACCGCCTGCCGTGACGTGGAGGCGAGCCGCTTCCTGGCGCTGTCGGTCTCCGACGCGGCGGAGGACGTCGTTGCCGTCATCCGTGCCGGTGCCCGGGGCTACGTCACCAAGGCCATCTCCCCGCAGGACCTGGCCCAGGCGGTACGCCGCGTCGCCGCCGGGGACGCTGCCTTCTCGCCCCGGCTGGCCGGCTTCGTCCTGGACGCCTTCGGGACCGGGGCGGGGGAGGTGGCGGTGGCTGACTCCGAGCTGGACCGACTGTCCGCCCGTGAGCGTGAGGTGATGCGCCTGATCGCCCGCGGCTACACCTACAAGGAGTGCGCTTCCGAGCTCTTCATCTCTGTCAAGACCGTGGAGACCCACGTCTCTGCGGTCCTGCGCAAGCTCCAGCTGTCCAACCGCAACGAGCTGACCCGCTGGGCTGCGGCGCGGCGCCTGGTGTGACGCAGGTCCTTGCTGCTGACAGGAGCGGATCGTGCGAGGATGCGCACCGTGAGTCGGCAGCAGGAGACCGTGGCAGCAGCAGGAGCAGGAGAGGCGGCTGCGGAGCACGTGCGTGCTGGCGGCCTCGTGGCCCTGCCGACTGACACCGTCTACGGGCTGGGGTGCAGGGCTGCTGACGCCCAGGCCGTGACCCGGCTCCTGGCGGCCAAGGGGCGTGACAGCCGCAAGCCGCCTCCTGTCCTTGTCGCCGACGCCGCAGAGCTGGACAGCCTGGTGCCCCTGGTGCCTCCTGTCGCCCGTGCCCTCGTGCAGGCCTTCTGGCCCGGAGCGCTGACTCTTGTCCTCGACGCCAGGCCCGGTCTGGGCTGGTGGCTGGGGCAGACCTCGGCGACCATCGCGGTGCGCATGCCCGACCACCCTGTGGCCCTGGCGCTGCTGCGTGACGTGGGTCCGATGGCGGTGACCTCAGCCAACCGTTCCGGTCAGGCGCCCGCCACTGACGCCGACGGCGTGCGCGCCGCCTTTCCCGACAGGGTGCTGCCGCCTGGCGGGGACGCTCGCGGCCAGGACGGCCGAGACCGGGACGTCCTGCATGACATCCTGCTTGTCGACTCCGGCCCCACCCCGGGTCCCCTACCCTCCACCATCGTCGACCTCTCCGGTCCCCGTGGCCACGCCGACCAGCCGCGCGTGATACGCCACGGGGTCCTGGACCCCCGGCGCCTGGCTGAGGTCGTCGCTGCCTCCTGGGAGGGTGCGGACGCCGCCAGGGACTTAGCCGGGGACGCCGCCCCGGTACGTGCCGGACAGGTGAGCGAGGAGGCAGGGAGGTGAGGGTCTACCTGCTTGTCCTTCTCGTGGCGGCTGCGGGAACCTACGTGACGGTCCCCGTGGTGCGCCACGTCGCCCTGGTGAGCAACGCGCTTACCCCGGTGCGTGCCCGTGACGTCCACTCCACGCCCATCCCGCGCCTGGGCGGTGTGGCCATGTTCGTCGGCCTGCTGCTGGCTGTCACCGTGGCCTCCAGGATCCCCTACCTCTCCAACGTCATCGACTCCTCGGCGTGGGCCGTGGTCCTGGGAGCCGGCCTGGTGTGCCTCCTGGGGGTGGTTGACGACCTGTGGGAGCTGGACTGGGCGACCAAGCTGGCAGGGCAGGTGCTGGCCTCGGGGGCTATGGCCTGGCAGGGGGTCCAGCTGCTGACCTTTCCCGTCGGCGGACTGACGATCGGGTCCTCGCGCCTGTCCCTGGTCTCCACGGTCCTGGTCGTCCTGGTGGCCATCAACGCCGTGAACTGGATGGACGGCCTGGACGGGCTGGCCGCAGGGATCGTCGGTATCGGCGCCACCGCGTTCTTCCTCTACGTCTACGTGCTGACCCGCGCCACCAGCCCGGAGTCCTACACCTCCCTGGCGGCTACCGTCGTGGCGGCCCTCATCGGCGTGTGTGTGGGCTTCCTGCCCTACAACTTCAACCCGGCGACGATCTTCATGGGCGACTCCGGGTCCATGCAGCTGGGCCTGGTCTCGGCCGCCTCGACCATCATCGTGACCGGTCAGATCGACCCGGGCAGCTTCGAGGGGTCCCGGGCGGTGCCCGCCTTCCTGCCGATCCTCCTGCCGCTGGTCGTCCTGCTGCTGCCCGTGGTGGACATGGTCCGGCTCATACTCCGTCGTGTCCTGGCCGGGAACAGCCCCTTCCACGCCGACCGGATGCACATGCACCACCGGCTGCTGGCCTCAGGCCACTCCCACCGTCGTGCGGTGCTGGTGATGTACGTGTGGGCTGCGGCTGCCTCCTTCCCGGTGGCCGCCTTGGGCTTCCTGCCCCTGTGGTGGGTCCTGGTCGGTACCCTGGCGGGGGCCGTCCTGGCCCTCGTGGCCACTGTGGACATGATGCCGGGGGTGCGCGGCATGGTAGCGCGGCGTACCGGCGCCCGGCACGTCCGGGTGGTCTCCTCCCGGCTGGTGTCAGGAACGGGCGAGGTCTCGCTTCCCGCCAGCGGTCAGGCCCCCCATGGTGCCGAGACAGGTGCTGTGGCAGGTGCAGAGGAGTCGGTGACGTCGTCCCACGGGTCGCAGGCCGCACGGCCTCAGGTACCGCCGAGGGGCGCAGCAGGAGGACACCCAACAGGTAGGGAGGCATCGTGGTAGCCCACCAGCGGTACGGTGAGCGGCAGCGCGACGACGACGGCGCGCAGGCCTGGCCGGCGGCTCGGCAGGATCAGCAGCAGGGAGTGTCGGCCTCGGCGCTGCTCGGGGCCGTGGCCCGGGTTCGGCGCTCTCTCGGTGTGGTTGTCGTGGCCATGACCGTCCTGGAGGCAGTCTGGGTGGTCCTGGGCAACGTCCGCGCCCCCCTGGGCACCTTTCTCGTGGCGGCGGTGGCGGTGGCGGTCCTGCTGGCCTCAGTCTGGCTCCTCCTGGGGCGTATGGTGCGTTCCGGCCCCGGCCTCATGGTGGTCTGGGTGGGGGGCGGGTACCTTCTCCGCCTGGCCATCCTGGGCGCTGCCCTCGTGGGCGGGCGGGTGCTTGCCCTGGACACCAGGGTCATCGGTGTCTCCCTCATCCTGGCGGTCCTGGCTGGGATGGCCTGTGAGACGGCGGCCCTGGTGCGGGTACGGGGAGACGTGGATCCCGCCCCGCCCGGGGGCCAGCCCCCGGTTCGCTGAGGAGCGCCCGAAGAGTGCCCACAGTGCCTGAGGTGCGGAGGAGGCATAAGGTGCAGGAGCAGCACAGTCATGAGGGACTGCTGTAGCAGGGGTAGCAGGGGGCTGGTGCCTGCCGTTGGTACCTGTGGCGTCATCCTGCCTGATAGCATGTGTACCGCCTTGCACCGCTGAGAGACCTACTGAGATTGCCCACACAGGAGGAGACCCTGTCCGCACACGCTGCCATCGAGGACACTGCCGACACGGCGGGCGCGTCCTCGCCTGACTCCAGCACCCCGGCGCGTCGTCCGTGGCCCGTCTGGTACCGGGTGCTGCTTGGGCTGCTCGTCGTCGTGATTGCCGTGACAGCCGTCCCGGCCTTTACTGAGCACCCCCACCAGCCGGGGGTCAGCGACTTCTTTCCGCAGACCTTCCTCGGTGAGGGAACGCTCCTGGAGGTCAACCGGCTGGTCCTGGTCAGGCTCGTCGTGGCTGCCGTGCTGTGCCTGCTGGTCGCTGCGGCAGCGTCTGGCACCAGACGGGTGCCTGGCCACGGCCGGGCGCTCCTGGAGGTGGTGGCGGACTTCCTGCGCTCCAACGTCGCGCTGGCCATGCTGGGACCTGGAACGGGGCGTCGCTTTGCCCCCTTTCTGACAACCCTCTTCCTCGGTGTCCTGGCGATGAACCTGGCTGGCATCGTCCCGGGACTCAACATCGCCGCCTCTGCGGTCATCGCGGTTCCCCTGGTGCTCGCGCTGACCACCTACGTCACCTTTATCGGCGCTGGCGTGCGGGCGCAGGGCCTGGGCGGGTTCCTGTCCTCCCAGCTCTTTCCTCCCGGTCTGCCCAGGCCCATGTACCTGCTCATCACCCCGATCGAGTTTCTCTCCACTTTTATCGTGAGGCCGGCCACCTTGACGCTGCGTCTGCTGTGCAACATGGTCGCGGGACACCTGCTGCTGGCCATGACCTACTTCGGGACGACGACGCTCCTGCTCCACCTCCAGGCAACCTCGGTCCTGAGCGTCCTGACAGGGGTGTCCATGGTGCTGATGACCCTGTTCGAGGTCTTTGTCGCCTTCCTGCAGGCCTATATCTTCACTATCCTCAGCGCCGTCTACATCAGGCTGTCCGTGGAGGCCCACTGACATGCACAAGCTGGTCGCGCCGGGGCGAAGCCCGTGAGAAGCAGCTACTGCCAGTGCTGACAGCAGTTGACAGTCCTGGAGGGCGACGCCCACCCGGCACCTGAGAAACCTGAACCCAACCCGCGCCCCGGCGCCAGAGCAAAGGAACACACACATGACGTCTGTCGCACTCGCCTACGTCGGCTACGGACTGGCCACGCTGGGCCCCGGTATCGGTATCGGCATGCTGGTCGGCAAGACCCAGGAGGCCACCGCCCGTCAGCCGGAGGTCGCGGGACGCCTGTTCACCAACATGATCATTGGTGCGGGTATGGTGGAGGCGCTCGGTCTGATCGGCTTCGTCCTGCCGCTCGTCGTCAGCTGATGCTCTCCGCGGTCATTCCGGCTGCTGCCGGGGGGGAGGCCGGAGGCACGTCCTTCCTGCTTCCCCCGCTGTACGAGGTCTTCTGGGCGGCTGTCACCCTCCTGCTGATCCTCATCCTGGTGGGCCGGTACGGTCTTCCCCGGATCTACGCTGCTCTTGACGAGCGTGCTGCGCGCATCCAGGAAGGGCTGGACCTGGCTGACAAGGCCAGGCAGCAGCAGGCTGACGCGCAGCAGCAGGCCGCCCGGCTGGTTGAGGAGGCGCGCCACGAGGCGGCCAGGATCCGTGAGGACGCCCAGGGGCAGGCCAGGGAGATCCTCGCCCAGGCGCGTAGCGACGCCCAGGCGGAGGCGGCCAGCATCCACGAGGCGACCCGGCGCCAGATCCTGGCTGACAAGCAGACCGCCCAGATCTCCCTGCGTACCGACGTCGGCCTGCTCGCCTCCTCGCTGGCCGAGCAGATCGTCGGGGAGCAGCTGCGCGACACGGCCCTGTCGGCTCGCGTCATCGACCGCTTCATGGACGAGCTCGACACGCTCGACCCCATCAGCGGCATTGACGACGGTGCCGCTGCCGAGGAGCTGCGGTGAGTACCGGGACCGCTGCGACCCGCGCCGAGGTCCGGGCCGCCTGGGCGCCGGTGCTGGCCGCCGCAGGGGCTCAGGGGCAGGGCCTGGGGCGCCAGATCCTGGACGTGGCCCACCAGGTTGCTGCCTCCCCCCTGCGGGGGCCGCTCACGGACCCGGGGCGCGCAGGGCAGGACAAGGCGGACCTGGCCTCACGGCTCTTCCAGGGGCGGGTGGACGAGCGCGTGGTGGAGTTGCTGTGCTCCATGGCGCGGCGGCGCTGGTCGCAGCCGGTGGACATCATCTCCGCCCTCCACGACCTCGGTATCGAGGCGCTCCTGGCTGGTGCCCGTGCTGACGGCACCGTGGGCAGCATCGAGCGTGAGATCTTCGGTGTCCTGGAGCAGCTGGCAGCCGCTCCCGAGCTCCGGGAGGCCCTGGACCCCTCCCGGCGTACCACCACCGAGGCCCGGGTGCGGCTGGCCGAGCAGGTCTTCGCCTCCCGCCTGTCCGCCCCGGCGATGAGCCTGCTGCGCTGGTGTGTGCGGCACCGTGCTGAAGGGGGGACCCAGCGCAACCTGAGACGTGTGGTGGAGAGGGCTGCCGCTGCCCAGCACCGCGCCATCGCAGACGTGGTCACCGCCCAGCCCCTGAGCACGCAGCAGGAGGCCCGTCTGCGCTCCATCCTCACCCGCCGCCTGGGCACCGACGTCGAGCTGAGCACCGAGGTCGACCCCGCAGTCATCGGTGGCATGCGCATCACGGTCAAGGACCACGTCCTGGACCGCACAGTTGCCAGCACCATCGCCGACCTGCGCCAGCGGCTCACGGGCTGATCGATCGTGGTTCTACCGGTCCCAGCGCGCCGTGCCCCTGCCACGAGCCTGGACGCGGACGCGTCCACCCGGCGGGAGCGCTCCACCCCGCACACACAGCACCCACTCACCCAAGGAGACGACAGATGGCAGAGCTGACCATCAGGCCCGAGGAGATCCGTTCGGCCCTCGCCGAGTTCGCCGCGTCCTACAGGCCCGCGCAGGTGGCCGCAGAGGAGGTCGGGCGCGTCGTCTTCGCCGCTGACGGCATCGCGCACGTCGAGGGCCTGCCCGGAGTCATGGCCAACGAGCTGCTGACCTTTGAGGACGGGACCGCCGGGTTGGCCATGAACCTGGAGGAGCGCCGGATCGGCGTGGTCGTCCTGGGTGGCTTCGACGGTATCGACGAGGGGCAGGTAGTGCGCCGCACCGGCGAGGTACTCTCTGTGCCGGTAGGTGACGCCTTCCTGGGGCGCGTGGTCGACCCCTTGGGACGGCCGATCGACGGCCTGGGTGAGATCGCCGCGCAGACACGGCGCGCCCTGGAGCTCCAGGCACCCGGCGTCATGGCCCGCAAGTCCGTCCACGAGCCGCTTCAGACCGGCTTGAAGGCCATCGACTCGATGATCCCCGTCGGCCGCGGCCAGCGCCAGCTTGTCATCGGCGACCGCCAGACCGGCAAGACCGCCATCGCCCTGGACACCATCCTCAACCAGAAGGCAGCCTGGGACACCGGTGACCCCGCCCAGCAGGTGCGCTGCATCTACGTGGCCACCGGGCAGAAGGGCTCCACCATCGCCTCCGTGCGCGCCACCCTGGAGGAGCACGGCGCCTTGGAGTACACCACTATCGTCGCCTCCCCGGCCTCCGACCCGGCGGGCTTCAAGTACCTCTCGCCCTACACCGGGTCGGCCATCGGCCAGCACTGGATGTACCAGGGCAGGCACGTGCTCATCGTCTTCGATGACCTGTCCAAGCAGGCGGAGGCCTACCGGGCTGTGTCCCTGCTGCTGCGTCGCCCCCCGGGCCGTGAGGCCTACCCCGGTGACGTCTTCTACCTCCACTCCCGTCTGCTGGAGCGCTGCGCCAAGCTCTCCGACGAGCTCGGTGCCGGCTCGATGACCGGCCTGCCGCTCATCGAGACCAAGGCCAACGACGTCTCCGCCTACATCCCCACCAACGTCATCTCCATCACCGACGGGCAGATCTTCCTCCAGTCCGACCTGTTCAACGCCGACCAGCGCCCTGCCGTGGACGTGGGCATCTCCGTGTCGCGCGTAGGGGGCGCGGCGCAGGTGAAGGCCATGAAGAAGGTAGCGGGAACCCTCAAGATCACCCTGGCGCAGTACCGCTCTATGCAGGCCTTTGCCATGTTCGCCTCCGACCTGGACGCCACCACCCGGGCCCAGCTCACCCGAGGGGAGCGCCTCATGGAGCTGCTCAAGCAGCCCCAGCACACGCCCTACCCCGTCGAGGAGCAGGTGGCCTCAGTGTGGACGGGGACCAACGGCTACCTGGACGACCTGGAGGTCTCCGAGGTCCTCCCCTTCGAGGCCTCCCTCCTGGACCACCTGCGACGCCGCACCACCGTGCTGGAGACGATCCGCACCACGGGCGACCTGGACGAGGAGACCGAGGAGGCGCTGCGCCAGGCGGTGGAGTCCTTCCGCACCTCCTACGTCGCCGACGGCCAGGTGCTCGGTGCCCAGGCCTCCGGTCCGCAGGCACCCAGCCCTGCCGAGCGCACCCACGAGCGGCTCGTGGTCAGGAGGGACTGACGTGGCGGGCAACCAACGCCTCTACAAGCAGCGCATCCGCTCCACCCAGACCCTCCAGAAGGTCTTCAAGGCGATGGAGCTGATCGCCTCGTCCCGGATCGGGCAGGCGCGCCGCAACGCCCAGGAGGTCTCCCCCTACGACCACGCCCTGAGCCACGCGGTGGCCGCCCTGGGCTCCTACGCGCGGCTGGACCACCCCATCACCCGGACCCGCGCCGACACCAACCGGGTTGCCGTCCTTGTGGTCACCTCAGACCGAGGGATGGCAGGCGCCTACTCGGCGACAATCCTGCGTGAGAGCGAGCACCTGCTCAACCAGCTTCTTGCCGAGGGCAGGGAGCCGGTCCTGTTCACCTTCGGCAGGCGGGCCCAGTCCTACTTCTCCTTCCGGGGCCGCGACGTCGAGTACTCCTGGACGGGAGAGTCCGACCGCCCTTCCGCCCCCACCATCAACGAGGTCGCCTCGCTGCTCCTGGAGTACTTCCTCGCCTCAGAGCCGGCCGGGGGCGTGGCCGAGGTCCACATCGTCTTCACCCGCTACGTCTCCATGGTCTCCCAGGTCCCTGAGGTGCGCCGCATGCTGCCGCTGACGGTGGTCGACGTCGACGAGGCGCGGGAGCAGCCGCAGCAGGCGCTGCCCCTCTACGAGTTCGAGCCCAGCCCCAACGAGGTCCTGGGTGCCCTCCTGGCCCGCTACGTGGCCACCCGTATCCGCAACGCCCTGCTGCAGTCGGCGGCCTCGGAGCTGGCGGCCCGGCAGCAGGCCATGCACACGGCCACAGACAACGCTGAGGAGATCATCACCACCTACACCCGGCTGGCCAACGCCGCCCGCCAGGGGGACATCACCCAGGAGATCACCGAGATCGTCTCCGGGGCTGACGCCCTGGGCTCCGGGTGAGGTCCAGGACCTGCGATACTCCAGACCAGGAGGGCTCTGCCAGCCGACCTCGGGAGGGCCCGGGCAAGACCCTAGGAAGACACGGACACGGAAGAACGAACATGGCTGACACCATCACCCCCGGTACGGGACGCATCGTCCGCATCATCGGCGCTGTCGTCGATGTCGAGTTCCCGCCCGAGGCCGTCCCCGCGATGTACAACGCCCTGCACGTGACCGTCCAGGCCACTAGCGAGGGCGAGGAGTCTCACGAGATCACCCTGGAGGTCGCCCAGCACCTGGGTGACAACATCGTGCGGACCATCTCCCTCAAGCCCACTGACGGCCTGGTCCGTGGCACCGAGGTCCGTGACACGGGCGCTCCGATCTCCGTGCCCGTGGGTGAGGTGACCAAGGGCCACGTCTTCAACGTCACCGGGGAGGTCCTCAACCTCGCCCCCGGCGAGTCCCTGGAGGTCACCGAGCGCTGGCCTATCCACCGCCAGCCTCCGGCCTTCGATCAGCTGGAGTCCAAGGAGCAGATGTTTGAGACCGGCATCAAGGTCATCGACCTGCTCACCCCCTACGTGCAGGGAGGCAAGATCGGCCTGTTCGGTGGTGCCGGGGTGGGCAAGACCGTCCTCATCCAGGAGATGATCCAGCGTGTGGCCCAGAACCACGGCGGCGTCTCGGTGTTTGCCGGGGTGGGCGAGCGTACCCGCGAGGGCAACGACCTCATCGTGGAGATGGAGGAGGCCGGAGTCTTTGACAAGACTGCCCTGGTCTTCGGCCAGATGGACGAGCCCCCGGGCACGCGTCTGCGGGTGGCGCTGTCAGCGCTGACCATGGCGGAGTACTTCCGCGACGTCCAGAACCAGGACGTGCTGCTGTTTATTGACAACATCTTCCGCTTCACCCAGGCGGGCTCGGAGGTATCCACGCTGCTGGGCCGCATGCCTTCCGCCGTGGGCTACCAGCCCAACCTGGCCGACGAGATGGGCCAGCTCCAGGAGCGGATCACCTCAGCGGGCGGGCACTCCATCACCTCGCTGCAGGCCATCTACGTCCCCGCCGACGACTACACCGACCCCGCTCCGGCCACGACCTTCGCCCACCTGGACGCCACGACCGAGCTCAGTCGTGAGATCGCCTCGCGCGGCATCTACCCTGCGGTGGACCCGCTGGCCTCCACCTCGCGGCTGCTCGCCCCCGGCTACGTGGGTGCCGAGCACTACGGCGTGGCCACCCGGGTGAAGTCGATCCTTCAGAAGAACAAGGAGCTGCAGGACATTATCGCGATCCTGGGCGTGGACGAGCTGGGTGAGGAGGACAAGGTCACCGTAGCCAGGGCGCGACGTATCGAGCAGTTCCTGTCCCAGAACACCTACATGGCGGAGAAGTTCACCGGTGTGCCCGGCTCCACCGTCCCCCTGGCGGAGACCATTGAGGCCTTCCGGCGGATCTGCGACGGTGACTACGACCACCTGCCTGAGCAGGCCTTCTTCAACATCGGCGGTATCGAGGACCTGGAGCGCCGGGCCGCCGAGCTGCAGGACTGAGCAGGGCACCGGACGGGAGGAGGAGCCATGGCACTGGGCGCGCTGAGCATCAAGGTGGTCTCGCCCTCCGGGCACCTGTGGTCTGGTGACGCTGCGCGGCTGTCGGTCCCGCTGGTAGACGGTGAGATGGGCGTCCTGCCGGGGCGGCAACCGATCCTGGCCGTGGTCGGCTCCGGGCTGGTGCGGATCGCAGCCAGCCCGGATGTCGGTGACGGTCGGGGTGACAGTCCGGGTGAGGCGTCAGGTGACAGCTCGCTGGTGTTGATCAGGGTCACGGGCGGTTTCTGCTCGGTGGACCATGACACTGTCACTATCGCTGCGGACGAGGCGGTCATGGAGCCGGGGGCCTGAGTATGGCGGTGCACGCGTGGACCGTGGCGGCGGTCGTCGTCCTGGTCGTCGCGCTGCTGACTGCCTGCTTCCTGGTGCGCGTGCGCTACCTGGCTGGCCAGGTGGGCTCCTTCGAGTGCGCCTGGCGTCCCCAGGGTGGGAGCCACTGGCTGAGCGGCGTGGCCTCCTTCCGCAGCGGGTCCCTGAACTGGTACCGGTTGATGTCGCTGTCCCCGCGACCCTCGCGATCCTTTGCGCGCCGTGAGCTGGAGCTGGTGGGCGCCCACCGTCGCCGGGCGCAGGGCCGCGTGGTGGAGGTGTCCTGCCAGGACGCCTCGGGGCACTACGACCTGGCGATGATGGAGGACTCCTACGCAGCGCTGGTGGCCTGGGTGGAGGCTGCCGCGCCCCAGCAGCCCCGCCTGTTCTGATCCTGGTCCTCCCCGGGACGCCCCGCTGCCTGCCTGTGTCCACCCCACGCTGGTGCTCCTGGTGCGCAGGCGCAGCAGGCCCTAGCCCCTGGCTCTGGTCGCCCGGACCGAGACCACGTGGACCAGGTGCTCCAACGGTCCCCGGGCGAAGACCGCGAACCAGGCCATGGCGAAGGCGCAGGCCCCGGCCGCCATGGACGCCCACAGCAGGTTGGACTCTCCGTACGCCAGGGAGGTGGAGCGCAGCATCCAGAACACCACCAGGTGGCCGCAGTAGACCGTCAGGGACATGGACCCGGCAGCCGCCAGGGGTGCCAGGAGGTAGCGGGCGCGGCGAGCCACCAGCTGGGCCACGGCGATGACCACCATCGCCACGCCGGCTGAGCCGATGACCTCGAAAGGGGATCCGGAGTGGGGTTCGGTTGTGGCCAGGTATCTCAGCTCTGGCAAGGAGATCGTCGGCTCTGTGGACAGTGCGCCCTTGCTCAGGACGCTACTGTCTGCCGTCCCCGGCTCAGGGATCCCAGAACCTTCAGGCCCATCTGGGACGGCGTCCTTCCAGGAGTTCGACCCGGCGGGAAGGCTGCTGCCCGGGTCGTTGACGACCAGGGAGGACGACAGCTCACTAGCGGAGAAGCACTCGGCAGGGTCGGCCGGGCTGACAAGGTGGAAGGTCTCCGGAAACTCGGGGTTGACAACCTGCGAGAGCGCCCATCCTGAGCCGTAGCCGATAACTGCGCACAGCAGGCCGGCTCCCGCCAGCCGTCTCAGGTTGGCGCCGCGGGACCAGTCCAGCCGGGACAGTCCCAGGCCTAGGAAGATGAAGGCCATCCACACCACACCCGGGTAGGTTCCGGTGACGAAGAAGTCCGTGACGGCGTTGTTGCCGTCGCCCATGGGCGGATGGAGGGTGAGCCCCAGCTCCTGGGCGAGGGCCGGTAGACCGACGGAGACGACGCCGCCGGTGAGCGCGCAGGCTCCTGCCAGCAGGAACAGGCGCGAGGGGCGCACACGCAGGAACGGGATCCCCAGCACCAGCCAGGCTGCGTAGAAGCCGAGAATGATCGCTACCGGCGTGCCCAGCCAGGACATGACTGCGGCCAGGACCAGGAGCATGGCGCTGCGCACCATGAGCCGCAGCCGGGTGCGCACCAGTCGCTCACCCCTGTGCGGGTTCCTGCCTCCTGACATGAGGCCCAGGGAGAACCCGGCGATAGTGGCGAAGAGGATGGAGGACCGTCCGTGGCTCTGGTTGAGCAGGCCCGGCAGCGTGGTCAGCCCGCAGGTGGTGAAGGCTGCGTGCGCCGCCATCATGCCGATGAGTGCCAGTCCGCGGGCGGCGTCCAGCCCGGTAAGACGGTTGGGGCCAGCCGTGCCGGTGAGATAGGCGCCCTGGCGCCGTGGCAGGCGCCAGGAGTAGTACGCGGTGTCGCGGGGGCTGGGCGTTGCCGACGTGTCAGATCCTGCCGGGCCAGCCCAGTACGCAGGGTTGGCGGGACCAGGGCGCTGTGGGCTGCCGCCGTCATCGTGAGCGGGAGACTCAGGGGCGGGGGGAGCAGGGGGAGCATCTGTCATGGCGCAAGTTTGCTGCGGCAGCGTCTCGCAGCGCGTCCGCCCCGAGGATGACCCGGCTCGTGCGGACTTCCTCCTCCGGGGCCAGATAGGCGTGGTGGCCTGCGGTCCCGTGTGGCTGGGCACGATCCTGTGCGGCCGTGTCGTGCCGGTAGCGGGCAGCCCGACCCGGCTGGTGTCCGGGTTCGGCGCGCGCTGCGCCCAGGCCTGCCAGCCTGAGCCGTTACAGTGTCAGGGTGCGTCTTGTCATCGCCTCCTGCTCCGTGGACTACTCCGGCCGCCTGGACGCCCATCTGCCCCGGGCCAGGCGGCTCCTCATGCTCAAGGCCGACGGGTCGGTCCTGGTCCACTCTGACGGAGGCTCCTACAAGCCCCTGAACTGGATGACCGCTCCTGCTCGCCTCACTGTCACCGACCCCGGCCCGCAGGACGCGCAGGATGGTGTCACCCAGGTCTGGCAGGTCCAGGCCACCAAGACCGACGACCGGCTGGTTATCCGCGTCTACGAGGTGTTGTCTGACGTCACCCAGGAGCTGGGGCCGGACCCGGGCCTGACCAAGGACGGGGTGGAGTCCCACCTCCAGCAGCTGCTGGCCGAGCAGGTCGAGCTGCTGGGACCCGGGCACCGCCTGGTGCGCCGGGAGTATCCCACTGCCATCGGCCCGGTCGACCTCCTGGTCAAGGCTCCAGACGGCACGTCTGTGGCCGTGGAGGTCAAGCGCGTAGGCGGGATCGACGGGGTCGAGCAGCTGACCCGCTACCTGGAGCTGCTGGAACGCGACCCGCTGCTGTCACCAGTGCACGGGGTGTTCGCGGCGCAGACGATCAGGCCCCAGGCCCGGGTGCTGGCCCAGGACCGGGGGATCCGGTGCGTCGTGCTCGACTACGACGCCATGCGCGGCCTGGACGACTCCTCCGCCCGGCTGTTCTGACACGTCATGCCTGCCCGCGCCACAGCCGCCCCACGCGAGATGTCCTACCTGCGTATCGCCGCCCAGGGGCTTGTCCCTGCCACGAGTGCCCCCGACGTTGTCGAGGCGGTGCGACGCCAGCTGGCTGTCCAGGGCCAGCAGGTCTCCTCTGTCCCGCACGCGCTTGTCGTGCGTGTCCGGGGTGCGGTGCGCTCCGACGTTGACGCGGCTTTCGCGGCGGGTCACCTGGTGCGCTCCTGGCCCATGCGTGGCACCGCCCATATCACCACGGCCTCCGACCACCACTGGCTGCGTGTGGCGCTTATGCACCGCACTGACGCGTGGACGCGCTCCAGCACGCAGCGTCTCGGGATCAACGACGCCGTGCTGGCGCGTGCGGCCGACACCGCCTTGGGGCTCCTCGCTAAGCATGGGCCAGTGACACGGGCCGAGCTTGTCAGTGCCTGGGCGGACGCGGGTCTGGTCACGGCTGCAGTGCCTACTGACTTCTTTGCCTCCGGGGCAGGGCGACGGCGCCACCTGCTCGTGCGGCTCCACCGCGAGGGTGTGCTGGCCCAGGGGCCAAGGCGGGGCAACGAGCACCTTGTCGTGGACGCCCGCAGCCTTCCCGGCGCACAGACGGGGCCAGGCGGCACGGGAGGCGGCGCCCGGGGGACTGGCGGGTACCGGGCCGCGCTGGCGGAGATCGCCCGTAGGTACGTGACCTCTCACGGGCCGGTTAGTGCTGCCGACCTTGCCCGGTGGACCACGCTGCCGGTCAGAGAGTGCCTCCAGGCGCTCGAGGACGCTGTCGAGGTCACCACCGCTGCCGGGTACCGGGCTGACCCGGCGACTGCACGGGTACCTCTTGCCCGGGCGAGGGTGAGGGGTGGCCTGCGAGGAGCAGTCGAGGTCTGGGGTGCCCAGGGCGCTTCTGGCAACCGGGACGCAGGCCCTCGGGAGGGCGGTTTCTTGGTGGCGCCGAGCGACCGGGCGCGGGTCCGCTACCTGCGTGCCGACCTGCCCGAGCTGCTGGAGTCCAGCCGTCGTGCCGCCGGGCGGACCCTGTTCCTGCCCTCTTTCGACGAGCTGCACGTGGGGTACAAGGACCGCCTGTGCCTGACCGACGTGGCTGGGGAGGCGCTGATATGCCCGTCTTCCAACGGCATGTTCCGTCCTCTGCTGGTGGACCGGGGGCGCCTGGTCGCGGTGCGCCCTGCCGGTGAGGGTCTGCTGTGGTTGGACGGGCAGGCTCCGTCCGCCCGTCTGGAGCGTGACGTGGAGCGAGTGGTTGCGCACGTCCAGCGGCGCCTGGCTCAGGTCTAGGTCGGCGCCTGGGCGGGGCTGGCTGCTGTTGGCCGTACAGGGCTGCACATCTTCACCTGTCCTGATGGAGTGGGATGCCAGCTGCGGAGCGATAGGCCCGCAGAGTTACGCCGTTCTGCTCCTGCGACAAGTTGCGTGCACAAGTTGATAATGTGCGCCGCTGTTGGTTCTGCACATTTTCAGCCTGCTGTGTCAGGACGGGGGCACGAAACTCTGCGGATCATGGCCGGAACGAGATGCCTCAGAGGCCTGAAGATGTGCAGCACGGATGCAGGGAGGCGTCTCTGCTTCCTGGGAGTGCCACACTGGTGCCGTGAGCAACGAGAAAGTGATGACCTGCACTCATGTCCTGCGCGGCCGGGTGGTCACGCCGGAGCGGGTCATCGGCGACGGGCTTGTGGTCACCGAAGGCAGCCGCATCGCCTGGGTGGGGGAGGCCGACCGAGCTGGAAGCGCAGGTTATGGTCAGGCCCTGGATCAGGCGGTACCTGTGCCGCAGGGCGGCTACCTGCTTCCCGGCCTGGTGGACCTCCACTGTCACGGAGGCGGGGGTGCGTCTTTCCCCGACGCGCAGACACCGGAGCAGGTCATGGTCGGTGTCATGGAGCACCGTCGCCACGGCACCACCTCGCTCGTAGCCTCCTGTGTCACAGCGGCTCCTGAGGTACTACGGCAGCGTACCCGGCTCCTCGCCCGCCTGTGCGAGGACGGTGAGCTGGCTGGTATCCACTACGAGGGCCCCTTCCTGTCGGCACGCCGCTGTGGCGCCCAGGACCCGGCTTTCATCACCGGTCCTGACACGGACCTGGTTCGTGAGCTCGCTCATCTGGCCTGCGGCCACATGGTAACCATGACCGTGGCTCCGGAGAAGCCCGGTGTCACTGGGGACGAGGGGGTCAGCGCCGCTCTTGTCAGCGCGGGGGCGCTGCCGTCATACGGGCACACTGACGCCGAGGGCGGAGCGGTACGCGCCGCCCTGGCCGACGCGGTCGCACGGATCTCCTCCCGGCGGGCCACGGGTCTGCCGGTACGCTCCCGGCGTCCCACGGTCACCCACCTGTTCAATGGGATGCCTCCTGTCCACCACCGCCGTCCGGGTCCCGTTCCTGCTTTCCTGGCGGCGGCCCGGCGCGGGGAGATCGTCCTGGAGCTGGTCGCCGACGGAGTGCACTTGTCTACCGAGCTGGTCACCGACCTCTTTGAGGCCCTGGGGCGTGAGAGCCTCGTGCTTGTCACCGACGCCATGGCGGCTGCGGGTATGGCGGACGGGAGCTATGTGCTTGGCCCGGCTGCCGTCACGGTGGCGGATGGTGTTGCCCGGGTCACGGGTACCAGCACTATCGCCGGGGGAACTGCCCACCTCATCGACGTCGTGCGCACCACCTGGCGCGGGGGCGTGGATCTTGTGGACGCCGTCTACGCCGCCAGCCTCCAGGGGGCGAGAGTCCTGGGGGACCCGGGAGTCGGGGCGCTGGTGCCGGGTCTGCGGGCTGACGTCGTGGTCACGGACTCCTCGCTGCGCCCGGTCCGGGTGATCAGGCGCGGGCGGGAGGTGCCCGGGTGCGGCGGTTAGTGCCGTACCGCTGCTCGGCTGGTCTTTTCCGCCCTGCTGGCCCCCGACCTGGACTGTTTCTCTTACCGCTATGACTCGCGATACCGATGTAGCGTGCGGGTGTGTCGCGGCTGTGTCACCGAGTTGGAATGTAGGGTGTTGATATGGAGTTTCTTCACATTCGCAATGCCACGGCCAGGCTGACCTATGGCGGGCAGGTATTTCTTATTGACCCGATGCTGTCACCTAAGGGTGCCCTCGACCCCTTCCCGTCGCTTCGGGGCAGTGAACGCAATCCGCTCCAGGATCTTCCGCTTCCAGCTGAGGAGGTCGTGCGTGGCATAGACGCGACTATTGTCACGCATACGCATGTAGACCACTGGGACCAGGAGGCAGCCCACTTTATTCCCAAGCAGGTGCCGGTGTTTGTCCAGAACGAGTACGACGCCGGCACCATCGCCTCCGCAGGTTTTACCGACGTGCGGGTCCTGGAGGGGACAGCGCGTCTGGGCCAGGTGGTCCTGGTTAGTGTCGAGGGTCAGCACTACGACACCCTCGAGCTGGTGCAGCCGATGATCGAGCGCACCGGCAGTGCGGACACGATGGGGGTGGTCCTCAGTGCCGAAGGGGAGCCGACCCTCTACCTCACCGGTGACACCGTCTGGTTCTCTGGAGTGGAGAAGGCCCTGGAGGTCTTTGCTCCCGACGTCGTGATAGCTAATGCTGGGGGCAACAGCATCCCCGGGGGGCGGCTGGTCCTGGACGACGCGGAGGTGACCCAGATCCACCGAGCGGTGCCTGAGGCCAGGATCGTGGCCGTCCACATGGAGGCCCTCAACCACTGGGGCACCTCCAAGGAGCGTCTGCGCCAGGCTGCCGCCGAGCAGGGCTTCGAGGGAAGCCTCCTCATTCCTGATGATGGCCAGTCCCTGGTTCTGCACGCCCGCTGAGGGTGGACGGCTCGGTGCTGCCTCGCCCTGCCGAGGAGGCGGACTCCTAGCCCTCCAGGCCCAGGAGACGGCGGGTGTAGACGGCCTGCCCGGAGTGCTGGGCGGCGTCGTCAATGACTGAGGTCAGGCGCACGGCCCGGGTCACCGGCGGGTCCCAGGTGGTGTCGATGACCTCGTCCAGGCTGGCAGGGTCCAGGCTGCGCAGGTAGGTGGTGGCCATCTCGTAGGCGTCGTCAAGGTAGGCGGTCAGCACGGACAGGTCGGGGACCACGACCTTGGCGGCCTCCTGCGGTGTGTGCCGCCAGTCCTGGGTGTCATCAGGCAGGTCCAGGGCGAGGCGCTCGCGGTGGCCGTGGGAGACCCACACTGGCTCCACCCCGGCCAGGGGAGCGACCTGGAGGTCGATCTCCCGGGCGGTGTGCCAGGCCAGCCAGGTCAGGGAGTTGGTCCGTGGTGCGATGTCTGGTACGGGAGGCGTGTTGGCCTGCTCGATGGTGACGCCGTCGAGGGCGCGGCCCAGGCGCTGGCGGGAACGGGAGAGGCTGTCAACGAGCATGTCCTGGATGGTCACGGAGCCACGCTACGTCAGGGGTGGGACGCGCCCCAGCAGGTGCCGGGGTGCGGTGGTGAGGCCGGGGGCTCTGGCCGGGACGCCCAGAGTCCGGCTGTCAGCACCGCTGGCAGACGTGGTGTCAGACGTTGTCAGCGCTGCACCTCCGCCAGCTCCCCGGTGGCGACGTCGTAGACGAAGCCCCGTGCGCTCGCCCCGTCGGGCACGTGAGGGTCTGCAGCCAGCCCGGTCAGGGCCTGGCGCACGTCCTGGGCGGCATCGGTGAAGCCTCCGGGTCGCCAGGTAGGGCGCTGGCCGGTCTCCCGCTCCAGGGAGTCGGTGAAGACCTCATCGTCCAGGTGGGACATGCCGCAGTCGGTGTGGTGGATGAGCAGGATCTCCTGGACTCCCAGCGCGTGCTGGGCGATGGCCAGGGAGCGGCGCACGTCCTCGGTGAGGACGCCTCCCGCGTTGCGGATGATGTAGGCGTCTCCGGCCTGGAGGCCCAGCAGCGACATGACGTCCAGGCGACGGTCCATGCAGGCGACGACGGCCAGAGAGGCGTGCTCGCCTCGTGCGGGGGTGAAGCTGGCGGCGTAGCGGCGGGCCGCCTCGAGCGCTGTGGCTGCTGTGGGAGCAGAGGGGGTGGTGTCAGGGGTGCCAGGGCTGGTGGGGTTCTGGGACGGCATGGGGGCTCCTTGGGTCTGGTCTGTGGGCCTGGTCGTGGTGGGCACTGGTCGGGGGCTGGCCACGACGGTGCTGGCACCACCTGGCACCACTGACACTACCGGTCACGGCTGCTGGCGGGAAGCGGTGTTCCCCTGGGCTTGTGCCTAGGCTTGTCGTCGTGCCCTCCTACCGGACCGTGCTCACTGTGACCACTCTGGTTCCCGGCCGGGAGCCCCGCGACGTCGAGGAGGCCGCCTGTGCTGCGGTCACCGCCTCGACCACGCTGGAGGCCTTCCAGGTCGACGTCGTGGGTGGTGAGCCCCGCGTCACCATCCGCTTCACCGGGGCTGACGACGCCGACGCCCGCCGTACCCACCGCCGTGTGGTGGCCGAGGTGCGCGGTGTTGCGGACGTCCCCCGGCAGCTGCTCGCCAAGGTCGTTGCTGGCCGGAGCGTGCCGACGCAGGTGTGAGGTGTGGCTGCTCCGGCTGCACGACACGGTGGCGGCCCCGTTCGGCCGGGTCTCAGGCCAGGCCTCAGGCGAAGACGACGGTGCGGTGCCCGTTGAGGAGCACCCGGTGCTCGGCGTGCCAGCGCACTGCCTGGGCCAGCACCCGCCGCTCGACGTCCTGGCCCTTGGAGCGCAGCGTCTCCACGGAGTCCTCGTGGCTGGCCCGGGTGACGTCCTGCTCAATGATGGGTCCCTCGTCGAGGTCGGCCGTCACGTAGTGGGCTGTGGCACCGATGAGCTTGACGCCGCGCTCGTGGGCCTGTCGGTAGGGGTTGGCTCCCTTGAAGCTGGGCAGGAAGGAGTGGTGGATGTTGATGACCCCGCCGTGGAGGCGCTCGCACAGGGCGGGGGAGAGGATCTGCATGTAGCGGGCCAGGACCACCAGCTCCACGCCCAGGGAGTCCACCAGGCCCAGCAGCTCGGCCTCGGCGGCCTCCTTGGTGTCCTTGGTGACCGGGATGTGGTGGAAGGGGACGTTGTAGAACTGCGCGACGTCGCGCAGCGTCTCGTGGTTGCCCACCACCCCTGCCACCTCGACGGGCAGGCCCTGGCTGCGGGCGCGGAAGAGCAGGTCGGTCAGGCAGTGGCCCTCCTTGGAGACCATGACGAGGGTGCGCACCCGGCGGCCGACCTCGTCCAGGGTCCAGGTCATGGAGTAGGTGCGGGCCAGCTCGGCCAGGTCCTTCTCCAGCTCGGTGCGCGGCACGGTGGTCATGACCTGGACGCGCATGAGGAACAGGCCGGTGTGCTCGTCCCCGAACTGTTTGGACTCGGTGATGTTGCCGCCACGCCGGGCCAGGGCGCCGGTGACCGCGTGGACGATGCCGGGGCGGTCGGGGCAGGACAGGGACAGCACCAGGTGCTGGGCTCCCGTCCTGCCCGTCCCCTCAGCACCCTCTGTCCCCGCCGGGGCGCCGGGGGACCTCGTCAGGGGGCGCGTGGTGCTGGGGTCAGGGATCGCGGTGGCCGTGGGCGAGGAGGTGCCCGCCGGGTTGCCTGAGGCGTTCTGGGTGCCCGGGTCCGCCGGAGAGCCTAGGGTGCTCGTCGAGGTGGTCATGGGGGCGAGGTTAGCCTGGCCCCGGGGAGTGAGGGTAGCCGGCCCCTGCCGGGGCGGGGTCGCCCGGGGCCACGGGTAGGGCCGGTGCGCGCCTCAGGCGCCCCGGGCAGCGGCGGACGAGGAGACTGTGGCCGAGTGCACGGCCGAGCGGATGGTCCTCGCTGCTGCCTGCGGGCTGGTCGCAGCAGTGTCGATATGTAGCACGTCCGTGCCGTCTCACGGGTGGTAATCGCGCTCCCGGACAGCCTGCCAGTCGGGCAGCTCAAGACCGGGGACGTCAGCACGGCGGCTCGCAGGGCCTGCTCGATGCTGTCGATCCGAATGTAGGCGAGTGCCCCGTCATGGTTGAGCTCGTGGGCCACAGCGGACTTTCCGGTGGCGGGCAGCCCGCCGAGGACAACCAGGACAGGACGGGAGGGCTGCATGCGCGCAGCTTACGCTCTGCCCTCATGGCCGCCGGGGTCGTGAGGGTGGAGGAGTCGTGGCTCGCCTCCTCCACCCTCACAGCCTGCCGTTGCCTACGTTCAGCCCTGGCGGGCCTTGAGACGCGGGTTCTTCTTGTTGATGACGTAGGTGTGGCCGCGACGGCGCACCACCTTGCTGCCCGGCTGCCTGGCCAGGGAGCGGATCGAGGCACGGACCTTCATGCTGGCTCCTTTCTGTTCTGGTGTGCTGATGGGCTGGCACGGCTGGGGCGCCCGGGGCAGAAGCCGTAGGTCGAGGTGGCTGTGCCAACCCTGCCCGCACAGGGCTGGTGAGTGGTAGTGCCGGGTTCGTCGGGGTGGTTAGGGGGCCCGCCGAGGGGTCAGGGGGCTCGCCGAGGGGTCAGGGGGCTCGCCGGGTCAGTGCCCGCCGTAGCGGCGGCGGAACTTCTCAACTCGCCCCGCCGTGTCCAGGACGCGCTGCTGACCAGTCCACAGCGGGTGGGAGGCGCTGGAGACCTCCACGTCCACCACCGGGTAGGTGGCGCCGTCCTCCCACGTGACGGTCTTGTCAGAGGTTATGGTGGAGCGGGTCAGGAAGGCGAAGCCTGCGGACTTGTCGCGGAAGACGACGGGAACGTAGCTGGGGTGGATTCCGGGTCGCACTGGTCTGGCTCCTTGCTGGTCGTGGGTGCTGGGTGCGTGTCGTGAGAGCCTGCCAGGGTCCTGTGGGCTGAGCCTGTCCGGGTCCCGGGCAACGGTGTGCCTGGGCAGGTCGGGCGTCCAGGCTGGTCCGCGACACTCTGTGGATCCGTGCTGTGGTGCGGTGGACTGCTGCGGCGCCTTGCCCGGCAGCGGACGCGCCACCGTCTCGGGCGCAGTGGTGTCACGGGCCCTGAGGCTGGCCAGGGCCCCTCGGCGGTCACCACGAGGCCTTGGTGATGCCGGGGAGCTCGCCGCGCAGCGCCATCTCGCGGAACCGGATCCGGGAGCTGCCAGTGACGCGCAGGTGCCCGCGAGGGCGGCCGTCCACCGCGTCGCGGCGGCGCAGGCGGGTGGGGGAGGCGTCGCGCGGCAGGGCGTGCAGAGCAGCCATGGCCGCCCGGCGCTCCGTCTGGCTCAGGTGCGGGCTGACGCTGTCATGCTTGAGGTGGGCGCGGCGCTCGGCATAGCGGGCCACCACCCGGGCGCGCCGGCTCTCAGCGGCGATCTTGGACCTCCGGGCCATCAGCGCGTCTCCCTGAACTCCACGTGCCGGCGCACCACGGGGTCGTACTTGCGCAGCACCAGCCGGTCAGGGGTGTTGCGCCGGTTCTTTCGGGTGACGTAGGTGTAGCCGGTGCCAGCGGTGGACACCAGCCTGATCACGGGGCGCAGGTCCTTGGCGCTTCTGCTTGCGGGGCTCACAGCCGCTCCCCCCGGGCGAGCATCTGGGCGACGACGGCGTCGATACCCCGCCTGTCGATCGTGCGTATCCCCTTGGCGGACACCGTCAGGCGGACGGTGCGCCCCAGCGAGGGGGCCCAGTATCGCTTGCGCTGCAGGTTGGGCTTCCGGCGGCGTGGCGTGCGGCGGTGGGACCGGGAGACCGAACGGCCGAAGACCGGCCTCATCCCCGTGACTTGGCAGTAGGTGGTCATAGGGTGCATTATTGAGAATCATTCTCAGAAACGTCAACCTGCAGGAGGGTGTTGTGTCTCATGCCACTCACGCGCTGGTCCTCGTCGGTGCCGTCGACCCGACCCTGCTGGACCTCATCGACCTCGTGCTCAGCGGCGAGGACGCCGTCGTCATCCGTGCCCAGCTGCTGCCTCACGTGGGCGAGGACGGGCTGGTGCGCCTCACCAGCACCGCCAGCCTGGGGGAGGAGCCAGCCGTCCTGGACGTGGTGATGCCCTCGTCCTGCCAGACCTGCTCGCTGCGGGAGGTCCTGGTGGCGGTGGCCGAGGACCGCGCCCGCCAGGATCCTGAGGGTGTTACGGTTGTGCTGCTGCCTGCGGCCACCGAGCTGGTCCACCTGGTGCCGCGCCTGTCCGAGGAGCTGGAGGGCGGCCGGGTGCGGCTGGCCGGTGTCGCGCACGTCCTGGACGCGGCGGCTGCCGTTGCCGAGCTCCTGGAGCACCGTCCGCTGGCTGAGGCCAGCGTGGGGGCCCTGCCTGACGACGCCCGCTGCACTGCGGAGGTCCATCTGGCCAACCTTGGCTACGCCGACGTGGTCGTGGCGCTCGGCCAGGAGGAGTCAGGTGAGGGTGCCGACCTGGTGGAGCACCTACGGCCCCACGACACCCTCCTGCTGCCCGGCCTGGACGTGCCCGTCCTGGACCACCTGGTGGGCCTCGCCCATGACGCCCAGGCTGCGGTGAGCCGCATCCACCCCGCCACCACCCAGGCCTGGGGCGGCCCGGACGACCACGGCGTGTGGACCCTCGACCTGTTTGCCACCCTCCCCTTCCACCCGGGCCGTCTGCGAGAGATGGTCGCCGACCTGGCCGGTCGCGGGCTGTGCGCGCGGGGGTGCTTCTGGCTGCCCAGCAGGCCTGGACGGGTGTGCGCATGGGAGGTCGCCGGGGGAGCGGTCAGCGTGGGTGACGCCGGGAGCTGGGACGAGGTCCCGAGGGGCTGGGGCGTGCCCCCGGTAGGGTGGCGCGGATCCCAGGAGGTCTGGGTCACTCGTGGTGGGGATGCCGCCGTCGGTCCGGGGCGGTCCGGCCCCCAGGGGGGCTGGTGCAACGCCTCAGGGGACTGGTCGGTGGTCTCTGAGGTGCGGTGTGGGCCGTGGTGCCACCTGGTGGTCACCGGTCTGGGCGCCCCAGAGGTACGCGAGCGGGTGCGTCAGGCCTTCGGCAAGGCGCTCCTGCGCCGTGAGGAGCTGTCCCAGGCTGTGTCCTGGGTCGGCGTGGACGACGGTCTGGGGGACTGGCTCGGGCCGGTGTGAGGGCGTGCGGGTGCCAGTGGATGCCTGGAGCGGCGCCCCGGGAGGCGTGCCGCTGCCTGGCCCGTGGCCAGGTGCGGGACAACCAGGTGCAGAGCGGGGTGGTGGCGGGCCGTTGCACCGGACTGGTGGGCCGCGGTCAGGCTCGGGCTGGCCGAGTTGCACATCTTGGGCTAGGGGAGCGCGGCCAACGGCAGCGGGCCTTGTTGCGGTTGCAGGGAAAGGTCGAAGATCCCGAGTCCCGGCTGCGCGCCGGAACGGCTGAAGATGTGCAGCGCGGGGTACGCTGCGGCAGGAGGTGAGGTGTGGTTCTGGCGCGGCGGGCCCCGTGGGTTGCCGGGGTGACCGTGAACGGCCCGGCGACCACGATGCGATAGGCTGCGCTCGCCGCGACTGGCGCCGGGTGGAGGACCACCGGGGAGCGGCACGAGGATCGAGACCACGGGGTCGCCCGCCTGGGCCACGGGTCACCCGCTGACGCGTCGGCTGAGCCGCGCGTCCCACCACGGAGGAGACCACATGACCACTGAAGCCCCCGAGGCCCCCCAGGCTCCTGACGCCCCTGACACAGCACCCGACGCCTCTGCGTCCCCAGCGTCCCTCGCCGAGGCCTCTAGCACCCTCAGCCAGTCCCTGGCACAGCTGGACCCGCAGATCGCCGCTACCCTGGCCGGGGAGCTGGACCGCCAGCGCTCCACCCTGGAGATGATCGCCTCGGAGAACTTTGTGCCCCGGGCTGTCCTGGAGTGCCAGGGCTCGGTGCTGACCAACAAGTACGCGGAGGGCTATCCTGGGCGGCGCTACTACGGGGGCTGCGAGGTTGTCGACGTCGCTGAGTCCCTGGCCATCGAGCGGGCTAAGTCCGTCTTTGGTGCGCAGTGGGCCAACGTCCAGCCCCACTCCGGCGCCCAGGCCAACGCCGCCGTCCTGCACGCCCTGGCCGCTCCCGGTGACACTCTCCTGGGACTGTCTCTGGCCCACGGCGGCCACCTCACCCACGGGATGAGGATCAACTTCTCCGGCAAGAACTACCACGCCACCGCCTACGGCGTGGACGAGACCACCCACCGTATCGAGATGGACCAGGTGCGCCAGGCCGCCCTGCGGGAGCGGCCGCGCGTCATCGTCGCCGGGTGGTCGGCCTACCCCCGCCACCTGGACTTCCAGGCCTTCCGTGAGGTTGCTGACGAGGTCGGCGCCGCCCTGTGGGTGGACATGGCCCACTTCGCCGGACTGGTCGCCGCAGGCCTGCACCCCAGCCCCGTGCCGTGGGCCGATGTCGTGTCCACCACCGTCCACAAGACGCTGGGCGGGCCGCGCTCGGGCCTGCTGCTGTCCAGCCGGGCCGAGCAGTGGGGCAAGAAGCTTGACTCGGCGGTCTTCCCCGGGCAGCAGGGCGGGCCGCTCATGCACGTTGTCGCCGCCAAGGCCGTGGCCATGAAGATCGCCGGGACCCAGGAGTTCGCCGAGCGCCAGGCCCGCACCCTCCAGGGCGCCTCGGTCATTGCTGAGCGCCTCCTGGCCGACGACGTCCGCTCCGCCGGCATCACCCTGGTGACCGGGGGCACCGACGTCCACCTGGTCCTGGTGGACCTGCGCGAGTCCAGCCTGGACGGCCAGCAGGCCGAGGACCTCCTGCACGAGGTCGGCATCACCGTCAACCGCAACGCCGTCCCCTTCGACCCCCGGCCCCCGCGCGTGACCTCCGGCCTGCGCATCGGCACCCCCGCCCTGGCCACCAGGGGCTTCGGTGCGGCAGAGTTCACCGAGGTGGCCGACATCATTGCCACCGCCCTGGCGCGCGGCGCGGATGGAAGCGCGGACGAGGACCTGCTGGCCTCCCTGAGGGGGCGCGTCACGGCCCTGACCGACGCCTTCCCCCTCTACGAGGGGCTGCCTGAGGGGCTGGGCCAGTGAGGGCGCCGTGGCAGGGACCGGCACGGGTCCTGGACGGCACGGCGACAGCCGCCCGCATCAAGGCCGAGCTCACCCAGCGGGTTGCGGCCCTGGTGCAGCGTGGGCTCACCCCCGGCCTGGGCACCGTCCTGGTGGGGGAGGACCCGGGCTCGGTGCGCTACGTGGCGGGCAAGCACTCCGACTGCGCGGAGGTGGGGATCACCTCCATCCGGGTGGACCTGCCCGCTACTGCCACCCAGGCTGAGGTGGAGGCTGCCGTGGACCGGCTCAACGCCGACCCCGGCTGCACCGGCTACATCGTCCAGCTCCCCCTGCCCGCAGGGATCGACACCAACGCCGTCCTGGAGCGGGTGGACCCGGGCAAGGACGCCGACGGCCTGCACCCCACCAACCTGGGGCGCCTGGTGCTGCGCGCCTCGGAGCCGGTCACCTCCCCGCTGCCGTGCACGCCCCGGGGCTGCATCGAGCTCATGACCCGCCACGGCATCGACCTGGCGGGACGCAACGTGTGCGTGGTGGGGCGCGGCGTGACCGTGGGGAGGTCCATCGGGCTGCTCCTGGGCCGTAAGGACGTCAACGCCACCGTGGACGTGTGCCACACGGGCACCACGGACCTGGCCGACCACGTGCGCCGGGCCGACGTCGTCATCTCCGCCGCAGGCAGCCCCGGCATCATCACCGCCGACATGGTGGCTCCCGGGGCGGTGGTCCTGGACGTGGGCGTCTCGCGCGTGGTCGACCCGCTCACCGGCAAGGGACGGATCGCGGGCGACGTGGCCGACGGGGTGGATGAGGTGGCCTCCTGGCTGTCCCCCAACCCAGGTGGTGTGGGGCCCATGACCCGCGCCCTGCTGCTGGCCAACGTCGTGGAGGCGGCTGAGCGGGCCGTGGGCGCGGAGGTCTGACAGATCTCGGCTCAGGCCGTGGCGTGCTGAGCCCGTCCTGATGGCGGGCAGGGAGTCAAGGGGCAGTGTGGACGCCTCGGCTGGGTGTGCGCTGCACGGTGCGCGGGCTAGGCTGACAGCGTGGAGCCGGACCAGCCACCCAGGGATCTTGGGCTGAGAGGCGGTGCCGTTGACGTGGCTGCCGCTGCCCTCGGGGTCGTCCTGTGCGTGCTCCTGGGGCTGGCGGGCCAGCCTGACTGGGCGTGGTCGGCCGCGATGGCTGCCACGCTGGGTCTGCGGCGTACTGCACCAGTCGCCTGTGCCGCTGTGGCGACGGTGGTCTCGGTCGCGCACCTGCTGGCTGAGGCGGCACCCCTGTTCCCGGGTGACCTTGTCCTGCTCGCAGCCGCGTACTCGGTGGCCGCCTACGCTGACGGGCGGCGGCGTCGCGTGGCGCCGGTGATGGGGCTGGTCGTCGTCGGCGTGCTGGCTGCCAGCCTGCCTGCTCGCGGGGTCGCGCCCGCGGAGGGGGCGCTGGCTGTCGGCCTCGTGGGCGCCAGCCTCGTGGTGGCGTGGGTGGTGGGACTCCTCCGGCGCCGCACGCTCCAGGCGCTGCATGACGCTGAGCACCGCCGCCTACTGTCCGAGCGCAACGCGCAGGCCCGCTCCCAGCTGGCAGCCTATGAGGAGCGGGAGCGGATCAACGACGAGATGCACGACGTGCTCGCGCACACGCTGACCAGTGTCGTGGTCCAGGCCGAGAGCGGCCGGGCCATTGCCGCCAGCGGGGAGGTCGCCGACCTGTTCGAGACGATATCGCGTACCGGCAGGTCGGCACTTGGTGAGGTGCGGGTGCTGCTGGCTCCCTCGGACCAGGAGGGTGCCCACCCTGCTCTTCTTGGTCTCGCCCCCGGCCTCGACGACCTTGACGACCTGCTCGCCGGGGTCGAGGCCTCGGGACAGCGCGTGGAGCGCCGTACCACCGGGACGCCCGTCGGGCTGGACCCCGGGCTGTCGGCGGCGGTCTACCGGGTGGTCCAGGAGTCGCTGACCAACGCGCAGCGGCACGGCACGGGAGACACCGTGAGGCTGACCCTGGACTGGGCGCCCGACCAGCTCAGGGTCACGGTCTCCAACGCCGTCGATGAGCCCGCCGATCCAGGAGCGGCTGACGCGTCGCTCCGCGAGCACCGTGGGCTCGCGGGGATCAGGCGCCGCTGCCGCCTCTACGGCGGGAGCCTTCACTACGGCTTTCACCACGGTACCCGCAACGATCCTCACGGTGATCCTCACGGTCACCACCGCACCGATCCCAGCCACCACGACGCCAGCCAATACGACTACCGCGACAGCCACGGCCCGGCAGACACCTTTACCCTGGTGGCTACCTGGCCACTGACGGTAGCGGCGGAGACTGCGACGGGAGTGTCGGGAGTATCGACAGACGCCCCCCGGGGGCAGTGAGCGACGGCGAGAGACGGTGAGTGGTGGTGACTGAGCCCGAGCAGGCAGGACGCACGATCTCTGTGCTCGTCGTGGACGACCAGTCCCTGGTCCGTGACGGGATCAGCCGCATCGTCAGGGCCCAGCCCGACATGTCCGCCGTGGGCAGCGCCAGCAACGGGGAGCAGGCTGTTGAGCGTGTGCGTGAGCTGCGGCCCGACGTGGTCCTCATGGACGTGCGCATGCCCGGCCTGGACGGGGTGGAAGCCACGCGCAGGATCACCGCCGAGCAGGCCGACTCCGCTCCCCGGGTCCTGGGCCTGACCTCCTACGACAATGACGCCTACGCGATCGGCATGCTCAGGGCCGGGGCGGTCGGGTTCATCCTCAAGGACAGCACGGCGGTCCAGCTTGCCGACGCGATCCGGGCCGCCCACGGCGGCACGTTCACCGCCGCCATGAGCACCACCCAGCGGCTGCTGCGGCGAGTCACCGAGGACCCGGAGGCACCGGGGGAGGCAGGCCGCCTGGGGGCTCCAGGAGCCTCACCGGGCACGCCCGCCCTGGAGGCCCTGGGCGCCCTGACCGCTCGCGAGCGTGACATCCTTGCCCGCGTGGTCGCGGGGCGCTCGAACCCCGAGATCGCCCGCGAGCTGTACGTCGCGGAGGTCACCGTCAAGACCCACGTGGGGCACGTGCTGACAAAGCTGGGCGTCCGCGACCGGGTCCAGCTCGTCATCTGGGCCTACCGTCACGGGCTGGCTGACTTCGTGACCGCAGCCGCGACTGGTGTGACGGCTGAGGACACTGCCTCCGGTGCCCCGGGTGCTGCTGTCCCCGGTGCTGCTGACGCGCCCGGCACCCCTCCTGGCATGGCTGACTCCGTGGGCTGAGACGGTGGTATGAGGCCGCCCTCCTGCGACGGTAGGGCATGCTGGCTCCCGGGTTTCCCACGGCGGGACGATGTGCCTGCCGTCCTGGTCCTGCAAGGATGACGAGTATGCGTACGGATCAGAAGACGACCGGGGGGCTCGTGCTATGAGCGCGACCAGCACGGTAGGCGCGGCCGCTGCAGCTGCAGCGACGGGAGGCGACGGCGTGGGCAGCCTGGTGGGCACAGCCGTCGCCACGCACGGGCTGACCAAGCGGTTCGGGGATCGTGCCGCTGTCGAGGCCCTGGATCTGAGGGTCCCTCAGGGTGCCCTCTACGGGTTCCTGGGACCCAACGGGTCCGGGAAGTCGACGACGATGAAGATGCTCCTGGGGCTGACCCGACCCAGCGCCGGAGAGATCGAGGTGCTCGGCCGCCGTCTGACCCCGGCGTCGCGAGGAGACCTCCTGCCGATGGTCGGGTCCATGATCGAGGCTCCCCCCGGCTACGGGCACCTCACCGGCTGGGAGAACATGACGATCGTGCGCGACATGCTCGGGCTGTCCGACTCCCAGCTTGACCGGGCTCTGGCCACGGTGCGCCTGCGCGACCACAGGGACACGCTGGTGCGCCACTACTCCATGGGTATGAAGCAGCGCCTGGGCATCGCCATGGCCCTGGCCCGCCAGCCCTCCCTGCTGATCCTGGACGAGCCCACCAACGGGCTGGACCCGGCCGGGATCGAGGAGGTCCGCAGCCTCCTCGTGGAGCTGGCCCGCAACGGGGTCACGGTCATGGTCTCCAGCCACCTCCTTGACGAGATCGACAGGATGGCCACGGTCCTGGGCATCCTCTCCTCCGGGCGGCTCATCTTCCAGGGGACCCGCGAGGAGCTCTTTAAGCGTTCCGTCCCGGACCTGGTCATCGAGACACCCCAGCCGGACCGTGCGCGAACCCTCATCACAGGGGCTGTCCCTGGTCAGGGCGGCGTCACCGTCAGCGGGCTCGACAAGGAGCAGACCGCCGCCCTGGTCAGGCGCCTGGTCGCCGCCGACATCGACGTCTATGGGGTGCGCCGGGTGCAGCAGAGCCTGGAGGACGTCTTCATGGACCTGACCGGTCGAGGCGGACTGCTATGAGACGCAGCATCGTGCTGGAGCTGCGCAAGACACGGCGCCTGCGGACACGCCCCCTGCTGGCCAGCCTGGTCGCTGCCGTGGCCGCGCTCAGCTGCCTGTCCCTGTTCGCCAGCAGCACCCGGGAGTCCCTCGACGACCCGCAGGCCAGCCCCTGGGCGGCCCTCCTGCTGACCTACACGTTCATGGCCGCGATGACCTCTCCGCTCCTGACAGCGGTCCTCGCCAGCCGCCAGACCGACATCGAGCACTCCGGGCAGGGGTGGGTGCTTGCTGCCACCGCAGGCCACAGCCCCGGCAGGCTGTGCCGCGCCAAGCTCGCGACGCTGGCGCTCCTCCTCCTGCCCGCAGTCGCGGCGCAGTCAGGCCTTGTCGTCGCTGCCGGCGTGCTCGCTGGCATCCGGGTTCCTCTCGACACCGGCTCCTGGGTGGGCTACACGGTGCTGCTGTACCTTCTTGACGTCGCCTTCTGCGCCCTCCACATCTGGCTCGCGGCACGGGTGGACAACCAGCTCGTCAGCGTGGGGGTGGGCACGCTCGGCTCCTTCCTGGCCGTGTTCAGCCTCCTCATGCCCTCTGGGCTCAGCAGGCTGGTCCCGTGGGGCTACTACGCCATCATCTCCCACGCCGGGCAGGAGGGAGACCGCGTCTCCTACGTGAGCGCGCCCTACGGGTGGGTCGCGGGCTTCCTCCTCCTGGTCGCCGTGGTCTTCACCCTGGTGACCCGGCGTCTGGACCGGGTGGAAAGGTAGGGTGCCCGTGCTGCGCGCAGAGCTCACCAAGCTCAGGCGGTCCAGCACCTGGGTCGTCGCGATCGTCCTGCCCGTCCTGGCAGTCGTCACCGGCACGCTCAACGTCGTGCGCAACGAGGACGCCCTCGGCTCCGGGTGGGTCCCGCTGACCTCCCAGGTCGTGCTCTTCTACAGCTTCCTCTTCTACTCCATGGGCATCAGCCTGCTCACCGCGACCGTGTGGCGCACGGAGCACCAGGGAACCAACTGGAACCTGCTCCTGACCTCCACAGCGGCCCCGCTGCGGCTGGTGGCGGCCAAGACGGCCTCGGTGCTCCTCCTGGTCGCGTTCATGCAGCTTGTGCTGGTGGCTGGTACCGCAGTGGCAGGGACACGTGTCCTCCGCATAGACCAGCCGTTCCCGTGGCAGCTCGCCCTGGTAGGACTGATCTCCCTGGTGGCGGCCCTTCCCCTGGTCGTCCTCCAGTCGCTGCTGTCGGCGCTCCTGAGGTCCTTCGCCGCCCCCGTGGCGCTGTGCCTCCTGGGCTGCGTGGTCGGCATCGCCTCCGTGACCTCCACAGCACTGCGCCCGGTCAGCTACGTGCTGCCCCAGGCCATCGCGACCCGGGCACTCAACCTGGGCTCCTCCGCCGCGCTGGCCGACTCCGGGGGCATCGTCGTCTCCGACGTGGCGCCACTGCTGGCGTCCAGCCTGGTGATCGCCGTCCTGCTCGCCTGGCTGGCAGCGGTGCTCATCCAGGCGGTGAGGCTGCGCTGAGCGCTGAGCCAGGGACGGGGCAGGTGCGGGGCGAGTCCAGGTGAGCTTGTTGGGGCAGTCCGCGAGGCGAGCCGCCTCCCCGGCTAGGCTGCCGGGGCTGTCTGCTGGCTTGCCCGGCGGGTGCTTTCTGGTGGGCGGTCAGCCCGGGTGCTCACAGCCGCGTCTCGTCCTCCTCCTGCGCCCGGCGCGCTCCCGCCAGGCGCAGCGCGCCGCGGCCCGCGACACCCGCTCCCGCCAGGCACAAGGGCATGGAGGCCAGCCACATGAGGGTGGAGGCCGGTGGTGAGGCCGTGAGCTGGGCCAGGACCGGCAGGCAGGCAGCCAGCACCATGAGGGCCAGCGCCCAGCGCAGCGCCCTGCGCGCACTCAGCGTCCCCGGGGCCTGCGGGCGGCTTCCCGTACCCCTCAGGCCTGTTGTCGAGGTCGTCAGGTCTGTCGGCCCTGTCGGCTCCGTCGTGCCTGCCGTACCTGGCGCGTCCGTCATGCCTGTGCCGTCCTGTGTGACTGTCCTGCGTCGCTGCTCTGTGTGCCGTGCCTGGCCCGGGTCAGCCGGTGACCTCGAAGCGGCGGCTGGTCAGGCTCCCCGCCCTGAGGTCGGTGAGCGCCACCCGTTCCACGCGGGCCCAGCGCGGCCCCTTGTAGAGCCAGGCGACCAGCCGGGCGACGTCGTCGGCTGACCCCTGGGCCAGGACCTCGACGTCGCCGTCGGGCAGGTTGCGGACCTGGCCCACCAGGCCCAGGGCCTGGGCCTCGGCGGCACAGTGGTAGCGGAAGCCCACACCCTGGACCACACCGGTGACCAGGGCGTGGACAGTGCGGGTCCGTGGGTGGGAGGGGCTGGTCGTGGCGGCCATGTGCCCATGGTGTCAGCCTCCTGGGCTGTAGGCTAGGCAGCCATGCGTATCGCCACAGTCAACGTCAACGGCATCCGGGCCGCCGCCCGCAAGGGCATGGGGGACTGGCTGGCTGCCTGCGCCCCCGACGTCCTGCTGCTGCAGGAGGTCCGCGCCGACGAGCACATCGCCGCCGACCTCCTGCCCGGCTACGACGTGTCCACCTGGCCCTGCCGCATCAAGGGGCGCGCGGGCGTGTCCGTGGCGGTGCGGCAGGACGGCCCGGCCGTGGTCAGTGCCGTGCGCCAGGGCGTGGCCGTGCCAGGAACGCCTGAGCCCGACGTGGACTCCGGGCGCTGGCTGGAGGTGGACCTCCAGGTGGGTGGGGACGTCGAGCCCGGTGAGGTAGCCGGTGACGAGGGCGGTGACGGTACTGACGACTCCGGCAGCGTGTCCACGGGGTCTGCTGCGGGGGCCGCCAGCCTGACAGTGGTTACAGTGGTCTCCGCCTACCTCCACTCCGGCCAGCTGGGCACGGAGAAGATGGACCAGAAGTACGCCCACCTGGCCCTGGTGGGGCGGCGCCTGGCCGCGCTGCTGGAGGCAAGCCGCCAGGGCGGGCCGCAGGCGCTGGTCGCGGGGGACTTCAACGTGGTCCGCTCTGAGCGCGACATCAAGAACTGGAGACCCAACCACAACAAGATCGCCGGGGTCATGGACGAGGAGATCGCCCACCTGGAGGGGTGGTTCTCCTCCGGCTGGGTGGACGTCTCCCGCGCCCTGGCCGGGGCCGAGACCCAGGGTCCTTACACCTGGTGGTCGCAGAGGGGCAAGGCCTTCGACAACGACGCCGGGTGGAGGATCGACTACCAGGCCGCCACCCCGGGGCTGGCCGAGCGCGCGCGATCCTTCACGGTTGACCGTGCCGTGGACTACGCCTCCCGCTGGTCCGACCACGCCCCGCTGGTGGTTGACTACGCCGACGGCGCTGGCTGCGCTGATTAAGCCGACGGCGCTGCCGCAGCTCCTGCGGCTGGCTGGCCCCGACGCAGACCCTGCTGGTCCTGGCTCAGGCCAGGCGGCCTGCGGGCGCTGAGGGGACGGCGTCGAGGAAGGCGGGCGGGGTGAACCCCTCCCGGGCGTAGGCGTCGGTGACGGCGGCCGCGACGTCGTGGACACGCGCGGCGTCCACCAGGGCGATCGCGGAGCCGCCAAAGCCGCCCCCGGTCATGCGGGCGCCGTGGGCTCCAGCGGAGCGGGCCGCCTCCACGGCTGTGTCCAGCTCGGGGCAGGTGCACTCGTAGTCCACGCGCAGGGACTCGTGGGAGGCGTCCATGAGGGCGCCAGCGGCGGCGAGCTTGTCACCTGCCAGGGGGCGGCCGTCCCGCAGGAGCCCCACCAGCTGGTGGGTCCGGTCGATCTCGGTGACCACGTGCCTGGTACGACGTACCAGCACGTCGGGCTCCAGCGCCTCGGCCCCGGCCGTGCTCGTGGAGCCCTGGGAGCCAGAGGCTGCTGCCCGCAGGCGCTCCAACGCCTCGTCAAGGTCCTGCACGGCGACGTCGGCCAGCAGCTCGACGCCCAGGAGGCTGGCCGCCTGCTCGCAGGCGGTGCGGCGCTGGCCGTACTGGCCGTCAACCAGGGAGTGCTTCGCCTTGGTGTCGATGACCAGCAGCGCCAGGTCCTGGGCGGCAAGGTCGAAGGGCACGTGGGTGACTGACCCGTCCCGGCAGTCCAGCTCCAGGGCGTGACCGGACAGGCAGCGTAGGGAGGCGGACTGGTCCATGCCCCCGGTCGGCGCGCCGGCCATCTCGTTCTCGGTGCGCACGCACACCTGGACCAGCCGGGCACGCCCGGCGTCGTCAGGGGAGTCGGCGCTGCCCGCCAGCCCCAGGCCCGCCACCTCGTCGATGGCGACAGCCGCTGAGCACTCCAGGGCCGCTGAGGAGGACAGGCCCCCACCCAGGGGCACGCAGGACACCAGGGCCGCGTCAAACCCCGGCAGGCCCGCGAAGCCCTCACGTTCCAACGCCCAGGCGACACCAGCGATGTAGGCGGCCCACTGGCGGACCTCTCCCGGCGTCCCCTTGGGGCCGATCGTGTCCAGGTCCATGATGTCGACCTGCTGCCTGGTCTGCGGGGAGACCAGGCGGACCGTGCGGTCCTGGCGCCTGCGCAGCGCCAGGTGGGCGCGGTGAGGCAGGGCGACGGGCAGGGCCAGGCCGCCGTTGTAGTCGGTGTGCTCACCGATGATGTTGACACGCCCCGGGGCGTACCACACGCCGTCGGGCTCGCTGCCGAAGGTCTCACGGAACAGGGTGGTAGCAGCACCGACACCCTCCTGAGGCGACATGGCGGGGGCGAACAGAGGCTGGGGAGGCTGCTGGGTGCTCATCGGAGGTCTCCTGGTCAGGTCGTGGAAGTCAGTGGCAGGTGGAGCGGAAACGACGGGGTGGGCTGTGGTCCGTGCAGCGGCTGGCAGCGGCAGCTGGTACCACGGGCGGCACGGCTACCACGTCCTCGTGGGTCGTCGGGGCCGTCGATCCGGGTGGCACAGCGCGCACGGCGGTATTCTGCCAGAGTCTGCCGAGGTGTCTGCGCTAGGGGCTCTGCCAGGAGCCGGGCGTGGCTGGCCCCTGTTGGAACTGCCGTCCCGGCTCGCGGTAGTGTGGGACCTGCAGGGCGCCGCCACACGGCTGCGGCAGGAGCAGACCTGTCCTCGCGGTCTCGCGGGCGGGTCCGGACAGGAAGGAGGTTGGCGGCCATGTACGTTCCCGTGACGGGTACCAACCAGTGCGTCATCGGTGTGGTGCTTGCCCTGCCAGACGCGGGGGCGGAGCGGGTGCGTACCGTGCGCGCCATGGCGGGCGACCCCCTGGCCCGGGTGGTGCCCCCCCACATCACGCTCCTGCCTCCCACTGCGGTGGACACCGACGCCCTGGCAGCGGTGGCAGACCACCTGCGGCGGGTGGCGTCCCAGACCGCCCCCTTTGAGGTCAGCCTGCGGGGGGTGGGCACCTTCCGGCCGGTCTCCCCGGTGGTCTACCTCGGCCTGCACAGCGGGGCCGCAGAGTGTGACGTCCTCCAGGTACGTGTGCGTGACGAGGCCGGCCCCCTGGCGCGGCCGCTGAGCTTCCCCTTCCACCCGCACGTCACCCTGGCCCAGGGGCTGGACGACGCCAGCCTGGACCTGGCGGCCACCGCAGGCGCCGAGCTGGAGATCTCCTTCGAGGCAGCCAGCCTGGACCTCTGCCGCCTGTCCCCGCAGGGGCTGTGGGAGGAGGTCGGGTCCTTCTCCTTCGGGACCTCCACCGACCTGTCCCCCCTCCCACAGTTCCACCGGCACGCCTGAGAGGCTGGACTGTGCTGGGACGAGTAGGACAGCTGGTGGGACGCCTGCGGCGCTCGCGGGCGGGACGTGCCCTGGAGCGCTACCAGGAGGCGCACGGGAACCTCATCGCCGGGGGGATCGCCTACACCGGCCTGTTCTCAGTCTTCGCCGCCCTGGCGATCGGGGTGAGCGCCCTCATGGCGTTCGTCGGCAGCCACGACTCCGTGCGTCGGTCCGTCGTGACCACTATTGACTCTCTGCTTCCCGGGGTCGTGGACACCGGTAGCGGCGGCCTGGTCACCGTTGACCAGCTGGTGCTGGACTCGGCCCTCACCGTGGGGTCGGTCCTGGCCGTCGCAGCCCTGATGTTCTCGGCGATGAGTCTCATGGGGGCTATTCGGACGGGACTGCGAGCCGTGTTCACGCTGACGGACCAGTCCACAGGGCTGGTACGCACCCAGCTGATGAACCTGGTCGGTTTTGTCATCATCGTGGTGGGGGTCCTGGTGACTGCTGTCGCCTCGGTGCTCACCAGGCTCCTGTCGGGGGAGGCTGGGCAGGCCCTGGGGCTCTCAGGTGCGCTGACCAGCACCGGCTCCAGGGTGGCGGTCCTGGTGGTGTCCTTCGTCATTGACTCCGGCATCCTGGCTCTCATGGTGAGAGTGAGCGGTGCGCGGCCACCTCGGCGTGACCTGCTGTGGGGCAGCGCGCTGGGAGCGCTGGCCCTCGGGGTGCTGCGTGAGTTAGGGACCGACGTGGTGGGCTCCTCGGCGAGCAACCCCCTGCTGGCCTCCGTCGCTGCTGTCGCAGTGCTCCTGCTGTGGCTGAACCTGGCGGCCCGCGTGGTGCTGCTGACGGCGGCCTGGATGGCAGAGGCCCGCCCGGGACCTGGCGGCGGATCTCCAGCCTCCTCACCAGACCTGGGCTGACTGGTTCACGAGGTTGGGGTACGTCTTGCGCGCCCCCGGTACTCAGCAGACGTACCCTGACCTCGCGGCCGACCTCCCGTCGTGCCTGTGTGCCCGCCTGGCACGCTGCGGTACAGCGCCGGGGTAGCCTTCCGGGGTGAGTGACGTGAGGACTGAGATGACCGGGAAGCCGGGGCAGCCGGGGAGGGTGGCGCAGGCCGCAGGCGCAGCAGGACCTGCGCGCAGGTCGGCACAGCGGCACGCTGAGTCGGCGGGGAGCAGGCAGATCCACGTGATCATCCCGGCCGGAGGGGCTGGGACCCGGCTGTGGCCTCTGAGCCGCCGCCGCCGTCCCAAGTTCCTCCTCGACCTCACCGGTAGCGGACGCAGCCTGCTCCAGGCCACGGTCGCCCGCCTGGCGCCGGTGGCGGCCACGACGACAGTGGTCACCGGAGCCACCCACCTGGACGCCGTGGCTGACCAGCTTCCCGGTCTCCCGTCTGACAACCTTATTGCCGAGCCCTCACCGCGTGACTCCATGGCCGCCATCGGCCTGGCCGCAGCCGTCATCGCCCACCGGTACGGCCGTGAGGCGGTCGTGGGCTCCTTTGCCGCCGACCACGTCATCACTGACGAGGCTGCCTTTACCGATGCCGTCACCCAGGCGGCTGTCCTGGCGGAGGCGGGCTGGGTGACGACCATTGGTGTCGAGGCCACCGGGCCCTCCACCGCCTTTGGCTACATCCGTGCCGGCCGACGCCTCGGGGTGCCAGGAGCCCCCCAGGGCTACCAGGTCCTGGGCTTCACCGAGAAACCGGATGCGGCCACCGCGCAGGCCTACCTGGATGCCGGTGGATACCAGTGGAACGCGGGCATGTTCGTGGCCCGGGCCGGGGTGCTGCTGGACCACCTCGCAGCCCAGCGCCCGGACCTGGCAGCGGGGATCGAGGAGGTGGCCCAGGCCTGGGACACCCCCAGGAGGCGCAGCGTCCTCGCACAGGTGTGGCCGGGCCTGGAGCGGATCGCCATCGACCACGCCATTGCCGAGCCGGTGGCCTCCCAGGGGGGAGTAGCCATGGTCCCGGCTTCCATGGGGTGGGACGACGTCGGTGGCTATGACAGCCTCGCCCAGCTGGTGCCAACCCGCACGGCGGGACCTGCCGCAGGAGCCGCTGTCCTGGACCCCGTCCTGGCGGCCCAGGACAGTAGGGCTGCGCAGGGCGGGAGCGAGACTGAGGAGAATACCGAGGAGAATGAGGGCGAGGAGGTTGAGGAGGAGGAGATCGAGGTGCTCTCCTCCCCGGGGGCGCTCGTGGCCGCAGCAGGTGACAGGAAGGTGGTGCTGCTGGGCGTGCCCGGGGTCGTCGTGGTTGACACCCCGGACGCGCTCCTGGTGACGACTCCGGAGCACGCGCAGGAGGTCAAAGGTGTTGTTGACCGGCTGGCCGACCACGGGCGGGATGAGCTGCTCTGATCTGCTCTGACGGGCCGCCCCGGAGCCCCTAGAGCGCCACCGGGGCCGGAGCGCACGCCCCGGCCCCGGGAGGCCCGCCCCTCAGTCCTGTGAGGGACGCAGGAAGATGGCGCCCAGCGGGGGCACGCGCAGACGCACGGAGGCGGGACGCCCGTTCCAGGGCAGCTCCTCGGCCTCGACATGACCGAGGTTGTCCACGCCGGAGCCCCCGTACTGCGGGGAATCGGTGTTGAGGACCTCGTCCCAACCACCGGCGAAGGGCAGCCCCACCCGGTAGCCCTCGTGCGGGGTGCCGGCGAAGTTGACCACGCACACCATGAGGTCCGCCCGGCCCTCGGCGTCGGTGCCCTTACGCAGGTAGGACAGGACGTTGTGGTCGCCGTCCCCGGCCTCGATCCACTCGAAGCCCCGGTGGGAGAAGTCCTCGGTCCACAGGGCGGGGGAGGCCTTGTAGAGGGCGTTGAGGTCGGTGACGAGCCGCAGCAGGCCCTGGTGGCCGGGGTCGTCCAGGATCCACCAGTCCAGGGAGCTGTCCGCGTTCCACTCCGCGCCCTGGCCGAACTCCTGGCCCATGAAGAGCAGCTGCTTGCCTGGGTGGGACCACTGGTAGGCGTACAGGGCGCGCAGGCCGGCCAGCTCCTGCCAGGCGTCGCCGGGCATCTTGGACAGCAGGGAGCCCTTGCCGTGGACGACCTCGTCGTGGCTCAGCGGCAGGATGAACTGCTCGGAGAAGGCGTAGACCAGGGAGAAGGTCAGCTCACCGTGGTGGTAGCGGCGGTTGACCGGGTCCTCTGCCAGGTAGCGCAGGGTGTCGTTCATCCACCCCATGTTCCACTTCAGGCCGAAGCCCAGGCCGCCGTACTCTGTGGGGGCGGTGACCCCCGGCCAGGCGGTGGACTCCTCGGCCGCCATGAGGACACCCGGGCACTTGCGGTAGGCGGTGGCGGTGGCCTCCTGGAGGAAGCTGATGGCCTCCAGGTTCTCCCGCCCGCCGAACTGGTTGGGGTGCCACTGGCCGTCCTCGCGGGAGTAGTCCAGGTAGAGCATGGAGGCCACCGCGTCCACGCGCAGGCCGTCGATGTGGAAGTCCTGGAGCCAGTACAGGGCGTTGGCCACCAGGAAGTTGCGCACCTCGTTGCGGCCGAAGTTGAACACGTAGGTGCCCCAGTCGGGGTGCTCACCGCGCTGGGGGTCGGGGTCCTCGTACAGGGCGGTGCCGTCGAAGCGCGCCAGCGCCCACTCGTCCTTGGGGAAGTGGGCGGGGACCCAGTCCAGGATGACACCGATACCCGCCTGGTGGAGCTGGTCCACCAGGTACCTGAAGTCGTCCGGGGTCCCGAAGCGGGCGGTGGGGGCGTAGTAGCCGGTGACCTGGTAGCCCCAGGACCCTCCGAAGGGGTGCTCGGCCACGGGCATGAGCTCGACGTGGGTGAAGCCTGCCTCCTTGACGTAGGGGACGAGCTCCTCGGCCAGCCCCCGGTAGCCCAGGCCCTGCCTCCACGAGCCGACGTGGACCTCGTAGATGCTCATGGGCTGGTTGTGGGGGTTGGTCTCTGCCCTCCTGGCCATCCACTCCTGGTCGCCCCACTCGTGGAAGCGGTCGGTGACCACGCTGGCCGTGGCCGGGGGGACCTCGGAGGCGCGGGCCAGGGGGTCGGCCTTCTGGTGCCAGGAGCCGTCGGCGAAGCAGATCTCGTACTTGTAGCGGGCGCCCACCCCCACCCCGGGGACAAACAGCTCCCACACCCCGGAGGAGCCCAGGGAGCGCATGGCGGTGGCGGTGCCATCCCAGTAGTTGAAGTCGCCCACCACGCGCACGGCCCGGGCGTTGGGCGCCCACACCGCGAAGGCGGTGCCGTCCACGTCCCCCAGCGAGCCGGGGAAGTGCTTGACGTGGGAGCCCAGCACCTCCCACAGCTCCTCGTGGCGCCCCTCGGAGATGAGGTAGGTGTCCATCTCGCCCAGGGTGGGCAGGAAGCGGTAGGGGTCGTCCACGGTGATGGTCTCGTCCCCGTAGGTGACCTTGATGCGGTAGTCAGGGACCTCCTGGCCGGGCAGGACCGCGACCCACACGCCGTCCTGCTCGTGGGTGGCGGGGTAGGCGCCCTCCGCAGTGACCACGACGACGGCGTCAGCCAGGTGGCGCACGGTACGCACCGTCACCCCGTGGTCGCCCACGTGGGCGCCGAGGACCTCGTGCGGGTTGTGGTAGCGGGCGTAGGCCACGTCGGCCAGCACCCAGGGGTCCACAGGGACGGGCCTGGGCGGCGCGGCGTTGTCGGGGGCGGGCTCTGGTGCGGTCGCATCGGTCATGAGTCAACTATTCCATGGGTCGAGGGCTGGTGGGAGCGTTTGGGCTGCCGAGTCAGTACCTGAGCCGACAGCCCAGCCAGCGGGCAGGGTCAGCGGCCCGGCCACGGGCGCCGTCAGCTGCGCCGCTGGCCGCGTCAGCGGGCCGCAGCACCTGGGGCACCTGGCGCAGCACGGGTCTCCAGCAGGGAGGCGATGGCGTCCAGGGGGATGCTCAGCCAGTCAGGACGGTTGCGGGCCTCGTAGACGGCCTCGTACAGCGCCTTGTCCAGCTCGAGGCAGGCCAGCAGCACCTCGGAGGCGGCCTGGTCCAGCGCGGCTGGTCCGTGCCCGCAGCGGGCACGGCTGTGGTAGCCGTCAGTGAAGGCGCGGCGCACTGCGGGCAGCCAGCCCGGGTGCGCGGCCCCACCCACCGCCGCAGCGTAGTCGAAGGAGCGCAGCATGCCCGCCACGTCGCGCAGAGGCTGGTCGGGACGAGTACGCTCCGCCAGCGGGCGCAGGGGCTCTCCCTCGAAGTCCAGGACGTACCAGCGCTGCTGCCCGCCGGTCTCGTGGAGGACCTGGCCCAGGTGGTAGTCGCCGTGGACCCGTGAGGACGGGGCCAGGGCGTCCAGCGCCTCCAGGTGGGTGAGGAAGTCTCTGACCTGGTCTGCAGCACCAGGTATCCTCCGGGAGACCTCAGGGACCTCGGCCAGCGCCCACCCGGCGCGCAGCCTCAGGGCGTCGGCCAGCTCGCGGGGCGGGGGCGGCGCGCTGGCTCCCAGGGCGGAGACCAGGTGGTCGTGCATCTGCGCGGTCGTGTCCCCCAGGGAGGAGGCCAGGGACAGCGCCCTCTCGCGGACCGGCCCGTCGGCGTCGTCGGAGGAGGCCAGCGCGCAGAACAGCTCGAAGCCGTCCTCGGCCTCGGGCACGAAGACGCAGGCCACGGCCGAGTCAGTGGATGCTGAAGAGGCTGTAGGTGCTGCTGAGGCTGTGGGGGGCGTGGACGCCGTGTCGGGTCCGGGCTCTGGCCGGGCAGGGGTCCAGGTGGCCACGGACCAGGCCACGGGTCTGCGGACCCGGTCCCAGCCGTCGCGGGCCAGGGCCACGGAGACCTCCACGTCCGGGTTGCGCCCCTCGTCCAGGACCCGGATGAGCTTGACGACGAGGTCCGGGACGCAGGCGTCCTCAGGACCGCCTGGCTGCTGGCCGGGAGCGGGGGCCGGCAGCACCACCGAGCTGTTCGACTGCTGGGAGGTGGACACCCGCAGCCGGTGGGCGCGCTGGAGGATCGCCTTGGCCCCGTCCTCCTCCAGGACCGTGCCCGCCTCCAGGGCCTGCCGGGCCCAGGCCCGCCAGAAGTCCGGGTGGTGGGTGCCGTCGACGAGAGCCACCGTCCCGGCAGGCCCCTCCAGGACGAGGCCGTGGCTGCCCGGGGGCTCGTCGGCGACCGCGAAGGAGTCCAGGGCACCGGGTTCCTCCAGGACCACGGGCACGTGCAGCACCACTTCTCCACGCTGTCCACGGCGGGCAGCGTCTGCCCCGTCGGTGTCTGCCCCGTCCTGCCCGGCTGCCCGCCCCTCCGCCGCGACTGGCCGTACGCCTCGGGGGACGGCGACAAGCAGGTCGCGCACTGTCGGGGCCATGTCCTGGCAGCCGACCAGCCTCAGTGCCTGCGGCCCGGACCCGCCTGCGCCCTTGAGCGGGAACCACCGGCGGGCGGGCAGCCAGGCCCCCAGCGCCTCCAGCAGCGCCTTGTCCTGCGGCCAGGCCCTGGGTCTCACGGCGCCTCCCCGGCGGGCTGCGAGGGCGTACCCGGGACCGTGGCCCCCACAGTCTCGCCCGCGTCCGCTCCCGAGACGGCCTCCGGGGCTGTCACGGACAGCCAGTAGTAGCCACGGGCCCCCAGTGTCAGGGTAAGCACACCGGACTCGTCGAACCGGGGGAAGGCGGTGCCCCCAAAGACGTCGGTGGTGCTCATCCCAGCCAGGTCTGGGGCCTGGACCCTGACCGAGCGCGGCACGGAGGACAGGTTCGTCACGCACAGGAGCGTCTCCCCGCCCGGTCCCGCCTCGGAGCGGGTGTGGGCCAGGACCGCCTCGTCACTGGTGGGACGCAGACGGAAGTCGCCTCGTCCCAGTGCCGGGTGCTGGCGCCTCAGGTGCAGCAGGCGGCGCATGAAGTGCAGCAGGGAGTCGGGCCGGGCCATCTCGGTGGCTACCGTCAGGTGGGAGTAGCCCGGGGTCTGGATGAGGGGCAGGGTGAGGGAGCCCGGGTCCACCGCAGTGGAGAAGCCCATGTTGGGCGAGTCGTCCCACTGCATGGGGGTGCGCACGGCGTCGCGGTCCTCCAGCCAGATGTTCTCTCCCATGCCGATCTCGTCACCGTAGTAGAGGCAGGGGCTTCCCGGCAGGGACAGCAGCAGCGCGTTGGCCAGCTCGATCTCCGCGCGGGAGGCGTCCAGCAGCGGCGCCAGGCGGCGGCGTATCCCGATGTTGGCCCGCATACGCTCGTCGGGGGCGTACCAGGCGTACATCTGGGCCCGCTCGGCGTCGGTGACCATCTCCAGGGTCAGCTCGTCGTGGTTGCGCAGGAAGGTGCCCCACTGGCCGTGGGCCGGGATCTGCGGGGTCTGCTCCAGCACCCAGCGGACGGCTGTGGCCGACTCCTGGCGCAGGGCGTAGTAGATCCGGGGCATCACCGGGAAGTGGAAGCACATGGTGCACTCCGGCGCCTCCTCGGTGCCGAAGTAGTCCACGACGTCGTGTGGCCACTGGTTGGCCTCCGCGATCGTGATGACGCCGGGGAACTCCCGGTCCAGCATAGCCCGGATCCCGGCGACGACGGCGTGGGTACCTGGCAGGTTCTCGCAGCTGGTCCCCTCCTCCTCAGTGAGGTAGGGGACCGCGTCCAGGCGGAAGCCGTCCACGCCGGTGCGCGCCCAGAACCGGATGACGTCGTGGACGGCCTCCACCACCGCCGGGTTGTCGTAGTTGAGGTCGGGCTGGTGGGAGAAGAACCGGTGCCAGTAGAACTGGCCGCGCTCGACGTCGTAGGCCCAGTTGGACTCCTCGGTGTCCACAAAGATGATCCGTGTGTCCGGGTAGCCGGAGTCGTCGTCGCGCCACACGTAGAAGTCTCCGTAGGGGCCCTCGGGGTCCGAGCGGGAGGCCTGGAACCACGGGTGGGTGTCCGAGGTGTGGTTGAGGACCATGTCAATGACCACCCGGATGCCCCGCTGGTGGGCCTGGTGGACCATCTCGCGGAAGTCCTCCATTGTCCCGTAGCGGGGGTCCACGGCAGTGTAGTCGGAGACGTCGTAGCCCCCGTCGCGCATGGGGGAGGGGTAGAACGGCGGGATCCAGATGCAGTCCACCCCCAGCCAGGCCAGGTAGTCCAGGCGGGAGATGAGGCCGATCAGGTCGCCCGTGCCGTCACCGTCGGAGTCGGCGAAGGAACGCAGCAGCGCCTCGTAGAACACGGCGGTGCGGAACCACTCCGGGTCCGCGCTGATGCCAGGACGGTCCTGGTGGGGCAGCACGGGGATGCCGGGGACCGGTGGTGCCACTGTCATCGGGACGGCACTGCCTGCGGCGAGAGGCGCAGCGGCGGTGGTGACGGGAGGACCAGCCGGAGCGGCAGCGTCCGAGGCCGGGACGGGTGTCCCGGCTGCTGGTGCCACTAACCCCGGTGCCGCCAGCAGCCCTGCCGTAGGCACCTCGCCAGCACCGGGAAAGGCCTCGCTCACAGTGCCTCCACCGCGAACACGTGGGCAGCCTGTCCGACGAAGGGGTCCAGACGCACGTAGTTCTGGCCGGACCACTCGTAGGACCCCTCATCCAGGAGGTCGGTGACACGGACCACCGGGCGGGAGCCGTCGGTCCCGGCGGGCAGCCCCAGGGCCTCCAGGTTGAGGAAGACCTCCCCGGCCCGGGCACTGTGCGGGTCCAGGTTGACCACGGTGAGCACCGTGTCGTCGTGCCCGGTCGGGCTGTGGGCGGCGTCCACCCGCTTGGAGTAGGCGATGATGTGGTCGTCGCTGGTGGGGTGGAACCACACCTCACGTAGCTGTCGCAGCGCCGGGTGGGTGGCCCGGGCGGCGTTGAGGCGCGTGAGCAGCTCCTCAATGCCGTTGGAGCGGGCGGCAGCGAAGTCACGGGGCTTGTACTCGTACTTCTCGTTGTCGATCTGCTCCTCGTAGCCGGGGCGAGGCACCGACTCGGCCAGCTCGTAGCCGGAGTAGATGCCCCAGGTGGGCGACAGCGTGGCCGCCAGGACGGCGCGCAGCCGGAAGGCGGGCACCTTCCCGGCCGTCATGAAGGGGGTCAGGATGTCGTGGGTGGTAGGCCAGAAGGTCGGGCGCAGCACGTGGGCGGTCTCCTGGCTCAGCTCCACCACGTAGTCGGTCAGCTCCTCCTTGGTGTTGCGCCAGGCGAAGTAGGTGTAGGACTGGTGGAACCCGATCTTGCCCAGGGTGCGCATCATGGCCGGGCGGGTGAAGGCCTCAGCCAGGAACAGGACGTCAGGGGACTCGGCCCGCACCTGGGCGATGAGGCGCTGCCAGAAGGGCAGAGGCTTGGTGTGCGGGTTGTCCACCCGGAAGATCGTCACCCCGTGGCGGACCCAGGTGCGCACCACCTCCAGGATGGCCTGGTAGATGCCCTCCGGGTCGTTGTCGAAGTTGAGAGGGTAGATGTCCTGGTACTTCTTGGGGGGGTTCTCCGCGTAGGCGATGGAGCCGTCGGCCAGGACGGTGAACCACTCGGGGTGCTCAGCCACCCACGGGTGGTCCGGGGAGCACTGGAGGGCCAGGTCCAGGGCCACCTCCATGCCGAGCTGGCGGGCGCGCTCCACCAGGGCGTCAAAGTCGTCGAAGGTACCCAGGTCGGGGTGGATGACGTCGTGGCCGCCCTCGGGCGAGCCGATTCCGTAGGGGGAGCCCGGGTCGCCGGGCCGGGCCGTGAGGGTGTTGTTGCGACCCTTGCGGTTGGTAGTGCCGATCGGGGAGACCGGGGTGAGGTAGAGGACGTCGAAGCCCATGGCGGCGATGCGGTCCAGGTGCTCGGCGGCGGTACGCAGGGTGCCGGAGTGCCAGTTGCCGTGCTCGTCGGCGCCCGAGCCCAGGGAGCGGGGGAAGATCTCGTACCAGGAGCCGGCCAGGGCGCGGGTGCGGTCCACCTGCAGGGGGTAGGACGCCGAGGGGGAGACAAGGTCGCGCAGGGGCAGACGCTCCAGCGCGGTGGCCACCTCCTGGGAGACACCTGCTGCGAGCCGGGCCTCGGCACTCTGGGAGTTGTCACGCAGCGCGGTGGCGGCCCGGGTCAGCACCTCGGTGTCCTCGGGAGCGCGCCCGGGGACCTGGGCGGCGCGCTCCATGACGCGCGCTCCCTCCTCCAGCATGAGCTCGACGTCGACCCCGGCGGGCACCTTGATGGAGGCGTCGTGTGCCCACGTGCCGTAGGGGTCGGACCACCCCTCCACCCGGAAGCGCCAGTCACCGGGGGAGTCCGGGGCCAGCCGGGCCTCGTAGCGGTCCAGGCCCACGGCGACCTCGTGCATGCGTGCGCTGGGCCCGTCGGTGCCGTCAGGGCGGACCAGCACGGCAGTGGCGCCGAAGTGGTCGTGGCCCTCGCGGAAGACCGTGGCGCGCACTGGAATCACCTCGCCAACCACGGCCTTGGCGGGCCAGCGGCCGTCCTCCACCACGGGAAAGACCTCGGTGACCGGGATGCGGCCGACAGGAGCGAAGGGAGCGGGCTGGGGCACCGCCTCTACCGGGTAGGACCAGGCTGCTGAGGAGCCGACAGGAGCGGCCTCCTCTGACGGGGTCGGCAGGGACGGGGAGGTCATCGGTGCGGCCGTGCTCGGCGTCGTGTGCTCAGTCACAGGGACAGGGTACCTGGCCGCTGCGATACCGGGGGACCGACGGCGGGACGCAGTGTGTGGTCCGGGCCTCGGCCTGCCGCCCGGGCGGGTGGGAACCTGGTCGGTCCCGCCTGTCCAGCTTCTGGGTGTTTCCGCTTTGCGACCTTCGGGTACGTGCTGCGACGCCCCGGTGCTCTCCTGCCGTACCCGAGCCTCGCACACCGTCCCGGGGAAGGCTCGAGCAGGCCACCAGGCTCCGGGCAGGCGGGAGCGGCGGACGGGAAGGTCGGCTCCCGTGGGGGCGTCGGTGGGCTGCTGCACGTCATCCCAGGGGTGGGTGGTGGGTGTGGTGATGCCCAGTATCCTGCGGATGTCTGCTGCGGTGGTGGGGGTGCTGTCTGGTGGGGGTGGGCGTGGTGCGGTGGGCGGGTCCACGGCCGCGCGGGCGGGTGCGGGCTGGTCGCGGTCGGGGCGGGGTGCTGGTGGGAGCAGCGCGGGAGGCGGCTGGCGGGCGCGCAGGCGCCTGACGCTGCGGCGCCGGGCGGTCAGCACGACCTCGAAGCCCAGCGGCAGGTGGCCCCGCCCCGCGGCGACCTGGCGCCGGGCGGCGGCGTCGACCACCACCGCGTTGGGGAGGTTCTGCGCCCCCAGGGAGGAGTTGACCCCCCGGTCACCGGGCACCGGCGCGCCCGAGGCGTCCCGGGCCGGCTCGGGGCCACCACCCAGGACCTGGTCAGGGTTGTGCAGGACGGCCACCTGCCGCATCGCCTCACCCGCCCAGGCACGCGCCTGGGCACGAGACATGTCGAGATGGTCCTTACCATACTCAGTTAGCCTGTTTGTGAGGTTCCTGCGTGCGCGTCGGGTGGCCTCGGCGCCCTGCCTGCCCTCCCGCTGGAACAGGTCGCGGGCGGCCAGGTAGTCCTGGGCCGGCACCTGGGACAGGACCTGGTACTGGCCGTGGAGCTGGAGCTCGAACTCCGCCCCCCCTGGCCCGCAGGCCGGGGCTGCGTCCGCTGTGGTAGACGGTGCGCACCACGCCCCGCCCGTCACCGGCCCGGCAGGGCGGGTACTCCCGGGCCACCGCCCCGGGCTCCTCCGCGCCCAGCGCGTGGCGGAAGCCATGCCCCTCCGGCAGGGCCGCAGGGCCGGAGCCCGCGCCGCCGTCCGGGCTGGTCACGGCCCGTCCGCCTGCCCGGGGGAGGTGGTGGGGTCGGCGCCGATGAGCGGGGCGACCTGGCCCCAGGCCGCGCCCACCGGGTCGCTCACGACTACCTCGCCCTGCTGGGCCTGCACGACCAGGTAGGCGTGGGCGTCGACCACGCGCAGGTTGTCCACGCTGACCCGCCCGCCCAGCACCGGCGCGACGATGAACCCGTAGACCTGGTCAGCGCCCACCGGCCCCAGCCGCTCCAGCGCCAGCGGCCCCAGAGGACGCCCCGACTCATCCTCAGGCTCCTCAACACTGCGGTCCGCTGCGCCGGTGAAAAGTGTCCGTCCTTGTCGTTGGCGGACTGCTGGGTGGGCGAAGGAGCGCACGGCCAGCCGGTCGACAATGACCTCACCGTAGGTGGGGTCGACCTCCAGGCTGTCCCCGCTGTTCTCACCCCACAGGAACAGGTTGCCCATGGCCGAGCGCGCCAGGCAGTGGAAGGTGTCCGAGAACGGCAGCCGGTCGCGCACCGGGTCCAGCCACTCACTGACCACCGGCTCCCACTCCACCGGGTCAGTGACCCAGAACAGGCCCCGCCCAAACCCCTCGAGCCCGAACCGGCGCCACACCCGCAGCACCGAGCGCGGCAGCACCCGCCCGAACCGCTCAAAGCGCTCCCCCGGCACCGGGGAACCCACACCCATCGGCGCCAGCCCCGTCCCCGACACCGGGTCAATCAGGTCCCGGTCAACCACCTCATCCGTCAGCGCGTCCTGCTCGGCCGGGTCAGAAGGCTCCCGCGCCGACCCAGGGCCCCACAGCCCCCCACCAGCACCACCCACCCCAGAACCAGAAGCCTGGACGCCGTCACTCACCATCAGCTACCACCAGCTCCTCACCGAGGTGTCCTGAGCCTGGCCGACGGGGGCGACCCGCCACCGTGCCTGCCCGAAGCCGCCCATGCTCGCGTCCGCCCACACCGGGACGGCGCGCGGCCGTGCCTCACGCCACCGCGCCTTGTCTACGCGCATGGGACCACCGTAACTCATGCCGCGATGGTAACGGAACAGTGTCGTCGTATCACGTAGCAGCCTGCCGGTCCCCGTCCCTCAGTAGCTCATGCCCATGGCGGTGCGCACGGCCTCCAGGGTCTCCTCCGCCACGGCGCGGGCGCGCTCGTTGCCGTCGTGGAGCACCTGGAGCAGGTAGCCCTCGTCCGTCTCCAGCTCACACCGACGGGCCCTGACCGGGGCGAGGAACTCGTTGACCGCCTCGGTGGTGATCCTCTTGAGCGTCCCGGCGCCGCCGTCGCCGATGCGCTCGGCGATCTCCTCGGGCGTCCCCGCTCCGCACAGCGAGGCCAGCCTCAGCAGGTTGGAGACTTCTGGCCGCCCCACCGGGTCATAGGTGATGACCCGCTCGGAGTCCGTCCTGGCCTTCCTCAGCAGCCTGGCGGTCTCGTCGGCGCTCATCCGCAGCTCAATGGTGTTGTGGCGCGACTTGCTCATCTTCTCCCCGTCCAGTCCCAGCAGCAGCGGGGCCTCGCTGAGCAGGGCCTCGGGGCGGCGGAAGACAGGGTGGTCCTGGACTGCGCGCCCGTAGCGCCTGTCGAAGCGCTGGGCGATGAGCCTGGCCTGCTCCAGGTGGGGCAGCTGGTCCTTGCCCACGGGGACAAGGTTGGCCTGGCAGAAGAGGATGTCGGCCGCCTGGTGGACCGGGTAGGTCAGCAGCAGGCCGCTCATGGCGCGGCCCTCGGTTGCCTCCAGCTCGGCCTTGACCGTGGGGTTGCGGTGGAGCTCGGACTCGGTGACCAGGGACAGGAAGGGCAGCATGAGCTGGTTGGCGGCCGGGACCGCCGAGTGGGTGAAGACGGTGGAGCGCTGCGGGTCCACGCCCACAGCCAGGGTGTCGGCCACCAGGGACAGGACGCGCTCACGCACCGGTCCCACGGCGTCGCGGTCGGTGATGACCTGGTAGTCGGCCACCAGGATCCAGGTCTCCACGCCCGTGTCCTGGATGGTCCGCCACGAGCTCATGGTCCCGAAGTAGTGCCCCAGGTGCATGTTGCCCGTAGGGCGCACCCCGGTGAGCATCCGGTACCGGTCGGGGTGGACCGCCAGGTCCGCCTCGATCTCGGCTGAGCGGGCGACGGAGCGGGCCAGGGAGGCCTCGTTGGTCGACGCGGCCAAGGTGTCCTCGGCCGAGCTGGCCAAGGAGGAGGCGGGAGCCTCCGGGACGGCCTGCGCGACGTCCTTGAGAGTGTCCGAGGGGTCCCTCGGGGTCGGCTGAGTCATGGGGGCCATCCTAGGGGTGCTTCCCTGTGAGGTTGTGTCCGTGTTGTGCGGGGTCGGTGGGTGCCTGGTGCTCTGGAAGTGCCCGGCGCCGTGTGTGTGCTGTCATATCTCCTGGGAGGGGGTGGGGTTGTTCGTCTGAGCAGATCCACACCAGCGGGACTCGCGTGAGGTTGGCTGGCACGGACGAGGCTCAGGTGGAAGATGTCAGCAGAAGGAGGAGCGGTGCCAGCACACCGCGACACCAGCAGCGCCCTCGACGCCGGCAGCGCTCGAGAGAGGGAGCCTGGCTCACGCTGTTGCACCCCACATCGACAGGCTCCACTCCGGCAGGAGTGGAGCCAGGCAGGCTCGCGCTGGTGCACGCCACCTGGAACAGCCCCAACAGGTACATGCCCCGCCCCCGCCAGCTCCCAGACAGCCCCAGCCGTCTCCGACTCCCACCGGTCTTAGAGTCCCACTAGTCTCGGGCCGGCCCCGGGCAGTCCCGGTCTGCCCCTGGTGGCGTCGGTCAGCCGGACCTGGCGCAGGGCGGCTGGCCCTGCCCCGCGCCGACGTGGGGCAGAGCGGGGCCGCCCACACTCCTCAGCTCAGTACCCCTCAGTTGTCAAGTACGCGTCAACGCGAGTCGTCAAGGCCCTGGTCAGGGTGCGAGCGTCATAACCCGCATCATGCGCAGGCCCTCATCCGCCACCTACTCCGTTCCGTCCACGATCTCCCAGGGTGGTACGGCTAGAGCCTGTCCAGGGCGTGCCGTCGAGGGCCTGCTGTCCAGGGGCGGTCAGTCCGGGGGATCGGGCGGCCAGGCCAGGACTGGTCAGCGACGAGCCGTGCTCAGGTCGGCCAGCCGCTCCCCGGAGAGGTACACGCGCAGGGACAGCGCGTCCAGGTTGGTGGTGTCCCCCGGGCGGTCCTGACGACAGCTCATGGTCGCGGGGCGGGCGGTCTCCAGGTTTCCTGGTGTGCTGTCAGTGCTCCTCGTGCTCCTGGTGTTCCCGGTGCTCCTGCTCCTTGCCTCGTCGGTGGTGGGGTCGCTCCGGTGCGCGACAGCGTCCTGGCTGTCCTGCTGCGGGGCACCGTGGTAATCCGCTGCGGCGTACAGGTCGCTGGCCGTCGCCGCGCGGGTGACACGCCGGGCCAGGGTGAAGGGCAGGGTGTGGGGTTGGGGGACGGCCCAGGTGGAGTCCCAGGCCAGGTGCCAGTCCGTGTCGTGCCCGTTGGGCAGCACGACCTCGACCTGGTCCAGGGTGCCGTTGACGACGACCAGGAGGTCGTCGTCGTCCCACAGCCGTCCTGAGCGCAGCATCTGGACCACGCGCGTGTGCGGGTCGTGCCAGGCGACGGCGTCCATCAGCTCACCGTCGCCACGGAACCAGGACAGGTCGGGGATCGTGTCCTCCTCCTGGACCTGCCCCGTAGCAAAGCGGTCCGGCCGTACCACCGGGTGGGCGTGGCGCAGATCGACGAGGAAGCGGGTCGTGGCGACCAGGTCCTGCTGCCAGGGCTCCAGGTCCCAGTCCACCCAGGACAGGGGCGAGTCCTGGCAGTAGCAGTTGTTGTTACCCTGCTGGGTGCGGCCCAGCTCGTCACCTCCCAGGATCATCGGAGTGCCCGCGCTCAGCAGCAAGGTGGCCAGCAGGTTGCGCATGGAGCGGCGTCGCAGGACCTCGATAGGTCCCAGGTTGAGGCCCTCGACCACCGGCCCCTCGAAGCCGTGGTTCCAGGACCGGTTGTCGGAGGTGCCGTCCCGGTTGTCCTCCTTGTTGTCCAGGTTGTGCTTGTGGTCATAGCACACCAGGTCCCGCAAGGAGAAGCCGTCGTGAGCGGTGATGAAGTTGACCGATCCCAGGGGGCCGCGCCCTCCGGGGTTCTCCCCGTTGCTGAAGAGGTCAGCGCTGCCCGACAGCCTCGTGGCCAGGTCCCGCAGGTCTGAGCCCTGACGGCCTCTGGACATCTCTGAGGGGTCATGCAGCCAGAAGGAGCGCACCGTACCCCGGAAGTGGTCGTTCCAGTCCTGGAAGGGCTCCGGGAACTGGCCGGTCTGCCACCCGCCGGGGCCCACGTCCCAGGGCTCGCTGATCAGCTTGACCCCGGACAGCACGGGGTCGGTCGCGGCCGCTACCAGCAAAGGGTGACGTGAGGAGAACTCCGAGGCGTGGCGTCCCAGGGTCACGGCCAGGTCGAAGCGGAAGCCGTCCACGCCGACCTCGCTGACCCAGTAGCGCAGCGAGTCCAGGACCAGCTGGACCGCCCGCGTGGAGCGGAAGTCCACCGTGTTGCCGGTGCCGGTGACGTCGACGTACTGGGCGGGACGGTGGGGCCCGTGGAGGTAGTAGCCGAGGTTGTCCAGGCCCCGCAGGCTCAGGGACGGGCCGTCCATGCCACCCTCACAGGTGTGGTTGTAGACGACGTCGAGGACCACCTCCAGCCCGGCCTCGTGGAGCATGGAGACCATGCCGCGTACCTCGTCCAGAACGGCCTGTGGCCCCGCCGCACGGGCTCCCGGCGAGGCGTAGGAGGGCTCTGGGGCGAAGTAGCCCAAGGTGGAGTACCCCCAGTAGTTCGTCAGCCCCTTCCTGACGAGGAACGGCTCGGTGAAGGCGGCGTGGATCGGCAGCAGCTCGATGGTGGTCACGCCCAGCTTCTTGAGGTGGTCCACGGTGGCGAAGTGGGCCAGCCCGGCGTAGGTGCCGCGCAGGTGCTCGGGCACACCGGGCAGGTCGTGGGTCAGGCCCTTGACGTGGGCCTCGTAGATGACGGTGCGCTCACGGGGCACACGCGGCCCGGGGACGACGGGGAAGGAGTCTCCGGTGACGACTCCCATGACCGTGTGCCCCACCGAGTCGAGCGTGGAGGGGTGCCAGTCGTGGGGGTTGGGGGACGTCGGGACCAGGTCCGGGTCCACCGTGTGCGCGTAGATCTGCGGGCCGAGGTCCACGCTGCCGTCCAGGGCGCGCGCGTAGGGGTCGAGGAGCAGCTTACGCGGGTTGTGCAGAAGCCCCTCACCGGGGTTCCAGGGGCCGTGGACACGGTAGCCGTAGCGCTGCCCGGCCCGAACACCGGGAACGTGGGCGGACCACACGCCCTGGCGGGGGCCGTGCATGCCGACCCGGGTCTCGCTGACCACCGTTGCGTCGGCGTCCACCTCCAGCAGGCACAGGTCCACCGCCGTGGCGTGGGCGGCGTGGACCACGAAGTCCGCACCGTCACCAGTGAGGACAGCCCCTAGTCTGTGTCTCGCAGGAACGTCGTGCGCTGCGCGCGGCGCAGGTGTCAGCACAGGTGTCGGAGGCATGCCCACTATTGTCGGGTCCTGCCTGGGGACGTACCAGCCGAAACCGGTGTGAGGTCTCACTCCGATATCACGGGTCACACGGGACCGCGGCACCTCAAGGCGGTGAGACAGGTAACCGTGCAGGTGACAGCGTGTCAGCGTGACTGAGCGCTCATGGGCGGGTGCGGCCTGGTGTGGCAGTCTTGGCCGCATGAAGATCGTGGTCTGCGTCAAGCACGTCCCTGACGTGCAGTCTGAGCGCCGCCTGGAGGACGGCCGCCTGGTTCGTGGTGAGGACGACGTGCTCAACGAGCTTGATGAGAACGCGGTCGAGGCAGCGGTCAGCCTCGTCGAGGCTGCTGACGACGGCGGGGCCGGTGGGCCTGGTGAGGTTGTCGCCCTGACCATGGGGCCGCACGACGCCGAGGACGCCGTGCGCCGCGCCCTCCAGATGGGGGCGAGCAGGGGCGTGGTCGTCAGCGACGCCTCCCTGGAGGGGGCCGACGTCGTCGCGACGGCGAGGACCCTGGCGGCGGCGGTCTCCAGGATCGGCGGGGTGGACCTGGTCGTCACCGGCATGGCCTCGCTGGACGCAATGACGTCAATGCTCCCCGGCGCCCTGGCGGCTGCCCTCCGACTGCCTGCCCTGACCCTGGCCAGCCAGGTGGAGGTCGCCGACGGCGCCGTGACGGTCACCCGGACGCTGGGCACGGTCCGTGAGGTGCTCAGCGCTCCTCTTCCCGCCCTGGTCTCGGTGACGGACCAGGCCAACGAGCCCCGTTACCCTAACTTCGCCGCGATGCGTGCGGCCAAGAAGAAGCCCGTGGACGTGTGGGACCTGTCCGACCTGGGGCTGGAGCCCAGCGCCGGGCCCTCGGTGGCGGTGGTTGGCTCCCGGGAGCGCCCGGCCCGGCAGGTGGGCACTATCCGCACTGACGCAGGCCAGGCCGGGCGTGAGCTGGCCGCCTGGCTGGTGGACAACAAGCTCGTCTGACACGCGCGGGCACAGCGGCCCCGGCAGGGGCACGCACCGGACACACCTGCTGAGAAGGAGACTGACCCTGATGCTTGACGCCCCCGTGCTTGTGCTTGTCGACCTGGAGGCCTCCGGGGCGCCGCAGGACGCGGCCCCGGCCGCTGTCTCGCTGGAGCTGCTGGCTGCGGCTCGTTCGCTGACCAGCGGGGAGGTGGTGGCCCTGGCGCTGGAGCCCGTGGGCACCGAGGCCGCCTGTGCGCTTGCTGCCGCAGGCGGCTCCCGGCTCCTGGTCGCCGACCTGGGCGCCCAGGCGGTCCTGAGCGCGGTGGCGGCTGACGCGGTGGTCGCCGCCTGCGGACGGGTGGGGCCGGGCGCGGTCCTGGTCGCCAGCGACTTTCGTGGCAAGGAGCTGGCGGGACGTGTCGCGGTCCTCCTGGAGTCGGCCTGCGTGAGCGACGTCTCCCGGCTGGAGGTGGTTGACGGCGAGCTATGCGCCTCTAAGCTGGTCCTGTCCGGCTCCTGGACCACCACGATGTCGGTCGCCCCCCACCGTGAGGGCACCCCGGTCGTCGCGGTGCGTCCCGGCTCCGTCGAGGTCCAGGTCCCTGCCGAGGCCGCCCCCCTGGGGGCCGAGCCCCTGGAGGTGGCCCCGAGCCCTGAGGCCACGGCGACGCGCCTGGTCTCGCGGGAGGAGGCCTCTGCGGTGGCTGGCCCGGCGCTGGGCGAGGCGCGTACCGTGGTGGTGGGCGGACGCGGTGTGGACGGGGACTTCGACCTGGTCCGCTCCCTGGCCGAGCCGCTGGGTGCCGCCGTGGGAGCCACCCGGGTGGCCTGCGACGAGGGCTGGATCGACCGCAGCGCCCAGATCGGCCAGACTGGTGAGACCATCGCCCCGCGTCTGTACATCGGGCTGGGCGTCTCCGGCGCCATCCACCACACGTCCGGTATCCAGGGCGCGGGTGCTGTCGTCGCGGTGTGTGACGACTCCGAGGCCCCGATCTTCGAGATGGCGGACTTTGGTGTGGTCGGTGACGTGAACGAGGTCGTGCCCCAGCTGGTCGAGGAGCTGGACCGCCTGCGCGGCTGAGAGGCGACTGGCTGTCCCGGACAGGGGGACGGCAGACGGAGTTGACGCCGCCGGACACCTGTGTCATTGTATTAGTGCAGCAATACAGATGGACCTGACGAGGTATCCGTCTGCTGCGCTCATGAGCCCCTTGTCCGTCGCGTCAGACTCGCCAGCCTGTCTAGGCAGGTCGGCGAGTCTGACCCTCACTCCGTCTGCTGCCTGAGGAGGACCGGTGCAGGTCGACGACTCCCGTCCGATCTGGATCCAGCTGGTTGACGACTTCCGCGTGCGGATCGTCTCCGGCCGGTGGTCCTCCGGCAGCCGTGTCCCCAGCGTGCGTGAGCTGGCCTCGGAGCTAGGGGTCAACCCCAACACCGTCCAGCGTGCCCTGACCGAGCTCGACCGCTCGGGCCTGACCGCCGCCGAGCGTACCGCCGGGCGCTTCGTGACAGCAGACCCTGCGGCTGTCGAGGCGTCCCGGCGCGAGCTCGCCGGCAGTGCCGCAGACGCCTACATCAGTGCTGTGACGGCACTCGGCATGGACCTCGCCCAGGCCGGCTCTGTGCTTGCCGAGCGCTGGCCAGCCTCCCACCACCAAGGAGAAGCCTCATGAGCCCCGTGAGCGCGCTACCCGCACCTGTTGACGCCGGTGGCAGCGATGACAGACTACCTGCTGCCAGCGCTGCCGCTGCTGTCGGCCCAGCCCCTGGTTCCAGCGCCCCGGCCGGTGGCGTCGAGCCGTCGGCCATCATCTCCTACGACGGTGCCGACCCGCTCGTCACCATCAGCCACCTCTCCAGGTCCTACCGTGGGCAGCACGCTCTGGCCGACCTCAGCCTGAGGCTGCCCGCCGGGCGGATCGTTGGCCTCATGGGTGCCAACGGCTGCGGCAAGACCACCTTGCTCAAGATCCTGGCCGGCCTGCTGACCGACTACGAGGGCCAGGTGCGCGTGGCCGGGCACGTCCCGGGGCCTCAGTCGAAGGCCCTGGTGTCCTTCTTGCCTGACGCCTCCTTCCTGCCGGCCTCCCTGACGCCGCAGCGCGCCGTGGCGATGTTCTCACGCCTGTTCCCTGACTTTGACGTGGCCAAGGCCCGGCGACTCATCGAGTTCTTCGGGCTGCCTCCCGAGCGCAGCTTGAAGAAGATGAGCAAGGGCATGGGGGAGAAGCTCCAGGTCAGCCTGGTCATGTCGCGCCGTGCCCGTGTCTACCTGCTGGACGAACCGATATCCGGTGTGGACCCGGCAGCGCGCGACGTCATCCTCGGCGGCGTCCTGCAGGACTTCGACCCCGGAGCCCTCATGATCCTGTCCACCCACCTTATTGCCGATGTCGAGCCGATCATCGACTCTGCCGTCTTCCTCAGGGACGGTCGCCTGCTCCTGGCGGGTGACGCCGACGACCTGCGCCAGGAGCACGGCACCAGCCTGGACGCCTTGTTTCGGAAGGAGTACCGCTGATGCTGCGTACGCTGCTCGCCCAGGAGGTCCGAGCCCTGGGACGCACCCACCTCCTCGTCCTGGGAGTTGCCGCCCTCGTGGCCACGCTCCTCGTCCTCGTCGGGCTGTTCGACCTGCCCGTCGTGAGCAGTGTGTGCCAGCTGCTGGCCGCCTCGGTACTGGCCGCCTCGGTGCTCGCGGTCTTTGTCCACTGCCTTGTCGAGTACTGGCAGTCTATGTACGGCCAGCGGGGCTACCTGACCATGACCGTCCCTGTGCGTGGCAGGGTCCTCTACGCTGCCAAGGTCGTGTACACGGTGCTGGCCACGGCGGCCGCTGCCCTGCTCGCCCTGGCCCTCTACGGCGCGGCCTACGCGGCCACCGCGTGGAGCCAGGACCAGACGGTGGCCGAGGCCTTCGCTCCCGTGCGGGAGGCTGTCGACCTCTTAGGGGCTGGCAGGATCTTGCTGACCGCTATGACGCTGCTGCTTATGCTGATCAGCTGGACACTGATGAGTACCGCCCTCATGAGCGTCGGGGCGCAGAGCCGTTGGAACCACCTGGGCTTCGGGGCGCCTGTCATCGGCTTCGTCATCCTCTACCTGGTGAGCCAGGTGGTGACCCTCCTGACGATGCTGCTTGTGCCCTTCGGTGTCAGCCTGACCACAGGGGACTTCATCTTCGAGATGATGCTCGGCCCCGTCATGGACTCCCTGTCTACCGGGGCTGAACCGGACGTCCTCGGGCTGGGCTTCCTTCCCGCCACCTGGGTCCTGGCCGCAAGCCTGGGCTGGTGGGCGGTGCGTGCCATTGAGAGGCACACCTCCTTGCGCTGACCTGGGTGCCAGCGCACCGGTGCTCCTGCTCAGCCTGGGTCCTGGCTCAGGCCACTGTCGCCTGGGCCAGGACCGTGTCTCCCTCCGGCCCGCCGTAGACGACCACGGACTGCCCAGCCGCCAGGCCCCGCAGGGGCTCGTGCAGGTCGGCCCGCAGCGTGCCGCCCGCCTCGTCCACGCTGACGTCGGCGGGCACCGGCCTGCCGTGGGCGCGCACCTGCACGGCCACGCCGCTCCAGCCGCAGCCGTCCGCCAGGCCGCCCCGTGTCTGCGGGTCGGCCAGCAGCACCAGGTCCTTGCCCTCGACCCGGGAGCGGGTGAGCAGCTCCTCAGGGCCCACGACCACCTCGTTGGTGGCGGGACGGGTCTCGATGACGTATCGAGGTCGTCCGTCAGCAGCGGGACGGTCCAGGCCCAGCCCCCGGCGCTGCCCCACGGTGAAGCCGAAGTAGCCGTCATGGGAGCCGAGCACCTCGCCGTCAGGGGAGACCACGGCGCCCCGGCGCGTCCCCAGGGATCGGGCAAGAAATCCTCGGGTGTCGCCGTTTGCCACGAAGCAGATGTCGTAGGAATCGGGCTTGGAGGCCACCGGCAGCCCCCTCGCTCTCGCCTCGGCCCGCACGGCCGCCTTGCTCGGTGCCTCGCCCAGGGGGAACAGCGCCCGGGCCAGGCCCGCCCGCCCGGAGACGGCCAGCACGTAGGACTGGTCCTTGGCCATCTCGGCGCTGCGGCGCAGCTCCAGCCCCTCCTCGTCCCCAGGGCGCCCGGAGGCGGCGCCCCCGCTCAGGCGCGCGTAGTGGCCTGTGGCCACGGCGTCAAAGCCCAGGGCCAGCCCCCGCTCCAGGAGGGCGTCGAACTTGACCCGCTCGTTGCAGCGCACGCAGGGGTTGGGGGTGCGCCCGGCCCGGTACTCGGTCAGGAAGTCGGCCACCACCCGCTCCTCGAACTCCTCTGACAGGTCCCACACGTAGAAGGGGATCCCCAGGACCTGGGCGGCCCACCGGGCGTCGGAGGAGTCCTCGACGGAGCAGCAGCCTCGTGAGCCCGAGCGGGTGAGCGCACGGTTGCGGGTCAGGGCCATGTGCACCCCGACCACCTCGTGGCCCGCCTCCACGGCGCGCGCGGCGGCGACGGCGGAGTCGACGCCGCCGGACAGGGCAGCCAGGACACGCACAGGTACTCCCTCCACTTGATCCGGCTCTCCGCCCGGCCAGCGCCCCAGCGGGTGCCGACCCAGCCACCCGACCCGCTGGCTGGTCCGTAAGCCCCTGGCTGGTTGCGCGGCCGACGGGCCGTGGCAGCCTACCGTGCCCCGGGTGCGGGAGGGAAGCGGTTCCGGTGAGGCTGTCAGGTCCCGCCACGCCCTGGCGTAGAGGTACAGGACGTAGAGCCCCCACAGAGGGCGCGGCCACGCACGTCGTGGCGAAGGCCAGGTGCATGACGGCCCGCATCCGTGAGGACGCCGGGTCGTGGGCGACGGCCTGGGCGCACAGCCACATACCGCTGACCAGCATGACGGCCACCAGGCCACCCAGTGCTGCTGCGAGCACCAGCGCGGTGCCTGTCGTGCGCACCACCTCGCCGCGACGCGCCCTCACCGGCGCCGCTCCCGGAGACCCTCGGGGGAGGCTCGCGCGGTCCATGCTCTCCTGGCCCCCTCCAGGGCCGCAGGCAGAACCTCCAGCAGGTGGTCGATGTCGTGCTCGGTGGTCATGGTGCCCATGCTCACGCGCAGGGCACAGCGGGCCGCCTGCTCACCCAGCCCCATGGCGACCAGGACGTGGCTGGGCTGCGACACCCCCGCGTGGCAGGCCGACCCTGCGGAGACATCGACCCCCGCCAGGTCCAGGCCCATGAGCAGGGCCTCGGCGTCGCAGTCCTCGAACCACAGGTGCGCCGTGGCGGGGGAGCTGGCGGCGTCGGTCGGCAGAGTCGCGTGGGCACCGCCCAGGGTGCTGGCACCGCGCAGCACCCGCTCACGCAGCCGCTCCATGCGGGCAGCCTGCTGCTGTCGCTCAGCCACCGCGAGCTCCACCGCTAGGGCCAGTGCCCGGGCGCCGACGACGTCCTGCGTCCCAGAGCGCACCCCCCGCTCCTGGCGGCCTCCGCCCGTGACCGGGGCCAGAACCAGCTCCCGGTGGGCCACCAGCGCGCCCGTGCCCACAGGGGCGCCCAGCTTGTGGCCGGCCAGGCTCACCGCGTCCAGCCCCCACGCATGGGGCTCCACGGCCACCTTGCCCAGGGCAGCTACGACGTCGGAGTGCACGGGGACGTAGCCTGCCTGCCCAGGACGGTGCGCGCCGGTAGCCTCGCGGACACGCTCCACCAGGGCGGGCACGTCCTGGACCAGCCCGGTCTCGTTGTTGACCGTCATGACGGAGACCAGGCTGGCAGGGGGACCCGTCCCACCGTGACGCACCGCTGCGTCCAGGGAGGCCGGAACCACCCGTCCGGCCTGGTCGACCTCTAGGAGGACCAGATCGGCCCCCAGGTGGTTGAGGGCGGCACGGGCCGAGTCCAGCACGGCCGGGTGCTCGGTGGGGGAGACCACCAGGCGTCCGCCCGGGACGGCGCGTGCCCGCCCGGAGACCACCAGGGCGTCAGCCTCGGTGCCCCCGGAGGTGAACAGGACCTCGTGGGAGTCCACGTCCAGCGCGGCGGCAAGGCGGGCGCGGGCCTCGGCCAGCAGGCCGGCAGCGTGCCGACCGCTGGAGTGCTGTGAGGCCGGGTTGCCACGTCCCGCCACGGCAGCGGTCAGGTCCTCGGCGACCTGATGAGCCACCTCAGGTCTCACCGGGCACGTCGCGGCCCAGTCAAGGTAGGTCCGGGGCGGGGAGGGCGGTGGGGAGGACACCGCCTCACCCTAGGACCTGCGGCCCCGGGCGGCCAGCCCGGCTGCAGGGACCGCCCTGCGGGTCGGCCTGGTGCACTCCCGCCGCCATCCGGACAGCCGGCTGCAGGGCCGCCCCCTCCGGGAGACTACGCTGACCAGCGGATGAGGGGAAGAAGGAGAAGCAGACAGACGTCGACGGACACGGGGGGACACAGGCGGCAGGAAGGCTAGGGTGGGTCTATGCGCAGTGACTGGCTCGTTGACCACCTGGCTCTGGCCCGCTCAGCCACCGACCGCGACGCCCAGCGCCGCAGCGACCCCGGCCTGCTGAAGGCTCTCGCCGCCGATCCTGCCACCCGGCTGCTGCTGGTGGACGCCCGCGGCAGGGTCGCGCTCGACGCCTCGGCACGGTGCTCTGACCCGCCCGAGGACGGGCTGGTGCCCCCCGACACCGTCGGCACGGGTGCCAGCGTGTGGGAGGGCTACCCGGAGGAGACGGGGTTCCGCCTGCCCGACCTCGGTCCGGAGGACCTGGACCTGGAGGGGCTGTCCACCTTCTACCTGGGGCGTGACAAGCCGGAGGACGGCACGGGCCCGCAGGTGGGGGGACCCGGCTGGCTGGCCGTCGTCGTGCCGCAAGGGCTGGAGGTTCCCGAGGCTCCCGGGCAGCCTCGGGGCGGGGCGGACGCCGAGGGTGCTGGTACCGACCACCCGGACCTGCGCCGGGTGCTGGGCAGGCACCCCCTCACCGCGCTGCGGGCGACGGGTGCCCAGATGAGTGTCCGTGACTCCGGGCTGGCCGTGACCGCCTCGGCCCTGGCAGCCTGGCACAGTTCGTCGCGCTACTGTCCCGCCTGCGGCGGACGCACCCTGGCGGTCCAGGCGGGCTGGGCGCGCCGGTGCAGTGGCTGCCAGGCCGTGCACTTCCCCCGGACCGATCCGGCTGTCATCATGGCTGTCACCGACGACGCCGACCGCCTCCTTCTTGTCCACGGTGCCTCCTGGGAGGACCGACGGTACTCCGTGGTCGCCGGGTTCGTGGAGGCAGGGGAGTCGGTGGAGACCGCAGTGCGGCGCGAGGTCTGGGAGGAGACGGGGCTGCGGGTGGAGGAGGTGTCCTACCTGGTCTCCCAGCCCTGGCCCTTTCCGCGCTCCCTCATGCTCGGCTACCGCGCACGGCTCGCCCCTGGCGAGAACCTGGCCCGCCCTGATGGGGAGGAGGTCACCGGTGCCGTCATCGTCTCGCGGGAGGAGCTGGCGCGGGCGGTGGCGCAGCGGAGCATCGTCCTGCCCGGGCGGGCCTCCCTGGGGCGGCTTCTTATCGAGGACTGGTTCAGGGGACAGGTCTCCCGGTCGACCAGGGGCACGTCTCCCGACTGAGACGTCACCCACGACCTGGCGCTCCCCGGCCAGGCTGTGACAGAGGCTGTGTGCGGCAGAACCTGTCCCGCAGACGTGGCAGGCTGGTCCACGATGAACCAGACCCGACTGAGCTCGACCCGACGTGGCCCTGCCCGACACAGCCCCGACTCTGCCGGTACCAGGGGCGGTGCTGAGACCCTCCTGGAGGCCCTGGACCCGGACCAGCGCGAGGTCGCCGAGCACCTGGAGGGGCCGCTGTGCGTCCTGGCGGGTGCGGGGACAGGAAAGACCCGCGCCATGACCTACCGCATCGCCTACGGGGTGGCGACTGGGGCCTACCAGGCCACCCAGGTCCTCGCGGTCACCTTCACCTCCCGGGCTGCCGGGGAGATGCGCTCCCGGCTGGCGGACCTGGGTGTCCCGGGGGTCCAGGCCCGCACCTTCCACTCCGCCGCCCTGCGCCAGCTCACCTACTTCTGGCCCACCGCGATCGGCGGACGCCGTCCCGAGATACAGCCCCACAAGGCCTCTCTCGTCGCCACGGCAGCGCGGCGCCTGGGGCTGGCAGCGGACCGCGCGGTGGTGCGGGACCTCGCCGCCGAGGTCGAGTGGGCCAAGGTCACCCTTACTCTCCCGGAGGACTACGTCCAGGCTGCCACCGCGGCGGGACGTACGGGCGTGGCCGGGCTGGAGGCCGAGACGGTGGCCCGGCTCCTGTCAGCCTACGAGGAGGCCAAGAACGAGCGCGGGGTCATCGACTTCGAGGACGTCCTGCTCCTTCAGATCGGTATCCTGCTGGACCGCGAGGACATCGCATCCCAGGTGCGCAGCCAGTACAAGCACTTCGTGGTGGACGAGTACCAGGACGTCTCGCCACTCCAGCAGCGCCTGCTGGACCTGTGGCTGGGACGACGTCGCCAGCTGTGCGTGGTGGGGGACGTGTCCCAGACCATCTACTCCTTCACCGGCGCCACTCCTGACTACCTCACCGGCTTTGCCTCCCGTTACGAGGGCGCGCGCACGGTGCGCCTGTCGCGTGACTACCGCTCGACACCCCAGGTGGTCTCCCTGGCCAACCGTGTCCTGTCCAGGTCCCGGCGAGGGGGAGAAAACTTGCGCCTGCCTGCGGGCGCCGTCGAGCTGGTGGCCCAGCGCCCCTCAGGGCCGCAGGTGCGCTTTGACACCTATGACGACGACGTGGCGGAGGCAGAGGGGGTCGTCGCCCAGGTACGGCGTCTGCGCTCGGAGGGAGTGCCCCTGAGCCAGGTCGCTGTCCTCTACCGCACCAACTCCCAGTCAGAGGTCGTGGAGCAGGCCCTGGCCTCTGCCCAGATCGGCTACCTGGTACGTGGCGGAGAACGTTTCTTCGAGCGGGAGGAGGTCAAGCGGGCTATGGCCCTCCTCCTGGGCGCCGCGCGCACGGAGAAGGGGCTCCTGACCGGGGACCTGGGTGCCGACGTGCGCACGGTCCTGGGCCGGGAGGGCTGGACCGAGGAGCCTCCCGCCGCGCAGGGGGCGGTACGGGAGCGCTGGGACTCTCTCAACGCCCTTGTCCACCTGGCCGACGAGCTTGCCTCAGCTCGCGGGATCGGGCTGGACGCCTTTCACGTCGAGCTCATGGAGCGGGCAGCGGTCCAGAACGCCCCGTCCGTGGAGGGGGTGACCCTGTCCTCCCTGCACGCGGCCAAGGGTCTGGAGTGGGACGCTGTCCTCCTGGTCGGTGCCTGTGAGGGGCTGCTGCCGATCTCCCTGGCGGAGACCGACTCCGCTGTGGAGGAGGAGCGGCGCCTGCTGTACGTGGGGGTCACGCGTGCGCGTGAGCACCTCGTGGTCTCCTACGCGCGGGCGCGCCAGCCTGGCGGCCGGGCCTCCCGCAAGCCGACGCGGTTCCTGGAGGGGATATGGCCGACAGACTCCGCTCCCGGCCGGGGGTCCCCCTCCCGGGGGTCGGCCAGGCAGCGCTCCAGGCAGGCGGCCGCCGACTTCGAGGCGGCTCACGACCCAGCGACGGTCGCCCTGTTCGAGGAGTTGCGGTCCTGGCGCGCCGACGTCGCCAAGGAGATCTCGAAGCCTGCCTTCACGGTCTTCCCTGACGCTACCCTGCGTGACATCGCGGTAGTCAGGCCTAGCACCCTGCCCCAGCTCTCCTTGGTGCGCGGGGTGGGGGCCATCAAGCTTCAGGACTACGGTGGGGCTGTCCTGGAGCTGATCAGGAAGTTCCAGGAGGGGAACAGCCCAGACTGAGCGTCTCTGTCCCGTCTCCGCCCTGTCGAGGTGCTGCCGGGGCGCGGGGCGAGCGTCCCTCAGACCTGGGAGCACAGGCACTCCTCGTGGCGGGACCAGCGGCGTGCGGTCCCGGTCGGCTCAGGTCCGCTCAGCTCGACGCCGGTGCTGTCCCAGTCGACCGACGGCGGCGGACCAGGTGCGCCGTCCGCGTCCACAGAGGTCGCAGGGGTGCGGGGGTGCTGTGCCGCACCTGCCAGAAGGCTGTCCGTGGCCGCCCTGGCAGCCAGGGCGGCTGCCTGGTGCAGGAGAAGCCGTTCCGTCTGTGGCGGGGGCAGCGTACGCATCTGGGTCGCCAGTGCGGGCCAGCAGGGGTCGGCGTCCCTCTCCCACAGGTCCAGGCAGGTGGCGCAGGGACCGGATGGACTGCCCAGTACGGGGCCGACACGCACACTGACCTCACGTACCACCACCGGCAGCTGGGGCAGGCCCTCCTGGGCCAGGTGACGGGCCTGGAGGGGCTCGACCACGTGGGAGTCCACGGTCAGGACCAGGTCGGGCCGGGTCCCCAGGGGCGCCCGGGTGCGGACTGCGGGAAATCTCGCTGCCAGGACCTGGTCTGCTCCATCGGCCCTGTCAGGGGCTGCCGACAGGATGGTGCCTACCCCTGCCTCGGCGAGCCACAGAGCCGCCTCCTGCAGGAGAGGCCCTGAGCCGTACACGGCGATCGTGGAGGAGCTCAGGACGGTGCTGCGCTTCCGGGAACCGGGGCGCAGACGCTCCCAGTAGATCGAGTCAGGACTCCCCAGCTCCGAGCGTGCGCCGCGCACGAGGGTGCCACGACGCTCCAGGTCCTGGAGGATCTCACGGGCACGGGCGACCGGTACCTGGGTGTGGCGCGCGGCGTGGTAGACGCTGCCGGTCTCCAGGGTCGCGGGAAGGCGGTCGAGCAGGTGCTGCTCCTGCTGGGACAGGCCCGTCAGGACAGTGGCGTGACCAGCCTCGGCACCGATCTGGCTCTCGCCCTGCCTGCGCCACAGGACTGGGCTGTATCCACGGATCCGCATCAGGCCTCCTTCTTGTCAGGTCTCCTGGGGCGGGCAGGTCCTCGCCCGGACCTGCGGTCGTGCCCGAGCCTGTCACGGGGCTGGCACCGGGGCCAGGAGCGTGGGCACTACCTGTGGACAGCCGTCCGGAGCCTTTCTGGTGGGCTCGTCCCGCGTCTGGAGCCTCCTGGTCAGTCCTGCTGGGTCTGGAGGGAGGAGCAGGTGGTGAGCCCGGAGGTGTCACCCGAGGCGATACCCTCCACCGCCTGGACGGCCTCGTGGAGAGTAGCGACGGCAAAGACCTGCATATCGTCCGGCTCGTGACCGACAACCCCCTCACAGTTGCCTGCGGGCGCCAGGAAGTAGCCGGCCCCGGCCCCCGAGGCCCCGGCCATCTTCTGCTGGATCCCACCGATCGCACCGACCTGCCCGTCCATGGAGATCGTGCCGGTCCCGGCGATGTCCTGCCCGCCTGTCAGGGACCCTGGGGTCACTTTGTCGACGATGGCCAGGGCGAACATCAGGCCCGCGCTGGGTCCGCCGACCTCGGAGAGGCCGAACTCGGCCTCAATGTCAGAGTCAGCGGCGATGTCGAGGTACAGCCCCAGCAGGGAGCCCGAGGTCTCCTCGGCGGTCTCCTCGCCGCTGTCTGTGGTGTCCGGGGGCAGCGTCGTCAGCGTGGTGGTGGCCTGCTTCCCGTCACGCAGGACCTCCAGGGTGACCTCGGTTCCCGGGTCAATCGTGGCCATGAGGTCACGCAGCTGGGCGTAGGTGGACAGCGTGGTGGGCTGTGCTCCCTCCGGGGTCACGGAGACCAGGACGTCGCCCTCAGCGATGCCGGTACCAGCCTGCTCCTGGGCCACGCCGGTGACGGTCAGCGTCATGGATATGGACTCAGCCAGGCCGACTTCCTCCAGCGCGGCGACCACCGCAGCGTCCTGGGAGCCAGTCATCTGGACCTCGTTACGCTCGTTGATCTCCTCCGCGGACACCTCCTTGGGGCAGACCTGCTCCCTGTCCAGCACGGTCTGGTCAGGTGACAGCCAGGCCATGACGACGTTGGCCACGGTCACGGGGTAGCCGGGGCACCCTGTCACCGAGATCGTCGTCATCATCAGCGCCCCCTCGGTGGGGTAGGTCTGGGTGCCACTGACGGTGACGAGGTCTTGCGGGTCGTCCTGCGAGACTGTGCCCAGCACGTTCCACGTCGGTCCCGGAGCCTCAATGACCCTGTCCACGGGGACCGTGAAGGCGGCCACGGCAAGGCCGACGACGAGGACCACTGCCGCCACCGGCAGCAGCAGGCGACGTCGGCCACGGGCATCGGCGGTGTCGTGGGTGTCGTCGGCATCAGGGGCGTCAGGCTTGTGTGCGGGCTCTGGCTGCGTCACAGCACCATCATCGGACATCTTCCTGGGGATTGGGGCGAAGAAGGTACTTGACGTCGCGGCACGGATGTGCGGTGATCTGTGTCGTCCTGCTGTCGTGGTCGGCTGTCCTGGTTGTTCCGACCAGTGTCCGGCCAGCCGGTCAAGGAGGCCCGGGCTGCCTCCCGGTAGCAGTCAGGAATGTGTGGGACCATGCCACCGTTGCAGGGGCAGGACCCGGGCAGCGTCCGGACGGTACCGGTCGGGTGCCGGGAGGCGTCTGCGCCCGTCGCACGGGTGGTGGCTCATACGCATCAGATGGCTGCGGTCTGCCTGCTGGTCTATGCCTGCCGGTATCCTGTGATCCTGAGAGAGGAATTCTATGAGCGAGGAGCCCGAGGACCCCTTTGGTGAGCTGGAGAAGATGCTCTCCTCCATCTTCGGTCAGCAGATGGCTGCCGACGCCGTGGCTGCCCTACGCTCGGCAGGTGTGGACCCCTCCGGTCTCTCCCAGCTGCCGGGGATGGCAGACGTGTCCCGGCTCAGCCCCGCTCAGCTGTTCGCGATGCGCTCCCAGCTGCAGCAGGTGTTCAGCGCGTCCACGACCGAGCCGGTCAACTGGACCGTGGGCCAGGACCTTGCCCTTCAGCAGGCCCGGGCACACAGCGACCCGGCCGTGACTGCGGAGGCTGGTGACACCACCCGGCAGGCCCTCCAGGTAGCCGACCTGTGGCTGGACACGGCCACGGACCTGATGCCGGCTCCGGGAGGGCGCGAGGCCTGGAGCCGCAGCACGTGGGTGGAACGCACCATGCCCGTGTGGAAGGACGTGTGCGCGCCCGTGGCGGAGGCCGTGACTGCGGCGCTGGCATCAACCCTGGAGAAGCAGATACGCGAGCTGCCGGAGAGCATGGGGCAGGCCGCCCAGCAGATGGGAGCCCTGGGGTCGATTATGCGCACGATGGCCGGTACGGCTTTCGGGCTCCAGCTGGGCCAGGCCATCGGTGGGCTGGCCAGGGAGGCGGTTGGGGCCACCGATACCGGGATCCCCCTGACCCGGGACCCGGGTACCGCGCTTGTCCCCACCAATGTCAGCTCCTTTGCCGAGGGGCTGGAGGTGGAGCAGCATGAGGCGCTCATGTTCCTCGCGGTCCGGGAGGCAGCCACGGCCCGTCTCTACGCCCATGTCCCATGGCTGCGGGGCCAGGTGATGGGGGCTGTGGAGGCTTACGCCCGCGAGATCCGTATTGATACCGACGCCCTGGAGTCCGCAGTGGCACAGGTGGACCCCAATGATCCGGAGGCTTTGCAGGCAGCCTTGAACGGGGGGCTGTTCGCGCCGCAGGAGACCAGCTCCCAGCGTGAGGCGCTGGAGCGCCTGGAGACACTGCTGGCACTGGTCGAGGGCTGGGTCGAGGTGGTGACTGCCCGCGCCGTGGCCCCGCACCTGCCCAGTGCTGTGGCCCTGCAGGAGATGATGCGACGCAGACGTGCCCAGGGTGGCCCTGCCGAGCAGCTCTTCTCCCGGCTCATCGGCCTGACCTTCAGGCCGCGCCTGGCTCGTGAGGCGGCCCGCCTGTGGTCCCACCTGGGGGAGCAGGCCGGGGACGCGGAGCGGGATGCCTTCTGGAACCATCCCGACGTCATGCCGACGGCTGCCGAGCTCGCCAGCCCTGAGGACTTCCTGACGATCCGTCGCGCCGCTGAGGACATGGACGCGCAGATGGACGCGGACCTGGTCTCCCTCCTGGAGGGGACCCTGGGCTACGCGGAGGGTGCCAGACGGGCCGGTGGCGGGCACAGCCAGCAGGAAGGCTCCGGGGAGGGCGTCCCCGAGGACTCTGGGGGCTCCGACGAGGAGCCCAGGGGGACCGAGGACGACGGCCCTGACCAGCCGGGCGCGGTGACCGGTCCGTAGTCGTAGCAGTCGTGTCGTGACAACCGGGAGGGGCCGGTCCAGCGACTGAGGCGAGCAAGGCGGAGGCAAGGTACGTACACCTTGCTTCCGAAGCCGTGCGGGGTAGGACAGCCGTGCAGGGTATGGGTGTGACCGGGCAGGCTGGCTACAGGAAGGTGGCTGCCAGGGCCTCGACCAGCTGGGGGACCAGACGCTCCCCCCGGTAGACGTCTCCGTCCGAGTCATGGGAGCGTGACCGCAGCGCGCACCAGGACTCACCGCTGCGCAGGACTCCCACCACCATACGGATGTCCTCTCGGTCCGCGAGGCTGCCGACCAGGGCTGTGCGCTCCTGGGGGTCAGCGACGGCCTCGACCCGCGCCTGTGCCTGAGGGCTGAGGACAGTTCTCTCGACGCTGAGGACGGCACCGTGGACAGACTCCGGCCAGGCCAGCTGGCCGAGGAGGTCCTCTAGGTCGGCTGCGGCAGGCAGATCCTCCTGCTCGATGACGGTCAGCGCCTGCGGGTCACGACGGGACCGCGCCAGCTCCTGAGCGGGTAGGAGCCGACCGAGCCCGGGGTCGTGCTCCAGCGCCTCGGCGGTGCGCACCAGGGAGAAGACCCGTACCGGGGCGTCCCAGCCGTGGGCAGACACGTGCGCCTCGGTCTCGGTCACCGCCGCGACCAGGGCCTCCTGGGCGGAGGTGTCCGCCGTGTGCGCCCCCTCGGCGGCTCTGCCTCGCTCCTGCGCACCGGGGTCCTGCGCGGACGGGGTCCTGCGGTCGGCGGCGAGGGAGCCGAGGGACGCGGTACCAGAGGTGGGGGCGTGGTCGCGCTCCGCAGGGTCAGGTTCTGGTGAGGCCATGGCCCCATGGTCCCACCCCTGGCCCCACGTCCCGTGGATGTCGTACCGGTCTCGTCTTGGTGTTCCCACGGCGACAGGTTGCCTACAGGTAGGGAGGCTGTGAGACGATAGACACACCGACCTGCTGGTCGGTGCCCCTGTGCAGACCAGACACGGAGTGTGATTGTGAGCACCCGGAACGAAGAAGAGCCGAGCAACAAGTCAGACAGGTCGGAGGAGTCCCACGAGCCTGACCAGGATCATGGGCACAGTCGGCCCTCCAGGCCCGGTGGGTCCGGCTCCTCGTCAGCGTCCCGATCCCGATCTGTGCCTAGGTTCGGGCCTTCCGGCTCCAGACCCGGTTTTGGGGGTGGAGGTGCCCGGCCTCCGCGTACTCCCAGGACCGACAGTGTCGGCTCCGGACGACGGCGCCCTGGACCGCTGGCGCTGACGGCTCTCATCCTCGCGGTGATCGGGGGCGTGATCGTCTTCGCCTCCCAGACCTGGACGGAGGTGCTGTGGTACGACCAGGTGGGCTTCTCCCGCGTCATCTGGACCCGGTGGGTGGCTGGGGCCGCCCTGTTCCTCCTGGGATTCGTGGTCATGTTCGGTGCTGTCTACACCGCGATGTCCCGCGCCTACCAGGCCCGTGAGGTGGTCGTCCCCAGCGACGAGGCAAGCAGGAGCCTGGAGGCCTACCAGACTGCCGTCGAGCCGATGCGCAGGCTTCTGACCTGGGCCATCCCTGCCGTCCTGGGGCTGCTGGGAGCCGCCTGGGAGCTGGCTCCGCAGTGGGAGCAGGTGCTGCTGGCCATCCACAGCCAGTCCTTCGGTGTCAGGGACCCGCAGTTTGGCATCGACATGTCGTTCTACGTCTTCATCCTTCCTGTGCTCCTGACAGCGCTCGGCTACCTGTCCAACGTGGTCTTGTTCTCCGGGGTGGCCTCCGTGGCGGTCCACTACCTGTACGGCGGCATCTCCGTCTCCCGCCAGCCGCACTTCACCAGGGCCGCGCGGACCCACCTGACAGTGTTCCTCACCCTCTACGCCCTGCTGCAGGGGGGCCGTTACTGGCTGGACCGCTACACCGCGCTGTACGCCGCGAGCTCCCGGTTCGACGGGGCAGGCTACACCGACATCAACGCCGTGGTCCCGGCCAGGGCGATCCTGGCGGCGATCTCCATCGTGGTGGCTGTGCTCTTCCTGGCCTCGCTGCGGTCCCGCTCGTGGCGTCTTCCGGTGACCGGAGTGGTCGTCATGGTGGTCTCGGCCCTCCTGGTGGGGACCGCCTACCCTGCCGCGATCCAGACGTTCGTCGTCGATCCCAACGCTCAGCGCCAGGAGGCCCAGTACATCCAGCGCAACATCGACGCCACACTGGCTGCCTACGGGCTGGACGGCATCGAGACCACTGCCTACGACGCCAGGACGACTGCCGAGGCCGGACAGCTGCAGGAGGACACCGAGTCCACGACGTCCATCCGTCTGCTGGACCCCCACCTGGTGTCGCCGACCTTCCAGCAGCTCCAGCAGAACAAGCAGTACTACTCCTTCCGCGAGACTCTCAACGTGGACCGGTACACGGTGGACTCCGCCAGCCGGGACACGGTGATCGCAGTCCGTGAGCTCAACCTGTCCGGGCTGGGGGACAGCCAGCGCACGTGGGTCAACGAGCACACTGTCTACACTCACGGCTACGGTGTGGTCACCGCCTACGGCAACACGGTCGCCACCGGTGGCTACCCCTCCTTCTGGGAGGGCGGTATCCCCTCCTCCGGGGACCTGGGCGACTACGAGCCGCGTATCTACTTTGGCCAGGCATCAGCCGACTACTCGATCGTGGGAGGCGATGACGGCGGTACGCCCCGCGAGCTCAACTACCCCGACGACACCTCTGAGACCGGGCAGGTCAACACCACCTTCTCTGGGGACGGTGGCCCCAACGTGTCCAACCCGATCAACCGGCTCCTGTACGCCACCAGGTTCCAGGAGATGAACATCCTGTTCTCCCAGGAGGTGCGGTCCGGCTCCCAGATCCTCTACGACCGGGACCCGGCGCAGCGCGTGGCCAAGGTTGCCCCCTGGCTCACCCTGGACGGCAGCCCCTACCCGGCAGTGGTAGACGACGATGACGACCCATCGACGCCCAAGCGTGTGGTGTGGATCGTCGACGGCTACACGACGACGAACAACTACCCCTACTCCCAGCACGAGTCCCTGGAGGACACGGCCACCTCCTCCGACGGCAACGCCGCGCTGCTGGGGGCGCCGGAGGAGTCCAACTACGTGCGCAACTCGGTCAAGGCGGTCGTGGACGCCTACGACGGCTCGGTCACCCTGTACGAGTGGGACGAGGATGACCCGATCCTCAAGGCGTGGGACTCCGTCTTCCCCGGCTCAGTCACCCCCATGAGCGAGATGAGTGCCGACCTCATGGCGCACATGCGCTACCCGGAGGACCTGTTTACCGTGCAGCGCACCATCATGGCGAGCTACCACGTCGATGACGCGGCAGAGTTCTACTCCGGTGGTGACTTCTGGAAGGTCCCGGACGACCCGACGACCTCGGAGTCCGACCTTCAGGACCCTTACTACCTGACTCTGAAGATGCCGGGGCAGGATGAGGCGACCTTCTCCCTGTCCAGCGTCTACATCATCGGAGGTAACACCAACCGCAACGTGCTGACCGGGTTCCTGGCAGTGGACTCCGAGACGGCTACCGGTGAGCCGGGGCGGCGTAACCCCAACTACGGGCAGCTGCGGCTCCTGGAGCTGCCTCGCTCCTCCAACGTCTCTGGCCCCGGACAGGTCCAGAACATCTTCGACTCCGACCCGGAGGTGTCCCAGACGCTGAACCTGCTGTCCCAGCAGGGCTCGGAGGTGATCAAGGGCAACCTCCTGACTCTACCGGTGGGCGGTGGTCTCCTGTACGTCCAGCCGGTGTACGTCCAGTCCTCCTCGGGGACTCAGTACCCGCTGCTGCGCAAGGTGCTGGTGGCCTTCGGTGACGAGGTCGGCTTCGCTGACACGCTCTCGGGCGCCCTGGACCAGGTCTTTGGTGGCGACTCGGGTGCGACCACAGGTGAGGAGGCCGTGGACGGTGACGCCGGCGCGGCCAATGACACCAACGAGGCTACTGACGGGACGGACCCGACCCAGAATGCCACAGCGGCTCCGGAGGAGACTGCTGAGGCCTCTGCCGAGCCGTCAGCCGAGGCCCCTGCGTCCGCCAGCGGCGAGCCGTCCGCCGAGGCCTCGGCCCCACCCTCCGCCGACACGAGCGGGTCGTCCACCGGGGACCCGCAGGCTGACCTGGACCAGGCGCTGACGGACGCGGACCAGGCGATGAGTGACGCCCAGACCGCGATGAGTGAAGGCGACTGGGAGGCCTACGGTGAGGCTCAGGACCGTCTCAACGACGCTGTGAACAGGGCTGTTGACGCCAGGGAGCGGCTCGGAGAGGGCTGAGGAGCTCCTCCGGGGCTCCTGATCCTGATGCACCCGGACCCTTGGGCGGTTTATGTGGCCGCCTGGGTCGCGACTGGGCTGCTGTCCGTTGCGGGGGTGGCCGCACCGCGTTTCCGGTGCGGCCACCCCCGGTCACTGCTCTGATGGATGCTGCTCGGTAGGGGCTGGTGTGCTGCGGGGAGGGGCCTGCGTGAATGGGTGACTAAAGGCACGTCTTGACGGTTTGCTCGACTTCAATGCGGGGCGCTAGGATCACTTCACCAGCGCGGGGTGGAGCAGTTCGGTAGCTCGCCGGGCTCATAACCCGGAGGTCGCAGGTTCGAATCCTGCCCCCGCTACCACCCCAGCGGCCCCGGCACCACCAGGTGCCGGGGCCGCTGCCGTCCCCAGGGCGGCCGCGACCGCGGTGCCCGGCACGTAGGGGGCCGGCACCCAGGCCCCGTCAGCGGTGTGGCGCATCTCCAGGAAGTCGTCGTACTCCTGGCGTGAGTCGTAGGCGATCACGCTGATGCTGCGCGGGACGGTCGTGGTGGTGCTGTCGGTGAGGTCCTGGAACGACTCCTGGATCTCCTTGGTGGGGGCCAGGTGCGGGTCGTGGAGGAGCTTCAGGCAGGTCACCCTCCTGTTGCCCTCCAGCACCACCGTGGTGGTGTCCTCCTGGGTGACCACGGGCAGGGGGGAGGGACCCAGGCCACCCAGGAGGACGATGCTCCTTGCCAGGGCGGTCATCTCCCTGGTCTTTTTGTGTCCTTGAACATCGCTGCTATCGCGTCGTCCTGGCTCTCGATGCCGTCTCCGAGCCTGGGGTTGTCCAGGTCGAGGGCCAGGGAGGACACGGGCACCGTCGTGGTCCTGTAGGCCATGGGTGTGCTCCTTGTCTTCAGGGGTATGGCAGAGGGGTCGGGGGCAGTTTCTTCAGCTGGCGGCGGCCATGTCGATGGTCAGTCGCAGGTTCAGTGCGTGGGCGATGCGCCACAGGGTTGAGACGGAGGGGATCTGTCCACCGTTCTCTACGGCGGAGATGACTGACTGCTGGGTGCCCATGCGGTGGGCCAGCTCGGTCTGGGTCAGCCCGGCCTGGGTGCGTGCGGTGTAGACGAGCTCGGCGAGCCGCAGGCGGGTCTCCTCCTTGGCCTCGGCTGCGTCGAACCGGGCACGCTCGTGTGGTGTCATGGTCTCCAGGGCCTCGGCCTGCCGGAACAGTGTGGTCCTCACGGTCGTTTCCTTTTCTTTCGGGTCTTCTTGGCTGCTGTCTGGGTGGCTTGGCGGGTGTGGCGCGCGCGTGGGCTGGCCTGAGCCGACGCCCACGCCCCTGCCGGACGCGGGGTGGTGTCAGGCGGTGGCGAGGTACTTCTCGACGGCGTCGCGGATGACGGCGCTGGGGGTGGTGTCGTGGGCGGCTGCGTAGGCGTCCAGGGCTGCGCTGGTGGCCTCGGGCAGGCGGACCTGGCGGCGGGGTGAGCGACCGTGCCCGGTGGCACGGTCGTAGCCGAGGGTGGGGCGGCCCCGCAGGATGGCGTCGAGCTCGGCGTCGCTGACGCGGGATCCGTCGCGGGGCGTGCCGTGGGCGACGGCAGGGACCCTGCCAGCGGTGACGTCCTCGTCGTAGGCGTCGTAGTAGGCCTGGTCGGCCTCGGTGAGGGTGTGGTGGGCCTCGGTCATGGTGGCTCCTTGTCTCAGTGGCTGGTGGGCGTGACGAGGTGGTGGTAGAGGTCGGTGACCTCCATGGCGTGGAAGATGACGCGGTGTCCGCGGCCGTCCACGGCCACGCCGACCTCGAGGTAGCGCATCGCCTGCGGGTGGGGCAGGCCGATTGAACATGAAGGACCTCTCCCCTGGTCGGCGCGGCTGGAGGACGGCGTAGTTGACATGGTTGACCACGGCGTGGACAGCGTCGTCGTGGGGGATACCGTGCCTGTCGGCCGACCGGGTGAACTCGAAGCCCACACAGTAATGGTAGTACCGAAATGATGGTGGGGTCAAGACCTGCGGCTGGTCCCGCCGCGACGCGGACGGGCCACCGTCACTGCACTTGGCGAGGGGACGGTGCTCGTCGTCAATGGCTATGCTGCTGTCTCTACCGCTCGTGTCATGGCGGTGGCCCAGGTTTCGGGGACAGGGAGGAGGCTGGCGTGGTGGTTCATACAGGCAGTGTCTGCCAGCCCAGGTCGGCCTGGTCTGGTGGTGTCCAGGCACAGGCACTGCCCCTAGTCACCACGGTCAGGCCGGACGCGTCGAGGTCCTGGCGGGCAAACTGGCTGGCCTGACTGTCCATGCGGGCACGTACTGCGCGGGCCACGGCCTCGCGCACCTCCTGGTCCACGCCGTCGATCTCGTCGAGATGGACGGCGCTGTAGTCTCCGTCGCGCTGGCCTGCGCAGTCGAGTGCGTAGACGGTCCCCTGGCCCGTCCGCCAGTGGATGGCCAGGTGCGTCTGGTGCATCCAGGTGCCTACGCGCACGTAGGGGCAGTTGGCCCTGCCCCTACGTGTGCGTAGTTACTGTGGCTGCCGGTCTGTGCCGGGGGTGTGGGGCGCGGGAAGAGTGAGAGGCCCGGGGCTGGTGGTGAACCGGTGGCCGGCCAGGAGGACGGCGACGGCGCGCAGGGTAGCGGGAGGCGTGTCGGCAGCCAGGACGGGCACGCCCCCCTCCCCGGCGGTGTCCGCCAGGGCGTCGAGCTTGTGGACCCAGTCCTGCCAGATGACCCAGACCTCCTGAGTGGCGCCGTGGTTGATGAGGGACCGGCCGGACTCCCACCACCGGACGGTGTCGGTGGCCACGCCCAGGCGGTCAGCGAGCTGGGCCTGGTCCAGGCCCATGGTGGTGCGCAGGGCGCGCAGGACGGGGCCGGGCAGGCGGTCGGCGGCGAGCTGGGCGGCGTGCTCGGCCTCCCACCGGTCCCGGGCCGCGGACCACGACTCCAGGAACCGGGTCTGGACGGCCTGGGCCCGCGCGTGGTCGCGGTGGCCCGGGTCGGCGGCGGTGGCTGCGTGGTCGGCGGCGCGCTCGGCCGCGCGGGCGGCACGCCCGCCGCTCTCGCGCTGGATGTAGGCGACGCGGGTCAGGGCGGTGTCGGCCGGGTCGGGCCTGGTGGTCGCGGCCAGCGCCCCGGCCTGGTCGTGGCGGGTCACCTCGCGGGCCTGCGCCCTGCTGAGCAGGGCCGGGTAGCTAGTGGGCAGTGGCCAGCCCGTCCAGGCGCGCGCCTCCTCGTCGGGTCGGCTCACGGCTCACTCCTGTCTGTCGTCTGATGGCCAGAGTATCCACCCTCTGGATCCTCACGGGCGGCAGGCCAGGAGGGCCGGGTCGGGACGTGTGGACAGGTCCACCATCTGGTAGGCCACCCTTGGACCCTTCGGGTCCAGGTAGGGGCTGCTCGTCGTCTCACTCACGCTGTCACGCTCCTCGGCACGTCCGGGCACCCAGCGCCTTGCAGCCGGGCGCACTCACCCTCGTTGTGGAGCGTGGGCGCACACCTCTGCCCGCAGGAGGCTTCGTTCGCATCTGTCTTGAGTGAGGACCCAGGTCGGGTTCTTGCCTGGTCCCACAGGGACGGGCTTCACCTGTTCAGGAGGCAGACATGAGGAGCAAGGACAGCAGCAGGAACGACGACAGGAAGCACGCAGAGCCGGGGCGGCCGTGGCGGAAGAAGGCCCAGGGATGGCGCGAGGCCGTGGTGCGGCTCGCACATGATGTCAGGATTGTCGCGGGTGCCGTTAACGCCGTGGCTACTGCGGTTAAGGGGGTCGTCTGGCTGGTCCGGCTTGTTTTCCAGTGGCTGGGGTAGCCGCTGGGCGCCTGGTGGTGGGGTGCCGGTACACTTGGTGGGCGCCGAGCGGCGGAAGGGGGTGTGGGCCTGTGGGGGTCTTTGGTGGCCGGGTCCCGTCGGTGTCTGAGATGCTGGCCGAGGCCGAGGGGCAGGAGCCGTGGGTTGCGTCCTACACGCCGGGGGAGCCGGTGCGTCACACGGCGGCGTCCAACGCCGCCGAGGCGCGGCCCCTGGTCGCGGGTGAGGACGGCCTGGCTCTGGGGTGGCGGTTCGGGGTGCTCCAGACCCTGGACGACTACACCTCCTGCCTGCGCCGCGGCGGCGTGGAGTTCGCCAGCCAGGTCTTCACCCAGGAGCCTCCGCCCACCGGGGCGGTGGAGGTTGACGCGGCCCTCGCGGCTCTGGCTGACTTCCTGGCCGGGCGTGACGGGTGGCAGGCCCCGGCCTGGGTGGAGGAGCCCGGGCGGGTGTGCCCCAGGTGGTGGTACGCCGATGTGCCCGGGATCTTCAGGTCGGAGGCCGAGGCGCAGAGTCCTGAGGCGTTTAGGCGGCGCGGCATCCTCATCACCAGCCGGTCCCTGGCGCGGGCATGAGCAGCACGCCCGCCGGGGACGAGCCGCACCCTGGCCCTCCTCTGACGGGGGAGCGGCTGCTGGGGCTGTTCGGCCTGGTGGAGGAGGGGCTGGCCCGGAGGGGTGAGCACGCCGTGCTGTTCGTGGTGGGTGGAGCGGCCATAGCCCTGGCCTACGACGCCGCCCGCTCGACCCGTGACGTGGACGCCCTGTTCCGGCCCGCCCCGGTGGTCAGGGAGGTCATCGAGGAGGTCGCCGCCCGGGAGGGGCTGGAGCCCGACTGGGTCAACGACGCGGCCAAGGGGTTCCTGCCCGGGGACGACCCCGAGGCCCGGACGGTCCTCGAGGCCAGGCACCTGCTGGTCCAGGTCGCCTCGCCGGCCTACCTGCTGGCCATGAAGATCCACTCCGGGCGGGGTAGGCGGGACATGGACGACGCGGCCAGGCTGGCGGTGCTGACCGGGAGCCTGTCAAGTTGTCTGTGTGAGCGTGTTGATCAGAGGTAGGGGTTAATGCGGTCGGGGTAGGCTGCGGCGAGTTGGGCAAGGGCCTGTTTCCAGCTGGTGGTTGTGTGCCCCTGGATGGGGCGGCCCTTGGTCCTGCGCCTGCTGGGTGGCTGGTTGCGCTCCTTGTCTCGTTGGCGGGCGCGCTTGTCCTCGATGTCGCAGATGGCCAGCCACAGCAGCTTGACGGCGGCCTCGTCGAAGGGGAGGTGCCCCCGGTTCCTTGAGACCTTGCGCAGCTGGTAGCTCAGCGACTCGATCGCGTTGGTGGTGTAGATGACGCGGCGCAGGGCCGGAGGGAAGGCCAGGAACGGGGTGAGCCGTTCCCAGGCCCTCTCCCAGGTCGCTACGGCCTCGGGGTACTTCTGGCCCCACTGGTCGGCGAAGGACGCAAGGGCCTCCAGGGCGGCCTCCTCGCTGGGAGCCGTGTAGACGGGCCTGAGGGCCGGCGACCCTCTTGGGGTCCTGGTAGGCCACGAACCGCGTCGAGGCGCGGGTCAGGTGGACCACGCAGGTGGGGACCAGGGAGCCGGGCCAGGTGGCCTCAATGGCCGCGGGCAGGCCGGCCAGCCCGCCCGTCACACGATGAGCACGTCCTTGGACGCCCCGGTTGGCCAGCTCGGCGCGCACGAGGCCCCCTTCCTCGTCCTGGACCCAGGTACCCAGCACGTGCTTGACGCCCTCCATGCCCACGCCCACGGCGATGTGGGCCGACCGGGTGGTCACGCGGTGGTCGGCACGGACCTTGACGCGGATGGCGTCGAGGTAGATGACTGGGTAGAAGTCCTCCAGCGGGCGGTCCTGCCGCTCCAGGACCGCCTGGGCCACCGCGTCGGTGATCTTGCCGATCGTGGCGGGGGACAGGTCCACCCCCAGGGTGGACTCCAGGTGGTGGGCGGTCTCGCGCGCCGTCATGCCCCCGGCGCACAGGCTGATGATCATGGAGCCCCGGCCCGTCCAGGCGCCGCTGGCCCTTGCGCACCAGGCGGGGCGTGAAGCCGCCAGCCGTCCCGGGGCATCTCGACCTTGAGGGAGCCCACCTCGGAGCTGACGGTCTTGGTCGCTGTGCCGTTACGGGTGCTGCCACGCGCCACGGGCGTGCGCTCGCCCTTCTCGTAGCCCAGGTGCTCGGTCATCCCAGCCTGCAGGCCCCGTTCCAGGGACTCCTTGAGCAGGGCTGGCAGGAGCCCGTCGGTACCGGTCAGCTCGACCTGGCCGGAGTCGATACGCTCGAACAGGTCGTCCAGGCCACCAGAGTCACGCAGCCGCTCAACCACGCGGCGCCCGCTGGCACTACCAGCAGCCACGTCAGCCATCCTGTCATCAGTCACAGCCACCAGAATCAGTCCTTCCAGAAGGGCTCACACAGGCCAGTAAACACGCCCCTGACCGGGATGACCAGGACCGACCAGCTCACGGGCCTGCTGGAGCGCACCTACCCGCCGCGCCTGGTGCTGCCACGCCACCGTTACATCGCCCAGGACGTGGCCGAGAGGGCCGCCCAGGCCAGCCGGGCTGGCCTGGACCAGGCGGTGGACGCGGGCATGGTCGCCCGGGTGCGCCGGGTCTACCAGGCGGCCATGCCGCCACCAGGCCACCACACCGAGCGTGCCAGGCCCGAGGAGGTGCCAGCACCTCGGCCGGGCCTGGCCCGTGGCCATGCCCTGTGACACCAGCGTCCCATCCAGCGTGAGGAGCTGGCCGGCCCTGCGAGGCTGCGCGTAGGAACGGGTGCTACGAGGTGTGCCTGGGCTGTTCTTCTGGGGATGGTGCGGGGACGATGCGGGGCTGTCCCTTGGGGTGTGGCTGGCGGGGTGTCCAGACCATGCCGTGCTTGGCCAGGGCCTCGTCCCGGGCCTGGTCCCTGAGGGTGAGGAAGTGGTTGTACACGTCGTTCCAGAGTTCTGGCTGCCAGGCGTCTGGTAGGGTGTCCGGGTCGACGGCGAACCGGGTGTCGTCAGAGAGTGTCAGGGTGAGGGCGGCTTTCTTGACGCGCTCCAGGTGGATCAGTACCTCGCTGGTCTGCCACACCAGGTCCACAAGGACGACTTCCTGGGTGTGGCGAGGGGTGGGGTGCAGCATCATGGAGTGGACGTGGTACTCCTGCCACTGCGGCATGACCAGGTTGTCGTCCACGCCCTGGTGGTGCTTGATCCGCTGGAGGACCTTGCCGAAGCCGAACACGCGGTGACGCTCCTCCTCGGGCGTGTCCTGCCACTGTGCGGCCCGGTCCGGGTCGTAGGCCCACTCCTGGAGAAGTACCTCGATCTCCATGAGTAGCCTGGCGGCGTCGTTGATGGTCTGCTGGTCGTCGGCGAGCACTCCTTCGGTGCCCCTGAGGGCCTCCCTGCTCGCGCGGTCAAGGAGGGCGCCGAGGGCCTGGCTCGGTGTCTCACGGGTGAGGAAGGCGAGTAGGGTGGTGATGGTGTCGATCCCGGGCAGGAGCAGCGGCATGAGTGTGTGAAGCTGGAGCAGTCTTGCTGAGCGTGCCTGGTGGGTGCGCAGCAGGGCACTCGCTGTGGAGGATGAGGTTCCTACGGCGCGTAGGACTGCCTCGTAGACTCCGTCGCTGTCATGACTCACACAACCAAGTTACAGGTGGCGCCCAAAAGGTGGTAGCCCTGTCCGGGCTCCGTGTTGTTCCCGGTTGGGTCGTTTAGCCTCGCCAGAGGTCAAGGGACTCCCAGCTGCTGGGGGCGCCCAGTGACGCGGTTGTCAGGGCGTGCGAGGCCGGGAGCTGCCGCATCAGTGCGACCAGACGCGCTGGCCAGCCAGTGCCCGGGTCGATGGAGCGCAGCAGGTAGGCGATGACGGCGAGGGCGTTGTAGGTCCCGAAAACCCTTTTCGCCGTCGGGTCGTCCCGTAGGTGGTCAAGAACCGGGATCTGCCCGGCCTTGGGACGAGCTGGTGCGTGCTGGAGCTTCCTGTTGAACAGCCGGGAGTGGTGGGCGGCGACATTGCGGATGTAGTTCAGGCTCGCGAGCCAGCTGGCCATGATCTTCTTCGTCGGGACTCCGAGCGCCAGGGCGATCTCCTCGGCGTCCTGCTGGTGCATGCCCCGGTAGAGGACGGACAGGTGACCTAGTTCGAGGATCTCGGTCAGTGCCCAGACCGGCATCCGGTCATCGTACTTCTGCCGGAAGTGGGCGACGAACTGCTCGTCGGAGCCAGCCTTCCGCTCGTTGACCCGCTGGAGCCACTGCACGTGCCTGCTCGGCGCGGGGTCGCGGGCGTCGGTGCTCTGGGCGGTGAAGGCCTTGGTGAAGCAGGCCGGGTCCTCGTAGGCGAAGGGCGACCTTCTGCCGAGCACGTGGCCGACCTGCATGCGGACGGCTACCTCGATGCGCTCGACGCCGTCCATGACGAGCATGCGTAGACGCCGGTCGAAGTCGATGACCTCCTCGGCGTGGCCCAGCGTCGTGCCCGCTGCGTACCTGCTGAGCACGCGGGTCCGCGTGCGGCCCTCGTCGTCGACGTTAGGGCTCGGACTCGCGGAAGGGGTAGAGGTAGCCGGTGAGTCGGTAGTACCCGACCGCCCGCAGGAGCGACGCGGCCTGGCTGCGGTCCTTGATCTCGATCCCGTGCCCGGCCAGTTGGTCGACCTGCTCGTCGACGGACAGCCACGGTTTCGCGTACTCCGCCATGGTCCTCCCTGGGACAAGGAAAATCAGCCCGCGCCTTGCGGCAACGGGCTGATCATGATGGCACAAGCATAGCACAACGGCGCCCGGCTGGTCTGTGACGTGCCCGGCGCAGCCAGGCCCGGGCATGAGTCGAGTCGGGCTCTGCCACCTGTATTGTCGTGTGGGGTCACGCCGCTGTCTCTACCGCTCGTGTCATGGCGGTGGTGGGTGGTTGGGTGTGGCGCTGGGTGGTGGCTACGGAGGTGTGGCCGAGGAGGCGCTGGACGGCGGGGATGTCGCGGTCGGCGGCGTAGGCGGTGGTGGTGAACCTGTGGCGCAGGCTGTGGAGTGTCCATCCGAGTGGGAGGGTGTGGCTGGCGAGCTTGGAGGCCCACCTGGGGGTGATGTGTCCGCCGTTGTGGGAGGGGAGGCCCCACTCGTCCGGGTTGGTAGCGGTGCGGGCTGTCGTGCAGTGTCGGCCCGGTGGCGGGGCCGGGCTGCATGAGGCGGATGATCCTGGTGGTGTGGTCGTGCGGTGGGTGCGGGTGGTTGGTGGGGGACTGGAGGGCCTGCCTGAAGCTGGTGGCGTCGAGCTTGTTGCGCAGGACTCCGGCGATCTCGCCGTGGGGTCCCTGGTGGATTGTCTCGGGGCGCAGGTAGGACGCCCAGGCCAGGGCGGCCTGCCCTGGTGTGGGGCGTAGGGGGTCAGGCGCTGGCTGGGACAGGGTTGCCCGCCCGGCTCAGCGCGCGTGCGTGGTACTCGCTGCGGGTGAGAGTGCCTGCGCGAAGGGCCAGCAGGTCGGCGACGTCCTCCCGGCTGGGTGTCCAGCCCTCGTGCCAGTCGGCGGCGAGGGTGTTGGTCAGGGCACGGCGCTCCTGCTGGCTCAGGGGCGCGTAGAGGTCGGGCCACCAGGCCTCGGGGGTGAACTCGGCGTCCACGTCGGCTCCTCTCGGCTTGGACGTCCTCATGGTACCGGGCCTGGCAGGCTCTGGTGGTCACAGTCATCTGCTGCTCCGCCATAGCCCTTAGTGGAACAAGGAAAATCAGCTCGCACCATGCGGCAACGGGCTGATCGTAATGGTAGAGGTACAGCATGGCGGCGGACGTATATGGCGGGCGGGGAAATCGGTAGGTGGTGTGTGGGTGCGAGATGGCGGTCCTGGGTGGCGTGTCCTGGTCAGGTTCGCGAGTCTGCGGCTGTCCGGCCCAGGGGAGGCCAGGCCCGGTGGGTCGCCGCCTGCCAGCTGGGTGCTGGCAGGCGGCGACCCACCGGTCGTGCAGGGACCTGCCGTGCAAGAACCTACTGCTCGTCCTGCCCGTTCTTTCCTGCCCTGTCCTTCCCGACCCTGTCGGCTACTCCCTGGGCGCCGTCCTTGAGGTCCTCGGTGGCCTTCCTGGCCCTGCCCTCGGCCTGCTGGATAATTCCCTCGGTCTCAGTCTCCTTGTCCCCGGTCGCCTTGCCGATGGACTCCTTGGCCTTGCCCGTCATGCGGTCAAAGGTTCCGCTGTCGCTCATGACATTCTCCTTTCGCCTCGTTGTCGTGGGCGCTGCTACCGTATCTGCGACCACCCTGTGCTGAGAAGGTTTACTGTCGGGTTAATCAGTTCTGTGCCGCTTTGCAGCTCAATGGACAGAAAAGGGGTGATAATGGGTGGTGAGGCGGAAATAGCGAGAAAAGAGAGAAAATAATGAGAAAAACGGGCGGGGGTGAGGGGTGGGAGAGACGGGCTGGGAGCCTGGTTGCAGGCCCGGGTAGGTTCTAGGACGCCGGTCCTCGCACCGTGTGCCGGGCTCCGGGGTAGCCTTGGGGCATGCCAGCAGACGCAAAGACACCAGAGAAGACACCAGGGAAGGCGTTGGACCAGCAGGACCGGCCGACCTCCACCCGCACCGAGACCGACTCCATGGGCACTGTCGAGGTCGCCGCTGACCGCTACTGGGGGGCGCAGACCGAGCGCTCCCTGCACAACTTCGACATCGGCCGGGAGACCTTCGTGTGGGGTCGCCCTATGATCAGGGCGCTAGGGGTCCTGAAGAAGTCGGCCGCCCTGGCCAACGCGGAGCTCGGCGAGCTGCCGCGTGACATCGCCGACCTCATTGCCGCGGCCGGTGACGAGGTTATCGCGGGCAGGCTTGACGACGAGTTCCCGCTCGTGGTCTTTCAGACCGGCTCCGGAACGCAGTCGAACATGAACTCCAACGAGGTCATCTCCAACCGGGCGATCGAGATGGCCGGGGGCGAGATCGGCTCCAAGACCCCCGTCCACCCCAACGACCACGTCAACCGCGGCCAGTCCTCCAACGACACCTTCCCCACCGCTATGCACATCGCGGTCGTCTCCGAGCTTGCCGCCATGTACCCGCGCGTCACCCAGCTGCGAGACACCCTGGATGCCAAGGCGAAGGAGTTCGACGACGTCGTCATGGTGGGGCGCACCCACCTCCAGGACGCCACCCCCATCACCCTGGGGCAGGTGATCTCCGGCTGGGTGGCCCAGATCGACTTCGCCCTGGAGGGTGTCCGCTACGCAGACTCCCGCGCCCGCGAGCTGGCCATCGGGGGGACCGCGGTGGGGACCGGTCTCAACGCCCACCCCCGCTTCGGCGAGCTGTGCGCACGCAAGATCAGCGAGGAGACTGGTATCGAGTTCACCCAGGCGGACAACCTCTTTGCCGCCCTGGGCGCCCACGACGCCCTGGTCCTGGTCTCTGGCGCCCTGCGCGTCCTGGCTGACGCCCTGATGAAGATCGCCAACGACGTGCGCTGGTACGCCTCTGGTCCACGCAACGGCATCGGGGAGCTGATCATCCCCGAGAACGAGCCGGGCTCGTCCATCATGCCCGGTAAGGTCAACCCCACCCAGTGCGAGGCGATGACCATGGTGGCCACCAAGGTCTTCGGCAACGACGCTACCGTCGGCTTCGCAGGCTCCCAGGGCAACTTCCAGCTCAACGTGTTCAAGCCGGTCATGTCCTGGTGCGTGCTGGAGTCCATCCAGCTCCTGGGTGACGCGTGCGTCTCCTTCGACACCAACTGTGCTTACGGGATCGAGCCCAACACGGAGCGCATCCAGGCCAACCTGGAGACTAACCTCATGCAGGTCACGGCCCTCAACCGCCACATCGGCTACGACAAGGCCTCCAAGATCGCCAAGAACGCGCACCACAAGGGGCTGTCCCTGCGCCAGTCCGCCCTGGAGCTGGGCTTTGTCACCGAGGAGCAGTTTGACGCCTGGGTGGTGCCTGCGGACATGACGCACCCCTCGGCGGCGCAGGAGTAGCACGTGGCCTGGGCGGTGCGGCCCGGGTGCAGGGTACTGCCCGGCCCGTCCGCACGACCCGTATCATGACGCTGTGCGGGTACAGATGTGTCCGGTGGGCCGGGCTGCGCTGCTGTGCTCCTGCTCCCGCAGCCTGGTTGGGACGGCAGAGATCCGCTCAGAACCAGTGAGATCGCCGGTCTTCCAGGTCTGTCGCAGGGTATTCCTCCCACCGGGTGATTGTGGTCGCAGGTGTGGCAGACCAGGAATGTTCCTGCCTCTGGGCGGGTTAGGCAGGCGGAGGAGGCGAGGCAGCCGTCGCTGATGCCGACGTCGTGTCCTGGGGCGGCGTGGGCCGTTCGTGGTCCGGTGTCTGCGTCACCGCTGCGTCTGCCTGCTCCGGTCACCTGCAGCCGCCCGCACCTGAGGAGCAGTCGTCATGACGCGCAACGATGTCCCTGACAACGATGTCCCTGATCCCGAGCCCACCAACGAGGTCCTGTCCTTGCTGCGGCAGCGCCGCTCGGTGAGGGCCTTCACCGGGGAGAAGGTCGCGCAGGAGGATCTCACCCAGATCCTTCTGGCCACCCGGCAGGCTCCTACGTCTATCAACGCCGAGGGGCTGAGCCTCGTGGTCCTGCGTGACCGTGACCGTATCCAGGCTGTCGCCGATATTGCCAACGGACAGCCCCAGGTTGCCGGGGCGAACGTCGTCGTGGTGTTCGTCATCGACTACTACCGGACCGGGCTGGCGGCGCAGCAGCACCAGCGTGAGCAGGTGGTCCAGCGCAGTGCCGAGGGGATTCTTGTCGGTGCGGTGGACGCGGGTATCGCCCTGGCCACTTTTCAGACTGCGGCCCACAGCCTGGGATACGCTACCACCGCGATCGGCGGCATCCGTAACAACCCGGCCGCCCTCATTGAGCTGCTGGGGCTGCCCACTCACACCTTCCCTGTTGTGGCCTCCACCCTGGGTGTGGCGGACCGGCAGAAGACGCCTCAGGTCAAGCCTCGGGTTCCCCTGGAGTCCTACGCCATGGAGGAGCACTATGACGCGCAGGTGGTAAAGCGTGGCGCTCTCGTCTATGACGAGGTCCTGCGCGGCTGGTGGGACGCGCAGGGCATGACCCAGATGGGGACCTGGTCCCAGGACACCTCTTCTATGTACTCCCGGTACTATTTCCCGACGGTTGCCGCCACCATGGAGGCCCAGGGCTTCCGCTTCCTGGACGGCCCAGAGGAGTCAGAGGGCAGGGGGTCAGAGGACGGGCAGGGCCTTGGGGAGGCCACCTCCCGGGCGGGATGCTGACCACCAGGTACGCAGGACGACGTCAACGGCAGGAAAGGAACTGAGTGAGCGCGACTGGGGCTGACCTCTCGGGTCTCCGGGAGAGCGTTGACAGCTACCTGAGGCGCCGTCGGAGGATTCGTGCCTTCCAGACCAACGAGACCTACGCCGCGCTGGCTCTGGCGGTTGCCACGCTCCTGGCCCTGGTGTGGGCCAATGTCGGTCACAGCTACCACGACTTCTGGGACACGCCCGCCTCGGTTTCCCTGGGACACGTCAGCGTCGAGCTGACCCTCCACGGCTGGGTGGACGAGGGGCTCATGGCAGTCTTCTTCTTCATGGTCGGTCTTGACGTGCGCCGCGACCTCACCCTGGGCGAGCTGAGGCTGCCGGGGCGTGCCCTTCTGCCTGTGGCGGCTGCGGTCGGCGGGCTGGTCGTACCGGTCGTCGTCTTCCTCGCCGTCGCCGGCGGGACAGAGGGCTCCCACGCGTGGGGGACCGTCATCTCTACAGACACCGCCTTCGCTATCGGCATGCTCGCACTGGTCGGTCCCAGGCGGGCGCCACGTCTGAGGCTGTTGCTCATGGCTTTCGCCGTCATCGACGACATCGGGGCGCTGCTGGTCATCGCCGTCTTCTACACACGCTCCCTCAACCTGGTGGCCCTGGGCCTGGCAGCCCTGGGCCTGGTTGCGGTGTGGCTCCTGGCTCGGTGGGGTGTGTGGAGGGTCCCGCCCTATCTGGTGCTCGGGGTCGCGATCTGGTATGCCCTCTACCGCTCTGGGGTCCACGCCACCCTGGCGGGCGTGCTCATCGCCCTGCTCATGCCCGTCTACAGCCTACGACGCTCCGACGTCGACGGCGCCGTGGAGGTCGCCAGCCTCTTCCGTCAGGCGCCCGCGCCAGCCAGCGCCATGGTGCTTCGCGAGACGCTGGCTTACTCTATCCCGCTCAACCAGCGTCTGTCCACGGTACTGCCTCCTTACGTCAACTACGCGGTGGTGCCGCTGTTCGCCCTGGCCAATGCCGGGGTGGAGCTGTCCGGAGGCGCTGTCGCGGCGGCCGCGTCCTCCCGGGTCACCTGGGCGGTGGTTGCCGGCCTTGTGCTGGGCAAGCTCGTCGGGGTGTCGCTGGGGGCCGGCATCGTGCTGCGACTGGTCCCCTCCTCCCGCCTTCCTGGCCTGGACATGCCACGGGTCATGGCTCTGGGGGCGCTGTCCGGCATGGGCTTCACCATCTCCTTGCTGGTTGCGGGCCTTGCCCTGGAGGGGGAGGCAGTCCGCGACCAGGCTCGTGTCGGCGTGCTGTGCGCCTCGTTGCTGGCGCTGGTGCTGGCCACCGTCATCTTCCGTGTGGGTGAGCGCCTGTGGCCGCTACCTGCCAGGGAGGGGGAGGAGCTGCCTCGTGGCGTGGACATGGGCTCCGAGATCCTCTTCGGCTCGCCTGAGGCGCCCAACGTCCTGGTCAACTACGCCGACGTCACCTACGAGGACCGGTGGCGGCTCGTGGAGGCGCTGTGGGCGATCGAGCCCCTCGTGGCCTCCGGCAGGCTCGCGCTGGTCATGCGCCACAGGGTCACCGGCCCGGACTCCCTCATGGCCGCTCTGGCCCTGGAGGCCGCCTACGCCCAGCACCGCTGGAGCTCCTTCCACGACAGCCTGGCAGCCATGCGCGGCGAGGTGACCGAGAAGCGTATCGCCCGGGCCGCTCAGGAGGAGGGGCTTGACGTGGAGGCCCTGTGGCGGCGGGTGAGCAGTGCCGTTGATGAGCCCAAGGTCCTCAGGGAGACCCTGGAGGTTGACGGCCTGACCGAGGAGGAGGGCGCTCCGGTGCTCTACCTCAACGGACAGCGCCTTCACGGGGTCTTCAACCGCTGGACGCTGACGGAGGCGGTCCGCAAGGGGGAGGGGACCTCCTGACCGGCGTGGTCGCCGCAGATCCTGAGGGACGGTACAGGGTGCTAGTGCCGAGCTGCTTTCCCGTGAGACAGGGGGGCGGTGCTGCCCCCTGCGCGCAGCACCAGGAACTCTGAGAACGCCGGGAATACAGGAGCTCCGACGCTGCTGTCCCCAGGCGGGAGATTTTCACAGTGTTGGCACAGTCCTGTCCTGGCGAAGGCATGGCGTCTCGTGGTGTTATATTCCCCGGTTCTTCCTCCTGGCCCGCACGCTGCGGTCGCAGGGAGGTGTGGAGGACCGGGAAGAGTCGCAGACTGCACTACAGGAACGAGGAGCCTTGAGCTATGGAGATGAGACGACGCACCTTTGTCACTGCGGTTCCGGCCGCCACGGCCATGGGGGTCCTGGGGCTGGCAGCCTGCAGCGCGGGAGGCTCCGCAGGGTCCGGGTCCTCCGCCGCAGCCACGCAGGTGGCTACGACGAGTCCTGAGCTGGCTCTTGACAGCGCCGCCTGGTCCTACGACTCCGAGGGCGACGTCTACTACCAGCTTGGCGTCAGCTACGTGGCTGATCCCCAGGCGCCTGATTACGAGACCTTGTGCATCTGCGTGCCCGGGCCCTACATGGAGGCCAGTGACAACGGTGACGGGACCTACACCGCAGCAGTGAGCGCGCAGGGCTCGGTCGCCGACCTCACCGCACAGACCGCGCCCGTGGTCCTGCCGGTCAACACTCCCGGCTACTCTGCCCAGGCACCGCTCAGCGAGTACTCCTACGAGACCGTCCAGTCCTACATGGAGGCGGGCCTCATCTACGTCCACGTCGGCCTGCGCGGCAAGGACTCCACCACTGACTCCTACTCCGGCAACGCCCCCTGGGGCGTTGCCGACCTCAAGGCGGCGGTACGCTACCTGCGCTACAACGCCGACCTCCTCCCAGGAGACACAGAGAAGGTCTACGTCTTCGGTCACAGCGGTGGTGGTGCCCAGAGCGCCGTGGCCGGAGCGTCGGGCGACTCCGACCTGTACGCCCCCTACCTGGCCGCCCTGGGAGCTGCCACGACCGACGCCCAGGGCAATGCCCTGTCCGATGCTGTGGCCGGAGCCATGTGCTGGTGCCCCATCACCTCGCTGGACAGCGCCAACGGGGCCTACGAGTGGAACATGGGTCAGTTCGCCACGACCGGCACCCGTGCCGAGGGCACCTGGACCAGGCAGTACTCCTTGGACCTGGCTGCTGCTTATGCCGAGCACCTGAGCTCCCTGGGTCTGGCTGACGCGGACGGGAACGCCCTCACGCTGGAGCCCTCCGACGACGGCGTCTACCTCTCCGGCACCTACTACGACCACCTGGTGGGAGTCATCGAGACCTCGCTCAACGACTTCCTGGAGGTCACTACCTTCCCCTACACCCCCTCGTCCACGGAGACGGCGGGCATGGGCTCCGGGGCTCCCTCGGGGGAGGCACCCGCCAGCGAGGGTCCGCAGGGCTCCTCGCAGGGCAAGTCCCCCGAGGGCGGCACGGAGACTCCCTCCGAGGGTGGCACGCCTCTTTCAGGGCAGGCGCCTTCCGGAGACGGTGAGGGTGGCCCTGCGGGTGCGGCAGAGCCTGGTAGCGCTGGGAGCTCTTCAGAGTCCACCACGTATGAGACAGTCGAGGACTACATCGCCTATCTCAATACCGACACCGAGTGGGTGACCTATGACGCCTCGACAAACACGGCTACCGTGACTGGCCTGGCCGGGTTCGTCACCTCTCAGAAGCCTCCCTCCAAGGATGTGGGGGCCTTTGACGGCACTGACCGGGGCCAGACCGAGAACCTGGTTATGGGTGTGGGGGAGACCAGCCTGCACTTCTCCACCATGAGCCAGGAAGTCCTCACTGCGGGCCAGTCTGACTACTCCTCCCTGGAAGGCTGGAGCGAGGAGCACGGGGCGAGCGCCTACGAGGAGGACATGGCGACCACCGACTCCGAAGGCGTGGACATGGTTACCCGGGTCAGCATGTACGATCCCATGTACTACCTGGCCCAGGGCTCGCAGGGCTACGGTACGTCGTCACTGGCCCCGGCCTGGCGCATCCGTACCGGCATCACCCAGGGCGACACCGCCTCCACCGTGGAGGTGAACCTGGCCCTGGCCCTGGAGCGGGCAGGGGTCAGCAACGTCGACTTCGCCACCGTATGGGGGCAGGGCCATACCATGGCCGAGCTGACCGGAACCGGCGAGGAGAACTTCATCGCCTGGGTCAAGGAGACAGCAGCCGCCTGACCGTTCTTCAAGCAGGGCAGTCTTCCGTCCCTGGCCGTGGTCCTGACGGTGCTGGCGCTGGTCGCCTCAGCCTGAGTGGCAGCAGGCTGGCCGCCGTCCGGTGCGCCCTGGCTGGTGACAGGCGGTGGTCCGCAAGCTCCCGCTCGGACTTCCCTCCCACGGCCGGAAGGGGCGGGCTACCGGCAGACGGTGACCTGGACACCAGCCTCCTCCAGGACGGTGAGGTCACGCCCCGTCAGCTCCCCGGCCACCATGTCGCAGGTTGTCCCATTGTCGATGACAACGTTCTCGCCGTCCTCAATCAGTGTGGCTGTGCGCCGCGCCAGCAGCCGCCTCCACGTGACCCCGGCACACCCGGCGGCTGACGATACGGCAGCCGCACCCGCACGCGGCTCCCGCCACGAGCCGCCGGAGCGGCGGAGCCAGCCGACGGGCCGAGGGCCTGAGAGGCAGGACCTGCGAGCAAGACATAAGCAACATAAGGAGCAGGACGGCAGATGACCAGGATCGACCACGCCGCCCTGTGGGTGGGTGCCCTTGAGGCCGCCCGATCCTTCTACACCACTTGGTTCTCGGGAACCTCCGGGGACCTCTACCACAACCCTCGCCGGGCTGCGCACCTACATCCTGACCTTCGACGGGGGAGCGCGCCTGGAGCTGATGGCCCGCCCCGACGTCGCTGACGGGGTGGGTGGTGACCGGATGGGCTGGGCACACGTCTCCTTCTCCCTGGCTGACCGCCGGTCCGTGGACGAGATGGCCGCACGGATGCGTGAGGCCGGGGTGCGCGTCGTCGACGGACCCCGCACCACTGGTGACGGCTACTACGAGGCTGCCTTGCTGGACCCTGAGGGAAACCGGGTCGAGGTGGTCGCCGGGGGCTGCTGAGCCTCCTCTGGCTCTTTGGAGCAAAAGAGCCTGAACCCTCTTCCGAGTGATGAGTATCACCGTTAGACTGCGGGTGAGGCAGCGGGACAGTACGGTCCCCTCCTGCTGACGACCATGTTCCCAGGACGCTGTGAGGTCACATGCCTTCCACCCGTGGGGCCGCCGACTTCGACCCCGACCCAGCCAGTCCCTTTCTTTCCCGCGCCCCCAGGCCCGGGCCGGTGGCGTCACCAGGCGGGCCACCAGGCGGACGACGACGCCGCGCCTCCAGGCGCCCCAGGTCTGGCCTGCTGATGGCTCCCGTGTCCTGCCTGGCCTTGTCTGCCTGCTCGGCGGGCTCGGGGAGCCCAGGAGCCCAGGACCAGGACGGCCTTGGCGGAGGCGAGGCCAGTCTGGTCCTGCCCGACCTGTCGGCAGCCCGGGTCGCGGGCGTGGACGGAAGGGTCCTGCTGGCCGCAGGCGCGGTCGTCTGCCTGATGGGCCTGGGCTTCGGCCTGGCCACCTTCCTACGGCTGCGGCGTCTTCCTGCCCACGGCTCCATGCTTGAGGTCGCCGGGCTCATCTACTCCACCTGCCAGGCCTACCTGGTGCGCCAGGGACGGTTCCTCCTTGTCCTGTGGGGCTTCATCACCGCCGTCATCGTCATCTACTACAGGGCGCTGGTGGGATTCACCTGGGGGCGGGTAGGCGTCGTCGTGGCCTTCTCGCTGCTGGGTATGGGTGGGTCCTACCTGGTGGCCTGGTTCGGTATCCGGGTCAACACCTTCGCCAACGCCCGGACGGCCTTCGCCTCCCTGCGGGGGCGGCCCTACCCGGTGCACCGCATCCCCCTGAGCGCAGGCATGAGCGTCGGGATGGTCCTCATCAGCCTGGAGCTGCTCATGATGCTGGTCATCCTGCTCCTGCTTCCCGCCGACGTGGCCGGTGCCTGCTTCGTCGGGTTCGCCGTGGGGGAGTCCCTGGGCGCCTCGGCCCTGCGGATCGCCGGGGGCATCTTCACCAAGATCGCCGACATCGGCGCGGACCTGATGAAGATCGTGTTCAAGATCGACGAGGACGACCCCCGCAACCCCGGTGTCATCGCCGACTGCACCGGGGACAACGCCGGGGACTCGATCGGCCCCAGCGCCGACGGCTTCGAGACCTACGGGGTCACGGGTGTGGCGCTGGTGACCTTTGTCCTCCTGGCGGTCAACGACCCTGCCGTCCAGGCCACGCTGCTGGTGTGGCTGTTCACCGTGCGTGCAGCCATGATCCTGGCGGCGGGGACGGCGTACGCGCTCAACGGCGCCTGGACCAGGGCGCGCTACGCGCACGCGGAGCAGATGAGCTTTGAGGCGCCCCTGTCCACACTGGTGTGGCTGACCTCGCTGCTGTGCGTGGTGCTGACCTACCTGACCACGTGGCTCGTCCTGGGCGGGCTGGGCGCAGGCCTGTGGCTGCGGCTGGCCACGATCGTGACCTGCGGGACCGCAGCCGGGGCACTCATCCCCGAGCTGGTCAAGGTCTTCACCTCCACCAGGTCCCGTCACGTGCGTGAGACCGTCACCTCCTCACGCCAGGGCGGTGCGAGCCTCAACATCCTCTCTGGTGTGGTGGCGGGCAGCTTCTCCGCCTATTGGCTGGGCATGGCCGTCGTCGGCCTCATGGCGGCGTCCTACCTGCTCGGAGCCGACGGGCTTGACCAGTACATGCTGGCCCCCAGCGTGTTCTCCTTCGGCCTGGTCGCCTTCGGCTTCCTGGGGACAGGGCCGGTGACGATCGCGGTGGACTCCTACGGGCCGGTGACGGACAACGCCCAGAGCGTCTACGAGCTCTCCCGTATTGAGGAGGTCCAGGGTATCGGCACCGCGCTGTCCCACGACTTTGGCCTCACCCCCCAGTGGGAGCGGGCCAAGCTCCTCCTGGAGGACAACGACGGTGCCGGCAACACCTTCAAGGCCACGGCCAAGCCGGTGCTCATCGGCACCGCCGTCGTCGGGGCGACCACCATGATCTTCTCCATCATGATCGGCCTGACCGACCACCTCACCACCGGTATCGAGAACCTCTCCCTGCTTCACGCCCCCTTCCTCCTGGGGCTGGTGACCGGCGGCGCCGTCGTCTTCTGGTTCTCCGGTGCCTCGATCCAGGCCGTCACCACCGGCGCCAGCAGGGCCGTGGCCTTCATCCGCGGCTCCATCCACCTGGACACCCGGACCCAGCGGGCCAGCGCCGAGGACTCGCGCCGGGTCGTGGAGATCTGCACCCAGTACGCCCAGCAGGGGATGCTCACGATCTTCCTCGCCGTCTTCTTTGCTACCTTGTCCTTCGCCTTCATCGACCCCTACTTCTTTATCGGCTACCTCGTGTCCATCGCCGTCTTCGGCCTCTACCAGGCCATCTACATGGCCAACGCGGGCGGGGCGTGGGACAACGCCAAGAAGGTGGTCGAGGTGGACCTGCACATGAAGGGCACCGCCCTGCACGACGCCACCGTCATCGGTGACACTGTGGGTGACCCGTTCAAGGACACCTCCTCCGTGGCGCTCAACCCCATCATCAAGTTCACGACCCTCTTCGGGCTGCTGGCCGTCGAGCTGGCGGTGAGCCTGACGGAGCAGGGGGCGAGGGGGCTGGTGGCAGGCCTGTCCGTCCTGTTCCTCCTGGTCTCGCTCGTCTTCGTCCACCGGTCCTTCTACGCCATGCGTACCGCAGGCTCCGCAGCACCCGACGACCTCCAGGAGCACGACGAGGTCCCGGAAGAGGTCCTGGCAGAGCAGGAGAACCCGTCATGAGCATCGTCATCAAGCGCGACGACGTCGTCATCAGCGCCGACGGCCAGGTGGCTGGCCACGAGGCGGGCGACACCCTGGTGCGGAGGCTGCTGCGCATCTTCCCCGACGCGGTCCTTGTAGGCCCTGTGGCCAGACGAGGTACAAGCCGTCGCACCGGTGGCGGTGCCGACGGGGGTGACGGAGGTCTCGGTGACGCCCCTGGCAGCGTTCCTGGTGGCCGCACCACTGGCGCCGGTGGTGCCGACCGCAGCGGCCCGGGGGACTTCGACATCTTGCCGCTGGGGATGGTGGACCCGCGCAGCAGCGTGATCATCAACATGGACGTGGTGGACTCCCCCCAGGTCTACCTCCGCCTGGGCGGAGACGGAGACCTGGGAGACCCTGCTGGGCGCAGTGGCCCACGGGTCATGAACTTTGTCTGGACGCCGGTGTCCGACGGCGCGGACGAGGTCACGACGGCTGCGACAGCGCTGTCCTGCGCGCTGTTTCCCACCTTCGCCAACTCCGAGCGCACCGCCTCCGAGATCCGTGAGGTGGTGCGCCGCTGGACCGTCCCCCAGCTGGCGGAGAAGGCCCGCCTGGCCTGGGTCAACCTGGGGTTCCGCCTGGACCACATCCAGCCCCGCGACCCGGCTGACCCCCCGGTCGTGCTCTACCCGGCGATCTACCTGTCACGCAACAAGAGGCCGGAACTCTTCCTTAAGGTGGTGGACCGTGTCCGCAGGCGGGTGCCACTGAGGGTGGAGATGCGTCTGCACGAGTCCCACCTGGTCTCCGAGCGCGCCATGGTCGTGTCCCGGCGGGACTGGGTGTGGGTGGGGCCGCTGACCGCCACGCGCTCCTCCTACTGGCAGGCCCTGGCGCGCACGACGGCTTTCCTGGCCACCGCCCAGGAGGAGTCCTACGGCCTGCTCTACGTCGAGGCCCTGGGCGCGGGTGTGGTCGGTGTGCTGCCGGACCTTCCGTGGGCGAGGGCGCTGGTGCCCCAGGGCTACCCGTTCCTCTACCGCGGCGCGGCCCAGGCCGAGGAGATGCTGATCCGTGCCCTGCGTGACCCACAGGCCTGCCGTGCCCAGATGGACCAGTGCGCGGGCGGCTCCTTCGCGGCCTGGATCGCGGCCCACCACTCCGACGACGCCTTTGACCGGGCTGTCGCCCACCGGGTGCGGGAGTGGTTCGGCACCTAGGGACGTCTTGGTGCTGTCCGTCCCGCCGCCCTTGGCCCGCCGAGGCGTCCTCCACCTCCGAAGTGGTCGTGTCCTCCCACAGGGGGTTGTCCGGCTCGGCCGCCAGCTGCCCCAGCAGCCGGGGCTCCCCGGGGTACTCATCCCCCAGCTCGTCATTGAGAGCGGCGTGTGCCAGGTGGGAGGAGACCGCCGCCATGATCGCGGCACCCCGGGGGGCGGCGGCCAGGTTGTCCGCCTCGTGGGCCGTCGCGGCCTGCTGGTCTGCTGGGGCCTTGATCTGCCTGACGGGATACTGGCCGGGAGCCTGGTGGCCGATGTCGCTGTTGGCGGTGGCGAAGAGGATGTCCTGAGCCGGGTCCTCGAAGACCGCCGCCGCAGCGGCGATGTCCTCGGCGTCGGTGGCGTGGTTGATCGCGAACCATGTCTTGGCCGTCCTGCCCGGCCTGCACGAGTGGGTGCGGCTCCCCGACGGCCAGCTCAGTGCCAGTCGGCCCGCAGGGCGATTCGCCCTGCGGGCCGGTGCGGTCGGCTTCCTGCTCAAGGACGGCTCCCCGGAGCAGCTCCTGGAGGCGGTGCACAGCGCTGCCAGTGGTGAGCGGCTCTTCTCTGCGGCCGTGCTGGAGCAGCTGGCCGTCGTCGTGGCCCAGTGCCAGCTGGCAGAGCCCGAGCCGGGCGTCTCCTGGAGCGAGGAGCCTGCCGTGCCCGGACCCGGCCCTCAGCCGCTGGCCGCGTCGGGGTCGCCCAGGCCACCTTGCCCAGGGGACTCCTGGTGGTCGCCTCGGGCACGGTCACCCGTGTCGTGCTGGGTGCCTGCGGGCGCCAGGCCCCATCCGCCTCCAGGGCGGGCAGGAGCCTAGTCGGCGTCCAGGGTGGTCAGGTCGCCCTCGTCCTGTCCCAGCGCCCGGGCACGCAGGACCCGGCGCAGGATCTTGCCTGAGCGGGTCTTGGGCAGGGTCTCAGGGAAGTCGAAGGAGTCCGGCTTGGCGATGGGGGACAGGGTGGAGGCCACGTGCTGGCGCAGCTCGGCCTCCAGCCTGCGGGTGGGCTCGGTGCCGGGCAGAAGGACCACGGCCACGTGGACGGCGTGCCCCTTGACCTCGTGAGGCAGGCCCACGGCGGCCGCCTCGACCACGGCCGGGTGGGACACGAGCGCGGACTCCACCTCCGCGGTACCCAGGCGGTGGCCTGAGACCTTGATGATGTCGTCGGTGCGGCCGATGATCCAGAACCACCCGTCGGCGTCACGCCGGGCGGAGTCTCCCGTGTGGTAGAGGCCGGGGTACTTCTCCCAGTAGGTGCTCACGTAGCGCTGCGGGTCACGGTAGAGGGTGCGCATCATGGAGGGCCAGGGGCGCTTGAGGACCAGGTTGCCCTCGACCCCGTCGGGCACCTCGTGGCCGTCCTCGTCCACCACGGCAGCCTCCTGCCCGAAGACGGGACGGCCTGCTGCTCCGGGCTTCATGGGCATGGAGGGCACCGTGGTGATCTGGAACATCCCTGTCTCCGTCTGCCACCAGGTGTCGATGATGGGGCACCGCTCCTGGCCCACGACCTGGTGGAACCACGTCCAGGCCTCAGGGTTGAGGGGCTCTCCCACGCTGCCCAGCAGCCTCAGGCTCGACAGGTCGTGGCGCCTGACCCAGGCCTCGCCAAAACGCATGAGCGTGCGGATCGCCGTGGGGGCGGTGTAGAAGGAGGTGATCCCGTAGCGCTCGACGAGGTCCCACCACCGGTCGGGGTAGGGGTAGGTCGGGTTGCCCTCGTACATGAAGGTCGTGGCCCCGCACAGCAGGGGGCCGTAGACCAGGTAGCTGTGTCCGGTGATCCACCCCGGGTCCGAGGTGCACCACCACCGGTCCTCGTCATGGATGTCGAAGCAGTCGTGGAGGGTGACGTAGGTGCCCACCATGTAGCCGCCGTGGGAGTGCAGCACCGCCTTGGGCTGGCCGGTCGAGCCCGAGGTGTAGAGGATGAACAGGGGGTCCTCAGCGTCGAGCTGGAGGGTCTCGCAGCGGCCCTTGGCGACAGGCATCTTGCACAGCTCGTGGTACCAGTGGTCCCGGATCGGGTCCATGGTCACCTCGCTGCCCGTGTTGCGCACCACGATGACGTTGTGCACGGTGGGGGAGAAGCGTACTGCCTCGTCGATGATGTCCTTGAGCGGGAAGACCCGGCCGTTGACCCACGACCCGTCGGCAGTGACGACGACTGTGGACTCGGAGTCGTCGATCCGGGCGGTCAGGGCCTCGGAGGAGTACCCAGCGAAGACCACGGAGTGGATGGCCCCGATCTTGGCGCAGGCCAGCATGGTGAAGACGACCTCGGGGATCCGGGGCAAGTAGATGGTCACCACGTCGCCCTTGCCCACGCCCATCGCCTTGAGGATGTTGGCCATCCTCTCCACCTCCCGGCCGAGGGCGAAGTAGGAGAAGGTGCGTACCTGGGAGGTGTCCTCACCCACCCAGATGAGGGCCAGCTTGTTCTTGCGCGCCGTACCCAGGTGCCGGTCGACGGCGCTGGAGACAATGTTGGTCCGCGCTCCCGTGAACCAGCGGTAGAAGGGCGCCTCGGTGTCGTCGAGGACCGTGCGCCACGGGGTCGACCACTCCAGCTCCTCGGCCCTGCGTGCCCAGTAGCCCTGCGGGTCCGCCAGGGCCTCCTCCTCCAGCGCCCTCCAGTCGCGGACCCAGGCGTGCTCGGCTGCCTGCACAGGCGGGTCGACAAACGGGGACGGGGTGCTTGGTGCTGAAGACACTGACTGCTCGTGCGTGCGTGCCATGGTGCCTCCTCAGGCTCGTGGTGACGTCGTCGCTGACGTCCTCGGTGTACGTTTCTTGGTGACTGCCCTTGGCGCCGTCTCCGGCGCCGTCTTTGGCTCTGTACCGCCCCTGCCGACCCGTCATCGCTGACACCGGCACCGGCACAGCGGTGCGGTACCCGTGGTGCTGTGGCGCGGCTCCGCCAGGCCGTCAGCAGCCGGGCTGACAGGGTAGTGGCAAAGAGTACGTGAGGAGGCGGGTATCGCGCGACTGCTGTTGGTGAGCGGCAGTGAGCCTGAGGTCGCCTGGCGCACCGGTGACTGGTATCAAGGCTCTAGGCCCAGGGAAGGCCGACCAGCTTGCCGATGTGGGTTCCTGCGACGATATCGCGGTGGGCGTCTTGTATCCGTGACAGGGGGTAGGGGTGGATGGGGAGCAGGTCCAGGCTCCCTGTTGCAATAGCGTCCAGCACCCGTTGGAGCTCGCCCTGAGGGAGGGACTCGGCCCCGCCGGAGTAGGTAGTGAGCCTGACCCCGAAGGGGATCCAGTCCAGGGGGTAGAAGTCGGGAATCGTCCAGCTGTCGGAGAGCATGCCGGAGAAGCACACCGTGCCGTGCACGGCAGTGGCCTCCAGGGAGTCGCGCAGGGTGGGCACGCCCACCAGCTCCAGGGTGGCGTCCACGCCCTGGGGCGACAGCTCTCGTGCCCGGGGGGCGACCGCGCCGTCGTCGAGCAGAGGTGTCACCCCGCGTGAGGCCAGGAGATCCAGTCCCTCCTGGCGCCGGGAGGTCGCCAGGACCCGGCAGCCCTTCTCCTGTGCCAGCGCGGCGGCGGCCAGGCCCAGCGCCGAGGTCCCTCCCCGGACCAGCAGTGTCTGGCCGGGGCGCAGGTCCAGGCCCGTGGTCAGGGACCCGTAGGCGGTCTGCAGGGTCTCGGGGACGGCTCCGATGACCTCCCACGGCAGGTCGGAGCGGAAGGTAAGGAGCTGAGAGCGGGGGGCGACGACGTACTGGGCGTAGCCTCCGTCGAACTGGCGTCCCATGCCGCCCATGAGGGCGACGGCCTGGGTGCCGGGCGCGAGCTCGCCGGAGGGGTCCAGGTCCACCACACCCGTGGCCTCAATGCCGAGGATCCGTGGGAAGGTCATGCCCTCGGCAAGGCCTGTGACCGAGTGGTACTCGCTGCGGTTGAGGCCGAAGGCCATGACCTTGAGCCGGACCCACCCCTGCGGCGGGTCCGGGACGGCCAGCTCGGTCACCTGCAGGTTCTCCACGGAGCCCGGCTCGCTGAGGCGTGCGGCCAGCATCGTGGCTGGTGCCGCGTCCTGCCCGGAGGTGCCGGCCATGGTGGAGGAAGGGGTGGAGGAGGTGACTGATGAGGACATGTCACGCGCTCCTGGCTCGGGTGGCTCGGGTGGTGGCCGCGCGGGTGCGATGGCCGGACGGGTGGCTGGTCCCGCTGACTGCGGTGCCGGTGGTACCGGTGCTGTCTGTGCCGGGCGTGGTGCGTCCGGCCGACGGGTCCGCCGCTACCGTTGTGCCCGGCTCCTCCAGCACCTGCCTGAGCCAGGTGATCTCCGCCCGGCGGGCGGCGCTGGCTATCGTGATCATGCCCTGCCGGTAGGGGTCCGCCTCCTCGGCCTGGCGGCGAGGCCGCCCGTTGTCGTAGAAGAAGGCCGGAGGGGTCTGCAGAACCTCCATGCGGCGCCGCAGCACCTCCCGCTGCTCCTCGGGGGGCAGGCGGGACAGGAATGCCAGGACCGTGAGGAAGCGCGGCTGCGACTCCAGGTCGGCCCCGCTGGTGTCGCGCAGTATCTGGTGAAGGCGGGAGCGTCCTGACTCGGTGATGGTAAGTGTGCGGCGGACCCGGCGGCTGCTGCCCGCGTCCTCACGGGTCAGGTAGCCAGCGGCCTCCAGGCGGGACAGAGCGGGGTAGAGGCTGCCTGCGCTGAGCCTGGTCCCTGGTCCCCCCAGCTCCAGGATACGGCGCCGCAGCTCGTAGCCGTGGAGGGGGCCGTCGTCCAGGAAGCCCAGGATCTGCAGGTCGAGCACGACACCATGATACGTCAAGATATATCGCATCGACATAGAAGTTGATGCCTGGTACCGTGCCTGCCACGCAGTCGTTGGGGGCAGCCTGGCGACGTCGCGAGAGGAGGACGCCGCCCCTCATGAGCAGCACCATCGAGTTCAGGTCCGTCACGAAGCGCTACCCAGGCCATGGGGGCGGACGCAGGGGAGGACGTCGTGCAGGAGAGGGCGCCCTCGCCGTCGACTCCTTCTCGGCCCGGGTCGTCGCTGGCACCACCACCGTGCTGCTGGGCTCCTCGGGCTGCGGCAAGACCACCCTCCTGCGCATGGTCAACCGCATGGTCGAGCCCAGCAGCGGGTCGGTCCTCGTTGACGGCGCCGACGTCGCGGCCAGCGACGCCGTGAGGCTGCGCCGCCGTACCGGCTACGTCATGCAGAGCGCGGGCCTGCTGCCCCACCGCCGTGTCATCGACAACATCACCCTGGTGCCCCGCCTCAACGGCCAGGACAGGAGCCAGGCCCGTGGCAGGGCGCTGGAGATCATGGATGTCCTGGGGCTAGGCCGTGACCTCGCCGGGCGCTACCCCCACCAGCTCTCCGGGGGGCAGGCCCAGCGGGTCGGGGTCGCCCGGGCGCTGGCCGCCGACCCCGGTGTCCTGCTCATGGACGAGCCCTTCGGTGCTGTGGACCCCCTGGTGCGCCGCGAGCTCCAGCAGGAGCTGATCCGCCTCCAGCGCCACCTGGGCAAGACGATCCTGTTCATCACCCACGACGTGGACGAGGCCCTGGCGCTGGGGGACGAGATCATTCTCCTGCGTGAGGGCGCCCAGGTCGCCCAGAGGGGTAGCGGCGCGGAGCTGCTGACCAGCCCGGCTGACGACTTCGTGGTCCGCTTCCTGGGGCTTGACGACACCGACCGCCGCCTGCGGCTGGAGGAGCGGGCTGAGCAGCGGGTGGTCCTGGACGAGGCCGGGCGGGTCCTGGGGCGGCTGGAGCCTGCGGAACCCGAGCCATCCCGTCCCCTCGGAGCGGTCCGGTGACCTGGGTCCTCGCCAACATCCCCACGATCCTGGGATACCTCACCGCGCACCTGGCCCAGGCCCTGCCCGCTGTCGGGGCCACGCTGGTCCTGGCCCTGCCGCTGGCCCGGCTGGCCCAGCGCACAGTGCTGCTGCGCAGCCTGCTTGTCGGGGGATCCTCCCTGCTCTACGCAGTCCCCTCTCTGCCGCTGCTCATCATCCTGCCTCTTGTCCTGGGAACCGGTGTGCGCAGCGTGGTCAACGTCGTGGTCGCCCTGACGCTCTACGGGCTGGCAATCATGGTGCCGACTGCCGTGGACGCCCTGGACGCGGTGGACCCCCGCGTCCTCGACGCGGCCACCGCCATGGGAGTGGGGCCGGTGCGCCGCTTCCTCACCGTCGAGCTGGCGCTGGCCGGCCCGGCCGTCCTCACCGGGCTGCGGGTGGTGTGCGTGTCCACCATCTCCCTGACCACGGTCGGCGCCGTCCTGGGTGTGCGCAGCCTGGGCTGGCTGTTCACCGACGGCTTCCAGCGCGGCATCCGGGCGGAGATCCTTGTGGGCATCCTGCTCACTGCGGTCCTGGCCCTGGTCCTGGACCTCCTCGTCCTGGGACTCGGACGGCTGCTCATGCCCTGGACCGTCGCTGGGGCAGCGACGGGCGCTGCTGAAGAGGGCGCCTCCGCTGCCGCTGCCGAAGGCGTTGCCAGCCCCGGTGGCGAGAGCCTCCGGGACGAGGCGGCTTCTCGTGCACCGGGCGGTATGGGGGCGGGCTCATGAGCCTCCTGCTTGAGGCCCTGGCCTACCTCCTCAGCCCGGACAGCTGGTCGGGACGACTGGCTCTCGGCACGCTCCTGGCCCAGCACGTGGGCTACTCGCTCATGGCGGTAGCGCTGGCCTCGCTCCTCGGGGTTCCTGCGGGCTGGTGGGTCGGCCACTACGGACGCGGGACCACCTGGGTCCAGGGGCTGTCCGGCGCGGTGCGGGCGCTGCCCACCCTGGGGCTGGTCACCCTGCTCGGCCTTCTTCTTGGCATCGGGCTGGCTGCGCCGATGGTCGCCCTGGTCGTCCTGGCCCTGCCCAGCATCCTGGCCGGGGCCACCAGTGGCGTGCGGGCCGCCGACGCCGGGGCCGTGGACGGGGCGCGCTCCTGCGGCATGACTGAGCTACAGGTCCTCACCCGCGTCGAGGTCCCCCTGGGCGTCCCGCTGCTCCTTGGCGGCCTGCGCTCGGCCAGTCTCCAGGTCGTCGCCACGGCCACACTGGCCGCCTACACCGGGGCCGGAGGCCTGGGGCGTCTCATGTTCCTGGGGCTCAGGACACAACGCTACGAGATGATGCTCGCCTCGGCGCTCCTGGTCATCGCCGTGGCCCTGGCCTCGGAGACCTTCTTCTCCCTCCTTCAGCGTGCCCTGGCTCCAGCCAGCGGGCGCAGCAACCGAAAGGAACAGCCATGACGACCTTCCCCGGCCCAGGCCCCACCAGCCTGCCTGGCCCTGTCCCCCCGGCGGCTCCAGCCGCGCTGCCCGCGCTGAGCCGTCGTCGTCTCCTGGGCGGGGGCGGCCTCCTTGCGGCCGCAGTGGTCCTGTCCGCCTGCTCCGACTCCGACCCCCTGGCCGGGGACACCGGGGGCACAGCCTCTGGTGACGGCACGATCGTCGTGGGTAGCCAGCAGAGTGACTCTAACGAGATCATCGCTGAGCTCTACGCCCAGGTCATGGAGGACACCGGGCTCAGGGTCAGCCGGGAGTACCGGATCAGCCAGCGCGAGACGTACCTGAGCGAGCTGGAGTCAGGAGGCGTGACCGTCATACCGGAGTACAGCGGGAACCTCCTGCAGTTCTACGACTCCCAGACGAGCGCCGGTGACGCCCAGGCGGTCCAGGAGGCGCTGCCGGGCGTCCTGCCTGAGGGTCTCACGGTCCTGGAGGCGGCGCGGGCCAGCGACCAGGACTCCTACACGGTGACCAGGGACTTCGCCCAGGAGCACTCCCTGACCTCGATCGGGGACCTGGCCACGCTGGGGCGCACCGTCAGCGTCGCTGCCAACTCGGAGTTCGAGGAGCGTCCCTATGGGCCAGAGGGCGTCAAGGACACCTATGGCGTGGATGTCCAGGTCGAGCCGGTCGAGGACTCCGGTGGTCCGATGACGCTCAACGCCCTCCTGGACGGCAGCGTAGACGTTGCTGACATCTACACTGCTGACCCCGCCATTGAGGCCAACGACCTGGTGGTCTTGGAGGACCCGGAGGGGCTGATCCTGCCGCAGAACGTCATACCGCTGGTGGCCAGCACCCTGCCCCAGGCTGCCGTTGACGCGATCAACGCCGTCTCTGCTCAGCTGACCACTGAGGAGCTGCGCGCCCTCACCACGCGTTCCAGGCAGGAGCAGCTGGGCTCGGACGTCATTGCCTCCGCCTGGCTGGCGGACAAGGGGCTGGTGCGCTGAGGGGCGAGGCTGGCACCACGTGTGGTCAGGGTCGGGCAGGATAAGGAGGCTGCAGGTTCCAAGGTGGCTCGGAGCCCTGGGCACCACCTGGGGTGCGGCACGGGGCGGGCGGAGACTCAGGGCGCAGGTGCCCGCCCGGCACACAGGGCCGTGCCGCCCCGTCGGCAGGTGGAGGGGCGGCACGGCCCTGTGAGACCACAGTGCGGGCTCAAGAATAGCGCTTCTTGAAGATGCGCTCGAGCTCCTCCAGGCTGTGTCCCTTGGTCTCCGGCAGGAACCGGGCGTAGAAGGCCAGGGACCCCAGGTTGACCAGGGCGAAGATAAGGAACACGTTGCCCTGGACCAGTTCAATGAGGTTGGGGAAGGTGAAGGCCACGATGATGTTGCCCACCCAGTTGGAGAACACGGCCACCCCGTTGGCCAGGCCGCGCACCCGCATGGGGAAGATCTCGGCGAGCATGAGCCAGAAGGTCACCCCGATGAAGCACTGCATGAAGAACAGGAAGGTCAGCATGAACAGCAGCACCAGGTAGCTGCGGGCGGTGGACTCCGGCAGCAGGAAGATCAGCCACAGCGCGAGGAGCGAGGACACGCAGCCGGTCTGCCCGGTGAGGATCATGCGCCGCCTGGGCAGCCGCTTGAGGAAGAAGGCGATACCGATGTAGACCGAGATCACCGAGATCACCCCGTTGGCGATCGTGGCCACGAGCGAGGCCTGCGTGCCCAGCCCGGTGGAGATGAGGATCGTGGGGGCGTAATACATGATGCCGTTGACCCCGGTCAGCTGGGACAGGAAGGCCAGCCCGATCCCAATGAAGGTGATCCTGCGGATCCACGGCACCCGCAGGTCCGCCCAGGACCCCTTGCCCATGGCGCGCTCCTCCTCCACGCGGTGCAGGATGTCCTCGCCCTCGCCCTTGACGGCGTCAGGCATGCGTACCTGGTTGAGGACGTCCCACATCTCCCGTGCCCTGCCCTTGTCGGCCAGCCAGCGGGGGGACTCCGGCAGCAGGTGGATACCGACCCACAGCCCGATAGCGGGCAGGGTGGCGATGACCAGCATCCAGCGCCACGCGTTGGCGCCGGGCCAGGCGGTGGCGATGATGGCGTTGCAGGTGTAGGCCAGGAGCTGGCCGGTGACGATCATCAGCTCGTTGCGTGAGACCATGGTCCCACGGATCTCCACCGGGGAGATCTCGGAGAGGTAGACCGGGACCGTGGCGGAGGCACCGCCCACGGCCAGGCCCAGGATGAAACGGAAGGCCACGAGGGCAGGGTAGGAGGGAGCCAGTGCGCAGCCCAGGGCGCCGACGAGGAAGATGACAGCGACCGTCATGATGTTGCGCCTGCGTCCGAAGCGGTCGGACAGGCGTCCGCCCACGAGTGCGCCCACGGCGGCGCCCACGGCGGCGCCCACGGTCAGGGAGGTGGTCACCACCGACTCCTCGAAGGAGCCCAGGCCCAGGCCACCCTCGGAGGCCGGGTTCCTCAGGAAGGGCAGGGCGCCGGAGATGACCCCGGTGTCGTAGCCGAACAGGAGCCCGCCCAGGGTGGCGATGGAGCGGATGGCAAACAGCCTGCGGTCCACCTGCCGCTGGCTGGTAGCAGACACGGAGGGGGCGGTACTCATGAGGCTGCCCTACCGGTGGTCTCAGCAGCGGTCCTGGCAGGAGGCTCGGCAGTGCCCTCGCCAGCGACCTCGACGGTGAAGGTGCGCACGAACTCCTCCAGGGCGGCGTCGGAGACGGGGGTGGAGCCGTCCTCGCCGTCGCCCCTCGCCCAGGCCTCCATGCCGATGTTGCCTCGGTAGCCCGCCTCTGCCAGGGCCAGGGCGACTGCCCGGTAGCTGATCTCCCCGGTTCCGGGCTGGGCGCGGCCAGGGACGTCAGCGACCTGGATCTCTCCCACCCAGGGCAGGGACTGGCGGCACAGCTCGATAAGGTTCCCCTCACCGATCTGGGCGTGGTAGAGGTCCAGGTTCATCCTCAGCCACGGGGAGTCCACCGCCTGGACCAGGGTGCGGGTGTCGTGGGCCAGGGCAAAGGGGCAGCCAGGGTGGTCCACGGGCAGGTTGAGGTTCTCCAGGGTGAAGACGCGCCCCTCACGCTGCCCCAGCTCAGCCAGGCGGCGCAGGGTGTCCGCGGCACGCAGCCAGTCGGCGGGCGTGGGGTGCTCGTTGGCCACCACAGGGATGCCGCCCTCACCCAGGCCGGTGCCGTGGACGTTGAGGACGGGGCAGGACAGCCGCTCGGCAGCCCGCAGGGAGTCCTCGGCGGTGGACAGGAGGCGGGCAGTTCCCTCCTCGGTGGTGAGGTCGCCCTCGACGTAGCCGGTCATGGAGACGACGGGCACGCCAGTGGCGGCCAAGGCGTCCAGGTCCTTGGTGGTCCAGTCCCAGATCTCCACGTCGGTCCCGTGGGCGGCGATGGCCTCGACGCGTTCCAGGAAGGGACGGTCCAGGTAGATCATCTCGGCGCAGGCGGCAAGAGTGAAAGCATTCATGCGGAGGTCTCCTCAAGCGTGACAGTGCGGTTCTGGCTGGCTGACGTGATGGCGGCGTGGGCCACGCGCAGGGAGGCCAGGCCGGCCTCGGGGCCGGGCAGTCCCCCGACGACTGCGCCCGAGGCGGCGACGTCCTCCCCGCGTACCGTGCGCACGAAGGCGTCAAGCTCGGCGACGTAGGCGGTGTGCAGCAGGTCGGTGTCCGCCCGGGAGGTGTCCCAGGCGGCACCCTGTGCCCCGAAGTAGGTCATGTCGCTGGTGCGGCCGCACCCCATGGTGACCATGCCGACGTCTCCCAGGACCTCCCCGCGCACGTCGTAGCCGTAGGAGGCCTCGAAACAGGCCTCGGCCACGGCGGTGGCCCCGTTGTCGAAGACAATGGTGACCACGGCGGTGTCCAGGAAGCCGTCTGCCTTGGCGTCGGGGCGGACCAGGGCGTCGGCGTGGGCGTGGACGGAGAGCACCTTGGCGCCGGGGTTGAGCCACAGGAGCGTGTCGAAGTCGTGGATGAGGGTCTCCAGGAAGATCGTCCCCCTCGGGGTGGACAACGGGTCTGCGGTGAAGGGGCCTGGGTCTCGGGTCACCGACCGCATAAGGCGTACTCGTCCGACGCGCCCGTCCTCCACGGCCTTGCGAGCGGCGACAAACCCAGGGGCGAAGCGCCGGTTGAAGCCGACCTGGAGGTGCACGTCGGCGTCGCGGCACGCATCGATCACCGTGTGCGCGTCCTCGAGCGTCGTGGTGATCGGCTTCTCGGTGAAGACGTGCCTGCCCGCCTTCGCGGCGGTGGTGATGGCGGAGGTGTGCAGTGCCGCCGGAGTGGTGATGAGCACCGCGTCAAGGGTGTCGTCAGCCAAGGCCTCCTCTATGGTGGGCACGGCCCGGGCGCCGAGCTCCTCGGCCAGGGCCTGGGCAGCCTCGACCCTGGGGTCGACCACGGTCGTCAGGTCCGCCCCGGGGACCTCCCGGGCTAGCGCCCGAGCGTGGTGGGACCCGATGCGCCCGGCGCCCACCAGGGCGGCTCTGACTCGTGCAGAGGCGGGTGGGCCGACAGCGGGGCTGGCGGGAGAGGTGCTGACTGGGTCAGGGGTGGGTAAGGTCATGGGCGACTCCTTTGTCTCGTGGTGCGCAGGTGCACCGTTGCCGAGGACCTGTGTCATGGCACACTAGTACGTGACAGATTGTCAGGACAAGAGGAGATGTCAATGTCTGTACGAGAGCCCCCGTGGCCCTTGATGCCGCAGGGAACGCTCTGCCGATTGGGGCTGCAACGTTCTAGTTGTTCTAGTCGTTCGAGTCGGCCTTGTCGGACGGCTCCGCCCGGGGGAGGGCGGCACGTCGGGAGGAGCGGCCGTGGCGTCACCTACTAAGGGGCGCGGCAGCGGGTCGCGTGGGCAGGTCACCCTGGTCGATGTGGCCCGCGAGGCCAGCTGCTCCGTCTCCCTGGCCTCGATCGTCATGCGCGGGGCTCCTGGCGCCTCCGAGGTCACGCGGGCGCGGGTCAAGGCCGTGGCCGACCGCCTGGGGTACCGCCCGGACCAGCGGGCGCGGGGCCTGCGCAGGGTTCGCTCCGGCCTTATTGGTGTCACCTTCCGTGTTCACCACCCCTTCCACGCCGATCTTGTCGAGGGGCTCTACCGGGCGGTGGGGGACAGCGGCTACGAGCTCGTCCTGGGCGGCGTGGTCAGGGGCACGGACGACGTCGAGGCCGCTGAGCCGCTGCTGCGCGACCGCTGTGAGGCGCTGGTCATGGTGGGACCCACTGTGCGCCCTGCCCGCCTGGAGTCCCTGGCCGCCGAGATCCCGGTCGTCGCGGTCGCCCGCCCCCTGCGGGTCGAGGGGGTTGACGTCGTCCGCATTGATGACGGCGGGGGCATCGCGATGGCTGTTGAGCATCTCCGCGAGCTCGGTCATCGTCGTATCACCCATATCGACGGCGCCGGTGCCCCGAGCTCGGTCGAGCGGGTCGCAGGCTACCTGTCAGCCATGGATGCTCACGGGCTGGCGGGGCAGGCCTCGGTGGTCCGTGGCGGGACGGAGGAGGCTGACGGGGTGCGAGCCGCGGCTCACGTGCTGGAGGCACAGGAGAGGCCGACGGCCCTGACCGTGTTCAACGACCGGTGTGCCACGGGTGTGGTCAACCGTCTCATCCAGGCTGGTGTGGATGTGCCCGGTGAGATGAGTGTCGTCGGTTTTGACGACTCCGGGCAGGCCGTGACCGCTCTTGTCCCCCTCACGACTGTGGCTCAGGACACTCGTCTGATGGCGCGGACTGCGTTTGAGCGGGCCGTGGCCCGGGCGGGCAGGCGGTACCTACCGGGGGAGCAGGTCCTGGTGCCGCGCCTGGTACCGCGTGACTCCTCCGGTCCCGTGCCTCCTGAAGCGGCTGGCCGCTGACGCGCCAGCCCGTGTCAGACCGCTGGGTCCGCGACTGTCCCGCCAGGTGCGCCTGCGGCACTCAGCGGTGCCGCCAGGTCTCGACCCTCCATCGGGCGTCGCCGGAGCGTTCCCGCCACGTGCCCGGAGGGTCGGAGCGTGCCGGGTCGAGCCTCCACTCCTCGGTGCTGATCCCTGGTGCCCGCACCAAGGAGCTCTCCGGCAGCCCTCGCTGCCGGGCACGGCTGCGTGCGTCCAGGTCCAGCACGCTGACCACCAGGACGTCGGGCAGCCCGGTGCCCATCGCCTGCTCGTAGACGCTGCCACCGCCGATGACCCACAGGCGGGGCAGGTCCCGGGCACGCCCTTCGCGCGGGTCGGGGGCGGCCAGCACCCCGGCGGCCGCGGCGGCCAGGCCTGAGCGCAGGCTCGGGGCTGGCCGCGCGCCCTCAGCCTGCCAGGAGGGGCTGCTGGTGAGCACCACGTTACGCCGCCCGGCCAGGGGGCCGGGCAGGGACTCCCACGTCCTGCGCCCCATGACGACGCCGCAGCCCAGGGTGGCAGCCCTGAAGTGCCGGAAGTCCGCCGGCACCCGCCACAGCATGCCCCCACCTGCCCCCAGCAGGCCGGTGATGTCCTGCGCCCAGATCATGCCCAGGCTGCCGGTCCCTGCCCGGGAGGCGGAGGGTGACGAGTAAGGGGGTAGTCCTGCCACGGGGTTGTCCTCCTCCTGCTGTACCCAGGCGTCCTGGCTGTCGCTCACACGGCGACAGGGGCCTTGATAGCGGGGTGGTGGCGGTATCCGTGGGAGGCGTCAATGTCGTCCATCGTGTAGGAGTCGATGGAGGCGGCGCGTTCCAGGCGCAGCACGGGGAAGGGAAAGGCCTGGGGAACCCGGGACAGCTGCTCACGCACCTGGTCTACGTGGTTGTCATAGATGTGGCAGTCCCCGCCGGTCCAGACCAGCTCCCCGGGCTCCAGGTCTGCCTGCTGCGCCAGCATGTGGGTCAGCAGGGCGTAGGAGGCGATGTTGAAGGGGACGCCCAGGAACAGGTCGGCGCTGCGCTGGTAGACTTGGAGGCTTAGCCGACCCTCGGTGACATAGCACTGGAAGAAGGCGTGGCAGGGGTGCAGGGCCATGGCGTCGAGCTCGGAGACGTTCCAGGCGGTGACGACCATACGCCGGGAGTCGGGGTCGGTGCGCAGGGTGGTGATCAGCTGGCTGATCTGGTCAATGGCCCCGCCGTCACGGGTGGGCCAGGAGCGCCACTGGACCCCGTAGACAGGACCCAGCTCGCCGTCGTCACCGGCCCACTCGTCCCAGATGTGGATGCCCCGCTCCTGGAGCCAGTCTACGTTGCTGTGCCCCCGCAGGAACCAGAGCAGCTCGCCCTTGACGGCCTTCATGGCCACAAACTTTGTCGTGAGGCGAGGGAACCCGTCTGCCAGGTGGTAGCGCAGCTGGCGGGCGAACAGGGACCGGGTACCCGTCCCTGTCCGGTCCCGCTTGGCGGTGCCGTGAGAGAGGACCTCAGCCAGGAGGTTCTCGTAGGCGGCGTCGGCCTGTGCTGGTGGGTGGAGCCCCAGCGCAGCCAGCGCCGGGTGACGCTCAGTCCTCATCCGGGTCGACGATGTCCAGGGAGACCGTGGCTCCCCTCTCGATCGTGTGGCCGACGGTGCAGGACCGCTCGATCGCACCCTCCACCCTGTGGGCCAGGAGCTGACGCTTCTCAGGGTCCAGGGCGGACAGGTCGGTGACGATCTCTACCTGGAGGGACTCGTAGCGCTCCTCCTCCTCGTTCTTGACCGAGGAGCACCCGACGGTCGCGGCGAAGTCGTCTCCGAGGGCTTTGGCGAGGCGGTGGTCTGCCGACAGCGTGTTGCAGGTTGCCAGGGCTATCTTCAGCAGCTCCCCGGGGGAGAACTCACCTGACCCCATTCCTACCCTGACCTCGGCCCCGTTGGCGTTGCGCCCAATGTACTGGCGGGTCCCTACCCGCTCAGCCCAGACGGCAGACGGGGGGGAGGGCGTAGTAGCACTGTGCTCGCTCATGCGGTGATGGTGCCACGTGCGGCTGGACAGGTTCTATGCCACGGCGCGTGGTGCGCGCACAGCAGAACAGAGGGTGGGAGGAAACGTCTACGCCCTCGCCGCCTGCCGGATCTGCCTCCGGGCTAGCCGTCAGCGGCCCGGCACACGCTGGTGCCCGGGCCGCTGACACGGTGGCAAACGGTGGCAGGCGGTGGGGTCAGGGGGGTGTCAGTGCTGCGCGAGCCAGGCTGCGGCGCGCCTCTCCTCGTCCTCCACGACTCGGCTCACTCGGGAGGCGGCCCTCTCCTCAATGCTCTTGCCGACCAGCGGTACCGTGACCTCGACGTCAACGTCAACTGTGACGGTGGTGGCGTCTCCGGCCGGTGCCATGGTGGCCGTGGCCGCCACCTTCACCGGTGCTCCCTTGACGTCAATGTCATAACTGCCCGTCCGGGTGCCGTCTGGTGCAGCCTCCCCCCACGTCTCGGAGACTGCGAAGCTGACCCCGGAACGGACAAACCGTGCCGCAGCAGCAGGTAGCCGCGAGGGCGGCACGGTGCCGGTGATCGTGGTGACGAAGCCGTGGTCACTGCCCTGGTCGTCCGGCGTGACCGTGGCGGAGGCGTCGTCAAGATCGAGTCGTTCCACACGAAGGTTCTGGTAGCCGGGGTCAGCAAGCATCTGGGCGGCTCGGGCGGGAGAGGTGGGGTAGGTGATGGTGATCGTCTTCCTCATGCGAGGATCTTGCCATGCCAGCTGCTGAGTGTGTCGATGTTTCACTGGAGATCTTCATCTAGTTTTCGTGACTTCCTCAGGGGGCTGCCCGGGTGGTTGACGGCGGGGTGCGAGGCTCCAGGCTGTCCTGCCGGCCCGGGTGCCGGGGCCGGGGCGCTGGTGGGACCGGCACGGCGTACGGAGGCCTGTGGAAGTACGCGAGTCGGAGCCGGGTCCTCATGCCCGCCTGGGCGGTAGTGCCTAGGCGGACGCATGCCGATATCCTGAGGGGGTGCCGACCTTTCTCCCCGCAGCCCTGCGTGACGTCGCGGACCTGTCCGACGCCGACCTGGACTGGATCCACCAGCTAGTTGCCGACTGGCAGGTCGTTGCGGACCTGTCCACCTGTGACCTGGTGCTGTGGGTGCGTACGCGCACTGGTCCCTTTGTCGCTGCGGGACACACCCGTCCCTCCGGGGGCGCCACCGTCCATCTTGAGGACGTGATCGGTCGGCGTATGCCTGCCTCTCGTGAGGTGATGGCAGAGCGTGCCCTGACCACCGGGGAGGTCCAGGTTGCTACCGAGCCCTACTGGACCGGGACGGCTGCGGTCCAGGAGGAGTATGTCCCTGTAGTTCGCGCGGGCAGTCCCGTCGCGGTTGTCACCCGCGAGACGTCGGTGGGGGTGATCCGGGGCGGTCGTATCGTGGACCGGGAGATGGAGCAGCTGGCCGATCTCCTGTGCCAGATGGTGGCAGAGGGGACTTTTCCGCTCACCGGCGCCGGCACGACTATCCGTCACGGTACCCCACGCGTGGCTGATGGTGTGGTCCACCTGGGCGAGGACGGTACGGTGCTCTACGCCAGTCCCAACGGACGCTCCTGCTTCTACCGTCTCGGTATCAAGGGAGACCTGGGAGGAGTGCTGCTGGCGGCGGCGGTCACGTCCATCATCCCGGCGCGGACGCAGGTCGACGAGACGCTTGCGGTAGTACTCATGGGACGCCAGGCGTGGCTCACGGAGGTAGAGGCTGGTGGTGTCTTCCTGTCACTGCGCTCTATCCCGCTGACCCTGCAGGGCAGGAGGGCCGGGGCCGTCCTCCTGGTCCGCGACATCACCGAGGTGCGGCGTCGCGAGCAGGCCCTTCTCAGCAAGGACGCGACAATCCGCGAGGTGCACCACCGGGTCAAGAACAACCTTCAGACGGTGTCCGCGCTGCTGCGCATGCAGGCGAGACGGGCCTCTAACGAGGAGACGCGCCACGCCCTGTCTGAGGCGGAGAGGCGCGTGACGACTATCGCCACTGTTCATGACGCCCTGAGCCACAGCGCCGACGAGCACCTGGAGCTGGACGAGATCCTCTCCTCGATTCTGCGGATGGCCGCTGCGGTCGCTAGCCCTACCAGCAGGGTCGAGACCCGCGTCCAGGGGTCCTTCGGCTCTGTGGGAGCCAGTGCGGCCCAGGCTCTGGCGACCGTGCTCGCCGAGCTGGTGACCAACGCGGTCGAGCACGGTCTTGAGGGCAGGGATGGGGAGGTTTGTGTCCGCGCCGAGCGCGACGGGGACACGCTGGAGGTTCACGTGACGGACAACGGGGTCGGGCTGCAGCCTGGTGCCCTTATGACTGGACTGGGGACCCGCATCGTCACCACCCTGGTACGGGGCGAACTACGCGGATCCATCGAGTGGCTGCCCGCTGCGAAGGGCCGAGGTACGGCGGTGGTCATCAGGGCGAGGCTGAGCAGCGGGTCCTAGCTCCCGCGTCCAGTCCCCCTGACCTACCTTGAGCCTCAGGCCGGGGGAATGAGCGAAGGGGGAGGCGGGAGCCTCTTGGGAGGCTGCCTCAGGACGAGCGGCGCGCGCGCGCGGCCCTCCGCTTGAGGGAACGGCGCTCGTCCTCGCTCATCCCGCCCCAGACACCTGCGTCCTGACCGTTTTCCAGCGCCCACTTCAGACAGGTGTCCACGACCTCGCAGCGGGCGCACACCTCCTTGGCTCGTGCGATCTGAGCAATGGCTGGACCTGTGTTGCCGACAGGAAAGAAGAGCTCGGGGTCGACGGTAAGACATGCAGCCTGGCTTCGCCAGTCCATGAGTGCCCCCTTACAAGGTCTCTTGCCAACGGTCCATGGTCTCCTCGTCAGCTCCTGGCCCTGCTAGTCCGTGATATAGCCCAGACATAACCCACGACGCTGGTCGGAGGGACGGTCTCCACGTCCGCCCACTACCTTCACACGTGGTCAGGCAACGAGCAAGAGCCCAGTGGTGAGACCTGTGCCGAGACAGTGTTGTGATCCTCACAGGTGATGTTTCGTACGCTCACGGATGCTGTGGTTGTGAGCGACTCCTGGGGCGTGCGGATCACTGCCAGGAGACCGGGGCACTGCGTGGGGTCGTGCTCCGCCGGGCTGTGTGCAACGACCTGCCCCAGCGGGTACGGTCGGTCACGTCTGCACCATGTGGAGGGCGGGCGCGTCAGGCCTGCTCCGCTGCTTGCTGGCTGACGTGCTCGGCTTCTCGCCCGGGAGCGGGGCGACCACCTGGAGTGGTGTGGCGGTGCCGCGGTGGACGAGGACCCCGCGTCCGGGAAGGGACAGGGCGCGAGGGTCGGTGGCTGGGCGCAGCGGCACCCCGGCGACCTGGTGCCCCGGACCGATTCCCGGCCACAGCACGACGACGGCGGCGCGCTCCCTCAGAGCCGCTAGCACACCGCGGTAGGTGGAGGCCGCTCGGTCTGTCGCTGCCGAGGCCAGGACGGTCCCTCCGCTGCCGAGTACGGCCTCTGCCCCGGACAGTGTCTCGCGCGGGGCCAGGTCGAGGTCGTCGTACACGTGGACGGGACCGGTGAGGGCGTGCTCAAGCGCGGCAAGCGTCGCGGTGCGTCCGGACCCGGGAGGGCCGACGACCAGCACGCTGGTACCTCGCGGCACGGGGACGGGAGAGGCGTCATCGCCTCCGACCGCCCAGGTCCCGGGTGCCACGCTGCCCGCAGGGACGAGTCGCGGAAGCGGCTCCAGCCGGAGCACGGCAGGACCAGCCCGGTCGGGGCGGCGCTGGCGGGGTCGGGCTCGGGGACGCCGTGACACCGTGCTCGGGGGGAGAATCACCTGGCACGCAGTGGTGTCGGAGCCGTCCAGGATGACACCCCGGCCCGGGCCGCTACCGGTGACCACTGTGCGGGGGAGACAGGCCTGAGCAGCCTGGTCCCTGCGGTGCGCCCCGAGAACCAGCCTCAGTCCGATAGCGCAGCCCCAGCGCGACGAGGCCGCTGCCAGGGGAGCAGTCAGCAGCAGACGGGTGCCAGTACCTGGGGCGGTTCGGACCAGCGTCTCCAGCAGGCTGTGCCCCTCGCCCGGACCGAGGGCCTCGTCGACAGCAGGCACCAGGGCGTCAACGTCGTCCAGGCACAGCAGGCTGCCAGCCAGCGACCCGGAGGTGGCCAGGGACCACAGCCGGGCCAGGCGTCGAGGGTCCTCGACTCCGACGACAGTGCCCAGTCCGTCAGTTGCTGGTTCCACCGCAGGCCATGGCTGGCGCGCTGCTTCGGAGGGGAGGGCTGCGGTCCTGGGGGGTTGAAGACGTGGTGACCTGGACAGGCACAGGTGGACGGGCGAGCTGGCCTCCAGGGCGGCTGCGGCAGCGCTGAGCACGGTTGTGGTACGTCCCGAGCCGGGGGAGCCCAGGACCAGGAGCGGGCGCTGGCTGTCCCAGTACCACAGTCCGAGACTCTGGTCCTCCGGCAGGTCGGTGAGGCCCAGAAGGATAGTCAGAGCCCGCTCGAGGGCCTGTGTGCTCGTGTCCCGCTGGTAGGACCGGGACGAGGCGAGGGAGAGGGCCTGGTCCCGGTCCACGCGCGCTGGAAGAGGCGCGGCCCACGGTCTCCAGGCGGCCTCGTGACCCTGCGCGGCCGCAGTCACAAGACCTACCAGTGACTCAACCTGCTCCTCGGTTCCGCACCACGGAGCCTGGAGGGCTCCGGTGTCGGGTGCGTCAGTACCGTGGATGAGCACCCGACCAGGGTGGTGCGGCAGGCGGGCGGCGCCCTCGTGGCCCAGGACGTCTCGGGAGTCAGCCGCGTCCAGGACACGCAGGCACGCTCGCAGCGCTGTGTTGGTGCGGATCGCCGGGGACACGGCTCCCTGAGGCCGTTGTGTGGACAGGATGAGGTGGATGCCGAGGCTGCGTCCCTGAGCGGCTAGGCGAACCAGCGTGTCCAGGATGTCGGTATGACTGGCCGCCAGCGTGGCAAACTCGTCGATGGCGATGACCAGATGGGGGACCCTGACCTGTGAGGGCAGGGATAGGATGTCCTTGGCCGCGTGCGAGGACAGGAGCCGTTCCCGGCGCCGGACCTCGGCCTGGAGGGAGGACAGGGCTCGCTGAGTACCCGAGGGGTCCAGGTCGGTGAGGACACCCGCTGTGTGCGGCAGGCTGGCCAGCAGACCGAAGGCAGCACCCCCCTTGTAGTCGACGAGGACCAGCGTCAGCCGGGCGGGGCTGGTGCCCAGCGCCAGCTGCAGCAGCCAGGAGACCAGGAGCTCGGACTTTCCTGAACCGGTCGTTCCGGCAAGCAGGGCGTGGGGGCCGTGCGCGACCAGGTCAGCGCGGACAGGACCGTCGCTACCTATGCCGAGGACCGCCTCCAGGCGGGGCGCCTCCTGCCCCGTGGCTGTCAGCCGCTCCTGGCGCTGCCAGGACTCGGAGACGCCAGCGGGGTCGAGGTCGTCAAGCAGCTCGGTGAGGACGACCTGCTCCGGTACCCCGCTGGCCCTGCCTCCTGAGCCTCCCGGACCACTTGTCTGGCAGGTAACTGTCCCCAGGGCACACACGGTCTCCCACCAGGTGCGTGAGCAGGTGGGAGCCGTGGGTGACCCGGCCGTGACGTTGAGCGCCTGCGGTGGCAGGGAGCTGTGCGGGCAGACCATGATCATCGCCTCCCTCGGACGGCTCGCGGGTCCCCACTGCAGCCGCGCGCCTGTATCGGTCAGGAGCAGCTGCGCCTGCTGACGAGCCAGGACCTGGGTGCACCACCACCGTAGGGTGTCCTGGGCGTGGTCTCCGGTCAGGGCTAGCCGGTCGCCGTTGTCGAGGGACAGGATCTGGCCCCTGCGGGCCTCACCTGTCCAGGCCCGCTGCTCCCCCTCGTGGTCGGCAGGCGGCTGCGTGCACGCGTCAGCGTTCGGAGGGTGGGAGTCGAAGGAGCGGGCCGCCACGGCAAGCAACATGGTGGAAGGGTCGGGACGCTGGCGGCTCCAGCCAGGTCTGTCACGTGGTCGGCCCCAGCGGGCAGGGGCAGGATGGTTGCTGGTGCGCTGCCGGGCGGCCCGGCCCTGTGACGCTGAGGCAAGCCGTATGGCGACCATGGTCATGACGGGGACGGCCGCTAGCAGCCTGAAGGTGCCAGGTGCCTGCTCCGAGTGGGTGGGGAGCAGGGCTAGCGCCGCCAGCGGGAGGAGGCAGATCAGGGCTGTGGCAAGCGCTCGGCGGGAGGTGCCTGCCTGGGGACGTGGTGGAGCCGGGACCAGGAGGCTGGTAGGGCGGTGCCGGAGCTCAAGAACTGAGCCGCCCAGGTATAGCCGGGACCCCTCCCTGAGACGGCTGTGCCCGTGCAGCGGACGCCACGGTCCTCTGGGACGTCGGTGCCAGGAGCCATTGGCCGAGCCGACATCGTGGGCGTCGACCCCGCCCGGGCGTACACGCAGGGACAGGTGGCGACGGGAGACCAAGGGATCTGAGAGCACCTCGCCTCGTCCGAGGACCATGTAGCCCTCCACCGGTACGACCAGGCCCCTGTCCGGCCCTGTCAGTACTGCCAGGTGCCAGGGCGAGGTCAGCGCGCTGCGGGCAGCACGGCCAGCAGGTGGCAGGTGGCGCTGACCCGGTTCTCCGTGCTCGTGGGAGGCCGTGGCCGCAGTGGTCTGAGGCAGTGTGGTCTGTCGGGGGCTCACGTCTCCCAGGATGCTTCCTGCCAGGGGAGGTGCGTGCGGGAGAGGAGGCACCGTTGTGGACCCGGAGTGCCCAGGATGGCGCTTCTGTTACCTGTGGTGCCCCGGCGGAAGGTATGACAGGGGGAGACATGGGGGAGGATATGGACATGAACGACTCCTTCCCCGTTAGCAGCAGCGCCTCAAGCACGACCGGGTCGGCTGCCGTGGTCGGACCGACGGCAGACGCTGCGACTGGTTCCCCGACCGGGTCTGCACCTGGGCCAGTGGCCGCAGTCCCGGCTGTCGCCCGCCAGCGCTGGAACGAGCTCGTCCGGCTCGTGGAGCAGGCCCGTGACGCCTACTACGACGCGACTGACACGCAGAGCCCGATGTCCGACGCGGAGTACGACCTCCTGTACCGCGAGCTGGAGGACCTGGAGCGCGGGTACCCCGCGCTGGTCGTGCCCGGCTCCCCGACGCAGACTGTAGGAGGGCGCCCGACGACGACCTTCGCGCAGGCCCGGCACCACCAGCGCATGTTCTCCCTCCAGGACGTGTTCTCCGTCGAGGAGGTCCATGAGTGGGCCCGGCGCGTGTGCACCGACGTCGGTAGCGACGACGAGGACCTGGCGATGACCGCTGAGGTGAAGGTTGACGGCCTGGCTGTCGCCCTGACCTACGTCAACGGCGTCCTCACCCGGGCGGCCACGCGAGGTGACGGGACGACGGGCGAGGACGTAACCGGCAATGTGCGGACCATCTCCTCGGTGCCTCTGGTGCTGGCGGGGGACTGCCACCCCGAACTCCTGGAGGTCCGGGGGGAGGTCTACTTCCCGACGCAGGACTTTGCGTCCTTCAACGAGGAGCGACGCTCGGCCAACCTGAGGCGGCAGGCCCAGGGGCTGCCCCTTCTCCAGGTCTTTGCCAACCCGCGCAACGCCGCTGCGGGGTCGCTGCGCCAGAAGGACCCGGCAGTCACGGCGTCCCGGCCGCTGGCGGTGGTCGTCCACGGAGTGGGAGGGGTTGTTCCGGCACCCGCAGCGCCGGTGCCGACCACCCAGCACGAGTGGTACGACCTCCTGCGTGGCTGGGGCCTGCCGGTGTCCGGGTACAGTGCCGTGGTCCGGGGCAGGCAGGAGCGTGAGGCCTACATCGACCGCTACGCGCAGCGTCGGCACGACCTTGTCCACGAGATCGACGGGATCGTCTTCAAGGTGGACGATCGTGCGCTCCAGGACAGCCTGGGCACGACCTCGCGCGTACCCAGGTGGGCTGCGGCCTACAAGTACCCGCCGGAGGAGGTACGTACTCGTCTGCTGGATATTGACGTCCAGGTGGGCCGTACCGGCCGTGTGACTCCCTTCGGGATCATGGAGCCTGTCCTCGTGGCGGGCTCCACGGTGTCCCGGGCGACCCTCCACAACTCCACCGAGGTTCTCCGGAAGGGAGTGCGCGTGGGGGACCTGGTCGTCGTGCGCAAGGCCGGGGACGTCATTCCGGAGATCGTGGCACCTGTGGTTGAGGCGCGGGACGGTTCGGAGCGCGAGTTTGTCATGCCCACGGACTGTCCCTCCTGCGGGACGCCACTGTCGCCGGCCAAGGAGGGCGACGTCGACCTACGGTGCCCCAACACCCGCTCCTGCCCAGCCCAGCTGGCTGAGAGAGTGACGCACATCGGCTCCCGAGGGGCGCTCGACGTGGAGGGACTGGGAGAGGAGGCGGCGATCGCCCTGACGTGCCCCGACCAGGGGCGAGCCGAGGCGATGGCGGCCCTGGCGGCAGGAGGAGCGCTGGAGACAGAGAGGGGCAGGCTGTGCCTCGACGCCGATGACCGTGAGGCCATGCACGTCTCCGAGCGCACAGAGGCCGTGGTGGCTCTGCTGGAAGAGGCCGGGATCGCGGCGCAGGACCCGGTGCTGACGGGTGAGGCCGCTCTGTTCGACCTGACGACGGACGATCTTCGCGACGTGTTTGTCTGGCGCGAGGTCTCCCGGCGGGGGCAGCCCACCGGGGACTGGCGCCTGAGCCGGTTCTTCTGGACCAAGCAGTCCTATGGCGACCAGGGGCAGGTGACACGCCCGACCGTTCCGGGAAAGAACGCTACCTCAATGCTCTCCCACCTGTGGACGTCGCGGAGCCAGCCCCTGTGGAGGGTCCTCGTGGCGCTGTCGGTCCGTCATGTCGGGCCAACGGCTGCCCGCGCCCTGGCGGATCGTTTCGGCTCACTGGGCGCGTTGTGTGAGGCCAGCCTGGAGCAGCTTGCCGAAGTTGAGGGAGTTGGTCCGACGATCGCAGCCTCCTGGGTGGAGTGGCGTGAGGTGGAGTGGCACCGCGAGATCCTCCAGCGGTGGAAGGCTGCCGGTGTCCGAGCCCGAGACGACGCGGGGCAGGGGGTCCGTGAGGTCCCGGCTCGTGTCCTGGAGGGCCTGACCGTTGTCGTCACCGGGTCCCTGAGCGGGCTGACCCGTGACGAGGCGAAGGAGGCAATCGTGGCTCGCGGTGGAAAGGCCTCGGGAAGCGTGTCGCGGCGGACCAGTTATGTCGTGGCGGGGGAGAAGGCGGGGGTGAAGGAGGCTCGGGCGCGCGAGCTCGGGGTTCCCGTCCTGGATGAGGAGGAGTTCACCCGACTGCTGGCTGATGGCCCTGAGGGTCTGTCCGTACCCTGAGCGCCTGCGTCATGAGCCTGCCCCGGGCTGCTGGGCGGGGCAGCGTGGGCTGCCTGCATGGTAGCCGGGTCGGGCACGGTCCGGGGACAACGTGACGGCGGGCCTCCTCGGTGCCGGAGGAGGCCCGCCGTGTGCATAAAGGGCACATGGGGACAGGGCTGGCCTGCAGGGCGTGAGATGACCGGCAGGCCAGCCTGCGTCAGTAGTGGGACACGACTGTCGTGCCGATGTCGACCCAGTCGTAGATCCACTTGGCCTCCTCGACGGGCATGTTGACGCAGCCGTGGGAGGCCGAGTAGCCGAAGTCACTGCGCCAGGGGGCCCCGTGGAAGGCGTAGCCGCCGTGGAAGTAGGAGACCCACGGGACGTCCTCGGTGCGGTACCTGCTGCCGTCGATGTTGTCTCCCTCCATCGTCTGGGAGTCGTACTGCAGGTAGATCTGGTAGGTGCCGGTCACGGTGGGGGTCTCCTCCGCGCCGTCGACGATCGTGACAGGACCGCGGACCACGGTGGCTCCCTCGTAGGAGGTCACGGTGCGGCTGGCCAGGTCCACGTCGATCCACTTCTCGCCGGGCTCGGCCTGGTAGACGAGATTCTCTGCGCCGTCGGCAATGGTTCGCTCGCTCCACGTCGCCTCGACGACGGTCATCTCAAAGGTCCCGGAGTAGGCCTGGTTGTCGTCAAGGGCCTGGACGATCTCGTCAGAGACCTCTGCCGTGTTGTTCACGTCCTTGCCGTCAACGGCCTCGACGGGTGTGGAGACGACCTCCCCGTCGGAGTTGACGTTCCTCTCTCCGTTGACGGGCTCAGAGCCCGCGTCGGCAGCCTGGACCTCCACCCAGCTGGTGACCTGGGCGGGATCGACCTCAATGGTCGGGGCGGCGTCCACAGAGTTGGTGACGGTGATCCACGAGGCCTTCTCGACAGCACTGGCGGTGTACACGTAGGTTCCGTCAGCGTTGGCGACAGTGATGTCCTGGCCGACCCACTCGTTGGCCCTGTCAGCGACCTCCTGGGCCTCAGAGTCTGAGACCTCGGGGGCGGAGGAGGCGAAGGAGACGGTGACACTGGCCGGGCTCAGTGAGGCTGCCGCCTCCTTGGCTGCCTGGCCTAGGGCGGTAGTGTCCAGCGAGGTCCCCGCTGACGACGGGGTGGTCGTAAAGGTCGCCCCGTCCTCTCCGAGCAGGACAGTGGCGTTGACCGCCTTGACCTGGTCCTCGGGGATCAGGGAGGTCGCGTAGTCAGCAAGCGCCTGGTCGTCGGAGGTGGTGACTACCTCGACCTCCTGCTCGTCGACAAGCGCCCGAAACCGGTCGACCAGGGTGTCACCACGTGCCATGACCGCATCAGCGGTGGCCTCGGTGTCCACCGAGACCCCCAGGTCCTCCAGGGAGGCCGTCGCCTCGGCGTCGCCCGAGACCGTGACCGTCGCCTTGCTGGTGAGGTCCTCAATGGCTGAGACGACCTCCTCCCGAGTCTTTCCTGACAGATCGGTACCTGCTACCACGGTGCCGGGTAGGGCGTGGTCCTCGTAGTGGGAGGCATAGGCGTAGGCGCCGACGCCGACTCCTAGCAGGAGCAAGAAGGAGGCTGCGGCTGTCCACACGGGCAGCCGACGTCGGCGAGGAGCCGCGTCGTAGGTGGAGTCCTCCCACGTGCGGGAGACTGACTGGGTGGCGGAGTCCTCACCCCCCTGGTACCCGCTCGTGGCTGCCCCGGACGTCTCCTGCGCAGAGGCGGCGGAGGTGGGGGCCCCTGCCCCCGCCGCAGTCGCCGCGGGCCTGGTGCCCGTGTCAGCCGTGTTGGTTGGTGAGGTGCCTACCGGGGCCTCCGAGGGCGTCGCTGCCGACATACTGACGGCCTCAGAGGCCGCAGCCGTAACCGGAAGGAGGAGCGCCTCGGGGGCGTGTCCGCCCGGTCTGTCATGGTCTCGGGGCGGGATACGTGCGGGCAGGGCCGGCCCCTCCTCTGCCCCTGCTGTCTCCCCGGGCGCAGGCTCGGGTCCGCCAGGCGCCCCCGTGCCCAGCACAGAGCGACGACGTACGCCGACGGACTCGCCGTAGGGCGTGCTCAGTACCGTCAGCCCACTGGCCGAGGTGCCTGCCTCGGTGCTGCGGGAGCTGGTGGAGAACGTGTCGTTGCTCATGGAATCCTTATGTCTTCGGAGCGCAGGCGCTGCCCACGGGGCGTGGCTGCGGCCTGTGCCTACGGGTAGGTAGCCGGTGCGTCCCTACAGAACGTGCTGACGCAAGATCCTCCACTATCACAGTCGTCCCGGGCTGATATGTCAACCAGCTGGAGCCCTTGATGCGCTGTGAGATGGTACATGACCTATGGCCTGGCTGACGGCGCTGCTGACCGAGTGCCGCCACCTGCTGCCCGGTCCCGCCTGTCCTGCCGCCGAGCCTCTGCCGGGTGCTGCGCGTCCCGTGCCGCTGCGGCCTCCCCGCTAGACTCGTGCCTATGTCTGCTATCTCGAAGGATGAGGTCGCTCGTGTCGCTGCACTGGCGCGCGTGGCTCTGACTGAGGAGGAGGTGGATCGTCTGGCTGGTGAGCTGGACGCGGTCGCCTCCTCCTTTGCCCGTGTCGCGAGCGTGGTGACTGCTGACCTGCCCGCTACCTCCCACCCTGTCCCGCTGACCAACGTCCTGCGGCAGGATGCTCCCGGGGCCGTCCTGGACGCCGAGGAGCTGCTTGCGGGAGCGCCGGCGGCTGAGGGCTCCCTGTTTCTTGTTCCACGGATCCTGGGGGAGGAGACGGCCTGAATGAGTGACATGACCTCCCTGCTCCGCTCCTCCGCCGCCACGCAGGCAGCTGCCCTGGCCTCTGGCGAGGTGTCCTCCCGGGAGCTGACTCAGGCGCACCTGGACAGGATAGACGCCGTTGACCACCTTCTCGGCGCGTTTCTCGACGTCAGCGCGGACAGGGCGCTGGCGGAGGCTGACGCCGCCGACGCGGCTCGCCGTGAGGGCGGGGAAGCTGCCGAGTTGGCGGGTGTCCCTGTGGCCGTCAAGGACCTTGTCTGCACCCGTGGTCAGGTCACGACCGCAGCCTCGGCGATCCTCCAGGGCTGGGTACCTCCCTATGACGCCACCCTGGTGCGGCGCGTCCGAGAGTCTCGGATGCCGGTACTGGGCAAGACGAACCTGGACGAGTTCGCCATGGGCGGCTCCACCGAGTACTCGGCCTTCGGCCGGACCGCCAATCCCTGGGACCTCGGCCGTATTCCGGGGGGCTCGTCCGGGGGCTCGGCCGCTGCCGTCGCTGCCTTCGAGGCACCGCTGGCAGTGGGGACCGATACGGGCGGCTCCATCCGCCAGCCTGCGGCAGTGACTGGCACGGTCGGCGTCAAGCCCACCTACGGGACCGTGTCACGCTACGGCGTCATCGCCATGGCCTCCTCCCTGGACACGCCGGGTCCGATGGCTCGTACCGTCCTGGACGCAGCCCTGCTGCACGACGTCATCGGCGCCTACGACCCGTTGGACTCCACCTCGCTGCCTGACGCTCCTCGGGGCATGGCTGCGGTTGTTCGCGCGGCGCAGGAGCGCCGTGACCTGACTGGCCTGCGGGTGGGGGTGGTTGCCGAGCTGGACGGGGGCGAAGGATACCACCCGGGGGTCGTGGACTCCTTCCACGCCGCCCTGGAGCTGCTCCGGGCCGCTGGTGCTGAGGTCTCTACCGTCTCCCTGCCGCACCTGGAGTACGCGCTTGACGCCTACTACCTGATCATGCCTGCGGAGGCCTCGTCAAACCTGGCCCGTTATGACGGGATGCGTTACGGGCTGCGTGTTGAGCCGTCGGAGGGGCCGGTGACGGCTGAGACGGTGATGGCGGCGACTCGGGGAGCGGGTTTTGGTGACGAGGTCAAGCGCCGGGTGGTCCTGGGGACGCACGTGCTGTCCGCCGGCTACTACGAGGCCTACTACGGTAGCGCCCAGAAGGTGCGCACACTCGTTCAGCGGGACTTTGCCTCTGCCTGGGAGGATTACGACGTCCTGGTCTCGCCCACCGCGCCGGTGACCGCCTACAAGTTCGGTGAGAAGGACGACCCGCTGGCGATGTACAAGCTGGACGTGACGACGATTCCTGCCAACCTGGCCGGAGTGCCCGCCATGAGCCTGCCCTCGGGGCTCAGTGATGACGGGCTGCCTGTGGGTTTCCAGCTCCTGGCACCTCAGCGGGCCGACAACCGCCTCTACCGCGCAGGGGCGGTCCTGGAGGCTGCGCTCGACGAGCGGCGTGGCGAGCCGCTGCTGTCCTGTGCTCCTGGGCTGGCCGAGGTGGCCGGGCAGTGACAGGGGAGTCAGGGACGGTAGGGCTGTCACGACGGACAAACCGATACTCACGACGCATTGAGGTGGACTGATGAGCGACCCGCTGATGGACTTTGACGAGGCCGTGCGCCGTTACGACCCGGTGCTGGGGCTGGAGGTGCATGTCGAGCTCGGTACTGAGACCAAGATGTTTGACGCCGCACCCAACGTCTTCGGTGCCCAGCCGAACACGATGGTGACTCCTACCTCGGTAGGGCTTCCCGGGGCGCTGCCCCAGGTCAACGGCCGGGGGGTGGAGTACGCGATCCGTATCGGGCTGGCCCTGGGATGCCAGATAGCCCGGTCCTGCCGATTCGCGAGAAAGAACTACTTCTACCCGGACCTGTCGAAGAACTTCCAGACCTCTCAGTCGGATGAGCCGATTGCCTACGACGGGGCGGTCGAGGTCGAGCTGGCGGACGGGACCTCCTTTACCGTTCCTGTCGAGCGGGCGCACATGGAGGAGGACGCGGGGAAGAACACCCATGTCGGTGGCGCGGACGGCCGGATCGAGGGTGCCCAATACTCCCTGGTGGACTACAACCGTGCAGGGGTGCCGCTGGTCGAGATCGTCACCCGCCCCATCGAGGGTGCCGGTGAGCGGGCGCCGGAGGTCGCGGCCGCCTACGTGCGCACGCTGCGCGACGTCTTCCGGGCGATAGGTGTTTCCAAGGCCCGGATGGAGCTGGGAAATGTGAGGGCAGACGTCAACGTCTCCTTACGAGAGTCTCCTGACGCCCCCCTGGGGGTGCGTACGGAGACCAAGAACGTCAACACCTTCCGTGGGATCGAGCAGTGTGTCCGCTATGAGATCCAGCGACAGGCGGCTGTTCTTGCGGCCGGAGGCCATGTGGTCCAGGAGACCCGGCACGGCCAGGCGGACGGGACGACGCGGGCGGGACGGGTCAAGTCTGACGCGGACGACTACCGTTACTTCCCTGAGCCGGATCTCGTTCCGGTGGTGCCGTCTCGCGAGTGGGTGGAGGAGATCCGTGCCAGTCTGCCGGAGATGCCGATGGTGCGGCGGCGTCGGCTCCGGGAGGAGTGGTCCCTCAGCGAGGCGGAGATGCGTGATGTGGTCAATGCTGGGGCAGTGGACCTGATCGAGGCCACGGTGCGGAGCGGGACAAGCGGGCAGGCCGCACGTAAGTGGTGGATGGGGGAGCTGTCTCGTGCCGCCAGGGAGAGGGAGAGCCCCTTGGAAGAGCTGCCGGTGACGCCGGGACAGGTCGCTCAGCTGCAGATGCTGGTTGACTCTGGGCGCCTGACCGACAAGCTGGCGCGGCAGGTCCTGGAAGGAGTCCTTGCCGGGGAAGGGGACCCGGAGGCAGTGGCGACGACCCGAGGGCTGAAGGTCGTCTCCGACGACTCTGCGCTGCTGGAGGTCGTGAACGCTGCATTGGAGGCACACCCTGATGTCGTGGAGAAGATACGGGGCGGAAAGGTCCAGGCTGCGGGTGCGATCGTCGGCGCAGTGATGAAGGCCACCAAGGGGCAGGCGGACGCAAGGCGAGTTCGTGAGCTGGTCATGGAGCGCGCTCAGGGCTGAGGGTGTCGGCTACCCGGTGGTTCCCTGTCCTAGGTGCCCGGCGTCCAGGGGGGACCCAGAGAACCACTGGGTAGCCAGAGGCTGCTGTCCGCGGCGAAGTAGCAGTAGCCGGAACGTCCGTTCCGTGGCAGGACCAGGTCGCGAGGCAGCCGACGTCGTCGCTGGCGTCTCACTATCTGGGTCTGCTTCCGACGTCCAGCTGTCAGGACGAGGGGAGTTGGGGATAGGGTCTGAGACGACCCCTATCGCATGGATCTCTGCTGGAGGAACATACATGGTTCAGCCTAGCCCTAGTTACACCGTCGCCCTGCACCTCAAGGTTCCCGCGTCCCAGAAGGCTGTGGCCCGGCTGGTGGACACCGCCACTGCCACCGGAGCTGTCGTGACCGGTGTGGACGTTGCAGAGGCGGGTGCCGATACGCTGACTGTAGATCTGACTGCGGACACCCGAGACTCCAGGCACCGTGGTGACCTGGTTTCCAGGCTTGACGAGCTTGACGGCGTCGTCGTCGAGACTGTCGGGGACTCTACCTTCCTGGCCCACGTCGGCGGTAAGATTGAGGTAGTGGGGACGTACCCGATCCATAACCGTCGTGACCTTGCGCGCGTGTACACCCCTGGCGTCGCCCGGGTCTGCAAGGCTATCTACGACCACCCGGAGCGCGCCCGAAAGCTCACAATCAAAAAGAATACCGTTGCGGTGGTGACAGACGGTACTGCCGTGCTTGGAATGGGTGATATCGGCCCGTCCGCCGCCATGCCGGTCATGGAGGGCAAGGCTGTGCTGTTCAAGCAGTTTGGAAACGTTGACGCGTGGCCGGTCGCTCTGGACACCAAGGACCCGGAGGAGATCATCTCCATAGTCAAGGCCATTGCACCTGCCTACGGTGGCATCAACCTGGAAGATATTGCGGCCCCCAAGTGCTTCGACATTGAGGAGCGCCTGCGGGAAGAACTTGATATTCCGGTGTTCCACGACGATCAGCACGGGACCGCGATCGTGACCCTGGCTGCGCTGATCAACGCGCTGAAGGTCGTGGGGAAGAAGATTGAGGATGTCCGTATCGTCCTGTCGGGCGTCGGTGCGGCCGGGAACGCCATCGCCAAGTTGCTCATGGCTCACGGGGCCACAGATATCGTGGGGTACGGACGTACCGGAGCGTTGTCGGCGCATGATACTGACGGAATGAACCAGCACCGCAGGTGGCTGGCAGAGAACACGAATCCGCGTCGGGTCACAGGAACCCTCAAGGAGGGCCTGGTTGGTGCTGACGTATTCATTGGGGTGTCGTCGGGGAACCTTCTCGAGCCCGAGGACCTTTCTGTTATGGCTGAGGACGCCATTGTGTTCGCGATGGCCAACCCTACTCCGGAGGTTGATCCCATCGGCGCTGCCAACTATGCGGCTGTCGTGGCAACCGGACGTTCGGACTTCCCCAATCAGATCAATAACGTCCTAGCATTTCCCGGACTGTTCCGCGGGCTGCTGGACACGGGAATCACGGAGATTACTACCAACTTGCTTCGTGCCGCTGCGACGGGTATCGCCTCCGTTGTGGACACTGATGAGATCAGCCCTGTATACATTATACCTGGGGCGTTTGACACGCATGTCGCTGAGGCTGTTGCCAGTGCTGTGCGGCGGTTTGCCGAGGAGAAGTAGCGGCCACGTTCTCGGTGCGGCTCGATCGAGCTGTGGCAAGGGCGTTCGGCGGGCTGCGGGGTCTGAGGCATGCGGGGCCGCGTCTGCGGTGCGACGCCTGCTGGCGCCACCCAGCTGTATAGGTCCCCCGGGGTGGTCCCACGTGGTTTCGGCGGACTGCGTCCTGCCCTGTCCTGACTCTTCTCCCGTCGGCGGTCTCGTGTGCCTGGAGTACGTGAGACCGCGTTCGGCTCCCCGGAGACTTCGACGCCATGTACCCACGCCCCGGCCGTACGCGAGGTCGCCTATGCCCATACCCCACGCCCCGGCCGTACGTGAGGTCGCGGTCGGGGCGCGTGCTCAAGGTGCCCGGTCTGCTGTCCCCTTGTCTCCCTGCCGCATCCGTGCTCGCTCCCGCAGCATGCAGTTCCCGGACCGGCACCCGGGGTCGCACGGTTGCTTGTGCGTCGCCGGACTCCTGTGCCTTGTGGCAGGCGCTCCGGGTCGCAGGATCGTCAGGGGCGTCAAACAAGAGGCGCGAATCACCTTGCATCCTGTTGACGCACGTAGCGTGACTCAACTACGCTACTCGGGTTGCTCTTGCTGGGTTGTGCTGCTGCTGGTGTGGTGGTGTGGCTGGCTTGTGGGTGTGTTGGTTTGAGATCTCGATAGTGTGTCTTGTTTTCTTTTATGCCTGTGTGGGTGGGGCTGTTGTGGTCTGCTGCGCGTGTGTGTGTGGTGGGCTGTGGTGGTTCTGCCTGGTTTGTTGTGCTGCGTGTGGGGCTGCCTGTGTGGGTGGTCGTGCGCGTGGTTGTTCTTGTTTTTTTTGGAGAGTTTGATCCTGGCTCAGGACGAACGCTGGCGGCGTGCCTAACACATGCAAGTCGTACGGGCTGCGCCTGCTTTTTTGGTGGGTGTGGTCAGTGGCGAACGGGTGAGTAACACGTGAGCAACCTGCCCTCCTCTCCTGGATAACCTCATGAAAGTGGGGCTAATACGGGGTGTGCTCGTGCTGGTCGCATGGCTGGTGCGGGATAGGGCCTGCCTTGGGTGGGTCTGGTGGGGGATGGGCTCGCGGCCTATCAGCTTGTTGGTGGGGTGAGGGCCTACCAAGGCGGTGACGGGTAGCCGGCCTGAGAGGGTGGGCGGCCACACTGGGACTGAGACACGGCCCAGACTCCTGCGGGAGGCAGCAGTGGGGGATATTGCACAATGGGCGCAAGCCTGATGCAGCGACGCCGCGTGAGGGACGGAGGCCTTCGGGTCGTGAACCTCTTTCGCCAGCGGAGAAGGTCCTGCCCGTGTGGTGGGGCTGACGGTAGCTGGGTAAGAAGCGCCGGCTAACTACGTGCCAGCAGCCGCGGTAATACGTAGGGCGCTAGCGTTGTCCGGAGTTACTGGGCGTAAAGGGCTTGTAGGCGGCTGGTCGCGCCTGCCGTGAAATGCCCCGGCTCAACCGGGGGAGTGCGGTGGGTACGGGCCGGCTTGAGTGCGGTAGGGGAGGCCGGAACTCCTGGTGTAGCGGTGGAATGCGCAGATATCAGGAGGAACACCGGTGGCGAAGGCGGGTCTCTGGGCCGTTACTGACGCTGAGGAGCGAAAGCGTGGGGAGCGAACAGGATTAGATACCCTGGTAGTCCACGCCGTAAACGTTGGGCACTAGGTGTGGGGGCTCTTTTCCGGGGCGCCCGCGCCGCAGCTAACGCATTAAGTGCCCCGCCTGGGGAGTACGGCCGCAAGGCTAAAACTCAAAGGAATTGACGGGGGCCCGCACAAGCGGCGGAGCATGCGGATTAATTCGATGCAACGCGAAGAACCTTACCAGGGCTTGACATGTGGGTGCGGGCCGCGGAGACGTGGTCTTCTCCTGCCCCGCTTTTTTGGTGGGGTGGGGGGTGCCCTCACAGGTGGTGCATGGTTGTCGTCAGCTCGTGTCGTGAGATGTTGGGTTAAGTCCCGCAACGAGCGCAACCCCTGTCCCGTGTTGCCAGCACGTGGTGGTGGGGACTCTCGGGAGACTGCCGGGGTCAACTCGGAGGAGGGTGGGGACGACGTCAAATCATCATGCCCCTTATGTCCTGGGCTTCACGCATGCTACAATGGCCGGTACAGAGGGCTGCGGTGCCGTGAGGCGGAGCGAATCCCTTAAAGCCGGTCTCAGTTCGGATCGGTGTCTGCAACTCGACACCGTGAAGCCGGAGTCGCTAGTAATCGCAGATCAGCACTGCTGCGGTGAATACGTTCTCGGGCCTTGTACACACCGCCCGTCACGTCATGAAAGCCGGTGACGCCCGAAGCCCGTGGCCCTACGGGGAGCGGTCGAAGGCGGGGCTGGTGATTGGGACGAAGTCGTAACAAGGTAGCCGTACCGGAAGGTGCGGCTGGATCACCTCCTTTCTAGGGAGTTGTGGTGGCTGCCTGCTGGGTGCCTGGTCCTGGGCCTGTGGTGGTCTGGGGGTGGCTGGTGGGTGGTCCGTGCGGGTGTGGGAGGGGACGGCTGCTGTCCTGGTCCTTGTTGTTGGGGGCTGGGGGTGGTGGTTGCTGCTGGCTGCTGGGGCCTCGTGCTGTGGTGCGGGGTGCTGGGGTGGTGGCGGGGCACGCTGTCGGGTTCTGGGGCCTGTGCGTCCTGGTGGCCTGGTCCTGGCTGGTGCGCGCGTGCGCGTGTGGTGGCTGGGGCGTGGGTGGGGTGGTTGTGAACTGTATAGCGGGCGCGAGCGTCGGGCTGCCGTGCTGTGCCTCCTGGTTGTTCCCCTGGCGTTGTTTGTTGGGGGTTCGTGGTCCTTGGGTGGGCCGGTGGGGGGCTGGTGTGGTGGCCTGTCGTGGTGTTGATTTTCGCCGCCCGCGCGCGCGTGTCCTGGCTGGCCTGGGTGGTTCCTGGGTGGTGGGGCGTGTGGGTGCGGGTGGTGTGGTGTGTTCTTTGTGTGCTGTGTTGTGGTGTGCTTGTTTGTGTGGGCGCTCGGTGGATGCCTTGGCACCAGGGGCCGATGAAGGACGTGGTGGCCTGCGATAAGCCTCGGGGAGCCGGCTGGCGGGCTGTGATCCGGGGGTTTCCGAATGGGGGGACCTGGCACGAGCTGTGTCGTGCCACCCGTGGCCGGGGCGTGTGCCCGGGTCGTGGGGGGTGACGCGGGGAAGTGAAACATCTCAGTACCCGCAGGAGAGGATATTCCGTGAGTAGTGGCGAGCGAAAGCGGAGGAGGGCCAAACCGTGCGCGTGCGTGGACCCGGCAGGGGCTGCGCGTGCGGGGTTGTGGGGCCTGGCCGTGGCTCTTCTGCCGGAGGGCCGCGTGGTGCTCGTGCTGGCAGCCGAGTCCTCTGGGAAGGGGAGGCGTAGAGGGTGAGACCCCCGTAGGTGAAGCCGGCTGGGCGCGCGTGGGCTGGGTTCCCGTGGTAGCACGGGGTCCGTGGAGTCCTGTGTGAGTCTGCCAAGACCGCTTGGCTGCCTGAATACCTCCTGGTGACCGATAGCGGAGCAGTACCGTGAGGGAATGGTGAAAAGTACCCCGGGAGGGGAGTGAAAGAGTACCTGAAACCGGGCGCCTGCGAGCCGTCAGAGCCTCCTGCCGGTGTGGTGGGGGGTGGTGGCGTGCCTTTTGAAGAATGAGCCTGCGAGTCAGTGGCGTGTCGCGAGGTTAACCCGTGGGGGGCAGCCGTAGCGAGAGCGAGTCCTGTCAGGGGCGGTTCAGTGGCGCGTCGTGGACCCGAAGCGGGGTGATCTACCCATGGCCAGGCTGAGGCGCGTGTAAGAGCGCGTGGAGGGCCGCACCCACCTGGGTTGAAAACCGGGGGGATGAGCTGTGGGTAGGGGTGAAAGGCCAATCAGACTCCGTGATAGCTGGTTCTCCCCGAAATGCATTTTGGTGCAGCGTCGCGTGGTTCCCGGCGGAGGTAGAGCGACTGGGTGGCTGATGGGCCCCACAGGGTTACTGAGGTCAGCCAAACTCCGAATGCCGTCGGGGTGGAGCGTGGCAGTGAGACCGCGGGGGATAAGCTCCGTGGTCGAGAGGGAAACAGCCCGGACCGCCGGCTAAGGCCCCTAAGCGCGCGCTAAGTGGGAAAGGATGTGCGGCCGCGCAGACAACCAGGAGGTTGGCTTAGAAGCAGCCATCCTCGAAGGAGTGCGTAACAGCTCACTGGTCAAGTGGTCGTGCGCCGACAATGTAGCGGGGCTCAAGCGCGCCGCCGAAGCCGCGGGCCCGTCGCGTGTCCCTGGCTGTCCTGCCTGTGGGTGGGGTGGTCCCAAGGGGTGGCGGGTGGTAGGGGAGCGTCCCGCACGGGGTGAAGCCCCGGGGTGACCCAGGGGTGGACGGTGCGGGAGTGAGGATGCAGGCATGAGTAGCGATACTAGGGTGGGAAGCCCTAGCGCCGAATGACCAAGGGTTCCAGGGCCAGGCTAGTCCGCCCTGGGTGAGTCGGGGCCTAAGGCGAGGCCGACAGGCGTAGTCGATGGATGACGGGTTGACATTCCCGTACCGGCTGGGTACCGACCGTGCTGACGCGCGGGTGCTGACCTGTCCTCGTGGTGGTCTCCTGGCGGCCTGTGGCCGTGGGGGGGCCTGGGGGCGGGGACCCTCCGTGCTGGTAGGCAAGCGTGTTAACAGGGGTGACGCACAGTGGTAGCCTCCGCGGGCCTGATGGCTTGGCCCGTCCAAGCGCGCAGCCTGTCCCCCAGGCAAATCCGGGGGGCGGTCCTCCTGCCCGTTTGGGGTGGGGGGGCGGTGGTGAGGCGTGATGGTGACCCTGCCCGGTGGGGTGGGGGAAGCAGGGTGATCCTGGGGTGCCGAGAAAAGCCTCGACGCGATGGTGCCGGCCGCCCGTACCCTATACCGACACAGGTGGTCGGGCAGAGCATGCCTAGGCGCACGAGTGATTCATGGTCAAGGAACTCGGCAAAGTGCCCCCGTAACCTCGGGAGAAGGGGGGCCCGGGCCCTGAGGCCCCGCGCGGGCTAGGGGTGAGGGCCGCAGAGACCAGGGAGAAGCGACTGTTTACTAAAAACACAGGTCCGTGCGAAGCCGCAAGGCGAGGTATACGGACTGACGCCTGCCCGGTGCTGGAAGGTCAAGAGGAGCCCTCAGCCCCCTCATCGTGTGGGGGTGAAGGGGCGAGTCCAAGCCCCAGTGAACGGCGGTGGTAACTATAACCATCCTAAGGTAGCGAAATTCCTTGTCGGGTAAGTTCCGACCTGCACGAATGGCGTAACGACTTCTCCGCTGTCTCGACCATGAGCTCGGCGAAATTGCACTACGAGTAAAGATGCTCGTTTCGCGCAGAAGGACGGAAAGACCCCGGGACCTTTACTGCAGCTTGGTATTGGCGCCCGCCCCGGCCTGTGCAGGATAGGTGGGAGGCTGTGACCCCCGCGCGCCAGCGTGGTGGTGAGCCGTTGTTGGGATACCACCCTGGCCGTGGCGTGCGCCTGAACCTCGGTCCGTGACCCGGGCCAGGGACAGTGCCTGGTGGGTAGTTTAACTGGGGCGGTTGCCTCCTAAAGGGTAACGGAGGCGCTCAAGGGTCCCCTCAGCCTGGTCGGCAACCAGGTGGTGAGTGCAAGCGCACAAGGGGGCCTGACTGCGAGACCGACGGGTCGGGCAGGTACGAAAGTAGGAGCTAGTGATCCGGCGGCCCCGTGCGGGTGGGCCGTCGCTCAACGGATAAAAGGTACCCCGGGGATAACAGGCTGATCCTGCCCAAGAGTCCATATCGACGGCATGGTTTGGCACCTCGATGTCGGCTCGTCGCATCCTGGGGCTGGAGCAGGTCCCAAGGGTTGGGCTGTTCGCCCATTAAAGCGGTACGCGAGCTGGGTTTAGAACGTCGTGAGACAGTTCGGTCCCTATCCTCTGCGCGCGCAGGAGACCTGAGAGGGCCTGTCCCTAGTACGAGAGGACCGGGACGGACGAACCTCTGGTGTGCCAGTTGTCCCGCCAGGGGCACGGCTGGTTGGCCACGTTCGGGACGGGTAACCGCTGAAGGCATCTAAGCGGGAAACCAGCCTCAAGACGAGGTCTCCACCACCTTGCGGGGTGGGAAGGCCCCCAGCAGACCACTGGGTGGATAGGCCGGAGGTGGAAGCGGGGTGACCCGTGGAGCCGACCGGTACTAACAGGCCGACACAAGCACCCACACGCGCAGCCTCACGTGCTGGTGCGCCAGCCAGGAGCACGCACTGGTGCCACCACGACGACAGACCCCCCCCCACTGTGGGGGGCGCGCCCGCTGTACGGTCCATGACCACCCCACCCCACCACCCCCCTCACACACACAGAGGGGTGGGTGGGTGGCTGCCAGGCACCCACCCACCCCCCAGAAGGGGGGGGTTGGGGGTCCCGGACCACGTCTCGGTGGTCACAGCGGCAGGGTCACGCCCGGTCCCATCCCGAACCCGGAAGCTAAGCCTGCCAGCGCCGATGGTACTGTCCCCGCCAGGGGACGGGAGAGCAGGACACCACCGAGCACACACCACACCCCACCCCCCGCACAGAAGCAAGACAGGCGGGGGGTGGGGGCAGCCCACACCCCACCCACAACACACCCAGGACGGGCCCAAAGAGGGGCAGGGAAGGAACAAGAAAAAAAAAGGGGGGGTGGGCCCCTGGCGGCCAGGGTCGGCCGCGCGGGGCCCACGAGCACCAGGGCGGGCAAGACCACTGCCCTGGCCGGCTTGCGGACCAGCCGACGACGACCGGTGCCCCTGACAACGCTGGTGGCCCTGGGCCGGCTCAGGACACCACCACACTGGGCCTGCCGACACGCTGGGCCTGCCGACACGGCGTGCCACCACCGACCTGCCCCCCCCCCGGGGGGGGCGGCAGAACCAACGCGAAGGACACAGCCGCGCTTGAGCACGCTGACCGGTTGCTTTGACCCGGACCCCGGCACCACCCACACACGCCCACCACGCCCAGGCCCACCACGCTCAGATCCACGACCCCAGCAGCATGTGCCACCGCCAGAACTCGTAGGACACCACCCACCCCACCCACACAGGCCACCAAACCACCGTCCTGCAGCAGGACAGTGGCGCCCGGACCTCCAGAAGGACGACGCACGCAGAGGACCGACAATCCCAGGTCCTTTGAACATCCCATTCCTGCAATTTAGAAGCAAACTCGGCACGAGGTAGATAAACGACCGCTAGCGGCACGCGCCTCGCAGAGCGGAGGGACTAGTTTCGCTACATTCCTCCGAGTATCTGTGCAATGAAGATCTTGAGGATCATGGCAACGGGATAGACCATGGCATAACCCAGTGCGACGCGCGGGTCGGCGCCGGTGCGTTCGTTGGCGAAAGCAAGGACGGCAGGCTGGGTCTGCGCGCCGCCTAGGAGGCCGGACAGGCGTGTACCACCCATCCTGACGAGCCAGCGCATCGAAGCGTACAGGCCACCTCCTGCGATCGTGGTCATGACAAACCCTGTTACCAGGATCCTCCACCAGTCTCCGCCCGAGAACGCGCCCGCTATTTGCCCTCCAGCTGTGACGCCCGCCCGTGCGAGGAAGATAAGCAGACCGATTTCGGACAGAACCGCAGTCGTAGTGAAGGGAATCGCGGTGACAAAGTTGCCGATGCGGCCAATGCGTCCGAAGACTAGGCCCACGAGGAGGGTCCCTGCCGCTGACCCTATAGCAAAGGTAGCGCCTCCACCCATGGGAACCTGAAGTTCACCAATGAAGATACCCAGCGCCATACCGACGCCCAGGGCGACCGGGTTGATAGCTGACAGCCCGCGCGAGGAATCGCCAAAGTACTGGGAGATCTCCTTCATCCTCCCGGTGGGGCCGACGACGCGAACCCTGTCGCCTTGCTGCAGAACAAGGTCAGGCGTTCCAACCATGTCCACGTCACCCCGGCGGACGCGCGAGATAGTTGCCTCGAAACGGTGGTCGATGTCCAGGTCGGCGATTGTGCGCCCAGCAAGCTTGGGGTCGGAGACGGTGATGCGCCGGAAGTCCAAGTAGCGACGGTCCTCGATAAGTGAGTGGGACGAGCCGTGGCCGACGGCCTCAATGGCCTGGTTGACCGCGTCCTGGGTGCCGACCACTGTGACCAGGTCGTCCTTGAACAGGCGATCGCTGCTCACCGGTCTCATGATCGGGCCTGTCTCTCCGCGACGCAGACGGGAGAACTTGAGCTCCCCAGAGATTCGCTCTCCGATGTCGGCAACGACCGGTCCGTCCTCGCGCTCCACCCGGATAGTGCGGTTGATGAGGGGAGAGGGGGCGTCCCGGTCACTGCGCCGGTAGCGCAGGGCGAGGAGACAGAAAAACAGCATGCCGATGACCCCGTAGAGATAGGAGACGGCATAACCAATGGTGGCGACAGCGGTCCCGTCCGGGCTGCCCGCCGCCGTCGCTGCGTTGCCTGCGGCGGCAAGCGCTGGAGTGTTGGTGAGCGCGCCAGCAAAGGTTCCGGCTATCAGAGCAGGGTCCATCCCAAGCGCCCGGCCGACTGCTACGCCTATTCCTGCGCTTGCTGTCAGGATGACCAGCAGCAGCGCAAGGGGGCCTGCGGCCGTGCGCAGCACATGAAAGAAGTTGGGGCCTGACTGTACTCCGATGGCAAACGTAAAGATCGTGAGGCCAAGTGTGCTCACCTCAACGGGAATATCCATTTCCACGTCTACCGCAGTGCTCCACGCCGCCAGAGCGATACCGCAGAAGAGGACGGCTGCGGCTCCGAGACTGACTCCTCGCACCTTCAGGTGCCCGACGAGCATGCCCACGCCGATGAGCAAGAACAGGACCAGCACCGGAGCCTCGGCCAGGTGCGTCAGGACGTCTGTAACCACGTTGGAGAGCCGCCTCTCGGGTTGCGGCGCCGCAGGGCGCGGCGGTCGTGTGCATCGGGACGTGGGCTATTGTGGCACTGACGTCGTCCAGGCTCCCGGACCAAAGGCCGTGATGCTGCGGTCCGAGGCGTGAGGTGTGAGGATGGACCTGTCCTGCGCCGCCACGTCGGCCGCGGCCCTCGCAAGAGCGCGTGGTAGGCCTGGGGCTGCCTTGGGCGGATTGCGGGAGCGGTACGTGGCCTCCAGGTGAGGCGTTTCGCTCTTCTCCTTGACTTCCCCTGCTTTGCTTCCCCCTGTCTTCCTTTTTCCGGAGGGCACTGAGGGAGTGCCCGAAATAAAGACGGGTGTGGGAGGTGCGGGCCCGGGAGCGCGTCGTCGCTGAGGGCGCCCTCGTCAGCGTCCCGTGAGACATGATCCCATATAGTGAGACTGGGTGGAGGTGGAGATGGCCTTTAGTCTCGGCGTGATCTAGTCTCTGTCCCTCTGACATCTCGCTGACGCGGTGAATCGCAAGGAACAGGAGTGTGAGCGATGGCACGCCACAAGGTTCCAGTGGAGAGGGACCAACAGGTGATGACGGGCGCCCAGGCGCTTGTCAGGGCTCTCGAGGAGCTGGGTGTCACCGACATCTTCGGCATGCCGGGCGGCGCAATTCTGCCGTTCTATGATCCTCTGCTTGCCAGTGACCGGATCCGGCACGTTCTTGTGCGCCACGAGCAGTGTGCCGGGCACGCGGCAGAGGGGTACGCCATGGTGACCGGGAAACCTGGTGTGTGTGTGGTCACCTCTGGGCCGGGTGCAACCAACCTGGTGACAGCGATCGGGGACGCGCACATGGACTCCGTGCCGGTGGTCGCCATTACCGGGCAGGTCGGCAGTCGCAACATCGGCACCGACGCCTTCCAGGAGGCTGACATTGTCGGCGCCACTATGCCCTTTGTCAAGCACTCCTTCCTCGTCACGCGGCCGGAGGAGGTCGTACCTCGTGTCGCTGAGGCCTTTCACCTTGCTGCCACGGGGCGTCCCGGACCTGTCCTTGTTGATATCGCCAAGGACGCGCAGGAGGGGATGACGGAGTTCTCTTGGCCTCCTGCGACTGAGCTTCCTGGCTACCACCTCCCTGGCAGGCCGAACCAGAGGCGCGTTATCCAGGCTGCGGAGGCCATCGTCCACTCGGAACGGCCTGTCCTCTACCTGGGCGGAGGGCTCAACCGTGCCAAAGTACCCGTTGCGCAGTTGGCCGAGCTCATCGACCTCATTGGCGCGCCTTTTGTCACCACGCTTACGGCACTGGACGTGATGCCCTCGGATCATCCGCTCAACCTCAGGATGCCCGGGATGCACGGGACGGTGGCTGCCGTAGGCTCCTTGCAGCGTGCCGACCTCATCGTCTCCCTAGGTGCCCGTTTCGACGACAGGGTCACGGGAAGGCCTGCCAGCTTCGCTCCTCGCGCAGCGGTCGTCCACGTGGATATCGATCCTGCGGAGATATCAAAGATACGTGCAGCGGACGTCCCTATCGTAGGCGACCTGGCTGAGGTCGTGCCGACCCTGACCGCTGAGATCCGGGATCTGTTTGACCGCGAGGGCCGTGTTGACATAGGGCCGTGGCGTACGGAGGTGGATCGTATTGTCGCAACCTATCCCACTGACTGGACAGACACTGATGACGGTCTTCTCCAGCCCCAGGAGGTGATTAACCACCTGGTCGCGGCGGCGGCCGAGGACACGATCTGGGTCACGGGTGTCGGCCAGCACCAGATGTGGGCCGCTCACTACCTGCGCTTCAGCCGCCAGCACACGTGGCTGACTTCTGCTGGCGCGGGGACGATGGGTTACGGTGTTCCTGCTGCCATGGGAGCCAAGCGGGCGTGTCCGGATCGCCCTGTGTGGCTGATCGACGGCGACGGATGCTTCCAGATGACGAACCAGGAGCTGGCTACCTGCACCCTTAACGACATTCCGATCAAGGTCGCCGTCATCAACAACTCCTCGCTAGGTATGGTCCGCCAGTGGCAGACCCTGTTCTATGGTGAGCGCTACTCCAACACCGACCTGCACACTGGTGCGGACACGGTGCGTGTCCCCGACTTCGTCAAGCTGGCCGAGGCCTATGGTGCGGTGGGGCTGCGCTGTGAACGGCTGGAGGACGTTGATGACGTCATCGCAAAGGCCAACTCCATCAACGACAGACCGGTTGTCATTGACTTCATCGTGTCAGCAGACGCCCAGGTGTGGCCGATGGTGGCTGCTGGTGTGTCCAATGACGAGATCCAGCACGCTCGGGGCATGAGCCCCCAGTGGGAGGAGGAATGAGGTACGTGAGCCAGAAGCACACGCTGTCCGTCCTAGTGGAGAACAAGCCCGGCGTCCTCACGCGTGTCTCGGCGCTGTTCACGCGACGCGGCTTCAACATTCACTCCCTGGCCGTCGGACCCACCGAGCACGATGACGTGTCGCGCATCACGGTGATCGCAGACGCGGAGGGGCTGGCCATGGAGCAGGTCATCAAGCAGCTGAACAAGCTTGTCAATGTCCTGAAGATCGTCGAGCTTGAGTCCGATACCTCGGTAGCCCGTGAGCTGTACCTGATCAAGGTGCGTGCTGACGACTCCAACCGGACGGCGGTCCTGCAGATTGTCGACCTGTTCCGAGCGCACGTCGTTGACGTGGCACCCTCGTCGGTCGTCATTGAGACTGTTGGCTCGGAGTCCAAGGTCAGGGCGCTGCTGACAGCGCTGGAGCCGTATGGTGTTAAGGAGATTGTCCAGTCCGGTACCGTAGCCATCACGCGTGGTCCGCGTTCCATCACCGACCAGCTCAAGGAGAAGTGAGAATTAACCATGGCAGCTGAGAAGTTCTACGAGGATGACGCCGACCTCTCCGTCATCCAGTCCAAGAAGGTCGCCGTTATCGGCTACGGCTCCCAGGGGCACGCCCACGCCCTGAACCTGCGCGACTCCGGGGTCGAGGTGGCTGTGGGGCTGAGAGAGGGCTCCTCCTCTGCGGCCAAGGCCCAGGAGGAGGGGCTCCCCGTCAAGACCGTGGCAGAGGCGACGGCATGGGCCGACGTCGTTGTCGTCCTGGCGCCGGACCAGGTGCAGGCTACGCTGTACTCCACCGAGATCGAGCCTCATATCAGGCCGGACTCGGCCCTTCTGTTCTCCCACGGCTTCAACATCCACTTCGGCTACATCAAGCCGTCGGCAGGCATTGACGTCGTCATGGTCGCTCCCAAGGGGCCGGGGCACACCGTGCGCCGTGAGTTCGAGGCCGGTCGCGGCGTGCCAGTCCTGGTCTGTGTGGAGCAGGACTCCTCCGGCTCCGCCTGGGACCTGGTGCTGTCCTACGCCAAGGCCGTAGGCGGGACCCGGGCAGGTGCGATCAGGACGACGTTCCGCGAGGAGACCGAGACGGACCTCTTTGGTGAGCAGGCAGTTCTGTGCGGGGGCGTCTCTCAGCTCATCCAGTACGGTTTCGAGACCCTCACTGAGGCTGGCTACCAGCCTGAGATGGCCTACTTCGAGGTCTGCCACGAGCTGAAGCTCATTGTGGACCTCATTGTTGAGGGCGGCATCTCCAAGCAGCGCTGGTCCTGCTCTGACACGGCCGAGTACGGTGACTACGTCTCGGGGCCCCGGGTCATCACCCCGGAGGTCAAGGAGCACATGAAGGAGGTTCTCTCCGATATCCAGGACGGGTCCTTCGCCAAGCGTTTTATGGACGACCAGGCTGCGGGTGCCCCGGAGTTCAAGAAGCTTCGGGCCGTCGGCGAGTCGCATCCTATTGAGACGACAGGACGTGAGGTCCGCTCCATGTTCGCCTGGCGGGCAGACGTGGACAAGGACTACACGGAGGGTTCTGTCGCGCGCTGAGGTAGGCCGTGGCTGTCTCGCTTCTGCTCCAGTTCTGGGCGTCAAGGCCGGTGCTGGACAGAAGTGAGGCGGTGCCCGGTCTTCTGCCGTCCCTGGATGTGTACGGCAGCCTCCCGGAAGACCGCAACACCGACCGCTGCCCAGCGTGACCTCGACGCCCCTCAACCCACCATCTGAGACCGTTGTCCACCTGTCCTTCCCGCAGCGTAGGCTTCCGGCATGACGACGATCAGCCTGGCGGTTATTCCTGGTGACGGTATCGGCAAGGAGGTCGTACCCGAGGGCATGAAGGTTCTGGACGCCGTCCTCCGAGGCACAGGCGTGGACCTGGTGACCTCGTGCTACGACCTGGGTGCTGAGCGCTGGCACCGTACTGGTGAGACGCTCACGGACGACGACCTGGACTCCATCAGGCAGCATGACGCGATCCTCCTCGGTTCCGTGGGGGATCCGTCGGTGCCCTCAGGGATCCTGGAGCGAGGACTGCTGCTGCGCCTGCGATTCGCCTTTGACCACTACATCAACCTGCGTCCGTCCCGGTACTACCCAGGTGTTCCGACACCGCTGGCTGATCCCGGTGAGATCGACTTTGTCGTGGTCAGGGAGGGAACAGAGGGACTGTACTGTGGCAACGGTGGGACAGTCCGTAGGGGAACCCCTCAGGAGATTGCGACGGAGGTGAGCGTCAACACGGCCTTTGGCGTGGAACGTGTGGTGCGATACGCCTTCGCCAAAGCCGCGCTCCGGCCTGCGCGGCATCTGACCCTGGTCCACAAGCACAACGTCCTCGTCTATGCTGGCGACCTGTGGCGTCGCACCGTGGAGGCGGTCTCTGCTGACTACCCCGAGGTCCAGGTCGACTACGTCCACGTGGACGCCGCCACAATCTACATGGTCACCGACCCGGGGCGTTTCGACGTCATCGTCACTGACAACCTGTTCGGAGACATCCTCACCGATGAGGCCGGTGCCGTTACTGGCGGTATCGGGTTGTCGGCGTCGGGCAACATCAACCCGTCAGGTACCTTTCCCTCAATGTTTGAGCCAGTGCACGGGTCCGCCCCGGACATTGCGGGGCAGGGGATCGCGGATCCTACTGCCACAGTCCTGGCGGTAGCCCTGATGCTGGAGCACCTCGGTCACCAGAAGGCGGCGCAACAGGTCGAGGCCGCTGTCGAGCAGGACATGAAGGCGCGCGTGGGCACTCTGAGCCGCTCGACCGGCGATATTGGTGATGCTATTGCTGAGGCGGTGAGGCGTTAGGCTGGAGCCACTCGGTACCCGAGGAAGTGCTGTCTGGCGTGGTGCCGTGGAGGAAGCACCCTGGGACCTGGTGGGACTCGGGGTCGGCGGTTGCTGATCCTGAGGCAGGTCTGTGGCACCAGGCTCCGAGAGGCACTGCTGCGTGGAGGCTTGTGGCGGTAGGCTGTGCCTCATGACCGAGACTGCCGGCTCCGCCTACGATCCTCCGTCCACCCCTCTGGAGCATGCTGCGGCCGCCCCGGTCCCAGACGCTGACTCCCTGGCAGGTCGTTTCGTGCTGAGCCGCAGCGTCAGCCCGGCCTCGGCTGCTGAGCGGGCGCAGGCGCTTCAGGACCTGCACTTCGGCTCGGCCTTTACTGACCACATGGTGCACGCCCGGTGGACTCGTGCGGCTGGGTGGCAGGACCACGCGGTGGTCCCCTACGCTCCTGTGCCCCTGTCTCCGGCTGCGGCAGTCCTGCACTATGCCCAGGAGGTCTTTGAAGGTATCAAGGCCTATCGCCATGCCGACGGGACGGTATGGACGTTCCGACCTCGGTACAACGCGGTACGCATGAATGCCTCGGCACGTCGCATGGCGCTTCCCGAGATTCCTGAGGAGGACTTCATCGCCTCCCTGGTGGACCTGGTCCGCGTGGATAGCCTCTGGGTTCCTGAGGGTGCGGGGGAGTCCCTGTACCTGAGGCCCTTTGCGTTCGCCTCCGAACCCTTCCTGGGAGTGCGGGCCTCCGAGGTGGTGGACTACTACGTCATCGCCTCCCCGGCGGGCAGCTACTTCCCGCACGGGCTGGAGCCGCTCAGCATCTGGGTCACGACGGGATACCACCGGGCAGGACGGGGTGGGACCGGGGCTGCCAAGACGGGAGGGAACTACGCGTCCTCGCTGCTGCCCCAGCAGGAGGCCTACTCCCGGGGCTGCGACCAGGTCTGCTTCCTTGACGACGTGACCCAGAGCAGTGTCGAGGAGCTGGGGGGCATGAACATCATGGTCGTCAGTGCCGACGGCACGGTACGTACTCCGCGACTTACCGGCACCATCCTTGAGGGCTCGACCCGCTCGGCCATCATGACGCTGTTTCGGGAGGAGGGGCGCGCTGTACTTGAGGAGACTATCACTCTGGCCGGGCTGCTGGAGGACATCCGTGACGGGCGGGTGTCGGAGGTCTTCGCCTGTGGGACTGCTGCGGTAGTGGTGCCGATCGGTCGGCTGGCAGGTGAGGACTTCGAGGTGACTATTGCCGGGAGGCAGGTGTCGCGACAGGTGTACGAGCACCTGACAGGAATCCAGTACGGCACGCGTGAGGACACCCACGGCTGGATGTACCGGCTGCTCTGACTGTCCTCCTACCCTCCCTCTGCCGGGGGCTCGGGTCCTGCTGCCCAGGCGTGCTGTGGCTGTCACGATGGCCGCCGTCGTCCACCTCGTTCGTTGCGGGTCATGCGCACAAGAGCGTACGCGCAGGCGGCCAGGACGACGCCACTCATGAGAAGGTTGGCGAAGGTGCCTCCGAGCTGGAAAACCAGCATGGATGCCGAGACCACGCCAATGGCGGCAGAGGGTCCCCGGTAGTCCACGCGCATGCCGATCTCCCTGCGAAGACGGTAGAGCATGTAGACGATACCTGAGCTGTAGCCGACGACGGTGGACAGGCAGGCGCCGACGAGGCCCCACAGCTGGACCATGGGCACGACGCACACCATGTTGACCGCGCCCGCGATCCCGATGGCCCACAGGGTCTCCCTGTTCTTCTCGATCGCGTAGAAGATGTTCACCATGAAGTTGGAGTAACCGCTGAGTGTTGACACGGCGAGAGCAAATGGGACGACCGTCATCGCCTGCGAGTACTGCGGGTCGGTGACCAGCGGGAACACGACCTTCATAGCGGGAACAAGCAGGGCCAGGCCCAGGAAGAGCGCGGTACCGTAGACAGCCGCAGCACGCCCGAAGAACTTGCTGTGCGCCCGCGACCTCTCGAAGGCGAGGTCCTGCCAAGCGTAGGTCATGGCCATGATGACGAGCATCATCACCGAGCCGAAGCGCATGGCGATGGCGAACAGGCCGTTTTGGGACAGGTCAAGGACCGCGCCAACTACGGCACGGTTCATGGAGTTGATGGTCCAGTAGACCAGGGCGTTGAGCCCAACTGGTACGGCCAGGGCCAGCATGGACCTGGCTGAGGGCACCACTCCCCAGCCCCAGTCGCTGGTCAGCATCTTCCTCACGACCCCCGCGCGGAGCTCGATATAGACGACCTCGCACAGGAAGGCGATGATCGTGGACACGTAGAGGGCTCGGAAGTCCCAGGAGAGGCCGACCAGGAGAAGGACGTTCATTGCCATCATGACCAGGGAGGCGATCACCCCGGAGATGGCGTAGTCCCAGTTTCGCCTCATACCACGGCAGGCGTGCTTGTACACGTACTCGATGTTCTGGACGATGCCAAGGAGCGCGATCAGGCCGATGTACCTGATGTCAAGCAGCAGCGTCGCGGCGACGAGGAGCAGTGCATAGGCGGCTGTCGACCCGAGGAACACGAGTGACCCCGCTTGCAGCGCCCGGACCTCATCCTTCCTGCTCTTGTACATCTGCCTCAGGATGACCACCCATATGTTCAGGAAGAGCCCCTCGCAGATGACGGTCAGGTAGGTCACGCTCAGGTCGTAGTAGCCAAAGTCGGCTGGAGGAACGACCGCCGTGTACAGCGGGAGCATGATGAAGGCGATCAGTTTTGACAGGACTGTTCCCAGCACAAAGATTCCTGAGTTCCTCAGGAACCGCCACAGTGTCCCCATCACGACTCCCTTGGTGCGTCTGCTGCGAGCAGCCCTTGAAAGCGAGGAAGTGCGGCTCCGGCGTCAAATGGTGAGCCCTTGACGGCATTTGGCCGTGCGAGGTGCGCGCGGGGGTCCAGGGAGGCGATAGCCCGAGCCCACGGCACAGCCCCCCCCGCGAGGTCGAGTACCGTGACCTGCCCGCCGACCTGCGCGCTGGTACTGACCGCCTGTGACAGCAGCAACGGCAGCCCAGCAGCCTGGGCCTCAAGTGCCGTGTAGGGCAGGCCCTCGAACGTCGAGGGAAGGATCATGACGTCCGCAGCCTGCAGGAGGTCAGGCACGTCCTTGCGGGGGCCCAGAAAGGTGACCATGTCGTCGAGTGACAATCTCTGGACGTCGGCGGCGAGATCCTCACGGTAGGGACCGTCGCCGCACAGGAGCAGCCGGGCGTGGACCCCCATGGCACGTAGCGCCTCCATGATGCGCAGGTCAAAGGCGTGGTTCTTCGCCGGACCCAGTCGCGCGACGTGGATGACGGCCCTCTCCTGAGGGTGCAGGCCCAGCTGCCTGCGCACGTGGGCACGGCGGTCCGCGTCGAAGGAGAAGGGGGCCGGGTCGAAGATATTGGGGACAAACGTCCACGGGGCGTTGCCGAAGAGCCACTGCGCCGCCTCCGCAGAGCAGGCGTAGCGGCGGTTTGCGTACAGGCCGGTGAGTGGGCGCTGGATGCGGTGGAGCACACCTGACAGTCTCCCCGACATGTTTGCTGACGAGTGGGAGTGAAGTACTCGCACCGGTACTCCGGCTGCCCTGGCGGCAACAAGTGGCTCGATGCTGCTGATGACCGTCTGGTGGAGCCACACAGCGTAGAAGCCCCCTGCGCGCACCAGCCGGGACACTGCGCGCACGTAGCCCACGGGGTGCTGCCGCCTTGCGGGGACCCTGGCTATCCTGGCGCCAGCCGCCAGGAGCTCCTCCTGGTGCGCTACGGCGTCACGGTCCACCAGGAAGGTAAAGCTGTAGCTGTCCCTGAGCAGACGGAACGCGGAGAGGATAAAGGCCTCCTTGCCTCCGGCGTTCTCGGTCATGCCGCCAACAAGGACCCGGGGACGGGCTGGTGAGCCAGATGACGAGGTCTGATCCACGTGGCGTACCTTCTTTCTCGGGCTTTCTCGGGACTTACCTGGGAGTTGTCGAGGCTGGAGGTGTCCTCTGCGCTCTGCGGCAGCCGGGCTCGTAGGAGGGGCTGCTGCGTCCTACGCTCTCCTGCCACGTTGCCTGAGGAGCGGCCTGTGGGGCCGGTAGCCGATCTGCCTCCTGCTTCTGAGGGTCTCTAGGCCACGGGATATCCAGACGACCCCGACTATGGCGACCAGCGCCATGATCGTGGTCGGGGCCACGAGGATGCCGATAAAGTCAGTGGCTGGGCCGCGGGGCAGCCATATCAGTGACGGAAGCATCAGCATACGCAGGGAGTTGGAGATGTAGGAGGTGCTGGCCAGCCCGTCGACATAACGGAGCACGGCCCCGACGACGAGGGCGAGGCCGAGCACGCCGACCATTCCGTACTGCACGTATCCTTCGGCAAGATACGACGTCCCGGTGCTCACCCCGGTCAGGTAGGCGTGGTCGCCCAGGGCGATGCGGGACAGGGAGTGCGACAGCGACCCGCCTATCTCCGCCCGCTCGAAGGAGTTGCCCTGTAACGACGGGACGCCGAGGAGGCGTCCGACCAGGCCGTAGTGGGCGAAGTAGGCCAGGTAGAACTGGTCTGGCAGACGGTCACCAAACACGACCACGTTGTCAATGACCCGGACAGAGACTCCTTGGTTGTAGAGAAACTCCACGATGGACGACGAGCTGCCGTTGCCACGGAGGCTCTCCATGGCGGTGAACAAGAGCATCAGGGCCACAGCACTCACAGTGGACGTCAGGGCTGTCCGCCGTGTGAACCATCCCTGACCCGGGTCGATCCGGTTACGAAGGACGACGTAGCACACGACGACGATCGCGAACACGGTGAACTCCCTGCGCACACCTACCATGAGGTACAGGCTCTTGATGACGGCCAGAAGGGTGGTGGGCAGGATCATCTCGTTGCGTGGTGGCATCGTGGCCAGGTAGATGAGATAGGCGACGAACGCGAAGTCCGAGGAGTACTCCCCGAGCAGGTTGAGAATCCCCGCGTTCTGGTCGATGTAGTCGGTGGTGTAAAGGCTGAGGTATCCCGAGATACCCGTTCTGGCGATTGTGGAGACCAGCCAGAACGCGCTGAGCGGAAAGTTGAGGACGATGATGGCCAGGGCGGCGGCCCTGACGTGTGCCCGGTCGTGCAGCGCGCGGGCAGCCCACGACCGGGCACGTATGACGGCAGCCCTGCTGCGCTGGCCGGCGCTGCGCGCGGCGGCGACGGAGCGCGGCACGCCGGGCAGGCCTGCCAGGAAGTACCCCGCCGCGGAGGCCGCGAGCCCGATGAGAAGAATGGTGACGGTTGTGGGCAGGGCGGCTGGCTCGGCGTGCGAGGAGGGGTAGTGAAAGATCCGCTCCAGGGTTGCCTGGCTCAGAAGAAGCAGGAAGAAGGAGACGAGGAACCCGCTGAAGAACACGGAGCGTCGTCGGGGGCTCAGGCTGTACATGAGCAGGTTGAGCCACATGAACAGGAGGGCGCCCCACCGCCAGTCGCACTGCCCCCACAGGATCATGAACGCCAGGGCCAGGTTCGCGGTCAGGACCCTGAGCGCAGTCTGGCCCGCCGTCGTCTGCCTGCTGGCAGACGACGGCGCGGAGGCGCCGTGCGGTGCTGACGGGGAGTTGGATGTGAGCAGGCTCATCGTGATCCTGTGAGTGAGGCACGTGCTGCGTGGCATACCTGGGCGATGTCGTCGTCGGTCAGTGCCATGTGCAGGGGCAGGGTCACCTCCGTGGCGTAGAAGGAGGCCGCGTGAGGGAAGTCGCTGGCGTTGAGGCCCAGCCTCTTGTAGGCAGTCAGCATGGGCAGCGGCTTGTAGTGGACGTTCGTCGCCACGCTGTGGTGGCGCATCCGGTCGATAAAGGCGTTACGCTCCTCGACGCCGGGCACAGGAAGCGTGGCGATCGCGAGGTGGGCGCTGGATCGCATCCCGGGCCGCTGGTGAGGGAGCAGGGTGATACCTGTGTCGCTGAGCCCTTTCTGGTACAGAGACACCATCTCCAGCCGACGCTCGACGATGCTGTCGTAGCGCGCCAGCTGGGACAGCCCCAGCGCGGCCAGGACGTCGGGCATATTGGCCTTCCACCCCAAGACCTCGATGTCGTACTCCCACGACGTCCCTGTGGTCTTGGCCAAGGCGTCCTTGGACTGTCCGTGAAGGGACAGCAGGCGCAACGAGCGCTCGATGTCGCCGTGGTCGGCGGGCAGCCCGGTGCGCCACTGCAGTGCCCCGCCCTCGGCAGTGGTCAGGTTCTTGACGGCGTGGAAGGAGAAGGCGGTCAGGTCCGCCATCTCCCCCACAGCGGCGTGCTCCAGGCGCGCCCCCAGGGAGTGGGCGCCGTCAGCGATGAGGACTGGTCGGCCCAGCGAGTGCTGCAGGCCCCCGGAGCAGCTGCCCTGCCCGGTGAGGGCCTCGGCGAGGGGACGCGTGTCGAAGGGGACGCCAGCCAGGTCGACGGTGATGACGGCCTTGGTCCGGGGTGACACGGCAGCGAGAATGCGTTCGGGGGAGGGGACGCAGGAGCCTGGCTCGGTGTCTACCAGGACCATGGTCGCACCTACATGGTGCACTACGGCGGCACTGGCGGTGTAGGTGTAGGCGGGGACGACGACCTCATCTCCTGGACCCACGTCGCACAGTCTCAGGGCCAGCTCGAGAGCGGCGGTCGCCGAGCTGAGGGTCACGGTGCCTGCGCAGCCGGTGTAGGCCGTCAAGGCAGCCTCGAGCTCACGTCCGACGTGCCCCGTCGTGATCCAGCCAGAGCGCAGGACCGAGACGACGGCCTCAATGTCGTCCTCGGTCAGGGTAGGTGGAGAGAATGGGATCATGACGTCACTCCTTGGTCTGTGTCGGGTGCTGGCTGCTGCCTCGTGGGTGCCCTCGCTCGGGGCGGCCCAGAACTGACGCGGCTGGCTGCCGGGGACGCCTCAGCGCTGGCGCGGGACGGTGACGACGTTGTCTGACTGTGCTGATCTCGATCAGATGTCGCCGTTCATGTTGCGGTGGCCGCAGCGGGGTCGGTGCTATAGCATCTTCTCGGTTTGGCCATAGGTCTTGGCCACAGCGTTTATGACGTGTACGAAGGAAGCTCTGGACTATGGGTAAATGGGTGCTCGCGGTGGCTGGGTTGCAGCCTGCTGCGGCAGGCTGCGACGACAGCCAGGACGACTGGGACAGGACACGGGGGTGAGCGCGACACCGTCGGCACAGCCACCACAGGCGGTATCGGTAGGACGCAGCGGAGTCAGGGACAGTGACGGCCTGGTGGCGGCGCCCGCGTCGGTACCAGGCAGGCCCGCGCGCCGTGCGGAACGGACTTTTAACGTGCTCGTTGTCGGGGCGGGCGACTGTGACCTGCTCATGGAGACAGCTGTCGAGGCGGCTCAGGTCCTGCGTCGGCTCGGTGTCGACGTACGTGTCAGAGCGCGTGGCTTTCCTGATGTCGACAGCGCCTGCCTGCAGTGGGCCGACACTCTCCTCCTGGAGCAGGCCTGCCCTGGCGGGGCCGCCGGTGCCACGCAGGTCAGTGAGCGGAGCGAGTTGGTTGGGGCGGCCCAGGGCTCCGGCAGGACTGTCGTGTGCTGTGAGCCCGGAGACCCCGACAACCTTGCCCTGCGGTGGCTGGCTGCAGGGACAGGGGTCACCCCTGCGGGGTAGCCTCCGACCGACCGCCCCGGCTGTGCCGACCATGTCATGATCGTTGCTCATGCCGCCTCGTTGAACTCTCCGTACCGTACCCGCGACAGGAACGACGAGGGCACGTCGTTGAGGATGACCCCGCTTATCTCGTGGCTCTCACGCCGCAGGGCCTCGGTGGCGTGCTCCAGCTGGTCGGTCGTGGTCTGCTTGAAGCGGGCGACGACGACGATACGGTCGACCAGCCGGGAGACGAGAAGACCCTCGGCCCCTGGATAGAGGGCAGGCCCGGCGACGATGACGCAGCGGTCCCGGGACAGCACCGACAAGGCCTCCTCCATACGAGGGGAGGCTAGGAGCGCTGTCGGGTCCGATGCGGCAGCCCCGGCCTTCATCACCAGAAGACCTGGTACCTCGGAACCTGTTACGGCGTCGCTCAGGCGGCTCCTGCCCTGGAGCACCTCCGACAGGCCTGGCTCCGTCAGGGGACGCCCCGTCTCCGTGCTGCGCATCCTGGCGTCGACCAGGACCGTGGGCTGGCCGGCCAGCGCCGTGGCCCGTGCCAGCTCCAGGGCGACCTTCCACGCGCCGCAGTCCCCGGCCGCTGAGGCCACCAGCACCGTACGGGCAGGCAGACGTCCCGAGCCTGTGTAGAGCACCAGTTCTCGGATTCTGGCCAGCAGCCGGTCCGTGTCCCGTGTCAGCTTGACGGGAAGGGCTCCCAGTGCTGGAGACCCGGTTGCGCGCGACGCCTCTCCAACGCTTTGGAGACGGTTGTCCATCACCGAGGCCCCGAACACGAGGAGAAGCCCGGCCAGGAGGCCCCCGACGGCCCCGAGGCCGATGTAGCGCCCCGGTGAGGGGCTGACGGAGACGCCTGAGAGCTCCGCCGACGCCAGGGGGACGACCGTCACAGGTGAGACCTCGCCCTCCAGCCCCCTGATCTCCTCCGCCGAGTGAGTGATCACAGCGTCGGCGATCTGCAGGGCGTCATCACGGGAGGAGGCGGTGACCGTCACGTTGATCGTCACCGTGCCGGTCACGTTGGTGGCCGTGATGTTAGAGGCCAGCTGCTCCGGTGTCTCGTCGAGGCCTAGATCGTTGATGACTGCCTGGGCCAGCCTGGTCGAGGTGAAGACCGGGACGACAGCGGTTGCCTTCTTCTCTGCCAGGTCTGCCGCGTCGGAGTACCTCGTCGTCATGGTGTCCTCCTCACTGACGGCGACGGACACGTAGGCGCTCGAGCTGGCGGTGTAGGTGGTGGGCGTGAGGTAAAGAAGCCCGACTGCCAGGAGGACGCCCAGCACGGGCAGCAGGAGGACCGTGCCGATGCGTCGCCGTGCCAGCGCGAGAAGATCCCATAGTTCCATAGTCGAAGGTCACGTCCTGTTCTGTGGGTCCGTGTCGTGGGTGTGCAGGCGCTGAGGTGGACCTAGTGCGGGACCCCACTGTGCGACATGGCGACAGGCTGAGCCTGCTCCTCCTGCGCGGCGGTGCCCGTGACCTCCCCCTCAACACCCTTCCCGACGGCCTTGGCACTGACTGCTGCGCCGTAGGTCCACTCCCGAACCGTGTCGAGCCTGTGCGGGGCGACCGGCTCCACCCGTACGTGGCTGATGAGTGGGTGGAAGGGGCGGATGCCGTCCTCGTCGGTGGCGATGAGATCCTCAGAGAGCTTCTCACCCGGTCGCAGGCCGGTGAACTCGACCTCGACGTCGTTGCCCGACTGGGCAATGAGCCTCTGGGCGACGTCAAGGATCCGGACGGGGTCCCCCATGTCCAGCACCATCGTGTCCCCGGGGCGGCCGATGGCGCCGGCGTGGAGGACGAGTTGGCACGCCTCAGGGATGGTCATGAAGTACCTCTCCACCCGTGGGTCAGTCACCGTGACGGGGCCGCCGCTGTCGATCTGGTGCTTGAAGGTCCACAGCATCGAGCCTCGTGAGCCCAGCACGTTGCCGAATCGGACTGAGACGAAGCGCAGCCCCTTGTCCAGGGCGATAGAGGTGGTCATCTGCTCAGCGACGTGCTTGGTGCGCCCCAGGACCGAGGTCGGGTCGGCCGCCTTGTCGGTGGAGATGTTGACCAGGGTCGTCACGGCTGTCTCCTCGGAGAGCTCCAGGACGTTCCTCGTGCCAAGCACGTTGGTCTTCCACCCTTCGTCGGGGTACTGCTCCAGCAGCGGCAGGTGCTTGAGGGCCGCAGCGTGGAAGACGACCTCCGGGCGGTGCTCCTGGAACACCTGGCGCAGGGCCTCCTTGTCACGGATGTCGCACAGGACGATGTCCCGGGTGTCCAGCAGGCCCTTGTTGTAGATGTCGAGCTGGGTCGTGTGGAGGGCGGACTCGTCGCGGTCGAGCAGGACAAGGTCGCGTGGGCCGATACGGTGCAGCTGGCGGGCGATCTCGGACCCGATTGACCCTCCTGCACCGGTGACCAGGACCGACTTGCCTGCGATGTACTCGCTGATCCTCGACAGGTCGATGTTGACCTCGCGCCTGCCCAGCACGTCGGCCAGGTCGATGTCCTTGATGTCAGAGAACTGGATCCGGCGTCGCGCGATCTCGCGTACGGGCACGATGGTCATCGTCTTGATGCCGTTGCGGGCGCACTCCTGCGTGACCTGCCTGAGCCGCTCGGTGGGAAGGTCGGCGATCGCGATGATCACGGTGCGCACGTCCTTCTGCTGGCAGCAGGAGACCAGCGAGTCGATGGTGCCCAGGACGGGCACGCCGTGCAGGCGCAGGTACTTCTTCGTCGTGTCGTCGTCGACCAGGCCGACAGGGACGAAGGGGGAGGCGGCGTCGTCCTTGGTGAGGCGGACGATCTGTCCGCCGACCTCTCCGGCGCCCAGGATGATGACCCGGTCCCGGTTGTGCGCGGCACGCTGGTAAGCCTGGGCCTTGGCGTAGGTGCGGCTCGCCCGCACAGTGAAGCGTGCCAGCAGGGCGAGAGCCAGGCTGACCCAGGGGATCGCCACGATGGCGAGCACGGAGAATGCCTGGTCGGTGACGGCTGACCACGCGGTAACGGCCAGTGCGCCTGCCAGCGTGGCGATGGCGTACTGACAGGCAAGCGCGGTGGCCTCTTCGAAGGAGGCGGTACGGAACCGCCTCCGGTAGGTGAGCAGGACCAGTCTCCCGAGCAGCAGGTTTGTTGTCGCTGCGGTGAGCAGGAACACGACGATGGCGACGGTAGGGAGGGCTGGCGGGGTGGTGTCGAGGCCGTGTACCACGAGCCCCGACACGATCCAGCCCAGTGTGTCGGTCGTCGGGGCGATGACGGCCTGCCTCTTGCTGATCCTCATGGCTGAATACTCGCTTTCGGGCTCCGGGCCGCCTGGCGGCGACCTGCGCTGTGTGCTGCCTCGCTCCGGGCGCACGGCGTGCCGATGGCCGGTGGAATCCGTTCGGGGCGGCTGGGCGGCGCAAGGAACGGGGCAATAACATCACCATAACTATGTCACACTTTCTGGGTGGGACGATGTATCTGTCTGGGAGAAGTCCGACAGAGGTGTCTTATGCGGCCCCTGACCAGCTGATCTGAGCGAAGAACGTCCTGATGGCGCGCGATTGATTCGCGACGCTTCTCTCATGGTGATGGCGGCGGTGCTTTTTACCACATCGCCGCGTCGCGAGGGTCTCCCGGCTCCCACCCTCGATAGGGCGCGCTCCTCCTGCCGCTGTTGCTCCCGCCTTGACGTCTCTGTGGCTGGTGTCTTTGCGGTTCGTCCGGTGCGGTCGACCGGGCTGTTCCCGCCAGGCTCCCGTCGGCGTGTCGCGCCGGACTAAAACGGGTGCACCCGGTCTTGCAGTTGGGGGCGCCGACCCTATCAGGGGTTCAGTGGGCAGGTGTTCTCTCTGGAAGTTTTGAGCCTTGTTTCAGTGAGTGGTCATAGAATTGTGTTTATCGCCCCACTGGCCGCATTTACGGTTGAGGAAACCTCTAAAGATGGTGGTCGTCCGCTCCTCTCTCTGCTGGTTGGGTGTCGATGAAAAGAATGCGGTGCGGTGCCGGTCTTTGCTTGCGCAGGTGTTTAGCGGGCAGTACGTCTGGATAGGACTGTCGGCTGCGCCCTGGTTGAGGTGGCGGGATCCACAGGCGGTTCTGTAGGCGTTGCTGCCCACAAACTGGGGCGGCCTCTCTCCTCGCCACCAGACCGGTGGCGAGGAGAGAGGCCGCCCCGGGGCTGCTACCGCTGGCTGAGTCCGGTGAGCTCCGCCGCGAAGGTCGCGTACAGGTGACGAGCGTCACAACGCTCCTGCCAGGTGCGGCGAGCCGCCTGGCGCAGCCGTGTGTAGTCACCGTCGTCCATGGCGGCTATGCGCTCCACGGCCTGCCGGACCTGCGCAGGAGACGGGTCGGCGGGAAGCAGGATGCCGTTGACCCCGTCGAGGACGATCTCCCCGGTACCGCCGACGTCCGTGGCGATGACTGGTATCCCGGTGGACATGGCCTCCATGATTGAGACGGGGACGCCCTCCGAGGAGCTGACGTTGACCAGCACGTGGCGTGCCTGGTCGACGTAGCTTCTGACGAGCTGGGTGTTGCTGACGAACCCGTGCAGCCTGAGCGACACGTGCGGGGGGAGGAGGGACTGTGCCCTGTGCTCAAGGCTGTCACGCAACGGCCCCTCGCCGAAGTGCTCCCACTCGACAGGGTGCCTGGACCCTGCCAGGGCCTCAAGGAGGAGCTCCAGACGCTTGACCGGGGTGATGGTGGAGCAGCTGACAACCCTCAGGGGGGATCGTGACGGCCACTGTGAGGCGGTGCCGTGGTCGGCGGTGCCCAGCCGGGCGACGACGGTCTTGTCTCTGGCCCAGGGGAACCTGCTGGCAAGGTACTCCCTGCCGTGGTCGGCGATGCAGTAGATCCTCTTCAGGTGGGCGACGGTGTGCTCACGCAGCGGCAGGTACTCCGTCGGTGCCAGCTCCTCGTACAGGTCAGCGCGGTGCGCCCGTGCAACTGAGACTGATTGCGGGAAGTGGTGACGCAGCAGCCAGACGAGGTAGGGCTGGTAGTTGAACCGGTAGGAGTAGAACACGATCTCGTCGTCACGGGCACCTGCCTGCGTCAGGAGGCGGCGGCAGACCCGGGCCTCGTGGTGGGCGCGGCTGAGGAACACGAACAGGGTCACCACTCGTGCGGCGCTGAGGCGCCCGGTGCGGTGCAGGTGACGCAGCTCCTTGTAGAGGTTGACGTCTGGCAGGGCACGAACTGACGCCAGCAGGTAGAAGACCCGGGAGCGGAAGGCGATCGGGTGAGCGCGCATGCTGGCGTGCGGCAGCGGGCGCCTGCGCAGCCGCTGGTCCGCACGCACCGACAGGGACATGACCTCGACCGCGTCGAAGCCGCCCATGTAGTCCAGCTCGGTCTCCAGGAAGGTCTCCCAGGTACCGAAGGGGAAGGCGTTGGCAAGGAGGACCAGACGCCTCATGATCGTGCCCCCGGCGTGGAGGCTTCCTCACCTGTGCGTGCACCTGCTCCCGTGCTGTCCGTGTCCAGGACCACCTGTGCCTTGATGCGTGCGGCACGCTCGCGGCACTCCTCCAGGGTGGATCCTCGAACTACCACCTGGCCCAGGCAGTCGTTGGAGGAGGTGAACCCCTCCAGGACGTCGCCCACGCGCGTGAAGACCTGCAAGTTGGTGACCCACTCGGGCAGCGTGTCAGGACGCCGGATGCCGGTGACGGTGCCCCGCGCGTCAGCGTCGATGAGCATGGCTGCCAGGGCAGCGCCGTCCCAGGGGGAGCGGCCTCGCCATGTCTCCAGGACGTCAAGGTCCAGGGCCTCACGGGCAACCATCTCGTAGTAGTCCAGGCCGTAGACCGTGGACATGAGCTCGGGCAGGCCGTTGGCGCCGGCACGACCAGTCAGCTCGATGAGGTGCACAACGCCGTCGCACTCCATGAGGTCGACGTTGACCGCGCAGTCGCGCAGGCCTAGGGCGCCAACGGCCTGCCGGACAACCTGGTCGGCCTGCTCCAGCAGCCCAGGGTCGGCCTCAATCGGGACGTGGTGGCCCACAGGTACGGGCACCTCTCCCGCAGCGAGGTCGTCCCCGTGGACGGTGACGTGGAGCACCCGGTCGCCGTGGACGAAAGCCTGTGCGCCGAACTCGCGGCCTGTCAGCAGACGCTCGATGATGACGCGTCCGCCTCTGCTGAGGCTGGCGGCCCTGGTCCATGCCTGTGCCGCCTCCTCTGGTGTGCCCACCATGAAGACCCCGCTGGAGCCCTGAAGGTCGGTGGCCTTGACTACTGCGGGCAGTCCGGTGCGTTCCAGCGCGGGGCCGACCTGCTCGTAGGAGGAGACCGCCACGTAGGCTGCGGTCGGGACACCCGCCTCCTCCAGCCGCTCCTTCATCGCCAGCTTGTCGGAGCACAGGCGTGCAGCCTGGCGGCTCAGTCCGCGCAGTCCCAGGGCGTCGGCCACTGCGCCCAGGGCCTCCAGCCCGGTGTCCAGGCAGCTGGTAGCGACTGCGTCGACCCCGGCCTGCCGTGCCCCGTCCACGACGTCGTCGATGGCGAGGATGTCGGCAGCCAGGACCTCGTCGGCCTCGGCGATCCCGGGCAGGTGCGGCTCGACGCGGGTGGCGACGACTGCGGTGGCGCCCAGGCGTTTGACGGCGCGGATGAGGCCGGTCTGCCCGCGCCCTGCGCCGATGACAAGGACGCGGCGCCCTGAGGCCGGCCCCTGGCGTGTCTCCGGGTGGTGCTGGTCTGGGGTGCTCATGGCTGTACCTCCACGGTGATGAGATTCCTGGCCGCTTCGCAGACGCGTGCTGCGTCGTTGTGGTCCTTCCCCTGGGCGATGACCACACCGACACGGTCGGTGCTTGAGTGCAGGCCGCTGATGTGCTGTCCTGCCCGGGCCAGGGGAATCACCTCCTGCACACCAGGTAGCTCACGTGCCTGGGTAAGACCGTGAAAGCCGCAGAGCGTCCCCTGGGGGGCGTCAAGGAAGCGCACCGCTCCGCCCTGCGGTCGCGGCGTGGGAGGATCGATGGGCTCCCCACAGGCCTGGCGCAGCACCAGGCCGATAAAGTCCACCCCGGTGGTCAGCGGGACCAGGTGGGAGGCGACGAAGTCCCCGGCCATCCGCGCCCCCAGCTCGACAAGCCGGGGCCCGGTCTCGGTCAGGATCATCTCGATGTGAGCCGGTCCGTCAGTGATCCCTGTCGCCTCGACTGTGTCCTGGACAAGGTGGGTGACAGCTTCGGTGGTCGGCTCGTCCAGGACGGCAGGCTGGGTGTGCCCGGTCTCGATGAAGTGCGGGGCACCAGTTGTGGCCTTGTCGGTGAGGGCGACGACATGGGCGGTGCCGGCGATGCACAGGACCTCGCAGCTGATCTCGGGGCCGGTGAGGAGCTCCTCGACGAGGACCTGTCCCGATGCTGAGACGCCCCTGGTGTAGTCAAGGGCGGTGGGCAGCTGGGCGGCGGAGCTGACCTGGACGACTCCTCTGCTTCCGGAGGAGTCCGGGGGCTTGAGGATGCAGGGCAGACCGATCTGTGCGACCGCCTCCTCCAGCCCTTCCAGCCCGGAGACGGTCGTGAACGCGGGGTGGGGCAGGGCGGAGTCGGCAAAGGCCTGGGCCATGACTGCCTTGTCGGTACAGGTCAGTGCTGTGGCCGGGGAGACGCCGGGCAGCCCCAGCGCCTGTGCCACAGCGGCAATGGTGCGCACCGGCATGTCGGTGCCCACGGTCGCGACGCCGTCAACCCTGTGCTCGCGGGCCACGGCGAGGACGGCCTCGATGTCGTTGGTGCTGACGGCGTGGAACTCCTCCGCCAGCGGGGCTCCTGGTGCCGACGGGTCCATGTCCACGACAACTGGCCGCATGCCGAGGTCACGGGCACGGTGAATCATGGGAACCTGCAGCAGCGAGGCGCCCAGGACCAGGACTCGGCGCCCGTGGTGGTCTGCGGCACGCGGGGACGGGCTTGCGGGCAGGCTGTCAGGGGCAGTGGTCATCGGTTCTCCTCGGTGTAGACCTGCTCCCGTGCCAGGACGGTGCGCAGCGTGCGTGCCAGGATCCTCAGGTCCAGGCCCAGGGACAGGTTGTCCACGTAGTAGCAGTCAGCCGAGTAGCGTTCCTCCAGGGAGGAGGAGTTGCGGTAGAAGGCCTGGTTGTAGCCGGTGATCCCCGGTCTCACGGACAGCCGTCGCCGCTCGTTGGGCCCCATGCTCTCCAGGGGCTTGGTGGCGAGGTTGGGACGGGGGCCGATGAGGCTCATCTCTCCCCTGAGGACGTTGATGATCTGCGGCACCTCATCGACAGAGGTCAGACGTAGAACCCTGCCTACGCGCGTGACCCTGGAGTCGTGACGGCTGGCCAGTGTGGAGGAGTCTGCGTTGCGTACGTCGCGCGCACCCACGGACATGGAACGGAACTTGACGATTCTGAAGGGCCTGCCCTGCCGCCCCCAGCGCTCCTGCCGGAAGAAGACCGGTCCGCGGTCGTCCAGCGCGACGGCGACGCTGACGCCGATGGTGAGCACGCCAAGGGCGGGTAGGGCGGCCACAGCCGCTGCCAGGTCCACGGCACGTTTGCCGTAGCGGGCGTAGAAGGACCTTGACTCTGTCCAGGTGGTGCCAGTGCCGCTCGGTCCTGACAGCACGTCCCTCGTGTCGCTGGTGGTCACATCGCCTGCCTCTCTTGTGTCGGCCCCGTTCGTACAGGGTCCCCGCTGCTCCGGCCGTGGCCTGGGACGCTGCGCGTCCGTCGCGCGTGTACGTGTCGTGCCACGGGGGTGACCGGTTCGTGATAATTTATTGCGAGTGTACACGGAGAAATCTGTGGTCGGCTCAGGGGCGGGAGGACGACGTCCCGGTGTGTCGTGCCCAGGCAAGCCGGGAGCGGCTCCCGTGCCTGTCCGGCGGCCGCCGTTGGCGGGCGGGGAGACCACCGTCGGTGCCACACGCCTGCCGGGGCGAGGCCGTCGAAAGGCGTCATCAGGGAGTGCGGCGGCGAGTGCGCTGAGCCGCAGAGAGGCGTCCTTGCTTCTTGACGTGGCGGTGGTGACGGCGTCAGTGACCGGGAGCCGCGGCTCGTGGTCAGTGGCGACTCTGGATGCCCTGGGGTGGCTGACGGGGTTTGAACCCGCGACCTCCTGGACCACAACCAGGCGCTCTGCCGACTGAGCTACAGCCACCGTGTGCGAGAGCCCTCGCAACAGGTTGGTACTTTATCGGCTTGCCGCCGCCGGGGCCAAATGAGGCCCCGGTGCGCTGTGTCACGTCGGCGGGTCAACGCCCTCAGGCGACCTTCCCGGCGACGCAGGACGCGGCCAGGTCTGGGTGGGCCGGGTGCTTGTGAGGCCGTCCGTCGACAGGGTCAGGACGCAGGAGCGGACGCAGACGGGGTACGGCGGACCTGGGAGGTGGGGCTGGCCGTCACGGCCGCCGCCGCTGCCTTGCACTCCTCGGAGGAGGGGCCCTCGCCCTGGGGGAAGAGTATGGAGCGGTAGTAGCGCAGCTCGTCGATGGACTCCAGCACGTCAGCCAGGGCGCGGTGGCCGCCGACCTTGTCCGGGGCGTGGAAGAAGGTGCGTGGGTACCAGCGCTTGGCCAGCTCCTTGATGGAGGAGACATCAATGACCCGGTAGTGCAGGTGGTTGATAAGCTCAGGCATGTCGCGTGCCAGGAACGACTTGTCCGTGCCGACAGAGTTGCCGGCCAGCTGCGCGGTTCCCGGATCGGGGACCAGGGTCCTGACGTAGCCCATGACCGTGCTGCAGGCCTGGTCGATACTGAGCCCGCTGCGCAGCTCGTCCAGCAGCCCGGAGGAGGTGTGCATGGCCCGCACGTGGTCGCTCATGGTCCGCAGCGCCTCCTCCGGGGGGCGGATGAGGACGTCGATGCCCTCGGCCAGAGGCCTGAGGTCGTAGTCAGTCACGACGACAGCAACTTCAATGAGCGCGTCGGTGCCCAGGTCCAGGCCGGTCATCTCGCAGTCGACCCACACGAGCGGGTCGGAGGTCGTCATCTGTCGGCTCACAGACCCATACCATAGCCGTCCTGCCAGTTGTCTTGTCGATGGAGCCGCGACGGCGTCGCAGGACCAGGCCGTGGGCGCAGGGGGCCTGACTCTCCGCAGGGAGTGCCCAGCAGGCCTGGGTTGGGCTGCCGGTGCTGTGGGACGGGACGAGGGCAGTGACGGTAAGGTCACGGGTGCAGGTGCTCCCTGCCACCCGATGCCTGATGACCTCCTGGAGCCGTGATGACTGACGTGCCAGCTCCCCGTAGCCTGGGCAGCTCCTACGTGCTGGAGCACCGCATCGGTGCCGGGGCGCAGGGGGAGGTGTGGAGCGGTCGACGCGTGGACTCGGGCGAGGTCCTGGCCTTCAAGGTGCTGCGTGCGGAGCTGGTGGACACTCCTGGCGTGGTCGAGGGCTTCATCAAGGAGCGCTCCACCCTGATGCGGGTGCGCAGCCCCTTCGTGGTGACGATCCGTGACGTCGTCATCGAGGGGTCCACCTTTGCGATCGTCATGGACTATGTGGGGGGAGGTGACCTACGTGCCCTTGTCCGGGAGCGGGGGTCCCTCAGGCCCGGGGACCTGGCCGGACTGGGCGCGGGTGTCGCTCAGGGCCTGGCTGCGGTGCACGAGGCAGGGGTGGTGCACCGTGACGTCAAGCCTGCCAATATCCTGCTGGAACCGGTGGGGGTGCCGCAGGGAGGTCCGGGAGCCGCCTCCGCCTTCCCGGTGCGGCTGCCTGGCGGGAGCTGGGCCAGGCCCCGGGTCGCCGACTTCGGCGTGGCTCGCATCTGCGACACCATTGCCGCCGCTCATGCCACGGGCGCGGTCGGGACTCCGCTGTACATGGCTCCCGAGATCCTCTCGTCGCAGCCCCCGACGGCGGCGGCGGACGTGTACTCGCTGGGAGTCGTGCTCTACCAGATGGCCTGCGGGACCCCTCCCTTCGTCGGGCAGGCGCCCCAGCTGCTGGCACAGCACGCCCGGCGCGACCCGGGACGTCCTCAGGGCATCCCAGACCCCCTCTGGGAGCTGGTCGTCTTGATGCTGAGCAAGCAGCCTGCTGCGCGCCCCGGCGCCGAGGAGGTTGCCCGTCGGCTCACGGTGATGCGCAGTCGGCTGGAGGACCTGCCTGCCGCACCGGTTCTTGCCCAGCCTCCGCGGTCGAGCGTGTCTCCTGTCCCCTACGAGTGGGACGCGGAGCGCGACCCCGGGCGCTCAGCAGGGGCAGGTGCGGGGGAGGCCGGGCCTGTCCAGGAGGCCACGGTTGCCGTGACTGCAAGTCCCACCCTGCCCCTGGCACGGCAGACGCAGCCCCCGGGGGCGTCTCCCGGCTCCTCCTCCGACTCCTGTGCTGCGAGGTGGCCCGGCGCGGCTCCTGGCGGCCCTGACGGGACGCTCGCCCTGCCGTTAGCCGGGGCCTCGGAGACGGCCCCGTACGGGCCGGGGGGCGTGGGCAGCAGGAGCAGCCGAGCGGGGGGCACCCCGGGCCGTAGTGCTGACGGTGCTGATGGGGCTGACGGTGCCACTCTGTCGGCCTACGGCTACGCGGGAGGCTTCCTGGGCGGTCCTCCTGTGGCGGGAGCCCCTGGGGGCGGGCGGTCCTCGTCCTCCAGGTCCTCTGGGCGCTCCAGGTGGAGGCTCGTGCCTGTCGTCATCGTGGTCGTCCTGGTCCTCGCCGTGGGTGCGGCGGGAACGGCGGTGACGTGGTGGTGGCTGGCTCGTGAGACCGTTACCGCTGGCCCAGGCTGGCTGTTCTCCGTACCAGCGGGAGACGGTGTCAGCGAGGACCTGCGCGTCTCCGGGGTCTCGGAGGGGGTCAACTCCCCGGGAGGTGATCTGTACGCTGCCAGATCTGACGGCGCGTGGTCCCTCTACGACCTCGCCGGCTCAGGCGGTGCGGCGGTGTGGACCGGTACGTGCAGCACGACGGCGGTCTTCTGGAACGACGACTCCCTGCTGTGCCAGAGCCCGTCGAGCAGCATCCTGGTACACAGGGACGGCACGACGTCGCAGCCTCCTGGGCCATCCTCCTTCGAGTGGGTGGGGGCGACCAGCGCGCGCACGATTCTTGTCGAGGAGAGGGGCCGGGGAGACCTTGTCGCCATGACGCCGGAGGGCAGTGTGGCGTGGCGGCTCCACGGTGACTACCGTGAGGGGCTCGTCAGGAACGGCTACGTCCTGACCCACGACAGCGGGCTCGGGGAGACGCAGGTCGTCTCTGTCTCCTCCGGCAGGGTCCTGGCCTCTGTGCGCGAGGAGGAGCCTGACTTTCCCGAGGAGGACACGGATCTGCCTCCCGAGTCCCCGACTGGTCAGGCTGACCTCGCCTCCCGGTACCCCGGTGGGTTCAACATCACTACCGGGGAGGAGGCCTTCTCCCGTGTCACTGAGAACGGTGTGACCATCTACGACTCCGACGGGACCGAGGCGCGGACCCTGGAGGGGACATACTCCCCGCAGGGGGTCTCCGTCCTCTCCGCGCCCCTGGACGCCCAGTCCCTGGCGGAGGCCTACACCACATCAGCCCAGAGCTCCTCGGCGCGCTACGCCTTCGGTCCCGACGAGCCCGTCGAGACGGTCGTCAGCACCAGTGACTGCAGCGTCACCGCCGACGGGACGCGGCTGGAGGTCCCCGCCCGCTCCCCGGGCGAGGCCTGCTTCATCAACGTGCTCGGGGCACTGCGCGGGGAGGCTCTCCTGGTGCAGGTGGGGCAGCCCTCGACCAGCACCCGCGAGACGGGAGACGCCGTCGTCGCCTACTCCCTGTCTGACGGGACCGCGCTGTGGCAGGTCCGTGGCACCATGGTGGGCCTTGCGCCACCGCGCAGCGGGGAGGCTGACGGCAGGCTGCTGGTGGCGCAGACGGGTTCCTCCCGGGTGGATCTTGCCGTGGTGTCGGTGGTCGGGTCGTAGCGATGCCGCCGTGAGATCGTTGTGGGGTCGCTCTGAGGCCGCTCTGAAGTCGCCGTGGGGGCGGGGCCGGTGGGACGGCTGCCCATCATGGCGTAGGCTTGGGTGGTGCCCACTGTGTTGGCACGTGCCTCCGTAGCTCAATGGATAGAGCATCGGCCTTCTAATCCGCAGGTTCCCGGTTCGAGTCCGGGCGGGGGCGCCAAGAAACGCATGATATTGCGGTTTTACGCCCATCGCTTCCGCCATGTCAAATACGTGGGGCGGTGTAGCGCCCCGCTTACGCAACGCTTTGGCCGCTCATCCCGGGGCCAGGGCGTCCAGGACGTCGCGTACATCAGGCCTGCGGCGTGTCCTCCTGGCGGAGCCACTGCCGCTCGGCATCGGTGAGGCAGGCCAGACGTGTGCGCAGGGTGGTGGTGTCGACCCACAGCTGCTCGGCGGCCTCGGTCTCGGAGCGTGCCCAGGTGAGCGTGGCCAGGAGACGGTCTGTGGGTATGAGCCTTCGGGCTGCCTCTGCCTCCACCGAGCGCTCGACGCGAGGAGGCTGGCAGCCGTGGTGACCGCGCTCCAGGTGGATGAGCTCGTGCGTGAGCGTGCAGCGTCTCTCCGCCACGGTCTGGTCGGTGCTTAGCCAGATCGTCCTGCCATCGGTCAGGCCCAGGGTCCTCGGAGGCATCAGCCGCGTGTGAACGACGACGACATCGGGGTGCTGCTGGGCAAGGGCCTGCCAGGGATTCCACACGGTGCCCGAGGATAGTGGTGTCGACCCTGGTGGGACTGCGGGCTGCCGAGCCGTGACGACGTCTGTGCCTGCGCCGTGCCGGAGTGCCACCCTGGGGACGTCTTGAGCGCCAGCGAAGGTTGGGCGGAGCCGGGGGTGGTGGTCCTGGGGGCAGCGTGGCTGACAGGGGCTGGTCGGACAGGTGAGCCACCGGGGGGCGGGAGCCCGCGTGTGGACGGCAGGGGCGAGCCGACCCCAAGCTACAGTAACCGTGACCCAAACGCGTGGTCTCAATCGTCGATTCTGTTACCCACTGCTCCTAGGGTTGGCTCATGCCCGTTCCACTCTCCCCGCACCGTGCCGAGGACGAGCTCCCTGTCTCCGCGCTGTCCCGCGCCCAGCTGCTTGAGGTCCTCACCGACCTCCTCCGGGACCTGGAGAGGCTCGACCTGCCGCTGAGGACGCGCGGTGTCGAGGAGGCTCGCAGGCTCCGCGACAGCCTGACCGGTCAGGTACGTGACCAGGTCCTGCCTCGCCTGCAGGACGCTGACATCCCGTCGGTCGTCGTCGTGGGAGGCTCTACCGGGGCGGGCAAGTCCACGCTGGTCAACTCCGTCCTCGGCCGGGAGGTCTCTGACGCCGGCGTCCTTCGTCCCACTACTCGTGTCCCTGTCCTCGTGGTCAACCCCGAGGACCGTGAGTCGCTTGCGGACCACCCGCTGAGGGAGGCGTGCGAGGAGGTGGTCTCTGACGCCATACCCCCTGGGCTGGCCCTCATCGACGCCTCGGACCTGGACTCCGTGCACGAGGCCAACCGGGTGCTGGCAGGCCGTCTGCTGGACGCCGCCGACCTGTGGCTCTTCGTCACGACTGCGGCGCGCTACGGCGACCAGACCCCCTGGGCCACCCTGGAGGAGGCGGCGTCCCGGGACACACCCATTGCTGTCGTCCTTAACCGTGCCCCGGCCAGGATCCTGTCCGAGGTGCGCCGTGACCTCACGACACGTCTTGAGGACCTGGGCCTGTCCGAGGCGCCGTTCTTCGTGGTACCCGACGCCGGGCCGCACGAGGGGATGCTGGAGGGCTCGGCGGTGGCGGAGGTGCGTGACTGGCTGCGGCTGCTGGCCGGGCGGCACCGTGCTGCCGGGCTGGTACGTCGTACGGGTCGAGGCCTGTGGGCCGCTCTGCGCAACGACCTGTCCGACCTGGCTGAGGCCGTTGACGCCCAGGAGGCCGCCGCCCAGGAGCTGGAGGCGGTGGACACCTCGTTGCGGGAGGAGGCGATCGGTCGGGTCCGGGCTGATATCGACCGGGGGGCAGCGGGGGAGGGCGCGACCGCAACTCGGTGGCTCACGCTGGCGTCCTCAGGGGCGCCGCTGGCTGCCCTGGCGCAGGGCAGGCGTCTACGTCGAGGCTTTCTGGGCAGGACGGAGAAGGCGCGGGCGCGGGGCCTGTCGGTCCTGGCCGAGGACGCCAGGCAGGCGCTCGCAGCACAGCTGGAGGCTGCCATGATCTCTCTGAGGAGCCAGGCGGAGCAGGCGTGGCGGGAGGCGGGTGCCGGGGACCGTGCCGCTCGTGCCCTGGGCCACGGGGATCCCGCCGACGTGACGATCGAGTCGTGGAGCGGCTACCTGAGGGCCAATCTCACTGAGTCGCCTCGAGGGCTGGCTCCTCACGCTTTTGTCGATCTCCTGGTCGCGGCGGCCAGCGGTGTCGAGGGCGCTGCCCAGTCGGCTCGTCACCTCGGGGCAGGTGAGCAGGTGCAGACAGCAAGGAGCCTTCTGGGGGAGGCGGTCGTCGAGGCGCTGACCGCTGCACTTCCCCCAGGAGCCGCTGCCTCCCTGGCCCCGGCCTCCGGCTTCGCGGCCGCGCTGCGGCTGAGGTCCGGTGAGCTCAAGCCCTTTACACGTCCCGGAGCCGCGACATGAGTCACCCAGTTCGTCACGCCGAGTCCGCTCCCGCCAAGCCGGTTCCCGCCCTTGACGCCGCCTACCTGGAGAACAGGCTCACCAGAATCCGGGAGGGACTGGAGGCCTGCCCGACAGAGGTTCCTGCTGCTCTCGCCCTGTCGGCGCACGAGGGCCTGGACGCCGTGGCCGAGCGGCTCGACCTGGGGGTGGACCACACGGTCGTGGCTCTTTTCGGAGGTACCGGCTCTGGGAAGTCCTCTTTGTTCAACGCGCTGACTGAGCTGGATTTTGCCGACGTCGGTGCCCGCCGTCCCACGACGTCGCGTGCTGCGGCCTGCTCCTGGGGAGACGAGGCGGCTGCCCTCCTGGACTTTCTGGGCGTCTCCTCCGAGAGGCGTATTCGTCGTGACTCCATCCTGGACGCGGCTGACCAGGACAGGATGAGCGGGCTGGTGCTCCTGGACGTTCCCGACTACGACTCGGTGACTACTGAGCACTCTCTCCAGGTGGACCGCCTGGTGCCGCTTGCTGACATCCTGGTGTGGGTCGTGGACCCCCAGAAGTACGCTGATGCCGCGTTGCACGAGGGGTACCTACGCGGGCTGGGGGCACGTCAGGAGGACATGCTGGTCCTGGTCAACCAGGTGGACACTCTCCCAGAGGGCGGGCTGGAGACGCTTCTGGAGGATGTCCGCTCCCTGCTGAGGCAGGACGGGCTGACACAGGTGCAGGTTCTACCCGTCTCTGCCGTGAGGGGTGACAACCTGGAGGCGGTTCGTGACCTGCTGCGTCGTCGGGTCGCCCGGGAGTCCAACGCGGCCAGGACCGCCTCGGCCGAGCTCGACGCCATTGCGCGGCGACTGCGGCCCACGGTGGCTGACCACCGGATCGAGCTTGACCCGCAGGCCACGCGTGCCGTTGAGGCGGCTCTGCTGCAGGCCTCCGGTGCGCGCGCTGTCGAGGACTCGATACGCAGCGGTCTGGGCCGGGTGCTTCCACGGGCGCTGGCTCGTCCGGAGCCGCCGGCCCTGAGCGCGGTGAGGGCCGCACGGGCTACGTGGGTGCACCGTGCCTGCGAGGGGCTGCCCGAGGTCTGGGGACGTAGCCTGGACCGGGAGGTCGTCGCTCCTGAGACCCTGGCGGGTCGGGCGGCTGAGGCGGTCAGCTCGGTGCCCCTGCCAGGGCATCGCAAGCCTGTGGTCGACCTGCTCTGGTGGGCGGGGGTGATCCTGGTGCTGGGCGCCGTGGCCTGGGCGGCCGCAGCGGTCTTGCAGGGTCGGGAGGGTGTTCTTCCTGCGGCTGTGCTGCTGGCGGTGGGTGTCGTCGCAGCGCTGACCGCCATGGTCTGCCGTCGCCGTCGCGCCCGTCAGGAGGCAGACCGCTACACCCAGCTGGTGCGCTCGCGCATTGGTACTGTCGTGGAGCGCGGCCTGACCCTGCCCGCCTCCAGGGTCCTGGACCACCACGGGATGCTGCAGTCTGCGCTGGGGCTGTGAGACTGAGGCTGTGAGCCGAGGAGCCTGAGACAGGGTGACGTGGCGCTCGGCGGTGCGACCGGAGGACGGCACCACAGGTGCCTGGGTACGGGGCCGGTCCACAGGCAGGGTGCTCTGCGCTGCCGAGGATCTGCGCACCCGTAGCAGGCTTGAGGCACGAAGGGCGGCACGGGGCCGCCTGGGAGTCAAGGAGCACGCTATGACTCGTCAGCCTGACCTCACTGTCCAGGGCGTTCTGGGAACAAATCCTGTGCTGTCCCGTACTGAAGGGGGACGTGCCTACTGTCGCTTCCGAGTTGCGGTCACTCCGTCCTACCGGACCGAGCAGGGGTGGCAGGACGCCGGGACCATATGGTTCACAGCCAAGGCCTGGGGCCGCCTTGCGGAGAACCTCAGCCTCTCCCTGCGCAAGGGCGACCCGGTGCTGCTGACGGGCCGCCTGTCCGAGGAGACCTGGAGCACGTCGGAGGGCACTCACAGTTCCAACGTGATCACGCTGTGGTCGGTGGGGCACGACCTGACGCGTGGTGAGAGCCGGTTCGCGCGCGTCCGGGCTGCGGACGCGCCCTCGGTGCCCGATACCCGTGAGGAAGGGCGCTCGCCTGGCGGTGAGACCGTTGGAGCCCTTGACAGCCCTGCGGGGGTCTCTGAGAGGCTCCCGGCAGGGATCTCGGCCTTTCCTGAGCCCCTGTCGGCCGGTGGCGGGGACGCCGCAGGCGGGCTCGCCGAGGTGGACGTCGTCGACGACGTGCAGGACGCGGCCGATGCGGACGCCTCCAGCCGCTCCGCGCTCCTCGGCAGCCACGGTGTCGCCGTGAGAGAGGCGACTGCTGTGCCTGCTGGCTCTGGTCGCGCTGTGCCGTCAGCCCCCGAGTACGTGGTGGCCGACGCCGCAGCGACCTGGGACTCTGAGACAGCCCTGGGACTCTGAGACAGCCCTGGGACTCTGAGGCGGAGCTTTGAGGCCTGGGCTGGTCTGCTCAGGACGTGCTGGGCACCTCCAGGCGGCAGCGGAGGTCCGCCGGGTGCGCGACGTGCAGGATCTCGACCAGGATGCGTGCCGTCATCTCTGCGGCTGCCGTGCTGTCAGGCAGGAGCCGTGATGCTGCGGTGGGGCTCACGTGCCAGCCAAGGACCTCCAGGCTCCGGCGCTCCTGCGGGCCCAGCAGCGCGCGACCTGAGGCGTCCAGGAGCGGCAGGAGTACCTCGGTCCCGTCGTGGCGCGGTGCCAGCACGACTGCTGGTGGCTCTGGTGATGGTGGTCGGCGCCGTCGGTGGGGCAGTTTCCACGGCATCCACGGCACCTGTGGCACCCGCGACGGGGAGCGGGTGAGCGGGTCCTCGGCGTCGTGGTGTGGTGGCGGTGGCGCTGTCAGTACCAGCGCCTCCGGTGGCGGTGGAGTGGTCCGGCCCTGTGACGTGCTGCGGGACTCGTGGTTGCCGAGCAGGTGGCTGCTCACTCGTGGGCTGCCCGGGCAGGCGTGCGACAAGGTGTCCAGGAAGGCAGGCAGGGAGGAGGTGAACCGAGCCCAGCTGCCCACGTCCACGTGGGTGGTGGCGGGGTCGTCTCCCCGGCTCCCGACGCCAGGATCCTCCATGGGCGCCAGGGTAGTCCTGGCGAGCCCGCCGGGCGGGCCTGGTCCTGCTGCCGCTACAGCCCACATCGGCTGCTGGCGTGTCACAACAGTGAAAGACGGGTCCGGCGCATACGGTGGCTACGAGCCTGGGCGCAGTGCCCGAGTCGCAGCCACGGGGGAGCAGCCAACTGATGATCCGTTTTGACCACGTCTCCAAGGTCTACAAACGAGGTGCACGTCCTGCGCTCGACGAGGTCGACATCGAGGTCGAGCGCGACGAGTTCGTGTTCCTTGTCGGCGCCTCGGGGTCGGGCAAGTCCACCTTCCTGCGCCTGGTGCTTCGTGAGGAGAGGCCGACATCTGGAAGCATCCACGTCCTGGGGCGTGACCTCTCCCAGGTCTCCACCTGGAAGGTGCCCCAGCTGCGCCGGGAGATGGGGTTCGTCTTCCAGGACTTCCGTCTGCTGGAGAACAAGACGGTCCTGGAGAACGTCGCCCTGGCCTCCCAGGTCATCGGCAAGCCGCGCCACTACATCCTGTCCGCAGTCCCTGAGGCCCTGGAGCTCGTCGGCCTGTCGGGCAAGGAGAAGAGGCTTCCCCACGAGCTCAGCGGCGGCGAGCAGCAGCGGGTGGCGGTGGCCCGTGCCATGGTCAACCGTCCCAAGCTCCTTCTTGCTGACGAGCCTACCGGCAACCTCGACCCGTCCACCTCGGTCGGTATCATGCGGCTCTTCGACCGGATCAACCGTCAAGGAACCACTGTCGTCATGGCGACCCACGACGACGAGATCGTGGACCAGATGCGTAAACGTGTTATTGAGCTCAAGGGTGGCCAGGTCGTGCGTGACCAGGCTCGTGGCGTCTACGGCTCGGACCGCTGAAGGAGACAGCGCATGCGACTTCGTTTCATCCTCTCTGAGACCGTCAAGGGACTGGCTCGTCACCTGGCCATGACTGTCTCGGTCATCCTGGTGGCCTTTGTGTCGCTGCTCTTCGTTGGTGCCTCCGGGCTGCTCCAGGCCCAGATCTCCACCATGAGGGGGGAGTGGTACGACGAGGTCGAGGTCTCGGTCTACATGTGCCCCCAGGCCTCAGCCTTCCCCGGGTGCGTCAACGGGGAGGCCACCCAGGAGCAGGTTGACGCCGTCGAGGAACGTATCAACGGGACCCTGGACTCCTACGTGGACAGCTACCACATCGAGAGCAAGGCCGAGGCCTACGAGAACTTCATGGACGCCTACGGGGACTCTGCGGTGGGGCGTAACGCCACCGAGGAGATGATGCCGGTCTCCTTCCGCATCAAGCTGGTGGACCCGGAGAACTACGAGGTCGTCGCCGAGCAGTTCACCGGCCAGGACGGCGTTGAGCGTGTCATTGACCAGGGTGCCACCCTGGAGCCCCTGTTTCTGGTCATGAACCGGGCCTCCTGGATCACCGGAGGGCTGGCGGCCATTATGGCGGTGGCTGCTGTCCTGCTGATCTCCACCACGATTCGGCTGTCCGCCATGTCTCGCTCCCGCGAGACCGGCATCATGCGGCTGGTTGGTGCCTCCAACCTCTTTATCCAGCTGCCCTTCATCCTTGAGGGGGTCATCGCCGCCCTGGTCGGTGCCCTGCTGGCAGTGGGTGCCTTGTGGGCGGGCGTGCACTACGTCGTCGAGGGGTGGCTCGCCAGCTCGATGACCTTTACCAGCGCCTTTATCGGAACGGGGGCCGTCCTGACGCTGGCGCCGTGGCTGGTCCTGGCCGCTGTCGTCCTGGCGGCGCTGTCCTCTGCCTACTCCCTGTCCAAGTACACGAGGATCTGATCAGCCATGCTGTCCTTCCCTGTCTCGGTGACCGGTACGGGCCTGCTGCCCCTCAGGAGGCTGCTCGTTGTGGCCTGCGTGGCAGCCAGCCTGGTCCTGGCCGTGGTGGTGGGCGTGCCGGTCCTGGCCGACGAGCGCGATGACGCGGTCGCCAGCCAGGAGGAGGCCCAGCGCAAGCAGGACGAGCTCGTCGCCTCGCTGGAGGGAGTCAGCACCGAGCTCGGTCAGGCCTACCTGGACCTGCAGAACGCGCAGGCTGCCCTGAGCACGGCCGAGACCGAGCTGAGCGACGCGGAGACCACCCTGACGGAGAAGGAGCGTGAGCAGCAGATCGCGGCCGACCGCCTGGACACGGCGCAGACGAGCCTGGCATCCATCCAGGAGGAGGCGGAGGCCTCCCAGGAGGTCGCCTCCGAGGCCTCCACCTCTGTGGCCCAGATCGTCGCAGCGACCTACGAGGGCGACAACTCCGTGACCTCATGGACCTACGTGCTGGCCTCCCAGGACGTGGACCAGCTGTCCAGGCGTGCTGCGGCCATGGAGATCGGCTCTGGGGTGCAGGAGGCGGTGCTTGCAGCCGCCGAGGCTGAGCGGGCCCAGGACGCCAACCGGGAGACCCGGCAGAACGCGGCGACGGAGCGTGTCGCCACGCTCAAGGCCGATGCCGACGCCGCTGAGCAGGCTGCCCAGACAGCCAGGGACGCCGCCCAGACCAAACGGGACGAGGTGGCCTCCCTGGAGGCCAGCGCCCGGGAGGCGACGACCACCCTTGAGGACCAGAAGGCCGACCTGGAGGACCAGCAGGCCCAGGCCCGGGCCGACGAGGAGGAGGCTGCCGCGACCATCGCCAGGATTGACGAGGAGAACCGAGGCACCTCCGCCCCGCCGCCGAGTTCGTCCAGCAGCACGGATCTCGGCAGCGGCAGCATCGCCCGCCCGATCTCCGGAAGCCTGGTGGTCGCCTCGCCCTACGGCTACCGGGTGCACCCGATCACGGGGACGAGCCGTCTCCACGCGGGCGTGGACCTGGTCGCCTCTCAGGGCACCCCCCAGTACGCGGCGGTGTCAGGAACCGTGACCTACAACCAGAACGGCTCGTGCGGCAACGGGATGTTCGTCAACGGTGGCATGGTGGACGGCCAGTCAGTGGTGGTGGCCTACTGCCACCTGTCCGCCTACTCCGTGGGTAACGGGGCCAGCGTCTCCAAGGGGGACACCATCGGCCTGACGGGGATGACTGGAGGGGCGACGGGTCCCCACGTGCACTTCGAGGTCTACCTCAACGGAGTCTCTGTGGACCCGATGACCCTGGCCGGCTTCTGAGAGCCCCGCAGGCCGCAGACAGCGGTTCTTCTCCTGCGCGGTCTTGCGGAGGCGGCGCGGAGCAGGGGCGCGGCAGGCTCCATCGGGAGCACGTGCGGAGGGCAGCAGGTTGACTCGGTGCGTAGAATCCTGGCTGCGTCGTGCCGTAGTGGCCCGTCATGTTGTCCGGCCGGAGTCTGTCAGAGGAGGTCCCCATGACGCCCAGGACTGGTCAGTCTGCGCGGCCCGCCGTCGGCCAGAAGGGCCGCAAGCCCACTGCGGCGCAGAGGGCCAAGGCTGCTGCTGACGCCCACCAGACGGTTGCCCGTAACAGGAGGGCAGCCCACGACTACTTCATTGAGGACCGCTACGAGGCGGGGCTGGTGCTGACTGGAACCGAGGTCAAGGCCCTGCGCATGGGGCGGGCCTCCCTGACGGAGGCCTGGATCGAGATCGACCGCCACGGGGAGGCCTGGCTGCAGGGCGCGCACATCCCGGAGTACCTCCAGGGGACGTGGAACAACCACTCCCCGCGGCGCAAGCGTAAGCTCCTGCTGCACCGTGGCGAGCTGGAGCGTCTGGCCTCCAGGGTCCAGGCCAAGGGGTATACCGTGGTTCCGCTGGAGCTGTACTTTGTCCGCGGCCGGGCCAAGATTGAGATCGCCCTGGCTCGCGGGAAGCAGGACTGGGACAAGCGCCATGCCCTGCGTGAGGCCCAGGACAGACGCGAGGCTGCCCGGGCGGTGGCTGAGGCCCGGCGGCGACGTGGGGGACGGGCGGGGTAGAAAAGCCGTGGGAGCAGCAGGAGCACTGGGTAGCAGGCACTGGGTTGCACCGGGTAGGAGAGGATGGTTCTGCTGCGCATGGACAAGCGGGGCCAGATCTTGGTACTCTTCTACTGTCCGCCGTGCTGCGTCCAAGGACTTCTTGTTCCTTGGGCGCATGGTTTCGGACAGGCACAACTACACAGGGGATGATCGGTTTCGACGACGGTCGTGGGTTCAGGGGAAGCGGGTCGAGGATGCACAGTCATCTCGTCAACGCTCTGTGCGAACCAATAGGTGCCGATAACACTCGCACCGACTTCACCCTCGCCGCTTGAGCGAGTCCTGAGGTCCGTCAGCCCGGGGAGCGCTCCCGCTCCGGTGACTGGCGTCATTCTGGGAGCCACTGCCAGGGAGTCGTGTCGGTAGGCTTCCTGGGACTCCTGACCGGCTGAGCCCGTCGGCGTCCTTGTCCGTGTGAGACGCCGGGGCCGAGAAAGACAGAAGCGGACTGCACCCGGAGAAGCCCTGTTGCATGCCCGTCGGACCGGGGTTCGATTCCCCGCATCTCCACCCGAGGCGGGTCCTGGCCGCAGTGCGCGGCCAGGACCCGCTTTGTCGTCCTGGCCTCCTGCTCCCCTATAGAGTCCTCAGTCCTCCCGGTCTCCTCTTTCCTCCTGCTCCTCCTGGTCTTGGCAGACTTCACGACTGGTGCCGACGGCTTCCTGCGGCTCCTGCGCCCTGTCCTGGTACCTTCCCGGCCTTCTTCTGAGCGTCCTCCTACCGGGGTGCCTGCCCACCGGGCGCAGGAGCGAGGAGCTCCAGCAGCGGGGCGTAGTGCCGGGCCGTCGCCTCACGGTAGGCTGCCACGTCACCGCTGCGGGCGGCCTCCAGTATCTGCGTGTGCGCCTGGGCCACGCTGACCACGTCGCTGGGGGAGGGGGCTCCCAGGAGAGGTGCGGCCATCGTGTGGGCCGCCCACAACGCCTCACCCAGGTGCCGGAACAGCTGGTTGGCCAGCGGCTCCAGCAACCTGACGTGGAAGTGACGGTCCTGCTCGGTGAAGGGCTGTCCTTGCTGTGCCAGGGTGCTGATCATCCTGGCGGTCTCGTCAAGGTCCTCGTCCGCTCTTCCCTGCCAGGCCTCCACCACGAGCCCGGCAACAGCCTGGTCCAGCGTCGAGCGCACCTGGATCAGGTCCAGCAGAGTCCTGTAGTCACCCTGCGGGGTGAGCCGGCTGCGAAAGACGAGTGACTCGACCACGGGACGGGCGGAGGCGCGTCCCACGAACATTCCGTGGCCGTGCCGTACCTCCACGATGTCCAGGGCGACCAAGGTGCGTACCGCCTCACGGACTGAGGACCGGGAGACCCCTAGGTCTGCGCACAGGCGGGACTCGGTGGGCAGGGGGTCTCCCGGCCGAAGGTTCTCCCGCAGGATGTACTCCTTGATCTCTGTCATGGCGGCTGACGACTGGGTCGTGGGGCTCAGCGTCAGGTCAGCCAGTACTCCCAGTGGTGTCTGCATGGCGTCCACGTCCTTTGCTGTCCGTCGCTTCGTGCGGTCGTGTGCTGGCAACCGCGGTCCCGAGCCTGTGACAGAGGTGTTACCAGAGGCCCGAGACAAGTGCAACGCCAGGCGCCGTGGTGCCGGGATCGGCAGGCGGGTCGGGGGAAGGCGTGGTGGAGGCGTGGGAGACGTGGTCGTCGGGAGCCTCAGGAGGACCTGGCGGCACTGTTCTGGTCACTGTTCTGGTCACTGTCCTGGTCACTGTCTCGGTCACTGTCCCGGTGCTGCCCTGCGTGCCCGTTCCGTAGTGCTCTCGTGGCCCGGTACTGAGTGGGCCGCCCAGGTGGAGCTAAGAAGAAAACGGCGTTATTCCAAGGATTGGTCCACGTGGGGCTTGTGTGACAGTTGTGATTGAGAACGGTGAATTGTTACTCAGCTCCCGGCGCGACACCCGCTCTGTACCTGACAAAACTGAGGTTCTATGCGTAGCGTAGCCAGCAGCGGCACCACATACGGGTGCCCACCCACGATCGAGAGGGAAGAGATGTCCGTCAACCGCACTGAGCTCATTGCCGCCATCGCCGAGAAGGCTGGCCTGACCAAGACTGATGCTGACGCGTTTCTGGCAGCGTTCCAGGACGTCCTGGTTGAGAACGTCGCCAGGGGCGAGTCCGTCAAGATCACGGGTCTCATGGGTGTGGAGCGTGTCGAGCGTGCTGCACGCACCGGTCGCAACCCCCGCACTGGCGAGGAGATCCAGATTCCCGCTGGCTACGGCGTCAAGGTTACCGTCGGCTCCTCCCTGAAGAAGGCAGTCTCTCAGTGACCTGCGGGGCGCAGACCCAGTGAGGATCCGTGAGTGCCCCGGGCAGGACATGTGGACCAGCGTCCTGCCCGGGGCCTGCTGCTGCCGAGGTCGTCCCTGAGTCCGAGGCGCATCGTCCTGGCGGCGGAGGTGCGTCCTGCCTGCCCCGAGTAACCTGAAGGAATGAGATCTTCTACGCCTCCGCCGGGGAGGCTCCAGCCTTGTCTGGCACACCGCCCCACCTCCGGGTCCACCCGCCGCGCGAGCGCCCCCGCCGCCTCGCTGGACTCCTTCCTGTCCCCCCCCGCTCCCGGACGACGCCGATGGCAGGCAGGGTGCCCGGCGCCAGGTCGCGCTGCAGGCGGAGGGGCTGGTCAAGGCCTTTGGCTCCAAGGTCGCCGTGGACCACCTTGACCTGGAGGTCCCGGTTGGCAGCTTCTACGGTATTGTCGGTCCCAACGGGGCGGGAAAGACCACCATGCTGTCCATGGCTACAGGGCTGCTGCGTCCTGACGCCGGGCGTGTACACGTCCACGACGTGGATGTCTGGGCGGACCTGCCCGCTGCCAAGGCCCACCTTGGCGTCCTGCCAGACGGCCTGCGTACCTTCGACCGGCTCAACGGGCTGGAGCTGGTGACCTACTCAGGGCTGCTGCGCGGTCTGGACCGCGACGTCGTCGTGCCTCGCGCGACCGAGCTCATCCAGGTGCTGGGACTGTGGGAGGCGGGAACCACCATGGTGGCGGACTACTCCGCCGGCATGCGCAAGAAGGTCCACCTCGCCTGTGCCATGGTCCACTCGCCCTCGATCCTGGTCCTCGACGAGCCCTTCGAGGCGGTTGACCCGATCTCCGCCCAGACGATCCAGACCATCCTGCGCAGCTTTGCCGAGGCGGGCGGGACCGTGGTGGTCTCCAGCCACGTCATGGCCACCGTCGAGCGCCTGTGCGACCACGTGGCCATTATCAACGCGGGGCGTGTGGCTGCGGCTGGCACCACCGAGGAGGTCGCGGCCGGGGGCACCCTGGAGGAGCGCTTCACCCAGCTTGTCGGTGCCGAGGTGCGCACGGAGGGACTGTCATGGTTGCAACCCTCGTCAAGATGAGGTGGCTCCTGACCCTGAACGCCCTGCGCGGCAGCACCTGGGCACTGGTCGGAACCGTGGTCGGGGGAGCCACGGCCCTGGGCGGGCTGGGTGTCCTCACGGTCGGAGCGCTCGCTCTGGGGAGGGTCGGTGACCCCCAGACCGTGTCCGTCGTTCTCGGGTCACTGGGGGCACTCCTGGTCCTGGGCTGGATCCTCCTGCCGCTCCTGGCCACAGGCCTTGACTCCTCACTCGACCCGCGCGCCGTTGCCGCGTGGGCCGCACCCTCCCGAAGGCTGGCGCAGGGGCTGCTTGTCGCCGGCGCCTGCGGGGCCTCCGGGGCCGCCACGGCTGTGGTGTGCCTGCTGCCGACCCTGACCTGGCTGGTGTCCGGCCAGCTTCTGGCGGCGGTGCTGGCCCTGGTGTGCGCACCGGCGGCCCTGGCCACCTGTGTGGTCGTCTCACGGGTGGTGGTCGTGTGGATAGGGATTTCCGGCTCCCGGCGCGGTCAGGAGCGGGTGGCCCTGGCTGCCACGGTGGTGTACTTCGTGGCCTGCCTGGTCCCCGCTGTCCTGGGCAGGTTCCTCAGCACCTCGGAGGGGGTCGAGGTCGGCCTGCGCACGGCCGGACAGGTCGTCTCACTGTCACCGCTGGGCTGGGCCTTTGCCGCGCCCGGGCTCGCTGCCACGGGAGCGCCACTGGTCGGTGCGGCCCTGACGCTGGGGGCGTGGCTGGTTCCGGTGCTGCTGCTGCGTCCCTGGGAGCGCGTCGTCACCCGGGTCATGACCACGCCCGGCCGCGGGTCGGGCAGGTCGCGTACCTACGGGGCACCCACCTCGCAGGAGCCCGGGTCCTTCGGGGCGGGTGCCCTCGACGTCCTGCCGTGGTCACGCAGGCTGGGCCGTCTCCTGCCCGGGCCGGCCTGCGCCGTCGCCGCCCGCAGCATGCGCTACTGGAGGACTGACCCCCGCTACCTGGTCATGGCTGTCTCAGCCGTGATGCTGCCAGTGTTCTTTGTGGTCGGCGCGGCCACAGGGTCGGCTCAGGCCTTGTCCGAGGTCGACGGTGTCGGCGTCAGTCTCGCTGCCGGGCAGGCCCCCGGCCTGTTCCTCATGGCGGCTCCCGCGCTGGCGCTGATGGTGGGGTGGTCGGTCCACAACGACCTGGGTGGGGACTCCACAGCGCTGTGGAGCAACCTCAGCGCGGGTCTGCCCGGCAGGCAGGACCTTCTGGGCAGGGCTGTCGGTGCCCTGCCCTGGCAGGCGCCGGTCGTCCTTGCTGCTGCGGTCGGGCTGTGCTGGTGGACCGGCCGCTGGGACGCGGTCGCCTCCCTGGTGGGAGCCTGCGTGGCGCTGCACGGGTGCTCCCTGGGGTGGTCCTGCCTGGCCAGCGTCCTCATGCCCTACGAGACGAATGCCCCGGGCGAGAGCCCTCTGGTGTCACGTACCTCGGGGACTGTCGTCGTCGCGGCGCTGGTCCACACGCTCGGGATGCTCGTCATCCTCCTCGCCGCAGCTCCTGTGCTCGGGGCGGCCTTGGGGGCGGTCCTGTCCGGTGCCTCCCCGTGGTGGGGCTGGGTGGTCCTGGTGGTAGGAGCCTTGTGGGGTGCAGGCGCCGTCGTGGTGGGAACGACCCTGGGCGGGCGCTGGCTTGACCAGCGCGGGCCTGAGATCCTGGCGACGATCCGCTCCTGGCCCCGGCACGCCCAGGAGACGTGAGCGGCGCGGCGACATCTGCCGGGGCTGCCTGACCTGAGGAGCCTGCGGAGTACAGTGACGTGTCGTGACTGTCACGCCGCCGGAGCAGGCGCGCCGGTCCCGGCCAGGTCCCATCCGACAACCAGACCTCCCAGACTCTCAGAACAGACACCTCAGAACAGACACCTCAGAGAGGACACCACCGTGGAGCTTGTCATCCTGGACACCGCCGAGGCCATCGCCGAGCGAGCCGCGGACAAGATCGAGGCCCTGCTGACCACCAAGCCGGACGCCGTCCTGGGGACCGCGACAGGCTCCAGCCCGCTGCCGCTCTACGACGAGCTGACCCGGCGCTGCGCCGCAGGCCGCATCAGCTTTGCGCAGGTCACCGGCTTTATGCTGGACGAGTACGTCGGGCTGCCAGCAGGCCACCCGGAGCGCTACGCCACCTTCATGGAGGTCAACCTGCGCTCCCGCGTGGACATGCGCCCGGGCTCGCTCCACGGCCCTGACGCCCTGGCTGAGGACCTCCAGGCGGCCTGTGCGCGCTACGAGGAGGACATGGCGGCGGCCGGCTACTGCGACCTGCAGATCCTGGGGATCGGCTCTGACGGACACATCGGCTTCAACGAGCCGGGTGGCCCCCTGGACTCCCGCACCCACGTGGACGTGCTGACCGAGCAGACCCGCCGTGACAACGCCCGCTTCTTCGGCGGGGACGTCGACGCCGTGCCCACCCACTGCATCACTCAGGGCCTGGCCACCATCATGGAGGCGCGCTCGCTGGTACTCATTGCCACCGGCGAGGGCAAGGCCGAGGCTGTCGCCCAGCTCGTCGAGGGGGAGGTCAGCGTCGACTGGCCCGCCACGGTGATGCAGCGTCACGACGACGCCCTGGTCCTGGTGGACCCTGCGGCTGCCAGCCTCCTGAGGAGCCGCTAGGCCTCAGCCCCTGGCGCCCGCCAGGACAGGAGCCGCAGCCGGCCGTTGGGGTCAGTGAGGCGGAGCCTCAGTCCCTGGTGCCGGGGCAGAGGGCTGGCCAGGTGCGGTAGCGGGAGGGGCAGGGAGAGTTGCAACACAACGGCGTCGCGCCCGGGGCGGTCCGGGACCGGCCTAGACTGTGGCCCATGAGTGAGCTCCTGGTCAGCCCTTCTGCTGCCGCCCGCACCAGTGCGGACCCTGCGGGTCCTGGTGCGCCGTCCGACCCTGCCGGTGAGCCTGTGCAGGGCGCAGGCACGGCGGTGCTGGAACGCGAGGAGCTCCAGTCCACTGATGACGGTGACGCGGACCGGTTCGCCCACTACGTCCGTAAGGACAAGGTCGCGGCGGCTGCGGTCACGGGGCGGCCGGTCGTCGCCCTGTGCGGCAAGGTGTGGACGCCCGGGCGTGACCCGTCGAACTATCCTGTGTGCCCGACCTGCAAGGCCATCTACGAGCAGATGCGTGACGGCAGCGACGCCGACGGGGGCACCGGTGGGGGCAAGGGGCCGCGGCGGCCAAGGTTCCCCTTTGGGCGAGGTGGTCAGTGACCCCCGCCCCGCGCGGTCACAGCTCCCACCACGTCCCCGCACGGGCATCGACCTCCGCTGCCCAGAACCTGTCTCCGGCCTACCCGCGCCGTGCTGCGTGGGGGACCGCCGGGTCCCTGCGTGCGTGGCAGGCTGCGGCGCTGGACCGCTACATGAGCGCCATGCCCCAGGACTTCCTAGCTGTGGCTACCCCCGGTGCCGGCAAGACGACCTTCGCCCTGCGCATCGCCACAGAGCTCCTCAGCACCGGGGACGTCCACAAGATCACGGTGGTCTGCCCCACCGAGCACCTCAAGCTCCAGTGGGCCGAGGCCGCTGCCCGGGTCGGGATCCGCATCGACCCCTCCTACTCCAACTCACAGGGAGCGCTGGGGGCGCACTTTGACGGTGTCGCCCTGACCTACGCCCAGGTCGCGGCCAACGCCAACCTGCACCGTGCCCGGACCGACCGCTCCCGGACCCTGGTCGTCCTCGACGAGATCCACCACGGCGGTGACGCGCTGAGCTGGGGGGACGCGATCCGGGAGGCCTTTAGCCCGGCTAGACGCCGCCTGGCCCTGACGGGGACCCCGTTCCGCTCCGACACGGCCCCCATCCCCTTCGTGCGCTACGTGCAGGACGCCGAGGGCGCCATGCGCTCTCAGGCGGACTACTCCTACGGGTACGCCGAGGCACTGCGTGACGGGGTGGTACGCCCCGTGATGTTCATGTCCTACTCCGGTGAGATGAGGTGGCGGACCAAGGCCGGGGACGAGGTCGCGGCCCGCCTGGGGGAGCCGCTGACCAAGGACATGGAGTCCCAGGCCTGGCGTACTGCCCTGGACCCGGCCGGTGAGTGGGTTCCCGCCGTCCTTGCTGCTGCCGATCAGCGGCTGAGCGAGGTGCGCCGCCAGGTGCCTGACGCAGGCGGGCTGGTCATCGCCTCGGACCAGGCCTCCGCGCGTGCCTACGCCAGGCAGCTGCGGGCTGTCACTGGGGAGGCGCCCACCGTCGTGCTGTCAGACGACAACGGTGCATCCAGCCGTATCGAGGCCTTCTCCGACTCCACCGACCGCTGGATGGTGGCTGTGCGTATGGTTTCTGAGGGCGTGGACGTGCCGCGCCTGGCCGTAGGCGTCTACGCCACCTCCACCTCGACGCCCCTGTTCTTCGCCCAGGCGGTCGGGCGCTTTGTCCGCTCCCGGGCACGGGGAGAGACCGCCTCGGTGTTCCTCCCCTCGGTGACGCCCCTGCTGGAGCTGGCGGCTGAGGTGGAGGTGGCGCGCGACCACGTCCTGAGCCGACCGGAGGCGGGTGCCGGGTCGCAGGATCCTGCCTTCACCCCGGAGGACAGGCTCCTGGCTGAGGCCAACCGGGTGGAGAACGCCTCCGCTGACCTCCTGCCAGGCTTCGAGGCCATGGGGTCTCAGGCAGAGTTTGACAGGGTCCTCTTTGACGGCGGTGAGTTCGGAACCGGCGCCATGGTGGGCTCGGCCGAGGAGCAGGAGTACCTGGGGCTGCCCGGGCTGCTGGAGCCCGAGCAGGTGACTGTGCTGCTGCGTCAGCGCCAGGACAGGCAGATTGCCGCCCAGAAGCGTGAGGCTGCTGCGGCCCGCAGCAGGGCGGGGAGCTCTGGGGTGGAGGACGCGCGTCGGCGAGCCGCAGCCCGCAAGGAGCTGTCACAGCTGGTCTCAGCCTGGGCGCGCCGCTCCGGACAGCCGCACGGCGTCGTCCACACCGAGCTCAGGCGCGTGTGCGGCGGCCCTGAGGTGGCTGCGGCCTCGACTGAGCAGGTCGAGCAGCGGGTGGAGACCCTGCGCCGGTGGTTCGTCGGACGGCGCTGACGTCGCCTGGCTCGACGAGGGGGTCCCGCAGGTGGGCACCCCCAGGACCGACCCGGCAGGACCTCAGCAGGACCCCTGAGAGGACGGCGGCGTGACCCGACGCTCCGCTCCCTGCACTCAGGGGCGTCCGGGCGGCTCGTCCAGCGCGGCCGCAGCCGACTGCGCGGGCAGGTCGTCCACGTTGACGAGGCGTGTCGGCAGGGCTGGCTCTCCCTCGCTCAGGCGCCACGCGTCATAGGGCAGCTCGGCACGTGAGGCCTGGTGCCTCTGGGCGGCAGCCTCCAGCGCGGCGGTGCCGCGGTGGTCCTCCACGATCCGGCCGTTGTGCACCAGCGTGACCTGTAGCGGGCGTGCCCCTGCCTGCCTCAGCACGGCCTCACCCTGCTCCTGCGCGGCGCAGGAGACCACCAGCTCCTCCACCGCCGTACCGCTGGCGTCCAGCACCCGTCCGGCCCACTTGCGTCCTCCCACGGTCGCCTTGCCGCCGGAGGAGAGCTTGGCGACCTCCTGCATCCTGCCGTGGCGCCCCTCACGCTCGACGAGTTTGTAGACCAGGGCGGCAGTGGGGTGCCCTGACCCGGTGACCAGCTGTGTGCCCACACCGTAGGAGTCCACGGGGGCGGCCCCCAGACCCGCGATAGCGTACTCGTCCAGGTCGCTGGTCACAGTGATCCTGGTGTTGGTCGCCCCTAGGGCGTCCAGCTGGGAGCGGACCTGGAAAGCGCCTGCCACCAGGTCGCCGGAGTCCAGGCGCACTGCTCCGAGCTCGCCGCCTGCGGCGCGTGCTGCTGTCACGGCCCGTTCCACCCCCGCAGCCACGTCATAGGTGTCGACCAGGATGGTCGTCCCGGTGCCCAAGGAGGCGACCTGGGCGGCGAAGGCCTCCTGCTCGGTGTCGTGGACCAGCGTGAAGGAGTGCGCTGAGGTCCCGAAGGTGGGGATGCCGTGGACCAGGCCGGCCTCCAGGTTTGACGTTCCCGCGAAGCCGCCGACAACGGCGGCCCTGGCTGCGGCGACAGCCGCGTGCTCGTGGGTCCGTCGCGCCCCGAAGTCGATGCAAGGACGTCCGTGCGCCGCGATGGTCATGCGAGAGGCTGCCGAGGCGACGGCACAGTCGTAGTTGTAGATCGACAGGGCCAGAGTCTCGATGACGCAGGCCTCGGCGAAGCCCCCCTCCACAGTCAGCAGCGGTGAGCCCGCGAAGTAGCACTCGCCTTCGGCGTAGCCCCGGATCGTGCCGGAGAAGCGGTAGCTGCGCAGGTAGTCAAGGGTGTCGTCGTCGACGACCCCGGTGTGGCGGAGGAAGCTGATCTGGTCCTCAGTGAAGGTGAACGCCTCAATGGCGTCGAGCAGGCGGCCCGTGCCCGCGACGACCCCGAAGCGGCGGGACCCTGGCAGGCGTCGCCCGAAGAGCTCGAAGACGCTGGGACGGTCTGCCACACCTGAGCGCAGCGCGCCCTGGAGCATGGTCAGCTCGTACATGTCGGTCAGCAAGGAGGTGCTGGTAGCACTGCCGTGGGTGGTCCGTGATGCTGTCACGACAGCAACCTATCCTGCATTCGCGGTTTCGACGTCCTGGCGCGGCAAGGTCCGGGATGCTCGCGGTGGCCGTCCTCCAGCTCCAGGGTGGCGCGCCCGCTCCGGGCGGCTGGTGCGGGTGCGGGGCCGCAGGACCTGTCCGCCGAGCAGGCTCGTTGCCTGCCAGGTGCCCGGTACCATGACGCCATGACCGCCGCGATGACCGCCGCGATGACCGCCGCGATGACCGCCGCGATGACCGCCGCGCTGCCGGTAGCCGAGCCGGAGACCGTGGGAGAGCCTCGCACCCGCTCACAGCGCTTGTGGTGCACCGTGGTCCATGACGACCCGGTCAACACCATGAGCTATGTCACCTGGGTCTTTCACTCCTACTTCGGCTTCCCTGTGGCGCTGGCGCACGCGAGGATGCTCGAGGTCCACACCGTCGGACGCGCGGTAGTCTCACGTGGCGCGCGTGAGCGCATGGAGGTCGACGTCACCGCCATGCACGGCTACGGCTTGCGGGCCACCATTGAGCCCCTGGGCGGGGACGGCACGCCCCACGAGGCGACGGGGGAGGCGTGATGCGAGCCTTCAAGACTGTTGAGGGTGGCTACGCCAGCAGGGTGGCGGACTGGGAGCGTGAGCTGCTGGCCCGTCTCGTGCTGGAGACCGAGGCTCTTCTGGAGGCTGAGGACGGGGCGGGCGGGTCTGGTCAGGAGACGTCGCCCGGGGTCGGGGTCCGTTCCCAGGAGAGCAACCGTGACCGCGAGCTGCTGGCAGCGCTGGAGCGCGAGCTTGGCGGACATGGTGCGCCTGGGGGAGGCGCCGAGCCTGGCACCTGTGGACCCGGGACGGCTGAACCGGGGCACGCTGGTGTGTCCCCTGAGGTCGTCGAGCTGCTGGAGGTCCTCCTGCCCGAGGCCTCTGAGGACCCCCTCACCGCGGTCGAGGTCCGGGCACTGACCCGGGAGCGGCTACGTCAGGACAAGGCCGGGCGCCTGGCCCGTGTGGCCCGGGAGCTTCGCGCCCCCTCCCGGCAAGGTGAGGTCGTCGTCCCCCTCGGGCAGGAGGCTGACTGGCTGGGTGCGATGAATGACATCCGCCTGGTCCTGTCGCGTCGCCTGGGCATCGCCTCGGCGCAGGACGCCGAGGCGGTCCGTGCGGCAGCCTGCGAGGAGCCTCCCCGGGAGGAGACCTTCCACCAGCGGTGGTACCGAGGCACCGCCCTCGTCTACGACATGCTGACCTGGTGGCAGGAATCACTGGTATCCGTGCTGCTTGAGGGGACGGTGCCCGAATAGTCTCACCACGTGAATGATGCTCCCATCGGCATGTTTGACTCAGGGGTTGGTGGTCTGACTGTCGCGCGAGCCGTCCTCGACCAGCTGCCCGGAGAGCAGGTCCTCTACATCGGAGACACAGCGAACGGTCCTTACGGTCCTCGTGATATTGAGGAGGTCCGGGGCCTGGCGCTGCGGGTCATGGACGAGCTGGTGGACTCAGGAGTCAAGCTCCTTGTCATCGCCTGCAACACGGCCTCGGCTGCTGTCCTGCACACGGCCCGCAAGCGCTACACCAAGGGCCGGGGGGTGCCTGTCATCGAGGTGATCCACCCGGCTGCCCGGGCTGCGGCGCACGTGACACGCAACGGCCAGGTCGGGCTGGTTGCCACGCAGGGCACGGTCGACTCCGGTGTCTATGGGGACGCCATGGGGGTGGTCCCGGGTGTCACCCTGACCAGTCAGGCGTGTCCACGGTTCGTGGAGTTCGTCGAGCGCGGCGTGACTGCGGGCTCGGAGGTCCTGGAGGTGGCCGAGGAGTACCTGGCACCGGTCAAGGCTGCGGGTGTGGACACCCTTGTCCTGGGGTGTACCCACTACCCGCTGCTCATGGGGCCGATCTCCTACATCATGGGAGACGACGTCACGCTGGTGACCTCCTCCGACGAGACCGCCAAAGACGTCTACCGCGCGCTGGCCTCCCGTAACCTTCTGCGCAGCCCCCAGGCTGGCCCCGCCCGGCACGCCTTTCGGGCCACAGGGGACCCGGAGCGTTTTGCCGCCCTGGCGCGGCGGTTCCTGGGACCTGAGGTCGGGAACGTCCAGCAGGCAGGGGACACGGCGACAGGTCCGTCCGCCAGCCCGCCTGCTGCCGACGCGGCTCCTGGCGATCCTGCTGTGGAGGAACGCGAATGCGACTGACGGTCATCGGCTGCACAGGGTCCATGTCAGGGCCTGACTCGGCGGCCTCCTCCTACCTGGTTCAGGCGCAGGGTCCTGGGCGTGACGGGGCTGTGCGCACCTTCTCCGTGGTTCTGGACCTGGGTCCTGGCGCCATGGGACAGATGCTGCACCACGTGGACCCTGCCGATCTGGACGCAGTGGTTATCTCCCACTGCCACGCCGACCACATGGTGGACCTGGTAGGGATGCACGTCTACCGGCGCTGGAACCCCTCCGGTCCCCTGGGGCCTGTCCTGTGCCTGGGACCCTCCGAGCTGCTGCCCCGCCTGCGAGGCGTTGACGGGACCGGGGAGGGGGAGGCCTACGGTACCGAGTTCGTCTTCCAGACGGCAGTGCCCGGTCTCCCGGTTCAGGTGGGTCCCCTTACGATCACCCCCTTCCGCGCCCTCCACCCGGTGGAGGCTTTCGGCTTCCGTGTGGAGGGACCCAGCGAGGTCTCCGCACAGCGGCGGGTGAGCCTGGCCTACACCGGTGACACCGACAGGTGCCCCTCCGTGGACACCATGGCTGAGGGCGTGGACCTCCTCCTGGCGGAGGCGGCGTTTGTGGAGCACCGGGACACGGCAACGGGGATGCACATGACTGGACGGCGGGCTGGTGAGCTGGCGGCGCACGCAGGGGCGGGGCGGCTTGTGCTCACCCACATCCAGCCTTGGACCGACCCCGCAGTGACGTTGCAGGAGGCTGCGGCCGTGTTCACGGGTCCCCTGGAGGCTGCCACCGCAGGGGCCTGGTGGCAGCTGTGAGCAACCAGGACCCCCGTGCCGGGGAGGCTGACGGGGACACGCGACGGCTGTCCTACACACCTCTTGTGCCCGACGGCGTGGACTGCCCGTGGACCCGGGGGCGGTCCACCCGCTGGTGGCTAGTTGTCCCGGCAGACCTTCTGGCGGTGTCGCTGGTGGCCCTGCTCGGTGCGGCATCGACCGACGCGCTCGGCTCCGTCCTCTCCCTTGCCGCGCCCCTGTGGCAGGCAGCCTGCGGGGCGGCGGTCGGCTGGGCCGTGGCCTGGCTCGCCTGCCACCGTCGTGGCGACCACCTGGAGATGGCCGCCCCTGAGGGGCTCGTCGTCGCTGGTGCGGCCTGGGTCGTCTGGGCGGTGCTGCACGCGGTCGGGCAGGGGGCGGTTCCACTGGGCAGGCACGCCTCCTGGGCGGTGATGACCGGTACCTTCCTCCTGGTCTTCCTGGGAGGGTGGCGGTGGCTCTACGGGTACGTGCGTGCCCACGACTCCCTGGTTCCCGCCCCCTTGGCCCGCAGGATCTCCGAGCAGGAGGCCGACCAGGGGGAGGGCGTGGCGCCGTAGCCGGTGCTACGCAGGGCGTCTGGGCGGGAGGCGTGCCTGGGTGACGGCGAAGACCGGCACCTGGCCCTCAGGCCAGCAGCTAGACCAGTAAGGCCGCCAGGACAGGGGCGAGGGCGCGGAAGGCCTGGCCCCTGTGGGACACGGCGTTCTTCTCGGCGGGCTCCATCTGTGCCGTCGTGCGCCCTGCGCCCCCGAGCGCGTCCTCGCTGGCGGGTATGAAGACCGGGTCGTAGCCGAAGCCGTTGTGCCCGTGAGGCTCGTGTGCCAGCCTGCCCTCCAGGTGGCGCTCCATGGTGACGACCCGCTCCTGGTCTGGCCTGCCCGCTGCGCCCCCGGGTGCAACCAGGACCGCGGCACAGGTGAACCGGGCCGTGCGGTGCGGGTCGTCGATGTCACGCAGCTGGTTGAGCAGGAGGGTGAGGTTGGCAGTGTCGTCGCCGTGGTGCCCGCACCAGCGGGCGGAGAAGATCCCGGGGGCGCCGCCGAGCACGTCCACGCACAGGCCGGAGTCGTCAGCCACGGCAGGAAGGCCGCAGTCTGCTGCCAGGGCGCGCGCCTTGAGCAGGGCGTTGTCCGCGAAGGTGAGGCCGCTCTCGACGGGCTCGGGGGCCTTGAGGGCGGCTGCGGAGATGACCGCCTCAGGGGGCAGGTCGGGTACCAGCGGGGCCAGGATGTCGCGAAGCTCTGCCAGCTTGCCCGGGTTGTGTGTGGCCAGGACCAGGCGTGCCTGGTCTGGGACGCGTCCGGCCAGGGGGTGGGCCTCCTCCGGGTTCACGGCTCAGGCTCCGGGGACGGTGGGGGCGTGGTGGTCTGATGCAGGGGAAGGGGCCGGGGAGGAGACGGTGCAGGGTGTGTCGCCAGGACCCTCCAGCGCCTGGCTCTGGAGGAGGGCCAGCGCCTTGTTCCCCTCGGTAGCCAGGTCCAGCAGCGCGTCCAGCTCGGAGCGGTCGAAGGCTGCGTGCTCGGCAGTGCCCTGCACCTCGATGAAGCGTCCCGAGCCTGTCTGGACCACGTTCATGTCGGTGTGTGCCCGCACGTCCTCCTCGTAGGGGAGGTCCAGGCAGGGCACGCCGTCGATAATGCCGACCGAGACCGCGGACAGGGAGTCGGACAGCACCGGCCTGCCGGAGCGGGCACGGATGAGGCCCCTGGCGGTGGCCCAGGCCACGGCGTCCGCCAGGGCTACGTAGGCGCCGGTGATGGCGGCGGTACGGGTGCCGCCGTCCGCCTGGAGGACGTCGCAGTCAAGCGTGATCGTGTTCTCGCCCAGGGCGGCGACGTCGATGACGCCGCGCAGGGAGCGCCCGACCAGCCGGGAGATCTCGTGGGTGCGGCCCCCCAGCCTTCCTCGTACCGACTCGCGTCCCGAGCGCTCCGAGCCGGCTCGCGGCAGCATCGCGTACTCGGCGGTGACCCAGCCCTCGCCGCTGCCCTTGCGCCAGCGTGGCACGCCCTCGGTGAAGGAGGCGGCGCACAGGACCCGGGTGCGGCCGAAGGTGATGAGGACGGAGCCCTCGGCGTGGTCCAGCCAGTGGCGGGTGATGGTCACGGGGCGTAGCTCGTCGGTGGAACGGCCGTCACGGCGGGTGAAGGAGCGGGAGGTGCTGGTGGTGGTCACGCGGAACAGGGTACCTGGGCAGCCGGGCTTGGGACCTGCGGCAGGGCGGTTGTCCCCAGCCTGGTGACAGTCCAACCATGGTGTATGCCGCATAGGATAGCCTCACACGGAGCCGTCGCGGTGGAGGCGCCGAGAGCACCGAAGCTCTGCCGCAGTGAGGAGAGAAGAGCCATGACCTACGTCAACATCACCGCCCTGACCTTCCCCGAGGGTGCCGAGGCCGAGATCGAGCAGCGCTTTGCGGCGCGCAAGCGGGCCGTGGACACCTCGAAGGGCTTCCAGAGCTTTGAGCTGCTGCGCCCTGTTGTCGGGGAGGACCGCTACTTCGTGGTGACCAGGTGGGACTCCCGTGAGGACTACCAGGCCTGGCTGGAGGCGCGCTCCGGTGCTGACCACAGCGACGACGTGCGCCGCGGGATGAGCATCGAGGTCCTGGGCTTCGAGGTCGTCCAGCACGACGAGTAGACGCGCAGGGGCGGCGGATTAGGCGGGTGCGACCCGGGCCCGCCTTTAGCCGCTCACCCCTGTCAGCGCTGCGAGGCTGACAGGGGTGAGCGGGTGCTGGCCGGATCGTAGGAGGCGATGTGTGCTAGGCGCGTCCGGGCGGCCTCCAGAGCAGCGGATCTGCTGTGTCCTTAAACACTGGCACCAACCAGGCGCACGGTATGGTGACCGTCCTGGAACCGCAGAGTGGCGCCCCACCCCAGCCGCACCCTGCCTCTGTGTGTTTCCGCCGCGCTGGCGGCCAGGTGTCCTCTGGCCTCCGTCCAGATCCGGGCAGCACCCTGCGCTTTCCTGCCGTCTGGTACCGCCCGGTTGGCATCGCCGCTGGGACGATCATCGCTGGGACGTGGGGGAGACTGCCCTCACACCGCATCCACGGTACGCGAGAAGGGACTCGAACCCTCACGCCCGAAGGCACCAGGACCTAAACCTGGGGCGTCTACCAGTTCCGCCACTCGCGCTCGGCCACGCACTCTACCCTCCTGTGGGCGGGGGCGCGCAAGGGCTGGCTCAGGCTGCCGGGCCCGGCTGGTCCAGGCCCAGCTCGGCGCGCAGCCTCGCGACGTGGCCGGTGGCCCTGACGTTGTACCGCGCCAGGACGACGCTGCTGTCCGGTGCCACGACGACGGTCGAGCGGATCACCCCGGTGTAGGTCCGGCCGTAGTTTCTCTTCTCGCCCCAGGCCCCCCAGGCCTCCATGACCGAGTGGTCGACGTCGCAGAGCAGGGGGAAGGGCAGGCTGTGGCGCTCGGAGAACCTGGCCTGGGTGGCGGGGGAGTCGGGAGAGATACCGACCACCTGGTAGCCCGCGCGCTCCAGGCTCTCCACCGAGTCGCGGAAGTCACAGGCCTCCTTGGTGCACCCTGGCGTGCACGCCTTGGGGTAGAAGTACACGATCAGCCCTGCGTCGCTACGGGACAGCAGGTCGCTGAGAGTCACGGTCTGTCCTGCGACGTCGGGCAGGGCGAAGCCCGGAGCAGCGTCTCCGGCTGACAGGTGGGGCATGAGTCCTCCTCTGGTCCTCCTTTGGCGCACGCGACGCGAGTGATCCTCTCACCGGGAGCCGCCCTGAGCGGCTGCGTGCCACGCACGGACCTACGGAGTTCGCTCTCAGGAGATGGCTGAGGATGTGGGAGGACCGCTCCCGGCGGGACTCAGGCGGCCAGGGCCGCCGGGCTCTTCTCGCGGTCGCCGTCGGTCTCGGGGCACCTCAGGTTCTCCAGGGCTCCTCGGGCGGCTGTAAGGCGCTCCTGGGCGCGCTCCAGGCGGGAGGGGGAGGTTCTGGCAGGCAGGGAGGCGACCTCAGCCTGCGCGGCGTCGAGCTCGCGCTCGGCCTGCTCACGTCGGACCCACGGAGGGGTCTCGAGGGCGCAGGCGCACGTCATGGCCGGAACGGCGTCATGGCGTGGCCTGATCCGGCGGGCAGGTGCTCCCGGCAAGCCTGTTGTACGGGCTGGTGCTGTGCTGCTGGTCGTCTGCGTGCTCATCTCTGCTCCTTAACGTCCTGTCATTGTCTTGAGTCGCCGCTGTGTCGCGCTGTGCGGGCGGGACTGTCGTCGCTGCCACTACTGGGCTATGACGTTCTCAGGGCTCCGCAGTGCTGCTGCCTGGCTGGTGCCCTGACGACGCGCCACGGCCGCAGCCTGTGGAGAGCGCTCGTCCCGGGCCGGGCTGACGGCCTCAGCGGCGCGCAGTCCGGGCGGCACCGTCTGCACGCCGGGGCGGCTTGCCGTGCCGACGTGCAGGCTGGGTGCCTGCTGGCAGACTCTGGCCGACTACCTGGTCCCTCTGGTCTCTTGCCCCCGCTGACAGCCCTGGGGCATGGCGGCACCCGTCCAGTGGCGGGCGGGGCCTGCCCCCGTGATGAGGGGCCTGGGAGTACCCGGAGGGCTGGAAGCCCCTGTGGTCCGCCGTGGTACACCGCCAGGGACTCGAACCCTGAACCCACTGATTAAGAGTCAGTTGCTCTGCCAATTGAGCTAGCGGTGCGCAGCCAGGCACGGGCTGGCGTCCCGGCCGAGGCCTGGTACACCGTCAGGGACTCGAACCCTGAACCCACTGATTAAGAGTCAGTTGCTCTGCCAATTGAGCTAACGGTGCCTGGTGCCAGAGGGAGACTCTACGAGGTGAGTCGGCGTCAGTCTAGCCGGAGAGGTCTGAAACCGCTCTACTGTGCCAGATATCTCAGGTGGCGTTGGTGCCGCTGTTGGTGCTGCTGCCCTCGTGGCGGCTTCCTGACCGAGCCGGGGCGGGCGCTGCCCTGGCAGCTGCGGTACTGTGGGCCACGTGACTGATCCCGTCGTGACCCTGGCCACCTCCAAGGACTACCCCGAGCTTGACGAGGACGACCGCAGCCTGCCCGACGCCCTGCGGCAGCGCGGGATCGAGCCGAGGATCGCGGTGTGGGACGACCCGGAGGTGGACTGGGGGGACTCGGGCACGGTGGTGCTGCGCAGCGTGCGTGACTACGCGGTCACGCGCACCTACGCGGACTTCCTTGCCTGGACCCGGTCGGTACCCCGGTTGCTCAACCAGCCCGACGTGGTCGCGTGGAACTCCGACAAGCACTACCTCATCCGTCTGGCGGAGCTGGGCGTCCCCACAATCCCCACCACCTGGCTGGAGCCGGGTGCGGGCTACTCCAAGCACCAGGTCCACACCAGGTTCCCCGCCTACGGGGACTTTGTGGTCAAGCCGGCTATCTCCTCCGGTGGGCGCGGGACCGGGCGCTACACGGCCACTGACGCCGGCTCCCGGTCGGCGGCGATCAGCAACGCGGTGCACCACCTGGGCCGAGGGCGCTCGGTGATGGTCCAGCGCTACCTGGAGGAGGTGGACCGGCGGGGGGAGGTGTCCCTGGTCTACTTCAACGGGGTGCTCTCCCACGCGGTGGAGAAGGACCCGATGCTCCACCCCTCCTTCCGTGCCACCGACGAGGTGCACGGAGAGGAGGTCTCCGCCCGCGACCCCAGCGAGCAGGAGTGGCTGTGGGGAGAGCGTGTCCGCAAGGCCATCCACGCCCTCATCAAGGAGACCTCCGGGCGTGACGTCCAGCTGCTCTTCAACCGGGTGGACGTCGTCAGTGACGGCAGGGGCGGCTTCTACCTCATGGAGGTCTCACTCATTGACGCCGCTCTCTACCTGGGGACCTCGTCGGAGGCGCTGGACGGCTTCGCGGACGCTATCGCCCAGCGGGTCTTCTGGTGAGGCTCAGGCGGGCGCCCTGGGCCGTCCGCGCCGACGCGGCACCCTGATCAAGGTGCTGTCCTTGATTAGGGTGTATCAAGGTGAATGCCTTGACCAGGGTGGTGCGGGATGCCACCCTTGACAGGTGCTTGTCGTCACCATGGACCAGAAGGCGTCCCGCTCGACCAGTGACGCCGTGCCTGCGCTGCTGCGCTCCCTTGCCGACGTGTCCGTCATCGCCCCTTTTGAGCGGACTGCGGGGGACGAGGTCCAGGGAGTTCCTGCTGACGCAGCGGCCCTGTACGCGGTTGTGCGCGCTGCCGCCCGTGCCGGCTGCTGGTACGTCGGAATCGGTGGAGGGGCCGGCCGCGTGGGTGCTGACGGAGGCGCGCGCTCAGGGGGCGGTACGGCCTTCGTGGCAGCGCGTGAGGCCGTTGAGGCCGCCAAGCGGTCCCGGGTACCGCTGGCGGTACGTGCCGACGACCCGGAGGCGGCTGCCCGGGCGCAGGCGGTCCTGCGGCTCCAGGTCGTCCTCCTGGCCCGACGGTCCCGCCTGCAGTGGGAGGCGGTAGACCTGGTCGAGAGCGGTGTGAGCGGGCAGCAGGCGGCACGAACGCTAGGAGTGACGGAGCAGGCGTTCTCGCAGCGGCGAATCGCCTCGGGCCTGGCGGAGGAGAAGGAGGTCCTCCCGGTTCTCCTGGCACTTCTCGACGCCCTTGACCGGCCTGCTGACCAGGGGCCGGTGCAGGTGGTGCAGGCAGGAGGCGCATAAGGTGCATGCCGTGGTCGTAGTCGTGACGTTGGTCGTCTCTGTCCTGGGAGGGTGGGGTGCTGTGGCTGGCGTGCTGCGTGTGGCTCGCGTCCCGGACCCTCCTGCGGGACACACTGCCTCACCGGACGGACGCCACGTCCCCGTCCTGGACAGGGTGGGTGCGGGCAGCAACGCTCCGCCGGTGCTGCGCGGCGGAACCTGGATCGGGGTGCTGGAGCGGCTGGCCACCACCGGGGCGCTGCTGAGCGGCCACGCTGAGATGGTTGTCGTCGTCGTCGCCGTCAAAGGCCTGGGGCGCTGGGCGGACCTTCAAGGGAGCCCTGGAGCCGCGGAGCGGTTCATCATCGGGACCCTGGCGTCCTTGATCTGGGCATGCGCCTGCGGCCTGGCAGGTCGAGCACTCATGGGCGGCTGACCAGCACCGCTGCGCCAACGGAGGCGCTGCGTCCGCAGTCGTGCTAGACACGCGGGCATGCGTAGTGTCCTCAACGTCATCTGGGTCGTCTTCGGAGGCTTCTGGCTCTTTCTGGGCTACCTCTTCTTTGGGCTCCTTGCCTGCCTGCTGGTGGTCACCATCCCCGCTGGGGTCGCCTGCTTCCGGATCGCTGGCTACGTGCTGTGGCCCTTTGGGCGGGAGGTGGTCCCCGCCCCGGGAGCGGGAGCCATGAGCGGGCTGGCGAACCTGATCTGGTTCCTGGTCGCAGGCCTGTGGCTGGCTGTGGGTCACGTGACCACAGCGGCGGCCCAGGCCGTCACGATCATCGGCATCCCGCTGGCTGTCGGCAACATCAAGCTCATCCCGGTGACCTGCTTCCCCTTCGGCAAGCAGATCGTGAGCTCCCGGCGCGTGCTGCGCTGAGGCCGCAGGCAGTGCGAAAGTGGTATATCACGGGTGGTGTCACGCAGGATTCTACAGGCTGATCCTGCGTGAGACTGCCCAGTACCCGGCATAGCAGACTGCCAGGAAGACGGCGGTAATCGCCAGCGCCGGACGCTGGAGGGGGTCAAAGACAATGAGCAGGCACGACGCCGCGGACAGCACCAGGGCACCCAGGGACACCCACGGGTAGCCCGGTGCCCGGTAGGCCAGCTCCTCGGTGCTGTGCCCCTCGGCCAGCCAGTGGCGGCGGAACCGGTAGTGCGAGGCTGCGATGGCCACCCACACCAGCACCACCGCCAGGCCTGAGACCGAGACCAGCACCAGGTAGACGGTGGAGGCGGCGTAGACGGAGGTCAGCAGCGCGGCCAGGCCCCCGACCATGGACAGGGCCATAGCCAGGGCGGGAACCCCGTAGCGGTTGGTCCGGGCCAGGAGCGCAGGCAGGGTCCCCTCGTTCGCCAGGGACCACAGCATGCGTGTCGAGGCGTAGAGGCCCGAGTTTGCCGCCGACAGGATGGCGGTGAGGATGACGACGTTCATCAGGTCGTCGGCGAAGGGGACGCCGATCCGGGACAGTACCGTGACGAAGGGGCTCTCCTCCACACCCGCCTGCCTCCAGGGGATGAGTGCTGCGATGACGAGCACGGAGCCGATGAAGAAGATGACCAGCCGCGCCAGGGTGGCCCGGATGGCTCGGGGGATCGTGGCAGCCGGGTCCTTGACCTCCCCGGCGGTGATCCCGATCAGCTCGGTGCCAGAGAAGGCGAAGTTGACAGCGAGGATCGTGGTGAAGACCGCCGCGAAGCCGTTGGGGAAGAGCCCTCCTGCGGTCAGGTTGGACAGCAGCGGGGCCGAGGTGGTGCCCTCGTAGGGCAGCAGGCCCACGACGGCGGCCCCGCCGATGATGATGAACAGGATGATCGCGATGACCTTGACGCCTGACAGCAGGGTCTCTGCCTCGGCGAACACCCTGACGGAGACCATGTTGAGCACCAGTACCAGGGTGATGAAGGCCGCTGCCCACACCCATACGGGTACGGCCGGGAACCACCCGTTCATGATCATGGCTGCGCCGGTGAACTCGCTGCCCAGGGCGACCGTCCACGTCAGCCAGTACAGGACGGCGGTGACGAACCCGGTGGCTGGGCCGATGTAGGTGCGTGAGTAGACGTGGAAGGCCCCGGTGAAGGGCATGGCCACGCTCAGCTCGCCCAGGCAGACCATGACCAGGTAGACGATAAGGGCGCCGATGGCGTAGGCCAGGACGGTGCCGAAGGGGCCGGCCTGGTTGATCGTGTAGCCGGTGGACAGGAACAGGCCGGTCCCGATGACTCCGCCGAAGCTGATCATCATGAGGTGCCGCCTGTTCATGCGGCGTTCCAGGGCCGTCACGCGGGTGGAACCGGCCGGGGCGGCCGGTGGGGCAGCGGTGTGGGGGCTCGTCACGACAGAATCGGTGGGGGCCATGGACGGACAGTATTCCCGCTCGGGGCGCGGCGCCCGGGCTTCTCACAGGGTGAACGGGCCGCGCTATGCTCATGGCATGAGCAGCTCCCTCGGCGCGGGCAGGTTAGCCGACCCGACGGCTCCCACGGGACCTGAGCCACGTGTGCCTGCCGCCTCATCGCTCGCAGAGGCGCTGGACACCGGCACCGTCATCCTTGACGGTGCCATGGGTACCGAGCTCCAGGCCAGAGGCGTGGACACGAGCCGGACGCTGTGGTCGGCCCAGGCCCTGCTGGACGCCCCCGGCACTGTCACCGAGGTCCACGCCACCTACCTCGCTGCCGGGGCCGACGTCATTGAGACGAACTCCTACCAGGCGAGCGTCCCGGCGCTGACTGGCGTCGGCTACGACGAGGCCGGTGCGCGTGACCTCATCGCCTCCTCAGCCCGCCTGGCGCTGGAGGCAGCCAGGCTGTGGGACAGGCGGCGGGACGGGGCCGGTCAGCACCCTGCGTCCCTCGTCGCGGGCTCCGTGGGCCCCTACGGCGCCTTCCTGGCTGACGGGTCGGAGTACACCGGCGCCTACGAGGTGAGCCAGAGCGAGCTGGAGCGGGTCCACCGCCCGCGCATCGAGGCCCTTGCCTCCGAGGGGCTCACCGTCTTTGCCATGGAGACCATGCCCCGTCTTGATGAGGTCCGGTTCGTGACCACGGTGCTGGCGCAGGCCGCCCCCGGCGCCGAGTGCTGGGTCTCCTTCCAGGTCCGGCCCGACGGCGCCCACCTGGCTGACGGCACGCCCCTGGCCCAGGCGGCCGCATGGGCTGACACCCACCCGGCGGTGGTGGCTGTCGGCCTCAACTGCGTGGCGCCCGAGACCGTGGCCCGGGCGCTTCCCGTGCTGCGTCGCTCCACGGCCAAGCCGCTGGTGGCCTACCCCAACTCGGGGGACTGCTACGACCCGGTGACCAAGACGTGGACGCCCGCCCGGGGAGCGGGACGCTTCACCGCTCTGGCCCCGGACTGGGTCGAGGCGGGCGTGCGGCTGGTCGGTGGGTGCTGCCGTACGACGCCCGAGGACACCGAGGTCCTGGCCGGGGCGGTCGGGGGCCGCCCGGGGCGGTGACGACCTGCCGGGCGCGCCCGCAGGGTCTGGGTACGCCTGCTCAGCCCTGCGGCCCCACGCGCAGCAGGTGGACGACGACGCTCTCCTGGCGGTCGCACTCGGCCAGGTCGACCAGGGCTGTCAGGCGCCAGTCGTGATCCCCCTCGGGGTCGTCGACAACCTGTGTGGCCAACCATACTCGCCGACCTTGTACCTCCAGGGCCTCACGCAGCCTCTCGCTGACGCCCGCAGCGGCCAGCGCAGCCTCGTCGGGGTCCTCGTCCAGGGGAGCCAGGGCGAGCGCACGGGCGGAGGTGTCGGTGCCGATCCAGTCGTACTCCTCCCAGTAGCGGCCCAGCACCTGGTCCCACCGGTCCTCACCCCAGCCGGAGGAGGCGTCCAGCCGTCCCAGCGTCTCGACGTCGTCGCGGGCCATAAGCTCCACGCGCCGGAACATCTCACGGCGGACCGCCACCCGGAAGGCGTGCAGGTTGCGGGTGAGGGCGACCTTGCCGTCAGCGTCAGCGCCGAAGGCCCGCTCCACGCCTGCTGAGGGCTCCCCGAGCCGCTGGCCCGGGCGCAGGACTGTCGTCCCCTGCGTCGCAGCCGTCTCCAGCGCCCCCACCTGGGCGGCCCCCAGCGCCTCCCACTCGTCCAGGAGGGAGGAGTCAACTGCCCGCACCAGCTCGCCCAGCCACTCGACGAGCTCGAGCACCTCCGGGGTGCGGTGCTCCTCGGGCACCACCTGGCGCAGCGCCCGGTAGGCGTCGGTGAGGTAGCGCAGGACGACCCCCTCGCTGCGCCCCAGGTCGTAGCGAGCCACCAGGTCGGAGAAGGTCATGGCGTTCTCCACCATCTCCCGCACCACGGACTTCGGGGAGAGCTCGTACTCGGCCACCCACGGGTTGGCAGCCCGGTACATCTCCAGGGCAGGGGTCAGCAGGTCAGCCAGGGGGCGCGGCCAGGTGACCTCCTCCAGGGCCGCCATGCGCTCCTCGTAGTCCAGGCCCTCAGCCTTCATGGCTGCCACCGCCTCTCCCCGGGCAGCCTTCTGCTGGGCGTACAGGAGCGGGCGCGGGTCCTCCAGCGTGGCCTCCACCACTGAGACCACGTCCAGCGTGTGACTGGGGGAGTCCAGGTTGAGCACGTCCATGGCGGCCAGGGCGAAGGGTGCCAGGGGCTGGTTGAGGGCGAACTCCCAGGGAAGGTCCACCGCCAGGCGCAGGCGTGGCTGCCCGTCGGCGGCGGCCTGGGCGGAGGAGACGTGCTCCACCACCCCTGCGGTGCGCAGGGACCGGTAGATGTCCAGCGCCCGGCGCACGTGCACGCGCCGCTCAGCGGGTGTGACGTGGGCACGCCCCAGCAGGGCGGCCATGTGGGCCACCGGGTCGCCGGGCCGCTCCATAAGGGCCAGCACCATGGTGGTGGTGACCTGGAACTGGCTGGTCAGCGTCTCCGGGGCGGCGTCGCGCAGGCGTGCAAAGGTCCCCTCCGTCCAGCTCACCCGGCCGGGAGGGGCCTTCTTGCGCACGACCTTGCGCCGCCTGCGCTCGTCGTCACCCGCCTTGGCCAGCGCCCGGGCGTTGTCGATGACGTGCTCTGGGGCCTGGACCTCCACGTAGCCGCGGGTGTCGAAACCCGCCCGCCCGGCCCGGCCCGCGACCTGGTGGAACTCCCGCGCCGTGAGGTGGCGCTCCCGGGACCCGTCAAACTTCACCAGGGAGGTCAGGACCACGGTGCGGATAGGCACGTTGATGCCGACCCCCAGGGTGTCGGTCCCGCAGACGACGGCAAGCAGCCCCTCGCGGGCCAGCCGTTCGACGAGCCTGCGGTAGCGCGGCAGCATCCCGGCGTGGTGCACCCCGATCCCGCTGCGCAGCAGCCGCGACAGCGTGGTCCCGAAGCCCTTGGTGAAGCGGACGTCACCCAGCGCCCGGGCGGTCTCCTCCCTGCGGGACCTGGGCACCAGGTCCGTGCTCAGCAGCGCGGTCGCACGCGCCACGGCCTCCTTCTGGGAGAAGTGGACGACGTAGGCTGGCGTCTTGTCCTGGCCCACGAGCCGCTGGAGGAGCTCACCGACCGGCTCCACGACGTAGTCCATCTCCAGGGGCACGGGGCGCACGGCGTCGTCGACGACGGCGACCTGGCGGCCGGTGCGGGCCTCCAGGTCCCGCACGAAGAAGCTGACGTCCCCCAGGGTCGCCGACAGAAGCACCATCTGGGCCTGAGGCAGCTCCAGGAGAGGGACCTGCCACGCCCACCCTCGCTGCGGGTCGGCGTAGTAGTGGAACTCGTCCATGATGACGCAGTCGACGTCCATGTCCTCGCCCTCGCGCAGCGCCTGGTTGGCCAGGATCTCGGCGGTGCAGCAGATGACGGGCGCGTCGGCGTTGATGGAGGTGTCACCGGTGACCATGCCGACGTTGTCGGCACCGAACAGCCCCACGAGCTCGAAGAACTTCTCGCTGACCAGGGCCTTGAGCGGGGCGGTGTAGTAGGAGCGCCCGCCCCGGGCCAGGGAGGCGGTGTGGGCAGCCAGGGCAATGACGGACTTGCCTGAGCCCGTGGGGGTGGCGGCGATGACGTGGCGGTCCTCAAGGATCTGGGACAGCGCCTCGTCCTGGTGTGGGTAGAGGGGGCGGCCTGTCGACTCGGCCCACTCGGCAAAGGCCAGGTAGACCTCCTCGGGCTCGGGCGCCTGCTGCGGGTCGTCAGCCGGGATGAGGGAGTCGAGCATGACGTTGAGGGCCGGGGCTGTCATGCCGGTATCGTCTCACGGGACCTGACTGGCCCTTGTGAGCAGGAACAGTTCATGGCAGCCTGGGGAGGAGAGGCAGGAGACCCGACCAGCACGAGGAGCCCGGATAGTGTCGCTAGATCCACGTAGTCGGGTTGAGGCCTTTCTCCGTGACTATGCCCGTGCCCACGCTGAGGTCAAGCCTCTTTTCGAGGACAGGGGCCAGGGGTCGTCGTCCTTCATTGCCGTCAGCAAGCAGGACCGATACCGACAGCTCGGACCCCTTCCGGGTCTGGGGTGACAGGCGACACCAGGTTGACTTAGCGCATCTGGCTGGCGAGCCCTCTACCAAGGCGTTCTCCTTCTCCAGCCAGTGCGAGTTCAGCCCGGAGCACACGGCAGTCGAGCGGGTCGAGGCCTACGGCACCTGGGCGAGGGTCAGGCTGGCTCGGTCCGTTCGGGGCGTCGGGGGTCCGGTTCTTGAGGTGACGCTGGTCCGCGTCGGCGAGGACTGGCTGATTGACACGATCGACGACTACTACACCGATCCTGGTGACCCTCTCATGCCTGACAGCCAGCGCAGCCAGCTGTTCAGCAAGGCCAGGGGTATGCCGTCGTGGCGGGATCTTGACCTGGTCGGGGAGGACGAGGACGAGAGCGACAACCCCGACCCCGGCTCCCTGTTCGCCGCAGGCTGGGCACGCGAGCCCGTTGATGTCTATGAGCTGGCGCGCGAGGCGGACGAGACAGAGGGGGAGGCGTGGCAGCAGGTCCTGGCTGAGGCCCGGCACAACGCGGAGGTCGTCCCGACCACGGTTGTGGATGTCGGCCAGTTTCGTCACGAGGGAGTCCTGGCGGTCGGTGACGCTGGGGGCAGGGCGGGCGCGATGCTGGTGTGCAGCGCACAGGCTGACCCCTCCCTCGCCGTCGCTCAGGTGGTGCTGGCGACGTTCACCAGGACTCGCGGGGGGAAGGTGGAGAAGGACACGCGAGTGGCCGCAGTGCGGGCCGTCCTTGCTGAGGCCGACCCCCTCCGGTGGAAGCGCGCAGTGCTGGTGCCAGGAGGAGGGCACGTGGTGGGCGTGGACTCCGGCTCGGCGGCCATTGTGGACGCTGCCGCGTACCTGGGCATGACGAACCGGCAGTGGACCTCGGCGTGGAGGGGCTCCCTGTCGCGCAGGGCGACGCTCCTGGGTGGTGAGTCCAGCCCCATTGGGGTAATCACCACTTCCGGGTGGGGTGATGGCGGCTACGGCGTGTACTGGGGTCTCGACGCTCATGACCAGCCGGTGCAGTTGGTAGTTGACTACGGGGTCCTGCGGGAGCCTGCCCTCCCACCAGCCGTGGTGACGGGCGACGACGAGTAGCCGACGGAGGCCCGGTCCCGGACAGAGTGGCTCTGTCGGCTCTGCCGCGAGGAGGCGTCGGCGCCGGAGCGCCCTGGCCCGCTCATGACGTGACCGCCGTGTTTCCCTCGGTCCGACCCAGTGTGAGAGCATGCGCCGGTACCCTGCCACCACCCGGAAGGCCCAGGTGTCTCATGGATGCTCTCGCTGCTGACCTTCAGGCCGTCGCCGACTGGGTGACCCTTCACGTCACCATGTGGGTCCTCATCGGCACCGGGCTGGTTCTCACCGTGCGCACCCGTGTGGTCCAGGTCCGCCACCTGGGCAGTATGCTGCGCCAGGTCCTCGGCTCCCGCTCAGGCGCGCACGGGGGAATCTCCTCCTTCCAGGCCTTCGCCATCTCCCTGGCCGCACGGGTCGGGGTGGGCAACATCTTCGGCGTCGCCGCCGCCCTGCTGCTGGGAGGGCCGGGCGCCGTGTTCTGGATGTGGGTGGTGGCCCTGGTCGGCATGGCCACCGCCTTCTTCGAGGCGACCCTGGCCCAGCTGTTCAAGGTGCGCGACCCCGATGGCTCCTTCCGCGGCGGACCCGCCTTCTACATGGCCCGGGGGATGAGAAACCGGGTTCTGGCTGGCGTCTACGCGGTCATCACGGTGGTTACCTGCGGCTTTGTCATCACCTCGGTGCAGTCCAACGCCATCGCCGGCACACTGCTGTCGGCGGTGGGCACGGGCGGCTCGACACTTCCTGGCCTGGGCGGACTCAGTGCCGCCCAGCTGGTCATCGCCGCCCTCGTCCTCGTCTTCACCGCCATGGTGGTGCTTGGCGGCGTGCGGGCCGTGGCCCGTGTCACCGAGTGGATGGCCCCGATCATGGCGCTGGTCTACATCGTCATGGTCCTCGTCATCTGCCTGACGCATGTCGGCGAGTTCCTCACCGTCCTCAGGGAGATCATCACCTCCGCCTTCTCGCCCCGTCCCCTGGTGGGCGGCCTGGGCGGCGGGATCCTGGCCGCAGTCATCAACGGCACCAGACGGGGGCTGTTCTCCAACGAGGCGGGCCAGGGCACCGCCCCCAACGCCGCTGCCACGGCCACGGTCACCCACCCCGTCCACCAGGGCCTCATCCAGTCCCTGGGCGTGTTCATCGACACGATCGTGGTGTGCACCGCGACCGCTTTCGTCATCCTCATCGCGGGGCCTGAGGTGTGGCAGGCGCCGGGGGCGGACCCCTCCTCCCTCACGACGATGGCGGTCGCCCACGAGCTGGGGGCCTGGACGGTGCTGCCCATGGCTGTTCTGGTCTTCGTGCTCGCCTACTCCTCGATCATCGCCGCCTACGTCTACTCCGACACCAACATGTCCTTCCTGACCGGGGGCAGGAGGTGGGCCACGTGGGCGGTGCGGCTGCTGTCGGTCCTCTCCGCCACGGTGGGCGCCCTGCTCTCCCTGGAGGTGGTGTGGAACGCCGTTGACATCGCCATGGCGGTCATGACGGTGACCAACCTCGTCGCCCTCCTCGCCCTGTCGGGCTGGGGCCTGGGAGCGCTGAGGGACTGGGAGGCGCAGAAGCGCGCGGGCGCTGCCGTGCCCGTCTTCGTCGCCAGGGACAACCCCTACCTGCCCGGCCCCCTCCTCGGGGACGTGTGGGACGTGGCGACAGGTGAGAACGCTCCACAGCATCTCCGGCAGGCACCCCCTGCCACCGCAGCAGACACAGCAGACACACGAAAGGAGCCCCGACCGTGACAGGAGCCCCACCCAACGTCCTGGCCCCGGTCCTGGCCGCACAGGCCGAGGAACCGGTGAGCCTGGAGGAGCAGGTCGCCACCGTCCTCGAGCTGGTCAGCGACACCTTCTACACCTACGTCCTGGCGGTCCTCCTGGTGGGGGCAGGCATCTACCTCACCGTGCGCACCCGCGGCGTCCAGGTGCGTCACTGGGGCACCATGCTGGCCTCCGTGGTGCGCTCGCGCACGGGCGCGCGCGGAGGGATCTCCTCCTTCCAGGCCTTCGCCGTCGGCCTGGCGGCCCGGGTGGGCATCGGCAACATCGCCGGGGTGGCCATCGCCGTCGTCGCCGGAGGACCGGGTGCCCTGTTCTGGATGTGGGTGGTGGCCGTCATCGGCATGGCCACAGGCTTCACCGAGTCCACGCTGGCCCAGGTCTTCAAGGAGAGGGGACGCGACTTCACCTTCCGGGGTGGGCCCGCCTACTACATCAAGAACGGCCTGGGTTCGCGGCTCCTGGGGAGCGTCTTTGCAGTCATGTGCATCGTCTCCGTGGGCGTCACCGTGGTCATGGTCCAGACCAACGCCCTGGCGGGGGTGGTCAGCGCGACCGTGCCCTCCGTCCAGCCGTGGATGGTCGGGGTCTGCCTGGTGCTGCTCACCGGCCCCGTGGTCCTGGGCGGGCTGAGGTCCGTGGCGCGGGTGACCGAGTGGCTGTCCCCGGTGATGGCGCTGGTCTACGTCGTCGTCGCCCTCGTGGTCATCGTGGCCAACATCGCCGAGGTCCCGGGAGTGCTCGCCTCTGTCGTGCGCGGCGCCTTCGGGGCTGACCAGGCGCTGTTCGGGACTGCGGGCGGGATGGTCGCCGCGCTCGTCAACGGCGTGCGCCGCGGCCTGTTCTCCAACGAGGCCGGCCTGGGGACCGTGCCTAACGCCGCCGGCACGGCCACGGTCTCCCACCCGGTGCGGCAGGGGCTCATCCAGGGCTTCGGGGTCTTCGTGGACACGGTCGTGGTGTGCACGGCGACCGGGCTGCTGATCCTCCTGGCCACCGACACCTACCAGCCTGGCAACGACTCCCTCGTGGGGGCGGTCCTGACCCAGCAGGCCGTGGCGGAACACCTGGGGTCGTGGACGACCTGGCCCATGGTGGTCCTCATCTTCGTCCTCGTCTTCTCCACGGTCCTGGGCTGCTACTCCTACTCCCAGGTCAACGTCAACTTCCTGGGCGGTCAGCACCGTGCCGAGCAGGCCTTCGGCGTGCTGCTGACTGCTGCGGCCTTCACCGGGTGCGTGCTGACGCTGCCCGTGGTGTGGGCACTGACAGACATCGCCCTGGGGCTGCTTGGCCTGCTCAACCTGGTGGTGATCGTGTTGCTGTCACCATGGGCGCTGGGGGCGCTGCGCGACTTTGAGGCCCAGCGCCGGGAGGGCCGGGACCCAGTGTTTTCCGGGCACGCCAACCCCTACCTGCCCGGTGACGTCGTCGAGGGTGTCTGGGAGCCTGAGGAGCCGGGAGCCGAGGTCCCCTTCCGGTAGGCCCCGCTCCTCACGGCACGCAGGGCCTGTGCCGACCGGACCGCAGGACCCACGAGCCGTGCGTGACCCCGCTCCGAAGCCTCCCTGGTGCCCTGTAACCACTGCTGCGACCTGGGGACCGCTTCGGGAGAGCCCGCTCAGAAGAACCAGGAGAATCATGTCTGCTCTTCACTCGTTCCTGACCAGCACCTCCGACCTCCTCTTCTCCACGGTGCTCGTGTGGCTGCTGCTGGCCGTGGGCCTGTACTTCACCATCCGTACCCGGGCGGTCCAGCTGCGGCACGCGGCCAGTATCGCCGGTGCTGTGGCGGGATCACGGTCAGGGGCGCAGGGAGGTATCTCCTCCTTCCAGGCCTTCGCCATAGGGCTGGCCTGCCGGGTGGGCACCGGCAACATCGTGGGCGTCGCCCTGGCCCTGGCCCTGGGCGGCCCAGGCGCGGTGCTGTGGATGTGGCTGGTGGCCGTCCTCGGCACGGCCACCGCCTTTGCCGAGTCCACCCTGGCGCAGGTCTTCAAGGTGCGGCGTGGCGACGGGACGTTCCGCGGAGGTCCGGCCCACTACATGTCGCTGGGGCTGGGGCTGCCAGTCATGGGCGGCGTCTTCGCTGTCGTGTTCATGGTCGCCAACGGCCTGGCCATGCCCATGGTTCAGGCCAACGCCATCACCGCCTCCCTGGGTGCTGCCAGCGGTCTGCCCGCCTGGGGCGGCGCGCTCCTGGTCACGGCCCTGACGGCACCCGTCCTGCTGGGAGGTCTGCGCGCCATGGCCCGGGTGGCTGAGTACCTGGCCCCGCTGATGGCCCTGGCCTACCTCCTGCTCGTCCTGGTGATCCTGCTGACCCACCCCGGTGAGGCCTGGGAGGCCCTGCGCTCGATCTTCGCCCACGCCCTGGGTCTGCGTCCCGGGCTGGCAGGAGCGGCCGGCGGGATCATGGCCGCCGTCCTCAACGGCGTGCGCCGAGGGCTGTTCTCCAACGAGGCAGGCCTGGGAGGCTCCGCGTGTGCCGCAGGGTCAGCAACCGTCTCCCACCCGGTCCAGCAGGGTTTTATCCAGGCCTTCGGCGTCGTTGTGGACACCCTGGTGGTCTGCACGGCGACGGCCCTGGTCATCCTCGTGGCCGGGCAGCGCGTCGACGTCGCGGGGGCGACCAGTGACGACACCGCCGGGCACCTGACGCAGGACGCCGTGGCCGGGCTGGTGGGGGAGTGGACCCGGTGGCCCATGGCGGTCCTGGTCATGGTCCTGGCCTACACCACGATCATCGGAGCCTTCTCCTACGCCCAGGTCTGCCTGGACTACCTCACCCGCTCCTCCCTGGCCTCCCGCTGCCTTCAGGTCGCCGCCGTGTGCTGCGGCGCCCTGGGGGCGGTCCAGCCCCTGACCACCGTGTGGACCCTGGCGGATGTGCTCCTGGGGATCGGTGCCGTCCTCAACCTGGTCGCCCTGGTCCTGCTGGGGCGGTGGGTCATCGGCGCGCTGCGGGACTGGGAGGCTCAGCGTGGCGTCCTGACCGCCAGCCCGTCCCCGGAGGGGGGCGAAGGCGCAGCTGGCCCGGCCGCCCCGGGGCGGCCCCGGTTCCACGCCGACTCCCCCTACCTGCCCGCACCTCTCACCACTGGTGCGTGGCCCCTGGCGGCACAGGGCCACGACAGCAGGAGCCCAGTGGGTCCTCAGGGTGCTTCTCAGGGCGGCCAGGGGGCCAGCGGCTAAGGGACCAGGGGTGGCCTGGTGCCCTGTCTCGGAGCCCCGGCGACTGCGGACAGGCTCCTGCCGACCCCGCCCGAGACCGCTGCACGGGGGTGTTACGAGGACGAAACAGGTGCTCCTCTATCCTCCCGGGATCTTCGTCCGCATCACGTTCCACCTGCTCACACCTGGCTGCCTCCGGGACGACCGGGCCTGCCCCGCACGGTCTCCCCGGGGTCAGGGTGCCTCCTCCTGCGGGGGTCGGCTGCCCCGGCTGCCAGGCGGGTCAGGTGCGCGTGCGCACCAGCACTCCTGGAGGCACTATGCCCTGTGGCCAGCTCGTCGTCAGCGCCAGCGTCCTCGACGCGTCCACCGCCTTCCTGGCTGATGTCAGCGACCGGTTCTACACCCAGGTCCTGGCGTGGCTGCTCCTGGCCGCAGGCATCTACTTCACCGCGGGCACGCGCTGTGTCCAGGTCCGCCTCTTCGGGCGCATGATCGCGACCATCGCCAGGTCCCGCAGCAACGCCGCAGGCGGTATCTCCGCCTTTCAGGCATTCACCGTCGGGCTGGCCTCCCGGGTGGGGACCGGCAACATCGTCGGCGTCGCCATCGCTATCACGCTGGGCGGCCCCGGTGCGGTGTTCTGGATGTGGGTCGTGGCCGTGGTGGGCATGGCGACAGGGTTCGTCGAGTCCACCCTTGCCCAGATGTACAAGGTCGCCAGCCCCGACGGGACCTTCCGGGGCGGTCCCGCCTACTACATCTCCCGGGGGCTGGGGTCGCGGTTGTGGGGCTCGGTGTTCGCCGTCATTATTACCTTTGTCTTCGGCTTCGCCTACGAGGCCACCCAGGCCAACGCCATCTCTGGCGCGCTGGAGGGGACCTTCGGGGTCAGCAGGTGGCTGACCGCCGTGGTCCTGGTGGCGATCACCGGCCCGGTCGTCTTCCGAGGGATTCGACGCGTGGCCCGCATCACCGAGTGGGTGGCCCCGGTCATGGCGCTGCTGTACGCGGTGCTCGCCGTGGTGATCCTCCTTGTCAACATCCGGGCCATCCCGGGGGCGCTCAACATGATCCTCCAGGGTGCCTTCGGCCTGCAGGAGGCCTTCTACGGCACGGCGGGTGGTATTACCGCAGCGGTGATCAACGGGGTGAAGCGAGGCCTGTTCTCCAATGAGGCGGGGGAGGGCTCGGTACCCAACGCCGCTGCCACCGCCTCTACTCCGCATCCGGTCAACCAGGGCTTTATCCAGTCCTTCGGGGTGTTCATGGACACCATGGTCGTGTGCACGGCTACCGCCCTCATCGTGCTGCTGTCGGGGGTCTACAGTCCTGACCCTGCGGTGGCGGACACGCTCAACGCCAACACCCTGACCGCACAGTCGGTCGCGGCCGTCCTGGGCCCGTGGGCCGAGGGGCTCATGGCAGTCGTCATCTTTGTGTTCGCCTACTCCTCTCTCCTGGGCAACTACACCTACGCGGAGATCAACGTCGACTTCCTGCGCCGGGGCTCGCGCACCTCCGGTCACCTGTTCCTGAGGGCCATGATCGTCGTGGCCACGTTCATCGGCTCCGTGGCCAGCCTGGAGTTTGTGTGGAACCTGTCGGACATCGCCATGGGGGTCATGGCCGTCATCAACATCGTCGCCATCATCCTCCTGGGACGGTGGGCCTTTGGGGCGCTGCGGGACTGGGAGGCCCAGAACGCTGCGGTGCGTCAGGGCCGGGCCAGGGAGGTACGTTTTGTGGCCACAGACAACCCCCACCTGCCCGGGGTCCTTCCGGGCCAGGTGTGGTCCGCCCCGGACGACGCGCCTGAGTCGGTGACGGTGCTGCCCGAGGACAAGGCCTGACCCGCGCGGCCGCAGCAGGCTGCCTCTGGCCCCGGCACGGGCAGTCGGCACCTGCCGACACCACCAGTAGGAAGGGAGCAGGCCAGCCTCCTGGCGGCCTAGGCTCTCCCTATGAGGATTGCGCGCTTCTCCACCGGTGACGAGCCGCGTTACGGCATCGTCCAGGGAGTTCCTGACAGCGAGACCGCCCCCTCCGGGGACTGTGACGGCCACCTCCTGGTCCTCAGGGGGGACCCGTTGTTCTCCCTGCCGGAGGCCACGGGGGAGGTGGTGGAGCTGCGCGACGCCCGCCTTCTCTCCCCGGTCATTCCCCGCTCCAAGGTGGTGGGTGTCGGGAGCAACTACCGTGAGCACGCCCTGGAGATGGGGCAGCCGGGTCCGCCGGAGACCCCGGTCGTCTTCCTCAAGCCCAACACGAGCGTCATCGGTCCCGACGTACCGGTCGTCCTTCCGGGGTGGACCAGTGAGGTCAGCTATGAGGCAGAGCTGGCGGTCGTGGTGCGGACCCTGGCCAAGGACGTCTCGGTCCAGGACGTGCCCGACGTCGTCCTGGGGTACACGGTGGCCAACGACGTCACTGCTCGTGACCGCCAGCGCACCGAGCCCCAGTGGGTCAGGGCCAAAGGGTTTGACACCTCATGCCCCCTGGGGCCGTGGATCGAGGTCCCGGAGCCGGGGCGTGAGCCTGCCTTCGACCCGGGGGACACGGTGGTGCGTGCACGCGTGGATGGCGTGCTCGTCCAGGAGGGGAGGACCAGGGACATGGTTCGCAGCGTTGCCGAGCTTGTCTCCTACGTGTCCACCGTCTTCACGCTGCTGCCCGGCGACGTGGTGCTCACCGGCACGCCCGCCGGGGTCGGTGAGATCCGTGCGGGTCAGAGGGTCGAGGTGGAGGTCGAGGGGATCGGGTCATTCTCCAACCCGGTCGTCAGGCGCTGACCGGGTGCTGGCGGGCCGCCGTGACGATCCTGCGGACCGTCTCCTCCTCAATGCCCCGGCCGGTGGCCAGGTTGAGGCGGCAGAAGCCGGCCCAGGCCTCCCCGAAGGTCACACCCTCGTTCATGGCGACTCCTGCCTGGTGACGGAAGAAGCGTGCCGGGCTGCCCGTCCCCAGGCCACGGCAGTCCAGCCACGCCAGGTAGGTCCCCTCTGGGAGGGTGACCTCCAGGCCCTCCACGGCGCTGACCTGCTGGTGTACCAGCTCGGCGTTGGTGCGGATATAGCGGCGTACCTGTGCCAGCCAGTCCTGGCCGTCATGAAGCGCGGCGAGGGCCGCCTGCGCCCCCAGGAGCGACGCGCTGTGCGACAGGCCCGCGCTGCGGGGGTCCGCCTCCCACCGCGCCCGGGCCTGCCCGGAGGCGATCAGCTGGGCGCACTTGAGGGCCGGGATGTTCCAGCCCTTGGAGACGGCGGTGGCCGTGTACGTCAGGGCCGGGTCTGTGCTCGGTAGAGAGGCGTAGGGGATGTGGGCCAGGGAGGGGTCCAGGACCAGGGGGGCGTGGATCTCGTCGGCGAACACGGGCACGCCGTAGCGTGAGGACAGGGAGGCGACAGCGCTGAGCTCCTCGGCGGACAGGACCCGCCCCACGGGGTTCCAGGGGTTGCACAGCACCAGGAGCCCGGCCCCCTCCCGCATGGCGGCCTCGATCCCGTCCAGGTCCAGCTCCCAGCGCGGTGAGCCGTCATGGTTCCGCCGCTCCAGCGCCGGGACCTGGAGGCAGCCACGGCCGTGGTGGCCCGGGATGCTGAGGAAGGGCATGTAGGCCGGGGTCGGGACGATGACCGGTGAGCCCTCCCGGGTGTGGAAGGCGATGACGGCGTTGAGAGCCGACAGCACGTCTGGAAGGAGGCTGACCTCCTCCACGGGCACGTCCCAGCCGAAGGCCTCGCGGTGGTAGCGGGCCACCTCCTGGCAGGCCGCCTGCGCGGTCTCCGGAGGAAGGTAGCCGATAGTCCCCTCCTGCGCGCAGCGCTGGAGCACCGCTGCCACCGCCGGGGCTGTGCCCAGGTCCATCTCCGCCACCCAGGCGCCGATGACGTCACCAGGGTAGTAGGTCCACTTCAGGGAACCGCGCTCACACATGACCTCCGGGGTCAGAGCGTCGAAGGAGCGTGTCAGCGACGTGGCTGAGCCCGGGTCAGGGGCCGGGACAGATGCTGGCTCGGACAGACCGGACATGCTCTCGGACATACCCTGACTCTACCGACCGGGAGAGGAATCCTGAAGGGCGGGGTGCACGGGGTGGCTGTCACGCCGCTAGGCTAGGCCACCGTGACCGAGACGACCCGCGCGACAACTCACGCAACGAGCCATGCGATGACCGAGGTGCCAGAGGTGACTGACATGAGCGACACGGCGGCCGCTACCGAGACGGCCGGTTCCGCCACCCCCTCCGGGGACGAGGCCCCTGTCCGGGTCCGCTTCTGCCCCTCACCCACAGGGGTGCCGCACGTGGGCCTGGTGCGCACCTGCCTGTTCAACTGGGCCTACGCCCGTCACACGGGCGGCACCTTCGTGCTGCGTATCGAGGACACTGACGCCGCCCGCGACTCCGAGGAGTCCTTCCAGGCGATCCTGGACTCCCTGACCTGGCTGGGCCTGGACTGGGACGAGGGCGTGGGGCGTGGCGGTCCGCACGAGCCCTACCGGCAGTCCCAGCGTATGGGCCTTTACCGCCAGGTGGCCGCCGAGCTCCTGGAGGCGGGCTACCTCTACGAGTCCTTCTCCACTCCGGAGGAGATCGAGGCCCGCCACCGTGAGCGGGGTGAGGACCCCAAGCTCGGCTACGACGGCTACGACCGGGACCTCACCCAGCAGCAGAAGACAGAGCTGCGGGCCCAGGGACGTCGCCCCGTACTGCGCCTGCGCATGCCTGAGGAGGACATCACCTTCACTGACCTGGTACGAGGCCCCATCACCTTCAGGGCCGGGAGCGTGCCTGACTACGTCGTGGTCCGTGCCGGCGGGGAGCCGCTGTACCCGCTGGTCAACCCGGTGGACGACGCCGCCATGGGGATCACCCACGTCCTGCGCGGGGAGGACCTGCTGTCCTCCACACCGCGCCAGATCGCCCTCTACCGTGCCCTTGTGGCCATTGGCCGGGCCCCGGGTGTGCCCGAGTTCGGCCACCTGCCCTATGTCATGGGGGAGGGCAGCAGGAAGCTGTCCAAGCGTGACCCTGAGTCCAACCTGCTCATCCACCGCTACAGGGGCATGGTGCCCGAGGGGCTGCTCAACTACCTTGCCCTGCTGGGCTGGTCGCTCAGCGCCGACCGCGACGTCTTCTCCTCCCGTGAGCTGGTCGAGGCCTTCGACGTCCATGACGTCAACCCCAACCCGGCGCGCTTCGACCTCAAGAAGTGTGAGGCGATCAACGCTGAGCAGATCAGGCTCCTGGCGCCTGAGGACTTCCGGGACCGTCTGGTGCCCTACCTCGCTGACGCCTACCCCGACCCTGCTGGTGAGGCGGCGCAGGTACCGCTGGTCAGCGCGCCGACGTACTCCGGGCTCACGCCCCGTGAGCAGGAGGTCCTGGACCAGGCGGCGCCGCTCATCCAGACCCGCGTCCAGCTGCTGCGCGAGAGCCGGGACATGCTGGGCTTCCTGCTCGTCAGCGATGAGGAGCTCACCGCCAGGATGACCGACGACAGGGCCGTGGCCAGGCTCAAGGACTCCGCGCCTGCCGTCCTGGACGCGGGGATCGCAGCCCTGGAAGGCCTGGAGCCCGAGCAGTGGTCGGCAGCACGGGTCGAGGAGCTGCTGCGCGAGGCGGTCGTGGAGGGCACGGGCATGCCAGGAGGGGAGGGCATCAAGCCTCGCCTGGCTTTCGGCCCCCTGCGCGTGGCCATCACCGGGCGCCAGGTGTCTCCGCCGCTGTTCGAGTCGATGGAGATCCTGGGGGCCGTCTCCTGCCTGAGCCGTCTGCGCTCCCTGAGGGCGCGCCTGGGCTGAGCCCAGCCCCAGGGCTCATGAGGCGCCTGGACCGCCGGGAGGCGCACACGGGCGGCTCACATTGGCGCGGCGTCGATGCCCTCCAGCCGCAGCCCCGACAGGACGGTGTGCCACTGCTCGGTGGTCAGGCCGGACCCGGAGTCGCAGATCACCATGGCGGAGAACAGGAAGCCCTGCTGGCTCACGGTCCTGGCGAAGCGGTGGCCCTCGACCGGGCCGGACCCGTAGGTCGCGGTGAAGGTGGCCTCGTAGCCCTCCATCGTGGCGTCGTCGTCCCTGACCAGGTCCACGATGACAGGGTCGTCGGCGGCGTAGTCCTCCAGCGCGCTCTCCCTGCTCTCAATCTGCGTCTTGGTCAGGGAGTTGTCGTTGCCGTCGGGTGAGAAGAGCTCCTCACCCGACTCCCGGGCGACGTAGCCGATGCAGGCGTGGTTGTTGGTGCGGTACCCTTCAATGTTGCCCTCGTCCCCGACGGCCTCGGAGTTGGCGACGCTGTCGTCCTGGTACCAGATCGAGTCGTCCTCGTTGTAGAACTTCACGTCCGGGCCGGGCCACTGCGTGGGGGCGGTGGAGGGCTGTGTGGTGGTGGCAGGAGTGGGCGTCGCGGTGCTGGGCTGCCGGGTCACGACCGCTCCGGAGCGGGTCGGGGACTCCTCCGCCGCCGGGGTCGCCTGTGGGGGGCGTGGTGAGGCGGATGTGGCCGATCCTGCCCGGGTGCTGTTCTCGGAGCCGCCCAGGAGGCCGCATGCTCCCAGGACCAGGGTGGTTGCCAGGAGCGTCGACACCGCGACGGCACGGACCTGGCGGGAGCGCCTCAGGCCTGAAGGGGAGGTGGGTGTGTTCACGGGAACCTCTGGAACGGGATGGGTGGGCTGGGAGGTATGACGGGAGTGATTCTAGGTGACGCCCGGGGGCGGGGGGAGTCGCAGAGGGGCTGTCGTCCTGCTGTGGCTGCACTCACGCCGAGACGAGTTGGCTGCCGGGTTGCCAGACGTGTACATTACTATCCGCTGCACGGGAGCAACCGGCTTTCGGAAGGCTCTCCTGTGGGGTATGGTGTAATTGGCAACACGACTGATTCTGGTTCAGTTATTCTAGGTTCGAGTCCTGGTACCCCAGCGGAGCCTCTCGGCTCCTGACCACAGTTTCATACTGACTTGCCCCCATCGTTTAGCGGCCTAGGACACCGCCCTCTCACGGCGGCGGCGCCGGTTCGAATCCGGCTGGGGGTACGGAGACGGAGCACGTGCTCGGCTGTGGTCAGTTGCCGTAGTCAGGGTCCTTCGGTCATGCGCCGTGGTGCTGAGCGTGGACTCGTTATGTCTTCCGACCACAATTTCATACTGACTTGCCCCCATCGTTTAGCGGCCTAGGACACCGCCCTCTCACGGCGGCGGCGCCGGTTCGAATCCGGCTGGGGGTACGGGGAGGCCTGGAGTGCCTCGAAGCCCGGTTGAGCAGGTGCGGCACGTGTCTGCTCAACCGGGCTCCTTTGCCGGGGGACCTTCTCGGCTGGCTTACACTTCCGAGGTGACGAACTTTCCTGCACTGAAGGCTCCCGGCCCGGTTCCTGAGGGAGCGGTGCGTGTCACCGCCCTGGGGGGGCTTGGGGAGGTCGGGCGCAACATGACTGTCTTCGAGGTCGAGGGCAGGCTGCTCGTGGTTGACTGCGGCGTGCTCTTCCCAGAGGAGGACCAGCCCGGCGTCGATCTTATTCTTCCGGACTTCACCTCCATTGAGGACCGGCTCGACGACATCGTCGCCCTGGTCCTCACCCATGGTCACGAGGACCACATCGGCGGGGTGCCCTACCTGCTGAGGCTGCGTGAGGACATCCCTCTGGTGGGCTCCGAGCTCACGCTGGCCTTCGTGGAGGCCAAGCTGTCCGAGCACCGCATCCGTCCGGTCCTGCACCAGGTCCGTGAGCACGAGCGCACCGCCTACGGCCCCTTTGACCTGGAGTTCGTGGCCGTCAACCACTCCATCCCCGACGCCATGGCTGTCATGGTCCGCACCAGCGCGGGCAGCATCCTGGTCACCGGTGACTTCAAGATGGACTCCCTGCCTATCGACGGACGTGTCACCGACCTGCGGTCCTTCGCCCGCTTCGGGGAGGAGGGCGTGGACCTGTTCTGCGTGGACTCCACCAACGCGGAGGTCCCCGGCATGATCGGCCACGAGGGGGAGATCGGTCCGGTGCTCGACGGGGTGTTCGCCGACTCCCCGGGGCAGATCGTCGTTGCCTCCTTCGCCAGCCACGTCCACCGCGTCCAGCAGGTCCTCGACGCCGCCGCGCTCCACGACCGCCGGGTGGCGCTGGTGGGGCGCTCCATGGTGCGCAACATGGGGATCGCCTCCGCCCGCGGCTACCTCAAGGTGCCTGACGGGGTGCTGATCGATCCCCGTGACGTCACCACGCTGCCCCCCGACGAGCGCGTCCTCATGGTGACAGGCTCCCAGGGAGAGCCCATGGCGGCGCTGTCCCGCATGGCCCACTCCGAGCACCGGTCGGTGACGATCGAGCCGGGTGACACCGTGGTCTTCGCCTCCTCTCTCATTCCTGGCAACGAGAACTCGGTGTTCCGTGTCATCAACCAGTTGATGCGGCTGGGCGCCCGGGTCGTCCACCAGGGCAACGCCAAGGTCCACGTCTCCGGCCACGCCTCCTCCGAGGAGCTGCTCCACGTCTACAACATCGTCGGCCCCGGCAACGTCATGCCGATCCACGGCGAGATCCGGCACCTGGTGGCCAACGGCGCGCTGGCGGTCAAGACGGGAATCGACCCGGAGCGGGTGGTCCTGTGCGAGGATGGTGTTGTCGTCGACCTCGTTGACGGCAGGGCCGCCATCGCGGGGCAGGTCCCGTGCGGCTACGTCTACGTTGACGGCGCCTCGGTGGGTGAGATTGACGAGACCGAGCTCAAGGACCGCCGGATCCTGGCGGAGGAGGGGTTCGTGTCGGTCTACGCGGTCGTGGAGACCAAAACCGGGACGATCCTCGCGGGCCCCCACATCCAGGCTCGGGGGATGGCCGAGGACGACGCCGTCTTCGACGACGTCCTGCCCGACGTCACTGAGGCCCTGGCCCAGGCCCTGGAAGGCGGTCGTGCTGACGCCTACTCGCTCCAGCAGGTCATGCGGCGCACGCTGGGCCGGTGGGTGGGGCGGCGGCTGCGGAGGCGGCCCATGATCGTCCCCGTGGTCATTGAGGCGTGAGGTAGACCATGACTCGGCTCCGTCCAGCCTGCTTCATCTCCACCGGCTCGGTCCTGATCGACCTGCCCCTGCACGTGGGGCGCTTCCCCGCGCCGGGAGGTGCGGTCACCGGAGTCTCCTCGGGGCCGATGGTGGGCGGCGGCTACACGGTCGTGTCTGCCGTGGCCCGCCAAGGGACGTTTGCCGCCCTGGCTGCCACCCTGGGGACCGGACCCAACTCCGCCCAGGTGCGTGAGTCCATGAGGATCGACGGCATCGAGCTCCTCGTCGAGGAGCTTGTCGGGGACATCGGTACCTGTACCACGCTGATCGAGCCCTCAGGACGACGTACCTACGTCACCACCGAGGGCGTCGAGGCGGAGCCGCAGCGGGAGGACCTGGAGCGCCTCGACCTGATGCGCGGGGACTGGGTCCACGCCACGGGCTACGACCTGGTGCACCCCAGCAGCCGTGCGGTCCTGGTGGACTGGCTCGTGGCCCTGCCCCCGGGGGTGGGCCTGGTCGTGGACCTCGGGCCGGTCCAGCCGGACATCCCTGACGAGGTGCTTCTTCCCCTGCTGCGCCGTACCTCCCTGCTGACCGGCAACCACCTGGAGATGACACGGTTGGCCGCCCGGATGGGAGCCATTGAGGAGATCCGAGAGGCCTGTCCGGACGCCCTCCTGGTGTGGCGTACGGGGGGGAGCGGCTGCGTGCTGTGGCCGGTGGGGCAGGACCGCGCCGAGGTCCCCGGCTTCGCGCGTGACGTCGTGGACACGACAGGAGCGGGTGACACCCACACGGGGGTCCTGGTCGTGGGTCTTATGGACGGGCTGGACCCGGTGGCTGCCGCCTACCGGGCGAACGCGGCGGCGGCGCTGGCGGTGGCACGCGTCGGCCCGGCACGAGCGCCACGACGCGAGGAGATCGACGCCCTGCTGCGCCAGGGCTGACCCGTCACAGGCCTGCGTCGGGACGTGAGTGGTCGCACCGGGGACCGGCGGCGTGGCAGGCGGATACCCGGGCAGATTCCGATAGTTTCTGGGCATCATGGCCACTCGTCGAACCGTGAGCAGCTCCCGTTCCGCAGCGTCCTCCTCCGCGTCCCAGGGGCGGGGGGGGAGCCGGGGTGCCTCCGCTCCTGGTCCTGCCGGGACCGGGCGTGGTGGGCCTGTGGGCGGCCGCTACTGGAGCACGGCCTGGGGCTTTGCGATCATCGGCCTGGCGGTGCTGCTGGGCCTGCGCGAGTGGTTCGGCGTGTCCGGGACCGCCGGCGGTGTGCTGCACCACGTCGCGGCTGGGCCTGTGGGGGTCCTGAGCCTGGTGGTGCCGCTGCTGCTGGCGGCTCTGGGCGTGGCCATGCTGCGCTCCTACCGGCTTGGAGCGGTCCATGCCAGGGTGGCGGTAGGCTGCCTGGGGCTCCTCGTGGCTGTCACCGGCATGATCCAGGTAGGCGCAGGGAACCCTCGTCTTGTCGACGGTATCGCCGGGCTGGAGGACGCTGGCGGGCTGCTCGGCTGGGTGGTGGGCTACCCCCTGGTCGTGCTGTTCTCCTCCGTCGGGGCCTTCCTGCTGTTTGTCCTCCTGACTGCCTTCTCCACCCTTGTCCTGTCGGGGACAACCGTGGCCGAGCTGCGCGAGCGTGCAGCCGCCTACCGTGAGCAGGACGCCGCGGACGGCGGCCCCGGGGCGAGGGCGGACTCGCTGGCCCGGCGCGCCCTGGGACGCGTCCGGGACGGCGCAGGACGCGGGCGTGGTGCCAGGGCAGGCGCCCGGGTGGTCGAGTCTGCCGAGACTACGGTCCTGGACTCCTACGACGGTGATGAGGCCTTCCGCTCCGCCCTGGAGACAGAGGAGAAGGAGGCGGAGGAGAGAAGGGACCCGGGGGAGACGCCGGGGGAGACCAGGCAGCGCCCGCGCGGCAGCGGTCGCCGTCGGCGCTCGGTGGAGCACGGTCTCCAGCAGGGCGGTGGCCGTGGGGGGCGGCAGCAGGCAGGGGGGTCCACCTCGGTGCTGCCCGGACCCGACTCCCAGGCAGGCTCCTCCGCTCTTGACAGCGGCCCTGACGAGCCCGCAGGGACCCAGGTCCTTGCCGGGGCCGACGACGCGCTAGTGGGCTCGGGCACCTCGGCGACGACAGTCATGGACACCTCACCGCAGTCGGCTGCCCGGACAGGTGCAGGCCGGGGTAGCCGTGGGGGGCCTGCCTCTGCCCGCTCCGCGAGCCAGTCGGCTGCCCCGGACCCGGGCTCGCCCGACTTTGACGCCGTCACGGTCGAGACCCCCGAGGTCACGGGTGCCAGGGGGCAGGCCCTGGAGGACCTTGCCGACCAGATCGCCCTGGGCGCCATGGCGCTGCCTGACGGCTCCACCTACAGCCTGCCCCAGGAGGAGCTCCTGTCGGCCGGGCCGGGACACGCCACCCGTACGGAGGCCAATGACCGCATTGTCGAGGCCCTGAGCGCCGTCTTCGTTGAGTTCAACGTTGACGCCACCGTGACCGGCTACACCAGAGGCCCTCAGGTCACCCGTTATGAGGTCCAGCGTGGTCGTGGGGTCAACGTCTCGCGTATCACTGGCCTGGAGAAGAACATTGCCTACGCGGTGGCCTCCGACGAGATCCGCCTGCTCACCCCGATCCCGGGCAAGAGCGCCATCGGTATCGAGATCCCCAACTCCGACCGTGAGATGGTCAACCTCGGTGACGTCCTGCGCTCCTCGGCGGCCAGGAGGCAGTCCCACCCCCTGGTGGTGGGGCTGGGCAAGAACGTCGAGGGCGACTACGTGGTGACCAACCTCGCCAAGACCCCCCATCTGCTGGTCGCCGGCCAGACGGGATCGGGAAAGTCCTCCTTCGTCAACTCCATGATCACCTCGATCATGATGCGTGCCACCCCTGAGGAGGTACGCATGGTGCTGGTGGACCCCAAGCGTGTGGAGCTGACGATCTACGAGGGCATTCCGCACCTCATCACCCCGATCATCACCTCCCCGAAGAAGGCGGCCGAGGCCCTGGAGTGGGTGGTACGGGAGATGGACACCCGCTACGACGACCTCGCCTCCTTCGGCTACAAGCACATCGACGACTTCAACAAGGCGGTGAGGGCCGGGGAGGTGCAGCCGCTGCCCGGCTCCCAGCGGGAGATCAGCGCCTACCCCTACCTGCTGGTCGTCGTCGACGAGCTGGCTGACCTCATGATGACTGCTCCCAAGGACGTGGAGGCCTCCATCCAGCGCATCACCCAGCTGGCCCGGGCTGCGGGCATCCACCTCATCCTGGCCACGCAGCGCCCTGTGGCCCAGGTGGTCACCGGCCTCATCAAGTCCAACGTCCCCTCCCGGCTGGCTTTTGCCACGGCCTCCCAGCTGGACTCGCGCGTCATCCTGGACCAGAACGGTGCCGAGACCCTGACCGGTCAGGGTGACGCCCTCTACCTGGGGCCCGGGGCCTCGGCGCCGGTACGTATCCAAGGGTCCTGGGTCACTGAGTCCGAGATCCGTCAGGTCGTGGACCACGTCAAGGCTCAGCTGACACCCGAGTACCGCGAGGACGTCGTGGTCCCGGAGGCCCGCAAGCAGATCGACGAGGAGATCGGTGACGACATGGACCTGCTGCTGCAGGCCGCCGAGCTCATCGTCTCCAGCCAGTTCGGCTCGACGTCAATGCTGCAGCGCAAGCTGAGGGTGGGCTTCGCCAAGGCGGGACGACTCATGGACCTGCTGGAGTCGCGTGAGGTCGTCGGCCCCTCCGAGGGCTCCAAGGCCCGTGAGGTCCTGGTGGCCCCGGAGCAGCTGGAGGAGACCCTGGCGTGGATCAAGGGCGACGCCACGGCTCCCGGAGGCGGTGCCCGCTCACCGGGCAGTGCCGTGGAGGCTGTAGAGGCTGAGGAGGACGGGCAGGACGGGACGCGTAGCGTGGCGGAGGGCTCCGGGCAGGAGGCCTCCCAGGACGAGCCGGAGGCGGTCGGACGTGGAGGCGCCTCCTCCTCGCCCCGCCGCTACAGCACAGATCCTCTGAGGGCGGGCTCGGGTGCGCCTGAGGCGGAGCCGTGGGACGACTCCGCCGAGGGGGACTCTGAGGACGCCTGGTCCCTGACCGGCCGGGGCCCTTCGTGGTAGGAGGGCGCTGACCCGCGACAGAGGTGCCGACGGAGTGCCGACGAGTAGCCGCAGGTTCTGTCGGGTGCTGCGGCCGATGCCCCGGCGGGCGCGGTGCTGGGCGCCCTGCAGCCTTGTGCCCCGTCCGTCCCGGACCGGGTGGCCGGGGCGTTCGGCCCCGTTGCGGAGTGAGGGAGGCTACGCTGTCCCTGATGAGCGCAACCCCGGCCCCCGACCTGCCGTCTGAGCAGCCTCCCCTGCTTAACATCGCCAACGTCCTGACCGTCCTGCGACTACTTCTTGTCCCGGTCTTTGTCTGGCTCATGCTGCTTCCGGGAGGCGCTGCGCGGGTGGCTGCCCTCGTGGTCTTCTGCGTCGCGGCCGTCACCGACCGTCTCGACGGACAGCTGGCCCGGTCCCGGAACCTGGTGACCAGCTTCGGGAAGCTGGCTGACCCGGTGGCGGACAAGGCACTGACGCTGTCGGCCTTCGTCCTTCTCAGCATTGACGGGACCCTGTGGTGGTGGGTGACCGCGCTGATCGTGATGCGAGAGCTGGGGATCACGGCGATGCGCTTCGTGATGCTGCGTCGCGCTGTCATGGCGGCGTCACGTGGCGGCAAGGTCAAGACGACCCTCCAGATGATCGGGCTGATCGGGCTGCTCGCTCCCTGGGGCCTGTTTCTGTCCGCCTCTGTCGCAGGTCTCCTGGTGCAGGTCTTCTATGGTGTTATTGCCGCCGCGCTGGTGGTCACGGTGGTCACCGGCCTGGACTACGTGCGCCAGGCGGTGGCTCTGTCCCGCGCGAGGGTGGTACAGGGGTGAGTGGCGCATGACTAAGCACGTGACTAGGGAGATGGCTGAGGAGGTGCGCCAGGCTGCGGAGCGCCTGCTGCACGAGGCTGGTCGACGGCACCTGACCCTGGCGGTGGCGGAGTCCCTGACCGGAGGCATGGTGGCCTCGGCTCTTGCTGACGTGCCCGGTGCCTCTCGTGTGCTCGTCGGTGCCGTCGTGGCCTATGCCACGAGGGTCAAGCACCAGGTCCTTGGCGTCGACCCGGTGCGCCTGGCGGAGGTCGGCCCGGTGGACAGTGTTGTTGCCGAGCAGATGGCGGCAGGGGTGTCGCGTCTCATGGGTGCCGATCTTGGTGTGGCCACAACCGGTGTCGCCGGACCGGGCAGTGCTGACGGTCACGAGGCGGGCACGGTCTACCTCGCGGTAGTCTCCGGCCGGGGTGCGCGGCTCCAGGGGCTGCGCCTTCCGGGCGGGCGGACACAGGTGCGGTACGCGACGACGGTCAAGGCGCTTGAGATGGTGACGCAGCTCCTGACCTCTGGTGTGCCGGGTGAGGGCGGTCGGCAGACCGAGGGGGACTGACCTGTCCGGGGGCGTGCGTCAGTGAGGGGCTGAGCCGCCCGTACCGTCCGTTCCCCGACCAACAGAGCTCTCCTGCGCGCATAGGTGCGCGACGGATGACAAGGGTGTGGCTAAGAGGTTTTTGAGATTGCTTTCAGGAAGGGCGGTGAAGATCGTCGTGACGTCTTCGGAGGCTGTGTCAACGAGGACGGGAATGAATCCACGACGCGAATGGTTGTGCCAGATGATGAACAACGTGACTCGCACCCGCACCACCCGTCCGCTCAGCAAGATGCCGATGCAGGGCGCGTCCACAACGGGCTATGCTGCTGCCGTGGACACGACCAAGCAAGATAATGTCCTCCTGCGCCGGGAGATTGGTGAGGTGCTCCGTTCGGTGCGTCAGCATCAGGGCCGTACCCTTCGAGAGGTCTCCAGTCAGGCACGTGTGTCCCTGGGCTACCTGTCTGAGGTGGAGAGGGGGCAGAAGGAGGCCTCCTCCGAGCTGCTGGCCTCGATCTGCCAGGCACTGGGGGCGCCGCTGTCCACGGTGCTGCGTGAGGTCTCTGACAGGATCGCCCTGACCGAGGGTGTCGTCATCCCTGACACTGTCCCTGACGAGCTGATCCGTCAGCAGAGTGCCTCTCTACACTGACCTCCTCCCAGGTTCTTTCTCTCTGCCGCTGCGCGCGGCGGTGTGTCCCCGGGTCCTCGAGCCGCTGCTGGTGGCCCGGGGGCCTGCTCCTGTCTCCCGGAAGAGTCTGCACGGTCCGGCTGGCAGCGGGCGAGCCGGTGGTGGGAGGCTTGGGTGAGGTACTCGGAGTTCTGGGAGGCGGTGGAGGCTGTCTTCGGGTCCGGCTACGGCCGCTCCCTGGCTCAGGACCTGGTTCTGCCCGGCCTGGGGGCGACCTGCCTGGAGGCGCTGGCTGACGGCGTCGCTCCCCGGAGGGTGTGGCACGCCCTGTGCGACGAGACGCAGCGAAGTGACGCGGAGCGGTGGGTGCTGCGCGACGACTCCCGGCGACGGTCACGCTTGCCTGACAAGACTCTGTGACGGACGCTCTGTGACACGCTGACACGCCGGTCCTGGTGGCCTCGCAGTCGAACACGTGTTCGGTTACTCTTCTCCACAGACGACGCCGCTACCCCTCGGCTCCACAGGATGTCCAGAGGCAGTCTTACGTGTCAGTGGTCAGGCATACCGTCGTCCGTGAGCCCCGGAGAGGGGACCTCAGCAATGACCAGCCACGCCCACCGCGGCTGAGAGCCGCCCGAGTACCCGAGGTAGAGCACATGCCTGCAGCCACCCAGACCCAGGACCGTTCCAAGGCCTTGGCCACCGCCCTCGCACAGATTGACAAGTCCTTCGGCAAGGGCTCCGTCATGCGCCTGGGTGACGACACACGCCCGCCGGTGTCCGTCATCCCCACCGGTTCGGTCGCCCTGGACGTGGCGCTGGGTGTGGGGGGGCTCCCCCGGGGCCGTATTATCGAGGTCTACGGACCGGAGTCCTCAGGGAAGACGACCGTGGCCCTCCACGCCGTGGCCAGCGCGCAGGCTGCTGGCGGCAACGCGGCCTTCATCGACGCCGAGCACGCCCTGGACCCGGTCTATGCCCAGGCCCTGGGGGTGGATATCGACAACCTCCTGGTCTCTCAGCCTGACACTGGTGAGCAGGCCCTGGAGATCACCGACATGCTGGTGCGCTCGGGAGGACTGGACATTATCGTCATCGACTCCGTCGCCGCCCTGGTGCCCAAGGCGGAGATCGAGGGGGAGATGGGGGACTCCCACGTCGGCCTGCAGGCCCGGCTGATGAGCCAGGCGCTGCGCAAGATCACCGGAGCGCTGTCCTCGACAGGCACCACGGCTATCTTTATCAACCAGTTGCGGGAGAAGATCGGCGTCTTCTTCGGTAACCCGGAGACCACGACGGGGGGGAAGGCGCTGAAGTTCTACTCCTCGGTGCGCCTGGACGTGCGCCGCACCCAGACCCTCAAGGACGGTGACCAGCCCGTGGGCAACCGGACCCGGGTCAAGGTCGTCAAGAACAAGATGGCCCCGCCCTTCAAGCAGGCTGAGTTCGACATCCTCTACGGCCAGGGGATCTCCCGGGAGGGAAGCCTGCTGGACCTGGGGGTCGAGCACGCGGTGGTGCGCAAGTCCGGTGCCTGGTTCACCTACGGGGAGGACCAGCTGGGCCAGGGCAAGGAGAACGCGCGCACCTTCCTCAAGGACAACCCCCAGCTTGCTGCGGAGATCGAGGAGAAGATCCTGGCCGCCCTGGGGATTGGTGAGCCGGGGCGCCGGGCTCGTGAGGAGGCCGCCCAGGAGGAGGCGCAGGCCGCGCTGCAGGCTGCAGGTGGGGGTGCAACCGCCTCGCCGCAGGCTGACCCACCTGCTGAGACGCCCCGGGCGCGGGGGCGGGGTAGGAAGACCGCGCGGGAGCCCGGCGGCCGGGCCAAGGGGTCTGCCACCAGGGGTGGCGGCAGACAGGCCTCGGAGGCTGGGATGGCAGCCGCCAAGGCCACCACGGACCCCGCAGAGGCCGCAGAGACCATCTTTGGTGAGGACGCGGGCGGCTTCTGATGCCGTGGCTTGCTGCGGACCCCCGCGCTGAGGCGGTCGAGGCCGCCCGTGACATCGTCCTGCGTCGCCTCGACCGCAGTGCGGTACCCCGGGCTGCCCTGGCCTCCCTGCTGGAGCGCAAGGGTGTGGACCCCTCGGTCGCCGCAGAGGTCCTGGACCGGCTGGAGGCGGCAGGAGTTGTCGACGACCAGGCCTACGCCGCCACCCTGGCCCGCACGCGGTTCGCAGAGAAAGGTGTGGCAAGGCGGGCCGTCGCTGAGGAGCTGCGACGCAAGGGCGTGGAGGAGGAGGCTGTCTCCTGCGCCCTGGAGCAGATCACCTCTGAGGACGAGGAGGCGGCAGCGCTGCGCCTGGCACGCAGACGTGCGGCCACCATGACCGCTCTTCCGGCCGCCGTGCGGCGGCGGCGCCTCAGCGCCTACCTGGGGCGCAAGGGGTACGGCCACGAGCTGACCCTGCGCGCTGTGGCCCTGGCGGTGCCGGAGGCCGGGGACGAGTCTGCATACGAGTCCGCGTAGGGGCGCCCTGAGACGCACTCGCCCCGGTGGCTCCCTTCCGTCAGGGGTCACCGGGGCGAGCTGCTTGCTGCCTCTGGCACCAGGACCGTGCCGGTGCCAGGGTGCTGGGTGGCTCGGCTGCCGACTGCTTCTCGACTACTCCTCGTCCTCGTGCGTGGAGGTCTCGAAGAGCAGGTTCACCTGCTCGTTGTAGCCGGTGAGGGAGGAGGCCGGCACCCCGTTGGCCCACACGTCCTCCATCGCGGGCGTCATGATGGCGGTGACGTCGGAGCCAAAGTAGGTCAGGGGGAAGAAGAAGGTGGTCCCCTCCTCCACGTGCTTGGTGAAGGGCCGCGTGGGCAGGCCCGTCTCCTCGAACACGGCCACAGCCTTCTGGGTGGAGGAGGCGATCGCCGGGAAGACCACCCCCTGGGAGGCGATGATGTCCTGTGCCTCAGCGGTTCCCAGGAATGCCACCCACTTGGAGGCGGCCTCGATCTTCGTGGACTGCTTGACGATGGAGTCACCCAGCCCGTTGAGCAGGGAGGCGGAGGTGCCGTTGGGGCCCCTGGGCGTGGTGGTGATCCCGATGTTGACGTCCAGGCCCGCGAAGGTATTGAACATCCAGGCGCCGTGGATGGCCAGGGCAACCTTGCCCGAGCCGATCTGGACGTCGGTGCCCGTGGCGTCGGAGAAGGCGCCGTTGGGGTTCATGTACCCCTTGCGCACCAGGCCGAAGTACCAGTCGATGGTCTTCTGGAACTGGGGGTCGTCATAGCGGTAACGGGTGCCCCAGGTCTCCTGGTCGGTGTACATCCAGTCCCCCAGGGTGCCGGTGAAGGGGCTCCACTGGGTCTGGCCGTCAGAGCCCCCAGAGTCCTGGATACCGATGCCGTAGGTGGCGACGTGCTGGGGGTCGAAGCCCTCCTCGTCCCCGCGCACCCCGTTGCGGTCCACGGTGAGCCTGGCCAGGATCTTCTCGAAGGTGCCCCCGTCCTCGGGGTTCCACTCCCAGGTTGCCAGGTCCTCCTCGGTGAGGCCGGCCTGGGCCACCATGTCCTTGTTGTAGAAGACTGCCTCGGTGTCCCAGTCCTTAGGGCAGCCGTACTGGTGGCCGTCCTCACCCTTCCACAGGTCGATAAGGCCCTCCTGGAAGGCTGACTCGTCAACCTCGGCCCAGGCGGGCTGCTCCTCCAGGGGGACCAGGACGTCCAGGTCCGCAAGCTGAGCGAAGCGGGCGATGTGGTCGGTGAAGACGTCCGGGGCGGTCCCCGCCAGGAGGCCCGCAGTCAGCTTGGTCCAGTAGTCGTCCCAGCCGAGCTGGGTGATACGCACCGTGATCCCGGTCTTCTCCTCGAAGACCTTCGCGCACTGCTGGTACCCGGGCAGCTGGCTGGCGTCCCAGAGCCAGTAGTCGATGGTGCTGGCGTCCCCGTCAGAGGACCTCTGGGCGCAGGCACCCAGGGTCAGAGCGGTAGTGGAGGCGGCTAGGGCTGACAGCGCGGTCCGTCTGGTCAGCAGGAGGGAGGAGGGCGCTGCAGCGGGGCCGGAGCCGTCAGTGCGTGCGAGGCCAGTGCGTCTGAAGAATGTGGGGGTCATCGTTGTTCCTCACTTGATCCCGGTGAAGCCGATGGAGTTGACGATGCGCCTGGCCGCAGCCATGAACAGCAGCAGCATGGGCAGGGCGGCCACCAGGGTGGCTGCCATGAGAGCGGACCAGTCGGGGCCGGTCTGGGGGGTCTGGGACTTGAAGACGGCCACGGCCACCGTCAGCACCTGGGAGGAGTCGGTGTAGGACACCAGCAGGGGCCAGAAGTAGTCGTTCCAGGCGGTGATGTAGGTCAGGATCGCCAGCGTGGTGATCGGGGCCCTGGCCATGGGCAGGATCAGCTGGAAGAACACGCGGATCTTCGAGGCGCCGTCCAGCAGGGCCGCCTCCTCCAGCTCACTGGGGATGTTCATGAAGAACTGCTTGAGGAAGAAGACCGCGAAGGGGGTCATGAACATTGTTGGCATGGCTACGCCCAGCAGGGTGTCAATGAGTCCCAGCTGCCTGACGAGCACGAAGTTCGGCAGGAGCGTGAAGATCGACGGCACCATGAGCGCGGCCAGGAAGACCGAGAAGACGGTGTCCCGGCCTGGCCAGCGCAGGCGGGCGAAGGAGTAGGCCGCCATGGCGGAGAAGAAGACCTGGCAGACGGTGACCAGGGTGGCCACGATGACGGAGTTGCGCAGGTAGAGCCAGAAGTTCATTGAGGCGCCGGAGCCACCGTCGGCGATGGCCTCCTCGGTGGACTGCATGCCGAAGACCCGGGCGAACCCGCGCAGGTTGGTGTCCACCGGCAGCACGGAGGTGGGGTCCGAGGCCAGCCCGGCGTTGGAGGACAGGGCGGTGCGCAGCACCCAGTAGAAGGGGAGGATCGTCATGATGATGACCAGGGACATGGCGACCCAGGCCAGTGCCCGTCCCAGGTTGAGGCGCCGTTCCTCGGAGGTGGCGCTCCTGGGCGCAGTGGCCGGTGCTATGGTCCCGGTCGCGGCCCTCCCGGCTCCCGCCACGGCTGTGCTGGTGGTGTCTGTGCTCATCGTGGTTCCCCTCTCAGTCCAGGTCCGTCTCGTTGGCGCGGGTCATGCGGTACTGCGCGACCGTGATGACGGCCAGGACCACCAGCAGCCCCACGGCCATGGCCGAGGCGTAGCCGAACTGGAAGCGGTCGAAGGCCATGTCGTAGATGTAGTACTGCAGCACCCGGCTGGCGTTGACCGGACCTCCCTGGGTGGTTACCGACACCGTGTCGAAGACCTGGAAGGAGCCGATCATCGTCATGATGAGCACCAGGGCCAGGATGGGACGCAGCAGCGGGACCGTGATACGCCAGAACATGGTCCACTCGCTGGCACCGTCCACCTTGCCCGCCTCGTAGACGGTGGCCGGGATCGACTGGAGCCCGGCAAAGATGAGCAGGGCCGTGTAGCCCACGTGCCGCCACACGTTGATGACGGCGATGGTGGGGATGGCCAGGGCCGAGGAGAAGAAGTTCACCCGCTCACCGGTTAGGCCCTGGATGAGCTCGTTGGAGATACCCAGCGTGTTGTCGAGGATCCACAGCCACAGCATGGCGACGACCACGTTGGAGACCAGGTAGGGGGTCAGTACGATCGAGCGCACCAGAGTGGACTGGGTCAGGCGCTGCATGAGTACGGCGATGGCCAGGGCCAGGACCGTCTGGAGGCCGATGTTGATGACGACGTACTCCAGGGTCACCCACACGGCGTTCCAGAAGGTCGAGTCGGAGGCCATGCGCTGGTAGTTGGACAACCCCGTGAACTGCTCGGGGGTGAGCAGGTTGTACTCGGTGAACGAGAGCCAGATACCGCGGGCCAGCGGCCAGAGGAAGAAGGCGACCAGGCCGATCGTCGCGGGGACGATGAAGGCCAGGCCCAGCCTGAGGTCGGAGCGGGGTCTGCGACTGGCTTGTCGCGCGACCGGGGTCGAGGTTGACATCGGGTCTCCAAATCGACGGTGATTATGGACAGACTGCGGGCAGGGGCTGTGGTGCGGACAGATTGTGGACGGGTGCTCAGGGCCGGGGCGGCGCGTGCGCGGAGGGCTCAGTAGGCCCGCTGGCCCAGCGGGTTCAGTCCGAGGCGGTGGCGCGTACCAGGACCAGGTGGTCGGGGTGGAGGACAGGAAGAGCCAGGCCCGTGGTGGTCAGGAACGACCCCGGCAGGACGACACCGTCCTCGCCCATCCACCCGGCCTGGTACCCCAGCTCGGGGTAGGGGGGCGCCGCCAGGCGGACGTGGTAGCGACGGCCCGGGTCCAGGCCGGGAAGCGGCCGTGGCGCAGTGGGCCAGGTCAGGGGCTGGGCCAGGCAGGCGATCTCGAACAGGGCCTGGGAGCCGTCGTCGGCGACGACGCCCTCAATGCGCAGGGCCTCGTCCTGGTCGAGGTCGGCGTGGACCGTCCGCCCGGAGTGGAGGAGCCCGCGCAGCTCCTTGTGCAGCGCGATGACGGCAGCCAGGCGCTGGCGCGTGGGCTCGTCGGCGGCGGTGAGGTCCCACTCCACGCCCATGTGGCCCCACAGGGCCGTGCCGACCCGGAAGTCGAGGTCGAGGTCGCGCAGCGTGGTGTGGGCGCGGCCCGAGCCCACGTGGGTCCCCACGAGCTCGGGAGGCAGCAGGAGTGAGGTGCCTCGCTGGATGTCGTGGCGGTCGTGGGCGTCGATGCAGTCCGAGGCCCACACGCGCTGGACCCGCTCTGCTACGCCCAGGTCCACGCGCCCGCCCCCACCCGCGCAGGACTCGATCTCCAGCTCCGGGAAGCGTTCGTGCAGGGCGTCCAGCAGGCGGTAGTAGGCCAGGGTCTGGTCGTGCACCGCCGCAGCCCCCAGCCGGGTCCCCAGCCCGGGGTTGGGTGTCATGTGCCCCGGGGACAGGAGGGGGGAGTTGTGGTCCCACTTGATGTAGGCGATGCCCAGGCGCTCCACCAGGGAGGAGATCGCCTCCAGGAGGTAGTCCCAGGCACCCGGGGCGGTCAGGTCCAGGACCCGCTGGTGACGGTGCTCGGGGGCGCCCCCGGCACCGTCGGAGAGGATCCACTCAGGGTGTGCCCGGGCCAGGTCGGAGTCGGTGTTGATCATCTCCGGCTCGAACCACAGCCCGAACTCCATGCCCAGGGAGCGCACGTGCTCCGCCAGGGGCTCCAGCCCCTGGGGCCAGGCCTGGGCGGAGACCTGCCAGTCACCCAGGCCGGAGGTGTCGTCGCGCCGGGAGCCGAACCACCCGTCGTCCAGCACGTAGCGCTCGATACCGACCTGGGCGGCCGCGTCGGCGAGCTCTTTGAGCGTGTCGAGGTCGTGGTCGAAGTAGACCGCCTCCCAGGTGTTGAGGAGGACGGGGCGGGGGCGCTGAGGGTGGGAGGGCAGGGACCGCAGCCAGTCGTGGCTGCGGTGGGACAGGGCGTCCAGTCCCTCCCCCCAGGAGAAGTACACCCACGGCGTGGTGTAGACCTCCCCTGGTCCCAGAGTCACCTCGCCGGGCAGGAGCAGCTCCCCGGCGCCGAGGAGCTTGGGGCCTGCGGTGGTGCTCAGCGCCAGGTGGCGGCTGTTGCCGGACCAGCCCAGGTGGACCGCGTGGACCCGCCCGCTGCGCCAGCCGAAGCCCCGGGTGCCTGCTGCCAGCCAGGTGGCGGCGTCGTGGCCGGGGCGTCCCTCCCAGGACTCGCGGACCCGCGCACCGGGAGAGAAAGGGGTGCGGACCAGTTGGCGCTCCAGGAGGTGGTGCCCGCTGGTGTCCAGGAGCTCTACCGCGGCGTCGGGCACGGGCATGACCGGGGTGAGCTCGGTGACCACCAGGTCTGCTCCCTCGCTCCCGGCAGGGCGGCCATCGCGGTCGTCATGGTCGTCGCGGTCGTCACTGACCCAGGCCCGCAGGCGCACCAGGCCGGAGGGCTCCAGCCGCAGCTCGGTGCCCAGGGTGAGGAGGTGGACCGGGTCGGTGGCGAGCGAGCGGACCCGGTGGGTGGTGCCGGTGGGAGCCACCTCCTGGGAGTACTCGTGGGAGAGGCTGGTGGGGTGGGGGGAGAAGGCGTCGCCGTCGGTGCGCGACACCCCCACCGCCGGGCGGGCGGACCAGCCCAGGTGGGGCAGGGGGAGGACCGGCAGGTCGTTGAGCATCCAGTGGGTGTTGCTGCCCAGGCTGGTGCGTGCGGCTGCGGCCGCGTCAGCCAGCTCAGCGCCCTCGACGTCGCCGAGGTCCGGGCCCCAGTGGCGCACCACCGGGAGACGGTCCTCGGGGAGGTCCAGGACCAGGGAGGTGCCCGCGTTGCGCAGGTGGAGGGTCATCATCGTCCTTCCAGGGGTGGTGGGAACCAGTTTCTTGTAAGTTGAAAAGAAAGGTTAGCACCTCGGTGCCTTGGGTCACTCTGTGAGATCAGCCATGCTTGGGGGCAGTGTCCGGGGTGCTGGGCCTGCGGGGCGACGGCGACTATTGTTGCGGGCGGTATCAGGGATGAACCAGGGTTTCGACGTGAGGTGTGAGGTCTCGTGAGGTCTACGGCAGGTAGCGGACGCACGCTGGGGGCGCGGGTCCTGGTGGCACTGGTGGCCTCCGGCCCCCTCAGCCGCGCCGAGCTCGGTGAGCGCTTGGGGCTGTCCGCAGCCACGACGACCCGCACGGTGCGTCCGCTGCTGGAGTCCGGGAAGGTGGTCGAGCAGCCTCCCGAGGAGCAGGCGGGGCCGGGACGGCCGACCCGGACCCTGGCTGTGGTGGAGGACTGCGCCACCTTCCTGGGGGTCAAGCTCACGGCCGACCGGCTCTACGCGGTGCTGACCTCGCCGGTAGGGACTGTCCTGGAGCAGGAGGCTGTCCCCCTGGAGCACACGGACCCCGAGGCCGTGGTGGCGAGGGTGGCCTCGGTGGCTGCGGGCCTGGGGGCCAGACGGGGGCGGGTGCCCGACGCCATCGGGATATCGCTGGGTGCCGCGGTCGCGGGTGACAGCGTCGTCAAGGTGGCGGCCTTCCTGGGGTGGCGTGAGGTCCCGCTGGCAGGGCTGGTCTCCTCGGCCACCGGGGTGGCCTGCACGGTCGCCAACGACGTGCGGGCCTTTGCCTGTGCCGAGGCCTGGTTCGGTGTCGGTCGCGGTGCCGACCCCTTTGCCCTGGTCACGCTTGGTGAGGGGATCGGCTGCGGCCTGGTGGTCGGCGGTGAGGTGGTCTCTGGCGCCCGTGGGGCGGCCGGGAGCGTGGGCCACCTGCCCCTGGCCGAGGACGGGCCGCGGTGCGAGATGGGGCACGCGGGCTGCGTCAGGGCGCTGGCCTCCACGGCTGGTATCACCGCCTCGGTGGCGCGCAGGCTCGGCCGTGCTGTCACCATGGAGGAGGTGATGGAGCCCGGGCTGCGTAGCCACCCGGAGGTCCGTGAGGTCCTGCACCAGGCCTCCCGCGCCGCAGGCCGTCTGGTGGGGACCCTGGTCGCTTTTGCCGACCCTGCTCTCACGGTGGTGTCGGGGGAGGGAGTCGCGGTGCTCCAGGCCCACCGGGACGTCTTTGAGGCGGAGGTTGCCCGGCTGCGGCACTGGTCGGCCTCCCCGGCGGCGGTGCAGCTGCGGCCCTTTGAGTTCGAGGAGTGGGCGCGGGGAGCGGCCGCGCTGGCCGTGGACCGGTGGGCCGACCTGGCAGGTGCCCGGTGACGGGGCCGGGACCGGTGCTCTCGCGCTCGGTGCCGCGCTCGTCCTGGTCCGGCGTCCCAGCCGCCCGGTGGTGGCGGGTGCGCCCGCGCCCCGGGGAGGCCGCCGTCCTCCCCGGGTCGTCATGGTCGGGGGCGGCTGCATCCGCTTCTGTGGCAGGAACCACGGCAGGGGAGGGTGGGCTCGCCTCGTCAGGAAGTAAGGCTGCCCTTATTGTCGGGGCATGAGCCGTACCACTCGTACCACCCTCGTGCTGTCCGCTGCTGGCCTGCTTGCTGCTGGCACCGCGCTCGCCCTGGCCCTGCGTCCCAGCCGCCCGGTGGTGGCGGGTGCGCCCGCGCCCCGGGGCGGGCACCGTCCTCCCCGGGTCGTCATCGCCGGGGGCGGGTACGTCGGCTTCTGTACCGCCCGGGCGCTGCGCGCCCGCCTGGGCACCGACCAGGTGGAGATCGCCGTGGTGGACCCCCGGCCCTACATGACCTACCAGCCCTTCCTCCCGGAGGTCGCCGCCGGGTCCATCCAGCCCCGCCACGTCATCGCCGCGCACCGCCGTTCCCTGTCCGGGTGCACCATCCTCACCGGGTCGGTCACGGCCATCGACCACGCCTCCCGCAGGCTCACCGTCACCCCGCCGGTCCCGGAGTCCTCCCAGGAGGTGCCCCAGCCCTACGAGATCGGCTACGACCACCTTGTCCTGGCGCTGGGGGCCGAGGCGCGCACCCTGCCCATCCCCGGCCTGGCCGAGCAGGCGCTGGGCTTCAAGCAGGTCGAGGAGGCCCTGGCCCTGCGCAACCGCGTGCTGTCGCGCATCGAGGACGCCGCCTCCACCTGGGACGCCCAGCGCCGCAGGCGCCTGCTCACCTTCGTGTTCGTGGGCGGGGGCTTTGCCGGGGTGGAGGCCATCGCCGAGCTGGAGGACATGGCGCGCGCCCTCGTGCGCACCATCGACTCCATCGAGCAGGAGGACGTCCGCTTCGTCCTGGTGGAGGGGTCGCGCCGCATCCTGCCCGAGCTGACCGAGGAGCTCTCCGGATACGGGCTGGAGCAGCTGCGGGAGCGCGACATCGACGTGCGCCTCAACACCTTCCTGTCCTCCTGCGTGGACGGGCACGTGGTCCTGTCCGATGGCACCGAGCTTGACGCGGACACCGTCGTGTGGACGGCCGGGGTCAAGCCCTCACCTGTTCTGGCCGACTCCGACCTGCCGGTGGACGCCCGCGGGCGTGTCACCACCCTGCCCACGCTCCAGGTGGCAGGTGAGGGTGGTGTGGTGCCCGGGGCCTGGGCGGCGGGCGACTGCGCGGCCGTGCCCGACGTGACCAGCGAGGACCCGGAGGCGACCTGCGCGCCCACCGCGCAGCACGCCGTGCGCCAGGCCCGACTCCTGGCTGACAATCTGGTGGCGCTGCTCACCGCCGCGCCCGGCCAGGAGCCCCTCCTGGAGTCCTACGCCCACGAGAACCTGGGCACTGTGGCCTCCCTGGGCATCGGCAAGGGGGTGGCGCGCATCCTGGGCCACAGCCTGCGCGGGTTCGTGGCCTGGACGGCGCACCGTGGCTACCACGTCTACGCCGTGCCCACCCTCAACCGCAAGGTGCGCATCATGATGGACTGGTTCGCCGCCGTGGTGTTCCGCAGGGACCTGGCCTCCTTCGGGTCCGTGGCGGCACCGGGGGCGGCCTTTGCCCAGGCCACCGCCAACGACGCCCGGATCGCCTCCCGGCACCACCAGCCGGGCTGAGGCCGGAGGGAGGGCCATAACCTGTCGCCTGACCAGATGACGATGGCTCGCCCAGTGCCCACAGGGTCTCGTCGGTGGCTGCGCTTATGCAGCTGAGGAAATTGGAGGTGAGTATGGTTTGCGTGAGACAAGGTTTCATGCAAACCGCATATCGATATAGAGTGTAGCATATTGCATTCCGGCTTGTCCTGTGTCAGCGGCTGAGTCCCGGGCTTCGTTCAGGGGCTGGTATCTTGATGTCAAATGGAACCGTATTTGGCTAATGCCTCAACCCTGTTCCACGAGACAGTGCCGTTGTGACCGTTTCCTCCTTGTCGGGTACACCGACTGTGTGGACCTGATTGTTCTTGAGTATGGCGGTCTGGACTGCGCCCAGGCGCCCGCCCGGTCACGCCCCGGTATGACCGCAAACAAGCGACTGCCATAGGCCTCCAAGTGGGTGGAGAGCTCCCGGAAAGGGTGCTGCTGCGAGCCTTGGTCTGAGTGAAGTAATGGTCTGCCCTTTCTCGGGCAGGCGGCGCGCCTGCCGCCATGAGGGCAGAATCTCGCACCAACTGGTGCGCACGTGAGCCAACCCGTCACCCAGCCAATCACGTTCGCGGTGCAACAGTCGAGAACAGTCTCGAGACAGACAAGTCCTCCCAGGCAGACATACCACGCCACTGCTGCCCCTTTACCCGTGGCGACAAAAATCACGACCTACCGGCGCGGGGTGCTCCGTCAAATAGACCGCAGGGAGGGTAGTCCTCACCTTTCGGAGTACCTGTAAAATTACGAATCCCAGCGCGCACACGGGCTTGTACCGGACGGTGCCCGGTTCCACCGCCATCTCTACCCAGGCCCGGTTGGCGGGCAAATATTTCGGCGACCGTAGGTGGAGCCTTACGGTCCCAGAGTTCGGGCTCCGACCGCCGTCTAGAAATCCCTTCGCCTTATGGTCGTCTGGGACTCAGACCGGTTGTGCCAGTCCTTGATGTCCCCTGGGGCCACCAGCAGTCGTAGACACAGGCAGATATATTTCTCACTGAAGATGAGAGACGGCTTTTGCCTTGCTCCTGCTCCTCAGCGACAAAGGTGACGGCTTCTCGCCGGAGTCATTATCCCTCCCTGGCCTTGTGTAGTTGCGCTCGAAGGAGGTGTGTCTCCGCAGTCTCCTACGTTGCTTCTACCTCGCCCTCATCCTGCCTGCACTGTTTCCTGTACCCAGCTACTCAGCACCCCACCACCTAAGGCAGGACATCTCAGGCAGGTCACTATTATTGCGGCCATCGTGCGGTCCTCCCACAAACGACTTCACACCACTACGAGCGGAGTTCCTCGCAGTTGCCGTAATCTTGGCAACCCATGTCACAGTCTCACCTATATCTACTCATAAAAAGCCGTGTACAGGTCCTAGTGCCAATAACCTTATCCACCCATCACATGTTTCGTGAAAAGTAGACTAGTTCGACAAGGAACGTGCTAGCGACGATATCAAGGACAGCAGATCCTACGGATTTGTAAAGTGACCGCTTACTGCCTTGACTAGTACTCTTCCAGGGTGGGTATTCAAGGACAGTGGATGCGTTAACTGCGGAGTCGAGAAAAGCTGCGGGGATTTCTGTTGACTGTCGTCGGCATTCTTCGACAGTGTCACAGGCAAGAACGTCCACGGAACCGAATGATCTTGGGGTCCATTCCGCAAGGCCCGGAGTTGACGCCCCTATTGCGCTGACATGGGCTGATTCCCCGACATGGCGTATGTCGAGGAACGGTGACTTAGCCGCTGTTAGGCTGGTGACTACGTCGGCATCTCTGAGAGCCTTCGTCAAGTTCGGCTCCGTGGAGACAGAGATGCCTTCGAGCCTGTATTTGGTCGCAATTTTGGAAGCCGCCTCGCGTCGTCTTCCCCATATCGTGAACCGTGCATTCGGATATGCGGCTGATAGCGCGAGGAGATGTGAGCGAACCTCAGTGCCGGTACCTATGATAGTAAAACGCGCAGCCTCAGGTCGCATATGCCGGGTAACTGCACAAGTCGTCGCGGCCGTTCGCATCGCGGTGATCGCATTTGCGTCAAGAGCCGCCTGTAGTTCCCCCGAAGCTGGATCGAGGAGAATGACTGTACCGGGGTGGGAAGGTCTTTCCTGCGAGGTGTGATAAGTTAATGAAACGATTTTGGCACCCATGATCGCTGTATTCGGGCGCTCGGCGACTGCTGCCATGATCCCGAGTCCGTTACCGATACTTGTTCGTATGATATGCCGCGGTGAGGATGCCGCTAGATCGGCGGCCTGTTCCCTAAGGGCTACAGCCATCCTGTCGGCTAAACGTATCCAGAACTCCTGGTTATCGGCGGCTGTCCATAGCGACTCGGCGTTAAGTTGGATCATATCCGTTCTTGGTGCTGGGTGAAGACGGTCCATACCATCTCAATGGGGCGTTGATTCGAGAAGAATCGCAGGTTGTTCTGCTCTGCTGCAGGATGAGTGGTCAGAGCGACGTCATAGTCGCCTCTATTGACCGCTTTCGCTGCTGAGGCTGTTGAATTCGCGGGGATGATTCGGGTGCATTCGTACCCCTGCGGCATGAGTTCCGTTATGAGGGCCACTGGTGCTGGATGGCTGATGACTTCGAGTTGCGTCGGAAGGGAGATGTTCGGGCGCTTCGCTAGTCCATACATAGGGGTCAGCATGTGAAAAACGCTGTGTACATCCGTGGTGGGATCCATGTAGAAGTCGTTGATTCCATGGAAAGCGTTGGCGACTACGAGGTAATCAGCTTCTCCGTTAGGGACAGATATGGCGGCGTCGTGATATGATAAATGAAGTAGGATCTGGCCGTTATCGGCACCAAGGTGTTCGAGGAAGTGCTTCGCTGCTTGCTCACTGCTCGTTCCTGACGGACCGAGTGTTGAGATGGCCTGCCTCGTGGACGCGGCCGCCTGCGGCGCTCGTTCCTGACAGACCGAGTGTTGAGACACGAATTGACGATGAAGGTATGTAGTCGTTGACGGTAAAGTACAACATAGTAGCGCCTCTTTCGAGGTATTGCGGTATCCTCAACGGACTGCTCGGGTTATTTCCTGGTACTGTTCGCAGACGAGACGTGTGAAACTACCGGGTAATCCATCCCGAATTTCCCGGCCTTCGACGGAAGTCACCGGAGAGATTTCGACCCCTGTGCCCGTCAGGAGAAGTTCGTCGCTGGAGAAAAGTTCAGCGAGTTCGACGGGGCGCTCGATGACTTCGTATCCTTCGTGCCTCGCGATGTCGAGCACTAGGGAGCGGGTGACGTCGGGAAGTATTCCCTGATCGAGTGAAGGACTAATGACAGCCTCATCTCGCCTGAGAAGGATGTTACTGGTCGATGCCTCGGCAACGCGGCCTTCATCTGTCAGCAGTAAGGCGTCGTCGTAGCCGCGGGCAGTACATTCGTCGACTGCGAGAGCGCTGGACACGTACGCGCCGCTGATCTTCGCCCGGGAGGGTATCGAGGTATCGGGCACCTTGCGGGTGGACGCAATTCCGAGACGGCTAGGGTGACCCAACCGGGAAGGCATCGGGAAGGAAGTCAGCATAAGACTATGGTTAACGCCCGAGAGCCTGACCCCGAACGGTGTCCCCGGGAGGAAGGTTGTCTTGCGCGCAACCGGTCGGATGTAGCAGTCGTTATCATGATCGTTCCGAATAATGAGTTCCTCTGCGATTCCGATGAGCTCGTCAACGCCTTCACGGAGTTCAATCCGAAGAGCGCGGCACGAGGCGTGCATTGGCTTAAAATGTTCCCTGGCTTTGAATATTCGGATATGAGTTTCACCCTGGCTACGGTAGGCGCGGATACCTTCGAATACTGCGGTGCCGTATTGGAGGCCTTGAGTAGAAAGGCCGAGATGGGGCAAGGTCGCGTCAACCCACTGACCATCGAGGTAAGCAAATGCTGTCATGACGTTGTTCTGCGTTCCCGCTGGATAGCGATTCTGTCAGCGGAACCTACCTCAACTTCCTGCAGGTTGTTGCGGTGGTCTCGAATCCGAGCAGCCTTCCAGCTGACCATGGCTCCTGTAGAGGTCCGCGCGTCCGTTTTGCCCCACAGTACACGAACAGGAACGCCAAGGTTGTGTGCGAGAACTCTAGCATGCCGTTCTGCCGACATATGGTCTTCTGCAGAGGGTGCGTGCGAGGATTCAAGAAGCAGATCTACTTCGTCCAGGCCGTCATCACGTCGGTGGATGTCAAACCTGATAGTCGAGGAAATTGGGGCAATCCTGGAGCACGACAGCCTCAAAGTCATATGCGGCATAGATGGTGTTACCGATGTGCAGTTCATCGAGAACACGACCGATCGGGGTTATGGTGAAGTCCTGACCTGCACCACGGGTGCGGACGAGATCACCGGTGCGGTATCGGATGAGGGGCTTGGCACCGCGGTACAGGTGGGTGATGACGAGTTCTCCCTCCCGCTCATCTGACTTGGGGTTCAGCACCATCCCAGTATTGGGTTCGATGATCTCATAGTAGTAGTTCAAAGGCGTCGTCCGCAGGCGGCCGTCACTTTGACATACGGCCAGGATAGATGCTTCCTGCGAGGCATACATACAACTGTAGATGTCGGCATCCCAGAGTTGGCCGATCTGCTTCAACAACTGCGGAGTCGCCATCTCGCCAACAGTGAGGATCACTCGGATGCCTAGAGCAGAGGGATCGACTCCCGAGGCGAGGAGATGCCGGGCCAGGAGAATGGTCATTCCGGGTGTGCAGGTCAGACCAGTGATTGGCAGCCGTTGAAGTAGGTGTGAGGCGCGGTCGAAGCCGACGACAGGGGAATGTGGCCACATTTTGATGCTGCTGTGGCCGAGACTTCGAAATACGTCACCGAAGGTGTCGCCGGTCGAGTGCAGTTCCGTCGGCCCCATCACAGCGATCGATAGGTGCGCACCATAGTTGGTTAAGAGGTCTCGATAGCCTTCATAAAGAGCGACCCCAGTGCGAATGGAATCCTCGGCGGTGCGTGGGCACGGGGTGGAGGCACCCGTGGTGCCTGTAGTCTCGTAGTAGACCCATGTGCGATTAAGGCTCAGGCTTGGTACTTCATCAAGATGACGCCGGAGATCATCTTTGGTAGTGAACGGCAGTGCATTGAATAGGTGTCGTCGATTTCAGGCCCGCAAGGCGATTCTGGTAGAAAGGAGAGTTGCTCTGGCAATATTCTATAGTTTGCCGTAAGTTCGTGGACTGCCATGTATCTAGCGCATCCGCACTCATCTCACCAGTCCATTGGCGTTTCTGGGCGACGGTAAATTCCTTCGCAGTCTCCCACAGGTCTGCGTCTCCGAGTGGAATCATGGCTACTTCTCCTTGACGGGATAGAGCGGAAGATCGCCGGTGAGGGAGTTAATGGCCTTCTTGGGGCCACAGAGACCAATCGCAGCGAGTTCGAGGTCGCGAGAGATCGTCGACCCCAGTTTGGCGATGTACTCATCATAGGTCTTGCATCCCTGCGCCAGGCGAGTGAAGGGGAAAGCGTCAATCCCAGAATCATCCTGATCGGCGTGGCTCCACGCGGATGTGAGCAATTTTGCACTGCCGGCCAGGACGGGAAGCGGGGCTAAGATGACCCCAGGCAACTCGGAGTCAGCCGTTTTTGCAGGAGGACCCATGAGTTCGGGGAACTTGACTGCGATCATTGCCGCGACAATCGAGGCGGCATTGACGGCAAGGCCCGTAGGGAGATGACGGTCGACGACGATTACGGTCTTGTGGCCCCTTTTCTGGTGTTCTGTATTCATAAGCGGGACTCCTTTTGGAACTGAGGGATACTGTCCAGAGTTCTTTGTTTTCTTGAAGGGGGAAGAGTGCTGCGCGAGCTCATGACGACACCGATGATGACCGTGATTGCGCCGACTAACTTGAGGATGGTGACCTCTTCTCCGGCGATTACGACCGCCCACACGACTCCGAACACGGGCACAAGGTTCAGGATTGCGACAGCCTGGCTTGGTTTCAGCACGGTGAGCCCGAACGTGTAGAGAAGGAACGCCAGAGCGGAGCAGCCGACGGCGAGATAGACAATCAACCAGATCGCAGGCGAACTGAGGTTGATGGTCGTCCCCTCCGGAAGAAGATGTATGAGCAGGCAAAATCCGATCCCCCCCCCAGAGATTCTGCAAGCCTGTCGTGGGAAGTACGTCGAGGTGTTGGCGTGACGCCACGTTAGTAGGCTTCCGGGTTGAAATCATGTTGTAGGCGGTCCACGCAACTCCGCCAAGGAAGAGGAAGAGAATCCCCCAAGGTCGGTGGATTGCTTCCTGGGCGGGCGCGTCGATGGTAACGAACGCTACGCCGATGAAAGCGGTCAGAACTCCAACGACGTTGATCAGGGCTGGCCGACGACGGTGAAATGCTACTTCAGCAAGCATTGCTATAACCGGATAGGAAGCCACGATCAGGGCGGCATCGGTGGCGGTAGCCAGGGCAACTCCATAGTTCTCGAGGGTAAAATAAATCGTGATGCCGACTAGCCCCGCGCCCGCGACGGACGCGTGGGCTCGCCAAGGTGCGCGCAGGTTTGTTCGGGTGAGGGCGCAGACGATTATCAGCAGTATGGCTGCGACCAGGAACCTGATCGCCCCGAGGGCCAGTTCTCCCACGTAAGGGAGCACGACTTTCGTTACCGCAAACGAGGTACTCCACAGTAGGGCGGCGCCCACGACGGCGCTGATGTGGGGCAGTGCCGAGTCGCGTCTCATGGTTGTTCGCTGTTAACTGCGAGAATATCTGCCACGCTCCAAGTCGCGATCTGCTTCCATGCTTCCTTGCCCCGTTGGTGGTCGGGGTGAGTCTGGAAGGTGTCATAGTCAACGGCAGTATCAAATGTGCCAACGACGAGGAAGTCGGCAGAGTCGGGCCTGCGGCTGGTGTCCCACCCGCAAGCCCAGGTGGCGATCTCCGGGATGGTTGCAGGGTGGCCGCCGGTGATCGTGGCGGCGGCCTGAACCCGGGGGTCCTCGCGGGAGATTCCTGGCTTCAATGTGAACGCGACGACGTGTATTAGATGAGTCCCGTTCAATATGGCTTTCCTTCGCTTATCGGAGGTGGGGCGCGCCTCGCTCAGGGTGAGGGGATCGCAACTCTCTGGGCAACTAGATTCCTGCGGTTAAGAGTATATATTACATCCGGATGTTAGCCAAGTGCGGGCGAGTGTGACGTGCAACGCCTTCTGACTGGCTGTCAGTCAGGTCCCGCACGTTCTGTATGGTGGGGTCCTACGCAGCGATGCCAGGGGTGCTGCCTGCAGAACGTGCGGGCACCGTGTTGCGTCTAGTGTTGCGTGTCGCTAGTTGTTGGATGTGTTGTGGGAGAGGCGGGGTGTGGCCACGTTGTGTTGCTCCTGGCCCGCTGCTGCATGAGGGGGGACTGCGAGGTCTTTGAGTCCTGGACCCGTTCGCGTAGCGTGCGGTCTCGTCTGGTTGCCAGGTCGCGGATCGTCCTGCTGGCGGCCCAGAACGTGCTACACATCGAGACCGGTCTGGCGTGTGGGGGGTTTCGTGCCAAACGGTGGTGACCTGGCGGGCGCAGTCCTTCCGGTTGGCCACCGTCCCTGCGGTTGATATGCGCGCTGTTGTGTGGACTGCTAGTGCCAAGGCTGCTCCTGTCCTGGCTGACAATCTGGTGGCCGTGCTCACCGCCGCGCCCGGCCAGGAGCCCCTCCTGGAGTCCTACGCCCACGAGAACCTGGGCACTGTGGCCTCCCTGGGCATCGGCAAGGGGGTGGCCCGTATCCTCGGGCACAGCCTGCGCGGGTTCGTGGCCTGGACGGCGCACCGTGGCTACCACGTCTACGCCGTGCCCACCCTCAACCGCAAGGTGCGCATCATGATGGACTGGTTCGCCGCCGTGGTGTTCCGCAGGGACCTGGCCTCCTTCGGGTCCGTGGCGGCACCGGGGGTGGCCTTCGCCCGGGCCACCGCCAACGACGCCCGGATCGCCTCCCGGCACCACCAGCCGGGCTGAGGCCGGAGGGAGGCGGCGGCAGGGCGGGTTCCGGTCCTGCTGCTGAGGGGACCGGGACTCGGGCACGGGAGGCTCATGCGGCTGCCAGGTCCTCGACAGGACGCCTGCGTGACGCTGCGTACGCGGGCAGGAGGGCAGCGAGCGTGCCGGCGACGGCGGCCCCAGCCAGGATGGCGGCCAGCTGTCCCCACGGTACGTGCAGGGTCATCTCGACTTCCGATGCTGACTGCCCGAGTGTGGTGACGCCAGCCCACCCCAGGAGGACCCCGGCTACCAGGCCGAGCGCGGTCGACACGATGGCCGTCAGCCCGGCCTCGGTGCAGATCATGGCCATGAGCTGTCCTCGTCCCAGGCCTACTGTGCGAAGGAGCGCGGACTCCCGACGCCGTTCGACCACCGACAGCGCGGCCGTGTTGCCGATACCGACGAAGGCGATGACGACCGCGACAGCCAGCAGGGCGAGCACCACCATGAGCATGGTGTCGAGGATCTGGTTGTAGTAGGCACGCTCCTGGGCGCCTCCGGAGACGTTGATGTCCTCGTCGAGGGCCGAGATGTCAGTCATGACCGACTGAATGTCGGTGGGGCTCATCCCGTCCTCCAGCCGGAGCTGCAGCCGAGTGACATCTGGGCTGGAGTCGATGTCGACGAGTTCAGACGACGCGACTTGCACGATGCCTTCGGGCACGTCCTCGTCCACGACGACCACCAGCGTCGTCTCACCGTCAGCGCCACGTGCGGTGATGTGCTGGCCGCCATACCGAGCGGCCGGGTCATCCGGGCTCACGTGGACGCTGCCTGCCTGCGGGACGGAGACCTCTGAGCGGGCGACACTGCTCGTCGCCTGCTGGTCCACGCCTTCTGCGACGGCCTGCTGCACAGTGGTCGAGGCGCTCTCCAGGTCCACGGCTCCTGTGAGGATCTCCGCGCTGGCGACAACATCCGGCACGTTCGTGATAGCTGCGATCGTTTCCGTGTCAATCGCCTGGCCGGGCGCTGTCTCAGCGATGAGGTCAATCGGGCGCCGGTCGTCGATCTGAGCAACCACGGACTCACGTGCAGAGCTGACGCCCGTTGTCAGCATCGCGAGCAGAATGCTGCCAATAAGGAGGGCGGCCCCGGTTGCAGCGGTGCGTCGTCTGTTGCGATTGACGTTTGCTGCGGCCAACTGTGTGGGTGCGGACACGGGCGAGATGAGCATCCCCAGGAGCCTCACGGTTAATGGGAGCAGGACCGACGATACCACGAGAACTCCAAGGCTGGCGACGAGGCCACCAGCAACGGCCACAGCAATTGATCCCCGTCCTGCCGCGTGCACCATTGCGACTGCGCCAAGAACTGTCAGCCCTGGTCCGATGACGGCCGCCGCAACCGGTACCCGTCTCGTGGAGACAGCCTCAAGAGGCCGCAGGGCGGCAATGGGGCGCACCTTGGTAGCGTTGCGAGCCGGCCCCAGCGCGGACACCGTGGTCACGACGGTGCCGCACGCAGTCGCCCCGGCCACCATCAGCGGGGGTATGGAGAAGGCCGACAGCGGTAGTCCGGTGCCGCCCGAGGCGCTTGCTGACACGAGTGCAGCTGCGACACCAGTACCGATGGCGGCACCAGCGGCAGAGAAGACCAGCCCCACAATGCCTGCCTCCAGCAGGATCAGGCGGTACACCTGGGCAACGCCTGCCCCGATGCACCGCAGGAGGGCCAGCTCTGCGGTCCGCTGGGCGACAAGCACACGGAACGTGTTGGCGATGACGAACCCGGACACGAGCAGTGACACCGCCCCGAACACGAGCATCATGTTGGTCAGCAGCGTGCTGCTGCCCGACAGCTCGGCAAGCTGGTGCTCGACAGCCTCCTCACGCGTGAGGACTGACAGGGATGAGCCGACAACGACATGCTCGGCGACACGGGCCGACAGCGCCCCAGGCGAGACCCCCTCGGAGGCGCTCACAAGTATTCCCGTGGTCACAGCCGACGGCCCAAGTGCCTCAAACGTCGCCTCAGTCGTGATCAGTACAGGGGTTCCCTGGCTGAAACCAGCGTTGGCAGCTGAGGTGAGCCCGACGACGGTGAGGTCAGAAGACCCACCGTGACCAACTGCGTTCGTCACCCTGAGAGTATCACCGACTGTCACCCCCAGTGCCTCAGCGTTGCCGTCATCTATCGCCACCTCACCAGGGGCGCTCGGCCAGTCTCCTGACGACAGCTCCTGCCACCGGTTCTGCGGTGACAGCAGGGGCTCCACACTTGCATTGGCGCGTCGCGCGCCGAAGGCGACCTGCACGTAGGACGACCGTTGCGCGTCTGCTGCCGCAACCTCCTCAAGTCTGTGCAGGCCCTCAAGAGCGGTTGCGACCTGCTCGTCGATATCAGCAGTCTCAGCGTCGTTGTCGGTGACCGCGACCTGAAGGTCGGCCTGGTCCATCTGGGCTGTGAGGCCGTCAACCATTGTCTGCCTGTAGGACGAGGACAGCAGCAAGGTCGTCACGACGAAGGCAACAGACAGCGTGACCGCCAGACCAGTCGCAATCAGCCGACCGACGTGTGCCCGGACGGAGGAGAGCAGTACCTGGTTCATGAGGTGGGCTCCTCGTCGTCAGACTCCAGCCTGCTGAGCGCCTCAAGCACGGCGCGCTGCGTCGGCTCCTGTATGGTCTCGCGCGCCTTGCCGTCTGCAAGAATGAGGACCTCATCCGCGTATGAGGCGGCTTTCGGGTCATGCGTCACCATGATCACTGTCTGGCCGAGTTCGGAGACCATGTCCCTCAGCAGGTACAGGATCCGTGTGCCAGAGCTGGAGTCCAGGTTTCCCGTGGGCTCGTCGGCAAAGACAACGGCTGGCTGCGTCATGACCGCCCGTGCGATGGCGACGCGCTGCTGCTGCCCGCCGGAGAGCTCGTGCGGCCTGTGGCTCAGGCGGTCCCCGATACCGAGCTCCTTGACAACCAGCGACACCCACTCCTTGTCCTGCTTCTTGCGCGCGATCTTGAGTGGGAGGAGGATGTTCTGCTCGGCGGTGAGTGTGGGGACAAGATTGAATGACTGGAAGATGAAACCAATGCGGTCCCGGCGCATCCTCGTCAGCTGACGGTCGCGCAGTCGCGTGATATTGGTTCCCTCGATCCAGACCTCGCCCGCGTCAAGCGAGTCCAGCCCGGCCATGGTCTGCATGAGCGTGGACTTTCCGGAACCAGATGGCCCCATCACCGCCAGAAAACTTCCTTGAGCGACCTCGAGGTCTACCCCTCCTAAAGCCGTCACTGCCGCCTCGCCCGAACCATACGTCTTCCGAAGGTTGACCGCTCGTACTGCCGCCTTGCTTGATTGCATACTAGTCCTCTCTTGTTTTTGCGATCGATGCTGGAAGTCGATTGCCTGTGTTCAGCATCTAGGGTACTCCAAATAGAACTTATGCATCATCGAACTTGGGTGCCATGTCCCACTTTCAGGATCATCCTCCCGGAGGAGCTGACGGTCATCCTCCAGGGCGAGCCGTCGAGGGGTCGCTCCCGGCACCGTCGTCTGGTCGCGATCCGTCCCACAACGAGTCCTCACTTCTCGACCGCAGGTACAACTCACTGTAGGCGCCGCCCCTTTCGATCAGTTCCTGATGGCGGCCCCGTTCCACTACTTTCCCGTTGTCTATAACAAAAATGATGTCAGCGTCAATCACCGTTGACAGCCGATGGGCGATCACCACGCGAGTCGCAGAAAGTCCACTAAAAAACTTGGTGACCCGAGCCTCTGCCGTGTTGTCCAATGAGCTAGTGGCTTCGTCGAGGACGACGATACGCGCCTTCTTCAATGCGGCCCGTGTGAGCGCGATTCTCTGGCGCTGGCCACCCGAGAAATTCTGCCCCATTTGTGCCACCGGAGTGTCCAACCCCAATGGCAGTGAACATATGTCATCTTCGAACCCTACATTTCTGGCGGCTTCCATGATATCCGTGTCGGTGACCTTGCCTGCCCCCATTATAAGGTTGTCTCTTAAAGTTCCGGTGTCAAGGACAACGTTCTGAGGGACATATGCGACATTGGCGTAGAATTGATGTCTGTCAAATTCCGATACAGCACGTCCGTCGATCTCGGTACGACCCACGGATGGTTCATGGAGCCCTACGATGAGGCGACCAAGGGTACTTTTTCCTGAACCCGAGCGACCAACCAGCGCGACCGTCGCTCCAGAGGGAATACTAAGAGTGACATCGGACAGCACTGGATTAGTGAAAGAATCATATGAGAACGTGACGTTGTCGACCACAACAGCGGCACCCGGCGCGGGAGTTTCGTGGCCGCGAAACGTCGAGTCTTCCGGCCGGATAAGTATGTCCGTGACCCGCTCAAGTAACGTCCACCCTTGGGCGACCTGGGAGAAAGAGCCCGTCACCTGAGAGACCTGGCCAAGCAAGAAGCCTGCAAGAGCCTGCACAGAGACGATCAGAGCCGCGTCAACAGCACCTGACGCACCTGCAGTCACGATCAAGACGATGAGGATCGACGAGCTGCATACTAGCACTCAGCGCAGTAAAGACGCCCTGTATACTTTGGAGGCCAACCGAATAGCGTTGGACGCTATTATTCGAGGTTCGCCACCTTTGAATGTAGGCGTCCTCCATCGCGTTGGTTCTGATGGACTCCAGCCCCGAGACTGCAGAGACCTGGATCGATTGCAACTCTGCCCGGCGCCGGGTCTCTTCGAGAGAGAACCGTCGAACCCCTCGTCCAGACGCTAGCGCGAGTACTACGAGAAGGACGATCAAACCAACAGCCACGATACCGGCTAATGGAGACACGACGGTCAACCAGATGATCAGGGTTGTCACCATGATCGCCCCAACGACTACGACGATAAAGTCGGTGGTGATGAGCATGCGAAGTCGCTGAACCGAGTCTAAAGTGAAGAGAAGGTCGCCGACACCTCTATGAGCCAGGTCACCATAAGGAAGCCTCATCATGCGACTAAACACAGTTTGCGACATCGACTTACCGACTGCTGTAGCCGCGATGAGCGAGACGATCGAGCGGGTAAGTGTCAAAAGGGCGTATCCCAACGCAATACCAGCAAGCACGGAAAGCGGCCACAGTAAACTGCTCGACCCTGCTATATCCATTGAGAATGTCGCCGACAGAAGTTGAGGTAGCCACAGTGTCGCAAGGGCCGATCCAAGTGCTACGGCGAGCGTAATCAAGAGCAGAAGGACGTGTGATCTCGCAAGCCGCCAAAGTACCGAAAACGCGGTAGGCACGTTTCGTCGTACTGGTTCGGGATGAGGGTCGATAGTGATCGCGTATCCGCCGAACTTGTCGCTGAATTCCTGGAAGCCTAAGCGGATGACTCCAGCACCCGGATCAACTATGCGAATTCTGACATTATTTCTGGGGTCGACCACTACGTAGTGGTTGCTATTCCAGTGGCAGATCGCAGGCTCTCGTAACCCTATTACCTCATCAGCAGTAACTGCGAACACGTGCGGAGTCGCTCCTTCTTGACGCAGGATCTCCGCAATATGCGCAATGTTCAATCCATCCCTGCCAACGGTGTATCTTAACCGAAGGTCGTTCATGGTAACCGAAGAACCTTGTGACCGTAATAGAATCGCGCAGCAGCACAGAGCGCACTCCGTCTGGTTCAGTTGGCGCACAAGTTTTGGCCGACGACGGGCACGGACTCGGCTCATTGAACCACGCCGCAAGTGAAGATATCCGGGAGCCAACCGCCTCCCTGGAGTTGCACTAATCCGTAAGCCACACCAGGGAGACTGACCATGAAGGCGTCGTTCAGGAGGGTCTTCGCGTTGTAACGCGCCATCGCACGAGGAACTATCTCGGCAGCAAGGGCGTTGGCCCTCTGATTGACTTTAACAAGAAGATCTGCTCTGTCTTGCAGATCGGCAGCTTGCTGGAGAATGACGAGGTTGCCGATATCCCCATGGCAGAGAGAAAAGTTGAGGTCAAAGCATTCGTCGGCAACTAACTCCGTCAGCTCCTCAATCTGCTGACCCCGGGAGTCTGACCCGTTCCTGAACCGAACAAGCTCACTCACGAGAATTCCAGGTGCTCCATGGCACCATCCGTGCGCACGCCGGTCTGCTGCGTCGCTACTAATCGACCACGGCATCTCCACCTCCTCGAACAAGGAGACAAACTTCTGCTCCAAGTCATCAAGAAGCGCCGACGCACAGGGGCTGTGGACTCCATATGTCGAGAGCGCCGCCATCAATCCTGCTAAGCCATGAGCGTACCCACTGTAGATACGCTCGTTTGCCCGGGGTAGGAGATAGTCTTCCGCCAGATCTGCGTATTTGGAATCGCCTAAATGTTCTGACGCGGCAGTTAGGAATAGTGAGAGACCTGAACGACCGGCGTAGAGGCCGTCGCTGAGTTGCCGAAATCGCCATGGGTGCACCTGGGTCGTGTTCGATAACGTTGCGCCCAACCATTCAACCGGGTCCCCATTCCGTGGTCGAATAGCGAACCGGGCGTACTGCTCAGCGATGATCCTAACTAAGTCATCAAGGCCGTTCGAGGAGAGCACACTAGAGTTCCATGCTGGACGGTTGCGTCGCTCCGACCTGTTTCCCCAACCAGGGCGGTCCAAGTCTGCGCTGGTCTTGTTGACGAAACTTGAGTGGATCGTCCGAATGTTGAATTCACGTTTGTGTTCTGACATTCTCTCAAGGGACTGACGCGCCCTCGTCAAGGGAGGCATTGCCAGTGGGTCCGCGACAGCCTTGTACTGGGAGTCGTAGACCCCAGTTTCGTCCGAGCGCAGGGTGAAGTACGGTATGTCTCGTTGCTTGAGGTCGCGGATCTCTGCCCGGATGACGGCCGGGGTGACGTGTTCCATCCGTCCGATGCCGCACCGGTGGAAGAGAACTGTTGTCAGTTCCGGTGACATCTGAAACTCAGGGTGTGTTGCTAGGCTCAATAGCTGATAGTATTTTCTGGTATTGTCCAACACTGCACGGACGTGAACACCTGAGAACAACTCGTCGATCCAGTTCGACACTTCTCGCTTGTGAGCACTGATCCAATCATAAAGTTGCCCAAATGCACTCGCTACAGTTCCAGGAGCGTCTGGTGACGTTGCAGTTGGTGGCACGACTGATGGTTCGCTGATCTCTCCGAACCCGAAATCGACGGACATCCTGTCTGTTCCGATGTCGCGGAATATGGTACTTGCCGTGATTGCGGTCTGTCCGGGTTCATAACCGAGAAACCCGACGTCAACCGACTCCGATGAGCCGTCGACTGTATCTATTCTGGACGGAAGAAATCCTGTTGAGAACACAGACTCAGCGAGCGCAACCATTGCGTCGTCGGCCTCTTTACCTCCCTCGTTGCGCCGCATATTGACCGAAAATAGGGTCTCCGCGTCGACCACCACTGGTCCGCCGTTATGATTGATCACATTCTCGTAGTGCATGTCCGACGCGCCAGTAATGTGCAGGATCGCAAGGAGATGGCCGCATTTCCGAAAGTATTCGTCAGCGCAGCCCCCGTCTTTCATGTTCGCGTATTCTTGCCATCCGTGATCATCTGAGTCGATTATTCGGAGCGTCGGGAGATTGGTGGCGGCGCTTTGGTTGAACCGTTCCACGAGTCGCCCGAAACCGAGTTCGGCGCCCATCTGTCGCGGTTTATACACGATGCGGTTATTATTATTCTCGAACTCGGCAATGAGAACAGATTGGCCGCCGGCATGCGGGTCGCTTCCGGCTGAGGTCAGGGAGAGGAGTGCTGGGTTGGAGCCCACGATTGCCTGGAACTGGTCGTCCTTCTTGATGCGCTCCAGTCTGACGAGGAAGGTGCGCAACGTCTTGGCGGCTTCGGCCCTGAGATAGGAAATTTGATTACTTAACTCAGGAAACACCCGCAATAATCCTCTTTCAAATTCCTCGCTTGCACTTAACCTGCAGAAGTACTCGTAGCGCTCCTCGCTGGAGTTGCCTTGTAGTTGTCCGTTGTCGCGCAGAACGTGCATCGCTGCGATGAGGGTACGGGATGACACCTGCTGAACTCGATCGACTAGAACCAACCAAGCTGATTCTGCCAGGTCTAGCGCGTGCTTGATTGAAACCTCTGCGCCCTCAAAAATTTTCTGGAGAACGACCCGATCAGCATGGCATACGCGTCGGGCAAAACCGTCGAATCCGAGATATTCCTGCGAACTTTCTGTCGGTCGCACGGGGGCCACACTGCTGAGCTTTAAAACATTGTGCGCAGGACTGGGGACCATTGCGGGGTCCATACTGGAGACCTCGGCCAGGAGGAGGTTAACTGCCTCGATGTCTGGCAGTTCGGGAAAGAGGTCACGTACACGCTCAGGCTCATAGTAGGTCATAAGTTTTCCGCTCATAGTCATGTCTGTGCCGGAGCAGCAGCGACGCTGCTGCTCCGGCACAGATCAGCAGATTGCTAAGGACAGTTCAGGAGCCGCAAAGGCGAGGCGGCCGTGTGCACTCCCATGATAGCGTGCAGACAAGGCCGATAGTGCTGGTCGTCGGCACTGTCCACAGACCACCAGCGGTCTGGGCCGCCCTCTCGTCGATTTCCTGCAGCGACAGTTCCTTCGCCACGCTGCCAGCGGCATCAAACGCATTCTCGCGCATGATTTATCTTTTCTCTTGTCGATCCCCTGCCACGGTGACAGGTAGTTTGACCGTAATCCGCCTGGCTTGCATAAGCAACCCCGTCGCCTTCGCGGCAAAACTGTTGTCAGTGGCGTAGGCACATAAATAATTTCGACCAGGTGTTTTTCCTGCTCTCCTCGCTACTCTGTTCGCCGGTGGCGAATCTAATGTACCCGTTTAGTTCCGTGTCTGACTCGTCAAGGACCAACAGTCGCGGCTGTGGGGCGAGAGTGAGCCGCTGCTGCATGCTTAGCGACAGCTGGCCCAGCCGTCGCCCTTTCAGCGTGCTCAGGCCGACGGTCTTCAGCAGCTCGTCAACGCGCCTTCGTGGCAGACCAAGGCTTTGACACCAGGATGCAAGTAGGTGACGCTGCTGGGAGCCGTAGACGGCTCCCAGCCTGTGTGCGCGGACGGTCGCACCCACTGGTTTACTCCTTCTCTTCCTTCCCCGTCGTCCTTGGCGGGGGCAGCCGAAGCGTCGCGGTCGGCTGGAACCCCTCGGGGCTGCCGTGGGCGGCGACGACGACCAGCCTGCCCTCCTCGCGCCACCGGCACATCTCCCGGTTGAGCTCCGCGCGGGCCTGGTCGTCCAGGGCGATAAAGGGCTCGTCCAGCATGACGACGTCGAAGTCCCCCAGGGTGCACATGATGAGCCACAGCTTGCGCTCAGTACCCGAGGAGAGCTCGTCGGCGCGCGTGTCCAGCCAGTCCTCAAGCCGGTAGCGGCCAGCGCGCTCCAGCACGTCGTGGAACTGGGAGCCCGCCAGGTGGCTGGAGAAGGCGAGGTGGTCGTAGAGACTCATCGCCGGGTAGAGGGCGGGCCTGGTCCGCACCACCCTGCGCCAGGGGCGGGCACTGGGGCTGGCGGCGTCGTGCCCGCACACCAGGACTCGTCCGGCCCCCGGCCTGAGGTAGCCGCTGACCAGCTCGACAAGTGTCGACTTGCCGGAGCCGTTGGGGGACTGCAAGGCTACGAGCCCCTCGCGCGGGAACCTCATGGAGAGGTCGGTGAAGACCGGTGGGTCGTCCTCCGAGTAGGCAAAAGTCACACGATCGAGAACGACGCGTTCCGGATGACCATGAGGGACACCCACGGCAGACCTCCAAGCAGGACGACGGTAGCGGTGACGGGCAGTGCGGCGGCTGAGGGGGTCAGGACCGCGTAGAGGTGGGGTCCCAGCAGGGCCATGCCTGCCAGCGCCCCTGCCAGGGAGGACCGGCAGCGTCCGTCTGGCAGCTGCGGCGCGGGTACGAGCGCGCTGCCCAGGGGGCCGGCCAGCGAGGCCCCCACCGGCAACAGGAGCCCTGCCGCCGTGGGAGGGGCTGCCAGGGCGAGGCAGACCAGACTGACGGCGCCGGAGACCAGGAGACCGTCAAGAAGGTGGGCCAGGGTGCTGCCGACGGCCAGCCCGTAGCCACAGGCACCCGCCTCCCAGGCGGCCCGCAGCTGGTAGCACCGGCTGCGCACGCCGTACCAGCTGACCCCTGTGTCCGTGATCGCCAGGGCGGGCAGCAGCGCCCCGAGCGTGACGACACGAGCCGCAGACTCACCGTTGCGTGCCACCACCGTGCCGATCTCAGGGATGCTCGTCCTGGCAGCGACCAGGGCCACGCACAGGAGCACAGCGAGCGTCAGAAACCGAAGCAGCAGCGCCCGCACCGGTGGCACCCAGCACCCCAGCCGCAGCACCACCAGCGTCCGTACCGCCACAGGCACCCACAGGGGCAGGGCGGTACGGTGGCGGTGCCGCCGTGTACGGGCTGGCACCCAGGCTGCGCCCGCTACCGTCCGCAGCTCTGCGGCGGCTAGGCCAGTGAGTGCGGCACAGGCGCCGACAAGCCCGAGCTGGCGGGGAAGCGTGCTCGTCGAGACAAGGGCAAGGGCGAGGGCACCCACAAGGCAGAGCAGCACGGCAGTGAGCAGCTGGCGGGGGCCGCGCTGGTGCGTCATGAGCTGGGCCATGAGAGCGAGCTCGGCAGCCGTGCCCGCAGCGATGACGAGAAGGGTCGGGGCGGCCCAGGTGCTGTCCGCCCCGTTGCCCACAAGCAGGCCGCTGGCCGCCAGGCCGGTGAAGAGGCCCTTGACCACCGCCGGTACCGCGAACCGGACCAGGAACCACTGAGGCATTCCCAGGTCCACCGCCCGCATGAGTGGTGCCAGCACCGGTGCCGTCAGCTCCTCCCGCTTCTGGGAGACTGCTGTGTGTGCCAGCTGCCAGACAGCCCAGGCGGCTCCCAGGGCAGGCCAGGGCGGGGTGACGTCAGTGGCGGCGCCGAGCCGACCGACCAGCAGTGCCAGCGCAAGCACCGGCACCACTGCCAGCACGGTCAGCCCGGTGACGACGGCGAGGAGCGTCCTGGGCCTCCATCTCAGGCCGAAGCGTGTGGCCGCGTCATAGGCCCACAGGAGCGCCGCCGCTGTCACGGGGGTGGCCGTCATGGCAGTCTGCCTGATCAGAAGTTCCTGCTGGGGCGGCTCGCCTCAGCCCGCTCGGTCCAGGTCATGACGGCGAGGACAGCCAGCAGGCCGGAGGCGATGATGCCCACCCAGGCGCTCAGGGTGGGTGGGACCGTCTCAAGGGTGTGCGTGTGGCGCAGCGTCCCGGTGACGGCAAGCATGACGGCACCGATAAAGATCAGCCACGCACCCACCGCGCGCTCGTGGAGCCTGGTGAGCAGCGACACCAGGACCAGTGAGGCACCGACTCCCGCGACAGCCAGGGGTATTCCCCCTGTTGAGCCCAGGAGCGCCGTGCCGCAGCCGCAGACGGCACTGACGGCAGTCAGTACGAGCATGAGGCGGCGTAGTGGGCGTCCAGCTGTAGGTCCTGTCGTGCGTCGTGCCATGGTGCCTTCTAGAGTGCGACCGGAGACAACGTCATGAGCACCGTAACAGACACGTGTCCCTCGGGTCGAGGATGCGACTAGCCGCTTCTGGGAGGCCTGGTTGTCTAGGACGACTCCGGTCCCTTAGTCACTCCAGCCACTCCCGCCTCCCGGCGCAGCAGGCCGTGGGCGCCCAGGCCGCAGGGGGTGAGCACCGCCAGGTCGGCCGCATCGCCATGGTTGGCGGGCAGCGCGGCAGCGGCGCCGGTGATCGTGTGCCATAGGTCCTCAGCGTCCTCCCAGCCGCAGAACAGCTCGAAGCCGTCCTGGCCGTGGCGCCTGGTGCGGGCCAGGAGCACCGAGTGCCCCGCGGCCGTGGCGCGCACGATGGCGCAGCAGCGCAGGCGCGCCACGATGCCCGTCCCGCACAGGACGTCGGGGACGTCCCCGCCCGGCTCGGTCTGGCCGGGTGCTGGACCCAGGGCCGCAGGGATGCCCGGGCCGGAGCCCACGACGTGGCACAGCACCTCCGGTGCGCGTGGCCCCAAGACCGCGATAAGAGCGGTGTCTAGGGACAGGTCGGTGACACGGGCCCCAGTGCCCGCGCAGCGCAGGACCAGTTCCGCCGCCACGCGCTCGCGGCTGGCGGCACTAGTGACCAGGAGGAACTCCTCCTCGCCGACGTGGTGGACCACGACCTCGTCCAGAACGCCGTCGATGACACCGCCATCAGGACCCGCGATCGCCGAGCAGCCCGATCTGCCCACTGCCAGGGTGGAGACGCGGTCGGCCAGGACCCCGTCCAGCGCTGCTGCCGCTCCTGGTCCCTCCACCCTGACCTCCCCCGTGTGGGACAGGTCCAGGATCCCGGCCGAGTGACGGGCCGCCCGGTGCTCTGCCTGCTCGCCGACGTAGGACCAGGGCATGGCCCAGCCGCTGACAGTGCGCAGACGGGCTCCCAGGCGGTCGTGGGTGCGGCGCAGCGGCGTGTGGCACACTGAGGTGCTCGACGGCGCGATCATGGTGCTCATGGGCTCTCCCTGGGTCCTCCTGGTCCTTCCCGGGGCCTTGCCGACCCCGTACTGGTCTGGTCCTGGCCTGTCTCGGTGTCTTCTCTCAGTGTCTTCCTGGTGTCCTGATCTGGTGCAGCCTGGCGAGTCGCGGTCGCCCCTGCCTGCTCTGCCTACGATACCTCGCTTCTGGCTGAGACTCGTGCCCTGCCCTGTAGGGGCGCCGCAGCAGCACGACGCCTCCCGTCTGCTGCCGACCCGCTGTCTATCCACCGTCTGTCCGCCGTAGAATCACTGCCGATGACCACGGCAGACACCTCGACCTCCGTTGCCCCCGCCCCGTCCGCCCCGGCCCTGGACGCCCGGGGCGCCAGCACCGTGCCGCGCACCTACCACGTGCGCACGCTGGGCTGCCAGATGAACGTCCACGACTCCGAGCACATGGCCGGCCTCCTGGAGGGGGCCGGCTACCGGCGTGCCCAGGACGTGCCGCAGGCTGCGGCCCGGGCCACCCCGGCCGGTGACGGCGGGGCCGACGTCGTCATCCTCAACACCTGCTCGGTGCGGGAGAACGCCGCGAACCGCCTGTTCGGCAACCTCGGCCAGCTGGCGGAGGTCAAGCGCCAGCGCCCCGGCATGCAGATCGCTGTCGCCGGGTGCCTGGCCCAGCAGATGGGGGAGAGGATCGTCGAGCGGGCGCCGTGGGTGGACGTCGTCTTCGGCACCCACAACCTGGACGTGCTGCCCGCCCTGCTGGAGCGCGCCCGGCACAACCGCGCCGCCGCCGTGGAGCTGGAGGAGTCCCTCAAGGTCTTCCCCTCCACCCTGCCCACCCGCAGGGAGTCACCCTACGCGGCCTGGGTGTCGGTCGCCGTGGGCTGCAACAACACCTGCACCTTCTGCATCGTGCCCTCCCTGCGGGGCAGGCAGCGTGACCGCCGCCCCGGTGACGTCCTGGCCGAGGTCGAGGCCGTGGCCGCCCAGGGCGCCATCGAGGTGACCCTCCTGGGGCAGAACGTCAACTCCTACGGGGTGGGCTTCGGGGAGCGGGGCGCCTTCGCCAGGCTGCTGCGGGCTGTGGGCCAGGTCGAGGGCATTGAGCGGGTGCGCTTCACCAGCCCCCACCCGGCGGCCTTCACCGACGACGTCATCGACGCCATGGCCTCCACCCCCACCGTCATGCCCAGCCTGCACATGCCGCTGCAGTCCGGCTCGGACACGGTGCTGCGCGCCATGCGGCGCTCCTACCGCTCCCGGCGCTTCCTGGCCCTCCTGGAGAAGGTGCGCGCCCGTATGCCGCAGGCTGCCATCACCACCGACATCATCGTGGGCTTCCCCGGGGAGACTGAGGAGGACTTCCAGGCCACCCTGGAGGTGGTCGAGGCCGCCAGATTCGCCTCCGCCTTCACCTTTGAGTACTCCCCCCGCCCGGGCACGCCCGCAGCGGACCGTGAGGACCAGGTGCCCACCGAGGTGGTCAAGGAGCGCTACCAGCGCCTGGACGCCCTGGTGCGCCGCATCACCCACGAGGAGAACACCGCCCAGGAGGGGCGCGTTGTGGAGGTGCTCGTCGCCGAGGGGGAGGGGCGCCGTGACGCCGCGACCGCCCGGGTCTCAGGGCGTGCGGTGGACAACCGGCTGGTGCACCTGGCGCTGCCCGAGGGCCTGGACGCAGGTGACTACGCCGGTGGCGCGCCGCGACCCGGTGACATGGTGAGCGTGCGCGTCACCCACGGCGCCCCCCACCACCTCATCGCCGACTCCGCCCGGTGCGCGGGACCAGGCAGCGCGGGTGGGCCGGGGACGCCGGGCGCGGTAGCAGGTGGCAGCGCCGGTGCTGCTGGTGGTGGTGGTGCCGGTGGTGCTGGCGGCTCAGGGGGCCGCTTCTGGCTCGACGACGCCCCGGCTCTCTTCGAGGTCCGCCGTACCCGGGCGGGGGACGCCTGGCAGCGGCGCCAGACCGAGGCCCGCGCGGTCCCGGAGCCGGACTCCGCCCCGGTGCCCATCGGCATGCCGAGGATCCGCGTCGGCGCCCCGACGTCCTGAGGACTCGTAGGAGCCACAGGAGTCACACAGGAGTCACAGAGGTCACGCGGTAAAGATCTCTGCGGGCAGGTCGCGGAAGCCGCGTGAGACCGACGCCGACCCGTCGGTGCGCAGCAGCGCGAAGTCGTAGTCAAACCCCGGGGCGCCCTGGACGCCCCGAGCCAGGTCCTGGGGCGCGGTGGTGAACAGTGCCGTAGCCAGGCCGTCGGCCACGGCGCAGGAGCTGGCCACCACCCACGCGGCCGCCACCTGCTGAACGGGCAGGCCGGTCACGGCGTCGAGCAGGTGGTGGAGCCCGTGGCCCCAGGTGCGGCGGTCCGTGCCCGAGCCGCACACCGCGCCCCGGCAGGTCTCCACGGTACCCACGACGTGCCCCGGCCTGCCCGGCTGCTCCAGCCCCACCCTCACGGGCCGCGACGAGCGCACCAGCAGGTCGCCCGAGGCGTCTACCAGGAGCTCCTCCACGCCGTGGTCGGCGAGAAGGGCGCCTACCAGGTCCGCCAGGAACCCCTTGCCCACCGCGCCGACGTCGACGAGGACCGGTGCCTCGAGTCTGAGCCTGTCGCCGGTGTGGCTCACGGTGGTACCCCAGGTCGGTCGGCCGTGAACGGCTCCCAGGCGGTGCGCGGCACCGTCACGCACCCGGAAGTCGAGGCCGGGGCCGTACCCCAGCTCGACCAGGTCGGCGCCAGCCAGCGGGTCGAGGCGCCCGTTCGTCAGCCGGTACAGGTGGTCGTAGAGATCAAGCATCGTGGAGCTGCCTGCGGGCAGCGCTAGCACGAGCGGTCCCTGCCCCAGGCGGCCGTCCGCCGCCTGCCGGACCAGGGAGGAGGGGAGGAACCGCGACCAGGTCTGCTCAAACTGCTCCACGAGAGCGGTTACCGCCTCACGGGGCCGCTCTCCCAGCGGATGCCTGGTACGGACCTGCCAGGTGGTCCCCGTGGCGGGCAGGGACCACGAGTACCTCAGGTGGTCGCCTGGGCCGGGGGCGCCCGGGGCGTTGAGGGCGCTGCCGTTGTGGTCCAGGTACTGGGCCCGGGCCTGCCCGGCGCTGGTCGCTACCACGGCTGCCGCCTCCTCCTGCCAGCCTTTGACGAGAGCTATTACCTCAGCATAGTCTTCGCCATAAAGGAAAGCCTCACCTATGCTTTTGGTGATGAACCCACAACAACCTCGCTCATGACCTCACCACGACGGTGACACCCTGACCCTGCCACACGACCCTGCCACATGAAGGACCCCTCCAGCATGTTCTCAGCCCCCACAGCCCGTACCGGCCCGGTTCCCGGCCCGGTTGTCGCGGCTCTGCTGCTCCTGGTGGTCCTCGTGCTGTCCCCGGTGGTTCTTGTGACGGGCGCGCTCTCCCCGGCCCGCGCCTCGGACTCCGACACCGACCACGACACCTGGAGCGAGGCCGCGGCCGTCGTGGACGAGCGCCTGCACTCGGCGCTGACCAAGTACGAGGACGGCGACACCGCCGGGGCCGCCTCCGGCTTCCAGCGCGCCTACCACTCCTCCTACAAGGCCTCCAACATGTCGGCGGCCGTCTCCGAGACCCTCGGGGAGGACGTGGCCGAGGACCACAGGGAGAAGTTTGAGGCGCTGCGCACCGCGGCCTACTCCCTGGGCAACGACCAGGCCCTCAGCGACGGCGTCACCGGGCTGAGCCAGGAGGTCACCGAGGCCGCCACCCAGCTCGACGCCACCACCGACCTGGCGGGTCCCCGCGACTACGCCGAGGAGCAGGCTGCCGCGATCGCCTCCCAGCGTGCCGAGATCCAGGCCAGCAGGACCAGCGTCAACGAGGGCCGTGGGGACCGCACCTGGACCGAGGTGGCTGAGGAGATGACCGGGCTGATCAACCAGGGCGTGGAGGAGGCCCAGGCCGGGGACGGTGAGGCGGGGGCCGCCCTGGTCAACGACGCCTACTACGGCTACTACGAGAAGCTCGGCTTTGAGAAGACCGTCATGGCGGCGATCTCAGGCAGCCGCGTCTCCGAGGTGGAGAACCAGTTCAAGGTGGTTCGCAAGGCCATGGTGGCCCAGGACTCGACCGGGGACGTCGCTGCCCAGGCGCAGCTGCTGACCACCATGCTCGCCGAGGACGCCGCCGCCCTGGACGGCGGCGCGGGCGAGATCAGCCCCGTGCGGGCCTTCCTCAGTGGGTCCTTCGGCCAGGCCTTCCTCATCCTGCTGCGTGAGGGCCTGGAGGCGATCCTCGTGGTCGCGGCGGTTATCGCCTACCTGGTCAAGGTCGGGATGAGGAACCGTGTGCGCTACATCTACCTGGGGGTGGCCCTGGGGCTGGCCGCCTCGGGCGTGGTCGCGGTGCTCTTCTCGGTCCTGTTCAGTTCCGCCTCTGCCCACCAGGAGGTCCTGGAGGGCGTGGTGGCCCTGGTCGCCATGGTCATGCTCCTGTTCACCTCCAGCTGGATGCTGTCGAAGTCCTCGGTGGAGTCGTGGAACAGGTACATCAGGGACCGCACTGAGGCGTCAGTCTCCCAGGGGGGCGTGTGGGCGCTGGCGTCCCTGAGCTTCCTGGCCGTCTTCCGCGAGGGGGCGGAGACGGTCATGTTCTACCAGGCGCTCCTGGCCCTCGACCCCGGTGGCAGTGCCAGCGTCTGGCAGGGATTCGCCGCAGGGGCCGCAGTGCTGGTGGCAGTCTTCCTCCTCATCCGCTTCACCTCGGTGCGCATCCCCCTGCGCCCCTTCTTCCTGGTGACCTCAGCCATGATGGCGGTCCTCGTCGTCGTCTTCGCTGGCGGCGGGGTCCACGCCCTCCTGGAGGGCGACGTTGTCCCGGCCACCTATGTCGTGGGGTGGCCCACCTACGACTACCTGGGCGTCTACCCCTACGTGGAGACGCTGGCTGCCCAGGCGGTCATGGCGGTCGTCGTCATCGGCCTGGCCCTGGTCTCTGCGGTGCGTCGTCGCCGTGAGGCCGTGGCGGCACCCGGGGAGCCCGAGTCCTCACGACAGGAGGCCGAGGAGGTCGAGCAGGACGGTGCGCACGACAGCCGCGACAGCAAGGCCCCGCAGGAGGCAGAGGCCGTGGAGGACGCGGAGGAGGGCACCGGTAGCCCGTAAGCCTGACTCTGTGAGCCTGACTCTGACTACTGACCGGCTACTGACCTAGGACCCCGCCGCCCCGGGAGGACCGGGGAGCACGGCTGTCAACTTACCCACAACCGAGCAAAGGAGCCCACATGCGCTCACTCACGATCACCTCCGCCGTCAGCGCCCTCGTCCTCGCCGGTGCTCTCGGCCTGGCCGCCTGCTCCTCCGGCGGCTCAGACGACGCCTCCTCCGGGACCGCCGCCTCCGACTCCGCAGCTGACTCCGGCGGCGACTCGGGTGCCGGCTTCGAGGAGTTCCCGGTCGGGGAGGACCAGGAGGCTGAGGACCAGATCAACGTGGCGGTCGTCTACTTCCAGCCCATCGACATGGAGCCGGCTGACTCCGGCCTGGCCGCCAGCGACGCCGACCTCCACCTGGAGGCCGATATCTCCGCCCTGGACGGCAACACCTTGGGCTACGGTGCCGGCGACTTCATCCCCGGCCTCACCGTCGAGTACGCCATCACGGACAAGGCCAGCGGCGAGGAGGCCACCAGCGGGACCTTCATGGCGATGAACGCCTCGGACGGCCCTCACTACGGAGGCAACATCGCTCTTCCTGATGCCGGGGAGTATGAGCTGACGCTTACTATCGACAGCCCCGAGGGTCAGGGATGGGTCCTGCACGTTGACGACGAGACGGGCGTGGAGGGCCGCTTCTGGACCGAGCCCATCGAGCTCACCTGGGACTGGGACTACACGCCTCAGGAGTGGTGACCTCCTCCGGGCAGGGCCGGGGCGAGGCCGCTCAGGACGTCCTCACAGGTACGCTCTGAGCGGCCTCGGGCGGCCCGCCCAGACACGATGCTGACGTGACGTCACCCCACTGGCCCGGCAGGCTGGTGGACTGCGCGAGAGAAGGGACCCTGAGCGGCATGCTGGAGCACTTTGTCTCCGTCGTGGGCGGGATGACTCTCCCGTTCCTGCTGCTGGCGGCTGTCACCGTGGTGCTGACGCCGCCGGTCGTCAGCGGCTGGCCCCGGGCCAGCCGGGCCAGGATGGCTGCTGCCGGGGCGGGCCTGGCTGCTGCCACCGTCTTCGCCCTCCTGCGGGCTGCGGCCGTCCTGCAGTCGCGCACCGCCGTCAACCTGCCGACCGCCTCCCTGCTGGTGGTAGCAGACCTGGCTCTTCTGGTCGTCCTGGTGGTGCTGACGGCACGGACCACCTGGGGCTACGAGGGGAGGTTCTCCGTGGCTGCCAGCACGGTGGCCTGCGCAGCCCTGGCGCTGTCCTTCTTCCGTGCCGCCCAGGAGGTCATCCTCCGGCTGACAGCGTTTATTGAGCCGGGGGAGGCAGTCCTGTCAACGGAGACGCTGCTACGCGTCCTGGGCTTCCTGGGAGGCTGGGTGGCGGTGGCGCTGCTCGCCTTTGTCAACGCCCGGGCACTGCGACGTGTCCCCAGGCGGGCCGCCCACCTCACCGTCCTGGCCTTCGGGGCGGCGGTGGCGCTCGTCAGCACCGTGGACCTTCTCCGCCTCCTGCACGCCACCCACCGCATCGTGCTGCACGGGTCCGGCTTCCGGGCGCTGACATGGGCCACCAACAACGCGCAGGGAGCAGTCCTCATAGTCGCGGCTGCCCTGCTCCTGGTCCCCATGGTGGCCCTGTTCGCCTCCACCCTGCGCTCCCTGCCCGAGCTGCCCAACCCGGCACGGGTGCGCGCGGAGCGCTCGGGACGGCGGCGCTCGCGGCGCTGGGTCATGGCCTCCGCCCTGGGGTTCTCCGCCCTGGCGCTGACGCGCACCGTGGCGGTGGCCAGGGTCAACGAGGTCCCCACCCTCTCCGAGCCCGAGCAGTACACCCTGGACGAGGCCGCAGGCCTGGTGCGCCTGCCGACCTCCGCCCTGGCTGACGGGCACCTGCACCGCTACGCCTACACCACCGGCACCACCGAGGTGCGCTTCATCGCCATCCTCAAGAACGGCGGGGCCTACGGAGTCGGCCTGGACGCCTGCGAGAACTGCGGCCCCTCCGGGTACTACGAGGCTGACGGCAAGGTCATATGCCTGCGCTGCGACGTCGCCATCAACCCCGCCACCATCGGGTTCCAGGGAGGGTGCAACCCGATCCCCCTCGACTTCGCCGTGGACGGCGGGGACCTGACAATCGCCACCTCCGTGCTGGAGGACAACGCGGAGGTCTTTGCCTGAGATGTTTCTTCTACGTCTGCTCCACCGCTCCTTCACCCGCCAGCCTGGACGCCGCTCGCTGGTCGCGGTCACCGTGGGTCTCAGCGCGGCGGTGTCGGTGGCCATGCTCGGGGTCGTCCTGGACGTGGGCGACAAGATCAACGCGGAGCTGACCACCTACGGGTCCAACATCGTGGTCCAGCCCCGCTCCGAGGCGGTCGTGGACAACCTTTACGAGACCAGCCAGGACTCCGAGGCCACTTCCTTCCTGAGGGAGGACGAGGTCGCCGGGATCAAGACGATCTTCTGGGCCTACAACATCGTCGACCTGGCTCCGACCCTCGCCGGAGAGGTCCGGGTTAGCGCCGGTCCCGCTGACAGTGCCGACCAGGAGGGCCCCGGACGCACGGTGCTGGCCACTGGGACCTGGTTCGACAAGGAGCTGAGCCTGTCAACCGGGGAGACCACCACCTTGGGGGTGACGACCCTGCGCTCGTGGTGGGAGATGGAGGGCACCTGGCCCAGCGACGATGCTGAGGAGGCTGTCGTAGGCACGACTTTGGCCGAGGACCTGGGGGTAGGTACCGGTGACACCGTCACCCTGACCGGCTTGCAGGGGCAGCGCGAGCTGCTCGTGGTGGGCGTCTACACCGCCGGCGACGACGACGACGAGACTCTCTACGCTCCCCTGGCGGTTATCCAGGACCTGGCCGACCACGCGGGCCAGGTCGAGGAGGTCGAGGTCAAGGCACTGACGACCCCGGAGAACGATCTGTCACGCAAGGCGGCCACCAACCCTGCCGTGCTGTCCAGCTCGGAGTGGGAGACCTGGTACTGCACCGCCTACGCCTCCTCTATCTCCTACCAGATCGAGGAGGTCATGGACGGCGCGGTGGCCAAGCAGGTCCGTCAGGTGGCGGCCGTGGAGGGCAACGTGCTGTCAAGAACCCAGGCGCTCATGGTTCTCATGACGGCCTTGAGCCTGGTGGCGGCTGCGCTGGCGGTCGCCTCGCTGACCAGCGCCTCCCTGGTGGAGCGCACCAGCGAGTTCGCCCTGCTCAAGGCGGTGGGGGCCTCCTCCGCCTCCATCAGCCGGCTCATCCTGGCTGAGACCGCAGTTCTCGGAGCGGTGGGTCTGGTAGTCGGGGCTGTGGTCGGATCGGGCCTGGCCCAGGTGATCGGTGCAGCGGTCTTCGAGTCCACCATCACGATGCGGCCTATGGTGTACGTCGTCGTGACTGCCCTGATGGCCCTGGTGCTCCTGGCGGCGACAGCCTCCTCAATGCGCTCGATCCTGCGTATCCAGCCTGCGACGGCGCTGCACGGACGGTGAGGTCGGGTCCGCTGGTGCCTTAGGGCCAGCGCGCGCCAGGCAGTTGCGTCCGCAGGCGCACGGACGGGAAGGACGGACGGGAAAGGATATGACTGGCGGTGAGTAGCACGGTGCCGCGGCCCCAGGGCCGCTCACGCACGATGACCAACCGACGTATGTTCGTCACCATGCTTGCCGGGGCCGTCTTCCGGCGCCGTTCCCGGGTCCTGAGTGCGCTGCTCTCCTCGGCCGTAGGCGCGGTGACACTGTTCAGCCTGGCTGCGGTGTGCCTGGCCGTGCCTGCGCAGATGAGCGCCCAGATGCGGCAGTTCGGCGCGAACTTTATCGTGGTGCCCCTGTCCGTCGGCGCTGAGTCCTCCCGTATCACCCTCGCCGACAAGCAGGAGGTGGCCCAGACGGTCGCGGCTGCCACGGGGCGGCAGGCGGAGGAGCTGCCGCTGGCCGCCTACCGCTACGAGACCGTGCGCATCAACCGTTCCCCCTACCTGCTGGCGGGCGTTGACGTGGAGGCGGTGCGCGGTCTCAACGGGCACTGGTCCCTGGAGGGGGCCTGGCCCGGTGAGGGGGAGGTCCTTGTGGGCAAGGACGTGGCCGAGGCGGTAGACCTGGGTATCGGCTCCACGGTGACCCTGGAGTACCTCTCCAGCGACAACCTCGAGCGTGACGGATCCCACCAGCACACCCAGGAGGCGACGGACCCCGCTACAGACCTTGCCGCGCAGTCTGAGCACGACGGGCACAGTCACGGCTCCGGCCAGCAGCCCGGTGACCAGGCTCCGACAGGTGCTGTCGCCACTTCCAGTGCCAGCGGTTCACAGGACGAGGGCTCCGACCACTCAGGCCACTCCGGTCACTCTGGGGACGGCGCTGGCTCCGAGGTCACCAAGGCGGATGAGGCGGCTGCAGGCCAAGCCTCGTGGCGGGTCTCGGGAGTCGTGGACACCGGCGGCGAGGAGGACGACATCGTCTACGCCCCGACTGCCCAGGTGGAGGGGCTCACCGGCACCAGGGACGTTGGCTACGACATCATCGAGGTCTCCGTAGACGTCTCCTCGACCTCCATGGACGCTGTTGTGGAGGCCGTCGACGGTGTCAGCCAGGGCGTCCGTGGTGAGCCGGTCTCTAAGATCACCTCGGGAGACACACGTATCGTCACCATGCTCAACACCTTGTTCTGGGTGGTGTCCGTGGTGGTGCTCGGGCTGACGCTGGTGGGGGTGTCGACCACCATGACCATGGTGGTCTCACAGCGGCGCAAGGAGATCGGCCTGCGCAAGGCCCTGGGGGCCTCTGGGAGGTCCATCGCTGCGGAGTTCTACTCCGAGGTCGCCCTGCTGGGGGCGCTGGGGGGCGTGGTAGGCGCGGGACTGGGCTACGCCCTGGCGGTAGCCGTGTGCCTGGCCGTGTTCGACACTGCCATCGCCTTTAGCTGGCCGCTGGCGCTGGCCTGTGTGCTCCTGTCCGCCCTGGTGGCTGTGGTTGCCTCCTGCTCTCCGGTACGCCGTGCCTCACGCATTGATCCCGCGCTTGTCCTCAGGGAGGAATGACATGCTGCTCGAGCTGTCCCACGTCTCCAAGACCTACGGCGACCTGCACGCCGTGGACGACCTCAGCCTCCAGGTACCCAGGGGGCAGTGGCTCTCGGTGGTGGGTTCCTCCGGGAGTGGTAAGACCACGCTAATGAATATTATCGGCTGCATGGACACCCCGACGACGGGCTCAGTCCGGCTGGAGGGCCGTGAGCTGGGTGCCCTCAGTGCCGCCCAGCTGACCGAGATTCGCAAGAACGTCATCGGTCTGGTCTTTCAGCAGTTCCACCTCATCAGGCACCTGACTGCCGTGGAGAACGTCATGGTGGCCCAGTACTACCACTCGATGACCGACCGGGACGAGGCGATGACGGCGCTGGAGGACGTGGGCCTGGCCGACCGTGCCCACCATCTGCCCTCCCAGCTCTCCGGCGGCGAGCAGCAGCGTGTGTGCCTCGCCCGTGCACTGATCAACCACCCCGAGCTGGTCCTGGCCGACGAGCCCACCGGCAACCTTGACGAGGCCAACGGGCGGCTGGTGCTGGACATCTTCCGTCGGCTCCACGAGCAGGGGAGGACTCTCATCGTGGTGACTCACGACGCCTTCGTGGCCTCCTGCGCCCAGCGGCAGATCCTCCTGGACCATGGCAGGCTGGTGGGGGAGAAGCAGGGGACCGGCCCCGGTGGCGCGGTCGGGCGGGAGGAGGCGGATATGCTGGGTCTCTGCGCGAGCAGCACTGCCAGCCAGGAGGAGACATGACCAGCCCGTGCCACGACGTCCAGGACCTGCAGGGCACCTCCTGTACTCCGTGTGCTCCCTCCCGTGAGCCGAGTGCCTGCCGCCCGCCTGCCTACCGTGGTGCCCGCACGGCGGTCGCGCTGGGCACGGCGCTCCTGGCTGCTGCGGGCCTGGCGGGGTGCGGCCAGGAGGCTGCGCCCTCCCAGGACGAGTATGCCGGACGGCCCCAGGACGGCGGTACCGCGTCCGTGCCCGGGACGGGAGCCCCGAGCACGGAGGTCTCCGGGGACCCTGCCGCGCCCGCCGCCTCACCGACGGCTGGCCCTTACGCGGACGGCTCCTACAGTGTCAGCCAGGCCTATGGCGCTGTGGACGACCTGGTGGAGGAGGACTCCATCGACGTCACGCTCACCATGTCCGACGGTCTTGTCACTCAGGTAGAGGTCGTTGGGAACGTCATGACGTCAACCTCCCAGGAGCACGTGGACAGCTTCTCGGAGGCCATTGACGAGGCCGTCGTGGGGCGCAGTGTCGAGGACGCCCACGTCCACGCGCTGGCGGGCGCCTCCAAGACCTCGGAGGCCTTCAACAAGGCTGTGGACGCGATCGCCGAGCAGGCTCGCCAGGCTGCCGCACAGGCCTCCTGAGCCAGCCGGGACGGTTGCGCTGACGGTGGAGTCCCGGCTGCGGCCGTGGGCTGAGCGCAGGCGTCCTACTAGGGTTGTGCCATGCCATCCTCGACCACGCCCACGCCGGTGGACGCCGAGCGAGTGCGGGCGTGTGTCCAGGCCCTGGGTCTGCGCTACTTCGTCGATGACGAGGGCGATGTCGGTATCCCCTGGCGCTACGTGACGGTCCACGTCATCTTCCAGGACACCCGTGCCGTCCAGCTCCGGGGAGTCTGGCACCGTATCGCGGACACCGAGCACCTGGAGCAGATGCGGGCGCTGGTGGAGGAGTGGAACGTCACCCGTATCGGCCCCAAGGCCTACGTGACTGTTGCCGACGGCGGCGTGGTACGTCTCCACGGGGAGGTGACCTACCCGCTCAAGGCCAAGATGACTGACCGGCAGCTCTCCGACTTCGTCTTCAACGGCTGTCGGCTGATCGTGACTCTTATGCGGGAGGCGGAGAACCTGTTTCCTGACCCCCTGCGGGGTAGGCTGGAGCCTTGATGGTACGGCGCAAGCACCGCCTGGGTGGTCTGGTCAGTGGTTTCGTGGCCCGGCTGCTGGGCAAGGAGTGGGACCTGCGCGCCCGGGACGTGTCTGATCCTGCGCCCTGGGGCCAGGCTGCCAGGACGCAGGGCGCTGTGGCTCGCCCCGGCAGCAGCGTGCAGCAGGATGACCCCCAGGGCCGTCGGGCGGCCCCCGGGACTGGCCACGACCCTGCGACCGCCGCAGTCGGCTCTGGCCAGGACGCGCAGAGTCCCGGCCGTGCGGGCCAGTGGGACGACGGGGAGGGAACTGCCGCCAGACAGGTCCCGCAGGGCCGGAAGCGCGCCGACAGGCCCGCGTCTCAGGCCGGGCACGCACCCGCTACCGGTGCGGCTACCAGCACCGGTGACGACATCATGGGCCCGCTGACGTGGTCCACGGGGGTCTGGGAGCCGCGTCCCTCTGAGGACACGGTCCAGGAGATCACCCTGAGCCGGGTCAGGAACATGCTTACCGGCCCCATGGGGTACCGTGTCCAGGACCGCAGCGACCGCAGCCAGCCCCACCTGCTGGGGGTGTGGGACTCCTTCCCCTTTGTCATCGAGATCCCGGAGGGGCACGACGGCTGGCTGCTGGTGTCGGGAGACTGGGAGGAGGCAGGTCCCCTCTCTCAGCGGGACGAGATCGCCGCCTCCGTCAACGACTGGAACCGTGACAAGTTCTTCCCCACCGTCGGTGTGGTTGACAGTCCCACCGGTCCGCTGGTGCGCGCCACCTACCTGATGGACCTGGGATCCGGGGTGAGTGACAACCAGCTGCGTATCCACCTTGGTACCGCGCTGTCGGCCTGCACGCAGGCGCTGACCCAGGTGGGGCCGCTCCTTCCTGAGCTGTGAAGGACACGATGGGTCCTCGTGGAGTACGCGTCGTCGTAGCGGGTCCTACCGCCTCAGGAAAGTCCGTCCTCGCCCTGGACCTGGCTGACCGCCTGACCCGGGGAGGGCTCCCAGGCAGAGTCAGGCCCTGGGACGGGCCTGTCGGTGGCCGCTGTGGTCCTGGCGGGTCCGGCACGCCTGGCCGTACCTGCGACGCTGTCGGTCCTGGCCAGGTGGAGGTGGTCAGTGCCGACGCCTCCCAGCTCTACCGGGGGATGGACATCGGTACCGCGAAGCTCCCTGCTGACCAGCGCCGTGGCTACCCCCACCACCAGATCGACGTGCTCCACGTGACCCAGGAGGCCAGTGTCGCCGCCTACCAGCGTCACGCCCGTGGCGACATGGAGGCCATCGAGTCGCGCGGCAGCAGGCCGCTGGTGGTGGGTGGCTCCGGGCTTTACCTGCGCGCTCTCACCGACACTCTCGACTTTCCCGGGACTGACCCGCTGGTACGTGCCCGGCTGGAGGAGCGTGTCCAGGAGGAGGGGACAGCGCGCCTGCACGCCGAGCTGGAGGAGCGTGACCCACAGGCGGCTGCGCGTGTCAGCCCTGGCGACAGCCGCCGGATCGTGAGGGCGCTGGAGGTCCTGGAGGTCACTGGCAGGCCCTTCTCCGCCTCCCTGCCCCGCTATGAGGACGTCACTCCCACTGTGCACCTGGCGCTGAGACCCCAGCGGGAGGCCCTTAGTACGTGTATCACGGCCCGGGCTGAGGCGATGTTCGCCTCCGGACTGGTGGAGGAGACTCAGACGTTGGTACGTCAGGGGCTGCGTGAGGGGCCGACAGCCTCACGCGCCATCGGCTATGTCCAGGCACTGTCCGTGCTGGACGGGCGGTGCAGCGTGGAGGAGGCTGTGGCTGACACGGCCCAGGCCACTCGTCAGCTAGCCTCCCGTCAGCTCAAGTGGTTCCGTCGTGACCCGCGCGTGCACTGGCTCGACGTGAAGCTGACCCCCGATGGCGAGCCTGTCCAGGCCCAGTGGCAGCGGGTCGTGGACCGTGCGTTGGAGCTCGTCCAGGAGGCTGACTCCCGGCTGCCGCCCGAGCAGTAGCCGGGAGCCAGCCGGGATTCGGGGGGAGCGTGTCTTGGCGGCTGCGCTACCACAGCTGTGCTGACAGTGGTGCTGACAGGGGAGCCGACAGGGGCGCTGAGAAGCAGGCGCCCGTCATGGCTGCGGCTCTGGTGTCGCCTAGGCTTGGAGGTATGACAGGAACCTCGACAGGCAGCTTGGCGGGCACCACGGCAGGCGCAGCGGGTCTGACGGGACGCGAGCTGGTCAAGGGGCACGCGACCCTCAACGACTTCCTCATCCTCATCGACCCGGACTGCGAGGTTGGGCTGAGCGTGACGGACGTCGTGGCGGTGTGCGACCGCCGTGGCGGCATTGGTGCGGACGGGTTCATCCGGGTGGTGCGGACCTCGGCCCTGCCCGGTGCGCAGCGGCTGGCCTCGGCCGCGCCCGAGGCGCGCTGGTTCATGGACTGCTACGGTGCCGACGGCTCGGTGGTCGGTGCGTGTGGTAACGCCGCGCGCCTGTTCGCCCGTGTCCTGGAGGCGGAGGGACTGGAGCAGCTGGAGGACGGGGACTCGGTGACAGTCGGTACCAGGGCGGGAGCACGTACGGTCACTCGCCTGGGAGACCTGTGGACTGTGGACATGGGGCCGACCGGGCTCGCCCGTGCCCAGGAGGCCCAGGCCGAGGGCTGGGACACGGCAGTGGTTGTCCCGGGGCTTGAGGGCGCACGTGCGGGCCTGAGCGTGACCGTGTCGAGCCCCCCCCACATCGTGGTCGCCCTGGGGGAGGAGTCTGAGCTGGAGGCTGCAGAGCTGGACCTGAGAGGCTCGGCGGCGCCGGTCCGCTACGAGCCTGAGCCTGTCCCGGACGCGAGCCTGGAGCTTGTCGTCCCCCTGGGTGAGGAGACTGACCCCGCTACAGGCCAGGTGGTGAGCTGCGCACAGGTACGTGTGCTGGGACGGGGGGTGGGAGAGGTCCTCTCCAGCGGCACAGGCTGCTGCGCCGCAGCTGTCGCACTGCACCAGTGGGCGGGTGAGGCAGCCGCTCGCGACTACCAGATCCGGACCCGTGGCGGACAGCTCGGGGTCCACGTGGAGGCTGACCCGCTGGCTGAGGACGCAAGCATCCTGCTCACGGGACCTGCTGTCCTCACCGGGCGGGTGCAGGTGATCTGACGCGGGGTGCCGCCCGCAGGATCCTGGTACCCGGCAGCGGCACCGTGGCGCCGTCTGGCCGACCAACGGTACCCGTCGCGTCAGTCGGCCAGACGGTCAGTCGTCACCACGTCCAGACAGTCAGTCGTCACTGACGGTGACGGTGACCTCAATGTTGCCCCGGGTTGCGTTGGAGTAGGGGCAGACCTGGTGGGCCTGGTCGGCCAGCGCCTGGGCCTCGTCATGAGGGAGGTCAGGGACGACGACCTCGAGCTCGACGGCCAGGCTGAAGCCCTGCCCCTCCTTGACCACGGACACGCGGGCACCTACAGAGCTGTCCCCCAGCTGCTTGCCGGCGGTGCGGGCCACGGCCTGCAGGGCGGAGTGGAAGCAGGCCGCGTACCCGGAGGCAAAGAGCAGCTCGGGATTGGGTGCCCCGCCCTTGCCTCCCATTTCCACAGGGATGGCCAGGTCCAGGTCCACCAGGCCGTCGGCGGTGCGGACGTGGCCGTCGCGGGCGGCGCCGGTGCTCAGGGCCTCAGCGGTGTAGATGGCTTCCATAGTGGTTCCTCTCTCGGGGCTGTGGGGCCTGCGTCGTGCTCCTCCGCAGGACCCTCTGCGTGTGCCGCGTGCCTGGCGGCGGGGCAGTGCTGCTGTCCTGCACGGCTGGGCCGCTGCTCACTGCCGCCTACCGCGCGGCCTGTGGCATCCTATCCCTGCGCAGTGCCGTCCTCGGTGACCTCCTCCGGCTGCGTGGTGACGACGACCTTGCCCCGGGTACCGCCCGCCTGGAGCCGGGCGAGGGCCTCGCGGGTCCTCTCAAAGGGCAGCACCCGGGCGACCTGGGGGCGCAGGGAGCCCCTGTCGACGATCTCGGCGACGGTACGCAGCACCGCCCCGTCGGGGTGGAAGAAGAGGAAGCGGTAGGTGACTCCTCGCGACCGGGCGCGCCGACGCAGCCGGTGGCTGAGCACGGTCACGGCGAGCCTGAGCACCGGACCGGCACCGATCTGGTCAGCGACGGCAGGGTCGGGGACGCTGGCGAGACCGATGACCATCCCGTCGGGGCGCACGACGTCCAGGGACCGGTAGATGACGTCCCCGCCCTGGGTGTCCAGGACCAGGTCAACCGGTGCGTCCGACAGCCGTGCGACGAAGTCCTCGTTGCGGTAGTCGATGACAAGGTCGGCTCCCAGCGCTCGGGCGTAGTCGGCGTTGGCGGCTGAGGTGGTCGTGACCACGGTGGCCCCCAGGTACTTGGCCAGCTGGATAGCGACCACTCCGACGCTGCCAGTACCGCCGTGGATGAGGACCACCTGGCCGGGACCCAGGTGCCACAGGTCGGTGAAGGCTCGCCAGACAGTCAGGCAGGACAGGGGCAGGGAGGCCGCCTCGACCAGGGAGACCGAGGACGGTGCCGGGGCGAGCGCGGCGGAGTCGATGGCCACGGTCTCCGCGAAGGAGCCCATGGCGGTCATCCCGGTGTAGCCGTAGACGCGGTCGCCTGTCGCGAAGTCGGTGACGGCGGAGCCGACCTCCACGACCTCCCCGGCCAGCTCGCTTCCCACGACCTTGGGCAGGCTGAGACGGAAGATGTTCTTGAACTCCCCTGCCCGGGTGCGCTCGTCAACGTGGTTGACGCCGCTGGCCACCATACGCACGAGGACCTCGTGCGGTGCGGGGGAGGGGGTGGGGATGGTGGCGGGCCTCAGCGGGGCGCCGTACCTGTCCAGCATCAGTGCGTGCACGTGTCCTCCTCGTGGTGGGCAGGGTCGGTGGTGACGTGTTGGTTATATTCTGCACCGCCGTGGTGGCGGCGTGCCCGGGCGGCTGGGCACACCTGCGGGCTACGTGCCCCGTCTCCCCAGGTGCCTGCCCAGGTAGCGACCTGTCACCGCAGCCGGGTCGTCGGCGACCTGGGCGGAGGTACCCGTGGCGACCACGCGGCCACCGTCGTGACCGCCTCCCGGCCCCATGTCGATGACCCAGTCGACGTTGGCGACCATGTCCAGGTCGTGCTCAATGACAACGACGCTCGCCCCCTGCTTGATGAGCCTGTCCAGCACCCCCAGCAGCACGCGCACGTTGGCGCCGATCGGTGTGGAGTCCACCACCACGACGCGGCGCGTTCCTCTGGTCTCGATGCTCATGGCTGGACGGGGCAGCGGCTCGTCTTCCGCCAGGGAGGCACTGAGTGCCGCACGTGGTGCAGCGCAGGGGGCGCTCGAGGGCGACGTCGGTGGTCGCCGGTCGTGGCCCGGCGGTCCTGCTGCGGCCCTCAGCCGGAGCGCCAGGGCCTTGAGGACCAGCGTGTCCGACAGGTCCCGCTGAGACCAAGGGCAGGGCGGGCTCAAGGTGGGTCAGGGGCTCCTCAGCCCCTGACCAGGGGGTAGGTCCGTGAAAACGGGTGAGGCGGGGGACCTCGGCTGGGAGCGGCCTACGTGGCGCGCGATCTCAGCAGTGCCGATGACGCCAGTGATTCCGGTGACGCCCTGAGCGCCTTCTCTCCGGCGACCCGGGCCTGGTTCACCGCGACCTTCCCCGGCGGGCCGACCCGCCTCCAGCAGCGCACCTGGGGCACGATCGGCCGTGGTGACAGCGTTCTGGCCGTCGCCCCCCACCGGATCGGGCAAGACCCTGGCTGCCTTCCTGTGTGCCATTGATCGTCTCACCAGACGCGGCCTCACCGGGGGCAACGACGTCGGGCGCGCCCCAGGCCGCCCGGACAAGGAGGGCAGGGGCGTGCGCGTCCTCTACGTCTCCCCGCTCAAGGTGCTGGGCGCCGACGTGGAGCGCAACCTGCGCGTCCCCTGGCTGGTATCCAGGCTGAGGCCGCACGGCTGGCGCAGCCGGGCACGGACCCGGCAGGCAAGCAGGCGAGTGCGGTGACGGTGGCCCTGCCCGAGGAGGTCGCCCGGTTCCTGGGCGGCTGCCAGCCGGTGAGCGTCATCCGTGACGACGAGCCTGCGGTCCCTGACGTCACCGTGTCCGTCCCCGTGGTGGACATGGCCCGTGTGCCCGCCACACCCGACCGCCGTGAGCGGCCTCGGCGCGCCCACGGCGGGCAGGGGACAGGTCCGGGTGCCAGGCGGTGCTGTCCAGGCCGAGCCCGTGGTCCACCAGGAGCCCCAGGAGGCGGGCACCACCCAGCGGGCGCTGCCCCTGGAGCCAGGCACCCCTGTCATCGCCCGGGCGCACCACGGCTCGGTCTCCAAGGAGCAGCGCCTAGGCGTCGAGCGCGACCTCAAGGCCGGGCGGCTGCGCTGCGTCGTTGCCACCTCCTCCTTGGAGCTCGGCATCGACATGGGCTCCATCGACCTGGTCCTCCAGGTGTCCCCGCCGCCGTCGGTGGCCAGCGGCCTGCAGCGCGTGGGCCGCGCGGACCACAGGGTCGGAGGACGGCCCCGGGGCGTCATCTACCCGGTGGAGCGGACCCAGCTCGTTGACGCCGTCGTCATGGCCGAGGGCATGCTCTCGGGAGCGGTAGAGCGCACCAGCCTGGTCACTGACGCGCTGGACGTCCTCGCCCAGCACACGGTGGCTGCGGCCTGTGTGGAGGACCTGGAGGCCGACGACTGGTACGCCACCGTGCGCCGGGCCGCCCCCTACGCCGACCTGCCGCGCAGTGCCTTCGACTCCGTCGTGACCATGGTCTCCGGGGGGTACGCCTCCGCGGACCTGACCAGCCTCTCCCCGCTCCTGGTCCACGACCGGCGCACGGAGCGGCTCACGGCCCGTCCCGGGGCGCAACGGCTGGCCGTCGCGGCACCCGGAACGATCCCCGACCGGGGAGTCTTCCCCGTGGTCCTTCCTGAGGGTGCCCAGGGTGCCGGGCGGCGTCGCGTCGGCGAGCTGGACGAGGAGATGGTCAACGAGTCCCGCCCCGGTGACGTCATCACGCTGGGGACCTCCTCCTGGCGGGTCCGGGAGATCACCAGGGACCGGGTCGTCGTCGACCCGGCGCCGGGCAGGAGCGCCCGCCTGCCCTTCTGGCGCGGTGAGGGTCCCGGGCGCCCGGCCGCCACCGGTGCCGCCAAGGGGGCCTTCCTGCGTGAGGCCGCCCAGGCCCTGGAGGACCCCGACGACCCAGACGGCCCCGGTGACTCTGAGGACCCTGACGGCCCTGGCAAGGCCGGTCGCAGGGCTGACGGTGGTGTCAGCGATGGTACCGGCGGAGGTGCTGGCGCCCGGACCGGTAGGGCTGACGGTGGCATGCAGCGTCTGCTGGCCCGGCTCGCCGAGGCCGGTCTGGACTCGGCCGCACGTGACAGCCTCGTCTCCCTCCTGCGCGAGCAGCGCGCCGCCACCGGCGTCCTGCCCTGTGACACCACCCTCGTCCTGGAGAGGTACCAGGAGGCGGACGGCAGCTGGAGGCTGGTCCTCCACAGCCCCTACGGCAGCCGTGTCCACGAGCCCTGGGCCGTCGGGGTGCGGGAGCGTGCTCCCCTGTGGCTCCAGCGGCTGCGGGCCAGCCAGCTCCTGGAGGCCTCCCAGCACCTGAGCGGCCTTCCCGTGGTCACCGAGGCCGCTCGGGAGTGCCTCCAGGACGTCTACGACCTGCCTGCCCTCCACGACCTCATGAGTTGCCTGGCTACAGGAGAGGTGCGCGTGGTGGAGGCGCCCACCCGTGCTCCCTCGCCCTTTGCCTGCCCGCTCCTGCTCGGCTACGAGGCTGCCTTCCTCTACCAGGACGACCTTCCCCTGACCGAGCGCCGGACCCGCCTGCTCTCCCTCGACCCCAGGGCGCTCGCCTCCCTGGTCGGGGACGAGGGCCTTGCCGACATCCTTGACGACGCCGTCGTGGCGGAGGTGGACTCCGAGCTGCAGCGGCTGACCCCCTCCCACCGGGTACGGGCCGACACCGAGGGGGTGGCTGACCTCCTGCGTGAGCTGGGGCCGCTGAGCACCGAGGAGATCGCTCAGCGCTGCGTGCCTGCGCGCAGCCGGGACGCCTCCGGGGACGGCAGTCGTGACAGCGGTGACAGTGGGCAGGACGGGCTTGCCTCGGAGGCCGCCCCCGTCGGTGGCGTGCGCCGTGTCGTGACGGCCCTGCCTGAGGCGCGACGGGCGGTGCCGCTCCTCCTGGGAGGCCGTGAGGTGTGGGCGCGAGCTGAGGACGTCCCTGTCCTCCACGAGGCGCTGGGGACAGACGTTCCCGGCTGGGCGCTCCAATGCAGGTCCGGTCTTCCCGGTGTCCCGGGCGACCCGGGGCTCCAGGCTCCCGGGCAGGCAGGAGAGCTGGTCCTGGCAACAGAGGCAGCCACCGACGGGGACCGCAGGGCGCGGACGGCGCTAGAGGACCTGGTCCTGCGCCGGGCGCGCACCCGCTGCCGCACAGGCGCACGGGACTGCGCGCAGTACCTGGGCCTGGAGGGGCAGCCAGGACACGACAGGGCCGCCCGTGCCCTGGAGCACCTGGAGGAGGAGGGGCTGCTCGTGCGCCTGCCTGATTCCGGTGGGACGACCTGGATGGCTACCGGTGTGCTCGACCGTGGGCGCAGACGCTCACTGGCCCGGGCGCGGGCTGGCGTCGCTCCGGTCCCCCCGCAGGCACTCCAGAGGCTGGTCGCCGACCGGGCCGGTCTCCTCGTCGCGCAGCGGCGCAGTGGCAGTCTGGATGACGACCGTGACAACGACCGTGACGACGGTCTGGACATGAGCCTCGCTGGGGCGCTGGCCAGAGGCGTCGATGCCCTCGCCGAGGTTCTGCCCGCCCTGGAGGGGATGTGGCTGTCAGCCTCCTTGTGGGAGTCTGTGGTCCTGCCCTCCCGCGTCAGCGGCTACAGGCCCGCCATGCTCGACGAGCTGGTCGCCAGCGGCGACGTCGTCTGGCAGGCGCGAGGCGGGCAGGAGGGCGGGGCCGCTGCGGGCGCGGTCGAGGTCGCCTTCTTTCCCACCGACTCGCCCCTGGCGCCGGTTCCAGGCCCGCCCCTGGAGGCGGGGCTGTCCGGGCAGCAGCCGGTGCTGCCACCAGGGCTGGCCGAGCAGGAGACACAGGAGACTCGCGCTCGTCTCCAGGTGACTCCCCCCCGCAGGCAGGGAGCGCGGGTCGTCCTCCTGGAGGGAGAGCCGGTGCTGAGCGCCCCGCAGAACCTGCGGACCCTGGTGTGCTACACCGCCAGCAGCCAGACCCTGGGGTCGGCCGTCCACGCCCTGGTGACGTGGGAGCGGGACCTGGCCTCCAGGCTGCCCGGCCCCACCTCAGCACGGCGCCGGGTGGTTGTCGAGCAGGTCAACGGGATCACGGCACGGGACCCGGCTGTGAGCCAGCTGCTGCGCGAGGCTGGGCTGGTCCAGGACCCCCGGGGGATGCGGCTTCGTCCAGCCGCTCCCCGCCCGCACCCTTTGCGCGTGTCCTGTGCCGAGCAGTTGCGATAGCATCACGCGGGTGAACCGCTCAGCAGTCCCGTCCCTGTCTCCCCGTTCCTCTGGTCGTTCCCCTGGTGGCTCGCGGGCTCCGGGGCTCGTGCCGATGGCCGCTCTCCTGGTCGGCCTCCTGGCGCTGGTGGGCTCGTGGCTCCTGTCCCCTCCGGCGGCCGGGGCCGAGGACGACACCCACGTCGACATGACTGTGACCCTGCACGAGGAGGAGGCCGTTGACATCGCCCTGCTCTTTGCCCGTGAGGGAGCGACCACCTCAGAGACGGAGGACGGCTGCGACCCGGCGGACTTCGAGGAGGAAAGCGAGGAGGTCAGTGGCACGATGAGTGTCGAGGTTGCTGAGCTCGACGGCATGCCTGCCTGCTCCGTGCGTTTCACGGGCCTGCGCCTGCGGGATGTGGAGGACCTCTTCAACGACAGCATCACCGTGCGCCATGCCGACAGCGTCTACGAGGTCGTTCTGGACGAGGGCTTCTTCTCCAGCGCTGACCAGGCGCGGCTGACCGTCCGTTTCCCCGGCGGTGTGGACTCCGCCTCCGGGGCCGGTGAGATCGACGGCTCGACGGCGACGTGGGCCGACGCCACCTCTGAGGACAGGATCCGGGTAACCGGTGGGGACTCGGAGGGGCTGCCCTGGCTCCTGCCCGCGCTGGTCGGCGGCGGGGTTCTCCTGGCAGCTGTGGCGGGAGTCGTCGTCTTCCTGGTGGTGCGCCGTCGTCGCACCGCAGCACCGACGCAGCCCGCAGCGGGCTACGGCGTGCCGGCACCAGGTGCTCCTGGTGCTTCCACCTACCCGGTTCCGGGCCAGCTCCAGGCGCCCACACAGCCACAGGGCGGCTATGCTGCCCAGCCCCAGGCCTCCTACCCCCAGGGGCCTCAGGCTCCCCAGATGCCTTATGCGCCAGAGCAGGGCCAGGCGTCAGGGCAGGTGCCGCCGGTCGGCTACGCTCCCGGCCAGGGGCAGGCTCCCGTTGGTCCGCAGCCCCCAGCGCAGCCTGGCCAGGCTCCAGGGCAGGGCACCCACCCGCCCCAGGACCCGGGTGTCCCGCAGTAAGTTGAGACAAGGCAGGGCCGGACAAGGCTGCGGCGGCCCCTGGCGGGCAGGGTCCGGGTACCGGTGCCAGCCCGCCGGAGTGGCCCCGGTGGCCCTGCCCGTGCTCCCGGGTCAGGAGCGCGCGACCCGCAGCACCCGGAAGCCCTTGGCCGAGGCGGTTCTCCCTGCCTGCCAGCCCTCCTCGACAAGCCACCTGGTCAGGGAGTCCGCCCCCAGGTTCCTGCTCACCACCAGCCAGGCCTCACCGTGCTCAGACAGCAGGGACAGCCACGTGGTGAGCAGGTCGTGGAGAGCCCTCTTGCCGATCCTCACCGGGGGGTTGGACCATATGAGGTCCAGCCTCTGTCCGGACTGCGTCAGTCTGCGCCTAAGGTCGTCGGCCAGGCAAGGGCTGATGTTGGTCAGCCCTGCGCCTGCGGCGTTGCGTCGCGTCAGCTCCACCGCGCGCTCGTTGACGTCTGTAGCCAGGACGAGCGCCTGCGGTGAGGCCCGGGCCAGGGCCAGGGCGATTGGCCCCCACCCGCAGCCCAGGTCCAAGAAGGTGCCGTGCGTCGGAGGCTGTGGCACGTGGTGGAGCAGGACCCGGGTCCCCCGGTCCAGGCGGTCTGCGGAGAAGACCCCTGAGGTGGTGACCACCTCGTAGTCGGTGCCGCGCACGACGACCCGCCGGGTGCGCTCCTGCGCAGACCCGCTGGGCGAGGCGGTGAAGTAGTGCTCGTTCACGGCTCAAGGCTACCGGGCAGGGCGCCTGCTCCCCCCTCTTCCGAGGGCCGTGCGCTTCCTGGGCCGGGTGTCCGTGTGCCAGGCGGCTCAGGCCGCTCGACGAGCCAGGACCGGGGTGCAGGCCAGCAGGAGCGCGAGCACGATGACGACAGCCACCAGACGGGCGCCGTCGACCCCGGCTGTCGTGGGAGCGACGAGTGCCGTGGCGAAGGTCCCCAGCGCTGCGCCCCCGGCAGTGGTCGCCACCGTCACTGAGGTCGCCGCACCGGCCTCGGAGATCCCGTCGTCCTGGCCCTCGGGTGGCTGGCTCACGCACCGGATGAGCGTGTCCTGGTGGGTGAGGCCCATCCCCGTGCCCGCCAGTCCGAAGCCCACGTGCAGCCACCACCAGGGTGGTGCCCCGGTGAAGGCGAGAGCCATCAGTGCGGCACCACCGGTGAGGCACACCGCCCCGGTCGTGCCGCGTGCTCTGTAGTGGTGCGCAGCCCGCGCCGGTCGCGCCCCGCACCACATGGCTGTGACGGACCACAGCACTCCTGCACAGGTCAGCGCCCAGCCGATCGGTCCCGCGCCGAGTCCCAGGACGTCGTGGGCGCCGGGAGAGACCAGGAAGTCCAGGGAGAAGTAGGCCGCACACACCCAGGCCAGCGTGGCTACCGCCGCCCGGCGCCCCGGGGCCAGACGCATGGTTCCCGCCGGAAACACCCGGGCGCAGGCCCAGACCACTGTGGCGGCACCAAGGAGGCAGCCAGGCCAGAACCACCAGCGCCCTGCCGGAGCCAGTCCGATCATCCCCACTCCCGCAGCCAGGGCCAGCGCCGCCGTCCACGGTGCGGCGGCCCCGTCGTCCTTGACGCGCAGACCCCGGATCTCCCGGGACATGACCAGCCGTGCCGCTACCAGCAGGGGGACGTAGCCCACCAGCGCCCACCTCCACCCCCACAGCGTGCTCATCCCGGCGGCGTAGGCAGGTCCCAGGAGGGAGGAGACCACCCACGTCGCTGAGCTGGCTGCCAGGAAGAGGCGTTTCCAGGCCTCGGGCAGCCCCGCCACGAGCACCCCCATGGTGACGGTGGCCAGCGCCCCGGCAGCCAGGCCCCGCAGGACCTCGGCCGCCACGTAGACCTCGATACCCGGGGCCAGGGCACCCGAGACCGCCCCGGCCACCAGGACGGCGGTCAGGACGGTCATGAGCCGGTCCGCCCGCCACCGGGACAGCATCGCCCCGCCCAGGGGCATGGTGAGGAAGGCCGGGACCTGGGCGGCGGCCGTCACCAGGCCGTAGTGGTCGCGGGCGTGCAGGTCGGTGGCCAGCAGGGGCAGGACCGTCTGGTTGATGTAGACCTGCATCCCGGCCAGCAGCTCGACCACGAGCATGGCCAGCACCAGGTGACCCAGCCGAGTGAGCAGCAGGGTCCGGGGTGTGGGGGCGGGGGCCGTGCTCACACCGGCTGTCGCAACCGGGCGGTGTGCAGGCGCAGGAGAACCACGGCCTGCCTGAGCGCGGTCACGACCAGGGCGGGCACGCCGATCAGCATGGCGACCCACATCTTCAGGACCAGCACGAGGAGAGGGGTCATCCAGATGAGGATGACCAGGACGAGGTTGCTCCCCCAGGCGCTGTAGCTGGTACCCAGCGCGGACCAGAACCGTAGCGCCCGCCACCCGAAGGGCCATCCGGCACCGACGGCAGCGAAGGTGAGCCAGCCGCCGACCTCGGACCAGGAGCGCGTGAGGGCGTAGAAGGCCGCAGCGCCCGCGACCGCACCGACGACAGCCAGGACAGCGTCGGTGGTGGTCTTGCCTCCTTCGTGGGACAGCTTCGTCGCGACGCAGGTGGGGCAGCCGACTGCGGGACGACGGGTGGCGCACTCATGGCACAGGGCGGTCCCGCACTCGCAGACGAGCGTGGCCAGGGTCTCAGGATGGTGTAGGCAGTTCATACGGTGAGCCTAGGCGACACAGACGGTCAGGGTGGTGGGAACACCGAGGTGCTGTACACGATCCGTGTGTGGACGGCTACGGGGCCGAGTAGGTTGCACATCTTCAGGTGCTTGGTGGTTGCGCGGGATGGGGGGAGGGGTTGTCTGCTCGGGGCTGGGGTAGTTCGGGGATCCGCGTGCTTCTGCGGGTTGTGCCGGGGATCGGCGCGTGGGGAGCGGGGCCGCCCCTCCCAGGTCCCTCGTGGTGCGGGCTCCATGATGTGCAGCGGCGTGCCCAGTGCACATCATGGAGTTGCTGGTGGTGTGTGGTCCGTGCGGTGGCTGGCCTGCCTTCCGCAGAACTGCGGGGATTCGCCGCATCGTGGTCCCAGCGGTGCTGCGGACAACCAGCCGAAGATGTGCAGCTATGTGAGGTACCGGGCTCCTCTCGCGGGCGCATGTGATGAGTCTCGTCTCAGGGTTGTGCGGATCAGGGCAGGCAGCTATGCTGATCCCATGTGGATTCTGCGTATGCGCTGAGCCGGGGACGCGGCCTTGCTGGCGGTCGCGGCCTCGCCCCGGCTCCGTCCTGCACCGAACCGGGCCCGGACGCACCGGGAAGGTCTGTTGAGCCTGTGCTCCGGACCGTGCCTACGCATACTGCAAGGAGTCTCAAGGTGACCCGTTCTCGATCCACTGTTCCTGCTGCACGTGCCGAGTCTCGGCGCAACGTCCACACCGAGTCCCCCGTCGCCTGGGGGAGTGCCCACGAGCCCTCTGGCGTCCCTGACGACGCCGACGGTCGGCCCCCGCAGGTCCCGCCCGCTGCCGAGGACGTCGTGGCACGTGTCCTGTCCCGGGCCGGAACCGCCCTGGCCTCAACGTCGGGGCACTCCTCCCGTGACGGCCTGGGCAGCCTCGCTGACCTTGACGAGGAGCATGACGACGGCTCGCTGGAACGTGAGGCCCGTGCCGGCCTGCGACGTGTGGCCAGCCTGTCCACCGAGCTCCAGGACGTCTCTGAGGTCGAGTACCGCCAGGTCCGGCTGGAGAAGGTGGTTCTTGTGGGCCTGGACCTCTCCCGCTCCCGGACCGGGAGGAGGAGCGGTCACGGTGTGTCCGGTGCCACCGGCGTGGGCCGGGCCGATGCCACCGACACCGGTCAGGCGGAGCCCCAGCACCAGGGGGAGGCCGTCGGGTCCCAGGACGTCGAGACCTCCCTGCGCGAGCTGGCCGCCCTGGCGCAGACCGCCGGCTCCCAGGTCCTGGACGCGGTGATCCAGAGGCGTGACCACCCCGACCCTGCCACCTACCTGGGCAGCGGCAAGGCGCGCGAGCTGGCGGAGACCGTGGCCGCCTCGGGGGCGGACACGGTCATCGTCGATGACGAGCTCGCGCCCTCCCAGCGTCGCGCTTTGGAGGACGTCGTCGGAGTCAAGGTAGTGGACCGTACCGCCCTCATACTCGACATCTTCGCCCAGCACGCCAAGTCGCGCGAGGGCAAGGCGCAGGTCGAGCTCGCCCAGCTGGAGTACCTGCTGCCGCGCTTGCGTGGCTGGGGTGAGTCCATGTCCCGGCAGGCCGGCGGACGCGTGGCCGGAGGCCAGGGGATTGGCTCACGCGGCCCCGGAGAGACCAAGATCGAGCTCGACCGCCGACGCATCCACACCCGCATGGCCAGGCTGCGGCGCGAGATCAAGGAGATGACCCCCTCCCGCCAGGCCAGACGCGGCTCACGACGGCGCGGCGCCATCCCCTCGGTAGCGATCGCCGGGTACACCAACGCGGGCAAGTCCTCCCTCATGAACCGCCTCACCGATGCGGGTGCCATGGTCCAGGACGCGCTGTTCGCCACGCTGGACCCCACTGTGCGCCGGGCTGAGACCGCTGAGGGGCGCACCTACACCCTGACGGACACGGTCGGCTTCGTGCGCAACCTGCCCCACGAGCTCATTGAGGCGTTCCGCTCCACCCTGGAGGAAGTAGCTGAGGCGGACCTCCTCCTCCACGTGGTTGACGCCGCCCACCCGGACCCTCTGGGCCAGGTCGCAGCGGTGCGTCACGTCCTGTCGGGAGTACCTGGTGCCCTGGAGGTGCCTGAGCTGGTGGTGCTCAACAAGGCGGACCTGGCTGACCCCGTCACCCTGGTGGCCCTGCGTACCGCCCTGCCCGGTGCCGTCATCGTCTCGGCACGCACCGGGCAGGGGCTGGCCGGACTGCGTGAGCGTGTGGAGGAGATGCTGCCTCGTCCTGACGTCGTCGTGGACGTCGTCGTCCCCTACTCGCGCGGTGACCTGGTCTCCCGTGCCTATGCCGACGGAGAGGTCGAGTCCGCCAGCTACACGGAGGCCGGGACCCACCTGGTCGCCCGGGTGGGGCCGGCGCTGGCCGCAGAGCTGAGGGCCGCCTGTGCCGAGGGCGCTGGTGCCGACGAGGCCGTGGAGGACGAGGCCGTGGAGAAAACAGGCGAGGCGCCCGGGGCGGCTGATGGCCGAGTCAGCCGGAGCTGAGCCGACGGGCCGGGAACGGGACAGCATCCTGGCTGTCCTGCAGTCCGCAGTCAGCGAGGCGGGAGGCAGCCCGCGCCAGGGGCAGGCCACGATGGCGGCAGCGGTGGCGGAGACGCTCCAGGACAGGGGCCACCTTCTGGTCCAGGCGGGAACAGGCACCGGCAAGTCCCTGGCCTACCTGGTGCCGGTCATGCTCGACTCGGTCGCTGCCGACCACCGGGTCGTGGTGTCCACGGCCACCCTGGCGCTACAGCGCCAGGTCCTGACCAAGGACGCTCCTGTGGCGGCGCAGGAGGTAGAGCGTGCCACCGGGTCGAGGCCCCGGGTGGCGCTGCTCAAGGGCTGGCACAACTATCTGTGCCGCTACCGGCTGGACGGGGGCTACCCCGCCGAGGACACCGGTGCCGACGACGCGCTCTTCGGCGCCGGGGAGGTGCGGTCGCGGCCGGGAGTCGGCCAGGCGGCCGCCCTGGGGCTGGGGGAGCAGGTGGTCAGGCTGCGGGAGTGGGCCCGGACTACTGACAGCGGCGACCGTGACGACCTCGTACCGGGCGTGTCTGACCGGGCCTGGCGGCAGGTCAGCGTCTCCCGGGCCGAGTGTCTGGGGTCGTCCTGCCCGGTCAGGCAGGAGTGCTTCCCCCGTGCGGCCCGCTCACAGGCCGCACAGGCTGACGTCGTCGTCACCAACCACGCCGTGCTGGGTGTCGTGGCCGCAGGCAGCCCCGGGATTCTGCCTGACCACCAGGTCCTGGTGGTGGACGAGGCCCACGAGCTGGCCGAGCGGGTGCGCTCCCAGGGGACTGTCTCGCTGTCCGGTGCCGCAGTGGCCCGGGCCGCCACGATCGCCCGCAGGCACGCCTCGGTGCTGGTCTCCGACCTGGAGGCAGCAGGTCAGGGGCTGGCAGGGGTGCTGGACGACCTGCCTGACGGCCGACTGGGGCAGGGGCTGCCGCCGACCCTGCGCAGTGCCCTGGTCGTCCTGGACGACGCGACCCGCCAGGTTGCTGCCGACGTGCGTGAGAGGGCCCGTGGTACCGCTGCCCGTGCCCAGGAGGCCGGGGGCGTCAGCATGGCCCGGCAGGCCCTCACCGACCTGGTGGACACCGTGGATCGCCTGACCTCGGACGCGGTGGACCAGGGGCGGGAGGTGGCCTGGGTGGAGAGACCTCGGGCCGGGGCGGAGCCACCACGGCTCATGCTGGCACCCGTTGACGTCGCGGCGCGGGTGGCGACCACCCTGCTGGCGGGCAGGAGCACGGTGCTGACCTCCGCGACCCTGGCGGTGGGCGGAGGTTTTGAGCCGATGGCCCGCACCCTGGGACTGACCCTGGGGGAGGAGTCCTGGCGGGGCCTTGACGTGGGGTCGCCCTTCGACTACCCGCGTCAGGGCATCCTGTACACGCCGACGCACCTTCCTCGTCCTGGCTCCGGTGTCTCGCAGGCCGCGCTGGAGGAGATGCTGGCTCTGGCGGAGGCCTCCGGGGGAGGGATGCTCGGCCTGTTCTCCTCGCGTCTGGCAGCGCAGGAGGCGGCCGAGCTCTTGCGCTCAGCCACCAGCCTGCCCGTCTACGCCCAGGGGGAGGACCCGTTGCCCGCGCTCGTGGAGGCCTTTGCCGCCGATGACGCCGCCTGCCTGGTAGGCAGCCTCAGCCTGTGGCAGGGGGTGGACGTGCCCGGACGTACCTGCCGCCTGGTCGTCATCGACCGTATCCCCTTTCCACGGCCCGACGACCCCGTGGTCCAGGCGCGCACCCAGGCCGTGACCGCTGCGGGCGGCAACGGCTTCATGAGTGTGGCGGCGACGCAGGCGGGCCTGCTGCTGGCCCAGGGCGCGGGGCGCCTCATCCGCAGCCAGCAGGACCGGGGGGTGGTGGCCGTCCTGGACCCCCGGTTGCGCACAGCCCGCTACGGGGGCTTCCTGTCCCGCTCCCTGCCTCCGTTGTGGCCGACCTCGGACCCGCAGGTCGTCCAGGGTGCGCTCACCCGTCTGGCCGCCCAGGACTGAGCCGCTGCGGCTCGCGTACCAAGAGTCCCGCAGCCTGGCCGACGGGACCACGTAGGGTTGGGACCGGGGAGGCCGCTCCCCGTACCGCTAATCGAGTCGGAGGAGACACCGTGTCCGAAGCCACCATCACCAATACTGCTCAAGGCTCCTACCCCACTGCCCGCTCAGGGCGCCCGTCCAAGGTCGCTGTCATCGGTGCAGGTGCTGTCGGGTCCACGCTTGCCTACGCCTGCGTCACCAAGGGCGTGGCCCGCGAGGTGGTGCTCCAGGACATCGCCAAGGAGAAGGTGGAGGCGGAGGCCCTGGACATCGCCCAGGGCATCCAGTTCACCTCGGCCGGTGCAGTCTCCGGCTCCGACGACCCAGAGATCTGCCGCGACGCAGACGTGATTGCCATCACTGCCGGTGCCAAGCAGAAGCCCGGCCAGTCCCGCCTGGAGCTGGCGGGCGCCACGGTGGGCATCATGGAGAAGATCCTGCCACGGCTGGTGGAGGTCGCTCCTCACGCCATCTTCGTGCTCGTGGCCAACCCGGTGGACGTGGTCACCTACTGTGCCAAGAAGATCACGGGCCTCCCAGAGAACCAGGTCTTCGGGTCCGGCACCGTCCTGGACACCGCCCGTATGCGTTACCTGGTCTCCCTGGAGACCGGAACCGCCACGCAGAACATCCACGGCTACATCGCTGGTGAGCACGGGGACTCCGAGGTCCCGCTGTGGTCGTCCACGGAGATCGGCGGGGTGCCGGTCACCCAGTGGGGCCGGACTCTTGACGGGGGCGTCTTTGACGAGGCCAAGCGTGACCGCATCGCCCACGACGTCGTCCGCTCCGCCTACCGCATCATTGAGGGCAAGGGTGCTACGAACTACGCCGTGGGCCTGGCGGTCCAGCGGATCATCTCCGCGGTCCTCAACGACGAGCAGCGGGTGCTGACCATCTCCCCGCTGCTCACCGACTGGCACGGGATCTCTGACGTGTGCATGGCGGTCCCCACTATCGTGGGACGTGAGGGTGCCGGGCGGCGTCTCGAGCTCCCGCTGACCCCTGGCGAGAAGGAGGCTCTCACGGCCTCGGCCGACCACCTGCGCGAGGTGGCGCGCGGGCTGGGCTACTGACCCCGGCCGGTCACCTCTGCCGACAGTCCCGGCTGACGGCCTTGACCGGGCGGCTCCGGTCGTCCTGCTGCGGGACCCAGTGGCCAGCCGGGTCCCAGAGCCGTTCCCCCTCAGGCACCCCTCCGGGCGTCTGAGGGGGAAGGTCTGCTCGGGTGCTGCCCCGGGGTGGTGCGGGGGTATTTCAGAGGTACTGCGGGGATACTGTGGAAGTGCTGCAGGGGCCGGTCACAGGGAGCGCAGGACGGCGACCACCTTGCCCATGATCGTGGCCTTGTCGCCGTCGATAGGGGCGTAGGCGGGGTTGCGGGGCAGCAGCCACTGGTGCCCGTCACGCCGTGAGAGCACCTTGACCGTCGCGCTGGCGCCGTCCGGCTCCTCAATCATGGCGGCCACGACCTCACCGGCCTGGGCGTCAGGCTGGGCGCGTACCACGACCCAGTCGCCGTCGCAGATGGCTGCCTCGGTCATGGAGTCGCCCTGGACCCTGAGCATGAACAGGTCACCGCCCCCCGTCAGACGGCGGGGCAGGGGCATGACCTCCTCCCACTGCTGCTCAGCCAGGATCGGTGCCCCTGCGGCGATGTGGCCGACGAGAGGGACCGGCACTGTCTCCTCCGTCTGCGGCTCCCCGGCGGACAGCAGGCCGCGAGGCGCGCGGGGCACGTCCTCTGCGCGCGACGGTGCCGGGGCCTGGCCCGCCGCCCCTGCCGAGCCGACCGGGCACCTCCGGGCTTCCTGGTCGGTGCGCGCGTTGCCGGGGGTCACTACTTCCATGGCACGGGGGCGTCGGGGGTCGCGACGCAGCAGCCCCAGCCGCTCCAGCTTGTCCAGCTGGTGCTTGACGGAGGAGGGGCTGGTCAGGCCCACGGTGGTGCCGATCTCCCGCAGTGACGGCGGGTAGCCGCGGGACTCGACGGCCTCGCGCACTGCCTCGTAGACGGCCCGGGCGCGGACGTCCAGGTCCGCCAGGAGCCTGCTGGTCGCAGGGGCGCCGGTGCCGCGCGTCCTGGTGCCTACGGCGGCGTGCCTGCCGTGGCTGGTGGTCGTGCTCATTGCCGTGCCTTCCCTGAGCTCGATGCTGCCTGCCGCCGCCCTGCCCGACAGAGGCGGGGCCGGTCGAGCGTTCGTGTCGTAGGCCTGTGGTGGTCTTGATGCGTCAATCCTAGAGTCGATCAGACACGCCATCAAACATGTGTTCGAAGAATGCTGGACGTGTCGGCTCTGGGGCGCTAGCCTGTCGAACAGGTGTTCGTCGAACGTGTGTTCTGGAGGAGCTCGTGAGTGCTGCTGCCGTCCCCCCGTCGTCCCGCCCCGCCCAGAAGGCGCGCGGCTCGGGTCCTGCCTCCCGGGTTCCTCATCGGTGCCTGAGCCTGGTTCCTCCCGCGTCCGGAGGCGGGGGGCGGCAGCGCCCGCGCCGCACGGGTACTCGCCGCGGGGCCGGAGGCTCGACCCACCTGCGACTGGTGCCTGACATGACCGTCCCTGCGCGTCCTGACGGGGGCGGCAGCCGGACGGCCTCCCGGCTGCCCCAGGCTCCCCCTCGACGGCCGGGTGCTCCCCTGGCTGTGCGTACTGTGCGTGCTCCCGCTGTGCGTCCCCCTCAGGTGCCGTCCGCTCGCCCGGCGGCCCGTGCCGCACGGCATCGGCTCCGCTACGGGGGTGAGGTGGCGCCCGGCGGTGCGTCGCCCGGCTCCCCGGGAGCCGACAGGGCGTGGGCCTCGTCTGCTCCTGCCGCCTCTGTGCCTGCTGCGATACGGTACCTGGCCGCAGGCCTGGTGGTTGGCCTCGTGGTGGCGGTGCTGGCCGCCGGGGGCATCGTGCTGTCGACGCTGGGCCAGCTGGGCTACACCGGCACCTCCACGGCGGTTGTCCAGCCCGGGCAGTCCCTGTGGGACCTGGCCTCCTCGACCGGGGCCCCCGACGTTGCCGAGACGGTGGCCGTCATCGTCGAGCTCAACAGCCTGGAGACCTCGTCGGTGCGTGCTGGTCAGCGTCTTGTCGTTCCGGTCCCCTGAGGGCCTGACGTGGAGCCGGGGTGCCTGAGGCTTGCGGTGTGACGCGGCTGGCGTTTAGTCTCCAAGGTGTCGGTCAAGCGATCACCTGGAGGTCGTCCCGTGCACTGTCCCTTCTGCCGCCATGACGGCTCCCGGGTCGTGGACTCACGAACCGCTGAGGACGGGACCTCGATACGTCGACGACGTCAGTGCCAGCAGTGCGGTCGGCGCTTCACCACCCTGGAGACTGCCAGCCTCTCGGTACGCAAGCGGTCGGGGGTGGTGGAGCCGTTCAGCAGGGACAAGGTTATAGTCGGTGTCCGCCGAGCCTGCCAGGGGCGTCCAGTCTCCGACGACGACCTGGCTCTCCTGGCCCACAAGGTCGAGGAGGAGGTGCGGGCCACCGGTCAGGCTCTCGTGGACTCCCACGAGGTCGGTCTGGCCATCCTCGGCCCGCTGCGCGAGCTGGACCAGATCGCCTACCTCCGGTTTGCCTCCGTCTACTCCTCCTTCGAGTCGCTGGAGGACTTCGAGGCTGCTATCGCCGAGCTGCGGCAGGTCGGCTCCCAGGGCTGAGGGGCGACCTGGGGGTGGCTCGGGGGCGTGAGGCCTGGACGGGCTCCTGCACCCGGTGACCGGGGGCGGGCGGTGGCACACTGGGCACTATGCGCGTGCTCATCGTGTCTGACTGCTACGCCCCCCGCCTGGGCGGGATCGAGACCCAGGTGCGGGACCTGGCCAGGAACCTCCTGCGACACGGGCACGAGCCCGCTGTCGTCACCGCGACGCCAGCGGGCACTCGCCGGGGGCGGGACGTGGAACGACCCGACGGCTTCCCTGTATTCCGTACCACCGTGCCCCTTCCTGCCGAGCTGCCTGTCCACCCCCGGGCGCGCGGCGAGCTGACGTGGCTGATGGAGCACCTGTGTCCCGACGTCGTCCACGTCCACGTCGGCGTGGTCTCGCCTTTCGCCTGGCCGGGTGTCGCGGCCGCGCGCCGTTGTGGCGTGCCGACGGTGATCACCTTCCACTGCGTGCTCGGAGGCTGGTCACGGGCTGTCGGACAGCTAGGGGGCCTCAGCCCGGTCCGGCTGTGGCAGGAGGCGGGAGCCGACCTCACGGCGGTGTCCTCCATGCTGGCGCAGCAGGTGCTGCGGGCAGGTGCCTGTGAGCCGGTCACGGTGCTGCCCAACGGCATCAGCCTGGCCGACTGGCACCCAGGTCCGTCAGGGGAGGGGCGACCGCCCGGGGCGCCGTTGCGGGTCGTGGCCTCGCTGCGCTGGATCGGGCGCAAGCGCCCGCTGCAGGTGGTGCGGGCCTTCGCTGAGGCGGTGCGGCGCTCGGGGCGCCGCGACGCGGTCCTGGATGTCTACGGTGACGGCCCCCTGCGGCATCGTCTGGAGCAGGAGGTGGCCCGCAGCGGCATGGCCGAGCGCATCACCCTCGTGGGGCGCGTGGACCGCCCCGAGCTGGCGCGTGCTTTTGCCCAGGCGGATGTCTACCTGCAGACCTCCCCGGCCGACTCCTTCGGGATCAGCGTCCTGGAGGCCCGCACCGCCGGGCTGGCCGTGGTGGCGCTGGGGTCCTCGGGGGTCGGGGACTTCATCGACCACGGTGTGGACGGGCTCCTGGCGGAGGACGACGCAGGCCTGGCCGAGGCCCTGGCCGGGCTCATGGCGGACCCCCGGCGCCTGGAGCGCATCAAGCACCACAACAGGACTGTCCCCCCTGCCCCGGAGTGGGACAGCGTCACGGGTATGAACGTGCTGGCCTACCGGCGGGCACAGGCGAGGGGCTGAGTGAGTGTGAGCCAGAGTGAGTCGGCGGGAGTCGGTAGGTCAGAGCCTTAGAGCGAGAGGGTGAGCTGACCGGGTGCCAGCCTGTCAGCGGTCCTCGTCGTGGCGCAGGGCCTCTGACAGGCGGCGTGCTGCGGCTACGACGACGGCGCCGTGGGTCCGTCCGGGCTGGCGGCCCATGCGGTCGATCGGTCCGGAGATGGAGATGGCGGCGATCACCTTCCCGCTGCTGCCGCGCACCGGCGCGGACACGGAGGCGACCCCGGGTTCCCGCTCTCCCACCGACTGGGACCACCCGCGCCGTCGTACCGCGGACAGCATCGTGGCGTTGAACCGGGAGCCGACCAGGCCGCGGTGAAGACGGTCCGGCTCCTCCCAGGCCAGCAGGACCTGGGCCGCGGACCCTCCCTGCATGGACATGGTGGCACCCACAGGGATCGAGTCGCGCAGCCCGATCGGGCGCTCGGCGTTGGCGACACACACGCGCACGTCTCCCTGACGCCGGTAGAGCTGGGCGGACTCGTGGGTCTTGTCGCGCAGGGCGGCCAGGACCGGGCCCGCAGCCACCAGGAGGTGGTCCTCGCCCGCAGCCCTGGCCAGCTCGGCGAGCCGGGGGCCCAGGACGAACCTGCCCTGGGAGTCGCGGGTGACCAGGCGGTGGTACTCCAGGGCCACCGCGATACGGTGTGCGGTGGGGCGGGCCAGGTGGGTGGAGGCAACTAGGTGCGCCAGGGTGGCGGGGCCGGACTCCAGGGCGTTGAGCACCAGTGCGGCCTTGTCGATGACACCGACGCCGCTGCTGCTCTCAGTGGGGTTGTCCATACTCTGATACTGCCATTTCAAGGTATGAGACTTCAAGTATGCTGGCCTACAAGAAGTGGCGTGGTGTCAGCATAACGTCCTCAGCGGGACGTGGAAGCGGCGGCGTCCCTCGGGCCGGGCCGCACGTTACCGGGCTCGTGCTCGTGCCTCAAGGAAAGGACGGCTGCGCGATGGGAATGACTCTCGCTGAGAAGGTCTGGCGCGACCACATCGTGTCCCAGGGTGCTGACGGGGCGCCCGACCTGCTCTACATCGACCTGCACCTGGTCCACGAGGTCACCAGTCCCCAGGCCTTCGAGGGCCTGCGCCTGGCGGGCCGCCGGGTCCGCCGCACTGACCTGACACTGGCCACCGAGGACCACAACACCCCGACCCTCGACATCGACCTGCCCATCGCCGACGTCACCAGCCGTGCCCAGATCGAGACGCTGCGGGCCAACTGCGCCGAGTTCGGGGTGCGTCTGCACTCCCTGGGCGACGCCGACCAGGGCATCGTCCACGCCGTCGGTCCCCAGCTGGGGCTGACCCAGCCAGGGATGACCGTCGTCTGCGGCGACTCCCACACCTCGACCCACGGTGCCTTCGGGGCGCTGGCCTTCGGTATCGGCACCTCGCAGGTGGAGCATGTCCTGGCCACCCAGACCCTGCCCATCGCACCGTTCAGGACCATGAGCGTCACCATTGACGGGGACCTGCCCCCGGGCAGTGGTGCCAAGGACATCATCCTGGCCATCATCGCCAAGATCGGCACCAACGGGGGTCAGGGGCACGTCATTGAGTACCGTGGCCGCGCCATTGAGCAGCTGTCCATGGAGGCCCGCATGACCATCTGCAACATGAGTATCGAGGGCGGTGCCCGTGCGGGCATGATAGCCCCCGACCAGACTACTTTTGACTACATCCGCGACCGTCCCCACGCCCCCCAGGGGGAGGACTGGGACGCGGCGGTGGAGTACTGGTCCTCCCTGCGCACCGACCCGGATGCCGTCTTCGACACCGAGGTGGTCCTGGAGGCCAATGACATCGAGCCCTTTGTCACCTGGGGCACGAACCCGGGCCAGGGGCTGCCGATCTCGGGCAGGGTCCCGGTCCCGGAGGAGATCGCCGACGAGACCGAGCGACTGGCCGCCCAGCGTGCCCTGGAGTACATGGACCTGGTCCCAGGCACGCCCCTGCGTGACATCAAGGTGGACACCGTCTTCCTCGGCTCGTGCACCAACGGGCGGATCGAGGACCTGCGCGCCGCCGCTGAGGTGATCCGAGGCAGGGAGAAGGCCAAGGGCCTGCGCATGCTGGTGGTCCCGGCCTCCGCGCGGGTACGGCTCCAGGCTGAGGCCGAGGGCCTGGACCGGGTGTTCACGGGCTTTGGCGCGGAGTGGCGCAACGCGGGGTGCTCCATGTGCCTGGGCATGAACCCGGACCAGCTCAGCCCGGGCGAGCGCGCCGCCTCCACCTCCAACCGCAACTTCGAGGGACGTCAGGGCAAGGGCGGGCGCACTCACCTAGTGTCCCCGGTGGTGGCGGCTGCCACAGCGGTGCGGGGTCGCCTGTCCACGCCCGCCGACCTGCCGGACCTCCCGCCTGAGGTCCTGGAGGACCTGGAGCCCAGGGCCGACAGGCGTGGCTGAGGCCCGTCGCCCGTCCGGACGACGGGCTCAGGCCACGCACGACATGACAGGACGTGCTCCAGGGCATGCACCAGGACGCACACCAGGACAAAGGAGCCGGATCAGACATGGAGAAGTTTGTCCGCCACACGGGGGTCGGTGCTCCGCTGCGGCGCAGCGCCGTGGACACCGACCAGATCATTCCTGCTGTCTACCTCAAGCGCATCACGCGCACCGGGTTTGACGACGCCCTGTTCGCCTCGTGGCGTGCGGGTGATCCCGACTTCGTCCTCAACCAGGAGGCCTACAGGCGGGCCTCCGTGCTCGTAGCGGGACCGGACTTCGGAACAGGGTCCTCGCGCGAGCACGCGGTGTGGGCGCTCAAGGACTACGGGTTCAGGGTGGTTCTGGCCCCTCGCTTTGCCGATATTTTCCGGGGCAACTCCGGCAAGCAGGGGCTGGTGACCGGGGTGGTGACCCAGGAGGACTGCGAGCAGCTGTGGAAGGTCCTGGAGGCGGAGCCGGGCACCGAGGTGACGGTGGACCTGGAGCACCGCAGCGTGGAGGCGGCGGGCTTGCGCTGCTCCTTCCAGATCGACGACTACGTGCGCTGGACCCTCATGGAGGGTCTGGACGACATATCCCTGACCCTGCAGCACGAGGAGAAGATCGAGGCCTACGAGCAGGCTCGCCCCGCCTACAAGCCACGAACCCTGCCCGCCAGGCACCTGCCCAAGGAGCAGGTCGTCTCCGCTCGCTCGACACAGGCGCCCTGAGGCCGCCAGGCCACTGGACCTTCCACTAGTCCTGGGTCCTTCCCCTGAGTCCCTCCCCCGAGTCCTTCCCTGAGTCCAAGGACACCCCGGTCGGACCGTTCTCCGGCCAGCCTGGCCGGGTGCGCACGCCTATGCTGGGACAGCCCCGGCTGTGACCCGTTCCGGGGCCGGGGCGGTCGTCACCGCGTCGCGCACGGTCTGCACGTGATGGAGGAACACATGGTCGATGGTCTGCTCCAGGTGGAGGGCGGTCGTCCGCTCAACGGTGAGATCACTGTGCGCGGTGCCAAGAACCTGGCCCCCAAGGCCATGGTGGCTGCGTTGCTGGGCACCACTCCGTCAGTGCTGCGTAACGTCCCCCTCATCCGTGACGTCGACGTCGTCTCCGGGCTGCTGAGCCTGCACGGGGTGTCTATCGACTACGACCAGCGTGAGGGCGTGCTGCGCCTGGACCCCTCCAAGGTTGAGGCGGCCCACGTGGCAGACATTGACGCCCACGCGGGCTCCTCACGTATCCCGATCCTCTTCTGCGGCCCGCTGCTGCACCGGCTCGGAGAGGCGTTTATTCCTGACCTTGGCGGGTGCCGCATCGGTGACCGTCCCATAGACTTCCACCTGGAGATCCTGCGGCAGTTCGGGGCGGACGTGGACAAGCAGGCCCAGGGTATCCGGCTGACTGCGCCCCACGGCCTCAACGGCACCGTCATCGACCTGCCCTACCCCTCTGTGGGCGCCACCGAGCAGACCCTCCTCACCGCTGTGCGCGCCCACGGGCTGACTGAGCTGCGGGGGGCGGCTGTCGAGCCTGAGATCATGGACCTGGTGGACGTGCTGCAGAAGATGGGGGCCATCATCTCGGTGGACACCGACCGCACCATCCACGTCGAGGGTGTCGAGGAGCTCGGCGGCTACAACCACGCCGCCCTGCCGGACCGTATCGAGGCGGCGTCCTGGGCCTCGGCGGCCCTGGCCACCCGGGGCGACGTCTTCGTGCGCGGGGCTCGCCAGAGCCACATGACCACCTTCCTCAACACCTTCCGCAAGGTGGGCGGTGCCTTCGACGTGCGTGACGACGGTATCCGCTTCTACCATCCTGGGGGCGACCTGCGCTCCAGCGTGGTGGAGACCAACGTCCATCCCGGCTTCATGACAGACTGGCAGCAGCCCCTGGTCGTGGCACTGACCCAGGCCGAGGGGCTGTCCATCGTCCACGAGACCGTCTACGAGAACCGCTTCGGCTTCACCGGCGCCCTGCGCAAGATGGGCGCCACGATCCAGGTCTACCGCGAGTGCCTGGGGGGCACCGCCTGCCGCTTCGGTCAGCGCAACTTCTACCACTCGGCCGTCATCTCAGGACCCGCACCACTGCGGGGTGCCGACATCGTGGTACCGGACCTGCGCGGGGGCTTCTCGCACCTCATCGCCGCCCTGGCGGCAGAGGGAACCAGCCGCGTCGAGGGCGTCAACCTCATTGACCGCGGCTACGAGAGCTTCATGTCCAAGCTGGCGGCTCTGGACGCGGACGTGACTCGTCTGGCCTGAGGGCGCAGGAGAGGGGTGGCCTCGGCCTCCAGGCGCCACCTGGCGGACGGAGAACGGCTAGAGTCCTGTCGTGGCCCACCCTCAGCAGACCCGACAGTTCACCCCGTTCTACCGTTTCGCCGCCCAAGGCGTGATCATCCCCTTCCTGCGGATGGTCTCCCGCCAGCAGGTGAGCGGGGTGGAGAACATTCCCGCCGACGGTGGCTTCGTCGCGGTGGCCAACCACCTGAGCGACCTGGACTCCCTGACCGCGATGCGCAGCATCGTGGACGCCGGTGTCCCGATCTACTCCCTGACCAAGTCGTCGCTGTTCCGGGTACCTGTCCTGGGGTCGGTCCTGCGCGCGGGAGGTCAGATCCCGGTGCAGCGCTCGAGCTCGGCGGCGTCCGGCTCCCTGGCCGAGGCGGAGAGGGTGCTGCGTGCCGGGGAGGCCGTCATGGTCTTCCCAGAGGGAACCCTGTCACGTGACCCGCTGAAGTGGCCCATGACAGGGAAGACAGGTGCTGCTCGGCTGGCCATGGCCACGGGGGTACCGGTCCTGCCCATGGGCCAGTGGGGCGCCCACATGATCCTGGACACCTACTCCGTGAGGCTGCGCCCCCTTCCGCGCAAGGACGTCAGAGTCAGGATCGGCGAGCCCCTGGACCTGTCACGTTTTGGCAGCGACGTCACCGACCGCGAGGCCGTGCGTGAGTGCACCGCGGAGATCATGCGTGCCATCACCAGCCTGGTGGAGGAGCTGCGGGGGCTGAAGGCCCCGCGTCCCTTTGACCTGAAGTATGACGGGGACCCGGGACGAAGGAGGGTGGGGGTGCGACGCCCCGACCCTGTGGGGCCTGGGGCGGCCAGCCCTGAGTCACGGCCGCACCTGGGTGAGGAGCAGGCGTGAGGGCGGCGGTCATCGGCTCGGGGTCCTGGGGCACTACCTTTGCCTCCCTCCTGGCCCAGGCGGGTACCCCCGCGACCGTGTGGGCGCGGCGCCGTGAGGTGGCCGAGGAGATCAACGCGGGTACCAACGAGCGCTACGTGCCGGGCCACCGCCTGCCGTCGACCGTGCAGGCCACCACCAGCAGGTCGCAGGCGGTCCACGGCGCCCAGCTGGTCGCGGTAGCCCTGCCCTCCCAGGAGGCGCGCGGTGTCCTGGAGCCGCTGGGGGGGACCCTGGGGGAGGAGACAGTGGTCGTGTCGCTCATGAAGGGGGTCGAGTTGGGGACGGGGCTGCGTATGAGCGAGCTTCTCACCCAGGTCCTCAGGGTGCCCCCCGGCAGGGTGGCCGTGGTGTCGGGGCCGAACCTGGCCGACGAGATCGCTGCCGGGCAGCCCACGGCCACGGTCGTGGCCGCCCGCGACGAGGCAGTGGCTCGTCTGGTGGCTTCCTCCTGCGCCACTACCACCTTCCGCCCCTACACCAACACCGACGTCCTGGGGGTCGAGCTGTGCGGGGCCGTCAAGAACGTCATCGCCCTGGCCGTGGGCGCTGCCACCGGGCGCGGTATGGGGGACAACTCGCGGGCCACGATCATCACCCGCGGCCTGGTGGAGATCACCCGCCTGGGCCTGGCGCTGGGCGCCAGGCCGGAGACCTTCGCGGGCCTGGCCGGCATGGGTGACCTGGTCGCCACCTGCTCCTCGCCCCTGAGCCGCAACCAGGCCTTCGGGCGCCACCTGGGGGAGGGGATGAGCGTGGACCAGGCGGTGGCGGCCTCACGGGGAGTGGCGGAGGGGGCCAGGTCGGCGCGGGCGGTCCTGGACCTGGCGCTGGCTCACGGGGTGGAGATGCCGATCACCTCTGGGGTGGTGGCAGTTGTGGAGGGCACGGCTACCGTCGCCGAGGTCACTGACGTCCTGCTGGCGCGTCCTCGAAAGGCGGAGGGGGTCTACGCGCCGCCCCACGGCTGAGGGCACTTGAGGGCACTGAGAGGGTTTACAAGGCAGGCTGCCAGGGGTCGCTGAGTTATAAGGACTCAGGACTCCAAGGAGCACTCCTGAGAACGGGAGGCGAGGGCGGGTCTCTAGTTCTCGCTGTCTCCGAGCTCCCCGGCGTCGTCGTCTGCCACGTCAATAACTAGGCGGGTGGGGCTGGAGAGGGTGAAGACGCGGTAGGTCTGGGAGTCAGTGCCCAGTACCACCTGGAACTGGTCCTCCACAGCCAGGTCCACGTGGGCCTGCTCGATCCCCTGGGCGTCCATGTCGAAGTGTGTGGTCCCGGTGTAGGCCAGCTCCTGCTGCTCAGGACTTGTTGGCATGGTGGCGCCGGTCCCGGTGACCAGCAGGGTGTAGTCGCCGCCGACGGCGATGGGCTCCCCCTTGCCCAGGGAGTAGGCCTGGTCGGTCCACAGAGGTGACCACCCGGGGGCACCCTCACCAGCCAGCTCGACGACGATTCGGTCGTAGCCCTCGTCGTCGTGGGAGCCCACGCGTACATCGGTGATGACCAGGGCGGAGCCCTCAGCGGCGTCCTGTCCCTGGCTGCCGCTGCCCCAGGCGGGGGCGCCCTGACCGCCCCGCTCCTCCTGGGTCAGCGTCCCGGTAGTCGTGGGCACCTGGGAGGCAGCAGCGGCCGGGGACGACGGCGTAGGTGACGTCGTGGGAGAGGCGGAGGCACTGGCGGTCGCGGCGCCCTGGAGGCCTGCGGCACTGCCCGGTGTCCGGGTGGAGCAGGCGCCAAGGCCCAGGAGGGACAGGAAGGATACGGTGAGCATGATGGCAGCGGGGACAGCAGCCGGGTGCGACACGCGGTGGCCCATGGGTCCTCCTGAATCAGCGCAAGAGCCTGGCGGCAGGTACCGGTGCCCCTGGTGCCGTGCTGCCCCTGGACGTGCCTGCGGACCAGGGGGCAGGCGCGGACCTGCCTGGTACGCATAAGTATAGCCCGCAGAGCGGGGGCCGGTTCGGTGAGGGCGGGGACCGCGCTACGATGGCACCCATGTCTGACCAGCAGGAACCTGTGTCCCCACCGTCCTCCGGCTCGCGCAGGCCGCGTGTCGTCGTCCTCTTCGGCGGGCGCAGTGGCGAGCACTCGGTGTCCTGTGCCACGGCAGCGGGTGTCCTGTCAGCCATCGACCGGCAGCGCTACGAGGTGGTGCCGGTGGGTATCACCAGGAGCGGTCAGTGGGTCCTGGTCGACGACGACCCGGCAGCCCTGGAGCTGGTCGAGGGCCGCCCGCCGGTGGAGATCACCGGGGAGGGCGCGGGGCGGGGGGCTGTGACCGTCCCGCAGGGAGGGCGGGGCACCGTCCTCGTCGCCACGCCCGGGCAGCCGCCGCGTGAGGTGGTTGTGGACGTGGTCCTGCCCCTGCTGCACGGTCCCTACGGTGAGGACGGGACGGTCCAGGGCCTGCTGGAGACGGCGGGCCTGCGCTACGTGGGGTGTGGGGTGCTGGCTAGCGCGGCAGGTATGGACAAGCAGGTCACCAAGGTCCTGCTAGGTGCGGCCGGGATCCCCACCGTGCCTCACGTCGTCGTCAGTCCCCGCACCTGGCGCCGCGACCCTGAGCTGGTCCTGGACGCGTGCGAGGCGCTGGACTACCCCCTGTTCGTCAAGCCGTGCCGGGCCGGCTCCTCCCTGGGCATCACCAAGGTGGACCGTGCCCAGGACCTGCCTGCGGCCATCACGACTGCCAGCGCCGTGGACCCCAAGGTGCTGGTGGAGTCCGGCGTCCAGGCCCGTGAGATCGAGGTGGCTGTCCTGGGAGGACGTGACGGGCAGGCTCCCAGGGTGGCTGAGCCCGGGGAGGTCCTCATGGATCCTGAGCAGGGCGCCGGGGACTTCTACGACTACCAGACCAAGTACCTGGCCCATGACGCCGTCTCCATGGTCTGTCCTGCCCCCCTGCGCCCCGAGGAGCGGCAGCTTCTCCGGGACACCGCTGCACAGGCCTTTGACGCCCTGGGGGGCGAGGGGCTGATGAGGGTGGACTTCTTCCTGACTGCGCAGGGGCAGGCGCTTGTCAACGAGGTCAACACCATGCCGGGGTTCACGCCCTACTCCATGTACCCCTACATGTGGCAGGTCTCGGGCACGGACTACACCTCCCTGGTGACCGAGCTGATCGAGCTGGCCCTGGAGCGCTCCACGGATGTCAACCGCTGAGGCGGGAGGCGGCAGCGGGAGCCTCCTGGGAGGGGGCGGGTCTGCCGGGGTCAGCTCCGGCGTCCCTGACGCCTCCGCCCAGTTCCGGGACCAGGTTGTGTCCGGGCTGAGCGAGGAGGCGCTGCTGAGGCTGGTCGCCCCGCTGCTGCCACCTGCCGGTGCCGCGCTCGTCGGCAACGGTGACGACTGCGCCGTCCTGGGTCTTCCTGACGCGCGTGCCGTGGTGGGGACCGACGTCCTGGTTGAGGGGCGGCACTTTCGGCGGGAGTGGTCCGGTGGGCACGACGTCGGGGCGCGGGCCGTCGCCCAGAACCTGGCTGACCTGGCTGCTATGGGTGCCCGGGCGGCTGCTGTAGTGGTCGGTCTTGTCCTGCCTGCGGACACGCCGGTGTCGTGGGTGCTGGACCTGGCCCGGGGGATGGCCCGGGTGTGCGAGGCGAGCGGGGCCGGTGTCGTGGGGGGTGACCTGAGCTCGGGAGACAGCACTGTGGTAGCAGTGACTGCCCTGGGCAGCCTTGAGGGCAGGCAGCCCGTGCTGCGCAGCGGCGCCAGGCCCGGGGACGTCGTGGTCCACGTTGGCAGCCTGGGCTGCAGCGCCGCAGGGCTGCGTCTCCTGGAGGCCGGGATGGAAGAGGACCGGCGGGTGCGCGCGTTGCCCCAGGCCCTGCGCTGCCTGAGCCTCTTCCGTGTCCCGCGGCCGCCGCTGGAGGCGGGTCCCGCCCTGGCTGACCTGGGTGCCACTGCCATGATGGACGTCTCCGACTCCCTGCTGCGTGACGCCGACAGGATGGCCAGGGCCAGCGGCGTCGTCATTGATGTCCTGACCGCTGACGTCCTGACCACCGAGGCCCTGGGCGAGGGCCCTGCTGGTACGTGCGAGCACGGCGGTAGTGCTGGTAAGGCTGGTGGTCTCCCTACCGCTGGTGAGGCGGGTGACGGTGGTGGTGGCACGGCGGCAGTCCCGCAGGGAGGTCGGCACCTGGTCGGTGCCGTGGCGGCCGAGACGTCCCTCCTGACGCCCGTGGCTGCGCTGCTCGACGGCGAGGACCCGGCCACCGCCCGCGCCCGGGCACGTCAGTGGGTGCTGACCGGGGGAGAGGACCACGGTGTGCTGGCCGCCGTCGCGCCACGGGCACTGAGGCGGCTGCCACCGGGCAGCCGGGTCGTGGGCCGCGTGCGACGTCCCGGGCCGCACCAGGATCCGGGGGTGCTCGTGGACGGGCGTTCTCCTGCCCTCGTCCCTGATCGTGACGAGGCTGGCGGCACCGGCCTGGGATGGGACCACTTCGGGACCCGGGGCTGAGACGGTCCGTAGCCGAGTGCCCGCCTGCCGGTGCTGCCCGCTGGTGCCCGAGGGTGGGCAGGAGGGTGCGGCAGGCCTTGGGGGTATGGGAGGTATGGCTGGGAGGCGCAGGGGGTCCTGGTGCACCGGTAACGTAAAAGCCGCCACCCTGGGGTGACGGCCCTGGTGCCGGGAGGTCCGGCAGGCCCGACAGACCGGGGACGGTCCGGCGGAGGCGCTCAGATGTTGCGTGTGACCTTACCTGCCTTGAGGCAGGACGTGCACACCTTGAGGCGCTTGGGAACGCCGTTCACAAGCGCGCGGACACGTTGGATGTTCGGGTTCCACCGACGGTTCGTCCGCACGTGGGAGTGCGAGACGTTCTTGCCGAACATGGGGCCCTTGCCGCAGACGTCGCACACAGCAGCCACGGTCTCACTCCTGATTCTTCCGTGTGAGGGGCGAGTGAGCCCGACCGGCTCATCGCTGGGTCAGCCACCCGGAGGCTACGCAGCCGGGCAGCCCCGATACCATAGCGGACGCGCCAGAGATACCCAAGCGGGAGCGGCGTGGGCTCAGGCACACTGCGCCCGGGCCGAGTCCGGGCCGACGGGCCGGGTCGTGGCCGGGAAGGACAGCCCGGGCGCGACCAGGTAGCCTGATGCCCTGCTGGCCCCGTGCTCCCTGGCCGGGGAACGGTGCCCCGGTGCGGCAGCACAGTCCCAACTAGCAGTCCCACGCACGGTCCCAGCAGATCTCTGGCAGCAGGAGGCAGCATGGCGCGTCGGCAGGAACACGCCCGGGCAGGGCAGGGTGCGCCCGCTGTCGTCCTGGGGGGTGCCACGATACGTCACTGGATCCTCCTGGCCGAGGCGGTTGCCGTGGACGTGAGGGACCTGGTGGACGCGCTCAACGTCTTCCCGGTCCCGGACGCCGACACGGGGACAAACGTCCTGCTCACGCTGCGCTCGGCCACCGAGGGGCTGGAACGCGTGCCGTCCTCGGCAGACGCTGTCCAGGTGTCGCGGGCCGTGGCCGACAGCACTGTACGGGGGGCTCGGGGGAACTCGGGCCTGCTGGTCTCCCAGGCGCTGTCTGCGCTGGCGGACGTGTGCGCACAGGCCACCGACCCCTCGGGGCTGCGGGCTGTGGATCTGGTGCACGCCGTGGAGCGGATGGCCTCGACGACGTGGGCGGCTGTCTCCCGCCCTGTGACCGGGACCCTGCTGACGGTGGTCCGCGATGCCGCGACGGCTGCCCGTCGCGCCCTGGACGAGTCCACGCCCCAGGCTCCGGCCTCCCTGAGTGCTGTCGCCGCTGCGGCTGCCTTTGGTGCGCAGGAGTCCGTCGTGGAGACCGTCGGACTGGGGCACGGACCGGTTGACGCAGGGGCAGCCGCTGTCATGCTGCTGCTTACCGGCCTGTCTGACAGCATCGACGCTACCGGTGCCACAGGGGCTGCCGACGTGGGCAGGGACGGCGGCGCCTGGCAGGACCGGGCACCCTACACCGCAGTGGCCTACCAGATGCTGCGCGAGCTCGCGGCCGGGGGACTCTCCCACGGGGCAGGCGGGGCTGCCCCCGGTGCCGCTGGGGCGTCCTCGGGCGAGTTCGAGGTCATGTACCTGCTGGAGGCGACGGCCGACCAGGCCGCCCGGCTGCGTGAGGACCTGGAGCGGGTCGGGGACTCGGTGGGGGTGGTGGGAACCCCTGACGCTCTTGGTGTGGGGCTCTACCAGGTCCACGTCCACACCGACACCCCCCGTGCGGCCCTGCCGCGTCAGGGGCGGGCGCGCCAGACCTGCATCCACCACCTCCATCCCACCGCCCTGGTCGCCCCGGCTGAGGAGCCCCCCTCCCCGTGGTCGGCCACGGACTCGGCAGGCCACGTGGTCTCCTTCGAGCGGCTGGCGGCACGACGTGCCGAGCGTCGGGCACAGTCCGTGCGCATGCACCCCTCCCAGGCGGTCCCCCACCCCGGGCTGGACACTGCCGCCGATGCCCTCTCCGCCGGTCCTGTCGACAGTCCAGGCCCGCTTCCGCGGCCAGGGGCGCGCAGTCGCAGGGTCGGTGTCATCGCCTGCACCCGGGCCCCGGGACTGGTGGAGCAGCTGGCGCGCACCGGGGCTGTCGTCGTGCTGGATCCCGACCGTGATGCCGTGGTGCGGGCCGCTGGTGACCTGGGGGTGGCCCAGGTCGTCGTCCTTCCCTGCGATGCCGCCAGTACCCAGGTCGCCCACGAGGCTGCCCGGTTCCTGGCGGCTCGCTCAGCCGTGTCTGTGACGCTGGCCGCGTCCTCGGCGCCTGAGGGGGGCCGCCGTGACCTGGAGGGCGGGGGCGCCGCCCGGCACCTCGGTGCGTCAGCTGTGCCTGAGCCCGGGGGACCCCAGCTACTGGTGTGCGACACCGACAACGAGGCCCGTGTCCTGGCTGCGGCCGTGGCCGTGGCGGGCCAGGGGCAGGGCGTCCCGCTGGCCGACCTGGCCCAGCGCGCCTCTCAGGCTGGGGCCAGGATACGCACCCTCTGCCTGGGCGGGGCCGAGGCGGAACCGGAGGCCGTGGTACGGGCTATTCACGCTGCCCTGAGGCCGGACGACGAGCTGCTCACCGTCGTCACCGGACGACACGCCAGCAGGGACGTCGCGGTCCTGGTTGTCGGCGCCCTCGCGCAGCGCGGTCAGGTCACCGGCGTGGAGCCCCCCGACGATGACGTCCCCGGCGTCATCCCCGGGGTCTCTCCCGGGGTCTCTCCCGGGGTCGAGGTCGCTGTCCACGCGGGGGGCCAGGAGGAGCCTGATGTCCTCGTCGCCATCGAGTAGGTCGTTGTCGAGCAGGTCGCCCAGCCCCGGTGCGGCGGGTGCTCCCGCCGCTGCCGGTGCCGTGCCCCTTCTGGCGCGTCCCCTGGAGCGTCTCGTGGGCGCGGCGACTGCCTCCCAGCTGTCCAGGCAGGGCCTGGTCACAGGCGGGGACCTGCTGAGGCACCTGCCACGCCGCTACGACACCTGGGGGGAGCTGACGGACCTGAGCACCCTTGTGGAGGGGGAGCAGGCCACGATCCAGGCGCAGGTGGTGCGCTCGGCCTCCCGGCGGACTCGCTCGGGGCACCCTCCCGCCGTCCTGGAGGCAGCCGTCACTGACGGCACCTCCAGGATGGACGTGGTGATGTTCGGGCCCGCCCGCCAGATGAAGGGGCTGGCCGACCGCCTCAGCCCGGGTACGACGGTGCTCCTCAGCGGCAGGGTGGGCTCGCACCGTGGTCGTCGGCAGCTCGCCTCCCCGCGCTTCCAGGTCCTTGACGACCTGGACGACACTGAGCGGCAGGCGCTGCTGGAGCGGCCCGTGCCTATCTACCCCGCCACGGAGGCGCTCCCGTCGTGGAGGGTCGCCAAGGCGGTGCGTACCGTGCTGGACCAGGTGGGCCCGGCCGACCTGGCCGACCCTCTTCCCGAGGGGATCCGACGCCAGGAGGGCCTGGTGGACGTCCTGACCGCCTACCGGTGGGCGCACGCGCCCCAGGACGCCAGCCAGTGGAAGGCGGCCCGTAGGCGCCTGCGCCACGAGGAGGCCCTGGTCCTCCAGGCCGCCCTGGCGCAGCGGCGTGCTGAGCACCGGGCCACTCGGACCGCCGTGGCATGGCCGGTCCCCGAGGCGCAGGGCTCGCTGCGTGCCGACCTGGACTCCTACCTGCCCTACCGGCTGACTGCGGGGCAGGCGCGGGTGGGGGAGGAGATAGCCGCCGACCTGGCTGGTACGGTGCCGATGCAGCGTCTCCTCCAGGGCGACGTCGGCTCCGGCAAGACGCTGGTGGCACTTCGCGCCATGCTGCAGGTCGTCGGGGCGGGGGGGCAGGCAGCCCTCCTGGCCCCCACCGAGGTCCTCGCCGCCCAGCACCACGCCTCCCTGGAGGCTCTTCTGGGGGACCTGGCGGGGGCCGGGACGCTGGGGGCGGCCCGGCGTGCCACCAGGGTCCACCTGCTGACCCGCGCCACCCCTGCGGTCCGGCGTCGTCAGGTCCTGGCAGAGCTGGCGGGCGGGGCGGACGCGATCGTCGTGGGGACCCACGCCCTGCTGTCCGACTCGGTCCAGATCCCTTTCCTGGGACTGGTCGTCGTCGACGAGCAGCACCGCTTCGGCGTTGCCCAACGTGACACCCTTCGTGAGCGCGGGGGCTCCACCGACCCGGCCACGGGCCAGCGCCGCACCCCTCACCTCCTGGTCATGACGGCCACGCCCATCCCCCGCACGATCGCCATGACGGTGTTTGGTGACCTTGTCACCTCCGTCCTGGACGAGGTCCCCGCAGGTCGCAGCCCCGTGACCACCCACCTGGTCCCCTGGGAGCGCCGGACCTGGGTGGAGGGCCTGTGGCGACGTGCCGCCCGTGAGGTGGCCGACGGGGGCAGGGTCTATGTGGTGTGCCCCCGCATCAGCGCCGAGGAGGAGGCGGAGGACGATGCTCTGGCGCTCGCTGGTGGCGGCGTGCCCGGTGTCAGTGCTGACGGCGCGGCTGCCGACCCTGGAGGGGGCCAGGCGGTGGCAGGGGGCGCGGCGGGCAGCGCGCCGGGGGCTCTCGCGTCGGTGGAGCAGTGGGTGCGTGCCCTGTCGTGCGAGCCGGCCCTGGAGGGCGTGGGCATCGGCACCCTGACCGGCCAGATGAGCGGTGCTGACAAGGACGCTGCCATGGAGGCCTTTGCCTCTGGTGCCACTCCGGTGCTGGTGGCCACGACGGTGGTCGAGGTGGGTGTGGACGTGCCCGAGGCCTCCATGATGGTGATCCTGGACGCTGACCGCTTCGGCCTGTCCCAGCTCCACCAGCTGCGTGGCCGGGTCGGGCGTGGCAGCAGGGAGTCGGTGTGCATGGCGGTCACCGGGGCGCAGGTGGGCTCGCCCGCGTTCCACCGCCTCAAGGCCTTCGCCTCCACCACTGACGGCTTCGCCCTGGCTGAGGCTGACCTGGGCCTACGCAGTGAGGGGGACGTGCTGGGCGCCTCCCAGTCGGGCCGCTCCTCGGGGCTGGACCTCCTGCGTGTCACCCGCGACGTGGACCTCATAGCCCGGGCGCGCCAGCAGGCGGAGGCCATCGTGTCGCGGGACCCGCGGCTGGAGGACCACCGGGCGCTCGCGCAGGCGATCGCCGAGCGCCTGGACGCGCGCTCCCAGGCCTTTCTTGAGCGGGGGTAGTGCCCGCCCCAGGCGAACAGGCGCGGCAGGCAGGCACAGCAGCTCACGAGCTCACGCCTGCCAGGTCTGCACGGGGGCTGGCCCCCGTCACGTCTGCCGGACCTGCGCGGGAGGAGCCGCCTGGTCGGCTGGCCCGGCGAACCAGACGGTGGTCTGTCCGTAGCTCCTGAGGAGGTGGCGCTCCAGGCCGACGGGCCAGTCAGGTTCCGGCGACCGCGAGGAGCGCTCCACGACGACCACCGACCTGGGTGCCAGCCACGGGTCCTGCTGGCGGGCAAGGGCAGTCAGGACGCCCGCCAGGGAGACCTCGTCGGTGTCGTAGGGCGGGTCAAGGAGCACCAGGTCCGCAGGCCGACCAGCGGGGCCAGCCAGGAAGGCCGAGACCCTGGCGGTCACGGCACGCACGCCTGGCAGCCCCAGGGAGCGGGCGTTGGCCTGGCAGGCCCGGGTGGCTGGGCGCGCGGCGTCGACCAGGACCACCTCGGCTGCCCCACGGCTGGCCGCCTCCAGCCCTAGCGCGCCCGAGCCCGCGTACAGGTCCAGGACCCGCGAGCCCTCCACCGTCCCGTCGTGCTCCAGGCGGGAGAAGACGGCCTCGCGTACCCGCTCCGAGGTGGGGCGTGTGCCTGACGTGGGCACGGCGATGCGTCTGCCCCCTGCCTGTCCCGCCACGATCCGAGCCATGGCCAGACCCTACCGGTCCCTGAGGCCGTACTCGTGCCAGCAGGTGCCGGCAGCGGATACTGGCACAGCCTCCACGGCGCGGTTCCTGGGAGCGCGGAGGCCGGGCCGATAGCGTGGGACCATGAGCCTGGCTGTCTACCCTGGTAGCTTTGACCCCCCGACCCTGGGGCACGTCGACCTGGCCGTCCGCGCTGCGAGCCTGTTCGACACGGTAGTCGTCGCCGTGGCCCACAACACCTCCAAGGCTGGGCGCTACCTGCTTGACCTGGACACCCGGGTGGGCCTGGTCCGCCAGGCGGTGGCTGGCCTGCCCAGGACCGAGGTCGACGTCGTGCCCGGTCTCCTGGCAGACTACTGCCGCGCCCGCAGGGCAGACGCCGTGGTCAAGGGGCTGCGTAGCGGCACCGATCTGGACGCTGAGCTGCCGATGGCCCTGCTCAACCGGGAGCTGGGAGCCCCTGAGACCGTGTTCCTGGTGGCTGCGCCCGCCTACTCCCACGTCTCCTCCTCCCTGGTCAAGGAGGTCGCCACCCACGGGGGGGACGTCAGCTCCCTGGTCCCCGAGGGGGTCGCCGGGGTGCTGAAGGCAACCACCGAGAGGAGCCCGCTGTGACGACCAGCCACGACGCCGGAGACAGCCTGCTGCGTATCCTGGCCGAGCTTGACGAGCTTATCACCTCTGCCCGCTCCATGCCTATGAGTGCCTCGGCCATCGTCAACCGTGAGGCTGCTCGTGACCTGGTCCAGCGAGCGCGTGACGCCGTACCTGCCGCGGTGCGCCAGGCCGAGGAGATTATCACCGACGCGGACTCCGTGCTGTCGCAGGGCAGGCAGGAGGCTGAGCGCCTGGTCCGCCACGCCCAGGAGGAGGCCGAGCGCCTGGTCTCCAGCGAGAACGTGGTGCGCATGGCCCACGACAGGGCCGACGCGATCGTCGCTGCCGCCGAGGAGAAGGCCGCCTCCCTGCGCCACGGTGCCGATGAGTACTCCGACCAGGCCCTGGCGGCGCTGGAGACGGAGGTCGCACGCATCACCGAGCAGGTTCGCGCAGGCAGGGAGGTCCTGTCCGCACGGCTGGGGTCCCGGGACGGTGCCTCCGGCCAGGCAGCGGTCGGGGAGGTCCAGGAGCCGGTGCGCCGCCGGGCGGGCTGGGCCGTGGACCCGGAGGCGGCGCGCCGCTGACCGGTCGGTACCGGCCAGGTTGGTGCCGTGCGCTGGCGCAGGCCGCAGGACCCTCAGGACAGGTACCCTCCTGTCCGGTACCGCACCACGCCAGGACGACGGGGCGTGGCAGCGGCGCCGTGCGCGCGGTGTGCACAATAGACCCAGGGTGCACGTGGAGGCCCACGTGGAGGACACAGCGGAGGAGACGAGGAAGACCATGCCCGGTACTACGCCCGGACCCGACGGGCTCGTCGTGGACATCACCGACCTGCCGCAGGCCTCTGGCTCGGTCAGGACACTGCAGGTGCGCACGACGGCCCCGGCTGACCTGGGGACCGACATCATCGGTGTCCCCCGGGGAAGCAGCCTCAGCCTGGAGGTGGCTCTGACCTCGGTGGACGAGGGCGTCCTGGCCAGGGCCAGCGCCGACCTCCACGTCCACGGCCAGTGCGTGCGCTGCCTGGCGGACCTCGACGAGGACCGCACGATCACCTTTGACGAGCTCTACCTCACCCCGGAGGCGGTCCTGTCCCGGAGCGCCCAGGGCGACCAGGAGGCTGAGGAGATGCTGACCGTGGAGGGGGCCTCCCTGGACCTGGAGCCTGCGCTGCGCGACGCCCTGGCCCTGGAGCTTCCCTTCCGGCCGCTGTGCCGCCCCGACTGCCCCGGGCTGTGCCCGCAGTGCGGAGAGCGCCTGGAGGACCTGCCCGCAGACCACGGGCACGACGCTGCCGACCCGCGCTGGGCCGGGCTGGCCGGCCTCCTGGAGGAGCTGGTCGGCGAGGGGGACGGGGAGGCTCCCGGTGGGCGCCGGGACGGTGGTCAGGCAGGGGCGAGTGATGGCTAGGCGTCGTACCGTCCCGCCCGCCCGCACTGACGTCGAGGCCCTGGTCTACCGGTGGGGGCCCAGTATTGAGCCTGACCTGCTCGGCCTGGCCCTGACCCACCGCTCCTACGCCCATGAGAACGGCGGGCTGCCTACCAACGAGCGGTTGGAGTTCCTGGGGGACTCCGTCCTGGGCGTCGTGGTCACCGAGCACCTCTTCCGCTCCCACCCCGACGTCCCCGAGGGACAGCTGGCCAAGATGCGGGCGGCGACCGTCTCTGAGCCCGCCCTGGCCGCAGCGGCCCGCGACCTGGGGCTGGGGGACTTCATCAGGCTGGGCAAGGGAGAGACACTGTCGGGGGGCCGGGACAAGGACTCGATCCTCGCTGACACCCTGGAGGCCCTCATCGGCGCCACCTACCTGACCCACGGCCTGGAGCCGACCCGGACCGTGGTCACCCGCCTGGTCTCCCGGTTCCTGGACACCGCCCGCACCCGGGGTGCTGGCCTGGACTGGAAGACGAGCCTGCAGGAGCTGTGCGCCGCCCACGGGCTGGGCAGCCCCTCCTACGAGGTCACCAGCCACGGACCCGACCACGAGCGCTCCTTCACGGCCCACGCTGTCGTGGACGGCCAGCAGGCGGGGCGGGGCAGCGGCACCTCGAAGAAGGCCGCTGAGCACGAGGCCGCTGAGGCAGCCTACGCCACGATCCTGGCCTCCAGGGGTGACGGCGGCCTGGATCTGCCCGGTGTCCACGACGCGCTGAGGGCCGACCTCCTGGCAGGCCGAGACACCGAGGACGGCACCGAGCACCTCCCCGGCGCCCCGGCACCCTCCAGCGACCAGCCTGTTGCCCAGGAGGGTGCCGACCTGCGGGGCGGACCAGGTCGCTGCGCACGTGCCTGAGCTCCCCGAGGTCGAGGTGGTGCGTGCGGGCCTGGAACGCCACCTCAGGGGCCGTAGGGTCACGGCTGTGGAGGTCCTCGACCCTCGCCCGCTGCGACGTCAGGCGGGCGGGGTGGAGGGCTTGCGCTCCCAGCTGGTCGGCCGGACCCTGGAGGCCGTGGTGCGACGAGGCAAGTTCCTCTGGGCACCCCTGGGGCGCGACCGGGCGCTGTCGGTCCACCTGGGCATGAGCGGACAGCTCCTGGTGCGCGACGGTGAGGACCCACGGCGGTGCGAGCCTGGTAGTGCCGGGCAGGCTCCCTCGTCTGGCAGGCCGTTGACTCAGGTGCCCCAGGGACACCGCCACCTGCGCCTGCGCCTGCACCTGGGGCCGCAGCCCCGGGGACCGCAGACAGCTGCCCGCCTGGACCTGGTGGACCAGCGCATGCTGGGCGGGATGCACGTCGCGGCACTGGTGCCCACCTGCGACGGCGCCCCGGGCGGGCGGGGCACCAGCGCCGCCCTGCTCCCGGCCGACACCACCCACGTGGCCAGGGACCTGCTTGACCCCGACCTGGACCGGTCCCGCGTGGTGGAGCGCGTGCGGGCCTCACGTCGCGCGGTCAAGACCCTGCTGCTCGACCAGGGGATCGTCTCCGGGGTGGGTAACATCTACGCGGACGAGGGGCTGTGGCACGCGGGCCTCCACGGTGCCCGGCCCGGGACCTCGCTGGGGGAGCACGCGGTCACCGGCCTCCTGGAGGCTGTCGCCCAGGTGATGGACCGGGCGCTGGAGGCGGGCGGGACCAGCTTTGACGAGCTCTACGTCGACGCCGAGGGCAGCCCTGGGTACTTTGCCCGCGCCCTGGAGGCCTACGGCCGGGTCGGCCAGCCCTGCCACCGGTGCCGGGCACTGATGCAGGTGGAGAGGATCGGTGGGCGCTCCCACACCTACTGCCCGTGCTGCCAGAGGTGACCCGCCCGGGCCGGGCACCACCTTCCTGCCGTGGCAGATGTCCCCTGACAGACGTCCCCTGACAGACGTCGCGCTCCTGTCGGGTGAGGTGCCCTGCCCGGGGCGGACCCCGGCGCTACCGTTTGTGACGTAGGTCCCCAGGGCTGGTAGGGTCGTTGGCATGCCAGCTGCGCCCTCCCCGGAGACGGACCGGGTCATGATCGTGGACGACCACGAGATCGTGCGTCGTGGGATCGCCGAGATCATTGACCGGGCGGACGGGCTGGACGTGGTCGCCGAGGCGGGCTCGCGCGCGGAGGCCCTGCGCCGTGCCCAGCTGGTCCGCCCCGACGTCATCCTCGTGGACCTCCAGCTCCCCGACGGTACCGGGATCGAGCTCATGCACGAGCTCAGGGAGCTGGTCCCGGAGACCCTGCCGATCGTCCTGACCTCCTTCGACGACGACAAGGCGCTGGCAGAGGCCCTGGAGGCCGGGGCCCGGGCCTACCTGCTCAAGACGGTGCACGGCGCCGAGATCAGTGATGTCGTGCGGGCTGTGGCATCCGGCAGGGTCCTGCTGGACGAGCGCACCGTCACGCGCCGCCGTGCCGACCACGACGACCCCACCGCAGAGCTGACCAACGCCGAGCGCAAGGTGCTCGACCTCATCGGGGACGGGCTGTCCAACCGGGAGATCGGTGAGCGCCTGGGCGTGGCGGAGAAGACGGTGAAGAACCACATCACCTCGCTGCTGGCCAAGATGGGGCTGCAGCGCCGCACCCAGGTGGCCGCGTGGGTGGCCGGGCAGCGGGCCTCCGGCTGGCGCCGGGGCTGAGCCAGGGCCGGGGTGGGGTGCTCGGGGAGCTGTGCGCGGTGGCAGGGCCGCAGGGAGGGCTCCTAGCCGCCGCGCCCCAGCGGCACCCGCCAGGTGAGGCAGGTGCCGCGATGCCCACCGTCGGACCAGGCCCTCGGGCCGATGACAAAGCTGCCCGAGTGCCTGCGAGCCCGCTCGGCCATGTTGGCGGTCCCGGAGCGGCGCGTCACCCTCGGGTCCACGCCCACGCCGTCGTCCCGGCAGACGATCTCCACTGATGGCACACCGTCGTACGGCCAGGCAGCCGACCTCGCCTCCTGCTCACCTGCCGATCGTGTGCCTGGCTGGCAATCCTCCGGCCCTGCATGCGGGGACCGGCTGGCAGGCAGCACGCCCTGGACCCTCACGTCCACGGTGACCGAGGAGGCGTGGGCGTGGCGGGCGACGTTGCTCAGTCCCTCGCGGACCACCGCCACCATGTCGTCAGCGACATCGGAGTCGATGGCGGCGTCGACCGCCGCGATCAGCTCGTCCTCCTGCTCCCGGGGTACCTGGGCCATGCCCCGCCCGTCCACGCTGAGCAGCAGGGAGGGGGCGTAGCCCAGGGAGGTGCGGGCCAGGGAGGCCTCGCGCCGCAGCCGCTCCACCACGCTGACGTCCTCGTCACGGTCCCGCAGGGAGCGCACGATGGAGCGGATCTGGCGCACCGAGTCGTCCACGGCCTCCAGCGCGGAGGTGAGGACCTCCTCCACCGCATCCTTGTCCAGCATGTCCGTGCCCGCTGTGCTGTCGGTGGCAGAGGCCTGCGCGGTGTCGTCGGCCGGGCGCAGGCGGGCGTGTGCGGCGGAGATCTGCATCCCGGTGGCAAAGAGCTGCTGGATCGCCAGGTCGTGCAGGTCGCGCCCGATCCTGGCCCGCTCGTCCAGGAGGGTGGCCATCTCCTCGGCGTGCTGGGCGTCGGCCAGCTCGAAGGCCATCGTGGCCTGGCCCGCGACCAGCTCGGCGATCTCCAGGTCCTTGTCGGTGAAGGGAGGCGCGTCGCGGTCCCGCAGCAGGAGCATGACCCCCACCCCCCGGCCGCGGTGGATCATGGGGGCGTAGAGGGCGGGACCGAACCCCGCCAGCTCGGGCAGCCTCAGGTCGTCGCGGTCCCAGGCCTCGGCCAGGGAGCGCACCGTCAGTCCTGTGCGGCGGGCCAGCGTGGTCAGTGCCCGGCCCTCGGGGGAGAAGAAGGTGCCGATCAGCTCCTCAGCGTGGCGTCCGTCGGCGATCTCGCAGATCCACGCCTCGCCCACGCTGGGCAGGATGAGGGCGGCGGTGTCGGCGTGGGCCACCTGGCGGACCCGGCGCGCGATGAGGCTCAGGGCGTCGTCCTCCTCCGCCCCGGACAGGAGGAGGGTGGTCAGCTCCTGGGAGACCGACATCCACTGCTCCCGGTCACGCGCCTCCCGGTAGAGGCGGGCGTTCTCCACGGCGACGGCAGCAGCCTCTGCCAGGGTCAGGACCGTGGCGACATCAGCCTCACTGAACCCGGACGGCTTGTCACACAGGTAGAGGCACCCGTAGTCCTGCCCGTGCAGGCGCAGGGGGGCTGACAGCAGGTTGCCCGCCGTCTCGCCCTCGATAGCACCGGTGAAGGCCGATGCGCCGCACAGGTCGTTGTCGATGACGACGCCGGTTCCCTCCGGTCCAGCCAGGGGCGCCCTGCCGGCCAGGTGGGCGAGCTCGTCCGGGGAGGCGGTGGGGTGCCCGGTGCTGACTGTGGGACCTGAGGCGCCCGGGACGGAGGGAAAGGCGGTCCCCGGCACGTCGGCTTGGCTGAGCACAGCGATCGTCCCCCATGAGGCCCCTGTCATGGAGCAGGCCGACTCCACCAGGCGCTGCAGGGCGTCAGGGACCCTCAGGGAGCTGGTCAGTCTCAGGGCAGCCTGGATGAGGTCGACGGTGGCGGCGTCGAGACGGGGCGACTGCGCTGGTACCTGCCTGCTGCGGGTGGAGGCCAGCTGGTCCGCGTGGACGGCGTAGGCCAGGTGGCCTACGCCGGCGAGGGCGTCGCCGCCGGGCACGCTCCCCGCCCAGGAGGAGTCTCCACCAGAGGCGCCAGGCAGCACACCGCCCTGACCTGGGGCGTCGGCTGAGCCGTCCCGGGAGTGCTCCCGGGACGGCTCGTGCATCCTGTCACACATCCTTCCTCCCGTGTCTCCTGTTGTTTCTCCTGCCGTGCGGGTCGTGCGCCTCAACCGGCTCGCTGCTGTGGCCCACTGCCTGGTCCGTGGCGTGGACCTGGCCTCGGCGGGTCCTGCGGCGGTCCGGCCCTGTCGTCGTGGTCGTCATGGTCGTCGTGGTCGCTGTGCTGGCTGCGGGAGGGGGCTTTCCTGGGCCAGGGACCACCGGTACTCCTGGTGCGTCGCCACCAGCTGCTCGTGGCTGCCGCGGCCGATGACGGTGGCGGGTCCCTGTCCGTCGTGAGGCTCGCCCTGGGGCCGTCCCATGATGATGACCTCGTCAGCCGCTGCCAGCGCGCTGAGACGGTGGGTGACCAGCAGGACCCCGCGCTCCCGGCCGCCTGCCTGCAGGAGGTCGGCCACGAGCCTGTCGGCCGTGGCGGGGTCCAGGTGCTCACCGGGCTCGTCCAGGACCATGAGCGGTGCTGGCGCGGCCAGGGCGCGCGCCAGCAGGAGGCGGCGCCTCTCGCCTCCCGACACGGTGGTCGCGTTGGCACCCACGACGGTGTCCAGGCCCTCGGGCAGACTGTCAAGCCAGTCTCCCAGGCCCGCCTGCCGCAGCAGGAGCCGTGCCTGCTCAGGGCTGAGGTCCCCGTGAGCCACCCGGAGGTTCTCCAGGACCGTAGTGTCGAAGACGTGGGCGTCCTCGGCGGTGACGGTGAGGCTGGCGGCCACCTCCTGGCGGGGGCGCAGCCACGGGGCGGTGCCGTTGAGGGCCAGTGTCCCGCCCCTGGGCTCCAGCATCCCGGCAAGGGTGAGGACCAGCGTGGTCTTGCCGATCCCGGAGGGGCCGACGAGGGCGATCCGCCTGCCCGGAGCCAGGTCCAGGCTGATCCCCTCGGCGACTGCCGGCCCCCCGGGCCAGCCGACGGCCAGGTCCTGGGCGTGCAGGTGCGCGCGCGGGAGCCTCCGGGGCGTCCTGCCCGGGCGGGCGGGCGCGCGGTGGTCGCGCGAGGACGGCGTGGTCCTGGGCGCCGTCCCGGGTGCAGCCGAGGGCAGTGCCGTGCCTGCCTCGGCGGCCTCGATCATGGCGACTACTCGCCTGGCGGCCCCGGCGGAGCGGACCAGCTGGACAGTGGCTGGCGCCAAGGAGGAGGTGGTCTCGAAGGCCGCCAGGGGGACCAGCACGATGACAGCCAGCCAGACCTCCCCCAGCCGCCCTGACTGCACCGCGGGCAGGCCGACCAGCAGGTTACCCAGCACAGCAGCACCCATGGCCAGGGAGTCGACCGCAGTCGCGGCAGCAGCGGGGCGGGCGGCGCGGTCGCGTGCACCTGCCAGCCTGTCCTCGGTACGGGCGAGGTCGTCCATGACGTCTGCCAGGCGTGACGACACGGCGAGCTCGGGTCCGGACTCCAGGACTGTCATCACGGTGGAGGACAGGTCGGTGGCCTGCTCCTGGCGGGCCAGCTCGGCCAGGCGGGAAGAGCGGGCTGTCGCCAGGGGGCCGATGATGCCCGTTGCCAGCAGGCAGACGGACACGACCACAGCCGAGGGCCAGTAGACGGCTGCCAGCCCCAGACAGGTGGCGGCTCCCACCGTGGCCGTCACGGCCATCGGCAGGTAGGCGCGCACCACGAGGTCGCCGACGGCGTCGACGTCAGCACCCACCCGGGCCAGCACGTCACCACGCCTGAGGCTGACGACTGCGTCGGTGCGTGCCGAGGCGAGGATCTCGTAGAGGTGGGTCCGCAGCGCGCTCATGCCCCGCAGGGCCGTGTCGTGGGAGATGAGCCGCTCGCAGTAGCGCAGGACGGAGCGGGAGATCCCCAGCAGCCGCACCGCCACCGGTGCGACACCCAGGGCGGCGATGTCGGTGGCCAGGGAGGCCTGGGCGATGAGCCAGGCCGCCACGGCCGACAGCGCGACCGCTGAGGCTGTGCCAGCGGCCCCGGCCAGGACGGCGCCCGCGAAGCGGCGGCAGTCCAGGTCGGTCAGAGCGGTGGCCCGGCGCAGGGCGTGACGTTCCTGGGACGACAGGACTCCCCGCAGGGTCCCGGCGGTGGCGGCTGTGTCCGTGGGCGTCATGGAGCCTCCTGGCCTGGTGCGTGTGCCTCCTCGGTGCCCGTGCTGAAGTCGGCGGTGCCAGGGGAGTCGGAGGTGCTGGAGGTGACAGTTACGGTGTCCTGGGCCAGGGCGGCCAGGGCAGGACGGTGCGCGATGACGACCACGGTGCGTCCGGAGGCGTGCAGCGCACGTACCCCGTCGAGCACGTGGGCCTCGCTGGCCGCGTCCAGGTGCGCGGTAGGCTCGTCCATGACGACCAGTGCGGCGGGTGCGAGCAGGGCACGGGTCAGGGCCAGGCGCTGGCGCTGTCCCACGCTGAGCCCCACGCCCCCCTGTCCCAGTGGTGTGGACCAGCCCTGGGGCAGGGCGGACACGACCTCGTCCAGGCCGGTGGTCCGGGCCGCCTCAGCCAGGGCGGCGGGCACGCTGGCCAGGCGCGTCGAGCCCTCTGCAAGGGGTGACGAGGTGGCGGTGTCGCGCAGGCCGGTGTCACGCAGGACGTTGTCCAGCACGGTTCCGGGCACGATGACAGGGCGCTGAGGGACCCAGGAGACCTGCCGCCACCAGGTTGCGGGGTCGATGTCCTCCAGGCGGACTGTGCGGGAGGTCTCCCCCTGGGGGAGGACCGTGACCTCGCCCTTGTCAGCGGGAAGCAGGCCGAGGAGGACCTGGGTGGTCGTGGTCTTGCCAGCCCCGGAGGCGCCGGTCAGGACGACCAGGCGTCCGGGGCGGATCTGTGCGGACAGGTTGTGGGGTGCCCAGCGGCCCCGGGCCGACACGCACAGTCCCGTGATGCTGATGGTGCTGGAGGCCAGGTCCGGGCAGGCCTGCTGCCCTCGAGGTTGCACGGGAGTCTCCAGTACCTCGAAGACGGCGTCGGCAGCGGCCACCCCGTTGGCGGAGGCGTGGAACTGGAAGCCGACCTGGCGGATCGGCTGGTAGACCTCAGGGGCGATCATGAGCACCAGGAGGCCGGTGGACAGGTCCAGGCTGCCGTAGAGCAGGCGAAAGCCGACCTGGACGGCGACGATGGCCACGGACAGGGTGGTGATGAACTCCAGGACGGCTCCTGAGAGGAAGGCCACCCGCAGCGTGGACATCGTGGTGCGGTTGTAGGCGCGGCCCAGTGCCCGCACCCGTGCGGCCGGCCCCTTCTCACGACCGAGGGCCTTGAGCGTGGGCAGCCCGGCGAGCAGGTCGAGAACCTGTCCTCCCAGACGCTCCATGGCTTCCAGCCTCTCCTGGGAGTAGGCCTGGGTCATCCTGCCGATGAGGACCATGAACACCGGGATCAGGGGGATGGTGCAGATGACGACGACGGTGGAGGGCAGGTCCTGGGTCAGGAGCACCACCGTGGTCGCCGGGGTCACGGTGGCTGCCAGCAGCAGCTGGGGCAGGTACCGGACGAAGTAGGGCTCCAGGTCCTCCAGCGCCCGGGTCAGCAGGGTGGCGGTGTCGGCACCGTGGAGGGCCAGCCAGCGAGGCCCCAGGGCGACCGCGTGCTGGAGGACCTGCCGACGCAGGTCAATGACAGTGCGGGTGGCTGCCCTGTGGGCAAGGGACTCCTGGAGGTAGAGCACCAGGGGGCGCATGACCACGACCAGCCCCAGGGCCAGCAGCAGGACGGGAACGCTGTGAGTGCTGCCCGAGCCGACCACTGTCGGAGCCACCACCTGTGAGACCAGCACGGCCTGGGCGATGACCAGTCCAGCCACGACGACGCCGCTGAGCGTGGTCATGGCGATGTACCTGCGTGCCGCCCGAGCGTGACGCAGGAGACGTGGGTCAAGAGGCTTCATCAGGACAAGGATAGTGGCCTGGCCCGAGTCCCTGGCTGCTCTGTCAGGCCGGTCAGTGGCCGATGTGCGCCTCCGGCTGGGCAGAGTCGCGGACCCGGGTGGGGTGGAGGCCCCCCTCGTCCGGGTTGACCTGGCTGGCGCTGATCCTGCCTGAGAAGACCTTGTAGCTCCAGATCGTGTAGGCCAGGACCCCGGGCATAAAGACCACCATGGCAGCCAGCATGATCATCAGCGTCGTGTCCGCGCTGGCGGCCTGTGTGAGGGTCAGGGAGTAGGCGGGGTCCACGGAGGAGCGCATCACGTCAGGCGCCATGGCGACGAAGATGAAAATGACGGCGAAGGCGATGCCCGCGAAGTGGAAGGCAAAGGCCTGGGTGCCTCGGTCGGCCCGGTTGGCGGCCAGGGACATGGTCAGCCCCAGCGCAGCCAGGGCCAGCGGGACCCAGGAGAGCATGCTGGCGGAGTAGACCAGCTGGGCCCACAGCGCCCACACCGCGGTCACGGCTGTCGAGGCCACCCCGAGCCGCTGCGAGGCGTCCTTGGCCCGCCGGGAGAGCTCTCCATCCGTCTTGATCCTGAGGAAGAGGGCACCGTGGCTGAGGAAGAGCAGGCAGGTGACGGCACCACCCAGGAGGGTGAAAGGGGTGAGCATGGACCAGAAGCCGCTGGTGACCTGGTGCGCTGCCCCGCTGACCAGGCTGTCCGCCGGGACCTCGCTGGCGGGGACCACAGCGCCCGAGGCGGTCTCGACGACCTCGACGTGCATGCCCTGGACCAGGTTGGCGAAGGTCACGCCCCACAGCACAGAGGGCACCCAGGCGGCCACAGTGTGGACCCAGTCCCAGCGGTCGCGCCATGACTGGGAGTTGATCTTGGGACGCCACTCGATGGCGCACACCCGGACGATGAGGCACAGGAGGATGAGGAGCAGGGGGATGTAGGCGCCGGAGAACAGGGTGCCGTACCACTCGGGGAAGGCGGCGAAGATAGTGGCACCGGCTGTAACCAGCCAGACCTCGTTACCGTCCCAGTGGGGGCCGATCGCCGTGATCATGGCACGGCGCTCCCGCTCGTCACGGCCCAGGACTTTCAGGAGCATCCCCACTCCGAAGTCGAAGCCCTCCAGGGTGAGGTAGCCGACCCACAGGACGGAGATGATGACGAACCACAGGACTGCCAGAGTCATGATGTGCCTGCCTTGTGCTCAGTAGTCGAAGGACAGGAGCGCCGGCGCGGCCGCGTCGTTGCTGGGGTCCTGGTCCCTCGGAGGTCTCTGGGTGCGTACGCCCTCACGGACGTAGCGTCGTAGCAGCATGAACCACACCATGCCCAGTGCTGCGTACAGGAGGGTGAAGATGGTTACTGAGGCCAGGACGGTACCTGCCGAGGCGGCGGTGGAGACCCCGTCAGCGGTGCGCATGTACACCTGGGAGACCGGGTCTGCCAGGTTGGGCACGACGACCCAGGGCTGGCGCCCCATCTCGGTGAAGATCCAGCCGAAGGAGCAGGCGACGAAGGGGAGCCACATCGTCCACAACGCCGCCCTGCCCAGCCACGGGCGGGTGATCAGCCTGTCGGACCGTAGCAGCCACAGGGCGAGCGCGCCGATGCCGACTGAGGCCATGCCCAGCCCGATCATGAGGCGGAAGGACCAGAAGGTGATCATGACGTTGGGGGTGTAGTCGGCCTCCGCCGCGCCGGGCTCGTGCGCCTGGATGTAGTCGCTGTACATCTGCTGGGCGTCGTCCAGGCCGGTGAGCTCAGCGTTGACGTCGTTGGTGGCCATGAAGGAGTAGACCCCGGGAACCGAGATGAACCGTGTCATCCCGGTGTCGCAGTCGCCGAAGGCGACAGCGGTGAACGGCGCCCGGGACTCGGTGTGGCACAGTCCCTCTGCTGCTGCCATCTTGGCGGGCTGCTCCTCGGTCACCAGGTGGCCCTGGAAGTGTCCTGACACCGCCGTGGCCAGCCCGGCGGCAAGCATGACGGTGGCGCCCAGCCGGGTGGTGCGCCGCCACAGGTGGCGGGCCTCGTAGTCCTGGTCGGCGCGCGCGGCCCGGGTCATCCACCACACGGACACCCCCAGGACCACCGTGCCGGCCACGAGGAGGGCCGAGGTGAGGACGTGGGTGGCCGTGGTCCACAGGATGGGGTTGGACAGCACGGCGACGAAGCCGGAGAAGCCGTCAAGCTCGGCGCGGCCGGTGTCCGGGTTGATGACGGCCCCCACGGGGTGCTGCATCCAGGAGTTGGCCGCCAGGATGAAGAAGGCCGAGAAGTTGGTCCCTGCGGCAACGGCCCACATGCACAGGTTGTGGAGCCTGGGGGAGAGGCGGTCCCAGCCGAAGATCCACAGCCCCAGGAAGGTGGACTCCATGAAGAAGGCGAGCAGGGCCTCGAAGGCCAGAGGGGCACCGAAGATGTTCCCGACGAAGCGAGAGTACTCCGACCAGTTCATGCCGAACTGGAACTCCTGGACAAGACCGGTGGCAACTCCCAGGGCGAAGTTGATGAGAAGGATCTTCCCGAAGAACTTCGCGGCGACAAGCCACTGCTCGTTGCGCGTGCGCAGCCACAGCGCCTCCATGAGGGCGACCATCGGGGACAGGCCGATGGTGAGAGGCACGAGGATGAAGTGGTAGACGGTCGTGATGCCGAACTGCCAGCGAGCCAGGTCGAGGGAGTCCAGCGCCAGCGGTGCGATGACCATCAGCGCCACCTTTCAAAGATGACAATGGAGTTAGCAGGAGCGTCGCGACACGAGCCGCGGGGGACTCTGGTCCCAAAGTGTAGCGGCTCACTGACGGTTTGTCACAAACGGAGCGAAGTACAGCTGTGCTGTTACCGCAAGACCTGTGCCGGCTGTGGGTGCGGGTCAGGGACGTGGGGGGTGCGGGTCGGGGACGTAGGGCGCGCTACTGCCCTGGGGAGAGGGGCGGGTGTGGAATACTTGCGCAGGTCCCGGGCGTCCCGTACCGATGTCTGGGGCAGGCACCCTGGGACGACCTCTTCCGGGAGCCTCGCGCCGCTGCAGGCGCCGCCGCGAGCCCGGCCTGTGCAGGCGTCAGGGGTGTCAGCGCCCACTAGCGGCGTACGCGACAGACTTTGTGGGTGCTCCTTACCGACAGGAGCGTGACCGTGCCGGACCGCCGGGGGTACGACGGCGGCGACGGCACCCGGACAACCTCGATATGGCACGACGTACAGCAACAGAAGAAGACCACGGCGACCACAGGCCGCAGGAGGTCTCCCAGGGGTCGGCGACGCAGTCGGCCGACCACCACACGGTGTCAGCTGCGGCACCCCAGGAGGCTCCCGCTGCGGGGCCCCAGGACAAGGGCAACGAGGAGCCCCCGCGTCTTCCGGCGGCCTCGCTGCTCTTCCAGGCTCCTGACCCCAGCCGGGCGCGTCGCCGCAGGCGGGTCACACAGCAGTCTGTGGCACCAGACCCGGCCCCTGCCGCCTCCCGGCGTGCCGCGACCGCGCTGCGCGGAGGCTCTGGTGCTCAGCAGCAGGAGCCGACACAGGACAGAGACAGTCAGGACCCCGCCGCAGATGGTGCTGGCGGGACCGGAGGCTCGGTGGGTGGGAGCTTCTCGGGACCGGGCTCCTCGTCTGGACCCAGGCGGGGCCGCCGTCGCGCAGCCGCGGAGGAGTGGTCCCCGCAGGGCGAGGAGGAGATGGACGACAGCACGGGCAGCGGCACACGCGCAGACGCTGCCCGTGCTGACGAAGGCGAGCAGCCTGAGCAGACCGAGCAGGCCGAGTCCAGTGGGAGCCGCAGGCGTCGCCGCGGCAGCCGGGGGCGCCGCTCCCGCTCACGTACCGGTGCCGACGCAGAGGCAGTGGACTCAAGCAGCCAGGACAGTCAGGGCAGAAGCCAGGACAGGGGCGGCACGTCGTCGCGGGAACCTGGTGACACCGGGCGGGAGGCTGCCGAGGACGTCCCTGACGCCTCGGAGGACTCCTCGACCTCCTCGGTCCCACGCCGCCGCCGTCGTTCGCGCACGCGCACGGAGCCAGGTCGGGAGGCCCGTGACGAGGTGACTGCGCTCAAGGGCTCGACCCGACTGGAGGCCAAGCGTCAGCGCCGTCGCGAGGGACGGGCTGCTGGCCGCCGCCGCAGCGTCGTCACCGAGGCCGAGTTCCTGGCCCGCCGTGAGAGCGTGGACCGGCAGATGATCGTGCGCGAGGCGGACGGCCTCAACCAGATCGCCGTCCTGGAGGACGGGCTGCTGGTAGAGCACTACGTTGCTCGGCACACCCAGACCTCCATGGTCGGCAACGTCTACATGGGCCGGGTCCAGAACGTGCTGCCCTCAATGGAGGCTGCGTTCATCGACCTGGGCAAGGGGCGCAACGCCGTCCTCTACGCCGGCGAGGTTGACTGGGAGGCGGCCGACGCCGCTGGTCGGCCTCGCCGTATCGAGGACGCCCTGTCCAGCGGGGACACGGTCCTGGTCCAGGTCACCAAGGACCCCATCGGGCACAAGGGGGCGCGGCTGACCAGCCAGGTCACCCTGGCCGGGCGCTACCTGGTCCTTGTCCCTGGGGGCAGCATGACTGGGATCTCGCGCAAGCTCCCCGATACCGAGCGGTCCCGGCTGCGCAAGATCCTTCAGCGCGTGGTCCCCGAGTCCGCAGGCGTGATCGTGCGTACCGCCGCCGAGGGCGCCTCGGAGGACCAGCTGGCCGCCGACGTGGCCCGGCTGGTCTCCCAGTGGGAGGCGATCGACAAGAAGGCGGCCTCAGTGCGTAAGGGCAGCACCAAGGTCCCGGTGCTCCTCAAAGGGGAGCCAGAGCTGGCGGTGCGGGTCGTGCGGGACGTCTTCAACGAGGACTTCCGCAGGCTGGTGGTCTCCGGGTCCACCGCCTGGAAGACGATCTCCGGCTACGTCAACGACCTCAGCCCCGACCTGGCTGACCGCCTCGAGCACTGGACGAGCCCGGAGGACGTCTTTAGCGCCCACCGTGTGGACGAGCAGCTGGCCAAGGGCTTCGACCGCAAGGTCTGGCTTCCCTCTGGCGGGACCCTGGTCATTGACCGCACCGAGGCGATGACCGTCATCGACGTCAACACCGGTCGGTTCACCGGGGCGGGCGGTACCTTGGAGGAGACGGTCACCCGCAACAACCTTGAGGCGGCCGAGGAGATCGTGCGGCAGCTGCGGCTGCGCGACATCGGCGGCATGATCGTCATCGACTTTGTCGACATGGTCCTGGAGTCCAACCGCGACCTGGTGCTGCGACGTCTTGTCGAGTGCCTGGGCCGGGACCGTACCCGGCACCAGGTCACTGAGGTCACCTCGCTCGGTCTGGTGCAGATGACCCGCAAGCGCGTGGGACAGGGTCTGGTCGAGGCCTTCTCCACCACCTGCGAGACCTGCAGAGGCCGAGGCTTCATCGTGCACGACGAGCCGGTGGAGAACCAGCAGGTGGACATGTCCGCCTCCGCCTCGCGGGGAGCGGGCAAGGGGCGCGGACGCAGGAGCAGGGAGACCGGGTCCGGTCGGGACGCGGCACGTGCGTCCACCTCCGGGTCCAAGGCTGCGGACAGGTCCGCCAAGGAGGCGAGACAGGCCGGTCCCTCTGACCAGGACCAGGCCAAGGACCCGGGGCAGGCTGTGTCAGAGGTCTCCCCGGTGGTCTCCGTGACCTCCCAGGAGGAGGCGCGCTCCACGGTCCGCGGTGCCCTGGCCCAGATCGCCGCCGCCACCGAGCAGGCCCACCAGGCCCACGGAGACAGTGGGAACAGTGCGAGCAGCAGTGGGGATGGTGGGAGCAGCGGGAGCAGGACTGGCGCTGGGACTGGGACCCAGGCCAGGAGGCCCCGACGGCGTCGGGTCGTGACCACCGAGGTGACCGCACCGCAGCCGGCGGCCCCGTCACCGGCTGTCGCACCCACGACTGCGTCTGCTGGCGCGCGGGCGGCCGGCACGCAGGCTGACGGCGACAGCGCTGCCAGCACCGTCGGCGACAGCACTGCCTAGAGCGGGCCCCGGCCCGTGCGGCTGCCTCCTGTCGACTCCACCGGCTCTACGTACCTGGTAGTTGTCTGGTAGTGCTGTGGGGTACCCACGTCGGGCCGGGAAGGTGCGCTCCGTGTGCTCCTGCCCGGCCCGGCGGTAGTGGGTCTGGTGCGTGTGTGCCCCGGGTCTTCCTCCGGGCTCAGATGTCCTCCAGGGAGGTGCCCTTGGTCTCCCGGGCGAACATGTAGGTGATACCCCCGGCGAACAGCATGACCGCGAAGATGAGGAAGGGGACCATGACGACCTCGACCGTAGGCTCGTCGCTGCCCATGAGGGCTCCCATGAAGTAGGGGCCGACAACCTTGGCCACCGACCCAATGCCGTAGCCCAGGCCCAGGCCCGTTGAACGGGCCTGGGTGGGGAACTGCTCGCCCCCGAAGGCGTTGAGGATGCCGAAGGCGCCGTCCCCGAAGGTCATGATGATGAAGATGCCGACGAAGAAGACGTACCCGGCCGTGGTGGTCCCGCTGCTGTCAACCATCGTGGTGGACCAGGCGGCGATGAGCGCCCCGGTCCCGCCGATCAGGCCACAGCCCAGCATGGTGTAGCGCCGTCCGATACGGTCGGAGATCCACGCCGACCCCAGGCGCCCCAGGAGGTCACCCAGGGAGACCAGCATGAACAGCGTGGCCACGGCGGAGACGCTGAAGCCGAAGGACTGCCCCAGCAGGCTCTGCCCCCAGGACTGGACGGTGAAGGAGCCCAGGATAAAGGAGAAAGACCCCACGGCCACCACCAGGAGCTGGCGCGGGTACCTGGTGAAGATCGCCGAGTAGGAGGTCGAGGCGGCCTGCTTGATCTCCGGAAGCCCGGCCACGTGCTCCACGGGGATCTCCATGGCCCAGGCGTAGGCCTGCCGCGCCTCCTGCTCCCGGCCCCGCGACTGCAGGAACCGGGGGGACTCGGGGACGACCCGGGTCCAGGCGAGCAGCACGATGGGGACACAGCCCACCGCGATCAGGCCCCGCCAGCCCAGGGTGTCACCGAAGTACCTGGTGACCAGGCCTCCGAGGAAGATGCCGGCCGGGATGAAGACACTGGTCAGCCCCGCCAGCAGGCCCCGCTGCCTGGCCGGGACGAACTCCTGGACGTAGGGCACGGAGGTGATGTTGAGGCCGCCTACCCCGATGCCGACGCCAGTGCGCAGGACGGCCAGCAGCACCCAGCCGTTGACCGGGGTCAGGGCGGAGGCGGCGGTGAAGAGCACCAGGACGATGATGCAGGCGATGAAGGCGGTCCTGCGGCCCAGGCTGTCGGCCAGGCGGCCCCACATCACGGAGCCGATGACGGTGCCCAGGCCTGCGCCTGCCAGGATGACCCCGGAGTGGAAGCCTGTCAGGTTCCAGCCGGGGGACTCGATCAGCATGTTGACGATGAAGCCGATGAGGAACATGTCGAAGAACTCCGACACGTTGCCGACGATAGCCATACCGATGAGGGACCGCTGGTGCCTGGTGAGAGGGTGGTTGTCTATCTGCTCAGGGGCGGTACGCCCCCGGGGAGGGCTTGTGGAGACGAGAGTGCTCATCGTTGAACCAATCGTTGGTGGGTGCAGAAGGCGTGCCGGGCGCGTGGTCAGCGCCTGGCTGTGGGGCCGGGCGGGCGCCGCGTGGGCGGCGCGTGCAGAGAGGCTGCTGCCGTCAGCGCACGATGTCCCCGCTGAGGGTCAGGTCCAGCTCGCCGGGAGCCACGCGGGTCAGGTCGCCGTGGTGAGTCAGGGCCAGCGAGGCCGTGCGCAGGCCGGTTGCAATACCTCGGATGACGTCGTCGTCGAGCCACCCGTGGAGGGTCCCGGCCACGAAGGAGTCGCCGGCGCCGGGGCGGTCCACAATGGGAACCTGCTCGATCTCGAACACCTGGTCACCCTCAGCGGTAGACAGGTAAGTCCCGCGTGCGGCGTCGGTGGACACGACGACGGGCGGGCCCAGCATCTCGCGCACGGAGCGACAGACCTGCACCCCCTCGCTGTGGGTGAGGCCGAAGACCACCTGAGCGTCTGCCCGTGAGCAGAACAGGATGGAGGCGGACCGGGCGATGGGCTCCAGCACGGAACGGGCCTGGTCTCCGTCCCACAGCAGGGAGCGGAAGTTGATGTCGAGGGCGATGGCGATGCCTCGCTCCCGGGCGGCGTCGGCGAAGTAGCGCACCACCTCGGCCGTGCGCTGGGTCAGGGCGGCCGTGATGCCGGTCAGGAACACCACGCGGGTGTCCAGGAGGCTGTCCCACCTGAAGTCGGCTGGCTCGATATCGCGGAACGGGGTGTACAGGCGGTCGTAGGTGACCCTGCCCGGCAGCGGGTACTCGCCCGGTTCCAGGAAGTACTGGGCGACGCGTCCGTGCTGGGTCAGGACCACGTGGGACAGGTCCACGCCCACCGAGCGGTACTCGCTGAGGATCCTGTGGGTCAGCTCACCCTGCGGCAGCTTGGTGGCCCACGAGGTACGTCGCCCCAGCTGACTGAGCAGGCCGGCGACGTTGGCCTCCGATCCTGCTGCGCTCATCCTCAGGTGCCGGGCGGAGGCGAGACGGTCCCCGTGCTCGCACGTGAGCCGGATCTGGCCCTCGCCGATCGTGGTCAGGTCAAAGGCGGCCTGGGTGCCGTCACGAGATCCGTACCGTGCTGCCGTGGCTGCCGTGGCTGCCGTGGCTGCGGCCGCTGTGGCTGCGGCCGCTGTGGTCGTCGTGTCAGTGCTGGTGGTGGCTGCGGTGTCGGTCGTGGTGGTTGTGGTGGCGGTTGCGGTGTCTGTCATGGTTGCTTCCTGAGCGTGTCGAGGGGCTGTCGTGAGGGTCATGCGGCTGCCTCCCACCGGGGCGTACGCACCGAGATTCCTGCGCGGTCAAGCCGGTCCTCAATGAAGTGCCGGGCCGCCACGCAGCGCTCCAGGGAGTCCTTGGCGTCGTCGTTCCACATCTCGATCATCATGCGTCCGCTCCAGCGGGCGGCGGCCAGGGTGGCGAAGGCACCGTCGAAGTCGGTGACGCCCTGGCCCATGGGGACGCGCCGCGGCTGCCCAGGGCGGACGTCCTTGAGGTGCAGGGCGACAATGCGTGCCAGCCCGGAGGCCAGCTCGGTGGCGGCGTCGCCGCCGTGCTCCGCGATGTTGCCGATGTCGGCGTAGGCCTGGAGCCAGGGGGAGGGCAGCTCGTCGAGGACAGCGACGACGTCCTGGACGGCGGCGATGTCGTGGCCGTCGACGTTCTCGATCCCGAGGATGACACCCGCCTCCGCCGCGTGGGGCAGCACCTCGCCCAGCATCTCGACGTAGCGGCTGCGCGCCTGTGGGTTCCGGGGCTCGCCGTGGGCGAAGTACCCGGCTACCTGGAGCACCGGTGCCCCCAGGTCCACGCACAGGTCGATGCCCTGGTGGTAGATGCTGCGGGCCTGGTCCCGTACCGCAGGGTCGGCCGAGCCGGGGCCGAAGCGCCGGTGCGCGCTCAGGCACACACCGCCGATGCGCACCCCCGTGTCAGCGGCGGCCTGTGCCACCCGGCGACGCCGTGGGGAGGACCAGCCCAGGCGCGCCAGGCGCTCGTCGGACTCGTCCACGGAGAGGTCGGTGAAGCTGAACCCCGCCGTGCGTACCTGGGTGAACAGCTCGTCCCAGTCGGTGGTGCCGACCAGGGCCTTCTCGTAGATACCAAGAGTCACCTCACTGGCTGCACTGGCTGTGCTGGTTGGACGGGAGGTGCGGGTGCCAGCGGACGTCACCCCGCTGGCGGCCCCGGTGCTGCTGATGCTCCCGGTAGTCACCGGCCCCACACCCTCTCCATGGCCTCGCGCATCGCACGGGCAGCCTCCAGCGGGTCCTGTGCACCCACGATCGCCCGGCCCGCGATGACCACGCCGACCGGGTGCCCTGAGAAGACGTCGAGCCCGCGGGGCGTCACCCCGCCGGTGACCGTCACGGTGAAACCCGTCGCGGCCAGGTCGTCCACAGTCTCCAGGTCCCCCGGCCCCCAGGACAGGGGGCCGGCAGCCTCGGCGTCGCGGGAGCGGTGGACGATGACGTGCTCGACCCCGCGCTGGCGCCAGGCGACGGCCTGGTCGTGGTCGTAGTGCCCACCCAGCTCGACCTGGACCTCGCCGCCGTGGTCGGAGGCGACACTGACCACCTGCTCCACGGTGGTCAGGGAGGCACCCGCCACGCAGGACACCCAGTCGGCGCCGGCCTCGAAGCACTGGCGCGACAGGATCGAGCCCGCCTCGGCAATACGTGCGTCGGCGAGGATGGTGGCCTCCGGGTAGAGCGCGCGGATCTCGCGCACGCAGCGCAGCCCCTCGGCCAGCAGGAGCACGGTGCCCACCTCGATGACGTCGACCGCAGGCTGGCACCGTCCCAGGGCACGCAGCGCGGTGACCAGGTCGGTAGTGTCCAGGGCGACCTGGAGCCGGGGGAGAGTCATGACTGGTCACCCCTCACGTCCTTCCTCATCGTGAAGAAGCGCTGGCCGTTGCCCACCAGCAGGTCCTCGACGTAGGAGGGGTCGAAGCCCTCGTCCAGCATGCGGGGGCCGTCCACGGCGGGGTTGAAGTCCACCCCGGTCACGGAGCCGTAGGCCTTCTGGTAGGAGCGCTTGCCGGAGTCGGTGCCCAGGAGGATGCGCCTGCCGTAGCCCAGCTCGCCCAGCTCGCGCAGCTCCATGATCCGGTTGGCGTCGGGCTGGTACTTGATGCGGTAGGTCCCGTCGATCTCCAGCCACGCCCCGGTGTCCAGGATCTGGCGCAGGTAGTAGACGTCGGCGTTGCGCTGGATGTGGCCGATAGCGATCTGGTCAGCCGGGACGCCCATGCCGATGAGCTCGCGGGCCTGCTCCAGGCCGCAGGTGCCGAAGGTGGTGTGGGTGTTGATCGGGGCACCCGTCTCGATTGAGGCGAGCGCGGCCGCCCGCATGCACGTGCGCTCAAAGTTGGTGATCATGCCGTAGGAGGTGGCGACCTTGATGACTCCAGCCTTGTAGGGTGTGCGCTCCACGATCGGGCCGGAGTAGTCGTGGCGGTCGATGCCCTCGCGGATGTCGGCGATAAGCAGGTCGGCGATCTGGTCCACGCTGTAGCGGCTCACCCAGTGGCTGCGGGTCTCCAGGTAGACCTTCTCCCGGTGGAAGCCTGTGGAGGCGATGATGTGCAGGTCGGGTACGCGCCGACCCACCTCGGCCAGGCGCTCCAGGTCGCGGCCGGAGTTGGCCGGGCACATGTCGACGACAGTGCCGGCCTGGGCCCAGCGCCGTGACGCCGCCACGAAGTGGGCGGCCTCCTCTACCGCCTTGTCGACGTCGTCCAGCTGGTGGTCGGGGTCGATGTAGACCTCGCCTGCACCGTTGCGGATGAGGTGGTCGTGGGCGTTGACCACCCCCAGGGTGGCGGGGTCCACGTCTCCAGCAATGGTTCGTGCGAGCGCTGTGTGCGCCATGGAGGGCCTCCTTGCTACCTCTGTGCTGCTTCTTTGCCGCTGCGGCGGCCCGGGCGCGGTGCCGGGGTGCCGATACGGCCACCCTAGAAGGGCATCGGCCCGCAGGTGTGGGGGAAAGTGCACGTATGTGCGTCAGTGGTGGCGGGCTGGACGAGGGCGAGCCGGTGCCCGGTGGCTTGGTCCCGAAACCGTTTCTCACTTCCTCGTTTGGTCTCGCCGGGTCGTGGCTTGGTCTCGCCGAGGGCGCCGCCTGGTCTCGCCGGGGGCGGACGTGGCTCGTGACGGGGCGCGTCAGACTGTTGCCGTGGGATAACATGGGAATATGTGCGCGGCAGGTGTTGACCGGAACCGGATCCGGCTGCTCCTGGAGGTGTCGCGGATGTACTGGGAGGAGGGGGTGGACCAGGAGGAGGTGGCCAGGCGTACCGGCTACTCGCGCTCCACGGTCTCCCGGCTCCTGGCCCAGGCGCGCCGGACAGGGGTGGTGACGGTGCGGGTGTCCCACCCGGTCGAGCGGCTCACTGAGATCGAGGACCGGCTGGTGTCCGCCTACGGCCTGCGCGCCGTGCGGGTGACGGAGCAGGCAGGGGATCAGCTGGGCGCCCAGGCGGCAGAGCTGCTCCTGGAGCACTGCCGGCCTACCTCGGTCATCGCGGTCTCCAACGGCCGTGAGGTCGGGTCAGTGGTGCGATCGCTCCCCCAGCGCTCCTGGCCGCGCAGCCTGGTCGTGCAGATGCTGGGACTGGTCGGGCAGTCCAGCGGGCTGGAGGACGGACCCGACATCTGCCGGGACATGGCGATGCGGCTGGGCGGCAGCCACCAGGCGCTACCGGTCCCGCTCGTCTTCGACACCGTCCAGGCCGCGGACGCGATGCGCCGGGAGGAGCAGGTGGTCATCACCCTGGAGCTGGCGGCCCGCAGCGACGTGGCCCTGACCGGGGTAGGCGCTGTGGAGAGGGGGGCGGTCAGCCCGATCCTGCGCAGGTGGATGACCCCTGAGCTCCTTGAGCAGTGCGCGCGGGCGGGAGCGGTGGCCCACATCTGCGGGCACCACATCGACGCCCGCGGGGCGCACGTGCCTACCCCCCTGTGCCGACGTACCGTCTGCCTGGAGCCGGACCGGTTGCGGGAGGTGCCGCTGGTCATCGGGGTGGCGCATGGCTGGCACAAGGTGGAGGCGATTCGTGCGGTGCTGCGGGGAGGCTACCTCTCTGGCCTCGTCACCGACGAGGCCACCGCCGCAGCCGTCCTTGGCGACCGGTAGGGCGACGCCGGGAACCTGGCTGCGGAAGATAGGTGCGGGACGTGTCGCGGGGGCACCCCGCAGCCCACCGCCCGGGAGCGCCTCCGGCTTCGTGCCCAAGAACACAGGCTTGACGGTCCTGGCGAGGTTGGTCCTGGAAGACGGATCACCTAAAGTTGTTCGCCGGTGCATCGTGCACCATACCCGGGAGACCGGCCGTGACGGCTGCTACCAGTGCGGTCCGTGCCGGTGGGTGCCTCAAGACGCGACAGGAAGAGCAAACAAGTGGTCTACGCGATCGTCAAGGCTGGTGGCCGTCAGGAGAAGGTCTCCGTCGGCGACGTCGTGGTTGTTGACAGGCTCGCTGGCGAGGTGGGCGACCAGGTCACCCTCACCCCGCTGATGGTGGTGGATGGTGACAAGGTGACGACTGGCGCCGCTGACCTGGCCCACAGCTCTGTCACCGCTGAGATCCTCGGTGAGCAGAAGGGTCCCAAGATCAACATCCTCAAGTTCAAGAACAAGACCGGCTACCGCAGGCGCCAGGGCCACCGGGCCAAGTTGACGGCGGTCAAGGTCACGTCTATCGACTGACTCTCCTGTGGTGCCCTGCAAGGGGCGCCTGGACGCACACGATCGAGAGAGAGAATCCTGACATGGCACACAAGAAGGGTCTTGGCTCCTCCCGCAACGGCCGCGACTCCAACGCCCAGCGACTGGGCGTCAAGCGGTTCGGAGGCCAGGTCGTCAAGGCGGGGGAGATCCTCGTCCGCCAGCGTGGCACCCACTTCCACCCCGGTCGCAACGTGGGTCGCGGTAACGACGACACGCTGTTCGCCACCGCAGCTGGCAGTGTCGAGTTCGGTACCTTCCGGGGTCGCCGCGTCGTGAACGTCGTTCTTCCTGAGGCCTGAGCCGCGCGGTATATCGTCTTACGCGGGCACGGGGGCGAACGGTTCACACCGTTTGCCCCCGTGCTGTCTGGGCAGACCCGTACGGGTACCTGCCACCTGTCCGCCGCACCTGTCGCCTCTGGGGAGGTTCCATGCCCAGCTTCATCGACCGAGTGGTTCTTCACGTAGCCGGCGGGGACGGTGGTCACGGCTGTACCTCGGTGCACCGTGAGAAGTTCAAGCCCCTGGCCGGCCCCGATGGCGGTGACGGAGGGCACGGAGGCGACGTCGTCATCACCACGGACCCCTCGGTGTCAACCCTGCTGGCCTACCACCGCCGACCCCACCGACGTGCCTCCAGCGGGACCCCGGGGATGGGGGACTGGCGTCGGGGGGTTGACGGGCAGGACCTGGTCCTGCCCGTCCCGGAGGGCACGGTCGTCAAGGATGTCAACGGGGAGGTCCTGGCGGACCTGGTGGGCCACCCGGCCTCGGTGGTGGTCGCCCGTGGGGGGACAGGCGGGCGTGGCAACTTCTCCCTGGCCTCGAAGAGGAGGAAGGCCCCCGGCTTCCACCTCCTGGGTGAGCCGGGCCAGGCCCGCGACGTGGTCCTGGAGCTCAAGACCGTCGCCGACGTGGCGCTGGTGGGCTACCCGAGCGCGGGCAAGTCCTCCCTCGTCGCCGCGATGAGCGCTGCCCGCCCCAAGATTGCCGACTACCCCTTTACCACCCTGGTGCCCAACCTCGGGGTGGTCGAGGCGGGCTCCACCCGCTACACGGTCGCAGACGTCCCGGGCCTCATCCCCGGGGCCTCCCAGGGCAGGGGCCTGGGCCTGGACTTCCTGCGCCACATCGAGCGCTGCGCCGTCATCGTCCACGTCCTGGACTGCGCCACCCTGGAGCCGGGTCGTGACCCGCTCAGCGACATGGACACGATCGAGGCCGAGCTGGCGGCCTACGCGGACCGGCTGGGCAGCCAGGAGTCGGACCCGTCCCTGACGGGGCTCCCGCCGCTGCCGCAGCGTCCCCGTGTCGTCGTCCTCAACAAGGTCGATGTTCCTGAGGCCGAAGAGCTGGCTGACTTCGTCCGTAGCGACGTCGAGGCCCGGGGGGTGCCGGTCTTCGAGGTCTCAGCCGTCGTGCGCCGCGGACTGAGGCCCCTGTCCTTCGCCTTGGCGGACCTGGTGGAGCAGGCGCGCGGCCAGGCTCCCTCCCGGAGGGCGGGCAGGGTGGGCCATGACGGCCAGCCTGCCCAGCGTCCGGTCATCCGGCCCGCCGGGGTCGGCAGGCGGGGCCGGGAGCCAGTGGCGGTGGTCTCCGCCCTCCACCACCCATCGGAGGGGCAGGTCTACCAGGTGCGGGGGGACAAGCCAGAGAGGTGGGTCCTCCAGACCGACTTCACTAACGACGAGGCGGTGGGCTACCTGGCTGACCGCCTGGCGGCCGCCGGCGTCGAGGACGAGCTGGTCAGGGCGGGGGCGCACGCCGGTGACACGGTCCTTATCGGTGACGTGGAGCGAGGTGTGCTCTTCACCTGGGAGCCGGCCCTGACCACAGGACCCGAGCTGCTGGGCGCACGCGGCACCGATGCGCGCCTTCAGGAGGGGCACCGGCGTACCAACGCGGAGCGTCGCCGTCAGTACCACGAGATGATGGACGCCAAGGAGGCAGCCCGTGCCGAGCTGCGCCAGGAGGCGGCTGAGGGACTGTGGACGGATGCCTCGGTCTGGGAGGAGACGCAGTGAGCCGTGGGGTTCCGGTGCCGGGGCGACGGCCTGCCGCGCTGCCCCCCGGGGCACGGATCGTCCTCAAGGTCGGCTCCTCCTCCCTGACGCGGGCCGACGGCGGGCTGGACCTCAACCGCATCGACATCATCGCCGGGCTGATCGCCAGGCTGCGCGGCCGTGGGCACGACGTCGTCCTGGTGTCCTCCGGCGCGGTTGCCGCAGGCCTTGTCCCCCTGGGGCTGGAGAGGCGGCCCGGCGAGCTGCGCCTGCTCCAGGCGGCGGCATCGGTGGGGCAGGGCAACCTCGTGGCGCGGTGGCAGACCGCCATGAGCGCCTACGGGGTGGTGACCGCCCAGGTGCTGCTGACCGCCCAGGACGTCGCGGTACGCAGCCACTACCGCACCGTGCGGGCGACGTTTGACGCGCTGCTGTCCCTGGGGGCCGTACCTGTGGTCAACGAGAACGACGCCGTGGCCACCACGGAGTTCAGCCTCGGCGACAACGACCACCTGGCCGCGCTGGTGGCCCACCTGGTCAGCGCGGACGTGCTGGTCCTGCTCACCGACGTGGACGGCTTGTGGACGGCGCCTCCGGGTTCTCCTGGCGCGGTCCCGGTGCGCTACGTGGGCTCTGCCGCCGACCTGGTGGGCCTCAACGTGTCCGGTCGGGGCTCGACCGTGGGCACAGGGGGCATGGTGACCAAGGTCCAGGCGGCGACGATTTCCTGCGCCTCGGGGACAGCGGTCCTCATCGCCGGTGCTGATGACGCCCCCCTCTTCCTGGGAGGGCAGGGCATCCCTGCGGACGTGGGCACCTGGTTCGCCCCCACCGGCCCGCGACGCCCCAGCCGCCGCCTGTGGATGGCCCACGCCTCCCAGCCGGAGGGGCGGCTCCTCATCGACGACGGCGCGGCGCGGGCCATCACCTCCGGCAAGAAGTCCCTCCTGCTGCCGGGGGTCACCGGGGTTGACGGGGAGTTCGAGTCTGGAGCCGTGGTGGAGGTGGTCGGGCCTGAGCGCACGCTTGCCCGGGGGATCTGCCGCTACACCTCCGCCGAGCTGGCGGAGGTCCTCTGTGCCCGGGCGCAGGGTGTGCCCGCACCTGATCACGTGGCCCCGGTGGTCCACCGCGACGACCTGGCCGAGCTGCCGCGCACGGCGGGGGAGTGAGCCCTTTCTCCCCACCTCTGCCGCCCCTCAGCCCTGGGGCGGTGAGGCGCTGGGGCTCAGTCTCAGTCATAGAGCAGCTCTGAGATCTGCGCGTCGTCGATGTTCGAGGCGTTGTACCAGTGGGAGCCGGTGTCCACGTCCTCGACTGTCTCGCCGTTGGCCGCCCGGACCGCCAAGGTGACGGCCTGGTAGCCCATCTGGTAGGGGTCCTGGGTGACTGACCCCAGGAAGGCCCCGGAGCTGACAGCGTCCTTCTGGGACCTCCCCGCGTCGAAGCCCACGACGAGCAGGTCCTTGTAGGTGCCGCTGGAGCGGTCGAGGGAGGTGGCGTCGCCGGTCGCTGAGATGACGCCGTTGACCGCGTCCTGGTTGGCGGCGAACAGGGCGACGAGCCCGGTGGTGGACAGGACGGAGGTCGCGGCGGACTGGATGTCCGCCTGGCTGGTGGTCGGCGGGACCGTGACCACGATCCTCACCCTGGCGGGGTCGGGGGACGCCTGGGTCCACCGCTGCTGGCCGGAGACGTCCACCGCCCCGGCCAGGCCGTCCAGCTCCTCCAGCTCGGCGACAAGCGTGTCCACGAAGCCGTCCACCCGTTGGACGATCGACCCCGAGGTCGAGTCCTGGGCGAGGACGCCGATGACGGCGGGCGAGTCTGCGGTCGCGGAGGTCACTGCGGAGACCAGGCTCTTGTCCTGGGCCAGGTTGGTGGCCACGTTGCCGCCCGCCACGGTGTTGTCAGTGGTGGCTGTGGCCAGGACTGCCCCGGAGGCGTCGTCGGGGACGCCGGAGTCAAAGCCGATGACCGGTATGTCCCGGCTCCTGGCGCTGACCAGGGCGTCCTGGACAGCGTCGGGCTGGCAGGCCGCCAAGGCGATAGCGGCAGGTCCCTGGTTGACAGCGGCCGAGAGCTGCTCGACCTGCTGGGAGACGTTGGACTCTGCGTCGGGGCCGTTGGTCTCCAGCTGTACGTTGAGCTCGTCCGCAGCGTCCTGGGCTCCCCTGAAGGCAGCCTGGTAGAACTGGTTCTGGTAGCTCTTGGCGATGATGATGACCTTCGTCGCCCCGTTCGAGCCGGATCCTTGGGAGCAGGCGGACAGCGTCAGGGCGCCGGCGGCTGCCAGGGTGGCTGCCAGCACGGTCCGGCGTGCGGGCGCAGGAGCCGCGTCTGGCACGGGACCAGTGGGTGTCGTGCGGGTCGCGAGGGTGGTGGGGGTTGCGGCGGGGTTCATGATGGTCCTTTCACGGTTGCGGAGGCGGGTCAGGAGCGTCGGGCGCGTCTGCTGCGCACGACGTCGAGCAGGACAGCGAGCACCACCACGACGCCGATGAGCACCTGCTGCCACTGCACCGGCAGCCCCATGGACAGCAGGCCGGTTTTGAGGACGCTGATGACGAAGACGCCGATGATCGTGCCCCACAGGGAGCCGACTCCTCCGGCCAGGGAGGTGCCGCCGATCACGCAGGCGGCGATGGCGTACATCTCCTGGCCGTTGCCGGTCTGTGGGGTGATGGAGGAGAAGGTCGCCGCGTAGATGACTCCGGCCAGGCCGCAGAAGAACCCGTTGAAGACGTAGACCCAGAACTTCCACCGTGGCACGATGACACCGGAGAGCTCGGCAGCCTCCTCGTTGGACCCGATGGCGTAGGTGTAGCGGCCCAGCTTGGTGCGGGTGAGGACGAACCAGGCCATGGCGAAGAAGGCGGCCAGCCACAGGACGCCGACCGGGAGGTCGCCTGTCCTGTACAGGACCGTCTTGAACCAGCCGTCCTCGGAGGACAGGCTCGGGTAGGTCTGGGTCTGGACCTGGGCGATGACGGCGCACAGGCCCAGCGAGGCAAACTGCATCCCCAGGGTGGCGATGAACGGGGGCAGGCGCAGGAAGCCGACAAGGACACCGTTGGCGACGCCGAAGGCGACGCCGGTGGCCAGGACGACCAGGAGCGAGACCAGGATCGGCAGCCCCCACACGTTGTACGCCACTCCTCCTACCAGCGCGGCGCCCACCATCACTGTCCCCGAGGACAGGTCAATGCCCGCAGTGATAATGACAAAGGTCATGCCGATGGCCAGGAAGCCGATGTAGTAGGAGGAGTCGAGGATCGAGACCAGGGTGCTGGGTGACAGGAAGTGGTTGCCGAAGACGGCGAAGAACGCGTAGAGGACGGCGAGGGCCACCAGTGCCATGACCTGCTGCATCGGCAGGGTCCTGGAGGCTCCTCGGGTGGTGGTGCCGGTGGTCATGCTGGGTGTCCTTCCTTCTGCCCGGCTGTCTGCCTGGTCGCCAGCTCCATGACTGAGACGGGGGTCGCCTCGGATATGTCGAGCTCTCCGGTCTTGTGTCCTTCGCGCATGACGACGACGCGGTCAGACAGGTGGAGGATCTCGTCGAGGTCGGAGGAGACCAGGAGAATGGACTTGCCCTCCTCGACGAGGTCGCGCATCAGCTGGTAGATCTCAGCGCGGGCTCCGATGTCGATGCCGCGGGTCGGCTCGTCGAAGATGAGGATCTCGACGTCGCGCAGGACCCACTTGGCCAGCACCACCTTCTGCTGGTTGCCGCCTGAGAGGTTGCGGACCAGCTGCCGGTGCGAGGGTGTCTTGATCCGTAGCGTGTCGATGTACCTGCGTGCGCAGGCCTGGACGGCCCGCTCGTGGAGGAGGGGGCCGGTGCACAGAGCGTCGTAGGAGGCCAGGGCGATGTTGTGTGCGACAGACAGGCGGGTCGCGAGGCCGTAGCGCTTGCGGTCCTCGGAGAGGTAGGCAATGCCGGCCCTGATGGCGTCCCTGGGGTGCCGGAAGGACACGTCGTGGTCGTGTACCCGTATGCTGCCGGAGGATGCCCGGTCGGCACCGGCCACGATGCGCATGGTCTCGGTACGTCCGGCGCCGACCAGGCCCGCGAAGCCGAGTATCTCGCCGGCGTGCAGGGTGAAGGAGACGCCGTGGACGGCCTGCGAGGTGAGGTTCCTGGCCTCGAGGACGACCGCCGCGTCCTGGGCCAGCGTGGAGCGCTCCTTGGGGGCGTTGACCACCTGGCGCCCGACCATGAGCTCGATGATCTCCTCCTGGGAGGAGCCGGAGGCCGGAAGCGTCCCGACATTGGCGCCGTCGCGCAGCACGGTGACGCGGTCGGCAACCGTCATGACTTCGTGCATGCGGTGGGAGATGTAGATGACTGACACCCCCTGCTCGCGCAGTCGGCCGATGCGCTGGAGAAGGTCGGTGCTCTCACTGCGCGTCAGGGCGGCGGTCGGCTCGTCGAGGATGAGGACCTTCGTCGTCGGGAAGGACAGGGCGCGCGCGATCTCGACGAGCTGGGCCTTGGAGACCGTCAGGTCGCGCAGGAGGGTGGAAGGTGAGACTCCGATGTCGTACTCCTCAATGAGGGACTGCGCCCTGCGGTTGAGGTGACGGTCTGACACCAGTAGCGAGGAGGACTCCCGCCCGATGAAGATGTTCTGGGCCACGGTGAGGTCAGGCATCATGTTGAGCTCCTGGTGGACGATCGAGATCCCGGCGTGCTGCGCGTCCCGGACGGAGCGGAAGCGGGCGGGTGCGCCGTCGTAGTCGTAGCGTCCCTCGAAGTCGGGGTGGATCCCGGTGAGAACCTTGACGAGGGTGGACTTGCCCGCACCGTTCTCGCCGACCAGGGCGTGGACCTCACCAGGAAGAAGGTCGAAGGTGATCCCACTCAGGGCCTGGACCCCTGGGAACGACTTGGAGACGCCACGGAGTCGGAGGCGGGGATGGGGCGCTTGAGGTGGCATGCGTGCTCCGTTGCTTGGCTGTGCCCGGAGGCACCGGACGGTGGGGACCGGGACCGGGCGGGTGGACAGGGTGGGTGACAGCCGACGGCCCGTCCGAGGAGGGCTGACGCCGGTGAGAAGAGGTGTGCGGGCTGCGTGGTGACAGGACGGGGTGTGTTGGATCAGCGCCCCGTCTGGTTGACAACGATGTCAACCAGGTAGCCACTACACTATGCCAACTGTCGTGAGCGGTCAAGTAGGCTGGGGGAGTGAGTGAGGACTCTGTGCTGCTGCGGTCGGCGGCCGCAGCAGGTGGGCATCGGAGCCGTCCCACCATGAAACAGGTTGCCAGGCTGGCGGGAGTTGGCGTCAAGACCGTCTCCCGGGTGGTCAACGGGGAGCCGAACGTGGCCGAGGACACCGCGCGCCGGGTGTGGGACGCAGTGCAGGAGCTCGACTACCACGTGGACGTCCGGGCCGGCAGCCTCCGTCGCCCGGGCGGGGCGACAAGGACCATAGCCCTGCTTGTGGCCAGCGTGGACAACCCGTTCGCGGGCGAGCTCCACCGCGGCGTGGAGGACGTCGCCCGCGAGCGCGACGTGGCTGTCCTGGCCTCCAGCCTCGACGAGGAGCCCCAGCGCGAGGTCGCCGCCGTCGAGGACTCGATCCGACGGCATGTGGACGGGATCATCGTCAATACCACGACTGTGGACGGAGCCGCCCTGGAGCGCGTGCTGCACCTGGGGGTGCCCATCGTGTTCGTGGACAGGGCGCCCCAGACAGTCACGGCGGACTGCGTCACCAGTGACACCGTTGCCGCTGCTGAGCGCGCCACCCGGCACCTTCTGGACCAGGGGCACCGCCGGATCGTGCTGCTGACGGAGCGGCTCAACGTCGCTACCGCTCTTGAACGGCGTCAGGGGTTCCTTGAGGCGTTCCGAGGGACACGCACTGAGGAGTCCGGGGCGCTGGTCGTGTCAGGGCTAGTTGGTGCCGAGGCGGCTGACCGGGCGCTCACGGACACCATGACCTCGCCGGACCCGCCTACGGCAGTGTTCAGCGGGCAGAACCTCCTCACAGAGGGTGCGCTGCACGCCCTTGGGCGCCTCGGGCTGCGTGGGGCCGTGGCGCACATCGGCTTTGACGACCTTCCCCTGGCCGACATGCTGGAGCCCGCCCTGACGGTGGTGCGTCAGGACCCCAGGACCATGGGTGGCCTTGCCGCTCGGCGCCTGTTCTCCCGGCTGGACGGGGACCGTGGTGCACCAGAGCGCCTTCTTGTGCCTACCGAGCTGGTCTGCCGAGGCAGCGGGGAGATCCCGCCTCCTGGTACCTGAGGGTCGTGGCCTCGGTGATGTGTCGGGGTCTCAGCCTCCTTGGACCTGCAGGAGGTGGTTGCGTATCTCGGGCAGGCGGTGGATCTGTCACGAGCGCCTGCCCCGTGCCGCCTGCAGCAGGCTGTCAAGATCCTGCGGCTCGGTCAGGCCACTGACGATGTCGGACAGGGGCAGCCCCAGGCTGATGTCGTCCACTGCCTCGGGAAGCGAGGAGAGGAGGTCTGCCCGTGTCCCGTCGTCGGTCACCCTGAGCACGAGGACTTCCTCGGGGAGGACGCCTTCGTCGTCAAGTATCTCGGGGGCGTGGGTGGACAGGACTACTTGAAGGTCGCTGGAGCGCTGCGCTGAGGCCAGCACGGAGGGGAGCAGGCGGACGATGGCGGAGTTAAGGGAGGGCTCAGGCTCCTCCAGGAGAAGGGTCCCAGCGCCGGCGGGCGCCTTGATGACGGTCCACAGCAGGCCGATGAGCCGCAGGGTGCCGTCGGAGAACTCGGTCTCGTACTGGGCTGACGGCGTGGAGCGCCAGTTGCGGTAGCCGGCCCGCAGGTGGGGCCTGCCGGCTGAATCCACCTCGATCGCCAGGGACTCAAACTCTGGGACGGCGGCCTGGAGCGCGCTCTGCATCCGCCGCATCCAGGCGTCGCGGGTCCGTGGGGGCGTCGCGTTCATCTGGGCGATGAAGTCACCGCCGAAGGGGTCGTTGCTAGTCAGGCCGCTCCTGGAGGGGTCGCGGATGACCTGGGGGACCAGGTGGAAGTACTGGACCTTGCCAAAGTGATCCGCGACGCTCCTGAAGCTCTGGTTGGCCCCGATCTGCTCCAGGTGGGTCTGGGTCAGCCGCTCCGGGTCGGCCTGGTCCTCGGGGGCGGGGCGGTGGAGCAGCAGGGTACCGTCACGCTCGACGCGCTCCTCGTCCACGACCGGACGGTTGAGGCCCCCCGACTCCCCCTTGATGGACAGCCGGTAGCGCCAGGTGGTACCACCCTCCTCCAGGTGGACGTCCACAATGAGCCGACCTCTGTGGGTAGCTGCGCGCGAACAGGCTGCGGACCCGACTGAGCCCGCCGCGCGAGCTGATTGCGCTGGTCAGGCCGCCTCCGGGTCTGGCGATGTCACCGAGGAAGCGGAACAGGTCCAGCAGGTTCGACTTTCCCGCCGCGTTGGGGCCGACGACAAACAGCCGCCGGTCAAGCCGAAGGTCGAGGGACTTGAAGTTCCTCCAGTTGCTGGCGGATACCTGGGTGATCCTCATGTGTACCTCCGTCCTGCCTCAGACCGGTCTGCTGGCTGCGGTGCTGTGTCCCGCGTCAATGTTACTGGCTGTGCTGCGCGTGGCTGCAGGAGGTGGCACCGCGTTGACTGCACGGGTGGGGCTGCACATCTTCAACGGGTCGGCAGAAGACAGGACGCTGGAATGGTGCGGGTTCGTGGCCAGGACACCTGGATCAGGGGGCTGAAGATGTGCAACGGAGTTGCTACTGCACATCTTTGGGTATGGACTGGATGCCTGGAAGATGGTTCCCCGCGCCAAGTCGCTGCTTCCTCCTCCCAGACCTGTCTGAAGATGTGCAGCAGGAGGGGCGAGGGGCTAGGACTGCTCCCCAGCTTGGCCTGGGCAGGGGGACGCGGTTGGGTGCACGTTGCGGGACCTGAGCGGTGGGACGTGGCGCCCAGGTGGATGTCCCGGACACAGGTGTCGAAGAAAGTTCCGTAGGCCCCTGGGTCCCTCGTATGGTAGTTACATGAGTAACGATTTCGTTCCGCAGGCCGCCGGGCTGGTTCAGGTGGCCGCTCGCGCTGCCCGGGAGGCGCAGCGTGTGCTTGCTGCCGCGCCACGGGGGGTCAAGGACGCCGCCCTGGAGGCCATGGCCACGGGTCTGCTGACTGACAGCGCGACGATCCTGGAGGCCAACACCCGTGACACCGAGCGGGAGCGGGCTGCGGGCATGAGCCCGGGGCTCCTGGACCGCCTGACGCTGGACGAGCCCCGCCTGGCAGGGATCGCCGGATCGCTGCGTGACGTCGCCGCGCTGCCGGACCCAGTCGGGGAGGTCGTGGATGGGTCAGTCATGCCCAACGGGCTGCGGGTACGTCGAGTGCGGGTGCCCATGGGCGTGGTCGGCATGATCTATGAGGCCCGGCCCAACGTGACTGTGGATGTAGCCGCCCTTGCGGTCAAGTCCGGTAACGCCGTCCTCCTGCGGGGAGGAAGCGCTGCCCAGGAGTCCAACGCCGCGATCGTTGCCAGCCTGCGACGGGCGCTTGAGTCCCAGGGCCTGCCTGCCGACCTGGTGGCCAGTGTCGATGCTGCCGGGCGGGAGGGAGCGCGCGCCCTCATGCATGCCCGTGGTCTGGTCGACGTGCTGGTGCCCAGGGGCGGGGCGGGGCTCATCCGCACCGTCGTGGAGGAGTCCACGGTGCCGGTCATCGAGACCGGCTCGGGCAACTGCCACGTCTACGTGGATGCCTCCGCCGACCTGGAGGCGGCGGTGGAGATCATCGTCAACGCCAAGACGCAGCGTGTGGGCGTGTGCAACGCTGCCGAGACCCTCCTGGTCCACGCCACGGTCGCCGACACCTACCTGCCCCGGGCGGCGGCAGCCCTGTGGGAGGTCGGGACCACCCTGCACGTCGACCCTGCGGCCCACCGCCTCCTGGCCGGGCCTGCTGGTGCCTCTGGCCACGGGCACCTGCTGGTGGAGGCCACTGAGGAGGACTGGGGCACTGAGTACGGCTCCCTAGACCTGGCGGTCGCGGTGGTGGAGGACCTGGACCGTGCCATCAAGCACATCCGTACCTATACCACGGGACACACTGAGGCTGTCGTGGCCCAGGACGTTGCCGTCATCAACGCCTTTGTCGCCGGGATGGACTCCGCAGCTGTCATGGTCAACGCCTCCACCCGCTTCACTGACGGCGGCCAGCTGGGGCTGGGGGCCGAGCTGGGTATTTCCACCCAGAAGCTGCACGCGCGTGGGCCGATGGGGCTGGCCGAGCTGACCACGACGACGTGGATCGTCGAGGGAGACGGCCACGTCCGCGTCTGACCCCTGTCTCCTGTACCTGAGGAGGACACCGTATGCGTACCATGATCGCCATGACGAGCCGGGGCACCCGGGTCGCTGCCGCTATCGTCGCCGTGACCGGGATGCTCCTGACCTGGATGGTCTGGCTGGCGCTCAACGGTCCGGCTGCCTCGACCAGCGAGCCCGGGCTTGTCCTGACCGCGACCCCGACGCCGCTGGCCACTGGCAGCCCGACTGCCTCGCCGTCTCCTTCCCCGACGCCGACTTCTCAGGCCGAGGGCACACACACCAGTCCCCAGCCGGTGGAGCCCGCGCAGCCGGTGGAGGTTGACCCGGGCCAGGACGCTGGCGGCGGCCAGGCGGGCTCGGGTAGTCAGGGTGGTGCGGGTGGCCAGGCAGGTACTGGAGGCCAGGCGGGCTCGGGCGGCCAGGGTGGTGCGGGTGGTGCCCAGAACGGATCGGGCTCCCAGCAGCAGGCCCCAGGTGGGGGTGTCAGCGACGGCGGGGACACTGACAGTGACAACGACGTGGACAGTGAGGGAGACAGTGACAGCGATGACGACGGGGAAGGTGACAGTGATGACGACTGACGGCGGCAGACGGGGACGAGTCCTGAGGCGTCCCTGCGGTGGCGTAGCCAGGAAGCGAAGTGCCGGCCTGACCCTGTGCGGTGTGCCTCGTGGCGGGTGCGGGAAGCGCCCGCCGATCTGGCCCCGTTTCCTCCTGCTCCCGGTCCTGTCCTGTGTGCCCGCTGCTGACAGTGGTGTCGGTGCCCTCCCCGGAGGCTCCAGACGTTTCTCGCGGTGCTCCGGGGTGCAGGACTATAGGTAGGTTCACTGATGCGGGGAGAATTCTGCTGGTGGCCCTGTAAACGGGTTCTGGTGGCGCCGACCACTGGCTGTGTATCGGTTCTGTAAAAGTGTCTTCTTTTTGGTGTTGAGTGGTTGCGGTCTTTGCTGGGGCGTCAATACTGTTGGTTGTCCGGTGCCTGCGGCGTCGCGGGCGTGCTTGGTCTCGAAAAGGTCTTGTCTATGAAGTCTATTGCCGTCCGTGCGGCTGTGTCCTGTGGGGGGGCCGTCCGTGCTGGTGCCTGTTTGGTCCTGCTGGTCATGGTGGTGGCCGTGGTGGTGCCGGTCCTGGCGCCTGCGCCTGCGCATGCTGATGTCAACACAGGTATCAAGGTCACTAACCTGGCGCTGGTCAAGACGGACTCTGCGGAGAACCCGCTGTCTGGAAGGATGGAGACTGAGTCCATCGCGCTGCTGACCTTTGACTGGGACGCTGGTGGCGCTGATCTCAAGGACGGGGACTCATTCTCCATCGACCTGCCTGAGGAGCTCAGGTTCCGGGTTCCCCAGACGCGTGCCTTCACCCACTTTGTTGATGGGGTGGAGACGGAGGTCGGCACTTGTGTCATTGGTCAGGCCAGCATGGTCTGTACCTTTAACGAGGTGCTGCCCAGGCTTATCGGGCAGGGGTACAAACAGCCGTCGGGGTCTGGCAAGATCCAGGTGTACGCGGCCAAGGCGACCACGCAGGAGGAGCTGTCCTTCACTGTCAACGGCTCCGAGACCGTCATGGTGGACCTGCCTGGTGAGGGTGGTATTGGGGTTCGGGGGCGGAGGTACACGCCTGAGACCCTGCTCAAGGGTGCCAACGCTATGTCTGAGCAGTCGACGGGGGTGACCTGGAGCATTATCTTCAGCACTGACAGGCTCCAGCCAGAGTACGCCAGGAACGGGGTGGACGTGACCTTTGACGGCCGGACCGTTCACGAGATCGAGCTCACTGACGTCATAGGGCCAGGACAGACCTACCCTGAGGACCTGAGTCGGTGGCGCCTCACCCGGCACAACTCTGCCGACGAGCCGAACCCGCAGACAGCCGAGGTGGTCCTGGCCAGTGCTGCGGAGGGCTCGCGGGTCACTGACATGGGTGAGTTCAGCATCAAGGTGACCTACAGTGAGGAGGCGGACTCCGGCCAGAGCGCCCGGATTGTGCTGACCGGCCCGTTCGCTCCCCAGACTAACTACCGGGTGATCTACGAGTCCAGGGCCACGACTGAGGACGGCAAGGCTGTGCCCGGGTTCGTCTATGAGAACTACGCGTCTATTGACGGCACCAGCTTTGAGCGTGACGCGACCAAGTCCTTCCTGGACTCCTTCTCCCTGACGGTCAATATGCAGGCGGGCTATGGGACCTTCTCCCTGGACAAGTACGTGACCGGTCCGGCTTCTGACCAGGTGCCTGCGGGCTCCACCTTCACGGTCAACCTGAGCTACCAGCTGCCTGAGGGCGCGACGCGGTCGACCTACCCGGAGTGGGAGCCGCCGGGGACCCTCAACGCGGACCAGACCGGGGGGACTGCCTCCTTTGAGGTGGTCATGGGGCGTAAGAACGTCTTCGTGGGGCCGAACCCGTCGGTGACCTTCCCGGCGGGGACTGTGGTCACCTTGAGCGAGGCCGCCCCGTCGGTGGTCCTGCCTGAGGGCTACAGCTGGGGTGAGGGCCTGTTCGTGGTGGGTGGTGTGCCCACCACCACCTTGACGATCGCTGACCAGCAGGTCGTGGGTGCCTCGCTGACCAACCAGGTCAGGGCCGAGCCGTCCACCTTCGAGGTCGTCAAGACCGTTGACGGTGCCCCGGGCGCGGAGTCCAAGGACTACTCCTTCACCTACACCTGCTCCGACGGCACCGAGGGTGCCCTGACAGCCAAGGGTGACGGCACCCCGGTGCGCGCCACCGACTCCTTCGAGGTCGGCACCACCTGCACCATCGCGGAGTCCACTGAGGGTGCTGAGGTCAGTGGCTACGACCTGGAGGCCCCCCTGTCCCAGCGTGTGCGTGTCACTGCTGGGACCACCAGCGTGGCCCGGGCTGAGTTCACCAACACCTACACGCCCCGCACGGGTACTTTCACGGTGGCTAAGACGGTGGCTGGTGAGGGTGACTTCGCCCTGGAGAAGTTTGCTTTTGACTATGTCTGCTCTGATGGTAGTGAGGGCAGGCTGGAGGTCTATGGCACTGGTCGTGCGGTGAGCAGTCCTGAGGTTGCTGAGGGTGCTGTCTGTGAGATCAGTGAGGACGCGGACTCTGCTGCCAGGCAGGGCTACTCCCTGGAGAGCGAGCTGTCGGCCTCGACGGTGACCATCTCCCAGGACGCTCCTGTGGCTGTGACTGCGGTCAACACCTACACCAGGGAGGAGGGCACCTTCTCGGTGGCCAAGTCCGTGGCTGGTGACGGTGACTTCTCCGGTGACACCTTCGCCTTCGACTACACCTGCTCCACGGGTGAGAGCGGCACCCTCCAGGTCCCGGCCGACGGGACCGCGGTGACATCGCCTGAGCTGCCCGCAGGCGCCCAGTGCGAGGTGAGCGAGCAGGCTGACTCCGCCGCCAGGCAGGGCTACTCCGTGGAGTCGGGGCTGTCCAGCGGCCAGGTGACTGTCGTCAAGGGCGAGGACACGCCCGTGACCGCCACCAACACCTACTCCCAGGACACGGGGACCTTCTCGGTGGCCAAGTCTGTGGCTGGTGACGGTGACTTCGGGGGCGCCACGTTCTTGGTGGCCTACCAGTGCGTGCTGCCTGACGGGTCCACCAGCGCCGACACGCTCAGCGTCACTGGCGGCTCCTCCGTGGCCGGCCCGGTCCTGCCGGTGGGCACCCAGTGCGTGGTGAGCGAGGAGGACGCCTCCCGGGCTGGCTACGCCCTGGCGGCCAGCACGAGCGTGGACGGCCAGGTGGGCTCCTCCTTCGTCATCGCCAAGGACGCTGTCTCCGAGGTGGTGGTGACCAACACCTACGCCCAGCAGAGGGGCGGCTTCCAGGTGGCCAAGACGGTGGAGGGTGACGCCTCCGCCGCTGCGCCGGAGGAGTTCGTCTTTGACTACGCCTGCACCACCGATGACGGTACCAACCCTTCTGGTGAGGTGGCCCTCAGGGGCGGGGAGGTCGTGGGCGTGGAGGTGCCCGTGGGTGAGTGCGTGGTCACCGAGCGTGACGCCTCGGTGGGCGGGGCCGACCTGGCCACCACGGTCACCGTGGACGGCCAGGCCACCCAGGGGGAGGCTGACCAGGCCACGGTGACCGTGACCGAGGGGGCTGCTGTGGCGGTGGAGGTCACCAACACCTACACCGCCCACCGGGGCACCTTCTCGGTGGCCAAGACCACCGAGGGGCTGGCCGAGGGTGACGGGCTGGGTGAGCGGGAGGTCTCCTTCTCCTACACCTGCACCGACGGCTCCCAGGGCAGCCTGGGTGTCAGGGCTGGTGGCCAGGCCGTCCAGGCCGGGCAGAGCTTCGCGGTGGGTACTGAGTGCACCGTCACCGAGGTCGAGGGCTCGGCCCAGGTCGAGGGCTACGACCTGGCCGCGCCCGGGCCCCAGACGGTCTCGATCTCGGAGCAGGGTCAGGTGGCGGCCACCTCCTTCACCAACACCTACACCCCTGACACCGGCAGCCTCACGGTCACCAAGGCCGCCACCGGGGCCGACGAGGAGGTCGAGGGCAAGGAGTTCTCCTTCTCCTACACCTGTGACGACGGCTCCCAGGGCAGCCTGGTGGCCAGGGCCGACGGACAGGCCGTGGACGCCGGGGCCAGCATCGCCCTGGGCAGCCAGTGCACGGTCTGGGAGGACACCGACGCCGCGGCCATCGAGGGCTACGACCTGCAGGCCCCACAGGACCAGAAGGTCACCGTGGACTCCACCGACACCCCCGGCGTGGTCAACATGACCAACACCTACACCAAGCAGGCAGACCCGGAGCCCAGCCCGGGTGACGAGACGACTCCCCCCTCGCAGGAGCCCACCAGCGAGCCGACCACACAGCCAACCGGCCAGGACGGTCAGGACGGCCAGAATGGTCAGGACGGCCAGGACGGTCAGGACGGCCAGGACGGCCAGGACGACCAGAATGGCCAGAATGGTCAGGACGGCCAGAATGGTCAGGGCGGCCAGAATGGTCAGGACGGCCGGGACGGCCAGGACGGCCAGAATGGTCGGGACGGGCAGAATGGTCGGGACGGCTCGTCGGCCTCACCCAGCCCGGCCCCCTCAGCAGCGGCGGGTGGCCCAGCCACCGGCTCGGATGAGCCCCGGACGACCTCACCGGCCCGTCCCACGGGGTCCCTGGCCAGGACTGGTGCCACGGTCCTGCTCCCGGTCGCCGTCGCCCTGGCAGCAATTGCCGGAGGGGTCGCGCTCCTGCGCCGCCGCCGGTCGTGACGCCCGCCCTGTGAGGACGACCGCGCGACCACCTGCGGGCCCAGGACCGTGACCCAGACACCCTGGCAACGGTACTGAGCCCCACACCAAGGAGGGGGCCGCCCACCACCCACCGGTGAGCGGCCCCCCTCCCCATCCCCGTACCACCAGCGGGGCATGGGCTAGCAGTTGGTGTGACTGAGCGCCCGGCCGCACCTCTCGTGTCTGGCTGCCCTGCCGTGGGTGGGTGTCGCGCCGTCATGTCGCGGAAGGTGCGGTGCAGTTGTTGCGCCACATCCAGGGGGTGTCGGAGAGCTCGTCGGGGGTGGGTTCCAGGGTGGCCAGGACGTGGGTCAGCGCCTCCCGGGGCTGGTCCAGGGGGGCGCGGTTGCGGGGGCGCCGGTAGGTGGTGATCAGGCGGTCGAGCTGGCGCATGCTGAGGGGGAGGTGGCTGACGGGCAGACCGTGCTCCTGGCCGCGTGTGGCCAGGAGTGCCAGGCCCAGGCGTACGCCGACAAGCTGGGGCTCGTGGTCCCAGGGCAGGAGGTGGGTCTGGCCGTTGACGTGGGTCAGCTCCATGCCCTTGCGGGTCAGGGCGACCTCCTGGGGGCGGGGCAGGCCGGGACCCAGGCGCGCGAGTGTCTCGGCACCGGTGTACAGGCTCAGGGCGCCCAGCGCGTTCACGACGAGGGACGCCCCCGGTTCCTGGACAGTGCGCATGAGGACGCTCATGAGCAGTGCCAGCACGGTGATGGTTGCGGGCAGGCAGGCCTCCCACCAGGCCATCTCACGCGGGGGTGTCATGACCACGCAGCGTCGCCGCTCGTCCCAGTGCCACAGGCTGCGCCACCGTGACAGGGCCGCCACCAGTCGCCACCGGGCCAGTGCCAGGGAGACCAGGACCAGGGACGTGACGGCAAGGAGGGCTGCCGTGCCGGGCATGGCGGCGCGTAGTGCCAGGACGGCTGCCACCGAGGCCGCCAGGGCGAGGGCAGCGCGCACCGGTCCGCCGCGTCTTCTCCTCTGGTCGGTCCTGTCTGGTGGGAGCCACGGGATCCACTCCCTGCCCTGTGGGCGTGGGCTCCTGGGGGCTGGTGCGTCTGGGAGGGGTGGGCTGGGTGGTTGTGGGGTGTGCTGCCACATCCAGGGGGTGTCGGCGAGCTCGTCGGGGGTGGGCTGGAGGGTGGCTAGGACGTGGGCCAGGGCCTGGGGCTGGTCCAGGAGGGTGCGGTTGCGGGCGGGCTGGTAGGTGGCCAGCAGACGGTCGAGCTGGCGCATCCCGATAGGCAGGTAGACATGAGAGAACCTGTGGTCCTGGCCTCGGGCGGTCAGGAGCACGTGGCTGCGCTGGACTCCGGTGAGGCGGGGGCGGTGCCCCCAGGGCAGGAGGAGGGTCTGGCCGTTGACGTGGGTCAGCTCCATGCCCCTGCGGGTCAGAGCGACCTCCTGGGGGCGGGGACGGCCATGACGCAGGTGTGAGAACGTCTCGGCGCCGGTGTACATGCCCAGGGCGCCCAGCCCGCCCACGGCAATGGAGGAGTCCAGGGGCTGGAGGGAGAAGACCACGACGGCGACCGGCGGGGCCAGGACGGTGATAGCCAGGGACAGGCCGACCTCCCACCAGACCATCTCGCGCGGGGGTGTCAGGACCACGCAGCGCCTGGCGGGGTCCCAGGACCACAGGTCCGGCCAGCGTGACAGGGCCACCAGCACCCGCCACTGGGCCACAGTCGCCCCGATCATGAGCAGGGTCATGAAGGCGAAGAAGACGACCATGCCGTACATCGCCCCGGCAGACGTCAGGACCGTCGCCGCCGCCGTCAGCACGGCAAGGGTGGCAATAAACGGAACTCCTCGTCTCCTGCCCCGGTCGGCCTTCTCCGGTGGGACCAGTGTGTTCCAGCCCCAGCCCCTGCTCCGGGGGCGAGACCTCCTGGCCCGTCTCAGACCTAGGCGAGGCACATTCCCCTCCAGGGGTGCTCCAGACGGCGCGCACGGGAAGATACTGGGGGTGCTGGCCGGGCGGTGGGCTGGCCCCGCCTGCTAGCCGAAGACATGGCGCCAGGCCGAGGTGGCCTTGTCCGAGACCCAGCTCCCCGCGTCCCTGAGGCCCTCGTCAATCTTCTCCCGCGTGCGCAGGGGCACCAGGCTCTCATAGGCCCACCTCGCACCGATGCCAGCAACAGTGCCACCTGCAATGGCTGCTGCGGCTAGCAGCCAGGCGGGAGCCGTCGTCAGGGTCAAGGCTGTCGCCACTGCACCTACCGCCGCTACTGCTGCAGCTCCTCCCGCTGCTCCTGCAACGGTCTTCACCGCCACGGAGCTGGGGGAGTCGCCCTGGGAGATCTCCCAGCCGGACATGGCCAGGGACAGGACGACCCCGCCTGCCGTGGCCGCCCGGGAGGCGGCCGTGGCTACGGGTCCCATCTTGGAGGCGGCCGAGGCCTGAGCCCTCCGGGCCACGTTGTCCGACTTGGGGGCTTGTTTCCCCGCCTGTACCTTCGGGTTACCCGAGGCTGCCGCCGCCCGGGCGGTGGCTCCTGGGGTGGCCTTCTTGACCAGGGAGTAGTAGGCCGCACCCAGGTAGGCGTTCTCGATCCCGTTCTGCGCCACCTGGGACGCGGTCTGCGACAGGGCCTCCATGGCCACCTCGAAGAGGGGCGACTCCCCGCTGACCACCATGTTGGTCTCCGCCCAGGTGGTGAGCTTGTCGCGCACGTCCTGCACGTCACCGGAGAGCCTGTTGAAGAGCTCGACCTTCTTCAGGTAGGCCTCATAGGCGGTGTTGTCCGCCTCCCACTGCGTCTTCTGCGCGGCTGTGGCGTCCTTGGCCAGCTCTCCCGGGGAGCCCACTGGGTAGGGGGCCTCGATCAGCATGCCGCTGACCGTCAGGCCGCCCTGGGTGGCCTCGTCGCGGTAGCCCGCCATGTCCTCCTTGCGCCAGGTGATCTGGTCGCCCCAGGAGTGGATGACGTCGATGAAGGTGCCCAGCTCGTCACTGGCACTGTCACAGGCGGAGGACAGCTCTGTCGCGTAGTCCTCCACGGCCTGGCCGAACTCGCCGGAGATCTCCGTCCAGTAGGTGGAGGAGTCGCACAGGTCGGTGTCGGCGTCACTGAAGCCCGTCTGGAGCTTCTCCAGCCAGTCCGCCGCAGAGTGGACCTCCTGCGCGCTGGCGTCGATCTCCGTGTCGATCGTGGCCACGCACACACTCGTGTCAGTCACCGGACACCTCCTGCGCCAGCGCCCTCAGGTCGGCGGCGACGTCCTCATCAACCCCGGAGACCAGGTCCACGCCCGTGCGCGTGCTGCTGGCACCGTGGGCTGCCGCCTGCCCGAAGGTCCCCGCCGCCTCAGCAAAGAGCGTGAGCGCGTAGGCGATGTAGCCGGTACCCTCCCCACCGTTGACTGAGGAGGGCATGGTCGCGGCGTTGGCCTCCAGGCTGTCCTGCGCGTTGTCAAAGGACCTGGCCACCTGGCTGGCTGCGGCGTAGTCGATCTCCAGCTGGCTGCTCACCGCAGGGCCTCCTCCGTGCTGGGCGCCTGGGGCGGCGCCTGCCGCCACAGCTCGCGAGGCATCTCCATGTCCAGGTAGATGACGTCATAGGGCTGGGTGGCTTCCAGCTCGTGCAGCCTGTCGGTACGGCACAGCACCCAGGGCTGGTGCGGCCCCATGCACTGGGCGAGGCGGTCCAGCGCCGTGTAGGCCAGTAGCGCCACACGGCCGTCCTTGGTCTGACGCATCTCAACATCGGTGCCCCAGTTGGTCGTCTGGCCGGTGGAGGGCAGGTAGAGGACCGGTGGCACCGGCCTGCCCGCTGCTCCTACGGGGGGTGGCTGCTGACCGTCGAGGAAGAGAGGTGACTCCATGCCGGTGACGCTACGCCATTGTTATATCGCTACGCAACCGTTACTCACGATTTCCTGTCTCTTCCCTCCCGTCCTGGGCACCAGGTACGGGCAGAGGCCCCCAGCGGGGCGCTGGGGGCTGGGGCCGGGGCTGGATCGAGACCGTGAGGCACCACAGGCAGGTGCTTGCGGCGCTGGACCTCACCACCTGACAGGCTCTGTTGGCACTCTGTCGGCACTCAGTCGGCACTCAGTCGGCACTCACTGCCCCCGCCTACGCCAGCCGGTAGCCCATGCCGCGCACGGTCTGGACCCGCTCCTTGCCGAGCTTGCTGCGCAGGTAGGACACGTAGACCTCCACCACGTTGGAGCCTGGGTCAAAGTCATACCCCCACACGGTGCTGAGGAGCTGCTCGCGGCTGAGCACCTGGCCCGGGTGGCGCATGAAGGTCTCCGCCAGCGCGAACTCCCTGGCGGACAACTCTACCGTGTCCCCGGCGACCTCCATGGTTCGGCCCCGCAGGTCAAGCACCAGGTCCCTGTGGGTGAGCCTCACCGGGTCGGCAGGCTCGGCGGAGGCTGCCTCGGAGCGCAGGCGCACCCGTACCCGCGCCAGGAGCTCCTCGAAGGAGAACGGCTTGGGCATGTAGTCGTCTGCCCCCCGCTCCAGGCCCGCGACCCGGTCCGCCACGGAGGAGCGCGCCGTGAGCATGATGACGGGAGTGGACACCCCCTGCCCCCGCAGGCGCTCCAGGACCTCGAACCCGTCGATGTCAGGCAGCCCGATGTCGAGGACCACCAGGTCGATGTCCTCCTGGAGGACCACCTCCAGGGCCTCGGCCCCTGAGGCGGTGACCCGGGCGGTGTAGCCGGCTGCGCGGAGGCCCTTGGCGAGGAAGGAGGCGATCCGGGCCTCGTCCTCGACCACCAGGATGGTGCTCATCGGTCTGTGTCCTCCCTTGGGCTCACACTGCGGTCAGTCATAGTGTGAAGGGGGATCCTCAGGGAGAACAAGGACCCCAGCCCCAGGAAGGAGCGTATCTCCAGGCAGCCGTGGTGGGCCACGGCGATGCTGTCCACGATGCTCAGGCCCAGCCCCGTGCCCGACGCCTTCTGCGCCGCCGCCGCAGTGCGGCCAAAACGCTTGCGCACCAGGGGCAGGTCCTCCTCCGCGATGCCGATGCCCTCGTCCCTGACCCACATGAGCAGGCTGGAGCCGTCCACCCGGGAGCCCAGGCGCACCCGGGACCCGGGGTCGGAGTACTTGACAGCGTTCGCCGCCAGCTGCAGCCAGGCCTGGGTGATCCGGGTCGGGTCCACCATGCAGCAGATGCCCGCGACCTCCTCCAGCTGCCAGCGGCGGTCCCCCAGGCCCTGAGCCTTCTCGAAGACCTGCTGAGTGAGGACGGAGACGTCCACCTGCTGGGGGTTGATGACGTTGGTCTCGGACACGTCGGCCAGCAGGAGGAGGTCGTTGACCAGGGTGCCCATCCTGTCCACCTCGTCGATGGCCAGCTCCCGGGTCTGGGCGACGTCCTCGGCGTCGTCAGGGTCGAGGAGCTCGAGGTGGCCACGGACCACGGTGATGGGCGTGCGCAGCTCGTGGCCGACGTCGTCAAGCAGGTCGCGCTGGGCCTCGACCGAGCGCTGGACACGGTCCAGCATCCAGTTGATGGCCACAGCCAGCGTGGTCAGGTCGTCGCGCCCGCGCACGGGTACGCGGGAGGTCAGGTCGTTCTCACCGATGGCCTCAGTCGCCTCACGCAGCTGGCCGATCGGCCGCAGCAGCCGCTCCACGGCGAACCACGCCAGCGCCGCCACGAGCGCCACGGTAAAGACCGCGCTGGCTGCGTACATCACCATGGTGCGGCGCAGGTCCGCGTAGGCGGCGTCCAGGTCCACCACGTGGACCAGGGCCGCCCCTGTCGCCGAGCCGGACGCGGTCCTGGTCGGGGCGACCATGACGCGGTACCTCGCCTGGGAGGTCCGGACCTCCTCAATGACCACCTTGTCGCCGGTCACGTGGGACTCCAGGTGGTGGACCAGCTCCAGGTCGTTCTCGGGAGCGAAGGCTGCCTGGGTGGGAGGCAGCAGCGTCAGCTCGGAGCCGACGAAGCCCAGCCCGGCCTCGTCAGGCCCCAGGACCGACTGCTGGATGTAGGTGTAGACCGCCTGGGAGGGCTCGGAGAAAGGAGCCCCCGTGTCCGGGTCCACCCCCTGGTCGACCAGCTCCTTGAACCTGTCCCGGCTGCGCTCCAGCTGGGCGTTGACGTCGTTGCTGATGCTGTTCTGGCCCAGCAACCACACGAAGAGCCCGGAGACCCCCAGGGCCACTCCCGCCACCACGACGATGGCGACCATCACCCGGGTGCCGATGGTGACAGACGCGACAACCTGGGGCTCCTTGGCGGGGTTCCCGGCGTCCTCACCGCCCGCCCACTCAGGGGGGTGGGGGTGTCCAGCCCCTGGGCGGCGAGGCAGGCGCATGCTCAGCACCCCCTAGCGCCCGACTCCCACGTACTGCCACCCGGCCTCGCGCCAGGCGGCCGGGTCCAGGGCATTACGGGCGTCGATGACGACCTGGCGGGCGACGTGCGCGGCCACCAGGGCGGGGTCGAGCTCCACGAACTGGTCCCACTCGGTGAGCAGCAGGACCAGCTCAGCCCCCTCCAGCGCCGTGGACACGTCCTCCTCACGCCTGACGTGAGGGTGGGTACGTGCCACCACGGGCAGGGCGTGGGGGTCGCAGACGGTGACCACGGCCCCGAGGTCTGACAGGCGAGAGGCCACGTCCAGGGCGGGGGAGTCGCGTACGTCGTCACTGTCCGGCTTGAAGGCCGCACCCAGGATGGTGACGGGTACCTCGCTGAGGTCCCCGCCCACGTGCTCCAGGGCCAGGGCCACCACCCGCTCCCGCTGGGCCTGGTTGACCGAGTCCACTGTCTCCAGGAGGCTGGCCAGGCCCTCGGCGCCGTGTGCCCGGGCACTGGCCTGCAGCGCCCTGATGTCCTTAGGGAGGCAGCCTCCCCCGAATCCCACGCCCGCCCGCAGGAAGCGGTGTCCGATGCGGGCGTCGTAGCCGATGGCCTGGGCCAGCACAGTGACGTCCGCCCCGGCTGCCTCGCACAGCCCCGCCATCGCGTTGATGAAGCTGATCTTGGTGGCCAGGAAGGAGTTCGCCGCAGTCTTGACCAGCTCGGCGGTGGCGTAGTCGGTGAGGATCCGCGGGATCCCCTCAGCCAGGAGAGGGGCGTAGACAGCGTCAAGGACCTGCTGGGACTCCAGCGCCTCCTGGGGCTCCTCGGCAAGCCCGTAAACGATGCGGTCAGGGTGCAAGGTGTCCCTCACGGCGAAGCCCTCTCGGAGGAACTCTGGGTTCCAGGCTGTGCGCGCCCGCCCGGCCAGACGCTCGCTGACCTCATGGGCCGTGCCCACCGGGACCGTGGACTTGCCGACGACCAGCGGCCCGTGGCCCTCGGGAAGAACAGACCGCAGCAGCTCGACGGCGGAGCGCACCTGAGACAGGTCGGCCTGGCCCCCGTCGGCGGACTGGGGGGTGCCCACGGCGATGAAGTGGACCTCCACGGCCGCCATCTCCTCCCGCGAGGGGCTGGCGGTGAAGCGCAGGCGACCGCCCTCCACCTGGGAGGCCAGCAGCTCGGGCAGGCCCGGCTCGTAGAAGGGGGCCTCGCCCCGTGACAGCGCAGCCACCCGCTCGGGGTCGGTGTCGATCCCCAGGACGTCGTGGCCCAGGGAGGCCATGGCGGCGGCGTGGACGGCACCGAGGTAGCCGCATCCGATCACTGACAGCTGCATGATGAGTTCCAATCAATGGTACGTGACATGGACAGGGTATCTTCCAGGCGGCGCGACACCCAGGCAGGAAGCCAGGTGTGGGCCGCAGGCCTGAAGGCATGGACGAAGACCAGGCGCAGGGCGGCGGCGTGGCGGTACACCCGCAGCCTAGAGGCGCTGGTGGGAAGGGAGCGGGCCAGGTCGTCAAGGAGGCCGCTGACCACCTGGAGGCCGTGCAGGCTCAGGCGGCCGTGGACGGTCATCAGCTCGAGGTGGGCCATGAGGTTGCCCAGGTCGAGGGCGGGCTCGGCAAGCGCGGGAGTGTCCAGGTCCAGCAGCGACGCCTCGGTGCCGTCCCACAGGACCTGACCGTCGTGGAGGTCGCGGTGGGCGACGATGACTGCGCCCGGGTCCTGCCCCAGCTCGGCACAGGTGACCTCGACCTCCTCCTCCAGGCGTGACAGGCTGGTGCCCTCCGGAAGGAGGGGCTCCAGCAGGCCGTGCCCGGCTGCCCGGTCGAACCAGCGGCGCAGCACCTGGGCCTCCTGACGGGGGCCGTGGACGGGAAGGTTCGCCCTGACCTGGGCCAGCGCGGCCCAGGCCTGCGTCAGGTGCTCCCAGCCGACCAGGCCGTCGTCACCAAGGTCGCGCAGGCTGCGCCCGGGAAGCAGCTCCAGGTCGACGTGGCAGTGCGAGGAGCCCAGGACCCGGGCGGTGCGTAGTCCCGTGGCGGCGAAGGCGCCCGCCCCCGCCGGGCTGGCCAGAGGCGTGGCCCGGCCCCGCCGCACCGCCTTGCGGACGCTGTCACTGCCGATGGTGACGGCACGTCGGCCGTAGCGGTGCACCACGAGCCGTCCCGGGGCCGTGGGGGACAGGGCGGGCAGCGCGGGGTCCGTGCCGTAGGGGAGGAGGTGGACCTCTCCCTGGGCGCTCAGCTCGCCGGCTCTGAGGCGCTCCTCCTGGTCGCGGCACTCGATACTGACGGCCCCGTCCCGTCCCGGCCAGGCCCGCAGCAGCCCGGGGACGGCCTGCAGGCGCTCCAGGGTGCCTGCCTGCCCGGGTGTCACCGCTTCCATGGGCACGCCTCCTCCAGGTAGGTGAGCGTCTCGTCGATGTCCTGGCGCCACGTGGGGGCCGCCTGGTGCAGCGGCTCGGCCAGCCGGGACAGGCGGGCCAGGGCGAGGGCTGTGCCCAGCTCCTCCCTGCCGGGAACCGTGCCCCCGCCGTGGGCATAGCCTGACAGGAAGGCCTGCGAGACCCCGGGCGGGGCCACCGACAGGTAGGCACCCAGGTCGGTGGCCGCAGGTGCCAGGCGTGCCCGGTCAAAGTCCGTCAGCCACACCTGGCCGGTGGACGGGTCGTGCAGGAACTGGTCGGCGGAGGCGTCGCCGTGCACCAGGAGAGGTGTCCCGGGCAGGTGGCGGGGCAGCGCGGCGCCCACGGACACGGCCCGCGCGGCCAGGTCCGGGGCTACGGCCTCCAGCACGCTGGCGTGCGCCCGGGCAAGGTCACCGGGGCTGGGGTGCCCGTCGGGCAGCCGCTGGCGCAACCGTGCGGGTAGTTGCGGGGTGCCCGCGTGCAGGGCGGCCAGGAGCGCCCCTGCCTGGTAGTGGTCACCCGGCTGGCTGGAGGCGGCGAGGTCCTGGCGACCGCAGCGCTGCTGGACGCTGACGTGCCCGGGGTCCGCCTGCCCCAGGTCCTCCTCCAGCCTGGGGACGGGGACCAGACTGCCCGCGAATCGGTGGACCTCCTCGAGCAGAAGGCCCTTGTCCACCTCCCCGGCACGTATCCGGGCCACCGTGTGCTCCTGGCGGACCACCAGCCGACGGGCCGGGTTGTAGCGCAGCACGTCATCAGGCTCCCAGGAGCCCACCGCCCCATGGTGCAGGGCACGGTCCAGGTGGGGCAGGAGCCAGGGGTCGTCGGCCACCTGGCCCACCAGCAGGACCAGTCCGCCGCCCAGGCAGGAGGTGGTGGCGCTACGGCCTGTCCTGGCGAGCTGACGCAGGGTCTTGCGCGCCTTGGAGGTGGAGACGGGCCACAGGATCCTCGCCCAGCCGCTTGCGTGGCCTGTCCGGCGGTCCTCCAGGGACATCAGCATCGAGACCTCAGGCTTGACCCTGAGGTGGGCGGCGCGCACCTGGGCACCGGTGCGCGCGCTGAGCCAGTCGGCGTCCAGGACCCGCTCCAGGACCCCGGTAGTCGAGGTGTCACCCAGGCAGGCGCCGTCGAGTGGGTAGCTGGCCGGGGGCAGGTCCTCCCAGGAGACAGGTGCTGGGGAGACGGGTACTGAGGAGGGGGAGGGAAACGTGCTCGTCCCGCTCATGCCACGTCCTCCCTGCTGTGCAGGCGCAGCCTGCCCTCCGTGTGCTTTGCCGGGTCTGTCACCGCGTTCTTCGCCGCCTCCTCGGTGTCTATGTCCTTGGGGTCTACGGTGCCGTCCCCGGCGTCGTGCCCCGCTGTGTCGTCTCCGTCGTCTTCCGCCATGCCGTCCAACGCGTCGTGGGCAGCGTTCCTCTCCACGTCCTGAGTGAGTCCGGACAGCGCCATAGGTGGTGGGCTCTGCGTGCCTCCTGCCGACGCCCAGGCACGGAAGGCCTCGGAGGACTTCAGAAGCCTGCTGGGCCTGTCCGCCAGGCGGATGTGCCCGTCCTCGACCCACACCACCCGGTCGGCCCGCATGGCGACCTCCGGGTCGTGGGTGACGGTCAGGGTGGTGCGGCCCTCGACCAGCCGGTCGATGGCGTTGAGCACCAGGGTGGTAGAGGCCGGGTCCAGGCCGGTGGTCGCCTCGTCGAGGATGACGACCGGGGAGTTACGCAGCAGGGCGCGGGCGATGGCCACCCGTTGGCGCTGGCCGCCCGACAGCGTCCCGCCCCGCTCGCCCACGACAGTGTCGTAGCCCTCAGGCATCTGGGTGATGAAGTCGTGGGCGTGAGCCGCGCGCGCGGCCTCCTCGACCTCCTCGTCAGTGGCGTCCTGCCTGCCCAGGCGGATGTTGTCACGGATCGACCCGGTCAGCAGGACCGCCTCCTGGTGGAGGACGGAGACCTGGGAGCGCAGGTAGGCCAGGTTGATCTCCTCCAGGGGGTGCCCGTCGAGGGTGACCTGCCCGCTGACAGGGTCCATGGCCCGGGTGACCAGGGAGGTCAGTGTCGACTTGCCCGACCCTGAGGGGCCGACCAGCACGACGTGCTGGCCCGGAGTCACCGTCAGGTCCACCCCGTGGAGCACCTCGGTGCCCTCGTAGGCGGCACGCACCGCTGAGAAGCGGATCAGGCCGCGCACCCGGGCAGGAGTCAGCCCCGGCTCGGCAGAGACGATGTCGGGGGTGATCTCCAGCAGCGTAGCCACCCTCTCGCCGGAGGCTGCGGCCCGGGCGATGCGCCCGGTGTACTTGGCCATGTCCCGCAGGGGCTTCATGGTGGTACGCAGGTAGGTGGTGAACAGCACCAGGTCCCCGGGCGACATGGCCCCGGCCAGGACCCTCATCCCGCCGCCAACCATGACCACGGCCGTGGCGACCCCGACGATGACGTCGGTGGTGCGCTCCAGCCTGGCGGCGATGCGACGAGAGCGGACCCCTTCCGTGAGCGACTTGGCGTTGGCGCCGGTGAACCGTTTCTGGATCAAGGGCTCCAGCCCGTAGGACTGGACCACCTTGATGGCCCCTAGCGCCTCCTGGGCGGTGTTGGCCAGGTGGCCCTCAGCCTTGCGTGAGCGCATGGAGGCGGACGTGATGTGCCGGGAGGTCCCGGAGGACGCCAGGACGAAGGCGCCTACGGCCAGCACGACGACGACTGCCAGCAGCGGGTCCAGCACCACCATGACCACCAGCATCACCACCAGGGTGAGCAGGTTGGCCGCCAGCGGCATGCCCGCTGTGACCGCTACCTCCTGCATCCGGTTGATGTCGGCGATGAGGCGCTGGACGGTGTCGGCGCTGCGGTTGCGGGAGTGGAACTGCTGGGACAGTCCCTGCACGTGGCTGAAGACCCGGACGCGCAGGGCTGCGGCGGTGCGCGAGCCCACCAGGGCGAAGGCGACGGTGGCCAGGTAGCTGCACAACGCCCTGGCGGAGACCACGGCGACCTGCAGCGCGCCCAGCCCTAGCAGCCCCGGCAGGCCGACCGGGGCCGTGCCCGTGTCGGTCCCCAGGGAGGACACCACCGAGTCGATGACGATCTTGAGGGGCCAGGGCTCCAGCACCCTGAACCCGACCTCGGCCAGGAGGGCGACGATGCCGCCCAGCAGGAGCGGCCACATGGGCCTGGCATCGCGCCACACCATCCTCAGGGTGCGCCGCATGGGGGCGGGGGTCTCCTCCTCCACTGCCTGTGCCGCCCCGGCCACCTGTGTCCCGGGCGGGGTACGGTCGTGCTGAGTAGTCCTGCGCTGAGTGCTGTCGCGCCGGGCAGCGTGCTGGGCGTTGTCGTCGCTGCCACGCCCCGGGGTGCTGTCAGGTACTGGCTGCTCAGGCACGGCCTACCCCCGCAGCGTCCAGGATGGTGGCGACCACGCCCGCCCACGAGTGGCGCTGCTCCGCCCGGCGGCGTCCCAGCGCGCCCACCTGGGCGCGCTGGGAGGGGTCTGCGGCCAGGGCGTCGATGGCTTGTGCCAGGCTGTGGGGGTCCGAGGGCGGCACCAGGGTGCCCAGCCCCTCCAGCAGCTGGGGCACCTGCCCCACGGCTGAGGCCACGACCGGCAGCCCGCAGGCCAGGTACTCCAGGACCTTGAGGGGGGAGAAGTACTGCTGCTCCTCCCCGCCCAGGTCCGGGTAGGGGGCCACTCCGATTGCCGACCCGGCCAGGTGGTCGGGCATGTCCTGGGGGGCGACGGCACCGCGGAAGTCGACGTCCAGGCCCAGCTCGGCCGCCTGTGACCGCAGGGCTGGCATCTGGGGGCCGGAACCGATGATCCTCAGGCTCCACGGGACCTGGGCCAGGGAGGCGGCCGAGAGCAGGTCGCTCACCCCGTGCCAGGGCTTGAGCGTGCCCACGAAGGTCACCACCACCTGGTGGGGGTCCTCCGGCTGAGGCTGGATACGGCGCACGCTGACGCCGTTGGGCACGGTGATGACCCGCCTGCTCCCCGCGTCGGCGTGACCGGGGTCGGCGGCTCGCGCGTGCTGCCGCACCCAGGCGGCGACCGGCTCCGAGACGCAGGCGGTGGCCGAGGCGGCGCCCACCTGGGCGGCGAGGACATCCCAGGCACGCTCCTGGTCCACCAGCTCACGGTGCTGACGCTGCTCCTCCACGAGGGGAGAGTTGACCTCCAGGACGCCGGAGATCGTCTCCGAGCCGGTGACGACACGGGCCAGGGTGTCGCTGAACAGGGAGTAGCGCTCATAGACCAGGTCGGCGCCGTCGGCGGCCACCATCTGGGCCACCTGCTGGGCCGCCCGGCCCTGCGCCTGCTCACGCTCCGCGGTGGTGGCTCCGGTCACCTCCACGGTGCGCACCGGCAGGTCCGTGAGGTCATCGGGTACGTGCTCGCCCAGGCGTGCCGTGTAGAGGACGACGTCGTGCCCCAGTGCCCGCAGCTCGCGCAGGACCTCCTGGACGTGGACCGAGGCCCCCTTGGTCCCGAAGACGGGGATCCCGGGGTCAAGACAGATGTAGGCGACTCGCATCATGCTCCTCCCCAGCTGTCGGACTGCCAGGCTGACAGCGCCGCAGCCTGGTGGCGGGAGTCGAACTGCTCCTCAATGAGGGCGCGCGCGCCCTGCGCCAGCTTGAGGGTGTCGGTCGTGCCGTCAGCGATCCTGTGCAGCGCCCGGGCCAGATCGCCGGGGCTGCCCGGCGGCAGCAGCACACCGGTCTCCCCGTCGCGCACCACTTCCGGCAGGCCGGAGACGGCGGTGGCGACCACAGGGGTCCCTGAGGCCATCGCCTCCAGCACCACCGTGGGCAGGCCGTCAATGTTGCCGTCCTCGGCCTCGACGCACGGCGCGGCGAACACGTCGCAGCGGGACAGCAGGCAGCGCACCTCGGCCTGGGTCATCGGCCCGAGCAGGCGCACCTGGCCACTGAGGCCCAGCTCGGTGACCTGGGACTCAAGATTGTCGCGCTCCTCCCCGTCCCCGGCGATGTCCAGCTGGACCGGGACCGAGGCGTCGGCCAGGAGCCTGACGGCATCGACCAGGTCGGCAAACCCCTTCTTGGGCACCAGGCGGCCCACGGCAGCGACCTGGAGGGGGAGGGTCGGCCGGGTCGGGGGCGAGTAGGGGAAGCGCTCCAGCTCCAGGGCGTTGTAGCGCAGGGAGACTGTCGCGCCTGTGCCCGCCAGCAGGGTGCGCAGGTGGGCCTCGTTGTACTGGCTGATGGCGATGACTCTCTCGGCGTCGGTGCACACCCGACGCAGCCACTGGGGGTCCACCGAGTTGTGGTAGATGTCCTTGGCGTGGGTCGTGACCGTGTAGGGCACGCCGGTCAGGGTGGAGGCGATCCAGGTGACGCGGGCGGACAGGGAGGCGAAGTGCGCGTGCAGGTGGGTGATGCCGTCGGCACGCACCCTGCTGGCCAGCTCGACGCCCTGTGCCACCTCGTCGCCAGGCAGGGTCGCCAGGACCGGCATGATCTGGGCAAAACGCTCCCGCTCCTCCTCGCTGGCCAGGTAGCCGGTGAGCTGGGCCCACATGTCGCTGGCCTTGAGCGGGCGGCTCACCCACTGCACCCTGGCCCGGACCCTGGCGATCTCGGGGTGGAAGCGTGCGTCCGTGGTGGGGCGCAGCGCGTAGATGGACAGGTCGTCCCCCAGGGCCTCGCGGGCCAGGATCTCCGTGACGACGAAGGTCTCGGAGAAGCGGGGGTAGACCTTGAGGACGTAGCCGATGCGCTTCATGAGGCACGAGCTCCTTCTGCCGGGAGGGCCACGGCAGCCGCAGACGTACGCACGAGTCCGTCCCGGCATGTCGGGGAGGCCAGGAGAGAGCTGGCGAGCCGGGGCACGCTGCTCAGGCCGTCAAGGTCGAGGTGCTCACGGTCCTGCCGGCCTTCTACGGCCTGGGCGGCCCACCGGCTCAGGGCCTCAGGAGTCAGGGAACCCAGGTCCAGGTGGTCCAGCGCGCCTGCCCGCGACAGGGCCCTGGCACGGATGGCCTGCTCCTGACGGGGCACCTCGCGGGGAACCAGCAGCGCCGGGGTAGAGGTGGCCAGGATCTCGCAGACCGTGTTGTAGCCAGCCATCGCGATGACAGCGGCGGCCTCAGCGATGTGGTGGCTCATTCCCGGCAGCGAGCGCCGCACCCGGGTCCGAGGGCCGGCTGAGTCCTCAGCCTGCCGCAGCTCCTCCTCGCTCATCTGGGGGCCGGCGACCACGACGTGGTCGTGACCTGGGGGTGGGGTCATGGACACGGCAGCCCGAAGGAGCGTGTAGCCGTCCGAGCCGCCACCCACCGTGGTCAGCACGAATGGGCGGTCAGCGTGCTCGGGACGGGCCTCCACGGCCTGCCGCCCGTGGGCCAGGTAGCCGGTGAAGCACACACGGTCGTTGAGCGCCCAGGGGCTCTCTCCGGTGGAGATGATGTTGTGGACCTCCGGGTCGCCGTACACCCAGACCTGGTCGATCAGGCGCCTCATCTGCGAGGCTGACCCCAGGCTGTCCCACTCGCGGACCAGGGTCCGGGGGGTGTCGAGGACCTCGCGCAGCCCGAGGACCACCCGGGCGGAGGGGCGCTCGCGCCGCAGTGTGCGCAGTGGCTCCCGCAGCTCGTGGCGCACCCCGTAGGGGTGTCTGTCGATGATGACCAGGTCCGGGGCGAAGGCTGTGACCGCCGCGCCCAGCATCTGGGAGCGCAGCTGGCCCAGGTGGCTCCTGGTGATGCGCAGGTGGCGAGGCTGGTAGCCGTTGCTTGACTTGGCCACGCCCGGCAGGACGAGCCAGTCGAAGCCGGGTGGCAGGGTGTAGTCCTCGGCCGGTGGGAGCCCGGTGACCACCATGCCGGTGACCTCCTGGCCGGTCAGGCCGGGAAGCAGCCGGGCCAGGTGGTGGGCCAGCGCCAGGTTGCGCCTGAGGTGGCCCAGCCCCAGGGCGTCGTGGCTGTAGAGCATCACCCTGATCGGTGCGGTGGTTGCGGTTGGTGCGGTGGTCGTGGCCGCCGTCTGTGCAGACGGCACGGCTAGTGCCGCAGTCGCCGTCGTGTCTGGCGTCGTGGTTAGCATCGGCGTGCTTCTCTCCCTCGTTGTCTCCCCGTCGGGCAGGTCTGCCCACCCGTCGGCAGACAGGCAGGGGACGTTCATGAGACAAGGCTGTCAAGGCTGGGCGAGACCACGATGAGGGACAGATGAGAAAGCTCTTATCTTTAAGTAGATCTCGATTGTGTCATAGGACCTATGGGTGCCGGGTGGGAGGGCCTGGTGCGGGCCGCGCCAGCCGGGGCGATTCGCTCCGGGCGTTGCGAAGGCCCACGAGCGGTGCGCCTCATGGCAGTATGTCCAGCAGCTGCACGTACCCGTACCGGCAGAGGAGAGGCAGACGTGACCGCCAGTAGTGATGCGAGGCACAGGGCTTGAGCGCGCCTGAACGCCCGCTGCGCATCGGCGTCATGGGCGGAACCTTCGACCCGATCCACCACGGTCACCTCGTGGCTGCCAGCGAGGTCCAGAACGTCTTCGGCCTGGACGAGGTGCTCTTCGTCCCCACCTGGGCGCAGCCCTACAAACGGGACAGGCGTGTCTCTCCGGCGGAGCACCGCTACCTCATGACGGTCATCGCCACGGCGTCCAACCCGCGCTTCACCGTCTCCCGGGTGGACATCGACCGGGGCGGTACCACCTACACCATTGACACTCTCCACGACATCGGGGCAGAGTATCCTGGGGCGGAGCTGTACTTCATCACGGGTGCGGACGCCCTGGCGCAGATCCTCACCTGGAAGGACAGTGGGGAGATCTTCGACCTGGCGCACCTGGTCGGCGTGACCAGGCCCGGCCACGTCCTGACAGGCTCAGGAGTGCCTCAGGACCGTATCTCCCTGGTGGAGGTGCCCGCCATGGCCATCTCGTCAACCGACTGCCGTCAGCGGGTTGGACGGGGAGAGCCCGTGTGGTACCTGGTCCCGGACGGCGTCGTGCAGTACATCCGGAAGTACGGGCTCTATCGTATGGCCCTGCGTCCGTCGTCGACGACGTCGATGACGGCGCGGGTGGCCCGCGAGCAGTCCCTGAGGAAGGAGAACGACGGTGAGCACTGACCAGACCGGCGTCAGCAGCCCTACGTCAGACGAGACGACGGAGGGCGCGCGGCGGGCTCCACGTAGCAGCCGACGTGCCATCCGCCAGGCGGAGAGGGCTGCCGAGCGGGAGGCGATCCTGACCGGGCAGCAGCCGCTCCTGACCCGTCGTGAGATGCGGCGCTTGCGGGAGGAGGCCAAGGCGCTGCAGGCTGCGGTCGAGGCAGGTGAGATCACCGAGGAGCAGGCCCGCGCACTCCAGGACCCGCTGGCGGAGCAGCCGGTTGTCGAGGACCGTACCCAGTCTGCTGACAGCGGCAGCGGTGTCACCAGTACGGCACCGCAGGAGGAGCAGGACCCGCAGGAGCAGGCCTCCGAGGCGGACCAGTCCCTCACAGGTGCTGCGGTGGCAGGTGCCCAGGATGCCTTTCAGGGTGATGAGCACCCCGGGGCCGGGGGGGTGCCTGGGGGCGGTGCTGCCGAGGGGCCTGGGGGCCAGTCAGACTGGTTCGACCTGGCCGCTCCCGCGACGTCTGCCGCGTCCTCGGGGGCGGGAACGGGTTTCCAGCCAGACCCTCAGGGGAGGCAGCCGCAGGGCGGTGAACCCGGCGGCCCTGGTGGCCCTGCTGACAGCGGTGCCGTCCCGGGCGGTGCTGCCGACCAGGCTCCTGGCGCAGAGGGCTCGCCCAGCTGGCGGGCGTTGACGGCGGATGAGGCGGTCGCCCTGTCAGAGATCCCCACGGGGCTCATGGACGCCGTTGACCTGCCGATCGTGGCCGAGGGGCAGTGGTCCGCCCCAGAGGAGGACTCGGGTCCCGCCCCGGTCCCGGCACGGGCCTCGCTGCGTGAGCGGCTGGAGACCGGTCAGACGCCGATGGTGCCCGGGGCGGGGGCAGCCTCTGGCGGCTATTCTGGTGGTGTCGGCGGTGACGGCGCGTCGGCTCCGGGGGCGCAGGCTGGTGCCAGCCCAGGAGGTGCCGCTGCCCAGCCTGCCTCGGACTCTGCCGCCTGGCAGGGGCCGTCCCAGGGTGGTCAGGACGGCGAGGTCAGTGAAGACGGCGGCGAGCGCTACGGAAGCTATGGCGGCTACGGACGCCCGGGTGGCTATGGTGCTGGTGGCTCCAGTGACGCTGGCTACGACGCTGGCTATGGTGACTACGAGGCTTCCCAGGGGGCTGCGGGTCCCGCAGGTACCCCTGCCAGGCCCGACGCCTCCACCCGGCTCCAGGGCGGGGCGGAGGCGTCCTCGGTGCAGCCGACGAGCGGCGGGCAGGGACAGGCTGCGGGTGCGGCCTCCGCGCCCTCCTCGGCAGTGCGCCGTCCTATCGTGCGGATCCCGGCGGCGGCCCAGGGCGTGCGCACGGTCAACGCCTCCACCGGTGAGCTCAGCGCCGTGCAACCGGTGGGCTCGGACGAGGAGGCTGGGCAGCAGCCGGTTGGCGGCCCGTTCCCGGCTGCGGACGCGGTGACCTTTGAGGACGAGACCAGTGTGATTCCTGCGGACATCGCCACGGACTTCGAGGACGACGCTCCTCAGTGGCCCTCACTGCGCCAGGACGCCTCTGCTGCCGAGGCCGCCGCCGGTCAGCCAGTGAGCCCCTACAGCCTCCCCGACCAGCCCGGCTCTGACAGGGCGCAGGAGGCTGCTGCGGGTGCCTTCACCTCCACCGAGTGGGACACCGTCGCCGCGCCACGCAGTGCTGTCGCCCTGGAGGACTCCTCGGCGCAGGAGCCCTCGCGGACAGGACGGGTCCTGCTGATCGCCCTGATCGTCCTGGTCGTCGTCCTGGTCGTCGCCGCAGTGGTCTGGTTCATCGTGTCCCAGACGGGGGGCAGCTCTGAGGCCACAGGGTCTGCGGCGCTGGCGGGCAGGGCCGCGGACGCCAGTCGGCTCCTGTGAACGCCGGAGGTCCCCGAGGGGTCCCGGAGGAGGAGAAAGGAGATCCGTGCCAGCCAGCGCCAGTGACCACGCCGTGGGGCTGACCCTCACCGCAGCACGTGCCGCTGCCGACCGCAAGGGGTACGGGGCAGTTGCCATCGACGTCTCCCAGCGTCTCGGCCTGACGGACGTCTTCCTCGTCCTCACGGCCTCCAACGACCGGCAGGTGCGTGCGGTCGTTGACGCCGTCGATGAGGCCCTGCACGGCGCGGGTGCGGTGCGCCGTGCCCGGGAGGGGCTGAGCGAGGCCCGCTGGGTGCTGCTTGACTACGGCGACCTGGTCGTCCACGTGCTCCGGGAGGAGGACCGGGAGTTCTACGGCCTGGAGCGCCTGTGGAAGGACTGCCCTCTCATCGCGCTGCCGGACGAGGCTGGACCAGGCTTCGACGCGGGGCAGGCTCCTGAGGAGCAGAGGTGATAGAGGTCGTCCTGTGGCGCCACGGCCAGACCGACTACAACCTGGCCGGGCGCGTCCAGGGCCAGGTGGACGTCCCCCTCAACGACACCGGTGCGCAGCAGGCGCGCCAGGCCGCTGCCGCCGTCGCGGCCTTGGGACCGACCCGGATCGTCTCCTCCCCGCTGGGCCGTGCCTGGGCCACGGCTCAGGTCCTGGCCCAGGAGGTGGGGCTGCCCGTCGAGACTGAGGCCAGGGTCGCGGAGCGCTCCTTCGGGCAGTGGGAGGGGCTCACCCGCAAGCAGATCAAGGCGGGGTGGCCCGACCTGTACCGTCGCTGGCGGGAAGGGCGCGACGTGCCTGAGGTGGGTGTGGAGGCAAGAGACCAGGTCGCCCGGCGCGTCGGCGCGGCAGTCGCCGAGCTGGTGGTGCCTGGTCGCGCGGACATGACTGACGGGGGCGCGGCTGACGGGGACGTGGTCGTGGTGGTCTCGCACGGCTCGGCCACCCGCCTGGGAGTCTGCCACCTGCTGGGGCTGGACCCCACGACGTGGTTCGGCCTGCGCGGCATGGCCAACGGGCACTACGCGAGGCTACAGACACAGAAGCACGAGCCCGGGTGGGCGCTCCAGGGGTGGGACCTGTTCCCGCAGGTGCACCAGGCCTGAGCACCCTGGGACTGGGAGCACTGAGAGCCCGGTGGAGGCAGCCGGGGGCTGAGAGATAGGCCATACCAGGCGGATTTGCCTGACGGGCCTTGCCTTCATACAGTTGCCTGTGTCGCCCGTGTGGGTGGGCGTCCCGACGGGGCTATGGCGCAGTTGGTAGCGCGCTTCCATGGCATGGAAGAGGTCGGGGGTTCGAATCCCCCTAGCTCCACCACCTGTGGTATCTGGCCCTGCGTAGGGGCTGCTGCGGGTGTCGGGGCTATGGCGCAGTTGGTAGCGCGCTTCCATGGCATGGAAGAGGTCAGGGGTTCGAATCCCCTTAGCTCCACCCACGGGGGTCAGGCCGGGCTGGTGCGCTCGGCCTTATGTGTGTATGTGGCGGGTCCGACACAGGCTGGGGGAGCGGCACGACCGGGAGATGCTGGGAGCGGGCACTGCCTGGGCGCCGGGTTCCCGTGCCCGAGGCGGCGAGCCTGAGACGGTCTCTACGTCCACACAGCGGACCAGGGCTAGAAAGAAACAGCCGCTGAGGGTAGCCTCACCTCTAGGTCGGGGCCTCCGACCAGGGTGGTTGTGCTGGCGTGCCAGGACACCCCAGGACACAGCAGGAAGGCACGCGCGTGACGTCACTCCAGGCTGGGAGCGCCAAGGTTCCCCACATGGCCGACCGCACCCGCCGTACTGCGCGCAGGCTCCTGTCCGGCGCGGGCAGCGCGGCTGTCACGGCCTATCGCGTCGACCCCTCCGCGCCCTCGACCTACGTGGCCCACGCCCTGAGCAAGGACGGGCACGTCCTGGTGGCTGCCTGCCCTGCTCCCGGATCACCCCTGGCGGTGGTCCCGGTGGGCTCCTCCACCGAGGTGCGGGTGGACATCACCCTGGACGCCGCTGAGCCGGGCGTGCGCATCACCGCAGCCACAGCCCACCTGCTGGGCCGCCTCACCTGGGTGAGCGTGGAGGAGGCCGCCGGTGTCCTGGACTCGGCGCGCACCCCCGCCTGCCACTGCGCGATCACGGGGGAGGACCCCCTGGAGCGGCTCGCCCAGGTGGCGGGCGCACCCGGTGGGCGCCTGGGAGTCGTCTCCACCGAGCGTGTCATGCTCCACTGCGTGACCGGTGTGTCCAGCCACACGATGTCGGAGGTCCTCGGTGTTGAGGCGGCTGGAGGGACCGCTGCAGCCCACAGCGTCCCGACGCATCCTACGCATCCAGCCTCGGGGGCGTGGAGCGCCCAGGGGGTCCTGGCCGCCCACGAGGCCGTCAGCGCCGTGGGGCAGCTCGGGCTGCGGGCCGTGTGCGACGCGGTCCGCCAGGGGGAGGCTCACGGGTGGGTGTGCTCCAGCCGGCCTTCCGTCGGCGTGTGCGCCAGCCTGTGGGACCGCATCCTGTGCGTCGACGTCGACGTGCACGGAGCCACCCTCATGCACATCACGGGTGAGGAGGTCACCACCCTGGTGGTTGCCTTCTCCGAACCGCTCCAGGCGGCTGCCGAGGCCGGGCAGCACCTGGAGCAGATGGCCGCCGAGCTCCTGCCCCGGCGTCTGTCGCGCCCCTGACCCCGGGCGGGCTGGTGGCAGGGCGCGTGGCCCTGCCACGGGCGCTGCCTCGCTGCGGACTCGCGACCACCCGCGACACGCCTCGCAGCCGCCTGTCCCTGCCACTAGGACGCAGCCCCACGGTCGTTAGCAGGTACGGCTGGGAAGGGGACGGTAGGTGCACTGACAGCCTTCGTTGTGGCAGCCTGTACTTGCTACGACAGTCGTCAGCTCGACTCCGCTCGCACGGAAGGTGAGCACCATGCCTGCACCCACCAAGCCCACGCCCGCTCGGCGTGTTCTGAGGCTGGTTCTTGGTATTGTACTTGTAACGGTCTCGGTGAGAAATTTTATGGACAACGAGATCATGCTGGGGATTGTGTCGCTGCTGGCGGGCGTTGCCTTTATCGGAGTGGCCGCACTCCGTGCCGGCGGCGGCCACCGTCAAGACTAGGTGTGCGCAACTAGTAGTGGACATCATGAATGTCGATTCTCCGTCGGACCAGCGAGGTGAGGCCGCGTGAGCCACATGCTGGAGGTCGAGCACCTCAGTGCCTGGTACCACCGGAAGAACCCGGTGGTACGGGAGGCCTCGTTCAGCATCGACTCCGGTGAGGCCGTGGGGCTCATTGGTGTCAACGGCGCTGGCAAGACGACGATGCTCAAGGCGTTGTGTGATGCGCACCGGGGCTGCTCGGTGGGGGCGCTGCGCTACCGGGGCAGGCCGGTGACACCGGCCACGGCCGCGTTCAAGCGTCAGCGCTACCTCGCCCTGGCCGAGGACTCCTCGTTCCCGACCTGGTCCCTGGACACGTTTGTCCGCTTCCTCGGCAGGGCCTACGGTGCCAGGCGGCGCGCGCGGCTGCTCGACGAGCTGGTCGAGGGCTTCGACTTCGGCCGCTACCGGGGCGCGCCCTTCGCGAGCCTGTCCAGTGGTTCGCGCAAGAAGGCCAGCCTCATCGCGGCCTTCCATGCCCAGGTGGACATTCTCCTCCTGGACGAGCCGGTCGACTTCCTGGACTTCTCCGCCACGGAGTACCTCTACCAGCGCATACTTGCCGCGAAGGAGCACGGGCAGGCCGTGCTGCTCAGCTCCCATGTCGCGGAGTCGTTCACGCGGTGCACCTCCCGCCTGCTCGTCCTGTCCGCCGGCCTGCTGTCCGCCCCCGTTCCCACCCCCGCTGACTCCCGTGACGTCGCCTCGCTCATCGCCTAGCGCCCCGCCCCGCCCGCTGTCCGGCACCTCGCCCCGCTCGCTGCCTGGCGTCGTCGCCGTTGAGGCGGTCGTCGGCCAGTTTCTGGGGCGGCGCACCCTGGTGTCCGGGCTGGTCCTCACAGTGGTCGCGGCCTGGGCGGGGTACCAGCTGGAACCTCAGGGGGAGGGAGGCCTTGTCACCACGGGTGTCCTCCTGGCGACCGCCGGGACGGTGTCCTCCATCGCCTGGACCTGGGTCCTCAGCCCACGTTGGACCACCATGGCGCTGCTGCCGGTGCGCTCCAGGGACCTGGCCCGCGCCGTCTACCTGGTGGGCACACTCGTCACGCTCATTGAGGTGAGTGCTCCTGCGGCCGTCTTCATGCTGACAGGCCTGGGTGCCTCGTCCACCACCGCCACCACCGTCGTCGTGACGGCCTGCCTGGGCCTGGGGGCTGCGCCCTTCGTCATCCTGCTCTGGAGCGCGACGTCCTCCTGGCACCGGCTCGGGGCCGGAACCACGCTGGCGGCACTCGCCGTCGTGGCGGTCCGTGCGGGTCCTGTCTACGGGGCCGTCACGGCACTGGTCGCGTTTGGGCTGTGCCTCATCACCGGCCCGGAGGTCGGCACCGACAGGACCCGGCAGCCCAGGGCAGGACGCCTCGCCGGGTCCTCCCTGGTCCTGGGCGAGCTCCTGCGCTCTCCCATGACCCAGGTCAACTCGCTCGTGCTCCTCGGTGCCGGGACGGTGCTCAACCTGGCTCTCCAGCGTCACGGCTCGCCCTGGCTGCCCGGCTGCGTGCTCGTGGTCGTCAACACCCCGCTGAGCTCGTACTTCTCCAGGCACCCCAGCACCTGGCTCACGGTCAGGACCTGCCCCCGCACCTGGCTGTCCTACTGGCGGTTCGGCGCCCAGCTCGCCGTCTTCTACGCAGCCTGCGCCGCCGCTGTGACGCTCACCCCAGGCTGGTCGCCCCGTATCCCTGCCAACCTGGCTGCAGCCCTGATGGCTGCCGTCGCGGCCGCTGGGACTGCCGCCGCCACGGAGATGCACCGGCCGTTCACGGACTGGAAGTCGCAGCGTGAGGTCCTGCGCCACCCTCGCAAGTACCTTCCCCCTGTCGTGGCGCTTACCGCGGCGGGCTGTGGCTGGCTCCTCAGCGCCATCTGACCTGGGCCGCTGAGGAGGCGGAGCACCGGGCACTTTGTCAGTCAGCTGTTGCCACGGCTGCCGTGACGGCGCTGGTCCCACCGTGCCCTGCGTCGGCAGCCGGGCCCCGACCTTATTCTGTTTCTGCTGTGCTCGGCTGTGCGGCTGCTAGCCGCTCCAGCCTGACGTGGCTGGGGAATCGCTCGAGAAGCGCCTCGTCGTGGGTGATGAGGAGCACCAGCGAGGACTTGGAGAGACGGGCGACCTCCTCACTGACCAAGGTCTTTGTCCGGGCGTCCAGATTCGCTGAGAACTCGTCGAGGAGGGCGACAGGCGGGCGCCGCAGGAGCACGTGCATGACGAAGAGCAGCTGCTTCTGCCCACCGGACAGCCCCACGCCCTCAGCCCCGATGACGGAGTCCAGGCCGTCGGGAAGAGAACTGAAGAAGTCCTGGGTGCCGAGGCGCTCGGCCAGAGCGAGGATCTCTGCGTCGGAGAAGGCCTGTCCCAGGCAGATATTGTCACGCACGGTGACACTCAGGGCGTCACGCTCCTGCGTCAGGAGGAGGACCTCCTGACGTACCTGCAGAGCGGTCTGCGGTGAGACCGCGACATCGTCCCACGTGACCGTCCCCGAGGTCGGCAGGCGCAGGGCGCTGAGCAGGCTGAGCAGAGTGGACTTGCCAGAACCGTTGTCACCGACCAGGCAGTAGGTGCCCGGGCCGGTCAGCGTGAGGTCGCCGACGCGGATCGTCTCGCCGCTGGGATAGGTGTAAGCCGCATCTCTCGTTGCCAGCCGGGTAGGGGAGAGTGCGTGGGGCGAGGGAGAAGTGGGGGAGGGCTCCGGGGGCAGCGTGGACTCCAGGGCGCGCAGCCTATCCCAGGAGGCGTCTGCCTCACGCAGGTCCCCCAGGGCGATACCCAGGGACACCAGCGGGGAGACCATGTAAACCAGGTAAAGGAAGTAGGCCACCAGGGCGCTCGTCTCCAGCTCGCCCCGTGTGACCATGTACCCGCCGGCCAGCAGGACGCCTACTAGGCCGAGCTGGGTACCGATGTTGACCACCGGCAGGATGAGGGAGGAGTACCCGACGAGCCTGTTACCCAGATAGCGGGCGTCACCGGCACGCGCGCCCAGCTCTCCGGCCGCCCAGCGTTCGGCAGTGAGGGCCTTGAGCGGCATAAGGTTGTAGAGCACCTCATACAGGAACGAGGAGTAGCGGGCCTCAGCCACGCGCGACCTGGCGGCCACCTGGTTGAGCCTGCGCAGGACAACAAGCAGGAGCAGGCCACAGACGACCAGGAGGGCCAGCAGTCCCAGGGTGAGGGGCCAGCTGGTGACCAGCATCCCCGACAAGCAGAAGATCACCACCAGGGCGGAGCCGACGATGTCCGGGTAGGTGGAGAAGTAGGGCTGCTGGGCACTGGGAATGTCCTCGACCAGCCGGTTGTTGAGGTCACCGCGGTCGTAGGACGACGACTGTGAGTAGGGAGCCTCCAGGACGCGGCGCGCCAGGTGGTTGCGCAGGTTGAGCACGAAGCGCTCCGAGGCCAGCCCGAAGAGGAGTCGGCTGCTCGTCGAAGCCAAGGCGTCAACAGCAAAGGCGGCAGCCAGGGCACCCAGAAGTGCTGCGGGAAAGCCCCCGCTGCCAAGGAAGGAGTCCGTCACCTGGCCCACCAGGTAGGGCTGGGCAGCCGTTGTCAGCGACCCGATAAGAGTACCTGCGATACCAAAGGCGTACCAGGTGCGTACGCCCTGGAACCCGTGGTGTCTCAGCGAGGTCATGTCAGGTCCTTGAGCTGTTGAGGCATAAAAACGGGGTCATGTCATGGAGGCAGCAGCTCCTGCTCCTCGTGCTCCCCGTGCGCGCACCAGTCTGCGCGGAAGACCGGTATTTATAGTAGCCGATTTATAGCAGACCGCATAGCAAGCAGAAGGGGCCAGCCAGTACGGCTGGCCCCCACACCTCGGCCACGGGTCGCCCGGATGGTCGGGGCGGTGCGAACCTGCCCTCAGCGGGCCTGGTAGGACAGGCAGGCGGCGGTGTCGCCCCCGACCTGGACGGCCTCGGCGGTGCACATGAGGTCAGTGTTGTGGACGCACTCCAGGCGCTGGCAGGCGCCGACGTGGGCGTCAGCCACACCCAGGCCGCCCCGGGCGTCCAGGCTGAGGAACGTGCCGCAGGACGGTGCCCCCGTGTCGCCGCCGACGGTGATGGCGAAGGCGGTGCAGCCGCCGTTGTTGAAGGCGCAGGAGGTGGTGGAACAGGAGGTGATCTGGGCGACGGCGGTCATGGCGGGCTTCCTTCCGTAGTGGTGCCGTGAGGTGGACGCTTCTAACGTAAATCCGTTCCCTGCGCACCGGCAGCAGAGGGTGATGCCTCCACAGGGTGTGGCCCCAGATTTCGTTGCAACGGCGCGCATATCCCGGTCTCAGGACACGACGTGCCCGCAGGTGGCGCGCTCATGGGCGTGCCACCGGTTGCGTGCCGTCATCTTGCGTTATTCCGAGCAGGTAAGGCGTCCCTGGTCTCCTTCCCAGGCTCCCCCTCAGCTGTGCGCGGCGGCCACGGCCAGCCGCAGCGCGCCGTCGAAACGGGTCTCGCGCTCAGCCGCGCTCATGTCCTGGGAGTGGTCCAGGAGGTGGTCGGAGACGGTCAGGACGGCCAGGGCCTGCCCGCCGAGCTCGGCGGCCACCCCGTACAGGGCCGCCGCCTCCATCTCCACCGCCAGGACACCGTAGTCGGCCAGACGCTCGGTCTGCCCCTCGGGCGTGAGGTAGAAGTGGTCCCGGGAGATGACGGTGCCCACGTGCGGCCTCGCCCCTTCTCTCTCCGCCGCCTCGCAGGCGGCCCGGGCCAGGTGGAAGTCGGCGACGGCGCTAAAGCTCACCCCCGGGATCCGGGCCTGGTTCATGGCGGAGTCCGTGTGCGCACCGGTGGCCACGACCAGGTCCCCGACCTGAACCGAGCGCGCCACGCCCCCCGCCGTGCCGACACGGATGATCCGCTCGACGCCGAAGTCGCGGAACAGCTCAGTGGCGTAGATGGTCAGCGAGGGCTGCCCCATGCCCGAGCCCATGACACTGAGGGGGCGGCCGCCAACGGTTCCGGTGAAGCCGAGCATGCCCCGCACGTCGGTGACCAGGCGGGCGTCGGGCATGAGGTGCTCGGCGATGCGCTGGGCACGCCTGGGGTCCCCGGGCATGAGGACACAGGGGGCGAAGTCGCCGGGCTGGGCGCCAATGTGCGGTGTGGCCATGGGGGTCCTTTCTCGAGCCACCTTCCGTGAGCCGCCTCTGCTCACCCGGGGCTGCCGTACTTGGGACGGGACAGGGAGCACAGGGAGCCTGGAGACCAGGGTAGTAGCCGGGGGGCTGCCAGACTGGTAGCCGTGCTGTACCCTGCCCTGCGACAGGCCGAGCGGCGGTCCACATCCTGGACGCGACAGGACAGGACCGGCGGCCACCACTAAGTTGCACGGGCCCACCGCAGGCGCGACCGACCTGCCTGCCAGGGCACCGTACTCAGGGACACCACGGAAGGACGCCTATGACCTCCTCCACCGGCGCCGAGCAGACCACGCAGACACCACAGCAGGCACCGGGCCGCGAGCAGTGGAGCGGTCAGGTCGGCTTCCTCATGGCGGCCGTCGGGTCGGCCATCGGCCTGGGGAACATCTGGCGCTTCCCCGGGGTGGCCTACAGCAACGGGGGAGGCGCCTTCATCGTCCCCTACATCGTGGCCCTGCTGTGCGTGGGCATCCCTGTCCTGTTCCTGGACTACGCCCTGGGCCACCGGTTCCGGGGCAGCGCGGCCACGGCCTTCCGCCGCCTCTCCCGCCGCTTCGAGTGGCTGGGCTGGTTCCAGGTCCTCATCTGCTTCGTCATCATGTCCTACTACGCCGTCATCGTGGCCTGGTCCCTGCGCTACACCGTCTTCGCGGTGACCACGGCCTGGGGGGACGACGCGCAGAGCTTCTTCTTCGACTACATCGGCCTGGGGGAGATGTCGTCCTCGGGGACCCCGGCCTACTCCGCCACGCCTGTGGCCGGGGTGGTCGTCCCTCTCCTCGTCGTGTGGGTCTTCGGGATCGTCACTATCGCCCGCGGCGTGTCCAGTGGGGTGGAGAGGGCCAACAGGATCTTCCTGCCGCTGCTGGTGACCATGTTTGTCCTCCTGGTGGGGCGCGCCCTGGTGCTGCCCGGGGCGACCAGCGGTCTCAACGCCCTGTTCACCCCCCAGTGGTCCGCGCTGGGCGACCACACCGTGTGGATGGCGGCCTTCGGGCAGATCTTCTTCTCCCTGTCGGTGGGGTTCGGCATCATGCTGACCTACTCCTCCTACCTGCGCCGCCGCTCCAACCTGGTGGGCACGGGGATGGTGGCCGCCTTCGCCAACTCCTCCTTCGAGATCCTCGCCGGCATCGGCGTCTTCGCCACCCTGGGCTTCATGGCCTTCCGCGAGGGGGTGCCCGTCGCCGAGCTGGAGGGCATCCAGGGGGTCATGCTGTCCTTCGTCACCTTCCCGACCGTCATCTCGGAGATGCCCGGAGGGGCGCTGTTCGGCACCTTGTTCTTCGCTTCCTTCTCCATGGCCGGGCTGACGTCCTTCATCTCCATCATCCAGGTGGTGGCCTCCTCCGTGGCGGAGAAGTTCGCCCTGACCACGCCCCGGGCCACCCTGGCCGTCGGGATCCCGGCCGCGCTGCTGTCCTTCGTCCTGTTCGGGACCTCCTCGGGGCTGTACGACCTGGACGTGGTGGACGCCTACATCAACAACATCGGGGTAGTGGCCTCGGCCATCATCATGTGCGCGGGCACCGGTCTGGTGCTCAGGCGGCTCGGGCTGCTGCAGCGCCACCTCAACCTGGTCTCTGAGACCCGGCTGATCGGCCCCTGGTGGCGCCTCCTGGTCGCCGTCGTGGTCCCCGTGCTCCTGGGCTACATGTTCGTCCAGACGGCGTGGTCCTTCCTCAGCGACGGCTACGACGACTACTCCCTGGCCTTTACCGCGATCTTCGGCTGGGGCGTGCTGTTCCTGGTGGCGGTGGCCACGGCGGTGACCACCCTCCTGCCGTGGCGTACCCCTGTGGACGACTTCGAGCCCCTGGCCCTGGACACCCTGGAAGGAGGTGACGCGAGATGACAGGATCGGCTATCGCCCTCATGCTCACGGCCGTCGTCATCATCTGGGGAGGGCTGGCGGTGTCGGTCACCTCCCTGGTCTCCCGGGGCCGCCGCGAGGACCGCGACGCGCGCCGGGCCGCTTCGGCCGCCGCGCACGAGCACCTGCGCGGCGGTGCCGATGGTGGTGCCGACGCTACTGGCAGTGATACTGACAGCGCTGACGACGGCTCTGGTGCGCAGGCCTGAGCCTCAGGTCGCGACCCTGTCTCATGCACCGGACCTGGGCGCACGCTTCTGACGTCGTGCACCCAGGTGCGACACAATGCGCCCATGAGCAACGCACGCACCCCTGTCCCCGGAGACGCTGACCACGCAGCCGCAGGTGGCACGTGCCCTGACACGACAGGCGCCGCGCCGGGACCCAGGCTGGTGGCATTCGACCTTGACGGCACCCTCGCCCCGTCCAAGTCGCCCGTCCCCGAACCCATGGCTGCTGCGCTGCGTGACCTGCTGGACGTGGTTCCCGTCTGCGTCATCTCCGGGGGCCAGGTGGCCCAGTTCCGCAACCAGGTCCTGGCCGGGCTGGGTGCCAGCCCGGCCCAGCTGTCCCGGCTCCACCTCATGCCGACCTGTGGGACCCGCTACTACATCTACGACCCGCAGAGCGAGGAGGGAAGCGACGGGGGACGTGACTGGAGGCTGGTCTACGCCAACGACCTGCCTGCCTGCCAGACCCGGGAGGTGCTGGCCGTGGTGGAGGAGGAGGCCCGCAGGCTGGGGTTGTGGGAGGAGCAGACCTGGGGGCCTGTCCTGGAGGACCGCGGCAGCCAGGTCACCTTCTCCGCCCTCGGGCAGGACGCCCCTTTGGAGGCGAAGGAGGCATGGGACCCCGCCGGTGAGAGGAAGAGCGCCCTGCGTGACGCGGTGGCCGAGCGCCTGCCCGGGCTCGAGGTCCGTTCCGGAGGGTCGACGAGCGTGGACATCACCCAGAAAGGGGTGGACAAGGCCTACGGGATGACTCAGCTGGCGCAGGCCACCGGTATCCCCCTGGCGGAGATGCTGTTCGTGGGTGACCGCCTGGACCCCGGTGGCAACGACTACCCGGTCAAGGCCCTGGGCGTCGCCTGCCGCGCTGTCACCGGATGGGAGGAGACCACCGAGCTCGTGGCAGGGCTGGCCAGAGAGCTGGGCAGCGCCTTGGCTGACTCCGACGCAGCCGCGTGCGCTGCTAGGACCGTGTCGGCCCCGGCATCGACCACGCTGTCGACGACAGAACCGGCCCCGACACCAACCCCGGTGCCGACAGCGGTATCGTCTCTGGCACCGCCCGTACCGCCCGCCCTGGGCCACCGGGACCCGGCAGCGGGAGCCGGCAGCCGTGGCTGAGCCCAGGGGAGGGTGCCCGGGCCGGGCTGTTCCTGCTCCCAGCGGTCCTTGCTCTGGCCGGATGGGGGCACGGACCCGGCCGCTGAGACGCTCGGCCCTCAGGGGCCCGGGCACCGGCTCGTCGGCTCGCCGCGCCCCCGGGACGGCCCGTCGCTCACGTCGCGGGAGAAGAGACGGCCGGGGCGCTGTGCCCGGGTGGGGAGCCAGGCTGCGCCCGGTGCTGCGTGTCGCTACGCTGCTGGTGGTCACGTGCGTCGTGTCGCTGGCTGTGGGGCTGGCCACGGCCAGGGCCTCGGCCCCGGTCGGACCTCACGAGGCCACCTGGTCCACCACGCTGGACTCCACCGTCACCCTTGACCTGGGACCGCTGGGAGCCGCCTCCATCGACTCGCCCGCCGGGCCCCTGGGGGTGGAGGTGGTCCTGGGAGAGATCCCCTCCGGGGCCACGCAGGCCGACGTCGTCGATCCCTCGGCGCTGGGGGAGAGCCTGTCCTCCGACGCTGCCTCCTACGTCGGACTGGTCACCCACCCCGAGCTGACGGTCCAGAGGGGCGTGCACGCGCTGCTCCACGACGGCCTGCGCCGTGCCGGGGTCGTCGAGGGGGTCCTGCTGTGCCTGGTTGCCGCCGCCCACATGACCCTTACCAGGAGCAGTGGCGGTGCCACATGGGGCCGCCTCGTCGGTGACGTGGGCGGTCAGGGGCTCGGCCGCACCCACGTCGCGTGGGGTGCCCTCCTGCGTCGTCCCCCTGTCGTCACGGCCACGGCTGCGGTCCTGGCTGCCGTCACCGTCCTGCTGGTGCCCGCGCTGCGCTCCGCACCTGTCCACGGGGCCAGGCTCGCGGCCCTGGAGGGGACGCCGGTGGCCGGGGCCACCCTCTCGGGGCGCGTCGCAGACGTGGTGACTGCCTACGGTCCCCGTGTCACCGACTTCCTGGAGACCAACGAAGCCTTCTACTCCCAGGCGGAGGCGAGCCTGCGCACCGCCTGGGCGGTCTCCCAGGAGACCGGCGGTACCGTGGAGGTCACGGCCGCAGGCGGCCAGGTCGATGTCGCGCAGGTCAGGCAGCGGGCCGCAGAGGCCGAGGCCACCGCTGCCGCAGACACCGGGACAGCTACCGCCGTCACCGAGAGCCCCGACGAGAGTCCCGGACCCTCTGCCGCCCCCACAGGTACGCAGGCGCCTACCCCGGGCGCCTCGCCAGAGCCTGCCTCCACCACCGCACCGGCCACCGGCGCCCGGGCCGTCCCCCAGCGAGGAGCCGTTACTGCGGTGCTGTCCACGGACCTCCACTGCAACCTCGACGTCATCGCTTTCACCGGTGTCCTGGACGAGGTCTCCGGGGCTGACGTCCACATGGACGACGGTGACCTCACCATGACCGGATCGGACCCGGAGCAGCTGTGCGTGGACGCCCTGAGCCAGGCGGTCCCCTCCACGGTGGACAAGGTCGCGACCATCGGCAACCACGACTCGGAGTCCACCGCCGCCAGGCTGCGCTCGCAGGGGTGGACGGTGACCGACGGCACTATCCAGGAGGTCGGCGGCCTGCGGGTGCTGGGGCAGGACGATCCCGAGCGCACCACCGCCACGGGGACCACCACCCGCAGCGGCGAGACCGCCGAGGAGGTAGGCGCCCGGCTGGCCGCCACCAGCTGCACCGGCTCAGGCAGCGACGTCGTGCTCATCCACCAGCCAGCCACCTTCGGTCCCCTGATCTCCCAGGGCTGCGCACCGCTGCTCCTGGCGGGCCACGTCCACGCCGAGCGGGGCATGACGACCAGCCAGGGCAGCGGAGGCGAGGTGTCCGCCCTGGTGTCCGGTGCAGGAAAGGGCGGAACCTCCCTGGGCGCGGTCACACAGGACGCCTACCTGCACGTGCTGTCTTTTGCCGAGGACGGCAGCCTGGTCGCCTGGCGCGCGGTGGTCCTCCACCCTGACGCCTCGGTCACGGTGGGGGCGTGGCAGGCTGTCCCGCCGGGCGAGCCGGCCCCGCAGCCCGGGGCAACGGCGACGAGCACAGCGGGCGCCGACCAGCGGTGAGGCACAATATCCCAGAGGCAGGGAGAAAAGGCTGAGAGACAACGAGGACTAGGGAGGGACCGCATGGTGCGGGTGCCTACGGACGCCGAGATCGACGCCATGAGCGAGGAGGAGCTGGAAGCCTACCTCAGCGCTCCCGAGGACTATGACGCCTCTGTCAGCGATGACGGACCCGGTGCCGAGGACCTCCTGGCCCGTGTCCGGCAGGCAGGTGCCCACCCTGGCGGCAACGGCCAGGCCCCGGGCGGCTGGCGTGCCCCCAGCGGGGCACCCCGCTCCTACGGCTGGCTCCTGGTGGTCTGCTCCCTGCTGGGGCTGCTGGCCTGCTGGAGGCTCATAGACTCCCACCTGACGCGCCTGCGTGACCCGATGGCAAACCTGACCTGTGACGTCAACCCGCTGATCTCCTGCGGAGAGACTCTCGATGTCTGGCAGGGGAACCTTCTGGGCGTGCCCAACTCCTTCGTCGGAGCCATGGCCTTCGCCGCCCTCCTGACCGTGGGGGCCGTCGTGCTGGTCGGCCTGAGCCTGCCCCGGTGGATGTGGTGGGCGCTGAGCCTGGGGTGCCTGGGAGGCGTCGCCTTCGTCGCCTGGTTCCTGGCCGTGTCCGTGGTGACCTTCGGAAAGCTGTGCCCCTTCTGCATGCTGGTGTGGGCGGTGACGATCCCCGTGGCCGCGTCTACCTGGGGGTGGGCGGCGGCCGGGGGGCACCTGGGGCTGGGGGGCCGGGCGGCCCTCGTCGTGCTGAGGGCACGGTGGTGGGTGGCGGCGGGAATGTACCTGGTGGTCGTCCTGGTCGCGGTCGTGGGTCTGTGGGACCAGTGGAGGGCGCTGCTGGGATGAGCACAGGCGCCTCGGGAGGCAGCAGGGGCGGGGACACAGCCGGGTCCTCGACCGTGACCCAGGACTACCTCAAGGCGGTGTGGGCGGCTGGCGAGTGGGGTGGGCAGGGTGCCTCCATCACCGGCCTGGCACGTCGGATGGGTGTGGCGCCCTCGACGGCCTCCGAGAACGTGTCACGGCTGGTGGAGGAGGGGCTGCTGGCCCACGAGCCGTACAAGGCCGTCACGCTCACCCCTGAGGGGCGCCTGCGGGCGATGGCGATGGTGCGCCGTCACCGCATCCTGGAGACCTACCTGGTGACCCGGCTCGGCTTCGAGTGGGACGAGGTCCACGCCGAGGCGGAGGAGCTGGAGCACGCGGTCTCCGACAGGCTCCTGGAACGGCTGGACGTGGTGCTGGGGCGGCCCACCCGGGACCCCCACGGTGACCCGATCCCCACCGCTGACGGCCAGGTGGTGGTCCCTGAGCTCGTGCCCCTGGAGGCCCTGAGGGTGGGGGCCAGGGGGGTGGTGGGACGTATCAGGGACGACTCCCAGACCCTGCGGCACCTGGCGCGCGCCGGCATCCGGCTGGACACGCGGGTGCGGCTGGTGGACCGGGGCACCATGGCGCCTGCCGAGGCCGGGGGAAGACGGCGGCGGGCCTGCGTGGTGCGTGTGTGCGACGGCCGAGGCGCGGGGCTGCCGGACGCCGTCGTGCCTGACGGGTCCCTGTGGCTGTGCCGCTGAGGGAAAGGGCGGCAGGTCAGGGACAATAATAGGGCCATGACAGCTTCTGAGACTTCTGGGACCAGCCCTCACGCCTCCGCCACCTCTGACAGCCCTGCGGTCTCCGGTGGCACCGGCACCACCCGGGAGGCGGGTGCCACCGAGCCGACCCTCTTCACCAGGATCATCAACGGGGAGGTCCCCGGGCGCTTTGTGTGGGCCGACGAGGTGTGCGTCGCCTTTGCCACCATCGAGCCCCACACCGACGGGCACGTCCTGGTGGTGCCGCGCTGCCAGGTCGACTCCTTCACAGACGCCCCCGAGGAGTTGGTGGCCCACCTGGCCGTGGTGGCCAGGCGTGTCGGGGCCACCCAGACGCGGGTCTTCCAGGCCTCCCGGGCTGGGCTCGTGGTCGCCGGCTACGGGGTGGACCACCTCCACCTCCACGTCCTGCCGATCCGCTCGGAGACTGACCTGTCCTTCGCCTCCGCCAGGCACGACGTCCCCGGGGAGGCGCTGGACGCGGCCATGGAGCGGCTGCGGGCTGGGCTGCGTGAGGACGGGTGGGGTGAGTTCGTCCCCTCCCACCTGGGCTCGCCAGCCCGGTAGGCCCGGGTAGGCTCAGACAGGCCTGTGTGGGGTGAGCGGGTCTGAGTGGGCCATTGGAGTGGGTCAGCGGTGGGGGCGCATGACGTGGCCACGGGTGGAGGGGGTTCCACGACGTGGCTGGCGCACCCGGTGCCGCAGCAGGACCGCCCCCAGCACGGCCGAGACCACGGTGCCCAGGAGCACGGCGGCCCGGGCGTGGTCGGTGGTGTCTCCCTCCCCGAAGGCCAGGCCCGCGATCAGCAGGGACACGGTGAAACCGATGCCTGCGATCGCCGCCAGGGCGAGGACGTCGGGGTTGTCGACCCCGTGCCCCAGCCGGAGGCTGGTGAAGCGGGTGAGCAGGACCACCGCCCCCCAGATCCCCAGGACCTTGCCCACGGGGAGGCCCAGGTAGACGCCGATGGCGGCGGGGTCGGCCAGCGCCTCGACCAGGCCGCCTCCGTCAACGATGTTGACCCCGGCGGCGAACAGGGCGAAGACCGGTAGCGCCAGCCCCGCGCTCCAGGGGTGCACCAGGTGGGTGAAGCGGGCTGTCATGCCGGTGGGCTCGGCGCGTGTGGGGCGGGCAGGCACCGTCATCCCCAGCAGGACGCCGGCGATGGTGGCGTGGACGCCGCTGGCGTGCATGAGCCACCAGGCTGCCAGGCCCAGCGGGACGAGCAGGTACCAGTGGGTGGTCCCCCGGCGCACCAGGAGGGCGAAGACTCCCGTGACGGCCAGCGCGCCCAGCAGCGCCAGGGGGTTGAGCCCCTGGGAGTAGAAGAAGGCGATGACGATGATCGCCAGCAGGTCGTCGACCACGGCCAGGGTCAGCAGGAAGGTGCGTGCCGCAGGGGGCATGCCGCGTCCGAAGATGGACAGGACTGCCACGGCGAAGGCGATGTCCGTAGCCGTGGGCACCGCCCAGCCGTCGAGGCTGCCCCCTGAGGAGGTCAGCTGGACGGCGACGTAGACCAGGGCCGGGCCGACCATCCCGAAGACGGCGGCCAGCATCGGCAGGCTCGCCTCCCTGAGGTCGCGCAGTGAGCCGACGACGAGCTCCTGCTTGAGCTCCAGGCCGACGGCGAAGAAGAACACCACGAGGATCCCGTCCGAGGCCCAGTGCGCCAGGGACAGGTCCAGGTGCAGCGCGTGAGGCCCCACCACGGTGTGTGACAGCGACTCGTAGGCGCCCCGCCACGGGGAGTTGGCCCAGACCAGGGCCACGGCGGCGGCGGCCACCATGAGGAGCCCGGAGACGACCTCCGACTCCAGGGCGTGGTGGGCGCGGGCGAGCAGCGCGCGCGGTCGGGGGCGCCGGGAGGCCGTCCGGGTGCGGTCGGAGGACGGTGCTGGAGTCATGTGTGCCTCTCGTGAGGGGAGGCCGCCCCAGGGGGCTCGGCCCTCCAGGTGGGAGGGCCTGCTTGTCCAGCCGGGAGGGCCGTCCGGTGGTCGTCGGTGGGCCAGGCTACCTGAGACGCTGGGTGCCGGTCAGGCTGCTGCGCGGGTGGAGGAGTCGGCAGGACCCGGCAGGGTGACGTGTGTCAACGTCCGTGGGCAAGGGAGGGACAGGGCTGGCAGGGCTGGCAGGCGCTAGGCTGTGGCTGCCTGGCGTGCCCGACCTCCCCGTCCTGGGGCGGGTGCCGTGCCGTCTCCCGGGCGCTCAGCCAGGGCAGCCTGCGGTCCGGCGGCCGGGCGCGCGCCCAGAGCCGCGACCGCACCAGACCACAGAATGAGAGCAGCGCCACGATGACCCAGGCCCGTTCCCGAACCCAGCCCGCCAGCCAGCAGCCGGACGACGCCGAGGCCACCCCCTACCGCTACACGGCCGGGCTGGCCGGCGCCATCGAGACCTCCTGGCAGGACCGCTGGGAGGAGGAGGGGACCTTCTACGCCGACAACCCGGTGGGGACGCTGGCAGGACCCAGGGCGCAGCAGGAGAAGCTCTTCCTGCTGGACATGTTCCCCTACCCCTCGGGCAAGGGGTTGCACGTGGGGCACCCTCTGGGCTACATCGCCACTGACGTCGTCGCCCGCTTCAGCCGCATGACCGGCAGGAACGTGCTGTACACGATGGGCTACGACGCCTTCGGCCTGCCTGCGGAGCAGTACGCCGTGGCCACCGGCCAGCACCCGCGGACCTCCACCGAGACCAACATCGCCACCATGCGCCGCCAGCTGCGCCGCCTGGGGCTGTCCCACGACCCGCGCCGGTCCCTGGCCACCATCGACGTGGACTACGTGCGCTGGACCCAGTGGATCTTCCTGCAGGTCTTCAACTCCTGGTTCGACCCTGAGGCCCAGCGCCGCGACGGCCGCGGCCGGGGCGCCGCCCGGCCGGTCTGCGAGCTGGTGGAGAAGCTGGCCAGCGGCCAGGTGGCGGTGCCTGACGGGCGGGACTGGTCCGAGCTGGACCCGGGGGAGCGCAGCGACGTCATCGACTCCTTCCGGCTGGCCTACGTCACCTCCGCCCCGGTCAACTGGTGCCCGGGCCTGGGGACCGTGCTGGCCAACGAGGAGGTCACGGCCGAGGGCCGCTCCGAGCGCGGCAACTACCCGGTGTTCCAGCGCAACCTCCGCCAGTGGATGATGCGGATCACCGCCTACGCCGACCGCCTGGCCGAGGACCTGGACACGGTGGACTGGCCGGAGAAGGTCAGGCTCATGCAGCGCAACTGGATCGGGCGCTCCGAGGGTGCGGAGGTCGCTTTCAGCGTGCCTGCGGCCGGCCCCGATGCTGAGCTCGTGGTCTACACCACACGGCCTGACACCCTCTTCGGTGCCACCTTCATGGTGGTGGCCCCTGAGCACCCGCTGCTGGGCGGGTCGGGCTCCTCCGCCTCCGCGCGCTCTGCGGAGGAGGTGGCGCAGGACGCGGCCGCCCTGGCCGTGCCTGCTGCCTGGCCCAAGGGCACCAAGGAGGCCTGGACCGGTGGCTACGCCACCCCGGCCCAGGCCGTGGCCGCCTACCGCGCCCAGGCGGCGGCAGCCACCGAGGCCGAGCGCAGCGACGAGGGCCGGGCCAAGACCGGGGTCTTCACCGGGCTGTTCGGGGTCAACCCCGTCAACGGGGCACAGGTGCCGGTGTTCGTGGCCGACTACGTGCTCATGGGCTACGGGACCGGAGCCATCATGGCGGTGCCCTCGGGCGACCAGCGTGACTGGGAGTTCGCCCGGGCCTACGACCTGGACGTCGTGGCGACCGTGGCGCTGCCCGAGGGCGCGTCCCTGGAGGAGGGGGCGTGGACCGGTGACGGTGAGCTCGTCAACTCCGCCAACGAGGAGATCAGCCTCAACGGGATGGGGGTGGAGGAGGCCAAGACGGCCGTCACGGCGTGGCTGGAGTCCAAGGGGGCGGGCCGGGCCGCAGTCACCTACCGCCTGCGTGACTGGCTGTTCTCCCGGCAGCGCTACTGGGGCGAGCCCTTCCCCGTGGTGTGGGACCAGGAGGGGCGTGTCCACGCCCTGCCCGAGTCGATGCTGCCCGTGGAGCTGCCCGAGGTCACCGACTACTCGCCGCGCTCCTTCGACCCCGACGACGCCGCCAGCGAGCCCGAGCCGCCTCTGAGCAGGGCCACCGAGTGGGTGGAGGTTGAGCTGGACCTGGGGGAGGGCCCCCGGACCTACTACCGCGAGACCAACACGATGCCCCAGTGGGCCGGGTCGTGCTGGTACGAGATGCGCTACGCCGACCCGGACAACGAGGACGCGCTTATCGACCCTGCCAACGAGGCCTACTGGATGGGACCCAGGCCCCAGGACGGCAACACCTCGGGGGGTACCGACCTGTACGTGGGCGGGGTCGAGCACGCCGTGCTGCACCTGTTGTACTCCCGCTTCTGGCACAAGGTGCTCTTCGACCTGGGGGTGGTCTCCTCCTCCGAGCCCTACCACCGCCTGTTCAACCAGGGCTACATCCAGGCCTACGCCTACACCGACTCCCGAGGCCAGTATGTGCCTGCCGAGGAGGTTGAGGAGGCTGAGGGGCCTGACGGCAGCACCGTCTACACCTGGCAGGGCCAGCCGGTCACCCGTGAGTACGGCAAGATGGGCAAGTCCCTGAAGAACATCGTCACCCCTGACGAGATGTACGAGGCCTATGGTGCGGACACCTTCCGCGTCTACGAGATGTCCATGGGGCCGCTGGACGTGGACCGGCCCTGGGAGACCCGGGCGGTGGTGGGGGCGCAGCGTTTCCTGCAGCGCCTGTGGCGCAACGTGGTGGATGAGGCCACTGGTGACACCGTCGTGGTCGACCAGCCTGCCCAGGAGGAGACCCGTCGCCTGGTGGCGCGCACGGTGGTCGGGGTGCGTGAGGACTACGAGGGGATGCGTCTCAACACGGCGATCGCCAAGCTCATCGTGCTCAACAACCACCTCACCGGCCTGGACCCCGTGCCGCGTGAGGCGGTCGAGCCACTGGTCCTCATGACGGCCCCGGTCGCTCCGCACATCGCCGAGGAGCTGTGGAGCAGGCTGGGGCACGAGGGCTCCCTGGCCCGTGAGCCCTTCCCCGAGGTCGCCGACGAGTCCCTGCTGCGCGCTGAGCAGGTGACCTGCGTGGTCCAGGTCCAGGGGAAGGTGCGCGACCGCCTCCAAGTGGACCCGGACATCTCGGAGGAGGAGCTGGAGAAGGCCGCGCTGGCTGCTCCCGGCGTGCGGCGCAGCCTGGACGGCCGGGGCGTGCGCCGGGTCATCGTGCGGGCGCCGAGGCTGGTCAGCATCGTGCCCGAGTGAGTCCAGGACCGTGCCTGGGGGGCGAGCCCTGGTGCCCTTCCTGGTCCCTGCTGGCTGGTCCGGACGCCCCCGGGCTTCCGTTGCCTCGGCCCGGGGGCTGGCGCGTGTCAGCGTCGCCGCAGGGTGCCTAGCACGGAGCGGGAGATCTCCCGGGTGATCTGACGGCCCACGGTGCCCAGGTTCCTCTCCACCTCGCGCCGTCGGCGCTCGGTGGCCCGCTGCGCCTCCTTCTGACGATGCTCGGCGTCCCGCTCGGCCTGCCTGACCAGACGCTGCGCCTGCCTGCGTCGCTGGTCCGCCTCCTTCTGGGCGGCCTTGCGGGCCTCCTCCTCGGCCTGGGCCGCCTCAGCGGCCTGGGCGTCAGCCTCGACCCGGGCCGCCAGCATCTCGTAGGCGGACTCGTTGTCCACCGCGGTGGCGTAGGTTGCTTGCAGGGGGGAGGAGGCCAGCACCTGGAAGACGGTCGTCTCCTGGGCCGGGCCCATGACGGAGGCTGGCGCGTCCACGACCACCGGGGCCACTGGCGCCGGTCGGCCCTTGTCGTCCAGGACACTGACCACGGCCTGCCCGGTTCCCAGGGAGGTCAGCACCTCGGTCAGGTCCAGGGGAGAGGTGGGGAAGGTGGAGACAGCCTTCCTGAGCCTGGCGGCGTCGGCCGGCGTGTGGGCGCGCAGCGCGTGCTGGACGCGGCTGCCCAGCTGGGCCAGGACCTCGTCGGGCAGGTCTGTGGGCGACTGGGTGACCAGGACGATCCCCACGCCCTTGGAGCGGATGAGGTGCACAGTCCGCACCACGGCCTCCAGGAACGCCTTGGAGGCGCCGGAGAACAGCAGGTGGGCCTCGTCAAGGAAGAACACCATGGTGGGCCTGTCCGGGTCGCCCACCTCCGGGAGCACCTCGAAGAGCTCGGCCAGGAGCCACATGAGGAAGGTGGAGAACAGCGTTCCCTGGGACTGGACGTCGGCCAGCTCCAGGGCGGGCTCGCCGAAGAAGACGTCCCCGCCCGCAGCCTCCAGGGCCGACACCTGACGCAGGATGACCCTTGCGGTCGCCGTCGAGACCCCGCCGATGGCACGCAGCTGCTCCTTGCCCTCCTGGGAGCCGGTCAGGTAGTCGATGACGGCCCGCAGGTCCTTGAGGTCCAACAGCGCCAGCCCCTGGGCGTCCGCCCAGTGGAAGACCAGCTGGAGCGCCGAGGTCTGGGTGTCGTTGAGCTCCAGGACGCGTGAGAGCAGGACGGGGCCGAACTCGGTGACCGTGGTGCGGACCGGTGTGCCGCTGGCAGGTGCGTCCGGCTGGGAGCCGCCAAGGCGGAACAGCTCCACCGGGAAGGCCCGACCGCTCCACTCCTGGCCCGTGGCAGCTGTGCGCGCGGTGAGCCTGTCGCTGGCGGGACCCGCCTCAGCCAGGCCGGTGAGGTCACCTTTGACGTCGGACACGAAGACCGGGACCCCGGCGGCAGACAGCCCCTCAGCCAGCAGCTGGAGGGTGTGGGTCTTCCCGGTGCCGGTAGCGCCTGCCACCAGGGCGTGTCGGTTGAGCAGGCCCAGGGGGACACCCACGCGCAGCCCTGCCACTGCGGTAGGCTCCCCCTCTACCTGGGTGTCCAGGTAGGTGCCCACCGGCAGCACCGGGGTGGGGAAGGAGTAGCCGGAGCGTACCTGGGCTGCGTAGTCCGACCCAGTTTCAGCCTCAGCAGTTGCGGGACAGGCCTGGTACCTCGGAGTACCCCTGAGGTCGTGCCGCCTCCGGTGGGCGGGGCGATTTCCACGGCTGTACGGGGCAGGTCGTGCTAGTTACCGCTAGATCCGGCTAGGCTGGTTCCATGACGCTCGCCGTGGTCACCGACTCTGCCGCCTGCCTGCCAGCAGAGTCCTGCGACCGTCACGGTATCGCTGTCGTCCCTCTCCACCACACCGGTGACGGCAGCGGCGACGTACCGTCTGCCGCTGGTGGGACACCAGCCACGTCGCGTCCCAGTGTCGAGGAGCTGGAGCAGGCCTACCGTGATGCGGCGCAGCGGGCTGACGAGGTCCTGGCCCTCCACGTCTCCGGGGTCCTGTCCGGCACGGTGGACAACGCCCGGCTGGCCGCGTCGCGGCTCAACGGTGACAGGCCGGACCTGGTCCGGGTGCTGGACTCCGCCAGCTGCTCCGGGGCACTGGCCCTGGCGGTCCTGGCCGCAGCCCAGGCTCCCGACGCCCGTCGTGGTGCCGCCCTGGCCCGGGAGAGCCTGGCCCGCTCCCACCAGTTCTTCGTCGTCGACGACCTGCGGTACCTGGCGCGGTCAGGACGTATTGACCTCACCACGGCGCGGCTGGGGGGCGTCTTGGGAATTCGCCCGGTCCTGTCCGTCCAGCCTGAGGGGATACGGGCCGTGGAGACGGTGCGGGGCGGTGCGCGTGCCCGCAGGCACATGGTGGCCCAGGTCGTGCGGGCTGCCGGAGGAACGGCGCTGCGCGGACCCCGACGCCCGGCGGACCCGGTGATCCTGACCCTCCAGGCCCCCGAACCTGACCTCCCTGGCCTCAGGGAGGAGGTGGACGCCGCCGTGGCGCGCTCGGGAGCGCGGGTCTCGCAGGTCCTCACCCTGCCGGTGGACAAGGCGCTGGAGGTCCACCTGGGGCCTGGCGCCACAGGGGTCGCGGTGGCACCTCGGCTCCTGGTCCAGGTTCGTGCCTGATCCTGTCCGGAGGGTGCCCGTGCGGGCGCCGTGTGAGCGGCGCCTTGTGAGCGGGCGCTGCCCGGCCACCACAGCGCGTACGGAACTGGCCGTGTCCACAGCCCGTCCTGGCTGACCGGGCACCAACAGCCTCCTCCCGCCTAGCGTCGCTGCCATGAGCGGCAGGAGACCAGCCCCGGGCAGGCCCGGTCACCGGTCTGTGGACAGGCTGGTGCGCCTGGCCTGCGCCCCTGACCCTGAGGAGCCCCCCACCCGTCCTCGGCGGGCCGTGCTCGCCCCCCGTGCTGCTGTCGTGGCGGGCACGCTGCTCATGGTCCTGGCTGCGCTCCTGGCGCTGCGCACAGTCCTGGGTGCCCCCGCAGTGGGGGAGGACGTCCCGAGAGCCGCCGGGACCTCGGGGGCAGGGGAGTCCTCTACCCAGGCGCCTGCCACGGCTCCGGCCACCCTGCCCCAGGGCGTACCGCCGAGCGACCCCCGTGCCACCAGCAGCACCGGAGCCTCTACCCAGCCAGGGCAGGCGGGGTCCTCCCAGGCTACCGGGCAGGTGGTCGTCCACGTGACCGGTGCCGTCGCCTCTCCTGGGGTCGTGGTCCTGGGGCAGGGAGCGCGCGTTGCCGACGCGATCGAGGCGGCTGGCGGGGCGACCCAGGAGGCGGATACCGACCAGCTCAACCTGGCGCGTGTCCTCAGCGACGGGGAGCAGGTGCGCGTCCCCCGTGAGGGCGAGGTCCTGACCGATCAGGAGGCTGGAGCAGGACAGGTCGGGGAGCAGCCGGGACAGTCAGCCTCCGGGGCGGCCCACGACGGGCAGGGACAGGAGGCGAGCGGCCTGGTCAACATCAACACGGCCAGCGCCCTGGAGCTGGAGGGGCTGCCGGGGATCGGGCCGGCGCTGGCCCAGCGGATCGTGGAGCACCGGGAGGCCAACGGTCCCTTTGGCTCCGTGGACGAGCTCACGGAGGTCTCCGGTATAGGACAGGCCAAGCTGGAGGCTCTCAGGGAGGTGGCTGTGGTATGAGGCAGCAAGTTCGGCAGCGTGGGGACCTGGCTGGGGGCAGTCCTGGCCCTGGGACGACTGGCTCAGGGGCTGGCAGCCCGGCGCAGGAGCGCAGGTCCCAGGAACGCGACCACGCCCTGGTGGACAAGGCCCCCGAGCCCCTCGACCTCAGGCTGGTGGCACCAGCCGGCCTGTGCTGGGTCGCAGCGTACTGGGCCGTCGGGGTCGGCGGTGCACACGGGTGGCGCCACGTCCTGGCAGCAGCTGGCGTGTGCCTCGGGGCTGCGATGCTGCTGACCGTGCCGGTGGTCCGGTTCCGGCCGCCACGCCACCGGGCGGACCCGCGCCCAGGCGCCCCGGAGGATCCTCGGGCAGTCGGGTCCGTGAGCGCCAGCCTGCTGCTGTGCGCCCTGGCTGTCTCAGCGGTCCTGACGGTCACTGCCGCCCAGCTGTGGTCGCGTGCGGGGGACCCGCTGGTCCTGGCTGCGGGAACCTCGGTGTCTCCGCCGCAGGCCGCTGGCGCGGTGACGCTGACCGCAACGGTGGGTGAGCAGCCACGGGTCCTGGCCCGGGCCGGGTCCACCACCGTGGTGACCAGCCTGCTGGTGCACAGCGTGGAGGGAGAGCCCTGCAGGCTCACGGCTACGGTACTGGCGGACGCTCAGTGGCTGGACCTGGACATGGGGACGCGGGTCCGGGTGAGGACCCGGCTCCAGCCTGCCGAGGCGGGCAGCTCCCGGGCGGCGGTCATCGGCTCAGGCGCCCTGGTCCAGGTCCTGGCTCCTCCTAGCGGGACCCTGGCGGTCGTGACGTCGCTGCGACAGGGCCTGGCTGCAGCCGTGGCCGGGGAAGAGGGCCAGTCGGAGCAGCCTTCTCGCGCGGCTGGGCCGGGCCAGACCGCACCGACCGACCAGCAGGGCCAGGTGGGCCAGGCAGGAACAGCGCTATGGTGGCACCAGGGTGCCCAGGCCCTGGTGCCCGGCATCGCCCTGGGGGACGACCACGCCCTGCCCACGCAGGTGCGCCTGGACATGCGTACGGTCTCTATGACGCACCTGACCGCAGTGTCTGGGCAGCATGTGGCCATCGTCCTGGGGCTGGGGCTGGGCGCACTGGGCGTCGTGCCGCGACGGTGGCGCGCGGTGGCGGGTGCCGTACTGCTGGGTGGCCTCGTGGTCCTGGTCCGTCCCTCCGGGTCCGTCCTGCGCTCAGCGGCCATGGGCGGTGTCATGCTTGCCGGGGTGGCTGCGGGCAGGCGCTCGGCCTCGGTGCCCGCCCTGTGTGCCGGCGTCCTCCTCCTGCTCCTGGCTGACCCCTTCCAGGCGCGTGACTACGGGTTTGCCCTGTCCGTGGCGGCAACCGCCGGGATCCTGCTGGGAGCACGGCCTGCGGCGGCCCGCCTGTCCCGCTACCTGCCCCGGTGGCTGGCCGCTGCCCTGGCCCTGCCCACGGTTGCCCAGGCGGCCTGTGCTCCCCTCCTGGTTCTCCTCCAGCCACAGGTGGGACTGTGGTCGGTCCCTGCCAACGTCCTGGCGGCCCCGGTGGTCCCCGTGGCCACGGTGAGTGGCATCGCCGCCGCCTTGGTCGCACCGCTGTGGCCTGAGGCGGCCTCTGTGATCGCCTGGCCAGCGCTCGCGTCCTGTGCGTGGCTGGTGGTAACAGCCCGCAGGCTTGCTGGCCTGCCCGGCTCCGCGCTCGCCTGCCCCGGAGGCGTACCCGGGGCGCTGGCCCTGGCCGGGCTGGAGATGGTGGTGCTGGCGGTGGCCAGCCGAGGGCTGCGACGCAGGACAGGAGACGGCCTCAGCCTCCTGTCTGGTCTCCTGTCCCGTGGCAGGCTAGCCCCATGGCACCCACCCGAGCCCCACGGTCCCGCAGCAGGCGCAGCGCACCGGAAGGACCCACGTGGGACCAGGTCGAGCTGGCTCCGGTGGTCCTTGTCAAGGCGGGGGAGGAGGTCCTGGCAGACCGTGCGGTGGCCCGTCTCCTGTCGCAGGCCCGGACGAAGGACCCGACCACGGAGATCATCCGGGTCGAGGCCGCCACCTATGAGGCCCACCAGCTGGACACACTGGTGTCCCCCTCCCTGTTCGGCGAGCCCCGGCTGGTGCTGGTCCCGGCCCTGGAGCAGATGACTGACGCCCTGCTGACCGACCTGCTGGCCTATGTCGGCTCCGCCGCAGCCCTGGCTGACCCGGAGGTCAGCGTCGTCCTACGGCACAACGGTGGGCAGCGCGGCAGAAGGCTCCTGGAGGCCGTCGGGTCCTCTGGCTACCCCGTGGTCTCCTGCCCTCCGGTGAAGTCCCCCCGGGACAAGTCCGCGTTGGTGAGCGCCGACGTGGCACGAGCGGGCCGACGCATCGAGCCGGAGGCCGTCGGTGCCCTCGTGGACGCGCTGGGAAGTGACCTGCGCGAGCTGTGCTCGGCAGCTGACCAGCTTCTCGCTGACACCCAGGGGACAATCACCGCCGAGCACGTGAGCACCTACTATGCCGGACGCATTGAGGCCACCGGCTTCACCGTGGCGGACGCCGCAGCCGCAGGCAGCACCTCGGCAGCCATCACCGCGCTGCGCCACGCCGTGGCCACCGGGACCGACCCGGTGGTGGTCGTGGCGGCGCTGGCGACCAAGGTCCGCCAGCTGGCACGTGTGGCCGCCGCCGGAGGCCGACGCATGAGCCCGGCCGACCTGGGCATGGCGCCCTGGCAGGTGGACCGGGCGCGGCGCGAGCTCTCCGGCTGGTCCGACGACGCCCTGGCCACGGCTATCGTGGCGGTCGCCAGGGCTGACGCCGAGGTCAAGGGAGGCAGTCGGGACGCTGTCTACGCCGTCGAGCGCGCCGTGCTCACCGTGTGCCGTGCCCGCAGCAGGGGAACGACCTCGCGGCGGTGAAGCCACGAGGGTGAGTCAGGAGGCTGGCCATGAGCAAGCCAGCCGGGTGCGTGCGCCCGGGACGGGCCGCCGAGTGGCTAGGCCCCTTGGTACCTAGCGCTTCCTGTACAGGGCCTTGGTGGCGTAGACAGGCTCGTTGGTGACCTGGACCCCCAGGGCGCGCAGTATCCCCTCGTCCACGGGACCCAGGATGGTGGAGGTGTGCACGTCGCAGCCACGCAGGTTGTCCAGCTGCTCCAGGGCTCGACGGGCGTTGCTGTCCCCGTTGGCGGACACGGCCAGGGCGATGAGGACCTCGTCGGTGTGCAGGCGGGGATTGTGGGAGCCCAGGTGCCTGGTCTTGAGCGTCTGGATCGGCTCGATCGAGGCCGGGGCCAGCAGGTCGACGTCATCAAGCCCGGCCAGGACCTTGAGCGCGTTGAGCAGCATGGCCGAGCAGGCTCCCAGCAGCGCCGACGTCTTGCCGGTGACAATCCGCCCGTCCGGCAGCTCGACAGCGGCAGCAGGAGCGTCGGTGGACTCCGCTACCTGCAGGGCGGGCCGCACCACCGGCCGGTCCTCCTTGCTCGCGCCGACCTTGGCCATGAGAAGGGATATCCGGTCGGACTGGACGGACTCCACTGCGTCACGCCTCTCCGCCACCAGCGCCTTGTAGTAGCGGCGGATGACCTCCTGGACAGCCGCCTGGCGGCAGGCCTCGTCGTCACTGATGCAGTACCCGGCCATGTTGACGCCCATGTCCGTGGGGGAGGCGTAGGGGGAGGAGCCGAGGATCTCCTCGAACAGACGGGTCAGTACGGGGAAGACCTCCACGTCGCGGTTGTAGTTGACGGCCTGGGTGCCGTGGGCCGCCAGGTGGAAGGGATCGATCATGTTGACGTCGTCAAGGTCCGCCGTGGCTGCCTCGTAGGCGATGTTGACCGGGTGGTCCAGAGGCAGGTTCCAGATGGGGAAGGTCTCGAACTTGGCGTAGCCGGAGGCGATGCCGCGCCGGTGGTCGTGGTAGAGCTGGGACAGGCAGGTGGCCATCTTGCCTGAGCCCGGTCCGGGAGCGGTGACGACGACCAGGTCGCGGCTCGTCTCAATGTACTCGTTGCGCCCGTAGCCCTCCTCGGAGACGATCCGAGTCACGTCGCCCGGGTAGCCGGGGATGGGGAAGTGACGGTAGACCCTGATGCCCAGGCTCTCCAGCTTGCGCCTGAAGTCCTGGGCCTGGCGGTTGTCGTCCGTCCACTGGGTGATGACGACGCTGCCCACGTACAGCCCGTAGCCCCTGAAGGCGTCGACGTGGCGCAGCAGGTCGTCCTCGTAGGAGATACCCAGGTCGGCACGGACCTTGCTGCGGGCCAGGTCCCTGGCGCTGACGGCGACGACGACCTCGACCTCGTCGCTGAGCTCGGCGAGCATGACTACCTTGTTGTCCGGGGTAAAGCCGGGCAGCACTCGGGAGGCGTGCATGTCGTCGATCAGTTTGCCTCCGAACTCCAGGTAGAGCTTGCCCGAGAACTGTGCCCGGCGCTGCGCGATGTGGGTGGACTGCATCCGCCGGTAGGTGTCACGGTCGAAGCCGATACGCATGGGCACTCCTTGCTGGTGGGTCGGTAGGCGGCAGGTACGTGCTGCCGGTACACCTGGGGCCGGGGACGCCCCTATGCGGTGTGTGGCAAGCGGCGGTGCGTGGCTGGGCGGAGCCGGGTTCGGAAACGGGTTACCGGGGCTCTGGAACCGAGCCCGGTGCCAGGGGCCGTAGCTCGTTGCGGAGGCGCCAGATGAGAGTCGTCGTAACCGAGCCCAGTGTCAGAGCCGCAGGCGCGAGCGGGGCGTCGTTCAAGGGAGCGGGAACAAGGTGAGGGCGCCTCCCTGGCGGGGAGACGCCCTCGGTACTCACACCGTAGGACTGGCCTCACAGGGAGGCGACGCGCTTGGCCAGCTTGGACTTGCGGTTGGCCGCCTGGTTCTTGTGGATGACTCCCTTCGCCGCGGCCTTGTCCAGCTTGCGGGAGGCTGCGTGGAGGTGCGTGAGAGCCGCCTCCTTGTCGCCAGCCTCGACGGCCTCGCGGACACGGCGCACGTAGGTCTTGAGCTCGGACTTGACAGACTGGTTGCGCAGGCGAGCCTTCTCGTTGGTCTTGATGCGCTTGATCTGGGACTTGATGTTCGCCACGGTGAAGCTTTCTCGTGTCTGGTGTGGTCAGTGGCCGGAGAGAGGGTTCGCGCCACGGGACTGACAGGAGGTGGTGGGGGTACCTGGCTGACCCGTGTGCCGGACCCCGCAGCCGACCGGGCCAGAGGTCCAGTGGGCGACTCTAGCACCTGGTGGCAGCAGGTCCCCAGGACTCGGATGGGCGGTGCAGCGTGAGGTGCGTCGCGCCGGGGCGGTATGCCTGGAGGATAAGGGGGTGCTATGTGGAAGAGTGGCTGCTGGAAGGGGCCGTCCTGCACGGCGTGCTGGGCAGTGCGGACGTGGAGACCTGCGGCCCAGGACAGACACCAGCATGGTAGGGGCCCTGTGCGCTATGCAGACTACCTGGCGGCCAGCGGGTGGGTGGAGAAAGCCTCAGTGGCACACCTCCTGCTGGACAACGGTGTCCCCCTGCCTACCAGGGAGTTCTTGCACGGCGCCTTCGAGTCGGCTGCGTGGGCAGAGGCTGACAAGGCCTGCAGGCACCTGGAGCAGCAGCTCCACGGCTGCAGGTTCTCGCAGTCGGTGGTCTGGGGTCCGCTCCTGGTCCCCCGTCCCGAGATCCTTGACGTCCGTGGGGCGCTGGGGGCACAGGTGCGCGAGAGCCAGGAGGAGATCACCAGGCCTGACTTTGTTGATGAACGTCTTCCCAAGGGTGCTGACATGACTGACCCAGCCTCCCCGTGGACGTTGTACGCGACGGCTGGTGGTGCTGGACGGCGACGCCTACCACGCCAGCGAGTACCGGGTCGGCCTGGACCGCCGCCGGGACCGGGAGCCGGCGTGCCGGGGGTTCCAGGTAGCCCGTCTCACGGTCAGGGAGGTCTGGCAGGGCCGCCCAGGAGGAGCTCGGGCTCCTGCTCTCCAGGCGCCGCCGTCAGGCTGGGGTGTCCACGGCGGCCACGAACGGGGCGGTCGCGGCTCGAGCACGACTACAGGACCTTGCAGTCACGCGGCTTTTCCAGGGGCCTACGCAGGCCGTCGAGGCGTTTGTGGCCGCTGTGGACACGCGGACACTACGCAGCAGGGGCCGACCCACCCGGCCACGCAGAGAAGCATCTCGACCACCTAGCCGGGGCTGCGGGAGCGCCTGCACTGACGCTGCATGACGGGGGCGCCCCGGCCGTGGATCGGCCGGGGCGCCCCCGTGGCTCAGCCCTGCTCCAGGCCGAGACGTTTCTCCATCTCCTCCAGGGGCACACCCTTGGTCTCAGGCATCCTCAGCAGCACCCAGGCGAGCTGGCCGATCATGCACACAAAGAAGATGGCGAAGGCCCATCCTCCTCCGAGACCGCCTGCCACGGCCGGGAACCCCCAGGAGACCACGGCTGCGAAGAACCAGTGGGTGAAGGAGCCCAGGGCCTGGCCTCGGGCACGGATGCGGCTGGGGAAGATCTCGGAGATGAACACCCAGATGACCGAGCCTTGGCCGAAGGCGTGCGAGGCGATGAACACCAGGAGGCTCGCCAGGACGAAGGTGGAGGTGTTTCCACCGAGCTCGTCGCCGCCAGCCTGGAAGAACAGGATAGAGATCGCCCCCAGGGACAGGAGGTAGCCGATGGAGCCGACCAGCATGAGCCTGCGGCGGCCGAAGCGGTCGATGACGGTCAGAGCGGTCATGGTGGCCACGAGGTTCATGGTCCCGATCGCGATGGAGGACAGGAATGCCGCGTCGTCACCGGCCCCGGCCATGCGGAAGATGTCCGGGGCGTAGTACATGATCGCGTTGATGCCGGAGAGCTGGTTGAAGGTGGCGATCGCGATGGCCAGGAGGATGACCTTGGTGTTCCTGCGCACGAAGAACGGGGCCTGGCCCAGGGAGGCGTCCTCCTCCAGGCGCCGGGCGATCTCGGTGATCTCGTACTCGGCCTCCTCCGGTGACCGGGTCAGGCGGTCGATGATGCCGCGCGCCTCATCAGTGCTGCCGCGGCCGTAGAGCCACCGGGGGCTCTCCGGGATCCCCAGTGCCAGGAGGAAGAAGATAACCGCCGGAGCGGCCTCGATGCCCAGCATCCAGCGCCAGGCGACTTCGTAGTCGAAGGCTTGGGAGAACACGTAGTTCGTCATGTAGGCCAGGAGGATGCCTAGCACCACGTTGAACTGCACCAGGCCCACGAGCCGCCCGCGCGTGCGCGCCGGGGAGATCTCTGCGGTGTAGATCGGCGCCACCACGGAGGCACCACCGACGCCGATCCCCCCGATGAGACGGAAGAACATGAACAGGAGCCAGTTGGAGACCAGGGCCGAGCCCAGGGCCGAGATAGTGTAGAGGATGCCAATTGTCAGCAGGACCCTCTTGCGGCCCCACGCGTCTGCTGGCCGCCCTGCCGACATGGCACCGATGATGGTGCCGATGAGCGCGGTGGCGACGGTGAAACCGAGCCAGAAGTCGCTGAGGTCGTAGATGTCTCGAAGGTTCTCCGTGGTTCCTGAGATGACTGCGGTGTCGAATCCGAAGAGGAGACCTCCCAGCGCTGCCACGACAGCGCTGCGGATCACGAGAGGACTGGTTCTTTGTGGAGCAGGAGTGGTCGTCATTGACGGGTCTTTCAAGGGTGTCGGGTCAAGGGTGTCGGATAGGTGCTGGGCATCACGTGACCATTGCGCGACGTAGCCTACACCAGGAACATGCTTGATGGGGAGGAAACGGAGAGGAGCAAACAGGGGAAGAGAGGACCAGGACAGGAGAGTAGCAGGGAGGACAAGGCGCTTCCCTCCTGTCCTAGGACCTCAGCCCTGGACCTCAGCCCTGAGGCGTCTGCGACGGGGCACGGCAGGTTGGCGCCGACCCCGTCCGTCAGGGTCTGCCTGCCAGACGCAGCCGACAGGTCGGGGGAGCCGGGTAGGAGGCGTGCCCGCCCACGACTGCTGCAGGCAGGGTGGAGGAGCCCGGGACCGCCTCAGGACCAGTGCTGCCTGAGAGCCGTGATGACTCCCTCAAAGACTGCCCGCTTCATCGTGGCCCCCTCACGGCGCACCGTATCGGGGTCCACCGACAGTAACCGGTCCAGGCGAACCTCACTGGGGCGGCCCTTCCTGTCCCAGGCGCCGGAACCCACGTCGTACCAGTACCGGCCCCACCGGGCCTCCTGGACGGCGTCGACGTCGTGGTCCCTGCTCGTCATCTGGGCGACTACCAGACGCCTGCCGCTGCGGGCCAGCACCAGGACCGGCCGGTCCTTGCCCTGGGAGGGGTCCTCCTCGTAGGGAACCCAGGTCCACACGACCTCACCGGGGTCGGCCTGGCCGTCAGGACTGGGTGCGTAGGCGAAGGACGGCAGGCCGTTCCGGGCCACGTCCCACACCGTGGCACTGCCGGGCGTAGCAGCGGCGGAGGAGGATGCTGTGGCCCTGCTAGCCCTGCTGGCTTCGCCGGGCTTGCCGGTAGCGCTGGTCCCGGCGGGTCTGCCGGTCCCGCAGGAGGAGGCAGTCTTACCGCTGGCGCTGGTCCCTCCGGTCCTGTCACCAGCCTTGCCAGCGTCTTGGGAGGCTCCGGCTGCGGCCTGCCCCAGTAGTCCCAGGACCCTCCTAAGAAGAGACGGCATGCTCGTTACCTCTGCTCCTGCGGTACCGATGGTACTGAATGGCCGGTGCTGCGGCGGGTGGCCGCCTTCATGGCTGAGCAGAACCCGACCAGCTCACTGCTCAGCGCCTCCAACTCCGCCTCGTGGGCGGTGGAGCCTCTGGGTGCCTCCCGCAGGCTGGCGGCGTGCGCCTCCACGATCCTGACCACTGCCGAGCCGCTGATAGCGCCGTCGGCCCCGGCGGCCAGCGCCTCGGCAACCTGGTCGGGACGGGAGATGCCAAACCCCAGCATGACCGGTGCCGCGCTGGCGCAGCGCAACCGCTCCACCGCCTGGGCCAGCCCGACGGTGGAGGAGGCGTGCTCCGTACCGGTGACCCCCACCCGGGAGACCGCGTAGACGTAGCCGCGCGAGGCGGCGGCTACCGCGTCCAGGGTGTGGTCGGCGGCGGAGGGCGGGGCGATGTGGACCGGGTCCACCCCGGCAGCCTGGGCGGCGGCGCTGAAGGGGAGCGACTCGCGCACCGGAACGTCAGGCAGCAGCACGGAGTCGACGCCCGCTGCCGCACAGTCGGCGTAGAAGCGCTCCAGCCCCAGGGCGAAGGGCACGTTGCCGTAGACGAGCACGCCGATGGGGAGCTCCCGGTGGCGCTCACGGACCCGTGCCACCACCTCCAGGCAGTCATGGAACCCGGCACCGGCCTCCAGCGCTCGGACGTGGGCGCGCTGGATGGTGGGGCCGTCCGCCACCGGGTCGGAGAAAGGCACTCCCAGCTCCAGGGCGTCGGCACCGCCCGCCACGAGCGCCTCGATCACCGCCTCACTGGCCGCCAGGTCGGGGTCGCCCACCATGACGAAGGGCACGAAGGCGCCTTCCTCGCGGGCTTTCAGTGCTCGGAACATGTTGGGGTAGCGGCTCATCTCAGGACTCCTTGGCCAGGCTGGCCAGGGGTGCGTACTCGCTGCGCCTGCCCGCCTCCACCATACGGGCGGCCCTGGCCACCGCCCCGTCGGTGGAGAACGAGCCGCCCAGGCGCGCGCGCACCTGGTCCAGGTCCTTGTCCCCCCGCCCCGACAGGCACACCAGCAGGACCGGCGGCTCAGCCCCCACCGGTATGCTGCGCGCCACCTTCAGGGCGTGGGCCAGGGCGTGGGCCGACTCCACGGCAGGGATGATCCCCTCGTGGCGGGACAGCAGGCGGAAGGCCTCAATGGCCTCCTCGTCGTCCACGCCCACGTAGCGGGCGCGCCCAGTGTCGGCCAGCCACGCGTGCTGGGGACCCACCCCGGGGTAGTCCAGTCCTGCGGAGACGGAGAAGGACTCCTCCACCTGGCCGTCGGCGGTGCGCATGAGGTAGCTGCGGGAGCCGTGGAGGATACCGACCCGCCCCGTGCTGATGGGTGCGCCGTGGCGTGCGGTGTCCAGGCCCTCCCCGGCGGGCTCCACACCGGTCAGCCTCACCTGCTCGTCGTCAAGGAAGTCGGCGAACATGCCGATGGCGTTGGAGCCCCCGCCCACGCAGGCGATGACCTCGTCGGGCAGGCGCCCGGCCATCGCCAGCACCTGGGCGCGGGCCTCGGTGGAGATGACCCGGTGGTACTCACGCACGATGGTGGGGAAGGGGTGGGGGCCGGCCGCCGTGCCCAGCAGGTAGTGGGTGGTACGGAAGGAGGCGGTCCAGTCACGCAGGGCCTCGTTGACGGCGTCCTTGAGGGTGCCCGCCCCGGAGTCCACGGGGACGACAGTGGCCCCCATGAGCTCCATGCGCTCCACGTTGGGGGCTTGGCGCACCACGTCGGTGGCCCCCATGTAGATCGTGCACTCCAGGTCCAGCAGGGCGCAGACCATGGCGGTGGCGGTCCCGTGCTGGCCCGCGCCGGTCTCCGCGATGACGCGTGTCTTGCCCATCCTGCGGGCCAGGAGCGCCTGGCCCAGCACCTGGTTGCCCTTGTGGGCGCCTCCGTGGAGGAGGTCCTCACGCTTGAGCAGGATACGGGCGTGGCCCTCCACCGGCAGGCTGCGCAGCGGCGTGAGCGGGGTGGGGCGGCCCAGGTAGCGGGCCATCAGCCCGCCCAGCTCGGCGGCGAAGGAGGGGTCGGCCTGCGCCTCAATGAAGGCGTCCTCGAGCTGGTCCAGGGCGGGCACCAGCAGCTCGGGCACGTACTGGCCCCCGTAGGGGCCGAAGTAAGCCTCCAGCCTCGGGTGGGTCCGGTTGCTCCCCGTGGTCTCGCCGACGCCTTGCGGGCTCGCCTCTGAGGTACTGCTTGTGCCGTCTTTGCTGCTCATGCTGGGGCGCTGCCCCACAGGCACGGGCACCGCAGCGGCCAGGGCGGCGGCCGCAGCGGCGGGGTCCGGAGCGCCCGACAGGGAGGAGCCCACCAGGAGGGCGTCAACCTGCCCGGCCAGGCGGCGCACGTCCTCAGGGGTGGACACGCCTGACTCGCCCACGAGCACGACGCCGGACGGCGCCAGCGGCGCCAGCTGCTCGGTGCGGGCCAGGTCGGTGGCCAGCGTGCGCAGGTCTCGGTTGTTGATGCCGATGACACGCGCACCCAGGGCTGCGGCCCGGTGCATCTCCTGTGGGGTGGAGATCTCCGTGAGCACCTCCATGCCCAGCCTGTGGGCCAACCCGGCCAGCTCTCGGTAGACGTCGTCGGGCACCACGGAGAGCATGAGGAGGATGGCGTCGGCCCCCAGGTGGCGGGCGGCCAGCACTTGGACCTCGTCAACGACGAAGTCCTTGCACAGCACTGGCACGTCCACTACCGCGCGCACGGCGGCCAGGTCCTCGAAGGAGCCGTTGAACCGGTCCGGCTCTGTGAGTACGGAGACGGCGGAGGCGTAGGGGGCGTACTGGACGGCCAGGGCGGCAGGGTCGTAGCTGGAGCGGATGGTGCCTCGCGAGGGAGATGCTGCCTTGCACTCCATGACAAGGGCCGGGCGCGGGCTGGTGGTGGGACCGGAGCGGGTGCGCAGCGCCTGGGCCAGGGAGCGTGCCGAGGGCTCCAGGTCCTGGGCGCGCAGGTGGGCGAACTGCGCCCGCAGCTCGGGAAGCCGGGTGCGCCGGGCCTCGACGATGGAGTCCAGGACGGTCCCGGTGGCCGTGAGCCGCTGGTCCACGGGACGCCGCTGCGGGCGGGCGGTACCGGCGGCGGGGTCGGTTGCAGCAGGTCCTGGGGTGGATGCTGATGCGGGGTGCGGCGCTGCGGGGTGGGGGGAGGGTGCGGTCACTGTGCCTCACCGTCCTGGCCCTGGTCTGCGGTCTGGGTCGAGGCTGCGGCCGAGGTCGTGGGTGGGGTCGGGGTTGAGGCGGTCGCGGAGGCCTTGGCCATGGCCTCCAGGTGGCTGGCCACCCGGCCGCTGGCCAGCTGGTCCAGGGCCATGCGGGTGCCGTCGGCCAGGTTGTCGGCCGGGCCTGCCAGGTAGAGCAGCGCCCCGGCGTTGACGGCGATCGCGTCGCGGTGGGCCGCCCGGCCGCCGCCAGCGAAGACCTCGCGCAGCAGGTCGGCGTTGTGCTGCGGGTCGCCGCCCAGCACGTCGTGGAGGGCGTAGGTGGGCACCCCCAGGTCCTCCGGGGTGACCGTGTAGGACGTGACGCCGCGCGGGGTGGCCTCACGCACCAGGGTGGGGCCGTGGACGGCGATCTCGTCGGTGCCCGCGCCGTGGACCACCAGCGCGCGCTTGCGGCCCAGACGGACCATGGCCTCGGCGATCATGTCAAGGATGTCCGGGTCGGCCACTCCCATGAGCTGGTAGGTCAGGTGGGCGGGGTTGAGCAGGGGACCCAGCACGTTGAAGATCGTCGGCGTGGCCAGGGCCTTGCGTACGGGCGCGACGTGGCGCATGGCCGGGTGGTAGGCCTGGGCGAACAGGAAGGTGAAGTGGTCGCGGGCCAGGACCTCCACCGCCTCCTGCGGGGGGAGGTCCACGGGCAGGCCCAGGGCGGCCACGACGTCGGCCGCACCGGTGCGCGAGGACACGGCCCGGTTGCCGTGCTTGGCTACCGAGACCCCCATGGAGGCGGCCACGATCCCCGCTGCGGTGGAGATGTTGAGGGTCCCCGCCCCGTCGCCCCCGGTGCCCACGACGTCGACGAGCGGGAAGGTGACCTGGGGGAAGGGCCGGGCGGCCTGCCGGAAGGCGCTGGCGGCCCCGGCGACCTCGTCGGCGGTCTCGCCCCGGGCGTGCAGGGCGGCCAGCAGGGCGGCGGTCTCGGCCTCGGACAGGTCCCCGGCGCCCAGTGCGGCGAAGACGACGCCGGTCTCCTCCTGGGTCAGGCGCCTGCCCTGGATGACCCCGCGCAGCAGACGGTGCGCGTCCTCGGCGTCAGCGATGGCGGGCGCGGAGTATGCGGCGTCGGCATTATTCACGGCTTCATTCGCGGCGTTATTCATCGCGTTGTTCTCGGCGGGTGCGGGGTTCATACACTGTTCCTCGAAGACGGGGTCGATGGTGCGGAGTACGAAGATGCGGTGGGTTCAGGCGGTGGCCGCCCGGGCGAGGTCCGTCGTGAGCGCGCGTAGGATTCCAGGACCCTGCGGTGTCAGCACGGACTCGGAATGGAACTGCAGTCCGACGATGGGCCGGGCGCGGTGCCGGGCTGCCATGACTACGCCAGGACCGACCGGGTCATCGGCACCGGTCACCGCCAGTGACTCCAGCGCTGGCGGCAATGTGCGGGTGCCCAGGGAGTGGTAGCGGGCCACGTCCAGACGTCCGTCGGGCAGCGCCCGGAAGGCCGGGTCGATGCGCCCCGCCTCGGTCAGTTCCACACGCACGCTGCGCCCGTGCACGGGGCCGACTCGCCCGATAACACCGCCGCAGGCCTCAACAATCGCTTGGAATCCGAGGCAGATTCCGAGCGTGGGGATACTGCGGTCCAGGGCGGAGCCGATCAGCTCCATCAGGTTGCCCGAGGTGCGCGGGTGGCCCGGGCCAGGGGACAGGCAAAGCACCGGACGCGGCGACTCACCGTCGGCGGGTGCGAGCGCGTCCAGCACCGTGGGCGCTGGCGCAGTGTTGCGGTAAACCTCAATGCTCGCCCCCAGGGAGGCGAACTGGTCCACCAGGTTGTAGACGAAGGAGTCGCGGTTGTCGAGCAGGACCACGTGCATATCAGTGCCTCGCTTCCGGTGCGGTGGCCGCGGGGACCGGAGTGTCGTCCGGGTCGGTGTCGATGACGAGCTCGGCCCCCTGGGCCGCAGCGACAGCCTCCAGGACCGCCCGGGCCTTGTGGAGGGTCTCAGCGGCCTCGGCGGCCGGCACGGAGTCGGCCACGACTCCCGCCCCGGCCTGCACCAGCGCCGTCCCCTCACGCACGAAGGCGGAGCGGATGACGATGCAGGTGTCGAGCTCCCCGTCGCCACGCAGGTACCCGACCGAGCCGCCGTAGCTGCCGCGCCGCACCCCCTCGGCGGTGCGGATGAGCTCGGCGGCGCGCAGCTTGGGGGCGCCGGTGAGGGTGCCCATGGTCATGGAGGCGCGCAGGGCGTCCAGGGCGTCCAGGTCCGGGGCCAGCTGCCCGCTGACCTCGGAGACCAGGTGCATGACGCGGGAGTAGCGGTCCACGCGCATGAGGTCGTCAATCTGGCGGGTCCCGGGAACGCTCACCCGCGCGACGTCGTTGCGGGCCAGGTCCACCAGCATGACGTGCTCGGCGACCTCCTTGGCGTCGGTGCGCAGCTCCAGCTCCAGGCGGGTGTCGCGCTCGTGGTCGATGCTGCCGTCGGGGGCCAGGCCGCGTGGGCGGGTGCCGGCGATGGGGCGGATGGCGACCCGCCCGGTCCTGGCTGAGTGCAGCAGGGCGGACTCCGGGGAGGCCCCCAGCAGCTCGAAGTCAGGGGTGCCCAGGTAGAACATGTAGGGGCTCGGGTTGGAGCCGCGCAGCCGGTGGTAGGCGGCCAGGGCGTTCGGGCACGGCATGGTGAAGCCGCGTGAGGGCACCACCTGGTAGACGTCCCCGGCGGCGATGTGGCCCTGCATCTGGTCCACCAGGGCCTCGAAGTCGCTGTCGGAGACGGTGGGATGGGCGGTCAGGGTGGTGGCCGGCACCGCTGCCCGGGGGGCCGGGTCCTGCGGAGGGGCTGCTGGAGGCCCTGGCGGCTGCGGGGCCGGGTCCCCGGAGCCCTCGGTGCCCTGAGAGTCCTTGGAGGCAGCGGCGTGCCCGGGGCGCTCCCGGGGGAGGGCGGCCGCCTGGTCGATGGCGGTGTCGGTAGCGGTGTCGGCGGTAGCGGTGTCGATGGCGGCAGCCAGCTCCTCCAGGCGCCGCTCCAGGTCAGGGGCGTCCACGGAGGCCCCCACCAGGGTGGCTGTGCGCGTGGGGTGGTCGATGACCAGGATGATGCGGGCGTCGTAGAAGAGGTAGTCGGGGCAGGTGTTGGCGCCCGTGGCCACCTCGGGCAGGGTCTCGACGGTGGCCAGGTAGTCGAAGGCGAGCACACCCGCCTCCAGGGGCAGGTGGGGGTGGTCCACCTCGGTGGCGGCCAGGACACGCAGGGGCTCGACGGTGGAGGTGGCGGTGAGCCGCTCGCGCTCCTCCAGGCTGCCGTCCTCGGGCGGGTCCGGGAAGGCCAGGGTGACCTGCTCGGCGGCCCGGCTGCTGGCCGGTGTGGCCCCGGAGGAGGGGCTGGCCTGCGTGGGCTGCTGCGTGCGCTGTAGCGCGGGGCCTAGAGCGGGTTGTGGCGTGGGGCCTGGTGCGGGCTCGCTGACGACGTAGCGGCCCAGGGCGGTGCGCACCCGCTCCACGGCGGCGCGGCCGTCGGCTCCGGCAGGGGGGAGGGCCTCGACAGTGACGGTAGAGCCGGTGCAGGTCAGCCGGGCAGAGGCCTCCAGGACCATGACGGTGGTGCGGGAGGCCTTGGTGGTGACGTCGGCCGTCTCCAGCAGCACGATGTCGCAGGGGCGCGGTGTGCCGTCGGCGCCCGCAGTGGTGGGGACCAGGCTCGCCGCAGCCAGGTGCTCCAGCAGCAGACCCGCGTCGCGGTGGTAGCTGGTGGCCCGTGTCAGCACGGTGGGCGGGGGAAGCGTCATGAGGGCCTTCCTGTTCGTGCCACCAGCAGGACCCGCCCGTTGACGCGCAGGACCTCGCCCGGTGGCGAGCTCTTGCGGTGCGGTGCCGACTGCACGGAGTCAGCGGCTGCGGGTGGCTCGCCTCCTGGGGAGCCACCACCACTGGCTGGTGCGGGGCGTGGTCATGGCCGAACCCTATGACGGGCGGGGCCGTGCGCACAAGCGGGGCACCACTGGAGTGGTGGCATCTCCGGCGCAGCGACAGGGGTCTTGACACGGTTTCTAGGTCACGGGTAGCGTCACACGGAGACGTGGCCTGCGGGCTGCTGAGCCAGTGCTTGGCGAGGAGTTGGCGAGGAGCCTATGAGGCAGGCAGTTGTCGTGGGCAGCGGCCCCAACGGGCTGGCTGCCGCTGTGACGCTGGCCGAGGCTGGCCTGTCCGTGCGCGTGGTTGAGGCGGGTGACAGGATCGGTGGCGGTGTCGGCTCAGAGGAGCTGACGCTGCCCGGGCTGGTCCATGACACGTGCTCGGCGTTCCACCCCTTTGGCCCAGTCTCTCCCTTCATGAGCCGCTTCAACCTGGCGGCGGAGGGACTGCGGTGGCGCTGGGCACCCTACGAGCTGGCCCACCCGCTGCCCGACGGGCGTGGGGCCGTCCTGCACCGCAGCGTTGCGGGCACGGCGGCTGGCCTGGGCAGGGACGGGGTGGCCTGGGCCAGGCTGCTCGGTCCGCTGGCCGGTCACTTTGACGCGCTGTCGGCGGAGATCCTCCAGCCCGTGGCACACCTCCCGGCCCACCCGCTGGTCCTGGCCCGGTACGGTGCTTCTGCTGCGCTGCCCGCAGTGGTGCTGGCGCGGGTGTGGAGGGGCGAGGCGGCCCGCGCCTTGTTCGCCGGTGCCGCTGCGCACGCCCTGCGCCCGCTGGGGGCGGCCTTCTCCTCGGCCATCGGGCTGGCGTTGCTGGCGGCGGCCCATGGCAGTGGGTGGCCGGTGGCCGAAGGAGGTTCCGGCGCGATCAGGGACGCGGTGCTGCGCCGGGCGCGGCGTGCGGGGGTCGAGATCGAGACCGGGCGGCGTATCAGGTCACGCAGGGAGGTGGGGCCGGGCAGCCTGCTCATGCTGGACACCACCCCCGCCGCAGCCGCCCAGATCCTTGGTGACGCCCTGCCGGGGCACGTGGCGCGGGCCTACCGGGCCTACCGGCACGGGCCGGGGGTGGCCAAGGTGGACATGGCTGTGGCCGAAGGGGTGCCCTGGCGGCACCTGCCTTCCCGGCAGGCGGGCACGGTCCACCTCGGGGGGACCCTGGCTCAGGTTGCTGCCGCTGAGCGGGAGGTCTGGCGCGGGCGGATGCCGCAGCGCCCCTTCATCCTGGTGGGCCAGCAGTACCTGGCCGACCCGGGCCGGGCCCGCGGGGGCGTGTACCCCCTCTACGCCTACGCCCACGTCCCGGCAGGCTGGCCCGGTGACGTCACACGGCTGGTCATGGGCGAGATCGAGCGCTACGCCCCGGGCTTCCGCGAGCGTGTCCTGGCCTCCGCCTCCCTCTCGGCCCTCGACCTCCAGGCGGCCAACGCCAACTACGTCGACGGGGACGTCATCGCGGGCGCCAGCACGGCCCGCCAGCTGGTGGCGCGGCCGCGCCCTGCCGCCAACCCGTACGCCACCGGTGTGCCCGGGGCCTACCTGTGCTCGGCTGCCACCCCGCCGGGTGCTGGCGCGCACGGCATGTGCGGCTACCTGGCCGCGCGGGCCGCTCTCACGGAGATGGGGATGGGGGAAAGGCGATGACCTGGCTGGCTGGTCCGGGCGGCCAGGGCGCCCAGGACGGTCACGCGAGCGGTGTGCACCGGGCAGGGCGCGTCGGCCCGGGCGGTCAGGCTGGCCGGGTCGGGCTGGCTGGTCCGGGCGGCCAGGGCACCGCTGCCGCCCCGACCCGCAGGGACCGCCCAAGGGCACTGCCCCACGACTGGTGGCGGCGCGACCTTGCGGTCGCCCTCCTCGCCCTCGTGCTGTGCGGGGTGGAGACCGAGGCCGTGCGCAGCCTCGGCGTGCTTGAGCGCGGCGGCACGGTTGTGGCGGCCTACGGCTTCGCGGGCGGGCTGGCCCTGCTGTGCGTGTGGCGGCGGCGGTTCCCCCTGAGCGTGGCCGCCTGCGTGTTCCTCCTGTTCCTGGTCGTCAACCTGACTGAGCCCGACGTGCTCAACCTGCTGGGCAACAAGGCGGTCCTCGCCCTGGTGCTGTTCAGTACCGCAGCCTGGGCCTGGCCGCGTCGCCGGGCGAGGACCGTGCTGGCCGCCCTGGTGGCAGGCCTCCTCCTTCTGGGTGCGGTGCTCACGGTGAGGGGTGCGGTGGCCAGCGGCCTGTGGTCGCAGCCGACGCTCCACCTGCTGCCCCCCGGCCTGGCCCTGCTTATCGACAACCTGCTGCTCAACGCGCTGTGGTGCGGGCTGCCGGTGCTGGCGGGCACCATCGCGTGGCATCTGGTCCAGGAGCGGATGCTGGTGGAGGAGCAGGCCGCTCTCATTGACGCCCAGGCTGAGGAGCGCCGGGCCGACGCGGTCGCTGACGAGCGGCTGTGGATCGCCCGCGACCTGCACGAGGTCGCGTCACGCGACGTGGCAGCCGTTGGTGTGTCGGCGGCGGCGCTGCGGCGCAACCTCACCAGCCCTCCCCCGGAGGTGGCCCAGGGGCTGCAGGACATGGAGGCGATGTCGCGCGAGGCGGTGCGTGCCCTGCGCCTGGTCGTGGGGTCGCTGCGCCAGGATGACGGGGGCGGCCTGCCCCCGGGCCTGGACAGCCTCCCGGGGCTGGTTGAGGAGCTGGGCCGCCGTGGCCTGAGAGTGCGCTACTCGCAGGTGGAGTGCTGTTCCGGGATGACCGGCAGGGTCCCCGCAGCGGTGGGCCTGTCACTGTACCGGGTGGCGCAGGGGTCCTTGTCCAGCGTGCTGGCCTCCTCTACCGCGGATGAGGCCTCCCTGGTGCTGCGGGTGCTGCACCAGGGCGCGGGCCACGCCGCCGAGGTCGAGGTGGTGGACCGGGGACGCAGGCGGGAGACCGCCTCCGGTGATCGGCGCGGCCTGCTCGGTGTCTCGGAGCGTCTCGCCGCCCACGGCGGCACGGCTGAGATCGGCCCCCGCCTGGCTGGCGGGTACGGTGTGCGGGTGAGACTGCCCTTCCGTCCGGTGGAGGAGCTGGGATGAGCCAGATCCGGGTGCTCCTGGCCGATGACCACACCGCCATGCGCCGAGGCTTCGCGCTCATGCTCCAGGCCGAGCCCGACATCGTGGTGGTGGGAGAGGCCGCTGACGGTGCAGCCGCAGTGCGCCAGGCCCGCGCGCTGAGCCCCGACGTCGTCCTCATGGACGTGCAGATGCCCGGCGTGGACGGCATCAAGGCCACCGAGCAGGTGACCGGGGCAGGACTCGCCCAGGTCATCATCCTCACGGCCTTTGACGACGACGAGGCCCTGTTTTCCGGGCTGTCGGCCGGGGCTGCGGGCTACCTGCTCAAGACCGCCGACCCGGACGAGATCGCCGAGGCCATCCGCCAGGTCCACCGGGGCCACGGCCAGCTGGCGCCGGAGGTGACCAGGCGGGTGCTGGCCCGCCTGCCGCACCAGGGGCGGGGCGCGGCGCCGTCCGCCGATCTCGACTCCCTGACCCCGCGGGAGCGGGAGGTGCTGCGCCTGGTGGCCCAGGGGCGCACCAACCAGGAGATCGCCGAGGAGCTGATCGTGGGTGTCACGACGGTCAAGAGCTACCTGTCGGCGTGCCTGGCCAAGCTGCACGCCCGCGACCGCGTCCAGCTGGTGGTCCTGGCCTACGAGCTCGGGCTCGTGCGGCCTGGCGAAGGCGGTTCCCCGTCCTGATCCTGGCTCGCGCGGCGGCAGCCTGCCGGGTGCAGCCGGGAGGCTGCGCGGGTCGAGGCAGCTGTCTCACGTGGGCACGAGACCTGCCAGGTGTGCGGCTGGGTCTGCTCCTTCGTGGGGAGGGGCGGTGGGCTGTGAGCTCTCCTTCCTCGGCAGGGGGAGGTTCCGGCTCCCGGCAGGATGAGGTCTGGGGTGGCTGCTCCTAGCCTGGTGGTTGGCAAGGAGACACTGACAGGCGGTGACAGGGAGACAGCAAGGAGGTGGCGATGCTGGAGGTTCGGCACCTGGTGCGGCGCTTCGGGGCCGTGACGGCGGTGGAGGACATGAGCCTCAGTGTGCGTCGTGGCGAGGTCGTCGGCTTCGTGGGGGCCAACGGGTCGGGCAAGACCACGACGATGCGCATGATTATGGGCGTCCTGGCCCCGCACGGAGGGGAGGTCCTGTGGGACTCCCGCCCCGTGGACGCCGCCGTGCGCCGCCGCCTGGGCTACCTGCCCGAGGAGCGCGGCCTCTACCCCAAGCAGGCGGTGGCCGACCAGCTGGTCTACCTGGGCAGGCTTGCGGGCAGCAGCCGGTCCCAGGCCCGCCAGACCGCCGCACGGCTGCTGGAGGAGCTCGGTATCGAGGAGTACGCCAGGTCTGCCCTGGAGTCCCTCTCCCTGGGCAACCAGCAGCGGGTCCAGGTGGCGGCAGCCTCCATGAACCGGCCCGTGGCGCTCGTGCTTGACGAGCCGTTCTCAGGGCTGGACCCGCAGGCCGTTGACCAGATGGCGGAGATGCTCCGCAGGGACGCCGACCGTGGGGTCCCCGTCCTGTTCTCCTCCCACCAGCTGGACCTGGTGGAGCGCCTGTGTGACCGGGTCGTCGTCGTGGACAAGGGGCGGGTTGTTGCTGAGGGGACCCCCGGGCAGCTGCGCGGCGAGCAGGACCCTGTTGTCCTCATCAGGCTTGGGGACGACGCCGGGTGGCTGCGCGACGAGCCTGGTCTCGAGGTCCGCGACATTGAGGGAGGCAAGGCTGTGGTGCGCCTGGGCTCGTGGACCACGACGGACTTGCTGAGGGCGGCCCTCAGACGTGGTGGCGTCCACGAGCTGCGCCCGTGGCAGCCCAGCCTGGCAGAGATCTTCAGGGAGGTGGTCAGCGATGCCAACGGCACCGAGGACGTCTGAGACGGCTGAGACGACTGAGCAGCCGGGGACGACGAAGAGGACAACGAACCAGTCTGGCTCGCATGAGCAGCCAGCGGGGGCTGCTGCGCGCGGGGCCTGGCTGGTGGTGGCCGGGCGGGAGATCTCCGTCCAGCTGCGCAGCAGGACGTTCCTTGTCACCGTGGTGACGACGGCCCTGGGGCTGATGATCACCATCTCCGTGAGCGGATTTATTGCGAGTCTGATGAGCGGGTCCGGCGGTGGCCCCACGCGTGTGGCCGTCACCGACGAGGCGGGCACCCGCCTGGTCCAGCGTGCCCAGCAGCTGGCTGAGGCGGCAGATGCAGGGGACACGAGCCGCCTGGAGCCCCGCGAGGTGGCTGACGAGGCTGCTGCGCGCCAGGAGGTGCTCTCCGGCGAGGCCGAGCTAGCCGTGGTGACTGGCGATGGCGGCGAGGTCATACTCATGGTTCGCAGTGACCCGTCGTCGCCGCAGGCCAGCCTGGTGGCAGAGGCGTGGGCACAGCTCCGGCTGGAGGACAACGCCAGCGCCCAGGGCGTGCCGGTAGAGGCGCTGCTGGAGGGCACGCAGGTCAGCGAGGTGGTCCTGGCACCGGGAGAGCCCTCGCCAGGGACTGTCCGGCTCACCGGCTGGGTCCTGACCGGGGTGTTCTACCTGCTGGCGGTGATGTTTGGTGCTCAGCTGGCACAGGTGGTGCTGGAGGAGAAGCAGAACCGGGTGGTGGAGATCATTGCCTCCCTGATCCCGGTGCGCGCCCTGCTCTACGGCAAGCTGGCGGGCAGCTGGGTGGTCTCCGTGGTCCAGATGGCCGCCTACGCCTGTGCTGCTCTGACGGGCTTCTGGCTGCGAGGCTCCGGGGTGGACCTGTCACGGGTCAGTACGGTGCTGGTCTGGTTCGTGGTGCTGCTTGCGGCCGGTCTGGTGGGGACCAACGCCCTGTGGGCGGTGGCGGGGTCGATGTCCACCCGTAGTGAGGACCTTGCCCAGACGGCTACACCGGTCACGTTGCTGCTCATGGCGGTGCTCCCGGTCGGGTTCCTTGCCACGGGTCCGGCCGCGACGGTGCTCTCCTTTGTCCCGCTGGCCAACGTGGCCGCGATGCCCACAAGGATGCTGGCAGGCAGTGTCGGCTGGTGGGAGCCGGTCCTCTCCCTGGTGATCACGCTCGCTGTCTTCACCCCGCTGCTGGTCATGCTGGCCACGGCTGTCTACCGCCGCTCGCTCATGCAGACCCAGGGGCGCCTCACCATGCGCCAGGCGCTGCGTCTGCCTGCCGACTGACTAAGCCTTTTCTGACGGTAAAGCACACGGCTTCTTCTTCGCGTTCCGTGGCAGCCCAGACGTAGTTTTCGCCGTCATCGTTGTCCTAGGTAAGGTTGAGCCGCAACTCTGTCGCCAACGAGAAAGGTAGCAGCAGGACAGGCGCCTGGAGCAACTGCCTGCGGTGTCAGTGCTCCAGGCGCCTGTATGTCGCCGTGGGTTCGGTGCTGAGTTTCCGCCACACGCCACGAGATGGGACTGGACTAGCGGGTCGCTGCGCCAACGGCCGCACCGCCAGCAGCGGCGCCCACCAGGGCGCCTGCAGCCTTGGCGCCCGCAGCTAGTCCCCCCAAGAAAGCTGCGGGGGTGGCGAGTACAGGAACCTGGGTGCGGTCCACGATGACCACGGTGTCGGAGTTGACCTTGTCAAGCAGCTCGTTCATGAGTCCTCCTTCTGTTCTGTTGATCCTCAGCGCGCCGCGACCCGGTAGGCACCGTATGCGGCCCCACTCACAGCGCCCGCTCCTACGGCTGCTCCAGCCGCCCACGCAAGGGCGGCGGGTGTGGCGAGTACCGGCGTACCTACCCTGCTGGCCCGCAGTCGAAGCGATCCCTTCAGTGTGGGATCCGAGTTGACCTTGTCAAGCAGTATCTGCATACGCTCTCTCCTTTCTGTCCCAAGGGGGACAATCTGTCCAGTGAGAACTTTTCTCCTGGAGGTCTAGTCGTCAGGTGACGATACGAAGAGCAGCGCTACCACTACTCCCGCTGTCACGGCCAATACAATCGAGGACGCCGCTCTACCTGGATTAGCCATATGATCGAACATGAGTAGATAGGCGACAGGACCTGCATACATTGTTGTCAGCCAGAATGCGTACCACCTAGACATCTGCACCTCCTAACAAGCAGGCGAGGTGCTTGGTCCTCACGTCTTTCAGAGGCTGCTGAGACGCCCGGAAACATTGAGTGACGCGCATCTGTCCGATCTGGGAGTCATTGCGTGGATATTGGTGCTGATTTCTCATGGCGTGCCCCTTTTCAGAGCGAACCAGTCGAAGGGTGCGCCATGCGTGGCGTACTCTGCCTGCACGGGGTCAAACCCTGCCTGCCGTGCGAGTGACTCGAACTCTCCCTCGCCCAGCACCAGCACCCTCTCTCGGAAGAGAGAGTCCGTGCCGTCCGGGTAATGAACCCTGGCTTCGGTCTCCATGAGGTCCCCGTCCCACGATGCCTGGAACTCGCACCACCCCTGGCCGTCTGGCACCGGGAAGCGCGATGGTCCGGCCTCGGAGAGGGCGCGATAGGTGGACAGCGAGTAGTTCTCTGCGATCAGGGTTCCTCCGGGGACCAGCACCTCTCTGACGTGCCGCAGGCAGTCCGCGTACTCCTCAAGGCTGTCCACGTAGGAGAGTGACCCCATCGCAGAGACTGCTACCTCAAACTCCCCAGAATAGAAGGGGAGCGGCAGCCTGACGTCAGCCAGCCGGGCCAACAGGCTCTCCGGCAGCCGCTTGGTCAGCAGGTGCTCCAGCATTGGCTCAGAGTTGTCGATACCGGTGTAGGAGGCCGCCACCTCAGCCAGCGGCAGCGCTACCCGCCCGGTCCCTATACCGATTTCCAGGGTATTGCGTCCGCGAACGTAGGGAGCGCACCTGGACACAAGCTCTGTCGGGTCACTGGCCCGGCTGATGAACGGATCATACAGGTCAGCCATGACCTGGTCGTACTGGGGCGCTCCTGTCATGAGGCCTCCACCGGCTCGTAGTCGAACACCATGTCGTACAGCGGATTCTCCGAGTGGTCGTATCCTGAGTACCGCACCAGGAGCACCTGGAAGTAGGGGTATCCCTCGCGTGGTGTGACCCTGGCGCGCACAAAGCTGGTGACCAGCCTCTTGGCCGACTCCACCGCCTCCTTCTCCGTAGGGACAGAGGCGGCCTGGTTGTTCAGGATGGTGGAGGCGGCGTCGAAGATGCTCTTCTCCATACGCCGGGCCGGGAACCAGAACGCGTGCCACCACCGTCTGGGCTCAGCCTCGTAGACTGACATCCACGGGGTGTGGTCCGATCGGTCCTCGTTAGCGAGGCGGTACAGGAAGTGCTGGTCGTGGACTGCCGGGTTAGGGGCGAAGAAGCGCCAGTTGGGGATGAGCAACCCCGTGCCGGTGCGGTCCACCTGGCGTACCCGGTCAAAGCTGCGGTCAGGGTGCTGGGACAGGGCCGTGACCACCAGCCACACGGCAAACACTGCCGGTAGTAAGCGGCGCAGCAAGGCTTTCATGAGGTGACCTCCCGGGGCTCGGGGCGTTCCTGGACCAGTGAGACGACCTGCTCGGCCAGGCGCGGGGCAGCCTGCGGGGCGTTGATGATGCTCAGGTGGTCGCAGTCCTCCAGGTCCAGGCGCCTGCCGCCCGCCGAGCCTGAGGCCACGTACTCATCGTAGAGCCCGCCCTGCTCCGAGGAGCCCGCCACGGTCGCCTCCGCAGCGATCACATAGACCGGGGTGGCTACCTGCTCCAGGGGCGCCCCGCCGTCCAGCAGGTAGGGGTAGAGGTAGCGCCACTCCCGGGCTGCGGCGTACCAGGTGGAGGCTGCCGATATTTCTGCGCGCAGGCGCCCCAGGGAGGGGCTGCCAGCCGCCGAGCTCAGGACACCGCCCTTGTCCATCAGCAGGCCCGCGCCCAGCGCGACAGGAAGCGGGGCGGTGCGCAAGGTGAGGTCAGTTGCCTTGGCCCCCTCTCTCTGCGGCTGGCTCACCACCATCTCGCGAGGGTGCATAGGGTCGATGAGGATGACCCCGGCAATGTTGTCGAGCTGGCCAGCCAGCCGGTGAACCAGGTAGCCGCCCATGGAGTGCCCGGCCAGCCAGATGGGATCATCCCCGGAGCACACCTCCTTCACCACGTCGGCTGCGTCGGCAACAGACTCCTGGAGGTGGTAGGGGGCCTCTGAGCGCCACAGCGAGCGCCCGTAGCCCGCGCGGTCGTAGAGGACAGGTGTCATGCCAGACAGGTGCGAGGCCAGCAGCAGCCACGAGGTTGAGGTGTTCATGAGCCCGCTGGCGAACAGCACTGTGGCCCTGCTGTCCCCGGCGGAGTCACCCCGGTAGCAGGACAGCTCGTTGCCGCTGCGGCAGCTCACCACGTGGTGCTCGTAGCCAGAGTGACGCCTCAGCGAACGGGCAGTCGCGTACGCCTGATGTGCCAGGCCGATCCCCAGCGCCGCCGCCGTCACAGTAACTGTGTCACGCATCACGCTCATGCGGACACCTCCTCCCGGCGCACCAGGCTTCGTACCGCAGGGTAGGTAGACACGAACGCCCAGGAGAACCTCGACAGCCCCATGAACCGGGCATTGGCCGCGTGGAAGGCCGCCATGACAGCCAGGCCCCAGTCCATGTACCGGCCTCTGCCCACAGCCAGCAGCGGGAAGAGGGCCTCAAAGGCCACGACACCCCGGCACAGTGCCCGCGCCGAACGCGGGAACCGCGTCAGCAGACGGTAGAAGCCCTCGTCACCATAGGTCTGGGTGCGCATGATGCTGACCAGGGCGTCCCCGCTCTTCCACAGGGCACCCGGCATCTTGGTGATACCCGCTGCGCTGTAGGACAGGATGGTCTGTGCCCCGATGAACTCGATCGCGGCGCGCCTGGTGCCAGCCGTGCCACCGGCCCGTCCGAGCCCTGCTGCGGCCGCAACCAGGAAGGAGACCTGGTCCGACCCGTCCGTCCCATACAGGTGCCTGGGGTACAGCAGCAGCTGAGACCCGGCAAGGAGCAGATCCGCTCCGGCACGCACCCCCTGGTGCCTCACAGGCGACAGCAGCACCAGCCCCGCGCCGACCTGCGCCACGTGCAGGCCCGAGGTCACCGCCTCGGTAGCAACAAGGTCGCGCATCCTACGGGTTAACTGCAGCCTTGAGGGCACCTGGTCCCTGGCGAGACTCCAGTCGTTGAGCCCGCCCTTGGCTCGGTCAGCCCGTCGGACAAGGTACTCGGCGCTGGACAGCAGCTGGCACACGGCCGACACCCGCTCAGCAGTACCCAGAGGCGCCCCCAACGCCCTCGACAGCACGCTGTCGACAACAGGGCGAGGTGCAGGCACACGCTCTCGCGATCTCCTCAGACTCTTCATTGAACCCCTCCGAAAGTCATGCAGAAACTTGGCACAGCAGCCAGCGGCAGAGCCTGCTGACCTGCTGAGTAGCGTGTGCCGTGCTCGGCGTTGAACCAGCGTTTTCTTCGATAAGAAATGTAGATGAGGAAGGTTGTCGGCTGCTCCTACCAGAGGCCGGAGGCTGTCCTGCTGTGGGAGGAGGTTCGTGGGGCCTTTCCTCCTTCTGGCGGAGAGCCTGGAACCGTGCGCTGCCGGGGCTGGTCGAGCTCTGGGTGCTCTCCGTTGCGGACGAGGGCAGAGGGGGTGTGGTGCGCCGCCGGGCTGGGCGAGGTCGGTGTGCTCCGACCGCCACAGGAGCACAGGGCGGCGGGCGTTATGATCACTCAGCGGTCTGCGCGCAGGTCCGTGAAGCCGCTGCCCTGCCCGCCTGTCCTGGCTGGGGTCTTGCCTGCACGGATCGCCCGGGCTCCGGGGGACGGACAGAAGCACGGGCGCGATCCGGATCCCACGGCTGCGAGCCGAACTCCTGACTGAAAGGAACGTACTCATGGCCACCGACCAGCAGAAGACGGTGATCGTGGTTGACCGGCACCTCCCGGTGGGCCTGGCTGTCAACGCTGCCTCCATCGTCTCCGCGATGGTCGCCAGCGCCTGCCCGCAGATCATGGGGCCATCGGTGAGGACGGCTGACTCCGAGCTGCCGGGCGTCGTCCTCACCCCGCTGCCCGTTCTTGCTGGTGACAGCGGGCTGCTCGCCTCGGTGTGGAGCCGTGCCGAGGCGCAGGGCTCCGGCGTTGATGTCTTTCCCTTCACCCGCCTGGCGCAGGGGTGCAGGACTTATGAAGAGTATGTCTCCAGGCTCGGTTCTGCCCTCACACGTGACCTGGAGCTGGCGGCACACGTGACCTGGAGCTGGCGGCACACGTGACCTGGAGCTGGCTGTGATCGGTCTCCAGGCCCCAGGAGGTCCGTCACCTCCCTGACCGGTGACCTGCCGCTGCACCCCACGAAGGACGCGTAGGAGACAAGGGGGGCAGGACAACGCTGCTTCTTCCCAGAAGCAGGCTTGTCGATCACATGACCTGCATAGCACGCCAGACCTATGACTGCCGTGCGGCTGTGTCAAGGAACTAACCTGCACCAGTTACAGCCATGCCCATTGCATTCTGATACCTCGCTCAATCGATAGACGGGGCAATCCAACCAAATGCCTCTAGTTGTAGGTGCATCGGCGACCAGTGGACATTGAGAGTACAACTATTTATGGTTCCATACCAGAGTCGACTTTGCTGACACAAAAAAGTACCAACAAATTATGATCCTGTTATCAGGAGACGTCCAGTAAAGGGGCTGACCTGCGGCGATGAGGTAGTGCGGTGCTGTTCAGGGTCGCCTATTGTGCCAACAAAGTAGGGTCAATGCTAGCCACCTCTTGACAAGAACTCCCACATAAGGCTAACATAAATGCAGCAGGGGAGGCGCAGCCTAAACTATGCTGACCCAACAACTAAGGAGGAACGTGTATGTCCGATCTAGGGATCGCTCCAACTGTCGAGCAGTTGGAAAAGGTGGCGAATCGGGAGTTTAGTGGAATCAGTGAGGGGTTCGTCAACTCGCACAATCTCCCCACGATGACAACTCCCGTGACACCGGCAACGCCCGGCGCACTTGAGGTGGTTGTGACTGGGAGCACCATCTGCCTTGGCTGCTAAACATGGATGGCTAGCCTCGGGGGCGGATAGCCTTAGGGCCATAGTTAGACCTAGCGGAAGCAGGTCCGACTATGTGCATTCCTCGCTCGCGATAGTCGCAGCGGAGAAGGTCATATCCGCCTCCGAGGCCTTGGCCGATATTAAAGCGTACGACCGGGGTGAGATACTGGAAGGAATAAGCTTCCATCGGGGAAGCAGATGGCTGCCGACCCGCGCACGAAAAGCAATTGACTCTAAGGCAGGGGCTGCTGCGCTTCAGTTAGCAACACTGGTTGGTTCTGCGCTTGCCCTCAGTTCCCGTAGGTCGCGGAAGTGTCAAGTTGTGGGGGCGGGCGTACTCGCATTAACCAGCGTGATCGAAAGTTACAGGTGCCCCTATGGCAACGACGGGGCAGACCAGATGTCCGCCGTAATATGCGGCTACAGGGCTGTTACTGGCCTCATACCAGATCACAGCCTGTCCGATGACATCTACCTCAGGGCTGTTAACGCGCAAACATTTCTGGCCTACTTGACTCCTGGCTTAGCGAAGTTAATTTCGAGTTCCTGGCTTTCTGGCACCGCTCTTCAGAGGGTCCTTGAAACAAGTCAGTACGGATCAAGTGCAATTGCGGTGCAACTACGGCGTTACCCTGGCCTATCAAAGGCGCTAACATGGATCACTATTGTATGGGAAACGGCATTTCCATTGGTTTATTTGTTGCCTGCACGCCTGGTGAACCCTGCCCTAGGAGCCGTGAAGTTGTTTCACGCAGGGGTTGCGCTCACTATGGACCTACCTAGGTTCTTCTGGTCCTTTAGTGCGGCTCATTCAGCGGTTCTGTATATAACTGACTCTAGAGTTAGTCGTCCCGCTATCGGAGGTGGGTTGTTATCATGAGCGGCTTTGAGCGTGGCCTAGTTGCGAGTGCTTGCAGTGTAATTGGGGCTAGCCAGGCTGTGCAACTGTCACAGTACTCGCTAGAGCGTACGCGGCGTAACGGTCTCAACGGGCCTTCACTTGCTCGTATGGATGACGGCAGTGTAGTCGAGTTCATTTATGAGAATGCGCAGGATAGTGATCATGTGGTTATTTTTGAAAACGGTCTTGGTGAATGTCTAGAAGCATGGGACTGGGTATGTCACGTATTAGGTGACAAGTACGGTACATTGCGCTATCACCGTGCAGGATACGGTCGCACAACAGCGACAATATCGGCGCCGAAAATTCTCGAGCAACTGTACAGTAATTATTGTGCTGGGAAGTCCGTTACGATTGTAGCGCATTCTATCGGGGCATTTTTTTTCGCGCAGCACATGGCCTACGGGGGTGAGGTATCGCATGCAGTGAAGAAGGTTGTGCTGATAGACACGACTAAGTTTGACACTTTTCTCACTGAACGCAACGATCTGGTCCGGTCGGGAAGGTTTCTTCAGTCCTTAGTGCAGACAGGCGTGTCAACCGTTGCCGGAACACATGCATGGTCCACGAACCAGGTGGACCGCGAACTTGATTATCGGCCGGATATACGTCGCGCAGTTTTTCTTTTTTCTCGCAGCCTTTCGACGTTAAGAAATTCCTGGCGAGAGTATCGTTCCACAGTTGTTCCTGATCTTCGGACTATTGCCGCCCCTGAATGTCATGTGCTGGCGGCCGAGGACAACGTTGATGAACAGAAAGGAGTTGCGAATGACTTGGGGGCCAGATTCGACGTTGTTGCAGGATCTGCTCATCATTCTATTATAGGAAAGTTAGAGTGCGTTGAAGAGGTTTGTAGAATTGTATGGGGGTAGGCATCGTATGCGTAACTACGCATTAGTGCGATGGTTACTATATGGGCATATTGTCCTTACGCTGTTGGACAATTTGCCCTCCTCCACTCTTTCTGTGGTATCCAAGACGCCATTCCTCCCTCAACCTCCTCAATGGAAGTTCTTTGCCCCCAACCCAGGGGTTGAAAATTATTATGTCTTCTATCGCTTTAGAAGCAAGGAAGACGCCGAATCTGCAGGTGCTGGCGCATGGCGGGTATTTCCCATGACGCGTCAGTCGAAATGGTACAGTTTTTTGTGGAACTCTGGAAGCCGCCGGGGAAAGGCTTTATTTGATGTGGTCCAACAGGTACGGATCCTCGCAGGACACTCAGGATCCTATGAGTGGGCCAAGCGAAGCCAGGCCTTTATAATTCTGGAGAAAATAATAGAAAAGCACATTGGGGCTATTAGGAAGAGCGAACGTCCCGAAGAAGCGGGCCGTGAAGGGCCATCTCATTACCAGTTCATGATAATGGGGTCCCTGCCGGCCGCCGGAGAGGATGGTTTCAAGCCTATCGCAGTCTCACCATGGATCGAGATTTCATGACGTTTGAATTTCGTGTCGTGTCCGATGTAGGGACATTGAGTTCCTACATGGGGAACGCGCCTTCTGTGCGAGCAAGTTCCCTACACCTTTGGATTACTGGTTCCATATCCGCTAGTCTCGTACCATACTGGATGCGTTGGATCATCGAGACCTATCACGGTATTCACATTTCAGCAACTGTCTCTCATGCTGCTACTCGTTTCGTAGCACCTGAAGCAGTACATCAGATTGCACGTGATACTGGAGGGTGGGCTGCTCTAGACGATTGGGATGAGTCTGGTCCTACGGGGCGGCTCTCACATGCTGATATCGCCATGGCCGCTGAAGCGTTCCTGGTCTTTCCTGGAACCGTTAATTCGGTGATGTCCCTGGCTTGCGGATTATCGTCTACGCCGTCAATGCTGGCGTTGCAGGTTAGTGAAAAACCACTGGTGATTGCTGCCTCGTTTCCATGCATGAATACTGTCTTGTCAAGTGGGTTAGAAAAGTTGAATGAGCGGGCTAACGTGGCTTTTTCTCCTCTTGTCCTTGCTAAGGGTGTTTCATCCGGAAAGTGGTCGGAGTTGAGCGGACTTTTTGCTCCGCTCGTTATGGCGGAACTGGGTACTCTAGAGGAAGAGTTGTATGATGGGCGCAGATCGGAGTGATGGCACAGTGCGGTGCGGTAGCCTTTCGTGGCCAGCGCAGCATAGTTTATATTTGCCGTATGGTTTGTAGTTTATGATGTCTGCTGCTGAGCATGTTGTTACTAGCCTAGTTCGTCCAGTTGCACTGAGGCCGGGAGTGGAATATATTCATACATCCGGGCTGTCAGTAGGCTTTGAGGGTCACCCAGTATGTTCGTCAGTCGACTTGAAAGTTGGTCCCGGAGAAGCTCTATTTGTCGTTGGAGCCAATGGTGCTGGCAAGTCCACTCTTCTGCGAACCTGCCTCGGTCTGCAGCCTGCCATCTCCGGTAGTTCGCTCGTCATGGGTGAAGTCGCTGATCCACGGTCATCACTTCAGCGTTCCTGTGTCGCACGCGATTTAGGCGATGAGGCGTTTTTCCCATCGTTGAGTGTACGTGAGCACTTGGAATTAGTCAGTTATGGGCATGGTGTGAAGAATGCTAGAAGCATTGTTGAGTCGGTGATGGAGGAAATGGGGTTGTTGGCTGTGGCGGATTCCGTCCCAGACAGGCTATCTTCTGGTCAGCGCCGTCGGCTTTCCCTATCGAGTGTTCTTGTTCGCCCGCGGAGTATACTGGTCCTGGACGAGCCTGAGCAACGTCTTGATGCGGCTACTCGTAAGGCGCTTGCCGGTTATCTGAATGCTGAGCGTGAGGCGGGGGGGGCACTGCTTGTCGTGTCACATGACCCTGTTTTAGTTGAGGCGAGCGCTAGCGCGGTGCTTGTGGTGGGCTCGGAGACGATGATTTATGACGTGGGTGCCGGTGTGCTTGCTCTGAAGGAAGGCACATGAGTTCTGTTCCGGACCTTTACCAGTTGCGCGCGTGGACACGTGTTCGCGTTACAGAACGTCGACGAAGTAGTTTGACGAAGACTGATGGATTCTCTGACATCTACGTGTTGATGCTGGGTGTCGGTGTATGGGCACCCATGCTTTTTCATTTTTTTGCACGTTCTGATGTGCGGCTTTCCCCTGTATACGTTGATACTTTCACGGGTATTACTCGGTTTAGTCCGATGTGGTTTGGTACCGGTACGGCTTTGCTAGGTGCTGCTGCGTGCGTTGGGGCGCTACGAAGGCTCGGCCCCCTTTTTCTTCGCGTCGAAGAGACGATATGGTGGTTGTCCTGTCCTGGAGATCGGGGCCACCTTATGCGGCTGCTTGCACGGCGTATCGTTGCGGGTGGGGCGCTGGTAGGTGCAGTTGCTGCTGCTGCGCTTGTGTGGCTGCTGGGCGGAGATGCTTTTGGAGTGGCTGGCGCGGCGGGATCTGCTGCGTCGATGATTGCATGTGGCCTTGTACTTACTGTTCGTAGCCAGGTTATTAACCGGGGCGCGGGTGTTTTGCGGCTATTTTTTTTAATGGTAGCAACTATAGCTATCTGCATCTCTGGTATTTTTGTTGATTCATCTCCATACAGAATGTGGATCGTGGGTTGCTCTGTGCTGGCGACGGTGGCTGGTACGTATGCGGCTTGGTTGGTGACGGCTCCGAGTTTGGGCAGCGTGCCTGACGTTATCCTCTCCGAGTCTGCGCAGCGTGGTGCTAGTCTTCGGGCTGTGGGCTTAGCTCTGGACACGCGCGGGCTGGGGTTCGTTCTTGCACCGCCAGTTCGGCGACCGTTACGCCCTGACAGCCTCGCTGTTGTTCGGTGGGCTCTACTTGGCGAGGGGCTGTTTCGCTGGATTTTCACTGGATCACGTTCTCGTAGCGTGTTGGGCGTGGTGCAGGCAGATCTTCTTTTGCTGCGACGTCAACCGTGGAGAACCGTGACGGCGTTGTGTCTTGCGGTCATTGCGGGCCTGCTTCTGTTGTTTGATGCCTATGGATTTGGGCTCGCGATGCTCCTTGTTTTTGCGTGGTTAGTTAGTCTCATCTGCGCTGATGCGGCGCGGCGTGCGCAGCGTGACGACGCACCGGATAGCCTATGGCCTGCGGCTCCTGTATGGGTCCGTTTGGGACACTTTATTATTCCGGCTTTATTCATGATTTTCTGGTGGTGTGCTGTTGATTTGGTAGTCGTTTTTGGAAGTGCTATTATGAATGACGATGTCCCCGGAGAGTTGCTGGTAGCGGGTTTTTTGTCCGGGCCGGGTTGGGCGGGTGTGTCACTGCGTTCTGGTTTTCGACGTGACTCTGACTGGTCGATGTCAGTTCCTACGCCTGTTGGCTTGATTCCGATTGGGTTATTACAGTCTGTCACCGTGGGTCCGGATGCTGCCGTGGTTCTGGTTATACCGGTTCTTATTGCTGACACCCTGTCGGTCTCTATGAGTCTGTGTCTTGCCCAGCTCGGCCTCAGTTTCTTAGTTGTTATATTGGGATTTTTGACCGGACGTGACAATATGCGATGAGTTACAGCTTCTCGTCGTTGGATCGTGGATCCTGGTTGGTTGCGGGATTTCTGTTCGCTGCGACCTAGACGTATGCGGCGTGCATGGTGATTGCTTCTGACGCCGTGCGATGATCGGTTATATCTGTTAGGGCTTTGGTTGACGCTTGGTGTGGGTGCTTGGATCGTTTCACATTACGTTTCGGAAAGATGGGTGCTGGGAACTTCTATCACACTCGAACATCCGGTCCGGTGGGCCTGGGCGGATTGCTATGCACGCCTGGCGCAGGGGTGCAGGACTTATGAAGAGTATGTCTCCAGGCTCGGTTCTGCCCTCACACGTGACCTGGAGCTGGCGGCGCTGGGGCTCCGAGGACCCAGGAGGCAGGTCACCTCCCTGACGGGTGACCTGCCGCTGTACCCCGCGAAGGACGCGTGACATAGCGGCAGGTGCAGGAGGGGCTGTCTCAGGCAGGCGCGCTCAGGCAGGCGCGGCGGGCGAGTGGTTGCGCTGCTCCTGGGCGGTACTGTTGGCAGTGGGGGTGGCTGGGACGCAGCCCCGGCGGGCACGTCGGTAGCGCGCCACGATGATGGCGGCCAGCACACACACGGCTGCCACCGCCACCACGCGGCCCGCAGGGCTGGTGTACCAGGCGGCCAGGACCGCCATGCCGATCGTGGTGTAGACCCCCGCCCAGGCCAGTGCCCCTACTGCCGTGGCCAGGGCGTAGCGGTGCAGTGGCATGCGGGTCACTCCTGCGGACAGTTGGATGGCGCTCTGGAGGCCCACCGTGAGGAAGGACAGGGGGACGGCCAGCACACCCCACCGTGCTGACCAGGCCTGGGCGCGTGCGTACACCGGGGACTCCAGCACCCTGGCCCAACGGGTGCGGGCCGTGCCCGCCGTGACGCCCCGCCCCATCCAGTACATGGTGTGGGACCGCATCATGGCCAGGCACCAGAAGAACAGAAAGACTCCCGGGTAGGGCAGCTCGTGGATCCGGTCCATCACGTAGGCCAGCCTAACTTAGGCGGGGCAGGGCAACGTAATCGTCATAGGACAACACGGCACCGTGTTGTCCTATGACGATTTGGTGCCGTGAGCCGGGCGGGGCGGGCCCGGTGCCGTGAGCGGGGCCTGGGCGCAGAACAGGTCCTGGAATCGACAGGTTGGTCCTGCGGGCTGGCTCTGCCGCAGGGGAACCGGCTTGACTGTGCCCAGGCCTCCCTGACGGTGACCAACGGTGCCAGGCGCCCGCCTGCGCTCCCGTCCCACCAGCGGCGGCTCCGTGCTCCTGCCCACTCAGCCTCGTGCACGGACCACGCGTCAGCGGGGCACACAGCCACAGACACAGAGGTACAGAAGAGGTACAGAGAGGTACTCGGCCATGCTGTCGATCAACTGGAACGACGTCTGGAACGTCGTGGCAAGCCTGCGACCACAGCTTATCGCCATTGGCGTCGTGCTCCTGCTGGCCGTGGTCGTCACGGTTGCCGTAAGACGCAGGGACAGGCCCGTGCGCAAGCTGGTGCGCTCTACCACGTGGGTCGCGGCCGCGCTCGCCGTGGCGGTGGCCGTCACCTCCATGATGTACGGCGGCCTGCGCACCATCCTGGACCTGTCCTCCGGTGCGGGCACGCTCAGCGAGGAGACCAGTGCCACCGTCGAGGAGCTGGGGAACACCATCTCCGAGGAGGGCATGGTGCTGCTGAAGAACACCGACGGCGCCCTGCCGCTGGAGGAGGGCTCCGCGCTCAACGTGCTCGGCTGGGCCTCGACCAACCCGATCTACGGCGGGACCGGCTCGGGCTCGCTCAGCCCGGACAACCCCACGACCACGCTCCTGGACGGCCTGCACAACGCGGGGTTCACCACCAACGAGGAGCTCACCTCCCTGTACACCGGCTACCGCGCCGAGCGCCCCGAGGTTGGCATGTTCGAGGCTGACTGGACCCTGCCAGAGCCCACCTCGCAGGCCTACACCTCAGACGTCGTCACCGGCCTTGAGGAGTTCTCCGACACCTCTGTGGTCACTATCGCCCGCTCCGGCGGGGAGGGCTTTGACCTGCCCCAGGACGTCAACGCCGAGGTCGCCGACAACCCTGCCTTCAGCTACACCGACAACGCCGAGGACACCCCCGACTTCGCCGACGGGCAGGGCTACCTGGAGCTGACCGCCCCCGAGCGCGACCTCATCGAGCTGGCCAAGACCAGCTCACAGACCACCGTCGTGGTCATCAACTCGGCCAACGCCATGGAGCTGGGCGAGCTGGAGGCCGACCCCGACATCGACGCCATCATCTGGGCCGTCCCCGGAGGCCAGGTAGGCTTCAACGCCCTGGGGCGCATCCTGGACGGCGAGGTCAACCCCTCCGCCCGGACCCCCGACACCTTCGTCACCGACATCACGTCCTCTCCCGCAGCCAACAACTTCGGGGACTTCACCTACACCAACATGGAGGGCTACGGCCAGACCTCCCCGTTCACCGACACCACGACCTACCCGGGGTTCGTCAGCTACGTGGAGGGGATCTACGTCGGCTACCGCTGGTACGAGACCGCTGCGGCCGAGGGGGTCATCGACTACGACAAGGAGGTCGTCTACCCCTTCGGCTACGGGCTGTCCTACACCACCTTCCGCCAGGAGATGGGGGAGGTGACCTACGCTGACGGGACCGTCTCCTTCGACGTCACGGTCACCAACACCGGTGACGTGGCGGGCAAGGACGTCGTGGAGGCCTACTACACCGCCCCCTACACCGACGGCGGCATTGAGAAGTCGGCCGTCGACCTGGCCGACTACGCCAAGACCGGCCTGCTGGAGCCCGGCGCCTCCGAGACGGTGACCATCAGCTTTGACGACGACGACATGGCCTCCTACGACTCCCAGGACGCCAAGGCCTGGGTGCTGGAGGCCGGCGACTACACCGTGTCCATCCGCAGCGACTCCCACACGGTCATCGACTCGGCCGAGGTCACGGTCCCCGGCACCGTCACCTACACCGGTGAGACCACCCACGACGGGGACGCCGTGGCGGCCACCAACCAGTTCGACGACGCCGCAGGTGACGTCACCTACCTGTCTCGTGCCGACTCCTTCGCCAACTACGAGGAGGCTACCGCCGCCCCCTCCTCGCTGGAGATGTCGCAGGAGCACCGGGAGTCCTTCGTGGCCAACGACACCTACGACGCCTCCCAGGAGGACGACCCCGACGCCGAGATGCCGACCACGGGGGCGGACAACGGGCTCGTCCTGGGCGACATGCACGGCCTGGACTACGACGACCCGCAGTGGGACCGGCTGCTCGACCAGCTGAGCGTGGAGGAGATGAACGACCTCATCGCCCACGGCGGCTACGGGTCGGTGGCCGTCGACTCGGTGGGCAAGGTCCGCGTCTCCGACGTGGACGGCCCCGCCTCCCTCAACAACAACTTCACCGGGGTGGGCTCCATCGGCCTGGCCACCGCCGTGTCCGTGGCGGCCACCTGGAACAAGGAGATCGCCCACGACTTCGGCACCGCCATCGGCACCATGGCGCACGACATGGACGTGGCAGGCTGGTACGCCCCGGCCACCAACACCCACCGCTACGCCTACGCCGGGCGCAACTTCGAGTACTTCTCCGAGGACCCGGTCCTGGCAGGCAACCAGGTGGCCCAGGAGATCCAGGGGGCCAAGGAGCTGGGCGTCTACGCCTTCGTCAAGCACTTCGCCTTCAACGACCAGGAGACCAACCGCACCAACATGCTCGTCACCTGGTCCCAGGAGCAGGCGCTGCGTGAGATCTACCTGCGCTCCTTCGAGATCGGCATCAAGGAGGGTGGCGCCGGGGCGGTCATGACCGCGTTCAACTACATCGGGACCACCTACGCGGGCGCCTCTCCCGCCCTCCAGCAGGCCGTCCTGCGGGATGAGTGGGGCTTCCGCGGCATGACGCTCACCGACTACTTCGCGGGCTACGGCTACCAGAACGCCGACCAGCTGGTGCGCAACGGTGGTGACATGATGCTGGCGACCACCGACATCGGGGTGAACTTCGTCCAGCACACCTCGGCCGCAGGCGTCCAGGCGATGCGCACCGCCTCGCACAACATCCTCTACACCGTGGCCAGCTCGTGGGTCTATGAGGACGGCCAGCCCGAGACGCAGCGTGCGTCCTGGGAGTACGTGACCTGGGCCGTGCTCGGGGTGCTGGGTGTGGTCCTCCTGGGCCTGGAGGCCCTGGCTGTGCGGCGCTTCCTGGCCCGCAGGAGGCAGGCGGCGGCCCAGGCGGCCGACGGCGCTGCCGCGCAGCCCTCCGGCTCCTCAGGGTCTGCGGGCTCCGCTGAGTAGGCGCTGCTCGCCCCAGGCAGCAGGAGGTGGGCGGGCGCGCCCGTGCCCGCCCACACTCCCGGCCGGCGGACTGTCCCGGCCGCTGGCACCCGTCCTGTGCCCCCCTTCTTCTACCGTTGCAAACTGCCACTGGAACGACCTGAGAAAGGACGCCTCGTGACCCCCGACCCCCGCGACCTCACCCTGCTGGAGGCCGCCGCCCTGCTCTCGGGCGCCTCCGAGTGGCAGTCCCGGGCACTGCCCGCCAGGGGCGTGCGCTCCTTCGTCCTGTCCGACGGCCCTCACGGGGTGCGCCGCCAGCTCGGCAGCGGCGACCACCTGGGTATCGCCGCCTCACAGCCCGCCACCTGCTTTCCCACAGCCGCCACCGTGGCCAACAGCTGGGACCCCGAGCTGGCTGAGGAGATGGGGGCGGCCCTGGGGCAGGAGGCCCGTGCGCTGGGGGTTGACGTCCTCTTGGGACCGGGGCTCAACATCAAGCGCTCACCGCTGTGCGGGCGCAGCTTCGAGTACTACTCCGAGGACCCGCTGCTGTCGGGCCGCATGGCGGCCGGGGTGGTGCGCGGCATCCAGTCCCAGGGGGTTGCCGCCACCCCCAAGCACTTCGCTGTCAACAGCCAGGAGCTGCGCCGCATGGCCTCGGACTCGGTGGTCGATGAGCGCACCATGCGCGAGCTCTACCTCACCGCCTTCGAGATCGTTGTGCGTGAGGCGGCGCCGCGCGCCCTCATGAGCGCCTACAACAAGGTCAACGGCGTCTACGCCAATGAGAACCACCACCTGCTCACCGAGATCCTGCGGCAGGAGTGGGGCTTTGACGGCATGGTCGTCTCCGACTGGGGAGGCTCTAACTGCGCACCCGCTGCGGCGGGGGCAGGAAGCTCCCTGGAGATGCCCGCCCCCGGGCTGCACTCGGCACGGGAGGTTGTCGCCGCGGTGGAGTCCGGGGAGCTCTCCCACGAGCAGGTCCAGGCCCGCGCCGCCGAGGTCCTGGCCCTGGCGGAGGCGGCCTCCTCCCACGGGCAGCGCCCGGGCCTGGGGGCGCGGGAGCACCACCACCTGGCTCGGCGCGTGGCCGAGGAGTCCATCGTGCTGCTGCGCAACGAGGACGCGATCCTCCCCCTGGCCCCGGGGACCAGGGTGGCCGTCATCGGTGACATGGCCCGCACGCCGCGCTACCAGGGTGCTGGCTCCTCCCAGGTCAACCCCGTCCGCCTGGAGAACCTCCTGGAGGCCGTCGGGGAGACCGAGCTGGAGCTCGTCGGCTACGCCCAGGGGTACCAGCGTGACGGCACCCCGGACCCGGTCCTGTCCCGCCGGGCGGCCGTCCTGGCCGCCAGGGCCGAGGTGGCCCTGGTGTGCCTCGGCCTGGACGAGCTCAGCGAGTCCGAGGGCCTGGACCGCAGCCACATGCGCCTGCCCCAGGCGCAGACCCGTGTGCTGGCCGAGGTGGCCCGGGCCAACCCGCGCACGGTCGCCGTCGTGTCGGCCGGGTCCGCCGTGGAGACGCACTGGGAGGCCCACGCCCGCGCCGTCGTCCACACCTACCTGTCCGGGCAGGCCGGGGCGTCGGCGACGCTGCGGGTGCTCACCGGGGCGGTCAACCCCTCCGGCCGCCTGGCCGAGACCTACCCGGTGCGCTACGAGGACCACCCAGTCGCCGCCTGGTTCCCCGCCACCGGGGAGCACGCGCTGTACCGGGAGGGACCCTACGTCGGCTACCGATACTTCACCACCACCGGGACCCCGGTGGCCCACCCCTTCGGCTTCGGCCTGTCCTACTCCTCCTTCGACTACTCCGACCTCGAGGTTGACGCGCAGGGGGCACGGTTCACCCTGACCAACACCTCCCAGGTTGACGGCGCTGAGGTGGCCCAGCTCTACGTGCGCCCGCCCGGCGGCCTGTGGGGGCCGAGCATCCAGCTCAAGGGCTTCGCCAAGGTGTGGCTGGAGGCCGGGCAGTCGTGCAAGGTGCGCGTTCCTTTCGACCGCTACACCTTCCGCCACTACGACGTGGGGGAGCAGGCCTGGTGCGTGGAGGGAGGGACCTGGACCGTGGAAGTGGGACGCAACGTCGAGGACCTGCCTCTCCGGGCGGAGCTGGAGGTGGAGGGGACCCGCCCGCAGCCCGCATGCCAGGAGCTGGGTCCCTACCTCACCGGCGAGGTCACCCAGGTCAGCGACGCCCAGTTCCGGGCCCTCCTGGGGCGCCCGCTGCCTGTGGCCCGCACAGGCCGGGAGGTGGGCGTCAACGACCCGGTGTCGTCCCTGGCCCAGGCGCGCAGCCTCCTGGCGCGCGCGGCCGTCAGGGTGCTCACCTGGAGGAGGGCCAGGGCCGAGGCCAGGGGCAGACCCGACCTCAACATCCTCTTCCTCCTCAACATGCCGTTGAGGGCCATGGCCAAGATGACCTCGGGCATGGTCGATGGGGAGATGGTGGAGGGCGTCGTCGACATCGCCAACGGGCACCCCCTGCGGGGGGTGCGGCGCACCGCCGTGGGCTACCTGCGCAACCGGCGCGCGGACCGGGTCACCCGGCGTGAGCTGTCCGGGTGCTAGGCCGCCCGGGAACCTAGCCTCCTGGGCGCCGCCAGGCAGCAGCAGGCAGACCACCACACAGACAACGTAGACACTGCAAAGTAGACCCTGCAAACAGTGCAAGGAGAGCCTGTGCCCGGTATCAGGCAGGCGTGGTCGCGCTTCGAGGAGAGGAACGAGACCCTCGCCCAGTTCATCGTCTTCCTCATCCTGTCCAACGGCATCACCGTGCTCCAGCTGGTCCTCATGCCGGTGTTCCGCTGGGCGTTCAGCTTCACCTCGTTGGAGGGCACCCCCCTCCACTTCTTGCCTGTGGGCTCCTCGGGGGGCCAGACGGTCTACCTGTTCGACTACGCGGCCGGGGCCATCCAGGCCGACGGCTCCGGCGGGGGGCTGGCCTACTTCCTGGCGGTGGAGATCACCCTGCTCATCGCCCAGGTCATCAACTTCTTCGCCCAGCGCAGCATCACCTTCAGATCCAACTCCTCGGTGTGGAGGGCGGCCCTGTGGTACACGATCGCCTACATCATCATCACGGTCTTCGCCGCAGCCGCTCAGGTGGTCTACAAGGGCCCGATCTACTCCTGGTGCCAGAGCACGCTGGGCGTCAGCAGCGGTGAGGCAGTAGCCGACGTCATCACGATGGTCATCAACGCCGCGATCTCCTTCTGGGTGTTCTTCCCCATCTTCAAGGTCATCTTCCGCCGCGAGCCCGAGCCGGAGGACGACCAGGACGCGGGCCGTGGCGCCGACCAGGACAGCGACCGCGGTGGTGACCAGGAGGCTGACGGCAAGACCGACCAGGACGTTGGGCAGAGGGTGGTCAGAGGCTGACAGGATGCCCGGGAGGACGGAGCCTGCCCGGGCCTGTAGACTCCCCGAGGTCCCGGGCACAGCACCGGTCGGCGGACGCCGCAAGGCCCTGGCTGCGGGGCCTGACGGCCCCGCAGGGCACCTCCCGAGGACACTCCGAGACGAACCGACTGAGGACACGTACATGGCACCCCTTCCCCCGTCGGCACCGTTGCTGACCCTGGTAGTTCCCGCCTACAACGCCCAGGACTACGTGACGCGGTGCTTGAGCACCCTGGTGGGGCACGCGGAGGTGGAGGTCGTCGTCGTCGATGATGGCTCCACCGACTCCACGCCGAGGCTGCTTGACGACTACGCCAGGCGCGAGCCGCGCCTGGTCGTGGTCCACCAGGAGAACAAGGGCCACGGGGGAGCGGTCAACACTGGCCTGGCCCGTGCCCACGGGACCTGGGTCAAGGTGGTGGACTCCGACGACGCCCTGGACCGGGCCAGCCTGCTGCGCCTGCTGTCCCACCTGCGGCGGTGGCGGCAGGCAGGCCGGGAGCCGGACCTGGTGATCACCAACTTCACCTACGTACGCGAGGGCAGCCGTCTGCGGCGGCACTCGGTGCGCTACCGGGGGATCCTTCCCCAGGGGCGCCTGGGCACCTGGAGCGACGTGGGGCGCTTCCGCCCCGACCAGTACCTCATGATGCACTCCCTGACCTACCGCACCCAGGTGCTGCGCGACTCCGGAATGCGCTTGCCGGAGCACTGCTTCTACGTGGACACCCTGTACTCCTTCCAGCCCCTGGCCAGCGTGCGCTCCCTGACCTACCTGGACCTCGACCTCTACCTGTACACGGTGGGGCGCCAGGGGCAGTCGGTGGCCGACGAGGTCATCATCCACCGCCTGGACCAGCACGACCGGGTCAACGCCCTCATGCTGGAGTCGATGCCTCGTGCCCACGAGGTGCCACCAGAGCTGATGCGCTACCTGGTCCACATCTACACCATGAGCTGTGTCGTCATCACCACCATGGCGTTGCGCTCGGGGACGCCGGAGAACCTGGCGATCCGGGAGGGGCTGTGGCAGCGCCTGGACACCCGGCGCCCCGACGTCAGCGCCCGCGTGCGACGCAGCCTTATGGGACGCCTCATGAACCTGCCTGGCCGGGCCGGCAGCAGGGTCCCCGTCGCCGGATACCGGGTGGCCAGGAGGATCCTGGCCCTCAACTAGGGCCGCTCAGCCGATGTCGGCGCCACGGCTGCCACGGCCGTCTCGGTGGCGGTGGGAGGAGGCTGGGAGGGGCAGCAGCACGCGCAGCACGAAAGTGCCCTCCTGCGTCACGCTCGCTGTCACCTCGCCGCCGTAGGCGGCTGCGGCGTGGCGGATGGACGTGACCCCGAAGCCGTGGGCCGCCGGGTCCTCCTTGGAGGTGACCAGCTCCGAGCCGTCGGCTGAGAAGACCGGAGGGGTGGCGAAGGTGTTCTCCACCTCCAGCAGGATCAGACCCTGGTGGGTGCGCAGGTCGACGCGCACCAGGCGCCGGTCGGCCTCGTCCACCTGGGCGCAGGCCTCCACGGCGTTGTCCAGCGCGTTGCCCACCATGGTGGCCAGGTCCACGGCGGAGACGAACCCCACTGCGGCCCCGTCAGCCATGACTGTCAGGGTGACGCCGTGCTCCACGCAGGCCTGGCCCTTGTCGGTGAGGATGACGTCAAGCACCGGGTTGCCGGTGCAGTACTGGGCACCGTAGGGGCGCACCGAGTCCTCCAGCTCGTCAAGCTGGTCGCGCCGCAGCCCGGGGTCGGTCTCGGCCCGGATGGCGGTGACGAGGTTGCGCAGGTCGTGGTAGCGGCGGTTGACGACGTCGGTCACGCGCTTGGAGGCCAGGTACTGGTCGTGCTGGCTGCGCAGCAGGGCGCGTACGGTTGCCACCTCGCGGGCCGCCTGCTCCTCGCGGTCCTGCTCCAGCTGGGCGTAGAGGACGACGAAGCCGCACAGGTCCACCAAGGTGCGGACGTAGAAGATCTCGGCCCCCAGACGGGCGGAGAAGGGACTGGCTGTCGTCATGAAGCTGAGGTTGCTCATGGCGAAGGTGATGGCCGCGATCGCTGTGGACAGCACGAGGAAGCGAGAGGTGGGTACCACCGTGCCGTGGCCGCGACCTCGCTCCAGGAGGTAGACGAGGGCCAGCAGGAGGGTGTCGAGGACCAGCAGCAGGGTCAGGGCGGCAGCGCCTGCTTGCGGGGTCTCCGGGAGGAACGGCTCCGGGAGGAGCGATCCTGAGAAGGACAGCGACAGCTGCCACTGGAGGGAGGCCACCAGCTCGGCCAGGACGAAGGCACGCACTACCAGGTAGGTGCAGCGCCGTAGCGGGCCACCCAGGGCCAGGTGCAGGATCAGCCACATGAGGGCGACAGCACCGACCATGCCCGGCAGCCACAGGCTGGTCGGCAGCGTCCCCGCGCCGAGGTGGTAGGCGCACAAGGCGGGCAGGGCCGCTGCCATGACGACTGCCATGACGACGACGGCGCGTGCAGGCCGGTGCTGCCGTCCTCGGGCGACCAGGACGTAGAGGAGGCAGGCGCCCCACTCTGCCAGGGCGGTCCACAGGCGGGGGATGTCGGGCAGGGCCTCCTGGATGGGCAGGCTGCCTGGGGTCACGTCGAGGCCCCGGAGGCCCTGGACGTCCCGGCAGCCTGGCCGGAGGGCCTCCCGGCTACGGGCAGGCCGCCGACGTGGTCGGCTAGGGCGGACATGAGGCCCCGTCTGCGGGGACGGGAGACGCGCAGAGCCACTCCTGTGCTCATGAGGCAGTCCTGGTCGTGCACGCCAACCACGTGATCCAGGTTGACCAGGTAGCAGGAGTTGGAGCGGTAGAAGCTGTGGTCTCCGAGGAGGTCCTCCATCGCCCTGAGGCTCGAGGCCACTGTGAGCTCCTGGTCCAGGAGATGGATCCTCACCCGGTGGCGCACCGACTCCAGGTAGACGATGTCGCGGGCGTCCACCCGCCGCACCCCGCTGCCCTCCGGCAGGAGCACGGGGCCCGCACCCCGGCGGCGCAGTGCTGCCAGGGCGCGTCCCATCTCCTGGGCCAGCGCGGGGTAGGGCAGGGGCTTGAGCAGGTAGCCCAGCGCGCCCACCTCGTATCCTGCGACCGCGTACTGGTGCGCGGAGGTGATGAAGATGATGACGACCGCCGGGTCGCTGTCGCGCACCGTGCGGGCCGCGCTCATCCCGTCCACGCCCCCGCTCTGCGCACCCTCCATCCGGATGTCCAGCAGGAGGATGTCGTAGACGGGGCGGTAGTCCTCAAGGAGCGCCGAGGCGCTGGAGTAGGTGGTGACCTCCAGGTTGACCTGCCTCTCGGCCGCGTAGCGCTCCAGGTAGCCGGTCAGGGTGCGCAGGTGGAGAGGGTCGTCCTCGACGACGCCCACGCGGACCATGGGTCATCACTTCCTCGGGATGGCGACGGACGGCTCTGTCCGACCCCCGGCTCTGCTGCTGTCTCCAGCCAGCCTGAGGCTGCGCGGTACCGGGACGGGCTGCGTGGGGGCAGGGTGAGAGGCTAGTCTAGCGCCCTGCTGTCCGGTGCTGTGCCACTGTCGGACCGGAGTCGGTCGGCTGAAGGGAGACTGGTGTGCGAGCGGATCTTGTCGTGGTGGGCTCAGGCCTGTTCGGGGCCACGGTGGCCCAGCGCGCGGCGGAGGAGCTGGGGATCGACGTCGTGGTGGTGGAGGCGCGCGACCACCCCGGTGGCAACGTCTGGTCCCAGGCGGACCCGGACACCGGTATCGAGGTCCACACCTACGGCTCCCACATCTTCCACACCTCTGACGAGCGGGTGTGGACCTATGTCAACCGGTTCACCGCGTTCAACGGCTACCAGCACCGGGTGTGGGCGCAGCACCGTGGCGAGGTGTACCCCATGCCGATCAACCTGGGCACCATCAACCAGTTCTTCCGTTCCGCTATGGGGCCGGACCAGGCCCGCTCGCTCCTGCGTGAGCAGGCCGCCGAGGCTGCCCGTGCCGGCGGTGAGCCCACCAGCCTGGAGGACAAGGCCGTCAGCCTCATCGGGCGGCCGCTCTACGAGGCCTTTATCCGTGACTACACGGCCAAGCAGTGGCAGACCGACCCTGCCGAGCTGCCCGCCTCCATCATCACCCGCCTGCCCGTGCGCCTGAGCTATGACAGCCGCTACTTCTCCGACCGCTACGAGGGCATCCCCCTGGGGGGCTACGCGGCGTGGGTGGAGGCGATGCTGGACTCCCCGCGTATCGAGGTGCGGCTGGGGGAGGACTTCCTGGCGGGGCCGGGGCCGCTCACGCGTGAGGCCTGCGTGGGGCAGGTGCCGGTGGTCTACACCGGTGCCCTGGACCGCTACTTTGACGGGTGCTTCGGCTTCCTGTCCTGGCGGACCCTTGACATGGAGACCGAGGTGGTGCCCACGGGGGACTTCCAGGGCACTGCCGTCATCAACCAGGTGGACGCCAGCGTGCCCTGGACCCGCGTCCACGAGTTCCGTCATTACCACCCCGAGCGCGTCTACCCTGACGACGCCACGGTCATCACCCGGGAGTACTCCCGGGACGCTGGCCCGGGGGACGAGCCCTACTACCCCGTGGGCACGCCGCGCGACCGGCAGCGCCTGGCCCGCTACCAGGAGCTGGCCGTCCGGGAGCGGGAGCGCAGCCGCGTAGTGCTGGGGGGCAGGCTAGGCGCCTACCGCTACCTGGACATGGACAAGACCGTGGCGGCGGCCCTGAACTGCTTCGAGCAGGTGGTGCGGCCCTGGTACAGATCCTGAGGGGCCCGGCTGGCCTGAGGGGCTTCCTGGCCGGTGGTGGGTTCCTGCCGTAGCTACTTCTTGACACGAACAGGTCACGGTGGTTAAGCTACGGGTGGCGTCCGAGCAGCGCGGAGCGGCAGCAATGTTGTCTGGGTGCTGCCCGGGGCTCGTGCGAGCCCGCTGTCTGGCATTCTGGAGGCTCATTGTGGCTGGTGGATATTCATATTGTCGCGGGTGACCTGGAGGCGCTGGCCGCGTCTCTGGACGGTGTGCGTGGCAGGATCGCTTCCCTGGACGTGTCCGCTCCCCTGGAGCCGGTGGGTACGGCCATGCCCGGTTCGCTGAGCTCAGGAAGAGCCGGGAGCGCGGTGAGCCGCCTGGAGAGCCAGGGGCGGGTGGTGGGAGGCCGTTACGGGGCCGTGGGTGAGGGCACCCGGGCCCTGGTGTCCGCCCACCAGGCCAACGACGAGTCCGTGGCGCAGGGCGCGGAGTCGGCGGGGGCCTCGGCTGCCTCGGTGGACCAGTGGGCGCGTTCCAGGGGGGCTGGTGTGACATGGTGGCGTGGAGTGAGGTGTGTGCCTGGAGGCCGGATCCGCTGGCTGGGGCCGGTGACGGGCTGAGGGGCCTGGAGGGCTCGTTGGCGGACCTGGCGGATGAGGCGCGGGTGGCGGGCTCGCGGGTGGTCTCACTGGGTGCTGGTGTGGAGGCGGCGCGTGCGGCGCTGCACCGCTGCGGTGTGTTCCACGACGGTCTGGTGGAGGAGGTGGGTGTGCTGGCGCGTGCCACGGCTGAGGCGTGTGAGGGCGTGGTGGAGGTGCGGCGCAGGGTGCTGGACTGCCAGGACTTTGCTGAGGCGCGGCCCTACCTGGCGCTGGGTGGTGACGGGTCGGTGTCGGTGTCGCTGGTGTCTGCTGCTACGGCTGGTGCTTCCGGTGGTTCTGGTGGGCTGGCTGCGGGGGCTGCGGCTTCTGGGCAGGCGGTGGCCGTGGGGCTGGGCGGTGCCGTGGTGGAGGCGGCCCGGGCCCAGGCTGAGGCGCTTGAGCTGGAGGCGATGGTGGCCTCGGCTCTGGCCCTGGCCACCGAGGTGGATGAGGACTACGCCACCGCCCTGGCTGCATCGGCAGGTGCTGACCCGAGCCGGGACGTGGACAGCTCCCGGGCGGGCCGTCAGTGGACTGATCCCCGGGAGGCGGAGGACAGCCGCAGGAACAGTGGTGGTGGTCACGGTGCCCCGGGGACGCAGGGCAGCGACGAGCTGGGTGAGCCGGTTCCCGGTGAGGAGGCGGACATGCCCGGGGTGGACCCCTGGGTCTACCCCGGGGACACCGAGGATGAGGGGTCCGGGGTCTACGGGAGCCGGCCGGCGGAGCCAGGGCACTACGTCGACCACGAGGCGGCCACGATCGCTGCGATGCTCATGGCGTCGCGGTGGCCGGACGCCTCCAGGAACCTGCAGCACTTCCTGGGCAACAGCGGGGACCCCCTGGAGCTCGACGCCGACCGCATGCTGGAGGATGTCCCTGAGTTTGACGCAGAGGTGGAGAACGCGGCCACCAGTATGTGTGGCGAGGCGGTGAAGGACGCGCGGGCTAGCGGGGTGGAGGGGCCGGTGACCTATCCCTTCACCACCAAGTGGCGGGGGTACTACATTCACTCCTGGGAGGACCAGAACTGGTTCTATGCCACGGGTGGGTGCAACTACGCCACGGAGGGCACGGTCACGGTCTACCCGCCCACGCAGGACAACCCGGAGTGGACCTACTCCTACGACTACCGTGTCCACGTGGCGGACCGCTACAACTGGGACGGGAACAAGTCAACCCAGATCGGTCCCCTTGAGATCAGTGACAGGCAGCTCCAGGAACTGCACCAGGCGGGGATGGCCCAGGAGTATGACATGTCTGGTGAGTCGTCGGTGAGGAGTGGGCCGTGAGTGGTGGGAGGGGGTTGGTTCGTGAGGTGGTGGCGGCGGTTGCTGCCTTGGTGGTGTGCGTGGTGGCGCTCCTGGGGGTCTATGTTGCGGGGCACCTGCTCCTGGGCGGTGCCCGGGCTGAGAGGGCTGAGGCGTCGGCCAGTGCTGCGGGTGTGCAGGTGGGTGCCCCGTACCCGGCGGACACCGACCACCTGGAGGAGGTCCTGGCTGTGGCTGAGGTGGGTGGGCTGCCTGAGGGGGCGCAGGTGGTCTCGGTGGAGCCCGCAGTCAACTTTGCGGAGGAAATCCCGGGTGGGTGGGGGTACGTCATCGCCTTCACCGCCGGGGAGCAGGCCATCCGTGACTACGTGGACACCGAGACGGGCCTGTCGGGCGACATTATCGAAAACCACCCAGCGGTGGACCCGACGCTGGTGCCTGCGGAGCTGGCTGACCTCGACCTCGCTAGTATCTCCCGGCCCTGGCAGACGGGGGTGGGTGGGACGACCACCTGGCTGGTTCTGGAGCGTCCGCTGGGGCGCGGGTGGCTGGTCACCTGTGGAGGTGGGATGTGACGCTTTGTGGTGGTTGTCCGGGCGTGCCTGGTGCTGGTGGCTGGGCAGCGTGGCCTGGCGGGGTGAGTCGTCGGTGGAGCCTGCGGTGCCGTCGGGTCTCACACCGGTACCAGGAGGGAGGGCGGCCCGGTGCGTGGGACACTGAGCACAGACCCTGACCCCGCGCCCCACGGCGCCCTCCCGGAAGGCACCCGTGTCACCGATCCCCGCGCCAGACCAGCGTAACGGCGTGCAGCCTGCCGCCACCGCGCAGGAGCAGCTGCGCAGCTTTTGCATCATCGCGCACATCGACCACGGCAAGTCCACCCTGGCCGACCGCATGCTCCAGGCCACCGGCGTGGTCCAGCCCCGCGACATGCGCGCCCAGTATCTGGACCGCATGGACATCGAGCGCGAGCGGGGCATCACCATCAAGTCCCAGGCGGTCCGCATGCCTTGGGCCGTGGCCGGGCCGGACGGGACCGCCACCACCTACGCCCTCAACATGATCGACACCCCCGGGCACGTGGACTTCTCCTACGAGGTCAGCCGCTCCCTGGCCGCCTGCGAGGGCGCGGTGCTCCTCGTGGACGCCGCCCAGGGGATCCAGGCCCAGACCCTGGCCAACCTCTACCTGGCCATTGAGGGGGACCTGGCCATCATCCCCGTGCTCAACAAGATCGACCTGCCCGCTGCCGAGCCGCAGCGCCACGCCGAGGAGATCGCCTCGCTCATCGGCTGCGACACCGACGACGTCCTGCAGGTATCCGGCAAGACCGGCCAGGGCGTGCCCGGGCTGCTCGACCGCATCGTGGAGGCCGTCCCCCCGCCCTCCGGGGTCCCTGACGCCCCCGCGCGCGCCATGATCTTCGACTCCGTCTACGACACCTACCGGGGCGTGGTCACCTACGTGCGCGTCGTCGACGGGGCGCTGCGGCCCCGCGAGCGCATCGAGATGCTGTCCACCGGCGCCGTCCACGACCTGCTGGAGATCGGGGTCATCAGCCCCGAGCCCATCCCCTCGGGGGGGCTGGGGCCGGGTGAGGTCGGCTACCTCATCACCGGGGTCAAGGACGTGCGCCAGTCCAAGGTCGGTGACACGGTGACCTCCGCGCTGCGGCCCGCCACCGAGCCCCTGGCCGGGTACCAGGAGCCCAAGCCGATGGTCTTCTCCGGGCTGTTCCCCGTGGACGGCTCCGACTTCCCGGCTCTGCGCGAGGCCCTGGACAAGCTCAAGCTCAACGACGCCGCCCTGACCTATGAGCCGGAGACCTCCGTGGCCCTGGGCTTCGGGTTCCGCTGCGGCTACCTGGGCCTGCTGCACCTGGAGATCATCCGCGAGCGCCTGGAGCGGGAGTTCGGCCTGGACATCATCTCCACCGCCCCCTCCGTGGTCTACGAGGTCACCACGGAGGACGGCACCACCCACACGGTGACCAACCCCAGCGAGTTCCCCGAGGGGAGGATCGCGGGCGTGCGTGAGCCGGTGGTGCGTGCCACCATCCTGACTCCCTCGGAGTACGTGGGCACCGTCATGGAGCTGTGTCAGGCCCGCCGTGGGGCCATGTCAGGGATGGACTACCTCTCCGAGACCCGGGTGGAGATGCACTACACGCTGCCCCTGGCGGAGATCGTCTTCGACTTCTTCGACGCCCTGAAGTCGCGCACCCGTGGCTACGCCTCCCTGGACTACGAGCCCGACGGCTCCCAGGAGGCCGACCTGGTCAAGGTGGACATCCTCCTCAACGGGGAGCGGGTGGACGCCTTCAGCGCCATCGTCCACAAGGAGGCCGCCTACTCCTACGGGGTCATGATGACCAAGCGGCTCAAGGAGCTCATCCCGCGCCAGCAGTTCGAGGTGCCGGTCCAGGCGGCCGTGGGCAGCCGCGTCATCTCCCGCGAGACCATCCGCGCGCTGCGCAAGGACATGCTGGCCAAGTGCTACGGGGGCGACGTCACCCGCAAGCGCAAGCTGCTGGAGAAGCAGAAGGAGGGCAAGAAGCGCATGAAGGCCATCGGCCGGGTGGACGTCCCCCAGGAGGCCTTTGTCGCTGCCCTGGGGGCGGACACCCCCACCGGCAGGGACAGGTGAGCCCTGTGCCAGACCAGCAGCACCCGCCCCGCTCCCACGCCATCCGCTCCCGGGTGCGCTCCTACTCGCGCGCCGGGGGGCGGCTGCGTCCCGGCCAGGCCCGGGCACTGGCGCGCCTGGCTCCCCGTTACGTGGTCCCCGTCCCCCGGGCGGACGCTGTGCGCACGGTCAGCCCGGACTTCCGCCTGGACCCGGAGCAGGTCTTCGACCATGTGGGGCAGGTGCGTCCCCTGGTGGTGGAGGTAGGTCCCGGCAGTGGTGAGGCCCTCCTGGCCCACGCCGCCGCCCGACCGGGGTGTGACTACCTGGCCGTGGAGGTGTGGGAGACGGCGGTGGCCCGCCTGGTGTCGGCCATCAGCCGCCAGGGGCTGCGCAACGTGAGGGTGGTTCCCGCCGACGCCGCCCAGCTCCTGGCCACGGCGCTGCCGGTGGGGTGCGCCAGCGAGGTCTGGGTGTTCTTCCCCGACCCGTGGCGCAAGCCCCGTCACCGCAAGCGCCGCCTGGTGACCACGGCCTTCGCGGACTCGGTGGCGCGCGTGCTGCGTCCTGGCGGCGTGTGGCGCATGGCCACGGACTGGGCGGACTACGCCTGGCAGATGCGTGACGTGGTGGAGGAGGTCTCCGCCCTGCCCCAGGGTGTGCGCGCTGACGACACCCTGCCCTACTTCCGTCACGACGACGCGGGCGCCCGGGTGGACCTGGGGGCGCAGGACGCCCAGGAGGGCAGCCTGGGCAACGGGCCCGACCCGGGCTCCCCGGCCGGGACCCGGGGCGGGTGGTCCTCCCGCTACGCCGGGCGGGTCATGACCCGCTTCGAGAAGCGGGGCCTGGAGGCGGGCCGCACCGTGCGCGACCTGACGGTGACACGCACCGAGGTCCCTTGGGAGCCTGACCGGGGGGCCAGCATGCTCCAAGTCCTCCAGGACCAGGCGCGCTCCTGGCGGCAGCACGAGTCCCAGCCCTGGCACCTGCGTGACGCCGCCCCGCTGGGCAGCCTGGCGGGTGCCAGCGGCTGCCGCCCGCAGCCGTGAGCCCCTCCCAGCCGCAGGGCGAGCCCCTGACTGACCCCGGGGCGCTGCCGTCGCAGGTGCGGTCGGCGCCACCGGCGGGGGGCGGGCCGCGCCCCTTCAGTGTCTACCTGCACGTGCCCTACTGCCGGGTGCGGTGCGGGTACTGCGACTTCAACACCTACACCAACCTGAGCATGGGGGCGGGGGCCTCTGCCGCCGACTACGTGGGTACCGTGGCCACGGAGCTGGAGGCGGCGCGGGCGGCCATGGAGGAGGCGGGGCTGCCCGCCAGGCCCGCCCAGACGGTGTTCCTGGGTGGGGGCACACCCACGGTGCTGCCTGCCGGTGACCTGGCGGCCCTGCTGGGCCTGGTCCGTGACTGCTTCGGGCTGGTCCCGGGCGCGGAGGTCACCACGGAGGCCAACCCGGACTCGGTGGACCAGGCCTACCTGGAGGCGCTGGCCGGGGCGGGGTTCACCCGGGTGTCCTTCGGCATGCAGTCGGCGGTGCCCCACGTGCTGGCGGTCCTGGACCGCACCCACCAGCCCCACCGGGTGCCGCTGGTGGTGGAGTGGGCCCGCCGCTGCGGCCTGGAGACCTCCCTGGACCTCATCTACGGGGCGCCGGGGGAGTCCCTGGAGGACTGGCAGCGCTCCCTGGAGGCGGCCCTGGAGACGCAGCCGGACCACGTCAGCGCCTACGCCCTGGTCATCGAGGAGGGGACCAGGATGTGGGCGCAGGTGCGGCGCGGCGAGCTGGTCGAGCCCAGCGACGACGACGAGGCCACCAAGTACGAGATGGCTGACGCCGCCCTGGCCGCCGCCGGCTACCAGTGGTACGAGATCTCCAACTGGGCGCGGCCGGGGCGGGCCTGTCGGCACAACCAGGCCTACTGGCGTGACTGGGACTGGTGGGGTGCCGGACCGGGAGCCCACTCCCACCTGGGGGACGTGCGCCTGTGGAACACCAGGCACCCGGTGGCCTGGGCCGGGCAGCTGGCTGACGGGAGGCTCCCGGTGGCCGGGCACGAGGTCCTGGACGTGCAGGCGCGTCGGCTGGAGCAGGTGATGCTGTCCGTACGCCTGCGCGAGGGCCTGGACCTGCGGCCGCAGGAGGCCCGGGACCCGGGGCGTCCAGGGGGCGTGCCGGACCACCTGGTCACGGTCGTGGACACCCTGGTGGGTGACGGCCTGCTCGACGAGGCCGCCGCAGCCAGGGGATGTGCGGTCCTCACCCTGCGGGGCCGTCTCCTGGCCGACACGGTGACACGGGCGCTGGCCCAGGGAAGTACCTGACAGGTGGCGGGGTCCGTGACCTGCTCCCGACGCACTGCCGAGACGCACCGCCGAGGTCGAGACGCACTGCCGACGTACTGCCAGGGTGCGGCTGCTGGCACCCGGGCCACCTGGCTTTGGTACCGGTGCCCGTCGTCAGGGGCGCAGCCGGTGCAGCGGGAAGGTGAGCGTGCCGTCGGGCAGGGTGGCGGTGAAGCCCGTCCCGGTGATGACCGCCCGGAACGCCGGTGGCGGGGCGTCGATCTGCGCGACGGCTGCTGCGAGGCTGGCGGCGCCCTGCTGCACCTGCCCGCCTCCGAGCTTCACCTCGACTGCGGCCCAGCGGCCGTCTGGCAGCGAGAGGACGGCGTCGATCTCGTACCCGTTGGAGTCACGGTAGCGGAAGACGGAGCCTCCCATGGCCTCGGTGTAGACAAGCAGGTCGTGGACGACGGCCGACTCAAACAGGAGGCCCAGGGTCTCCAGGTCCGCAGTCAGGTCGTCTGCGTCAGCGCGCAGCGCCGCAGCCGCCAGGGAGGGGTCCGCCAGGTGGTACGCAGGAGAACGACGCAGCCGGGCCCTGGACCGCAGGGCGGTCGCCCAGGGGTGGACGCGCTCAACCATGAACACCCGCTCCAGGAGCTCCAGGAGCTTGGCCATGGTCCCCTCGGAGGGGGCGGGCAGGACCCGCGCGATGTCCTTGCGCAGGGTCGCCTGCGAGACCTCGGTGGCGGTGGAGCGGGCCAGGGCGGCGATCAGCTGCTCAATGACGACTGGCTCTGAGCGAAGACTCGACAGGCGGTTGAGGTCAGTGGTGGCGGTGTCCTTGATGTAGCTGTCCAGGCTCTGCGCCACGATGTCCCGTGGCAGGGACACGAGCCCGGGAAAACCAGGGCGGAGGAGCCTGGCGACCACCTCGGTGAGCGGGACGGTGGCCAAGGAGGCTTGCGGAGCGGCTCCGTCAAGGAGGCCGTGCAGGCAGACGCCGTCGGAGTCGAGGTCTCCGTTCTTCTCCGCCCAGGTCATGGTTCGCTGCCGGACGCGGATGAAGCGGGCGGCACCCGTGTGGCGTGTGGGGGCGGTTGCGGGGACTGCGGAGCCGGTCAGGATGAAGCGGCCGGGCTCGGCGGAGAAGTCGACCTCCCGGCGCGCCAGGTTCCATACCTGGGGAATGATCTGCCACTCGTCGAGCAGTCGGGGACTGTCCCCGGCCAGCAGCATCCGTGGGTCGATCTGGGAGGCCGCCTGCGCCTCCGGCGTGTCGAGCAGGGTGTAGGAAGAGGAGTGGTGGAGACCCGTCATGGTCTTGCCGCAGCCGCGCGGGCCTTCCAGAATGACCGCTCCGACCGCGCCAAGAGCGCGGCGCACGAGCGGGTCCACGGCTCGTGGTAGGTAGGTGATTCCGGTGACCGCGCTGGTGTCCACAACTACATCCTAGCCTGGTGGGGACTTTGCAGGGCTCCTGGTGGGGACTTTGCAGGGCTCCTGGTGGGGACTTTGCAGGGCTCCTGGTGGGGACTTTGCAGAAACCGGGCAAGTTGTCCGGCGGCTGCGGCCTCGGACAGGGCGTGTGCTGAGGGGGACGGGGCAGGGTGCAGGCGGTAGAGAGGCGTCCCCAGGTCGGTGCAGGCACGTCCTGAAGGGTGTCAGGACAGGGGGACCAGGGAGAAGGCTGTTGACATCGGTGCAGATGTTGTCTCCGGGTGGTGTGCGAGCTACGGCTCCCGTCTCGGTAGGGATGCTCTTTTTCCTTGCTATGAAGCGGATAGGCAAGTGTGGCTCCCATTCTTCGCTGACCACCTTATAAGACATCGGATGAACAGGTGCTCAGGATGCCTATTGTCAGGGGCGGGTGGGCCGTCTAAGCTGGAGGCACGTTGCTGGATCAAGGTGGATCTCGGTGGCGCTGCCAGCGGGCTGGGCCGCGTGGCGGGTCCCGGCGTTCCGCCCGTGGCCGAGGAGGCGCTGTGCACCGGGACCTGCTGAGAAGGGAGCTCGTCTTCCTGGACTGGTCCGAGCCCGACCAGAAAGCCGTCCTCAACCGTGTCTCGGTGGCACTGGAGGACAAGGGGTACGTGCGTCCCTCCTTCAGGGCGGCCCTGGTGGCTCGCGAGGAGGCCTACCCGACGGCACTGCCCCTGGCCCCCGAGGCTGTCGCTATCCCGCACTGCGACCCCGAGCACGTTGTGGTCCCGTTCATCGCCTTACTGCGCCTGGGTGCGCCGGTGCCCTGGCGGGAGATGGGGCGCGACCAGGTCGTCCACGACGTCCGCCTCGTGCTCGTCCTCGGCCTCACCGGCAACGGCGGGCACCTTGAGACGCTGCAGCAGCTGCTCCAGGCCCTCCAGCAGCCGGGGCTGACGACGACGATGCTGGCGGCCCGCAGCACCGAGGACTACCTCGTGGCCGTGCGGGAGGCCGTGGCAGGTGGCTCGTCGCGCCCCTGACATCCAGCCAGACTCACGGAGGTACACATTCCCATGACGACCAAAGTTGTTGTTGCCTGCGGCAGTGGTGTCGCCACGTCGCAGACTGTTGCCAGCAAGGTCAGCCGCCTGCTCAAGGAGGCCGGGGTCGAGGCCGACGTCCAGGCCGTTGACCTGAAGTCCGTGGAGCGTCACCTCAGGGACGCGGCTGCCTACATCTCCATCGTCCAGGGCTCCACAGGCTCAGGTGTGCCCGAGATCAACGGGATCGCCTTCCTGACCGGGGTTGGACAGGACGAGGAGATGGCCAGGCTCGTGGCCGCGATCCGGGCGAGCCAGGACCCGGTCCTCACCTGAGCGCTGGCTCTTCCAGGACTACTCACAAGGTGACACCATGCAGTTTCTTCAGGGATCAGTGGAGTTCCTGCTCTCTCTGGGAGCAGCCGTGTTCGTCCCCATCATCATGATTGCCGCCGGCCTCGCGGTCCGCATGCGGGCCAGGGAGGCGCTGTCGGCGGGAGTCACCCTGGGCGTGGCCTTCTCCGGCATGACGATGCTGATCGGCTACATGACCGATGCCATCACGCCCGCGGCCCAGGCCATGTCCACCACGGTGGGCGTGGACCTTCCCGTCACTGACGGCGGCTGGACCACCATGTCCACCATCTCCTGGTCCTGGCCCTACGCCTTCCTTATGTTCCCCCTGGTCGTGGGCATCAACGTCGTGCTCATCCTGGCCAGGCAGACCGAGACCTTCAACGCGGACCTGTGGAACGTGTGGGGCAAGATCTTCACCGCCGTCGCGGTCTACTCCATCACCGGCAACGTCGCGCTCGCCTTCGCCCTGGCCGCGGTCCAGACGGTGCTCGAGCTCAAGGCCGGCGACTTCCACCAGCACCGGGTGGAGTCGATGACCGGGATACCGGGGGTGACTATCACCCACCGCATGGTCTTCATCGCGGCACCCATGTACGTCGTGGACTGCCTGCTGCGCCGGGTCCCCGGGCTGGACCGCTCCTTCAACGCCGCCGACCTGCGCAGCAAGGTCGGTATCCTCGCGGAGAACCACGTGCTGGGCTTTGTCCTCGGCCTGCTGTTTGGCGTGCTGGCCCGGTTCGACGTGGCCGCCACGCTCACCCTGGCGGTCCAGGCCGCCACCGCTCTGACGCTCTTCCCGGTGATCTCCAGGTACTTCATGCAGGCGCTGGAGCCCGTATCGGAGGCCATATCGGAGTTCATGAGGGCACGGTTCAGGGACCGTCGGCTCTACGTGGGCCTGGACTGGCCCTTCCTGGGCGGGTCCAACGAGATCTGGATCGCCGTCATCTGGACGGTCCCGGTCACCCTCCTCTACTCCTTCCTCCTTCCAGGGAACGGCATTCTCCCCTTTGCCGGGATCATCAACATCTGCGTGGCCGTGGGGGCCTTCTTCGCCAGTCGCGGCAACATCATCCGGATGATTATCCAGTGCACGATCTTCGCGCCGGTCTTCCTGTGGGCGGGGACAGCCTTCGCCCCCTTCATGACCGAGCTGGCCAACACCACCAGGGCGGTCGACCTCGCGGCGGGGCAGTCCATCTCCAGCTCCTCCATCGACGCCCCGATCTTTACCTACGCCCTGTCCCACCTCATGCAGGTAGTAGAGGGCAACTGGCTCCCCCTGGGGATATTCCTGGCATGGCTGTTGTGCTTTGTCCTCTACTCGCGCAGCCTCGTGCGGGAGCGGGACCAGGCCCGTGCCGGGGCTGCGGCAGGCGGGGCGCCCACCGTCCAGGCCTGAGCCGCCCCCGGGCGCCCCGGAACCCGTCGAGGGCGTCGTGCCCGCGCCGCCCCCGCCGCCGATCTGCCCGGGCGCCCCGGGACCCGCCTGGGACCCGGTTTCTTCCGTCACCCATCCATACCTGACTATGCAAAGGAGCACCATCCATGCTGGAGCCGTTGAAGAAGAACCTGTGCGAGATCGGCAGGCGTGCCCAGCACGACGGCCTGTGCAAGCACAGGTCGGGCAACTTCTCCGTGCGTGACCAGGAGACCGGTCTCGTCGCCGTCTCCCCGGCGGGGCTGGACCGCGACCAGATGAGCCCGCGCGACGTTGTCGTCGTGGACGGCCAGGCTCGGGTCGTGGAGAACGAGTCCGGGCTGCGTCCCTCCAGCGAGGCCCTCATGCACCTTGAGGTCTACCGGGTCCGCCCCGAGGTCGTGGCCGTGGTGCACACGCACTCGGTGTACGCCACGAGCTTTGCCGTGCTGGGCAGGCCGATTCCGGCCATCGTCTACGAGGTGGCCAGCCTCGGACTGTCCCGGGGACGGGTCCCGGTAGCCCCCTACGCGCGCCCCGGCACCCCTGGGCTGGCTGCTTCCGTGGCCCAGGCGGTCCGGGAGGCGGACTGCGTGCTGCTGGAGAAGCACGGGACCGTCGCCGTGGACTCGCGCAGCATCTACGAGGCCTACCTCAAGGCCGCCTACATTGAGGAGCTGGCGCAGCTCTACCACCACAGCCTGGTCGCCTCCGGCGGGCAGGAGCCGGGCAGTCTGACCCCTGACGAGCTCGGTGCCTGGTCCTACCCGGAGGAGATCACCCTGCCTGAGGGCCAGGCGCCCAGGTGAGCACGACACCACAGACACCAAGAAGGACACCGACTGGAACCGACTGGAAAGGACACTGCCATGAAGAAGCTGCTTAATACCGCCGACTCCTTTGTCCGTGACACCATGGAAGGCATTGAGTCGGCCTACGGAGACCGGGTGGGCCTGCTCGACGGCGACTACCGGGTCCTGGTCTCGCGGTACCCGACCCGCCAGGACAAGGTTGGCGTCGTCACCGCAGGGGGCAGCGGGCACCTTCCCCTGTTCCTGGGCTACGTGGGCCAGGGTCTGCTGGACGGCTGTGCCGTCGGGGAGGTCTTCGCCTCGCCCTCGGCGCAGAAGATGGCTGACATGATCCGGGCCTGCGACCGTGGCCGCGGGGTGCTGTGCCTGTACGGCAACTACAACGGGGACCTGTTCAACTTCCGGATGGCTTGTGACGACGTCGAGCTTGACGGTATCAAGACCCGCCAGGTGCTGGCCCGCGACGACGTCGCCAGCGCACCCCCGGACTCCGCCTCCAGGCGGCGCGGCGTGGCCGGGCTGGTCCTGGCCTTCAAGACTGCGGGAGCGGCTGCGCAGGAGGGGATGGGCCTGGAGGAGGTCGCTGTGGTGGCCCAGCGCACGCTGGACCGAACCCGCACCATCGGCTTCGCCCTGTCCCCGTGCGTCGTCCCCCGGGTCGGTGAGCCCACCTTCAGCGTTGGCGAGGACGACATCGAGGTCGGCATGGGTATCCACGGCGAGGCGGGTATCGAGACCCGGCCCATGATGAGCGCCCACGAGGTGGCTCAGCTCGCGGTGGAGACCATTGAGGCGGACATGCCCCTGTCCGAGGGCGAGGAGGTCTGCGTCATGGTCAACGGTCTGGGGGCTACCCCGCTGGAGGAGCAGCTCATCGTCTACCGCAGCGTGCACTCCTTCCTGAGCGCCCGCGGGGTCAGGATCGTCATGCCCCACGTGGGGGAGTACGCCACCTCCATGGAGATGGCGGGCCTGTCGGTGACAGTCCTGCGCCTGGACGAGCAGCTGCGCAGCCTGCTTGAGGCTCCGGCGGTCTCTCCGTTCTACGCCGCCGCCAGCGTGGGTGCCAGGTAGGAGGACGTGCTGTGCTCACCACGGACACTCTTTCCGAGGTCTTCACCTCCGTCAGTGCTGTCATGACGCGCAACCGCGACTACCTTGTCAGCCTGGACCAGGTAGGCGGTGACGGCGACCTGGGCGTCTCCATGGACGACGGGTTCGCAGCGGTAGCCAGCTTTCTTGGCAGCAGCGCGCCGAGGGACCTGGGCCAGGCCTTCCGGCAGGGGGCGCGGGTCCTCAACGAGGCCGCGCCGTCCTCCCTGGGGACGATCCTCAGCTTCGGTCTCATGGGGATGGCCAGGTCCCTGCGGGGACTGAGTGAGGCGGACCTGTCCACCACCACGAGGGCGCTGCGGGCTGGGACACAGACCATCATGGCCCGGGCGGAGTGCGCCCCGGGGGAGAAGACGGTCCTGGACGCGTTGCTGCCTGCGGTGCAGGCCCTGGAGGAGGCGGTCGGTATAGCGCCGCAGGCAGTGACGCAGGGCCGGGAGGGCTCCTCGGCTGGGGAGGCGCCTCTGGTCGAGGAGGGGACCCTGGCTGACCCGGTCACGGCTGCCCTTCGCCGGGCTGCCCAGGCGGCGGCTGCCGGATCGGCGGCAACCCGGCAGATGCGCGCGGTTCACGGCCGCGCGGCCTACTCCGCCGACCGCAGCGTGGGTGTCCTGGACGGCGGGGCTGAGGTCGGCAGGCTCCTCTTCGACGGCATCCTCGCCTGGAGGACGGCTTGCCCCGGGCAGGAGTGACGCGTGGCTCGGCGCGGCGGGGGTGGCTCGGGGTGTGTCAGCGGTGGTGGAGGTGCTCGCTGACGGCGATGTAGAGCAGGTGGGCCAGGGTGTGGGTCTTCATGTTGTCGTAGCGGCGCTGCCAGTCCAGTTCCAGGTCCACCACGTCCCCGGTGGCCAGGTCGTGGCCGGGCAGGGTGTGGACGACCACTGCCGCAACGGGGACGGGGGCACCTGTGCCCACCTGCTCCAGGCGGGTCCTCTCGCGGCGCAGGCGTGCCACCTGGTGGCCGCCGACGCGGCCGGTGTCGGCGGCCTGCCCGCCGCCCTCGGGATAGAACAGAGTGCGGTCGAGGATGACGTCCTCCCCGCTGACCTCGGTGACGGTTGCCGTGGTCTCGGCCATGTAGGGATCGTGGTTGTACAGGAGCTCGGTGTGATCGTCAGAGCTGGTCGTCATGTGTGGATCATCCTTACAGGATGTCTGTGTACAGTCCGCCCCGGTCAGGGAAGAAGGTAAGAACAGTGCTGTTGTCTCCCAGGCGCTCTAGCAGTCTCAGGGATGCACAGTACGCAACTCCCGAGGAGCCACCAACAAATATACATGCTTGGCTAGCCTTCTGCACGAGGAAATAGCCTCACAGTCCTTCACCCGAATAGCCTCCTGGACTAAGTTCATTGAGTTCTGGATGACCGCTGGAACTCTGTTCTGGTCGCCGACTCCCCGAATGACTGAGGAACCGGGGGAGCCCCCAAAAGTGATTGACCCCTCACGGTCTGCCGCGTAAGAAGGGGCACCGTGCTTCCTCAGCATCTCCGCTAAAGCCGTGAAGTGGCCTCCGCTGCCTACGGCAAAACAGCCCGCGTCTATGGGTGCAGATCCATGCAGTTTCAACCGTAGCCTCGGGACTAACCAGCGCCGATAAACTTCCGGATTTAAAGGCGAGTCGTTTTGGTTCGGCCAGTAGTAGTCGCTGTTAGTCGAGAGAATTTCAGTTAGCAGGTCGTCTCGGCTTTGCTGCATCCCTAAACTAGGATGAGGGATACTTACGAGATGGATCACGGCTTGAAGGTGGTCAAGTTTTCGTAGCGTTATTTTGGGAATTCCGATATCAGAAATGAGGTGGACTCTGTGGCCAAGAAGTTTACCTGCGTAAGCGAGCCCCACACCCAGAGAGCCGGAAGTGGACTCTATAACTGGTTGCCCAGGTGCCAGTAGTCCCTCCCTTCTTGCCAGCAGAAGCAAGCCAAGGCCAAGGATGGACTTAAAACTTGATTCCGTTGCAGGGGAGCCAAATATTGCGCGAATCTGACCATTCTGTTTCGGTAGGGTAAGTATTCTAAGATCGCAAAACTCATGAATCCTGGCTTCTGCCTCGTCCAATGAAATTGGTGTACACATAGTGTCTACGATTCCATTATTTCTCTAGATCGATATATTGCGGCAAGAAGAGCGCATACTCCCAGAACTTGGGTCGCTGTCAAAATTTCGTCGAACAGAATGTAAGAGTATAGGGCTGCAGCAACCGGCTGTAATAAAATGAAGAGTGATGCAAGTTGTATACTAATGTACTTAACACAGTGGGCCATCAATGTTTGGCCCAACAGTTGCGATGATACTGCGAGTCCAAGCAGTATCGACCAGCCCCGTAGAGTCTCCGGAGTGGCGTTCTCTCTAGCAATGGCAGAAACAAATAGGCAACCGACACCGCACCACACGCCTAATATAGTCATTACTTTTAAGGCAGAATGTCGTTCGCGTAAACTTTTGGTTACCAGAAGGAATGCGGCATAGAAAAAAGCTGTAGCAAGAGCCAACACATTTCCAATGAGATGGTTAATGTGTAGGGCGCCATTTGCCATAGTGAGCATAAGAAGGCCGGATATCGCAACAAGAGAAGGAAGCAGAAGGCGCCTGTCGGGCCTTTCCCTAAATAGTAGCCACATATAAAGTGCGACTACAAAGGGCACGAGATTTGCCAACAAATTGGATTCTGCGAGAGTGGTATAAAAGAAAGAAATATTCCAAAGGCAGAGATCTGCGCATAAGAACATTCCACCATCAAATACCAGAATATTATCTCTGGCATTTAGTCTTCGGGTGCTTTTCGGCTAATCTTCTTTTATGTTCCTTCGGTTACTTGTAGCAAGATGAAGTGTGCCGAGAATGGGTGCGGCAATTAGTGATCGGTACCCACCGGTTGCCATGGGTCCGATTTCGCTGTAACGGACAAATACGCCTCCTAATGCTAAGCAGCAAACTGCTAGCACAACACCAGATATCGGTAGTATGCTATTCTGGGTCAACTTGGCGATGCGCATTGGGGAATGAGCGTTACGGTTTCTGTCTAACAACACGTGTTTTATACTCCATATTCCAACAGCGTCAAGACGGGCATTGGTGCGCTATTCTCATTTTCTAACAGGCATTGCTGAATGTAAGACACTTTTTCATCAATAGTTTCGTCTTCGGAAGGAAGCATCATCCCTATGGCAGTCCCGCTGTGTGCTACGCATACTCCAAGTGCATCAGTCTCAAATAACAGCGATAGCGCTTTGTCGAAAGACTCCTTAGGGAGGACTTTTTGATGTATTTCAGCACTTTCAGTGGCGATTGACCCAACTGCCTGGCGGTCGTTTTGCATTAACGCTACGTGCATTCTCTTATATAGATCAGAGTATGTGCAAGCCAGAGACTCATTTGGGGTGATTTCTTTGTGAAACTTCTCCGTATCTATAAATCCTCCTTCGTCAACACCTACTATGGTTATTCCCATTCTTGTTTTGTAGCGTTGAAGTACCTTATGTTGACGCTGGGCGCAGGAGACTATGCCAGGACAAGTGAGGTGCTCGCCTCGCTCTATAGTAGACGCAATATGTGTGGTTAGTGCTGAAGCAATAGGGGTTGGCGTCCCCGGAAAGAAGCGCCGAAGAAATGCGTTAGTTGTAGCAATAATATCGGCGGTAGAACTAGAACAGCCCTTTCCGACGGGGATGTTGGAACTTAAGTTCAGTTCCATGGAGGTTATATCAACTCCTGTTTCATCTGCTAGTTTTTGGAGAGCAGTCATAGATTTCTGCTTGTGAGTGGAGGTTCCTTTTCGTTGGTTTGAGACTGTTCTCAGTGATGCTGTAGTTTGAAGTTCTTCGACCGGCAGCGTATACAGAAAGTGCTGAAACTCATTATCGTTCATGGTGTACCCTTGAAGAAGTTCTCCAAATGTTCCATGGACGCAGTTTCTGCAGTTTGTATGGTTCTGATTGCGACGAAGGTGTCTCGGCTTATAAGTATTGAAGATTCTTTTGTTTCTGGACGTTCCAGCCATGTAGTCAATATTACATGGTGCCTGAAATGACGTCAATAGACGTCCGGAGCGTGGACAGGCGGGAAGCGATTCAAAATAGGTGCGTTTGTGCTCGGTATGCTGGGGTGTGTGCCAGTTTGGCTCGTGATTTCGTGCAAGATACTGGGAAAATTTTGTCTATAAACAATAGTGTTTGTCGTTCGTCTATAAGACGCTGGCTGTTGTGAGTTGTGATGGTGGCGCTGTAGGGTGAGAGCTAGGGGCGGAGCCGGGGTCTGTATGGGGCAGGCGGTGCCAGAGCGTCCCGCTTGACAGAAGGGTTGTGCCGACGATATTCCACCAAGGAACGACGTGAGGCCGCAGGGCCGTCTGCGGTTGTTGCCCCGGGGCTGGATGGGTGCCTCATCGCTTCTGTGGCAGCCGAGGCCAATATCGCCCGCTAGGTCCTGCCAAAGTGGGTGAGGCGCTACTGTGGCGCCGACTGGCGGCTCTCCAGGATCGCTCCACTGCACCCACCAGACGGCCCGCGCAGACTCCGCCCGCCTGATGGTTGTGGTCACCGACAAAGTAGCCAGCCGGACCTCTTTCCTCGCCAGGCACATACCCTCACTGGCCTTACGCCACCAGTGTATCCCGGCGTCTGCGCGCCCCGCCTGGGCCGCCACCGCCATGACCCTCACAGAGAAGTGCAGTTTTAGAGGGGCGCAGTTCACCCTAGGCCCTAGAGGCCGGGCTTGCATACCCGGATCGTACGGTGGGGACGGGACCTGCCAGGTTCTTCATTTGGACAGGAACAACCCGGGTCAACCTCACGTCATTAGGCCGACTCCCCGGCTGGCAAGCGACGCGGGACGCTAGCCCCTGGCCGTCGCGCCTCGGCCGGGAGGTGTCCTGGCCCTGACCTCCTGGCCCCTGGCCCTGACATCGTGGACGTGCTGGAGGATCGAGGAGGCAGTCTCGTCGTCGGTGACCAGGCCGCTGAGGATGCCGCCGCGTACCGCGCTGACGACAGCCTCTACCTTGTCGCTGCCGGCCGCCACCCCGATGACCAGGGGGATCTTCTTGAGGTCGCGCAGCGGCAGGGCGAGGGTGCGCGCCGTCAGCGGCGTGGGCACGTGACGCCCGCGGGCGTCGAAGTGGTGGTCAAGAATGTGGCCGGTGGCCCCGCCTGCTCGGATCGCCTCCCTCACTTCCGCCGTGAGGTACTCCGCCAGGATGTTTCCTGCCCCGTGGGCCTCGATCCCGGCAACCCCCACCAGCGCCACATCGGCCCTCGCGGCCAGGGCGAGGACGGTGGCCACCTTCTCCTCACGCATGAGCGGCTGCAGCAGGGCCGGATCGTCCACCATGAGGGGGACCGCCATCCGGGCGGTCTTGGCGCCCAGCCTCTGGGCGATACGGCTGCACACCGTGGGAGCGTCCCGGCCCCAGGCGGGCAGGCCTCCCGGGACCGAGCCCAGCAGCTGGACGATCGTGCACCCGGGGCGGGGGACCGGGCGCAGGTGCCGCGCCGTGGCAGCCACCGAGCGCCCGTTGCCCACGGCCACCACCTGGCCGTCCGTGATGGTGTCGGTGAGGAGCTCGGCGGCGCCGCGTCCGATGGCGTCGAGGATGTTGTCGTCGTGCACCGGCGTGACCCGGACGACCTGAAGGGGCAGCGCCTGGCGCAGTCCCCGCTCGACAGACAGGATCCTCTCCAGCGGGTGCGAGATGGAGATCGTCACGATTCCCGTCTCCCGGGCCCGGGTCAGCATGCGAGAGACAGTGGCACGCGAGTACCCCACTCGGCGGGCGATCTCAGCCTGAGTGAGCTGCTCCTCGTAGTACATGCGGGAGACTCGCAGCAGCAGCTCGATGTCGTCTCGTCTGCCAGCGTCGGCCACGGCACCATCGTAGAGCCTGGCTCCGGGGTGCAGCAGGCTCCGGTGTCGACAGCCGAATCAAGGTGCGAGAAAAGGCGTTACAGAGAGGTGCTCGGGTGCACGTCTTTTCGGGCGGGGGCAGAGGGCGGCAGCACAGGTGGCAGGAGACGCCGCAGAAGTGCGTCATGATAGGTCCATGACAACACCGCCGAACCCTCAGCAGCCCAGCCAGTACCCCGGTGCCTCCGGCCAGTACCCCGGTGCGCAGCAGCCCCAGCCCGGCTACGGCCAGCCAGGAGGCCAGCCTGGTGCTGCACCCGGCTACGGCCAGCCGGGCTACGCCCAGTCCGGCTACGGCGTGCCCGGCTATGGCGCGCCGACAGGTCCTGCCATGGGGGTGGGTGACGGCCTGTCCTGGGCCTGGTCAAGGCTCAAGGCCAACCCGCTCGTGCTCGTTGTCGGCTTCATCGTCTGGACGGTCCTGTCAAGTATCGGCTTCAACGCGGAGACGACCGTCAACGGTGAGACCTACAGCTACGGTCTTGGACTAGGTTTCCTGGGCAGCCTGCTCAGCTTTGTGCTCAGTCTGCTCGGCACCATCGCCCTGGCCAGTGTCGCGCTCCGGACCGCCGCCGGGCAGCGGGTGACCTGGAGCGACTTCGTGTCCTTCCCGAACCTGGGCGGAGGGCTCCTCGCGGGCCTCCTCAGCGCTCTGGCTGCTATCCTGGCTGGCGTCCTGACCTTCTTCCTCCTTGGCGCTGGTGGGATCATCGTCGCCTACCTGCTGCACTTCGCCGTCTACGTCACCACGGACAAGGGGGTGAACGGCATTGAGGGCATAACCACGTCCACGAGCCTCCTCGCTGGCAACGCGGGCCAGCTCATCCCCTTCGCGCTGGCCGGGTTCGGCCTGCTGGCCCTCGGCGTCGTCACGGTCGTCGGCTGGGTCGTCACCGTCCCGCTCGTCGAGCTCATGACCGCCTACGCCTACGTGCGGGTCCAGGGCCACGACGTCGCACGCTGACCCGGTTCGTCGGGACCATGGGGTGGCGTGGCCCAGGATGCGTGAGGGCAGGAGGCCCAGGGCGGGTCCGGGTGTCGCCGAGGCTGGTGATCGTCGCCCCGTCCGCCGGGCGCTCCGCCTCCAGGACGGCCAGCGACCCGACCCAGGCGAGCAGGACCGCCCCGCTGGCGGCGTAGACAATGACCCTGCCGCGACCCTGCCGCGCAGTGCCGTGCCAGCCGTGCGGTGGAACAGCCGCAGCACCAGCACGAGGCGCAGCAGCCGCTGCCGATCGTGCGGCTGCGTCCGGGGCGCGCTGCCCGCAGCCCTGAGGACGCCCTGGTGCCGTGGCCCCTACGTGACAGCTTGGCTCAGGCAGGAGTAAAGTCGCACGCGTTTGTCCACGTGTCTGTCCACGTGTCGCAGCATGCTCGGGTCTCGCCTCTGGCTGAGCCCCGGGTGCTGCGTGAGGTGTCACGTGGCGGATCCGGCGCGCTGCCGACGCTGGCTGGCAGCTGCTGACGGCTTGTTGACGAAGGAGCGATCCGTGCACCTGGAGTGGTGGTCTGTCCTGCCCTTTGCGGCCATGCTGGCCAGCATCGCCGTCCTGCCCCTGGTCCCCGCCACCTCGCACTGGTGGGAGAGACGCTCCAGCCAGCTGTGCGTGGCGCTGGGGCTGGGGCTGCCGGTAGCCGCCTGGATGTGGGTGGCCGGGGGGTGGCAGGTCGTCTTCGCCTCCGTGGTGGAGTACGCCCAGTTCATCGCCCTGCTCCTGTCCCTCTTCGTGGTCTCCGGAGGGATCTTCCTCAAGGGCGACATCCGGGCCACCCCGCGCAACAACGTCATCTTCCTGGCTGTGGGTGGGGTCATCGCCTCCTTCGTGGGGACCACCGGCGCCGCCATGCTGCTCATCCGTCCCCTGCTGGCCACCAACAAGGAGCGCCGCTACCGGGTCCACACCGTGTTGTACACGATCTTCGTCGTGGCCAACTGTGGGGGGCTGCTGACCCCGCTGGGCGACCCGCCCCTGTTCCTAGGGTTCCTGCGCGGCGTGCCTTTTACCTGGACCTTCAGCCTCCTGCCGGAGTACCTCTTCGTCAACGGCATGCTGCTCATCAGCTACTACGCCCTGGACTCCTACTACTACGCGCGCGAGCCTGTCGCTGCCGTCGCTGCCGACGAGACCGACATCGAGCCCCTGGGGCTGAAGGGGTCCGTCAACTTTGTGTTCTTCGCCGTCATCATTGCCGCAGTGGCCTTCGCCCCCTCGGTGGACACCGAGGCCATTGAGGCCGGCCACGCCACCCTGGCCTCCTGGTTGCCTGTGCGCGAGGCGGTCATGCTCGCCGCCGCAGCGGCCTCCTACCTCCTGGGTGACCGGGAGACCCGCTTCGGGGACAACCAGTTCACCTGGGCACCCATCGCCGAGGTCGCGGCCCTGTTCATCGGCATCTTCCTCACCATGATCCCGGCCCTGCACTACCTGGACGAGGTTGCCGGGCGGCTGCCTCTCAACGAGGTGACCTTCTTCGTGTTCACCGGGGGGCTGTCCTCCATGCTGGACAACGCCCCCACCTACGCGACCTTCTTCGAGATGGCCGGGCAGGTCGCCCACCCCGGCGGGGCCACGGTGGCAGGCGTGCCCGAGGCCTACCTGGTCCCCATCTCCCTGGGCGCGGTGCTGTGCGGCGCCATCACCTACATCGGCAACGGCCCCAACTTCATGGTCAAGTCCGTCGCTGACGCCGACGGCGTGGACATGCCCTCCTTCGGCGGCTACGTGCTGCGCTCCTTCCAGCACCTGGTCCCTGTCATCGCCGCCATGGTCCTGCTGTTCCTCGCCCCGGGGGCCTGGTGGCGGGTGCTGGGGGTCGTGGTGGTCGTGGCCCTCCTGGCCCGTGACGCCAGGCTGCTGACCCGTTCGCGGCGCCTGGCGCTGGCCTCTCCGGAGGAGCAGGCGTCTCGGCCGGGTCGGCGCGCCCAGTCAACAGAAACGTCATAGGACAACATGGTGCCGCGTTGTCCTATGACGTTTCTGTTGACCGGGGTGAGTGCGCGCCCGCCTGCTGCCGGGCTAGCGCGTCCCGGGAGCCGTGACGAAGTCGATCAGCTCCTCCATGCGTCCCAGGAGGCTGGGCTCCAGGTCCTTGTAGGAGCGGACCCGCCCCAGGATCCGCTTCCAGGCGTGAGCGACGTCCGCCTGGGAGTCGTGCGGCCACCCCAGGGCCTCCAGCGTCCCGTGCTTGATGTCGGTGCCTCGTGGCACCTGCGGCCAGGCGCTCAGGCCGAGGCGCTCGGGCCTGACTGCCTGCCACACGTCGACGTAGGGGTGCCCCAGGACGAGGACGTTGTCGCCCCCAGGCATGGCGGCGACCTCCTGGGCGATACGTGACTCCTTGGAGCCGGGTACCAGGTGGTCCACGAGCACCCCGGCGCGCCTGGAAGGGGAGGGGGAGAACTCAGCCATGACCCGCGCCAGGTTGTCCACCCCTTCCAGCAGGAGGACCACGACCCCCTCGTGGCGCAGGTCGTCCCCCCAGACCTTCTCCACCAGCTCGGCGTCGTGGCGGCCCTCCACCCAGATCCGTGAGGCTCGTGCCACCTTGGCTGTCCTGGCCTCCTCTCCCTCCACGGCGTAGGAGCCCGAGGCGGTCAGCCTGCGCCCCGAGGCGCTGAGCGGACCAGTGGGCTTGCGCCTAGCAGGTGCGGGAGGCTCCAGGACCACAGGACGCCCCTCGACCCAGAACCCCGGTCCCAGGGGAAAGGCGCGGCGGGTGCCGTGGCGGTCCTCCAGGACCACCAGGTGCTGGCCGCCCGATTTCTCCACCGCGACCGCCGCACCCACGAAACCAGTCTGACGGTCCTCGACCACCAGGCCGCGTGAGACCCGCAGGGGGACTGACTGCGGACGGACGGCTGCCGGACCCACCCGGTGCGGGTCGGCTGACAGCACGTCGCTGCCGTAACGGTCGGCGGAGGAGGGCCGCCGCAGCGGACCCCGCGCCGTTGAGGCCGGAGCAGAGGAGGGCGGAGCCGGGACGGGCCGAGGTGGTGCGGCCGGAACCGGGGGAGCTTGGCCCGGTACCGCCGTCCGGCTCGTCCCCGTCCCCCGCGCCTGGGCGGTGCCCGCCTGGGCACGTGCGCGCAGGGCGGCACGGCGGGCCGCAGTCGAGCCAGGGACCGGCTGGTGGTAGGGAGCGGGAGTGTTCACCCTCGGCACGGTAGGGGAACCTCACGGCCTGCAGGCGGCGGACCCGCCGTCGGGCGGCGTAGGATGGCACTCACACCCGGTGAGTGCCAGATGCGCCGCAGGCAGCGGCGCGTCCAGCGCGAAGCCGGCGCCGGGCAGACGGAGCCAGTCGGGGCCGGGCGGAGCCTAGGGCGCACGCCGCTCGGTGGCACGCCGTAGGCCCGTAGGGCTGTGTTGCCACGGGAAGTAGCCACGGGAAGGAGACGGGCGCATGGCAGACGACCGCCGCCTCAAGGTGCTGTCTGCCATCGTCACCGACTATGTGCGTACCCGTGAGCCTGTGGGGTCCAAGGCGCTGACGGAGCGCTACCACCTGGGGGTCTCCCCGGCCACCATCCGCAACGACATGGCCAGCCTGGAGGACGAGGGCTACATCCTCCAGCCCCACACCTCCGCCGGCCGGGTGCCGACAGAGAAGGGCTACCGCCTCTTCGTGGACCAGGTCGCACGCGTCAAGCCGCTGTCGGCGCCGGAGCGGGCCGCCATCGCCGCGCTCCTGACGGGCGGGGTGGATCTGGAGGAGGTGGTGGCCCGCACCGTGCGTGCGCTGGCCCAGCTGACAGGACAGCTGGCGGTGGTGGAGTACCCCAGCCTGAGGCTGACCGCCCTCCAGCACCTGGAGCTCGTGGCGCTGGCCCCCGGCCGCGTCCTGCTGGTCATCATCACCGACACCGGCCGTGTGGAGCAGCGCACCGTCACCCTGGCCCCTGCACATGAGGAGCACACGGACCGGCACCGGTCCCAGCCGCTGCCTCCGGCGGTCCTGGAACGGGTGCGTGCCCGGCTCAACTCCGCCCTGGTGGGACGCCGGGCGGCCGAGGTGGCTCCGGTGCTGGCCTCCCTGGCCCGGCAGGTGTCCGTTGAGGAGCGGCTCCTCCTGACGGCCGTGACTGACGAGCTCGTCTCGGCGCTGCGGCCGGACGCCGAGGAGCGCCTGGCGGTGGCCGGGACCGCGAACCTGGCTCGTGCCGTCCCCGACTTCTCCTCCCTGGGCCCGCTCCTGGACGCCGTCGAGGAGCAGGTGGTCCTGCTGCGCCTGTTCACCGAGTCCTCGATCCGCCGTGAGCAGGGCGGGATGAGGGTGTCGATCGGCTCGGAGAACGACGACGACGCCCTGGCTGAGGCCTCGGTGGTCACCGCCGGCTACGGGCCGGCACAGGGTGACGCGGTCGCGCACCTGGGGGTGATCGGTCCCACCCGCATGGACTATCCGGCCACCATGGCTGCGGTGCGGGCGGTAGCCCACTACCTCTCCCGCTTCCTCTCACCGCCCCGGGAGGAACGCTCTGAGGAGGACTCTGACAAGGACCAGGAGGGCTGGTAGCCCCACCGGGACAAGACCCAAGACCACGGACCCATCCCACGACGGACACGAAGGAAGCGCACGACGTGAGCAACTACTACGAGGTCCTGGGTGTCAGCCGCGAGGCGGACGCTGAGGAGATCAAGAAGGCCTACCGCAGGAAGGCTCGTCAGCTCCACCCTGACGTCGCGGGACCAGGCCATGAGGAGGAGTTCAAGGCGGTCTCGACCGCCTACGAGGTCCTCTCCGACCCTGAGAAGCGTCAGGTGTACGACCTCGGTGGCGAGGAGGCGCTGCACGGGGGCGGGTTCGGTCCGGGCGGGTTCGCCGGTGCCGACTTCGGTGACCTGGGAGGGATCTTCCAGTCATTCTTCGGGGGAGGTGCGGGCTCTCGCGGCCCCGCCTCACGCGCTCGGCGTGGTCAGGACTCCCTGGTGGCCGTGGAGGTCGAGCTCTTCGACGTCGCCTTCGGGGCCACCCGTAGCGTCCCCATCGACACCTACGTCATGTGCACCACCTGCGGGGGCTCCTGCTGCGCGCCGGGCACAGACCCGGTGACGTGCTCCCAGTGCAACGGGACGGGCAGCATCCAGCGCATGACGCGCACGCTGCTGGGCCAGGTCATGACCTCCTCGCCATGCCCGGGCTGCCAGGGGTACGGGACGGTTATCGTCACCCCCTGCAAGGACTGCTCGGGGGAGGGCCGCAAGCACGCCCACCAGGACCTGGAGGTGGCGATCCCGGCAGGAGTGTCCACCGGGACCCGTATCCGCATGTCGGGCCGCGGGGAGGCTGGCCCCGCGGGCGGACCCAACGGTGACCTCTACCTGGAGATCCACGAGAAGCGCCACGACTTCCTGGAGCGCGACGGTGACGACCTCTACACCGAGCTGCGCGTGCCTATGACAGCGGCGGCCCTGGGTGCGCGGTTCCCCCTCCAGACCCTGGACGGCGAGCGCCAGGTCACTGTCAAGGCGGGAAGCCAGCCCGGTGACGAGATCGTGCTCGATGGCCTGGGCGTGGGCAGGCTGCGCCGCAAGGGCCGGGGGGACCTGCACGTGACGGTGGTGGTGGAGACCCCGACCGGTCTTGACGACCGTCAGCGTCAGCTGCTTGCCGAGCTGGCCAGCCTGCGGGGCGAGGACGACGTCGCCCCGCCCAGGGAGGAGTCCGTCATGGGCAAGCTCAAGGAGCGCTTCACCGGGCGGTGAGACGGTGAGGCCGGGCCCCTGCGCGCCACCCAGGGCGGGCAGGTTCTGACCAGTCTCGTGCGAGGGGCTCAGGCCTCTGGGGTGCTGGTGCGAGTACCTGTCCGCGTGGCGGACATCGGGGTAGGACGGGCGCCGAAGATCGCCTGCCCCACGCGCACGCAGGTCGAGCCCTCCTCGACGGCCGTCTCAAGGTCCCCGCTCATGCCCATGGACAGCAGTCCCGGCCCCACCGTGCCCGCCTGTGCCGCCTCGTCCCGCAGCTGACGGACCAGGCGGAAGCACTCACGCACACGCGCCTGGTCCGTGGTGTGGGCCGCCAGGGTCATGAGGCCTTGGACCCTCAGCGTCGGGTACGCCTGGAGCTGCGCCAGGAAGCCCGGGACCTCGGTGGGCTCCAGGCCGGACTTCGAGGCCTCGCCGGAGGAGTTGACCTGGACGTAGACGTCCAGGCTGCGCCCGGAGGCCTGGAGGCGACGGTCCAGGGCCTGGGCCAGGCGCAGGGAGTCCAGTGACTGGAGCTCGTCGGCGACGGCTGCCGCGTCCCGGGCCTTGTTGGTCTGGACGTGGCCGATAAGGACCCACGCGATCCCCAGGTCAGCCAGGTTGCCCGCTTTGCGCCGTGTCTCCTGGACCTTGTTCTCGCCCATCTGGGTGGCGCCTGCCGCGTAGGCTGCCCTCAGCCGCTCCTCCGGGACAGTCTTGGACACGGGTAGCAGGCGGATTTCCGCGGGGTCACGCCCAGCCCGCCAGGCAGCGGCGTCGATACGGGCACGTACGGCGGCCAGCCTGCGGCGGAGCTCCTCCACCGACGCGGCGGTATCGGTACCGGCGGAGCCGGTACCGCTTACCAGGGTGCTGTCACCGATAGGTACCGAGCCGGTCCCGTCACCGGCCTCGTCGGGGACACCGGTGGGTACGGGAGAAGATGTCATGAGCAACGACGCTACACCCATGCGACACCGGTACCGTGCGGCACACGGTACTGCGAAGCGGCTTGCGCTGGTCGTAGCCTGGGACGTGTGAGCGCGCCCGTCTTTGTCGTCACTCCTGGCACGGTTGAGCCCGCTGGCTCCTCTGCCCGGAAGGAGCCCCCTGCCGTCCCTTCCCCGTCTGGTTCTCGACCCGGTCCAGGGGCTGGTCTCGTGCTCACCCTCCTTGGCAGCGGCGACGAGCTCGTCCTGACTGGTACTGAGGCGCGCCACGCGGTGACCGTGCGGCGGCTTCGCGAGCCCGAGCGGGTGGACCTGGTTGACGGCTCGGGGCTGCGGCTGGTGTGCACGGTGACGTCTGCCGGGGACGGCGCCAGGGACCGGCTCGGGGTGCGGGTGCTGGAGCGGGTGGTGGAGCCCGCGCCCCTGGTGCGCCTGGTCCTGGTCCAGGCCCTGGCCAAGGGAGGGCGTGATGAGCAGGCGGTGGAGACCGCCACCGAGGTGGGGGCTGAGACGGTGCTGCCCTGGCAGGCCAGGCGGTGCGTGTCCGTGTGGCAGGGGGCCAGGCGGTCCAGGGGGCGGCAGCGCTGGCAGACCACTGCCCGGGAGGCGGCCAAGCAGGCCCGTCGCGCCGTCGTGCCCCAGGTTGAGGAGGTGCGGTCCACCGGTGAGCTGGCCCAGTGGGCACGTGCGACCACGCAGGCCGGGGGAGTGGTGGCGCTGCTCCACGAGGAGGCGAGAGCACCGCTGTCCGCCCTTGCGGGGCCGGGGCAGGACGGTCGGCCGGTGTTGGCGGTCATCGTCGGACCTGAAGGTGGTATCGAGCGGGAGGAGGTCGCCGTCCTTGAGGAAGCGGGGGCGATGACGGTCCGCCTGGGACCGCACGTCATGCGTACGGCCTCAGCGGGGCCGGTCGCCCTGGCGGTCCTGGCCCAGCGTGCGGGCCTGTGGGAGCCTGCGGGTGCGCCTGGCACGGAGGTGGCCGGGTGAGCCCCCGGGGGCGGCGCCCGGCCGGCTCCCCCGACGCCAGGGAGGCGATCCTGGCCGCCGCACGTGCTGCCTTCGCCCGTGACGGCTACCAGACGTCGCTGCGGGGGATCGCCCGCCAGGCAGGCGTGGACCCAGCCCTCGTCCACCACTACTTCCCTGACCGGGCCTCCCTGTTCTCTGCCGCAGTCATCTCACCGAGCGCGGGGGTCGAGGCGGACCTGGGCGCCAGGGCGGCCGAGGTGGCCCGGCTGCCTGCACAGGACATCGGTGCCAACCTGGTGCGGTACTTTGTCTCCCTGTGGGACGAGGTCGGGGCGGACCGGTTCGCCGCCGTTTTCCGGGCCGCCACGAGCAGCCAGGACAGCCTTGCCCCGGTGGCCGGGTTCATCTTCGGTGGGATCCTCGGCCCTCTGATGGAGCGAATCTCCCCGGACAGGCCCCAGCTGCGCACTCAGCTCGTCGCCAGCCAGCTCATCGGCCTGGGGCTGGTCCGCTGGGTGGTGGGTGCGGAGCCGCTCGCCGCCCTTGACGTGGAGGAGCTGGTCGCCCTGGTGGGGCCGACCCTGCACCGCTACGCCGTCGGCCCGCTAAGGGCTGAGGAGACCGGCCAGTAGGCGGGCGTTCAAACGCGGCACCTGGGGGTGCTACAGACCGCAGTTGCACATCATCACCGCCCTGGGTCGGCCTGCTGAGAGGCCGCTAGCCCAGGACTGCGGCGTTCTGGGGATCGCGGCCCTCTCTGTTCAACCTGAAGATGTGCAGCAAAGGTCGCGCTGCACATCTTCGGGTCTGCTCTGGCTGGATGGAGCGAGGTGAACGCCTGCACCTGCGGGGATCCCGCACGTCTGTGCTGTCGAAGCGGGCGCAGGCCAAGGTTGAAGATGTGCAGCCCCCATCCCCCAGCTCCCCAGCCCTCCTGTGTCTCCTCTGTTCTGCCTTGACAGGGTCTCCGCCGCCCTCTATATTCATCATATGATGAAAAACGGGGCTGGTGGTACACCAGCAACAGCAGCTGGAGCAGGTGCCCCAGGTGCGGAGCCCACTAGCGGGGCACATGAGGGCGTGCCCGTCGTCGAGGTGACCGACCTGCACGTGTCGCGCGGAGGCAAGGAGATCCTCCACGGGCTGGGGCTCAGCCTCGCGCCCGGCACCGTGACCGGGCTGCTGGGCCCCTCGGGCTGCGGCAAGACCACGCTCATGCGCACTCTGGTGGGCGTCCAGCGCTACAGGGGCAGAGTCTCGGTACTGGGCCATACCCCCGGTGACCCTGCGGTGCGCGGGCGCGTCGGCTATGTCACCCAGGGGCTGGCCGTCTACAAGGACCTCACCGCACGGCAGAACCTCACCTACTTCGCCAGGCTCGCGGGCGCTCGCGCCCGTGACCCGCAGGAGGTCCTGGACCTGGTGGGTCTGGCGGATATCGCTGACAGGCCGGTGTCGAGCTACTCCGGCGGGGAGGCGGGCCGGGTGAGCCTGGCCTGCGCGCTGGTGGCCCGTCCTGACCTGCTCGTCATGGACGAGCCGACCGTGGGCCTGGACCCGCTGACCCGGGAGGACCTGTGGGAGAGGTTCCGGGCCATGGCGCAGGAGGGGACCACCCTGCTGGTGTCCAGCCATGTCATGGACGAGGCCTTCCGCTGCGACCAGGTGCTCCTCATGCGTGAGGGACACCTGCTGGCCTGCACCACTGCGCCCGGGCTCCTGGAGGACACCGGGGCCACGACAGTCGACGAGGCCTTCCTGGCCGTCATCGCCCGCGACTCGGGCTGGTCAGACAGTGCTGTCGGTGCTGTCGGTGATGACTGTGCTGACAGTGCTGTCGGTGCTGACCAGACCAGCCGGGAAGCCAGCCAGGGCGTCACTCAGAAGACCGGACAGAAGGGAGGTTCACGATGAGCCCACGCACCTACCTGGCTGCCACGGCACGGATCCTGGCCCAGCTGCGCGCCGACCGCCGCACGCTGGCGCTCATCTCCGTGGTCCCGTCGGTGCTGTTGACTCTGCTGTACTTCGTCTACGTTGACTCTCCTGGCGGTGACGTCCTGTTCAACCGTGTCGCCGTGTCCATGATGGCCATCCTGCCCATGACGATGATGTTCCTGGTCACCAGCGTGGCCATGCTGCGCGAGCGCACCAGCGGCACCCTGGAGAGGCTGTGGACCACACCCACCCACCGGGCCGACCTCCTGTTCGGCTACGCCACCGCCTTCTCCGCCACCGCCGTGGTGCAGATCCTCGTCCTGTGCGCGGTGGGTGCCTGGGGCCTGGGCGTGGAGGTCGAGGCCGCCTGGGGGTGGGTGGTGCTGGTGGGACTGCTTGACGCCTTCGTCGGGGTGTCCCTGGGGCTGCTCGTCTCCGCCTTTGCCCGCAGCGAGTTCCAGGCCGTGCAGTTCATGCCGGTGGTCATCTTCCCCCAGCTCTTCCTGTGCGGGTTGCTCGTGCCCCGCGACCAGATGCCCCGTGCCCTGGAGGTTGTCTCCGACGCTCTGCCCCTGAGCTGGGCGGTGGACTTCGTCGACGAGCTGCAGACCGTGGCCGGCCCCTCTGGGGACCTCACCCGCAACCTCGTCTACCTGCTGTGCTTCGGCCTGGTGGCACTGGTCCTGGCCGCTCTGACGGTCCCCCGGCGGACCCGCTAGGACGCTAGGACGGGCTCGGCGGCCCGGCGGCTGCGAGGTGAGGTGCGGACGACGCCTTCTGGTCCTCAGGCGGGACGGGCGAGCACCTCGCCGTGGACGACGGCGAACCAGCCGTCGCCCGCCTCGGCCCAGGCATGCCAGGCCTCGGCCATCTCCTGCAGTCCCTCCGGCGTGGTCAGACCCAGCTCGACGGCCTGTGGCCCGAAGGAGGACAGGCACCGCTGCGCCCAGGTGCGCCCCCACTGCCGACGCTGCGGCGCGGTGGCGTAGCACCAGGTGGAGGCGGAGCACTCGACCTGGGTCAGCCCAGCCTCCCGGCACCACGACAGGAGCCGGGCGCCTGCGTCCGGGTGCCCGCCGTTGTGCCGCGCTGTCGCGGTGTACACCCGCCGCCACTCCTCCAGGGGCACTGGCTGGGGGAACCAGGCCATGGCCGGGTAGACGGTGTCACGGGCCGCGACGAGCCCGCCGGGGCGGGCCACACGGGCCATCTCCCGCAGGGCCGCCACCGGGTCCGATACGTGCTGGAGCACCTGGTGGGCGTGGACGACGTCGAAGGAGCCGTCCTCAAAGGGGAGGCTGGCCACGTCCCCGGCCACGAGCTCCACGGCCGGTGCCGCGCCGTCTACGGCGCTGCCGGGCCGGGGTCGTCTGCCGGGGAGCGCCGTGCGTGCGGCCAGCGTGGCGCGCGCGGCCTCCAGCGCCGCTGGCGCGGGGTCCAGCCCGACGGTGCGCCCGGGGGCAACAGCCTGGGCGAGGTCAGCGGTGATCGTGGCCGGCCCGCAGTCGACGTCCAGCAGGTCCTGCCCCGCCTGGAGGTGGGGGAGGAGGTAGGCGGCACAGTCTGCTGCCGAGCGCTGTGAGTGGCTGACCAGCACCGCTGTGCCGTGACCGTGGGTGTAGCGCATGGAGAGCGAGGCTACTGGGGCGTGCACACGGTGGGAGGCGCACGTCCAGGATGCGGCACCGGTAGGTAGGATCGGGCCACGATGACTCAAGCCTTCCGTGAACCTGACACGGTGCCCGAGCTGGTCGGCACCGGCCGTGGCGGAGCCGTCAGTGGTGACAGGCACCCGGCCCGGGCCGCCACTGCCTCTACCGTCACCCGCACCATGACCTTGCCCGCCGACCTGGACCCTGTGACCCTCCTGGGCGCCCATGACGAGGTGCTGCGTGCGGTGGAGAAAGGGTTTCCGGAGGTAGACGTCCACGTGCGCGGCACCACCGTGACCGTCACCGCTGCCCAGGAGAACCAGGACCGCCTCGACACGGCCCTCGTGCTGGTCGCCGAGCTGATCGACGTCGCCCGCACTGGCACGCCGCTGACTCCTGACGCCGTGGAGCGCGCCGTCGGTCTGCTGGACGCCGCCACCCGGCCAACCGAGGTGCTCACCGACAGCGTGCTGAGCGCGCGCGGGCGCACTATCACCCCCCGGTCCCTGGGGCAGAAGGCCTACACCGACGCCATTGAGGAGTCGACCATCACCTTCGGGATCGGCCCGGCTGGGACCGGCAAGACCTACCTGGCTATGGCCAAGGCCGTGGACGCCCTGGCCCGCAGGCAGGTGTCCCGGATCGTCCTGACCCGTCCCGCCGTGGAGGCGGGAGAGAGCCTCGGCTTCCTGCCCGGCAGCCTGACCGACAAGATCGACCCCTACCTGCGTCCCCTCTACGACGCCCTCCACGACATGCTGGAGCCCGAGGCCCTGCCCCGGCTCATGGCGGCGGGAACCATTGAGGTCGCCCCTCTGGCCTACATGCGTGGACGCACCCTCAACGACGCCTTCGTCATCCTCGACGAGGCCCAGAACACCACCCCGGAGCAGATGAAGATGTTCCTCACCCGCCTGGGCTTCGGCTCCACGATGGTGGTGACCGGGGACGTCTCCCAGGTGGACCTGCCTGGGGGGCGCCCCTCGGGCCTGGTTGTGGTGCGTAGCATCCTGGAGGGGGTGGAGGGGATCTCCTTCTGCGACCTGGGCAGCGCCGACGTCGTCCGCCACCGTCTCGTGGGCCGTATCATTGACGCCTACGCCAGTTATGAGGCCCAGGCTGCGGCCCTCCAGGCGGGCGCTGACCCCACCGGGCACGGTCCTGTGCCCCGTCGTTCGCCGCGTCGGCGTGCCGCGCCCGGCGGTACCCGCAGCCGTGGACGCCCCGTCGGAGCCGGTAGGGTTGGTCGGGGCGGCAGGGCCGGTGAGGGGAGGCAGACGTGACGACAGAAGTCAGCAACGAGACCTCCGTGCCGATTGACGGGGCCGAGTTCGCCGCCCTGGCTGACCACGTGCTCCAGGCCATGCACGTCTCGCCCGCTGCTGAGCTTGCCATCCTGTTCGTCGACCCCGAGCCGATGGCCGAGCTCCACGAGCGCTGGCTAGGCCTGCCCGGCCCAACCGACGTCATGAGCTTTCCCATGGACGAGCTGCGGCCGGGGACGGCCGGGACACCGACCCCGCCGGGGACCCTGGGTGACATCGTGCTGTGCCCGCAGGTGGCTGCCGAGCAGGCGCTGGAGGCCGGCCACTCCGCGGTGGAGGAGATGCTCCTGCTGACGACCCACGGCATCCTGCACCTCTTGGGCTACGACCATGCCGAGCCGCGTGAGCGCAAGGAGATGTTTGCGCTCCAGCGCAGGCTCCTGCTGACCTTCCTGGCGGAGCGGGGCGCGTGAGCGGGATACCTGTCCTCCTTCTTGTCGTGGGTGCCCTCCTTGCCCTGGGTCTGGGGGCGGCGCTGTCGGCGGGGGAGGCGGCCCTGACCCGCTTCACCCGCGCTGCCGCTGAGGACCTGGTCGAGGCCGGGCGACGCGGGGCCGTGCAGGTGCGTGACCTGGCGCAGCGGCGTGACCAGGTGCTGGCCGCCGTGGCGCCTGCGCGCGTGGCGGTGGACATGCTCGCTGCGGTCCTGGTGACCCTGGCGGTCGCCGGCCTGGTCGACGAGTGGTGGCTGGTGCTGGTCCTGGCCGTCCTGGGCAACATTGTGCTCCTGGGGGTGCTGGTGGGCGTCTCCCCACGGTCGGCGGGCCAGCGCAACCCGGGAGGGACCCTCCTGGCGCTGGGAGGGCTCCTGGGGTGGGTCACCGCGCTGGGGGCGCCCTGGCGCGCGCTGGCAGCCCGCCGCCCCCGCCGCCGCGCTGAGCCGACCCACGCCCAGGCCCGGGAGGCCGTCAACGAGGACCTGCGGGAGATGATCGACGAGATCGGTGAGGCAGACACCATTGAGGACGAGGACCGCCAGATGCTGCGCAGCGTCGTCGAGCTGGGCCAGACCCTGGTGCGCGAGGTCATGGTGCCTCGTACCGACATGGTGACGATCGAGGCGGACAGGAGCGCCGCCAGCGCCATGCGCCTGTTCGTGCGCTCCGGGTTCTCCCGGGTCCCCGTCATCGGGGAGGACGCTGACGACGTGCGCGGCGTGCTCTACCTCAAGGACCTCCTGCGACGGCTGTCGGCCAGCCCCGACCAGGAGGGCCTGCCCGTGTCGGAGTTCGTGCGCGTGGCCGAGTACGTCCCGGAGACCAAGCTGGCTGACGACCTGCTGCGGGAGATGCAGACCGGCCACTTCCACATGGCCCTGGCGGTGGACGAGTACGGGGGCACCGCAGGGCTGGTCACCATGGAGGACCTGCTGGAGGAGGTGGTTGGTGAGCTCATTGACGAGCACGACCCCCGGCTGCCCGAGCCCCAGGAGGTCGCTCCTGGCACCTACCGTGTCCCCGCCCGGCTCGGGCTGGACGAGCTGGGCGCCCTCTTCGGCCTGGAGATTGACGACGACGACGTGGACACCGCCGGGGGGCTGCTCACCAAGGCTGTCGGACGCGTCCCCCTTCCCGGGGCGAGCGGGGACGTCCAGGGGCTGCGTCTGGTGGCGCAGGACGTGGCCGGGCGCCGTCGCCAGCTGGCGACCCTGACTGCCACCAGGGTGCCCGAGGTCCCGGACCAGCCTGACCGGAAGGACTCTGATGCCCCACTCCCGTGACTTCAGCGGCTCCAGAGGCTCCAGCGGCTCGCGTGAGGGCCAGGCTGAGCCTCTGCGTGACGCCGACGGCTTCCCTGTCCTGCCCCCCGCCCTGGAGGACTCCGATCCGGGGCGGGGCGGGCCGGACGGCGTGCGTGTCGAGGTCGCAGTGCCGCAGCTCCCCGAGGGTTTCCGCGCCGGGTTCGCCTGCATGGTGGGGCGTCCCAACGCGGGTAAGTCCACCCTGACCAACGCGATGGTCGGCACCAAGGTCGCCATCACCTCCGGGAAGCCGCAGACGACCAGGCACAACGTGAGGGCCGTGGTCCACCGTGCCAACGCCCAGCTGGTGCTGGTGGACACCCCTGGCCTCCACCGGCCCAGGACGCTGCTGGGCCGACGGCTCAACGACCTGGTGCGCACCACTCTGGCTGAGGTAGACGTCATCGTCTTCTGCCTGCCTGCCAACGAGAGGACCGGCCCCGGCGACCGCTTCATCGCCCGCGAGCTGGCCGACCTGCGCACCCCCGTGGTGGCAGCGGTCACCAAGACGGACGCCGTCTCGCGCCCAGACCTGGCTGCCCGGCTCCTGGCCGTGGACGCCCTGGGGGACTGGGCCGAGATCGTCCCGGTCTCGGCCAGGCGCGGGGAGCAGGTTGACGTCCTGGAGGAGGTCCTGGTCTCTTACCTGCCTGCCAGCCCGCCCCTCTACCCCGCCAGCGAGGTCACTGACGAGCCTGAGACCACCATGATCGCCGAGCTGGTCCGCGAGGCCGCCCTGGAAGGGGTGCGCGAGGAGCTGCCGCACTCTCTGGCCGTCGTCGTCGACGAGGTCGTGGACCCTGAGCGGGCACGTCAGGAGGAGCGCGACCCGGGTCACCTCAAGGGGGCAGGGCGACGCCTCCAGGTACGGGTGAGCCTGGTGGTGGAGCGCGACTCCCAGAAGGGGATCGTCATCGGGCGCAACGGGGCCCGGCTGAAGGAGGTCGGCGTCAGGGCACGGAAGAGCGTTGAGGAGCTGCTGGGGCGCAAGGTCTACCTTGACCTGCACGTGCGTACCGCCCGGGACTGGCAGTCCGACCCGAAGGCCCTGGCCCGCCTCGGCTTCTGAGCAGGACCTGTCCCGTGATGTGTCCCCACCGCCCTGTCCGGCTCCTGCCCCGGCGGACCCGTTCCCGGGGAGAGCCTCTGAGGCCCACCCAGGCTGAGATCACCTCCGGCTGGGTCTGGGTCCGTGCCTTCCCCCGGCGGGCTGCCAGGATGGTCGTCACAGTGTGCCGTGCTGGGTGCCGTCGCCTGGCCAGGCTGCTCCTGGGGGTCCTCGCCCTGGTCCTTCTCCTGCTGCTCCTCGGGGCGGGACTGACCGAGATCTGGCAGATCGTCCTCACCCTCGCGCTGGGAGCGCTGGTCCTGGCGGTCTCCTACGACCACCGCGTCATGGGGGGCAGCATCGTCCTGGTGCTGGGACTCAGCCTCGTGGGGACCCTGGCGGGTCCGCGCTGGTCGCCTGCGGTCTTCACCGCGCCGCTGGCCCCGACCACCCGTGACACCGGTATCGGCGGACAGGTCGAGACTGTCCCGGTAGGCACCTACGAGGTCAGGACCATCCAGGTGAGCGTGCCCCAGGCCGACGGCCAGGAGGTGCCCGCTCTCCTGCGCCAGCCGGTGGGGGCGCCCACCCCCACCGCGGGTGTCGTCTTCCTCCACGGCGCCGGGACCCACACGATCGAGGGCTTTGCCGAGCAGGCCGAGGCGCTGGCCTCGGCTGGGGCCACCACCATCGTGCCGGACAAGCCGATGGAGGGCTACACCCTCACCGAGCGTGACTACGTGTCCATGGCGGCGGACTACGCCGACTCCGTGGAGCTCCTGCGCTCCCTGGAGGAGGTTGACGCGCTGCGGGTGGGGCTGTACGCCGAGTCCGAGGGCGGCTACCCCGGCGTGGTGCTGGCTGCCCAGGACTCCCGTATCGCCTTCCTGGTGCTGGCTTCCGCGCCGGTGGTGCCCATACGCCAGCAGGCTGCCTTCGCCATGGACTCCTACCTGCGTGAGGTGGGGGTGCCCGAGCCGCTGCTGGACATCATCCCCAGGATCCTGGGGTCCAGGGAGCTACCGGGTGGAGGGTTCAAGTACGCTGACTTCGACGCCTCCGTCTACGAGCGGCGCCTGACGGTGCCGGTCCTCATGCTGTATGGGACGGAGGACTCCTCCATGCCTGTGCTCCAGGGGCCCAGGACGGTCTGGGACTCGATGCAGGAGGCGGGTAACGACCAGCTCACGGTGCGCTACTACGCCGGGGCCAACCATGGTCTCAAGTCGGGGACCAGCACTGAGGGGCTGCTGGTGCCCGGGGTGGCTCGGGACCTGGCCCGCTGGGTGACTGGGCTGCCGGAGACTGGCGGTGCTGGGCCCCGTGTGGCCGGGGCGGCGCCCACGCAGGTCTACTGGGCGCAGGTACCTGAGAGGACCCGGTGGTACGCCAGCGGTGACCTCATGCTGGTGACCGCCGTCCTGGGCCTGGGGCTGCTGGGCCTGTCGGCGGTGCTGTGGGGGGCTGGCCAGCTTCCGCGGCTGAGAGGCGGGCGTGGCCTGCACCTGCCAGCACCGCTTGGGCGGTGGGCGGTGTCGCTGGGCCTGTCCGTGACGTCCTCCTGGGTCCTGTACCTGGCCTACGTCCTGACCGTGGCCCAGCTCGCCTTGAACCGGACCTCCAACCTGTGGATCTCCTACGGGGGGTGGGCGCTGGCACAGGGGGCGGCGCTGATGACGGTCGTGCTTCTGGTCAAGCTGGTCGGCAGGGCCTGGCTCATGCGTGGGCACGTCCGCCAGGACGGGGGAGGGCGGTGGCTGACCCCCTGGACGGGGACCGTCCTGGTCAGTGCCCTGGGCGGCACCCTTGTCCAGCTGATGTTCCTGGCCTACTGGGGACTGTTCCCTCTGCTGCTGTGACTGCGCGCAGCCTCCTGATGGCGCACACTGGGAGGTGGGCGCCCTGCCCGCTACCGGCCGACTAGACCAGTGCGTACCGGAACAGGAGACCACCAGGATGATGATGTCCACACCCTCCGAGCCCCTGGGCACCGCAGACAGCTCCTCGCCCTCCTTGACCGACCCGGCCCCGGCCAGGCCCACGAACAGCCCCTGCCCACAGGAGATGTGGGAGCTGGGGCTGCGGGCCGTGGAGCGTGCGCGAGGCTGGGTGGAGGCCTCGGCCCGGCTCCCCGTTCCCAGGGCGGCGGCCCTGCTCTCCCGGATCCTGGCCGACCCCGACGGGCTGGCCTTCACCACCCGCTTCGTCGACGACGTCGTGCGCCCGGCTGACCTGGAGGTGGCGGGGCGCGCCCTGCGCCGCCTGGCCGACGGGCGCACGGATTTCCTCCCGCCGGCCCTGGCCGCAGCCACCGGCCTGGGCGGGGCCGCCTCAAGGCTGGCGCCGACCGTGGTGGCTGCCGCCGCCCGGCACACCTTCCGCCAGATCGTGGGTGACCTGGTCGTCGATGCCACCGACCAGGGCCTGGGCCCGGCGCTGCGGCGTCTGCGCCGTGACGGCAACCGGCTCAACATCAACCTCCTGGGTGAGGCGGTCCTGGGGGACCAGGAGGCCGCCCGGCGCCTGGCAGAGGTCTCCCGGCTGGTCACCAGGCAGGACGTGGACTACGTCTCGGTGAAGGTGTCTGCCGTGACCGGTCCGCACAACCCCTGGGGCTTTGACGAGGTGGTCGCCCACGGGGTGGAGGTGCTGACCCCTCTGTACCGGCTGGCGCGTGACCACGGCACCTTCCTCAACCTGGACATGGAGGACTACAAGGACCTGGACCTGACCCTGGCCGTGTTCACCGCCCTCCTGGACCAGGAGGAGCTGGGCAGCTACGAGGCCGGGGTCGTCCTGCAGGCCTACCTGCCCGACTCCCTGGGGGCGATGCAGCGCCTCCAGGACTGGGCGGCGGCGCGGGTGGCCCGGGGAGGCGCCCCGGTCAAGGTGCGGGTGGTCAAGGGGGCCAACCTCGCCATGGAGGCTGTTGACGCCGGTGTCCACGGGTGGGAGATGACCACCTGGCCCACCAAGCAGGAGACCGACACCTGCTACAAGCGTGTCCTCCACTGGGCCATGACCCCGCAGCGCACCCGGGCCGTGCGCCTGGGTGTGGCAGGTCAGAACATCTTTGACATCGCCCTGGCCTACGAGTTGCGGGCGGCCCGTGGGCTGGAGGGTACTGACGCCGTCGAGTTCGAGATGCTGTCGGGGATGGCCACCACCCTGGCGGAGGTCGTACGGCGCGACGTGGGCCACCTGCTGCTGTACGTCCCGGTGGTGGCCCCCCAGGAGTTCGACGTCGCCATCGCCTACCTGGTGCGCCGCCTGGAGGAGAACGCCGCGCCGCAGAACTTTATGTCCGGGGTGTTCGACATCGCCTCCGACAGCCGCGTGCTCACCCGGGAGCGTGACCGCTTCCTGGCGTCCCTGGCCGACCTTGACCCCCAGGCGCCTGTTCCCGGGCCCCGGCGGACCCAGGACCGCCTGGAGGGGCGGCCCGCTGGTGCTCTGGCACCGGCCCCGGCGCAGGACGGGGCCTTCGTCTCCACCCCGGACTCCGACCCCTCCCTGGGCGGCAACCGGCAGTGGGCTCGTCAGATCGCCCGGGCTGTGCCCGCCTCCCGGCTGGGAGTCGAGGCCGTGACGGCTGGTGCCGCCCGGTTTGCCATCAGGGAGGACGTGGACGCCGTCGTGGAGGTCCTCCGGGCGGCCGCACCCGGCTGGGCGGGACTGGGGGTCAGCGCCCGCGCGGAGATCATCCGGCGGGCCGGACAGCTCCTTGAGCAGCGGCGGGGCGCGCTGATCGAGGTCGCCGCCAGTGAGACCGGCAAGACGATCGACCAGTCCGACCCCGAGGTCAGCGAGGCGGTTGACTTCTGCAACCTCTACGCCCGCAACGCCCTGGCGCTGGAGGACCCCGGCTACCTGGGCGGAGGCCGGTTCGTGCCCAGCAGCCTGACCGTGGTCGCCTCGCCGTGGAACTTCCCCCTGGCCATCCCCACCGGTGGCGTGGCGGCGGCCCTGGCCACGGGCAGCACCGTCGTCCTCAAGCCGGCCCCGCCAGCCAGGCGCTGCGCGGCCGAGCTGGTCAGCGTCTTCCATGACGCCGGGGTCCCCACTGACGTCCTCATGCTGGCTCCGGTGGAGGACGGTGAGGTCTCCCGGCACCTGGTCACCCACGACGGCGTGGACCGGGTCATCCTCACCGGCTCCTATGACACCGCCCGCATGTTCCGCTCCTGGAAGCCGGACATGCGCCTGCTGGGGGAGACCAGCGGCAAGAACGCCATCATTGTCACGCCCTCTGCCGACCCGGACCTGGCGGTGCGTGACACCGTCGCCTCGGCCTTCGCCCACGCGGGCCAGAAGTGCTCGGCAGCCTCCCTGCTGGTCCTGGTCGGCTCGGCCGGGCGCTCGGAGAGGATCGCCCGCCAGCTGGTGGACGCTACCGCCTCCCTGGTGGTGGCCTCACCCGAGCACCTGGACTCCCAGGTGGGGCCGGTGGTGGTGCCTGACGACGCCAAGGCCCTGCGGGGACTGACGGTCCTGGGGGAGGGGGAGCACTGGGTGCTGCGGCCCCGGCACCTGGGCTCCGGCCTGTGGCACCCGGGTATCCGCGCCGGAGTGAGGCCCGGCAGCGAGTTCCACCTCACGGAGTACTTCGCCCCGGTGCTCGGCGTCATGCGGGTGGACACCCTGGAGGAGGCCATTGAGGTGGTCAACGCCGTCGACTACGGCCTCACCTCAGGCCTGCAGACCCTGGACTCTCAGGAGTTGGCCCAGTGGCTGGAGACGGTCCAGGCGGGCAACCTCTACGTCAACCGGGGGATCACTGGCGCCATCGTGAGGCGCCAGCCCTTTGGCGGGTGGAAGCGCTCGGCCATCGGCTCCACCACGAAGGCGGGCGGCCCCAGCTACCTGCTGGGCCTGGGGGAGGTCGTGCGCTCAGACGGTGCCGTGGAGGACATCCCGCAGCAGGTGGACGTCCTCGGCGGGGACGGTGAGGCTGAGCCCCTGGGTGACCTGGACGACCTGGACGACCTGTACGACTCGGTGCGTTCCGAGCTCGCTGGCCAGGACCTCCTGCTCCTGCGCACGGCTCTGGCCCAGGATGCCCAGGCGTGGCGCAGCGCCTACGGGCAGGCGGTGGACGTCACCGGACTGGCGTGTGAGCGCAATGTGCTTCGCTACCGCCCCGCAGAGGTCCTTGTGCGGGCTGAGGCAGGGACGGCGCTGGCGGACCTGGTGCGAGTCATGGCGGCGGGCTGCCTGGCTGGTGCCGGGCTGAGCCTGTCGGTGGCCGAGGCGCTGCCCGAGGCGCTGGGGGCGGTGCTGTGGGACCGTGGTGCCACGGTGGTCCAGGAGGACTCCCGGGCGTGGGCCCGGCGGTTGGGCGACCTTGCCGACTCCGGGGCGCTGGGGGTGCGTGTGCGGCTGCTGGGACCGCGGGAGCAAGCCGCCCAGGAGCGCTGGCAGGAGGGCTGCCACGCCACCGGCGGCAGCCCGGACGTCGCGCTGTACACCGGGGATGTGACCGCCTGCCCACACACCGAGCTGCTGCCCTTCCTGCGCGAGCAGTCAGTGTCTGTCACCGCGCACCGCTTCGGCACGCCCCTCGACCTGGCCGCCGGGCTGCTGTGAGCTGAGGACCTATGGCCACTGAGCTGACGGGGCGTCCGGTCTGGCGTGTGGTGGGGTCCTGGGTTGCTCTCGGCCAGTGGGATGACTTGGGCAGAGTAGATGTACCGCCTACTGCGAGAGGATCGTCATGGAGAGACGCGATGTTGAGGAGGGCTGGCCTGAGCTGTTCGAGTGATCGCGAGGAGAATATGCGTCGTGTGCGCCGGGCAGGCGCACGTAGTGAGCAGGAGCCGGGAGAGCTGCGTTCCCGCTACGGCTACGGTGTTGAGGCTGACAGTACTGGTGCTGCCCAGGAGGCGGGGAGCCTGGGCGCCCGCCTCATGCGGGACCGCGCCAGGTACGAGTACGCCGGTGCTGGGGCGGAAGGGGTCAGGGCGGCCTGGGACCGTGCTGAGGCGCAGCGGCTCCTGGCTCAGGCGGACCGGGAGGACCTGCGGGCTGGGGAGACAGGGGTGGCGGCTGAGCACGAGCTGGACCCTGGGGAGCGTGCCCGGGCGGTGGCCGAGGCCGAGCAGCGTGAGGTGACAGCCGGCAGGGTTCGTGAGGACGGGCGCACCCTTTATGACAGTGCCGAGCGCCGTGCCAGTATGGCACGTGACATGGAGGCCAGGGGGATAGACCGGGACCTGGTGGCCATGAGGATGCGTGCCGATGTCAGCCAGGCCAGGCCCGCCACCGAGGCGGTCAGAGCGAGGACTTCCCGACAGGTGCCAAGGGTGCGTGGGGCGCGTGTCGGCCAGCAGCGGGTGCCGCGACCTGGACACAGTCGGTGAGGACTCCCAAAACGTGTGGGGCAGACGTGGGAGGAGAAGGGCTCGGCAGCAAGGTTACAGCCTCCCCTCACGACCTTTTACGGGCCGACGGTGGCCGAGGGGCGACGGAAGTCGGCACGCCGGACCGAAACCCTCGCGACCCAAGACTGCCCCTAGATCGTTTTCGGGAAATCGGCTAGAGTCGATTGGCGTCGAACGAGAGGGGCACCGCCGTGGCCACTGGTACAGCAGGCACCGCGACGACTGCGGCCGAGCGCGAGCTGCGGGTGGCCGAGGCGATTCACAGCGGCGAGATGGAAGGTATGCGCGTCGATGCTGCGACGCGTGCGGACGCCGACGAGTATGTCGCCGGGCGCATTGACTCTGACGAGCTGGTGGCCCGCGCTCGCGCGCGGTATGGCCTCGGCTGAGCTCGTCGACCCGTATCTTGATCCTGAGACGGGTCTGCTGAGCAACAAGGTCGGCGCGACGACACAGAGCGCCCTCGACAAGGCCGAGGGCGCTCTGGTGTTCACCCGCCTGGTGCAACTCATGGATCGGCCAGTGAGGCCGACCGGTGACCTCGACGAGCTGCGCGCGATCCACCGCCATCTGTTCCAGGACGTCTACGACTGGGCGGGGGAGTTGCGCACCGTCGACATTCGCAAGAACGTGGAGGGAGCCCAGTTCTTTCTTCCCGTGTCGATGATTGGTCGTGCCGCCGCATACTGCGCGGAGGAGTTGCGGGCCGACAACGAGTTGCGCGGCATGAGCCGCGAGCAGTTTATCGACCGCCTGGCGTACCACTACGACCAGTTCAACTACGTGCACCCGTTCCGGGAGGGAAACGGTCGGACGCAACGAGTGTTCTGGAGCCGTGTCGCCCGCGACGCCGGGTGGCAGCTCGGCTGGCGCACCGTGCACGGCGCGGCCAATGACCAGGCCAGCCGTGCGGCAGCCGAGCAGCGGGACTTCGGGCCGCTGTGCGAGATGCTCGATCAGATCCTCAGCAAGGCGACCCCGCAGGGTGCGCGGGACGCCGCCTGGCGCGTCGCGGAGCGCGCCCGGCTGTCGTTCCCCACGAGTGCCTCCCAGGCTGTGCGACAACCCCAGAGCAGCCCGCCAAGCGCACCGCAGGCACGTTCGCCCACCATGCACGTGCCAGGACAGAGCCACCAAGGGCCTGGCAACGACGGACCAGGAGCGAGCCGATGACCAGTGTCGGCTGGATCGTGTTGCTGGCGGCAAGAAGATGGTCATCGGGACGATCAGCGACCTGGGTCGGCAAGGCGTGAGCATCCGGAGCCTGACCGGGCTGGGCATCGACACGACAACGCTGATGGGCGAGTCCTGTGAGGTGAGATATACCGAGGGTTCGCCACCCGGAAGCAGCCACCGAAACCAGGATGTACCGAAACGCATGGTGGACTGTTTCCGGTTATCCTAATACAACAAGGCGTGACTTAGACGGGGGAACTGTTATGGCCGGTGCTGTCTGGGTGGCTTGTGTCTGCTGGTCGGGCGGGTGCTGACCCGAAGCAGTCGACCGAAGCCTAAGTCGCCCGAAAGTGCCGCTAGAACCTTTTTGGGCGTCTTGGTAGTATGTGCTGAGGGCCAGAAAGGGTGTGCAGGATGAGTGGTGGTGAGGACTTCAGTCCGGTGCTCTATGACGTGATGCGTGAGCTGGCGACCCAGCTCGGGGGCAGGTACGTGGAGTGGGTGCGTGAGGCGGAGAGTGCCGGTGCCAGGGATCACTGGAGGGCTGAGCAGCTGCGGGTGATGCGCGAGGTCCGTGCGGTCGACCCGGACGACCGTCAGGCGATTGAGGAGCACACGATGGGGCTGCGTGCCGAGCTGGCCTTGATGCCGCGGTACGCTCCGGTCCTGTCGTGAGCGACCAGCTAAGCGGGCAGCAGCTGCGCTTATTTTTCGATCATGACGTGCTCCCGTACCTGGAGGACCTGCGTTTGCGGGCGCGGGGTGATGGGTCGTGGCCGCCGGTCCTGGTGTACACGGGTGGTCAGCCGGGGGCTGGTAAGAGCCGTGCGAACGAACGCGCAGCGAAGGCGAGGCCTTCGCTGGTGCCGGTGATCGGTGATGATCTTCGCCAGTTCCACCCGGACTACGCGCGTCTGATGCGTGAGGAGCCCCTGTCGATGCCGGCAGCGACGGCGCAGGCGTCCGGGCAGTGGATCGGCATGGCGGCCGACTACCTGCGTGCGCAGCGCTCGGACGTGCTGATCGAGACGACGCTGCGCTCGCCTGAGGCGATGGCGCAGACCATCTCGGCCTTCCGGCAGGCCGGTTACGTCGTCGAGCTGCGTGTGGTCGCGGTGCCCCAAGAGGTGTCCCGGCTCTCGACAGTGGAGCGGTACACCAGGCAGGTGGAGGACACGGGCGCGGGGCGGTGGACCCCGGCGGCCGCGCACGACGAGGCCTACGCCAAGGCTGCCGGGACGGTTGAGGAGCTGATCGCCTCGGGCAGGGTGGACCGCCTTGTCATTGAGGACAGGGGCGGATCGGTACTGCTTGACCGGAGCTACTTCGGCCTTCGGGACCGGGAGCTGTCCACAGTGGGTCGGCAGGCCGCCGGTGCTGTTGAGCGCGTGCACGCCCTGTCGGGAAGTACTCCAGACCTGCTGGACACCATCAGGACCGTCGCTACAGTCGACTCCCGTGAGGTGGCTGTGCGCGCCTGGCCCCACGACGGTGTGCGCGCTCGTGCCGCCGCAGACGCCCTCGCTGACATGGTCCCGCGCACAGTCCACCACGTACGGTCATTGCTGAGCGTGAGCTTCCCCCAGAGCGCGCGAGCGGCGGTTGCCTCGACGCCGGGCCGCGAGGCCGACACGCGCGCTTATTGCGGGCTCCCGCCCCTGAGGGGCCGGGGTAAAGGAAACGAGTTGGACCGGTGACTACGGCAGGCAGCGTGGTCGGGTGCGCCCGTGTGTCGACGCGTGAGCAGAACCCGCAGGCGCAGGAGGCCGGTTGCGCGCCGCAGGAGCAATACGCGTGTTCGTGGATCGTGGTGAGTCAAGCCGCCTCAGGGACCGGCCGCAGTGGGACGCGTGCCTGGACTACCTGCGTGAGGGCGACACGCTCGTCGTGCGCCGACTGGACCGGATCGCGGGTAGCGAGAAGATGGCCATTGAGACCATCAACGACCTGGCCGAGCGCGGCGTGAACATCCGGAGCCTGACTGAGCCGGACATCGACACGACAACGCCGATGGGGCGGGCTCTGTTCGGCATTGTGGCTGTGTTCGCTCAACTCCGTGTCGACACGATCCGTGAGAGCACGAGGCGCGGACTGGCTCACGCCCGGGCGCAGGGGCGCGTGGGCGGCCGACCCACTGTAATGACCCCAGAGCGTGCCGAGGGGCGGAGCATCTCACACATCGCAAGGGTGTTGGCAGTCGGCAGCTCATCAGTGTCCAGAGCCCTGGCAAAGGCAGCCCAGCACGACGTGCCGACCAGCCCGGGCCCCACTCACCCCGGCCCCGCGCAGCAGGCAGGCTGACGCCAAACCCCGACCATAGTCCCATGCAACTATGGTGTCATGATACCTCGGTATCAGTGTCTCCGAGGTAGTCCTGTGGAGAGGGCGCTTGCCGCTGCTCCGGTCATCAGGACAGCTAGTCCAGCCCACATGAGTGCCTGTGTAGTCGTCGTCGGAGTGACCAGCGCCTGCCTGCCCGAAACCTAACTTGCCCCTAGACCGTTTTCGGTTGCCTTGATATAGTAAGAAGTGACTGAGACGAAGGGGGCTTGACATGACCCACAGCGCCGTAGTTGTCCGACCAGCCGTTGACGTTGAGGGCGAGCTTGCGCTGATTGAGAAAGCTCAGCAGCTTGCTGGGCACTTCCCGGACGCCGAGGCCCTTGACCGTGCCCGTCGTATCCTTGACGGGCACATCACTCCGGCTGAGGCGTATGCCGAGTTGGACGAAAAGTACGCGCGCGGGTGAGCGAGGACGACAAGTATACGTATCCCGGCAGCGGGGGTGTCCTCGTTAACTCGAAGGGGATACGTGATTCGGTGCGGCTCGACGCCGCGATGAACGACTACGCCTCGGCCGCGATGGCGGAGTTGCGCATCGAGCCGGTGCCGCCTCAGCCTGGCTACGAGTACCTGCGCTATATCCATACGCGGATGTTCGAGCGGATCGTTCCCGGTATCGCTGGGCGGCTGCGCGACGTGAACGTGCAGGCCGTCGGGACGGGTGTCGTCTACGCTCGTCCCGAGTACATCCAGGACAGCCTGTCACAGCTCTTTGACCGGCTCGGCCGTGAGGACTACCTGACCGGGCTGGACGCAGCGACGTTCGCCACGCGACTCGCAGAGCGCTGGGGGGACCTGACAGCCATCCATCCCTACAGGGACGGGAACACGCGCAGTCAGAGTTTCTACATGACTGCTCTCGCAGAGCGGGCTGGTCACCCCGTCAACTGGCGGCGTGTTGACGTGGACACGTTACGCGCGCTGCGCCTGCGAGCCGTCGTCGGCAATCCGCGTCCGCTGGCCGATTACCTCGTGTCGCGGCTGCTGTCCTGCGAGCCGTCACAGCAGACTCCCTCGCTTGAGAGCCGGATCAGTTCCTTCGCACTTCGTGCGTCGTATCCGCAGGCCGCGACTGAGGCGTTGAGGGCGGCCCGTCGTGTGCCGGTGCCTAGGGAGGGGCAGCGGAGCGCGAGCCCGTACGAGGTGTGCCAGCGGTACGCGGCGGGGGAGCTGGACCGTGAGGAGGCGGTGGCGCAGCTGGTTGCCTGGCCCTGGGTGCCGGCTGGCGAGATGCGCACGAGTCCCGGTGATGATCTCATGGTTGTCCCGGAGGGCACTGTCCAGGACCTCTTCCGGGCTGAGCGGGCTGGTCTGATCGACGTGGGCATGTGCGAGGCGGTGCTCGACGCGCTGTACGGTGATGCCTGAGGTTCCCGCTGAGCTGGCCGCGCGGGCCGGGCTGCTGCGTGAGCTGTCTCGTGAGGGCGGGCCGCTGTCGCCGGACGCGCCAGGAGCCACTGTCCGCAACCCGGAGTGGTTCCGGCAGGTGCCTGGTGGGGACTTCGTGCCGCGGCCGGGGCGTCGTGAGCTGCACCGGCGTCTGCTGGCTCAGTTCTACGAGGAGCACGGTCGGGGTGACACGGGGCGTCAGGCCGTCGTGCTGGCCGGGCCGCCTGGTGCGGGCAAGGGGGTGGTCCGCAGCCGGGTCTTGGAGGAGGCGGGGCAGCGGTTCACTGTTGTGGATCCTGATGAGTTCAAGGTGCTGCTAGTCCGTGCGGCTGTCGAGGACGGCAGTATCGAGGCCATGATGCCGGCTGAGGCGGTGGGTCGTGGGGTGCGGCTGGCGCCGATGGAGCTGGCCGCGCTGGTGCACGAGGAGTCCTCCTACCTCGCGCTCCAGGTGCGAGAGGATGCTCTCGCGCGTGGTGAGAACGTCGTGGTCGATGGTGTGATGGCGGACGAGGTCAAGGCCGTGCGCCTGGCCTCCCAGCTGGCTGGGGCTGGTTACGACATCCAGGTGGTTGACGTCGAGGTTCCCGCTGAGGTGTCCAGGTACCGGATCGCCCAGCGGTGGGTGGAGCAGACCTACAGCAGCGAGCTGGGTGGGCGGTGGGTGCCCAGCGAGTTCCGCGAGCTGGTGTTTGACACCCAGGACGTAGCGGGCTCCCGGTGCGACCGGGCGGCGCGCGCTGTGGCTGAGCAGGTGCCTGAGGTGTCGCGCTACCGGCGCTTCTTCACTACCGTTGAGGAGGCCCGCCAGGCCGTGGCCACGCCCCGGCTGACTGATGACCTGCGACGCGACGACAGGGGCAGCCAGCTGTGTGCGCCAGCCCCGTCACCGGCGAGCACGGGGAGCTCGGTGAGGTCAGCGGTCCAGGCGTCCTATCCGCGGGCCGCGACTGAGGCAGTGAGGCAGCCGGTTCGCGCTGCGCAGCAGCGGACCAGCAGCCGACCCGGGCGTGGTCGCGAGTCAGGACCCCACGGGATCGGCAGGTGAACGTCGCCGGGTAGACGCACTTCTACTCCTGTCACGGCGGAGTCGCAGCGTGGGAGCCTGTGCTCAGCCGGTGCTGCCTGGTGGTTCTGTCGGCTGTTCTCGTACGTCGGGGAACAGGCCTTCTGGTGGTGGGACGTAGGGGAGGGGCTCGCCTAGCCTGCAGGTGTTCTCTGTGCCTTGTGTGGCGGTGGCGAACGGGCCGTCGGGGCTCATGAGGACGGCCATGTGGTGGTCGGCGTGGTCGCGCCACCATATGCTCATGCCTGTGGCCGCGTCGCGGCGTAGGTGCTCCCAGGCGCGCCACAGCGCCTCCAGGCGGACCACGGCCTCCTCGTGCTGCCACCACCGGCCGACCCAGCACCGGTGGCGCCCGTCGATGCGTCGGCGGTAGACGTTGCGCAGGTAGTCGCGCACGAACTCGTCGACCGAGCCGAACCACAGCTGTTCGTCAGGCTCGTCAACAGCATCAGCAGGGTCGTTGCTGCTTGGCTGCGCCTCAGCTGTTCCCCAGTCGGTCATGGGTGTGCCTCCGTCTCATGGGCTTGCAGGGTTGCCTCTACTGCTGCCAGCTGTGTGGCTGCCTCGTTGATCGTCCGCTCAGCCTGTGGGTCGTGGGCGGTGATGGATGCCTTGACTGCGGTGGCGTGGGGGCCGGTCATCCACGGGAGGGTGCGTACGAGGGTGGGGCGTGAGCCTGAGGACAGGACGAGGGCGCGGCCCTTGGGCAGGGCGGCGAGGTCGGAAGCGCCACCACCGGGCACACCGCCGCGGCCTGCGGGACCAGCAGGCACGGCAGGACCAGCGGCGGCGGGGGCGGGTGGGCGCCCGCGCCCGAGCCAGCGGGGCCGGCCCCACCAGCGCCCGGGTGTCACGACCCCACCCCCGGCCCGCCGGTGCCACCAGCACCGTCCGGCCCGTCGTCCTGGGTGCCTTCTGTGGCGATGGTGGCGGCGACCTGGGCCGCGGCGGCGGAGAAGTCCTGCTCCAGGGTGTGCTCCTGGGCCTGGGCCAGAAAGACCAGGTGGGCTACCGCGTCCTCGATGCCCACCTGGCTGGTGCTGGCCCACCCGGTGAGGCAGTAGGCTGGGGTCAGCCCGTAGACCTGGTCAGCGGCCAGCACCCCCAGGTTGCCTATGGCCCAGTCGGCCACCAGGACCCCGGTGTCGTCGTCATCAAAGATGTCCTCCGACGCCGAGACCAGGGTGGTGGCGCCCATGCGCTCACGCATCACCGGGTCCGACATCCTGGCGGCCTTGCCCGCGTGGGGGTAGACCCGCCCCAGGGCGGGGCAGACGTCCAGGGCGGGTCCGGAGACCTCCCCCCACAGCCTCATGGTCCCTGTCGCGTTGCGGGCCAGGCAGATCCGACAAGGGAGGCGAAGCGGGTCGAGCGCATGGTCCCTGTCGCGTTGCGGGCCAGGCACCACCACCGCTGGTGGGGGAAGGGCACCTCCGTGCCCTCCACCCAGGCGTCGACCACCGGCGCCCACCGGAGAGGGTCGGTGAACCACCACCGCCCCGCCCCGAAACCCTCGAAGCCGAACCTCTCCCACAGGTGCAGCACCGAGGCAGGCAGCACCCCACCAAAGTAGCCCACGTGCTCAGCAGTGACCGGGGCACCCACACCCATCGGCGACCACCCCCGCAGCTCCAGGACACCGTCGATCCTGGCGCCCACCCACTCCGGGGACGCGTGCAGCCACCCCTGGTACCACTCCTCCTCGCTCATCCGCATAACCCCAGCCCTAACCCGAACCGCCACGACGACGGAGGCGTTTCACCCGATTGGCATCCCACTTCCCTGGCTATCGTGCCGCCGTGACAGGTTCCGATGCGACTGCCCTGCCGTAGGTCTCCACCACAGCAGTCGCCAGGTTCTCAATCGTGTCACCAACGGTCGACTCGACCCAGTTACCGAGGTGACAGCCAGCCTCATACCACGAGCATTCAGCCATTCAGATTCATTCTCCCCAGACGATGTACCCACTCGTGTCGGGAATCTCGGCCAGGCGGAGCGGGTTGGAGAAGTCCTGTGGGAGGATCTTCCAGTCCCCCTCCTCCCACACCAGGTCGTAGACCGTGGACGCGAGCACGGTGTTTCCGGAGCCGGTCGCCTGTACTGCTACGTCGACGCGGGCGTTCGTGCCGTCGTAAGCGAGCAGCCGAAAGTCGGCAACCGTCATGCGGTTGGACGACGACGAGCCCGCTGGCACCTGGTCAAGAAGCGCTGACCGGTTCGGAGTCTCCGTCGACAGGAAGTACTTGATCCACGCGGGTGAGATGGTGGCGTCGGAGCCCTGAACGACGGCGTTTGCTGCGGCGAAGAGGGCTCCTTCGGGGGAGTGCTGGAAGCAGTAGCGGTAGCCGGCGTCGGCGGTGGCTCCCGGCCCGTACTCGGTGGAGGTGGGGTACGCGGTGGTCCCCTGGTACTGCCACTGTGCCTCCGGGGCGATCGACACCGTCCCCTCAAGAACCTCGCCGTCCAGGCCGCACACGCTTGACCCGCCACCTGGGGACTGTGCCGACGCGGGGGTCGACGGCGCTGACGGGGGCGAGCTGGAGGCTGCGGCCGTGTCCTCCCTGCCGTCTCTGCTGCTCATGGTGTTGGCCAGCGCGAGGGCGGCGGCCACCACGGCGATCACGACCACGAGCGCGGTGGCGGCGATGAACCCCGGCCGCGTGAACGGGCGCGCCCCTCGGCGCCAGTGCTGTCTGAGGTGCTCATGACCCTCTCCTAGGAGACGAGGAAGCCGACCAGGGAAGCGCCGGCAGAGATGACGATGACCCCGCCCAGGGCCATGCCGACGCGGAGCGCCAACAAGGTCGATGGTGCCGCACACTGCTCTCCCGCAGCAGCACTACCTGGCTGACTGCGCGGCCCGGCCCACCTGCCCGTCACGTCCCTGCCTGACACGCAGTCCGATTCGCGGTAGGTTGTCTCCCGTGCGTGCGACCTCGTGGCTCCGAGTGAGCCTGCTGCTTAGTCGCCGCGGCGGGGCCTGACCAGGCCGGCACCCCGACCGCGGCTGACACCGTGCGCCCGGCCGCGACCGCCACGGTCACCACGAACCGGCGTCGTCAGCCCTCAGGACCCCAGGACCACTCCAGGAGATGACTATGCGCACCGCGCGTCCCGCACCCCAGCAGCCCTCCGGCATGCCCTACCTCAAGTACCGCCCCTTCCTCGACACGGTCGCCACCGACCTGCCGGACCGCACCTGGCCCTCCCGGCGTATCACCTCTGCCCCCCGCTGGCTGTCCACCGACCTGCGCGACGGCAACCAGTCCCTCATCGAGCCCATGGGTCCCGAGGCCAAGCGGGCTGTCTTCGACCTGCTGGTCCGGATGGGCTTCAAGGAGATCGAGGTGGGCTTCCCCGCCGCCTCCCAGACCGACTACGACTTCGTGCGCTCTCTGGTGGCCGACGACGCCATCCCCGACGACGTCACCATCTCCGTGCTCACCCAGTCCCGCGGCGACCTCATCGACCGGACCCTGGACGCCTGCGTGGGCATGCCCCGGGCCACTGTCCACCTCTACAACGCGATCTCCCCGCTGTTCCGCGACGTGGTCTTCCGCATGGGGCGCGAGGAGGTCCGTGACCTGGCCGTGGACGGCACCCGCCAGGTCATGGCCCGGGCGGAGAAGGTCCTCGGTGAGGACACCATATTCGGCTACGAGTACTCCCCGGAGATCTTCATGGACGCCGAGCGGGAGTTCGCCCTGGAGGTCTGTGAGGCCGTCATGGGCGTGTGGGAGCCCGCCGAGGACCGAGAGATCATCCTCAACCTGCCCGCCACCGTGGAGCGGGCCACGCCCAACGTCTACGCCGACCAGATCGAGTGGGTCAGCAGGAACCTCAGCCACCGTGAGCACGTGTGCCTGTCCGTCCACAACCACAACGACCGGGGCTCGGGCGTGGCCGCAGCCGAACTCGGGGTGCTGGCCGGGGCGGACCGGGTGGAGGGCTGCCTGTTCGGCCACGGTGAGCGCACCGGTAACGTGGACCTGGTGACCCTGGCCCTCAACCTGTTCAGCCAGGGCGTGGACCCTATGCTCGACGTCTCGCGCATTGATGAGATCCGCCGCACCGTGGAGAAGGCGACGCAGATGAACGTGCCTCCGCGCACCCCCTATGTCGGCGAGCTGGTCTACACCTCCTTCTCTGGCTCCCACCAGGACGCTATCAAGAAGGGCTTCGCCGCGAGGGCCGCCCAGGTCCAGGCCAGGGTTGAGGAGGGTATAGGCCAGGACGAGGCCGAGGCGGCTGTGCCCTGGCAGATGCCCTACCTCCCGATCGACCCCCACGACGTGGGTCGCTCCTACGAGGCGGTGGTGCGGGTCAACTCCCAGTCCGGCAAGGGCGGGGTGGCCTACCTGCTGGGGGCGACCCAGAGGCTGGACCTGCCCCGCCGTCTCCAGATCGAGTTCTCCCGTATCGTCCAGCGCCACACGGACACCTACGGCGGGGAGGTCGACGCCACCAGCCTGTGGCGGATCTTCGCTGACGAGTACCTGCCCGCCGCGACCGTGCCCAGCAGGGACGGCCTGGAGGACCTGGAGCCCTGGGGGCGCTACGCCCTGGACGGTGCCACCCTGACCTCCGCCGGGGAGGGGGAGCGCTCGGTGCTGACCGTGACAGTCACCGACAACGGCCAGCGCCGGCTGCTGTCGGCCGAGGGCAACGGCCCCCTGGACGCGTTCGTGGCAGCCCTGGAGAGTACGGGCATCCAGGTGCGTATCCTCGACTACGTCGAGCACGCCCTGTCAGGAGGTCGCGACGCCCAGGCAGCCTCCTACGTGGAGTGCGAGGTGGAGGGCCAGGTCCTGTGGGGGGTGGGGATCGACCCCTCCATCACGACCTCCTCCTTCAAGGCCGTCATCTCCGCCCTCAACCGGGCGCTGCGCTGAGGTGTGCCCCGGGTCCCGGAGGTGCTGCGCCGGGACCCGGAGCCGGGGTGCGTGGCGGTGCGGAGCGCCGTGGCACACTAGGGCGGTGACACGCAGGCTCTACCGGGACGAGGCCGTGGTGCTGCGCACCCACAAGCTGGGGGAGGCCGACCGCATCGTCGTCCTGCTCACCCGCCACCACGGGCAGGTCCGCGCTGTGGCCAAGGGGGTGCGCCGCTCCTCCTCGCGCTTCGGGGCGCGCCTGGAGCCCTTCTCCATGGTTGACGTCCAGCTCCACCCCGGGCGCAGCCTCGACGTCGTCACCCAGGTGGAGACTATCGACCCCTTCAGCCGTGCCATCGCCGCTGACTACATGATGTTCACCTGCGCCACCACCATGGTGGAGGCTGCTGAGCGTCTCAGCACCGACGACGGCGACCTGGGGACGGAGGCCAGCCCCCAGCAGTACCTGCTGCTGGCTGGTGCCCTGGCGGCCATGTCCCGGCGCAGGCACGCTCCCGGCCTGGTCCTGGACTCCTACCTGCTGCGCTGCCTGGCCCTGGGGGGCTGGGCGCCGTCCTGCTACGACTGCGCCGTGTGCGCGGCGCCCGGCCCCCACCGGTTCTTCCACGTCCAGACAGGGGGCGCCGTGTGCGAGTCCTGCCGCAGCGCGGGAGCAGCGGAGGTCGAGCCGGGTACGATGGTGCTGCTGGGCGCACTGCTGTCGGGGGACTGGCCAGTCGCGGACGCCTCGGCACCCAGGCAGCGCTCCCAGGCCTCCGGCCTGGTCTCGGCCTACACCACATGGCACCTGGAACGTCGCCTGCGTTCCTTGGCACTGGTAGAAAGAGGATGACCATGGCACCTGAGGCACCTGGGCACACTGCTGACGCGGGGGCAGGCTACGCAGGGACCGGAGGTACAGAGACCAGACCGGGCGGCGGCGTCGGCCCTGAGGGCGGTACCGTGTCCCAGTCAGGTCTTGACCGGCTCAAGGCCGCTGCGTCGCGCGGTGAGCCGCTGCTGACATCAGACATCATGCAGGCGGCTCCGCTGCACCGACCCGGTCTGGAGCCCCCCTCCCTGGCTCCTGACAGGCTGCCCGGGCACGTGGCGATCGTCATGGACGGCAACGGGCGCTGGGCCAACGCCCGTGGCCTGCCCCGTATTGAGGGCCACAAGGTGGGGGAGGCCAACCTCCTGGAGGTTGTCGCCGGCGCCGTCGAACTGGGGGTCAACGAGCTCAGCGCCTACGCCTTCTCCACCGAGAACTGGAGGCGCTCCCCGGCCGAGGTACGCTTCCTCATGGGGTTCGCCCGGACCGTGCTGCGTGGCCAGCGCGACCTGCTCAACTCCTGGGGAGTGCGCGTGCGCTGGGTGGGGCGGACCCCACGCCTGTGGAAGTCGGTGCTCTCCGAGCTGCGGGCCGCTGAGCGGCTGACCGCAGGCAACACGACACTGACCCTCAACCTGTGCATCAACTACGGAGGGCGGGCCGAGATCGCCGACGCGGCCCGCGCCATCAGCCAGGAGGTGGCGGCGGGCCGCCTCAAGGCCTCCGCGATCACCGAGAAGACAATTCAGCGTCACCTGTACGCCCCCACCATGCGGGACGTGGACCTGTTCATCCGCACCAGCGGGGAGCAGCGGACCTCCAATTTCCTCATGTGGTCCTCAGCCTACGCCGAGCTGTACTTCACGGACCTGGCCTGGCCGGACTTCGACCGGCGCGAGCTGTGGCGGGCCTGCGAGTCCTACGGCAGCCGTGAGCGACGCTATGGCGGCGCCGTTGACAAGGTGGGGGACACAGCGGGAGACACGGCCGGGGACAAGGAGGGCACGGTGGAGGAGGCGGCAGCGCCAGCAGAGGCAGGAGGGGCTGACGCCTAGGCCTTCTCCCGGGCCTCGCCCCCGCCGTCGGCGGCAGAGCAGTCCGCGCACAGGCCGAAGAACTCCGCAGTGTGCTCCATAGCGGTGAAGCCATGCTGGGCTGAGACCCGCCTGATCCAGGTCTCCAGCTCGCCACCGGCCACCTCCACGGTAAAGCCGCATCCTCGGCACACGATGTGGTGGTGGTGCTCGACCCTCTCGCAGGCGCGGTAGAGCACCTCGCCCTCTGTGCCGCGCAGCTGGTCCACCTGGCCGGAGTCGGCCAGGGCCTGAAGGTTGCGGTAGACGGTCGCCAGCCCCACCTTGGTGCCCTCAGCCTCCAGGGCGGAGTGGATCTGCTGGGCGGAGCGGAACTCGCTGGTGCGCTCCAAGATGTCCGCCACTGCCGCGCGCTGGCGGGTGGCACGGGGGCGGGAAGCGCTCTTCTGGCTCATCACAGGACCTCCTGGCGGCGTCGGGCGCGGTGCACCCGACGAGTGAACCGTACTGCTCCTGCCAGGAGCGCGACGGCGCCGTAGGCACCCACGAGAAGGACGACGATCACGGCCCCGGGGGACAGGGGGAGGAGGTAGGTGATGGTCAGGCCGCTGACGCAGGCTGCGACTCCCAGCGCCATGGCCAGGTGCATCGTGCGGGTGAAGGAGGTGCACACCAGCTGGGCGACAGCGACGGGCACGATCATGACGGCAGAGACCATGAGGGCGCCGACGACCCGCATCGACACCGACACCGTCAGGGCGGCGACCACGGCGATGACGATGCTGAGCGCGCCAGTGGGCAGCCCGCACGCCCTGGCCAGCTCCTCGTCGTGGCACAGGGCGAACAGCGGGCCGCGCAGCCCCAGGCCCACGAGCAGGACTCCGACGGCTAGCACGATGGTGAACCAGGCGTCCGTCACTGAGACCGTGGAGATGGAACCGAACAGGTAGGAGCTGAGGTTGGTCGTGGTCCCTCCGGCGAGCGCGATGAGGACGACGCCGCCAGCGATACCGCCGTAGAAGAGGATGGCCAGGGCGACGTCGCCCCGGGTGCGGCCCCGTGCCCGTATGACCTCGATGAGGACGGCTCCCGCTACGCTGGCCAGGATCGCCCCGGGCACGGCCAGGGCGTCGTGGGGGGAGACGTTGGCTGCGGTACCAGCCAGCCAGCCCAGGGCGATCCCGGTCAGGGCGATGTGGCCGATGCCGTCACCCAGGAGGGCCAGGCCCCGCTGGACCAGGTAGGTTCCCACCACCGGAGCGGCCAGGCCCACCAGCACCGCGACGACAAGCGCCCTCTGCATGAGCGGGCTGGCCAGCATCTGGCTCAGTGACTGGAGTAGTGCCTGGGGCAGTGAGGGCAGGACCTCTGCGGAGAGCCCTGCGGAGGTCATCAAGGGCATCACGGTCTCTCCTCGTACCGACGTGCTCCGGGGGCGTCCGAGTCGTTCTCGGGGAGCCTGCGCCCAGGACGGTCTGCAGGGGTGCTGCCCGCAGGAGGGCCGGAGGAGCCGTCCGGGTCGTCGCCGGGGATGACCCGGCCGTCGGACAGGTGCACCCTGCGCCCGATGACGTCGGTGAGCTCCCCCGTCTCGTGCAGGACGGTGACCAGGGTCAGGCCGTCTTGGTGCAGGGAGGTAAGGGCGCGCGCCAGGGACTCACGGCTGGCCCGGTCGATCCCAGCCAGGGGCTCGTCGAGGAGGAGCAGGTCGGGGTCGCGCACCAGGGCGCGGGCGATGAGGACTCGCTGGGCCTGGCCTCCGGAGAGGACCTGGACAGGGTCCCTGGCGCGGTCGGCCAGGCCGACGGCCTCCAGGGCGTCCATGGCACGTCGCCGTGCGCGTCTGCCCCGGTCGCGCCAGAGGTGGCGTGGTCCCAGCAGGCCCGAGCCCACCACCTCCAGCGCGGTGGCGGGCACCCCGGCGGAGGCCGTGACCCGCTGGGGAACGTAGCCCACGCGGTCCCACGGCACCCGGCTGCGCCGGGAGACGTCGGCCCCCATGAGGTGCACGGTCCCGCTGGCCACGGGCACCAGGCCCAGGACCGTCCTGACCAGGGTCGACTTGCCCGAGCCGTTGGACCCCAGCAGGGCCACCGACTCCCCGGGAGACACGGTAAGACTGACGTCGTCCAGGACGACAGCCGAGCCCAGCACCACGGTGACCCGGGTGAGGCGCACCGGGTCCGATGACGCCTCTGGCAGGGCGGGACGCGCATGTCGTCGGCGCGATGCCGTTCGGGCTTCCTGACCGGTGCTGGCGCCAGAGCCGTCGGCGGTCCTGGCGCTGGTCCTGGCGTCGGCCCCGCTGCCCGCATCAGTCCTGGCCGGTATGGCGGTTCTCATGCTGGTACCACGTGCCTACTGACAGGACAGTCCGGAGCGCAGCGCCTCCAGGTTGGTGCTCATGGCGTCAACATAGTCGCCGTCGGCGGGAGCGGACTCAACAGGACTGAGGACGGCGGTCGTGGTCCCGGTCTCCTCGGCCAGTGCCTCGGCTGTCCTGGTGGAGACCAGCTCCTCGGTGAAGATGGTCGTGGTCCCGGTCTCCTCGACGACCTCCTTGATCTCCGCCAGCTCGGCGGGACTGGGCTCCGCCTCGGGGTCCAGGCCGGCCACGGAGGCCTGGGTGAGGCCGTAGCGGTCAGCCAGGTAGCCGAAGGCGGCGTGGGAGGTCACGAAGGTGGTGCGTTCGCACTGGGCGAGGCCCTCGGTGTAGCTGGTGTCCAGGTCCGTCAGCGTGGTCGTGAGGGTCTCCAGGTTGTTCTCGTAGTCGCTGGCGTGGTCCGGGTCGGCGGCTGCCAGCGCCTCCTGGATGGCTCCTGCGGTGGCGACCATGCGCTGCGGGTCGAGCCAGAAGTGGGGGTCGGTCTGCCCGTCCTCACCAGTGCTGTGGTCGTGCTCGTCGGTGCCGTGGTCGCTGCGCTCGCCGGACTCATGATCGTGGTCGCCAGGGCTGGCCTCCTGCGAGTCCTCCTCGGAGTCTCCCTCTGAGTCCTCGGCCTCGTGGTCGTGCCCGGCCCCCTCGTGATGAACCAGGTTCGCGGCCTCGCCCAGGTCCAGGACGGTCGGGCCGGAGACCTGGGAGACAGCCTCGTCCAGTGAGGGCTGGAAGCCGGGGACGTAGGCGATGACGTCGGCGGCCTCCAGAGCGGTGACGTCCTTGGGGGAGATCTCGTAGTCGTGCGGCTCGACACTGGTGGGAGTCACCGACGTGACTGTCACGCGCTCCCCGCCCACAGCCCCCACCAGGTAGGCGACGGGGTAGAAGGAGGTGGACACGGCCAGGGCGGCGTCGGTGCCTCCGCCGCCTCCGGAGGCCTGGGAGGTGCTGGTGTCCTCGCCGCTGAGGGCGGAGCAGGACGTCAGGCTCGCGGCCAGGGCGAGCGCGGCGGTGCCGGCACCCAGGCGGTGGGCGGCAGAGCGTGAGTGGCGTGCTGCGAGCGGGCGCGAGGTCTGTGCGCCGCTAGACGTGGGCGTGCCCTCACGCGGGGGACGTGGGTCGGCGACGACGGGACTGGTCCTTAGGGTCATGGGAATCATTTTCATCATGCTAGGTAGGTGCGTCAAACCAGGCAGCCGGTCGGTGAGCTGATCGGTGAACCGGTTAGTGAGGCAGGTAGTCGGCCCATGGGACCGGGGCCTCTAGACTGTCCCCACTCGCTCCCGCCAACCAGGTGGGACCACGACAGATGACAACTCCCTAGGAGAGTACCGGTGGCACAGACCCCCTCACGGCTTGACGCCGTCATCAACCTCGCCAAGCGTCGCGGCTTCGTCTTCCCCTGCGGCGAGATCTACGGCGGTACCCGCTCTGCCTGGGACTACGGGCCGCTGGGCGTGGAGCTCAAGGAGAACATCAAGCGCCAGTGGTGGCAGTACATGGTCCGCTCCCGCGACGACGTCGTGGGCCTGGACTCCTCCGTCATCCTGCCGCGCGAGGTGTGGGTCGCCTCCGGACACGTCCAGGCCTTCACCGACCCGCTCATCGAGTGTACCAGCTGCCACAAGCGCCTGCGCCAGGACGAGCTCCAGGAGGCCTACGCCTCCAGGCACGGCGTGGAGGACGCCGCCGACGTCGCGATGGAGCGGCTGACCTGCCCCAGCTGCGGGACACGGGGCCGGTTCACCGAGCCCAAGGCCTTCTCCGGGCTGCTCAAGACCTACCTGGGACCTGTGGACGACGAGTCAGGCCTGCACTACCTGCGTCCGGAGACGGCTCAGGGCATCTTCGTCAACTTCACCAACGTCATGGGGGCGGCGCGCAGGAAGCCTCCCTTCGGCATCGCCCAGGTCGGCAAGTCCTTCCGCAACGAGATCACTCCCGGCAACTTCATCTTCCGCACCCGGGAGTTCGAGCAGATGGAGATGGAGTTCTTCTGCGAGCCGGGAACCGACGAGGAGTGGCACCAGTACTGGATCGACCACCGCAAGGCCTGGTACGTGGACCTGGGGATCGACCCGGACAACATCCGGCTCTACGAGCACCCTCAGGAGAAGCTGTCCCACTACTCCAAGCGCACCGTGGACCTGGAGTACCGCTTCGGCTTCGCCGGGAGCGAGTGGGGTGAGCTGGAGGGGGTGGCCAACCGTACCGACTTCGACCTGTCCACCCACGCCGAGCACTCCGGCAAGGACCTGTCCTACTACGACCAGACCCGGGGCGAGCGCTGGACCCCCTACGTCATTGAGCCCGCCGCCGGGCTGACCCGCTCTCTCATGGCCTTCCTGGTCGAGGCCTACACCGAGGACGAGGCACCCAACACCAAGGGAGGTGTGGACAGGCGGGTCGTGCTGCGGCTCGACCCCCGTATCGCGCCGGTCAAGGCTGCTGTGCTGCCGCTGTCGCGCAAGGAGGAGCTCACCGGGCCCGCGCGCGAGCTGGCCGCGCGCCTGCGCGGCTCCTGGAACGTCGAGTACGACGAGGCCGGGGCGGTCGGCCGCCGCTACCGGCGCCAGGACGAGGTGGGCACACCCTTCTGCCTCACCTACGACTTCGACTCCCCCCAGGACGGTGCTGTCACCGTGCGTCAGCGCGACACCATGGTCCAGGAGCGCGTCCCGGTGGAAGGTGTTGAGCGCTACCTCGCTGAGCGGCTCGTGGGCTGCTAGGCCGACCGGGCCTTTGACACCCACGCCCTGCGCACAGCCTTTGACTGTGCCTGTGACGAGTCCGCTCACAACGCTCTGGCGATTGCGGACGCCGCCCTGCGCCTGCTGTGCTCTCCGCAGCGTGGCCGACCAGCCGCCTGCAGCGCGGCAGAGCAGGCGGCCCGCCGGACATAGCAGGACCTCCTCGACCGCACCCCGAACCGGTGTGGGGTTGCTCAGGCGAGTGCTGTCCTGGCTGCCGCCACACCGCTGGCTGAGTCGGCGGGAGAGAGCGTCGCGCGGTGGATGGCTCTGTCCCTGGGCCTGCCGACACCACAGGCGCAGTACCGGATCGATACTCCTGCTGGTAGCTACTGGGTGGGCTTGTGCTGGCCGGAGGTGGGAGTCGTTGTCGAGGTCGATGGGCGGGTGAAGTATGCCAGTCGTGACGACGTCTGGCGGGAGAAGCGTCGCCAGGACACGATCCAGGCCATGGGCTGGAGGTTCCTGCGGGTGACCTACAAGGAGCTCTGCGCCCCGTTCCCGCTGGCGGGACGGCTTCTCGCCGCCTTCCCGCCAAAGGTCGTCGCCTCACGTCGAGGGCGTGCGGGACTCGCCTGGCCAGGCGGACAGCACGACCTGGTCCTTTCCGGGAGAGGGGCGGCGGGGTCGTCGTGGTCGGGGGCGCCGTCGTGCCGGAGCCGTCCGTCACGTCGTCGATGTGCGAGTGGGGGGTACGCCCTCAGAGTACGGGGCGGTCGTAAGACGTGCCCCGCACTCGCACAGCGGATGGTGCCCGTGTGCATGATGGGCCAGTGAGTACCGAGACCCCTTCCCACGCCCCTGACAGTCCGGACCCCGGTCACCACGTCGGCGCGAGCCCGCTCCCGGACTGCCTGGCACCTGATGCTCCCAGTCCTGCCTCCCCCTCACGCGCTCCCGACACGCCTCTCCCAGGCCACCCGGGAGAAAAGGGGCACACCCACACGCACGCGGCAGCCCTGGCCCTGAGCGGCTCCGAGGCCAGGACGGTGCGTGCCATCCTGGCCGCACTCGTGGTCCCGCTGGTCGTGGCGACCCTCGTCGGGCTGGTGGTGCTGTGGCCGGGTGACAGCTCCCTGGTCGGCTCCCAGCCCTTCGCGGTGGAGGGGAGCTCGATGGAGACCGCCACCGTCACCTCTCTGGACGTCGAGGACTGCCAGGACGCCACGGAGGCCCTGGAGGGCGTCAGCGACGGCTCCTTCCTGGACAACGCCGTCTGCGCGGAGATCACCTCCGGCGACGGTGAGGGGCTGACGATGCCGGTCCACATCCCCGCCGAGTCCCTTGGTGTGGCCGATGTCGGCGACGAGCTCCAGGTCATGTACGCGCCTGAGGCGGTGTCCATGGGGACGCCCTACGTGTTCGTGGACTATGGGCGCGGGGTCCCGGTGGCGGCCCTGGCCGTCGTCTACCTGGTGCTGGTGGTGGCGGTGGCGGGGCGCAAGGGCGCGTTGAGCGTTCTGGGCCTGGTTGTCGCCACGGTGGTGCTCGTCTTCTTCATGATCCCCGCCCTCCTGGCGGGGTCCTCCCCCCTGGCGGTCACGCTGGTGGGCTCTATGGCGATGATGCTCGCTGCGGTGTACGTGGCTCACGGGGTGAGCGTGCGCACCACGACGGCTCTGCTGGGCACCGTGGCGGGAGTGCTCCTGACGGTGCTGCTGTCCCTGTGGGGGACCCGGGCGGCCAACCTCACCGGGAGCGTGGACGAGACTGCCGCAGTGCTGACCTCCCTGGTGGAGGGCGTCAACCTGCAGGCGCTGCTGACCTGCGGCATGGTGGTGGCTGCCCTGGGAGTCCTCAACGACGTCACCATCACTCAGGCCTCAGCGGTCTGGGAGCTTCACGCCGCCAACCCGTCCCTGTCCCGGACCCGCCTGTTCACGGGCGGGATGAGCATCGGGAGGGACCACATCGCCTCGACGGTCTACACCCTGGCCTTCGCCTACGCCGGCACCGCCCTGCCCCTCATCCTGACCGCCGCGCTCATCGACCGGTCCGTCGCTAGCACTGTCCTGTCTGGGGAGATTGCCGAGGAGGTGGTGCGCACCCTGGTGTCCTCCATCGGCCTGGTCCTAGCCATCCCGGCGACCACGGCGATCGCCGCCTTCTTGTGCCGTACTACTCCGGTGCGTCAGCCTTCCTCAGGCTCTTCCCAGGGGCTGGCCTGAGCTCCTTCCTGACCTCCTGCCCGGGGCCGGTCCCAGGTCCTCGGGGCCAGCCGCTGCCTCAGCCGCCGGAGGCGTCGGACTCGGCCTCGGCGAGCACGCGCTGCTGGGCCTTGTCCAGGGTAGGGGAGTCCAGCCACCCCTGGGGCAGGTGCGGAGTCCTGGGGCTGCCGGCCCGGCCCCGGGGGCCCTCTGCGGCGGCACCGGGGTAGGGGACCGAGGCCGGAAGGCGGGAGCGCATGCCCTCCAGCGCCGAGTCAAGCCCCTCCAGGCTTCGTACCTGAGTGAGGTCGGCGCGCGCCGCCCCGCCCACGGGGTAGCCCCGGAGGTACCAGCCCAGGTGCTTGCGCAGGTCGCGCACTCCGCGGTTCTCGCCCATCTCCTGGGCGAGCAGGCGGGCGTGCTGGCGGATGACTGCCACGACCTCGTCCAGGTCGGGGCGGGTCCGCTCCTGGAGACCGTGCATGGCTGCCACGATGTCGGCCAGGAGCCACGGGCGCCCCTGGCACCCCCGCCCCACGACGACGCCGTCGCACCCCGTCTCATCCATCATGCGCAGGGCGTCGTCCCCGCTCCAGACGTCACCGTTGCCCAGGACAGGCAGGGTGGTGCTGTCCTTGAGCCGGGCAACCTGCTCCCAGCGCGCCTGCCCGGAGTAGTGCTGGCGAGCGGTGCGGGCGTGCAGCGCGATCGCGGCTACGCCCGCGTCACGCGCCAGGCGGGCCGCGTCCAGGAACGTCTCGTGGGAGTCGTCGATCCCCAGGCGTATCTTGATCGTCACCGGCACCTCCCGCTGCCGCCGCGACGCCGCCACGGCTGCCTCGCAGGAGCGGACCGCCTCGGTGAGGATCGCGGCCAGGAGGTCGCGCTTCCACGGCAGGGCCGCTCCTCCGCCCTTGCGTGTCACCTTCGGTACCGGGCAGCCGAAGTTCAAGTCGATGTGGTCGGCCAGGTCCTCCTCGACCAGGATGCGCATCGCGGCCCCGACCGTCGCCGGGTCGACACCGTAGAGCTGGACGGAACGGACCCGCTCGGCAGGGTCGGTGCGCAGCATCGCCAGGGTCCGCTCACTGCGCTCCACCAGCGCCCGTGAGGTCACCATCTCGGTGACGTAGAGGCCTGCGGGGGCGCTCAGTCCGCTGCCGTCGGGCAGGGGTCCCGGGCCGAGCGGCCTCAGGCTGGTCGGCAGGGCGCTCTCCGCCCACTGGCGGCACAGCCTCCGGAAGGAGGTGTTCGTGACTCCTGCCATCGGAGCCAGCTCCACCGGCGTGGTCACAGTCAGCGGCCCGATGGTCAGGGGGGCAACCCTACGAGGCGACCCCGGTGGCACGGCGGAGCGCTCAGCCTCAGCACGCTCGACAACACTCATGACACCATGCTGGCACACGGCTGGCGCAGGGACGGGGCACGGTCGGCACGACAGGCTGCGCACCGGGCAAGACGCCCGGTACGCTAGCATCACTGTGTGCCTGAGACTCCCGAGCCCCAGGGGAACCCGCCCCGGGGGGACACGGAAGCCGAGCCGCCCCGGCAGTGTGGCCCTGCCCCCCGGTCCCAGAAGACCGTGGGGCTGCTCAGGGAGCGCACGGTCCTGGTTACCGGGGTCCTGCGTCCCTCCTCTATCGCGACGGCGGTCGCGGCGGTGGCGGCCGACCAGGGGGCGCGGGTCCTCCTCACCGGGGTGCCGCGCACCATGGGGGCTACGCAGGCCCTCGCCCGGAGGCTGGGGCTGTCCGACCCCGTGCTGCCTCTGGACGTGGCCGAGACAGGTTCCGTGACACGGCTGGGCTCCCTGCTGGGGGAGCTGGGGGTGGGCCGCCTGGACGGTCTGGTCCACTGCCTCGCCCACGCCGAGGCAACCCTGCTGGGCACCCTCCTGGGGCGAGGAGCGCGAGACGACTCTGCTTCCGGGGGCGAGGGTCCGGGGCAGCCAACCGGGGTGGAGGTACCGGGGCATGCCTCGGCAGCGCCAGGTGCCGACCTGCCCGGGTGGCGGGCGGCTGCGCTGGAGGCTGCGTTTACAGTCACCACCGCCTCCCTGCCCGCGCTGGTGGAGGCGCTCAGCCCGCTGCTGGGCGTGGGCAGCGCCGTTGTCGCCCTGACCTTCGACTCGGGCCGGGTCCACCCGGGCTACGGCTGGATGGGGCCGCTCAAGGCGGCGCTGGAGGCCAGCGTGCGCACGCTGGCCGCCGAGCTCGGGGACGCTGGTGTGCGTGTCAACGCCCTGAGCGCTGGCCCCCTGCACACCCCGGCGGCCTCGGCCGTGCCCGGTTTTGAGGGGCTCGCCTCCCGCTGGGTGCGGATGGCCCCGCTGGGCTGGGACCCCGACGACGCCGACCCGGTGGCTCGCACAGCCGTCGCCCTCCTGTCCGGGTGGCTGCCTGCCACCACCGGCCAGGTCGTCTACGCGGACGGGGGAGCGTGGCTCGTGGGAGCCTGAGGGCCGTGCGGAGAGCGCGCGGGAGGCGGTTAGATGCGACCTGGCGTGATCAGGTGCGGTCAGGCCTGTACCTGCCCCGGTGGGAGGCAAGGTGCCCTAAGGTAGGTGTGTGACCACAGACCTTGTACGACGGCTCGTGCTTGTACGCCACTCCAAGGCTTCCCATGACGCCGACACTGACCTGGAACGACCCCTGACGCCCAAGGGAGTCACTCTGGCGGACCAGCTCGCCCGCCAGCTGCGGCAGCGCCTGGACCGTACCGACCTGCTCCTGGTCTCCCCTGCGGCGCGTGCCCGTCAGACGGCGCAGCCGCTGCGCCAGCGTCTGGATCCCACCGAGGTCCAGGTCCACGAGGAGATCTACAGCCACGGGGCCAGCGGCGTCCTTGACCTGGTTGCCGAGCACGCCCGCAGTGCCCGAAGCGTGGTCGTCGTGGGCCACGAGCCCACCGTCTCGGTCCTGGCCCACACCCTGCACGACACTGACGACGACCTGGGCACCCAGGTGTCCTTCGGGGTGCCCACGGCGACGGCTGTCCTCATCGACGTGCCGTCCCGGTGGGAGGACCTGGCTCCCGGTGGGGGACGTATCCGCGAGATCCTCACCGTCCGCCGACACTGACCCGCTGGCTGTCCGTCGGCAGTCCGCCGACACGGACCGGGATGACCGGGATGCTGGCAGGCCAGCCTGTCAGCGGCGGGCTCCTGCCCCGGGGAGAAGCTCCAGGACCGCGCGCAGGTCGCGGACGTGGACTGCGGCCCGTGCCTGCTGGGCCACGACGGGCTTGGCACAGAAGGCCACACCCAGGCCTGCCGCAGCAAGCATGCCCAGGTCGTTGGCTCCGTCGCCGACGGCGACCGTGCGCTCCATCGGCACGCCGTCAGCCTCGGCCCAGGCACGCAGGCACCGTATCTTCTCCTGCGGGTCGATGACGCGGCCGCGCAGGCGGCCCGTGAGCACCCCGTCGCTGGCCTCAAGGCTGTTTGCCGCCACGTGGTCGATCCCCAGGCGACGGGCCAGCGGCGCGGCCACCTCCTCGAAGCCTCCGGACACGACTCCCACCCGGCACCCCAGAGCGTGGAGCCGGGTGACAAGCTCTTCGGCGCCCGTGGTCAGGGTGACCTCCGCCAGCACCTCGTCAACCACCCTCAGTGGCAGCCCGGCCAGGGTGGTGACACGTTCCCGCAACGACTCGGTAAAGTCCAGCTCGCCCCTCATCGCCCGGGCCGTGATCCAAGCGACATGCTGCTGGGTGCCGGCGTGGGCGGCCAGCAGGTCGATGACCTCCTGCTCGATAAGCGTGGAGTCGACGTCCATGACCAGCAGGCCCGGGCCGTGGTCAGCAAGGGGGCCGTCAGCAGGGGAGCCCGTCGTGCGTGGGGTGCTGCTCATGGGGACCCATGCTAGTGCCTGGGCACCGGGCGGCACCGGCAGTGACAGCCGGTACCGCCCGGTCAGCGGCCGGTGTCAGCGGGTGACGGTCTGCCCCTTGGCCACCACGGTGATCCCAGACTCGGTGACGGTGAAGCCTCGCTCGCGGTCGTGCTCGGGGTCGATGCCCACCATGGCCCCCTCCTCGACGTGGACGTGCTTGTCCAGGATGGCACGGTTGACCACGGTGTTGCGTCCCACCTCCGCGCCGTCCATGAGGACCGACTCGCGTACCGAGGACCAGGAGTTGACCCGGACCCCGGGGGACAGGACCGAGGAGATGACCTCCCCACCGGAGACGATGACGCCGGGGGAGACGATGGAGTCCACGGCGTGGCCCAGGCGCTCGTGGTGGCCGTAGACGAACTTTGCCGGGGGCATGGCTGCCTGGTAGCCGGCGAACAGCGGCCAGCGGTCGTTGTAGAGGTTGAACACAGGAGTCACGGAGATGAGGTCCTGGTGGGCGTCGTAGAAGGCGTCGACGGTACCCACGTCGCGCCAGTAGTCACGGTCCCTCTCCGAGGACCCTGGGACGTCGTTGTCCTTGAAGTCGTAGACGCCCGCAGCGCCCTGGCTCACGAACCAGGGGACGATGTTGCCGCCCATGTCGTGCTTGGAGCCCTCGTCCTCGGCGTCGACCGTCACGGCCTCCGACAGGGCGTCGGCGGTCATGATGTAGTTGCCCATTGAGGCCAGGACCTCGTCGGGGGAGTCAGGCAGGCCCGGGGTCTGCGACGGCTTCTCCACAAAGGCCTGGATCTTGTGGCGGTCGTGCGGGTCGGTCTCGATGACGCCGAACTGGTCGGCCAGCGAGCGGGGCTGGCGGATGCCCGCCACCGTGCAGGGAAGCCCGGAGGCGATGTGGTGGTCCAGCATCTGGGAGAAGTCCATGCGGTAGATATTGTCCGCGCCGGTGATGACCACGTAGTCGGGACGCTCGTCGTCCAGCAGGTTGAGGGACTGGAAGATCGCGTCCGCCGATCCCAGGAACCAGTGCTTGCCCACGCGCTGCTGGGCAGGGACGGGGGCGATGTAGTTGCCCAGCATGTCCGACATGCGCCAGGTCATTGAGATGTGGCGGTCCAGGGAGTGGGACTTGTACTGGGTGAGCACCACGACCTTGAGGAAGCCGGAGTTGATCATGTTGGACAGTGAGAAGTCAATGAGCCGGTAGATCCCGCCGAAGGGCACGGCGGGCTTGGCACGGTCGACAGTCAGGGGCATGAGGCGCTTGCCCTCACCACCTGCAAGGATGATTGCGAGAACACGGGGTTGAGCCATGTGGCCTACCTTACTGCTCCGAGCCCGTTGTGGGGAGTAGTTGTGAGGGGCAATACGGACCGGTGTCCTACGCAGTGGCGCCGACAGCACGTGTCCCGGCCCGCTCCTGGTGCGGCTCGCGCGTGCTCTGTGGGGACGAGGGCCGGAAACGACCCGCAGGGCGCCGGGACCGGCTACCGTCGTCCCTGTGGGCCGGAGCCGTCCCGGGCGTCTCCGTGCCCGCGTGAGCACGTCTGACACGTCTGAGTGGTCTGCCCAGGCAGCCCACCGACGGAACACACACGAGGAGAAGCACCTATGAGGGTTGACCTGCTGACCAAGGAGTACCCACCCTTCATCTACGGCGGCGCAGGCGTCCACGTCGACGAGCTGGCCAAGGTGCTGCGGCCGCTGGCTGACGTGAGGGTGCACGCCTTCGGGGGGGTGCGCCAGCCAGGGACCCCGGGAGCCGACCCGGGGGTCACCGGCTACCCTGAGGTCGCCGAGCTGGAGGAGGCCAACGCCGCGCTGCGCACCTTCGGGGTGGACCTGGAGATCGCCCAGGGGACCCAGGGCACCGACCTGGTGCACTCCCACACCTGGTACGCCAACCTCGCCGGCCACCTGGCATCTCTTCTGCACGGCGTGCCCCACGTGGTCTCCGCGCACTCCCTGGAGCCGCTGCGCCCGTGGAAGGCCGAGCAGCTCGGCGGTGGCTACGCCCTGTCCTCCTGGGCGGAGAGGACCGCCTACGAGGCTGCCGCAGGCATTATCGCGGTGTCCAACGGCATGCGGGACGACATCCTGCGCGCCTACCCCGCAGTGGACCCCGACCGGGTCAAGGTGGTCCACAACGGGATCGACCTGCAGGCCTGGCAGCGGCCTGAGGGTGAGGAGGCCGACGCCGCGGCCTCGGCGACCTTGGAGCGCCTGGGTATCGACCCGGACCGTCCCACCGTGGTGTTCGTCGGCCGTATTACCCGTCAGAAGGGCCTGCCGCACCTGCTGAGAGCCTGCGAGCAGCTGCCTGGTGACGTCCAGGTCGTCCTGTGCGCCGGGGCCCCTGACACCCCTGAGATCAAGGCAGAGGTTGACGCCCTGGTGGACCGGCTGCGCCAGACCCGTACCGGCGTGGTGTGGGTCGAGGAGATGCTGCCGCGCCCCGAGCTGATCACCGTGCTGTCCTCTTCGGACGTGTTCGTGTGCCCCTCCGTCTACGAGCCGCTGGGCATCGTCAACCTCGAGGCCATGGCCGTGGGGCTTCCTGTCGTTGGCTCCGCCACCGGTGGCATCCCCGACGTCATCGTCGACGGCGAGACAGGGCTCCTGGTGCCGATTGACCAGGTCCAGGACGGTACCGGCACCCCCACCGACCCCGCCCGCTTCGAGGCGGACCTGGCGGAGCGCCTGACAGAGGTAGTTACCGACACCGAGCGGGCCGCCCAGATGGGGGCCGCCTCGCGCAGGCGGGTGGAGAAGCACTTCTCCTGGGAGGCTGTCGCCCAGCGCACCATGGAGGTCTACCACTGGGTGCTTCAGCAGGGCTGACGGCTGTGGCAGGCCCACCAGTCGGTGGCTGCGGCCGCCCCTCGACGAGCCACCGCCAGCAGCGGCCGCAGGACCTCTGAGCGCTGCCGGGCCTGACGTGCCGTCGCCGAGCCGCCGTCGTCCTCCAGGGCCAGCTCGCAGATAGCGGCCAGGCGCAGGGAGCGCTCCAGGAGCTGGACCCTGCGGGAGTCCAGGGACGGAGGGAGAAGGCGGGGGTCCAGCCCGGCGAGGACAAGGTCGTTGAGGGTGTCAGCCAGGTCGGGGCGCCCTCGGGCCAGGTCCAGGTCCGTCAGGGCGTCGATGGCCGCCTGCGTGGCGGTGTGCACGTCGCGTCGTGCCTGCCCCGGGTCCAGCGCGGGCACGGGCGTCGTTACCGGCAGGCGGTGCCACACCACGCTCGTGCCTGCGTCCTGTGGGACCAGCAGGCTGGCTCCGGTGTGGCGCTGCTCGGTCCCGCCGGTCTCCACGATGACGGCCTGGCCTGCCTCCAGGGCCTCGGGCTGCGCCGACAGGCCATCGGCCGGGGAGGGGAGCAGGGCGGCGACCCGGCTCAGGGGGCGGGCGGCCGCCAACCACTCCTCCAGGCCCAGGTCGTAGCCCGCCTCCTGCGGCGCGTCCCCGGTGCTCTCCTCAATGCCCACCTCGACGACACTCTCCGTGACCCCGGTGACGCTGTGCACGCCGTCGGCTCCCTGGACCAGTGACAGGCCGTGGGAGGAGGGCACCGGGGCCCACAGGGCGAGGAGGACACTGAGCGGTGGAACAAGAGGCATGCCCCCACCGTACCGCCGCTCCCCAGTGCTTCCTCGGTGCTGAGACAGGTCCTGGGCCGCTCAGGGTGGGGACGGTAAGGTTGGGTGCATGACCAGCGTCCTCCACCTTGACGACGTCACGCTCACTCGTGGGGCCTCTGTGATCCTTGACCACGTCAGCCTGACTGTGGACGAGGCGGAGCACTGGGTGGTCCTGGGACCCAACGGCGCGGGCAAGACCACGCTCGCCCGCGTGGCTGCGGCCCGACTCTTCCCCTCCTCCGGGACGGTGGACATCCTGTCCGAGCGCATGGGACGTGTCGACGTCTCCGAGCTGCGTCCCAGGATCGGCCTGTGCTCCTCGGCGCTGTCCTCCAGCGTGCTGGGCGGCGAGAGAGTCGTTGACGTGGTGCTGTCAGCCGCCTACGGGTACACCGGCCGCTGGCGGGAGAGGTACGACGACCTGGACACCAAGCGCGCCGAGGGGCTGCTCCAGGCGCTGGGAGCGGGGTACCTGAGCGACCGGAGGTGGGCCACGCTGTCCTCGGGGGAGCGCAAGCGCGTCGAGATCGCCCGTGCCCTCATGCCCGACCCCGAGCTGCTTGTCCTTGACGAGCCGACTGCTGGGCTGGACGTAGCCGGCCGCGAGCAGCTTCTGGCCGCCCTGGCCGACATCGTCCAGGCTCCCGGCTCGCCCTCGCTCCTCATGGTGACCCACCACCTGGAGGAGATTCCCCCTGGTATCACCCACGCAGTGGCCCTGCGGCAGGGACGTGTCCAGCAGGCGGGACCTGCGGAGGAGGTCCTCAACGACGAGGTCATGACTGCCACCTTCGGCCTCCCCCTGGAGGTGGTTCAGGACCGGGACCGCTACTGGGCACGGGGAGGAGCCGGGCGCGGGACCGCGCCAGCCGTCGGCAGCGCCTGAGAGCTGGTAGCCTCCGACGCCGCTGGGATCGTGCCTGAGCCGCACTGCCGCAGGTGGGTGCCACCGCTACCTGGGTGGTCCGCTCCTCTCCGGCGGCCCGCCGCCCCTGACTCGGGTACCTGGCCATGCCGTCGAGCCGGAACTCTGAAATACTGTCCCGTGCTGGCCGCCCACACGGCCAACGTCACCGAGACGTCAGAGACAGCACTGAGACGTTACTGAGGAGGTTCCTACTTATGGCCTGGCTGTTCTGGATCGGCGGGTCCCTGGTCTTCGCCGTCATCGAGACCTTGACGGCCGACCTGACCTTCCTCATGATTGCCGGAGGAGCCCTGGGCGGGGGCGTCGCGGCGGCGCTGGGGGCCTCGCTGCCGGTCCAGGTCATCGTCTTCGCGGTTGTCTCGACACTGCTTCTGCTGGCGGTGCGCCCCTGGGCCAGAAGGCGTATGGCCTCGACGGCCCCGCAGATGCGGACCAATGCTGAGGCCCTGGTGGGAAGCCCGGCCACGGCGATCACCGTGGTGGACGACCAGGGGGGCCGGGTGCGGCTCAGCGGCGGCGAGTGGAGCGCCCGGCTGGCACCGGCTGCTGCGGGGCAGGATGGTCCTGTCGACCCCGGTGCCGCAGTGACGGTGACCCAGATCGACGGGGCTGTCGCCATCGTCGTCCCCGCCCTCCCTGAGCAGTCCTCCCAGGAGCCGGTGCCCCACGGGCGCTGACCACCTGCGGCACTACCCAGAACAAGCACGACACGTACACAGGAGTCTCCTGACATGAACGAACTGGCCGTTGTCCCTCTTATTGTCCTGCTGCTTCTGGCGCTACTGGTCATTGTCGCGATCTTCCGCGCCGTGCGCAGGGTGCCGCAGAGCTATGCGATCATCGTGGAGCGGCTGGGGAAGTTCCAGGCGGAGTACGGGGCTGGCCTCCACTTCCTGATCCCTTTTGTCGACAGCGTGCGTAACACGGTGGACCTGCGTGAGCAGGTGGTCTCCTTCCCGCCCCAGCCGGTTATCACCTCGGACAACCTGGTGGTGAGCATCGACTCGGTCATCTACTACCAGGTGACGGACCCCAAGCGCGCCACCTATGAGATCGCCAGCTTTCTCCAGGCGATCGAGCAGCTGACGATCACCACGCTGCGTAACGTCATTGGTGCCATGGACCTGGAGCAGACCCTGACCAGCCGTGACCAGATCAACGGACAGCTGCGCGGCGTGCTCGACCAGGCCACGGGGCGCTGGGGCATCCGGGTCAGCAACGTCGAGCTGAAGTCCATCGACCCTCCTGCCTCCATCCAGGGCGCGATGGAGCAGCAGATGCGTGCCGAGCGTGACCGGCGTGCCGCGATCCTCACGGCTGAGGGCGTCAAGCAGTCCCAGATCCTCACTGCGGAGGGTGACAAGCAGTCGGCTATCCTGCGCGCCGAGGGGCAGGCGCAGTCAGCAATCCTCAGGGCACAGGGTGAGTCGCGTGCCATCCTTCAGGTCTTTGACGCCATCCACCGTGGCAACGCCGACCCCAAGCTGCTTGCCTACCAGTACCTGCAGACCCTGCCGAAGATCGCCAACGGCTCCTCCTCCAAGATGTGGATCGTTCCCACCGAGTTCACTGCGGCCCTGGACGGTATCGCCGGGGCGCTGGGCAGGGACACCTCCGGGCCGTCCTCAGACCAGCCTGGTGGGCAGGATGGCGACCAGGGAGCCGGGGTTGACCTGTCCGACACGGAGGTGGACCTGGGGATCGCCTCGGACCTGGCGGCGACGAGCCTGCCCACCCCTGAGGAGGCCCTGGCACAGGCCCGGGGTGAGGCGCAGACGGCCCTCCAGGAGGCCTCGGAGGACCGGGTGCCTGGAGCCGGGGCACCGGGGTCCCCCTCCCGGGCGCCCGGCGCGGGCGAGGGATGATTGTCCGGCTGACCAGCCGTGACGATGACCGCCTGGCCGACTACACGCGCCTGACCGACAGCGCGCTGCGACGCCGCCTGGAGACGGAGCGCGGCCTGTACATGGCCGAGTCCACCAAGGTGATCGGGCGAGCCGTGGCGGCAGGCCACCGGCCGCGCTCCTTCCTCATGGCCGCGCACCACTATGACCAGATGCGCCCGACGATCGCGGCGGCGGTCGGCTGCCAGGGCCGTGAGGACGGCGGTCCGGTGCCGGTGTTCCTGGCCGACGAGGGGCTGCTGGAGTCGGTCACCGGCTTCCACCTGCACCGGGGGGCGCTGGCTGCCATGAACCGCCCGGTGCTGCGTGGCGTCGGGGAGCTCCTGGCCGCGGCTCGTGCAGGCAGCGGTGCGCGCCGGGTGGCCGTCCTGGAGGACCTGGTGGACCACACCAACGTGGGTGCTGCCTTTCGGTCGGCCGCCGCCCTGGGGGTGGATGCGGTCCTGGCGACGCCACGCTGCGCGGACCCCCTCTACCGGCGCAGCGTCCGTGTCTCAATGGGGACGGTCTTCCAGGTTCCGTGGACCCGGGTGCAGCGCTGGCCCGTGGTGGACGAGCTCCACGAGGCGGGCTTTACTGTAGCCGCCTTGGCCCTGACCGAGGACTCGGTGTCCCTGGAGAAGTTTGCCGCCTCGCCGGTGTGCACCAGTCCGGAGGGGAAGGTAGCGCTGGTCCTGGGGACGGAGGGGGACGGGCTGTCACGGCGCTCCACCCAGGCTGCTGACGTGGTGGTGCGGATCCCCATGGCTGGGGGAGTGGACTCCCTCAACGTCGCTGCCGCTGCCGCCGTGGCTTTCTGGGCGCTGCGGGTGTGAGAGGGTGCCCTCTCGATCGAGGCCCCGGGAGGATCGCAGCCCGCAGGAGGTGTCATCCCGCAGAGTTGTCATCCGGGGCGTCAGCAGCGCAGCGGCTCCGCCCGGCACCAGGTCTCCTAAGGCCTCACAGGGTCTCGTAGGACCGCCGCATGACCTCGTGCTCCCCGACCAGCGGTGTTGCCGTGGTAGGGGAGCACGAGGTCCGGGGTCTCTGGGCAGTGCCAGGTCAGGGCTGGGAGGTGTCAGCCCTCGTCAGGGGCAGTGACCCGCAGCAGTACCGCGCCTGTGGCCACCTCGCCCGTGGCCGCGACCTCGACGGAGGCGAAGGAGGCAGCGTTGGTGACCAGCACCGGGGTCGTGAGCGGATAGCCCGCCTCTTCCACGACGGCGCGGTCCACCCGTACCAGCTCGGTGCCGGCCTCGACCCGGTCTCCCTGGGAGACCTTGACGTCAAAGCCCTTGCCCTCCAGGTTCACCGTGTCCAGGCCCACGTGGATGAGGATCTCCACGCCGCTGTCCAGGGCGATGCCGTAGGCGTGGCCGGACTCTGGTGCCACGAGGATCGTGCCTGCGGCGGGAGCGGTCACCACAATCTGCTCGCCCGGGTCCCCTCCCGGCTCGATGCCCGCGCCCGGACCCACGGCGCCGGTGGAGAACACAGGGTCAGCCACCTGGTCCAGGGGGATGACGGTGCCGCTCAGCGGGGAGACGATCTCGGTGACCGTGCCAGGTACCAGTGCCGACTTGGGCTGGCCCTGATCAGTCTTCTCCTGCGGGTCGCCGGGCTGGGCGGAGGCGGCAGCGGCCTGCTTCTCCAGGGCCAGGTCGGCGGCGGTCTCCGCAGGGTCGGCCTCGACCACGCCAGCGGCGGCCAGGGCCTCGGCGCGCTCCTCCTTGGTGCGGTAGCCGAAGACGGCGATGAGGGCGAAGGACGTCCCGAAGGCCGCGGCGATGGCAATGGCGTACAGGGCCATGGGGCTGAAGATCGGGATGGTCAGCAGCGAGGTGAAGGCGAAGGTGCTGGCGTCCACGCCGCCGCCCAGACCCACGATGAGGCCGCCTACAGCACAGCCCACGAGCATGAGCGGGTAGATGCGCTTGAAGCGCAGGTGGATACCGTAGAGGCTGGGCTCGGAGATACCGCCGAACAGTCCGGCCGCCAGTGCGCCGGTGGCAGTCTGGCGCATCTCCTTGTCCTTGTCACGCACAGCCCACAGGAGCACGGCGGCCGTGGCGCCGAAGCAGGCGAAGTTCCAGGTACCCATGGGGCCCTGGATGAAGTCGTAGCCCAGGGTGTTGATGTTGGCGATCATGATCGCGTTGAGCGGCCAGTGCAGGCCCAGCGGGACCAGGAACGGGTAGAGCAGCGGGATGACGATGGCGAAGACAATAGGGGCGGTGCCGTTGAGCCACGCCAGCCCCGTCCCCAGGGCCGTGCCGACCCACACGCCCAGCGGGCCGATGAGGAAGGCCGTCACCGGCATCATGATGATGAAGGAGAGGAAGGGGACAAAGACCATCTGGACGTTGCTCGGGACGATCTTGACCAGCTGCTTGTAGACAACGGCCAGGACCGCCACCATCATGAGCGGGACGAAGACCTGCCCGCCGTAGTCCTGGAGCTGCATGGGCAGCCCGAAGACGTTGGCGGTGCACATCTTGGTGTTCAGCGTCTGGTTGACAGTGCAGGTGACGTTGCGCGTCAGCTCCGGGTCGCCCATGGCGATGAAGTTGGGCGTGAGCAGAGCCGCCATGACTGCGGTTCCCACCCAGGGGTCGATATTGAGCTTCTTGGAGGCGTTGTAGGCCACCATGATCGGCAGGAAGTAGAACACCGACCGGAACATCGCGTCCACGAAGGCGAGCGAGGCGGGCTTGACCTCAGCCCGGGTGTCGATGTAGCCGAGGGCCTCCAGCACTGCCTCGCCCGCGATGATGAGGGAGGTGCCCAGTAGCACTGGCAGCAGGGGGCGGAAGGAGTCGGAGAGGTACTCGAAGAACGCGTCCACGAGGGCGTTCTTGCCGCGGGCCTTGGCGCGGGCCGCTGCCTTGACGTCAGCGTCCGACTTCCCGGAGGAGGCGCCGCCCGACGTCATGGCGGGCAGGTTCATGATCTCGTCGTAGACGCCCTGGACGGCCCCGCCAATGACGATCTGGTAGCGGTCGCCGGACTGCGGAACAGCGCCCATGACGCCGGGGATAGCCTCCACGGCGGCCTTGTCGACCACTGAGGCGTCGACGAGCTCGAAGCGCAGGCGCGTGGCGCAGTGGGTGAGGTGGGTGATGTTCTCGGCGCCGCCCACGGCGTCAAGAATCATCTCCGGTGTGGACGTGGTAGTTGCCATGCGTGGCCTTTCGAAGTGAACGGGTACAACCTGACGCCCGGGACAGGGGTCCACGAGGCCGACGGTGCCCGCCGATCTGCTGGGACCGCCGACAGTGACGGTGGCACGAGGTTAACGCCGCTGGTGGCACGGATGCCACTTCCCATGTTGTTTCTTAATGAGGTTGCAGGGGCTGGAGCAGCTGGAGCAGCTGGATTGTGCACGTTTCAACAGCTGTCCACCGGCGCTTCTCGTTCCCGGCTCGCTCCGCTGTATCCACATGTCGTGGCGGCACCGGTGGCGGAGGAGGGGACGTCTGCCACATCGTGAGGCCGGTGCCTGCAGCCGCTGTGGTGGTACTGCCGTGTCTGCGTGGCGCCCCGGTGGTACCCCGGTGCCGTGCGTGCCCGGCTCCTGCTGCGTGGACGGGTCTGGGGCGGCGGGCCACATCGGCGAGACAAGATGAGGACGTGACGAGGAGAACCAATGACCCGCAGACAAGTGCCGCCCGGCCTGACGTCGCCTGGTTCGACGCCGCCGGGTTCGGTGTCCCCCGCTCCGGCACCGCCCGGCGGTGCCCAGGGCCTCTACGGCCCGCGGGGCTGGAGCGTCGAGACCGGGGTGTGGGCGCTGCTGTCCCCGTGGGTCCCGCCTGCCCTGCTCCGCGCGCCTGCGGGAACGGTGGAGCACTTTGCGTCTGCCGGGCCTGGCTGGTGCGGGCCTGGGACTGTGGGAGGGGCCTGGCAGGCTGGGGATGGAGCCCGAAGAGTGCCAGGGCGGGGCAATAGGTGCGGCGTCGCTGCTGTGGTCCCTGCTGAGGACTACGTCCCTTTCAGGGGCCTGGATGCCGCCACGGCGCGCGAGCTGCTGTCGGTCCTGCCAGGCAGAGCGCTGTCGGACCGTCAGAACCGGGCTCCGTGCCTGGGAGCCCTGCTGGCAGCCTGTGCCCGCGCCGACGGCACCGTGCGCCTCAGCGGCTACGGTATCGGTCCCCAGCGCCAGGACGAGCGGCTCTCCGTGGAGGCTGTGTGGGTCGGGGACACCGATCTTGCGGGCTACGAGGTGGACGAGCGTCACGGCCCGGGCTGCCAGTGTGAGTCCCTGTGGCGGGCTGTCGCCCGGCGCTGCCGACTCGACGCGCGGTGCGGGCCGGACGAGGTCCTGCCCACGCGTCCAGAGTGGGCAGGCGGGGCGCAGGGGTGGTGGCTGTGGTGGGACTGACGCGGTGGGCCGTAGCATGACGGCCGTGATCAACGTCCAGGACCTCACCATGCGTATCGGTGCCAGACAGCTCGTCGGCTCAGCCAGCTTCCGGGTCGGTGCGGGGACGCGCGCGGGCCTGGTGGGGCGTAACGGGGCAGGCAAGACCACCATGACCAAGCTGCTGGCCGCCGCCGCCGTCGCCCAAGGGGCTGGCCAGGCAGCGGCCGACGCCGACGAGCGCCACGGGCTGGAGGCTGTCGAGCACGAGGGGACGATCACCTGCCACGGCTCTGTGGGCTACCTGCCTCAGGACACCAAGGTCGGGGACCTGGACCAGAAGGCGCGTGAGCGCATCCTCTCCGCCCGAGGTATCGACGCGTTGCTGAGGCGTATCCGCAGGGCCGAGGAGCGCATCGCCTCCACCGAGGGCCAGGCTCAGGCCCGGGCACTGGAGCGCTACTCCAGGCTGGACCACGAGTTCACCGTGGCCGGGGGGTATGCCGCCGCCTCGGAGGCGGCTCGTATTGCTGCGGCACTGGGCCTGCCCGACCGGGTCCTGGACCAGCCGGTGGGTGTGCTCTCCGGTGGTCAGCGTCGACGTGTCGAGTTGGCGCGCGTCCTGTTCCAGCGCCCGGACACCCTCCTGCTGGACGAGCCCACCAACCACCTCGACCACGACTCCGTGCTGTGGCTGCGTGACCACCTGCGCTCCTACTCCGGAGGCTTCGTGGTCATCAGCCACGACGTCGCGCTTTTGCGGGACACCGTCAACCAGGTGATGCACCTGGACGCGGGGCGTGGTGTGCTCGACGTCTACAACCTGGGATGGGACGCCTACCTCACTCAGCGCTCTGACGACGAGCACCGGCGCCGTCGGGAGCGTGCCAACGTGGAGAAGAAGGCTGCGGCCCTGCGGGCGCAGGGGGAGAAGATGCGGGCCAAGGCCACCAAGGCCGTTGCTGCCCAGCAGATGCTCAGGCGGGCTGACCGTCTCCTGGCCGGGCTGGAGGAGGAGCACCAGGTGGAGAAGGTGGCCCACCTGCGGTTCCCGGACCCAGCACCCTGCGGCAGGACGCCGTTGCGCGCGTCAGGGCTGTCCAAGGCCTACGGCTCCCTGGAGGTCTTCGCCGGAGTCGATCTGGCTGTGGACCGCAGCAGCCGGGTGGTGGTCCTGGGGCTCAACGGCGCCGGCAAGACCACCCTGCTGCGTGTCCTGGCCGGGGTCGAGCAGGCCGACGCAGGCCAGGTGGTGGCTGGCCACGGGCTCAGGATCGGCTACTACGCCCAGGAGCACGAGACCATCGACACCCAGGACACCGTGGTGGGCAACCTCAGGCGTGCGGCACCAGGAATGGACGACACCCAGGTGCGCAGCGTCCTGGGCTCCTTCCTGTTCTCCGGGGCTGACGCCGACAAGCCCTCCCGCGTGCTCTCCGGAGGGGAGAAGACCCGCCTCGCCCTGGCCATGCTCGTGGTCTCCTCCGCCAACGTGCTGCTGCTGGACGAGCCCACCAACAACCTGGACCCGGCCAGCCGTGAGGAGGTGCTGCGCGCCCTGCGGGGCTTCGAGGGCGCCGTGGTCCTGGTGACGCACGACGAGGGGGCTGTCCATGCCCTGGAGCCGCAGCGGGTCCTCCTGCTGCCAGAGGGGGACGAGGACCTGTGGGGCGAAGAGTACATGGAGCTTGTGGCCCTGGCCTGACGTGACTCAGGGACTCAGGCGACCAGGGCCCTGTGGGCCTTCCAGGGCGGGGCACAGGCCGTCGCAGCCACACGTGGCAAGCCAGTGGTGAGGTCACTCACACAAAGAGGTCTCCTGCGGTCGCGTAGGCTGGATGGGGAACAACGCGGGCGCGCGTGGTGTTCGCCCTGGCAGGCCTGTCAAGCACGGTCCTGGAGGGGCCGGGCTGATGTGCCATACAGCGAGGAAGGGGAATGACATGGCTGAGACCACGGTGGCTGAGGCGCCGACCGAGGGTGCTGAGGCTGCGCAGCACGAGGTCCTCCTGACTGAGGGTGCTGCTGCCAAGGTTGCCAGCCTCCTGACCCAGGAGGGGCGCGATGACCTGCGGCTGCGTGTGGCGGTCCAGCCCGGCGGCTGCTCCGGTCTGGTGTACCAGCTCTACTTTGACGAGCGTCTTCTTGACGGCGACGCCGTGCGCTCCTTTGACACCGGTAGCGCGTCCTTGGCTTCGGTTGACGTTGTCGTGGACCGTATGAGCGCGCCCTACCTGTCCGGGGCCACGATAGACTTCGCTGACTCCATCGAGAAGCAGGGCTTCACCATCGACAACCCTAACGCCGCTGGTACCTGCGCCTGCGGGGAGTCCTTCCACTGACCCGTCTGGCGGGCTCGTCCCCGGGTGCTCCCGGTAGCGGAGCGGCCGTCGGGGCTGCCGCTGTCCTCACAACCAAGGAGCCTGTGTGCGCCGCACATCCCTGACCCTCCCACGGGCGCTGGCCGCCCTGGTCCTGGTGGGCTGGCTGGCCCTGGCCGGGTGCCAGGGCTCGGCGGACAGTGCCGACCCTGTTCTCAACAGCGCCAGCGCCACCAGTACCGACCCTGGTACCGCCTCGGCGACCGGAGGCCAGGGGGAGCCGGCTGACTGCTCCGCCCTGACGATCGACTCCGACTCCCCGGCCCTGCCCACCGTGGAGGGCGAGGTAGGCACGCTTCCCACGGTGACGTGGAGCGGGGAGGCGGCTCCGGAGAACCTCACGGTGGCGACTCTGGAGGAGGGCGACGGGGCCGAGGTCACTGAGACGGACCTGGTGACGGTCGGCTACGCAGGGTGGCAGTGGGACTCCGACGCCACCTTTGACTCCTCCTACGGGACCGGGACGCAGGACGCCCAGGACACCCAGGACTCTGCCTCCGGCGGCACTGAGGACGGCGGGGAGGACACTGCCCCTGGCGAGGCTGCTGGTCAGGAGACCGCAGAGGCCTCGGAGGTTCCGGGGCAGGGGCAGCCCTTGGTCCTGTCCCTCCAGCAGGTGATCGTCGGGTGGCGCTGCGGCCTGGCGGGCCACCACGTGGGTGACCGCGTCCTGATGTCGGTCCCCGCAGACCTTGCCTACGGCGAGGAGGAGGCGTCCTCCGGCGGAGGCCCCACGGGCCCGCTCGTGTTCGTGGTGGAGGTCGTGGACACGCTGGACCCTCAGTCCGTCGTGGGCTCGACCGAGGACGCCGTCATGGAAGGTGAGGACGAGCTGGCCCAGCGGGGCGTCGCCGTCGAGGGTGACCTGGGTTCCCCGGTGACCGTGTCGGTCAGTCCGGACGCGCCTGAGCCGACGGAGCCGGAATACCTCGTCCTGGCCAGGGGAGCCGGGCAGCCTGTGGCCGGGACCTCGACGATCGTCGTCAATATTGCTGCGGCCGCCTGGTCCGGTGGGGAGGACACGGGGAGCTCCACCTGGGAGGACGGGGCACCGAGGCCTGTCTCGATCGCTACCTCCGACCTGGGCGGGCTGGTCGGGATTCCCCAGGGCTCCCGGGTTGTGGTCCTCAGGCCAGGGGACGAGTCTCTGGGGCGGGAGGCGGTCGCCTTCGTCATGGACATTGAGGCGGTCCTCTGACCAGCCTGCGGGGTGCGGCCGCAGGGACAGGTGGCGGTGCGGGCTGACTGCTGCACGAAGTAGCACAAAAAAGCACGTGGTCCCCGGGCTGGCTGCCCGGGGACCACTGTCACAGGTGTTACAGGCATGCTGTCAGCGCACGATGAGGCCCTGGGACCTGGCGACCGCGTCAGACAGGCGCTGCGAGACGTCCTCCCAGCTGGCGATGCTCCAGATGGCCTTGACGTAGTCGGCCTTGACGTTGAGGTAGTCCAGGTAGAAGGCGTGCTCCCACATGTCGACCATGAACAGGGGGATGGTGCCGACGGGGATGTTGCCCTGCTGATCGAAGAGCTGGAAGACTACCAGGCCGCCGGAGACGGAGTCGTAGGCCAGGACTGCCCAGCCGCTGCCCTGGATGCCCAGCGCGGTCGCGGTGAAGTGGGCCTGGAAGGCGGCAAAGGAGCCGAAGGAGTCGTTGATGGCTGCTGCCAGCTCGCCCTCGGGCTCGCCTCCGCCGTGGGGGGAGAGGTTCTGCCAGAACACCGAGTGGTTGACGTGGCCGCCGAGGTTGAAGGCCAGGTTCTTCTCCCACAGGTTGACTGCGCCCAGGTCACCGGCCTCCCGGGCAGCAGCCAGGGCCTCCAGGGCAGCGTTGGCGCCAGCGACATAGGCGGCGTGGTGCCTGTCGTGGTGGAGCTCCATGATCCTGCCGGAGATGTGGGGCTCCAGGGCGGCGTAGTCGTAGGGGAGCTCAGGGAGGGTGTAGACGGTCATCGTGGAGTGCCTTTCGTGGGACGGTGCGGCTTACGGGCCTGCCAGGGTCCGCCTCAGGCCCCCGAGTCCGCGACAGGGCTGGAGGCGGCTGGTGCGCAGGCCCGCAGCAGGGGCTCTGGACCGGATCGGCCTGGTTCTAGGACTGCCTCGGAACAGCCTTAGGACTGAGGTCCCGGACAGTGGCCATGGTAGGCGTCCGTGCCGTGGGCGGACAGGAGGACCCAGTAGGATTACACTCAGCGCGGAAAGTCAGGTCGCTGGTCGTGCCGCTGATCAACCTGTTGATCACTGACCAGGGTGACTTGACTGACCCTGGTGCCAGGCAGCCGCAGAGAAGCAACTGAGAGGGAGGACCTCATGACTGACCAGGCAGACGCCCGCCTCGAGCTCCTCGTGTTCTCCGACGACGCCACGGTGCGCCGCGAGGTTATTGAAGGTGTCGGGCGCCGCCCCGCCCGGGGGCTGCCCCTGGTGACCTGGAAGGAGGCCGCCACCGCCGAGGGGGTCAGGCTGGCGCTCCGTGACCGGGAGGAGGAGGGGCTCGCACCCTTTGACGCCCTGGTCCTTGACGCGGAGGCCAGGAAGCTGGGCGGCATGGGGCTGGCTCACGAGCTGTTCATCGAGAGCGACCAGCGTCCCCCGGTGGTGCTGCTGACGGCCAGGCCGCAGGACAGCTGGCTGGCTGCCTGGGCCAAGGCCGAGGTCGTGGTCCCCCGCCCCCTGGACCCGCTGAGCCTGCAGGAGGGGGTGGCCAGGGCGCTGACGGCGCGCCGTGGCACCGTGGTTCCTGCCGGGTAGGGTCTTGTCGGCCCGCTACTACCTGCGGTGGCGGGGCCTGTCGTCGGCGGGGTGGAGGTCGGCGTGGAGGACCTTGCTGTAGCGGGCGGCGGAGGCGGCTGGCCAGGACAGGGCCTGCGGATCCCCGTCAACCTCGACCAGTCGTGCCCCGGCCTCCAGCACCCAGTCGGCCAGCAGCAGGGTCTCCTCCACGCTGGCCTGCTGCCCCACCAGGGTGGGCTGGCTGACGACCCTGGCGCTGCTGCGCAGCGCGGCCACGCCCGGACGAGGGTCAGCGCCCCGGGGCGTGACCAGGGAGCCCGCGAGCATGCCCCACCGCACCGCTACCAGCTCCCAGCCGCCGTGCTCGCGGGGCCGGGCGGCAACGAGGTGGGGGCAGGTCAGCAGCGGGCGGGCACGTTCAGCCCGCAGCGCAGCCTGCAGCAGGCTGCGCAGGCGGCGTGTCCAGGTTCCCGCCTCCTCGTACCGCTGAGCCTGTGCCAGGTGCCTCACGCGCTCCAGCACCTCGGTGGCGACCAGGTCGGCCTGGCCGGACAGGAAGGAGGCGGCCCTGACGGCTCTGTCCGATGCCTGGCCCGTCAGGGGCTCACTCGCCGTGGACCGCCCTGCGCCGTTTCCCTGGGCACGGTCGTCCCAGTGTCGCAGCCGCAGCACCGACTCTGCGGCCCGCAGGGCCTCCTGCGCGCTTCTGCGTGACCAGAAGGGGCCGACGGCGTAGCCGACCTCGTGGAGGGGCAGCACGGTTGTCAGCGCCAGGTGGGGCTCAGGGCCTGACACCAGGTGCAGCCAGGGCTGCCTGCGTGGTGCTCGTGAGCGACGGTTGGCCACAGGGTCGAGCTCGGCGATGAGCCTCAGCTCACGTGCCCGCGCCTCCAGGAGAGTCGGTGTGGGGACGTGACGCACCTCAGCGGTCGTGTCCAGGACCCGGGTGACCCGGGGGCGCCTCTCTGCCGCTGTGAAGTAGGAGCGGACCCGCCGGTGCAGGTTGACGGTACTGCCCACGTAGAGCACCTCTCCGGTGGCAGAGCAGAGCTGGTAGACCCCGGGGGTGGTGGGCAGGCCCTTGGCGAGCCGCGACCTGGCCCGTCGGCGGGCGGGCACCGGGTCGGTAGCGGTGGCGAGGTCCTCCAGGTGCGTCACCCCGAGGGGAGCCAGGACCTCCAGGGCGGCGTGGAGGACGTCAGCAGTAGCGCTCGCGTCGTCCAACGCCCTGTGGGTGGGGCGGGTCGGGGAGCCGACGAGGGCGGCCAGGGTGGACAGCCTGTGGTTGGCAACCTCGCCGCGCGGCCACGCCTTGCGTGCCAGGGCAAGGGTGTCCAGGACACGGGGCTCGGTCCACCCGATACCCAGCGCCCTGGCGGCACCGCGTAGGTGGCCGATGTCGAAGCGGGCGTTGTGGGCGACCAGTACTGTGCCTGTGCTGCGTCCCGTGCCGACGCTGCGGGGGGCGTCGGGACAGGTGCGGCCTGCGTCGTCGGGGCCCAGCCCGGCCCACGACAGGAAGCCCTCCAGGCAGGGACCCACCCCTGGGGCGTCGACAAGCATGGCGTTGGTGATGCCGGTGAGCGCGGTGATCTGCGGCGGCACGGCGGCTCCGGGGTTGACCAGCGTGGAGAAGCGGGACAGCACCTTGCCGCCGCGCACCTTGAGGGCGCCGATCTCCGTCAGGGCGTGCGCGCCCGGGGGCGCGCCGGTAGTCTCAAGGTCGACGACGACGAAGGTCACCTCCCGCAGGGGTGTGCCCATGTCCGTGAGGCTTGCCTGCTCACCGCGCCCCCGCCAGGGCGGGCCTGCCCCGTGGTCAGGCTCTTCGGGGACGGCTGTGCTCACGCGGCGAGGTTAGACTTCCGTTACGATCTTCGCCATCCGTTGGCATCGTCCCGACGTCCACCACGGGTACGCCCGTCAGCAGATCTCAGGAGGCCCCGTGGGATACGGACCCATCAAGGTTGCAGTCGGCCCTGCCCTGGAGATGCTCTACCAGCCGTGGATCCGGGGGGAGGAGAACATCCCTGCCGAGGGTGCCGCCATCCTGGCCTCCAACCACCTGGCGGTCATCGACTCCTTCTTCCTGCCGCTGCTGGTGGACCGTGAGGTCGCCTTCATCGGCAAGGCTGACTACTTCACCGGGAAAGGGCTCAGGGGCTGGGCCGTGAGGCGCTTCATGACGACGGTGGGGACGATCCCGGTGGACCGCAGCGGTGGCAAGGCCTCACAGGCTGCGCTCCAGGCGGGCATCGACCGGCTGCGCTCCGGGGAGCTGTTCGGCATCTACCCCGAGGGCACGCGCAGCCCTGACGGTCGGCTCTACCGGGGCAAGACGGGGGTGGCGCGCGTCGCCCTGGCCACCGGTGCGCCGGTGGTGCCTGTGGCTATGATCGGCTCCAACCTGGCCCAGCCCATCGGCCAGGCCATCCCCTCCACCCGCCACCGGGTGGGCATCGTCATCGGCGAGCCCCTGGACTTCTCCCGCTACCAGGGCCTGGAGAACGACCGGTTCGTCCTGCGCTCGATCACTGACGAGATCATGTACGCCCTCATGGCACTGTCAGGCCAGGAGTACGTGGACCTCTACGCGGCGGACGTCAAGAACGCCATGGACGCGGAGAAGAAGACCGCCGAGGAGGTGGTCACCCAGATGCTGGCTGCTCAGGCGCAGGCCCGCCCCTCGGCCGCCCCGGTGGCGGCTCCCGGTGGGCGTCCCGCCCCCGACGTCGAGGTGCCCCTGCCCCCGCAAGAGGACCAGGGGGAGACCGAGGAGAGCCAGGACGAGGTCGGCCGCTCAGGGCAGCAGGACGCCTCTTCTGCTCCTGGGGGAGGCTCCTCTTCCGCAGAGGAACCTCCTGCGCCGGAGTGAGGCCTCTGGCTCCCTGCCCGGCCGCCCCGTGCTGCTGCGAGCCATCCTGCCCCAGGGCCGTGGACCGCATCGGGCTGTGCCCGTGACGCTAGGATGTGCCTGTCCGCCTCACCTCTTACGAAAGGCCCCTCATGTCAATCCGTCGCGTCGCCCTGCTGACCGCAGGCGGCTTCGCCCCCTGCCTGTCCGCCGCTGTCGGTGACCTTGTCGAGCGCTACACCCAGGTCGCTCCCGAGGTGGAGATCATCGCCTACCAGTACGGGTACCACGGCCTGCTCACTGGCAGCTACGTCGTCGTTGACGAGGAGGGCCGCAGGAACGCGGGCATCCTGCGTGAGTTCGGCGGGTCACCCATTGGCAACTCCCGCGTCAAGCTGACCAACGCCAAGAACCTCGTGGAGCGGGGCCTGGTGGCCGAGGGCGTCGATCCTCTAGCCTTCGCCGCCGAGCAGCTGCGCAAGGACGGGGTGGACGTCCTGCACACCATTGGCGGCGACGACACCAACACCACCGCCGCCGACCTGGCTGCCTACCTCCACGACAACGACTACGAGCTGACCGTGGTTGGCCTGCCCAAGACCATCGACAACGACGTCGTCCCGGTGCGCCAGTCCCTGGGGGCGTGGACAGCGGCCGAGCAGGGCGCTGAGTTCGCCTTCAACATTATCGGCGAGCACCGCTCCAACCCGCGCATGCTCATCGTCCACGAGTGCATGGGCCGCAACTGCGGCTACCTCACCGCTGAGACGGCCCGCCGCTACCGCGAGCTGCTGGAGACCAAGCAGTGGGCACCGTCCCTGGGGCTGAGCAAGGAGCGCTGGGACGTCCACGCCGTCTTCGTCCCCGAGGCCAGGCTGGACATCGCCACCGAAGCCGAGCGCCTCAAGGCCATCATGGACGAGCAGGGCAACGTCAACATCTTCCTGTCCGAGGGCGCCGGCGTCCCGGAGATCATCGCGGAGATGGAGGCTGCGGGCCAGGAGGTCCAGCGTGACCCCTTCGGCCACGTCAAGCTGGACACCATCAACCCTGGCCAGTGGTTCGCCCGGCAGTTCGCCGATCTCATCGGTGCGGAGAAGGTCATGGTCCAGAAGTCCGGCTACTACTCGCGTGCGGCTGCCGCCAACGCGGAGGACCTGGCCCTCATCAAGCAGATGTGCGACCATGCCGTGGACTGCGCCCTGCGCGGCGTCTCCGGCGTCATCGGCCAGGACGAGGAGAACAACGACGAGCTCGGCGCCATCGCCTTCCCACGCATCGCCGGGGCCAAGCCCTTTGACATCACCCAGTCCTGGTTCACTGAGCTCATGACTGACCTGGGCCAGTCCGTGGAGCCCGCTGAGGCGGCTGCGCAGCACTGACCCGGCTGGTAGGCCACCCTGCTGACGACCCTGGCGGGACCCCGCACGGTGCGCGGCACCTACGCGGCAGCGTGCCTGCACGGCCGGGTGTCCCGCCAGGTGGCCGTCATGTGGACAGCGCAGCTGGCTCACCTATGCTGGCTGCCGTGATGAACGACCTTGACGCGCCCCGTAGCCACGGCCCCGCCTGGCGGGATCGGCCTGCCTTCCAGCAGCCTGTCTACCCGGACGCGGCTGCCTTGGATGCCGTGGGTGCTGACCTGCGCTCGCGCCCTCCGCTGGTCTTCGCGGGGGAGGTGGACGCCCTGCGCTGCCAGATGGCGGCTGCGGCGGACGGGCGTGCTTTCGTGCTCATGGGGGGTGACTGCGCGGAGTCCTTTGCCGACACCTCGGCCACCTCCATCCGCCTCAAGGTCCAGACGATCCTCCAGATGGCGGCCGTGCTCACCTACGCGGCCTCCACCCCTGTGGTCAAGATCGGCCGTATGGCCGGGCAGTACGCCAAGCCCCGCAGCGCGGACACCGAGACCCGTGAGGGCGTGACCCTGCCCTCCTACCGGGGGGACTCGGTCAACGACCACGCCTTCACGCCCGAGGCCCGCACCCCTGACCCGGCCCGTATGCTCGAGGCCTACCTGCGGGCGGGCACCACGCTCAACCTTGTCAGGGCCTTTACGATGGGCGGGTACGCCGACCTGCGTGAGGTCCACCTGTGGAACCGGGGGTTCACTGCCAACCCCGCCTACAAGCGCTTCGAGTCCTTCGCCGAGGAGATCGACCGGGCCATGCGGTTCATGGAGGCGGCGGGCGTGGACTTCGAGGCCCTGCGCCAGGTGGACTTCTACTCCGCCCACGAGGCCCTGCTCCTGGAGTATGAGGACGCCATGATCCGGCAGGACTCGCGTACCGGTCGGCTCTACGGCACCTCGGCCCACATGCTGTGGGTCGGGGAGCGTACCCGTGGCCCGCGTGACGCCCACGTGGCCCTCCTGGAGGGGGTGCGCAACCCGGTGGGGGTCAAGCTCGGCCCCACCACGACCCCCGAGGAGGTCTCCTCCCTCATGGACCACCTCAACCCCGAGGGCGAGACGGGGCGCCTGAGCCTCATCACCCGCATGGGCGCCGAGCGTATCCGTGAGGTGCTGCCGGGCCTGGTCGAGGCCGTGCGTCGCGACGGGCGCCCGGTGACCTGGATCACCGACCCGATGCACGGCAACACCATCACTTCCGACAACGGCTACAAGACCCGCCGCTTCGACACGATCATGGACGAGGTCCGCGGCTTCTTCGAGGTGCACCGCGACCTGGGGACCGTCCCGGGAGGAGTCCACGTTGAGCTCACCGGCGACGACGTCACCGAGTGCCTGGGAGGCGGGGAGCACATTGACGAGCAGCGGCTGGCGGAGCGCTACGAGACCCTGGTGGACCCACGCCTGAACCACCAGCAGTCCCTGGAGATGGCCTTCGAGGTCGCCGAGATGCTCCAGGACCGGTCCAGGACCAGCTAGGAGCGGTCCAGGACCAGACCCATGGGCGCGTGGTACCTGTGAGCTGGTGAGGGGCCGCTTAAGAGGCTGGTGCGGGGCCGGTCAGAGCACGGTGACGGTGACCGTGCTGCCCACCGTGACGCTGGTACCAGCCGGAGGCTCGATGGAACGCACCTTTCCCAGGAGGCCGCCCAGGACACGGCTGACCTCCACGCCCAGGCCCGCCTCCTCCAGCGTGTCCGTGGCCTCCTCCTCGCTCATGCCCACCACGTCGGGCACGTCAACCCGCTGCCTTCCCCGGGAGACGACGGCTGTCACTGCCCGGTCCCGGGTCACGCGCTCTCCCGCCCCCGGCGTGGAGGAGATCACCAGGCCTGCGGCCACCGTGTCGGAGTAGGCGCGTACTGGGCTGGCCCAGACCAGGCCCTGGCCCTCGACTGCGGAGTGGGCCTCCTGCTGCGTCATCCCCACGATGTCGGGGACCGTGATGCGCCGTCCTGGACCGACGGTCCTGTACCAGGTGGCGTAGCCTCCCCCTGCCAGCACCAGGACGCCGGCCCCGGTAAGCAGCGCCCGTCGGCCGTAGCGGCGCCTGGCCGAGTCCTGGGAGGTCGCTTCTGAGGGTACGGGGACGGTCTGCTGGGTCCGGTCTCCCGTGAGAAGGGACCTGCGGGGGAGCTGGCGGGTGCCGGTTTCGGCGGGCTCGGGGCCGATGGAGCCGATTGGCAGGGACACGGTGCGCATGCCCGCGCTGGGGGTGTCCCGCTCCTGGTCAGGCTCGGGGGCCTCGGCCATGGCTGAGCGTGCTGCGCGCGCGTTGGCAGCCATGACCTCATGGGTCCGCTCTGAGCCGGTGCCCCCGCCGGGACGCACGGACAGGTCGGAGCCGGTGAGCTCTCCCGCCACGTGGCGCAGCAGTGTCAGGGCGGCGTCGGCGTCGCCGGGCCGCTGGAGGGGGTCGCGCCGGGTCATGGCCCGTACCAGCTCGTCGACGTTGGCCGACATCTGCGGGACCGTCGTGGAAGGCAGGGGGACATCCTCGTGGACGTTGCGGAAGGCGACCTGGATGGGGGAGTCGGCGTGGAAGGGCAGGCTCCCGGTCAGGAGCTCGTAGAGGACGACGCCGACGGAGAACACGTCGGCGCGGGCGGTTGAGGCGCCGGAGGTGATCAGCTCGGGTGCCAGGTAGGCGACGGTGCCCAGGACGTTACCGGTCGTGGTCTGTGCCACCTCGGTGACGGCCCGGGCCAGCCCGAAGTCCGCGACCTTGGCGACGGCCCCGTCGGCAGGCAGGAGGACGTTCTCGGGCTTGATGTCGCGGTGGACCAGGCCTGCTCGGTGGGCGGCCCCCAGTGGGCGCAGCACCTGGGCCACCAGCCCCAGCGCCTCCCCGACGGACAGCGGGCCGGCGGCGATGAGGTCCCGCAGGCTCGGGCCCTCGACGTACTCCATGACCAGGTAGGCCACGCCGTCCAGGCTGCCCTGGTCGTAGACGGCTACCACCCCCGGGTTGGACAGGCGCGCGGCCGCGCGAGCCTCACGGCGGAAGCGTGCGACGAACTCGGGGGAGTCCGCCAGGTGGGCATGCATGAGCTTGAGGGCGACGTCGCGGTCCAGGCGCCGGTCCTGCGCCCGGTAGACCGTGGCCATGCCACCACGAGCGACCTGGGCGACGATCTCGTAGCGAGAGTCGACCAGGCGACCGATGAGGGGATCCTTGACCACGGCGTGATTCTAGGATGATCGCGGAGGCGGGGTCAGGTACTGCGCTCGGTGAGGACCAGGGCCAGGGTCTCGAGGTCCTCCAGGCAGGCAGGGCTGAGGCCCTCCTGGGCGCGCAGGCGTTCCAGCGCCTGGTAGCCGGCCTGCCGGTGGGCCTGGATCTGCTCCTCGTGGGCTGCCCGGGCACCGCAGTCCTCAATGACCTGGGCGGCGCGGGCGATCTCGGCCTCACCGGCCGCACGGTTGGCCAGGACCTGCTCCAGGACACGCCTGCCCGCGTCGTCGGTGCGCCCCCAAGCCAGCGCCAGCATCACTGTGCGTTTGCCCTCGCGCAGGTCGTCCCCGGCGGGCTTGCCTGTCAGTGCCGGGTCACCGTAGACACCCAGGTCGTCGTCGCGCAGCTGGAAGGCGATACCGATCTCCTCGCCAAAGTCCCGCAGGTGGTCCAGGAGGGCAGAGTCGGGCCGTGCCCCGGCCAGGAGCGCCCCGATGACAAGGGGGTGCTGCACGGAGTACCGGGCCGACTTGTGCCGGACCACTGACAGGGAGCTGGCGTGCATCCTGGCCGAGGCGCGCAGGGGGTCCTCCTGCCGGGGCAGGGGCAGGGCCTGGGAGCGTACGTCCAGGAACTGGCCCAGGGCGACCTCGGTCGTCATGGCGTCGAAGGCCGCGCGGGCGTGCTCCCCCGCGACCGTGTCCGCCAGCGGGAGGACGGCGGTGGCGCGTCCCATCTCCTCCCCGGCTAGCGACAGCAGGAGGTCTCCCAGGAGGATCGCCGCGCTGGTACCAAAGTCCTCGGCGTCTCCCAGCCAGTGGTTAGCCGCGTGGGTGCGGGCGAACACCCTGTGGGATGCGGGCTGGCCTCGCCGCCTGGGCGCCGCGTCCATGACGTCGTCATGGACCAGCGCGCTGGCCTGGTAGAGCTCCAGCGCGGTGGCCAGGTGGACGGACTGGGGGCTGGTCAGTACCTGGGGCCGGAGGGTGTGCGGTGCCAGGAGGCCGGTGCCGACGGCTCCCAGGATGGCCCGCATGCGCTTGCCGCCGCCAAGAGCCTGGGACGCCGCGTCGAGCATGTCCCCCCCGGCGTCTCCCAGGTCGTCCCACCGGTGACGGCAGTCCGCCAGCAGCTGGCCGAGCCGGGACTCCACGGCCTCGCGTACGACGGTCAGCGGCTCGGGAAGGTCAGGCATGGGCACAGGGTAGCCGGACAGGGGGTGCGGGGGAGGCGCCCAGGCCCCGGAGGCCAGCCCGCCTCGGCTGGGAGCAGGCCGGGGACGGGGTCTTCCGAGCGGCGTCCTGGGGAATAAACGCTACAATCTGTCAGTTGCTTGTCCGTAGCGACAGTTGGGCAGCAGCTGACGGCTGTGGCCCACTGCCTGCCGTAAGCCTGCTCACGCGAAAGGAGCCCTGTGGCTTCCACACTGACGCGTACCCGCGTCGCGCTCACCGACGACGTCAACGAGACTGCTGATGACTTCGACCTTGACGATGAGGGAGAGGAGGACCTGGACGAGGTCCCGGACAAGGACTCTGAGGACTCCGACAGTCCTGATGACTCTGACGACGACCCTGCGGACGACTCGGTGGATCCCGGGAAGGGTTCCGAGGACCCTGAGGGCAGGGCCGTCACAGGGGCTGACGACCAGGAGGAGCCGCGTCCCGAGCTGCGGGACTACTACCTTGACGTCACCCTCGAGACCGACGGTGACGGCTCCAAGCGCAACCCTTTCAACACCCCTGCCTCGCTCAAGGGGGTGAGGCTGGCTCCCGGGGCTACGCTGTTCATCCGCTCCCGGACCGTGGTCGAGGACCTGGAGATCGCTGGCCACGGCACCATTGAGGAGCCCATCACGCTGGCTCCCTACGGGCACGGCCCTGTGCCGCGATTTGTCGTGGACGGCTCTGAGCCCATGGTCGCGCGCGAGTTCCTCGCCCTCAACGGCTACATCTTCAAGGGGTGGGTCATCAAGGGCATCAAGATGCAGCCCTCCATCGCCGCCCTGACCGGGGAGCTGGAGCGGATGCGTCGTGAGGAGGCGGAGAAGGCTGCCGCCAAGAAGGCCGGTCGACGCTCCAGGTCGGGGGACAAGGACGGCTCCTTCACCGTGTCGGACAGCGACGAGGCGGACGAGCCCGCCCAGCGCGTCGTGACAGCAGGCGCCACGGCGGATCCGGTCAAGGACTACCTCAAGCAGATCGGCAAGGTGGCTCTGCTCAACGCCGAGCAGGAGGTTGAGCTGGCCAAGCGCATTGAGGCGGGCCTGTTCGCCGAGTACCGTCTCAGTGAGGAGGGCAATGACCTTCCCGCCAGGCTGCGCCGTGAGCTGCACTGGGTGGCCCAGGACGGCCAGCGGGCCAAGAACCACCTCCTGGAGGCCAACCTGCGTCTGGTGGTGTCGCTGGCCAAGCGCTACACCGGACGCGGCATGCTGTTCCTGGACCTCATCCAGGAGGGCAACCTGGGGCTGATCCGTGCCGTGGAGAAGTTTGACTACACCAAGGGCTTCAAGTTCTCCACCTACGCCACCTGGTGGATCCGCCAGGCCATCACCCGGGCCATGGCGGACCAGGCCCGCACCATCCGCATCCCGGTCCACATGGTGGAGGTCATCAACAAACTGGCCCGCGTCCAGCGCCAGATGCTGCAGGACCTGGGGCGTGAGCCCACGCCAGAGGAGCTGGCCGTGGAGCTGGACATGACCCCGGAGAAGGTGGTCGAGGTCCAGAAGTACGGGCGTGAGCCGATCTCCCTGCACACCCCTCTGGGAGAGGACGGCGACAGCGAGTTCGGTGACCTCATCGAGGACTCCGAGGCCGTGGTCCCTGCCGACGCGGTGAGCTTCACCCTCCTGCAGGAGCAGCTCCACGCCGTCCTGGACACCCTGTCGGAGAGGGAGGCGGGCGTGGTCTCCATGCGTTTCGGCCTCACCGACGGCCAGCCCAAGACCCTTGACGAGATCGGCAAGGTCTACGGGGTGACCCGGGAGCGCATCAGGCAGATCGAGTCCAAGACCATGTCCAAGCTGCGCCACCCCTCGCGCAGCCAGGTGCTGCGCGACTACCTGGACTAGGCAGCTGGACTAGGCGAAGAGGCGACGGCGAGGTGACGTACCGGCCGCAGCCCGGGGGGATGGCCCTCTGGCTGCGGCCGGGCCTGGTTGAGGCGCTGACGTCGTCACGCTCACCGTGGCCGGGGTGCGTGCCGCGTCAAGGTCGTGCGGCTCAGGTAGTTACTATCGGGCACGCCCCGCTGTCAGATTGCTGCGTCAGCAGCTGTCGTGCCTCTGACTGCCCTCTTCAGGGTAGGGCACCGCGATGAAAGTGGTCGACGAGTTCCGGACCGCTTGTCACGAAGGTAGGTGGCAGTTGGGTGCCTGGGGTGGGTCTTGGGTCTGGGGGTTGTGGTGGTGGTGGTGTGGTGGGGGTTACGGTTTGGTCATGCGGATGAGTGAGCAGGAGTGGCACGAGGCGTGGCTGCGCGCCACGCCTGAGTGGGTGGACGCGAACATGGACGACCTGGTGAAGGAGGGGTACGCGCCGATGGGTGTGGGTGCCCCGGTCACCGCCGAGCACGTGGGCTACTTTGGTGGGGTGCTGCCTGCCTCGGTGCTGCACCTGTGGGAGCGGTTCGGCTTCGATGGCTTCGGGGCGGGGCGGTGGTGGTTCACCGACCCCTACCGGTGGGCGCCGGTGGTCGAGGCCTGGCTGGGGGGCACGGCCATACCGTTCCCCCACCAGCGGTGGTGGTGCCTGGCCCGCTCCGCGACAGGGACCATGAGGCTGTGGGGGGGAGGTCTCCGGCCCCGCTCTGACCCTCACCCCCGCCCTGGGGTGGGTGCGTCCCGACGCAGTCAGCGCCTCCAGGATGTCGGACGCGGTGATGCGTGAGCGCATGGGCGCCACCACCCTGGACTCGCCACGCAAGGACCTGGGCGACGACGACACCGGGGTGCTGGTGGCCGACTGGGCCATCGACAACCTGGGGGTCCTGGGGGCTGACCAGGTCTACGGGCTGACCCCGGCCTACTGCTTCACCGGGCGGGTCAGCACCAGCCAGGTGGGTATCGAGGACGCGGTCGCGCACCTCACTTTTCTGGCCCAGGCCCAGGAGCACACCCTGGTGGAGGACTTCTCCGCCGCCGCCGCACAGGTCGCCGCCACCATCGCCACAGGCGCCCAGGACAACGGGTCGGGCAGCGCCGGTGGCCCCGGTGACGACAGCGGTGAGGGTGCCGGTGGTCCCCACGGCCCGGAGGCGCGCGGACCGCAGGAGGGGTCCTGATGGCCGGGCGCTGGCGGGACCGGCCCCGCTGGCTCAGGGACGGGCGCCCACCCACCCCCGCCGCTGGTCCCACAGGCCGCAGCGGTGGTGGCGCGGCCCCCGACCACAGCGGTGGTGGTGGTCAGGTCCCTGGCTGCGGCGGTGGCGGGGGCGCGGGTACCGCCTTGGTGGCGTCTGGCATGTTCACCCCGGGCAGGGCTGGCGGGCAGAGCGTGCTGGTGTGGGAGGGGGCCGTGGCGGCACCGGCGAGCCCGCTGGCGTGGCACTCGGCCACGCCGGTGGAGGTGTTCTTCCACACCGGCCACCACGACTCCACCCAGGTCCTGGTGGCTGAGTTCACCCGCCAGCTGGACCGACAGCTCTCCGCCCTGTCCCTGCTCAGCGCGCAGCGCCTGCTGGAGGGCATCCGCGCCTACAGGGCACATGGCCGCCAGCCCACCTCCAAGACCACCAGGAATAGGCGCAAGAAGTTCATGGAGGAGGTCGTGGGCGACCTGGTGCACGTGCACCGCCTCTCCTGGGAGGACGCCCAGGCCGCGACGCGGGAGGTGGACCGGGCGCTGGTGGTGCTCCACGAGTCCGACCAGGTCACCTACGGCCCCTCCCAGCCCGCCACCACCACCGAGGGGTGGCCCTCCCTGGGCCACGGGGTGGTCAGCTCCTCCATCGGCGGCCAGGGCAGGCCCGTGGCCACGGTCCTGGAGCAGGCCACCCTGGCCGTCCCAGCCGACCAGAGGCCGCGTGTGCGCCTGCTGGTGCGCGCGGTGCTGACCGGCTCCCCCGACCTGGCCCAGGACCTGCGCCACGGCCAGGTGGTGCTGGAGCCGCGCACCCAGGCCCAGGTGAACGCTACCAGCCCCCGGGGGCCACCATGGACACCCAGCCACCTCGCCGCCACCATCGCCACCGGCCACACCCCCTGGCACCCACCACCCGCCCGGGCACAGGAGCCCGACCAGGCGCAGGAGCCCGTGCTCTCGGCCACGACCCAGCCCGGGGCCGGGCAGCCCCACCAGCCAGACCGGCCCGGCCCCGCCACCACCCAGCCGTCGCCGGAGCCACCCCGGCCAGGCCCCACCCGCACCGGCGCCACCACGCCCGGGCCACCCCACACGGGCACCACCACGCCCGGGCCGCCCCAGGCGGGCGCCACCACAGCCGGGCCGGGCCAGCCGCCCCGGCCGCTGACCCGCGAGGAGGTCCTGGCCAACATCGCGTCCCACGTGGCCCAGGCGGCCCGCCAGGGCGACCAGCCCCACACCCCACGCCAGGCCCGGGCCGCACGGGAGGCACCCGCCGGGGCCGCCCGCGCTGCCCGCCTGCGCGAGGCCTCCTTCCCCCACCCGCCCACCGCCGCCGTACGCACACCACCAGCACAGCCCCAGGCAGGCACCACCCGGACAGGACCCGCCCCGGGCCAGCCGTCCCGGCCGCTGACCCGCGAGGAGGTCCTGGCCAGGATCACCGCCCAAGCCGCCCAGCAGCCCACCCAGCCCCGCACCCCACGCCAGACCCCCACCAGAAACCGGAGGCGCAACCACGGCCTGGGCCGCTAAGACCCGACCCACACACCCGCACACACCCCGCAGGCCCAGGGCCGACCTTCCCGTCCGCCGCTCCCGCCTGCCCGGAGCCTGATGGCCTGCTCGAGCCTTCCCCGGGACGGTGTGCGAGGCTCGGGTACGGCAGGGGAGCACCGGGGCGTCGCTGCACGTACCCGAAGGTCGGAAAGCGGAAAAATGGAAACCGAATGAGAGTGGTCCCCCGGCCTCCTGGGCCGGGGGACCATGGACGTCAGTGCTGGACTAGGCTGGGCCAGTCAGTCCTCGGACAGGAGGCGGTCGGACTCGTCCTGGACGAACAGGGCGCTGGCCTGCAGGGCCTCCGCGTGCGCCCGGCCGTGGTGGGCGCAGAAGAGGAGCTCGCCGGAGGCGAGGACCACCCGGACGTAGGCCTGGGCACTACAGGCGTCACACCGGTCAGCGGTCGTGAGGGGACGCCTGGTCTGGTCTACGGAGGTGGTGGCGGCAGGGGCCGCCGTCGCGGTCGCCTCCGTAGCGGTGGAGGCGGTCGTGCTCGTTGCCTTCATGACCCCATGACATCACGTCCAGCCAGGCGGCTCCTACCCGGGAGGCCTCCTTCCGCCCCGGGCGCAGCACCTGTGCCCACGGCGAACGGTGGGAATCCGGGCGGTGGACGACCTCCTGCGTCAGGCTCGCCCTGCGGGTCGGCGTCCAGCGGAGGTGTCCCTGCTCCACGCTTCCACTGCTCGGCTCGGTCCCGGCAGCGTGGGTGCGTTCCACCTTCCTGTGGCGAGGAAGAACGCCTGTTCGACCCTCATCCGCTAAGGTTCGCCCGTGCCTGCATCCAAGACCGCGACCAGCCGCGCGGACAAGTCTGCCAGGTCTGAGCAGCCTGCTCAGACCTCCTACTCTGCCCGTCACCTCTCCGTCCTGGAGGGGCTGGAGGCCGTGCGCAAGCGCCCCGGCATGTACATCGGCTCCACTGACCAGCGCGGTCTCATGCACTGCGTCTGGGAGATCCTGGACAACGCCGTCGACGAGGCCCTGGAGGGTCACGGGGACGACATCACCCTGGCTGTCCACGGCGACGGGTCGATCGAGGTGCGCGACAACGGCCGTGGCGTTCCGGTGGACGTCGAGCCCTCCTCCGGGCTGACGGGGGTGGAGCTGGTCTACACCAAGCTGCACGCGGGAGGGAAGTTCGGCGGGGGCTCCTACGGCGCCGCAGGCGGCCTCCACGGGGTGGGCGCCTCGGTGGTCAACGCCCTGTCGGCCCGCATGGACGTGGAGGTGGACCGGGGCGGACGGACCTACGCCATGAGCTTCCGCCGGGGCGAGCCCGGGGTCTTTGACGACTCCGCCGGACGCGGCCCGCAGTCCCCCTTCACCGGTTTCACCCAGGACTCACAGCTGCGTGTGGTCGGCAAGGTGAGGGCAGGTGTGACCGGTACCCGGGTCCGCTACTGGGCGGACCCGCAGATCTTCCCCAGGCCGAGCGAGTTCGACGCCGGGGCACTGCGAGCCCGGTTGCGCCAGACCAGCTTCCTGGTCCCCGGGCTCACCCTGCGCCTGGAGGACCACCGTCCCCAGGCTGAGGTGCTGGCCGCCTCCACCACCCCTGCTGCTGACGCCGGCAGCACCGACGACGCCGTCCACGAGGCGTCCCTGCGGGTGGCGGCGCGGGTGGCTGCGCCAGTCACGACAGGCACTGCTGCCACTGCTGCCGGCACAGGGAGGGGCACCAGGGCGGGTGCCGGTGACCTGTTCTCCGCCAGTGGGCAGGACAGCAGTGGGGACGTCAACGGCAGTGCTCCTGGCAGCGGGGCAGGCGGCGCCGAGGTCTTCTACGCCCGGGGCGGGACCGCTGACTTCGTGGACTTCCTGGCCTCTGACGGCTCCGTGACGGACACCTTCCGCCTCACGGGCCAGGGCACCTACACCGAGACCGTGCAGCAGCTGGACGCGGGCGGCCACCTGCGCCCGGTCGAGGTCGAGCGGACCTGCCTCGTGGACGTGGCCCTGCGCTGGGGAGTTGGTTACGACACCACAGAGCGTTCCTTCGTCAACATCATCGCCACGCCGATGGGCGGCACGCACCTCAGCGGGTTCGAGCAGGCCCTGACCCGGGTGCTGCGCAAGCGCATTGAGGCGGACTCCCGGGCGTTGAAGCTCACCTCCCGCGACGGGCGGGTCGAGAAGGACGACATCCTGGCGGGCCTGACCGCCGTGGTGACTGTGCGCGTGCCCGAGCCCCAGTTCGAGGGTCAGACCAAGGAGGTGCTGGGCACGGCTCCCGTGCGCCAGATCGTGGCCAAGGTGGTGGACACCGAGCTGACGGCCCTGCTGACCTCCTCCAAGAGAGACCTCAAGGCCCAGGCCCGCTCCCTGGAGGAGAAGATCGTCGGGGAGATGCGTGCCCGGGTCTCGGCACGCCTCCACAAGGAGATCACCCGGCGCAAGACGGCCCTGGAGACCTCCTCCCTGCCCGCCAAGCTCGCCGACTGCCGCAGTGACGACGTGGCGGCCTCCGAGCTGTTCATCGTCGAGGGCGACTCCGCCCTGGGAACGGCCAAGAACGCCCGCAACTCCGAGTTCCAGGCGCTCCTACCCATCCGTGGGAAGATCCTCAACGTCCAGAAGGCCTCCCAGGCGGACATGCTGCGCAACGCTGAGTGCTCGGCCATCATCCAGGTGGTCGGGGCCGGCTCGGGGCGGACCTTTGACATCGGGGCCTCACGCTACGGCAAGGTCATCCTCATGACTGACGCCGACGTGGACGGCGCGCACATCCGCACCCTCCTGCTGACCCTCTTCTTCCGCTACATGCGCCCTATGATCGAGGCCGGGCGGGTCTTCGCCGCCGTCCCACCCCTGCACCGTATCGAGGTGGCAGGCAGGGGGCGGCGTAAGAAGGAGGTCATCTACACCTACTCCGACGAGGAGCTGGTGGAGACCCTGCGGCGCCTGGAGCGCTCGGGGCGCAGCTTCAAGGAGCCGCAGCGTTACAAGGGCCTGGGGGAGATGGATGCCCACCAGCTGGCCGAGACCACGATGGAGCCCGAGCACCGTACCCTGCGACGCATCACCCTGGCCGATGAGGCGGAGGTTGTCCGGGCGGAGTCCGTCTTCGAGCTCCTCATGGGCAGCTCGGTGGAGCCGCGCCGGGACTTTATCGTCCAGGGTGCCAGGGACGTGGACCGGGAACGCATCGACGCCTGAGAACCTCCGGCGGGCGGTGGCAGTGACCGGGCTGGTGGTGACGTGTGGTGCGCCGAGTATGGCGCACTGAGCAATAGTGCGCTGAGCAGGTGGGACAGGCTGGTACGGGCCGCAGGCAGGGAGGTTGTGGCCGCAGTCCAGCGGGCCTGGGGTAGGCTCTGCTCTGGCCCTGCCCTGCCAGCCCTGATAGCCCCGGACACCTCTGACAGGTCCGGCCCTACCCGAAGGAGGGCGTCTTATGGCTCCAGTCTATGGTTCCCCTCGCGGCGGGGGCTGGTCTCCGTGGACCATGCTGCGTCCCGGACCCCGTTCCTCGCTGTCGCGGCACCTGTCGTGGATGCCGCTGAGCCCTGAGGACAACGCCGAGCTCGCAGCTCTCATCTCCCGCGCAGAGACGGTGGACGACCCTCCCTACCGGACTACCGCCCAGGAGACCGCCGAGTACTTCATCGACCCCACCTACTCTGGTGTCGCAGGTCGTGACGAGGAGGGGGTCATGCGCGCCTTCGGGCTGGTGCGTCTGCGCCCTGCCGGGGAGATCTACGTCTCCATGACCGGGGTCGTGGACCCGAGCAGGCGCGGGCAGGGGATCGGGCGCTCGCTGCTGCACTGGCAGGCCGAGCGGGCGCGCCACCTTGTAGGGGCCGAGCGGGCGGTCTCGCTGGCTGACTCCGCCGCTTCCCGGGCGCGGCGCCAGCCAGCCCACGTGGTCACCACGGTCCTGGAGGGTGACGAGCGGATGCAGGAGCACCTGAGGCACCTGGGGTTCGAGCCTCGCCGCTGGTACCGTGAGCTGCGTCGCTCCCTGTCCCTGGACATCCCGGTGGTCGAGCTCGACGGCTTCCTACGGGTCGAGCCGTGGACGCCCGAGATTGATGACGCTGTGCGCCGGGCGCACAACCAGGCCATAGGTGAGGGCTGGGGCTCGCGGAGCCTGACCCCCGAGGAGTGGGCGCAGGGGAGTGCCTACTTCGCGCCCCGCTGGAGCTTCGTCGCCACGGACCGCTCCGGCGACCGTGCCCGGGTGGCTGGCTACCTTCGCTCCAGCCGCTACGAGCAGGACTGGGAGGCGCTGGGCTGGAGGGAGGGCTACACCGACATGCTGGGTGTGCTGCGTGACTACCGCAGCCGACGCGTGGGCTCGGCGCTGCTGTGTGCCGCCATGCAGGCCTACGCGGCTGACGGCATGGAGTACGCGGCCGCAGGCGTGGACACGGACAACCCTTCAGGGGCGGTTGACCTCTACGAGTCCCTGGGCTACGAGCCCACACGTGGGACAGTCCTCTACGTCCTAGACGTGTGAGGAGGGTCCTGGACGTGTAGGCGGCTAGCGTGCCAGGCTCGGGCCGTGTGCTGGCGCGCTGCGGGGCGGGCAGGGGCTCCAGCCAGGCACACAGGGAGGCAGGCGCACTCGGGGCGCTCATCAGCTGGTACCCGCAGGTCAGCCGACTCCGGTAACCGGCGAGGCTGGCTGGGTCCCCGAGCCGTCCCGGCGCTCGTCAGGCTCCGGCAGGGATGTCGGCCTGCCGCCTGAACGCAGCGCCCTGGTGGGAGCCACGCCGACCCACGCCAGCACCAGCTTGTGCTCCCCCTGGAGGAAACGGTGCGTGCGCACTCCTGCCGTGGCACGCCCCTTGGCCGGGTAGCGGTCCAGGGGAGTGACCTTGACGCTGCCCCCACCGGTGCCGGGCAGCGTCTGTCCGGCACCGGCGACGGTCACCACCACGGCCTCAGCCACCAGCTCCTCAGGGACGGCGCCACCGAAGACCACCTGGGCCTCGGGGCGCAGGGACATTCCTGCCATTCCGGCGGCGCCCCGGCCCTGGGGCCGGACCCTGGCGGCCTGGAAGCGCAGCAGCTGGGCGTCGGAGGAGACCAGGGCGAGGAAGTCGGAGTCGGCGGCAGTGGTCGCGCACACCACCCGGTCCCCCTCGGACAGGGAGATGATCGCCCAGGCCTGGCCGTTGCGGGGCTCGTCCCCGGGGCGTACCCGCTTGACCACGCCCTGGGCCGTCATGAGGACCACGGGGTCGGTCTGGGCGCCACCCACGGGGACCAGTCCGACCACCTTCTCCCCGGCGGCGGTGTCCACCAGCTGGTGCACCGGGGCGCAGCCAGCCAGGGAGGGTGCCTCCTGGGTCCGCTCAATCTCTGGCACGGCGACCACGTCCATGAGGACCAGGCGCCCGGTGTCAGTCACGGCACCGACCGTGCCGCGTGCTGTGGCCGGGACCTGGGAGGTCAAGGCGTCGTGCGGGCGGCGGGCACCGGTGCGGGACACCGGCTCGGGGCCGCTGGTGCGCGCGACCAGGCCCGTGGTGGACAGGAGCACCTGGCAGGGCTCGTCAGGGACGGTCAGGGGCACCTGCGTGCTGCCAGCCGTGAGCGCCACCGCCTGGTGCCGGGGGGCTGAGCCTGGCCCTCCCCCCGCCTCTGCCCTGTCCGAGGTCGGGGCTCCTGCCCCCACGACGTCCTCGCCGGAGGACTCCAGCAGCACGGTGCGCCGTGGCGTGCCGAACTCCTCGGCCACGGCGGCCAGCTCGCGGGAGACCTGGTCGCGCAGCAGGGCCTCGTCAGCCAGCACCGCCTCCAGCCTGCCGATCTCCCGGGCCAGCTCCTCCTTCTCCTTCTCCAGCTCGATGACGGAGTACCTGGTGAGACGACGCAGCTGGAGCTCCAGGATGTAGGCCGCCTGGACCTCGGTGAGGTCGAAGACCTGCTGGAGCCTGGTGCGTGCGGCCTCGGCGTCCTGGGAGGAGCGGACAACAGCAATGACCTCGTCAATGTCCAGGATGGCGATGAGCAGGCCGTCAACCAGGTGCGCCCGCTCACGGCGCCGCTCCAGGCGGAACCGGGTGCGGCGGGTGACGACCTCCGTGCGGTGGCGCAGGAACACCTCCAGGAGCCCGCGCAGCCCCAGGGTGCGCGGCTGCCCGTCCACCAGGCACACGTTGTTGATCCCGAAGGAGTCCTCCAGCGGGGTGTGCCTGTAGAGCTGGGCGAGCACGGCCTCCGGGTTGTAGCCGTTCTTGACCCCCACGACCAGGCGGGTGCCGTTCTTGCGGTCAGTCAGGTCGTTGACGTCGGTGACTCCCTGGAGCTTCTTGGAGGCCACGGCGTCCTTGATGCGGGCGATGACCTTCTCCGGGCCCACCAGGTAGGGCAGCTCGGTGAAGACGATGCCCCGGCGGCGTGGCCCGATGGACTCGATGTGTGCGGTGGCGCGGGTGAGGAACTTCCCCCGGCCTGTGCGGTAGGCCTCTCGGATGCCGTCCAGGCCGACGACCACCCCCCCGGCGGGCAGGTCCGGCCCGGGCACCAGCGCCATGAGGTCCTCCAGGGTGGCCTCCGGGTGCTCCAGCAGGTGGCGGGCGGCGGCCACCACCTCCATCAGGTTGTGGGGAGGCATGTTCGTGGCCATGCCCACGGCGATCCCCGAGGCTCCGTTGACCAGGAGGTTGGGGAAGGCTGCGGGAAGGACACCGGGCTCGGTGAGCGTGTAGTCGTAGTTGGGGGAGAAGTCGACCGTGTCCTCGTCGATGTCCGCCGTCAGCGCCAGCGCGGAGGCCGCCAGGCGGGCCTCGGTGTAGCGGGCCGCTGCGGGGCCGTCGTCCAGGGAGCCGAAGTTGCCGTGACCGTCCACCAGGGGCAGCCGCATCGTGAAGGGTTGGGCCAGGCGCACCAGGGCCTCGTAGATCGCGACGTCTCCGTGGGGGTGGAGACGGCCCATGACGTCGCCGACGACACGGGAGCACTTGACGTGGGGGCGGTCCGGGCGCAGCCCCATGCGGTCCATCTGGAACAGGATCCGTCGCTGGACCGGCTTGAGGCCGTCACGGGCGTCGGGCAGGGCGCGGGCGTAGATGACGGAGTAGGCGTACTCCAGGAAGCTGGTGCGCATCTCCGTGGACAGGTCGAGCTCGACGATCTCTCCGTCGTCTGGGGGAGGGGCCTGGGTGGAGGCGGACTTCGGCATAGGCGCATTGTCGCCACAGGCAGGGGAGACTGTCATCACGACACCCGACCCGTGACCGCTCCGACGGGGGCGTCGGGCGGAGGTGGCACAATTCGGGCATGACTTCCACGCGACGACGGGCTTCCCACGGCACCCATGCGGATGGTGCCCTGGCTCTGGAGGTGGAGCGTGCCGGCTACTACCCCGAGCTGGTCCTGGACACCCTGGCCCTGGCGGCTGGCGAGGAGGAGGTCACGATCAGCCTGGTCCACGCCGAGACCACGTTTGCCGACGCGGTCCACCGGCACCTCACTGTCCTAGCCCTGACCCCCAGCCGCCTCATCGTCGTCCACGTCGACGACACCCCGCGGGAGGACGGCCGTCCCGGTGCCCTGGCCACCTCCGAGGCCGTCCCGGTCAGTCGTGTCCGCTCGGTGGCCCTGACCCGGGGGGTCAGCGAGCCTGCTGCGGGGGGCGGGACCCTCACGGAGATGACGATCGCCGTCTCCTGGGGGGCGGTGCGCCGCATCGACCTGGAGCCTGCCACCTGCGGCGACCCGGACTGCCAGGCTGACCACGGGATGTCGGGAGTCCTGGCTCCTGATGACATCGCCCTGCGGATCGCCGCCGGGGTGGAGGGGGACGCTGCCCTGGCTCGCGCCGAGGCCTTTGCCCGCGCTCTTTCCCAGGCCACGGCTCAGGCTGCGGCCGGCTCGTGAGCGGCGAGTCCGGGGGGACCCGACGGGTCCCGGACGCACAGGACACGGCACCGGGCGTACTACCCGGTGCTCCAGCCGGTGACGTGGTGCCTGGCGCTGTGGCTCCCGCAGGCACACAGCCTGCAGGCCTGCGCCAGGTCCTGGCAGCCGCCGCCGTCGGTGCGGGCCTGGTGCTGGCCGACGTGGCCGACCCGGTCCTGGGCGGGGCCGTCCTGGCTCACGACCAGGCCGCCGGGTGCGCCCGTGCGTGGGGCATGTCCGAGCCGAGGCCGACTGTCGTCGTCCTGGTGGACGGACTGGGGTCAGAGCTCCTGGCTGAGCGGCGCGGGCACGCCCCGGTCCTGCGCCGGTGGTCCGCACTGCCCGGCTCCGGCACCGGGGGGCCGGGGCTGACGACGTGCAGGCCGACGACCACGGCAGCCGCGCTGACTACCCTGGGCACGACCGCGCTGCCGGGCACGACCGGGATGGTGGGCTACTGTGTGCTCAACCCGCTCCTGGGAGGCCGCCTGCCCGCGGGGACCGTCCCCAGCGCGGACCAGCTGCTCAGCCTCGTCTCCTGGCAGGGGAGCGCCCTGGACCCCAGGTCCTGGCAGGACGTCCCGACGGTCTTTGAGCGGCTTCGCCGTGAGCCTGGGACCGGTCCGGGCAGGACTGGCCTGGCGGCAAGTGTGGGGCCCGCCCGCTTCGTCGGCTCCGGTCTTACCGAGGCGGCGCTGCGGGGCACGACCCACCTGGGAGCAGACCGCCTTGAGGACCGTCCCGGGCAGGCGGCCGGGGCGCTGCGGTCAGGTACTCCGCTGGTGTACCTCTACGTCGGCGAGCTCGACCACACCGGCCACCAGCACGGCTGGCGCAGCCCCCAGTGGCTGGAGCAGCTTGAGCGTCTTGACGCCGCGCTGGCAGAGCTGGAGCGCCGGGTGCCGCGCGGTACCCGGCTCCTCCTGACAGCCGACCACGGCATGGTTGACACCGACGCCGCGCACAGGGTGGACCTGGCGGACCACCCTGACCTTGCCCGCGACGTGGTGGCTGTTGCCGGGGAGCCCCGGTTCACGCACCTGCACCTGCCGCACGCCGACGAGGCCCTGGCCCAAGAGGTCGCCGAGCGCTGGCGCCAGCGGCTGGGGCCGCGGGCAGCCTGGGTCGGCACCCGGCAGGAGGCTGCCGTCCACCTCGGTCCCCTGGGGGCCAGGGCACGTGACGTCACCGGCGACGTCGTGGTTGCCATGGCAGGCACCTGGGTCCTGGTGGACTCGCGCGTCCACTCCCCGGCGGCACTGGGGATGCGCGGTGTCCACGGCTCCCTGACGAGGGCGGAGACGGACGTCCCGCTGATGATGACAGTCACCTGAGCCACCGGCGGCGGACCTCAGCCACATCAGCGGTGGACCTTGGGGCAGGGAGCCGCATGGGTAGGCAAGGAGAGCTGCTTGGGGCTGCCGGAGGCTACTCCGGCTTGGCACCGAAGACGATCTCGTCCCAGGAGGGGACGGAGCGCCGGGAGCGCCGTCTGGACCTGGGGGCGGGAGAGGCGGCCGACTGGGCGGCGGATGCCTGGGGGTCCATGGCACGGCTGGCACGGCTGCTCACCCGGGTGGGGGCCGTGACCTCCGGTACCGGCTCGGTGTCGGGGTCTGCGGAGTCGGCAGGGACCCCGACGGCGGGGGTCTGTGAGGTGGGGTCGCTCGGCTCGGGTGCCGGGGCGAGGCGTGATCCTGCACTGCCGTGGCGTCGGCGCTCGGACATGGAGTAGACCTGTGCACGGATGCCGGAGGTCTGGGTCCCGGCCTCCGGCGTGTCCCCGGGTCGAGGAGCCTCGGGGGCCTGGTCGGAGGACAGGAGCGTGTCCTGCAGCTCGTCTGCGGGCACCTCGACCTCGATGCGTCGTCCCCGGTTGGAGGCAAGGTCCGCCAGCAGGGCGTCAGTGGCGTCCAGGCTCGCGGCGGCCGAGGCGGCTCCAGCCGGTGAGCCGCTGCCCGGAGAGGCGGGCTCGGGGAAGTGGGACGGCCCTGCAGCGGGCTGGATGCCCTTGCCGACGTCGTGCCGGACGACCTCGTCAGGGGCGGTTGGGTCCTGGGGCGAGGTCGGCACGGCGGCGTGGCCGGGCTGCTCTGCTTCGGGCACACCAGCCCTTCCAGGCTCCTGGCCCCGGCGGGCCGAGGCTCCGGGGGCCTGGGAGTCCTGGTCGAAGACGGCAGGGCGGCGTGAGGTGGACGCGGCCTCGGTCAGCCAGCGGGCCTCGTCGTCCAGGGCGTGGACGGAGCGGGCTGCCAGGTCCAGTGACCAGCGGGCGTGCTTCTCCTCCGCTGACTGGATGAACGTCACCATGATGAGCCACGGGTCGCGGCCCTCGCGCAAGGCGTCCCACTCCAGGCTGGAGGGGTTGACCCCCCGTGTCGCCAGGCGGTCCACCACCAGCTCACCCAGCAGCGGCGAGTCCTTCTCCCAGCCGATCCGGCAGGACTGCGCCTGGGTGACCGCCCACTGCCGCTCGGCGACCACCGGTCCCTCGTAGCGGCGCACGTGCGCTACGTCCATCCCGGTGGCGACAGCGACCTCGGTGGCGGTGGCCCCAGCGCGCATGAGAGCCTGGAGCTGGCGGGGTCGGACTGGGGCGTCGGTGAGGACGGGAGTCGGCTGCGGCAGGACGGCGGCACGGTCACGTCGCACGGCGGCACGCAGGGCGTCGTCAATGATGATGCTGTAGCGCTCACCGTTGGCGTCAGTCATGACGACCGTGTCCCCGTTGGCTCCCAGCAGCTCGAGCTCGACCATGGCTAGCCCTCCTCAGCGTCGTGACGGTACCGTGGCTCATGCAGTGCTCGTGCCCTGCTTGTGAGGCGCCTGTGCACGCCCACACGACAGTCGTCCCCAGCCTGCCACCTCGGAACTGTCCACGGCGGGAGGCTGAGCGGTGTGCCCGCTGTGAGGCGTGCGCCCGGCGGGTACCCTCGTCCGTCCCACGTGCCTGCCCTATGTTTTCCTCCTTATCTCATCCTTCATTCTGACTTGACGGAGGGTCCCTCGGTGCTATGGTGCGCGTGCCCTTCCCGGACGGGGCACAGCGGCACCACACCTGCGCCGCGAGGCTGCCCGCGCTGGTGAGACCCACCTGAGGTCTGGGAGCTAAATGAGAGCCGTCGAAAGAAAGAGTGACGAGGCCATGGCGACTGACTACGACGCCCCCCGCAAAAACGAGGACGAGCCCGAGGCCGATTCCATTGAGGAGCTCACTGCGCGGCAGAAGGACCAGTCGTCTGCCGCTATTGACGAGGACGAGAACGAGGCCGCCGAGGGCTTCGAGCTGCCCGGGGCGGACCTGTCCCGTGAGGAGCTGAAGGTCCACGTGGTGCCCCAGCTCGAGGACGAGTTCACCTGCTCGGAGTGCTTCCTGGTCCACCACCGCAGCCAGCTGGCCTACGTCGACGAGGCCACGGGCCTGCCGGTATGCGCTGACTGTGCGGGCTGACGGCGGTCAGTGCGTCGGCCCCGCAGGACTGGTCGGGTGAGCCGGGCCGTATGTCTCGGGAGGAGCGCCGCCACAGGTAGTGGCCCTCCCAGGGTGAGCGGTCTGGAGGGACCCGTGCCTGTGGGCTAGCGTGGTCGGCGCACGCCGCCCGTCGGCCAGGCCTGGTGCCGCCTGGCAGGATCGTCCGCCTTCTGCCGGGCCTGGGGATGGACGAGGTCGTGTCTGCGGTGGCGGGTGGGCAGGTCCTCCCGACGAGGCCACTCACGCCCGCCGTCCTGGTGCTGACCGCCGGTCCCCGCCGGTGCGCCAGGGCACATTGCTGGGACTTCGCCTAGACTTTGCCTGAAGCCTGACCCCAGACCCAGCCCAGGGCTGCGGTCCACCTATGGTCCGGGCGCCCCATCTTTGCTTGCCGAGTTCAGGAGATCTGCATGGGACTGTTCTCACGTCGTCGTGAAGACCGCCGTGACCACGACAGCCGTCGCGCTCGAGGCAGCGTGGAGGTCTCGACACAGCAGGTCTCACGCTCCTCCAGGCAGGCGGATCGGGCGGATACCACTGCGGCCAGGACCGCGGCGCCCGCAGAGGGCGCGTCCGGCTCCTCGTCCGCGCACGGACCCTGGGACGCCGCGAGCCTGCCCGCAGAGCAGGAGGAGGTCACACGGGTGGACCTGGGTGCCCTGCGCGTCCCGGCCGTGGACGGTATGCAGGTGCGGCTGGAGCAGGCTCCCGGCGGTGTGCTCACCGCCGCCGTCCTCGCCCTGGGCGGCTCCTCCCTGGAGCTGCGAGCCTTTGCCGCGCCCAAGAGCTCGGGCGTCTGGGAGGAGCTGCGTGCCGACATCGTCCAGAGCCTGTCCGGGGCCAGAGCCAGTTACCAGGAGGTCGAGGGCGACTACGGGACCGAGGTCCTGGCCCAGATCCCCATGCGTGCCCCTGACGGGGCCACCTCGGTGGGTACGGTGCGCTTTATCGGTGTTGACGGGCCCCGCTGGTTCCTGCGCGCGGTGCTTCAGGGACCGGCCGCCTCCAGCACCGACCCGTCTGAGGAGCTGCGTGAGGTGCTGCGCCGCACCGTCGTCGTGCGTGACGAGCAGGCGCGGCCCCCGCGTGAGGTGCTGCCGCTACACGCTCCGGGCACGGCTGCCGGTCCTGAGGCCGAGGAGCTGCCGGGGCTGGACCCGCTGGCTCCCGGGCCGACGGTCGCCGAGGTGCGGTAGGCACGTCGATCCTATGGGTGTCATCAGCGTGGTGCTCAGGGCTGTGTGCCAGGCCTGGCGCCCCGGCGGCGTGCAGCAGCCAGGAGACCCAGAGGAGGGGGCCTCCGGGGAGACGGCTCGCTACCCCGGCACCCAGGCTGTCGCCGATGTCCTGGTGCGGCGGCGAGCACGGGTGTCCGGCGTGCTGCAGGCCGTCACCTACAGCCCCGCAGCGGGTCGGCCGCTGCTGGTGGGCCACCTGTACGACGGTACGGGCCGCCTGGACCTGGTGTGGCTGGGGCAGCGACGCGTCGTGGGCATTGACCCCGGTCAGCGGCTGGTGGCCGAGGGCATGGTGGCCGACGGCAGTCCTCGTCCCCGCATCTACAATCCCGCCTACGAGCTTCTCGGCGCACCGGGAGCACCGCCCAGGACCGCACCCTGACTGCTATCGTGGCCGTAGACCCGCACCAGGGCCGTGAGGGCGCAAGGCCGTAAGAACAAGAGACTGGGATGACAGGATGACAGCGACGGCAGGCACCCCCTCCTCCGGCGGCACACCCTCCGCCGCCTCCCCCGGCTCTGCCGGTCCTGTCGGCGGTGCCCGTCCGTCCTCGGGGGGCAGCGGGCTGAGTGCCGTCGGTGCGCAGCGCTTTGACGCCCTGGCGGCGGTGGGCGGACTGCGGGGGATCGCTGAGTCCGCGGTGCCCACGGTCGTCTTCGTGCTGGCCCTGGCGCTGCGGCCCCAGGCGCTGGTACCTGCCCTCCTTGTCTCCCTGGGTGTCAGCGCCCTGGCCCTGACCCTGCGGCTGGTGCAGCGCCAGGGCACGACGACCCAGGCGGTAGGCGGCGTCGTCCTGGTCCTGGTGTCTGCCGTGTGGGCCTGGCGCAGTGGTGAGGCCTCGAACTTCTATGCCACCGGCCTGGTCATCAACGGCGTGTGGCTGGTCGCCTGCCTCGGCTCGCTCGCGGTCGGCTGGCCCCTCGTCGGTGTCGTGGTGTCTGCGGTCTCCTCCTCAGTGCCCCTCACCGCGTCCTCCTCTGCGAGGTCCTCCCCTACGAAGGGGGCGATGGACTGGCGGTCCGACCCGGACCAGCGCGGGCTGCGTCACCGCTACCGGCTGGGGACCGCCGTCCTGGCTGCGATGTTCGGCCTGCGGCTGGTCGTCGAGGTTCCCCTGTACCTGGCGGGCGACTCAGCAGTGTCCGCGCTGGGGGTGGCCAGGCTCGTCCTGGGAGTGCCGCTGTTCGCCCTGACCCTGTGGCTGGTGTGGCTGCTGGTTGCCCCGGGTCGTCGGGGCTCGTAGCCGACCGCCTGCCGCAGGCTGCCGGCCCAGGCCCTTCACAGGTCCTCGGGGTCGCTCTGGTCGCGCGTGGTGCCGGGCACAGGGTCCTGACGGGTAAAGAGCAGGGGAATCTGGTGCAGGTCGTCCTGCCCCTCCCGGGAAGTCAGGAAGACCAGCTCGTCGCCGCCCTCGAAGCGTTCCTCGCTGCCGGGGCTGATGGGCTGGTAGCCCCGCAGGATCGCCGCCAGGACAGTGTGCGGGGGCAGGCTGACCTCCCGGACCAGCCTGCCGACCACGGGCGAGTCCCCGGAGAGGGTCAGCTCATGCATCTGGGCTCCAGACTGGTGGAAGCGGAAGACCGGGACCAGGCTGCCGATGCTGACCGCCTCCTCCACCAGTGCCGTCATGAAGCGGGGCGTGGAGACCGCCACGTCCACCCCCCAGGTCTCGTCAAAGAGCCACTCGTTCTTGGGGTTGTTGACCCGGGCCACCGTGCGGGGCACGGCGAACTCGGTCCTGGCCAGCAGGGAGATGACGAGGTTGGCCTTGTCGTCCCCCGTGGCGGCCACGACCACGTCACAGTCTGAGGCCCCCGCCCTCTCCAGGGCGTCGACATCGCAGGCGTCGGCCAGGAGCCAGTCGGCCTCAGGGACGGAGGCGATCCGCATGGCGTCGGGGGAGCGGTCGACAAGGGTGACCTGGTGGTGGTGGCTGAGAAGCTCGCGGCCGATGGAGCGTCCTACCGAGCCGGCTCCGGCGATCGTGATCCTCATCAGGGACGGACCTCCTGTGCGGGGGGGCGGGAGAGGGCGTGCTGCACCCCGGCCACGCGGTCGCTGCTCACTGCGACGTGAAGAAGATCATGCTCCTGGACGACGCTGGTGGCCTGGGGGACAAAGGCGGTGTTTCCCCGGGAGACCCAGGCGACCTTGACGCCCAGCCTGCCCTCCAGGACCGGGACGGGAGTCCCCACCCACGCCGGTGAGAGGTCGGGCTGGACCAGGGACACCGTCCCGGTCGGGTCCTCCAGCTCCCGCGTCGTGCCGCCGGGCAGGAGGCGACGCATCATCTGCTCCGCAGTCTGACGGACCGTGGCCACGGTGGGGATACCCAGGCGGGTGTAGACGTCAGCACGTCGGGAGTCGTAGATGCGGGCCACGACCCGCTCCACCCCGAAGGTCTCCCTGGCCACGCGCGCAGCCACGATGTTGGAGTTGTCCCCGTTGGACACGGCGGCAAAGGCATAGGCCTCGTCGATGCCGGCCTGGCTCAGCGCGTCGCGGTCAAAGCCGATCCCCTTGACCTTGCGGCCGCTGAAGTCCGAGGGAAGCCGCCGGAACGCGTCGGCGGAGCGGTCGATGACGGACACGGAGTGGCCAGTGCGGTCCAGGCGGGCTGCCAGCGTGGCCCCCACCCGTCCGCAGCCCATGATGACGAAGTGCACGAGGAGGACGGTACTCCCGTTACGAGGCGCTGGCGCAATAATGGCTCCGTGCGTGACACCGCAGATCGTGGCAGGAGGGGGCGGCCCGGGCCTGACCCCTCTGTGTGGGCTCCGGGTGGGTCCTCCGGCTCCCGGGCCTGGGCTGGCTCGGCCGCCCTGTCCGTGACGGGCTACGCCCCCGACGCGGTCCTTGCCGCTGCCGCTGCCGCAGGTGCGGCAGCCTCCTCGCTGGCTACGGGAGCCGCCCTGGTGTGCGTGGTCCTCCTCCTGATCGTGGCTGCCTCCTACCGGCAGGCCGTCCACGTCGAGGGGCGGGGGGGTGGCTATGTCGGCCACGGAGCCGTGGCCTCCCGCCTGGGGGAGTGGCCAGGGCTGGTGACGGCCTCTGCCCTGCTGACCTCCCACGTCCTGGCCGTGGCCGTGTGCACGGCCACGGCCGCGTCCTACCTGGCGGTGGCAGCACCCCGTCTGGCACCTGTCACGGTGCAGGTCGCGGTGGTGGGGGCAGCAGGCCTGGCGCTTGCCGTCCTGGGGGCTGGCAGACAGGTCGGCAGGGGGCTGACCCGCCTTGTCCGGGTGTGTGTACCTGTGTACGCGGCAGCTCTCGGTACCGTGGTGGCGGCTGGCCTGGCCCAGGAGCTCACTGGCAGGCTGGACCGGGCCGACTCCGCCGTCCTGGAGGTCCTGCCTGCGGCAGGGGGGCAGTACTGGCAGCAGGGTCTGCCGCCCCTGGTAGTGCTCCTCCTGGTGGCGGGGGCGCTGGCGGGCGGTTCTGCTGTCCTGACCGGGGCGGGGACGGTCGTCGACGGTGGTTCCCTCCGCAGTGGTCCTCTCGGCGGCGGCCCTGACCGCTCCCGGCGTGGCGGGCGGGATACCGGGCAGGACGCCAAGTGGGATGCCAGGTGGGACACCGCCTCCGGCGTTGTCCTGTTGGCGGTCGGCGCCGCCCTGGTGGCAGCCACCGTCCACCTGGCCGGTGCGGTCGGTGCGCGGGTCGTGGAGGACCCGGCGGGGCAGCTGCTGCGTGACGGCCAGCCCGTGGGGGAGGGGTACCTCCAGCTGCCTGCCAGTGTGCAGGTGGCTCGCGCTGTCTTCCCCGGCGCCCCCCTCGTCTCCTACCTGGTGGTGGTCACCACCGTGGTTCTGGTGCTGCTTGTCGGCGCTGCGGTCCTCACCCGCCTGCCTGTGCTCGCCGCCGTACTGGGCAGGGACCACCTGCTCCCGCACAGGATGTGCCAGCTAGGGGACCGGCGTGTCCGCCTGTGGTGCGTCATGGTGGCCTGGCTGGGAGCCGCTGTCCTCCTGGTCGCCGCTGGTGGCTCGGTCACGCGCCTCGTCCCGCTCTACGTGCTGACGACGTCGGTCTGCCTGACCATGGTCCAGGTGGGCATGGTGCGTCACTGGTCGTACTGGCTGGCCCGGGCCACCGATCCTCGCGCGCGTCAGCGCATGCGGCGCTCCCGCGTGCTCAATGCCACGGGTGCGGCGGTGACCGGGGTGGTCCTGGCCTGCGTCCTGGTCACCTGGACGACCCGGGGCGCCTGGCTCGTCCTGGCCGCCCTGGTAGCCGTGTGTCTGGTCATGCGCGCGACCTCGCGCTACTACCGCCGTGTCAGCGCGCAGACGTCGGTCAGCGGGCTCCAGGACGTGGAGGTCCTGCCCGCCCAGGTGCGCGCGGTGGTCCTGGCCTCCCGGTTCCACCAGCTCACCGTGCGCGCCCTGACCTACGCCCGCTCCACCCACCCGGCCTCCGTCGAGGTGCTCACGGTCGACATGGGCGACGGCTCGGTCGAGCGCCTCGTGGAGACCTGGGAGGAGGCCGGTGTCGCCGTCCCCCTGACTGTCCTGGGCTCGCCGAGCCTGGAGGTGGTTCCGCCCGTGGTGTCCTACATACGCTCCCTGCGCAGCGACGCCCCCCAGGACCTGGTCGTGGTGTTCCTGCCCGAGCACCTGGTGAGCCGCTGGTGGGAGCGGGTGCTCCTCAGCTCGACCACCACGCGTCTGGGGGCCGCTCTGAGGCGTGTCCCCGGTGTGGTCGTGGCCTCCGTCCCCTGGAGGCTGGCTGCGCCCGGTCAGCCCTGGCGGGGCGGCTGGGGTGGCCAGGACGCCACCGGGGGAGCCGAGGACGTCATGGACGCTGACGTCGCTGCCCGCCGGGCCTCCCGGAGGCGCCGGGGACAGGGCGGGCCGGGCTGAGCCCGTGACCGTGGCTGCCCCTGCGTACCCTTACTGCCTGTCAGGAACTACCAGGACAACCAGGAGCACCACGTGACCCCCCGCCGCACCCCTTCCGTACCCGGTGTACCCGACCGCCCCCACTCCGGGGGTCGTGGCCGCCGTGGCCGTCGTGGCCGCCCAGGAGGCTCCAGGGTGGTCCGTCCCCCTGAGCCCGCCGGGAGGGGACGGTCGAGCGGGACCGGGCTGCCAGGACGACCAGGGCTGGGGGACCAGGAGGAGGACATGCTCCTCAGGGTCACCGCTCCCGCCCACGGGGGCCACTGCGTGGCACGTCCCGTGGACGAGCCCTCGGGCCGGGTGGTGTTTGTCCGCCACACCCTGCCGGGGGAGACGGTCCGCGCCCGGGTGGTGCAGCGGACGTCGAGGGTCTGGAGGGCCGACGTCGTGGAGGTCCTCGAGCCCTCTCCGGACCGGGTGGACTCTGTGTGGCCTGAGGCCGGCCCCTTCGGGGTCGGCGGGGGCGAGCTGGCCCACGTCTGCCTGCCCGCCCAGCGCGTGTGGAAGCAGTGGGTGCTGGCTGACTGCCTGCGGCGTGTTGGCGGGCCGCAGGTGGCCGAGGCGGTGGCTGCCCTGCCCGGCGCTGCCGCCTCCGGGGGTGTTGCCGTGGAGGCGTTGCTGACGCAGGCGAGCCGGGGCGCGGACCCGTCCCGGGAGGAGCCCGTGCGGGGCACAGGTACCCGGACCCGGGTCACCCTGGAGGTGGGTGAGGAGGGCCAGGTCGGGATGCACGCCTTCCGCTCCCACCAGGTCCTTCCTCTCAGGACCCTGCCCCTGGCGGTCGCCCCCCTCCAGGAGCTGGGCCTGCTGGAGGAGCCGCGCTGGCGCAGCCGCTACCGTCCAGGTGGGCGCGTCAGGGCTGTGGCTCCGAGCCGGGGAGAGCCCGTCGTCCTCCTGGACGGCCAGGTGCTCACGGCTGCGGCACGTCCTGCGGGCAGGCCACGTGTGGAGGAGGTTGTCGACGCCACCGGCCTGGGGTTGGGAGAGCTGCGGTACCTGATGCACCCCGGGTGCTTCTGGCAGGTGCACGTGGACGCGCCCACGGTCCTGGTGGACCGGGTGGTGCGTGCGGCCCTGGGCGGGTCCCCTGGCGGCACGCGTCCCGGGGACCACACCCGGACGCGGCTGGACCCGGGCCCCGCCCGCGGGCAGCGGGTCCTGGAGCTCTACTCAGGCTCGGGCCTGCTCACGCTCCCTCTGGCGATGCTTGTCGGCTCCTCGGGGCAGGTCCACTCCCTGGAGGGGGACGCCCAGGCCGTCAGGGACGCACGCCGCAACCTGCGCGGCTGCCGCTGGACCCGGGTGGCTGACGGCAGGGTGACACCCCGCACGGTGTCGGCGGCGGGGACCGCCTTCGACGGGGCCGGGCCTGACGTCGTCGTCCTGGACCCTCCGCGACAGGGCGCCGGTCGCCAGGTGGTCCAGGCGGTTGCCGGGCTGGGGCCTGGGCGTGTCGTGCTGGTGGCCTGCGACCCGGCAGCCCTGGCCCGCGACCTGGCGGTCCTCCTCGGGTCGGGCTACCGCCTGGAGGCGCTGAGCGCGCTGGACGCGTTTCCCCACACCCACCACCTTGAGGCCGTGGCGGTGCTGGTCCGCGGCTGAGCACGGACTGAGCACGGACTGATCCCGGACTGAGCACAGCCGGGCGCGGGAGCCGGTCGCAGGACCGCACCTGTGCCTGCGGCCCTGCTCTGCTCGTGTTGCGTACGGCTGCCGTGACGTAAATGGGTGGTGACTGTCCCTCCGGGGTTGGGCGGTGGAGGTGCGGTGGCAGCAGCGCGGGCAGTGCGATGACGCTGCGATGATGCTGCGATGGCGGGGTGCTGCGAGGGCGCTGGCGGTGGCGGCCGCGCCTGTTGACGGCAGGTGACACGACCTCCGCTAGCGTCGGCTCCTAGCAGCCTCGTCGTACCGCCTCTCCGCTGCCTGTCCCAGCTGTCCGTGGCGGTGCGGACCATCACGATAGGAGCAACACTCGTGGCCAGTCTCAACACCTTTGCCTCGCGTGACACGCTCGACGTCGGTGGACGCTCCTACGAGGTCTACCGCCTTGACGCGGTCCCTGGCCTGGAGCGCCTGCCCTACTGCCTGAAGGTCCTCGCGGAGAACCTCCTGCGCACCGAGGACGGGGCCAACGTCACAGCTGACCACGTGCGGGCGCTGGCCTCCTGGGACCCTGCCGCCGAGCCGGACACGGAGATCCAGTTCACCCCGGCGCGGGTGGTCATGCAGGACTTCACCGGGGTGCCCTGCATCGTGGACCTGGCCACCATGCGGGAGGCGGTGGCCGAGCTGGGTGGTGACCCTGAGGTCATCAACCCGCTGGCGCCCGCGGAGATGGTCATCGACCACTCCGTCCAGATCGACTCCTTCGGCCTGGCCTCCTCCCTGGAGCGCAACAAGGAGCGTGAGTACGAGCGCAACGCCGAGCGCTACCAGTTCCTGCGCTGGGGGCAGGGCGCCCTGTCGAACTTCCGTGTGGTGCCCCCGGGCACGGGGATCGTCCACCAGGTCAACATCGAGTTCCTGGCCCGCACCGTCTTCACCCGGCAGGAGGGTGAGGTCACCCTCGCCTACCCCGACACCTGCGTGGGCACGGACTCCCACACCACCATGGTCAATGGCCTGGGGGTCCTGGGCTGGGGCGTGGGCGGTATCGAGGCGGAGGCCGCCATGCTCGGCCAGCCGGTGTCCATGCTTATCCCCAAGGTGGTCGGATTCCGCCTCTCCGGGGCCATCCCGGCCGGGGCTACCGCCACCGACGTGGTGCTGACTATCACCCAGATGCTGCGTGCCCACGGCGTGGTGGGCAAGATCGTGGAGTTCTACGGCGAGGGCGTGGCCGAGGTCCCGCTGGCCAACCGGGCCACCATCGGGAACATGAGCCCGGAGTTCGGCTCCACGGCTGCGATCTTCCCCATTGACGAGGTCACCCTGGACTACCTGCGTCTGACCGGCCGCAGCGAGGAGGACATCGCCCTGGTGGAGGCCTACACCAAGGCCCAGGGCATGTGGCACGACCCCGCCCGTGAGGCCGTCTACTCCGAGTACCTCGAGCTGGACCTGTCCACTGTGGTGCCCTCCATCGCCGGCCCCAAGCGCCCCCAGGACCGCATTGAGCTGAGCGGGGCCAAGGAGGCCTTCGCCTCGGTGCTGCCCACCTACGCCCCGCAGGGTCCCAGGCCCACTGCGGTGACCCTGGCGGACGGCACCCAGACCACCCTGGACCACGGGCACGTGGCCATCGCCTCCATCACCTCGTGCACCAACACCTCCAACCCCAGTGTCATGGTGGCGGCCGGGCTCCTGGCCCGCAACGCGGTGGCGCGAGGCCTGCGCTCCAAGCCCTGGGTCAAGACCTCCACGGCACCGGGCTCCCAGGTGGTCACTGACTACTACGAGAAGGCGGGCCTGTGGCCGGCGCTGGACGAGCTGGGCTTCAACCTGGTGGGTTATGGCTGCGCCACCTGCATCGGCAACTCTGGGCCGCTGCCCGCCGAGGTCTCGGCGGCGGTCAACGAGGCGGACCTGGCGGTGGTCTCGGTGCTCTCGGGCAACCGCAACTTCGAGGGGCGCATCAACCCCGACGTCAAGATGAACTACCTGGCCTCCCCGCCTCTGGTCATCGCCTACGCGCTGGCCGGGACCATGGACTTCGACTTCGCCACCCAGCCGCTGGGACGCGACCCTGAGGGCAACGATGTCTTCCTGTCCGACATCTGGCCTGACCCCGCCGAGGTGCAGGCCACCATCGACGCCACGATCGACCGGGAGATGTACACGCGCGACTACGCTGACGTCTTCGCTGGTGACGACCGCTGGCAGGGTCTGGACACGCCGGAGGGGGAGACCTTCGCCTGGGACGAGGGGTCCACCTACGTGCGCAAGGCCCCCTTCTTCGAGGGCCTGACCATGGATCTCACCCCGGTCAGCGACATCACGGGCGCCCGGGTGCTGGCCCTCCTGGGCGACTCGGTCACCACCGACCACATCTCCCCGGCAGGTGCTATCAAGGCCGACTCCCCGGCGGGCCGCTACCTGGCCAGCCACGGGGTGGAGCGGGCGGACTTCAACTCCTACGGGTCGCGTCGCGGCAACCACGAGGTCATGATCCGGGGCACCTTCGCCAACATCAGGCTGCGCAACCAGCTGCTCGACGGCGTGGAGGGCGGCTACACCAGGAACTTCCTCACCGGCGAGCAGGAGTCGATCTTTGACGCCTCCCAGGCCTACCAGGCTGCAGGCGTGCCGCTGGTCGTCCTGGGCGGCAAGGAGTACGGTTCCGGCTCCTCACGTGACTGGGCGGCCAAGGGGACGGCGCTGCTGGGGGTCAGGGCGGTCATCGCCGAGTCCTTCGAGCGCATCCACCGCTCCAACCTCATCGGCATGGGGGTGGTGCCGCTGCAGCTCCCGGACGGGGAGTCGGCGGCCTCGCTGGGCCTGGACGGTACCGAGACCTTCGCCGTCACCGGGTTGACGGCGCTCAACGAGGGTGTCACCCCTCGCACCGTCACTGTCACGGCGGCCAAGCAGGACGGCTCCGAGGTGGTCTTTGACGCTGTCGTGCGTATCGACACCCCGGGGGAGGCGGACTACTTCCGCCACGGCGGCATCCTCCAGTACGTGCTGCGCCAGTTGGCCGCCAGGTAGCGGGCTGCCCCTGCTCTCGCGCTCCTCCTGTCGGCGCCCTCTGGGTGTTTTGGGGGAGCCCGAGTTCCACAGGCGGAGGTCGTGACGGGTCCTGCCTGTGGTTGTCCACGTGCTGCCTGCAGGCTCGTGGTGACGTCAGGGTCGGCACATCACGATGGCGGGCAGGCGGCACGTCGGCGTGGTCGGCGCGCTGGTGGTCTCATTGCGAGGGAGGCAGGCAGTGACCGATCTGTGGGCTATCACGGGGTTCACCCCCGACGGTGACGTGGACGACGCAGGAGGGACGGAGCCATGGGGCGAGGACAGCATGGTTCCTGCCCCGGAACAGGTTCCTGCCTCGGAACAGGATGTCGCCGGTGGGCCGGAGCGCCTGGTCGTGAGGAGGGAGACGCAGTTTCCCGGGGACACTGGGTTCTCTGGGAACCCTGAGTTTTCTGGGGGTACCGACTTTTCTGAGGGCATCAGGGACGGGCGAGGTGCTGAAGATCCAGAGGTGACGCGAGCGGTCACGGCTCCGTGGGTGCGAGGTAGGCGGCGTCGTGCGGGCACGGGAACGGGCGCAGAGTCGGGCCTGTCGCAGGTTGTGGCCGGGAACATCCGCCTGGAGGCGGCCCGGGTGGGTGTCACTCAGGCGGAGCTGGCCCGCTTCCTGGGGATGTCCCGCTCGGCGGTCTCGCTGAGGTTCACCGAGCGGGTTGACTGGCGTGTCGGTGAGGTAGGGCGGGTTGCCTGGTACCTCAATCTTCCGGTGACGGACCTGTTCGTGAGGCCCAGGGGAGCCCACAGAGACTTTTCCTGGTGAGACGGCTAAAAGAGTGTCCCTGGTGAGAGGTGGCGCTTTTCCCAGTGGGGCGGTGCGCGGCGTGAGTCAAGGACTGCTGGCCGGACAGTGCCTCGCCAGTGTCTACCCGGTTGTCTACCCGGTCCTGCGGAGCCTGCCGAGGCATGCTTCTGGCGTGGGTGCGCGACTGCGACCGCGCGGTGGGCGAGGTTCTCGCCATACCGGCCTCGGGACGCTCGTTTTATGTGATATGTCACATTGTCCTGCGTGAGGCGGGGTATCTGTTGCAGTAGTTCCATCTCGGCGAGAGTTGCGCGAGGTGGACGGGTGCGACTCACACCAGGCTGGCAGGCGTCCACGAGGACGGGAGCCGTGCCATCCCACCTCAACCTGGGCAGGTGACATCGGCTCACGCTGTTCCGTCCCAGCGGGACTGTCTCCACCCAAGCGTTAACTGCGCTACCCAGGGTCGCGCCGCTTCTCCCTACCTGACATGGCGCAAACGGGTGTATGCCCCAGGCTGTCAGCGCTTGGCGCTTCTGACGCCTGCTCCGCAAACCTGCGCTCGTCAGCCGTGACCGAGCGGCTGGCTGGCTGTGTGGCCGAGACCGGAGGCGACTGTGCGGCGCGAGGATCACCCTGCTTGGACGCTGCGGCCCTGGCCCGGTCATCCTCGTGGAGGCATTGATGTCAGCGGCCGCTGCGGTGATCGTCGCCGGACGCCGCCCCGATCTTGTCTCGGGGCTGGTGCTCATCGCTCCCTTTCTCCAGGGACCTGCCGGTCTGCGTGGCCTCCTGGCTCGGCTGCTTCTGCGACTGGCCCTCCTGCGTCCCTGGGGGCCAGCCTTCTGGAGGATCTACTCGACCTCCCCTGTGGCCGGGGCTGCCGGAGGCGCGGCAGCGAACAGTCCGCCTTGCCCGCCTTCTGGTTCGCCCCGGACGCTGGCAGGCCTTCCAGCGCACCACCAGGACCGACCACCGAGCTGTTGCCCCCTGGTTGCCGCAGGTCACCTGCCCCGCCCTCATTGTCATGGGCAACGAGGATCCTGACTGGAAGGACCCTTCCGTAGAGGTCGGCTGGGCGGCTGGTGCTGTTGGAGCCGCAGGGAACGACGTCGAGGTCCTCATGGTTCCCCAGGCGGGTCACGCGCCGATGCTGGAGCGCCCGCAGTTGGTGGCCCACGGCAGCGATAGGCTTCATCCGCTCACTGGCACCAGCGTGAGATCAGAGCCGACTCACCGCGCATTCTCGTTTCAAGCGCCGTGACTCAGCGTCGAAAAAATGCGGTTCCACTTCATCAGGATATATTATACCGAGTAGTCCGAGTCCAGTTGGAGCCCCATGCTTCTGAACTCGGTGTCGCCGGTGATGGTCGCCAGGGTCTGCAGCAGGAGGGCGACGCCACGGTGGTAGCTTTCAGGAGCCCAGTTATTGCTTGTGCAGTAGTCGGAGGCGCAGTAGTATGAGATGCCTCCGGGTACGCGCCACCGTGTGTAGGTGGATTTAAGCGTGTTCGCAGCCTGGGAAAACAAGCGGGACACGTCAAGGTCGTCTGTGGCCTGAGCATATTGCGCCAGACCTAGCATGGCGTAGATATGCCCATTTATAACGTATAGTGGGTCTGTGTCCCTAGAGTATTCCTCAAGCCATGTCAACCCTTCTGAATCTGTGATGGTGACACGGGGTCCGTTCTCGGACGCGAAGAACGAGTTACGGATCTGCTCGGCATTTGTGATCCAGTCCTGGTCTGGAGCGTGCCTGGCCGGTCGTGTGCACAGGGCTAGGGTCATGCCCTGTGCCATCCCTGAGTGCCAGGGTGCGTGTAGAGTGATGGCAGGGTCGCCGTGTGGCGCGTAGCCGAAGGGGTGTGGCAGCCAGCATTGGTCGCTGACGATGTGCGCACACCTTCTATTAGCCGTTGTGCGGTGGCGGCTGAGCGCCGCCAGTACTCGTCGTTACCGGTTATATCGTATGCGCTCAACGCCCGCAATGCGTGCCAGCACTACGGTGTGGGATGGTAGACGTCGCTGCCGACGTCTTCTACTGGCGTCGTCAGCGCGCCCTGGTCATTTACTTGTGGCCCGTCTGCGTTGTTTTCAGGGGTGCGTACCTGTCGATAATGTTCTGACTGAGTCCGAAAGGGTCGTAGACTCCGCCCAAGTCTATCGGATAAGTCTCTCCAAGGAGTCTATCGAGTAAATTTATTCGAGAACTTGTGATGCTGTGGTCGTCGTCGGGGGGTCTGCTGCCTGCGGCTCCGATGCTGAGCAACCCACAAGAACTGCCCCCAGGGTGGCGGTAGTGGCGAGCAAGTAGTTGCGGTGTGACGGATGCGAACTCATTGAGCTGGGCGTCATCTGTATCTATTTTAACGTTCTTGCTAGTGGTTGGCTGCTGGTATCGATGGCTTGACTGGGCGCAGACGTTGTCAGGTGGTGGGTACGCCCAGGCCCTCGACCACCTCGGCACCTGGCAGGGCGGCGAGCAGGGCGCCGGGGACCAGCAGCTTGGAGCCGCGCAGGCCCGAGCCGATGAGCACCGTGGGGCGTGACGCGACGACGGCGTCGATGAGCAACCTCCAGTGGCTGGGCAGGCCCACTGGCGTGATCCCGCCGTAGGCCATGCCGGACAGGTCGGTCGCCCGGTCCATGGGCAGGAAGGAGGCCTTGCGCACGTCCAGGCGCCTCTTGACCACGTGGTTGACGTCGGCGAGGTCAGTGGCGCGCACCACGCAGGCCGCAGCCCTCTCCTCCCCCTGCCGCTTGCCCGCCACCAGCACGCAGTTCCCGGTAGCGTGCGGGTCCAGCAGGTAGCGCGCGTTGAGCACGTCAGTGTCGGACAAGGCCGGGTCGATAGGGACCACCCGAGCCTGGCGAGCCAGGTCGGCGCGGGTCGTCCCGGCGTCCTCGTCTTCTCTGGGGTGGCTGCCCGTGCTGCTCCCGGCGCTTGTGGTTCCGGCGTCAGAGGCCGCCAGTTCGCGCAGCGCTGCCGCCACCGGGCCAGCCAGGAGGTCTGTGCGCTCCAGGGCGCTGAGCCACCCGGGGTCCGTGGCAAAGACCTCCTCGGGGTCACGCAGCTCGCTCATAAGGTCCTGCTCCTGTTCTGCCCATGTGTGGCCAGGTTCCAGCCTCCGGCTGGGTTGCCTGAGACAGCCCACACCCTAGTCTGCGGTTCCCGGTCGCTCCAGCCTCTTTCCTGCCCCCTCGTTTCCTGCCCCCTCGTTTCCTGTCCACATCGTCTGGGCCGCCGCCTGTCACCCGTCACTACCGCTGCTCGGACCCTCTCCTGGTGTGCCTCTTCTGGTACCTCTCAGAGGGGCCGGGAGGTGGTTCAGAAGGCCTGGCTCGTGCCGGGGCCGCCTACCTCCCGGAAGCGCCAGGATCTGGGCTGGAGCCGGAATAGGGGAGCAGTGCGGGACGTTCGGCCTAGCGCACGTCCAGCGCTCCTGCTGCCTGGGCACACGCGTACATCGCCAGTGCCCGCGCGTGCTGGCCTGGTGTCAGCGTGGTGACCCGGCTGCTTGGAGCGCCCCTGACGGCAGCAGCACAGAATAACCGCGATATATGCCGCGATGAGCACGACTCGAGGAGAAGACCTCATGACGCAGCAGAGCCAGCCTGCCTGTCCCCAGGACACCAGCGACACCGCCTCCGTGTCCCAGGACGTTGGCACTGAGGAGGTCGACCTCCTTGTGGTCGGCGGGGGCAAGGCAGGCAAGTCCCTGGCGATGGCCCGGGCTAAGGCGGGCGACGCCGTCGTCATGGTCGAGCGCGACAAGATCGGCGGGACCTGTGTCAACGTCGCCTGCATCCCCACCAAGACCCTCATCTCCTCCGCCCGGATCCTGCGCGACGTCCAGGGCGCGCCTGCCCACGGCGTGGTCCTGACGGGCGGCCCTGGCCTCCCGGACGCTGAGAGCTCCGCCGAGGTCAGCGCAGCCAGCGGTGGTGACGACGCAGACGGGGCAGACGAGGCCGCAGCCACCTGCCTGGCCCAGGCCCGTGTCGACCTGGCGGCCCTGCGGGCGCGCAAGGAGGCCGTGGTCGGTGGCATGGTCGCTGCCCACGAGACCATGTTCCCGGCCTCCGGCATGGACTTCTGCCTGGGAACGGCCCGGTTTGTCGCCGAACGCACCGTGGATATCTCCCTGGCCGAGGGCGGTACCCGCCGTGTACGCGGCAGGACGGTCCTTCTTAACACCGGGACCACGCCGTCGGTCCCCGACATCGCGGGGCTGGGCGACGTGCCGTACTGGACCAGTGAGGACCTGCTCACCCTGCCCGAGCTGCCCGAGCACCTGGTGGTCCTGGGTGGGGGCGTGATCGGCATGGAGATGGCCTCTCTCATGGGGATGCTGGGAGTGCCCGTGACGGTGGTGCACGCCGGTGAGCACGTCCTGGACCGCGAGGACGCCGACGTGGCCGCCGAGGTCACCGCAGGCCTGGAGGCCCTGGGCGTCACGGTCCTCACCGGCTCCCGTGCCGCCCGCGTGAGCCCCTCCCCGCAGGGGGTCGTGGTCACCACCGAGGACGGGCGCGAGGTGAGCGGCTCCCACCTGCTCGTGGCCCTGGGGCGTACCCCTGTCACGCAGGGCCTGGGCCTGGAGGCCGCTGGCGTGGAGGTGGACCAGCGCGGGTTCGTCGTCGTCGACGACCACCTGCGCACCAGCGCCGAGGGCGTCTACGCCGCCGGCGACGTGGCCGGGACCCCCCAGTTCACCCACGCCTCCTGGAACGACTTCCGCGTCCTGCGCGACCTGCTGTCCGGCAAGGAGGCCTCCACCGCCGGGCGCCTCATCCCCTGGGCGGTGTTCACCACGCCCGAGCTCGGGCACGTCGGCATGGGCGAGGAGGAGGCGCGCGCGGCCGGCCACACGGTGCGCGTGGCCAAGACCCCCACAGCAGCCGTGCCGCGGGCCAAGACCCTGGGGCGCACCGAGGGCTTCTACAAGGTGGTCGTGGACGCCGACACCGACCTCATCCTGGGGGCCGCCGTCATCGGGGCCGAGGCCAGCGAGGTGGTCACCAGCGTCCAGATGGCCATGCTGGGTGGCCTGACCTGGCAGCAGCTGCGTGACGCCGTCATCACCCACCCCACCATGAGCGAGGGTCTCAACATCGTCCTGGACGCCATGCCGCAGCCCTGATCCCCGGGTGCCTTGAGCCGTCCCGGCGGGGTGAGAGCAGGGACCGTCTCTGCGGCCTACCCGGACCTGGGCTGCTCCCGAGCGGCCCGCTCCCTGGCGGTCCCGGTGCGGACCGTCAGGCTGGTAGTAGGGTGGCAGGATGTCCCCGTGCTGCACATGATCTTCTTCGAGCCGCGGATCCCCGGCAACACCGGTGCGGCGATCAGGCTCAGCGCCAACACCGGTGCTGCCCTCCACCTGGTGGACCCGCTGTTCAGCATGGACGAGCCCAGGCTGCGTCGTGCCGGGCTGGACTACCACGACCTGGCCAGGACGCGGGTGTACCAGACCCTGGAGGAGTGCCTGGAGCACGTCCCCGGACGGGTCCTCGCCCTCACCGCGCACTGCGACCGCCTCTATACCCAGGTGGACTGGCGTGACGACGACGCCCTGCTGCTGGGGCCGGAGCCGACAGGACTGCCCGAGGAGGTCATGAGCCACCCCCGGGTCACCGACCGGATCCGCATCCCCATGGTGGCAGGCAGCCGCTCGCTCAACCTCGCCAACTCCGCGGCCGTCGTCGTCTACGAGGCCTGGCACCGCCTCGGCTTCTCCGGGGCCGCAGGCCTCCTGGGGGAGGCCTCCTGAGGCGTGCGGGGTAGCAGGCTGTGTGAGTGGCTGCCACCCCGCTCGACCGGAGACTGCTGAGAACGGATGGGGCCTGTTGCGAGAGTCGGGATGTGGTCGGTATGGCACAGGGCAGACAAGGCTTTCGGAGTGCCAGCTACTAAATTACACGGGATTTCGCCAAACGCTTCAGATGATGGGTACAGGCACCTTTGTCCGTTATGACCTGACTGATGCTCAGTGGGAGCCACTCCCTTCTCTCCCGTTGTTACCTGTGCCCTGCGTTCGGTAGTACCCGTTACGGTTCCTGGCTGATGGGGGCGGGGTAAGGATCGGGGCATGTGGGGAGACGTGTCTGTGGGGGTGGGTGGTGTTTGCTCGGCTATTGGGATCAAACACGGCTCTTTATGAGTGGTGAGGGGTGGGACCATGCCAGGAGTACGCTGCTGGGGGGTGTGCGCTTGTGTGGTGTGTCAGGCGGGGGCGGGTAGGTTCTTGGTGGGTTGGGGGGTGTAGGGGGAACCGTCTCGGGTCATGGCGTAGAGGGTGAGGACGCGTCGGTGGGCCAGGGCGGGTAGGGCCTGGTTGTGGTGTTTTCCCTGGTCTCGTTTGCGCTGGTAGCAGGCGCGGGATGCCGGGTCTGTTCTGAGGGAGGCGAGGGCGGGCAGGAGCATGGCTCGCTTGAGTCTCTTGCTGCCGGCGTGGGAGACGTGCTTACCGCGGATGGAGGACCCGGACCGCCGGGTGAGTGGGGTCAGGCCTGCGCAGGCAGGCCAGGCGGGCGCCGGTGTCAAAGGTGCGTCCGAGGGTCTCGGCCAGGAGCACGGCGGCGGTCCTGACCCCGACCCCGGGCACGGGTGGCCAGGGGAGCGGTGTGAGGAGGGTGGGCCTCCACCAGGGCCTCGACCTGGGAGGCGGCGTCGTCGCGCTGGGCGTGCAGGACGTGGTGAGCCGGACGGGGCCCGGGTGGGGCAGCACCACGCCAGCAGCGTCGGTGCCGGCGACCACCACGGTCTGCTTGTCCAGGGTGCTGACGATCTGGGCGGCCCAGGCGGCGTGGCGGCGGGCCCCGTGGGCCCTGAGCACGGCGGCGACCTGGTCGGTGCCAGCCTGGCGCAGGTCGGCGGGGGTGGGCCAGGTGGCAATGACCTCCAGGACAGGGTCGTGGTCGAGCCACGTGCCCAGCACAGTCTCGAGGGCGGGGTGGGTCTGGGTGCACACGGGCCCCGGACGCGGTTGGCGGTCTGGCTGGTCCTGGCGGGCCAGGTCCAGGTCGAACCCGGTGAGCATGCTCAGGGCGGCGGCGTCCTGGTCACTGGCGTCGATCGCGCGCAGCGTGTGGGGCATGGTGCGGGCGGCGTCGGCGATGACGGCCGCGTCCTTCGCGTCGGTCCTGGCACTGCCTGGTGTCAGGTCGGCGATACGCCGCATCGACAGGCCGGGCAGGTAGCCCACGGTGATACCCACGGCCTGGGCCACCGCCACTGCCAGTGCCCCGGTGGTGGCGGGCTGGCGCGCAGGAGGGAGCAGGGATCATCGTGGTCAGGTACACGCGCTGGTGGGGCCGCACAGGACCACCCTGCCACCTGGGTCTGGCGCCCTCCGCCGTGGGGCAGGGTCTCAAGCACTACCGCATGCCCAGGCTCGCCGACGCTGGCCAGGCCACCGGCCTGCCCGCAGGCAGGCCCACCGCGGTGCGCAGGGGGAGGACCGCCCCAGGCCAACTGATCCACGTCGCCGTCAACAAGCCTGGTCGTGTGACGGGCGCGGGCCGGCCCAGGACCGCGTCACTAGGGGGCGCCGCACCCGTACGTGGCTGGCGCTGGCTCCACCACACCGTGGACGGCTGCCCCAGGGTCGTCTTACTGGGAGACTCTTGATGGCGAGACCAGGCAGACCGCCGCAGGATCCTGGCAGCGCACCAGCGCCTTCCTCGCCTCCCCGGCGTGACCGCGCAGGAAGCTACGACCGGCAACAGGGCCTTCAACCAGGCCCTCCAGGCCGTCGGAGCAAGGCGCCGCCGCACCAGCCCCTACCGCCCCCACACAGGCAGCAAGATCGAGCGGTTGCGCAGGGTTTGCTAGCCTGAACGATCCCGTTTGAGCGCACCGTAGTTTTGGACAGGTCGAGTTGACAGAAAATGACGGACTTGAGGCGAGCCCTTCAAGCCCAACTGACCAAGCACCTAGGGCAGGGAAGAGTAAGCAGGGCCATATGATGCGCGGTAGTGCAGTGCCCACAAGTGACGCCACTACGAAGATGGTCGGTCCCATGTCAGTAGTTGCGGGCTTCGTTGTCGCGGCAAGTCAGGCTCCTGCGCTACGCTGCAACGTCGTGTGGCACGTCGCATGTCACAGCATGGCGGAGGGACGGATCGACAGGTCCTCGACCACCGCGTCCATGGAGGTGCTCACGGCCAGGCGCACTGCCGAGGCGACCGACTGCGGCGCCATATGGTCAGCGGCACGGTAGGCCGGGGCGCGGCCTCCCTCCGCGCGCGTACGCGCAGCACTGAGCGCCTGGAGGCGCTCCTGCATGGGAGTGTCCACCCGGCCCGGGTAGATGGAGGTGACCCGGACCTGACCGCGCTCCTCCTCACGCAGCGTGTCAGCCAGGGCCTTGAGACCGGCCTTGGAGGCACAGTAGAGGGAGTGGCCCGGCCAGGCGTGCAGGCTCGCACCCGAGCCGACGAACACCACCAGTCCCCGGGACTCCCGCAGGGCGGGCAGCACCAGGCTCGTCAGGTGCGCGGCTGCCACCAGGTTCAGGTCCAGCACCGAGCGCCAGCGGGCGGGGGTGAGCCTCTCGACCGCTCCCGGTGCCTCCACCCCGGCGCAGTGCACCAGCACGTCGAGGCTGTCGAGCTGGATCCGGTTGACCAGGTAGGCCAGGGCGGTGTCGTCAGCCAGGTCGACCGGGCACACCAGGACAGCGGCCCCGGACTCCTCCTCCAGCGCACCCGCGAGCTCCTCCAGGTCGGTGGCGGTGCGGGCGACCAGGACCAGGTTGTGGTCCCGCGCCAGGTCCCTGGCCACGGCCAGGCCGATGCCCGAGGTCGCCCCGGTCACCAGGGCCACGGGGCGCCGTTGGTGGCGGCCGGAGCTGGTCGTCGTGGAGAACCCGAAGGCCGGGGTGGCGGCCTCGCCCTGACGGCGGCGCCCCCCGGGTCGGCTCGGCTCGGTAGCACCGGGAGGTGGCGTCACTGAGCCTCCTTCAGGAAGGGTGCGGCACCCGGCTCCCCGGGCACGGAGTAGGTGGCGGTCAGTGTGGCCCGGGCCAGGCAGTGGGTGGCCAGCGCAAAGGCGGCGGCGGTGGGGGAGGCGCTGTCCTCAAGGCCGAGGGTGTCCACGTCCAGGGCGGAGACGGCGAAGACGTAGCGGTGGTCCCCGTCCCCGGCCGGGGGGTAGGGGCCGAACCAGGCGTGGTCCCCGCTGTCCCCGGCCAGGTGGAAGGCGGCCCCGTCCAGGTGGAGGTCGCTGGTGCCCGCCCCCTGCTCCAGCGAGGTCACCGAGACGTCCAGGTCCACCACGGTCCAGTGCCACCACCCGGCGGGGCTGGGCGCGTCAGGGTCGAAGCAGGACACGACGAAGGAGCGGGTCTGCTCAGGAAAGCCCGACCAGCTCAGCGCGGGGGAGATGTTGTCGTGGAGGCCCGTGAACCTGTCGGGGACGCGTTCGCCCTCGGCCACGTCCGGGGAGACCAGGGTGAAGGTGGGGACACGGGGCAGGAAGTCGTAGGGTGCGGGCGGCCGTGGGCGGGTGAGGTCGGATGCCACGATGTGCCTCCAGAGGGTGTGGTACGCGGGTGTCTGGTTTGCGGTCCGGTTCCTGAGATCCGGGTGAGGCCGGTTGGTGTCCGGGTGAGGGAACGACAGCCTGGTGGCTCCCACTGTAGAGCAGCCGGGGGAGCCGCGTCACCGTGGTGACCGTGGGTGACTGTGCGGGGCTGGCCGACTGGCTGAGCGTGACCAGGCTGAGCGTGTCGGTGCCCGGGGGTACCCTGAGCCTCTGTGTCGAACATTCGTTCGAGCCGTGTCTGGTCCGTCTTAGGGGGAGTACATGACTGGAGCTCGCGGTAGTGGTGAGACTCTTGGGGACAGGGACGCGCGGCTGGCTGCGGCGCGCCTGGCCCTCAGGCGGGCGGAGGACAGCACCGGGCTGCGCCACCATAACCACTACGACCACCACGGCGGTGCGCTCGGGTTCCGGCAGCCTGCTGGGGCTGGGCGGTCCCCGGGAGGCTCCAGCCTCTGGGACTACCTGGGCTCCTGCCCTGCCGGCGTCCTGCACCTGGAGGGCTCTGCCGCAGTCCTCCTGGCCGCTGCGGCGCGGCGTCAGGGCGTCTACGGCTGGTGCGGGGTGCTGGGAGGGGAGGGGCTGGGCTGGTGCGCCGCTGCCGAGCTGGGACTTGACCTGTCCCGGGTCCTCAGCGTCCCTGTCGCTGGCCTGGGGCACGACAGCCTCCTGGCTGCTGCAGGAGTCCTGGTTGACGGGGTCGACGTCCTCCTCGTCAGCGCCCGAGCGGCAGAGTGCCTGGGCGCTGGCAGCCGCAGGCGCCTGCTCGTGCGGGCACGGGATCGTGGCACCCTGGTCCTCAGTCCTCTCCCCTGGCAGGGGGGCCGGACCCTGGTCTGCGAGCGGTCCTGCCCTGATGACGGCGCTCCCGGGCCGACGGGCCTGGGCGTACCTGCTGACGTGCGCAGCGGTGTACGTGAGGGTGCGCATGAGGTGGACGGTGGTGCAGGTCGTGACCTGCGTGAGGAGACGCACGGCGAGGGCGTTGTCGTCCCTCTACGCCGTCAGGGGGTGCCTCAGGGAGCCCTGCCCGCCGCGTCCTCCACCCGGCAGGAGGCGGTGGAGATGCCAGTCGGTTACCTGCGAGGCCTCGTCTGGACCCTGGGCGACCCGGAGCGCGGCGTGGGCGGCACGGTGCTTACCCACGGTCCGCACGGGCTGAGCGTGGGCGGGCACGGCCCGGCAGCCAGCGCCCCTGCCTCTCCAGCGCCCCTGCGAGGTGCGGGATGAGCACCTCGGGAGCCGTGCCAGGAAGACGGCTCCTGGCCCTGTGGGTGCCTGACTGGCCCGTGGTGGCCCTGACCCTGGAGGGGCGCGGTCAGCGTCGTGCGAGCAGCCCGTCCCCTCGGGGCGCCCACCTCCAGGAGGGCCGCGCTGGTGTGGACCCGGCCCTGTCGCCCGTGGCTGTCGCTGGTGCCCGGGGTGTCCTGGCTGCCTCGGCACCGGCCCGTGCTGCCGGGGTCAGTGTCGGCATGAGGGTGCGCCTGGCCCGTGCCACATGTCCCGGGCTCATCGTCCTGCCGCCCCAGGCAGAGCGTGAGGCCCGCAGTTTCGAGCTCGTCATGGACGCGGCCAGCGCGCTCCTGGCGGACCCGATCGTCGCCCGCCCGGGCCTGGCACTGTGCCCCGCCCGCGGGTCGGCACGGTGGGCCGGGGGAGAGGAGCAGCTGGCCTCGGCCCTGGTCGAGGCCGTGGCGCAGGAGGCTGACGTCGAGTGCCAGGTCGGCGTCGCCGACTCCCTGGCCGGGGCGGTCCTCGCCTCCCGCCACGGGGTCCTGGTCAAGACCGGGGACACTCCTGACTTCCTCGCACCCTGGCCGCTGGAGTCGCTCCTGACCTGCCTGACCACCTCCCGTCTGAGGACCGAGGGCCGCGAGCTGGTGGAGGTCCTCGGGCGCCTGGGCCTGTACACCCTGGGTGACCTGGCGCGCCTGCCCCACGCCGACGTCGCGGCCCGGTTCGGGCCGATGGGGGCCAGGCTCCACCGGCTGGCCTGCGGCACCGAGCACGAGGTTCCGCGCACCACCCGGCCCGCCAGGGACGTGAGCGTGGAGGCCGTCCTGGACCCACCGGCAGAGCGTGCCGACGCCGCCGCCTTCGCGGCCCGGAGCCTGGCTGAGGAGCTGGCCTCCAGGCTCGTCTCCCTGCGCCTGGCCGCCAGCCGTCTCCTGGTGGAGGCGTCCTGCCAGGACGGTACCGGCCTGAGCCGCTGCTGGATGCTGGAGACCACCCCCACAGCCGCCGAGCTCACCGACCGTGTGCGCTGGCAGCTGGAGGGCTGGTTGTCAGGCCGCTGCGGGCGCCCGCCCGCCTCGGCCCTGGAGCGCCTGCGACTGGTCGCCCTCGGGCTCTTTCCCGCCGGGGCCGCCCAGACAGGCCTGTGGCGGGCCGCCGGTGACCAGTCAGCCAGGCGGGCACGCCGCGCGGCGAGCCGGCTGGAGTCCCTCCTGGGCGCAGGCAGCGTCCAGGTGCCTCGGCTCGTCCCCGGGTGGGACCCGCGCTCGCGTGCGCGCTGTGTCGCCTGGGGGGAGCAGGGGGAGCAGGCGCGTGGGCGTGCCGGCCCCGCCCGGGACCTTCCTCGGTCGCAGGAGGGGCGTGTGGGTGTCCCGTGGGCCGGGATGCTTCCAGAGCCCTCTCCCTCCGTGGTCCTGTCCCGGCCCTGCCCCGTACGACTTGCCAGCGCCTTGGGCGAGGACCTGGACGTTGACGTCCAGGGGCAGCTGCTTGGTACCCCTGACCACCTGGAGGTCTCCTGCCCGGAGGCGCTCTGCCTGCGGGACCAGCGAGCCTGCCTGGGGTGCGCCCCTGGGGAGGAGCCCGGGACGTGCCCGTCCCACCGGCTGCGTGTCCGCTCCTGGGCAGGGCCCTGGCCTGTCAGCGAGGCGTGGTGGAGGCCCGGAGGCGCCTCGCGGCGCGCCTACCTCCAGGTGGTCCCCGACCTGGGACCGCCCCTGTTGCTTGTGCGCGCAGGGCGGTGGTGGCTCGACGCCGTCTACTCCTGACCTGCTGCTCCTTGGTCGGCCCCTGCTGCCTCCGGTCTCCCGTCCCCCGGGCACTGGCAGCAGCAGGTACCGTAGGGGCGTCGCACTGAGGCGTCCCGGCCAGGAACGTCCCGGGCAGGAACGTCCCGGCCAGGGCGGTAGCCGTGGCTGACGTACCTGGAGGGTGCCAGCACACCGGCAGGTACACGGGCCGGTACGTCGGCCAGGAGGAGGAACCGCGTGGCCAAGCTCTACTTCCGCTACGGCGCCATGAACTCCGGCAAGACCACCAGCCTGCTCCAGACCGCCCACAACTACGAGGAGCGCGGGCAGACCGTCCTGGTCGTCAAGGCCGTCGTGGACACCAGGGGAAGGAGCGCCGTGGTCTCCCGCCTGGGCGTGTCCCGCGAGGTGGATCTTCTGGTGCGGGACGAGGACGACCTGCGTGCCCTGGTGTCACGCCGTGCCCTGGTCGACCACGAGGCCGGGACCCCGCTGGGCCACGTCCTGGACTGCGTCCTGGTGGACGAGGCCCAGTTCCTCACGCCCTCCCAGGTGGACCAGCTCATGGAGCTCGTCCTCCTCGACGACGTCCCCGTCCTGGCCTACGGCATCCGCTCCGACTTCCAGACCCGCAGCTTTCCTGGGTCACGCCGCCTGCTTGAGATCGCCCACTCCCTGGAGGAGCTCAAGACGATCTGCCGCTGCGGCCGCAAGGCGGTTTTCAACGCCCGCAGGACTGGGGGTGGTCCTGGTGGTGAGGGGGGACGGTTCGTCTTCGACGGGGACCAGGTCGTCATTGACTCCGGGGAGGCTGGCGACATCACCTACGAGTCCCTGTGCGGCAAGTGCTACCTCGCGGCCGGAGGCACCCTGTCGGGGTAGTGAGGACCTGCCGGGACCCGAGCCGCTGCTGGTGCCGTTAGTGCCACTAGTATGGACACATGTTCGATTGTCTGGGGCGCTGTGAGGGGCGTGCTCCCCGCGCCGCCGGTCTCACCGCTCCTGCGGCTTCCTACGTCGCTTTCTACGTCGCTTCCTACGTCACCGTCCCCTGTACGGCCCTTCCGGGACCCGGCTCGTGACCCACCGCTACGCAGAGCTGCACGCCCACTCCGCCTACTCCTTCCTTGAGGGCGCCAACGAGCCCGAGGACCTGGTCCAGGCAGCCATGGACCTGGGGCTGGAGGCGCTGGCCCTGACCGACCGTGACGGCGTCCCCGGCATCGTCAGGCACGCCCAGGCCGGTCGGTCCCTGGGACTGCCGACAGCCCACGGCGCCGAGCTCACCCTGGCGGACGGCTCCCACCTTCCCGTCCTGGCCCGTGGCCCCGAGGGGTACCGGCGCCTCGTGTCCGCCATATCCCGGCACAACCTGGGCGCCGGGCACCGCGTCGAGCCCGCCCACGACCTGTCCGTCCTGGCCCAGGCCCTGCGCGGCTGCAGTACCGGAGCCACCGGTGGTGCTGCTGGTGGCGGCAGCCCCGGTACTGGTACCTCGACCTCTGCCCCTGCCTGCCTGGTCCTCACCGGCACCGCCAACGGTCCCCTGCGACGGGCGCTGGGCCACCCTCACCGACCGCAGGACTGGGACCTGGCAGCAGCGGATGCCTGCCTGGGCCGCCTCGTCGAGCTCTTTGCCGACCCCGACCGCCCCCGGTACCAGGGTCGGGACGCGGGGGCAGCGGCAGCGGGCACGCCCCAGGCCAGCGCCTGTGCCGGCGTGGCCGTCGAGATCGCCCTGGACGGCGGCCCCTGCGACGCGGCCCTCACCGAGGTGCTGTCCGGACTGGCCCGTGCCCACCACCTGCCGCTCGTGGCGACGGGGGCGGTACGCTGCGCCCGCCCTGGCGACGCCCCCCTGGCTGACGTCCTGACGGCGACCCGTCTGGTGACCGACCTGGAGGGTGCTCGTGGGTACCTGCCCGCCACCGGGCGCTGGCTGCGTGGGGCGCAGGACATGGCCCGCCTGCACCGTCGCCTCCCGGCGGCGGTGGAGGTCGCGGCGCAGATCGGTGCCGAGATCGCCTTCGAGCTGTCCCTGATCGCCCCAGACCTGCCCTCTCCCGAGGTCCCCCACGGCCACACGCCCGCCACCTGGTTGCGTGAGCTCACCCGGCGCGGTGCGACCAGCCGCTACGGCACCCCCGAGGAGGATCCCCGGGCCTGGCAGGTCCTGGAGCACGAGCTCGGCGTCATTGAGCAGCGCGGCTTCCCTGGGTACTTCCTCATCGTGCGCTCGATCGTCGACTTCTGCGAGCGGCAGGGGATCCTGTGCCAGGGGCGGGGCTCGGCAGCGAACTCCGCAGTCTGCTACGCGCTGGGGATCACGGCTGTCGATGCCGTGCGTCACCGCATGCTCTTCGAGCGGTTCCTGTCCCCGGGGCGCAGCGGGTACCCGGACATTGACCTGGATATCGAGGCCTGTCGCCGCGAGGAGGTCATCCAGCATGTCTACACCCGCTACGGGCGCGACTACGCCGCCCAGGTCGCCAACGTCATCTCCTACCGGCCGCGCTCGGCGGTGCGTGACGCGGCCCGGGCGCTGGGCTACCCGCCCGGGGTGCAGGACGCCTGGGCTGCCCAGGCGGGATCCTGGCTGGCGAGGCGTGGGCGGGACGCTGCCGCGCACGGGGAGGTCCCCGGGCAGGCAGGCGGTGAGGCCGGACCGGGGAGGGGTGGCCCCGGTGCTGCCTCGCAGTGGTCGGCGGCGTCACGGGGGGAGCCTGGCCCGACGTCGGCAGAGTCGCTTGATGAGACGGTCCCTGCCCAGGTCCTGGAGGTGGCGGGGCGGCTGCTGCGCCTACCTCGGCACCTGGGCGTCCACCCCGGGGGGATGGTCTTGTGCGACCGTCCGGTCACGCAGGTCTGCCCGGTGCGCTGGGCGGCCAAGGAGAACCGCAGTGTCCTGCAGTGGGACAAGGACGACTGTGCCGCAGTCGGCCTGGTCAAGTTCGACCTCCTGGGGCTGGGCGAGCTGACGGCCCTGCGCCTGTCCTTCACCTCGCTGTCCCAGCGGGGTGAGACTGTTCCCGAGACCCCTGATGCTGACCAGGAGGCCGTGGCTGGTGCGGTACCCGCAGCCACTGCCGCTGCCGGGACCTCCGCCGACGGCGTCCCCTCAGCCAGCGGTGGCGTCAGCGCCGGGGGCAGGACACGTCCGGTGCAGGCCGGGCGCCCGTGGAGCCTGCACACCCTGCCAGAGGACGACCCAGCCGTCTACCGGCTGCTCAGCGCGGCAGACACCGTCGGGGTCTTCCAGGTGGAGTCACGTGCCCAGATGGCCACTCTGCCGCGTCTGCGCCCCTCGACCTTCTACGACATCGTCGTGGAGGTGGCCCTCATACGTCCCGGCCCCATCCAGGGCGACGCCGTCAGCCCCTACATCCGTCGCAGGCTCGGCCACGAGCCGGTCACCTACCTCCACGACCTGCTCAGGCCCGCCCTGGCCAGGACCCTGGGCGTCCCCCTCTTCCAGGAGCAGCTGATGCAGATTGCTGTTGACGCCGCCGGCTTCACTCCTGCCGAGGCGGACGCCCTGCGTCAGGCCATGGGCTCCAAGAGGTCGACAGAGCGGATGGAGGCCCTGCACGACCGCTTCGTCGCGGGCATGGAGGCCCACGGTATCGACACCCCTACGGCTGAGACCGTCTTCGACCAGCTGCGCGCCTTCGCCGACTTCGGGTTCCCCGAGTCCCACGCCTTCTCCTTCGCCTACCTGGTCTACGCCTCAGCCTGGCTCAAGGTCCGCAGGCCTGAGGACTTCTATGCCGGGGTCCTGGCAGCCCAGCCCATGGGGTTCTGGTCACCGCAGTCGCTCGTGGCTGACGCGCGCCGTCACGGGGTGCGGGTCCTGCCTGCCGACGTCAACGCCTCGGCCGTCCTGGCCACCGTGGAGCAGCGCCCTGCCCCGGGTGCTGCTGGCTCCTGCGGCGGGGATCCTGCTGGTGAGGATGGAGCCGATCCCTGGGGGCCTGTCAGCCCCTCGCCGCACGCCCTGACCTCCCTGGACGTCCATGGCGACCTTGCCGTGCGCCTGGGGCTGGCATCCCTCCGGGGTCTGGGAGGTGGCGTCGCGCAGGAGATCGTCTCCCAGCGCCTGGAGTCGGGTCCCTACCGGGACCTGGAGGACCTGGCTCAGCGTGTGCGCCTAGGACGCGGGCACCTGGAGACCCTGGCGGCCTGCGGTGCCTTGTCTGGTCTCGGTGCGCACCGTCGTGAGGCCCTGTGGGCGGCAGGCCCCCTGGCGTCGGGGCGCCTGCGTCGGGCTGGGAGGGAGGGGGGCAGGTGGTTCCAGCCGCCGCTGCCCGGTACCGCTGTCGCTGTCACGGCACCTGTGCTGCCGGTCATGGGGGAACGTGAGCGTCAGGTGGCAGACCTCAGGCTGAGCGGGGTGTCATCCCAGGGGTACCCGACCGTGCTCGTACGGCCCCGGCTGAGCCAGGCCGGTGTCCTGACCCTCGCGGAGGCCGCCCGCCAGGAGCCGGGGAGACGGGTGAGGGCGGCGGGGGTGGTGACGCACCGGCAGCACCCGCGTACCGCTACCGGTGTGGTCTTCCTCAGCCTGGAGGACGAGACCGGGCTGCTCAACGTCGTGTGCCCCGCAGGCACGTGGCGACGCTACCAGGATGTGGGACGACGGGCCGCCGCGCTGGTTGTCCGGGGCCTGGTGGAGCGGGCCGACGGCGCGGTGTCCCTGGTCGCCGAGCGCCTGGACGCCCTGCCCGGCGTCGTCTCCACGGGTAGCCGGGACTGGCGCTAGGTGTGCTGCTTGGCCAGGTTGGCTGGGTCACACGTCAGGCAACAGAAACGTCGTAAGGCAGCATGGTGTCGCATTGTCCTACGACGTTTCTGTTGCCTAGGCTGCTACTCCCGCCGGGTGGCCGTGTAGGAGGGCAGCGCCCCGAGCACCGGGGCGTCGCGTACATGCAGCTCGGAGTACACCGACCAGGCCACGCTGATGACCGGGACGGCGACGATGGCCCCCAGCAGTCCTGCTGAGTACGTCCCGACGGCTACCGCGATGATGACGACCACCGGGTGCAGCGAGACCTGTCGGCCCATGATGAGCGGCTGGAGGATGTGACCCTCGATCTGGCCGATGCCGGCCACGCCCAGACCCACCACCACCATGGTGAGGGGTCCCTGGGAGGCCAGGGCCACCACCATGGCGATCACCATGGCCACCGGGGCGCCGATCAGCGGGATGAAGGCACCGATAAAGACCAGCACCGCCAGCGGGGCGGCCAGGGGGATTCCCACCAGCTGCAGGAAGATCCCTGCCATGACCGCGTCGGTGAGGGCGACGATGACTGTGCCGCGAGCGTACCCGGCGAAGGTGTACCACCCCGCCCCGGCGGCCCGGTGCACGGGCTCGCGCAGGTGGGCGGGCAGCTCGTTGAGAAACCAGCGCCACATCTTCTCCCCGGAGGCCAGGAAGAAGATCGTGGAGAAGACAGCCAGGGCCATGACGGCGAAGAAGTCGACGAGGCCGCTGGCGTTGGACAGGACCTCGCTGGCCAGCGACGGGGCGTTGTTCTGCAGGTAGTCCTGGCCCTGGGAGACCCAGTCCTGGAACTGCTCCGTCAGCTGCTGCTGGGTCACGTGCAGGGGAAGTGGACCCGTCTCCACGAACTCGACGATGGTGTCCAGACCGTCGCTGAACTGGGCCGCCAGGGAGTCCCACTGGTCGGTGACCGAGGCGACGACGTAGGCCACCAGACCCACCAGGGAGGCCAGTGCCGTCAGCAGGGCCAGGAAGGTCGCCGGGTAGCGGGGCATCACCCGGCCGAAGAGGCCGACCAGGGGCTGGAGGATCGAGGTGAGGACCAGGGCGATGAAGAGCCCGACGAACACCGGGACGACCCTGGCGGTGACGAAGACCATCAGGGAGACGATGATGATGACGCCCAGCAGCAGCCAGGCCCCCAGGCCCCCACGCACCAGCCAACGGGGCAGGGAGGCCAGGGCGCTGGAGCGGGTGGTGACGGTCGCTGGAACGACTGGTGCCGTGCCGGTCGTGCCAGCGGTTGCGCTCCCGGCCGCCTGGTTGCCCCTCGTGGGTGACATGCCCCCTGGGACGTCCTCCCTTGAGCCCTCCTCCCCGGTGCTGGTGCCGCTGCTGCTGGCACTGTTGCCGGTACCGTTGTCAGCACCGTGCGGGGAGGCTGTGGGCTCGTCGCGCGCCGGGTCACCTCCTGTGGAGACCGGGCACGTGCCGGTGCCTGTGGTGGGGCCGACCGCCTCCGCCCGGCCGGGCGTGTCCTGTGGGGCGGGGGCCTCCTGCTGGTAGCGCAGGTGGGCGGCCCGGTCAGCCTGCCGCCGCTCCTCGACCCGGTCGATGGTGCGGTCCAGGGCCTCGCGGGCGTGGCGCAGGTGCGCGAGCATGCTGTTGTCACGGGTGGCGCCACCGGGGGAGGGCCTGGGGACGGTCCCCTCCTGCCCCGTCTCCCCCTCAGCGGACGGGACCCCGGCCCGCCCGGGCTCTTCCTTAGCGGCTGCGGGGCGTGCCGGCGAGGGCGGCTGCACAGAGTAGCCTGCGTCCTGGTCTGCGTCCACAGACTCGTCCTTTGGTCGTGGGGGCTGACGAAACGGGACCAGCCTACTAGCGTGGGGGCATGGCGTACCACGCAGGCAGCGGGCCCCGGCACGAGCCCTTGGGGGAGACCCGGGGCGCCCACCCCTCCCTCCCGCCCACGGCGGCTCTGGCCCCTGGGCGGGGAGGCCAGCCGCGGCTCCTGGTCGACGCCCCGGCTGGGTACGGGGAGATCTACCTCCACGGCGCCACCGTGACCTCCTGGAGACCCCGGGGTGGCAGGGAGGTCATCTTCACCTCCCGCCAGGCTGTCTTTGACGGACGGACCGCGATCCGCGGCGGCGTGCCCCTGTGCCTGCCGGTCTTCAGCGACGGGATCCACGGTGGCGCCAGCCCCAGGCACGGGTGGGCACGTACCAGCCTGTGGCGGCTGCTGTCGGTGTCAGCCACAAGGCAGGGTGGGGCGCGGGCGCTGCTCCTGCTCTCCCGGGACCACCTGACAGCCCTGTACGAGGTGGAGGTGGGCCACGAGCTGGGCCTGAGCCTGTCGCTGCGCAACGACGCAGCCTTCCCACGGACCGTGGAGGCGGCGCTGCACACCTACCTGGCGGTCCACGACGTGACCGGGACCCAGGTCAGCGGCCTGGACGGCGCCCTTTTCAGCGACAACCTCACCGGCACTGTCTCCGGCACTGTCCTCAGCGGTCTTCCCGAGGGTCCCTCCCCCGGGGCGGGAGGGCGCTACCGGGCGCAGCGCGGACCCGTCACGGTCAGCGGACCGGTCGACCGCATCTACCGCAGCGAGAGCGACCTGCGGGTGTCGGACCCGGGTCACCGCAGGGTCATCACGGTGCGCAAGCAGAACGCCGCCTCCACCATCGTGTGGAACCCGTGGTCCACTGGCAGCGCCGCCATGCCGGACATGGCCGATGACGAGTTCGCCTCCATGCTCTGCGTGGAGGCGGGCGCGGTCCGCCAGGACGCCCCCACCATCATGCCGGGGGAGAGCTGGTCGATGCGGGCTGTCGTGGGCACAGAGCCTGCTTGAGCCCTAAGAGCCCTAAGAAGGGTGTCCCAGAGCAGCGTGACGGGAAGCTGTGACGGGAAGCACTGTGGGCTGCTTTTGTCGGCTTCGCTGTGGTCGTGCTAAGTTTCTCTGCGTTGCCTGCTCCTCCTGAGGCAGCAGGAGCCGTCTCGTCCGAGTGGCGGAATAGGTAGACGCGCTAGCTTGAGGTGCTAGTGCCTTATTAAACGGGCGTGGGGGTTCAAGTCCCCCCTCGGACACCTAGGGGTGGAGGGGTCTTGGAAGCCGCATTTCTGGCTTCCAAGACCCCTTCCTTACTTCTCTCCGCCGCCCTCCGTGCACCGGACTTGTGGTGGGCGACGTAGGCGACCGCGTCGTCCTACCGACGTCCTGGGTGGCGCCGCTCGGGCTTGCGTCCAGGCTTCTTGCCCCCGGGCTCGCTGTGCCCCGTCTGCTGCGTGTCGGATCAGCCCCACTCGGGGCGATAGCGTTCGGGGCGGGAGGGCAGGCACCACAGCACGAGGAGCGCGATGCTCCCGCCGGGTACCAGGACAAGGAGGAAGAACAGTCCGGAGAACCCGCCGTCGTGGAGACGGCGCACTGCCGCTGCTATGCAGGGGACAATGGTGCCTAGACCGATGACCATGTACAGGAACCATCCCACGGCTATGACTGCCGCGTTCGGCGTCCCGTCGGAGGAGGCCGCCGCGCTGCCGGCTGTCAGGCCCAGCACCACCAGCGTGACGACAAGCTGGGCCGCGAGCAGGGCAGCGAGGGCCCACCAGAACTCTGAGCGTGAGGCGTAGCCGCGGAACTGGGCGTAGCGCCGGAAGAAGCGCCTGACCGCCTGGATGGGGTCGGCTCCCGCCAGCGGCGCGACCTCAGGAGGCAGGGCGGGGGAGAAGCCGGGCTGGCCGTACCCGCTGGCTCCGTAGCCAGCCCCGTAGCCGTAGCCGGTCCCGTAGGTACCGCCTGCTGCGTAGGTGCTCTGCTGGCCGGGGTAGGCCCCGGCCTGCTGGCCGTAGGGCTGCTGCGGCTGGGGCGCACCGCCAGGGCTGCTTCCGTAGGACATGGTGAGTGCTCCACTTCGTAGGGTGCAGGTTCGTCGACGCTGTGCCCGGCCCGGAGTCAGGCCAGGGCGGCGCCAGCAGACGACGGTACGCGGTAGCCGCGATGCCGCGTGAGCCGGGGACGTGCCTGTCTCATCACGAGAGAGATGACTGACGGTCTTGGCGGGACGCTAGTATGACGACCATGCAGCCCTGCGAGATCACGGTCCCTGCCGACGGCGACTGCCCCGAGCTCCTGCTGTCCGTGCCCACGCTGGCTGACATCGAGCGCATCGCCGAGTTGTGCGCCGACCCCGACATCCAGGAGTGGCTTACCGTGCCCCGCGACTACACGGTGGGGGACGCCCGCGACTTTGTCAATGACGTCGCCGCTCCTGGGTGGGAGACCGGCAAGGAGCTGACCTGGGGGATCCGTGAGCCTGACGGCCGGGGGGGCTGGTACCTGGTCGGGCTGGTCAGCCTGGCCGCACAGCCCGGCGACGTCCGGGTGCTCGGGTTCTCGCTGGCCGCTCAGGCGAGGGGCCGCGGCATCATGACCCGGGCGGCGCGTGCTGTCGTCGACCTCGCCTTTGACGCGGCCGGACCGGTACGTGCCGCCGCCTTGCGCTGGGTCTGCGAGGTCCACGACGGCGTGCCCAACTGGGCCTCCTGGCGCGTGGCCTGGAGGCTCGGCTTCACCCGGGAGGCTCATCTGCGGGCCGCGCTGCCCAACAAGGGGGAGCTGCACGACGCCTGGTACGCCACCCTCCTGCCTGGTGACCCCCGGGAGCCCCGCGCCCCCTGGGACGGCCCCCTCCCCAGAGGCGCCAGCAGTGTGGCGCCGGGGCGGGGGAGCGGCTCTGAGGGTGCCGGTCGTGCCGGGGGAGCCCGGACACCTCTGGTCCCCCACGACGGCGTGGGCAGGCGGGAGGGGGACGACCCCGAGGCCCTGGTGCGCCGCTTCCACCATGTCTACGGGCTCCCGGTGCGCACTGACGGCCCCTGCCTGGACCGCCCCAGCCTGCACATGCGCATGAGCCTCATCGCTGAGGAGCTCGCCGAGCTCACCGGCGCCGTCTACGGTGCCGCCGCTCGCGCCGAGGTCGAGGCCGCCTGCGCCCGAGCCGCCCAGGTCGACGACGGCACCCGCGACACTGTGGAGACGGCTGACGCCCTGGCGGACCTGGTCTACGTCATCTACGGCATGGCCCTGGAGACGGGGATCGACCTGGCTGCTGTCCTGGCTGAGGTCCAGCGATCCAACATGTCCAAGCTGGGCGAGGACGGCAGGCCCGTCTACCGTGAGGACGGCAAGGTGCTCAAGGGGCCGGCCTACTTCCCGCCCGACGTCGCGGGAGTCCTGGGCCTCCGAAAGAGGGGTGGGGAGGACGGGCCCCTACGGGCCTGACCTGCTGGGCGCCTCCTGGGCACAGGGCAGTGCGAGCGGGGTCACCCTTGCCTGTGTGTAGCAGCACAAGGGCTTCGCCCCGAAACTATACTACACGTGTAGTACAGTTTCGGGCGTGACCCATGAGACCCTCGCCCTCTCGTCGGCAGCGCGGACTGCTCCCGCCAGGCGGGACTGGTACGCCCTGGCCGTCCTCACCCTGGCGGTGACCCTGCTGTCCATCGACTCCACGGTCCTGTCCCTGGCTGTCCCTTCTATGAGTGCGGACCTGTCCCCGACGGCCAGCCAGCTGCTGTGGATCGGTGACATCTACTCCTTCGTCCTGGCTGGGCTGCTCGTCACCATGGGCAACCTGGCGGACCGTGTAGGAAGGCGCCGTCTCCTCCTCGTCGGGACCGTGGGCTTCGGAGCCTCCAGCGTCCTGGCGGCGTTCGCGCCCAGCGCTGGAGCACTCATCGCCGCCAGGGCGCTGCTGGGTCTCAGCGGGGCCACCATCATGCCCTCCACCCTGTCCCTGGTGCGGACAATATTCTCTGACCCTCGCGCCCGGGCTACCGCTATCGCGATATGGTCGGCGGGCGCCTCGGGCGGCATGGCTCTGGGACCCGTGGTCGGCGGGCTCCTCCTGGAGCGCTTCTGGTGGGGCAGCGTCTTCCTCATCAACGTGCCCGTCATGGTGCTGGTCGTGGTCGCCGGGCTGAGGCTGCTTCCAGAGTCGCGCAACGCGCAGGGGGACCCGGTCGACCTGCCTTCTGCGGCCCTGTCCGTCATGGCGGTCGTACCGGTGGTCTACGGCGTGAAGTCCCTGGCCCACGACGGTCCGACCCTCCTCGCGGCGCTGGCCCTGGTGGCGGGGCTGGGGGCTGGCTGGCTGTTCCTGCGGCGTCAGGCAACCCTGACCACTCCTCTCATCGACGTCAGCCTGTTCCGGCGGCCGGCCTTCACCTGGGCTGTCCTGGCCATCGTCATGACCAACTTCGCCCTGGTGGGGCTGCTGTACTTCTTCTCCCAGTACCTCCAGCTGGTACGAGGCCTGTCCTCCTTCTACGCCGGCCTGGCTCAGATGCCGGCCTTTCTCGCGGCTGTCGTTGTCGTGGTTGTCGTGGCCTGGGTGCTGCGCCGTCTCGGCTACGGCCACGCGCTGGGGGGTGGTCTTCTGGTCGCTTCCGTCGGCCTGCTCCTGGTCGCTGTGGCGGAGTCCTACGGCGGCGGCGTCGGGCTCGCCCTCATCTGCCTGGGTCTGCTGATCCTCGGCGGAGGGGTCGGCCTCGCCTTCACGGTGTCCACCGGGGCGGTGCTGGGGACGGTACCTGCCCAGCGCGCCGGGGCGGCCTCTGCTGTCTCGGAGACGGGGCTGGAGCTTGGCGCCGCCCTGGGGATTGCGGTGCTGGGGACGGTCCAGGACGTCGGCTACCGTCTCTACCTGGGGGCCGTGGCGCACAGTGTCCCCGCGGAGGTGGCCCAGGCGGCCCGCCAGTCCCTGCCGACGCTGTCAGGCGTCGCGGACACCTCCAGCTCTGACCAGGCTGCCCTGCTGGACCAGGCCCAGGTGGCCTTCACCCACGCCATGCAGACCACCGCCGTGATCGCGGCCGTCGTCCTGGTCCTGGCCGGGGTCATGGCCGCCCGCCGTGTCCCTGCCCGGGGCGCGGAGGACAGCGCTCCGCTCCCGTAACGGGGACGGAGCAGGACGGGGACATGACAGGATAGGGCCATGAAGCAGTCCAGACGTGACCTCATCATGGACCGCGCCCTGGAGATCACCCATGAGGAGGGCTTTGAGGCGCTGACCTTCGAGGCGCTGGCCGAGCGCGTGGGAGTCACCCGTGGAGGGATCGTCTACCACTTTCCTACCAAGCGAGACCTGGCTGCGGGGATCGCGCTGATGCTGCTGGAGAGCTGGCAGACCGCCGCACGTGACGCCCTGGGCAAGCCGCCGGAGCAGGCGAGCCAGGGTGAGCGGCTCCAGGCGCTGGCCCGTAGCATCCTTGAGGGCGAGACCCGGCGCGGGGAGCTGTCCTTCATGCTCTCCCCCGAGCCGGAGGCGGCTGAGCTGACTGAGGCCTGGGACAGGCTCTACGCGGAGTGGGTAGGGGACATGAGCACCCTCACGCCGCTCCAGCGCGTGGGGCTCCTGGCCATCGACGGCTGGTGCGCCAGCGACGCCGGGGCGCTGAGCGCCGACCTGCAGGACGAGGAGACGATGCGGCTCATCATCCGCATGGTGACGGGCGAGGGCCTGTAGGGTCGGGGCCGGGGGTGGAGCAGGCGTGTCCGGTGTGCACGGGCACCTCACCGGTGTGCCGGGCCGCACCCATCCCCGGCGTCCTCTTCACCGGGTGCCCAGGTCGTGGCAGGATGTGTCCATGACGACGGCGGGCGAGCCGTGGTGACGAGGGTGTGCCCGCCGACGGCTGTCAACGACCACCTGCCTGACCGGAAGGAACACACATGGTTCGTGTCACTGTCGTCGGAGGGGGGTACGGCGGCATCACGGTCGCCAAGGCGCTTGATGACGTCGCTGAGGTCACCCTCGTCGAGCAGAAGGACACCTTTGTCAACCACGCCGCGGCGCTGAGAGCCGCCGTGGACCGGGAGTGGGCCGACAAGATCTTCATCCCCTACGACAACCTCCTGGCGCACGGGCGGGTCGTCCACGGTACGGCCCTGGCGGTGCGGGGGACCACGGTGGAGGTCTCCGGCGAGGGGCCGGTGGAGGCTGACCACCTCGTCCTGGCCACAGGGACGGCCTACCCGTTCCCCGCCAAGCACATGGAGTCCTCCTCCGTCATTGCCAAGGCCCGTATCGAGCGGGTACGGACCAACCTGGAGCAGGCGGCGCGGGTGCTCATCCTGGGAGCCGGAGGGGTCGGTATCGAGCTGGCGGGAGAGATCACCTCCGCCTTCCCTGACATCAAGGTCACCCTGGTGGAGGCGGCCGACCAGATCCTCCCCTCCGACGACTGCAGGCCCGAGCTGCGGCGGTCCATCGCCGCCCAGCTGGCCCAGCGCGGTGTCGAGGTCGTCACCGGCGACACCCTCGGCTACCTGCCACCGGTTGACGTGGGGGTCCTCTCCCCGTTCCGGGTGGACACCAGGGCCGGACGCCGCATCGAGGCCGACATGTGGTTCCGCGCCTACGGCTCCGCAGCCGCAACGGGCTTCCTCGGCGAGGACTACGACGACATCCGCCGCTACGACGGAACTATCCGCGTCGACAGCCACCTGCGGGTGCTCGACCACCCCGGGGTGTGGGCCATTGGAGACATCACTGACGTGCGCGAGTCCAAGCGTGCCCAGGCGGCGCGTGACCACGCCCAGGTGGTTGCCCGCAACATCTCTGACATCATCGCGGGCAGGCAGCCTTCAGCCACCTATACCCCGGGCGTCCAGATGACCGTCCTGCCGCTGGGTCCTGACGGAGGCGCCTCCCAGGTCCTGAGGGACGGTGTACGTGTCGTGGTGGGACCTGAGGAGACCAGCCGCCTGAAGGGGGAGGATCTTTTCCTGGGGTTTGTTCGTGAGGAGCTCGGGGCCGGTGGCTGAGCGCCGCAGCGGTATGGGGAACCGGTTCCCGGTGCACCAGGCCGCCTGGAGCGGGTAGTCTATACCACATGACGAACGACCCGCGGTCCGCGCTCAACCGACTCATTGCCGCTTTCGAGGCGCACCTGGATGCTGCTGCCACCGGTGACGAGCTCTCGCCGGCCGTGGTTGCTGCTGAGAGCACGCTCCAGGACGCTTTCTTCACCTACGACGACGCCCTTTTCACCGCCTTCGGGATCGAGCTTCCCTTCGACGCCTACGACGATGAGGAGGATGACGATGAGGAGGATGACGACGACTACGACGACCTCGGCTCAGACGACCTTGACTCTGAGGACGACGACTACGACGAGGAGGACCTAGAGGCGCGGGGCGAGGTCTGAGCCTTTAGTGCCCAGTGCCCCGGGGTTCTCCGGCGTCGCCCAGTCCCGGGGGCCTGTGCGTCCCGGGACTGGCTGGATGAGGGAGCGGCTGGCTGAGACGGTCAGGCCCAGTATCGTCAGCCAGCTCCTTGGCGGACTCAGCCGGTCTCAGAACCGCTCGGGATAGCCCAGGACCGGTGCGGTCACCTCGTCCAGGGCGTGGCGGATCTGCACGGGCAGGTGCAGGTCCTCAGCCGCGAGCGCGCCCTGCAGCTGGGATGGGGTGCGTGCCCCCAGGACAGTGCAGGCAACTCCCGGGGCGTCCCGGGCCCAGGCCAGGGCCACCTCTACCGGCTTACGGTCCAGGCCCGCTGCGGCAGTGGCGACCGCCTCACCGACCCCGCGGTGGTGCTCCGCCAGATAAGGCGCGACGTAGGAGCGCAGGTGGGGGGAGGCGGCCCGGGAGTCCGGGGGGGTGGAGGACCGGTACTTGCCGGTGAGGACTCCCCGTCCCAGCGGGGCGTAGCCGATCACGCCAAAGCCCAGTGCCCCTGCGGCAGGGATGAGCTCGCGCTCCACACCCCGGGCGAACAGGGAGTGCTCCACCTCCACGGCCGCCAGCCCCGGCCCCTGGACCCCTTCGCTGAGAAGGTCGCTGACGCGTACGGTGGCCCAGGCGGGGTGGTTGGACAGGCCCACGTAGCGCGAGCGTCCCGAGGCTACTGCAGTGCGCAGGGCGTGGGCGGTCTCTTCCAGCGGGGTGGTGGGGTCCGGTACCTGGACCAGCCACAGGTCCAGGTGGTCGGTCCCCAGGCGCTCCAGGGAGGCATCCAGGGTGTCCAGGAGGGTGCCGCGGGAGGCATCGGCGGCGCTGGGCCGCTCACCGGTCCGCCACGTGCGCACCCCGGCCTTGGAGACCAGGACGACCTCCTGCCGGAGCACGTGCTCGCGCAGGAGGGTCCCGACCACCTCCTCAGAGGCTCCCTCGCAGTAGGACGCTGCGGTGTCGAGCACCGTGCCCCCGGCGTCGAGGAACACGTCCAGCTGTTCCCTGGCCTCCAGCTCGTCGGTGTCGCGGCCCCAGGTCAGAGTGCCCAGACCCACTGACGAGACCCGCAGTCCGGTCCGGCCAAGCTTCCTGTGCTCCATGGGACAACCGTAGTGGTTCCTGGAACCCCCTGGCTGTCGACGCCCAGGCGAGGGGCACCTGGACCGCCGTGGGCCGGGCCCGGCCTGGCTGCTGAGCAAACAGTGTTGAGCAAGCAGTACTGAGCAGCAGCCAGGCCCAGGTAGTGGCCGTGAGGCGTCCCCATTACCCGGGTGAAGGGCTACTTGCGCACGGTGATGGACCAGGCAGCGTTCCCGGTCCTGACGAACTCGGTGACCTCGTAGCCGTTATCAGCGGCCCAGGCGGGCAGCGACTGCGTTCCCTGGGTGCAGTCGAAGCCGATGACCAGCTCGTCACCCGGGTCGAGCTCGGCCATGGCCTCCTCCGCCTCCAGGACGGGGAACGGGCATACCTGGCCGGTGGTCTCCAGAACGGTACGCATAGGGGTCCTCCTTGCCGTTGTGAGTGCGTGCTTGTGGGGTGCGTGGCCTACTGCCCGGCCGTGGTGGTGACGGGCGGCGCGGTCGCGGTAGACCCAGCCGCTCTGGCTGCGCGGCGCCGCTGGCGGGGACGGATGATGGTGACCCAGGCGGCGGCACCGACCCCGAGCACCTGGAAGGTCAGTGCCAGCCAGCCTTGCCACGACAGCAGGGAGGTCTGGACCAGGGCGTTGCCGATGGAGCAGCCGCCTGCCCAGGCTGCCCCCACGCCCATGAGGACGCCGCCCCCGATGGAGCGCTGGATGACGCTGGCAGAGGGCACACGCACGCGGAACTCACCGGAGGCCCTGGCCGCCAGGTAGGAGCCGAGCAGGATGCCTAGGACCAGCAGGACGCCCCAGTCCAGGCGCTCGGTGTCCCCGGTGACGACAAGCCCCACCAGGTTGGACGAGGGCGTGGTGATGCCCAGGCCGTCCTCCCGTCCTGACGCCCAGGAGAGGGGCCAGGCGAGAACTGCCACGGCACCGACCAGGGCACCGGTGACCAGCGGGTTCCAGGCTCTCTCCAGGAGGAGGTGGGCCAGGCCCCGGCGCTGGGCGGGCAGCCCGGCCCGCGGTGCCAGGCCCCGGGAGGTGACCACCCTGCGGTGCACCAGGACGGTGGTGAGGCCAGCCAGGATGACCACCCCCGCCCAGTCTGGGACCCCAATGGTGGCTGGAAGCGTCGTCAGGTCGGTGACCCACAGGCTCCTGACCCGCTCCGTGGCTCCGGCCAGGATGCCGGTCTTGGAGGCGGCTGCGGTGACTGCGTAGGCGACCAGGGCGAACCAGGAGCCCACCAGCCCCTCCCCAGCCCGGTAGTAGGTCCCGGTGGCGCAGCCTCCGGCCAGGACGATCCCGGTACCGAAGATGAAGGAGCCGACCACGGTAGCCACGACGGAGAGCTGGGGGATCTCCGGGGTCACGACTCCCAGGCCCGTCAGGACGGCCACGCCGACGGACTGGACGGCCACGGCCAGGAGGAAGGCAGTGAACCAGTGCCAGGAGCGGGAGACCCACAGGTCCCGGAAGGCGCCGGTGATGCAGAACCGGCCGCGCTGGAGGATGAAGCCGAGGACAGCGCCTACGGCAAGTCCGGTGATGATCATGAGAGGTCCTTGTCTTGCCGCCGACCGCGCGCCGACCCGTGCTCGGGCTCACGGCGCGTGCAGCAGCTGTGGTCAGGGGCGCGAGGCTGGACCGCGTCACCGTGACGGTGCTCGGAGCAGGCGGGACATGCGTCAGCTGCGCCCCGAGGCCGGGGGCGGCGGGACAGCCCTCACGTGCGCAGGTGGAGGCAGAAGGGATAGGTACGGGCGACAAGCCCTGGGCGTGCCTGGCCGGGACGTGGCGCACCTGTGCCGTCGCGGCACAGGTGGCCTGGAGGGGGCTGGGGAAGGAAGCGTTGCCGCTGGCAGCCTGCCTCAGCGCGTCCAGACCAGGCAGGGCATACACAGGCCGTTCCCGCGCAGTGCGGTACGGCAGGTGCGTGCCTGGTTGGCGCTCATGGGCTGCTCCGGGTCCTGACGAGTCCTACTGGATGGGGGCGCGGCCGGGAAGGCCGCTCGCGTGGAACACTAGCGGTCCTGCGAGGTCCAGGCAAGGTCCCTGGTCAGGGGCGTGCGGGCTGCCCAGGGTGTGGCACCAGCCCGTAGCCGGCCCGGCCCTCAGTCGGCAGGTCGGCGCGCGGTGAGGAGACGGGCCAGGCCGTCGTCGGGGACCGGGGGTGTGGTGCCCCCGAAGAGGGGGCACTGGGGCTGGAAGGAGCACCAGTCGCACAGGCGGGACCGGCGTGGCCTGAACTCCCCGGTGCGCGCGCAGTCCTCAATCTCCTCCCAGATCCGTGCGATCCTGGTCTCTGCGGACTCCAGCTCGCCTGGGCGGGGGTCGTGAGTGAGGGTGCGCCCGTCCTTGAGGTAGACGAGCTGGAGACGGGCCGGGACCCGGCCCCGCAGCCGCCACAGCACCAGCCCGTAGAAGCGCATCTGGAACAGGGCGTCCTCTATGTAGCGGGGGTGCGGGCTGCGTCCGGTCTTGTAGTCCACCACCCGCATGGCACCGTCGGGGGCGACGTCGAGGCGGTCCACGAAGCCCCGCAGGAGCAGGCCGTCGGAGGTCTCGGCCTGGACCAGGAGCTCGCGCTCGGCAGGCTCCAGACGAGTGGGGTCCTCCAGGGAGAAGTAGGCGCGGACAAGGTCACGGATCTCCTCAAGCCACTCCTCCACCTGTGCGGGGTCTGTGAACAGGTCCATGACGGCCGGGTTCCTCTCCCGGTGGGCCTCCCACTGGCCGGGAAGCACCGCCACCGCTGCCTGAGCGGTGCGCTCGGCGGCAGGCAGGTCGTAGAGACGCTCCAGCACGCTGTGCACCACGGTTCCCTTGTGGGTCGCCAGCGACCCGGGCTCAGGCAGACGGTCCACTGCACGCAGCCGGAACAGGAGCGGGCACTGCAAGAAGTCCTTGGCCCGGGACGGAGACAGAGCGGCTCGTCTGCGGTCCCAGTCGCGCGCCTGCCCTGCCTGTCGCGTCCCTGAGGAGGTGCGGGCGGTCGCTCCCGGTGACGTGGTGGGGTGTGGCGGGCGCGACCCACCCTCCGGCTGGTTGCGTGGCTGGGGCGACTGGGTCATGGGGTGACGCTACCGCCACCGGGTGGTGGTAGCGGCCTGAGCGCACGGACCTGTGGACAGCGCCCTGTCCTGTCCCTGCCCCTTTCCTGCACGCGGGCAGGGAGCCAGGTAGGCGGACCTCCGACTGCAGTCCGGATGGACTTCCTGCACGTGGACGGTCGGCGCCCCTGCGGGTGGTGCGGTGCAGGGCTGGCACAGGCTGGCGTAGGCTCTGGCGCATGCCTTTCTCCTCCACTACGTCCCCGGCACGGTCCGGACGGTTCGGTGGGTGGACCCTGGGACGTGTCGGCGGGGCGCCGGTGGTCGTGTCAGCCACCTCCCTGCTGCTGGGGCTCCTCGTCGCCGCCAGCTGGTACCCCTTGGTCTCCCGCGCCCTGGGGACCCTGGGTACGCCGGTGGTGCTTGGCGTGGTCGTCGCCACTGTCGTGGGCGTGGCACTCAGTGTGCTCCTCCACGAGCTCGCCCACGGCCTGACCGGGACGCTACTGGGCCGCAGGCCCGTGCGCTACGAGCTCTACCTGTGGGGAGGGCGTACCAGCTTCGGGCCGCCTGACAGTACCTGGGTGCCGTGGAAGGACGCGGTGACCTCCCTGTCCGGTCCTGCTGCCAACCTGCTCCTGTGGGCAGGAGGAACCCAGGCCCAGCGTGCTCTCTGGGAGACGCACGGGCAGTGGGTGCTGCCGACCTACGCGACCGTCTGGGCACTGACGTGGGTCAACCTCGCCCTGGCGGTCTTCAACGCGCTCCCGGGCCTGCCCCTGGACGGGGGCCACGCCCTGGCGGCCTTCCTCACCCATCTGACCGGCAACGAGGGGCTGGGGCGCAGAGCTGCGGCCTGGGGAGGCTTGCTCGTCGTCGCGGCAGCGGTGTGGTGGTGGGTCCTGCGGCCCCTGGTTGCCTACGGCCTGCGTCCTAGTGCCACCACCCTGGTCCTGGTGGTGCTGGTGGGCTGGTCCGTCGGCTCCACCAGCTGGCGGGTGCTGGGGCTCGGCCGTGGCTCGCGCGCGGCAGCCTCTCTCGACCTACGGCCCCTGGCCCGCCCGGTGGCTGTCACGGGCCGTGACACCCCGGTACCGGAGGTCAGGTCCCTGCTGAGGCGGGTGGGCCTGGTCCTCGTTGCTGACGGGTCCCGGCTGGTGGGCGGCATCGACGCCGCCACGCTGGCCCAGGCTGGCCTGCAGGTGGAAGGGAGCGGGACGGAGGCTGTCGCCGACCAGGTGTGCACGGTCCTGCCACCGGCCTCCCTTACGACCACCATGACGGGTCAGGAGGCCGCCGAGGCGATGCAGGCCGCCCGAGCCGTGTCACGGTGGCTCGTGCTGGTGGAGTCGGGCACCATCAGCGGCGCGGTCCCCACCGGGGCGCGATGACGAATGCGGTGACGGCTCAGTGACGGATCACTGACAGTCCCGTGACAGCTCGGTGGAAAGTCTGGTGAGAGCACGGGTGGCATCGTCGTGGAAAGAGAACGCGTGACCTCGCCCCTGTCCGGACTGCAGTCCAGGCCTGCTGCCGCCTCGGCGGGCCTCCTCCTCGCCCTGGTGCTGGGCGAGGTGTGCCATATCGCGGGGCCGCCAACGCCCTGCTGGACCTGGCGCAGGCCGTGGCCAACGCGACCGCCGCCCCGCTTGCCAGCTCAGGCGGCAGCGACACTGCTGTGCCGATGGTGGTAGTCATGGTTGTGGGTGTCACAGGAGCCTGGGCCGCCTACACCGTCGTAGGGCGTACCACCCAGAAGAGGCACCTGCCGGAGGCCTGACCGGTGACGGCACGGGCTGCGAACGCGCCCGGCCCCCTCCGTCTGGGCACCTGGCGTCGGTGTGCGCGCCCGCTCCGGCCCTGACCCACCTGCTCTGCACCTGTCATCGCCGGACGCCTCCGAGCACAGGCCATAGACTCCCTGGTGATGACAGACAGCAGCAGTCCCAGCCTTCACGGTCCCGGATGCCCGGGCGGTCCCGGGCCGGAGGCCTCAGCGGCCCGCCAGGCCTCCTCAGCTCCCTCCCCGGCGACCGCCAGCGCGCCCCTGCCACGTCACCTGACCCAGGAGGTACTGGACCAGGCCGGACGACGGGGCACCTTCCGCTACGGCGACCGGGTGCAGGTTACCGACTCCAAGGGCCGTCAGCACACCTTCGTCCTGGAGCCCCGCGGCTACTTCCAGTCCGTGCGCGGGTCCTTTCACCACCGGGAGGTGGTCGGCCTGGAGGAGGGCTCTGTCGTCGTCACCGCCACCGGGCACGAGCTGCTCCTGCTGCGGCCCCTGCTGGCTGACTACGTCCTGTCCATGCCGCGGGGGGCACAGGTGGTCTACGCCAAGGACGCCGCCCAGGTCGTCGCCCTGGGCGACATCTTCCCCGGCGCACGCGTGCTGGAGGCGGGTGTGGGCTCGGGCGCGCTGACCATGAGCCTGCTGCGTGCCGTCGGCCCCCAGGGGCACGTGCTGTCCGTCGAGCGTCGAGAGGACTTCGCGGCTATCGCCGCCTCCAACGTCGACTCCTGGTTCGGCGGGCACCATCCTGCCTGGCAGCTGCGCACCGGCGACTTCGCCGACGTCGTCGCCGCCCACGTGGCCCCGGCCAGCGCCGACCGGGTGGTCCTCGACATGCTCGCCCCCTGGGAGAACACGCAGGCGGTGGCCACAGCCCTGGCCCCAGGGGGGGTCCTTGTGGCCTACGTCGCCACCGTCACCCAGCTCTCCCGCACCGTGGAGGTCCTGCGCCACAGCGGGCTGTTCACCGAGCCGGCCTCCTGGGAGTCGATGGTGCGTACCTGGAACGTGGACGGCCTGGCGGTACGGCCCGACCACCGCATGGTGGCCCACACCGGCTTCCTGGTGTCAGCCAGGCGCCTGGCTGCGGGCAGCCGCCCCCTCACCCGCAAGCGGCCGCCAGCGCGTGGCGCCTATGACGAGGGCGGGTACTGGGTGGCACAGGACGTGGGGGAGCGCACGAGCACGGACAAGAAGGTCCGCCGCGTCCTGCGTGACGCCCGGGCCAGGCAGCCCCTGGACGCCACCCCGGTCCAGCCCGGTGCCGCCGAGGGCGACGACGTGCACGGTGCCGGGTCGCCCTCGCGGCACCCCCTGCCCTCCCAGCCGTCGCGGACCTCGCAGTCCTCGCGGCCGTTGCCCCCGGACGGAGCAGGCGCATGAGCAGGAGCGGCCCTGCTGCTGAGGACCCGGGTCCCCGGGAGACGGAGGGGGGCTCGGTGGTCGGCTCCCTGGTCGGCTCAGACAGTCCCCAGGCGCAGGCCCAGCCTGGCGTCCCCGACTTCACCAGCCACCAGCTGCGCGAGGCGCGGGCCGAGGCCGTGAGCCTGGCAGCCAAGAACGAGAGGCTTGTCGCCGCGCTGGCTGCGGCCCGTGAGCGCATCACCGAGCTGGGCGCCCAGCTGGACGCGGTCACCCACCCTCCGGTGACGCTGGGGCTCGTTGTCGCACTCCTCCCGCCTGCGGACCCTGGGTCCGCTGCGGCATGGAGCCAGGCACCGGCAGGGGCGTCGGCGGGTGAGGGCACACAGGCGTCCTCCCGGCAGCTCCTGGTCCACCTGGGGGGTCGGCCCGTGGGGCTGGCTGTCCATCCAGGGCTCGCCCCCGGGGAGCTCCAGGTAGGCCGCCTGGCGGCCGTCAACGACCAGATGCTCGTGGTGGGTACCCTCCCGGCACCCACCACCGGTGAGGCCGTCACCCTTGACGAGGTGCTTGACGCCACCCGGGTCCTGGTGACGACCGGCAGCGGGGCCACCCGCGTCCTTGCCCTGGCCAGCCACCTGGACACCGAGCGCCTGCGCATCGGGGAGACCCTGGCGGCCGACCCTCGTGCCGACGTGGCCACCGCCGTGGTGGAGCGCACCGGCGTCGAGCAGCTCGTCGTCTCCGAGGTCCCGGACGTCTCGTGGGAGGACATCGGTGGCCTGGGTCCTCAGATCGAGCAGGTCCGCGACGCTGTGGAGCTTCCTTTCACCAGTCCCGGGCTCTACCGCGCCTACGGGCTGCGCGCTCCCCGGGGGGTGCTCCTGTACGGGCCGCCCGGGTGCGGCAAGACCCTCCTCGCCAAGGCGGTCGCCACCTCCCTGGCCGGCTCACGGTCCGGCACGGGCAGGCAGTCCCGGGCCGCGTTCCTCAGCGTCAAGGGCCCCGAGCTGCTCACCAAGTTCGTGGGGGAGACCGAGCGTCAGGTCCGTGCCATCTTCGAGCAGGCCCGCAGGGTGGCCGCCGAGGACCGGCCTGTGGTGGTCTTCTTTGACGAGATGGAGGCGCTGCTGCGCACCCGGGGCACGGGCGTGTCCAGCGACGTGGAGTCCACCGTCGTCCCCCAGGTCCTGGCGGAGATCGACGGCGTGGAGCCGCTGGGCAACGTGGTGGTCATCGGCGCCACCAACCGGGAGGACATGATCGACCCTGCGCTGCTGCGGCCCGGTCGTCTTGACGTGCGGGTCCGTGTCGACCGTCCTGACGCTGCGGGCGCCCAGGACATCCTGGCCCGGCACCTGACCAGCGACCTGCCCCTGGCTGCGGCGGAAGTGGCTGCGCACGGGGGTGACAGGGAGGCGGCCGCCGCCGCGATGCGCCGTGCCACCGTCGCCGCCCTCTACGCACGCACTCCGGCGACTGCTGTCCTGGAGGTCACCTACGCCGACGCCACCACCCGCACCCTCCACCTGGCGGACCTTGCCAGCGGGGCCATGCTGGCTGCCGTCGTGACCGGTGCCAAGACGGCAGCCGTCAAGGACGAGCTCGCTGGCGGCCAGGGGGGACTGAGCACGCAGCGCCTGCTGGAGGCCGTCTCGATGCAGGCCCGTCACAGCGAGGAGACGACCGGTGCGGCGACCAGCCCGCAGGAGTGGGAGCGGCTCGTGGACCGTGACGGACGGGGAGTCCGTCACGTGCGCAGGCTGGTACCTTTTGCGCCCGCTCCCGGTGGCCGCAGGGCGGGCGGTCAGGAGCCGTGCACAGGCCTGGCCCGGGGGTCGCGTGACAACGGGCGTGACGTCGGGGGCCGCCTGGGCGGACAGGGATCCCAGGACCACCGGGACCAGGCGCCCGGGCACCAGGACGGAGGGCGGCAGTGAGACCAGCGTCAGCAAGTGACCCTGCTGCTCCGGCTGCGGCGCAGCAGGCGGAGGACTGGCAGGACCAGGACGGAGCGCCGGAGCCGGTGGAGCGTCCGGTCGGCCTGGAGACGGAGTTCGGTGCTCTGTGCCCCGGCGCTCCACGGACCCACCCTGTCGCGGTGGCAACCAGGGTGGTCCGGGCCTACGCCGCCTCCTCCCGTCGCGGCCTGGTCGGCCCCGACGGGGCTGCCGCCCCGCCTGTGCGCTGGGACTACGAGGGGGAGGACCCTCTGGCCGACCTGCGGGGAGGGCGTCTGGACCGGGCCCGGGCACACCCCAGCCAGCTGACTGACGACCCGTCCCGTCCCGCGCCGTCGGAAGACTCAGGCTCAGCCCCTGGGGGAGAGCCCGGGGGCGCTCGGACCGGCGGGGGGAAGGGCCGGGGGCGGTCCGCGCGTGGGCCGTGGAGCAGTCGGCCCCGCCCCAGCGCCCAGGTGGCCGCGCTGCCGACGGCCACGAACCTGGTCCTGGCCAGTGGTGCCCGCTTCTACGTCGATCACGCCCACCCCGAGTACTCCTCGCCGGAGGTCCTGACCCCCCGCCAGGCCGTGGTGTGGGACCGCGCCGGGGAGGCCGTCGCCCGACGCGCCATGGAGGCACTGGTCCGCACGGGTCAGGAGCCGTCCGGGTCGTGCGGGCAGCCTGGGGTACCTGGGCAGGCGGCGGCGCTGTCGGCGTCAGGGAGCCCGGGAAAGAATCTGGGGAGGAAGAGGCAGGCAGGCGGGGAGGTCGTCCTGTACAAGAACAACGTGGACGGCAAGGGCGCCTCCTACGGCTCGCACGAGAGCTACCTGGTCTCCCGTGAGGTCCCGTTCGCCGACCTGGCGGCAGCCCTTGTCCCCTTCCTCGTGACCCGGCCCGTCTACGCTGGCGCCGGACGCGTGGGAATCGGCCAGCGCAGCGAGGTGGCGGGGTTCCAGGTCAGCCAGCGCGCCGACTACGTGGAGTCCGTCCACGGCCTGCAGACCACCTTCAGCCGCCCCATCGTCAACACCCGCGACGAGCCCCACGCCGACGCGCGACACCTCCGCCGCCTGCACGTCATCAACGGGGACGCCAACCGCTTCGACGTGCCCGTCTACCTCAAGGTGGCGGCCACCAGCCTGGTGCTGTGGCTGCTGGAGCGCCAGAACCGGCTCGGCCAGGGCCAGGGCCGCCTGGCCGACCTCCGGCTGGTCGGTGACCCTGTGGAGGAGCACTGGGCCTTCTCCCACGACACCTCGCTGGCTCACAGGCTGCGCACGCGGGGCGGTTCCATGACCGCGCTGGACATCCAGGACGGCTACCTGGAGGCTGTCAGGCAGGCCCTGACCGAGGACTACGGGGGGTGTGACGCCGAGGCCGTCGGCCAGCAGACCGCGGAGGCGCTCGACATGTGGGCGGAGGTCCTGGTGTCCTTGCGCCAGTGGGTCCACGACCGCAGCGGCTCCGCAGCCTCCCTGGTGGAGTGGGTCGCCAAGCTGGAGCTGTGCGAGGCGCTGCGGCGGCGCCACGACTGCGGCTGGGAGGACCCACGGCTGGCTGCGCTGGACATCCAGTGGGCTGACCTGCGCCGGGGGCGTTCCGTAGTGGACCGGCTCGACGCTGCTGGCCGAGTGCGCAGGCTGACCAGCGTCGAGGAGGTGGAGGCGGCGGCAGAGGCCCCGCCCCGGGGGACCAGGGCACAGGCTCGCGGGCTGGCTGTGGCCCGCTACCCGCAGGTGGTGGCTGCCTCCTGGACGTGCCTGGTCCTGGACCTGCCGGGACGTGAGGACCTTCTTCGACTGGACCTTCCCGGCGGCGTGCGTGCCGACGACGATGAGACTCTTGCCATTCTCCAGGCCGTTGGAGAGGCGGTGTCCCCTGGGGGAGACTAGGAGCAGACAGGCGCCCGCTGTCCGCAGGACGGTGCTCCTCCGGGTCCGGGCCGTATTCGTCACCGGGAGGAGACAGCCACATGACGCCGTCGCACACCGTCTACCAGCAGGCCGAGGCAGCCGAGGTCCCGGGGGACCCGGGTGCGCAGGCAGGCCTGAGTAGCGTCGGACCCCAGGCCCAGGTCGCCGGTGTTGACGAGATCCTTGACGAGATCGACTCCGTCATCGAGACCAACGCGGCCGCCTTTGTCCAGGGTTTTGTGCAGAAAGGGGGCCAGTAGGGATGAGGGGCGCCCGCCCCCCGGCCCGTCGCGTCATCGGTATCGAGACCGAGTTCGGCATCACCTGCGCCTCCACGCGCGGAGGCCCACCCCCCCTGGACGCCGACCAGGCGGCCCGCGAGCTCTTCGAGCCGGTGGTCCGGCGTGGGCGCTCCTCCAACGTGTTCACCCGCTCCGGAGGGCGTCTCTATCTTGACGTGGGCTCCCACCCCGAGTACGCCACTGCGGAGTGTGATCGGCTGGAGGACCTGCTGGCCCAGGACCGTGCCGGCGAGCTGGTCATGGCCGACCTGGCGGACCAGGCCACCTCACGCCTGAGCCGGGCGGGCGTCGAGGGGCGTGTGCACCTGCTGAAGACCAACCTCGACGCCCAGGGCAACGGGTTCGGCTGCCACGAGAACTACCTGGTGCACCGGCGTGCCAGCTTCCTTGACGACGTGCGAGCCCTGGTCCCGCACCTGGTGACCCGCCAGCTGCTGGTGGGCTCCGGGCACATCCTGCCTGCTGCCGACGGTGCCCCCGCGCGCTACGTCCTCTCCCAGCGGGCCGACCAGGTGTGGGAGACGGTGTCGTCTGCCACCACCCGCGCCCGTCCCATGGTGAACACCCGGGACGAGCCCCTGGCACGTGCCGAGGACTACCGCCGCGTGCACGTGATCGTGGGGGACTCCAACATCGCCCAGGGCTCCACGCTGCTCAAGGTCGCCTCCGTGGACCTCCTCCTGGACTATCTGGAGTCCGGGGGGGACCTGTCCGACCTGGCCCTGGCGGACCCGGTGAGAGCCGTGCGCGACACCTGCCGCGACCTGAGTGGGGGGGCACTGCTGGAACGGGACGCGGGAGGCACCATCACGGCGCGTGAGGTGCAGGAGGAGCACCTGGGACGTGTGCGCTCCCACGTGCAGTGCCACCGTGACCTCACCGGGCTGCAGGCAGCCGCCCTGGACCTGTGGGAACGGGGGTTGCGGGCCGTCGCCGTCGGGGAGCCCGACCTTGTGGCCGACGAGCTGGACTGGGTTGCCAAGCTCAGACTGCTCACGCGTCTCACTGAGCGTCTGGGCACGGACCTGGGCGACCCGCGTGCGGCTCGTCTGGCCCTGGCCTACCACGACGTCTCTGCTACTGACGGGCTTCGTGACCGGCTGGAGGCCTCCGGGGCGCTGCGGTGCTACGTGGACCGGCAGGCCTGTCAGGCGGCGGTGGACACGCCCCCGGCGACCACGCGGGCGCACCTGAGGGGCAGGGCGGTGGCCCTGGCCGAGGACACACGGCAGGATCTCACCGTAGACTGGGTCAGTCTCAGACTTGACGACGGGAGCCTGCCGGTGATCTCGTTACGTGATCCCTTCGCCGCTGCTGACGAGCGGGTGGACGCCCTCGTGGCAGAGATGGAGGCTCGTTCCGCCAGAACTTTCCGCCGGGATCTGAGCCGTCACGACCAGGAGAACCTATGAGCACACCGAGCACGCCGCGCCCTGAGGGCAGTGCGCCGCTGACCCGGCGTCAGCGCCGTGAGCGTGAGCGCGCCCAGGAGGCGGAGCGTGTGCGGCAGTCAGGGCAGGTGCCCGGGACCGACTCCCTCCCCGACCGAGTCGATCCAGCCTCCGACCGACCCGCTTCTGCGACGCCTCCTGTGGCGCCGCCCAGGGCCTCCACGGACCGGTGGGCCTCTCATCAGACCACCTCCTTCGACCAGGTCGTCACCGGATCGGTCTCCGCTGTCCCCGCTTCTGCCTCTCCTGACCGGCCCGCCCCTCCCAGCCAGGGGGCTTCACCCTCCCAGGGTGCCAGGCGCTCCTCGGGCGCTCGCCGGGGGACAGGGGCGCCCCGACGGGGGGACGCCCAGGTCGTGCCGTCCCCACCTGCCTCGACGGCTGCTGCCAGCCTGCCTGCTCCGACGGCTGCAGCCGCTCCTGCTCCCACCCTGGTCACTGCTCACCCGCCTGCCGAGCCGGGCGTCTCCGGGCGCGGTGCCGATCGCGGCGCCGACCTCGGAAGTGCTGCTGCTGACCTCGAGCACGCTGAGGACCCTGAGGACCTTGAGGACGTGGTCGCAGGTCCTGAGCCTGCCCCGGTCACCGGCCCCCAGCGGGTGCTGGGTGCCGCCCTGGGGCGGCGGCCCCGAGGACTGGCTGCCCTGGCCCTGACAGGCCTGGTGGTGATCGCCATGGTCCTGATCCCGCTGGCGGTGACCCACCTGGGCCTGGGAGGGCAAGGGGCCTCCAGCTCCGCCGGGGCGGTGGAGACGGTCCTGCCCGGCGACGCCGAGCTGAGCACGGTGGCTGAGATCGCGGGCAGGCAGGGGACCGTGCCGGTGGTGTCGGTCAAGGGGGTCCTGGCTGCCCCCTCCTCCCTGGTGACCGACGTCCTGGTGGAGGGGACGGGACGCGTCGTCGCCGAGGACGAGCCGGTCGTGCTCTCGGTGTCCACCTTCTCCGGGATTGACGGCTCCAACACCACCGGGACGGACTCAGGGACCTACCTGTACACGGGCAGGCTCACCGAGGAGGTGGGCCAGGACATGGACGCCGCTCTTCGGGGTAGGACGGAGGGCTCCCGCGTCGTGCTTCGCGCGCCCGCGCAGGAGGAGGACGGCACCAGGACCACGGAGATCACCGTCGTGGACATCCTGCCCACCACTGCCACGGGGGAGGAGCAGGCGGCAGCAGAGAGCATGCCTGCTGTCACGGTGAAGGACGACGGCACCGTGTCCGTGTCAGTTGACGACGTCCCCACCCCTACGAGCGCGGCAGCCTCCACCCTGGTCCGGGGCGGGGGACGGCAGGTGGGGCCGACAGACCGCGTCGTGGCCAGGTACTCGATCGTGAGCTGGTCCACCGGCAAGGACGTGACAGAGTCAACCTACGGGGACACCGTCGTGCCCCGTGTCATCGACATGACGGACACCATGGCGGGGATCTCCCAGCTGCTGGCCGACGTCACGGTCGGCTCACGCGTGGTCATGGCACTGCCCCCCGAGCTGGCCCGGGGGGAGGAGGCCGTCGTCGTCGTCGTTGACGTCCTGGCCATCAAGGACACCAAGGACACCGCCGCCTCTGACCAGGAGGGCTCTGACGGGGCGGGAGCCAGTACCGCACCGCCAGCGACGTCAGTCGCCACACCAGCTGCCACAGCAGGTTCCCCGTCCTCCGCCTCGGCCCAGCAGGGCTAGGGACGGGGCGGACCACGGAGGAGAGAAAAGCCATGTGTGTTGCCGTTCGTGTCATTCCCTGCCTCGACGTCAAGGACGGACGCGTGGTCAAGGGGGTCAACTTCCAGGGCCTGCGCGACGCGGGCGACCCTGTGGAGCTGGCCTCGCGCTACGACCGCCAGGGCGCTGACGAGATCACCTTTCTGGACGTCTCGGCCTCTGCGGAGGGGCGGGCCACGATGATGGAGGTGGTCTCCCGCACGGCTGAGCAGGTGTTCGTCCCGCTCACCGTCGGAGGTGGGGTGCGCAGCGTCGAGGACGTGGACCGGCTGCTGCGGGCAGGAGCGGACAAGATCAGCGTCAGTACGGCGGCCGTGGTGCGCAGCGAGCTGCTGGCCGAGGTGGCTCAGCGCTTCGGCAGCCAGGTCCTGGTGCTCTCCCTTGACGCGCGCCGCTGCCCGCAGGGTGTGACCACCGACTCCGGGTACGAGGTGACCACTCACGGGGGGACCCGCTCCACCGGTATCGACGCCGTTGCCTGGGCGGTGCGCGCGGTCGGGCTGGGCGTGGGGGAGGTCCTCCTGAACTCAATGGACGCTGACGGTGTCGCTGACGGATTCGACACAGAGATGATCGACGCTGTGCGACGTGAGATCACGGTCCCGCTGATCGCCTCGGGAGGTGCGGGCAGGCCCGGGGACTTCGCCGAGGCGGCCGACCACGGTGCGGACGCCGTCCTGGCCGCCTCCGTCTTCCACTACGGGACCCTGACTGTGGCCCAGGCCAAGGAGGCGCTGCGCGCGGCGGGACACCCGGTGCGCTGACGGGGCGAGCCACACGGTCGGCGGCGGGGCGGGCCGGTGGGACGGTCCGAGGAGAGCGGTCCGACGAAGAGGGCTGACGCGGCCGGGCGAGATCTGGTGACGTGCCCGAGGAAAGCAGCCCAGTGAGGTGGGCCGAGGAAAGCAGCCCAAACTGCGATGGGTTACGGAAGCGCTGCGAGGCAGTCACAGGTCGTGTAGCCTCGCACCGCCCCGCCACGTGGCGGGCGCTGGCTGGGAGTGCCTGGTAGCACCACCCGGCAGCAGTGACGAGTGACCTGAGGAGTTAGTCATCGTGAGCACCTATGACCCGAACCAGCCCGGCGGCTACCCTGGCCAGCCCGGTCAGCAGCCGGGGACCTACCCCGCCCAGCCCGGCGGCTACCCCGGTCAGCAGCCCGGGGCCTACCCAGCAGGCTACGGGGCGTACGGGGCGGGGCCGAACCCCACGGAGAGCAACTGGATGGGCGGGTGGTCCCTCGGCCTGGGCATCGCCTCGATCTGCTGCGGGATCACGGCCGTGGTGTCGATCGTCTTCGGCGTCCTCGGCATCGTCGCGGCCAACCAGGGTCGGGCGACCAACCGGGGGATGTCCATCGCCGGCATCGTCATCTCGGTGATCTATCTTGTCGGCAGCACTATCTGGGTCCTGTCAGGCGGATACGCCGAGATGATGGACCAGCTCAACAGCCAGTACTGATGTGAGCTCCCTGCGCAGCCTCCCGCGCCGTGGCACCCGCCCCAGCCCTCCAGCCGCCTGGGAGCACTCGGCGACCAGGCAGGCCGTTGCCACCACCGGCCCCAGGGGCGCTGAGGGAGCCGGGCTGCTGCGTGGGCCTGGCCTGGCCGTCCTGGGCGCGCTGGTGGCGGTGCCCGCGCTGCCCTCCGTCATCGCCCTCCTGACCTCCCTGGGCAGGCCTGCGGAGGAGATGGACGGGCCGGACCTGTGCGTGCTCCACCGCACCACCGGCCTGTGGTGCCCCCTGTGCGGGGGGACCCGGGCCACGCGCGAGCTGCTGTCCGCAGACCTCTCCGGAGCCCTGTCCTACAACCCCTTTGCCGTGGCCACCGAGGTCCTCATCGTCCTGGCCCTCGGGCGCTGGCTCGTGGCCAGGTGCTCGGGCAGGAGCCGCCTCCTGGCCTCCTCGGGTGAGGTGGTGGCCTACAGCATCGCTGCGGTGGTGTTTGCGGTAGTGCGCAACCTGCCCGGGATGTGGGTCTACCTGGGGCCGGGCCTCGGGCCAGGGGCACTGGGCTGACGTGAGAGGATGCGACGGTGACTCTGCACCCTGACATCGCCTCCCGGCTCAAGCGAGATCCCACCGGACTCGTGTGCGCTGTGGTCCAGCAGCACGACACCGGGGAGGTCCTCATGGTCGGCTGGATGGACGACGAGGCCCTGGACCGCACCCTGAGGCAGGGGCGGGTCACCTTCTGGTCGCGCTCCCGCCAGGAGTACTGGCGCAAGGGGGACACCTCCGGCCACGTCCAGTACGTGAGGTCGGTGGCACTGGACTGCGACGGGGACGCGTTGCTGGTCACGGTGGACCAGGTGGGCGCCGCCTGTCACACGGGGTGTCGTACCTGCTTCATGGCTGGTGGTGACCTGGGCGCGGTTGTCGGCGCCGCCCCTGGAGACCGGTGTCCAGGCCCTGGGAAGACCGGATGAGGATTTGCCCTCGGGTGCGCTGCCGGGGACGATGATCCAGACGGTCCAGGAGCCCCGCAAGGTCCTGTCCGGCTCGTGAGCGCGGTAAGGAGGTGTACGGAGGCAGTGTTCGGTCACTTCGAGCAGCGTGCGGTCGAGGCGCGCCGGGCCGTGGAGGGGCGGGAGCGCCAGGTCCCCCTGGAAGCCGTCAAGGACCTGTCCCGCACCGTCCCCGGGGCGATCGATGCCCGTACCGCGATGAGGGTGGCTGACCGCGCCGTGACGGTCATTGCCGAGGTCAGGCGCTCTACGGCCACCTTTGCCGACCTCTCCGGCGCCGGTGACCCGGGTGTCCTGGCCCGGTTCTACGCCGCTGGCGGCGCCGCCTGCATCTGCGTGGTCACCGGTCCCACTGCCTCCTACGGGTCCCTGCGCGACCTCGACGACGTCCGTGCCGCCGTCGACCTGCCTGTCCTGGTCAACGACATCATCGTCACCCCCTACCAGGTGCACGAGGCCCGTGCCCACGGAGCGGACCTGGTGGCGCTTGACGCCCGTCTCAGCCCCCTGGTCCTGGAGGCCCTGGTGGAGCGTACCCACTCCCTGGGGATGACCGCCGTCATCAAGGTCCGCACCCGGCGCGAGGCACTGACCGCCGTGGAGCTGGGAAGCCTGGTGGTCGCGGTGGACGCCCTCGACCTGCAGACCCTGGCGACTGACCGCGCCCGTTTCGAGCAGGTCGCCGAGGTCCTGCCCCCCGAGGTCATCCGGATCGCCTGCGGGGGCGTGCGCACGCCCCACGACGTCATGGACTGCGCCCGCAGCGGGGCGGACGTGGTCGTGCTCGGCGAGGCGGTCATGCGGGCCACCGACCCCCAGCAGCTGGTCGCCGAGCTGGTGGCCGCTGGCGCCCACCCCTCCCTCCTTCACGCCGTCCACCGAGAGGCTCCCTGAGTGCACCTTCTGACCCACGGCTCTGCGCCCTACGACCTGGTGGCGCTGGCCCCGGCCTCCATCCCCAGCCCATCCTCCAGCGTGTGGCACCTGGGGCCGTTTCCCCTGCGCGCCTACGCGCTGTGCATCCTGGCTGGCGTCGCCGTCGCCGTGTGGTGGGGGGACCGGCGCTACCGGGCACGGGGCGGCCCCGGGGAGGTGGTCCTGGACGTCGCCGTCCTGGCCGTCCCGGCAGGCGTGCTGGGCGCCCGCCTGTACCACGTCGTGTCCTCCCCGCAGGCATACTTCGGCCCTGGCGGTGACCCCTGGCTCATCCCGCAGGTCTGGCAGGGTGGCCTGGGCATCTGGGGCGGTGTGGCGGCGGGTGCGGCGGCGGCTGCCTGGATGGTCCGCCGACGGGGCCTGCGCCTGGCCCCTTTCGCCGACGCGCTCGCCCCGGCGCTGTTGGTGGCCCAGGCGGTCGGGCGGCTGGGCAACTGGTTCAACCAGGAGCTCTTCGGAGCCCCCACCACCCTGCCGTGGGGCCTGGAGATCGACGACGCCCACCTTCCCCCCGGCTACCCTTCCGGCACTCTCTTTCACCCCACTTTTCTCTACGAGGCCCTGTGGAACCTTGCCGGGGCGGCCTTTCTGGTCTGGCTGGGCCACCGGCTGGCGGCTCGTGGGACTGCCACCGGGGGTCGGCTCATGTGGGCCTACCTCATGGTCTACACCTCTGGCCGGGTGTGGATCGAGATGCTGCGTATCGACGAGGCCCAGGCGGTCCTGGGCCTGCGGCTCAACGTGTGGACCTGCCTGGTGGTCTTCACCGTGGGTGCCGTGGGACTCGTCCTGACCTCGCGCAGGACGCCGAGTGACGCGGTCTACGCCGGACCTCGGGAGGAGGGCGCCCCACCCCGGGAGGATGCGGAGCCCGGGCCGCCCGCAGATGAGGAAGGCCCCACGTCAGGGGAGGGCAGCAGCAGCGCGCCCTGAGACGGGTGCCGTCCCGGCGCTGCCCGGTGCCGTCCCGGTAGCCTCCCGGTAGGATTGGCCCATGCGCAGAGCCAAGACCGTATGTACCCTCGGCCCCGCCACGGACTCTCCCGAACAGGTGCAGGCGCTCGTGGACGCCGGCATGAACGTGGCACGTATCAACCGCTCTCACGGCAGGGCGGAGGACCAGGAGGAGGTCATTGACCGCGTGCGCGACGCCGCGCGGGCCTCGGGGCGGGCCGTGGCCATCCTGGTGGACCTTCAGGGCCCCAAGATCCGTCTGGGCAAGTTTGTCAACGACCAGAAGGTCATGCTCAACAAAGGGGACGAGTTCACCATCACCACCGAGGAGGTGCTCGGTACGGTCAAGCGGTGCTCCACCACCTTCAAGGGCCTGCCCGGGGACTGCCGCCCCGGCGACCGCCTCCTCATTGACGACGGAAACGTCGCCGTGCGTGTCGTGTCCGTGACGGACACCGATGTCGTCACCAGGGTCGAGGTTCCCGGCTACGTGTCCAACAACAAGGGCATCAACCTGCCTGGCGTGGCGGTGTCCGTGCCGGCGCTGAGCGAGAAGGACCGCGACGACCTGCGCTGGGCACTGGGGATCGGTGCCGACCTCATCGCCCTGTCCTTCGTGCGTAACGCGGCCGACATCAAGGACGTCCACGAGATCATGGACGAGGTCGGTGTGCGCATCCCTGTCATCGCCAAGATCGAGAAGCCTCAGGCGGTGGAGAACCTCTTCGAGATCGTCTCCGCCTTTGACGGCATCATGGTGGCCCGAGGTGACCTGGGTGTGGAGATGCCCCTGGAGGCTGTGCCACTGGTCCAGAAGCGTGCCATCGAGCTCGCGAGGCGCCAGGCCAAGCCGGTGATCGTGGCCACGCAGGTGCTGGAGTCCATGATCCAGAACCCGCGTCCCACCCGGGCCGAGGCCTCTGACTGCGCCAACGCGATCCTGGACGGCGCCGACGCGGTCATGCTCTCCGGAGAGACCTCCGTGGGCGCCTACCCCATTGAGGCGGTGCGCACGATGGCCAGCATCATCGAGAACGTCGAGGAGAACGGCGGGGAGCGTATCGCCGAGCTCGGCTCCTACCCGCAGACGCGTGGCGGGGCCCTGACCCGTGCTGCGGCGGAGATGAGCGAGCAGCTCGACGTCTCCTGCATGGTGACCTTCACCCACTCCGGTGACACGGCACGGCGTCTGTCCCGGCTGCGCTCCCCGATCCCTCTGCTGGCCTTCACCCCTCTGGACTCCACCCGAAACCAGCTGTCGGTCACGTGGGGCGTGACCACCTACCGTGTCCCCGAGGTGCGCCACACCGACGAGATGGTCGCCCAGGTCGACGAGGTCCTTCAGGAGAAGCACCTGGCCAACCCGGGCGACGTCGTCGTCATCGTGGCCGGCATGCCTCCGGGCACGCCTGGCTCCACCAACTCCATCCGCGTCCACACGGTGGGTGAGAGGGCGGACTACACGGTCTGACTGTGGGAGGAGGCCTGGTTGTGGAAGCGGGCCTCCGCCCAGCGCAGCACGCAGTAGATGAGCTGGGTGGCTCCCGGCATGAACCCGGCACCGTGGTGGAAGCACGGATCCATACTGGTCACCAGGATCGCCCCGGGCGTGCTCACCTCGTCCAGGTAGGTGGTGACACCCACCTCCACGCCGCCCTCCTCATAGGCCACCAGCGGGACAGCGCCCTCAGGTGCCTGGAAGATGCCGTGCTGGTGCCAGATGACGGCGCGCTGCGAGAGGTAGCCCCAGACAGGGTGCTCCGGTGAGCGTAGGCGCATCCCGTGGTCCTCACCGGTGCGCCACCACCAGAAGTTCGTGGGCCGTGCCTGCCAGCGCACGCCCGGGAGCCACTCGTGGGCGGAGTTCTCCCCGAAGACGACCAGCGTCCCACCCCACCGCGCAACCTTCAGCATCGCCTCGGCGTGCCGGGCGAGCAGCCGGGGGTGTGAGCGGTCGGCGACGAGAAGGACGTCAAGGTCCGCGAAGTCGTCCTCAGTGACGTCAGGAAGGTACAGGTCCCTGAGCCGGTAGGGACGTAGGGCGGGGTCCGCCAGCGTCCGCAGCTGTGATCCGGTCCCGGTGTGTGCCAGCCCGATGACGGGGACCGGCAGGGTGGTGCCGAGGCCGTCGGGGACCCTCGGAGCCGTAGGTGCAGTGGGAGTGGTCATGCGGCCTCGCCTCCAAGCCAGGTTCGGATGTTGTCGCTCAGAGATGTCAGCGTCGTCCCCGGGGTGTCGGAGAAGACGACGAGGTCCAGGCCGGCGTGGACGACGAGCCTGCCCTTGCCGACGGGGATCTCGACGTCAACAGGTGCCCTCAGCGGGCCCAGGGCATTGATGATGGTGGTGCCCTCGGGCAGGTCGAGCAGGTACCCCCTGGCGTAGAAGCCGGCTACCCCGTAGCGCTCCAGGGACTGCGGTGTCCTGGGTACGTGCGGGCCGGACCGATACAGCAGCTCGGAGACGTCGAGGCCCTCCCACACCGGGTGGGAGGCGAGCCGCGTGATGCCTAGGTCGCGCGGGCCCCGGTAGTCGATGAGCCGCCAGGTGGGCATGCCCGTGACCCACGGGTCAACGACGTGGCCGTTGACGAGCATACGCCCACCGTCGTGGAGGTAGGCGTCGAAGCGCCCCCGCAGCCGGGCGAGATGACGCTGGTCGCACATTCCCGACACGAGGATCCCGGGGACGCCCTCCAGCGAGGTATCCTCAAGGTCGTAGGGGTCGAGCGCGCGGAATCCCTCCGGTAGGTCGGGAGAGCCCATGACCGGCGAGCGTGCCCCGGGCGCGGGCATGAGCCACAGTGGTTCCTTGTATGTCACAGTGTTCTTCCGTGTCCTTTCATGTTGTTTCAGGAGTCGGCACTTTCTGCCCCACGTCCAGGTCTCTGGCTGCCGCAGGGGTCTGCTATGCCGGCTGCGGTGCCCTTGGTACTAGCCGTGAGACGCCGAAGTCGGGGACGACCACCCGCTGGGGCGCCCCGCCGATACTGACCTCGGGCGTCTCCACGGGCAGCCCGTAGAGCGAGGACAGCGTCTGCGCGGTCAGGAGCCTCTCGCTGCTGCCGACCCGGACGTCCTCAGGACCCACGATGAGCAGCGTCTGGTGGGCGATCCGCAGGGCGTGGTCCGGGTGGTGGCTTGTCATGACCACAGCCAGGCCCTCGTGCGTCAGGGACTGGAGGACGCCGAGCACCCTGGCCTGGTTGCGCAGGTCGAGGGCGGAGGCCGGCTCGTCCAGCACCAGGACCTGGCAGCCGGTCGCCAGGGCGCGCGCGATGAGCACCATCTGACGCTCCCCGCCGGACAGGGCGTGGTAGTCACGGTCCTGGAGGTGGCCGATGCCCACACGCTCGATGGCCTCCTGAGCGGCCTTGTGGTCGGCCCTGCCCGGGCTCGAGTAGGCCTTGACGAACCGCGCCCGTCCCATGAGCACCATGTCCAGGACGGAGAAGGAGGCCGCTGCCCCGTGGGTCTGGGGAACATATCCCACGACCGCGTTGTGGTGGACGGATCCTTCGGTGGGCGTCCTCAGCCCCGCCAGACAGGTGACCAGGGTGGTCTTTCCCCGTGCGTTGGGGCCGAGCACGGCCAGCACCGTGCCCGCCTCGACCTGCAGGCTGACCCCGCGAAAGACCCACTGGCCCCGGCCGTAGCGGAAGCCGATACCGTCTGCCGTGATCACTGCGGTGGCCCCTGTCGTGATATCTGATCTGGTCTCTGGCCTGGTCTCCGCCTTGATGGCTGTCTCAGTCACTGAGCCACACCCGCTTTCGGAACCGTGCCAGGAGGATGACGAAGAACGGTGCACCAATGATCGCGGTGAGGATTCCCAGCGGGACCTCCACCGGGCTCAGCGTGCGCGCCAGCGTGTCCACCACGGTGAGGTAGCCGCCTCCCAGCAGGAAGGAGGCGGGCAGCAGGACCCGGTTGTCACTTCCCACCAGGAGGCGGGACAGGTGCGGCACCAGCAGCCCCACCCAGCCGATCACGCCTGAGACGGCGATCGCCGCGGCGGTCAGCAGCGCCACTGCCAGCAGGAGGGCGTTGCGGTACGGTGCGGGTGGGACTCCTAGCGCCTGGGCGTCGTCGTCGCCCAGGGCCAGGATGTTGAGCCTCCACCGTAGGAGGAGGACGACCACGGTTCCCAGGATGATGGGCGGTAGGGCTGTGGTCACACTGCCCCATCCTGCGGTGGCCAGGGAGCCCAGCAGCCAGAACGTGATGGCGGGAAGGTCCCGGTAGGGGTCGGCAACGTAGGTCATCAGCGAGGTCAGCGCACTGAACAGGGCGCTGATGACCACCCCGCCCAGGACGATCATGAGCAGGGGTGCGGTGGAGACGATGCGGCTGAAGGCGACGACGCAGACCAGCGCCCCCAGGCCGAAGACGAAGGCCCCGCCGACCAGCCCTGCTGAGCCCAGGCCGAGCACCATGCTCAGCACCCCGCCGAAGGAGGCCCCCGCGGAGACGCCCAGCACCTGGGGGCTCACCAAGGGGTTGCGGAACACCGACTGCAGCACGGCACCGGCGATGGCCAGGGCGGAGCCGACGAGGAAGGACAGGATGACGCGCGGCAGCCTCACCTCGAAGACGATGCTCTCCTCCTGCTCGTACCAGGTGCGTTCCAGGGGCAGCACCCGGTCAGTCAGCATCCGGGCGACCTCGTTGACGGGGACGTGGAAGCGTCCCACCGACAGCGCGACCAGGCAGGCCAGCAGCGAGACCACTCCGATGACGGCTACGGTGAGCCAGGGCAGCCTGCCTCGTGCGGTCGGCTCAGCGGGCGAACTGCTCATAGCCTGCGGCGTCGGCGTTGTCCTCGAGCCGGAGGATCGAGTCGATCTCGTCCTCGGAGACCTGGTACCCGTAGAGGAACTCGTAATTCTCCTTGATCTGGGAGCGCAGGTCGTAGGTGGCAGTGTCCGGGTAGGCCACCTGGGCGGCCCACATCATCATCAGGTGCGACTCGGCGCTGGGGGGATCCCACCAGAAGCCGCCGGAGGGGACCGCGTAGATCTTCTTGCTCCTGACCGCCTTCAGCTGCGACAGCGAGGAGTCCGCGTAGATGTCTGCGGGGGTCAGGGCGGTCATGGAGGAGACGTAGATGATGTCAGGGTCCCAGTCGAGGAGCTGCTCGACACTGGTCGCGTTGGTGCCTGAGTAGTCGACGTCGGCCCCGATGTTGGTTGCGCCGCACAGTGTCATCCAGGTGTTCATGTAGCCCTTGGTCGAGCTCATGCCCGCGTTGTAGCCCTCGTCTCCCGCCGAGCGCAGGAAGAGCACCGTGGGGGAGGTGTCCTGCTCGGCGGCAAAGGCCTCCAGGGACGCGATGGTCTGGTGCATCCGCTCCAGAATCTGCTCGCCACGCTCCTCCTGCCTCAGCAGGGTGGCGAATATTTGGATCCACTCCTCCAGCATCTCCTGGGTCCCGTAAGTCAGGCCGATGACGGGGTAGCCTGCGGCCTCGATGGGCTCGATGTAGGTGGCGGCGTCACCCTGGTCAGCCCACTGGATGACTACGTCGGGATTGATGCTGGTGATCTCCTCGACGTTGGGGATGAAGTCGGAGTTGGCCACGGTCCTGTTGGCCACAGCCTCAGGGAACATCGTCTCGAAGACGGAGCCCTTGTCCCGGTTGACGGTGGACTCGTTGACCCCTTTGATGCGGTCGTAGCCCTGGTCAATCGCCGTGAGCATCGAGGGGGAGGGGATGACGGTGGTCACAATGCTCTCGACGGGCCTGGTGAAGGTGTGCTCCTTTCCCCGCTGGTCGGTGACGACGATGGGTTCCGCCAGCGTGGCCTGCTCCTGGGAGGCAGTGTCCTGGCCGGACCGCGACGAGCAGGCGCCGACAGCGAGGAGGACGGGGAGGGTAGCGGCCAGGCCTGTGGCAGCCTGGACAACCGTGCGACGTCGGAACAGGTAGGTGCTCATGCAGCGCCCCTTCTGAGGTGGTAGGCGGGACCCGCCGCTGCGGAGGAGCTCCGGCGGGGACGAGATGTTAGTGTCGCCTAACCTTACATGATCTCGACGCGGTGACAACGTGGATCCCGGGTCGGGGTGGCAGGACCTGTCGTGGCCTCTCGGGGAGCGACAGGCTGTGTGGCCTACGGAGACGGCTCTGTGGGCACCGGGTCACAGGGCCAGCATCCGGCCCGCGACCACGGTGGTCAGCGGGCGCACGGCAGCCAGCGCGTCGGCGCCAAGACTCAGCGGGTCCTCCTCCAGGACGACCAGGTCGGCGCGGGAGCCGGGGCGCACCGGCCCCTGCCCGTCCACGGAGGCCGCCAGGGCCTCCTCGGTGGTAAGCCGCTGGTCGGGTGACCACACCTGGTGGTCTGGGGTGCTTCTGCCGACCGCGACCGACATGGCCAGCCACGGGTCCAGCGGGGCCACCGGGGCGTCCGAGCCCAGGTGCAGCAGGGCGCCAGCCGTCACCATGTCGGCAAAGGCGTAGGCTCGCTGTCTGCGTCCGGGCCAGACCCGTTCCACGGCCTGCCAGTCGTCCAGGAGGTGAGCAGGCTGGACGGAGAGCTCGACCCCGCACGCGACCAGGCGGGCCAGTGCTCCGGTCCCGGCCTGGGCGGCGTCGTGCGGCAGCAGCTGGGCGTGCTCAAGCCGACCCCGTGCACCGGAGGTGGCAAAGGCGGCGGCGACGTCGTCCACGGCGGCGTCCCCGATCGCGTGCACCGCCATGTCGAACCCTGCCCGTGAGGCACGGGTCATCAGGGCAGTCAGCCCCTCGCGGTCGATGTTGACCACGCCGTGGGTGTGGCTCAGCCCCAGGGACTCGGGGTAGGGGTCGTGCACGTGGGCGCTGGCGGTGCCCATCGAGCCGTCGGCGATGACCTTGAGCGGCCCCTGGGTGAGCAGCGGCACTCCGTCCTCACCCACGGGGGAGCCCTCCAGCCCCTGCCCGGTGCGCAGGCCTGCGGCGATCCACTGGTCCAGGCGGTCGCGGTACACGGCGGTGCGGATACGCGGTACAAGCGCAGACGTCCCGTCCCCAAGCGTCGTGGTGACACCGGCCTCAGCCATGGCAGCCAGGCGCAGCGGCCAGTCCTGCGGGCTGGGTGCCCAGCTCATGTCCACCACCCCGGTGACGCCTTGGCGCAGCAGGTTGTCCAGTACTTGACGGTATCCGGACTCGCGCAGCTGTCGTGTTCCGGGGATGAGGTCCAGGCGGTCCATGACGGAGAACCAGGCGTCCTCGGTGAGCGGCGCGCCCGGGTCGCTGGTGGTGGCCCCGGGCAGTCCGAGGTGGCGCAGGGCCGCTGAGCTCAGCCACCCGGAGTGGGCGTCGCCGGAGACCAGGACCACCGGGACGTCACCGCACACGGCGTCAAGCTCGGCGACGGTGGGTACTTGCGGCCACAGGGAGAGCCGGTGGCCGAAGCCCTGCACGCTGGCAGGCGGGCGGTCGCGGGGGTGCTCCCGCAGCGCCTGGGCCACCAGGGCGAGCGCGTCCTGGGCGCAGGTGGTGGCAGAGGTGTCGATGCGCCCCTTCCTGGCGGCTTCCAGGTCCAGGTGGGCATGGGCGTCCCACAGCCCCGGGATGACGTAGGAGCCCTGCACGTCCAGGATCTGCTCGCCGTGGTAGGGCAGGCTGGGGCCTACCTGGGTGACACGTCCTGCGGAGACGCGGATGTCTGTGACTTGTGTGCCCTCCTCCGGGCGTGCCTGAGCGCTGGCCGCACCGGTGGCGCCTCGGGGCTGAGGAGGACGGGGTGGGGGCTCCGCGGTGGGGGAGTGGGAGGGGCGGGGCGAGCAAGCGCGCAGGGCGGCGAGCGTGGGGCGGGAACGAAAGGCGACGATGCGCGCGTGCCGGATCAGCAGGTCGGGCATGTGCCACTATAACTCGCCTGGCACGGTGGGGCGTTGCGAACGGCGGGAATATAGCAAGGCTGCACATCTTCATCGCCCTGGTGTGCCGCACCAAGGCCTTGTCCTTGCAGGATCCCGCTGTGCCCAGAGGAGTTAGCCTGACGGCTGCTGCCTGAAGATGTGCAGCGCGCTCCTTGTTGCACATCTTCACTCGCGTTCCGACGTATCTGGGAGGAGAGAGATCGCGAAGCTGCAAGGATCGTGCCCCTTTGTCGACCACAAGGACGCGTGGCTCAAGCCTGAAGATGTGCACCTCATGGTCTGGGAGAGGAGGCAGGCATTCTCTGATGCACCCAGAAGTAGTGACAGGCGGGAGCGGGTGGTATCGGGGTCTGTCCCCAGCCGGTGCCTACTGGGACACGGAGTGCCGGGACTAAGCGGCAGCCAGGCAACCCCGAGCCGGTGCTCCTGGACGACGCTGCCAACGGACTGGGCACCTCAGGTCCTCATGAATGAGATCCGTGAGCATGGCACCAACCCGCCGAGCACTGGGGAGCTTCGTCGCACGGGTGCGCAGTGCCACAGTGTCTGTGATACGTACCGTTTCCTCGCAGAAGGCCCTCCCAGAGGGTCGGCATGCCTGTCGTCCTGTGGGGGGTCGTCGTCCTGCGAGGAAACGGTACGTGTGCGGTCAGGCAACGTCATGCCGGGTGCGGCAGGGCGCTGTCACGGCTAGGACCCCGGTACCTAGCCCCTGACTAGCGGGAGCGTCGCGCAACGGAAACCTCCCGGGAATCGCGTGACCTCGGTGAATTTCAGCGGCACCGGGGTGATACCGTGCGAGGCGAGCTTGCGCCCCAGACGGGTGGCGCGCTCATCAATGATGACGCGGTCGGGCGCCAAGGCAACAGTGTTGACCATGAGCGCGAGCATCTCCTCCTCGGTGGCCTCGATCAGGTTGAGGAGCTCGGCGACCTTGTCCCGTGATCGGGGTGCCAGGGCGGGAGAGTAGACGTAGCCTAGCCCAGGTCCCACGAGGGTGAGCTTGGTGTCCAGGTGGACCACACCGCGGTGGGAGAACTCGATGGGGACAATCTCCCGGTCGATCCCCGCCCTGGCGAAGGCGCGCCGCAGCGAGCCCACCCCCTTGAGGTCGGTGGCCTCGCTGAGCCCCACGAGCACGACGTCGTCAGTGACGATGACGTCCCCGCCCTCAATGTAGCCGTCGTCCAGGGGTACGACGCGTGAGACCTCTGCCAGCAGCGGGTAGAGCGCCCTCTGCTCCCGACGGCGCACCGGGTCTACTGAGCGGGCCAGGAACAGGACGTCGTCAACCGCGAAGGCGATGTCGCGAGGGTAGAGCTGGACGGAGACGTCCTTAAGAGCGTCCAGCGTGTGCACGGTGACTCCGGCCTCACGCAGGGTGGAGACAAACTGCTCGTGCTCGCGCTGGGCGATGTCATGGTCCGGGATGCTCACCGTGTTGTTGGAGAGGTAGAACACGTAGCTGAGGTTGGGGCTGCGCAGCGTCTCGCGCACCAGCGGCCACCATCCGTACCGCTTGTACGGTCCGACGACGACCTCCTTGAGCGGGGCGATGTCGCTGGGGTTGTGGATCTGGATCATGATGCTCCTCTGGCTTGGTTGTGCAGTGGTCTGCTGTCCCGGCGCCCTGTCTAGGTCACTGGTGGCAGCGGGCCGTGGTCCCAGACGCTGACGGCCTGGGCTGGTTGTGTGTCACTCCGGGGCAAGCTCCGTGATGAGTAAAGGCTCCATCCCCCGGATAAACCAATCTGCGTCGAGAGTGGGGTCAAGTGCGCTCTGCAGCAGGAAGCCGTCGACTGCGGCCACCAGGACGAGTGCCCTGGCCTCGGCCTCCCCTGTCTGTGCCCCCTCTTGAGCGGTGAGCCGCTCGACGAGCCGGGAACGGAAGGCAGAGAACATCGCGGCAAGGTCGGTACGCAGCGCAGTGTCGTGCGTGGCTGCGACCAGCGCCTCGTTGAGCAGGGCGACTCTCGGGTCGTCAGGGCCGGAGTCAAGACGGCTAAGGAAGGCAAGCAGGCCCTCGCGGAGGCTACGCGCATCCACGGCCTCCCGGAAGGGACCCTCCAGGAGCGCGCGCGCACCCTCGCAGACAGCGATACGTCGCAACTGCTCGATGCTGCCCGTGTGGTAGTGCACGACACCCGGGCTGACCCCAGCACGGTCGGCGACGCGACGTGTGGTCACTGATCCCCAGCCACCGTCAACGACGAGCTCCTGGGCGGCGGCTATCAGTGCCTGGCGGGTCGAGGTCTTCTCGGTCTCAGGCACGACTCTCCTTTCATCTCCTCCGCCGTGGCGCGCGGCGGACCTGTGCGGATAGGCCGTACACCCGTCTTGGGCGATTGACCAAGACGAGCGTACAAGTTCTGTTGCCCCGATGCAAGTTCTGCTCGGCACTGCGCCGCGGGCATCCTCCGACTCTGGCGGTACTGAGCTCCGCGCTCCGCGCGGCTGCACATCTTGGTTCTGCGGTGAAGCCGCACAGTTCCTGGGACTGCGGGGAAACGAGGCTTACGAGAGAACCGGACGCGGCTGAAGATGTGCAGCCCGTGCTGCACTACACATCTTCAGCCGCGTCCGGGCACCGAGGCAGCCCAGAACCCGCGTCATGACACTAGATTCCCAGCCGCTAGCACGAGCTGTCGGCGTGAAGATGTGCAGCGGTTGCTTGTCGGTGCCGGCCTTGAGGACCTGACCTGTATGCGTGAGCACTACCAGCGTCTTCTCGGTGAGGGGCGCAGACCTGTCACGGCCTCAAGCCGGTGCGTGCTCTCCCTGGCCACCGTCCCGGTGGTCGCGCAGCAGCGCCCCGACGTGGTGGTGCGCTGGCTCAACGCCCACGCCGACATCAACACTCCTGCCACCACAGCCACCGGCTACCTCGGCGGGCTCGCCCTGGCGGGGCCGCTGGAAGTGGGACTCAGGCCTGGGTGGTGGACTGGCTCCTGGGAGCACGGTTCGTGTGGGCGTGCGTGACATCGACCCGCCTGAGGCCGACCTGGTCAAGAGAACCGATCTCACCCTTGTCGCGCCCGGTCCCTCCCGGGTTCGGCGAGCGTCTCGGACGGGCTGTCGGCGACAGACCGGTCGCCGTCCACATTGACTGCGACATTGACTGCGACGTCCTGGAACCTGGCACTGTGCCCACTGACTACCGGGTTCTACCAGGTTCCTGGAGGCCTCACCCTCACCGACCTGCGTGCCGCGACCGCCGCGTTGGCGTGGACCGAGGTAGTCGGCATCAAGGTGGATGAGCTGGAGACCTGCACGCAGCACGAGGACCTTGCGCCGCTCCTGGGTGCGCTGGAGCCGCTTCTCGCATCTATTGACGTGCCTGACAGGGACTGACGGACTCTACTGCTACCGCCTTCCTGCCTGGTAGACAATGCGAGCGCGGGCGTGCCGATCCCGCGAGGTGCCCGCTGCGTCGGCGGACGCTGTGGGAGCGGGACGGTGCTGGTAGTACTAGTGACGCGCAGGGCCAGCGGTGCCGAAGGAGTCGACGTGTCCACGCCCCCTTACGAGCCCGACCAGGCTACCGGCCACCTGAGAGACCTCGGTGGAGGCTACCCGACTGTACCGGTCGACGTCGGCGTGGTCCCGCCTGCCCCGGGGTGGCGCGTCTACCGACCTGCCTGCCTCCCTGGTGCGTCGCTCCAGCCCGTTCTCCCTCCTTGCCTCCAGCCTGTTCCTCCTCGTGGGGGTGGCGCTTGCGGGTCGTGGTTTTACATTGCTCACCCACCGAGACCTGACCGGAGGTGGCATCCTCGTCTCCCTAGGCCTTCCTTTCCTGGCCCTCAGCGTGGTGCCCTGGGGGCGACGCACCGTCTTGCCGCTGACGGGATCCACTCCTCCACCTTCTTCAGTCACTTTTCAGCCACGCTGATACCGCCTGGCCTGACTCGCGAGCCGCTTTCACGGTCAACGTGTTGCTCAGTGGACGCAGGCCGGGGGAGGCCACCGTGGAGGTTCCAGGCACGTGGAGGTGCCAGGCACGTGGGGGAACATCTGGCTGGTGGCCCTGCGGGTGGGTGCCGACAGCGTGCGGGAGGCCCTGGTACGGGGTGAGGCTGAGGCTGACGACCTTTGGTGGGCGCTGGCGCGCGGGTACGCCTGAGAGACCGTCTTGCAGCTTCACGGGGAGTCCGACCGGTCTCGGGAGGGGCTGTCAGCAGGTTTCGTGGCTGGACGCAGTGGGCGCGGGCGCTGCCGGACTCAGGTACCACAGCGGCTCCGGGAGCGCGTCCGACGCCGAGGTGGTTGTGAGGACGGCGGTGCGCCCGCAGGCCAGTAGAGTGTGTCCGCGCCCGTCGGCTACGACCTGCTGAGGCAGGACTCGTTGGTCCTCACGGCGTGGCCCGGGGGGCGCACGGACGTCATAGGGTGCCTCCTTCTCAGCCTCCTGATCGGGGGCTACGGCATCGACCCCCAGGAAGGACACCCAGTTCCAGCGGGCTGCTACCGCCAGGCGCCTGGAGTACCTCATGTCCCGGCGTGGAGGACTGGGGTGAGGCTGACCGTCTGGGACGGGTGGTCCGAGGCCGCCGCGTGGCTCCGACGAAAGAAGGCCGCCACCCTGGGGGACGGCCTGTGCCGGGTGCCTCCGGTGGGACTCGAACCCACACTGCTCCGATTTTGAGTCGGATGCCTCTGCCAATTGGGCTACGGAGGCGCGCCGTCCGCTCAGCTGCGGCGTGACCAGCAGGATCATACTAGGATTGCGGCTGTGAGCAACGAGCCAGAACCCACAGAATCCTCCAGGTCTCGCCGGGTCCTCGTCGCCGAGGACGAGACCATTATCCGCCTTGACATTGTCGAGACGCTTACTGACGCGGGCTACGAGGTCGTGGCGGAGGCCTCTGACGGGGAGGAGGCTGTCCGCCTGGCGGAGGAGAACAGGCCGGACCTGTGTGTCATGGACGTCAAGATGCCTGTCATGGACGGCATCACCGCTGCTGAGCGCATTCTTGACAAGCACTCCTGCGCCGTCGTCATGCTGACCGCTTTCTCCCAGACCGACCTGGTCGAGCGTGCCGGTGCCGCAGGTGCCATGGCCTACGTGGTCAAGCCTTTCACTCCGGCCGACCTCGTCCCGGCTATCGAGGTGGCGTTCTCGCGTCACGAGGAGATCGTGTCGCTGGAGAACGAGATCAGCGACCTCACCGAGCGTTTCGAGACGCGCAAGCGCGTGGACCGCGCCAAGGGCCTCCTCATGGAGCGGATGGGCCTGAGTGAGCCGGAGGCGTTCCGTTGGCTGCAGAAGACCTCAATGAACCGTCGTCTCACCATGCGCGAGGTAGCTGACGCCGTCGTGGAGCAGGTGGGCTCAGCCAGGGAGTCCTGACCGCCTGGCTGAGCTCAGGTGGGAGGCTTCCTGCTCAGGTGAACAGGCTGCGCAGGCTGCCGCGCGCCACCTGCCGTCCCTGGTCGTCGTGGATGCTCACCTCGTAGACCACGGTGTGCCGCCCCCGGTGGACGGGAAGCGCCTGTGCTGTGACCCACCCCTCCTTGACGGGTCGTAGGTGGCTGACCGTCAGTTCGGCTCCTACCGGGAGGCTGTCCTGGGGCGCCCCGGCCCGAGCAGCCACGGAGGCGGCGGTCTCGACCAGGGCGGCACTGGCGCCTCCGTGGAGGAACCCGGCTACCTGGCGCGCTCCGTCCACAGGCATACGGACCACGGTGCGCTCTGCACCGCGGACCAGGACCTCCATGGCCAGGGTGTCCATGAGGGTCCCTGCTTGCGACTCCGCCGGGACCGGGCGCTGGGCGCTGGGCGCCGAGACTGCCGAGCCTGCCGGGCGCGGGTCCGGGTAGGGGCGGGGAGAGGCGGTCGGGAAGGCGACAGGTGCCGCGCTCACCTCGGCCAGGCAGGCCCCGGTGTCCTGGCCTACCGGTCCGCTGGGCCCGACGACGGCAGGTGAGGCTGCCGCCGCGCTGCCCTGCGGGGACGTGCCGCAGGCCGGGGTGTCGTCATGATGCTCAGTCATGGGCCTAGGCTGGCACGGTGAGCACCACCGCCACCACTCCTGACCGCGTCGGCCGCCTCCTGCTCGTTGACGGCCACTCCATGGCCTTCCGGGCTTTCTACGCCCTTCCGGCTGACGGGTTCACCACCTCGACGGGCCAGGCCACCAATGCCGTCCACGGTTTCACCTCAATGTTCCTGTCCCTGCTTGACAACGAGAGGCCCTCCCACGTCGCCGTCGCCTTCGACCTGCCTGGCGGGACCTTCCGCACCCGCGAGTACGCCGACTACAAGGGAACCCGGGAGGAGACCCCGGCGGCCCTGACCGGCCAGGTCGAGCTGATCCAGGACCTGCTGGGCGCCATGAGGGTGCCCACCCTGAGCGCGCCGGGCTACGAGGCCGACGACATCCTGGCCACCCTGGCGGCTGCCGCCCAGCGAGAGGGGATGGAGGTCCTCATCTGCTCGGGCGACCGGGACTCCTTCCAGACGGTGACGCAGCACTGCACCGTGCTCTACCCGGTCAAGGGGGTCTCCACGCTGCGCCGGATGACGCCTGAGGAGGTCGAGGCCCGCTACGGCGTGCCGCCCCAGCGCTACCCGCACCTGGCGGCCCTGGTGGGCGAGCCCAGCGACAACCTACCAGGAGTTCCCGGCGTGGGGCCCAAGACTGCCGCCAGGTGGCTCACCGCCTACGACGGCCTGGACGGTGTCATCGCCAGCGCCGACCAGATCAGGGGCAAGGCGGGGCAGTCGCTGCGCGACCACCTGGACGACGTGCTGCGCAACCGACGTCTCAACCGGCTGCTGACCGACCTCGACCTGGGCGTGAGCCCGAGCAGGGACCTCCGCCTGTCCGGCAGCCGCCGCAGCGACCTCGCCCGGGCCTTTGAGGCACTGGAGTTCCGTACGCTGCACCAGCGCGCGCTGCGCACGCTTCCACTGGCTGACGACGACCACGACGGACGCACCGGTTCAGGAGCCGGGGGACAAGACCCGCTGGAGGTTCTCAGGGCGCTGGACGTCTCGGTCCTGGGCCGCAACCTGCCTGCGGGGTCACTGGGGCAGTGGCTGCACCAGCACCTGGGTGCGGGCGCTGACGACAGTGATGACAGTGATGCCAGTGACGGTAACGGCGGTAGCGGCGAGCAAGCCCGTGACGGTGTCGTGGGGGTCGCGGGAGTCGGGGGGGTCGTGGGGCTGGACGTCGTGGGCAGCCTGCAGCCGGTGCTGGGGGAGGTCACCCTGCTGTCGCTGAGCGACGGCCACAGGGCCGTGGTGGTGGACCCGTCCCTGGTCATGCCGGAGGATGAGGCCGCCCTGGCCCGGCTGCTCGCTGACACGTCACGGCCCAAGGTCGTGGCTGACGCCAAGGGCTCCTGGCACGCCCTGGAAGCCCGTGGGATGCGCCTGGACGGTGTAGCAGCCGACCCGTCCCTGGCAGCCTACCTGTGCCGTCCTGAGCAGCGTTCCTACGCGGTCAAGGACCTGGCGCAGCGCTGGTTCGGCATCGACCTGGACTCCCTGGACCCCCTGCCCCAGCCTGTGTGCCCGGGAGGCACGCAGCAGCCGGACCAGACCGCCCTGGACCTGGGCTCCCTGGACAGCCCCCCCGACGACGGCCACGTCCTCAAGGAAGCCCCTGAGGAGGTCCTGGCCAGCGCCCGCCGAGCAGGGCTCCTGCCGCGCCTCCAGGAGGTCCTGGACGCCCAGGTGGCCCAGCGCGAGAGCACGGGGCTCTTCACCGGGCTGGAGATGCCCGTGGCTGCCACCCTCGCGATGATGGAGCACACCGGCATCGCCGTGGACGACACCGTACTGGCCCGCCGGGAGGCCGAGCTGGACGCCCGGGTGACCCGCGCCGCCGAGGCCGCCTTTGCCGCAGCTGGCCACGAGCTTAACCTCTCCAGTCCCAAGCAGCTCCAGACGGTGCTGTTCGACGAGCTCGACATGCCTCGTACGAGGCGGACCAAGACCGGGTACACCACGGACGCCGAGGCCCTGGCCACCCTGTACGCCCGGACGGGGCACCCCTTCCTGGAGCACCTCCTGGAGCACCGTGACGCCATCAAGCTCCGTCAGACCGTGGAGGGCCTGCGCAAGGCGGTCCAGCCCGACGGTCGTATCCACACCACCTTCCAGCAGACGATCGCCGCCACCGGGCGCCTGTCGTCGAAGGACCCGAACCTGCAGAACATCCCGGCGCGTACCGAGGAGGGGCTGAGTATCCGGGAGGCCTTCACGGTCGGGGATGGCTACGAGTGCCTTGTGACTGCGGACTACTCCCAGATCGAGATGCGGATCATGGCGCACCTGTCCGGGGACGAGGCGCTGATCGAGGCCTTCCGCAGCGGCGAGGACCTGCACCGCTACGTAGCCGCCCTGGTGCACGGCACCACAGTCGCCGAGGTCTCCTCCCAGCAGCGCAGCCACATCAAGGCCATGAGCTACGGGCTGGCCTACGGGCTGTCCACCTTCGGCCTGGCCCGTCAGCTCGGGATCGGCAACGCCGAGGCGGCTGCCCTGAGGGACGCCTACTTCGCCCGCTTCGGACAGGTGCGTGACTACCTGGAGTCCGTGGTCGAGCAGGCCCGCAGGGACGGCTACACGCAGACCATGTTCGGCCGCCGCCGCTACCTGCCCGACCTCACCAGCGACAACCGCCAGCGCCGTGAGATGGCGGAGCGGGCGGCCCTCAACGCCCCGATCCAGGGCAGCGCGGCTGACATCGTCAAGAAGGCCATGATCGACGTGGACCGGGCACTGGCTGAGGAGGGGCTCGCGAGCCGCCTGCTGCTCCAGATCCACGACGAGCTGCTGGTGGAGGTGGCCGCTGGGGAGGCCGACGTCGTCAAGGGGCTGCTCCAGGAGCGGATGAGCCAGGCCGCGCAGCTGTCGGTGCCGCTGGACGTCGCCACCGGCAGCGGGCTCAGCTGGCGGGCCGCCAGCCACTGACGCGCTACCGACACGTACGACGTACTGCGGCTGGCGCCGCCAGCCACGGCCTCCTGTCGCCGCCTTCCTCTTCCTCGTCTTCTCCGCCTCGCTGAGCCGGCCTGCTCGGTGCCTTCCCCCACTACTCTTCCCGCGCTGTTCCCGGTCGACCAGGCCTGAGGAGGTGAATGTGAGCGATTGCACGTGTTCGGGGAGCGGGGACGGGGAACAGTCCAGTCACGGCTCCGTCACGTGCTGATAGGGTACTTGCGTGCGTTCCTGGGCATCTTCTTTACTCTGGTCCCAGCCGCGTCGTGAGCCGGTCCGGGCCGGCACAGGGCGCGGGGGACGCACGGTCCCTGTCAACCCGAACCACCTATCCGTATTCGGAGCAACCACTCAATGACCACCACTCCGCCCAGCCCCGCCCCGGTCGCAGTCAACGACATCGGTGCGACCGAGGAGATCCTCGCTGCCGTCGACGAGACCATCAAGTACTTCGACGACGGTGACATCGTCGAGGGCACTGTCGTCAAGGTCGACCGCGACGAGGTCCTCCTCGACATCGGCTACAAGACCGAGGGCGTCATCCTGGCCCGCGAGCTGTCCATCAAGCATGACGTCGATCCCGACGAGATCGTTGCCGTTGGTGACCAGATCGAGGCTCTCGTCCTGCAGAAGGAGGACAAGGAGGGGCGCCTGCTCCTGAGTAAGAAGCGGGCTCAGTACGAGCGTGCCTGGGGCACGATCGAGCGCATCAAGGAGGAGGACGGCGTCGTCACCGGTACCGTGATCGAGGTCGTCAAGGGCGGCCTGATCCTGGACATCGGCCTGCGTGGGTTCCTGCCCGCCTCCCTGGTCGAGATGCGGCGCGTCCGCGATCTCCAGCCCTATGTGGGCCGTTCGCTTGAGGCAAAGATCATCGAGCTGGACAAGAACCGCAACAACGTGGTCCTCTCCCGCCGCGCCTGGCTGGAGCAGACCCAGTCCGAGGTCCGCACCAACTTCCTCCAGACCCTTCAGAAGGGCCAGGTCCGCTCCGGTGTGGTCTCCTCCATCGTCAACTTTGGTGCCTTCGTGGACCTGGGGGGCGTGGACGGCCTGGTCCACGTCTCCGAGCTGTCCTGGAAGCACATCGACCACCCCTCCGAGGTCGTCGAGGTGGGAACCGAGGTCACCGTGGAGGTCCTGGACGTGGACTTCGACCGGGAGCGTGTCTCCCTGTCCCTCAAGGCCACCCAGGAAGACCCGTGGCAGGCCTTTGCCCGTACCCACGCTATCGGCCAGGTGGTGCCCGGGAAGGTCACCAAGCTGGTTCCCTTCGGTGCCTTCGTCCGTGTCGAGGACGGGATCGAGGGCCTGGTCCACATCTCCGAGCTGGCACAACGCCACGTCGAGGTGCCCGAGCAGGTCGCCAAGGTCGGTGACGAGGTCTTCGTCAAGGTTATCGACATCGACCTGGAGCGTCGTCGCATCTCCTTGTCGCTCAAGCAGGCCAACGAGGGCGTGGACCCCGTCTCGGAGGACTTCGACCCGTCCCTGTACGGCATGGCGGCTGAGTACGATGAGGACGGCAACTACAAGTACCCGGAGGGCTTTGACCCGGAGACCAACGAGTGGCTCGAGGGGTACGAGGCCCAGCGCGAGGCCTGGGAGGCGGAGTACGCCGCTGCCCTGGCCCGCTGGGAGGCGCACAAGGCCCAGGTTGCCAGGGCGATGGAGGAGGAGCAGGACTCGGGCGCGGCTGCGGCGGCTGGCAGTACCTCTTACTCCTCGGCACCGTCCGAGGCCTCGGGCACTCTCGCCTCTGACGAGGCCCTTGCCGCCCTGAGGGAGAAGCTGACCGGTAACTGACAGCGACACCACGACGTTCTTGGCTGCTGCCGACAGGCGTGTGGGGGTCCCACCCGACCGGGTGGGACCCCCACGTCGTGTGCCGCCTGGCTGCTGCTCATATCGGTTCGTAGCTGACCGAGAGCCCGGGGGAGGGCATCATGGGGCTATGGCTCGTGGTACCCGTCGTCCTCCTCACCCCTCGGACAGAGCGCTGCGTGTCGGCCTGACCGGGGGGATCGGCACTGGCAAGTCCACGGTGGCTGACCTCCTGGCCGAGCACGGTGCCACCGTGGTCGCCGCCGACGACATCGCCCGTGACGTCGTCGGGCCGGGGACCCCTGGCCTGGCAGCGGTCGTCGAGGAGTTTGGCCAGGGTGTGCTCAAGGCCGACGGCACGCTGGACCGCTCTGCGCTGGGCAGCATCGTCTTTGCCGACGAGGGCAGTCGCGCCCGTCTGGAGGAGGTCCTCCTGCCGCTCATCGCTGCCGAGGCCTGGGCCCGTCTGGAGGAGGTGCCTGCTGGCGAGGTGGCTGTCTATGACGTGCCCCTGCTGGTCGAGGGACAGATGCAGGACATGTTCGACCTCGTGGTGGTGGTGGAGGCTGACCTGGACACGCGCCTGGAGCGACTGGCCGAGCGTGGACTGGGTGCTGAGCAGGCCATGGCCCGTATCGCCTCCCAGGCGACCGATGCCGAGCGACGAGCCGTGGCCGACGTGGTCCTGGTCAACTCTGGGACGCCGCAGGCCCTGGCACGCGACGTCGCCTCCCTGTGGGAGGACCAGCTGGCCCCCTGACCGGCTGTCGTGGCACTCGCGTAGCCTTGGGCGCATGCGTCCTGTCACTGACCTGCACCGTGCCGTCAAGCCCTTTGAGGTCGTCAGCCCTTACAGCCCCAGCGGCGACCAGCCCACTGCCATCGCCGAGCTGGCCCGGCGTCTGGAGGCCGGTGAGAAGGACATCGTGCTGCTGGGAGCCACCGGTACTGGCAAGTCCGCGACGGCCGCCTGGCTGGTGGAGAAGGTCCAGCGCCCCACCCTCGTCCTAGAGCCCAACAAGACCCTAGCGGCGCAGATGGCCGCCGAGTTCCGCGAGCTGCTGCCGAACAACGCGGTGGAGTACTTCGTCTCCTACTACGACTACTACCAGCCCGAGGCCTACGTCCCCCAGACGGACACCTTCATCGAGAAGGACTCCTCCATCAACGACGAGGTTGAGCGCCTGCGCCACTCCGCCACCAACTCCCTGCTCACCCGGCGTGACGTCGTCGTCGTCTCCTCGGTGTCGTGCATCTACGGGCTGGGCACGCCCCAGGAGTACGTGGACCGTATGACGCCCCTTGCGGTGGGGGACCGGGTGGACCGTGACGACCTGCTGCGCCGCTTCGTGTCCATGCAGTACACCCGCAACGACACGGACTTCACTCGTGGCACGTTCCGGGTCCGGGGCGACACGGTGGAGATCATCCCCATGTACGAGGAGCTGGCCATCCGCATCGAGCTGTTCGGGGACGAGATCGAGGCCCTGGCCACCCTGCACCCGGTCAGCGGTGACGTCATCGACACCACCGACCAGGTGTTTGTCTTCCCTGCCTCCCACTACGTCGCCGGGCCGGAGCGCATGGAGCAGGCGATCCAGGGTATCGAGGCGGAACTGGCTGGGCGCCTGGCCGAGCTCGAACGTGACGGCCGCCTCCTGGAGGCCCAGCGGCTGCGGATGCGCACCACCTACGACCTGGAGATGCTCCAGCAGATCGGGACCTGCTCGGGGGTGGAGAACTACTCCCTGCACATTGACGGGCGCGAGGTGGGTACCCCGCCTAACACGCTGCTGGACTACTTCCCTGAGGACTTCCTGCTTGTCATCGACGAGTCCCACGTGACCGTCCCCCAGATCGGCGGCATGTTCGAGGGCGACGCCTCTCGCAAGCGCACGCTGGTCGACCACGGCTTCCGCCTGCCCTCCGCGCTGGACAACAGGCCTCTCACCTTTGACGAGTTCAGTGAGCGCATCGGGCAGACCGTCTACCTGTCGGCCACTCCCGGAGACTATGAGACGGACCTGTCCGACGGTGTGGTCGAGCAGATCATCCGACCGACCGGCCTGGTCGACCCCAAGGTGGTGGTCAGGCCCACCCAGGGCCAGATCGACGACCTGCTGGAGCAGGTGCGTCAGCGCACCGAGCGGGACCAGCGGGTCCTGGTCACCACCCTGACCAAGCGGATGGCGGAGGACCTGACCACCTACCTGGCGGAGCGAGGGGTGCGGGTGGAGTACCTCCACTCTGACGTGGACACCCTGCGACGCGTCGAGCTGCTGCGCGAGCTGCGGCTAGGCAGTTTTGACGTCCTGGTAGGCATCAACCTGCTGCGCGAGGGCCTGGATCTGCCGGAGGTCTCCCTGGTGTCCATCCTGGACGCGGACAAGGAGGGGTTTCTGCGCTCGACACGCTCCCTCATCCAGACCATCGGGCGGGCCGCCCGCAACGTCTCCGGCGAGGTCCACATGTACGCCGACCACATCACCCCCTCCATGGCTGAGGCCATTGAGGAGACGGAGAGGCGGCGGGTCAAGCAGCTGGCCTACAACACCGAGCACGGGATCGACCCCCAGCCCCTGCGCAAGCGGATTGCCGACGTCACTGACATGCTGGCGCGTGAGGACGTCGACACCGCCGAGCTTCTTGCCGGAGGGTACCGGGGCCACGAGGAGGCCCAGGTGCGCTCCCGCCGCAAGAAGGCGGCGGAGGCGACCGTGCGCGAGCGGCTGGCTGGCAGCGCCCAGGAGGACCTGGAGGGCCTGATCGCCGAGCTGACCGAGCAGATGCACGCCGCCGCGCAGGACCTCCACTTCGAGCTGGCAGCACGGCTGCGTGACGAGGTGCAGGACCTCAAGAAGGAGCTGCGGTCCATGCGCGCGGCGCAGTAGCGCGTGCCAAGAGGTGGCAGGCGATTGCGGCCCGGTCCGGCAGCACTAGAAATAAATGCGCAACCTCGGAGCCATTCATCCTGGTATTCGTTGTCGCGATTCAATATTCATAAGCATGTTGGTGTTGCTTCCCCGCGTTTCTCTCCCTACAATGATTTCTGCCACACGATTGTCGGGGCGAGGTCGAGACTCGCAGAGGAGTGAAAACGCGCATGAGCCCACACGGTACGCAGGAGTCTTCTGCCACGGACAGCCGTTCCCCTGCCCAGAAGGTCCCCTTGACGGCGCTGACGGCGCTGGTCGTCGGGTCGATGATCGGGGGTGGGATCTTTGGCCTGCCTCAGCAGATGGCCAGTGCGGCCGCCCCGGGACCCCTTGTCATGGGCTGGGTCGTCACCGGGGTCGGCATGCTCATGCTCGCCTTCGTCTTCCAGCGCCTGGCGCTGAGCAGGCCGGACATTGACGCCGGGATCTACGGGTACGCCAGGGCCGGATTCGGCAACCTGGTGGGATTCTCCTCGGCGTGGGGGTACTGGGTCTCGGCGTGGATCGGAAACGTCGGCTATCTGGTCCTCCTCATGGCGTCCCTCGGTGTCTTCCTTCCAGGTTTCGGGGATGGAAACACGGCGCAGGCCATTATTATTGCCTCTGTCGTTATGTGGCTGTTCCACGTGCTCATTCTGCGGGGAATACGTGAGGCATCGATCGTGAACGCGGTCGTAACGGTCGGCAAGGTCGTGCCCCTGGTCGTCTTTGTCGTCATCGGTGTGCTCGCCTTCCGGCTTGACGTCTTCACCCAGGACTTCTGGGGTGCCGCCGACCCCTCTCTGGGCTCAGTGCTGAGCCAGGTCCGGGGCATGATGCTGGTCACCGTGTGGGTGTTCATCGGCGTGGAGGGAGCCTCTGTCTTTTCTGAGCGCGCCCGCTCCCGCACCGACGTGGGGCGGGCTACCATCCTCGGCTTCGTCTCCGTGCTGGCGCTTCTGCTGGCCATCAACATCTTGTCCTACGGGATCATGCCACGTACTGAGCTGGCCGCCCTGGCTGACCCCTCCCTGGCCGGGGTGCTGGAGGCGGCTGTCGGTCCCTGGGGCGCGCGGCTCATCGCTCTGGGCCTGGTCGTCTCCCTGGTCGGGGCGCTGCTGTCCTGGTTTCTCATGTGCGCCGAGATCGTCCGAGTCCCGGCCCAGGAGGGCCTCATGCCCAGGATCTTCGGCCGGGAGAGCAGCAAGGGCGTGCCTGCTGCCGCCCTGTGGCTGACCATGGGGCTGGTCCAGATCTTCCTGGTGTGGACCTACTTCAACGCCTCCACCTACACCACCCTTATTCTTCTGGCCTCCTCGCTCATCCTGCTGCCCTACCTGCTCTCCGCCCTGTACCAGGTCATGGTGGCGCTGCGGGCGAGGCGGGCCGGGAACGGAGCCTGGGGGGACCTGCTCGTCGGGCTGGGCGGAACCCTGTACGGGGTGTGGCTCCTCTACGCCGCCGGCCCGGTCTACCTGTTGTACACCGCGATCTTCTACCTTGTCGGCCTGCCCTTCTTCGTCGTGGCGTGTCGTGAGCGCGGGGCACCTGTCCTGACCCGGACGGAACAGGCCCTGGTGGCCGTCCTGGTGGCGGCGTCAGCCTACGCGGTCTACGGCCTGGCTCACGGGACCCTGTCCCTGTGAGGTGCCTGTGAGTTGTTCGGGGAGCCGACCCTGGTGCCGGGGTACCGGGAGAGGACGCGCAGGTGCGCGGGCCTCTGAGCCACGGTTGCCGAGTCACGGTCTCGGGGGCGCAGGAAGACGCCACAGTTAGCCAACAGACAAGAACCGAGAGGGAGAATCATGGCGACTGCTGCAACCACCGTCAGCCACGGCGTCTGGTCCGAGGTCGGTACGCTCAGACGCGTCATGGTGTGTCGACCGGGCCGTGCCCATGAGCACCTGACCCCGACCAACTGCCACGACCTGCTTTTCGACGACGTCCTGGACGTGCCCAGGGCCCAGCGCGACCACGACCTGTTTGTCAGCCTCATGCGTGAGCGGCGCGTGGAGGTCCTGGAGCTGCACGACCTGCTTTCCGACGTGCTGAGCCTGCCCGAGGGGCGGGCCTTCGTACTGGACCGTAGGGTCAACCACGCTGCCATGGGGGTCGGGGTGGCTGAGGACCTGCGGGCCTGGATGGAGGAGATGCCCTCCAGCCAGCTTGCTGACCTGCTCATCGGGGGACTGGTCTCCGACCAGGTGCCCACCGACGTGTTTGGCACGTGCATCGCCCCTTACCACGTCAACAGCGACGACCCCGAGCTGCTCATCGCCCCCCTGCCCAACACCCTGTTCACGCGGGACAACTCGGCGTGGATCTACGACGGCGTGGAGCTGTCCTCCATGTTCTGGGAGGCCCGACAGCGCGAGGTGCTCCTGCTGGCTGCGGTCTACAGGTTCCACCCGCTGTTCGACTACACCTACCGAACCTGGCTGGACACGCTGGACGAGGACGCGGGGTACACCTTTATCGAGGGCGGCGACATCATGCCGGTGGGCAAGGGGGTCGTCCTGGTCGGGATGGGAGAGCGCTCCACCTTCCAAGCGGTCAGCCGGATCGCCAGCTCGCTGTTCCAGGCTGGCTCGGCGCAGCGTGTCATCGCTGCCCGCATGCCCAAGGAGCGCGCCGCCATGCACCTGGACACCGTGTTCACCCTGTGCTCTGAGGAGGTGGTCAACATCTACGAGCCCGTGGTCAGGGAGATGGAGGTCTTCTCCCTGCGTCCTGACGAGTCGCAGCGCGGCGGCATCCGGGTCACCCACGACGGCGGGGACTTTGCGGGCACGGTCTCCCAGGCGCTGGGGGTCCGCCTGTGGCCGGTCACCTCTACCGCAGGCCGTTACGGCGCGGAGCGTGAGCAGTGGAACGATGGCAACAACGTCGTGGCCCTCTCCCCGGGCGTGGTGGTGGCCTACGACCGCAACTACTCCGTCAACGCCAGCCTGCGTGCCGCCGGCATTGAGGTCCTGGAGATCCCCTCCTCCGAGCTCGGTCGTGGACGCGGTGGCAGCCACTGCATGACCTGCCCTATTGACCGTGACCCGGCCTACTGACCCGTTGCCAGGAGGGGCCGGTGCCCTGTCAGGGCGCTTGGTGGGCAGGTGTCCTGAGCCGTCGGAGGTGCAGGAGAGGCTCAGTGGGTGGGGCGCAGGACACCTCGGCGTCACGCACCCCACACTTGTGACCCCACGGTGGCTGGTACGGCGGGGGAGGCAGCCGCTAGACTGCGAGAAAGACCGTGCGGAGGGGAGTACTCCCGCTAACGGCGACGTCGTCACCACGGGCGACCGGGTCAGGTCCCGGCCCCGGCGTCGCAGGCCTCCGGGGCGTGCTGTCGCCTCGTGAGGCGGGAGGAGACCTCCGGTACCCGACTCGTACCGGAGGTGCATCCTGTGGATGTCCACGCCCTCGGGTGGCTGGCTCTGGGAGCCACCATCCTTGTCATGATCACGATCGACATCGTCGGTCACGTGCGTACCCCTCACGAGCCCACGATGAGGGAGGCCGCCTGGTGGTCGGTGGCCTACATCGCTATGGCCCTGGTCTTCGGGCTGGTGGTGTGGGCCGTGTGGGGAGGGGACTACGGCACGGAGTACTTTGCGGGCTACATCACCGAGAAGGCGCTCAGCATCGACAACCTCTTCGTCTTTGTCATCATGATCTCCTCCTTCCGGGTTCCTCGCAGGTACCAGCAGGAGGTGCTCCTGGCAGGTATCGTCATCGCGCTCGTGCTGCGCCTGGTGTTCATCCTGGCCGGGGCGGCCCTCATCGAGAACTTCTCCTGGGTGTTCTACTTCTTTGGCGCCTGGCTCCTGTGGACGGCCGTCTCCCAGGCTCGCGAGGGCGTGGAGGACCCGGAGGAGTCCTCGGCCACCGAGGAGTACCGACCCAGCGGGTTCGTGCGAGCCGTGGCCCGGGTAGTGCCCATGACCGACGGGTTCGTGGGTGGCAAGGTGCTCCACCGGCACGCCGGCCGGACCATGATCACCCCCATGATGCTGTGCATCATCGCTATCGGGACCGCCGACGTCATGTTCGCGGTGGACTCGATCCCTGCTATCTACTCCCTGACCAGGGAGCCCTACCTGGTCTTCGCCGCCAACGCCTTCTCGCTCCTGGGCCTGCGCCAGCTCTACTTCCTCATCGACGGCCTCCTGGACCGCCTGGCCTACCTCCACTACGGCCTGGCTGCCATCCTGGGCTTCATTGGCCTCAAGCTGATCGTGCACGCGCTGCACACCAATGAGGTGCCTTTCATCAACGGCGGGCGAGAGGTGGACATCGTGCCTGAGCCCAGCATCCAGATGTCCCTGGGGGTCATCGTCGTCGCCGTCCTGGTCACTGTGGTCGCCTCCGCCGTCCGGTCTCGTACTGACTCCAGGCAGGTCCAGGCCACGACTTCCCCGACCCAGCAGGACAACCTGGACCACCCGCAGGCCTCGCGCCCCGCTGCCGTCCCAGCCAGCCCAGTGGAGGCGACCAGTCGCACCGAGAGCGCCAGGAGCGCGCAGTGACTCCTACGGCTCCCGGGACTCCCGGGTCGGGAGCCTCCGCCACCACGGTGCACGACGACGTGTCGTCGGACCCCGGTGCGGGTGGTGGCTCCTCTGCCGTGACGGGAGCACAGGGGCTGAGCTCTGCTGAGGTCGCCGACAGGGTCAGCCGTGGCCTGACCAACGCCTACGAGGAGAAGACCTCCCGCAGCGTGGCCCAGATCCTGCGTGCCAACCTTCTCACCGTCTTCAACGCGATCCTGGGGGTGGCGCTGGTCCTGGTCCTCGTCTTCGGTCACTGGGCGGACGCCCTGTTCGGGATCGTGCTCCTGCTTAACACGAGCACCGGGACTGTCGCGGAGATCCGGGCCAAGCGCGCGCTGGACCGGCTCGCCGTGCTGGAGACCCCCCGCACGACGGTGGTGCGCGACGGTGAGCAGCAGGAGGTGGCCGTCGCGCAGGTCGTCCTCGACGACGTCGTTCGGCTGCGGGTGGGCGAGCAGGTCCCCGCAGACGGCACCGTGCTGTCCTGCGAGGGGCTGGAAGTCGATGACTCCATCCTTACCGGTGAGTCAGCTCCGGTGCACCCGGCCATCGGGGACCGGGTCATGTCGGGGACCACGGTGACTGCCGGGACCGGCCTGTTCCGGGCCACGGCGGTGGGAGCTGATGCCTACGCCCACCGTCTGGCCCGCGAGGCGCGCCGGTACTCCGTGGCTGTCAGCGAGCTCCAGGCGGGCACCAACCGGGTACTGGGGTGGATCTCCTGGGTGATCGTGCCTGTGGCCCTGCTGCTGGCGTGGTCCCAGCTGCGCGGGGAGGAGGGGGGTCTCGCCCACGCCGTGTCCTCCGGGTCCTGGCGCGCAGCAGTGGTCCCCGCGGTTGCGGGAGTGGTTGGCATGGTGCCCCAGGGCCTGGTGCTGCTGACCTCGGTGAACTTTGCCACCGCAGCCCTGGCCCTGGCCCGCCGCAGCGTCCTGGTCCAGGAGCTGCCAGCGGTGGAGGTCCTGGCCCGGGTCGACACCCTGTGCCTGGACAAGACTGGCACCATCACGACCGGGCGGATCCGCTTGGAGCAGGTCTACGACCTCCACGACTCCCACGACCTTGGCGCCCCCGGGTCTGGAGCGCATGATCCCGCTCCTGAGGTACTGGCGGTCCTGGCCCGGCTCAGTGGGGGAGAGGACCCCAACGCCAGCGCCACTGCCATCAGTGAGGGCCTCAGCAGGCCAGACCTGCTGGGACCCGAGGGCCTGGAGACCGCGCGGGCGGTCCGTCCTGAGGCCCAGGTGCCCTTCTCCTCACGACGGAAGTGGTCGGCTCTGCGGGAGGAGGGGGCGACCTGGGTCCTAGGTGCTCCGGAGATCCTCCTGGACGCGGCTGAGGCGGATTCCCCGGGGCCGCTGGTGGAAGGCGCGCGCCAGCAGGTCCGTCAGGCGGCCGCGACAGGTGCCCGCGTGCTGGCCCTGGCCTCCAGCCCCCACCTGTGGGGCGACCAGTCCGGCGCGCCCGGTCAGGAGCCAGTGCTGCCTGCGGGCCTGTGCCCTCGTGCGCTGGTCGTCCTGTCGGAGGAGGTCCGCCCTGACGCCGCCCAGACCCTGGAGTACTTCCGCGACCAGGGCGTGGAGGTCAAGGTCATCTCCGGTGACAGCCCGGCCACGGTGGCCGCAGTGGCCCGCAGGGCCGGGGTGCAGGCACCTGGTGGGGGGGAGCTGGTGGCCGTGGACGCCCGGGACCTGCCAGAGGTGACGGGTGCCGGCCAGGACCCGGGTGCCCGGGACGGCCAGGACCCTCAGGACTCTGCGGAGGACCTGGACCACCTGGCGCAGCTGGTGGAGCCGGTCAGCGTCCTGGGACGGGTGACTCCGGAGCAGAAGCGTTCCCTGGTGCGGGCACTGAGGGCGCGCGGGCACGTCGTGGCCATGACCGGTGACGGCGTCAACGACGCGCTGGCGCTAAAGGAGGCCGACCTGGGTATCGCCATGGGCAACGGAGCGCCAGCGACCAAGGCGGTGGCCCGTCTGGTGCTGCTGTCCGGGGAGTTCTCCGCGCTTCCAGGGGTCGTGGCCCAGGGGCGGCGAGTCATGGCAAACACTGAGCGCATCGCCTCCCTGTTCCTGGCCAAGACTGTCTACGCCTCCCTCATCGCGGTGGTGGTCTCCGCGCTGGCGATCTCCTATCCTTTCGCCCCCCGTCAGCTGACGATCGTCTCCTCGCTGACGATCGGGGTCCCTGCCTTCGTCCTGGCCCTGGCCCCAAGCAACCAGCGCTACCGGGCGGGCTTCCTGGGGCGAGTCCTCACCCTGGCGGTCCCGGCGGGACTGGTGGCAGGCACCATGACGCTGCTGACCTGGACCTGGTTGACGCTCACTGGTGCCCCTGAGGCCCAGGTAACCACCGGGGCGACGCTGGTACTGGTCGTCTCCGGGCTGTGGCTGCTGACGCTGACGGCCCGCCCGTTGCTGGGATGGCGGCTGGGACTGGTGCTCCTCATGGGGGTGGCGGCCGTCCTGGGGGTGGTCCTGCCTGCGGTACGGGCTTTCTTCCTCCTGAGCTGGCCCCAGCCGGGCGTGTGGTGGGTCATTGCAGCCATGGCGGGGCTTGCTGTGGGCGGTATTGAGGTGGTGTACCTGGTGCGTCAGCGGATGGTCCGCTGAGCCTGTCCCCGTGCCTGCCTGTCTCCCGTCGTGCCGCCCGGGGCCGACGTTCCTGGACAGCCCAGGCAATGGGCTCAGACGATGGGCCTAGGCGGTGGGGGAGAGCACCCCGATGACCGGGTTCCACTGGCGCGCGACGCGCTCGGCGATGAAGCCCGCCTGGTAGAAGGGGTCGTCCTCCAGGAGCGCGAGAGCGGCCTCCTCGTCCTGGGCACGCACGACAATGAGGGCGTCGTGGGTGCCCACGAAGGGACCTGCCGCCAGGAGCCGGTCCTGGCTCGCCAGCTCGGCGTTGAAGGCGCGGTGGGACGGGCGCAGCTTGTCCATGGCCTCGTCCTGGTCGGTGACGTAGTGGTACTCGACGGCGAAGATCCTGCTCATGGCACCAGGCTAGACCTGCGGCCGCCGGCACGTGGCCAAGACCTCCCGCGCCGTGCTCGAACACGTGTTTGAGGACCGTGCTCGTCCTCCTAGACTGCCGTCCCGTGAACGACTCTCTCATCGTCCGTGGAGCCCGGGCGCACAACCTCAGGGGCGTGGACCTCGACCTGCCCCGGGACCAGATGATCGTCTTCACCGGGCTGTCCGGGTCGGGCAAGTCCTCCCTGGCCTTCGACACGATCTTCGCTGAGGGGCAGCGCCGCTACGTGGAGTCCCTGTCCTCCTACGCCCGCCAGTTCCTGGGCCAGATGGACAAGCCTGACGTCGAGCTCATCGAGGGTCTGAGCCCGGCGGTGTCCATCGACCAGAAGTCCACCTCCCGCAACCCGCGCTCCACAGTGGGTACGGTCACCGAGGTCTACGACTACCTGCGTCTGCTCTACGCCCGGGCAGGCACCCAGCACTGCCCCGTCTGCGACGCCGTCATCTCCTCCCAGACCCCACAGCAGATCGTTGACCAGGTCCGCTCCCTGCCCGAGGGCACCCGCTTCCAGGTGCTGGCCCCCGTGGTGCGTGGGCGCAAGGGGGAGTACACCGAGCTGTTCGAGGAGCTGCGCGGGCGCGGATTCAACCGGGTCCGGGTGGACGGGGCCACGCAGCGGCTGGACTCCCCGCCGACTCTCAACAAGCGCCTCAAGCATGACATTGAGGTCATCGTGGACCGCCTGGTGGTGCGCGAGGGCATCCGCCAGCGCCTGACCGACTCGGTGGAGACCGCCCTGGCCCTGGCCGAGGGCCTGGTGATCATTGAGCGGGTAGACGCCGACGTGGACGACCCTACCCGGGAGCACCGCTACTCCGAGAAACGAGCCTGCCCCAACGAGCACCCTCTCCAGCTTGACGAGATGGAGCCGCGGACCTTCTCCTTCAACGCCCCCTACGGCGCCTGCCCGGAGTGCACGGGTATCGGCACTCACCTGGAGGTGGACCCCGAGCTCGTCGTGCCCGACGAGGAGCTGACCCTGGCGCAGGGGGCCGTCGCCCCCTGGTCCAGCCACCAGAAGTACTTCACCCGCCAGCTGGCCGCCCTGGGGGAGGACCTGGGCTTCGACGTTGACACCCCGTGGCGAGCGCTGCCGCAACGGGCCAGGGAGGCGATCCTGCGGGGCAAGGACTACGAGGTCAAGGTGCGCTACCGCAACCGCTGGGGCCGGGAGCGGGTCTACGCCACCGGCTTTGAGGGCGTTATGGACTATGTCATGCGCAAGCACCAGGAAACCGAGTCGGACTGGTCCCGGGAGCGCTACCAGGGTTACATGCGGGAGGTCCCCTGCCCGGCCTGCCACGGCACCCGGCTCAAGGCGGAGGTGCTGGCGGTACGTGTAGGCGGGCTGTCCATCGCCGAGTTGTGCGACCTGCCTATCAGCGAGACCCGGGACTTCCTGGCCCACCTGGACCTGTCCGGCCAGGCCCGCCAGATCGCGGGCAGTGTGCTGAGCGAGATCGCCGCCCGCCTGGGGTTCCTGGTTGATGTCGGCCTGGAGTACCTTAGCCTGTCCCGAGGTGCAGCCACCCTGTCCGGGGGCGAGGCGCAGAGGATCCGCCTGGCCACCCAGATCGGCTCGGGCCTGGTGGGTGTCCTCTACGTGCTGGACGAGCCCAGCATCGGGCTGCACCAGAGGGACAACGCCCGGCTCATCACCACCCTCCAGAAGCTGCGGGACCTGGGTAACACGCTCATTGTCGTGGAGCATGACGAGGACACCATCCGTGCCGCGGACTGGATCGTGGACATCGGACCCGGGGCGGGGGAGAACGGTGGGCAGGTCGTCCACTCCGGGCCGCTGAGCGCCCTGGTGGAGGCGGAGGGGTCGGTGACTGGTGACTACCTGGCGCGCCGCCGCCGCATTGAGGTCCCCCGGTCACGCCGCCCCCGCCGCAAGGGCCGGGAGGTCACTGTGGTAGGTGCCCGGGAGAACAACCTCAAGGACGTCACCGTCACCTTCCCCCTGGGGCTGCTTACCGCCGTGACCGGGGTGTCCGGGTCGGGCAAGTCCTCCCTGGTCAACTCTATTCTCTACCAGGTTCTGGCCAACCGTCTTAACCGGTCCCGGGGCGTGCCCGGACGGCACCGGACCGTGCGGGGGGTGGACAACCTGGACAAGGTGGTCCACGTCGACCAGTCGCCCATCGGGCGCACGCCGCGGTCCAACCCCGCGACCTACACCGGTGTGTGGGACCACATCCGCAAGATCTTCGCCTCGGTGCCGGAGTCCAAGGTGCGCGGTTACGGCCCGGGCCGCTTCTCCTTCAACGTCAAGGGCGGGCGCTGCGAGTCCTGCAAGGGTGACGGCACCCTGAAGATCGAGATGAATTTCCTGCCGGACGTCTACGTGCCCTGCGAGGTCTGCCACGGTGCCCGCTACAACCGCGAGACCCTGGAGATCCGGTACAAGGACAAGACGGTGGCTGACGTGCTGGACATGACCATCCACCAGGCGGCGGACTTCTTCTCGGCTTCCGGCGTCATCTCCCGCCACCTGGACACCCTGGTGGAGGTGGGCCTGGGCTACGTGCGTCTGGGCCAGGCGGCCACGACCCTCTCCGGTGGCGAGGCGCAGCGCGTCAAGCTGGCCACCGAGCTCCAGCGTCGCTCCACCGGGCGGACCGTCTACGTCCTGGACGAGCCCACCACCGGCCTGCACCTGGAGGACATCCGCAAGCTCCTGGGCGTGCTCCAGGGCCTGGTGGACAAGGGCAACACTGTGGTCGTCATTGAGCACAACCTGGACGTCATCGCTCACGCCGACTGGATTATTGACATGGGACCTGAGGGCGGCAAGGGTGGCGGCACGGTGGTGGCCACTGGAACCCCGGAGCAGGTGGCTGGCAACGCCTCCTCCCACACCGGGCGGTTCCTCAACGAGGTCCTCCACGGGCAGCGTGTCTAGGCGGCATTATCGAGGCGGCGTCGCGATGGCGGGCGGAGCAGAAGATAACGGCGTCGTAGCTGTCGCGTGACCCCGCCGGGGCAGATACCCTTCTGCTATGAGCGAGAACGGACTCACCCTGGCCCAGGCCAAGATGCGCGACGCCGGCGTCGCGCAGCAGGCCATCGACGTCTTCAGCCACTACTACAGGACTCTTGAGGAGGGTGCCACCGGCCTGGTCCCGGAGGAGACCATTGAGCCCCTGACGGACATCAGCTCGATCAGCGACGTGGAGGTCAGCCCGGAGCAGGGCAGAGAGGCCCTGAGCCGTACCGTCATGATCAAGCTCAACGGAGGCCTGGGGACCTCCATGGGGCTGGACCGGGCGAAGTCCCTGCTCCCCGTCCGGGGCGGAAAGACCTTCCTGGAGCTCATCGTGGACCAGGTCCTGGCCGCCCGCAGACGCTATGGCGTGACCTTGCCGCTGGTCTTCATGAACTCCTTCCGCACCCGTGAGGACACTTTCGAGGCCCTGGAGTCCTGCCCTCCGGTCGCGGTGGAGGGGATCCCCCTGGACTTCCTGCAGAACCGTGAGCCCAAGCTGCGCGCCGACGACCTGAGCCCGGTGACCTGGGAGGCCGACCCGGAGCTGGAGTGGTGCCCACCCGGGCACGGGGACATCTACACCGCCCTGACCGCATCCGGGGTCCTGGACGCCCTGCTGGAGCGGGGCTACCGCTACGCCATGACCTCGAACTCGGACAACCTGGGGGCCGCCCCCTCAGCCCGCATCGCCGGGTGGTTCGCCGCCTCGGGAGCCGCCTACGCCCCGGAGATGTGCCGTCGCACGCCCGCCGACGTCAAGGGCGGGCACCTGGCGGTACGCAGGAGCGACGGGCGGATCATCCTGCGCGACACCGCCCAGACGCCTGCCGACCAGATGCACTACTTCACCGACCAGTTCCGCCACCCCTTCTTCCACACCAACAACCTCTGGTTCGACCTGGAGGTGCTGCGCGACACCCTGCGCCAGCGCCAGGGGATCCTCGGGCTGCCGCTGATCAGGAACACCAAGACGGTTGACCCCTCCGACCCCGCCTCCACCCCGGTCATCCAGATGGAGACAGCCATGGGTGCGGCTGTGGAGGCCTTCGAGAAGGCGACGGCTGTGGAGGTGCCTCGCAGCAGGTTCCTCCCGGTCAAGACCACTAACGACCTGTTCCTACTGCGCTCCGACGTCTACGAGGTTGACGAGGACGGCCTGCTGGTGCAGGTGCCGCAGGAGGCCTGCACGGTGGTGCTGGACCCCCGCTACTACAAGACCATCCGGGACTTTGAGGCCCGCTTCCCTGAGGGCGTCCCCTCCGTGCGCGGGGCGAGCTCGTTGACCGTGGAGGGCGACTGGACCTTTGGCGCTGGTGTGGTGGCGACCGGGGACGCCGTAGTGAGGGAGGAGGGTTCGCCGGGAACCGTTCCCGCTGGGACCCGGATCTGAGCGAGGCAGTTCTTGCAGCGTTCTCTGTCGTGACCTGCTGTCGAGGGTAGCGCCGCAGGGAGCCATGCAGCGCATCGCCCACGTAGCACGCAGGCTGCTGCCAGCCCGATAGTGGGTGGATGCCCACGGCTGACGGGTGCGCGTAGACGCTCAGAGGCTGTTGTTCCTGCGCGCCATAAGGGCGCTTGGTTCATTCCCTCGAGTATGAGGGGGAACACCCCCCGTAGGGAGGGGGTGGCGGCGCCGCATCGGGCTCATCCCCGCGTATGCGGGGAACACAGGGCCGGGTCGAGACGTACCTACGGCAGCGGGGGCTCATCCCCGCGTATGCGGGGAACACCGGCCTCGTGGCGGGCCGAGGGTGAGGTAGGCGGGCTCATCCCCGCGTATGCGGGGAACACACGTCGCGGGTGGCGTCAACGACGTCGCGCTTGGGCTCATCCCCGCGTATGCGGGGAACACTTTCGATCTCCTTCTGACTGGTTCCTCGGGTCCGGCTCATCCCCGCGTATGCGGGGAACACTGGTTTCCCGCCAGGCAGGAGGTGTCTGAGGACGGCTCATCCCCGCGTATGCGGGGAACACTACCCCTCGGGGGCCGTGAGCCCCCGGGTTGAGGGCTCATCCCCGCGTATGCGGGGAACACGCCCCGGAGGGGGCGGGTACCCAGGGTCGTGCCGGCTCATCCCCGCGTATGCGGGGAACACGTGCGCCCCGTGGTGGTGTGGACCTCGTTTAGGGGCTCATCCCCGCGTATGCGGGGAACACAGGAGGGCGGCGACGTCGTCGTAGGTCAGGCCCGGCTCATCCCCGCGTATGCGGGGAACACCTGAGGAACGTGGTGATGGTGGTCCACGCAGTGGGCTCATCCCCGCGTATGCGGGGAACACTCCAGGATCAGCCCAAGCGGCGGGCACAGCCGGGGCTCATCCCCGCGTATGCGGGGAACACGTGACCGAGATTGCGCCCTCGCTCGGGTCGGCGGGCTCATCCCCGCGTATGCGGGGAACACACGCCGCCAACTCCGACAGACTTCAGGGCCGCCGGCTCATCCCCGCGTATGCGGGGAACACCCCCGGTGGGTCGTACCCGTGCTCCTGGGTCACGGCTCATCCCCGCGTATGCGGGGAACACCCGAGGGGGTGCGTGACCCGAAGCCTGGGGACCGGCTCATCCCCGCGTATGCGGGGAACACGAGGCCGACCGCCCCCACGACGCCGACCAGTACGGCTCATCCCCGCGTATGCGGGGAACACCAGAAGCACGCACCCCTGGCGACAGCACCCTTCGGCTCATCCCCGCGTATGCGGGGAACACCGCTGGACCTTCTCCGCCAGGTCGCTCCAGGCCGGCTCATCCCCGCGTATGCGGGGAACACCTGGCTGGCTCTGTAGGCAGAGTGGGCCAGCTGGGCTCATCCCCGCGTATGCGGGGAACACCATCTTGGTGGCCGTTTTTAAAACACGGCCATCGGCTCATCCCCGCGTATGCGGGGAACACAGCACCGGTCCGTGCTCGGGATCGCCGACGACGGGCTCATCCCCGCGTATGCGGGGAACACGGGGAGGCTGCTCCGCCATCTCCCGGATCGCCCGGCTCATCCCCGCGTATGCGGGGAACACCCGTGGCGGCGGCCTGCGCCTCCACGGCGCTTGGGCTCATCCCCGCGTATGCGGGGAACACGCGGATCAGACTGGAGGGTGGTGTGTCGAGTAGGGCTCATCCCCGCGTATGCGGGGAACACGCCGCCCCGTCGGGCTTTTTCTCCCGTTCCTGGGGCTCATCCCCGCGTATGCGGGGAACACATCGCCCACGCGGTCGACAGGTACATGACCGTCTGGCTCATCCCCGCGTATGCGGGGAACACACGCCGATGAGTGACGGTGAGGACCTCACGCCGGGCTCATCCCCGCGTATGCGGGGAACACTCCTCGGTCTCCTGGCCCCGCGCGATGACGATGGGCTCATCCCCGCGTATGCGGGGAACACGGACATACTCACGGGAGCGGGCGATCCAGAGACGGCTCATCCCCGCGTATGCGGGGAACACCTGGTCGCGATCGTTGCTGCGATCTGGGGGATTAGGCTCATCCCCGCGTATGCGGGGAACACGCGCCGGGGCAGGTGAGTACTGATGCCAGGGGCGGCTCATCCCCGCGTATGCGGGGAACACAGGCCAACGTCCGTGACACTTCCGAGGGCTTCGGGCTCATCCCCGCGTATGCGGGGAACACTCGGGGTTCTCCTGGTTCGCCCCCCAACCCCACGGCTCATCCCCGCGTATGCGGGGAACACAGGGCCAGGAAGGTCGCGACACCGAGGATCTGGGGCTCATCCCCGCGTATGCGGGGAACACGGTAGTGTCCATGGTGGTTCCTCTCTTTCCTTCGGCTCATCCCCGCGTATGCGGGGAACACCCTTTTCTTCTGGTTGGTGATTGCGGCTGTGAGGGCTCATCCCCGCGTATGCGGGGAACACTCGGCCTCTATCCTGGCCAGCTCGACGGCGGCCGGCTCATCCCCGCGTATGCGGGGAACACTACAGGGCGTAGTCCTCGTCGAGGGCCTCCTGGGGCTCATCCCCGCGTATGCGGGGAACACCACCCTGGCGGCCCGACGACATCTACCGGGCACGGCTCATCCCCGCGTATGCGGGGAACACCGACTATGGCGCGGGCCAGTGACGCTCTCAAGGGGCTCATCCCCGCGTATGCGGGGAACACACAGGGGAACAGGGGAACAGGGGAACAGGGTTCGGCTCATCCCCGCGTATGCGGGGAACACCCGTCCACCTGGCGGCCGGGGACCAGCCGGTTTGGCTCATCCCCGCGTATGCGGGGAACACCGCGTCCTCGTTCTCTGTCAGTATGGTGATGCCGGCTCATCCCCGCGTATGCGGGGAACACAGCTTTGACGCGCAGGGGATGATCTGGGACGCGGGCTCATCCCCGCGTATGCGGGGAACACCGACCCCGACATCTGGGCGATGATCCTGAATGCGGCTCATCCCCGCGTATGCGGGGAACACTCAAGAAACACCTTGAACGAGTTAAGGCGCTGGGGCTCATCCCCGCGTATGCGGGGAACACGGAGCCGCAGAGGCCACCGGCCTCTCACCCGACGGCTCATCCCCGCGTATGCGGGGAACACTTGATGGCTGGGTGTGGGTAGGCCGCATTTGCCGGCTCATCCCCGCGTATGCGGGGAACACGACCCCGCCTCAAGGGCATTCAGGAGGTCAAGAGGCTCATCCCCGCGTATGCGGGGAACACTCCAGGGAGATGGACCGGTCGGTCGATGACCACGGCTCATCCCCGCGTATGCGGGGAACACGACTCCTCCCAGACACGGTCGATCAGGGTGGTCGGCTCATCCCCGCGTATGCGGGGAACACACTACAACTCAGATGAGCCCTCCCCCCGGCTGCGGCTCATCCCCGCGTATGCGGGGAACACAGGCAGTCGAACGGAGCCCGGTTCCGATCGACGGGCTCATCCCCGCGTATGCGGGGAACACGCTGGGTCAGCGATCGCGCGTACCGGGGCGCAGGGCTCATCCCCGCGTATGCGGGGAACACGGTAACACGCTGGCAACGGCCTACATCCAACTGGGCTCATCCCCGCGTATGCGGGGAACACAACGCCAAGGCGTCCGGTAACCTCGGTAGCCTCGGCTCATCCCCGCGTATGCGGGGAACACGGTCCGAGTTCCAGCAGCGTGTAGATGAGATGGGGCTCATCCCCGCGTATGCGGGGAACACCAGTTGGCCAACACGGGGGCACGTCTGACAAAAGGCTCATCCCCGCGTATGCGGGGAACACCCGTTCCACAGGTCGGAAAGGAACGTCGTGATGGGCTCATCCCCGCGTATGCGGGGAACACACGCGGGACAGGGCCGACAGCACGGTCGCCGTCGGCTCATCCCCGCGTATGCGGGGAACACTCATCGGCCTCCTCAGCCACACTGGCCGCCCAGGGCTCATCCCCGCGTATGCGGGGAACACGGACGAGACTGTATTCCAGCTGCTGGCAGCCGCGGCTCATCCCCGCGTATGCGGGGAACACGCCGGCTCCCACACGTCGGCCACCCCGTCACCGGGCTCATCCCCGCGTATGCGGGGAACACCTGCTCCACCAGCCGGAGGATCCCCCGGACCGCGGCTCATCCCCGCGTATGCGGGGAACACCCTCGGTGCCGTCCCAGTGCAGGCACCGGCCGGGGCTCATCCCCGCGTATGCGGGGAACACGCCTGGCCACCCGTGAGGACGTCGAGCGGGCTCGGCTCATCCCCGCGTATGCGGGGAACACAAGCCACTCTACTTCTCTTAGCGGGTAGAGTGAGGCTCATCCCCGCGTATGCGGGGAACACCTGTGCGTCCTGTCACTGGTAAGTGCTGCGGGGGGCTCATCCCCGCGTATGCGGGGAACACCTGCGCGTGGTGTCTCATGCTGGCGTCACGGGGGGCTCATCCCCGCGTATGCGGGGAACACACGCATTTGCTCCGGGTGGTATCTGGGACGGTCGGCTCATCCCCGCGTATGCGGGGAACACCGTGGTCGCCTCGGAGACCCACACGACCGGGTCGGCTCATCCCCGCGTATGCGGGGAACACGCCATCCCAATGGCCATCCGCACGACACGCGGCGGCTCATCCCCGCGTATGCGGGGAACACCCGGCCGTCGAGGTGCCCGCTGGCAGGGGCCTGGGCTCATCCCCGCGTATGCGGGGAACACAAGGCGCCGAGGTCTGGAGGGGTGCGCCATGAGGGCTCATCCCCGCGTATGCGGGGAACACAGAGGATGCTCCTCACCCGGTTGGGGTCCCTCAGGCTCATCCCCGCGTATGCGGGGAACACGCCGCCGAGGCCCGCCACAACAGCGGGAGGCCCGGCTCATCCCCGCGTATGCGGGGAACACCGGGAGGCTGAGGACCAGGCGACGACGCCCTAGGGCTCATCCCCGCGTATGCGGGGAACACACCCAGTGACAAGCGCTGTCGCGTTCACAACACGGCTCATCCCCGCGTATGCGGGGAACACTCGCCTCACAGTCCGAGTGGATCGACGTCGCCAGGCTCATCCCCGCGTATGCGGGGAACACCGCGGTTGACCCCGCATAGTCTGCGTCGCCCTCGGCTCATCCCCGCGTATGCGGGGAACACGCTGTCACCTCATGCCGGGTAGACACCCCGATGGGCTCATCCCCGCGTATGCGGGGAACACGGGACGCTCATGTCGGCGAAGGTGGCGTACTTCGGCTCATCCCCGCGTATGCGGGGAACACCTTCTACAGCCTCGGGGGCTCGTGACGCTCCAGGGCTCATCCCCGCGTATGCGGGGAACACGCAGCAGAAGGTCCCTCCATCCGGTCCCCTTAGGGCTCATCCCCGCGTATGCGGGGAACACTCGCCAGGTTCGTACAAGGCGTCAGGCATGTCGGGCTCATCCCCGCGTATGCGGGGAACACACGATGGAGTCGGCGCTCCAACTTCCCCGGAAGGGCTCATCCCCGCGTATGCGGGGAACACTCTCGGTAGACGCGTAAAAGAACCTCATGTCTCGGCTCATCCCCGCGTATGCGGGGAACACAAGGGGCCGACCAGCATGGGCCGGATCATCTCCGGCTCATCCCCGCGTATGCGGGGAACACGCCACCTACACCCACCGCGAGGAGAGCCTGTCCGGCTCATCCCCGCGTATGCGGGGAACACTTATTGGCCTGGGCACGGTTATTGCAGCGAATCGGCTCATCCCCGCGTATGCGGGGAACACCTTCCAGCGCTGCTGTCTGACCACTTCTTGTACGGCTCATCCCCGCGTATGCGGGGAACACACCTCTTCCGTCTAATAGAGCATTTTCTTCCCCGGCTCATCCCCGCGTATGCGGGGAACACCAGGACGTCTTCGCCGAGATAAAGAAGGCCTGCGGCTCATCCCCGCGTATGCGGGGAACACAGAATCACCGTCAAGGTCGAGACCGAGCGCGACGGCTCATCCCCGCGTATGCGGGGAACACCAGTTCTGCGTGCTCTAGTGGGGTCAGGTCCTTGGCTCATCCCCGCGTATGCGGGGAACACCGTTGGATCTTGGACGCCAGCAACCGGCACGCCGGCTCATCCCCGCGTATGCGGGGAACACCCTACGGAGCATGCTCCTCCACCGGTCAAACAGGGCTCATCCCCGCGTATGCGGGGAACACATGCCGATGAGCGAGAAGAGAATGGCATATTTGGGCTCATCCCCGCGTATGCGGGGAACACCTTGAGGGCTCGCAGGGCTCTCCTGGCCTCTGCGGCTCATCCCCGCGTATGCGGGGAACACCCGAATCTGCTTATCACCAAGCCTCGCGTCCGGGGCTCATCCCCGCGTATGCGGGGAACACTCCTTCGCACTCCTGCTCTCGTACGTCGGCCTCGGCTCATCCCCGCGTATGCGGGGAACACTTGATCGCAGACTCGAAGCCGGAGGCGGTGGCCTGGCTCATCCCCGCGTATGCGGGGAACACGGCGCGCTGCGAGCCGTGGAGCTCCGAGCGGGAGGCTCATCCCCGCGTATGCGGGGAACACCGTGGTACACCAGCAAGGCGTCCCCACGGATCCGGCTCATCCCCGCGTATGCGGGGAACACGTGCACCAGGCGGCGAGGGTGTCGACGGGGGTGGGCTCATCCCCGCGTATGCGGGGAACACGACGACGTACTGCCCCGCCTCGTCGGCTTGGAGGGCTCATCCCCGCGTATGCGGGGAACACATTTTCTCACTGTGCTCGTTGGGTGATGGCGCGGGCTCATCCCCGCGTATGCGGGGAACACACGGGCACCCCCTCGTGGTGGACGTCAAGGTACGGCTCATCCCCGCGTATGCGGGGAACACGTCCTGGTCCTAGTGACCCTGACCGTGACGGGGGGCTCATCCCCGCGTATGCGGGGAACACGGCCACACACTGAGTGTGTGGCGACATGCGGCACGGCTCATCCCCGCGTATGCGGGGAACACCGCCACGGAGACGCTGCGTGACCTGGTGGCAACGGCTCATCCCCGCGTATGCGGGGAACACGCCCCCACCGCTCCGCCGAAGACCTTGATCAGGGGCTCATCCCCGCGTATGCGGGGAACACGGCCCCGCACTGATTATCCCCCACCCCGGGGTCGGCTCATCCCCGCGTATGCGGGGAACACACCAGGACTACCTGCTCCCCGGTGGACACGCCAGGCTCATCCCCGCGTATGCGGGGAACACGAAATGACCGCCATCGAGTACACGAGCAACATCGGCTCATCCCCGCGTATGCGGGGAACACGCCCAGGGAGCACGCCCGGCGGCCACGACCCAGGGCTCATCCCCGCGTATGCGGGGAACACGGTGAGAAGGTCGCCAACGACATCGGTGACGCCGGCTCATCCCCGCGTATGCGGGGAACACAGTTTGCCGGGGTCCCGTCGTCTGCGGTCGGCCGGCTCATCCCCGCGTATGCGGGGAACACAAGTCAGCACGAGATCGGCCGACGAGGTTCGAGGGCTCATCCCCGCGTATGCGGGGAACACGCCGGGTCCGTACTCCAACTCGACGCGGCCCGCGGCTCATCCCCGCGTATGCGGGGAACACTCCTCAGCAGCGGGGGTCTCCTCCTCGGGGTCCGGCTCATCCCCGCGTATGCGGGGAACACCGGTAGTCTCCCTGGTTCTGGTTCGCGGTCTTGGGCTCATCCCCGCGTATGCGGGGAACACGGCAAGGACTTCCCGAAGCGCGGGGACATCTCAGGCTCATCCCCGCGTATGCGGGGAACACGGGGTCTGTGCATCGGGGGTCTGTGAGGTCAGAGGCTCATCCCCGCGTATGCGGGGAACACCTGGACTCCCTGGGGACTGGAGGGACGACCAGGGGCTCATCCCCGCGTATGCGGGGAACACGACTCCCACGGCGAGGTGACAGAGAAGGGGGCGGGCTCATCCCCGCGTATGCGGGGAACACTGTCCTGACATAATCACTCCTGATCCTGGTTGGGGCTCATCCCCGCGTATGCGGGGAACACCGGCGACCAGGACTCCCCAGATCGCCTGAATTAGGCTCATCCCCGCGTATGCGGGGAACACACTCTCCCAGGCACAGCGGGATCTCCTATGGGCGGCTCATCCCCGCGTATGCGGGGAACACGGTTCTATCCTGATGTCTGAGACATCTGAGTTAGGCTCATCCCCGCGTATGCGGGGAACACCCCCCGGCACCAGCCCCCGCCGAGGACCCGGGGGGCTCATCCCCGCGTATGCGGGGAACACGGAAGAGCATCGCGAAGGCTATCCCTGGTAAAAGGCTCATCCCCGCGTATGCGGGGAACACTATCACGGGAGATTTTGGTCGGGCTGGCGGGACGGCTCATCCCCGCGTATGCGGGGAACACGGGACATGGCTTGGTCTCATGAGACGCGGGCCGGGCTCATCCCCGCGTATGCGGGGAACACGTCGAAATGTGCAGTTCGACACGGCGGTGGAGGGGCTCATCCCCGCGTATGCGGGGAACACGTGGCCGCCGAGGTGCTCAAGGCCATCGGAGAGGGCTCATCCCCGCGTATGCGGGGAACACTGGGAGTGGCGGGAAAAATGCCTACAGACTTTGGGCTCATCCCCGCGTATGCGGGGAACACTTTTCGGCTGCCTGGCTGCTATCGCAGGTGCGCGGCTCATCCCCGCGTATGCGGGGAACACGTGGGTTGCACATTGCTCATATGAGCAATATACGGCTCATCCCCGCGTATGCGGGGAACACACGTAGGGGCCGTTGGTGTCTACGTCTATGTTGGGCTCATCCCCGCGTATGCGGGGAACACTTCCAATACGGTCAAGCACCCATGAGACAAACAGGCTCATCCCCGCGTATGCGGGGAACACACACTGAGGTCGTGTGGCAGCCCGACGACGCCGGGCTCATCCCCGCGTATGCGGGGAACACCCCGGGTACACGCCCGGCCGGGACGTGTACAACGGCTCATCCCCGCGTATGCGGGGAACACTCCTCCATGATCTGCCGCTCCCAGTCGGCCACAGGCTCATCCCCGCGTATGCGGGGAACACCTGACCGAGGAGGGCGAGTCGGAGGTGTCCGTCGGCTCATCCCCGCGTATGCGGGGAACACCCATGGGCACCCCCTACGTGTGGGGAGGTGTCAGGCTCATCCCCGCGTATGCGGGGAACACAGATCGTGGAGCACGACGGTACCTTCGCCGGTAGGCTCATCCCCGCGTATGCGGGGAACACTCCTCGCGAGGCTTCGCGACATCCTCGCGAGGCGGCTCATCCCCGCGTATGCGGGGAACACCGGCCTTGGAGGTCACTGGCTGTCCGGGGGTGGGGCTCATCCCCGCGTATGCGGGGAACACTGGACGTCCAGGGCGGGCTCGCCGAAGAAGACGTGGCTCATCCCCGCGTATGCGGGGAACACGTTGAGCCGCCTCCCAGACACGGTCGATCAGTGGGCTCATCCCCGCGTATGCGGGGAACACCAAAAGACCAAGCGCGACTTGCGTTTGACCCGGGGCTCATCCCCGCGTATGCGGGGAACACAGTGAGTACCTGGAGTACCGGCAGACCAAGTACGGCTCATCCCCGCGTATGCGGGGAACACGTCGGGTCGAGGGGCGACGGCGACCGGTGCAGGGGCTCATCCCCGCGTATGCGGGGAACACGGCCTGATACGCGTGGGCACGGGCCATGTTGGCGGCTCATCCCCGCGTATGCGGGGAACACGCGGTAACCCTCGACCAGTTGTCCCCGTGCCTCGGCTCATCCCCGCGTATGCGGGGAACACTTCGTTGTACCCCCCATCAAGCCGGATGAGGTGGGCTCATCCCCGCGTATGCGGGGAACACGATCCGGCGACGGCTCCGCGTGACTTGGCGGCAGGCTCATCCCCGCGTATGCGGGGAACACTCAATCAGGCCCCTCGTCTTCCTCGGGGTCTGAGGCTCATCCCCGCGTATGCGGGGAACACTCCTGGGCGTAGTCCTCGTCGAGGGCCTCCTGGGGCTCATCCCCGCGTATGCGGGGAACACCTGTGCGTCCTGTCACTGGTAAGTGCTGCGGGGGGCTCATCCCCGCGTATGCGGGGAACACCCGTCCAGGAGCGCCTTGGTGACTGGGTAGGCGGGCTCATCCCCGCGTATGCGGGGAACACAGAGCATTCCGTGAGCGCTTTCTCGACCACACCGGCTCATCCCCGCGTATGCGGGGAACACAGGCGATGGCCCAGCAGTCCGCGAACACAATGCGGCTCATCCCCGCGTATGCGGGGAACACCGCTGGCGCGAGCTGCCCGACATGTACAGCCACGGCTCATCCCCGCGTATGCGGGGAACACCTCCTCGTAGCCCACTCCCAGCACCGTCCTGGCGGCTCATCCCCGCGTATGCGGGGAACACACTTCTTGACCTGGGAGTTTAGCCTGGATCCAGCTCGTTCTGGTACGACTTGGCTGTGTCGGGGCGTGGTGCTGCCCACCGTGGGCGCCGAGAGCGCTGCTGGGCTCGGGCGGTGCTCCAGCCTGTGCGTCTCACCTGCCTCTTCTGCTGGACTGGCCTGCGGAGCAGCAGCACTCCGTCGCAGTCCACCGGTTCCCACTCGTGGTTGTGGGTCCGGTAGGCGAAGCCCTGTTCCGTGGCCGCGCTGAAGATCAGCAGAGCCCGACCGTCCTTGCACAGCGCCACAGTCCTTTCCCACAGCAAGTCACGCACGCGAGCACTCACCTGCCCAACGAACACGCCGGGGCTGATCTCCAGCAGCCACTTGGTCAGGTCGCCTCGAAGTCCTGCCGGGCAGGCACTAAGGACTAAGGTCATCATTCCTGCTCGGCCTCCGCGTAGTTAACGCCACTGCTTACCGTGCCCAGTTCAGACCACAGCACCAGGTCGCCCATGTCCGGTGCCTCCAGGTCATCCACCTGCAGCAGGTCGCAGACGTCTCTCACCATCCGTGGCAGGAGCCGCTCGCTCACCACCGCGTCACGGACCCGACGACGGGCAGCCGCTTCCGGGTCGTCTCCACCGGCTGCAACGGATTCGAAGGCGGCAGGAATCGCGACCTCGGCCTTGTAGAGGTCGGCGACATCGTAGACGAAGGCTCTATCCGTACCCTGGTGGACGAAACCAAGGGAGGGGACGCAGCCCAGGGACACCACGACGGCATGTGTCACCCCGTACAGGCAGGCGTTAGCGGATGTCAACGCCTTGTTGATCGGGTTACTGGCCTCGAAGTCCTCTACCTGGTAGTTACGGCGGTCCCACTCCACGCCGGTGCGCCGGGACAGGTCCCGGTACACTCTTTTCATCCTTGCCCCTTCCCGACCTCGCAGCTGGGACATGGTCAGCCTGCTGACGTCCTCGCCCTCGAACCTCATGCGGTACATGGCGCGCGCCACCTCTAGGCGGGAGCGCTGGTTGGTGACCAGTCGTGCCTGAGCCATCGCAATATGGGAAGACTTCGCTAAGGGTCTGCCGTGGGCGTAGTAGCGCACGCCCATCTCCCCGGTCCACACAGTTGTCACACCGGCGTCGCCGAGCAGGCGCATTGCCCCGTGGGTGACCCGGGTACCCGGGCCCAGCAGCAGCGCACCGAGCGTCGCCGCTGGGGCGTGCACCACGCCCTGCTGATCCGTGAGAGTCAGCGCGTTGTCGTCGCGGTGCACCGTGCAGTGCTCCGCGTACAGGAAGGACAACCGGTCCTCCACCCTGACCAGTTCCTTGCGCTCCGGGGGTGGAGCGCCTTTGGGTGCAGCCACGGGGTCACACCCTTGAATGTGCCAGGGTCAGTAGTCCACAGCCGTAGGCCTTACCCCGCCCGATGCCGTTGACGAGTGCCGCGCGCAGTAGTCCCGCGTCCGTCACCCGCAGCACGCCGTCGAACTGTGCCTGGCGAAGAGTGACGCGCCCGTGCCTGCCATGCTTCGAGTCATAGCGACGGAAGCGCAGGTCCCTGCGTTCCGTAACGGCTACTTGGTGCACGACTACCTCATCATCCTCCTCGGAGGAGAACTCGGTGTCAGCGAGCACCTCGAAACCATGCTGGGCACTCTTGCCCACCAGCCACTGTGTCTGCTGGGCGACAGTGACATGAGGCAGCACCTTGCCTCGCGGGCCCCGAGTATGAGGCTCGCTGTGTACCGGGTTGGCGCGCAGCCGGAACTCCCACTCCTGACCCGCGCGCAGCCTGTCCAGCATCGGCTGGTAGTCCACCGACTGTGCTGGGCGTGTGACCCACCCCGCACGCTCTACCAGGTCGGTGGCATCTGGTGCCTCTGGTGACACGATGTACAGCAGGTGCGTATGCTCCGTGGAAGAGTCGAGCCGCCACAGCACCCGACCCGTGTCAGTGTGGAGATCTGGCGGGAAGAGCGCTCTGACCGCTGCATGCATTGCCTGAGGGTCGAGCAGGAGTTCCCTTCCCCGCCTCTTACCGGGGTTAAGCAGAATTCGTGTGAAGGTTGTCATGCGGACACCACCGCAGAGAAGAACGGGTCTGGTACTGCCGATCCTTCGGGATTACTGACGTCAACGGGATCTGCGGCGATGACGTCGCGCCATCCGTAGTCCCTGCGTGCCGGGTCGAAGCTCAGGGGGACGTCGCGACGGCGCGCGTAGGCCGCCTCCTGCTCACCGGGCAGCCTGTCCCGGAAGAGTGACAGGCTCATCCGCTGAGGCACGCCGCGACGGTAGTCCTGCGAGGCGTGCCAGGGCTCGGTACGCAAAACGGTGTCGACGTCGCCCTCACGTACACCAATGAGCAGATCCGGACCCGCCGGGCAGGAGCGCCGCCCCAGGAACAAGGGGAAGCGAGGGGATCGCAGGGCTTCCTCCAGTGCCTCAAGAAGAGGCGGTTCCCCGCCCACGGCGGCCACAAAAACCGCATCGGTGAGGTAGTAGCGACTCACCAGCGCCAGCGGGGTGGACTTGCCCTTCTGCCAGGCTGTCGAGGTCTGAAAGTCCTTGAGGACGCGTCCTGGCTGGTCCACGCGCACCCCGAAGGACAGGCGGGCCAGGTCCTCCACCGGGTCGGTACGTCGGCGTCCCTGGGCGGCGGCCAGCAGACCCAGCACCCCCGACTTGCCCGGATAGGGGCGCGTCTGCCGTACCGTGTAGCGACTGTCATCTCCCCAGGACTGTAGTGGGCCCCGTAGCAGTAGCAGCAGCGAGTGGGTCATGCCTGCTGCTCCTCGCTGAGCCTGTGACCAACGGCTGATGTCACCCGGTCCACGAGCTCTGAGAGCCTTACCCTCTCACCCAGCCCTTCCATCTCCTCTCCCAGGTCACCCAGGGACAGGACGAACGAGGCCAGAGGTGCCATCTCATAGACCTCGCTGACGGAGCGAGCCTCCTTGGCCAGTGCCCGGGCTGCTGCGCGCCGTCGGCTCGTGCCCTCGTCCCCGCGTACCGGGTTCTCGAAGGCGTTGACCAGGGACACGGGACGGTCGTCACGCACGGTGACGTACACCAGCTCGGGAAGGGTGTTATTGGCGAAGGTAGTGATTTTGCCTGTGGGCAGGGAGCGGATGAAGCTGCGTAGGAAGCTGCTCGCGGCCGTCAGTGTCGCCTCCGAGTCACCCCCGAGGTTCTCCCGCAGGGACGGCACGTCAATGGTGGCGAAGCGGTAGAGCGTAGAGGACATCATCTGGACCGTCCCGATCATCCCCGCGCCGGTCTCCTCACCGCCCCGCTGCACCTCATCGTCCACCGCGGTGAAGTAGTCGAACTCGGGCTCAGACTCGTGCACGCCGATGGCGTGAGCGACCTGGACGGCGGCGTCCACGTTGTAGTCCGGTGCGTCGGCCACCATCCGGCCGAACATGGCCACGTCGATGCTGTGGTACTGGTTGAGGATCTCCTTGGCCTGCTTCTTGGAGGGGGCCTTGCCCCCGTTGTCCAGGATGAAGCGGGCGGCCTGCTCCACCTGCCTGTCGGACAGGAACAGAAGATAACCGGTCTCTGGTGCGCGAGGCTCCTCGTCCTCACGCACCTTGGGGTCCACCGTCTTGATCCCAGCGGCCTTGAAGACGGCCTCAGCGGCCTTCAAGGCCGTCTCGCGGCTGTGGCCCTCATCCAGCTGGCACACGCGCTTGGCCACCAGGTCCACCACACGCTTGGAGCGGGTGCCCAGGTCCGCCTTGCTGAGGTAGGAGTCGAAGTCCTTGCGGATGGCCCGCTTCCAGGCCTGGGAGGACACGCGCTGCCGTACCGCTCCTCCAAAGACCGCAGACTTCGGGGCTCCGGTGTCATCACGGTTGATGTTGCTGGGCGGCAGGGACTGCAGGGCGTGGATATCAATGGTCAGGGCCATAGCGGAAGTGCATCCTTTCACGGTAAGGGTGGTGATCAGTTCTCGGTTGTGGTGGTGTTGGCAGTGCTGGTCTGCGACGATGTCGTGTAGTGGCCTGAGGCGAAGTCCCGGCCCCAGCGCAGCAGCACCCGGTTGTGGTCGGGAAGTTCCAGCAGGCGCAGGTCTACGGCCAGGCTCCCGTAGTCGGCTCCGATGTGCTCGGTGCGCAGCAAGGTGACCAGGCTCCGCAGGTGGTGCAGGCGAGTCACCGGGTTGCGGCAGAGTAGGACGGCGTCGAAACGGGGCTTGATGGAGCTCGAGTCCCGACGGGTGTCAAGCTGCCCGGCAGCCCGGGCCAGGCTCTGGCCGGGTACGTGCATGGGTGCGGTCTGGGACTGCATGTGCAGGGCGAACAGGCACAGCGCCGCAAAAGCGGCACTCTCATGGGGGCTGGCCTCATCGCCTCCGAGAAGGTCCTCATCCAGGTTGGGCAGGAGCTCCTCCAGCGCTGCCTGCCACACCAGGGGGTCGCTGTCGGCTGCCAGACCCGCTCGGCGCCGCAGCGTGGCCAGGGTCCGCCGGGCCTCGGCCTGCTTCTGCTGGGTGCGACGGCCCAGGTAGGCATCCTGCAGGTTTGATGCGGCTGCCGCGACGGCCGCCTCAAGCCGTTCTCCCTTTCCCCTGGGGCGTCGCGGAGAATCGGCTGGTGAGGTGGTGCTGTCTGCGAGGGCGGGTGCCTCAGTCATGTGTCTCCTTCTTGTCAGGCTTGTCAGGACTGGTGTGGGGAAGAACTGCGCGCAGGTCGTGCTGGAGGCGCTGGAAAGCGGTACCAGCGGAGATGATGCGCGAGGAGCCACCCTGGTCCACCACCCGGCCTGCCAGTGCCTTGGTGCCCGCGCCACTCAGACGCGTGGCTGCCATGTCCAGGATCTGGCGCTCGACCAGCCGGAACCAGGCGGCGAGGGAGTCGTCGGGATCCTGGCTGTCAACAGTGACCAGCCATGAGCGGAAGGCAGGCTCCAAGGTGTCGAGCACGCTCGCGGCGGCCTCGGCCTGGTAGGTGTAGTCCCCGCCTGCGGCCACGAGGAGGTTGCCGACGTAACGGCCGTAGCGCACAGAGGCCTCCCGTGCCCCCCGGCCAGCGGAGAGGAGAACCTCCGTGAGTTGGGGACTGTGTGAGATCAGGACGGAGCAGGGCAGTTCCAGGAGGGTGCTCACAACGTGGGACACTGAGGCTGCCTGGGGCCCGTAGTGCACGGAGACGAGCTCGACGGTCAGGGGCTCCTCGGTGAGGAGGCCCTCGTTCCTCAGGTCGGTCAGGGCAGTGATGGTGGCCGGGGCCTTGGGGGGCTGAGCCCCCTTGGTCCGTCCGCCGCCCGGCAGGTCGACGACGACGCCCTCACGGACCAGCAGGGGCTCCAGGCTGCGCCACACGGTCTGTTCGGTGTCGTGGGGCCGGGGGTAGAAGACGGGGGTGCCTTTCTTGGACTTGTTGGCCGAGTACCGGTAGGGCGTCATGGGGTCAGCCAGGATGTTGGCTCCAGCCTCCGGGATCTTGTCCCCGTTGCTGACCAGGACGGAGGTGACGTGGCCATCCTCCACGAACAGCCGGAGCCGCCGCGACTGCCAGGTCAGTAGGTCGCAAGGGCCGGTGGGCACCGTGCTGGGACGCTCGGTGGCGTCATCGGGCTGGCGCTCCCACGCGGGAAGGTCGGCCGCCATGTCAGCGGACATCACCAGCCGTGCCGGGGTGTTGAGGACGAGCGTCTCACGCAGGCTCCGCCCGTGGATGACCACTCCGCCGGTCAGTCCCGTCCAGCCCTGGCCGATGGGATAACCTCTGCCTCCCTTGACCCTGGGGTCCCCCAGCGCTCCCGACTTGATGCCCGAGTAGTCATAGGCCTGCAGGTGCACCGCCCAGCGAGCCGCCTCAGCCAGGGTGAGGCTGTCCAGCCCGTGCCCGGCGCGCGTGGTGAAGTAGTCCTGCTCAGCCTCCGGGACGATCCTGCGCACCGGAAGCCGGGTGCTCTTGGCCGTGTCCAGGTCTGGTACCTGCATGAAAGGGGTCTGCGGATGGAGCAGGTCGAAGCGCTCTGCGTGCCGCTCCAGGTACTCCAGCACCACCTCGTCCCTGGCTCCTGAGCGCGCCTGAGCGAAGGCCTCCTCCCACCAGTCGTCAAAGCGGTAGGGGTCGTGCACGTCGGCCAGGACCTTGTCCGTGCGGTGGGCGCGCCAGGTGACCGTCAGGAACAGGCGCAGGACCGCGTAGTCCTGGGTGGGGGAGTCCCCGCGCACGCGCAGGGCGTGGTGCTCGCCGTCGAACAGTTCTCGAAGGGACAGCTCCTGGGAGGTGCCGTCGGACATGTCGCAGCGGATCCAGGGGTGGGACAGGAGCGAGAAGGAGGGGGAGAAAGCCACAGCGCCTCCTGGGCGTGATGAATATGATCATTTAGTGTTGAGCGTAACATGTACTGGTGACAGGCGTCCCTGCTCAAGTTCCTCTTTGCTCTTGGGTCTCCTGGAGGCCCAGCTCGCGCTCGTAGCGCAGGCGGCGCCCCGAGACCTCACAGGTCAGCTCGCTGTCGAGCCGCAGAGCCACCAGTCCGCGCAGCAGGCCGTTAGCAGCCCACCCGATGGGTGTGGCTTGCTCCAGAGCGTCGATCGTGGTGTCAAAAGTCCGCCTCAGGCACAGTGACCTGGGCAGGCGAACCGTCGAGCGCGCCAGCACTTGAGCCGTGGCCCACCCGGGATCCTGGTCGTCAACCAGGGTCCGCAGCACACCACCGCGTACCAGCCACGGCAGGGGCGTGTAACCTCCCGGGCGGTCAACGATGACGACGGCCTCGATCGTCGGGTCGGAGTCGCGCACCTGGGCCAGTCCCGAGGCCTCCGAGCGGGCTGAGTCCGCGATGTCCCGGTCCTGGGCGGCAAAGAGGTTACAGAGCAGTTTCGCGTCGCCTGCCGGGGGGAAGACAAAGGTGGAGGCTCGGGACTCGGAACAGGTTCGGGCCTGCCTCTGGGCCACCACGGCCTCCTGCCACACCTCCTCCCACGCAGCAGGGACCGGGGGAGTGGGGGAGTAGGTGGTCTGCACCAGGTGGGGGACGTCGTCAGGGCGGGTCAGGACATCGCCGCCCAGGGGTCCCTTCAGCAAGGTGGCGTAGGTGGCCAGGAGAAGCGCCTCGTCGTAGACGGCCGTCGATGAGGAGTCGAAGAGGTCGTTGGCGCTGCTGAGCTGCGTGCCAGCGTCGGTCTGCGGGCCAGCCCCCACCAGGCCCCGTAGGATCATTCGGGGGCGGCGCAGCCCCTCTGGCCGGTCCCCCTCAGGGCGTGCGTGCCGGTGCAGGCGCCCCAGGCGCTGGAGGATGAGGTCCATCGGTGCGATATCGGTGATGAGCAGGTCGACGTCGATATCCAAGGACTGCTCGGCGACCTGGGTGGCTACCACCACCCGGCGGGCTGGTCGGCCTGAGCCACGGTGGGCGCGAGGTCCCATCTCAGCCACCAGCTCCTTCTCCAGGCTCACCCTGTCCCCGGCGACGAAGCGTGCGTGCAGCAGCCTGACGTCCTCGCCCATCTCCGTGCGCAGGGCTGTGTAGGCGTCCTGCGCACGGGTAACCGTGTTGCACAGCACCAGGACGCAGCCGCCCTCCTTCTCTGTGCTCTCCAGGACCGTGCGCACCAGGGTGGGTACGTCGTCGGCGATGGTGGACACGGCAGCCTTGATGTCCGCAGGCCGTGGCGGTACTGCCAGCTCCCGTGAGCCCTGCCGACTGAGCGCCGTCACCAGTGGGTAGGCGCTGGAGAGCTCTCCCAACGGCCGCTGGGCGTGCAGGCCGCGCCCGTAGGCCTCCATCAGGGTCCGCTTGATCTGCACCGGCAGGGTCGCGGAGAGCAGGACCACCGAGGTCCCGTACTCTGCCAGCCACTCAATGGCCCGTGTCAGGTAGACGTTCATGTAGGCGTCGTAGGCGTGCACCTCGTCGATGACCACAACCTTTCCTGCCAGGCCCAGGTGGCGCAGCATCGCGTGCTTGGCCTGCAGGGCCATGAACAGGACCTGGTCCACGGTGGAGACCACCACTGTGGACAGGACTCCCTTCTTGCGTCCTGACATCCACTGTGAGGCCACCACCTGGCCGCGACCGGTGTCCTCACGGTGGTCGGCGGTCTCATCGTAGACCTGGGCGGTGCGCAGACGCTGGTAGTCCTCGTTGAGCGCGCTCCTGGAGTGGCCCAGGAACATGGACAGCACCTCACCCAGGTCCTCTGAGGCGCTGGCCGCCCACTCCCGGGTACGGCGGAACAGGGAGTCCGAGGTGGACATGGTCGGAGCGGCCAGCAGCACGCCGCCAGCCGGGGCGCCTGAGGACCCCAGGACCTCTGCGGCCAGTAGCGCGGCCTCCGTCTTGCCCTCGCCGGTGGGTGCCTCCAGGATCAGCAGCGTCGGGCCCTCGGCCTCCTGGCAGGCCTGGGTGACCACCTGCTGGCACGGACGGGCTGAGGCGTCCTCGGGCCAGGAGAACCGGTGCCGCAAGAAGACGTCCAGGTCGCTCAGGTCTGGCGGCTCCGGCTCCCAGGGTGCGGTGAGGTCCACCGCCGCGCAGCCGTGCTCCACCCGCATCTCCTGGTCAGCAATGACCACCATGGGGAAGGTCTCGGCGTTGGATGCGATCCAGTCGCTCATGATGACCAGTCCGGTCGCCAGCATCTGTCCCGCAACCGGCACGGGGCGGCTCAGGCGCTCCAGGGCAGGCCCCGCCTGCGTGTACTCGGTGATGAAGGCCAACAGCTCGTCCCACACCTGGAGCCAGGACTCGTCGTAGGAGTCGAGCACCGCGCTGGCCGTCTTCTCCAGGTGCTGGCTCGGCGGCACGCCATGGTGGCATCCTGCCACTGCGGCCAGCGACCGTGCCACTCTCTTGCTCAGCCCCCGGGCGGTGAGCCACCTGTCAAGGATGACTTGACTGGCCACGGAGTGGGGCATCGGGGAGGACGCCTCCAGGGTGGAGGGCTGAGGATCCAGTCCCGCCTCACGGACCCGCTGGGCGAAGGCGGCATACTCCGGGCTGCCATCCAACTGGGACTGGAACTTTCTGCAGGCCTTGCCGATGTCGTGGGTGCCAGCGAGCCAGGAGATCAGGGTGCCCGCGTCCCTGGTGCTCAGGCCGCAGGCTCGGGTGCAGGACTCGCGCAGGGCGGAGGAGGTCCAGCGGTCCCACAGGCGGGTGGCCACGCCTGCCGAGTCGAGCATGTGCTGGGGCAGGCAGAGCCACCCGGTCTCGTCCCCGGACTTGGCCCACAAGGAGCGGGCGCTGGGGGACAGCGTCCCCAGAGGGGACGTGGCAGCAGGGGAACCAGGGTGGCGGGTAGGGCTGGCAGGCATGAGAAGTCCTTCGGTATCGGTGGTACCAAGGAGTCTTCCACGACCCACTGACATGAATGGCCAATCCCTGACTGACACGGTCAGCGAGACTTGGCCCCGACCCGGCAGGGGGCCTGCCAGTAGCCGACTACTGACAATAATCCTGGCTTCGTGGTGGGCGATACTGGATTCGAACCAGTGACCTCCTCGGTGTGAACGAGGCGCTCTAACCCCTGAGCCAATCGCCCTGCGCGGCGATAACCATAGCCAGCCGGGGGCGCCAGGGCAAGCTCGGTGCCCCCACAGTCTCGGTGAGGTGAATCACCAGCTGCTGGTTTGCTGCGGCCCACACCCTGGGTGCTATGGTTTCACCGCAGCCAGCGGTGTGGTCAGGTCCCACGGCAGAAGCGAGGCGGTGGGGCTGCGGCGCCGCAGGTACGCACGCGGATGTGGCTCAGTTGGTAGAGCATCACCTTGCCAAGGTGAGGGTCGCGGGTTCGAGTCCCGTCATCCGCTCGGAGGAGCCGGGAGCGGCCAGCCCCCTGCCTCTCACGGTGGGTTGGCCGAGAGGTTAGGCACCGGCCTGCAAAGCCGTTGACACCGGTTCGAATCCGGTACCCACCTCGGGCGATTGGCGCAGCGGTAGCGCGCTTCCCTGACACGGAAGAGGTCACTGGTTCGAACCCAGTATCGCCCACCAGGCTCGGCGGGCTGGAGAGTGCGGCTAAGAACGGGCGGCGCTCCCACTAGGCGCGTGCCGCTGGCGGCCTGACCTGCGCAGACCGGCCACCGTCGGCCTGCCGTCTTGGCACACGCGCTCAGCCCAGCAGCCCCAGCCGCTCGAAGGCCTTGGCCAGGCCGTCTTCCTCGACGTCGTCAGTAACCAGGTCGGCAGCCGCCCTGACCTCTGCGGTGGCGTTGCCCATGGCCACACCGGTCCCGCAGTGATCGATCATGTCCAGGTCCACCGCAGCGTCACCGATGGCGACCGCGTCCTCCAGACTGGCGCCCAGGTGCTCCAGGAGTACGTCAGCGGCGTGCGCCTTGGAGACTCCGGCCACGCTGACGTCGCCGAAAAGGGCGTCGTGCCCGCGCCCGCCCCAGCTGCCGTGCCTGAGCCAGGGGAAGGTCTGGCGGGCGGCCTCCAGGTCCTGAGGCCCGGAGAGCAGGTAGCTGATCTTGTTGACGTCGTCACGCACCAGCTCAGCGTTGTAGACGAAGTCCGGGAAGGCCTCCTCCACAGTCAGCGAGTCCGCGTCCGTACGCCCCCTGCCAGCGGCGTAGGCGCGCACGGCGGGCAGGGCGGCGTCGCGAAAGCCGGGGGAGGGAAACAGCCCCGAGTTCGTCTCCAGGTAGAACTCCAGGCCCCGACCTGACTGCCAGGCCACCAGGGCCTGGCAGTCCTGGCGGCTGAGGTGCTGGTGCAGGAGCACCTCCCCCTGGTGCTCCACGTAGGAGCCGTTGCCCCCGACCATCCCGTCAAAGCCGATGCCCCAGAGATAGTCTGGCATCTCCGCCCGTGACCGTCCCGTCGTGGGATAGACGCGATGACCCAGGCGGCGAGCGCGGCGTATAGCCTCTACCGCCGAGGAGGGCAGCTCGTTGGTGTAGGTGACCAGGGTGCCGTCAACGTCCACCAGGACGACACGGGGGCGGGGAGCGCCAGTGCTCATGAGGCCTCCTGACGTAGAGGGTGCGCTGGGCAGCACAGGTAGACAAGTAGCAAAGATGGCCGCAAATTACATCGCTGTGCAACAGAAGCAAAGCGTCAGGAGGGACGCGGCGCGCTCCCCTCCTGCCTGAAGAACGCGTCGATGGCGCCCAGGCCGGTGATGAAGCGCTCCCTGGCGTACTCCATGTGGTGGCCGGGTCCCACCTCGAAGCGGGTCTCGCAGCCGACCTCGCGCAAGATCCCCGCACAGGCCTCCATGTTGTCCTCCACGCAGTGCAGGATCTGCTCGGGCGCCTCGCGCTCCTGGCTGCCGATGGACAGGAAGGCGAACTTTCCCGAGAGCTCCAGGGGCAGCGAGCGCAGGTGGTCGAGCCACCCCTCGTACCATACCGACGCCGACAGGCAGCCTGCCGCCTCAAAGGTGTCCGAGTGCACGAAGGCGTACATCGCGAACAGTCCGGCCAGCGAGTAGCCGCAGATGGCGCGTTGGGAAGGTGCCAGCCCAAAGCGGTCGTCCACAACGGGAAGGGCCATGTCAAGAAGCTCCGTGAGGGTCCTGCCCGCGTCCCCGGCAAAGTCGGGGTCTCCCGGGTACAGGCCCGGTGCAGGCCAGGGGGTGAGGCTGTCGTCCCACTCCTCGACCGGGATCGCCACGACAGTGGCGGCGAGGCCCGCGCACAGGTCATCGATCTCGAACGGGCGCCCGCTCATGTCGATGACGTAGATAACCGGGCCGGTCCTGCCGGCCGTACCCTCGTAGCAGACCGCGAGATCCGGCATCACATACTTCATACCACGCTCCATGACGATATCCTCGACCCTGCCTGCGCAGGCAATCTGCCATTTTGCAGGTTCTGCCCTCCGTGCGGACCACCCTGCGTCAGGTGCATCATGCCGGGCATGTCGGTGAAACCTGCCTCCTCGTAGAGGCGCCTGCCTGCCTCGGAGGTCTCAAGATACACCTTGTCCGCACCTCGTGCGCGGGCCTGCTGGACGAGCCAGCTGACGACCGCAGCCCCTACTCCGTGACCCTGGTAGGCGGGACGCGTGTACACGTTCATGAGGTAGGCGCACAGGCCGCTGGGATTATCGGGTGAGGGCATCTCTTTGGACAGGCAGAGACCGCCGCACCCGACCGGATCGCCGTCCAGTCTGGCCAGGCAGGCGATGTGTCGTCCTGCGGGCAGCTCGCGCCGGTAGTAGGTGCGGTTGGCGGTCTCAAGGGAGGAGGTGTCGGCATCGGGTCTGATGCCGAAGACCTCACGCAGGACCTCCATACGCCACGCCACGAGCTCGTCGACACGGGCGGCCCCGACCTGCTCCACCTCAATCCTCATAGTGCCTGCCTTACGGCTTCCTTCACTGCTTCCTTTGGCTTCCTTACGGCGTGATCCTTGCCGTCACCCTTCCTTCAGCACCACTGGCAGCGCGGCGTCGTCGGGCTTGCCGTTGCTGTTCAAGGGAATCTCACTCATGACGACAAAGAACTCGGGGACCATGAACGAGGTGAGCTTACGCACGAGGCGCTCACGCAGCTGGGAGAGCACAATGCCTTGGTGCCTCGGCGTCAGATAGGCGACTAGGTAGGAGAGCCTGTTCTCGTCGATGTGGGCACGTACCACGGCGCGGCTGACGGCCTCGTCGGCCGACAGCACGTTCTCCACCTCCTCGCACTCGACCCGCTTCCCCTTGATCATGACCTGCGAGTCCTTGCGGTGCAGGAAGGCGATCTGGCCGTCCTCCAGCTCGACACCGAGGTCCCCGGTGCGGTACATGCGTGAGCCGTCGTCCTGCTCGACGAAGTTGCCCCCCTCCGGGCGGTCCGTGAGGTATCCGCGAGCCACGCCTGCGCCCGTAATGCATATCTCGCCCGTCTGACCCGGGGGGACAGGTCGCAGGAGGTCGTCAAGGACCTGCACGCGGTAGCCCAGCACGGCCTTGCCTATCGGGTAGGTGTCATCTGCGAGAGGCTGCCCGGCGCTGGCGCAGTAGTACGTGGCGCAGCAGGTTGTCTCCGAGGGGCCGTAGGTGTTGTAGACCTCGGCGCTCCCGACCAGCTGGTCGCAGTAGCCCGCCCTGAGCACGTCTCCGCCGCTGACGTAGAGGCGCACGCCCTCGGGAACGCGCCTGGACGCGTTGATGTCAGCGATCAGGTAGGGGAAGCCGTCAACGATGGTCACGCCCATCTCGTCAACAAAGTCGAGCAGCGCCTGCAGGTCGTCACGCTCGGCGGAGGACGGGATGGCAAGCGTGGCACCGGTGAGCAGCGAGCCGAACACCTCCTCGACGAAGATGTCGAAGGAGCAGACCGAGTGCTGCAGCATCACGTCACCCGGCCCGATCCTCATCTCGTGCTCGAACGCCGCGACGTAGCCCAGCACGTTGCGGTTCTCCACGCACACGCCCTTGGGCGTGCCGGTGGTGCCCGAGGTGTACAGCACGTAGGCCAGGTCCTGCGCGGTACCGCTGCTTGTGGTGCCCGCTGGAGCCGACGTGGCGGAGTAGCCAGGCTCGACGTGGACACGTTCCGCCCCGAGAACTGTCTCGCGAAACAGGCTGTCGTACTCCCGCTGGGTCACCACGACATCCACGTCCGCCTCGGTGAGCATGAAGTGGATGCGCTCTACAGGGAAGGAGGGCTCTGCCGGGACGTAGGCTGCCCCCGTCCTCAGTACCGCGAGCATGGCCGCGACCATGGCCGGGCCGTGGTCCATGACAATGCCGACGAATCGCGGGTCCTTCGGCAGCATGGCTGCGATTGAGGACGCCATGCGGTCAAGCCCGGCGTAGGTGATGCTCCTGCTCCGGGTGATGACTGCCGGGGCGTCTGGCTGCAGTGCGACCTGCTGTGCAAAGCGCTCGTATATTGTCTGGCTGTCCATAGTAGCTCCTGTGAGCCGACGGCAAAAAGGCGCCTAAGCCTCGCTACGTAGCGTATCACAGGGTGCTGCGGACATGTGACCCCGATGTCCGGGCACTGCCGTCCGGCAGCACCCTGCCGGGACCGGGGTGCCCCGGCTCGGGTGGGTGAGAGACGCAGGGTGCCGGTCCTGCCCGCTGGCTCAGCCCTCGGTCTCCAGCACTGCCCGGGAGCGCAGCTGCCCTGCCTTGAGCAGCTCCAGCGCGCGTGGTGCCTGGGACATAGGGAAGCGCTCGACGACGGTGCGCACCTTGCCCTGGGCGGCGAGACTCAGCACGTTCTCCATCTGCGCCCGGTTGCCCAGCAGGGAGGTGCGCAGTGTCTGGGCGCGGTCGAACGGGTAGCCCCGCAGGGTGAGCGGGACCGCGCTGACAAGCGTGCCTCCCCACTTCAGGGTGCGCAGCGCCTGGGCGGTGACCGCCTCCGCAGGGGCAAAGAGCAGGACCGCGTCAGCGGTGTCCTCGACCTGGGCAAGAGCCTGCGGGTCGGTGGCCTCAACCGTGTGGGCGGCGCCCAGCTCGCGGGCCACGGCCAAGTGCTCTGCGCTGCGCCCGACAACTGTGACCTCGGCACCGGTGAGGGCCGCAAACTGTACCGCCATGTGCCCCACACCGCCCGGGCCGAAGACGGCAACCCGGTCACCCGGGCCGAGGTCGAGCTTGTCCACCGCGCCGAAGGCGGTGATGCCGGGGCAGAACAGGGGCGCGGCCTCCACCATGTCCAGGGTCTCAGGCACGTGGTAGGTGTGCCGGGCGGTGGCGACCATGAGTTCGCCGTAGCCTCCGTCAACGTGCTCCCCGGTGATCCTGCGCTCGTGGCACAGCTGCTCGCGGCCAGTGGTGCAGAACTCGCACTCCTCGCAGGTGGACCACAGGGGCTGGACCCCCACCCGGTCCCCGAGCCTGAACCCCTCGACACCAGCCCCCATCTCGGCGACGTACCCGGTGACCTCGTGCCCGGGGACGATGGGACTGAGCGCGGGGACCCCGTTGCCGACCCAGTCACCCTCGATCATGTGGAGGTTGGAGCGGCACACGCCGCAGGCGGCCACCTTGATGAGGACCTGGCCAGGCCCGGGCCGGGGGCTGGGCGCCCGGCGCCAGCGCAGCGGGGCCTGCTCGATCGGAGCGGGGGTGTCCAGTTGCTGGGCGTACATGAGGGGCTCGCAGACATGAGAAGTCATAGCCACCAGGCTACGGACTAGGCCTGCGGGGAGCCAACAGCAGACTCCTCTGGGGCCAGGGAAGATTTCGTTGGCAGGGCTCGTAGGTGGCGGGGACGGCAGTGCCTACTCAGCGGTCACGAGGCCCTGCGGGCTGCGGTGCCGTCGCTGTCGGTTCAGTGCGTCCACAGTGTCGACGGTCCCTGTCATGCCAGTCGTACCAGCGGTATCAACCAGGAACATGGAGGCGAAGGCCCTCGCGGCTGCCCCGGCTCGGGGACTCAGGGCGAGGGCCGTCTCCCAGCAGGGCGTGGTGCCGGTCAGTGGCAGCGCCGCCAGCGAGGCCGCCTCGGGTTTGGCGGAGAAGGACCGGGGGACGACGGCGACCCCGAACCCGTACTCCACCAGCGACAGCAGCATGTGGACGTCGGTCACCTCTACCGTGGCACGCCGGGACACGCCCGCCTCGCTCAGGGCCTGGTCCAGGATGCTGCGGGCGGGCCAGGAGGGTGCGAAGTCGACGAGACGCTCGGGGCGCAGCGCCGCGAGCGTGACCGAGCTCTCGGAGGCGAGGGGGTGGCTCCTGGGGGCAAGAAGCACGAACGGCTCCTGCCGCAGGACGGTCACCTCCAGGTCCTGGGTGAGCCTGGCGCCGGGCTCCCCAGGGGCCCGGGCGATCAGTGCGGCCTCAAGCCTGCCTGAGTGCAGGTCTCGCAGGAGGCTGTCTGAGGGCGCCTGCTGGAAGAAGACCTCAATGTCCTCCTGCGGTGAGGTGAAGGCGGTCAGCACGTCGGCCAGGTTGACCAGGTCCCCCAGGCACTGCTCGGAACCCAGCCGCAGGGAGCGGGACGGTCCCAGGCCCATCAGCTCGCGCTTGGCGGCGGTGGCATCAGCAAGCATCCTGCGAGCGCGAGGGAGGAAGGCCTCGCCCGCAGCAGTCAGGCTGGCTCCGGACGCACTGCGGGTGAACAGGGTCGCGCCCAGCTCGCGCTCCAGCGCCCTGACCGAGGACGACAGCCCGGACTGGCTGACAAAGCTCCTCCGCGCAGCCTGGGTGAAGGTCTGCTCCTCGACGACGGCCAGAAAGAACTCCAGCTGACGCACGTCCACGGCCTGCCTCCTTCGGTTCCGCCCGGCCCGCTGCTGGGTGGGTCGTCGTCACGGCTCACCCGCACGGGCACCTCCTTGTCACACGATCCTAGACGCCGTGATCGTAGACGTCGTGGCGGGTCGTAGTCTTGAGCCATGGCCGACCCCTCGACGTACCGACCCGCACCGGGTGAGGTCCCCACGTCCCCGGGTGTCTACCGGTTCCTTGACGGGGAGGGGCGGGTCATCTACGTGGGCAAGGCGAAGAACCTGCGTGCCCGCCTGTCCAGCTACTTCCAGGATGTCGCCGCCCTCCACCCGCGTACCCAGACGATGGTCACCACCGCCTGCGCCGTGGAGTGGACGGTGGTGTCCACCGAGGTGGAGTCCCTGGCCCTGGAGTACTCCTGGATCAAGGAGCTCAACCCGCGCTTCAACGTCATGTACAAGGACGACAAGTCCTACCCCTACCTGGCCGTCACCATGCAGGAGACCTACCCCCGGGTCCAGGTCATGCGCGGCGCCCGCAGGCGCGGGGCGCGCTACTTCGGTCCCTTCGTCGCGGTGTGGTCCATCCGTGAGACCGTGGACCAGCTGCTGCGCGTCTTCCCGGTGCGCTCCTGCTCCGCCGGGGTGTTCCGCCGCGCCCAGGCCTCTGGGCGCCCGTGCCTGCTGGGCTACATCGACAAGTGCTCGGCCCCCTGCGTGGGACGCGTCAGCGAGCGGGACCACCGCGCGCTTGCTGAGAACTTCTGCTCCTTCATGGCCGGGCGCACCGGACCCTACCTGCGTGAGGTCGAGTCCCAGATGAGGGCCGCCGCCGCCGCGCTGGACTTCGAGAAGGCCGCCCGTCTGCGCGACGACGCCGCCGCCCTGCGCAAGGTCGTCGAGACCAACGCCGTCGTGCTGCCCGACGCCACCGACGCCGATGTCTTCGCCCTGGCGCGCGACGAGCTGGAGGCCGCCGTCCAGGTCTTCCACGTGCGCGGGGGGCGGGTGCGCGGCCAGCGGGGCTGGGTCGTGGACCTGGTAGGCAGTCCCGAGGACTCCGAGCTGGTGGAGCGTCTCCTCCAGCAGGTCTACTCCGCGCTCCCGGACCCCGCTGACGACCGCCTGGAGGAGCCCGACGGCTCAGGAGGTCCTGAAGACCCTGAAGACGCTGAAGACACCGGCGGCAGCGGCGCCGGAGCCCCTGGTGCACCTCCCACCTCGGGACCTACCACCTCCGTGGGCCTCACGGGTACCAGGTCACAGGACCCGAGATCGCGCGTACCTGCCCAGCCGTCCTCCTCGCGCCACCGTGGGGCTGCCGCCACCAGCGTCGATGACGTCGCCCACACCGCCACCACCGCAGTTCCCCGGGAGGTCCTGGTTCCGGTTATGCCGGTCAGTGCCAGCGCTGTCACCGCGTGGCTCTCCCAGCTGAGAGGTGCCCGGGTGGACCTGCGCGTCCCACGCCGCGGGGACAAGGCAGCCCTTATGGAGACCGTGCGCCGCAACGCCGAGGAGTCTTTGCGCCTGCACAAGACCAGGCGGGCGGGGGACCTCACCCAGCGCTCCCAGGCGCTGGAGGAGCTGGCCCAGGCCCTGGACCTGCCCGAGGCCCCTCTGCGCATCGAGTGCTACGACGTCTCCCACACCCAGGGCAGCTACCAGGTGGGCTCTATGGTGGTCTTTGAGGACGGGGCCCCCCGCAAGTCCGACTATCGTCGCTTCACTGTGCGCGGCACCACCGGAGAGGGCGCCAGTGACGACACCGCCGCCATGGGCGAGGTGCTGACCAGGCGCTTCAAGCGCCTCCTCGCCGAGCGGGGTGCTGGGGACACCGGGGGCGCTGCCGCTCCCGGGCGCGACGTGGCCGGTGGCGGCAGGGGCTCGGAGGTCGGCACAGAGGGTGGGGACCTCACCCCGCGTGTCCTGGTCCCCGACGGCCGGGGCGGGCAGGTGGTCGCTCCTGTCGACGACGAGGGCGTACCCGTGGTCTCCGGTCCTGTGGACCCAGCGACGGGCCGCGCCAGGCGGTTCAGCTACCTGCCCGGCCTAGTGGTGGTTGACGGGGGCCTGCCCCAGGTCAGCGCCGCCCGGGCGGTGCTCGACGAGCTCGGTGTGGACGTGCCCCTGGTCGGCCTGGCCAAGCGTCTGGAGGAGGTCTGGGTCCCGGGGGAGGAGTTCCCCCTGGTGCTGCCGCGCGGCTCGGCCGCCCTGTACCTTCTCCAGCACCTGCGCGACGAGTCCCACCGCTTCGCCATCACCCACCACCGCAGGAGACGCTCGGCGGGGATGACACGATCGGTCCTGGACGGTGTCCCGGGGCTGGGGCCGACGCGTCAGGCCGCCCTGCTGCGCGAGCTCGGCTCCGTGGCTCAGATCCGCCAGGCCACGCCCGAGCGCCTCGCCCAGGTCAAGGGCATTGGGCCGGCCCTGGCCCAGGCTGTTCTTGCCCACCTCAAGGCCAGCAGCACCGCCGGGTCCCGGGACCAGGGGGAGAGGGGCCCCGGGGGCTGAGAGGGCTTGTGCTGGGCCGACTCCGTGGGCACACTCTGCTCGTGAGGATCCTGCGGGTGTTCAACAACAACGTCGTCCTGGCGCGTGATGAGCTGGGCCGTGAGACGGTGGTCACTGGACGGGGTGTCGGCTTCCAGGCCCGGCCCGGCCAGGAGGTCGACACCAGCAGGGTGGCCCGCCGCTTCGTCCCGGCACGCAACGCGGGCTCCGTGGGTGAGGTCATTGCTGACATCCCCCTGGACCGGATCACGCTCATTGAGGAGGTCCTCTCCCGTGCCACGCGCGAGCTGGGGGCCCCGGTCCCCTCCTCCACGGTCCTCGCCGTGGTGGACCACGTCAACCAGGCCATGGAGCGGGTGCAGCAGGGCCTGGTCATGGACTACCCCCTGCGGGCCGAGGTCGCCCACCTCCACCCCGAGGAGCTGCGCCTGGCCGAGCGGATGATTGACGAGCTCAACGCCGTCCAGGAGGTCCAGCTGCCTGCCGGTGAGGCGACGGCCCTGGCCCTGCACCTCTTCAACGCCGTCGTGGGCAGTCCCTCTGCGGAGCGGTCCTGGCAGCAGTCCCGCCTTATCGCCCAGATCTTCGACGTCCTCACGCGTGCCTACGGCCAGGACTTCGACCCGGAGTCCATCGACGCCGCGCGGCTGGCAGCCCACCTGCGCTACTTCCTGACCCGCGTGCGCACCGGTGAGCAGGTGGCTGACGGCACCGCGCACGCGGTTGCCCGGGTACTGCGCGAGACCAGGCCTCGGGCCTACCAGGTAGCCCTGCGCATACGCGAGCTGCTGGAGCTGCGCCTGGGCGACCCCGTCTCCGCTGACGAGACGGCCTACCTGACCATGCACGTGGCCCGCCTGGAGGACGCGGCGGCCCAGGTGCGGCGCGCTGGTCCGCACACCCCGGGAGCAGCCCTGGACTGACGCCGCCCCGGCTCGACGGGACCACACAGAGCACCATAGCCCGGTGTAGAAATAGAACCGTGGTCTATACCATTACGAGACGACTGTGGGTGGCGGCCCCAGTACGGATAGCATGATGGCGGACCGAGGCCGGTCCCATGGATTGTGACCCGATAAGGGGCAAGACCTGAGGTGCCTGGGCGCTGTGCGCGCCACAGGGACCTCGGGTCTTTTTTGTTCTCCGAGCGTGTCAGCCTGATCGAGGAGGATCTTGATGGCCAAAACCGACTACGCGGCGCTTGCGCCGGACCTGCTCACCAAGGTGGGAGGGCAGGACAACGTCCGCAGCCTGGCTCACTGCGCCACCCGCCTTCGCTTTGTCCTCAAGGACGAGTCCAAGGCGGACACCGAGGCCGTCAAGGCCACTGGCGGCGTGGTCACCGTCGTCCAGGCCGGGGGCCAGTACCAGGTCGTCATCGGCAACGACGTCCCCGAGGCCTACGCCGAGCTCATGAAGATCCTGGGTCCCATGGGAGAGGAGGAGGATGCCCCGGCGGAGAGGAGGAACCCGCTGGACGCCTTCATCTCCCTGGTGTCAGGGATCATCTCACCCATGCTGTGGACCCTGGCGGGCACCGGGCTGTTCAAGGCCTTCCTCACCATGTTCACCACCCTGGGATGGCTGCAGGAGGAGACAGGCACCTACACGGTGCTCTACGCCGCCTCCGATGCCTTCATGAACTTCCTGCCCATGGTCCTGGCGGTGACGGCCGCCCGGCACTTCAAGGCCAACCAGTTCACCTCCATGGCGATCGCCGGGGCACTGGTCTACCCCAGCATCATCGCGCTCAACGAGGCGGGCGGCCCCCATGACTTCTTCGGCATCCCGCTGGTCATGATGAGCTACACCAGCTCGGTCATCCCCATCATCGTGGCCGTGTGGGTGCAGAGCCACCTGGAGCGGCTCTTCATGCGCTACATCCCTGGCGCCTTCCGCAACTTCATGACGCCGTGGCTCACGGTCCTCATCATGGTGCCGCTGACCCTGCTCACCATCGGCCCGGCCACGACCTACCTGGCTGACGGCATCGCCGCAGGCGTGCAGTGGCTCTTTGCCACTGTGCCGCTCCTGGGTGGGGCCATCATGGGAGGCCTGTGGCAGGTCTTCGTCATCTTCGGCCTGCACTGGGGCTTCGTCCCCCTCATGACCCAGGAGATCACCACCAACGGCTACTCCGTCATGACCGGCCCGCTCGTGGCCCCCGTCCTGGCTCAGGCCGCCGCCGGCCTGGCAGTCATGCTGCGCTCCAGGGACGCCAAGACCCGCGAGCTCGCCGGCCCCGCTGCCGTCTCCGGCTTCCTCGCCGGGGTCACCGAGCCGGTCATCTACGGCATCAACCTGCCCCGCAGACTGCCCCTCTACTTCGGCATCGTTGGCGGCGCCGTCGGTGGAGCCATTGGTGCGCTGGCCGGAGCCCGTACCACCTCCGCAGGCGTCTTCCCCTCCATCATCGGCCTGCCGGCCTGGGTAGACGAGACTCCTGACGTCCCGCTGTTCCTCGTCGGCGTCGTCGTGGCCGTCGTCATCGCCTTCGTCCTGACCTACTTCTTCGGGGTCAGCGACGACCCGGACCAGGCCGGCACTGAGGACGGTGCGGGGGACGGGGCAGCTGGTGCTGCCACGCCGCGCGCCGTGGACGTGGACGCCGCCGAGACCACCGGTGGCGTTGACGTCATCGTGGCCGCTCCTGTGCCCGGCAGGGTCATCGCCCTGGAGGACGTCCCCGACCCGGTCTTCTCCTCCGGGGTCATGGGCAAGGGGGCGGGGATCGTCCCCGCCGACGGCTCCGTCGTGGCCCCTGTCGCCGGTGAGGTGGTGGCGACCACTGGCACCGGGCACGCCGTGGGCATCAGGACCGACGACGGCGTGGAGGTCCTCATCCACGTCGGCATCGACACCGTCAACATGAAGGGCGACGGGTTCGCCACCTCCGTCACCAAGGGACAGCGGGTGGTCGTGGGCCAGGAGCTGGTCCGTGTCGACCTCGCCAAGGTCGAGGCTGCGGGCTACTCCACCGTCACCGCCCTGCTCGTGACCAACACGGCCGCCCACAAGGAGGTCACCGCCTGCGTCGTCGGTGAGGAGGTGGGGGCCGGCGACCCCGTCGTCGTCGTGAGCAGGTAGCCCGGGTGGCCCAGGTAGTACGGGCGCACGACCCGAGGCGTGCGCTGACACTCAGACGCACAGAGAACCACAAGACAACCACAAGAGAACACAGGCACAGAAGAGACTAGGGAAAGGCAGCTGACCACCATGACAGCAGACACCGCGACAGACACCCTGGGCGCCGGCTCCGCGCCCCGTTTCCCTGACGGCTTCCTGTGGGGTGGCGCCCTGGCGGCCAACCAGTACGAGGGCGCCTACGACACTGACGGCAAGGGGCTCAGCGTCCAGGACGTCATGCCCCAGGGTATTGTCGGGCCCCGCACCGAGGCACCCACCCCGGACAACCTCAAGCTGGAGGGCATCGACTTCTACCACCGCTACAAGGAGGACATCGCGCTCCTGGCGGAGATGGGCTTCAAGGTCTTCCGCTTCTCCATCGCCTGGTCCAGGATCTTCCCCAGCGGGGACGAGACCGAGCCCAACGAGGAGGGGCTGGCCTTCTACGACCGGGTGCTCGACGAGCTGGAGAAGCACGGTATCGAGCCCCTGGTCACCATCAGCCACTACGAGACGCCGCTGCACCTGGCCAGGGCCTACAACGGCTGGGCCGACCGGCGCATGATCGGTTTCTTCGAGCGCTACGCCCGGACCCTCTTCGAGCGCTATGGCAGCCGGGTCAGGTACTGGCTGACCTTCAACGAGATCAACGCCATCCTCCACGAGCCCTTCATGGCGGGGGGTATCAACATCCCCAAGGACCAGCTCAGCGAGCAGGACCTCTACCAGGCGATCCACCACGAGCTGGTGGCTTCCGCCTCAGTGACCCGCATCGCTCACGAGGTCAACCCTGATCTCAAGGTGGGCTGCATGATCCTGGCGATCCCCTTCTACCCGCTGACCCCCGACCCCCGTGACGTGTGGGCCGCCAAGCAGGCCGAGCGGGCCAACTACGCCTTCGGCGACGTGCACGCGCGCGGGACCTACCCGGGCTACTTCCTGCGCACGCTGCGTGACAAGGGTGTCGAGCTGGAGATCACCGAGGAGGACCGACGCATCCTGGCCGAGCACACGGTCGACTTCATCTCCTTCTCCTACTACATGTCCTCCTGCGAGACTGTCACCCAGGAGAGAGAGTCTGGCGGCGGCAATCTCATGGGCGGGGTCGCCAACCCCACCCTGGAGGTCTCCCAGTGGGGTTGGGCCATCGACCCCCGGGGCCTGCGCACGATCCTCAACGACTACTGGGACCGCTGGGGCAAGCCCCTGTTCATCGTGGAGAACGGCCTGGGCGCGCGCGACGAGCTGGTCACCGGGGAGGACGGCCAGCCCACGGTGGTTGACGACTACCGTATCAACTACATGAACGACCACCTGGTGCAGGTCCGTGAGGCACTGGCCGACGGGGTCGAGGTCATGGGCTACACCTCCTGGGGGTGCATCGACTGCGTGTCCGCCTCCACCGCCCAGCTGTCCAAGCGCTACGGGTTCATCTACGTGGACCGCGACGACGACGGCACCGGCACGCTGGCCCGTTACCGCAAGAAGTCCTTCGACTGGTACAAGGGGGTCATCGCCACCAACGGGGCCGACCTGACCCCGCTGACCGACTGAGACCGACTGCCTGAGGGCGTTGTCGGCGCCACGGCCGGACGCACCGCAGGTCCCGCCGGGGGACACCAAGGCGCGTCGGCAGGTACGGCACCGTGCCTGCCGGCTCTCGGCGGGTCCTGCGCGCGTGCGGGGGCACGTGCCCACAGTGGTGGTTGTGCTGTGGAGCCGCAGGTCATCCTCCTGTGCGGCCACGGCGTGGCTCCGGCTGCCCTCCGGGACGCAGCCGGAGGGTTGCCCTCCGGTGGGCCTTGTGGCGTGCCATGCTTGAGCCATGCGTGAACAGGAGCACCCACAGCCTGCCGAGCCCGCTCGCGACCCGCTGAGGGACACGGTTCCTGTGGAGATCCCCGCCATCGACGACGCCACGCCTCCGGTGCCTCCTGCGGAGCGCCCCGAGATGATCATCGTCACCGGGATGTCAGGTGCCGGCCGCTCCCGGGCGGCCGACGCCCTGGAGGACCTGGACTGGTACGTGGTGGACAACCTCCCGCCCCAGCTGCTGCCCGCCCTGGCCGGGATGATGACCACCGTGGGCGCCGGGGTCCACCGGCTGGCTGCCGTGGTCGACGTGCGCAGCCGGGAGTTCTTCGCCCACTTCATGGAGTACCTGCGCCAGGTGCGCGGGGCGGGCACGGAGGTGCGGCTGATATTCCTGGACGCCTCGGACGCGGCGCTGGTCAGGCGCTTCGAGTCCTCACGTCGACCTCACCCCCTCCAGGGCACCGCCTCCGTCCTGGAGGGGATCGAGCACGAGCGCACCCTCCTGGCCGGGCTCAAGGGCATGGCCGACACCGTCATCGACACCTCGCGCTACTCCGTCCACGAGCTGGCCAGGCGGGTGCGTGAGCTCGTGGCCCGGGACTCCGACCTGGCCCTGCGCGTTCACGTCATGTCCTTCGGCTTCAAGTACGGGCTTCCGCTGGACGCCGACCACGTCGTGGACGTGCGTTTTATCCCTAACCCGTTCTGGGTCTCTGAGCTGCGCCACCTCACCGGGCGTGACGCGGCCGTGGCTGACTACGTCTTCGCTCAGGACGGCGCCGCCCCCTTCGTCGACGGCTACGCGGACCTTCTGGCCTCGGCGCTGCCGCACTACGTTGACGAGCTCAAGCCGCACGTCACCGTCGCAGTAGGCTGTACCGGTGGGAAGCACCGCTCGGTGGCCTCCGCCGAACGCATAGGATCCAGGCTGCGACAAGCTGGCTTCGAGGTCGTCGTCCAGCACCGGGACCTGGGACGGGAGTGAGGGCGCCATGGGCACGACGATCGACACGGCCGGGTGGCCCCGCCGTGGTGAGGAGGGTCCCGGTGTCGTTGCCCTGGGAGGTGGGCATGGGTTGTCGGCCACGCTGAGGGCACTGCGCCACCTCACCCACCGGCTGACGGCGGTGGTGACCGTGGCCGACGACGGAGGCTCATCGGGCCGCCTGCGCCAGGAGTTCGACTGCCTGCCTCCTGGGGACCTGCGCATGGCCCTGGCCTCCATGTGTGACGACTCCGAGTGGGGCCTGACGTGGCGCGACGTCCTCCAGCACCGTTTTCACGGTCAGGGTGAGTTGGACAACCACGCGCTGGGCAACCTCCTCATCCTGGCACTGTGGCAGCTTCTCGGGGACGACGTGGGCGGCCTGGAGTGGGTGGGCAGGCTGCTGTCCATCAACGGCAGGGTGGTTCCCATGTCGTCCTCCCCGCTGGTGATCGAGGCGGACATCGTCAACGGGGACAGGCGGGAACGAGTCTCCGGGCAGGTGGCTGTGGCCTCGGCGCGCGGACGCATGGAGAACGTCTCCATCGTTCCCCAGGACGCCGACGCCCACCCTGCTGCGCTGGCGGCGATCGACGAGGCTGACTGGGTGGTCCTGGGACCGGGCTCCTGGTACACCTCCGTGCTGCCCCACCTCATCCTGCCCTCAATGCGTCAGGCCCTAGCCAGCACGCGTGCCAGCAAGGTCATTGTCCTCAACCTCTCCGCACAGCGCGGGGAGACTGACGGGATGACCAGCGCCGACCACCTGCGTGTCCTGGCGGACTACGCTCCTGAGGTGAGGGCTGACGTGGTCCTGGCCGACCCCTCGACCGTGGAGGACATTGACGACCTGGCCTCCGTGGCCTCATCCCTGGGGGCGACCCTGGTCCTGCGGCAGGTGCGTACCGGGGAGGCGCGCCTCCACCACGACCCCCTCCGGCTGGCAGCGGCCTTTCGTGACGCCTTCGAGGGCGCCATCGGGGACGTGGGAGACGCCGCCCGCTGGCGTCGCGACGGCACGTCCAGCCTCCTGGGCGACGGTACTGGGTAGTATCACAGCCCAGTTCCATAGTATCTTCTCTGGACCCGCAACCGACCCAGAGAACCTTCTTTTACACTCTTCTCGCACCTCACGTCACAACCGTCATATTCGTCATATGTCGTTGCACGTGGGTCCCCTGCGCACGCAGGCACGTACCCGGCCAGCTCCCTGCGCACCGCCGGGGACCCGTGCGACAACCTATCGCTAGCAGTCAGGAGCCTTCTCATGTCGCTGACGGTCACCGTCAAGGACGAGCTCTCGCACGTCGTCGCCGAGAACACGGCGCAGAAACGCGCTGAGGTGTCAGCCATGCTGCGCTTCGCCGGGGGACTGCACATCGTCTCCCAGCGCCTCGTGGTGGAGGCGGAGCTCGACCACGGTGCCACGGTGCGTCGGCTCCACCGCCACCTCAGGGAGCTCTTCGGCATGGACGCGGAGGTCCTCGTGGTCCAGGGCGGCTCACTGCACCGGGGGTCACGCTACGTGTTGCGCGTAGCGGACCGGGGCAAGGACCTGGCCCGCCTGTCCGGCCTGGTGGACGAGCACGGCCGCCCGGTGCGCGGGATGCCGGTGGCCGTGGTCCAGGGCGGGCGCAACGCCGCTGCGGCAGCGTGGCGAGGGGCCTTCCTCGCCCGGGGGTCGTTGACCGAGCCCGGCCGCTCCTCCTCCCTGGAGGTCACCTGCCCCGGCTCAGAGGCTGCGCTGGCCCTGGTGGGGGCGGCCCGCCGCTTCGACGTGGCGGCCAAGGCCCGCGAGGTGCGTGGCGCCGACCGGGTGGTCGTGCGTGACGGGGAGTCAATCGGCATCATCCTGGACCGGATGGGTGCCCCCGAGGCCAACAGGACCTGGTCCGAGCGACGCTCGCGCAGGGAGTCGCGAGGCACCGCTAACCGTCTGGCTAACTTCGACGATGCCAACCTGCGGCGCTCCGCCCGGGCCGCTGTCGCCTCCGGGGCACGTGTGGAGCGCGCCTTCGAGATCCTCGGTGACGACGTCCCGGCACACCTGCTTCAGGCCGGCAGGCTGCGCATGGAGCACAAGCAGGCCTCGCTGGAGGAGCTGGGGCACCTGTCCGATCCGCAGCTGACCAAGGACGCGGTGGCCGGCCGGATCCGCCGCCTGCTGGCGATGGCCGACAAGCGCGCCCACGACCTGGGGGTGCCCGACACCGAGTCGGTCCTGACCCAGGACATGCTGGATCCCTGAGCCGTCTGCGGGGCCTGGCCGGGTCTCGGGAGGGACCCTGGTCCTAGGAACGTGCCAAGAACATGCTCGGCGCAGGTCACGGCCTGGTTGCCGCAGGCTGCCGCCCTTGTGCCTGTTCGCCCGTGGCGTGCCTGGTACCGGTGGAGGCTCGCCAGCGCGGTAGGGGTGTGGATAGACTCTGTGCTGCCGGGTTCTGACAGGTCTCCTCGCTGAGGGGCACGTGGAGCCCGGGGCACACCCACGGTGTGCGAACGAGCCCAGAAACCGTGCGTCTGCGGGCGCACTAGGAGGACGCAAAAAGTGACTACCCGAGTTGGTATCAACGGCTTCGGCCGCATCGGCCGCAACTTCTTCCGTGCCGCCCTGGAGCAGGGCGCGGACCTTGAGGTCGTCGCAGTCAACGACCTCACGGACAACAAGACCCTGGCCCACCTGCTGAAGTACGACTCCATCCTCGGTCGCTTCAACGGCGAGGTCTCCTACGACGAGGAGGGCATCACCGTCAACGGCACGCACATCAAGGTGCTTGCCGAGCGCAACCCCGCCGACCTCCCCTGGGGTGACCTCGGTGTCGAGGTCGTGGTGGAGTCCACCGGGTTCTTCACCGACGGTGAGAAGGCCAAGGCCCACATCGACGGCGGCGCCAAGAAGGTGGTCATCTCCGCGCCCGCGAAGAACGTTGACGGCACCTTTGTTGTGGGTGTCAACGAGGCCTCCTACGACCCGGCCACGATGAGCATCGTGTCTAACGCCTCCTGCACCACCAACTGCCTCGCCCCCCTGGCCAAGGTCCTCAACGACAAGTTCGGGATCGTCCAGGGCATCATGACCACGGTGCACTCCTACACCGGCGACCAGCGCCTGCTGGACGCCCCCCACGGCGACCTGCGCCGCGCCCGCGCTGCCGCGCTGTCCATGATCCCCACCAAGACCGGTGCCGCTCAGGCGGTCGCCCTGGTCATCCCCGAGCTCCAGGGCAAGTTCGACGGCCTGGCCGTGCGCGTCCCCACTCCGACCGGCTCCCTGACCGACCTGACCTTCCAGGCTGAGAAGGAGGTCTCCGTCGAGGCCGTCAAGGCTGCCGTCAAGGAGGCTGCCGAGGGTGAGCTCAAGGGCATCCTGGCCTACACCGAGGACCCGATCGTCTCCGCTGACATCGTGGGCGACCCTCACTCCTCGATCTTCGACGCCAACGAGACCAAGGTGATCGGCAACCTGGTCAAGGTCCTGTCCTGGTACGACAACGAGTGGGGCTACTCCAACCGCCTGGTGGACCTCACCGAGTACATCGCCGAGCGCCTCTGACGGCACTCGCCGCGAGTACGAGCACGATGCTCCACTGACTGCGCCCGTGCACGCGCACCCTCGCGTGCACGGGCGCAGCCCCATTCCCGCCCCGTTCCTTCCAGCAAACCTTCTGGCAAATGACCGACTGATGAGAGGTTTCAACTTCCTATGAAGACCATCGAGTCCCTGGGTGACCTCGCGGGCAGGCGAGTCCTGGTCCGCTCCGACTTCAACGTCCCGCTGGACGCCGACAAGAACATCACTGACGACGGCAGGATCCAGGCAGCCCTGCCGACCCTGCGGCGACTGCTCGACGCGGGGGCGAAGGTTGTCGTCGCCGCCCACCTGGGACGCCCTAAGGGGCAGGTCAACCCTGACTTCTCCCTGGCACCCGTGGCGACCCGCCTGGCCGAGGTCACCGGCACGACGGTGACTCTTGCTGAGGACACCGTGGGGCCCTCCGCCAAGGCGGCTGTGGAGGCCCTGGGCGACGGCAAGATCGTCCTCCTGGAGAACGTGCGCTTCAGCGCCGCCGAGACCTCCAAGGACGACGCGGAGCGTGAGGCCTTTGCCGCCCAGCTCGCGGCTCTGGCCGACGTGTTCGTCTCCGACGGCTTCGGTGTGGTCCACCGCAAGCAGGCCTCCGTCTACGACGTCGCCAAGATTCTGCCCTCGGCCGCGGGCCTGCTGGTGGTCAAGGAGATCGAGGCCCTGGGGCGGGCCGTCAACAGCCCGCAGCGCCCCTACACCGTGGTCCTGGGCGGGTCCAAGGTCTCCGACAAGCTCGGAGTCATCGCCAACCTCCTGGGCAAGGCGGACCGCCTGGTCATCGGTGGTGGCATGGCCTACACCTTCCTGGCCGCGCAGGGCCACGGAGTGGGCACCTCCTTGCTGGAGAAGGACCAGATCGACACGGTCAAGGGCTACATCGACACCGCGGCCGAGCGCGGCGTCGAGCTGCTGCTGCCTGTTGACACCGTGGTGGCCCCTGAGTTCGCTGCCGACGCGCCCGCCAGCGTCGTCGCCTCCGAGGCCATCCCAGCCGACCAGATGGGCCTGGACATCGGTCCGCAGACACGGGCCCGGTTCGCCGAGGCCATCGCCTCCTCCAGCACCGTGGTGTGGAACGGCCCTATGGGCGTGTTCGAGTTCGAGGCCTTCGCCGAGGGCACCAAGGCAGTGGCCCAGGCCATCAGCGGCTCCGAGGCGTTCTCGGTCATCGGTGGTGGCGACTCCGCGGCTGCGGTACGCACCCTGGGCTTTGACGAGTCCACCTTCTCCCACATCTCCACAGGTGGCGGAGCCTCCCTGGAGCTCCTGGAGGGCAAGACGCTGCCCGGCATCGCCGTCCTGGAGGACTGAGCGGCTGCCGGGCTGTCCTCCTCCCACACAACACGTAACTCAACACGACTGAAGGTGTCACAATGAGCAACCGCACTCCTCTCATGGCGGGCAACTGGAAGATGAACCTGGACCACCTGGAGGCCAACCACCTGGTCCAGGGCCTGGACATGGAGCTGAAGGACCGCGACCACGACTATGCCAGGTGCGAGGTCGTCGTCATCCCCCCGTTCACCGACCTGCGCTCCGTCCAGACCGTGGTCGAGGCCGACAGCCTGGCGATCAGGTACGGCGCCCAGGACGTCTCCACCCACGACAACGGTGCCTACACTGGTGAGATCTCCACCTCCATGCTCTCCAGGCTCGGAGTGTCCTACGTGGTCATGGGCCACTCCGAGCGCCGGGAGTACCACGGCGAGTCCGACCAGCTCGTCGGTACCAAGGCCCGCAAGGTGCTTGACGCCGGCATGACTCCGATCCTGTGCTGCGGCGAGGCCCTGGCGGTACGCAAGGCGGGCACGCACGTGGACTTCGTCCTGGGGCAGATCCGTGCCGCCCTGGAGGGGTGGAGCGCCGAGGACGTCGCCAGGATCGTCATCGCCTACGAGCCCATCTGGGCCATCGGCACCGGAGAGACCGCGACCGCCCAGGACGCCCAGGAGGTCTGCGGCGCCATCCGCCAGGCGTTGCGTGCCGACTACGGTGACGCCACAGCGGAGGCCACCCGCGTCCTGTACGGCGGATCCGCCAAGCCTGACACCATCAAGGAGCTCATGGCCCAGGAGGACATTGACGGTGCTCTTGTGGGAGGCGCCTCCCTCAAGGCGGACTCCTTTGCCGCGATGGCCCACTTCTACGCCTGACCTCCTCCGGTACACCCGACCGGTTGCCTGGGGCCGGCACGACGTGCCGGCCCCAGGCAACCGGTTAGTGGCACCTCACACCCGGTAGCCTTCGGCAGCTCTCGGCGCCGGGTAGGCTTCAGCACAGGACCACGGGGCCTACAGCCCCATGACGAAGGGAACGTAGGGGAACACTGTATGGACGCGCTACGTATTATTCTGCAGGTGCTGCTCGTGCTCTCAAGCTTCTTCCTCATCATGTCCATCCTCCTGCACAAGGGGAAGGGGGGAGGCCTGTCGGACATGTTCGGCGGTGGGATCTCCTCCTCTGCGGGCTCCTCCGGCGTGGCTGAGCGCAACCTCAACCGGATCACGGTGGCCGTGGCGCTGACCTGGGCGCTGACGATCGTGGGTCTTGGCCTCATCACCAGGATCTCCTGAGGCTCGGCACTCCACGAGCCCCCGGAGTACCAGCAGTGACCCACGTGGCGACGCCCTGGAGCGCGCGCTGCGTGGGTACCTCGCGCACCTGAGGGTTGAGCGCGGTCTGAGTCCTCACACGCTGTCGGCCTACGAGCGGGACTTGGCCCGCTACACCCGCTACCTGCGCCACAGCGGCGTGCACGATCCTGCATCAGCCTCCCCCGAGCACGTCAGCGGCTTCCTGGAGGCCCTGCGCACAGGTGCTGACGGCGCGCACATCCTGGCTGTCTCCTCAGCCTCCCGGACTCTCACGGCGGTCCGTGGCTGGCACCGCTTCCTCCTGGAGGAGGGGGCAACGAGCGAGGACCCGGCCGCTGGCGTGCGACCTCCCCAGCTGGGGCGGCGTCTGCCCAAGGCGCTCAGCATCAAGGAGGTCGGTCGTCTCCTGGAGGCCGCTGGCAGCGGGGACAGCCCGGTCAGCCTGCGCGACCGGGCGCTGCTCGAGGTCCTCTATGCCACAGGGGCACGGATCTCCGAGGCCGTCGGGCTGGTCGTCGACGACCTGGACCCTGCCTCCGGCGTCCTGCGTCTGTTCGGAAAGGGCCGCAAGGAGCGGGTGGTGCCGGTGGGGGGGTACGCCTGGACGGCCCTGGAGGCCTACCTGGTGCGTGGCAGGCCGGTCCTGGTGGAGAAGGGCCGGGGAGTGCCGGAGGTGTTTCTCAACACGCTGGGCAGGCCCCTGAGCAGGCAGAGCGCGTGGGCCGTCCTGCAGGCCGCCGCCCGACGAGCAGGCCTGTCTGGCAGCCAGGCTGCGGCCGGGGAACGTCGCGTCTCCCCGCACACGCTGCGTCACTCCTTCGCCACGCACCTCCTGTCCGGGGGAGCGGATGTACGCGTGGTCCAGGAGATGCTGGGGCACGCCTCGGTGACGACGACCCAGGTCTACACCAAGGTCACGGTAGACCACCTGCGGGAGGTCTACGCGACCAGCCATCCCAGGGCGCGGGACTGAGCGCCCAGGGCACGAGGAGCCGGACTGGTCGTGGCCGGTCCATGGCTCAGTGACTGGGCGACGAGGCGTGTCCTGAGGGTGCGGGCGTCAGCACTGAGGTGTCGGCTAGTCTGGGAGACGTGAGCGACACCGACCAGTCCGGACTGTATGACCTGCCCACCTCCGAGGAGCCTGAGGAGTCTGAAGAGGCTGAGGAGGGTGAGGGGAGAGTCTTTGCTGCTCCCGCGCCCCTGGTCTCCCACGGTCCTGCCCGTGTCGTGTCCATGTGCAACCAGAAGGGCGGTGTCGGCAAAACCACGACCACCATCAACCTGGGGGCTGCCCTGGCCGAGTACGGGCGCCGGGTGCTCATCGTGGACTTCGACCCGCAGGGGGCTGCCTCAGCCGGCCTGGGTATCAGCGCCCACGAGCTGGAGTCCACCATCTACGACCACCTCGTGGCGGCGCACCCCGACGTGCGCGCGGTCATCCACCCCACCACGGTCCCGGGCCTGGATATTGTCCCGGCCAATATCGACCTGTCTGCGGCTGAGGTCCAGCTGGTCAACGAGGTGGCGCGCGAGCAGGCCCTCAAGAGGGTGCTTCGTCCCGTCCTGGACGACTACGACGTCGTGCTCGTGGACTGCCAGCCCTCCCTGGGGCTGCTCACCGTCAACGCGCTGACGGCCTCCCACGGGGTTATCATCCCCCTGGAGACCGAGTTCTTCGCGCTGCGCGGCGTCGCCCTCCTGGTGGAGACGGTGGAGCGGGTCAAGGACCGCCTCAACGCCAGCCTCAAGATCGACGGCATCCTGGCGACCATGGTAGACACCCGGACGCTGCACTCCCGGGAGGTCCTAGAGCGCCTGGAGGAGGCCTTCGGGGACCTGCTCCTGGACACACGCATCCGGCGTACTGTCAAGTTTCCTGACGCGTCCGTGGCCAGTGAGCCGATCACGAGTTACGCCCCCTCCCACCCGGGTGCCAAGGCCTACCGTCGTCTTGCCCGCGAGGTCATCGCCCGCGGCGATGTCGCCTGAGTCCCTGGCGCCTGCCAGGGGCACCTCTGCCTCCCGCCACCAGCCGGACGGTCCAGCCCCGGTCCATGAGGCCACCGGGGCGCAGACGGCTGATCGGCTGCCGGGATTCAGCGTCGCCCTGCCGCAGTTCGAAGGGCCTTTTGACCTGCTGCTCACCCTGATCGCCCGCAGGCGCCTGGACGTCACCGAGCTGGCCCTGGCTGAGGTCACTGACGACTTCATGGCCTACATGCGCTCCGACGGGGACCTGGAGCACGCCTCCGAGTTCCTCGTGGTGGCTGCCACGCTGCTGGCCCTCAAGGCGCACCGGCTGCTGCCCCGGGAAGAGGACGAGGAGGACCCTGACCTGGAGCTGCTGGAGTCCCGCGACCTCCTGTTCGCCAGGCTCCTGCAGTACCGGGCCTTCAAGGAGGCGGCGGGAGCCTTCCGGGAGCGGGCCGACGCCGCCTCGCGCAGCTATCCGCGCCTGGTCAGCCTGGACCCCCGCCTGGCCGCGCTGCTGCCCCCTCTGGCCACCACCGTGACACCTGAGGAGCTGGCCCGTGCCGCTGCCTCGGCCCTGAGCCGTCCCAGGGACCCGGGTGTCCAGACCCTCCACCTCCACGAGCGGGTCGCCGTGGGTGAGCAGGTAGGCCTTGTCGCTGAGCGGCTCAGGCGTCACGGTCGCCTGACCTTCACCGAGCTGACCCACGACACCGACAGGGTAGCCGTGGTCGTCGCCCGGTTCCTGGGGGTGCTCCTGCTGCACCGTCAGGGCAGTGCCGAGCTGGAGCAGACGGAGGCCATGGGTGAGATCACGGTAACCTGGTGCGCCGACCAGGAGGGGCAGGTCGGCATAGTAGAGGCTGACGTGGAGGGGGAGTTCTCATGACACAGGCTGAGGTGCGTGCTCACGTACCCGGTGACGGTGCCGGGGCAGCCGCGCTGGGCACACCGTCCCAGGTCGGGGTGCGTGGTGCCGTGGAGGCGGTGCTGGTTGTCGCCGACGAGCCGGTGACCACTGCTGCTCTGGCGCAGGCCCTTGACCTGGACGAGGAGGAGACCCGCGCGCTCCTGGAGGGGCTTGCTGCTGAGTACCGCGGGGAGGCGCCCGGCAGCCGTGAGCACGGCTTCGTCCTGCAGCAGGTGGGCGAAGGCTGGCGGCTGGCCTCTGGTACCCGCTACAGCGAGGTGGTGGAACGCTTCGTCGTCGGCAGCGCCACAGCCAGGCTGTCACAGGCCGCCCTGGAGACCCTGGCGGTCATCGCCTACCGTCAACCTGTCACCAGGAGCAGGATCGCTGCCGTCCGGGGAGTCAGCGTGGACGGGGTGGTACGGACCCTCCGTGCCCGCAGGCTCATTGAGGAGGACGGCACCGAGTCCTCCGGGGCGGCCCTCTACCGTACCAGCGCAGAGTTCCTAGAGTACCTGGGTATCAGCTCCCTGGAGGAGCTGCCCGCGCTGGCCCCCTACCTCCCCGCTCAGGAGGACCTGGCAGACCTGGACGACGAGGTCACCGAGCTGACGAGTCCGGCAGGTACGCAGGAGGCAGGTAGACGTGCTGACCGGTGACGGGCGGGACGCCCGGTAACCTGGCAAGGAGGAGACAGAGAGGGGATGCAATGGCGGACAGGCTGAGCAGTCCCGGGCTGGGGCCGGTAGGAGAGCTCGGGGCGGAGGAGTTCTACGACGACGATGACGTCGAGGACCTGGACGAGGGCGCTGGTGCCGAGGCCCTGGCAGCCTTCGACTCCGAGGCGGTCAGCGAGGACGAGGAGGCCCGGCTGCTCGCCCAGCAGGCGCGGGCCGCGCGCGGTGGGGCCGATGACCCGCACGTGGTCGGCGGGCAGCGCCTTCAGAAGGTCCTGGCCCACGCCGGGGTAGGCTCCCGCCGCGCCTGCGAGGCGGTGATCGCCGCCGGACGGGTCAGTGTCGGGGGGGTCGTCGTCACCGAGCCCGGCCTGCGGGTAGACCCGCTCAGCCAAGAGATCCGGGTGGACGGCTCCCGGGTGCTCACCGACCCGGGGCTGCTCACGCTCCTCCTCCACAAGCCCGCAGGCGTGGTCACCACTATGGAGGACCCGCAGGGACGGCCCACGGTCGCCCGCTACGCCCGCGACTACCTGGCCGACCACCCTGAGCTGTCCCCAGACACGCGTCTGGTCCACGTGGGGCGCCTGGACACCCAGACCGAGGGTCTTCTCCTGCTGTCCAACGACGGGGAGCTCTCCCACCGGCTCATGCACCCCCGCTTCGAGATCGCCAAGACCTACGTGGCCGTTGTCGAGGGAGAGGTCGAGCGCTGGGTCCCGCGAAAGCTGAGGCGAGGTATCGAGCTCGACGACGGTCCCGTCCAGGCGGACCGGGTCACGGTCAAGGACACCAGTGCGCGGGGCTCGATCGTGGAGGTCACCCTCCACTGCGGACGCAACCGTGTCGTCAGGCGCATGCTGGACGCGGTAGGGCACCCGGTGACGCGGCTGGTGCGCACAAGGCTGGGACCGCTGGGCCTGGGCCGGCTTGCTCCCGGCCAGGTCAGGGCTCTGACGCAGGACGAGGTCGCGGCGCTCCAGCGCGAGGTCGGGCTGTGAGGGGGAAGCACGGGGGGCAGCCGGTGTCCACGGTGGGGCCCGTGCTCGTCGTGGGGACTGGGTTGCTGGGCACCTCCCTGGCCCTGGCGCTGACGTCGGCAGGGGTCGAGGTCCAGCTGGAGGACACCTCGCCGACCAGCCTGTCCCTGGCCCGGGACATGGGTGCAGGACGGCCGCACCGGGAGGGAGACGCCGAGCCTCAGGTAGTGGTCGTGGCCACCCCGCCGGACGTGGCCGCCGACGTGGTGGTGCGCCAGCTGGGTGCCCATCCCCAGGCCGTGGTCACGGACGTGGCCTCCGTCAAGGAGCGGGTCGCTGCTGAGGTTCGTGCCCGTGCCGACCAGGCGGCACGTCGGTACGTGGGCAGCCACCCGATGGCCGGGCGGGAGCGCTCTGGGGCGGGCAGCGCTGACTCCGACCTCTTCGCCGGGAGGCCCTGGGTGGTCGTGGGGGAGGGGGCTGATCCCTCGGCCGAGCTGGTGGTGCGCGGCCTGGCAACTGATGTCGGAGCCACCCCGGTGCGCATGGGGGCGGCTGAGCACGACGTCGCGGTGGCGGCAGTATCTCACCTCCCCCAGCTGGCTTCCTCCCTGGTGGCGGCCCGTCTGGAGAAGGTCAGCGAGTCCGCCCTGGCGCTGGCCGGGCAGGGGCTCCGGGACGTGACACGTGTGGCTGCCTCCGACCCGAGGCTGTGGTCAGCCATCGTCGTCGGCAACGCCGCCCCGGTGGCCGGGCTGCTACGCGAGCTGCGCGAGGACCTGAACCTGCTGCTGCGCGGTGTGGAGGCCGCTGTTGGCGAGCCTGGCAGCCCCGGCTGTCCCGACAGCTCTGGCTTCCCCAGCTGTCATGGCCACACGCTGCCGGGCGACGCCTCCACGCTCGCTCCGGGGGCGGTCGGCGCTGTCAGCGACGTCATGACCCGAGGTGGTCGTGGCCGGGCACGTATTCCGGGCAAGCACGGAGGCGCCCCGCGGCGCTACCGTGAGGTCCAGGTGCTCGTGCCCGACTCCGTCGGCTCCCTGGGCAGGCTCTTTGCCGACATTGGCGAGGTTGGCGTCAATATTGAGGACTTTGCCCTGGAGCACTCGGCGGGGCAGAGCGCGGGCCTGGCTGTTGTCTCGGTGCTGCCCGGCGCCGCACAGGGCCTGGAGGAGGCCCTGGACCAGCGGGGCTGGCGGGTGGTAGTCACGTAGGGACCGGCTCCCACAGCCCCGGGGCAGCAGGCGACAGAAATGTCATAGGACAGCAGGAAACATGGTTGTCCCATGACGTTTCTGTCGTCCTGGGCGGGGCGGAGGCAGCCTGCCTGTGTGCTGCCTCATCCGGGCCGAGGCCACGCCGTGGCACCGCGATGTGGGACGCTTGCGCCTGTTGGCTGAACCTGGAGGAGCGCAATGGGAATTGTCGTGGCCGTTGACGGGCCGAGCGGGTCAGGGAAGTCCTCAGTCTCCAGGGCGGTGGCTGCACGGCTAGGACTGGCCTACCTGGACACCGGTGCCATGTACCGGGCGGCCGCGTGGTGGTGCCAGCAGCAGGGCGCTGATCTTTCTGACAGCGCAGCGGCTGCCCGCACGGTGGCAACGATGCCGCTGGAGGTGGGGCTCGACCCGGATGCTCCCCGAGTGTTGTGCGATGGGACTGACATCACCCAGGAGATCCGCGAGCCTCGCATCTCCCAGGTGGTCTCCCAGGTGGCGACCAACCTGGGGGTCCGTGCGGCGCTAGCCGGGCTCCAGCGTGAGATCATCGCTGCGGAGCGGGCAGGGCTCGGCTCCTCCTTCTCCGGCGGGGCGGGAGTCGTGGCCGAGGGTCGCGACATCACCACGGTGATCGCCCCCGAGGCCGAGGTGCGCCTGCTGCTGACCGCCTCCGAGGAGGATCGCCTGGCCCGTCGCGCAGGCGACCTGGAGGCGGCGGGAAGGAAGGTCGATGAACCCGACCTGCGTGACCAGGTGGTACGCCGCGACCGCGACGACGCCACCGTGTCCCAGTTCCTCACCGCTGCCGAGGGGGTCACCCTGGTGGACACCTCCGGGCTCACCCTGGATGAGTCGGTCACCCGGGTCCTTGACCTGGTCGAGCAGGCGGTGAGCGAGGCAGCAGCGCCCCAGGTGGCTCGGCACTCCCAGGAGACCGCCCGTGCCCGGGCCATGCGCGAGGACCTGGAGGGCTACGATCTCAGCGAGGAAGACCGTGCTCTTCTCGACAGCGGGGAGAGGGCCTCCACGGAGGACCAGGTCGAGCCCGGCCTGCCGGTCCTAGCGGTTATCGGGCGCCCCAACGTGGGCAAGTCCACCCTGGTGAACCGGGTCCTGGGCCGCCGCGTCGCCGTCGTCCAGGACACCCCGGGAGTCACCCGTGACCGGGTGTCCTACCCGGCGGAGTGGGCTGGACGCCGCTTTACTATCGTGGACACCGGCGGCTGGGAGGTGGACGTGGCAGGTCTGGAGGCCGCCGTGGCCACGCAGGCGGAGGTGGCGGTGCAGATGGCAGATGCCGTCCTGCTCGTCGTGGACGCCCGAGTAGGGATTACTGAGACCGACGCCAGGGTGGTCACCATGCTGCGTCGCAGCGGCAAGCCGGTCGTCCTGGTCGCAAACAAGGTTGACTCCTCCGCCCAGGAGGGTGACGCCGCCGCGCTGTGGGGGCTGGGACTGGGTGAGCCCTACCCGGTCTCCGCGCTGCACGGGCGCGGTGCGGGCGAGGTACTGGACGCGGCTGTGGCCGTCCTGCCGGAGGTCTCCGCCGTCGCTGCGGCCCAGCCTGAGGAGGGGCTGCACCGTATCGCCCTGGTGGGACGGCCCAATGTAGGCAAGTCCTCCCTGCTCAACGCTATCGCAGGCTCCCAGAGAGTCGTGGTCAACGAGGTTGCGGGCACTACCCGTGACCCGGTGGACGAGGTCATTGAGCTGGACGGGCGGGCCTGGGTCCTGGTGGACACCGCCGGGATCCGGCGACGGGTGCGCCAGGCTCGGGGAGCGGACTATTACGCCGTCCTGCGCACCCAGGGAGCCATCGAGAAGGCGGAGGTGGCCGTGGTGCTCCTGGACGCCTCCGAGCCGGTCACCGAGCAGGACGTGCGCGTCATCCAGCAGGTGGTGGACGCCGGTCGTGCGCTGGTCCTGGTCAACAACAAGTGGGACCTGGTGGACCAGGACCGCCAGAAGGCCCTGCGCTGGGAGACGGAGCGTGACCTGGCCCATGTCTCCTGGGCTCCTCACATCAACCTGGCCGCGCGTACCGGGTGGCACACCAACCGTCTGGTGCGGGCACTCGATACCGCGCTGGAAGGATGGACCACCCGGGTGCCCACAGGTAGGCTCAACGGGTTCTTGGGCCAGCTGCAGTCAGCCACGCCCCACCCGGTGCGCGGTGGCAGGCAGCCGCGCATCCTCTTCGCCACCCAGGCCCAGGTGGCGCCGCCGCGGATCGTCATCTTCACTACCGGGTTCCTTGACGCCGGCTACCGACGGTTCATCGAGCGCCGCCTGCGCGAGGAGTTCGGATTCGCTGGCTCACCCATCCAGATGAGTGTGCGGGTGCGGGAGAGGCGCAGGAGGTGATGCGGGGGCGGAGGTGGTTGCCAGACCGTCCGGTCCGCTCCAGCCAGAGAGGTCGAGGCGGTCTGCCACGAGGGCGCGGTGGGCCAGAAGGAGGCATGAGCGCTGGGATCCTGGCTGGTAGCCAGGAAGCAACGGGCGTGGCACGCCAGGCCGCCTACGAGCGGGACCGATAGATGTCACGGCGATGGCCGACGGCGATTACCAGGACGGTCAGGACGCCGTCGTCGACCTCGTAGACGATGCGGTAGTGACCTGTGCGCACCCGCAGCTCCCCGTCACCACCGGTGATCTTTCTGGCCCCGCGTGGGCGAGGTTCCTCAGCGAGGAGGTCGATGGCGGCCTGGACACGACGGCGTGCCACAGCGTCAAGCCTGCGTATCTGGCGGGTGGCGGCGGGTGAGAGGACGACGGAGCAGGCCATGGTCCTGTGCCTCTATGTTCTGTCAGTGTGATCCTGTCAGGCCGTCCGCCTGGCTCAGGCCCAGGTCTGCCTTGACCTCCTCCCAGGGGACGGGTGGAGAGGCTGCCATCTCCTCGCGTGCCTCACGGGCTGCCCTGATATCAGCCAGGTCCTCAGCCGCCTCGATCAGCTGGCCGAGGTCATCAGCGTCAATGACTGCGGCCACCCGCAGACCGCGGCGGGTCAGGTAGACGGGGGAGTGGCCGACGCGGGCAGTGTCAACAACCTCCGCCAGCCTGCTGCGGGCGCTGGTCACAGTCATCTCGGGCATGCTCCCAGTCTAGCTGAGACAGCGGTTCTGTACATTATGCGTCACTATGAGCACATCATGACTGGGGCGTGAAGGACCGCTGCGCCGGCTGCCGGAGGTTCATCGAGTGCAGCCTGTGCGAGGGGCTGGGCTACGGTGCACGGTGTCAGGCCCACGTACCCGGCGGGTCGTGGTGGGTGGGAGGATGACGGAGCAGGTCAAGGCCCAGGCCTGCCCTGACCTCCTCCCGAGGAATCCCGAGGACTCCCAAGGATGCCCCCAGGAACAGGTGTACCCTGACAGGGCGGCTGACCGCATGTCGCTTTTTGTCAGGAGCCTGTCCGCCTCGCGCGCCTTCTACGGGAAGGCGCTGGCCCCGCTGGGCTACTCGGTGGTCGCGGAGTACGGGCCGGTTCTCGCCCTGGGTGCGTGTGACGAGACCGGCCGGGCACACCCGGAGGTCGTGCTGGTCCCTGAGGAGGTGCCGCCACGCAGCCACCTGGCCCTGACCGCGGCCTCCACCGATGAGGTCGAGGCGTTCTACCAGGCGGCCCTGGTGGGGGGCCGACAACGGTGCGCCGGGGGAGCGGCCCCACTACCACCACCCCGGGTACTACGGGGCCTTCGTCCTGGACCCCGACGGCAACAACATCAAGGCGGTCTGCCACGAGGGCGCGGTGGGCCAGAAGGAGGCATAAGCGCTTGGGATCCTGGCTGGTAGCCAGGAAGCAACGGGCACAGGTGGGCGTGTGACACTGTCCAGGATGGTGCGAGTCCCAGGCGGTGAGCTCATGATGCGCGACGCCCGAACGTCCTCGGCGCGGACCGTGGTGGTGGAGCCGTTCAGCCTCACGACACCTGTGACACTGGCGCATTACGGCGAGGTCGGGGACGTTGCATGGACGGTGAAGGACGGACTCGACTGCCCTGCGCCTGTTGCGACCAAGCGGCTCAACGCGTTCGGACTGCACGACATGCTGGGGAAGGTGTGGGAGTAGTGCTGGGACTACGCCGATCCCGCACGGTACGCGGACTACTGGTCCTTTCGTGGCGGTGGCTGGGCGGACGAGCCGTGGAGCTGCCGTGCCTCTGTGCGCCGTCGAGGTGTGCCGCCGCACTACCAACCACCTTGTGGGGCTGCCAGCGAGGGACCGCAGGGCATCGGCGGCCAGGACCCTGCGCAGGTCCCTCGGGTTCTGCTGGAGCGTGGCCGTGGCTGCTGATCCTGACCAGGGGCTGGACGCGTTCACGGCGCTTGACGTCAGCGACGCGGACGTGGCCTGGATAGTGACGCAGAATCGCCGCAAGAAGCGGTTGTCAGCGGTGCTGGGCGAGTCTGGTGAGTCAACCAACAGGTGAGTCAAGGGGACGCACAGGCAGTGGTGGGACTGCGGTCCGCTAGTCGCGGCTGGTTGCGCCAGCCGTTCCCGGTGATCACCCGGTCGTCCACGCGGTCATCGTGGTAGACGCCCTAGACTGGCCACATGCCGACAACGCAGACACCTGTTGACCCCACCACCACACCCGCCTGGCAGCGCCTGGCCGGGCTCCACGACGCCCTCACCCCCGACCTGCGCACCTGGTTCGCTGAGGACCCGGGGCGTGCCGAGCGCCTCTCCTACCAGCTCGGTGACCTCTACGTGGACCTGTCCAAGAACCTGGTCACCGAGGAGGTCCTGGCGGCACTGGTCGAGCTGGCCGAGCAGGTGGACGTTCCCGGGCGCCGCGACGCCATGTACGCCGGGGAGCACATCAACGTCACCGAGGACCGCGCCGTCCTGCACACCGCCCTGCGCAGGCCTGCCACCGACACCCTGGTGGTGGACGGCCGCGACGTTGTCGCTGACGTCCACGAGGTCCTGGAGAGGATCTACGCGTTCGCCCGGCGTGTGCGCTCGGGGGAGTGGACGGGCGCGACCGGCAGACCGATCACCACGGTGGTCAATATCGGTATCGGCGGCTCCGACCTGGGGCCGGTCATGGTCTACGAGGCTCTCAAACCCTACGTCCAGCCGGGCCTGGAGTGCCGGTTCATCTCCAACATAGACCCGGCCGACTGTGCGGAGAAGGTCGCCGACCTCGATCCGGAGACCACGCTGTTTATCATCGCCTCCAAGACCTTTACCACCCTGGAGACCCTGACCAACGCCCGTATGGTCCGCGACTGGTTCCTCGGCGCGCTCCAGGACAGGGGGATCGACACCGAGGGCGCGGTCGCCAGGCACTTCGTGGCCGTGTCCACCGCCCTGGACAAGGTGGCCGACTTCGGTATCAATCCGGACAACGCCTTTGGGTTCTGGAGCTGGGTAGGCGGTCGCTACTCCGTGGACTCCGCCGTGGGCACGGTGCTGGCGGTGGCGGTCGGCCCGGAGCGCTTTGCCGAGCTGCTCAGCGGGTTCCGCGCCGTGGACGAGCACTTTGCCACCAGAGCGCCGGCTGACAACGTCCCCATGCTCATGGGGCTGCTGAACGTCTGGTACGTCAACTTCTTCAAGGCCGCCTCCCACGCCGTGCTGCCTTACGCCCAGTACCTGCACCGCTTCCCCGCCTACCTCCAGCAGCTGGCCATGGAGTCCAACGGCAAGTCCGTACAGTGGGACGGCACCCCGGTGACTACCGGTACCGGGGAGATCTTCTGGGGGGAGCCGGGTACCAACGGCCAGCACGCCTTCTACCAGCTCATCCACCAGGGCACCCAGCTCATCCCCGCCGACTTCATTGCTGCGGCCAACCCCGCCCACCCCACTAAGGACGGGGAGGTGGACGTCCACGAGCTGTTCCTGTCCAACTACCTGGCCCAGACCGCGGCCCTGGCCTTCGGCAAGACCGCGGAGGAGGTGCGTGCCGAGGGCACGCCCGAGGAGATTGTCCCCGCCCGGACTTTCCCCGGTAACAGGCCAACGACGTCGATCCTGGCACCCGCGCTGACACCCTCCGTGGTCGGCCAGCTCATCGCCCTGTACGAGCACATCACCTTCACCCAGGGGGTCGTGTGGGGGATCGACTCCTTCGACCAGTGGGGCGTGGAGCTGGGCAAGAAGCTCGCGCTGGAGATCGCTCCCGCCGTCCAGGGGGACGCCGCCGCGCTGGAGGCCCAGGACGCCTCTACCCGTGGCCTCATTGCCCGCTACCGGGACCTGCGCCGCTGAGGCCCGCAGGCATGACAGCAGACATGCTGGGCGGGTGTGTGCCAGGCGACGACGGTGGACACCCCGATCGTGGGGCGGCTGCTGCTGCTGCATGACCTCAACACTGAGTGCACGCCCTCGGCCCAGGACTTCGCCGCCCGCTTCGGCGAGCTCCTGGGCCGAGCGTGACGGTGCCTGGCACGCCGCCGGACCCGACCGACTATCATTCGCATGACTCTCTGAGGAGGATGCCGTGAGGGAGATCAGCGCTGCCGAGCTGCGCAGGCGCCTGGACGCGGGGGAGAACCTCATCGTCCTTGATGTGCGAGAGCCGGACGAGGTCACTAAGGCCGCTATCAACGGCGCGGTGAGCATCCCGCTGGGTGAGGTCGTGGAGCGCAGGGACGCCCTTGACTCCTCCCGGACCACTGCCGTCATCTGTGCCGGGGGAGTGCGCTCCGCCCGGGCGATCGAGGCTCTGACAGAGGTTGGCTATGAGGGCGAGCTCCTTAACGTTACCGGTGGGATGAGGGCCTGGTTGGAGCAGCAGGCTGGATGACAGGCGGTTCCGGGCACGGTGCCGCGGTGCCAGGACCTCTGGTCGTAGTCCTGACAGTCTGCGGTCGATTAGGAGTGACTGGCGTCACCACCACCGGATTTCGGAGCAGGCCCGGTCATGGGCTAGAGTTCTTCTCGTTCCGGGAGGCTGAGGCTGCTGGAAACGGGCTGTGGCGCAGTTTGGTAGCGCACTTGACTGGGGGTCAAGGGGTCGTGGGTTCAAATCCCGCCAGCCCGACGGGCAGGGCCACCGCCAGCCGGGCGGTGGCCCTTTTCGTTGGGGCCATGCACGTTGAACTGCGGTCGTCTTTGGCTGCCCGACCCTGCCCCTCAGGCATGTGACTACTTTGTAGCGACCTTGTGGTCGCCTTGCCCCCTTCTTATCCCCCTCTTGGATTGCGGTCCCCTGCTGGCCTTCTACGGCGGAGGCGCCTACGTACCCAAGCTGGGCTGGTCACCAGCCTGGGTGCCAGGTAGGTGCTCAGGAGGTCAGCCGTCCCCAGTAGTGCGGTCGCCACCTTGAGGAGCAGGTCCTCCCCGGGACGGTAGTCCTTGGCTCGGGCCAGTCGGGCCGCCAGGTCAGGCCGCTGCATGTGCAGGAATCGCCGGGCCTTGGCCGCGTGGACGGCGTCGGAGACAATGACGATGCGCTGGGCCTCCTCCAGAACCGGGACGACGTTGCGGATGTTCTCCCACGTGGACCTGCTGCGCGTCTCGGTGACGAGCCCCCCAGCGTAGCCCAGTGTGCGAGCGTGCCTGGCCAGCAGCTCCGCCTCTGCAACGGGCCCGGCCACGCTACCGCCGCTGGCGACCAGCAGCGAGTGTGCTCCTGCCTGGGAGCGTAGGGCGTAGGCGGCACGACGACGGTTGACGTGGCCTGCTGTCATACCAGTGTCCGCGTGGCCCAGGACGACGACGACCTCGCGGGCATTTTCCTCGTGTGCCGGGTCCAGGCCCAGGTACCACTGTGAGGCGCTGCGGTGGACGAGTTCGGCAGCAGTGACCACGGCCAGGGCTACGAGCACGGTGCCTCCCGCTGCCTGGCGGACGTGCGGACCTGAGACGCTCACTTGTGCAGGATACCGTTCCCCGCCCAGGCAGGTCAGACAGCGTAGGACGGAAGACGACCAGCACAGTAGGTCTCCTGGTCGCAGGGCCTACGACGACCCGGCAGGAGTCCTCGACGGTCCTCAGGCGGGTCTTCTAGTGCTGTGATCCTGCAGAGATAACCTTCCCGTCACGGGGAGTGAAGAGTACACTGATGTCACGTCGTATCCTGCACATCGGTGGCAGGCATCGGTCTGTCCCGGGCACGTATGCGGGAGAAGACGCACCGCTTCACTGGTGAAGCTGTTGTCTGACACCTGAAGGAGCAGACTCGTGATCTGGTTCCATCTCCTCATCGTCCTCCTGTTCATTGTTGTCGGTGCCCGGCTGGGAGGCATCGGTATCGGCCTGGCCGGGGCTGCTGGCATCGTGGTCCTGGCAGCCACCGGGGTGAGTGTCGATGCCGACGCTGCTCCCTGGGAGGTCATCGGCATCATCATGTCTGTGATCTGTACCGTTGCCGCGCTCCAGGTGGCCGGCTCCATGGACCACCTCATCCACCTCACCGAGGTGATGCTGCGCCGCCACCCCAGGCAGATCGTCTACCTGGCGCCGTTTGTCACCTTCGTCATGTCGATGATGTGCGGGACCGGGCACACCGCCTACTCGGTCATCCCCGTCATCGTCGACGTCGCCAAGGAGCACGACATCCGGCCGTCCAGACCTCTGTCCATCGCCGTGGTCGCCTCGCAGGTGGGGGTAGCCGCCTCTCCTATCTCGGCCGCCATGGTGGCACTGGTCGTCGCCCTGGAGCCCGTGCATGTCAGCTACTTGCAGTGCCTGGCCATCGTCGTGCCCACCACCTTTATTGGGTGCGCGGTGGGTGCCGTGGCTGCCTCCCGGCAAGGGTCGGAGCTGGCGGACGACCCCGTCTACCGGCGGCGCAAGGCTGACGGACTCGTCAAGCCCAGCGCCGCCATCTCTGCCTCCTACACCCCGCAGCGCAGCGCAGTCCCCGGCCTGGTGATCTTCCTGGCGGCTCTGGTCCTTGTCGTCGTCTACGCGACGGTGAGCTCACCGGAGCTGGGCATCATCTCTGACCCGCCCATTGCGTCCACCGCCGCCATCATGACGATCATGCTGGCCACTGCCGCTGTCATCTGCATGGTTGCCAGGAGGCCCACGAACTCGATCGCCAGCCAGGACACCTTTCGCGCGGGCATGACCGCTGCGGTGTGCATCCTGGGTCTGGCCTGGCTCGGTAACACCTTTGTCAACCACTACGAGGAGACCATCTCTGACGCGCTGTCCATGCCCATGCAGGCCATGCCCTGGCTGGCCGCCGTGTTCTTCTACTTCGCGGCCCCCCTCATGTTCTCCCACGCGGCGACCACACGTGCCTTCATGCCGCTCATGGTCGGTCTCGGACTGTCCCCTGTCGCACTGGTCGCCAGCTACCCTGCCGTGGCGAACTACTACCTGCTGCCGAACTACCCGACGACAGTGGCGGCCATGGAGATGGACGACACCGGCTCCACCCGGGTGGGCTCCAACGTACTTGCCCACCCCTTTGTCCTTCCTGGAACGGTGTCGATCGTCGTGTGCATCACGCTGAGCTTCCTGATCGCTCCTCTCGTCCTTGGGTGAGGGGATCCTTGTCTGAGGGGTTCCTTGTCGTCGGCGCAGTCGTCGGCGCAGTCGTCGGCGTACTGGGGCTAGGTCTGCCGATTTCTTGCAGGACGGCAGGGCCCGGGCGGTCCTGGAGGCGTGGAGGCCCTGGACACCGCGACCTAGCCGTTTCCTCACAGACCTACTGTTTCCTCACAGGTGACTGACGTGCCAGTCGTCGTGTGGGGAGAACGGTACACCTGCCTTACAGGGGGTGGGGCTTTCCGTGGCCCGGGGCAAGGGCCGACGGTGACGCTGCAGGCCCCGCCAGGGCCTGCCCTTGTCAAGGCGTGGGCAGTCGGGGCGTGGAAGCCCGGCGGGCTCTCGTGACAAGTCTTCTTCCGGATGTCCCCTTGCGCCGGGACGCTCCTGCGTGCAGGATACGGCGCATGCCGCACCTGCGGTGCACGGCGGCCAGGGCGGCGCCGGGTCGTGTGCCGACCCGTCCTGACCACCCAGGGTGCTGACCAGCAGGCATCTGAAGGAGACTGCTATGGCCCGTGACACTGACAACTCTCTGCCTGTTGAGAGTCGTGACGACCTTGTCGCCTGGATAGCAGAGGGCTGCAAGTCCGCTGACAGCGTCCGGATAGGCACCGAGCACGAGAAGATCCCTTTTTACCTGCGTGACTACGCTCCGGTCTCCTATGAGGGCGACCACCACCGCCCGGGCGTGCGCCACTTGCTTGAGGGGCTCCAGCAGGACACGGGCTGGGACCCCATTACGGACGGTCCGCATCTGATCGGCCTGGCTGACGGCAGCGGGGCGGGAGCGGTCTCCCTGGAGCCCGGGGGACAGCTGGAGCTGTCAGGAGCCCCCCTGTCCAGCCTGCACGACACCGCAGCCGAGCTCAAGGACCACCTGGCGCGCACCCTGCCTCTGGCCCGTTCCCTGGGTATAGGGTTTCTCAGCCTGGGGGCAGCCCCCACGTGGACCCGCTCCCGGGTACCGCTGATGCCCAAGAGCCGCTACGCCATCATGGCCCGCCACATGCCCAGAGTCGGTTCCCGAGGCCTGGACATGATGATGCGCACTGCCTCGGTCCAGGTCAACATGGACTTCTGCGACGAGGCTGACATGGTGACCAAGCTGCGTGTGTCGCTGGCTCTTCAGCCGCTGATCACGGCCCTGTTTGCCAACTCCCCCTTTCTCGACGCGGCCCCCAGCGGCATGCTGTCCACGCGCTCCCACATCTGGACTGACACGGATCCGCAGCGCACCGGCATGCTCCCGTTCGCTTTCGAGCGGTCCATGGGCTACGAGCGCTACGTGGACTACGCCCTGGACGTTCCCATGTACTTCGTCAAGAGAGGCGAGGTCTACCACGACGCGACCGGCGGCACCTTTCGCGACCTGCTGGAGGGGCGGCACCCCGACACCAGTGAGCGTCCTACCCTGGGGGACTGGGAGAACCACCTGTCCACGCTCTTTCCAGAGGTGCGTCTCAAGCGGGTGCTGGAGCTGCGAGGAGCCGACACTGTCGCCTCCGACCTGCTTCCCGCCCTGCCTGCGCTCGCCACCGGTGTCCTCTACCACCGGCCCTCCCTGGAGGCAGCCTGGGACCTCGTCCGTGACTGGACTGCTGCACAGCGCCAGCAGCTGCGTGAGGACGCGCCGCGCCTGGCGCTGGAGGCAAGTGTGCACGGCCGTAGGCTAGGGGCCGTGGCCCGCGACGTACTGGCGCTGGCCGAGGACGGGCTTCGCGCCCGGGCGCGCCTGGACAGCGTCGGCCTGGACGAGTCCGTTCTCCTCGACCCGCTCAGAGAGATCGTCGAGAGCGGGGTAGCCAGGGCGCAACATCTGCTGGTACGCTGCCGGGACTCCTGGGGTGGAAGACTGGACCCGCTTTTTACCGAGAACACCTTCTAGTCCACTAGTTAATACGCTTCACGTACCACTCAGGCAAGGCGCCCGGTAACGGTTAAACTACAGCGTCTGCCTTGGGCGGGTGAGTGCCTGGGCTACGACAGATGCCAGCAGTAGCAAGGGAGACGCTGGTACGCCAGCTCATCTGACGACAGTCAGGAAGGTCACGATCTTGCGGTGTATCACATGTGAGGCAATTATGGTTGAGTAGATGAGAAGGACCCCTCAAACTATCCGTGCCCACTGCGCGTCGGCGCAGATATCCAATAGCCTTCGGGAACCGTCCGCGTGTTGCCGTAGCCCAGACAGAGAGAACGACTGACTCATGACGATTAAGCGTGCCGTAGCCGCGACCGCACTGACGGTCCTGCCGCTTGTCGTTGCCTCCTCTGCCTCCGCAGCACCCTATGGCCTCCTGGGCAGTGCTCAAGGCGGCGAGCCAGCGGCACCCTCCCACGACACGAGGGTCAGCGGTAGCACGGCTGCCCCCTGGGGCGCGGGCAGCACCGCTGCTTCCAGAGACGACGCCTCCGGTTGGAGCGGTATCCGGAACCATGCTGTCTATACCGGCGACACCACCTCAGATGACGTCACCATCGTTGCTGTGGACCAGGTGCAGGACCAGGACGAGGCCGACCCTGGTACTGACCCGGACCCCGGCACCCAGCCGGACCCCGGCACCGGGACCGACCCCGGGACCGACCCTGGTACTGACCCGGACCCCGGCACCCAGCCGGACCCCGGCACCGGGACCGACCCCGGGACCGACCCTGGTACTGACCCGGACCCCGGCACCCAGCCGGACCCCGGCACCGGGACCGACCCCGGGACCGACCCTGGTACTGACCCGGACCCCGGCACCCAGCCGGACCCCGGCACCGGGACCGACCCCGGGAGCGGAGCCGACGACACCCAGCCAGAAGGCAGTGTGACGCCGTCAGCACCTCCACCCCCTGGGGAGCACGGCTCCAGCGCGGATCCTTCTGCGGACCCGTCCGCATCTTCCGGGGCTACCGAGGGTTCCTCGCCCACAACTTCTCCCGGTGATGCTACAGCGTCGCCCGCTGCGGGGTCCCCCTCTGGCACGGCCGCCGCGCAGACGGGGAACGAACCCATGGATGAGGGCCTGGCCCTCACTGGTGCCAGTGTGGCAGCGGCCTTCATCTCACAGGCGCTAGTTGTCGTCGGACTCATTGTCCTGATGCGTCGTCGGCGGGACATCTGACCCTGCTGCTGTTGTTACCTCGGGCTTGTCCGGGGTCTCCGGGGCCGCTCGGGCAGGTGGCTCCGTCCGCACGGTATGCCGTCTCCGTGGTCCGGTCGGTTCCCGGACCTCGGGCGATGCTGCGGCGGGTTCATCTTCCTCGCCGGACTGATCCTTGAGAGGATCGGTCCGTGGAACACGCGCCCCTTGAGCCCGACCTCCTTCTGTCCCTGCCCGCCAGCGTCGACCTGCGGCTTGTTGTCAGTGACATGGATGGCACTCTTGTCGACGGAGAGGGAAGGGTGCCTCCTGGGTTCGCCCGGGCTGTGTCGGACATGCGGGCTAGTGGTGTCACTTTTGCCCCTGCGTCAGGACGCCAGTTGGCCAACCTCCGTTCTGTCCTGGGGCCGGAGGTGGACGACAGTCCCGTGATCGCAGAGAACGGAGCCCTGGTGGTCCAGGGGCAGGAGGAGATCCACTCTGACACTGTCAGTGCCCAGGAGGCTGCTGCTGCCATCACCACTGTCAGGGACCTGCGCATCGACGGATATGACGTGGGGGCCGTGCTGGCGTGCAAGCACTGTGCCTATGTCGAGCGCCAGGATCCGGCTTTTCTGGAGCAGGTGATCCTCTACTACAAGGAGCTGGAGGTCGTGGACGACCTCATGTCGGTCTCCCTGGGCTCCGCCCTGAAGGTAGCTGTCTTTGACTTCGGCGACGTCGAGGACGGGAGCTCGCAGATGCTGGCAGCCGCTGTTCCCGGGGTTCAGACCGTGGTCTCAGGGCAGCACTGGGTGGACATGATGTCCTTTCAGGTCTCCAAGGGCAGGGCTCTCCATGCCCTGCAGAGGCGCCTGGGAGTGGCACCGGAGCAGACAGCGGTCTTTGGCGACTACCTCAACGACCTTGACCTCTACCAGCACGCCGCACTGGGATTTGCGATGCGTAACGCGCACCCCGGGGTCCGTGCCGTGGCCACGCACGTTGCTCCCGCTCATACCGAGGACGGCGTCCTGCGTACGATCTACGAGCTTCTCGCCCGGATCTGCCGCGACGAGGCCTGATCCGGGCTGCGACCCGGCTATGCCTCGGAGTCGCCGTGAGCAGACGGGGTGCTCCTGTGCCGACCGCCGCCCATGAGGGCATCGAGTTGTCGGCGCTCCTTCTTGGTAGGCCGACCAGCGCCTCGGCTGCGCACTACTGCTGCCGGGGCGTCCAAGGGGGAGGGCCTGGGAGGGGAGAAGTCGGTAAAGGCCGTACGCGCCACCGGGGCGCCCACGCGCTTGACCAGGACGCGCTCGACCCGAAGATAGCGGTCAAAGCCGTTGACACGCAGACGTACCTCATCCCCGACCGTGAGGTGCTGGGAGGGCTTGGCGGTCTCACCGTTGACACGAACGTGTCCGGCCCGGCAGGCGGCGGTGGCAGCGGACCGTGACTTTACCTGTCTGACGCTCCACAGCCACACGTCAACACGGGCCGAGGCCGGGTCGCCCCCCTCTGCTTGCCGAGGGGCTCTCGTCGGACGGTACCTATCTGCTGAAGCACGAGTCATCAGGCTCGATTCTAGTGTCCCTGCTCCCCACCGTCAGCGGCCTCGACGACCTCCTGTCCGTCGTCGTGCCCGTCGCCGCGACGACGTCCTGGTACGACGGGGCCTGACCCTCGTCAGGCCCCGTCGTACCAGGCCCCAGCCCAGAAGAGCCGCACCTGCGGCAGCGAGCACCGAGTACCATGGGTGGCGCAGGATCTCGGTGCTGATGTCCTGTGCCGACCCAGCAGCCCGTTCCAGGGCAGAGGAGGCACCGTCACCACCAGCGAGGCAGTCAGACAACGTGGCCCGTAGCGCGTCCTTGTCAGCATCAGGTAGTCCCAGCCCGTACTCGGAGGAGACTGAGACGAAGCGCCGCGCGTACTCGCAGCGGTACTCGCGGCGCGGCCACCAGCCCCCGTCGGCGTCAGTGAGCCAGGAGCCAGTCTCGGAGGACCCGACCGGGCAGGTAGCGGGCCCACAGGCACCTTTTTCCTGGTTGGCCTGTCCGTCCACGGCGAGCAGGTTCAGCGGGTCATTGGCTGCCAGTACCCGGGTGTGCTGGTCCCAGGTCCAGGCCCCGTGCGCGTAAAGGTAATTGAGTGGTACCACGTGGTCGATCTGCACTGCGGCTGAGGTGTCCTGACCACGTTCAAAGGGAACCTCAGCTCCCGTGTACGGATCGTGCAGGGTCGCGGACCACACCGTGGCGTCAGGGCACACCGACGCACCCTCACCGCGCCCCTCCTCCTGGCTCTGCAAGCCTGGGGCGCGTGAGAAGTCGAGGTCAGTGAGATCCCGAGCCAGGATCTCGTTACGGGTGTCACAGCCGTCACCGTCCACGTCGCTCCATGCATCACCGAACCAGCCCGTGCGTGAGCCGCCCTCTGCCCAGGACTGTGTGGCGGGGGAGTCCGCAGGCAGGTCGTCAAGAGCTGCCAGGGCCTCGCGCGTGTCCAGCACGAGAGCCTGACGGTCGTCCCAGGGCACCTGGGCCTCAGGGTCGGCAGCAGCAGCTGCGGCCCACGGCCCCGTACCAGGGTGGCCCAGCGCGAGGGCGCACGTCGCCGTCGCGCTGGCAGCGACCAGGGCACTGACCAGCGCGAGAGCCCTCCGGGAGGCAGTGACCCTGCCGTTCCTGTCCTTGCGCACTTGTGACCGTCAGGCTCTGGTCCCCGGCTGGACACCACCGAGTCCTGAGGCAGCCTCGACGTCGAGGTACCAGGTCGTCTGCTCCCCCCGGGCACAGGAGGCGGGAGCAGTGACAATGTCTACGGCGTCTACGGCGTCTACGGCGTCGTCCGCAGCGCTGCCTGTGGTGCTTATGGGACCCAGGCTCCGGGTGACTGCCTCCGCCTTGCCCTGCCCGCCGACCACCACCATGACGTGACGTGCACGGTGCAGGACCTCGAAGGTCAGTGAGCACCGTTGCGGCGGAGGCTTGGGGGAGTCACGTACCGCTACCGCAGGCCGCCCTGTGGTCAGCACCGCCGGGTGGCCGGGGAACAAGGAGCACACGTGGGCGTCGGGCCCCAGCCCCAGATGAATGACGTCGAAGGGGTCACGGTCCAGCCGGTGAGCCTTCAGGTCCTGCATCAGCACGTCCGTGGAGGACTCCAGGCTGCTGACGACCTCGGGACCTGCCAGACGGTGGACCTGGCTGTCCAGGACGCCGACACGGACTAGCGGTGCTGCCAGCAGGTCGTTGCGCTCGGGATCGGCGGCGGGGACAAAGCGCTCGTCACCGAACCACAGGTGCACCGCCTCACGTACCTGGATCGGCTCCCCGGCCAGCTCCTGGGCCAGGTGGTCAGCCAGGGCCATGCCTCCTGAACCTCCGGTGAGTGCCAGGTGGGCTGTTCCTCGCGCAGCGACCGCCTCCGCCAGGGCACGGACGGTGTCGGCTGCTGCGGCCGCAGCAGCCTGGGAGAGGGAGTCGCTGACCTGGAGGGTCGGCCGCGCCAGCCTACGTGTCGCGGCCTCAAGGGTGCTACGTGCAGCCTCCTGCGTCGCAGCGGCTGCGCTGTCGCCTTGTACCACTGGTACCACTGTTGTCCTCCTAGCGGGACGGTTGAGCAGGTATCTGGCCGAGCTGCGGAGCGGCAGGGACTGAGAGGTCCTTGCCGAAGGCGGTGAGGACCTCCTGGTAGACAAGATCCGGGGTCAGGCGGCGCAGCTCCTCGTTGAGGGTTGCTATCGGCTCCCGGCGCTCCATGGTCACCACCTGTGGGCCTGTCCAACCTGGACGTGTGACCGTCACCCGCTCGTGGTCGTGGCGGGCGATGACGATGTCACCCTCTGGCGTACGAGCCGTGATCGAGGCAATCCCCCTGGCTCCTGGCTCGTCGCGCCTGGTGACCTCCACCCCCAGGCGCAGGCGCAGCCAGGTCTCCATGAGACGGATTGAGGAGTTCCTGGGCTCACCCGCCACCTGGATGCTGCTGAGCCTTCCTGAGCGCACCGCAGAGTCCAGCGTGGAGGCCACCATGGCCCGCCACAGGGTGATCCGTGTCCAGGCCAGGTCGATGTCACCCCGCACTGACACCGGGGCCAGAGCGGCCAACGCGGCCGCTGGGTCCTTCTGGGCAGGAGTGTTGGTGATCCGGGTCGTGGCCAGGAGCCCCAGGGGGTCCTTGGCCGGGGCCGCAGGTGCTCGCCACGGCCACCACACCACGACGGGCGTGTCCGGCAAGAGGAAGGGCACCACCAGGGTGTCGGTGTGCTCGGCGGCCTCACCCCAGGGGAAGAGCACGATCGTCTCGCCCGCGCCGGCGTCGTGGCCCACCCGGACCTGGGCGTCCAGGTGCCCTCCGGAGGAGGTGTGCTCGTGGCCCCCCGCCCCTGTGCCTGTCTTGTGGGACTCTGAGTGAGAGGAGGTGCCGACGGACGGTGTCACCACGGCAATCACCCGGCAGGGGTGGTCGAGGCTGGCACCGTGGGCCGCGCACAGGGCCTCCTCCAGCCCCTCGGGACTGGTGGAGATCACCAGGGTGAGGACTCGTGAGGACCCGGAGGAGCCTTCCTGTTCCAGGACCTGAGCGACGACCTCGGTAGTTGTCGTGGCAGTGAGCGTCGTGATCATGAACGCCTCCAGGTACGGCCGTCACGAGCCAGCAGGTCGTGGGCGCTGGAGGGGCCCCAGGACCCGGGCCGGTACTCCTCGGGGGCGCCTGAGGACGCCCAGTACTCAATGACAGGGTCCAGGATCCTCCAGGAGAGGTCTACCTCGCGCTGGTGGGGGAACAGCGGGGCGTCACCCAGGAGTGCGTCCAGGATAAGGCGTTCGTAGGCCTCCGGAGACTCCTCGTTGAAGGAGGCCCCGTAGCCGAAGTCCATGGTGACGTCGCGCAGCTCCATCTGCGTGCCGGGAACCTTGGAGGCCAGCCTCAGGGTGATGCCCTCGTCGGGCTGGATACGCAGCACGATCGTGTTGGCCCCCAGGCCAGTGGTAGCAGCCTGGGCAAAGGGCAGGAACGGCGGCTGCTTGAAGACGACAGCCACCTCGGTCACGCGACGGGCCAGCCGCTTGCCTGTGCGCAGGTAGAAGGGGACTCCTGCCCACCGTCGGTTGGCGATCTCCAGACGCACCGCAGCATAGGTCTCTGTACGTGAGCCAAGGGCGACGCCATCCTCCTCCAGGTAGCCACGGACCTGCTGGCCCCCCTGGAACCCGACCCCGTACCGCCCCCTGGCCGTGGTCAGCCCCAGGTCCAGAACGCCGTCACGCTCCAGGCGCACCGCGTCCAGGACCTTCTCCTTCTCCGCCCTGACGGCGTGGGCCTCCATCGAGGTCGGCTCCTCCATGGCGGTCAGGGCAAGGAGCTGGAGCAGGTGGTTCTGGATGACGTCACGCGCCGAGCCGATCGTGTCGTAGTAGCCGGCCCGGGTCCCGATGCCGATGTCCTCAGCCATGGTGACCTGGACATGGTCCACGTAGCGCTGGTTCCACAGGGGCTCGAGCATCGTGTTGGCGAACCGCAGCGCCAGGATGTTCTGGACCGTCTCCTTGCCCAGGTAGTGGTCCACGCGGAAGACGTCGTCGGGCCGCACGATCCTGCCCACGAGCTCGTCCAGCTCCCTGGCCGAGGCCCGGTCGTGCCCGAAGGGCTTCTCAACAACCACCCGGCGCCAGGAGCCGGCCGCCTCGTCTACCAGCCCGGAGCGGGCGACGCGCTCGGTGACGGCGGGGAACCAGCCCGGGGGGATCGACAGGTAGAAGGCCCGGTTGCCCCCAGTTCCCCGGGATGTGTCCAGGCTGGTGACGACGTCGGTGAGGCTCCGGTAGGCGGTGTCGTCCTCGAAGGAGGCAAACTCCACAAAGCGCATCCCAGCGGCGAGCTGCTCCCAGATCGCCGGCCGCCACGGCGTCCTGGCCCCGGAGAGGGCAGCCTGCCTCACGTAGCGACGCATGTCCTCGTCGTTCCAGGGACGGCGGCCCACCCCCACCAGGCAGAACCGTGGGGACAGCAGGCCCCGGTTAGCCAGGTCGTAGACGGCGGGAAGGAGCTTGTGACGTGCTAGGTCACCAGTAATGCCAAACATCACAAGGACACAGGGATCAGCGATACGAGGCAGGCGCAGGTCACGGGCCTCGAGCAGCGGGTTGGGCGCCGACGGCGAGGGAGGCGATGTCAGTGGCGAAGAGCTGGAGGAGTCAGAAGCGGGCACGCGAGCCTTCCTGAGGTTGGGGTACGTCGCGGGCCGACGCCGATCCGGGTCGGTGGGGACGCTGGTGGGACACAGTCACGGCAGCGTCCCAGCACTACTATATCGTCCGGTGACGGCAGGTGCCGGAGCCGTCCCTCGCCTGTGGAGGCTCGCCCCTGTGGCACCAGGCGTCCAGGCTGCGGCCGGACCATACTTTTCCGTACCATCCTGAGAGACAACCCGTATGGGGAGAGCGAGGAGACGCACCGCATGACTGACTTCACTCCTGCACCGGCCTCAGCCGATATCGGTGTCCTCGGACTGGGGGTGATGGGTGCGAACCTGGCCCGCAACCTGGCCCGCCACGGCCACACCGTGGCCCTGTTCAACCGCACCCTGGCGCGTACCGAGCGCCTCATGGACAGCCACGGCTCGGAAGGGGTCTTCGTCCCGGCGAGCAGGCTCCGCGACTTCGTCGCCTCCCTGCGTGTCCCGCGTGTGGCGATCGTCATGGTCCAGGCGGGAGCGGCCACCGAGGAGGTCATCTCCGAGCTTGCTGACCTCATGGAGCCCGGTGACATCATCGTCGATGCTGGCAACACCCTCTACACCGACACCCGGCGGCGTGAGGAGGCCCTGCGCTCCCGGGGGCTGCACTTCGTGGGTATGGGGGTCTCCGGTGGCCAGGAGGGAGCGCTGCTCGGTCCCTCCATCATGCCGGGGGGCACCGAGGAGTCCTACCGACGGCTGGGACCGATGCTGGAGTCGATCGCCGCCGACGCCGGGGGCGCACCCTGCTGCACGCACGTGGGCCCGGACGGTGCGGGGCACTTTGTCAAGATGGTCCACAACGGCATTGAGTACGCCGATATGCAGCTCATTGCCGAGGCCTACGACCTGCTGCGTCATGTCGGGGGCCTGACTGTGCCGGAGGTTGCCGAGGTCTTCCACAGCTGGAAGGACTCCGAGCTCGACTCCTACCTCATTGACGTCACCAGCGAGGTGCTCTCCCACACGGATCCCGCTACCGGGCAGCCTTTTGTGGACGTCGTCGTGGATACCGCCGGGCAGAAGGGCACCGGGGTGTGGACCACACAGACCGCCCTGGAGCTGGGCGTGGCTGTCCCTGCCATCGCTGAGGCGACCTTTGCCCGCGCCACCTCCGCCTCCTACCAGGCCCGTGCCGCGGTGCGCGCGGCAGGAGCCGACCCGGGGGCTGCACCTGCGCCGCTCCAGGACGCCGACCGGCAGACTTTCATCGACTCCGTCAGGCAGGCTCTCTACGGCTCCAAGATCGCTGCCTACGCCCAGGGCTTCGACGAGATCGCCACCGCCTCGCAGCGGTTCGACTGGGACATCGTGCTCAGTGACATGGCCAGGATCTGGAGGGCAGGCTGCATCATCCGGGCACGCTTCCTGGACGACATCGCCCAGGCCTACCAGGAGGACCCTCAGATGGCGAGCCTTCTGACCGCACCAGTCTTCTCCCGGGCGCTGGCCCGCGTCCTGCCCGCGTGGCGACAGGTCGTGGCTACCGCAGCCCTGTCGGGCACGGCCGCACCAGCCTTCGCCGCGTCGCTGGCCTATGTCGACCAGCTGCGTGCCTCCCGGCTTCCTGCCGCGCTCATCCAAGCACAGCGTGACTTCTTCGGCTCCCACACCTACCACCGGGTGGATGACCCCACAGGCGTGTACCACACCCTGTGGACCGCTGAAGGCCGCCAGGAGGAGAAATGGGTCTAAGCACGCCTGGTCCAGCCTGCGGCGGCCAGTACGGTGAAGGCGGGCTGTCCGGGAGCACACCTAGATAGCCAGTTTCCTGCCACCACCCCGGGATTGTTGGCCTCGACGTGCCTGCCGATAACGGTATGGTGGTTCCCGAGGCGGCGCACCGGGCGCCGCAACGACCAAGAGGGGCAGGTATGTCGAGCACGCCGATCGAGCAGGATCCCTCCTCCACCCAGGCCTTCGGGGCTGTTGACGCCAGCCCCGCGCCCTCCCCGCTGACCGGGCTGAACCAGCAGGATGCTGCCGCGATTGCCGCCCTGCCCCCGGGGACTGCGCTGCTGCTTGTGCACCATGGACCGACGACAGGTGCGCGCTTCCTGCTGGACGCTGCGGAGACGACCGTGGGCCGCCACCCCCGTGCCGATATCTTTCTGGACGACGTCACCGTCTCCCGCAAGCACGCGGTGTTCTCCTCCCTGCCGGAGGGCGGCTACGGTGTCCGGGACTCGGGCTCCCTCAACGGCACCTACGTGAACCGCACCCGGGTGGAGCAGGTAGTCCTCCAGGCGGGAGACGAGGTCCAGATCGGAAAGTACCGCATGACGTATCACCCCGGTCCCCAGCAGGCCACAGCCGCGCAGTGACCGTGTCCTCCGCGAGGGCCGGCGGCAGGAGGGGCAGGGAGGACGTCAGGGACACTGTTAAGGACACTGTCTCCTCCCCGGAGCCCCCCTTGCCTGAGGTCTCCGGGACGTGGCCGCACGGGATGTCCCGGAGACCGGAGATGAAGATCGGCCAGGTCGTCGACGCCCTGAGACCGGAGTTTCCCGCGCTGTCTATCTCCAAGCTCCGGTACCTGGAGGGTGCGGGACTGATCTCCCCGCACCGTGTCGGTAACGGATATCGCCGCTACTCCCAGGCAGACATCGAACGGCTCAGGTACTCGCTGCGTGCCCAGCGTGACGAGTACCTGCCCCTGAGCGTCATCAGGCAGCGTCTGGCTGCGCTGGACGCTGGCAGCGCCGCTGCGGTCTCTCCGGTGGCGCGAGTCGTGGCGCGTGACGGCAGGCTCGTTGACTCCGGCCCCATGGACCTCGACTCCCTCCTGGCGCTGTCGGGCGCCCGGGAGTCCCAGGTTGACGAGCTTGTCAGCATCGGCCTGATCAGCCCCGACGCACGTGGCCTCTACTCCTCGGGCAGCCTGCGGACCGTGCGACTAGCTCTGGAGATCACTCGACTGGGCGTCCCGCTGCGCAACCTGCGGTCGGTACGTAGCGCTGCTGAGCGTGAGGCCGACGCTATCGACCAGGCTGTCACACCTCGGCGGTCCCGGTCCCGCGACGCTGGGGAGGAGTCGGCCCGCGCCCTGGCTGATCTCGTGGGGGAGCTGCACGATGTGCTCCTGCACCGTGCTGTCGACGCGTTGTCCTGAGGTCGGCCTACCTCCACGTGCCGGGGCAGTGTGGGAGTGCCGGTGGGCAGCCCGCCACCCACACAACCCTGTGGGGCTGGTGTGACAAGTGTGACCACTTGTGTGGTATGTCCCACTCTAGGGCTCTGGAACTGCTGGTTCTCGGAACCGCCTTGGCCCGGGAGCGGAGTTCTCGCCCTTTTCCTCAACCTCATCCCAAGATTGACGTCCCGGCTGTCTCCCTGACGGGGCGTGGCCGTCATTGAGCATCGACCCGGCTGGATCTATCGTGGCCCTGTGGCTACCAGGAACCAGCCGCCCCCACCACAGCAGCCCACCACGAGCGTAGTCCGCGCAGTCACCTCGAACCCGACAGGAGCAGGCAAGTGAGCGTCAACGAAGCCAGTGCCGCGGTACCACCGCCCCACCGCGTCCAGGGCATGCTCTTCGGTGACCCGCTTCAGCACCTGGAGCCCCACTCCGGCTACCGGGGCCCCGTGGCCTGCCGGGCAGCCGGCATCACCTACCGCCAGCTTGACTACTGGGCACGGACCGGACTGGTTGAGCCCTCGGTGCGCGGGGCCAAGGGCTCAGGCTCGCAGCGCCTCTACTCCTTCAGGGACATCCTGGTGCTCAAGATCGTCAAGCGGCTCCTGGACACGGGGGTGTCCCTCCAGCAGATCCGCTCGGCGGTCAAGACCCTCCACCTGCGAGGTGTTGAGGACCTGTCCTCCATTACGCTCATGAGTGACGGGGCCTCCGTCTACGAGTGCACCTCGGCTGAGGAGGTCGTTGACCTGGTTGCCGGGGGGCAGGGAGTCTTTGGCATCGCCGTGGGGCGGGTGTGGCACGAGGTCGAGGGGACGCTGGCCCAGTTACCGGTGGACCACGCCGCCGGGGCGCCTGCCGTCGAGGACGAGCTGGCAAGACGCCGCGCAGCCAGGAGGGACCACGCCGTGTGAGCCGCTCGCACCCGTCTGTCTCCTTGGCTGTCGGGAATGCCGGGTGAGGCACACATATCGACCGGGAGGACACATGAGTCATATGATCGCTGACCTGGACGTCGGCCCCCTAGGACTGGGCGGCAATGTCTTCGGGTGGACTGCGGACGAGGCCACGTCGCATGCCGTCCTTGACGCCTTTGTTGGTGCCGGAGGCCGCCTCATCGACACTGCCGACGGCTACTCCCACTGGGCGCCTGGTCATGTCGGTGGGGAGTCGGAGTCCGTCATCGGCTCCTGGCTGGAGTCCCGTGGCTGCCGTGACGACGTCGTCATCGCCACCAAGGTCTCCACCAAGCCCGGGCGGGAGGGGCTGGCTCCCGCCAATATCCGTCGGGCGCTGGAGGAGTCCCTGGAGCGACTGGGAACCGACGTCGTGGACCTGTACTACGCCCATTTTGACGACCCTGACACCCCTCTCGAGGAGACGATCAGCACCTTCGAGGACCTTCGGCGCTCCGGCCTGGTGCGCTACATCGGGCTGTCCAACTACACGCCGCGGCGTATCGAGCAGTGGATGCTCACTGCGTCGAGACTGGGCTGTGCCGCCCCGGTCGCGCTCCAGCCTCACTACAACCTGCTGCACCGCAGCGAGGTGGAGGGCGTCGGCGGCAGGGGAGAAGTGGCTGCGTCCTACGGCATGGCCCTGCTTCCCTACTTCCCGCTGGCAGCAGGATTCCTTACTGGCAAGTACCGTCGCGGACAGGTGACAGACGGAGACCGCGCCGCAATGGTGTCAGGCTACCTGTGCGAGGAGTGCTTCGCCGTTGTCGACGTGCTGACTGACATCGGCGACAGGCACGGGGTGGAGCCTGCCGCTGTGGCTCTTGCCTGGCTGCGTGGCCGCCCTGGGGTCACGGCCTCTCTGCCTTCGGCCAGGAACCTGGACCAGCTGCGAGCCATCCTCCCCGCGCTCAGCCTGGAGCTGGACGAGGAGGAGTCTCGCCTCCTGACTCAGGTCTCAGACGCGGCCCAGGGCTGAGCCAGGTCCTGGCCTGGCTCAGCGGCCTGGGTTCCGTCACCCGGGCTACCCGCTCCTTGACCCGGGATGTGGCTGCTGCCTGAGGCGGCTGGCTCCCCCCTTCCACCTGCCAGCCGCCCAGACGGGTCCTCATATCTCCCTCGGGGAGGACCTCACCGCTCACGACCGCTCAAGCGGGAGGGTGTCGATGTCGGTGCGGTGGCCCAGCACGTAGTGGCGGCTGTAGCCGTCAGTCAGGTCGGTGATCGTGACTCGCACCAGGCCGTTCTCGTCGATGCGGTAGTGCTCCTGGACTCGTGGACCGTAGTCCCGGCGCTCCACCGGGAGGTGACGCAGGTCCTCCTCCTCGCGGAGCCGCTGCTCGAAAGGAAAGACGATGTCCTGGTAAGGAGCGATCTCGCCACGCGGCTCACCGGAGTCGTCGACCCCGGCGCACTCCACGAAGCGGAACCAGCCGATGTTGTGGGCTGCCCCGTACTCCCGGGTGATGACCGTGCCCTCGCGCCCACCGGGAGATGCCTGCACGGAGTCAGGGCTGAGTATCGAGTCGAAGACGAGACGGCTGCCGCCATCTGCTTCACGGAAGACCCCGAAGCCCCGTGAGAGCCGGTCGGTCAGGTCGTAGTCGCTGGTGCGGTCCGCAGCGATAGCCAGGCCGATCGCTGTCGAGGCGCCCGGGTAGGGGGAGCGGTGCACACGTCGGCCGAAGCGCTCCCGCAGGAGCCGAGGTACCAGAGGAAGACCTGAGGCCCCGCCCACCAGGTAGACGCCGGCGATGTCAGTCAGGTCGGGGCTGCCGTCGTCAAGCCGCCCCACCAGGGGAGACATCGTGGCCAGAGAGCGCTCCACCAGCGGGGTGCAGGCCCGGTAGAGCTCTGGCACCGGGATGACGACGTCCTGCCCGCGCAGCACCGCCACCAGCCGACGGCTCTGGGGAGTTAGGCGCTCCTTCGCGTCACGGCACTGCTCCAGCAGCTCGTCGAGCTCGGCGGGGGAGAGGTCCTCCTCAGCGACCTCGGCCCGCTCCAGCACCATGGAGGCTGCCACCAGGTCCACGTCGTCACCGCCGAGGTCGCCCAGGCCGTGGGAGGCCAGGACCTCGTGCGAGGTGCCGACCACGTCGACCAGGGACGTGTCAAAAGTCCCGCCGCCCAGGTCGTAGACCAGGACGCGAGTCCTCTTGGAGGATACCGTCGCGGCCTTGCGGTGGGTGTACTCGAAGCCGGCTGCGCTGGGCTCGTTCAGCATGGCAGCGACGCGGAAGCCTGCGGCCCGGAAGGCCTCCAGCGTCAGCAGGCGCTGGCCGCCGTAGGCGTGGGCCGGCACGGCGACGACCACACGAGAGCGTGACACATCAATGTCCAGCGACTCCAGCCGCGCGCGCAGGTGGTGGAGGAAGTCGGTCAGCACTTCCAGGACGGTCAGGTGCCGGTCACCCAGGACGACAGGGGTGGAGGCGGTGATGGTGGGGGAGGCGAGCAGCCTCTTGAGGCTGCGCAGCAGCGGGGCGCCGTGACGGGCGGCGTCACGGGCGTCGAAACCGTGGACGAGACGTCCCTCATACAGCGCTGTCAGTGACGGGAGAAAGTCGTGATCGTCGCCGTGCTCGTCGGCGAAGCCCAGGACAGGGTAGTTACCGCGGTCGGCCCGCACGACAACCGTGCGGGTGGTGCCCAGGTCGATCCCCAGGTCGGTATCCGTGAGAGACTCAAGTGTGGTGCCAAGGGAGGGTCCGCTGTGCGCTGCCATGGGAAGGACCCTATCGTGGTAAGCGACAAAGCTGCGGGAGGTCCCGCGTACCGGGCTGTGTATCGGGACGAAGGGCCGCGGTGGCGGCCTCTGTCCCGCCAGGGAGCCGGGGGAGGTTGTGGGCTCGGCGGCAACATTCGCGATCACGACCCTGGAGAGGTAAGAATGTAGGTGGGTTGTGTTGACCCAACCGACCCGAGGCGGGATACGCTCCGAGCCGTCATCACTGGCGGCCGGGGCGCCGGCCTTCAGACTTCGACCGGAAACGGCATGAGCAGCACACTCTTTATCGTTGTCGTCGTTATCGTGGCGGCCCTCGTCTTCGACTTCACCAACGGGTTCCATGACTCGTCCAACGCGATGGCGTCCTCGGTAGCCACCGGTGCGCTGGCACCGCGCAGGGCGGTTCTCCTCGCCGCAGTCCTCAACGTCGTCGGGGCCTGCCTGTCCACCGAGGTCGCCAGGACGATCTCCCACGGCCTGTTCGACGACGCACTGATACAGGCGGCGCCGGAGATGGTGCTGGCGGGTCTGGCAGGCGCCATCCTGTGGAACCTGGTGACCTGGCTGTTCGGCCTGCCCTCATCCTCGTCCCACGCCCTGTTCGGCGGGCTTATCGGCGCGGTGATGGTGGCTACCGGCAGCCAAGGCATCCACTGGGGGACTGTGCTGTCCAAGATCATGCTGCCGGCCCTGCTCGCCCCGTGCGTCGCTGGTGCCACAGCTGCCCTGGCGACCTGGCTGGCGTACCGCCTCGCGCGTCCTACGAGCCGTCTCTCCCTGTCGGTGTTCCGTGGCGGCCAGCGAGTCTCCGCCTCCATGGTCGCCCTCGCCCACGGCACCTCTGACGGCCAGAAGACCATGGGGGTTATCACGCTGGTGCTTGTCGCCGGCGGCTACCAGACGCCAGGGTCCGGCCCCTACTGGTGGGTGATCGCAGCGGCAGGGCTGGCGATCGGGCTGGGGACCTACTCCGGCGGCTGGAGGATCATGCGCACCATGGGCAGGGGGCTGGTCCACATCGAGTCCCCCCAGGGCTTTGCTGCCGACACCTCCTCCACCGTTGCCATCCTGGCCTCGTCTCACCTGGGCTTCGCCCTGTCCACGACCCATATCTGCACCGGCTCCATCCTGGGGTCGGGTATCGGTCGTGGCACCAGTGTGCGCTGGAGCACCTTCACGAAGATGGGCGTTGCCTGGCTCGTGACCCTGCCGTGTGCGGGCATGGTCGGGGCGCTGACGTCCTTCGTCGCGGTCGCTGGAGGTCTGGCGGGCACGATCGCGGTCATCATCCTGCTGCTGTGCGGGGCTCTGCTGATCATTCGCCAGGCCAGCCACCACCGGGTCGACTTCTCCAACGTCAACGACGCCGACGAGGTCGTCGTTGCCAGACGGCCTGATCCCGAGCTTGTCCGTAAGCCCCGCACTGTTGACCAGGTCAAGAGCGAGCTGGTCGGTGAGGCCGACCACTCACGACGAGTCCCGGAGAAGGAGACCGCCGCATGATGATCGACTGGGCGTCACTGGCGCAGGTCACCGTAGTGACGATCCTGGGCGCAGCCTTTGTCGTCACGGTCGTCTCGCTGGCTGCTCGTCTCCTTGACATGGCTCATGCCGGGCGCAGGCAGGGGCGCTCCAGGGGGCCGATGGCCGCCGAGGTGGGTGCAGGCGCCTGCCTCCTTCTGGCAGGAGCTCTCACGCTGTACGGTATCTGGCTCATCATTCCGTACTTTCGCTGACGACCAGCCCCTCCCAGGCCTCTTTCCCGCTCTGTCCGGGCACGCTGAGCCCTACCAGCTGCTAGCCTTTCTCCGTGCATGAGGACCTTAAGGCTCTGGCCCGTGACGCAGTCGCCTCCTCACGGGCGTCCAGCGATCCTGACTACCCGATATTCCACGTCGTGCCCCCCGTGGGGCGCCTCAACGACCCGAACGGCCTGCTGGTCGACAACGGGACCTTCCACGTCTTCTACCAGTTCAGCCCCTTCCACCCCCACCGCAAGCTCGTCTACTGGGGCCACGCCTCCTCCACCGACCTCTCCCGCTGGGAGCACCACCCTCCGGCCGTGGTGCCCGACTCCTTCTACGACGCCTCCGGCGCCTACTCCGGCAACGCCGTCGTCCTGGACCGGGGGGAGGTCAGTGGCGCCCCCGCGACAGCACCGTTCCAGCTCTTCTACACCGGCAACCTCAAGGATCCTGCCACTGACGAGCGCACAGCGAGCCAGTGCCTGGTCACCAGCCCGGACCTGAAAAGGTTCACCAAGTGGCCGGGCAACCCTCTTGTCCCCACCCACGCTGAGGGCTACACCGCCCACTACCGGGACCCGATGGTGGTGCGTGACCCGGACCGCCCGGGTGAGTTCAGAATGCTCGTAGGGGCTCAGCGCCGTGACGAGACCGGTGCCGCCGTCCTCTACCGCTCCAGCGACCTGGTGACCTGGGCCTGGGAGGGTGAGCTCTCCTTCCCTGGGGCAGGCGGTGCCTTCGACAGGTTCGGCTACATGTGGGAGTGCCCCGGGATCGTGCGCCTGAGTGACGAGGCCACGGGGGAGGAGCGTGATGTGCTCATCTTCTGTCCCCAGGGGATCAGTCCGCAGCGGGAGGGCTTCGAGAACATCTTCCCCTGCGTCTACACCGTAGGACGCCTGGAGGGCACCCAGCTGCGCGACTGCGACGGCACCTTCTACGAGGTTGACAGGGGCTTCGAGTTCTACGCCCCCCAGGTCTTCGCACGTCGTCCCAGTGAGCCGGGACCTGTTCTCATGATGGGCTGGGCGGGAAACGCCGCAGAGGACGACCAGCCCTCTATCGAGCCCGACGGCGGTACCGGTGGCTGGGTTCACGCCCTGACCGTGCCACGGGTGCTGAGCCTGAGGGGAGGCCGCCTCGTCCAGAGACCTGCTGTCCCCTGGGCCGACCGCGCGTCACGCCCCAGCGTGGTGGGAGCCGTGCTGGGGACCGGAAGCCATGACGTGGCTGAGCTGGGGGGCAGCAGGTCCTGGTACCTGCGGCTGGAGGCCCAGGCGGAGACGACCTCAGGGGCCTGGGGGCTGCGTATCGGCTCGGAGTCGAGCCACGTGGACATCATGCTGGGAGAAGGCGCTCTGACCGTCGACCGCTCGACCTCCCGCTACACCCAGCACGGGCAGCGACGCACTGTGTCCCTGCCTCCTGGCTGCACCCCCGTCCTGGAGGTCCTTCACGACAGATCTGTGACCGAGGTCTTTGTTGGTGACGGCGACCTTGCCTTCACCTTGCGCAGCTTCGTCGACCCTGTCGGTCCTGCTGCTGGCGGTGCTGCTGGCGGTGCTGCTGGAGCCCGGCTGCTAGTTCGCGGCAGCCTGCGCCTGCACGACGGCGCGGTGGCTCCACGGTGACCTCTGCGGAGACCTGAGGCTGGTCCCGGGCCAGTGCACCAGCCCGGGTACCAGGCCGTCTACCGGTTGCGCGGCGGTGGTGTCCACGGTAGTGTGACCATCGATTGACATAGGTGCGGACCGAACGGGAGTCAGCGACGATCCCAGCGAAACGGGCTTCCTCAGCCCTCCCTGACCAGCGGTCCCGTCAACAAGAAAGGAACCCCGGGTGGCAATGGATCACGCCCGCGTGGCGAAGGACGTCCTGACATACGTCGGTGGCGCCGACAACATCAACGCGGCAGCGCACTGTGCTACGCGTCTTCGCCTTGTTATCAACGACATGGACAAGGTGGACCAGAAGGCCCTCGACAAGGACCCTGACATCAAGGGAACCTTTATCGCGGGCGGCATGTTCCAGATCATCGTCGGCCCCGGAGACGTGGACATCGTCTTCGACGAGATGGTCCAGACCGGTGGTGTCAAGGAGGTCTCCAAGGACGAGGCCAAGCAGGAGGCCGCCAAGTCCGGCAACGTGGTCTCGCGCTTCATCAAGGTGATCGCGGACATCTTCGTGCCGATCCTGCCCGCCCTGATCGCCGGTGGTCTGATGATGGCCATCAACAACGTGCTCACGGCTGGCTTCTTCGAGAACGCCGACGGCACCACCTACGGCCTCACCGACCGGTACACGTGGCTGGGCGACTACGCCGACCTCATCAACCTCGTGTCCTCGGCCGCCTTCGCCTTCCTGCCCGTGCTGGTCGGATTCTCTGCGGCCAAGCGCTTCGGGGGCAACGTCTACCTGGGCGCCGCCATGGGTGCGGCCATGGTCTCCACCAGCCTGACCAGCGCCTACGACATCCAGGCTGCCACCGAGGCAGGGACCATCGAGACCTGGCAGCTCTTTGGTCTCAACGTGGACAAGATCGGCTACCAGGCCATGGTCATCCCGGTGCTGTGCGTCGTGTGGATCATGTCAACTATTGAGAAGTGGCTGCACAAGCGCCTCTCCGGTACCGCCGACTTCCTTCTCACGCCCCTCATCACCCTGCTGGTCACCGGGTTCCTGACCTTTGTCATTGTCGGTCCGCTTACCCGTGAGCTTTCCGACGGCATCACTGCCGGACTCCAGTGGCTGTACAACACGGCTGGTCCGCTGGGAGGCCTCCTGTTCGGCCTGGTGTACTCGCCGATCGTCGTGACCGGCCTGCACCAGTCCTTCCCCGCTGTCGAGCTGCCCCTGATCGACCAGATGCGTACGGGCGGCGCCGGCTCCTTCATCTTCCCCATCGCCTCCATGGCCAACGTGGCCCAGGGTGCTGTGGCTCTGGCGGTCTTCTTCCTGACCAAGGACGCCAAGCTCAAGGGTCTTGCCGGTGCCGGTGGTGCCTCAGCCGTCTTCGGTATCACCGAGCCGGCCATCTTCGGTGTCAACCTGCGTCTGCGGTGGCCGTTCTTCATCGGCCTGGGTGCCGCTGGCGTCGGCGGCGCCCTCGTGTCCCTGCTGGACATCCACTCCCAGGCCCTGGGGGCAGCCGGGTTTGTCGGCTTCGTGTCCATCGTGCCCGACGACATCATCAGGTACATCATCGTCGAGCTGGTCGTCTTCGCCCTGGCCTTCGGCGCGGCCTTCGCCTACGGCACTACCCGGGGGAGAGCCTCGCTCGCCGGGGACGAGGCCGAGGACGTGGATGAGGCCGAGCTGGAGGCTGAGGCGATGGCGGAGCACGCAGAGACGGTCGAGTTCTCTGAGGACGCTGCTGAGGACTTCCTCGTCTCCTCGCCGGTCCAGGGCAACGCGCTGCCGCTGTCCGAGGTGGAGGACTCGACCTTCGCCTCCGGGATGCTGGGCCCCGGTATGGCTGTGTCTCCTGCTGAGGGGCCGGTTGTGTCCCCTGTCGACGGAGAGGTGATTGCCGCCTTCCCCACTGGTCACGCCTACGGTCTGCGGTCAGTCAGCGGCATCGAGCTGCTGGTCCACGTGGGCATGGACACCGTTCAGCTTGAGGGAGAGCACTTCACCCCCAAGGTAGAGGTCGGGGACAAGGTCCTGCGTGGCATGCCCCTGGTCGAGGTCGACTGGTCTGCCGTGAAGGCTGCGGGCTACAAGACGGTGACTCCGGTCGTGGTCTCTAACGCGGCTAGCTTCTCAGGCATTGAGGAGAAGGGGGCGGGCACTGTTCTGCGGGGTGACGAGCTCTTCGCGGTCGCTACGTCGTCCTCCGATGAGGCTGACACAGACAGGACCGATCCTGAGAAGGAGGATGCCGCACCCTCTGCCTCTGAGGAGAGCGCGGACGCCAAGGAGAAGCAAGAGGCTGTGGAGGTCTAGGCCCCTTGGCCCCCTGGCCCGGTGTCGTGGACCCGGCCTTACCGTCTGCTGACGCGCTGTGGCTGGGTGACTCCCGGTAGGGAGTCACCCAGCCACAGCGCATACGTGGATGATGATGTCGGAGAACACCATCGTGCCCACATGGTGCTGCCAGGGGGACGCAGCCACAGCACCCGGTCTCAGGCCGTACGACCTTCTACCAAAGTAACTCCCAGGGGGAGGTTGATGACCTGGTCGCGCACCTGGTCCTTGCCGTCCTCGTCGGAACTGTCCACGCTGTCGACGCGGCTGCCCTGAATCTGGCTGAGGAGGATACGGACAGCACGGTGTGCGATACGGGCAATCGGCTGCTGGACCGTCGTCAGGCCTGGGACGGCACGACGCATGGCGGACGTTCCGTCAAAGCCCACGACCTTGAACTCCTCCGGTACGGCAAGGCCTCGCGAGACCGCCCACTCCAGGACATCCGCTGCGGACAGGTCGTCCGTGGCGAACACGGCGTCGATGAGGTGCGCGACAGCGTCTAGGCGCTCACGGATCACACCGGGACGTTCGGCATCAGGGATGTGGAAGTCGGCTGTCAGGACCACGGGCTCGATCCCGGCCTCGGCCAGGACCGAGCGGTACCCGGCCTCCCGCATGTTATGCGCCCCGGACCGGGACGTCAGAAGGGCCGGACGACGGGAGCCCCGAGTCAGCAGGTGCGTAGTGGCAACGCGACCACCCTCCTCATTGTCGCAGTGCACGTCAGGAATATCTGGCGACAGCATCCGGTCGACAGTGACCAGAGGCATGCGAACCGTTCCATACTCAGGGATGTCCTCGTTATGGGCGCCAGAGATAATACCGTCAACACGATGGGAGATCAGCAGGTCAAGGTAGCCTCGTTCACGGTCTGCCCTACCCATGGAGTTGCAGATAAATGTCTGGTAGCCGTGATCAGCCAGCGCGTCCTCCACGTGCTCGGCAAGCTCTCCGAAGAACGGGAGCCTTACCGTCGGAACGATAAGCCCTACCGACCGGGTCGACTTGCCGTGCAGCGCACGAGCCACCTGGTTCGGCCTGTATCCAAGCCTGCTGACAGCAGCGGCCACCCGGTTGCGAGTCTCCTGGGACAAATAGCCGCGATTATTAAGGACCCGGGAAACGGTGGTGAGAGAGACGCCGGCTGCCTCAGCAACGTCAGCCAGAGTTGGCTCGCGGCGAGCAGGCACAGCGCCTCCTTTACAGTACGTAGACCTGACAGGAGAAGCATATGACGTCCATGCCAGTAGACCCAATTGGACTGCGCTGCCAGTCTGCACGAGCTCCTGGTTGGCCCCGAGGTGCGCGCTCGGGGAGGGGCGCAGGAAAGAGTCGCTGGGAAGCAGGATCGGCGTGTACGCATACCAAGACGACCCTGTCCAGGGGCGGGACGGTACCAGTACTGTGGTCCGGAGGCGCTATCGGCCTGTCATGCCTCACGAGGGCGTGTGCGGGCTCAGGACGCCGTCACGCATCACCATGACTCTGTCGCACACGGGTAGCAGGCGGTCGTCATGGGTGACCATCACGGTTGCCTTTCCCATCCTGTGCGTCTGGTCGGCCAGCAGGCGTGCCACCTCCTGGGCGCGGTCGGTGTCCAGGGCCGCTGTCGGCTCGTCGGCTAGAATAACTTCCGGGTCGTGGTAGAGGGCTACCGCGATGGCGGCTCGCTGCCTCTCGCCTCCCGACATCTGGCTCGGATACGCGTTGCTACGTCGGGTGATATCGAGCCGGTCGAGGAGGTAATCGCGCCGTTGACGGTCGGTGCTGCGACGTAGGACCCTGTCGTGCAGGGCGAGCTGGTCGGCCAGGGTCAGGAACGGGACAAGCCCTGAGGCCTGCAGGACAAATCCCAGGTGCTGTCGACGAAGCCGTGCACGTTTCTTCTCCGGCAGCCGGGAGAACGGTTTTCCAGCAATCTCTACCGTTCCCCGGGTTGGTGCGCGAAGACCCCCCATCACCGTGAGAAGAGTGGACTTTCCTGAACCGGAGGGCCCCAGGACGCCTAGGACCTCACCGGCCTCCACGACCAGGTCGGTCGCCCGCAGGGCGTGAATGGTCTCGTCACCCTGCTGAAAGTCTCGCGATACTCCCGCTAGCGATACTGCGGCACGGACACTGTCCCTGGTCATGTGATGGCCTCTACGGGATCAATTCTTGTTACGACCCGTACTGAGGCAACGCCTCCCAGAACTGATACGACGACGAATGACACGGAGATGGAGGCGTCAAGCCATGGCGACAGAAGAAAGGGAACAGCACCGGGAAGCAGGGGAGAGGTGCCCAGGACCAGCACCAGCCCCAGGACCACGCCAGAAGCCGCGAGGAGTGCTGTCTGAACGACACCAGACCGGACCAGGTAGCCTGTCGGGACACCTCGGGCCTTGAGGATCCCCAGAGCGGGGCGCTTCTGGAGCGTGAGCACGTAGAGGAAGATTCCCAGGACTATCGAGGCTACGACAACGAGGGAGCCGATCATCAAGGAGAAGGTCAGGATCTGAGCCGCGTATCCGGGCAGGGTCTGGACCAGCTCCTCGCTGGTCAGGCTGGTGATACCTGCCTCGGAGGCGGCTGCGTTCGCAGCAGGGTCCTGCGTCACGTCGGCAGTGAGAATAACGGCGCTGACAGCAGGGGAGAGGCCCGTGGGCGCGTGCTCCTGCAGGGAGGCAGCATCAACGGTGACCACGGGGGCGGCCTGAAAAGTCGTCCCTCGAGTCAGGCCGACCACGCTCCAGGTGTGCCGCGACCCCAGGAGATGGAAGGTGTCTCCGGTCGTCACGCCCTCGGCCTGGAGAGTCTCGTCGACCAAGACCTCAGTACCGGGATCGGCAATATCCCTGCCAGAGACAACCGTCGGTCTCAGTGGTCCGTCCAGGTCGACGCCGAAGGCGAAGACGTCAGTCTTGGGCCGTGCGTCCCCGCCGTCTTCGTTGTCCTCAAGGCTGGGCTGAGCCACGGCGGAGACCGCGACGAGCGAGGCGGCCTGCGCCCCGGCCTCCTCGGCCAGAGCTGAGGAGGCGGCAACCTGGGGGCTGGTCAGCCGTGAGGCTGAGATGTTCTCGTTGGAGGCCTCGGTGACCAGGATGGTGCCCGCGTCCCACCCGTCGACAACGGCCCTGTAGGAGTACGCCAGTCCCGAGGCAAGGGAGGCGAGGAAGAAGGTGAGGTAGGAGACCAGGGTGATCACGGCGACGATCAGCACAAAGCGGCCCGGCTCGTGGCGTATCTCACGAAGCGCAAGAAACATCGTAGCTCCCTCTGGGCAGGTTGGCCTGACGCGATGGCAGGTGACAGCGGCGGCTCGGGCACACGAGCGGTCATCGCAGCGTCACAGCGGTAGGTACCGTGGACCACTCATGCTAGTGCGGCCGTGCGAGCCACAGGTGCACGGCGGGTATCCGTTGGGCGTCCGTCAGGACACGACATCTGAGGGATGGACGCGGGGGACAGGACCTCGGCTCCGAAGATCCAAAAAAGGGTCAGACTCGGCGTCAACCGGAGTCACCCTGACTGTCAGGAAGGAGCGGTCACCATTCCGATAATGACATAATGTACATTATCGGAATGGCGGGCGGGCAGGGGGGTGGGCTCAGAGAGCAGGCGCACGGACTCGTCTCGCCTGGGTGGGCACCCGCTGCCAAGCCACCCGCGCGCAGCAAGATGACGGCGAGGAAGTGACGGCCTTGCGTCTCTCTGAGCGGATGGTGCCGTGGCGTCGCTGCGAGGTCGAGACGCCCGGGGCAACTGGCACCAGGCCGTCATTGCCGAGAGCGAACAGAGAAGATTGCGGCAAGTATGTGCGATAGATCACTAGGTGCACGCGTTACGGTAGTCGTACAAAGTTATGTTATTTCAGTTCCGGTGTAACGTCAGTGGTGCGTCGGTGGGCTGGCAGAGGTCTTGCCCTGCCAGGTCCCGTAGCAGTCCCAAGCCTGTCATCACTCACCCCTGAGTGGGGTGACAGGAAGGCGGGTTGAGTTGGACAGGCGATCTGCCTCACGCGGCCACGCCAGGTGGCCAGGGCTGTCTGGGGTGTCTTTTACGGCCAGGTAGCCGCGCGGCTACCTGGGACTGTGCGCTCTGTTGCCCTTGTGACCAAGAACGGACAGGTTCCAGGACCCCTGCGGCAGCCTCTGACGTCTGGCACCGGCCAGCCAGAAAAGAGGCCTCGGATGCTTTCCAGCACTACGTCTAGTATTTCGCCCTTTGGCAGGTCGTCAGCTACGTCTACGTCGGCCACCTCCCTCACCGTCCTGCAGACGGGCTCGGTCATCGTTGACGAGGCCCTCCCGTACCACCGCGACAGCGACAGTCCTCTCGCCTGGGCACACGTTGGTCGGGGCCGCAACCATCTGGTCGAGATCCCGGTGTCCTGCTACCTTGTCGAGGGACCCCACGGCCTTGTCCTTGTCGATGCGGGGTTCAGCATCCGCAACCGGACGCTGCTGGGCCAGATTGCCAATATCCGTTTTCAGCGTACCGTGACCAGGATACTCCTGCCGAGCGGTGCGGCCATCCACGAGCAGCTGGAGGAACGTGGCATCCGTCCGCAGGACCTGGACCTCGTAGTCATGAGCCACCTCCACTGCGACCATGTTGACGGCGTGACCCACCTCAGGGAGGCACCGCGCATCCTCGTGTCCGCACCCGAGTGGAAGGCGGGCAACACGGACCCCTTCCACTACCACCGCCACGAGTGGAGGGACGCGCGGATCGACACGTTCTCCTGGAACACTGTCGTCGGCCCCTTCGGGGCAGGATACGACATCTTCGGTGACGCAAGTCTCGTCATGGTGGCTCTGCCCGGGCATTCCCGGGGAATGTGCGCCACTGTCGTGCGGTCCCAGGACCAGCAGGTTGACGCCGGTCCCGAGACATGGGCCAGCGGTGCTGACGCCCCGGGAGCCTACGATCCCCGCAAGTTCGTGCTCCTGGCCGCCGACGCCAGTTACGGGCAGGCCTCCTACGCGGAGGGGCTGCGTCCCAGTGTCGTCGTCAGTGCCGACCAGGCGCAGCGCTCTCTCGACTGGGTGCGCTCCGTCAGGAAGGACCCGCGCTGCCTGGGCGTTCTCGCCAACCACGACCCCGATGTCCTTCCGGGGACCTGGCACCTCTAGCACGGAGCCTGCACACCGTCCGCACCTGGCCAGCCACAGATGTGGACCGTAGCCCTGGGGCAGTTGTCGCCAGACTCCTCAGCCGTGTCCCTCTCCTCAGCCGTGTCCCTGGAGCAGGCAGGAGCAGGTCCTAGAGTGGGCGCCGTGACTCAGCCTGTCCGTATCCGCTCCGCCGTCATGTCAGACTCCCCCGCTGTGCGCGAGATCCGCAATCGCGCCGTCCGGGAGTCACTGGCTATCTGGACCAGCCGTGAGCAGACACCGGAGGAGGCTGCTGCCTGGCTGGAACCGCAGGTTGCACGAGGTACCGCTCTTGTCGCCGTCGAGGACACGGACAGTGACTCGCAGGTCCTCGGGTTTGCCGTCGCCACGCCGTGGCGCAGCTATGAGGGCTATGCGCGCACGGTGGAGGACTCGGTCTACCTCTCCCCCGCCGCCCAGGGCCACGGCACGGGCGGTCGGCTTCTGGACGCGCTCGTCACGGCCTGTCAACGAGCGGGCGACCGGACCATAGTGGCAGCCATTGAGGCAGGAAACACTGTCTCTGTGCGAATGCACCAGCGCCACGGCTTTACCGTCGTCGGCACCATCCCCCAGGCTGGCGAGAAGCTCGGTCAGGTCCTGGACCTGACCCTCATGAGCCGCCAGCTACTTCCGGGGGCGGCCTCCGCTGCGGCTGGGCACCCCTAGTCCCCAGCTAGTCCCCCAGTGCCGTCCCGACGGCGCGGGCAGCCTGGATCCACTCGTGGTCGGCAGGCACATACTTGACGTGTCCGGCAACGTCCTTGAGTGGGACCAGGGCGGTGCCCTGCCCCCGGTCGGCGACCATGACCCCATAGCTGCCCTCGGCGATGGCACTGGCAGCGGCGACGCCCAGGCGAGTTCCCAGCATACGGTCCGCCCCGCAGGGCGACCCGCCTCGCTGCACGTAGCCCAGGATGGACACTCTGGCCTCCAGACCAGTGGCTGCCTCCAGCTGCTCAGCCAGGGTGAAGGTGTTGGCCCGGTGCGAGGCCTCCAGGGCCTTGACCCCGCGCTTGGCCACGGCCTTGCTCTCCGGTGAGGAGGCGTCCTTGACCAGCGCACGAGCGTGCTCCAGCTCCTGGTGGTCCGCCAGGCTCAGGGCGCCCTCGGCCACCGCCACGACTGAGAAGGTGGAGCCGTGTGCCCTGCGTCGTTCGATCTTGCTGGCGATGGCCTCCACCGAGTAGGGGATCTCGGGCAGCAGGATGACGTCGGCACCTCCGGCTATGCCGGCGCCTAGCGCCAGCCACCCGGCACGGTGGCCCATGATCTCGGTGAGGATGATTCGGTGGTGGGAGTGGGCGGTGGAGTGGAGACGGTCCACCGCCTCGGTGGCGATCTCCAGGGCCGTGGCGAATCCGAAGGACGTGTCGGTGTGGACGATGTCGTTGTCAATGGTCTTGGGCAGGTGGACGACGTTGAGGCCCGCGTCCATGAGCCTGCGTGCGTTCTTGGCGGTGCCGCCCCCTCCCAGGCAGACCAGGGCGTCAAGCTGGTCCTTCTCGTAGTTCTCGACGATGGTGGGCACCATGTCCCGGACCTCGCCGTCAACCAGCATACGGTGCACCTTGTCCCGACTGGTCCCCAGCATGGTGCCGCCAGTCGTGAGGATGCCTGACAGTGCCGAGGAGTCCAGGCTGGTGAAGCGGTTCTCCGCGAGTCCCCGCATCCCGTCACGGAAGCCGATCAGCTCCCACCCGTGCTCCTGGATGGCGGCCTTGCCGAGTCCCCGAATCGCCGCGTTGAGGCCGGGGGCGTCCCCACCCGCTGTCAGGATGCCGATGCGCTTGGTCATGGGCCAAGTATGCCGTGGTTCCGCTCCGCTGCGCAGTCACCGGCACGGTGCCCCGGCGTGACCTGTCGGGGCCGCTCCGGTAGGATCGACAGGGTCATCCGTCGGGGACCCAGGTCAGACGGCGTCGGGAACAATCCCGGGCACCTCCCTGTTGACGTCTCTGTGCCTGTGGGCCAAGGCACGGCAGCGGCGAGAGGAAGGCAGCACATGGCAGACCGAGCACTACGAGGTATGACCATTGGCGCGAAGTCGATGGAGTCGGAGGACGGCGTCGAGTTCGCTGAGCGGATGATGGTCAGGTATGAGTGTCCAGTCGCTCACGTCACCACGATTCCTATGTCCACTGAGGCAGAGGTGCCTGCCTCCTGGGAGTGCCCGGAGTGCGGCAGGCCAGCGGCCCGGCGCGGGGAGGATGAGGAGTCTGACGCTGAGGACCCTCGCAAGACCCCGCGTACGCACTGGGACATGCTGCTGGAGCGACGGGGGGTGGAGGAGCTCCAGGCCCTGCTGGACGAGCGCCTGGAGATGCTGCGCAGCGGTGAGGTCTACCGCGAGCGGCTGTAACGAGCTGCTCTCACTGCTTTCACCGTCCTGCCCATGGTCTCGCGCAGCTGCCTGCCACGCCTGGCCAGGCCCCAGCGTGTGACCAGCGCCAGCTCCTCGGTGAGGATACCTCTCGACAGCTTGGACTGTCCTGCCTGCCGCTCCACAAAGGTGATAGGCATCTCGACGATGCGGCCTCCGACCTCGTCAACGATCTTGGTCATGTTGACCTGGAAGCCATAGCCCAGGGCCTCGACCCCTCCCAGCTCCACCTTCTGGAGGAAGGAGGCACGGTAGACCCGGAACCCTGCTGTCGCGTCCTTGACGCGCATGCCCAGCATGGCGCTGATGTAGAGGTTGCCGGCGCGAGAGAGCACTACCCGCCTCGTGTCCCAGCCTTGGGTGGCCCCACCGGAGACCCAGCGCGAGCCGATCACCAGGTCTGGCTCGTCGGCCATCTGCGCCCTTTGGACAAGAAGTGCCAGGTCCTGTGCCCTGTGGGAGCCGTCGGCGTCCATCTCGACCAGCAGCTCGTAGCCAGAGGCCAGTGCCCAGGAGAAGCCGGCCAGGTAGGCGGGTCCCAGGCCGTTCTTGCCCGAGCGGTGCAGGACGTGGACGTGGTCGTCAGTCTGGGCGCAGTCGTCGGCGTAGTCGCCGGTACCGTCCGGAGAGCCGTCGTCAACGACAAGAACGTGCGCCTGGGGGACGTGCTGCCGGACTCCCTCCAGCGTGGTCGGCAGGGAGTCGATCTCGTTGTAGGTGGGAATGATGACAAGTGTCAGCACGAAGTGTCTCCAGAACGGCGCGTGGCTTGCAGGGCTGTGACGCAGGGTACGGAAGCAGCCCGGTCGGCAGCCGGGGTCTTACGAGCCCGGCCGTGGCACTGCCACCCGGTGGCGCGCCGCCTCCACCATACCCGCTAGGACCAGGATCGCCGACAGGCCGAGCACGCCACGCGCGGGCCAGTCACCGAGCCGGTCCGCGACAGTCAGTGAGCCGCGCAGTCCGACGTCTGCCACGAGGCTCGCCTGGGTGTACGGCTCAGTGACCTGCTGTACCACCCCGTCGGGAGCGATAACCGCCGTGTATCCCACGGTGGAGACCTGGACCAGGCTGCGCCCGTGGACGACCGCCTGGACCCGTCCCTGGGCGAGCTGCTGGGCCGCCTCGCCCGAGTGCAGGAAGGAGGCGTTGTTCGTGGGGATAATGATGGCCTGGCCGCCCTGGAGCACTCCGGAGCGCAGCGTGTCGTCGTAGGCGACCTCGAAGCAGATACCCATGGCCAGGGTGACCTCGCGGTCCTGGGCAGCGGCTGGCACCGTGAGGGTGTGGGGTCCGGTGCCAGGCAGCAGGTCAACGCTGACGCGGTCAACCTGGGTCGTCACCTGCCGCACCAGGTCACGGGCCGGGACGTACTCCCCGAAGGGGACAGGACGGTGCTTGCGGTAGTAGTCTCCGGCACCCTCCCCGGCGGTCCAGACGAGGACGTCGTTGTAGCGGACGCCGTCCTCATAGGGGACAGCCCCCAGGAGAAGGGGCGTACCGACGGCACGCGCCGCGTCGTCGACGACGACGGCGCTGGCAGCGTGGGAGCGGGGGTCCAGGTCGGCTGCGTTCTCCGGCCAGACGACCAGGTCGAGGGTGCCGGTGCCCGAGTCGGCTGCAAGCCGGTGCGTGGCCTCGGCATGGTTCGTGGTCACCTCCAGGGCGTGGGCGAAGGCGTCCTCAAAGTTCTCAGCCACGTTGCCCTGGACGGCACCGATGCGGACACTGCCCTCGTCCCGGGCCTGCAGCGTGGAGGAGGCCCAGGAGGCAGCAGCGCCGGGCGCCAGGACCAGCACCATGGCACCAGCAGCGCCAGCGAGTGCTGGAAGAGGGCGTGCGTGCCTGAGCCCGCCCAGGGCCTCAGCCCCGCAGGCACCGGCGGCGGCGGCCAGGAGGCTCAGGCCCAGGCTGCCGCCGTAGGCGGCTGTCGGCAGCATCGGCGCGTCTGCCATGGCAAAGGCCAGCCGACCGAAGGGGAACCCTCCCAGTGGCCAGGAGGACCGCAGCTCCTCCGCCCCCGCCCACAGGAGGGTAAAGACCACTATGCGGACCACCGCGCGCGCGGCGCCGGACGGGAGCCGACGGCCTCGGGCGGGTGAGCGAGTCCGGTCCGAGGCCGTCCCACCAGTGTCGTCCAGGATCGGTAGGCGGCTGACCGTGGCCCAGACACTGCCCAGAAGCGCCAGGTAGAGGGCCTCGAAGGAGACAAGAGCCCCCCAGCCCACGGGATTGCCCATGGCTACGGCGGTAAAATGCAGCAGCGGTGTGAAGAAGCCCACTCCGTAGGCCAGTCCGAGCCCGGCGCCTGCCCAGGCACCTCGTCCCCGGGTCAGGATCATGAGGCCGCCGGGACCCGCGACGGCAGCGGGCCACAGCCCCAGCGGAGGGAAGCCTGTCCAGGTGAGCACCCCTGCAGCCGTGGCCAGGAGCACCGGGAGCAGGCTCCTGACGTGCTGGGCTACACGCCGGACCATGCCACGACTCCCCTGTCCAGGTCCTGTGCCGCCTCGGCGGCACACTGGGACACGACCCTGACTGCCTGCGCCCGAGCCGAGTCCGCGGACAGGCTCGGCAGGGAGGCGACCTGGCTAACCACGTCCAGGATCTGCTTGCACCAGCGTACGAAGTCCCCTGCGGTCAGGTCGCCGCCGTCCATGATCTCAGCCAGGTCCGCGCCCTCGCACCAGGCCAGGACAGAGCCGGCCAGGGCAGGCTCTGACCCGGAGGAAGGTTCGATCCCTGCCAGCTGCTCCAGGTCGTTGACACGCCGGGCCACGTTGTGCTGGGCACGTAGCGCCTGGCCCAAAGACGATCCTGCTGCCACGGGCGGACCTACCAGTCGGGCTGGTACACGAGGCTCGTAGACGAAGGCGCTCAGCGCCGCCGCGAGTTCGCCGGAGCCCAGGCCCTCCCACACGCCGGTACGCAGGCACTCGGCGACAAGAAGATCCCGCTCAGCGTAGATCCGGGCCAGGAGCCTGCCCGCACTGGTGACACGCAGCTGCTCGCGCTGCTCCCCGGTCGGCTCCAGGTAGCCCAGATCGACCAGGATCTGGCACACAGCGTCGAACAGGCGCGCGATGGTACCGGTACGGGTCTCCACCCGGGCATGGAGCCGCTCGATCTCAGCGAGCTGCCTGGCCCACCTGCGCCCGGTACGAGCGTGCTCCTCCCTGTCCGGGCACCCGTGGCACGGGTGGCTGCGCATCTGCTGGCGCAGCTGGTCGATCCGGGCTGCTACGTCCCCCTGGTTTCCGTGGTCTCCGTGCCCACGCGCCCGGCCCGGATGTGAGCGGTGTGGCTGGCGCCCCGTCTCCAGCTCCCCCGCGCGCAGGGCGTGTCGCAGCCTGTTGACCATCTGCTCGCGGTCCCGGGCGTTGCGCGGGTCCGCTCGCTGATCCACCCGCAGCCGTCCGACACGCAGTACCCCCTGCGGGGAGGTGTCCGGGGTCAGGGTGTGTACGCGGCCGTCCTCACCCACGGCAGTCAGCGTCGGGGTACCGCTGCGGTCGGCACCGACCTCGAGCACGACTCCGTGCAGGTGACGACGACCCTTGCGGTAGGCCACAACGTCTCCCCTGCTCAATGAGGTCATCGTCCGTGCCGTCTCGGCGCGACGGGCGGCAGCCCCCTGCCGGGAGAGGTCGGCCTCGGCCTCGGCGATGTCCTGACGCAGGCGTGCGTACTCCCGGAAGTCACCCAGGGAGCAGGCCATAGCCTCCTCCAGGTCCTCAAGCCGACGGCGTTTCCGTCGAACCTGGGCTGCGATCTCCACCACGCTGCGGTCAGCCTGGAACTGGGCGAAGGAGGACTCCAGGATCTCTCGGGCCCTGGTCCGGGAGGTGCGGGCCAGGAGGTTGACTGCCATGTTGTAGGTCGGCCTGAACGCGGAGACCAGAGGGTAGGTGCGGCGTGACGCCAGGGAGGAGACGGTGTCCGGCTCGACGTCGTCAGCTGCCAGGACCACCGCGTGCCCCTCCACGTCGATGCCTCGTCGCCCCGCACGGCCGGTGAGCTGAGTGTACTCCCCGGGGCTGAGGGGGACGTGGGCAGATCCGTTCCACTTGCGCAGGGACTCCAGGACGACGGTCCGCGCCGGCATGTTGATACCCAGCGACAGCGTCTCAGTCGCGTAGACGACCTTGACCAGGCCGACGCTGAAGAGCTCCTCGACGGTCTCCTTGAACACCGGGAGCAGACCCGCGTGGTGAGCAGCGACGCCGCGCTCCAGGGCGTGTGCCCAGGCGTGGAAGCCGAGCACGTCCAGGTCCCTGGACGGGATGCTCGCAGTATGTCGCTCGATGACCTGGCGGATCTGCTCCGCCTCTCGCTCGGTGGTCAGGACGGTTCCAGCGGCCACGACCTGGGTGACAGCCTGCTCGCAGCCTGCCCGGGAGAAGACGAAGACGATGGCAGGCAGCAGCCGGGCACGCTCAAGTGCTGTCACGACAGACACACGGGAGGGAGGACTCAGGCGTGCACGGCGGACCCCACGGCTGTGCCCACGGTGCCGACCACGGTCGTGTCCGCTGTGTCCGCAGCCGTGCCCATGGTCCTGTCCCTGTTCTGCCCGGGAGGTGCCTACACGGTCACGACGTCTTCTCTCCCGTGCGGTACTGCCCCGGCGCTGCCCCAGGACCCTGCTGTCTCCTGCCCGCCGGGGACGATAGGCCCGGCCTGTCGGGGAGTACCCCGGGCTGCGGGAGTCGGTCTGCACGGTCGCGGTCCGGCGAGCGGCGGCCACCGCTGTGAGCAGCTCGGGGTTGATCTGGGGGCTGTCCTGTCCTGGCTCCTCCAGGGAGACGGATGTGGGGTGCTGGGAGCCCGGAGGGGCACCAGCGGAGGCACCGAGGTCCTCATTCAGGTCCTTGCTGAGATCCTCAGTCAAGTCCTCGACCGGGTCGGGTGAGTCGGAGGAGGCGTACAGGGGAAGAATGCGCCCCCCCACCATCATGTGCTGGGTGAGGGGCACAGGACGGTGCTCGGAGACCACGACCGCCGTCGGGCCTCGGACCTCCCCCAGCCAGGCACCGAACTCCTCAGCGTTGGACACGGTGGCGGACAGGGAGACCACCTGGACCTGCGGCGCCAGGTGGATCATCACCTCCTCCCACACCGGGCCCCGAAACCGGTCAGCCAGGTAGTGGACCTCGTCCATGACGACGAAGCCGAGCTGGTCCAGCTCGTGCGAGCCGGAGTAGAGCATGTTGCGCAGCACCTCGGTGGTCATGACAACGACTTGGGCGTGCGGGCTGACCGAGGTGTCACCGGTGAGCAGGCCGACACGCTCCGTCCCGTGGCGGTCGACAAGGTCCAGGTACTTCTGGTTGGACAGGGCCTTGATCGGAGTGGTGTAGAAGGTCTTGAGCCCTCGGGCCAGTCCCAGGTGGACCGCGAACTCACCGACGACGGTCTTGCCAGCCCCTGTCGGGGCGGCGACAAGGACGCCGTCACCGTCCTCCAGGGCAGCGCAGGCCTCCTCCTGAAAGTCGTCGAGCGGGAAAGGGCAGGTGGAGACGAACCGGGTCAGCTCAGTGCGCAGCGCTGCCTGGCGACGTCGGGAGTCGGCATAACGTTGTGCAGGCGACCTCATGAGCACTACCCTAGCGTCCCCCTGTCAGCGGCCCCTGCCAGGTCCGGGCCTCCTTCCGGGCAGGAGCAGTCAGTCGGCTGCCTAGGCGTCGGCCAAGGCGGCATCCAGCTCGGCGTCGAGCCGGGCGCGCCTGCGCTCCACACGCTTGTCGTGGCGCACGGCGATGAAGCAAGCTAGGAAGTACAGCCCGCAGATCGGCAGCGCCATGAAGATCATGGACCAGGGGTCCGGCAGCGGGTTTGCCACCGCCATGAGGGCGAATATCCCCACCACGGCCCACCGCCAGCCCTTGAGCAGGGTCCTGCCCCGTACCAGCCCCAGCTGGTTGAGCGCCACCATGAGCTCGGGCAGGAGGAAGGCCAGGCCGAAGACCAGGACCAGGCGCATGACGAAGGACAGGTAGAGGCTGGCGTCAATAAATCCGGTGGCGGTGACGAAGGAGGGGATAAAGCTGGTGAGGATCCACACGGCGTGCGGGAGGATGACGACACCGACGCCCACTCCCATGGTGAAGAGCAGGAGACCAGCCAGGCCGTAAGCCCAGGTGTACATCTTCTCCCTGCGGGTCATGCCCGGGCCGACGAAGGCCCAGAACTCGTACATCCACAGGGGTGAGGAGACAATGAGCCCCAGCCACAGGGAGACCCGGATCCGCATGTCGAAGGAGCCCAGCACCGTGTTGAAGTTGATGGCCAGGTTGGCGCCCCTGGCGTTGGCGTTCTCGATCGGGTAGGCGATGATGCTGAAGGCCCACTCGTAGGCCAGGTAGCCGGCGACCGCACCCACCAGGATTCCGATGACGGAGATGATGAGGCGGTTGCGCAGCTCTCGCAGGTGCTCCCCGACAGACATCCGCGCCTCGGGGTTGTCCTTGCGACTGGCCATGGAGACCCTGGGAAGCTTGGGCACCGCGTGAGTCCTCTGCGTGCTGGGGTAGGTAGTGCTGGCTCTGGGTTCACGCGGGCACCGTGCTCCTGCCGCACGGAGAGGGCACCTGCAGGCGGCTGCGCACAGGCACCCGGGACGTGTCTACCACGTCGCGGGCACAGTGTCCGCGTGAACCGGTCCGACTGACGGCTGCGGCTACTGGCGGGAGCCGGTCTCCTGGCCCTGCTGGCCAGTGGACTGCCCCGGCTGAGTCGGCTCGGTGAAGTAGGTGCCCTGCTGCGGCTGCTGAATCTGAGCGGTCGGCTCCCCGTCCTTGTCCTCGTCCTCGCGGAGGTCCCTGACCTCCTTCCGGAAGACCTTCATGGACTGTCCGACGCTCCTGGCGATATCGGGCAGCCGGTTGGCCCCGAAGATGAGGACGACGATGATGATGAGGACGACCCAGTGCGTAGGCCTCAAGGCTCCCATGGTTGTCTCCTGCCTCTGACGAACTCGCGCCCGCTTGCTCTGGCTGGTGCCCGGAGGCGACCGAGGTGCTGGCGTACCCGCATGCCGACGGGTCAGGCCGTGACGGACTGGCCTGAGCCAGGACCAAGCGAGGCAGCACGAGTCTACCGCTCGCCCGGCTGCGGCTCTAGCGCACCTCCTGTGCGTTCTGCCTCTGCCCTCTCCCCGTCCCTGGCGCCTGCCGTCAGTCCTCCCCGACCTGCTGCGCCGCCTCACCGACGTCACCACTGGCGTCAGTGGTGACGTTGCTGCTGACGTCGCTGCTGTGCAGGAGCCGGTAGGAGTCCAGTGCCCGGGTCGCAGACGCCACGGCCTCGTGCAGGAGCTCCTGGGGCTCGACGCTGACCAGGTGCGCTCCGCAGGAGAGGACCAGGCTGATCAGCCAGGCCTGGTCACGACCCTCCACCTCTGCACGGATCATCCCGTCAGACCGCTCCTGGACGCTGTCGCAGGGGACCTGCTCCACCAGCCAGCGACCGGAGGGGCGCAGGACCAGGACGGCACGGGGCAGGGACCGAGCCGTCGCACAACTTCTCCGGTCGGTAGCGTGGTCAGTGACGCGCACCGAGGGAGGGGTACGGGCCGCGACGGGAAGAACCGTGGCAGCCAGGACCCGGTCCAGGCGAAAGGTGCGCTCCGCCCCGGCAGACAGGCACCACCCGCGCAGCCTCAGATGGGTACCGTCGCTGGTGAGCTCGACAGGGTCGACGTCACGCTCGGAACGGGTGTCCGTGGCCGAGGCGTAGACCAGGTGCAGGCGACGCCCCCGGTCCAGCGCCTCACGCACCGCCGCCAGCACCTGGACTGAGTGGCTGACGCCGGGGTCCTCCGGCCGGTCCTGGCCTGCTGGCTGGGCGTTCACTCCTGGCCCGGGCGCCCAGGGACTGTCCGTGTCGTGGTGCTCCCTCTCCTTCCCGCCGGGCTGCTCAGAGGCCAGCAGGCCGGACAGGACCGTCTCGGTGGAGGTCAGCACCTCCGCTGCTGCGGCGTCTGGGGCAAGCACGGAGCGCAGGACGCGCACCGCCAGCAGCAGCGAGGTGGCCTCCGGGCGTGACAGGCGGACGGGACGGTCGAGCCCCAGGGGCTCGACCAGGCTGAGACGGCCCTCCTCGAAGCGCGCGGCGTCGAAGTCAACCAGGTCCCCTGGCATTCCACCGGGAAGCCCCGAGACCCACAGGGTGTAGACGTCCTGCCTGATGACAGCCGGGGTGACGCCAAAGTGCGCTGCGGCCTCCTCCAGGCTCGCCCCGTCGTGCCGGGCCACCCAGGCAGGCAGGGCCAGCAGGCGGGCCAGCCGCTGCGTCATCGGCTGCCGGGCCATCTCAGCACCCTCCTGGGCTCGCAGCCCCGTGCCCGGCCCGCTCCTGCTGGTGTGGGGGCCGTGCTCCCGGCAGGCCACCTGGCACCAGTGCCGCAGCACCGTGCAGGTGGGCCAGTACCATGTCGCGCAGCGGGGGCGGGTCCAGGACCAGGACGGCCTCCCCCAGTCCGGCCAGGCTCCCGGCGAAGGCGTGGGAGTCGTCGTAGCGCACGCGCAGCAGGTCGTAGCCAGCCAGGTGGGCGCAGGGGTAGAGGTCTGCCAAGCCAGCACCGCTGTGCCGCCGACGCTGTGAGGACCTCTGTGCCGAGGAGTCAGACAGGTGTCCGGAGGAGTCAGGCTGGGCCTGGCAGGCGGGGAGGTAGTCCACGGCCTGCGGTCTCAGGCTGAGCCCGCGGCCGGGGAGCAGGGCGAGCACCGCCTCGCTGGGTGCCGGCTCCTGCTGCGGCGTGGCAGGGGTGAAGGCCTGGCTGCCGCTGACTACCGCCACCTCGCCGCGCAGGCGTGCCAGGCGGAAGGTCCGGTACTCGCCGGTGCCCGTCTCCACGCCGTCGAGGTACCAGGCACCGTTGCTCAGACGCAGCCGGTGGGGCTCGACAGTGCGGGAGCGGGTGGCGCCCGAACGGGCCGAGAGGTAGTCAAAAGCCACCCGCCGCCGCTCGTCGATGGCGGCGACAAGCGTCTCAGGAAGCTCCTTGCCCACCAGGTCGGCGCTCAGGCCGGGCAGGGGAGGCTCGTCTGCCCCCTGGGCCGGCCGACTGACGGCACGCAGCTTGGTGAGCGCGCGCCGGGCAGTGTTCGGGAGCCAGCCGTCCTGCCAGGCCGAGGCGGCCAGGTCCAGCGCGGCCACCTGCTCCGGCTCCAGCCTCAGCGGGGGCAGCACGTAGTCCAGGTCCTCAATGCGGTAGCGGGTCTCCTCCAGGCTGCCCGTCGTGGTCAGGGCGATGCCCAGGTCACGCAGCGTCTCCTTGTCCCGCTCCAGCTTACGGCGGGCAGAGTCCGGGCCCGTGGCGTCATAGCCGGGCACCTTCCGGAGGATCTCGCTGGTCGTCATTCCCGTTGCCGTGCTGCGCAGGGTCACCACGAGGCTGACCAGGCGTTCCTCGGGGCTGTGCGGTGGGGTGCTGTCCTGGCTCACGGCACCCAGCGTAGAGGGTGGGGCGGCTGCTGCTGCGCTGCCACAGGCTGGTCGCTAGGCTGGCACCCATGATGTGGCGCGACGGCACCGTGCTCAGGCTGCTGCGGACCTGGGGCTCCTCGCCCCTGCGGTGCGCCCTGGTCGAGGCGGAGATCTCGGCGGCTCCTGCGGGTGCTCGTGGGCTCCTGCCCGGTGCGCGGGTACGTGCCCTCGCCTACGAGGCGGTCACGGGGCTGCCGGGCACCGGTGAGCGCTTGCGCCTGGAGGTCTCCGCCCTGGACCGAGCCCTGGGTACGGGCGGGCACGCCATGGTCTCCTCCCGTCCCGACGTGCTGCCGCCGGACTCGTCGTCCCAGGGGCACCTGGTCAAGGCTCGCTACATGCCTGACCAGGTCATGGTCACCGGTGTCGACGAGCAGGGAACGGCGCACCACCGGCTCCTGTCATCTCCCGTCGGCACTCTCACCCTGGAGGGAATGCCGGTGGTGGTCGCGGACCTCCACTCCAGCCTGCCTGCCGTGCTGGCGGGCCTGCGCAGCCCCGGCAGCACGGCGCAGAACACCCTGGCCGCGCCCGTCCCGGACCTAGAGGCACCTGCACGGGTTGTCTACGTCATGACCGACGGGGGTGCCCTGCCCCTACCCTACTCACGCACGGTACCCGCCCTCGTGGAGGCTGGCTGGCTGGTCGGCACGGTCACCGTCGGCCAGGCCTGGGGCGGCCAGGTCGAGGCCGTCTCTGTCCACAACGCCCTGCTCGCGGCCCGCCACGTCCTAGGTGCTGACGTCACCGTGGTCACCCAGGGGCCAGGCAACCTGGGCACGGACACGCCCTGGGGCTTCTCCGGCACCGCCTGCGGCGAGGTCGTCAACGCTGCCGCAGTCCTGGGAGGTCACCCAGTGGCCTGCCTACGGGTCTCCCAGTCGGACCCGCGACAGCGGCACCGAGGTGTCTCCCACCACTCCATGACCGCCTACGGGCGGGTGGCGCTGGCCGCCGCCGACGTCGTCGTCCCCCGGCTGGAGGGTAGCCTTGGCGCCCAGGTGCTGGAGCAGGCCCGGGCGCTGGCCGCCCCCCGGGCCGGGGCCTGCACGCACCACCTGGTGCAGGTCGCTACCGACGGGCTGGTTGCCGCGCTCCACCACGCCCAGCAGGAGACAGGCACCACTCTGTCCACCATGGGCCGAGGACTGGAGGAGGACGAGGCCGCCTTCGTGGCGGCTGCAGCGGCGGGCCGCCACGTCCGTAACCTGCTGGTCAGGCGGGAGGCTGCGGACGGAGCCGGAGTCTGGGCCCAGGCACGACGGCAGGAGACCTGAGCAGGTGAGGCAGCACGTGCGGCAAGGGCAGCGGGTCACCGGGCCGTCCAGGCACCCGGTGGCCTTGTAGCAGGCGGTGTAGCAGGCGGTCAGGTCATGAGGACGTCGGTGACACGTCCCTGGGTGTCGCGGGTGACAAAGAGCGTGTAGTGGTGGCCAACAGCGTCAGTCACCTGGTAGCTCGTGGTCGCTCCGCTAGTGCGGCGGCTCAGGCTCCAGCCCGGCATGAGGGCTACCAGCCCCTCCAGGGACCAGTCAATGTCGTCAGCAGCCAGGACGTAGCGGGCCAGGGAGGGGAAGAGCCGCGACAGTGTGGGCTCGGGGACGGGGACGGACGGCCCCTGGAGCAGGAACACCTGGCGGGAGCCGCCGCTGCCCACCGCTCCCGAGTAGTACATGGCCCCGGGGCCGAAGACCACGCTCGCCAGCATCCCCACGTCGTGGCTGAGCGCCTCGGCAGCCTCAACCGGGTCCTGGTCCTCCCCGACCTGGTAGCCCACCTCCTCCTGCTGAAGCACCTTGATGCCGTGGGACGCGCCGAACTGGTGAATCCGGGCCGCAGCGGGGTCAGGACCCACGTAGGGCGCAAAAGGAGCCGCAAAGCCCCACACGAGCGACGGGGGCGTCACCGCGACAGAGGCCAGGAGCTGTGCCTGGGCACGGACCTCGCCTCGTGGGGAGCAGAAGGTGATACGACGTTCCAGCAGGTCGGCCTCCCACTGGTAGTCCTTGCCCAGCCTCCTGCCCAGGACCTCTGTGAGAGCCTCCTGACGAGCCAGGGCGTAGACTGCCGCGCGCTGGCTGACGCGACGAAACTGGGCGATCACGGCCCCAACGCTAGCAAGACATTACGAGAAAGTTACGACACTGTCCCCGACCGTGTGCCCCGCTGCTGCGCAGGCATTCCTAGACGCTCATTCCTTGACGCTGCGCGGCACTGTCCACGTCGGCTGCGGCCCAGCCAGCCGCAGGTCCCGGGGCGCCCCCGGGGAACCAGCTCGGCTGCACCGCCCGGGCTCGGCTAGCCTGTGCCCTATGAAGAGCTTTGAGGACCTGTTTGCCGAGCTGGAGCACAAGGCTGCCACCCGCCCCGAGGGCTCGGGCACGGTGGAGGAGCTGGACCGCGGCGTGCACTTCATCGGCAAGAAGCTCGTCGAGGAGGCCGCTGAGACCTGGATGGCCTGCGAGCACGAGACTGACGAGGCTGCCTGCGAGGAGATGAGCCAGCTCCTCTACCACCTCCAGGTCATGATGGTCGCCAAGGGCTACACGCTCCAGGACGTCTACCGCTACCTGTGACACCCCGCCCAGGTCCTACCGCCCCTCCCCGTCCTCTCCCACTTCCCGCTCCGCCCGTCGTGTCGGCGTCCCGACAGCCCGGCTGCCGCGCCCACGCCGTCCCAAGTAGTCAGGATCATTGTGCTGCGTATCGCTGTCCCCAACAAGGGCTCGTTGTCAGAGCCCGCCGTCACCCTTCTCACCGAGGCCGGCTACCGCACCAGACGCTCCGGCCGCGAGCTGGTAGTCCTCGACGAGGCCAGCGAGGTCGAGCTGTTCTTCCTGCGTCCCAGGGACATCGCTGTCTACGTGGGTCAGGGGACCGTCCACGCCGGCATCACTGGACGCGACCTGCTCCTGGACTCCGGTGTGGACGCTGTGGAGCACCTGCCCCTGGGTTTCGCCCGCTCCACCTTCCGGTTCGCCGCACCTGCGGGAACGATGTCCACGCTGGCTGACGTCGCGGGAAAACGGGTCGCCACCTCCTACGACGTCCTGGTGAGCCAGTACCTGGAGTCCCAGGGCGTCCAGGCCCAGACCGTCCACCTGGACGGTGCCGTGGAGTCCTCGGTGTACCTGGGAGTCGCCGACCTCATCGCTGACGTCGTCGAGACCGGAACCACCCTGCGAGCCGCAGGCCTGGAGACGTTCGCGGACCCGATCCTCACCAGTGAGGCTGTGCTCATCACCACCCGGCAGCTCCAGGACGAGCCGGGGCTGGCCACGTTGGTACGGCGTCTCCAGGGAGTGCTCAGGGCGCGCACCTATGTCCTGGTGGACTACGACGTCCCTGCCGACAGGCTGGACCTGGCCGCGCAGATCACCCCGGGTATCGAGTCCCCCACCGTCTCACCGCTGCAGAACCCCGAGTGGGTCGCGGTGCGTGCCATGGTGCCACGCAAGGAGGCCAACCGTGTCATGGACGAGCTCTACGAGGTGGGCGCGCGCGCCATCCTGGTCTCCTCGCTCCTGGCCTGTCGGCTGTAAACGCTATCGTGCGTAGGCCTCAGTCCTGTACCAGGGGGTCACAGACGGATGCCACCTCGGTGGCGGTGGGTCCCAGCAGGTTGTGGGTCTCCAGGAAGCCCAGCATCTGTGCCACGCTCTGGCTGGACAGCGCCCCTACCGGCGTGTCTGCTCCGGGACGGATCAGCTCTGCGGTGGCGACGGCGACCTCGCGGGCGTCAGCAGCACGTGTGGGGTCGGCCAGGTCAGGCACGTAGTCCCTGGTCGCGGACACGGCGCCGTCAGGGTCGTCGACGAAGGCCTCCATACCCGCCACCGAGGCACCGACCAGCCGGGTGAGCTCCTCCCTGCGCTCGTCAAGAACTGCACCCGTGGTCACCACAGACGCCCCGACAAGGGGGACCTCCTCAGCGACGGCCACCGTGCGTACCTCCGTCCCCGCCTGGGGGATCTGGACGGCCTCGTTGTTCGAGAAGCCAATGATGGCGTCTACCCGGCCGCCAGCCAGGGCAGCCTGCTGGGTGTAGCCGATCTCCGTGATGGTGACGTCATCCTCGCTGAGGCCAGCAGCGTCCAGGGCGACCTGGAGCGCGTACCAGCTCTCCCCGAATCGTCCCGGTATGCCGATGCTCCTGCCCGCAAGGTCGGCAGGTGTGGCAACAGGGGAGTCCTCCGTCACGATGATGCAGGCAGGGTACACCTGGTAGAACCCGCCGACCACCACCAGGTCTGAGCCGTTGGACGCGGCGACGACAGCCTCGTCAGCACCCGCGACAACCACCTGCTCGCTGCCTGCGGTGAGCGCGTCAAAGAGCCCCTCGCTGGCACCGTGGTGGCGCAGGCTCACACCGGGGTCATAGTGCCCGTCCGCCAGCGCCATGTAGAAGGGGGCGAACTGGATGCTGGGCGTGTAGGTCAGTCCGATCACGAGGCTTCCCGCCCCGGGCGAGGCAGTAGCGCCCGCGCCGGGTCGGCTGGCCGTGTCGTCAGCACAGGAGGCGAGGGCCGCCGTTGCAGGCAGGAGGCTGGCAATACCGACCAGGCGGCGACGGGTGGTACGGTGACCGGTGATGGCGGGACTCGTACCGGGGGTCGTGTCGGGGGTCATGCTGTCTTCTCCGGGTAGATGGGTCCGTCAGGTGTGTGCACGCCTGCGCGCTGCCTCGTACGTGATGGCTTGCTGCGAGCCTCTCCTCTCACGTGGCACGGCGCCCGCGCAGCGCGCTGACGGTGCGGCTGCGCCGCTCCAGCTCGTAGAGGAGCCAGTGGATTACCGAGGCCAGGGCGCACAGCAGGACGATCGTGGCGAACAGCCCCGTGGTGTCCACCGCGTCGCGCTGGGAGGACAGCGCCATGCCCAGTCCCTGACCGCCCATGACCATCTCGCCGACCACCGCACCGGTCACCGACAGGGTGAACCCGGTGCGGAGACCCGACAGCACGGCTGGCAGCGCCATGGGCAGCTCGATGTAGACCACCATGGACAGCCCGTGAGCGCCGTCGAGCCGGGCTGCGTCAACCACGTCGGCGTCAAGGCCCCGCAGTCCCAGCAGGACGCTGACGGTGATGGGGAAGAAGACCATGAAGGCGCACAGAAGCACCACGGGGAGTGTCCCGTAGCCCACCCACAGCACGAGCAGGGGTGCCAGCGCCACGACGGGGACAGCCTGGCTGGCCGCGACGTAGGGCAGGACCGCCCGGGAGAACAGGCTCCAGTGGTGCAGTCCCCAGGCCAGCGGCAGGGCACAGGCCGACGCGGCCAGACATCCCAGCAGGGCCTCGCGCAGCGTGACCCAGGCGTAGCCCAGGAGCCCGGCCTCACGCACGGACAGCCACAGACGCTGCGCCACCTCAGACGGGCCGGGCAGGAGCATCTGGGGCACCGTGCCGGAGGCCGTCGTGACGTACCAGGCCACAAGGATGGCAAGACCCAAGGCCAGGCTGGGCCACGGACCACGGGAGAATGGGCGTGCGTACCCTCCTCCGGGCTGAGGAGGGTCCACAGGCTCCGCACGACGTGCTGACGCCCTCGGCGCTGCTGGTGCTAGCAGCGTGGTCAGGGTGGCCACGGCTTCCTCCCTCCTGGCTCGTCCGGGGGCGGGCGCTCCCCGGGAGATGCTTCCGGGAAGAGGAAGGGGATGGGGCACTGACCGGTGCCCCAGGCCAGCTCGTGCGCACCGCAGACCTGCTGCTGTGCGCACTGAGACCACCGTGTGCGGGCTCGTCCGCGCCTCGTGCCTCCTCCCATCCGGACTCTTACCGTCGGTACCGGAGTTCCACCGGTTCAGCCAGGTGTACCGGCCCGCTCGGACCGGCTCCCGGGTCGCGGACTGTCACCGCCGACTCGGACTTTCACCGACCCCGGAGCACGTGCTCGCACGGAGGTTATCCGACTGTGCGAGTCAGGACAAGCCGACGGCGCGGCACGGACCGGTGCGGGAGCCAGGGGCGCAGGCCACCTTCACCCTCTCACGGGACCACGCACGGACTGAGAAGCACATCCGTGCCTCCAGGCGTGGGTCCTGATTGTGATGGCCGTCCCGCCGTCCTGCGCTGTGAGAGCCCTCAAGGATGTGAGGGACCCCTGGGAAGCGCTCACTCACGGACCGCAGCGACCGCCCTGTCGAACTCGGCCTCCACCAAGGGCTCAGGCGTCCCTGCCCGCGACACGGCCCAGGCCACCACTAGGTTGCCGACGAACCCCGGGAGGATCTCATAGAGGTCGAAGACGCCACCAAGGCCTCCCGCCAGGTTGCCCCACACCCCGACAAGGACCGCACCGGTGACCATACCGGCCAGGGCTCCCCGGGAGGTCAGGCGCTTCCAGTACAGGCACAGCAGGACGGTGGGGCCGAAGGAGGCCCCGAAGCCCGCCCAGGCGAAGGCGACCAGGGACAGGATCGTGTCGCTGGGGGTCCACGCCATGAGCGCGGCGACCACGGCAACACCCAGGACAGAGACCCGTGAGGCAATGACCAGGTGGGAGGCGGAGGGCTGCGACCTGCGCACAGTGCGGTAGAGGTCCTCAATGAGCGCCGAGGAGGTCACCAGGAGCTGGGAGGAGATCGTGGACATGATCGCGGCGAGGATGGCAGCCAGCATGAAGCCGGCGACCAGGGGGTGGAAGAGCAGCTGGCCGAGAGTGATGAAGACCGTCTCCGGGTTGGCCAGCCGCTGGGTGTCATGCTGGTAGACGGCCACCCCCACCACGGCGGTACCGATGGCGCCCAGGACCGCGAACAGCATCCAGCTGATGCCGATGACGCCGCCGTGCAGCGCCTCCTGGGCGGAGCGTATAGCCATGAAGCGCACGATGATGTGGGGCTGGCCGAAGTAGCCCAGGCCCCAGGCCAGGGCTGAGACCACGCCGAGGACGGAGACGCTCGGACCCACCAGGGTCCAGTAGCCGGGGTCGACCCCGCGCACCGCCTCAAGAACAGCACCTGGGCCACCGACGTGGACGACACCCACCACGGGAACGGCGATGAGGGCTGAGACCATCATGAGCCCTTGGACCAGGTCCGTCCACGACACGGCCAGGAACCCGCCTACCAGGGTGTACATCACCGTGATAGCCGCGACCAGCGTCATGCCCAGGCGGTAGTCCATCCCGAAGGAGGACTCGAAGAAGGTGCCTCCGGCCACCATCCCCGAGGAGACGTAGAAGGTGAAGAACACCAGGATGATGAGGCCCGAGGCCCAGCGCAGCAGGTGCCGGGAGTCGTGCAGCCGGTTGTCCAGGAAGCTGGGGACGGTGATGGCGTTGTCGGCGACCTCGGTGTAGGTCCGCAGGCGCGGCGCCACGAGGAGCCAGTTGGCCAGGGCGCCTGCGGTCAGGCCGACAGCAATCCACGCCTCGACCAGCCCCGACAGGTACAGCGCCCCGGGCAGGCCCATGAGCAGCCAGCCGGACATGTCTGAGGCCCCTGCTGACAGGGCAGCGACAAAGGGGTTGAGGCCGCGGCCGGCCAGCATGTAGTCGTCGATGTCGGTGGTGCGGGTGTAGGCCCACAGGCCGATCATAATCATCCCGACGAAGTAGATGATCATCGCGATCGCTTCATAGGTCGTTGTGGTCATCGGTGGCACCTCGGGTCAGGGATGGGCGGAGGGGCGGCGCCGACAGTGGGGCCGCCCAAACCGGAGCCACACTACAGGCTGTTCCCGCCAGCGGTGTGACGAACGTGTGTGCGCGGGCCGGGCACGCGCGGGGACGGACCCGTACGTGCCGTGCCCAGACCTCGGTTCCGATCGCCTACGCGGCGCTGGCCCCAGGGAACGAGTCCCCAGGGCCAGCAGCGGTACAGCAGTGATGAGTGCAGCGGTGATGATGAGACGCGCACCGGGCGTGGAGGCAGGCTAGTTCCTGCCTCGCTTGAACAGTTCGCCGCTCATGACGTCGGCCTCCAGCTGCTCCAGCGTGCGCCCCTTGGTCTCAGGAACGTAGATGAAGAAGAAGGTGAAGGCGATGGCGTTGAGGACGGCGAAGCCGAGGAAGGACATGGACAGTCCTATCGCAGAGATGACACTGGCGAAGACCAGACCGAGGAGAGAGTTGGTCATCCACAGGACAAACACCGACAGCCCCATACCGAAGGCCCGCATCTTCAGCGGGAAGATCTCCGAGAGCGTCACCCAGGTGGCCACGTTGAGGCACAGCTGCATGGAGCCGACAAAGAACACGATGAGGGCCAGCAGGACGAAGGGTCTGGCACCGCCTTCCGGCAGGAACCTGGCGGCGCTGGCAATGAGCACGTGCGAGACCGCGACCAGCCCGTAGCCCCACAGGAAGGTCTTGCGGCGGGAGAAGCGGTCCATCATCTGCAGGGCGACGATCGCGGCAATGACGGAAATGGTGGCCGGGGCTATATTGGCAATGAGTGCTGCCCCCGTACTGAACCCAGACTCTCTCAGCACTCTTTCACCGTAGTAGAGGATGGAGTTGATACCGGTGGTCTGCTGGAAGAAGCCGATACCACAGCCGATGAGGACGATGCGCACCAGGTTCCGGTTGGAGAAGATCTCCGAGATGCTCATGTTGACCCGGCTGGCCTCCTCCTTGCTCGCGGCCTGGATCTCGGCCAGCTCGGGCTTGGCCCGCCCCTCGGGCCGCAGGGAGTCCAGGATCTCCAGCGCCTCCTCCTCGCGGCCCTTGTCCGCCAGCCAGCGGGGGGACTCGGGCAGGCGGGTGACACCCAGCAGCAGGAGGATGGCGGGAATGGCCGCCATGGTGAACATGACGCGCCACACCCAGGGGTACTGCTCACCCCAGACGTTGCCGATGATGGCGTTCATGACGATGGCCAGGAGCTGGCCGGTCACGATCATCATCTCGTTGCGCCCGGCCAAGGAGCCGCGGATCTCGTAGGGGGCGAGCTCGGCCAGGTAGACCGGAACCACCACGGAGGCGGAGCCCACAGCCAGTCCCAGGATGACGCGCCCGACGGCGAGCATCGGCAGGTTGACGGCGGTGACAACGACAGCCACGCCCACGATGAACAGGGCGGCCATGACGGTGATCGTCGTCTTGCGGCCGATCCTGTCGGAGATACGGCCGCCGGTGAGGGCGCCGACGGCACTGGCGAACAGCAGCGAGCTGACGGCGATGCCGACTTCGATTTCTGAGAGATTCAGCTGGCCTGGCTGTTCCATAAAACTCTGGGCGCCGTTCATGACGCTGGTGTCATACCCGAAGAGCAGGCCGCCCAGGGTGGCGATAAGGGCGACGACGGTCAACCGGGCACGGTAGGGACCGGGTGTGAGCGGAGGCAGCTTGACAGCACCGCCCTGGGTGGCGGTGGTGGTGGGGCCATGCGACACAGTGACTCCTTTGTCGGTTCGAAAGCGGGGCTAACGCTAGCACGGACGTTGACCAAATGTCATGACAAGCCGTCTAAGTGATTCATGCCACTATCCTGTCCGGAGGCGTCCCGTTCGAGGAGGCTGCCGGGCACGGGCCGCCACCTGCCGCCCGCCTGACAGCCCGGCAGCTCTTGGGCCTGTCGCCGCTCTCAGCGGCGTCAGGGCCTACCCGACCGCCAGGACCACGGAGACGGCATAGCTGCCGTCATGGGACAACGACACCGGCCAGTGCTCAGGACGTGACCGACCTTCGCCCAGGCTGGCCTCCACCGCCTGCGCCAGCTCTCCCGACAGGCGCAGCCAGGGGCGCCCCCAGTGGTCTGTGGCAACCTCGACCTCCTGCCAGTCCAGCCGCTCGGGGGCTATAACGGGCGCCGGTCCCCCGGAGACGCGGGCGCTGCGGTGGGCACCCAGGGCCAACGCCTGGCTCCAGGCCTTGACGAAGGCCTCCTTGGCCGCCCAGCGCGCCGCCAGGTGCTGGGCCTCCCCCTCGCCGCCCGCACCACGCGCCTCTGCTCTCCTGCGGGCCTCACGACGCTCGCGCGGGGTGAAGGCCCGCTCAGCGAAGGCGGTCCCCGGGGTGCTCATCTGCTCGGCGAGGCCGGGGACATGGACGAGGTCGACGCCGACGCCCAGGGCTTGCGTGCCAAGAGGAGCCTGGGGTGCTGCGGGCGGGCTGGGCTGAGTCATAGGCAGCAGTGTGCCTCTGGGTGGCGCCCCAGTGCCGCCGCCCAGCCGGGTAGGAGGCGCACCTGGGGCCGGGACACCTGTGTGGCGGGTACCCCGCAGGTACCCGCCACACAGACAGTGCTGCCGCTTGGACTCATCCTGCCCAGAGGCAGGTGACCTCACGGGCTCCCAGACGAGTCCGCAGGCGGCTCAGTCCTCCTCAGGCACCTCCCCGGCGTGGTAGACGCCGTCGGCGCCCAGCCGGGCCTGCGGGTCCAGCAGCATGGCGGCCTCGACCTCGTGGGGGTCACGCCACGTGGTCTCCTCGCCCAGGCGACGGCCCTGCACCGGCTCGAACAGCAGTGCCCGGCCGATCATGCCCGCACGGCGGCGGCGCGTTCCGGCAGCCAGGCGGGCGTTGGCCGAGGCCAGCCAGGCCTCCACCGCCTCCTGGCCACCCTCCTGGCGCAGCGCGGCCTCGAAGGCTCCGGGGTGGACCAGGGCGATGAGCCCGGAGACGTGGCCGAAGCCCAGCGAGGTGAGCAGGCCGGCGCGCACCGGTCCCGCACCCGGGACCCGGCCGGTCTGCCCGCCCCGGCCCGCCAGGCGGATCGGGGTGCGCGGCCACACCCAGAAGGCGTCGCGCTCCAGGGGAGCGTCCACGACGTCCAGGGAGGCGTTGCCCGGTGCCACGCCGGTGGCGAGGATCTCCGCCAGGCCGGAGACCTGGAAGACTGCGGCCCCTCCCTTGGCGTGACCGGTGATGGTCTTCTGGGACACGGCCACCAGCGGGTTGCCCTCGCTGCGCCCCAGCGCGCGCGCCAGGCGCGTGTGCAGCTCGGACTCGTTGGGGTCGTTGGCACCGGTGGAGGTGTCGTGCTTGGAGACCACGGCGATGTCGTCAGCCTCCACGCCCAGGGCGGCCAGCGCCCGCGCCAGGCGCGAGCCCGGCCCCCCGCGCCCGGCCCCCAGCGCCCCCAGGCCAGGAGCGGGGATCGAGGTGTGGGCGCCGTCGGCGTAGGAGGAGACGAATCCGACCACGCCAGCCACGGGCAGACCCAGGCGGGCCGCGACCGACCCGCGCGCAAGGATGACGGTGCCTCCGCCCTCAGCCTCCACGAAGCCGCCACGGCGGCGGTCGTTGGCTCGGGAGAAGTGGCGGTCAGAGATGCCCTTGGCCCGCATGGCGGCGGCCTCCGCCGTGGCACTCATGTCGCCGAAGCCCACCACCGACTCGATGGAGATGTCGTCAATGGCTCCGGCCACGACCACGTCGGCCTTGCCCAGGGCGATCTTGTCCCACCCCTCCTCAATGGAGACGGCAGCGGTGGCACAGGCCGAGACCGGCTGGACCATGGACCCGTAGCCGCCCACGTAGGACTGCATGACGTGGGCCGCCACGACGTTGGGCAGCGCCTCCTGGAGGATGTCGCTGGGGCGCTCCTCACCCAGGAGACGACCCACGAACATCTTGCGCATGGACTCCATCCCACCGAAGCCGGTGCCCTGTGTGGAGGCCACGTCGGAGGGGTGCACCGCAGCCAGCAGCTCGGCAGGGGTGAACCCTGCCGACAGGAAGGCGTCCACCGCCGTCACCAGGTTCCAGGAGGCCATGATGTCCATGCCCTGGACCATGGAGGCGGGGATGCCCCAGCGCTGCGGGTCGAAGTCACGCGGGAACTGACCACCCACCGTCCGCGACAGGGCAGCCCTGCGGGGCACGCGAGCCAGGGACCCCACCAGGCGGGTGACTGTCCACTCCCCTGTCTCAGGGTCGGGTGCCACCAGGGTGTGCTCAGGGTCGGAGACCTCGATCGTGCGGGCGGTGGCCTCGTCGGGCACGGTCAGGGTGATGTCGTGGTCCAGGTAGACGGCGACCTCCTCGTCGGCCACCGGCGCGATGACGCCGTCGTCGACGAACTCGCGGATGCCGCAACGAGCCACCACCTCATCACGGTAGCGCTCCAGGACGTCGGACTCCTCGACCAGCTCGCCCTCGGTGTCGTACCAGCCAGCCTTGGGGCTGTCCTGCCAGGTGAGCAGGCCCATGCCCCAGGCGAGCTCGAGCACACCCGCAGCGGTCAGCTCGACGTCCTCGCCCCCGGTCATCCCCAGCTCGGCCTCACGGCGCGTGCGGGCCGAGCCCCAGGTGGAGACCTCACCGGTGGAGACCACGACGACCATGTCCTCCAGGGTGGCGTCCACCTCACCCCAGTCCGGGGCGGTGGGCTGGGTGGGTACCACGGGGGTGGGCAGGGCCTTGATCGTCGCGGGCAGCTCAGCAGCCGGGGCGGCTTCCCGCGCCTGAGCGGCTGCGGTCTCGCGCAGGGCCACGAGGTCGAAGCCGTCACCCAGGCCGCCGGTCAGGTCAGCCTGGACTGGGGCCGTGGCAGCCTGGGACCGGACCTGCGGGCTGCACAGCCCGGTCAGCTCGACGGCCATCTCCTGGGTGGACCAGGTGCGCACCCCGGCGGCCTCCACGGCGGCCACCAGAGAGTCGTTGCCCCCCATGAGCCCGGTGCCCCGGACCCACCCGATACGCGGGTGGGCCAGTGTGACCCGCTGGGACCAGTCCCGCTCGGAGGACCAGCGGGTGACCACGGCGTCCAGGGCCGCCTTGACCTCGCCGTAGGCACCGTCCCCACCGAAGGTCCCGCGGTTGGGCGATCCGGGCAGGACCACGTGCAGACGGTGGTCCACATGGGTGTCAGTGCCGATGGCGCTGAGCGCGGCGATGGTGCGCTCCATGCTCCACAGCAGCAGCCGGGCCTGGGACTCCGCCCCAGGACCCGCGTCAGCCAGGGTCCCGCTCACCCGTGGTGCGGCGAAGGGGAACAGGAGCGTGGGAACCAGGGCCTCCTTGACGACAGTCGTGCTTCCGCCGGAGGTGACCACCTGCTCGTTGCCGATCCACTGGGCCAGGGCGTCCACGTCCCGGTAGGAGGACAGGTTCGCGGGAACCATCCACAGCCGGGCCCCGGCCGCCGCGTGGTCGCGGTAGAGCGAGGTGGCGAAGGCGAGGCGCTCGTGGGTCAGCCGTGAGCTGGTGGCGACCACGGTCGCTCCCCCGGCCAGCAGCTCGCCCACGACGGCCGCCGCGATGGAGCCCGGCGCCACACCGGTGACCACGGCGACGTCCTGCGCCCAGCGGACCGTGGCGTCCTGGGGCTGCGGTCTGGTCGCGGCAGCCTGGCCGATGGCCTCGGCAAGGGCGGCTCGCTCGGCACGGTCGGGCAGGTCCGTGTCCCGCAGGGTACGAGCCCACCAGGCCGCCTGGTCGGCCACGGCCTGGCCCAGGCCCGTGTAGCGTCCCGGCACCAAGGTGTCTCGGGAGGCCTCCAGGTCGGTCTCCCCCGAGCCCAGGCGGGCGAGGTCCTCACGGGCGGTAGCCCAGCGGTCGTCAACAAGCACGGCCCGCTCGGGCGTGAAGGCCGGGGTCACGGACTTCACCCAGCCGGAGCCGAGCTCGGCGTCCAGCGCCTCCAGGGCCGCCTGGGTACGGGCCGCCTCGTCACCGGCGTCGGCTGGCACACCAGTCTTGTCGGCCAGCCCCAGGGCGTCCAGGAGGGTGCGCGCGGTGGTGGCTAGGACCCCCTCCTCCCCAGTCACCGTGGCAGCGAAGGCGTCCAGGGCGGCGGAGTCCACGACGGCCCCCCCACCGGCACCACCGGCGCTGGGCATGGATACGCTGACACCGTGGTCGCTGGCGACCGCCTGCACGGCGGAGTCAATGAGCGCATCCACCGCAGAGGCCGAGGTCAGGGGTGCGGAGGAACCCAGCGTGGCCAGGTCCTCGCCCCTCATGGAGGCGCCCTCCCGGGTCCCCAGGAAGATTGCGGCGGTGACGTGGGAGACCCAGCCGGGTCCCAGCCCCCAGGTGGAGGTGACCCGGTCGGCCACGCGGGAGGCGCGCACGCCCGAGGGTCCCAGGATCCGCGACAGGCCCGAGCGGATCGCCTCGGTGAGCACCGGGCCGAAGGCCTTGTAGCCGGGAGCCCCCTTGGCGACCGTGCTGGCCAACGCCGTCATGTCTGCGTCAGCCGCGCCGTCGATGGAGGCCAGCTCCAGCTCGGTGCCCAGGTCCATGAGCAGCTGGTTGCGCCGCGAGGAGACCCCGTTGGTCAGCGTCTCGGTGGTGTCCGTCGCGCCGATCTGAGAGGGCAGGATCCGGGCGGCGTGGGCCAGGAGCACGGTCAGCGCGTCGGTCGCTGTGAAGGAGAGGTCCTCCACCGGACCGGAGGCGGCAGGCGCTGGCGAGGGTGACGGCGTCGGCTGCGTGGCGGGCACCGGCTCCCCCTGTGCGGGCTGCGGTGTGGCAGCAGGCTCCGCAGCCTGGTCAGCAGGCTCAGCGGAGGACTGCGGGCCCTCAGCGGTACCGGGCTCCTCCGCCTCGGTGGCGCCGAGGTCCACGGCGGGGTCGGTGTCGGTAGCCAGGACCCGGGCCTCGTCACGCCGTACGTTGTGCACGGTGACGTGGCGGCCCGCGTGCTGAGGCAGACGCAGGGTGTTGGTCGCCAGGTTGGCCAGGGTCGGTGAGCTGGCCAGGCCGACCTCGACGACGTGCTCAGTGCCTAGCCCGCCCTCCTGCGGGGAGGACAGCAGCACGTCCTGGGTCTCGATCCAGCGCACCGGTGAGGCGAACTGCCAGGCCAGGAGCTCCACCAGCAGCAGACGGGCCAGCTCGCTGGGGCGCGAGGTCCACGAGTCCCAGTCCGCCAGGGCGTCCTCGACAGGCTGGGAGGGCACCACGTCCAGGATCGAGCGGGCGAAGTCCTGGGTCAGGGCGAAGGGCCGGGCCACGAGGTTAGGCACGTAGTGGCCCACGAGCCGCTCGACGTCCAGGTCGGTGGGGACCAGCTCCAGGAGCCGCTCGCGGAACTCTGGCACGCCGGGACGCAGCACCTCGGAGTGGAAGGGCACGTCGATGCCGGGCACGAACATGAAGGGGTTCTTGCCGCCCCGAGCCGTGGCCCTGGCCCGGCAGTCCGCAGCCAGCGCGTCCAGGCCCTTGATCGTGCCCGCAACCGCGTACTGCACGCCCGCGAGGTTGTAGTTGACGATCTGGAGGAACTCCCCCGTCTCCCGGGAGATCGAGGCCACGTAGTCCTCGACCTCGTCGGCCTTGATCCCGGCCTGGTTGGGGCGCAGGGCACCCATCCGGTAGCTGGAGGCGCCGTCGTCGTCCCTGGGGACCAGGGAGTGCATGGTGGAGCCGCGCTGGAAGACGATGGAGATCGTGGTCTCCACCGGCATGACGCGCCCGTAGGAGCTCAGCGCCGTGTACTCCCCCAGCGAGTGGCCGGCGAAGGCCGCACCCTCCACGAGGGCTCCGGCCTCGGCCAGGCGCGCAGTGGTCGCCATGGCCACGACAGCCAGGGCCACCTGGGTGAACTGGGTGAGGTTGAGCAGTCCCTCAGGGTGGCGGTAGGTCGTCCCCCGGGCGGTCATCTCCGTGGGGTTGTCCCGCACCAGGTTGATGACGGAGAAACCGAGCTCGGCGCGGGTGTGGGCGTCAGCCCTCTCCCAGACCTCACGGGCGGCCTTGGAGGAGGTGCGCTCGTCCAGGCCCATGCCGGTGGTCTGGATGCCCTGTCCGGGGTAGATGTAGGCGGTCGGCTCAGGCACGGTCACGGCCGTACCCCGGGAGACGACCTCCCCGCGCACGCGGCAGACCGCCTCCAGCACGTAGCCGCCACCGACCACCAGGCCGGTGCGCTCCACGGTGATCTCGACCTCGTCCAGGAGGTCGACCGGGCCGGTCATGACATAGGTCCATCCCGCCAGGACGTGGCGCGTCCCGTCGGCGGCGGTGGCGGCCGCTACCTGCTGGGCGGTGGCGGACAGCCACATGCCGTGGACGAGAGGTGCGTCCATGCCCGCCACCTTGGCGGCGTTGTAGGAGGTGTGGATCGGGTTGAAGTCGCCGGTCACCCGGGCGAAAGCCGTCATGTCTGCCGGTGCGGTCACCGTGGCACGGCGCAGGATACGGCGGGCGGAGGCAGCGGTGGGACGCCCGGTGCCACCAGCGGGATCCGGAGCAGTGGGGATGTCAGTTCCCGAGGCTCGGCCGCGGACAGCGAAGCGCTCCCGCATGAGCGCCACGAGGGTGCCGTCGGAGGCGTTGACCAGCTCCAGGCGCACGTCCACCACCCGGCCGGCGCTGGAGTCCTCCAGGGCGTCGACCCACCCGGTGACGTTGATGGTCGGGCTGGTGGAGGCAGCCTGCGTCAGCTGGTGCAGAGTGAGGTGAAGATCCACCGTGTGGTCGAGGTGGACCGCGCCAAGAAGACCCTCAATGAGAGGCATGCCGTCCTCGACCACCGAGCCCAGCGCGGCGTAGACAACGGGCCAGCAGGGTCCCAGGAGCGCGTCGGGAACCAGTGGCGCCGCAGAGAGGTCCGCAGGCAGCGCGTCGGCAGTGACCGAGGCGTGGTCGTGGCCCAGGGTCGGAGCCAGGGTGAAGGAGCCGTGGATGGTCCCGAAGTCCTGCGTCACCGGGCGTCCCAGGGCGTCGGTGGCCCCCGGCAGGGCTGGGCGGACCTCGGGCAGGTGGTCCACGTGGTCACCGGTGACAGAGACCGCGCCCACGCCGGCCGTGGCGCGCAGCAGGTCGTTCATGGTCTCCGAGATCCGCTCGGGGTCCACCAGGGGCGCGGCACCGTCCCAGGCCCGGGCCAGGCGCAGCGGGACGACGAGACGGCGCACCGCGTGCACGGCGTCCCCGCCAGGGGTGGAGTCCCAGTGGGTGTCCAGGCGGATGTCGAGGTCGTAGGCGTCCTCGGCCAGGTCCGGACGGGCCACGACCGTGTAGGCGTCCTCGGCCAGCACCGTGGCCGGGTTGATGGTGAGGTGCCCGTTCCACAGCACGTGAGGGGTGGCCCGGACCAGCTCGGTGGCGTCGGTGACCGGTGAGGAGGTCATGACCTCGGCCCTGCTGCCGACACCCAGGCGCCCAGCAGCCTCCTGCTGGGTCGCGTCGGCGGCCTGCAGTGCCTCCACGGCCGCGGTCTCGAACCGTCCCAGCAGGTCGCCAACCGGCTCGTTGACGGTCGTGATGCCCGCGACGGCCACAGGTCCAGGGATGATGCGGACCTGGTCGGCCGTGTAGCGGGGGTCCTGGGACTGCCACAGGGAGTCGGTGCCCCACCACCGCAAGATGTCGGCGTCCAGGACCGGCACAAAGGGGACCGGCTTGGGGTGCTTGCGGCACAGGTCGACGAACCAGGCGGCGTCGACCGGCTCCACCCGTGTCGTGGCAGCGGCCGGGTAGCGCTGGGCCAGGGCGGCCAGGGCGGCGTCGGCGTCGATGACGTCGTCGTACCCGGCGAACAGGGTGGGGACCTCGCCGTGGTCAGCCTGGGTGAGACGGGCCTCGACGCGGTGGAGCAGGTCGAGGAAACGGTCGTACCAGCCCTCGTCAGCCCAGTCCTCCAGGGTGGCCGACCGTCCCTCGTGCGGTGACACGCACAGCTCGGCGTAGCGGGAGGCCCACTCCAGGTAGGTCAGCTCCTCGACGTCGCCGAAGTAGGGCTTGGCTGTCTTGGACAGCGCGGTGATCATCTCCTCGCGGCGCCGCGCCATGGCCTCCTCGTCCCCGGCCAGCTCCTGGATGAGCCGTGAGGCGCGGGCGGAGGAGTTGTCGATCTCGTAGAGGTCGGCGCGCAGGTGGGACAGGCCTGAGGTCATCCCCCCCACGGAGTCGCCCGAGGCGACCCAGCCTCCCTCGACTCCGGAGTCCTCCGGGATCCCGGGGGTGTCGACGAGGAGCTGCTTGACGTCGTCGTTGGTCCGCGCCTCCAGGCAGGTCATGGCGGCCGTGCCGACCATGACCCCGTCCACGGGGGCAGCGGCCGTGCCGTAGGCCAGGGCCCAGCGCCCGGTGAGGTAGTCAGCGGCCTTGGACGGGGTGCCGATACCGCCACCGACGACGAGGACCACGTTGCTCACGGCCCGGATGGCGTCGTAGGTGGCCAGGAGCATCGTGTCCAGGTCCTCCCACGAGTGGTGGCCCCCGGCGTGGCCGTCCTCGACCTGCATGATGACCGGGGACTGCGGGACGGCCTGGGCGATGGCCAGGACCTGCCGGATCTGGTCAACGGTTCCCGGCTTGAAGGCCACGTAGGGGAAACCTTCGCCGTGGAGACGCTCCAGAAGTGCGGTCGCCTCCTCCAGCTCGGGGATCCCGGCGGAGATGACGATGCCGTCCACCGGGGCACCCCCGGCACGGGCCTTGGACAGCAGCCGCTGGGTCCCCAGGTGCAGGTTCCACAGGTAGCGGTCCATGAACATCGCGTTGAACGCAGCGGTCCGCCCCGGCTCCAGGGCCTGCTCCAGGCCCGACAGGTTGCCGGCCAGGACCGTGGCGGTGGCCTGGCCGCCGCCGGCCAGCTCCGCCCAGTAGCCCGCGTTGGCCGCCGCCGCGACGATGGCAGGATCCACGGTGGTGGGTGTCATCCCGGCCAGGAGGACGGCGCTGCGGCCGGTCAGCCTCGTGAAGGCGGTATCCAGTGTGAGGCGGCCGTCAGGCAGCCGGGTCAGTCGCGGGGCGAAGCGGGAGCGGTCCACGCTCGGTGCGGGAGCAGCTCCGGGCCGGTCCAGGTCGTCGATGTCCTTGGCTGTGCCTGCGGCCACCACGGTGGTCCCGGTGCCGGCGACGACCCTCTCAGTCAGGCGCACGGTCACATGACCAGGCCCCAGGTCCAGCACTGTGCGCACCCGCGTGCCCCCCTCGCCAGCCTCCAGCGCGCTGGAGACGAGGGACGGCCAGTCAACTGGGTCGGTCAGCACCGCCTGGGCCAGGTCACGGGCCAGGGTCTGGTCCAGCCCGCAGGTGCCGGCCCACGCGGCGACGTCGTCGACGGCGGCAGCCAGCAGCGGGGTGTGGAAGGGAACTGACGTCGCCAGGAACTCGGTCACCGGGCTCAGCACAGCGCCGCCGCGACGACGCTCCCGACGGGCCTTGGCGCTGTGCTCGGCCGCGGCCTCCAGGGCGGTGACCACCCGCTCCAGGTCGGCGGGCCGCCCCGACAGGATGTGAGCCTGGGGGCCGTTGGTCACCCCGACAGCGATCCGCTCCGAGCCGGAGACCCGCTCCAGGACGCTGTCCAGCACCGTCCGGGGTACCCCACGTACCGAGAGCATCGGGGTGGACTCCCCCACGGTCCCCAGGTCGAGGCGCCGTGTCGCCCGGGCAGCGGCGGCACCGATGAGCCTGGCGACGGCGTGCACCTGCACGACCTCCTGGTGGGGCCCGCCCCGGCCGGTGTCCTTGCCGACCTGCTGCATTGCCTCCAGGAGGGCGACCGCCAGCACCCCCTGGGAGTGGCCCAGGGCAGCGGCAGCGGGAGTGTCGACCAGGTTCACGCCTGCGGCTGGCAGGGAGGCCAGGACCGCGTGCTGGGCCATGAGGATGCCCGGTACGGAGACGTCGGCGCCGTCGGCCTTGGAGCGCTGTTCCGGAGCGACAGGAGAGGCTGCCTCGTCCAGGAGACGGGCACCGCGCGGGGTGACAGTGAGCAGGTCGGTGGCCACCGGTGCCAGGCAGGTCGCCACGGCGTCGTCTACCGACGTCAGTGTGGCAGCCAGCTGACGATCCAGGCCGACAAGGTCCTCCAGCGTGGATCGCCAGGGAGTCGCCTGGCCACCAAAGGTGACGACGAAGGGTTCTGCTGCGGAGCCCAGCCTGTCTGCGACGGAGGCGGAGGCGTTGGGCGTGGTCGGTGCTGTGTGCGCGGTCATGTGCACGATCGTCGGGTCCTTCGGTTGTCGGTACTGGCTTCGGGAGGCCGTGCAGGCAGGTCGGGGGCATGGTCCTGGTGGCCCGGTGGCACCCGGGTCACCAGGACCGACGCGTGAGGATCTCTCCGATCCTAGGCGATTCTGGTCATAGAGTCCGTCCTGAGGTGCGAGAGGTGGTACGGCCGGTGCGTGGACGCGTGGAGGAGCCCGGCGGGCTCCCTGGCAGGGGCACGTTCAGAGGGGCACGTTGTCGTGCTTCTTGGGAGAGGCTGGTCTCGCCTCGTTCTTGGCGCTCAGCGCTGCCAGGGAGTCGACAATGACCGTCCGGGTGTCCTCCGGGGCGATCACGGCGTCGATCTCACCGATGGCAACCGCCTTGTCCGGGTTGATGACCGACTCGGTGTACTCGGCGGTCAGGCGCTCCTGCTCGGCGGCGGCGGCGTCCTCGCCCTGCTCCTGGCGCACGCGCGCGAGGTCCCTGCGGTGGATGATGCCGACGGCCCCGGCCGCGCCCAGCACCGCGATCTCGGCGCCTGGCCAACAGAAGTTGAGGTCCGCCCCGATCGCCTTGGAGCCCATGACGATGTAGGCACCGCCGTAGGCCTTGCGCAGGACCACCGTGACCAGGGGGACGGTGGCGGTGGCGTAGGCGTTGATGACCTTCGCCCCCCGGCGGATGATGCCGGCGTGCTCCTGCTCAGCCCCGGGGCGGTAGCCGGGCACGTCCACAAAAGTCACCACCGGCAGCCCGAAGGCGTCGCAGAACCGGACGAAGCGCGCCAGCTTCTCGGAGGCGTCCACGTCCAGGGTCCCGGCGTCCACCAAGGGCTGGTTGGCCACGATCCCCGTCGGACGCCCTCCAAAGCAGGCGAAGCCCACCACCACGTTGCCCGCGAACTCCTCCTGGACCTGAACCAGCTCGCCGTGGTCGACCAGGGCCGACACGACCTCGACGACGTCATAGGCCTGCCGGGTCGAGGAGGGCACCAGGCTGCCCACCTCCCGGGCAGTCTGGGCGTCCGCCTCGGCGTCCTGCTCCTCGTAGGAGTAGCGAGGCGCCTCCAGCTCGGCCGAGGAGGGAAGGTAGGCCAGCAGGGTGCGCACCTGCCCCAGCGCGTCGGCCTCGTCCTCGGCCACGTAGTGCACCACACCCGACACGGAGCCGTGGATACGGGCTCCTCCCAGGTCCTCGGCACTGATGGACTCCCCGGTCACGGCACGGACCACGTCCGGTCCTGTCACGAACATGTGGGAGGCCTCGCGGGTAGCGATGACGAAGTCGGTCAGGGCAGGGCTGTAGACCGCGCCTCCGGCGCACGGACCAAGGATGACGCTGATCTGGGGCACGAGACCGGAGGCGGCACAGGTGCGGTTGAAAATCCGGCCGTACTGGCGCAGGGCACCCACCCCCTCCTGGATCTTGGCGCCGCCGGAGTCGATCAGGCCGATCACGGGGACGCGCAGCCGCAGGGCGTCGTCCAGCAGCCGGACGATCTTGTCCCCCTCAACCGTGCCCAGGGCGCCGCCTGACACGGAGAAGTCCTGGGAGTAGACAGCCACCTGGCGGCCGTCAATCTGCCCGAAGCCGGTAACCACGCCTGAGGGGCGGGCGTGGTTACCAGCCCCGGAGCCGCTGTAGCGGCCGATCTCCAGGAAGCTGGAGTCGTCGAGAAGGTCGTCGATGCGCTCACGCGCGGTCCGCTTGCCCTTGGCGTGCTGCCTGTGGGCGGCACGTTCCTCGGCCTCGCGGTCAACCCTGGCCATACGCTCACGGAACGCTGTAGTCACAGCCGAGTCCGCCATGGAGCTGCCCCCGGCGGCCGTCGTCTCCGCACCGGTCGATGGTGCTGTCGCGTTGCTGGTCACGGCTCAGGCCTCCTTGCTGCCGGTGCTGCCAGGACTGTTGATGCTGCCAGGACTGTCAGGGCCGTCGCTGACGGCAGCCAGGTTGACCAGGACCTCCCCGGCGGACACGGTGCGCCCGGCGCTGACGGGAATGTCCCTGACGGTGCCGTCGTAGGGGGCGTGGACGTAGTTCTCCATCTTCATGGACTCCAGCACTACCAGCAGGTCCCCCTCGTAGACCTGCTGACCAGGCTCCACGCAGATACGGGTCACGATCGCCTGCATCGGGGCGGCGATCGACCCCGACCCGGAGCCCGAGGCGTCAGCACCCGTGCCCGCTGGCCTGGAGGAGCGGGTAGCACCCGCCGATCCACGAGAGCGCAAAGGCTGCATACGACGTCCCCGAGAGCCGACCCCCTGCCCCGGTGCGGAGGCAGTGAGGATCCCGTCAGGCAGCGTCAGCTGCACGCGACGACCGTTGACCTCGATGACGTACTGGGAGCGTGTCCGGGGCGAGGAGGGCGGCTCGATGTGGACGCCCGCCGCTGCGGGGGGGTCCTGAGCCAGGGCCGGGAGCACCTCGTTCTCGATCCACCGGGTCGTGACCCCGAGGCGACCGTCCTGGTCCGGGCAGGTGAAGGCCTCCCGACCGAGGACCTCCTCGTGCAGGGACGTGCACACGGTCACCCCCTCCACGACGGTCTCCCGCAGCGCCCTGCGCGCCCGGGCCAGGGCCTGGTCGCGGGTGGAGCCGGTCACAACGATCTTGGCGAGCATCGGGTCGAACATCGGGGTGACCACGTCCCCCTCGGTCACGCCTGACTCGATCCTGATACCCGGCCCCGTCGGCCAGCGCAGCCGGGTGATGGCCCCGGTGGACGGGGCCAGCCCCTGCGCAGGGTCCTCGCAGGTGACGCGCATCTCGACGCAGTGCCCGCGGACCGTGCCGACCTCACCGAGGTGCTCCCCCTGGGCCAGCCGCAGCTGGAGCTCGACCAGGTCGGTGCCCGTCACCTCCTCTGAGACGCAGTGCTCGACCTGGAGACGAGGATTGACCTCCAGGAACCACAGGTCGCCCTCGGGCGTGAGGAGGAACTCGCAGGTAGCCACCCCCACGTAGTCCACAGCGTCCATGAGGCGGCGGGACGCCTCCACGAGGCGTTCGTGCAGACCCGGGGGCAGGAAGGGGGCGGGAGCCTCCTCAAACAGCTTCTGGTTGCGACGCTGGAGGGTGCAGTCACGGGTTGAGACCACGGTAAAGCCACCGTGGACGTCACGGGCGCACTGGGTCTCGACGTGCCGTGCCTCCTCCACGAACTTCTCCAGAATGAGGGTGGCGCTTCCTGCGGTCGCAGACTGGAGAGCGGGCGTGGAGCCCACCTCCTCGTCGGAGCGCAGGACGGTGATGCCCCTGCCGCCACCGCCGTCAGTCCGCTTGAGCGCGACGGGATAGCCGTACCGGGCTGCGAACTGGGTGACCACCTGTGGGTCGGTCACCGCCTCCGTGACTCCAGGGACTGGTGCGACAGCGGCTGCCTCCGCGGTCTGGCGCGCGCTCATCTTGTCCCCGAGTGCCTCCATCGCCGTGGGTGAGGGGCCGACCCACGTCAGGCCCGCCTCGATGACGGCCCGGGCGAAGTCGGCGTCCTCGGACAGGAATCCGTAGCCGGGGTGGACAGCATCCGCCCCCGTGGCACGGGCCAGCCCCAGGACCGCGTCAGCATCTGTGTAGGAGGACCCCTCAGGCAGGGCGTAGGCCTCGTCAGCGAGCTCGGCAGCCGGGCTCATGAGGTCCTCGGGGGTGTAGGGAAGAACCGACGTCGCACCGAGGTCGCGGACCGTGCGCACGACGCGCAGGGCGATCTCACCGCGGTTGGCGACGAGGATACGGGAGAGGGTCACCGATGTGCCTCCTTAAGCTCATAAAACTCATAGTTGTCCCGCGTCCGCCCTGGTCCAGGTCGTGCAGGCGTCCTTGACGCCCATCAGCCTCGCGGCAGCCAGGCCGAGCCGTCCGGGGCCAGAGCGGCAGGAGGCGTGGCCGACAGACGAGGCCTGCCTGCCCGCGAACGCAGGGCGACGAACGTCGGGCAAGCGCTATTAGGCGAGACGTTACGGGATGACGCCCCTGGAATCCATTTGTGGAAACCTCACAAAGAAGACTGCCGACGTTGGCTCGGGGGGCGAGAGGCTATGCACGGCGCCGCACAACAGAGTCGAGAAAGGCGCCTCTCGCACCCTCTCGCGAACTTGAGGTTTCCCACAATGAGCGCAGACGTCGTCCCCTTGGAGCCCACCTGTCCCGCTGGGCACTCAGGCCACACGAGTCACTTGCAGTGTCACGGCCGGACAGAGCCGCGCCGGTGCCGCGCAGTGACTACGCAAGTGATCGCATGCTGACCGCGCAGCCTCAGCAGCAGTGCCTCCCGGCAAGGCCCCGCAGCTCGGAGATCGCCGCCTGGGCGTCCTGGGCCCGATAGACCGCGGACCCGGCCACGAACACCTCTGCTCCAGCCTCGGCCGCCCGCTCGATGGTCTGCGGGGTGATACCGCCGTCGACCTGGAGGCGTATCCCGGCACTGCCCACGAGCCGACGGGCGCGCTCGATCTTGGCCAGCATCGGCTCCAGGAAGCGCTGACCGCCGAAACCGGGCTCGACGGTCATGACGAGCAGGAGATCGAACTCCCCCACGACGTCCGCCACGGCCTCGATGCTGGTCGCCGGCCTCAGCGCCAGCCCCGCCCGCGCCCCCAGGCGGTGCAGCTCGTGCGCCAGGCGCACAGGAGCCGCCGCCGCCTCCGCGTGCACGGTGACCACGTCGCACCCTGCCTCCGCATAGGTCGGCGCCCAGCGGTCAGGGTCCTCGATCATGAGGTGGGCGTCCACCGGCAGCGCTGTCGCAGCCAGCACCGCCTCTACGACAGGCATCCCCCAGGACAGGTTGGGCACAAAGTGGTTGTCCATGACGTCGACGTGCACGCCGTCGGCAGTGCTGACCCGGGACAGCTCGTCGGCAAGGTGGGCGATGTCGCAGTTGAGGATCGAGGGGTGGATCGCTGGTGACCTCATCATCGTGGCTCCTGGGGTAGAGGTACCCGCCTGCCCGGTAGCTGGGTGCGGTCAGGCGGACGGACTGGTAGCCGCGGCACCGGGCCGGGGCGAGGCGGCTGACACACCGGACGCAGCAGGGCGCAGAACATGGCGTCGGTGCCGTCCAGGTGCGGCCACAGCTGCAGCATCGGACGGGACGCTCCCACGGGCGGGCGACGAGCGACCTCGGCGGACAGGTGTCCCGCGTGCAGGACCTCGACGACCCTGCCCTCCTCGTCCTCCCTGTTTCCACTGCCCCCCCGCTCCAGGCGCCGCAGGACGTCCTGGACGACCATGACCGTCTCTAGCACGTGGGGAGAACAAGTGACGTAGGCAACGACTCCCCCGGGGCGCACGGCAGACAGCGCGCTGGAGAGCAGCTCGCGCTGGAGGACGGCGAGCTCGGTCACGTCAGCCTGGGTGCGCCGCCACCGGGACTCCGGGCGGCGCCGCAGCGACCCCAGCCCCGAGCAGGGCGCGTCCACCAGGACGCGGTCGTAGCTGCCCGGCTCCTGGCTGCCGATGTCACGTCCGTCACCGCAGCGGACCTCAATACTGCCCGGCGGCAGCGCACGGGCAGCGGCCCGCACCAGCTCGGCCCGGTGGGCGGCAGGCTCGTTAGCCACCAGGCGGGCTCCCCGCTGGGCGGCCAGGGACCCCAGCAGCGCCGCCTTGCCCCCAGGACCGGCGCACATGTCGAGCCAGCGGGAGTCACTGCCCTCAAGGCTGGCCTGAGCCAGTAGAAGGGCCACCAGCTGGCTGCCCTCGTCCTCCACGCCCGCCCGGGCCTGGGCGACCGCAGTGACCCGCCCGGGGTCTCCCTCCCCCATGACGACGGCCAGGGGGCTGACACGCCCGGCCTGCGCCCGCTGCCCGTGCCCGGAGGAGACCTCCTCCACCAGTGCCGGGACGGAGACGAGCCCGGGGCGGGCGCACAGGACTACCTCAGGGTCCTGGTTGTCCGCCGACAGCAGGTCGCCCAGCTCCTCGGCGGACCTGTCATGCGTGAGAAGTGCCTGTCGCAGGGCCTTGACGACCCACAGTGGGTGGGACTCGGTGGCCGCCAGCGCCTCCAGGTCGTGGTCAGCGTCCTGGTGCAGCCGGGCGAGCCACTCCTGCACAGACCTGCGGCCCACACGGCGCAGTACCGCGTTGACCAGTCCCGAGGCCCGGTGTCCCGACGTGCCCCCCACCAGGTCCACCGAGGTTGACACAGCGGCGTGGGCCGGGACACGCATCCCCAGGAGCTGGTGCGCCCCGAGACGCAGGACATCAAGGACGACGCCGTCCAGCGTGGTGGTCGGCTGGTTGAGGCACAGGCCGACAATGGCGTCGTAGCGGCCCTGGAGACGTAGCGTCCCGTAGGTCAGGGCGGTGGCGAAGCCAGCGTCGAGCCGACTCAGCCGGGCCTCCTCGACCAGGGAGGGCAGGACGAGGTTGGCGAAGGCACCCTCGGTGCGCACCCTGGTCAGGACCTCCAGGGCGATGGTGCGGGCAGGATCAGCCTCCCGGAATCCCTGCGTACGACGTCCCTGTGTACGCCCCGGTGCGCCGGAGCCGCCCCGGCCTGAGGATGCCCTGGGCAGCCCGCCGTGCCGAGGTCGCCTCCTCCTCCCGTCATGGTGCGGGACTCGTGGGTCACGGCTGCTGCGCCCGGGCATCACGACACCGCCTTGTCCTCGGTGCGTGGCTCAGCCCCTAGGAGACTGCCCTGTGGCGGACGTGCTCCTCGCGCCCACGCCTCGGCATCCATCCAGCTCCTTCCCGCTGGTGCCACCCTGCCCAGACGGACGGCTCCCACTCCGGTACCGACAAGGACCTCGTGCTTGGAGACACGCAGCTGGCCAGGGCGCAGAGCGGTCTCCTGCGGCACCGGGACGACGCTGCCCAGAAGCAGCCTCCTGCCCTGGAAGGTGGTGTAGGCGCCCGGGGCCGGGGTGACGCCCCGGACCTGGCGCGCCACGGTGGAGGCCTCCTCGGCCCAGCGGACACGCCCCTCCTCAGCGGTGAGCGCGGGGGCCAGGGTGGCCCTGGACCCGTCCTGGGGCTGCGCCCGGGCCGTGCCCTCCTCCAGGGAGCGCAGCACGTCAAGGACGAGGGGGGCACCCGTGGCGGCCAGGCGCTCCAGGAGGTCCCCGCTGGTGTCCCTGGGGCCGACCGGCTCGGGAAGCCTGGCGTACACCGGCCCGGTGTCCAGGCCCTCCTCCAGCCGGAACACACTCACGCCCGTGGTCTCCTCACCTGCGAGGACGGCACGCTGGACGGGGGCGGCCCCCCTCCACCTCGGGAGCAGCGAGAAGTGGAGGTTGAGCCACCCGTGGGCAGGCACCTCCAGCAGCGCTGGCGGCACCAGACGGCCGTAGGCCACCACGACGGCAGCCCCGAGGTCCAGGGACCGGAGCCAGTCGTCCACCCCCGGCTCCCTCAAGGTGGCGGGCGTGCGCACCTCCAGCCCCGCCTGCCGGGCCAGGGACGCCACGGGGGAGGGTCGCAGGCTCCGTCCCCTGCCTCGGCGCGCGTCCGCCCGCGTCAGGACCCCAACCACCTCGTGCTCGGAGCCCAGGAGGGCGTGCAGGCAGGGAAGGGCTGTCTCGGGGGTTCCGGCGAACAGGACGCGCATGAGTCACACTCTACGAGGTCCGCAGCGCCTGCCAGGCTAGGAACCCGTGGGTCCCGCGCAAGGCAGAAACAGGACCGGCTGCGGGAGCAGGTGGCACGCCCGGGCGAAGGAGCGGGCCTCGACGCTGGTCAGGGCGTACGGGACGTTTCCGACGTCAAGGACCGCTCAGGACAGGGGCCGGGGCACTCCTTGCGCCCTCTACCCCGTCACGAGGTGCGCCAGGCACCCCGACGGCACCGACAGCGCTGGTAGCGCCAGCAGTGCTGGTGGTGGCGCTGGTCGTGCCGACCACGGCAGTGACGGTAGCGCCGCGCACGCCCCCACGGCCCAAGCGGCACGCCGCCCCGGTGTCCCCTGGTCGCCCGTCACGGCAAACTCTGGTACGCTTGTACCACTTCAAGGCGCGAGCACCATGGGCTCGCTGCCCGGCACCGGACAGCGAGCACCGATAGTCTTGGCACATCGTCGTGCCAGAGAGGGAATCATGAGTTTCTCTGTGGACTCCGAGATCGGGAGGCTTAGGCAGGTCATCCTGCACCGGCCTGGCCGCGAGATGCTGCGACTGACCCCGCAGAACAAGGACAGCCTCCTGTTTGACGACGTCCTGTGGCTGGAGAGGGCGCAGCAGGAGCACGACCAGTTCGCCCGCACTCTCACCGACCAGGGGGCCGAGGTCCTCTACCTCGGCGACCTGCTGACCGAGACCCTGGAGGTTGCCGAGGCAAGGAGCTTCCTTCTTGCCGGCACGTTCAGCGAGGGCTCCTGGGGTCCGCAGCTGGCCGGGACGCTGCACGAGCAGGTCGAGGACCTGCCCGCCGCCGAGCTGGCTGACATCCTTGTGGCCGGCATCACCAAGAGGGAGCTCCTCGAACGGTTCTCCTGCCCCGACTCCCTGCCGCTGTCGCTCATGGGGGACGATGACCTGCTGCTGAGCCCCCTGACCAACCACCTGTTCACCCGGGACACCTCCTGCTGGCTCTACAGCGGGGTGTCCCTCAATTCGATGACGATGGCGGCCCGCCAGCGCGAGACCATCAACTACCAGGCTATCTACCGCTGGCACCCCCGCTTCGCCGGGGCGGACTTCCCCGTGTGGGTCGAGGACGTCGAGACCGGCGTCGCCACCGTCGAGGGTGGCGACGTCGAGGTCATCGGCAACGGAGCCGTCCTGGTGGGTGTCTCCGAGCGCACCTGCCCCCAGGGCGTGGAGAGGCTGGCCTCGCGGCTGTTTGCGGGCGGTGAGGTCACCCAGGTGATCGCCGTGGAGATGAGCAGGAACCGTGCCCAGATGCACCTGGACACCGTCATGACGATGGTCGACATCGGCACCTTCACCAAGTACGCCGACCTGGGGATGCTTCCCACCGTGACGCTGCGTCCCGAGGGGGCTGGCATAAGCGTGACCCGCAACGCCCCTGAGGACATGCACCGAGTCATCGCCCAGGCCCTGGGCCTGGACGACCTGAAGGTGCTCGTCACCCCCCAGGACAGCCTGGCAGCAGCCCGTGAGCAGTGGGACGACGGCTGCAACACGCTGGCCGTCGCCCCCGGTGTCGTCGTGACCTATGAGCGCAACGAGGCGACCAACGAGTACCTCGCCAGCAACGGCATTGAGGTCCTGGCAGTTCCTGGCTCCGAGCTTGGCCGGGGGCGGGGCGGCCCGCACTGCATGAGCTGCCCCACCCTCCGTGACCCGGTGCAGCCGTAGGCCAGGGCTGCGTCGCACCCCGGGCAGGACGTGACCGGGCCTCCTGGACCTGTCCTACCTGTTTCCTTCAGTAGTATCCGCAACACCTAAGGAGAGCTAGATGCCCCATCCACTGCACAACCGCAGCTTCCTCAAGGAGCTCGACTTCACGGCCGAGGAGTGGAAGTCTCTGCTCGACCTGTCCGCACAGCTCAAGGCGGACAAGAAGGCGGGACGTGAGGTCAAGCGCCTCACGGGCAAGAACATTGCCCTCATCTTTGAGAAGACCTCCACGCGTACCCGCTGCTCCTTCGAGGTCGCCGCCTACGACCAGGGGGCGCAGGTGACCTACCTGGACCCCTCGGGCAGCCAGATGGGTCACAAGGAGTCCGTCGCTGACACCGCCCGTGTGCTCGGCCGCTTCTACGACGGGATCGAGTTCCGCGGCAAGAAGCAGGAGCATGTCGAACAGCTCGCCGCCCTGTCGGGGGTCCCGGTGTGGAACGGCCTGACCGACGAGTGGCACCCCACCCAGATGCTTGCTGACCAGCTGACCATGCTGGAGCACTCCGGCAAGCCCATTGAGGAGATCTCCTTCGCCTACCTGGGCGACGCCCGCAACAACGTGGCCAACTCCCTGCTGGTCGCCGCAGCCCTGACCGGTATGGACGTACGCATGGTGGCCCCGGCCGAGCTGCAGACTCCCCCCGAGGTCGTGGCCGAGGCTGAGCGGCTCGCCAAGGACAGTGGGGCGAAGATCCTCATCACCGACGACGTCGCCGCAGGCGTGGCCGGGGTGGACTTCCTCTACACCGACGTCTGGGTCTCCATGGGGGAGGCTAAGGAGGTCTGGGACGAGCGCATCGCGCTGCTGCGCCCCTACCAGGTCAACGCTGCGCTCGTGGAGGCCACAGGCAACCCCGACGTGAAGTTCCTCCACTGCCTGCCCGCCTTCCATGACCGCAACACCACCGTGGGCGAGGACATCTTTGCCAAGACCGGCATGGACGGGCTGGAAGTCACCGACGACGTCTTTGAGTCGGAGCGCAACGTGGCCTTCGACCAGGCCGAGAACCGGATGCACACGATCAAGGCTGTCATGGTCGCGACCCTGGGTGAGTGGAACTGACAGATGCGTATCGTAGCTGCACTAGGAGGCAACGCGCTCCTGCGTCGTGGTGACAAGCCCGACGCCCGCACCCAGATCGCCAACGTGGAGCAGGCCGCCAGGCAGCTCGCTGAGCTGGCCAGGGAGCACGAGCTCGTCATCACCCACGGCAACGGCCCCCAGGTGGGTGTCCTGGCCCTGGAGTCGGCCAACGACGAGAGGCTCAGCGAGCCCTACCCCTTCGACACCCTTGGTGCCGAGACCCAGGGCATGATCGGCTACTGGCTGCTGCAGGCCGTGCGCAACGAGATGCCGGAGCACGAGGTGGCGGCCCTGGTCAACCAGACGCTGGTCTCAGCGGACGACCCGGCCTTTGCCAACCCGACCAAGTTCGTCGGCGAGGTCTACGACGAGGCCACGGCCACGCGGCTGGCGCAGGAGCGTGGCTGGGTGGTCAAGGCCGACGGGCAGTTCTTCCGCCGCGTGGTGGGCTCTCCCCAGCCTCAGGCCATCATCGAGACCGACACCGTACGAGCGCTGGTTGAGCGGGGCACGGTCGTGGTGTGCGCCGGCGGCGGCGGCGTCCCTGTGGTACGCGACGAGGACGGTCGGCTCAAGGGTGTCGAGGCCGTGATCGACAAGGACCTTACTGCCTCGGTCCTCGCCCAGGCGGTCCAGGCCGACGCGCTGCTCATCCTCACCGACGTCGACGGCGTCTTCACCGGCTACGGCACACCGCAGCAGCAGCAGGTTCCCCGGGCCACGCCCGAGGAGCTGCGCGGCATGGGCCTGCCAGCGGGCTCTATGGGCCCCAAGGTCGAGGCGGTAAGTCGTTTTGTTGAGAGTACCGGCGGCATGGCTGCCATCGGGCGCCTGGAGGATGCCACTAGGATCATCTCGGGTGAGTCCGGGACTGTCGTCACCCAGGACGTGAAAAACAACGGTCCACGGGCTGCCTGAGAGCCGAGGCTGCATCTCGTACGAGAAAGGAGGCGATGACTGCCAGCAGACTGCCACGGCACCCACGGCGCTGGTACCTGGCAGGTACCAGCCGCACCACCTGTCAACGTGAAGCAAGCACAAGGAAGTGACAACACATGACCAAGATCGTCAACTCGTGGAACGACTTTGACCCGCTCAAGCACGTCATCGTCGGCCGCGCGGACTTCTCCGTCATCCCTCCGGAGGAGCCTGCTACTTCTGAGAAGGTGCCGATCGACTCCGAGATGCGTGGGATGTGGGGCCCCCGCCCCACTGCCACGGTCGAGGCCGCCAACGAGCAGCTGGACAACTACGTCAAGATCCTTGAGGGACTTGGTGTCAAGGTTGACCGGCCCACGCCGCTGCAGTGGAACCAGGCCATCACGACGCCGGACTTCCGCACGGAGTCCGGGTTCACGCAGATGCCTCCCCGCGACATCCTGCTCACCATCGGCAAGGAGATCATCTCCTCGGCCAACTCCTTCCGCTGCCGCTACTTCGAGTACCTGGCCTACTGGCCCCTGATGAAGGAGTACTTCGACAACGACCCGGAGTTCCTGTGGACCCAGGCCCCTCGTCCTCGCCTGACCGACAAGTCCTACAAGCACAACTACTACGACGAGAAGATCTCCCTTGAGGAGCGTCTTGAGCGTACCGCTGCCAAGGACTTCGTCACCACTGAGTTCGAGCCCATGTGGGACGCCGCTGACGTCATGCGCGTCGGTAAGGACCTGTTCATCCAGCACGGCCTGACCACTAACCGCACGGCCATGGAGTGGTTCAAGCGCTACTACCCCGACCTGCGGGTGCACGCGGTGAACTTCCCCGGCGACCCCTACCCGATCCACATCGACGCCACCTTCGTCCCGCTGCGGCCGGGTCTTATCATCAACAACCCGCACCGCCGCCTGCCCGAGGAGCAGCGCAAGATCTTCGAGGCCAACGACTGGGAGATCGTCGACGCTGCTCAGCCCGCGCACGACACGCCCCCGCCGTTGTGCTACTCCTCCGTGTGGCTGTCCATGAACTGCCTGGTCATCGACCACAAGACCGTGTGTGTCGAGGCCAGCGAGGTCCACCAGATGGAGCAGATGGACAAGCTGGGCATGAACGTCATCCCGGTTCCCTTCCGTGACGCCTACGCCTTCGGTGGCGGCCTGCACTGCGCCACGGCCGACGTCTATCGCGAGGGTACCTGCGAGGACTACTTCCCGAACCAGATCGAGGACCCGACCCTCGTCTGATCCGGTAGTACCGGGGGCGGCGGCTATCAGGCCGCCGCCCCCGCTCATCCCTCACCAGCCTCAGTGCCCACACTGTCACAGACTTCCCCACGACTACAGAAAACACCCACCTGCCGAGCGGCAGTGGCGATAACCGCAAAGGAGCGGACGTTGGATTCATTGGGTCAAGCAAAGCTGAAGGGCTTTGCGTTCATGTTCCTTTCCTCAAGCCTCATGGGCGGAATCGGCGCATTCGCCCGGTACATTGAGGCCCCGGGGATCTTCATCTCCTTCAACAGGAGCTTTGCAGGGTTCATCGGGATGACCCTGATCTTTGTCGTCACTCGTCGGTTCAACAAGTTCAGGGGGTTCCGACTCACCCCGGCCGTCCTGCTGACCGGTGTGTTCCTCGGCCTTCTGTCAGGGCTGTACGTCATGTCGACGCAGATGACGACGCTGTCCAACGCGGCCTTCCTCATCTACACCGGCCCCATCTACTCGACGATCCTGGCCACCATCTTCCTCAAGGAGCCTTTCACCAGGGTGACGGCGTTCTCCCTGGCCGCCGTGGTGGTGGGCTGCCTCATGATTATCGGTATTTTCAACTACACCGCTGAGGAGGGGTTCGACGTCAGCCTCAGCCTCGACCCACAGTACATGGTGGGCAACCTCGTCGCGCTGGCCTCGGGCGTGGCCTACGGCCTGTTCCTGTTCTTCAGCCGCTACCGCACCGACGTCGACTCCGACGTCCGTTCCTACTGCAACTTCACCTTCGCCATCGTCACGCTGGGCATCATCCTCATCTTCATGCGCCCCGACCTCAGCGAGATGACGAGCCGTGGATGGTTGACCCTGGTGGTCGCCGCCTTCGTGACCGGGTTCGGCGCGTTCTTCTTCCTGACCGTCGCGTCACGAATCCTTCTTGCCGGGGAGCTGGCGACCATCTCCTACCAGGAGACGATTATGGCGACGCTGCTGGGCCTGCTGCTGTTCAGCGAGCCTCTTACCCTCATGCAGGCGCTGGGCGGGGCACTCATCATCGTGGGCGGGGTGTCACAGATACTCTTCTCCACCAGGAAGAACGACGAGCAGGACGGGGGCGCCTCTGCCGCCAGCCGCGGCGACGCGGCCGACGGAGACACTGACCAGGACGCCGTCACGCGGGTCCCGGCAGCGCTGAGCCAGCCGCAGTAGCACCCTGCTCCAGGGCACGGCCCCACAACCACTGTCTCCCTGCCACCCACCAGTCCTGCCTGCCACGGAACCAGCAAGAACCTGTCGAGAAAAGGACTCCCACACATGACTGACGAGCACAGCATCACACGGCTGGACGCCTTCACCTACCGCCAGGTCCTGGCTGAGGAGGACCCCGTGGTCCTCATTCCTGTCGGGGCCATGGAGCAGCACGGACCGCACATGCCGATCAGCGTCGACGTCCTCTTGTCCACCAGGATCACCGAGCTCGTGGCTGAGGAGCTCGGGACCGCCCTGGTCGCTCCTGCTGTCACCACTGGCTACAAGTCCCAGCAGCGCTCGGGGGGCGGCAACCACATCATCGGCTCCTTCGGGTTCGACGCCAGCACGGTCGTCTCGGTGTGCCAGACCCTGGTGCGTGAGCTGGCACGCCACGGCGCGCGGCGCATCGCCTTTGTCAACGGGCATTACGAGAACTACCAGTTCATCTACGAGGGCGTCGACCTGGCGCTTCGCGAGCTCGGCGGGAACCGGGCCGGGGTCCAGGTCATGATGCTGTCCTACTGGGACTACGTCACCGACGATGTCATCTCGCGCCTTTACCCGGACGGCTTTCCTGGCTGGGACGTCGAGCACGGGGGCGTCATGGAGACCTCGCTCATGCTGGAGTACTTCCCCGACCTGGTCGCCATGGACCGGGTCATGGACCTTCCGGCCGCCCAGCTGCCCCTGTACGACCTGCTGCCCGTGGACCCGGACCTGACCCCCGAGTCCGGCTGCCTGTCGTCCGGACGACAGGCCAGCGCCGAGAAGGGCAAGGTGCTCGCCTCCTCTATCGTGCCGGGTATCGTCCAGGCTGTCCGAGACCGGCTGGAAGTGTAGCGGAGGCATAGCGACTCCCCACGTAGAGGCTCCTAGCCCGCTGCCTGCGGTGCCACCTCGTGGCAGACCCCCTGGGTGGACCGCGACCCAGACGCAGGCGGCGGGCGGGCTTGTGGCTGCTATATAGTTGCGGCCGACCCGTTCGCACGGCGCGGGCACCAGCCTGCGGCCCCGGTTCCTCTCCCACCAGGGCCGCCCCGGCAGGCAGCGCTAGGCGAAGAATGCTCACAGGACTGGGACCAATGGGCACTTCCCCCTCTCACCACGCCACCGACCACCGCGACGACACCTCCGCCGCTGCCAAGCCCTCATCGCCCTCATCCCTGACAGCGGTTCCGCGTCGGCGCCGTGAGGACTGGGCGGTCAAGACGGGCAGCCTGCTGCTCGTCAGCCTGGTCATCATCCTCACCGTGGTGTACAGCGATGCCGCAGCCAGTGTCATCAGCTCCTTCAGGACCGTAGTCACCAACGGCTTTACCTGGTACTTCGTGGTTCTGGCCACGCTTGCGCTCCTCTTCTGCATCTACATGGCCACAGGGCGGCGTGGAGCCATTGTCCTGGGTGGCCGGGGCGCCAGGCCAGAGTACGGCCGATTTGCCTGGTACTCCATGCTCTTCGCCTGCGGGCAGGGAATCGGTCTCATCTTCTGGTCCGTCGCCGAGCCTCTCCTGCTCCGGTCAGACAATCCTCTCAGTGACGTGGTTGGCACTGACGACACCGACGGCGCCCTGATCTGGACCTATTTCCACTGGGCGGTCCACGGATGGGCCATCTACTGCGTCGTCGCCCTGTGCCTGGCCCTGTCGTTCCACAACCGAGGGTCCTTCATGACGTTCAGGGACGCCGTGACCGACATGTTCCCTGAGCGTGCCCGCAGTGTGGTCGGCGTGGTGGTGGAGACCATCGTCATCCTGGCCACCGTCTTCGGCCTGTCCACATCCTTCGCCTTTGCCGCCATGCAGCTGTCCTCGGGCATCGGCCAGACCTTTGGTACCGTCCCCGGCCCGGCCGTGCGCACCGTCGTGGTCGTCGTCATCGGCCTCCTGGCGGCGCTCAGCGTCTACCTGGGCGTTGAGAAGGGCATGAGGAGGGTCAGCGAGGTCAACTCAGTCCTGAGCATCGTCCTCATGGCTGGGGTCCTCGTCGCAGGGCCGACGGTCTACCTGCTGTCCGTCCTCCCCCAGACGACCGGACAGTACCTGTGGTCCATGTGGTGGATGGGGACGTGGACGGACGCCGCCTCAGCAGCCACCACCCTGGAGTCATGGGACTCCAGCTGGAACGGGACCTGGACAGTGTTCATCTGGTGCTGGTGCTGGGCCTTCTCCACCTTCGTCGGCTCCTTCATCGCACGCATCTCCCGGGGACGGTCGCTGCGCGAGTTCGTTGTCGGGGTCCTGGGCGTCCCCTCCCTGGTCTGCGTCGTGTGGATCGGGCTGCTGGGCGGGGCGGCGCTCTACTACGACGACGCCGGGCAGGGCGCTGTCAGCCGGGCCACGCAGCAGGACACCTCCCTGGGGCTCTTTGTCATGCTCGGAGAGATTCCCCACAGGCCGGTAGCCCTGGCGCTCCTCCTCATCGCCACCACATTGGTGGGGACGTACTACCTCACGTCGCTGGACTCCGGTATCCACGCGCTGAGCGGATTCGTCTCCTCCACGGCGCAGCCCTCGAGGCTGTTCCGGGTGGCGCTGGTGGCAGGGATAGCCGGGATCGCTTTCTTGTTGCTTACCATCGGCGGCGAGACCGTTGTGGGGACTGTCCAGACAGGAACTATTATCGGGGCACTCCCTTATACTGTGGTCGCTTTGCTCATGATGGCCAACACCTTTCGCCACATCTTACGGGAGACGCTTGCCGGGGAGCAGACATAAAAGAGGCCCGCATTGCTCCTGGGGCTGACGCCGCCCACCACAGCCCAATAGGGTATCCGGAATGCCCTGGGCACTTACGGCAAGTCTTGGGCTCTGGCACGGGGTCATACGCTATAGTATGACGGACTTCACCCATTAGGCGCCGCCGCGAAATTGACGCACGGACAACCTTCCCCGCCCGTACGGCCCCATGTCGCGACCGGACGCCCCAGACACCGGAGACCAGCGTCAACATGACTGAGCCCACAACACGTGCCGACACGCACGACAAGCGCGCCCAAGCCTTAAGAAAGGCGGCGACAGCAAGTTTTATCGGTAACTTTATCGAGTGGTTCGACTACGCCTCCTACGGGTACCTGGCCGTCGTGATCGGCAGGGTCTTCTTTCCCGAGAGCGACGAGTCAGTACAGATCATGTCCTCTTTCGCCGTGTTTGCCATGTCCTTCGTGCTGCGGCCAGTCGGCGCAGTGGTGTGGGGGGCGTGGGGCGACCGCAGAGGGCGCAGGTGGGCACTGTCGTGGTCCATCCTCCTGATGTCTGGCTCCACGTTCCTCATCGGCCTGCTTCCCGGCTACGCCACGACCGGCCTCGCCTCGGCGGTGGGCCTGCTCCTGCTGCGCATGGTCCAGGGCTTCTCCGCCTCCGGGGAGTACGCCGGTGCCGGCACCTTCCTCGCGGAGTACGCCCCCACCAGCCGACGCGGGATGTACACCAGCCTGGTCCCGGCCTCGACCGCGTGCGGGCTGCTGGCTGGCTCCCTCATGGTCTCCGGCATGTTCGTGCTCCTCGACGACGCGGCGATGTCCTCCTGGGGATGGCGCCTCCCCTTCCTCCTGGCCGGGCCCCTGGGGCTCGTTGGGCGCTATATCCGTGTGCACCTGGAGGACTCCCCCGTGTACCAGTCCATGGTTGAGGACATGACGACCGAGGACGCGCAGACAGCCCCCGGCCGACGTGGGACACGGTGGGTGGAGCCGCTGCGTGAGCTGCTGGCCCACCACAAGCGCGAGACCCTCATCACCTTCGGCGTCTCCTGCCTCAACGCCGTCGCCTTCTACATGCTGCTGACCTACATGCCCACCTACGTCCACGAGGAGCTGGGCTTCTCCCAGGACACCGCCACGATGGCCACCTCCGTCATGCTCGTCGTCTACATCGGCTCCATCTTCCTCATGGGGCATCTGTCGGACTCCTTCGGGCGCCGCAGGATGCTCATCGCAGCGTGTGCCGCCTTCATCGTGCTCACGGTGCCGCTGTTCATCGTCATGATGAACGCCTCAGGGAGCCTGCTGGTCATCATCGCGTGCCAGATCGTCTTCGCCGTCATCCTCACGGCCAACGACGGGACGCTGGCAACCTTCCTGGCTGAGTCCTTCCCCACCAGCGTGCGCTACTCCGGATTCGCCCTGTCCTTTAACGGCGCCAACGCGATCCTCGGGGGCACGACCCCCTTCATCGTCACCTGGCTCATCAGGGCCACCGGGTCGGGTCTGGCACCAGCGGTCTACCTCACCGTCGTCTCCCTGGCTGCCCTGGTGGCGATCGGCATGTCGCGCACCCTCCACGGATCCGAGCTCACGCAGGTCGGTGGAGGCCAGTCGTAGAGCCGTCCCCGGAGATACCACACGGGCAGGGAGACAGGCAGCGGCACGGGCGCGGCCTGTCTCAGCACTTACGGAGCACCTCTGTCCCGCCTGGCCGAGGCAGACACACCAGACACAGTGTCATACTATCGATATAATTCGATAGAAATGGGGCTGCAGCACCGACACCGTCTTGGTGCGCCATCACCGTCTCAGCCAAGGAGCCCGTCATGACCGGTACCGGACCAGGAGCGCAGGCTGGCGCGGCCTGCTCATGGAGCACACGGCCAGAGGCAGGCAACACCTCGCGTGGGGAGGACCGCAAGCAGGCCATTGTTGAGGCCGCTGCCGCTCTCATCCGTGAGGCAGGTCCTTCTGCCGTGAGCCACCGCAGCGTAGCCAGGCGGGCCGGGTGCTCGCTGTCCGCAACCACCTACTACTTCGATGGGCTCGACGACCTCCTCCACCAGGCAGGTCTGCTCAACATCGGCCTGTGGGCCTCGCGCGCTGAGCGCGTCGCCGACTACGTGGAGGCCCTGGGTGAGGTCCCCGGCTCCGAGCGACGGATCGAGCTCCTGCTCCAGGCGACCCTGCCCAGCCACGGACGCTACCTAGGCCACTACCTCCAGCTCATCGGAGCGGGCAAGGTCGAGCCTGTGGAGCAGGCCTACCGGCAGGGTCGTCAGCGTCTCAACACCGCTGTCGGCAGGGTGCTGCAGCACCTCGGCAGCCCTATGGAGCCCGAGATGGTCATCGCCGTCGTGGACGGTGCCGCAGTCACTGCGCTCAGCGAGGGCCGAGACGTCAAGGCGACGGCTACCACGCTGCTCTCCCAGCTGACAACCTGGGCGCAGCCGGGTCCCGCAACACGGTCGGCCACACCAGGACCTACCACAGGAAGGTCGGGTCCAGCTCGACACGAACAGGGTCCTCACGACGACGAACTGACCTCTCCCGAAGATGGTGGCGCAGCATCGCAGAGAGCTCGGACCCCCTGGAGGCAGGGCAACGGATAAGCGCCCTGGCCTCCCCCGCCCCGCCGTCACCTGCGCTCTCCCCCACCGGTCCCAGCAGCACCGGTCCCAAGGTCTCGAAACCCTGCGCCTGCGCCTGGGCGAGAAAGTCCTCCACGGACCGCTCGTGCCCGTCGAGCCGTGCAGCCCTCCACGCGGGAGGAAGATGGAGCTCCTCACGTTCCCTGAGCTCACGGCGAGCGAAGCCGACATGGTCCCACCGCAGGAATGCCTGGGCCACGGCCGGGGCCGGACGCCCAAGAAGGACAACCCGTGCCCCGGGCGCGGCAAGGACCGCCGCCCCCGTCCACAGGCGGAGCGCCTCGTGGGCCGCCCCCAGGTCGGGGCGGCTGGAGATGACCGCGCCATCGAGGATCAGCACTGCCCGGTAGCCACCGTCGGCCGCAGGCTCGGCACCGGGCGTCGCCACGACGATCCGCGGCCGTGGCCCCACGGTGCCAACCACACCGTGGTCCTCCCTGGTGCCTGAGACCAGGACGGGGACCTGGGGAAAGGCCCGACCCAGCTCCTCACCAGTACGGGAGGAGCCGACGCTGACCATCCGAAGCCTCGTCCCACCGCACTGCGGGCACCGCCACCGCCCGACCGGACGGGCACACCAGCGGCAGGCGGTGCGCCCCCCGCGCGACATGGCCAGAGGTCCTGAGCAGTGAGGGCAGCGGGCGACCTCACGGCACTGCAGACAGGCGACCACCGGTGCGTACCCACTTCGCGGCACCTGGACGAGCACAGGCCCTTCTCTCAGTGCCGAGGCCAGGGCACGGTGCGCCAGGGACGGCACCCGGGCGGTACCGGAGGCACCCTCGGCCTCGAGCTCGGGGGCACCTGGGACCTCGATCAGGGGTGCCGCACGACGGGCTACCGCGCGAGGCACCGACAGCTCGGTACACCACCCCCGGTCAACCAGGGCCTGTGTCTCCGCAGAACGTGAGTAGCCTGCCAGAAGAAGACCGGATCCCTCCAGGGAGGAGCGTAGTGCCAGCACGGTTCGCGCCTGCACGTAGGGGGCGTGGCGCTCCTCAAGGCGGCTGTCGCCGTCGTCCCACACGACGGCCAGTCCCAGGTCAGCCACAGGAGCGAACGCCGCCGAACGGGTTCCCACCACGACACGGGCACGTCCCAGCAGAACCTGGAGGAAGGCACGGTACCGCCGCGCGGTCCCGTGCTCGGCGGACAGGATCGCAACCGGCTCCCCCGGGAGCTCGCGTCCCAACGTGTCGGCGACAGCCTCCGCCTGCCCCGTGGTGGCTACCACCACAAGCACACCTCTGCCACCGGCCAGGCTCGCCTGGGCAGCCACTGTCACACAGTGCTGCCACGCCGGGCTGACACCTTCTCGCCGGGGCAGCGCGCACCACCCTGCCCGCGGAAAACCGCCCGCAGCCAGGTCGGCAAGGAACTGGGCACCACCGTCGTAGACCCCCCAGGTGCCGTCGGACGACGGCGCCGTCCATGTTGGGTACCCCGCCGGGGCTGGCGACGTCCGCTCCAGGTGTTCCGTCGCTGCGTGCCGTGGGGGCAGTGCCAGCCGGACCACGTCGGAGCGCACCCCGGCGCTCCGTGCTGCCACAGCCTCCACCAGCCGCCGGGACGCGGCTGGCAGCACTGACAGGTCCGAGACCACACGACGCAGGGGTGCCAGGTGTCCCAGGTGCGTGGTGGTATCGGCACGTTCCCAGACCCAGCCACGCATCTCCTGGCCACCGAAGCGGACCACGACCCGCGTCCCGGGCACCGCCTCCTCCCTCATGGCGTCAGGGACGCTGTAGTCGAAGGTCCGGTCCAGGTGCGGGACCGGGGAGTCCAGAAGCACCCGGGCCACAGGAAGCCCGGTACCAGGCACCTGTACCGGACGACTACGACCACGCGGCACGCTGAGCAGCTCCCCCTGAGAGCCGGTCCGCTGCACCTCCTGGCTGGGCGCGCTCCCGGCCACGTCACCGACCACGTCCATGAGGGGCCTCCTTTACCGCGCTTCACCGCAGCTTATCGTGCCAGCACGTCAACTCCCACCGCACGGTCCGGTCATCGTAGCTGGACAGGCTAGACGGCGCGGAGAAGCTCCTGGGTACGGTCAAGCCTCTCCCAGGTGAACCCGGAGCGGCCGAAGTGGCCGTACGCGCTGGTGGAGGCGTAGATCGGACGCCGCAGGTCAAGGTCACGCACGATAGCGGCCGGGCGGAGGTCGAAGACCTCCTCGACAGCCGAGGCGATACGCTGCGTTGGCACGGTCTGCGTGCCGAAGGTCTCCAGGTAGAGGCCGACAGGACGAGCCGAGCCGATGGCGTAGGCGACCTGGACCTCGCAGCGCCGGGCCAGGCCCGCTGCCACCACGTTCTTGGCGACCCACCGCACGGCGTAGGCAGCCGAGCGGTCGACCTTGGAAGGGTCCTTCCCGGAGAACGCCCCGCCGCCGTGACGGGCCATGCCCCCGTAGGTGTCCACGATGATCTTGCGGCCGGTAAGCCCGGCGTCGCCTGCCGGCCCGCCTACCACGAACTGGCCGGACGGGTTGACCAGAATCTCCGTGTCGTCTGCGGCCAGGTCAAGCCCCTGCTCTGCCTGCTCCTGAAGGACCGGGGCCACGACCTGGGTGGTCAAGGCGTCGGTGAGCCAGGCTCGGGTGCGGTCCTGGTCGTGCTGGGCAGAGACCACGACCGTCTCCAGGCTGACCGGGCGGTCTGCCTCGTAGCCGACTGTCACCTGGGTCTTGCCGTCCGGGCGCAGACCCTCCACGATCCCCTTCTTGCGCACCTCAGCCAGTCGTTGCGCCATGCGGTGGGCAAGGTGGATGGGGGTGGGCATGAGGACCGAGGTCTCGTCACAGGCGTAGCCGAACATGAGCCCCTGGTCCCCCGCGCCCTGGAGGTCCAGGGGGTCGGCCGGACCGTTGCCGCCCTCACGCGCCTGCAAGGAGGTCTCCACCCCGGCGGCGATGTCCGGGGACTGCTGACCGATCGACACCGAGACACCGCACGATCCCGCGTCGAAGCACACCTGGGAGGAGGTGTAGCCGATCCTGGAGATCTCTGAGCGGACGATCTCGGGGATCTCCACGTAGGCGTGCTCAGTGGTCACCTCTCCGGCCACGTGGACCAGCCCGGTCGTCACCATGGTCTCCACCGCCACCCGGGCATCAGGATCCTGCTCCAGGATGGCGTCCAGGATGGCGTCCGAGACGCGGTCACAAACCTTGTCCGGGTGACCTTCTGTAACCGACTCGGACGTAAAGAGCCGCACCGTTGACTTCACCAGCCAATCCTAACCACTTCCCACGGGCACGGACCGGTAGTCGGGCCGCTGGTCCTGCCGCTACCGCCCGCTCGCAGACAGGCGCTGCACGACCAGGTCAACCAGGGCCTCAGCAACCTGGGTCTTGGAGCCCTGCGCGCGGGTCACCTCGTGCCCCCGGTGGTCCAGCACGACGACGGCGTTAGGGACGTCCCCGAACCCCAGGCCGTCCCCCACCACGTTGACCGCCATCAGGTGCGCCCCCTTCCGACGGGCCTTGGCCCTGCCGTGGGCAAGAGCGTCCTGGTGGCTGTCACCGGTCTCGGCAGCAAAGCCGACCAGGAGCTGGCCCGGTCGGGGCGGGTCAGAGACCAGGCCAGCCAGGATATCGGGGTTCTCGACAAGCTCCACCGTCGTCAGCCCCGCAGGCTTCCCGCCTTCTGGCTTCGGGAGGCTCTTCTTGAGCTTGGTCGCCGAGACGCTGGCAGGACGCATGTCGGCCACGGCCGCCGCCATGACCACGACGTCCGCGTCTCGCGCCTCCTGGCACACGACCCGCTCCATCTCGACAGCAGTGCCCGTCTCCAGGACACGTACGCTGCCCGGCAGCGTGTCCAGAACGGCCTGCTCCACATGGGCCTGGACCAGGGTGACCTGCGCGCCCCGTGCGGATGCAGCCGCCGCCAGGGCACAGCCCTGGCGGCCCGAGGAGCGGTTGCCCAGGAACCGCACGGGATCAAGGGGCTCCCGTGTCCCCCCCGCCGTCACCAGTACGTAACGCCCCCGCAGTGCCGCTGACGGTGCTGTCGACCGTGCTGTCGACGGTGCCACTAACCGGGTACCCGCAGCCAGGTCGGCTGGCGTCGCCCAGGAGGTGCTAGCAGGCTCCTGGGAGTCCTGGACGTCCGCGCCACTCGGTGCAGTGTGGTCCAGAGCCGCCACGGCCTCGCGGATCACGCGCTCAGCCTCCGGCAGACGGCCGACTCCCCAGTCCCCGCCGGTCAGAGGCCCCGAGTCCGGCTCGATCACCTGCACCCCACGGCGACGCAGCACCGCGACGTTGTCCGACGTCGCCGGGTTGCGCCACATCTGCGTGTGCATGGCCGGAGCCAGGACCACCGGTGCGGTCGTGGCCAGGATGGTGGCAGTGAGCAGGTCGTCCGCCCTGCCCGCTCGGACCCGGGCGATGAGGTCGGCGGAGGCCGGGGCGACCAGGACAAGCTCGGCCCACTCAGCCACACCCACGTGCTCGACAGCCGCAGGGTCGTCAAAGAGCCCGCTGGACACCGGACCACCTGACACCGCCGCCAGGGCTGACTCGCCGATAAACCTCAGGGCCGCCTGCGTGGCCACCGTGCGGACCTCGTACCCAGCCTGCCTCAGGCCACGAATCACAGACGGCGCCTTGTAGGCTGCAACAGATCCGGCGACACCGACCACCACCCGCCGAGCCCCGGGTCCTGTCACCGCGCCGTCACCTCCGAGGACCTTCCCACTAGTCTCCTCGCCCGGCTCCCTGTCCTACCAGCATCGTCCTGCCAGTCTCCCGGTTCCGACAGCCCTGGCAGCGTGGTACCAGCAGCCGGTACCGGTAACACCGTGCCGGGAGCGTGCCCGGGATCAGAACTGAATGTCCTCAAGACTGGTGACGTCACCCGCCTCTGGGTCCTCCGCCCCTGTCAGTGAGACGGGGGTGTCCAGGTCGATGTCGGCAAACATGTCCGCCTCTGCCGCCCGCCGGGCCTCCTCAGCCTCAGCGCGGCGGGCACGCGCCACGTCCCCGGGGATGACTTCCAGCTTGTCCTCGGCGATCTCCCGCAGGGCGATGCCCAGTGACTTCTCCTCCAGCTCGGCCTCGACGAGCGGGCCGAAGAACTCCATCTGGTTGTCCTCCAACTGCTGGGTGTAGGCGTTGATCTGGCGTGCGCGCTTGGCGGCCTCCACGACGAGCCCGTACTTGGAGTCGACCTTGTCCAGGAGGTCGTCAATCGGTGGATTGGTGATGCCCTCGGGCTGCGGGGAGGTTCCGAGCATGGCGCGGCTCCAGTTCTGTCACGACGGTACTGCAACCGAATAGTCTACTCTCCCAGGCCCATGAGGGCCTCCAGCTCGCTCGTGGCACGTGACACGGTGTCGTTGACGACCGTGTAGTCGAACTCCCCTGCGGCGTCCATCTCCGTACGGGCTGTCAGCAGGCGGCGCTCCTGCTCCCGACGGTCCTCGGTGCCGCGTCGGGTCAGCCTGCTCATGAGCTCCTCCCAGCTGGGCGGCAGCAGGAAGACAAGCCGGGCCTGAGGCATCGCGACCCGGACCTGACGGGCACCCGCCAGGTCGATCTCCAGCAGGGCGGGACGCCCGGCCCTCAGCTGCTCCTCGACCGGCCCCCGGGGAGTCCCGTACCGGAAGCGCCCGTGGACCTGCGCCCACTCCAGCATCTGCCCTGTGGTGACCAGGGCATTGAAGTCCTCCTCGGACACGAAGTAATAGTGCACGCCGTCCACCTCACCAGGACGAGGACGACGTGTCGTCGCCGAGACCGACACGAAGAGATCAGGATGACGACGACGCAGCTCAGCCACGACAGTCCCCTTGCCGACCGCAGTCGGCCCGGCCAGGACGGTCAGGCGGGCCGACCTCGGTAAGGTGGCAGCAGGCGCCGGGGCGGCAGCATCAGTCATGGGCACATCATGGCTCACCGGGCAGGCTCGTACCAGCCAGCACGGCGGGGGTCTGCCGCGCCTCCCGGCGGGAGCCTGACAGGAGCGGCAGACCGTGAGACGCCCCCCAAGGGCAGTCGTCCCTGTCGTCTCAGCCAAAGCGTCTGATCAACTCGGCACGCTGCTGAGAGCCCAGACCACGCACCCGCCTCGTCGGGGCGATACCGACCTCCTCCAGAACGGTGTCGGCCGTCGTCTCCCCCACACGTGGCAAGGACAGCAACAGTGTCCTGACCTTCATCCGTCCCAGGGCCTTGTCATCCTGGGCGTCCGCCAGGAAGCGCGACAGACTCAGCCTGCCGCTCTTGAGCACTGACTTGACCTCGGCGCGTCGTAGTCGCGCCGCTGCGGCCTTCTCCAGGGCGGCAGCCCTCTGCTCCGGGGTCAGCTCCGGAAACGCCATCGTCCCCCTCCCTCCCGCTTCAGTGACCTGAAACACAAGGATACGACGGACGTGACGTCGGCGCACACGGAACAACCTCGCAGGCCCGGCATCGTGCCTTAGCCAGGCACAGAGCAGTGAAGTGCGGCGTCAGCCCCTCAGCAGGCCAGCGCGGCAGCGACTGCCTCACGGGTCTGCCCCGCCGCCCGTCGCAGCCCGGACACCTGAGGCCCCGCCTGCAGGACTGCGCGCGACGTCGAGGCCAGGACCCGGCGCCGCACCCTGCCGAAGACGCTCCGCAGCTCTGCGGCCCCCGCTCCCTGAGCCCCTACGCCGGGGGCTAGCAGTGCCGCGTTGGCTGAGGCCAGGTCAATCCCCAGGTCCCGCACGGCGCCACCGGTCGTGGCCCCCACCACCAGGCCGACACTGCCCAGGTAGCCCGCCTTGTCAGCGGCAGCGTTCGACCGGGCCACAGCCTCGACGACACCCGCCGCCACTGAGCGCGCGTCGCTGCTGCGCGCGTGCTGGACCTCAGCTCCCTCCGGGTTGGAGGTCAGTGCCAGCACAAACACTCCCCTGCCCGTGGCGGAGGCAAGGTCCAGCGCCGGGGCGAGCGATCCGTAGCCCAGATAGGGCGAGACTGTGATCGCGTCAGCCGCAGCAGGGGCGTCCTCATCCAGGTAGGCCTGGGCGTAGGCCCCCATCGTGGAGCCGATGTCGCCCCGCTTGACATCAAGGATGGACAAGGTCCCGGCGTCCCTCAGCGCTTGCAGGACCTCCTCCAGCACCGCCACCCCCGCAGAGCCGTGGCGCTCAAAGAAGGCAGCCTGCGGCTTGACGGCAGCCACGCGGCCGGAGACGGCCTCCACCACCCGCAGGGAGAAGTCGCGCAGGCCGACAGGGGAGTCCGCCAGCCCCCAGGCCTCCAGGAGGCCTGGGTGCGGGTCGATACCCACGCACACGGGGCCGCGCTCTGCCATGGCCTGGGCCAGCCTGACCCCGAAGGGCGGACGTGCGGGACGGCGACGCGGATCACGACCTGCTGCGCTCATGGCGTGCGCTCACTGCCCAGAGCCGTCCGCAGCCGCCACCGGTACGCCGTCCAGGACGGTAGGCCGCCCGTGCAGGAAGGTCGCCCGCACCTGGCCAGGCAGCTCCGTCCCCGCGTAGGGGGTGTTGTCCGAGTTGGTCCACTGCGCCGTGCCGTCCACGGTGCGGCGCACGTCCGGGTCCACGACCGTGACATTGGCGGCGGCACCAGGTCTCAGGTCCTGGCCCTGGTCAGCCAGGCGACCGATGCGGGCCGGAGCGGTGGACATGACGCGGGCGAGGTCCCGCCACCCCATACGACCGGTGGAGACCATGGTCTTGATGACCACGCTGAGCGCTGTCTCCAGGCCCGTCATGCCAAAGGCTCCCGCCGCCCACTCGCAGTCCTTGTCCTCCAGGGGGTGGGGGGCGTGGTCGGTGCCGACCACGTCAATGGTCCCGTCGGCCAAGGCCTGGCGCACGGCCTCGACATCGGCCTGGGTACGCAGCGGTGGGTTGACCTTGTACAGCGGCGAGTAGGTGCGCGCCATCTCGTCGGTCAGGAGGAGGTGGTGCGGGGTGACCTCCGCAGTGACGCTGATGCCACGGGCCTTGGCCCAGCGGATGATGTCGACACTGCCCGCTGTGGACAGGTGGCACACGTGCAGGCGGCTACCCACGTGCTCGGCCAGGAGGACGTCACGGGCGATGACGGACTCCTCTGCTACCGCAGGCCAGCCTCGTAGGCCCAGCTCGGCGGACACGGCGCCCTCGTGCATCTGGGCGCCCTCGGTCAGGCGAGGGTCCTGGGCGTGCTGGGCGATGACGCCGTCGAAGGACTTGACGTACTCCAGGGCGCGACGCATGAGGACAGGGTCGGACACGCACCTGCCGTCGTCGGAGAAGACACGGACACGGGCGGCTGAGCGGGCCATCGCCCCCATGTCGGACAGGCGGTCGCCCTTGAGGCCGGCAGACACGGCGCCCACCGGGTGGACATCCACCCACCCTGCCTCCCTGCCGAGGCGCAGGACCTGCTCGACAACCCCGGCGCTGTCCTGGACGGGAGTGGTGTTGGCCATGGCGAACACGGCGGTGTAGCCGCCGACGGCGGCCGCACGGGTGCCGGTGAAGACCGTCTCCGCCGACTCGCCCCCGGGCTCACGCAGGTGGGTGTGGATGTCGACCAGGCCAGGCAGGGCGACCAGCCCCTCCAGGTCGTGGCGCACGGTGTCCTCAGACGCCCGGGCCGAGGCCTCAGGGCCGACCGCCGCGATCGTGCCGTCGGCCAGGAGGATGTCAGTCGGGTCCTCGCCGTAGGGGCGGACTCTGCTCAGGAGGTGGGAGGTCACAGCTGGTTCCCTTCGTCGGCGAGGAGGAGGTAGAGGGCGGCCATGCGCACGGACACGCCGTTGCCGACCTGCTCGATGATGCGTGAGCGCGGGTCGTCGGCGGCCCCTGCGGTGATCTCCAGACCGCGGTTCATGGGGCCGGGGTGCATAACGATGGCGTGGTCGGGCATGGCAGCACGCCGGGCCTGGTCCAGGCCGAAGGCGCTAGAGTACTCGGCTGGGCTGGGGAAGAACCCGCCGCCCGCAGCGCTCATGCGCTCACGCTGCACCCGCAGCATCATGACGGCGTCAGGACGGATACGGGCGATAGCCTCGTCCAGGTCGTAGGAGACCTGGCAGGGCCAGTCCTCCATACCGACCGGCAGCAGCGTGGAAGGAGCCACGAGCGTCACCTGGGCTCCCAGCGTGCTCAGCAGGTCCACGTTAGAGCGGGCTACCCGGGAGTGGAGGACGTCCCCGACGATAATGACCCGTGCCCCGTCCAGGTCACGGCCCTGGGGCGCCGGGGACCCGTCCACGCCCTCGCCCCGACCTCCCCGGGGGCCGGGGGCGTACCAGCGTCGCAGGGTCATGGCGTCCAGGAGCGCCTGGGTAGGGTGCTGGTGGGTGCCGTCCCCGGCGTTGAGCACAGGGACACTGATCCACCCCGCGTGCGCCAGCAGGTGCGCCGCACCGCTGGCCGAGTGGCGCACGACGACCGCGTCGGCGCCCATGGCCATGATCGTCTGGGCGGTGTCCTTGAGGGACTCCCCCTTGGAGAGGCTGGAGCCCTTGGCGGAGAAGTTGATGACGTCGGCACTCAGGCGCTTGGCAGCGGCCTCGAAGGAGAGCCGGGTACGGGTGGAGTCCTCGAAGAAGAGGTTGACCACCGTCTTGCCCCGCAGGGTCGGAAGCTTCTTGACGGCATGGCGCTGGGTGGCTGCCATGGTCTCGGCCGTGTCGAGGAAGGACACGGCCTCGTCGTGGCTGAGGTCCTTGGCGCTGAGCAGGTGCTTCATCGGTTGTCCTCCTGGGCCTGCACGCTGGCCGGGCCCAGGGAGCCGGGCGATGAGGGCGTACGGACAATAGCGACGGAGTCGGAGGCGGCGCCCAGCTCGGTGAGGCTGACCACCACCGTCTCGCTGCGCGAGGTAGGCAGGTTCTTTCCCACGTAGTCCGCCCTGATGGGCAGCTCGCGGTGGCCCCGGTCCACCAGGACGGCCAGCTGGACGGCCCGTGGGCGGCCCAGGGCACCAAGCGCGTCCAGGGCGGCCCGGATGGTGCGGCCCGAGTAGAGGACGTCGTCAACCAGGACGACAGTCCTGCCGTCGATACCGCCCTCCGGCACGGAGGTGGGCTGAGGCACCCGAATAGGGTGGCGGCCCAAGTCGTCACGGTACATAGTGATGTCCAGGGTTCCCACGGGGACCTCCGTGGACACGTCTACCTGGTCCTCCCCCCGGCTGGCTGCTGCCAGCGCAGCCACCAGCCTCTGTGCCAGCGGCACCCCGCCGCTGGGGATCCCGAGGACGACAATGTCATCTGTTCCGCTGTTGCGCTCCAGCACCTCGTGGGCGATCCGGAACAAGGACCGGGCTACCTCGGGCGGGCCAAGGATCTCCTTGCCTTGCGACGGTGCGCCTGCGGCGCCTGACATACGCTCGGCCACTGCTGGCCTCCTTCCCCGCCTCGCTGGACGGACTTAAAGGATGTCGGTCGGTCTTACTCTAGAGCACGGCTACCACCGCTGCACCCTTCCGCACCACCGAAGAGACCAGTGTCACTCCTGAAGTACCACCTCGTCACCTCCTGATCCATCTCCTGGGGGGACCGGATGCAGCCGTGCTCGCGAGTGCCGTCGCCGCCCGGGCGACAGTGGTGGCCCGGCGGCAACCCCGGTAGCATCTCGGCATGCACGTCCCCCGTCACTTCGCGCTTCCCGAGGAGTACGCCGCCCGTCTGCTCACCCAGGTGCGTGCCGGCAACCTCGTGACCGTCCACGCGGACGGGCCCGCCGCCACGCTGGTCCCCTTCTACCTCGACCAGGACCACAACACGCTGGTGACGCACCTGGTACGCAACAACCCGCAGGTCCGCACGCCAGTCCTGGGACCTGCGCTGGTCATCCTGGACGAGGCTGACGCCTATGTCGCTCCCAAGTGGTATGCCACCAATGAGGTCAAGGCAAACGTACCTACCTGGGACTACATCACCGTCCACGTCACCGGGAGGATCCGGGTGGACCCGAGCCCTGCGGCTGCTCTCAGGGCGGCCCGCGAGCTGACCCTGCGCACGGAGCCCCGGGAGGTCCTGGACCGGGTCGGCGAGGACAGCCTGGAGAAGATGGCCCGGGCGATCGTGGCCGTGGAGGTCCAGGTCGAGCACGTGACGGGCAAGGCCAAGATGAGCCAGAACCGGCACCCCGACGACATCCGCAGCCTGATCGCCGCCCTGGAGGAGCAAGGACAGACACGGCTGGTGGAGTTCCTGCGGGAGGTCAGCCTGCCTTACGCCGAGGAGCGCTTTGCCACGATCAACCACCTACGCAGCCGCACGCGCGGCGCGCAGGAGAGGTCCCAGCGTCTTGCAGCCCCGCAGGACGTCCCCGAGCGCTCCTGAATCATTCCGGCTGCCCGTCCCGGTGCACCTGGCACCGGTGTACGGGGCTGGGACCGGTCGTGAGAGCCCCCGGTACCGCGATGACGCACCCCGGCTCGCAACGCGTCCAGGGTGCGCCCCGACAGCCGTGCTGTCAGCGCAGCGTGTCCGCCAGGTCGCCAATGCGTCCCAGCAGGCCGTTCAGGAACCTCGGGGACTCCTCGGTCGACAGCAGCCGGGCCAGCGTCACGGCCTCGTCCACCGCCACCGGGACATCGACGTCGTCGTTGTAAATGATCTCCCAGGTGGCTGCGCGGGCAATCGCCCGGTCCACGGCAGGCATACGTGCGAGCACCCACCCCTGGGCATAGGTCTGGATGGCTTCGTCAATGTCTGCCAGGTGGTCGCAGACCCCCTCCACCACCTGTCGGGCGTAGGCAGGCGCCTCGGTGTGGTTGGCGGAGTAGACCGCCCGCTGCGCGGCAAAACTCCTCAGCCTGCGCGAGGCGTCATGGTATGAGGCGTCATGGCTGCCCGCGTCAGGGAGACCCCCCTCGGCGGTCTGAGCTCCCCTGCCGGTGCGCGCCATCAGCCCGCGCTGGTCGGCCTCGAAGAGAATCTCCACAGCCCGGCGCCTGGCCTTGGTCCGCGCCGTGACCGCGTGCCTGGCCCGCCTGCTGCGGCGTGAGGACGGCGTCCCGGACCGGGTCCCGTCCTCGGTGCCCTCTCCCTGGGTGCCGGCACCAGACCGGTCACCATCTGCCACGGCTCCTGCTGGTTGCGAGGAGCCCTGCGCAGCAGGCTCTGCCATCAGTCAGTCCGTGACGCGGGAGATGTAGGAGCCGGTACGGGTGTCAACCTTGACCCTGTCACCGGTGTTGAGGAACAGGGGCACCTGGATCTCCGCACCGGTCTCGACGGTGGCCGGCTTGGTGCCTGCGGAGGAGCGGTCTCCCTGCAGGCCCGGCTCCGTGTGCGAGATCGTGAGGACCACGGAGGGGGGAAGCTCGACGAACAGGACAGCATCCTCGTGGAAGGCGACCGTGACGTCCTGGCCCTCAAGCATGAAAGTGGCGGCCTCCCCGACGGTCGCCGCCGGGACGTAGACCTGGTCGAAGGTCTTGACATCCATAAAGACGAAGTCGTCACCGTCCTTGTAGGAGTACTGCATGTCACGACGGTCGACGGTCGCCGTGTCCACCTTGAGGCCGGCGTTGAAGGTCTTGTCCACCGTCTTGCCCGACAGCACGTTCTTGATCTTGGTGCGCACGAAGGCGGGCCCCTTACCGGGCTTGACGTGCTGGAACTCCACCACCTGCCACAACTGCCCCTCCAGGTTGAGCACCATGCCGTTCTTCAAGTCGTTTGTCGTGGCCACGAGCACATCCTCACTGTCTGTCAGGGTCTGTCTATTCAGGGTTTGTCTCAGGATCTATGGCGTCTTGATAGAAGGGACTGCGGAAGGTCCGGGAACGGCGAGAGTCTACCGCGCCCCGGTCCCCGTGCCCCAGACGGGCTCCTGTCAGGCCGGTCACGAGCCCGTCCCGGCCCCGCAGCGATGTGCCACCCGCTCAGCAGCCTGACAGGGAGTAGTGCCCGTCGTGTCGACGACGACGTCAGCCAGCGCGCGGCAGACCTGCTCCCGCTGCCGCAGCATGTGCGTGAACTGTCGGTGGACGTCCCCCAGCGCGATGGAGCGTGGCGCGTCCAGGCCGTTACGCGCCGCCAGAGCCCGCGCGCGGGCCAGCAGTGCCACGACGCAGCCGCCCGAGCCCCGTGTCCTGGCGACCGCTGCCCGGACCTCCTCGCGGTCCAGGCAGCCCGACCCCAGGGCCAGCACGGCTGCCGGGTAGCGTTCCTGGGCCTCGCGCAGCACAGCGCACGCGCAGCGCGCCTCAGCCTCCCGGTACCGCTCCTCCGGCACCTCGACCAGGGCGGTTGACGGGTGGACGCCCAGCTCACGGGCCACCGTGGTCCGCAGGTCGGTGAGGACCCGGCCCGTAGCCTGGGCCAGGGCGTGGCCGACGGAGGAGCACCCGGCCCCCGGCGGTCCCAGGAGCACGACGAGACCGGTGGCCCTCACCGTGCCGCCCCGTTCCCACCGGCGGTGACGGCCTCGTGGGCCAGCCGCAGGACAGGCTCCTCGGGAGCAGTCGTGCGCACCGGGGCTCCGACCCGCTCCAGGAGCACCATCCTCAGCACCCCACTACGCACCTTCTTGTCACTCAGCATGATCTCGTACAGCTCCTCCCAGCGCCCGTGCCCCTGCGGGAAGGAGGTCGGCAGGCCGACAGCAGCCAGGACCCGGTAGTGCACAGCCAAGGTCTCAGCATCGAGCCTGCCTGCCAGGTGCGCCGTGTGGGCGGCGAACAGGCAGCCGACCGCGACCGCCTCCCCGTGCCGCCAGGTGTACCCGGTGGCCTTCTCCACCGCGTGAGCGTAGGTGTGCCCGTAGTTGAGCACCTCCCGCTGCCCGGACTCGGTCAGGTCCTCGCTGACGACGGCGGCCTTGACCGACACCGAGCGGGCTACCAGGTCGGCCAGGACCGGGGAGTCCCAGCGGGTGCAGGCCTGCGGGTCCTCCAGGACCCTCTCCAGGATGACAGGGTCTGCGATGAGCCCGCACTTGACGACCTCCCCCAGGCCGGCCCGCAGCTCGGCATCCGGAAGGCTCGCCAGCACCTCCGTGTCCGCCAGGACGGCGCAGGGGGGGTGGAACGCCCCCACGAGGTTCTTTCCTGCTGCTGTGTTGATCCCGGTCTTGCCCCCCACTGCGGCGTCAACCATGGCAAGCAGGGAGGTAGGGACCTGGACCACGGGCACTCCTCGCAGCCAGCTGGCGGCAGCGAAGCCTGCGAGGTCGGTGGCGGCACCGCCGCCCAGGCCGACTACCACCCCGTCACGCCCCATGCGGAAGGCTCCCAGCTCGTGCCACACCTTCTCCAGGACCTTTGCGGTCTTGGCCTCCTCCCCGGCAGGAACACTGATGCGGGTAGCACGCAGGCCGACACGGCCCAGCTCGGCCTCGTAGGCCTCTGCGGCGGCACCAAGGTGCTCGTCGTGAACCACAGCCACCCCACCTCTGCCGCCGCCCGCAGCCTGGCGCACCGCAGCCTGCAGCTGGTCCTGGAGCCCCCGGCCCACGAGGACCTCGTAGGGTCGTGGCCTCTCCACCCGGATCCGGTGCAGCCCGACGGCTTCCGGGGCAGACAGCTCCTCGTGCTGCACCTCGGCACGGGCTGAGCCGACCACGTCGGCGGGACTGGGCAGGACCGGGCTGCCACGACCGGAGACGAGCGGGGTCAGCGCCCCGGCAACACGGTGGGGCCTGGCTCCCAGGGTCACCAGGACCAGGGCTGCGACCTGCTCGGCGCTCAGCCCATCGGTAGGGACGGTGATCGAGGCGACCTCCTCGTACAGCGGTGCCCTCTGCGCGTACAGGGCCTCCATCCGCTCCAGGACCAGGTCGTGGCTGCTGCCTCGCCCGCCCTGCTCCGCGTCCTGCGGGTCCTGGCCCACAGCCGTGTCAGCCGCGCCGGGTGGGGACGTGCCCTGCTTCGGCACGGCAGTGCTGAGCGCCGCAGCCGTGCCGGTACTGCCGGGCGCCTCGTCCCCAGTCATCATCAGCGGCCGACCGGACCCGTCCCCGACGTGGGCGGCAGCGGTGAGAGGGGTGGCCTCCAGGTAGACCACGACGCGTCCCCTGAGGAGCTCCCGGTTCTCCCGGCGCACCACCGCGCCACCGCCCAGCGCCACGACACCGAGCGCCGCTGCCGGGGAGTCGAGGACGGCACGCAGTGCCCTGTGCTCGCGGTCGCGGAAACGCTCCTCCCCCTCGGAGGCGAAGATCTCCGGGATGGTCATCCGCGACCTGCGACGCACCTCGGCGTCGGTGTCGGTGACCTGGACGCCTAGGGCATGGGCCAGGAGTCGTGCCACCGTGGTCTTGCCCGCACCAGGAAGCCCGACAAGGACCAGCGGCAGGACGTCGTCGTCAACGGCAGGAGGTGGCCTGTACCGGCCTGTCGTGCTCACGGGCGGCTCCTCTCTAAGTGTCCTCTCCGGGTGTCCTCGTACCCCACGCACCTGTGCGTCTCGCCCCGCCTGGGGCTGTCCGTCCTCCCGGTCACCAGCGTGTCCGCTCAGCCACGCGGTCCAGGTAGGAGACGAGGCTGCCGCGCGCCTGCGCCACGGAGTCGCCTCCGGTCTTGTCAGTCAGGACGTCTGCCAGCACCAGCGCCGTCATGGCCTGGGCGATCACGGCACCTGGGACGACGGCACAAGTGTCAGAGCGCTGGTGCAGCCCGGTCGCCTCCTCTCCTGTAGCCATGTCCACGGTGCGAAGCGCCCGCGGCACCGTGGAGATCGGCTTGAAGGCGGCACGGACCCGGACCGGAGAGCCGTTGGAGATACCGCCCTCCACCCCGCCGGCACGGTTGGAGGCACGGGTGACACCACCTGAGCGGACCGAGAGGATCTCGTCGTGGGCGGCGGAGCCTCTGAGCTGCGCCTGGGCAAAGCCGTCACCCACCTCCACGCCCTTGACCGCCTGGATGCTCATGAGCGCGCCGGCCAGGCGGGCGTCCAGACGTCGGTCGGCCTGGACGTGGGAGCCCAGCCCCACTGGGACGTCGGCAGCGACCACCTCGACGACTCCCCCCAGGGTGTCGCCCGCCTTCCTGGCCTCGTCGATCAGCGAGACCATGGCGGCGCTGGTCTCCGGGTCGGTGCAGCGCACCGGGTCGGCGTCCAGGCGCGCGGTGTCCTGCGGCTGCGGCGGGGCGATGTCCTCAGGCAACTCAACTGTCCCGACACGTACGACGTGGCTGACCAGCCTGATCCCGGCAACCTGCTCCAGGAGCGCCTCCGCCACCGCGCCCAGGGCGACCCGGGCTGCGGTCTCACGCGCCGAGGCGCGCTCCAGGACCGGGCGCGCCTCCGGCAGGTCGTACTTGAGCATCCCCGGCAGGTCTGCGTGGCCGGGACGAGGCCTGGTCAGCGGCCTGTTGCGGGCCAGCTCCCGCTCGTCGCCGGTTCCCGCGTCCACGAGGAGCGCCTCCGCCTCCACCGGGTCGGCGCTCATGACCGTGGACCACCGGGGCCACTCAGAGTTGCCGATCTGCAGGGACACGGGGCTGCCGATCGTGCGGCCGTGCCTGACCCCCCCCAGGATCCTCAGCTCGTCGCGCTCGAAGGACTGCCGGGCACCACGGCCGTGCCCCAGGCGACGGCGAGCCAGAGCACTGCGGATGTCCTCACTGGTAATCTCCACGCCCGCCGGGACACCGTCGATCACTGCGGTCAGGGCCTCGCCGTGGGACTCGCCGGCCGTCATCCAATGCAGCATGGAACCGATCATCCCACACTGCGGCCCGCAACCAGGCACCCGGCCGCCCCGGCTCGGGCGCGCCCTGCAACAGGGTGTGGACTACAGGGCGTGCAGGAGGGCGTCTCGTAAGGAGGCGACACCAGGGTCTCGACCTGTCATCAGCCTGACCTGGGGCACTGCCTGGTGCAGCAGCATGAGCCAGCCGGGTGCCACTGCCCCGCCTGCGCCCTCCCAGGCGCGGGCCAGAGGTGTCGGCCAGGGCGCGTAGACGACGTCGAGGAGGATCGCTCCTGCCGTGAGTGTCCCCTGGCGGCCCAGGGCACTGGGCAGGGCCTCAGCCAGCGTGTCCGCGCCGCCTGCGGGCAGGGTGGAGACCACGAGGTCTGCCCGGGCCAGGGCCTCGACCACGGCGGAGTCAGAGCGCGCCTCGCCGGGGCTCCAGGTAAGGGCCTCCACCTCCAGACCCATACGGTGTGCTGCGCCCAGGGCACGGCCAGGGCCAGCGTGGCGACGGGCGGCCACCACGATCCGCGTCGCGCCCAGCTCGGTGAGCGCAGCCAGGGCCGAGCACGCTGTGGCCCCGGAGCCCAGGACGACTGCTGTCGCCCCGGAGGCGCCCTGCCCGCCCGGGCTGGCCGTCGCGTGGGGCGGCAGCGACGCCAGTCCTGTCGGCGCCTGGGTGGACCGTGCCGCAGTCGTCTCACGTACCGCCTCGGCGATCCCGGCCACATCCGTGTTGAACCCTGCCAGCAGGGCCGAGCCCGTGCCCGAGCGCTGAGCCACGACGGTGTTGACCGAACCCACCGCCCGGGCGAGGGGGTCAACCACGTCCAGCATGGGCACCAGGGCCTGCTTGTGCGGCATCGTCACGCTCACTCCCGCCCATGCCCAGCCGTCGCTGACCGGTGCGGCCAGCTGGGACACCAGGCCCCGCAGCCGCGTAGCAGGCAGGTCGATCCTTGTGTAGTGCCACGAGCCCAGGCCGAGCCGAGCGTAGGCGGCACGGTGCAGGACCGGGGACAGGGAGTGGGAGACCGGGTGCCCGACGACTGCGGCCCGGTGACCCAGCACCTGCCCCTGCTGGCCGGTGCTGTCCTGCCCGGCAGGACCTGCCCCCGGCCCCGCCACAGGCCTCGCGGGTCTCACAGGCCTATGACCCGGCATCAGGGGTGGCCGTGGCCGGGTCGGGTGCAGCCGTGGCAGTCGCCGTGGCACCCTGACAGACCTCCCGGTTCTCACGGCAGTAGGCGTTGAGCTTCTCCGTGTTGGCCTCCTGCTCCTCCAGCGTCGTGGCAAAGAGCGTCTCGCCCGTGGTCAGGTCAACTGTCACGAAGTACAGCCAGTCGCCCTCGGGCGGGTCCAGCACGGCCGAGATAACCTCCTGTCCCGGGCTTCCGATCGGGGTCGGCGGCAGACCGGCGTGCTGATAGGTGTTGTAGGCGTTGGAGGCGTCGGCTGTGTCCTCCGGGGAGGGAATGCCTCCCACGCGCCCCAGGCCGTACAGGACGGTGGAGTCCATCTGGAGCATGCCCTGGGTCTCACCCTCCGTGTCCGCGATGCGGTTGTCGATGACTCGGGCCACCTGGCCGTAGTACTGGGCCTGGGAGACCTCACGCTCCACGATGGAGGCCTTGGTGAGGACCTCCTCGTAGTCCTCCTCCTTCACGCCGACGGCGCGCAGGTTGGAGATCGTGGTGGAGACCATCTGTGCCACCACGTCCGTAGCAGTGTCGTCCTCGCCGATGTCATAGGTGGACGGTGCCAGCCAGCCCTCGACATCACCGCCTGCCTGCTCCGGCAGGCCGATGGTCTCAGTATCGGCGTAGGCTTCGTCAACCTCCTTCTCGGTGAAGCTGCCCACGCTCATGAGCCGCTCCTTGACCTGGTTCTTGGTGAAGCCCTCAGCAACGGTCAGGCTGTGCTCGGCCTTGGACGCCGGGTCCAGGAGCGTGGCCACGGCGTTGGCCGCAGACATGTGCGTCTTGAGCGTGTAGGTCCCCGGCTGGATGCTGCCCGACTTCTCGTTGGCCTTGTAGGCCTCGACGAAGGCGGCGGCGGAGGCGACCACGTCGGCCTCCTCCAGGAGCGCGCCGATATCGCGCCCAGAGGCTCCCTCAGGAACCGTGACGACCACCTCCTCCTCACCGGCTCCCTCATAGTCCTCCGCCGAGGTCGTGGAGGAGCTGTCACGCATGACACCCAGCGCCTGGTAAGCCACCACGCCCACGGCGACCAGGACGACGACAAGGACCACGGAGGTCAGCCAGCGACGCCGACGCCTACGACGACGCCGCTCCTTCTTCTCCGCACGCCGTGACCGGCGGCCCCTGGGCCCGTGACCGGCATCCACCCCGTCCTGACGCTGGATGCCAAGCTCAGCAAAGAAGTCGTCCTGACTCACGTGCTGCCTCTCTTGCTCGGGGGGACTCTCTCACCAGGCGGTCGCCCGGTGAGCCGCTCGGTCTCAAGAGCCTGCTCCAGTATGACGACCGCCGCCGCCTCGTCGACGACGCCACGAAAGGTCCTCTCCCGCAGGCCTGCCTCGTGCAGGCGGCGGTGGGCCGTCACCGTTGTGAGGCGCTCGTCAACCAGGCGCACGGCTACCGGTGCGACAGCACTGGCAAGAGCGCGAGCCCAGCGGCGGGAGTCCCGTGCTGAGGAGGAGGACCTGCCTCCTGCCATGCTCCGAGGAAGGCCGACAAGAACCTCAAGCGCAGCGTACTCCTCGACAAGATCAGCTGCCTCCTCACGATCAGTACCATAGCGGTCACGTCTGAGCGTGAGCACCGGGACGGCGAGGATTGCCTCCTGGCCGCAACGGGCGACACCAATACGCGAGGTGCCCACATCAAAGGCCAGGCGCACCCCGGAGCGCACAGCAGACGCAGACACAGAGCCTGCCTCAGGACTGCAGGGCTGCCACGATGGCCTGCAGGGCCTCGGGCAGGGCCTCGGCACTGCGCCCACCGCCCTGGGCCAGGTCGTCCTTGCCCCCGCCTCCGCCACCCAGTGCCTGGGCGGCGACCTGGACTAGGGCACCGGCCCTGACCCCGTGCTGGCGGGCCGGGGCATTGGTCGCCACGACGACGACAGGCCGCCCAGAGACGACACCACCCACGGCGACCACCGTCGGCTCGCTGTCACCCAGCCGCTGTCGCACGTCCAGGACCAGGGGCCGCAGGACGTCGGCCGAGGACACCTCGCCCAGGCTCAGGGCGGCCAGCCGCACCTCGCCGACTCTGCGCGTGCTCGCGACGATGTCGGCGGCACGCGCCGCCGTGGCCAGCTGCTCAACTGCCGCCAGCTTCTTCTCCGCCTCCTTGAGCCGTCTCATGAGGGAGTCCACGCGCTCAGGCAGGTCCTCGGGACGGCCGCCGACCATTTCCGACAACTGGGAGACCAGCGCGTGCTCCCTGGCCTGGAAGTCATAGGCGCCCTCGCCGACGAGCGCGTCGATACGACGCACTCCCGACCCGATAGAGGCCTCTCCCAGCACGGCTACCCGGCCGATCGTGCCGGTGGTGGGAACGTGCGTGCCGGCGCACAGCTCACGTGACCAGTCCCCTCCGATGGAGACCACGCGGACACGGCGGCCGTACTTCTCCCCGAACAGCGCGATGGCACCGCTGGCCCGGGCGGCGTCAATGTCCATGACCTCGTCGGTCACGGCCAGGTCCTCAGCGAGCCTGGTGTTGACCAGCTCCTCGATACCAGCGACCTGGTCCTCGGCCAGGGCGGAGCCGTGGCGGAAGTCGAAGCGCAGTCGCGAGGGGGAGTTCTCGCTTCCCGCCTGGGTGGCGCTGGCGGAGACGACCTCGTGCAGGGCGCGGTGGACCATGTGCGTGGAGGTGTGGGCGCGCGCGATGGCCAGGCGACGGTCCGCGTCGATCTGGGCGAAGGCCTTCTCCCCGATCCGGACCGTCCCCTCGGTGAGGGTACCCCGGTGCACGGACAGGCCCTTGACCGGGGCCTGGACGTCGTTGACCTCGACCACCCCGCCGTCAGCAAGACGGATCACCCCCTGGTCTGCCAGCTGGCCGCCCATCTCTGCCCAGAAGGGGGTCCGGTCCAGGACCAGCTCGACCTCGGTGGGGGCAGTCACAGCCGCCTGGGGAGCCCCCTGGACCAGGAGCCCGGTGACGGTCCCCTCGGCCGCGATGTCCGTGTATCCCAGGAAGGTGGAGCCACCGCCCATCTCCTTCTCCAGCTCCTGGAAGACACGCAGGTCGGCGTGACCGGTCTTCTTGGCCTGGGCGTCGGCACGAGCCCGCTGCTTCTGCTGCTCCATAAGGCTGCGGAAGGCGGCCTCGTCAACGGACACCCCCTGCTCAGCCGCCATCTCCAGGGTCAGGTCGATGGGGAAGCCGTAGGTGTCGTGGAGCTCGAACGCGCTGTCCCCGGTGACGGTGGGGCGTCCCGAGGTCCCGGCGCGCTTTCTTGCGGTCACGACAGCCGTGTCCAGGATCGTGGTCCCGGCGGCCAGGGTGCGACGGAAGGCCTCCTCCTCGCCGCAGGCGACGTCCCGGATGATGTCCCAGTCCTCCTCCAGCTCAGGGTAGGAGGCGCTCATGACATCCTTCGAGGTGGTCAGCAGCGTCGGCATCGTCGCCTCCTCCACCCCCAGCAGGCGCATCGAGCGCACGGCCCGGCGGATAAGACGGCGCAGGACGTAGCCCCGGCCGTCGTTTCCAGGCCTCACCCCGTCCCCGATCAGCATGAGCGCGCTGCGCACGTGGTCGGCGACGACCCGCATGTTGACGTCGTCAGAGTAGGCGGACTGGGCCGAGGAGGTCGCAGAGGCTACGGAGCCGTAGGTCTTCCCGCTCATCTCCTCCACCGCGGTGATGACGGGGCGGACCTCGTCGATCTCGTACATGTTGGGCTTGTCCTGCAGCAGGAAGGCCAGCCGCTCCAGCCCGAGCCCGGTGTCAATCGCGGTGCGGTCAAGCCTGCCCACCAGCTCGAAGTCGTGGCCCTCGCCCTCACCACGCACGAACTCGTCAAACACCAGGTTCCACACCTCCAGGAACCGGTCCCCACCGGCGTCCACGGCCGGCCCGCCGTCAGGGCCGAAGGCGGGGCCGCGGTCGTAGTGGATCTCACAGCACGACCCGGCAGGCCCAGGCTGACCCGTGGACCAGGAGATCTCCTCGAAAGGAAGGGTCTGGATCCGGTCGGCGGGCACGCCGACCACTCTGGTCCAGTGGTCGTAGGAGACCGTGTCCTCCTCCCAGATGGTCATCCACAGACGGTCCCCGTCCAGACCGTAGCCACCCTCCTGCCGGGACCCGGTCAGCAGGCCCCAGGCAAGGTCGATGGCGCCCTCCTTGAAGTAGTCCCCAAAGGAGAAGTTGCCGCCCATCTGAAAGAACGTCCCGTGACGAGTGGTCCTGCCGACGTTGTCGATGTCGTTGGTGCGGATGCACTTCTGCACCGAGGCGGCCCTGGGCCACGGCGGCTCCTCGGTACCCAGGATATAGGGGATAAAGGGGACCACGCCGGCGATGGTGAACAGGATCGAGGGCTCGGGGGACACCAGTGGCACCGAGGGTCGGATCTCGTGGCCGTTGGCAGCAAAGTAGTCCAGCCAGCGTCGGCGGATCTCGGAGGTTCTCATGAGCTCCTCATCTGGTTGTCGGTGTCGCGGCCGGCACGGGCACAGTGCCCACGCAGACGACTGGAAGTCGACCGATGACCGGTCCGCCGCGAGCCCTGCCCGCCCGGCAGACCGGCGCACCGGCCGTCCGCGAGGTCATCGCGAGTAGTACTCAACCACCATCTGCACGTCGCAGGTCACCGGAACCTCGTCGCGCTTGGGGCGACGCACCAGCGTCGCGGACAGCTTCTCCAGGTCCACGGTCAGGTAGTCGGGAACGGCGGGCAGCACGTCGCGGTGCGTGCCCGCAGCAGCGACCTGGAAGGGGACCATGACCTGGGAGCGGGGCCGCACCTGGATCGTCTGGCCGGGCCTGACCCGGAAGGAGGGGCGGTCGACCACCCTGCCGTCCACGAGGATGTGACGGTGCACGACGTTCTGGCGGGCCTGGGCGATGGTACGGGCGATGCCGGAGCGCAGGACGAGGGCGTCCAGCCGCATCTCCAGCAGCTCAACGAGCGACTCACCCGTCAGTCCCCTCTCGCGACGGGCCTCCTCAAAGACCCGCTGGAGCTGGGCCTCACGTATGCCGTACTGGGCACGCAGCCGCTGCTTCTCCTTCAGGCGCACGGCGTAGTCGGACTCGGTACGCCGACGCGCGCGACCGTGCTCGCCAGGACCGTAGGGGCGCTTCTCGAAGTAGCGCACCGCCTTGGGTGTCAGCGGGATACCCAGCGCACGGGACAGACGGACCTGACGGCGGGAACGTGATGAGCTCATGCTCGCTTCTTCCTGTCGGAGTAGTGTTCGCACGTCACAGGTATGCCCTGCGACGCGGGGCCAGCCACGGACGGGCCAGGACCCCAGGAGGCCTGCACGTCAGGAGCGGGGCACGCCCCAACCGTGCGGCTGCTGAACTCTAGCGCGAACCAGTCGGCACACGCACCTTCCCGGTCCGGCTGTGAGCCGATCCTCACACCTCTTCGCACCCGGTCCCCGCACGTGGCCCTCTGCGCGCCGCTGTCAAGCCGGAGCCGAGGGCAGCCGGGGCACTGCACCACCCGGCGGGCCTCAGCGGGAAGCGGAGCTGCCACCTGACGAGCGCCGCAGCACCAGGACCGCTACCACCACGAGGAAGACGCTGAACATCCAGGAGGTCGCCCCGGGAGGTACCCGGGCTGCCAGGAGCGCCCCCACGGGCGAGGCCACGGAGGAGGCCAGGCCGGTCACTGCCCCGGTGGCCAGGTCCGCGTGCCCGCGCCGCAGGTGGGCCACCGCCCCGGACACAGCGGTGGGAACCATGACAGCCAGGGAGGTACCCCGGGCCAGCAGGTCCCCCAGCCCGACAGCAGCCTCCAGGCCCGGCACGACCACGACGCCCCCTCCGACCCCCACCAGGCCGGACAGGACGCCCGCCGCCAGTCCCACCACGACCAGCGCCACCACCCTCACCGGGTCCAGGACCAGGTCCGCGTGCCGTACCGGGGGCACGACCTGCTGGGACACCAGGACAAGGATGACAAAGGTGGCAAAGGTCCACGGGAGTACCCTGGCGGGCAGGCGGTGGAGCAGCCAGGCCCCCACCTGGGCACCCACCAGGGTCCCCGCCAGGAGGACGACGGCCGCCACCACGGAGACCTGGCCTCGCAGGCCGTAGGTCAGCGCGCCGACGACAGAGGTGGGCAGGATCGCCACCAGGGAGGTCGCGGCGGCACGCCTGTGGTCCAGCCCGAGGACGCCCACCAGGGCGGGCACCAGCAGTACTCCCCCGCCGACACCGAAGAGCCCGGAGAGCAGGCCCGCTGCCAGGCCGACAAGCACCATCAGCAGCCTTCTGGGCACGGCTGCGCCCATTATTCTGCCCCTGTCCCTGCCTCCGTCGCGTCCTGCCCCCGTCATGCCCCGTGTGCCGCTCACCGAGACAGCCTACGACTGTCCGGTGCCCGGGAAGTCCTGCCGGGAGCGCTCAGGCGCGGGAGCGTGGGTCCAGGTAGTCCCTGCCGCGGCACCAGGACCGCCCCCAAGGCTCTCACCGGGGCTCAGGATGGATCGCACCCGAGCCAGCCGCTGGGAGACACGGTCCTCATACCCGTTGGTAGTGGGCTGGTAGTACCGGGTGCCGTCCAGGTCCTCGGGCATGTAGGCCTGGGCTACCACCGAGTGCGCGAAGTCGTGAGGGTAGAGGTAGCCCTGCCCGTGCCCCAGCACCTGTGCGCCGGCGTAGTGGGCGTCCCGCAGGTGGGAGGGTACCGCGCCGCCGCGCCCCGCCCTCACGTCCTCCAGTGCCCGGCTCAGGGCCGTGGCCACTGCGTTGGACTTCGGTGCCGTGGCCACGGCCAGCGCGGCCTGGGCCAGCACAAGACCGGACTCAGGCATCCCGATCGCCGCCACCGCCTGCTGGGCAGCGACGGCGGTTGACAGCACCGAGGGGTCCGCCAGCCCCACGTCCTCGGAGGCGTGGACGACGATCCGCCTGGCGATGTAGCGGGGATCCTCACCCGCAGCGATCATCCGTGCCAGGTAGTGGATCGTGGCATCCGGGTCGGAGCCCCGCATCGACTTGATAAAGGCGCTGGTAACGTCGTAGTGCTGGTCCCCCTGGCGGTCATAGCGCACCGCCGAGGTGTCCGCAGCACGCTCCACGTCCTTCACTGTGATGCTGGGGACGGCGCTGGGGGCCGCAGGGGCACCACTGTACCCAGCGCCACGCGGCCCCTCCGTCAGGACCGCCCCCGCAGCCGCCTCCAGGACCGTCAACGCCCTGCGTGCGTCGGAGCCAGCCATGCGCACCACCTGGTCGCAGGCCTCCTCCTCAAGGGTGACTGCCCCGGCCAGCCCGCGCTCATCGGTGAGGGCGCGCTCCAGCAGGCACCTCACGTCCTGGGCGCCCAGGGGACGGAGGGTCAGCAGGAGGGAGCGTGACAGCAGAGGTGAGACCACGGAGAAGGAGGGGTTCTCCGTGGTCGCCGCTACCAGGGTCACCCACCGGTTCTCCACGCTGGGCAGCAGGGCGTCCTGCTGGGAGCGTGAGAAGCGGTGGACCTCGTCCACGAAGAGCACCGTCTCCTGCCCCGACGCCGCCAGCTGACGGCGGGCGTCGCTGACGACGGAGCGTACCTCCCTGACTCCGGCGGTCACTGCGGACAGCTCGACGAAACGACGCCCGCTGGCTCGGGCCACCAGGTAGGCCAGCGTCGTCTTACCGGTCCCCGGCGGGCCCCACAGGATGACCGAGGACACCCCCGCGCCCCGGTCCTCACCTGCTCCTGACGACTCCACAAGACGTCGCAGCGGTGCCCCCGGCCCCAGAAGGTGGTCCTGTCCCTGGACCTCCTCCAGGGTGCGCGGACGCATGCGCACCGCCAGCGGTGCGCGGCGGTGGGTCGGCAGCCCGGCGTCGTCGGTGCCCACAGACTCGAACAGGTCCATAGGCACCGACCATAGCCCGTGAGCCGACGAGAGGGTCGCAAGGGGGTACGGTGACGTCAGCAGGCTCCCGGGAAGCCTACGGTGCACGCGCCGGGTACTCGGTCGGGCGCGGCGCAGCCCTTGTCCTTCCCATGAGTGTCGGCACATGGTGCAACAATGCCGTCATGCTCGGCTGGCTCTCCTACCGTGTCTTCAAGGACGCCTGGCTCGTCGTCGTGACCTGGCTCGTCCTGTCGACGGTCCTGGTAGTCGCGGCGCTGACCGGCCTGGGAGGACAGAACCTGTTCTCCCGCCTCCACAGCGTGACAGCTGACACCCCAGGGACCCAGAGCGCTGAAGGCGACTACGTCCTGGACTCCTTGTCCGGTGACGCCGTCACCGTGAGCCTCCTGGTCTCGAACGTGGACCTGAGCACGACCCAGCAGCAGGAGGAGGTGGCCCAGGCTCTGTCCACCGCCCACACCGACCTGGGGCAGCTCGTGGGCACGCACAATGTCCTGGACCCCTTTGTGGTCCCGGGAATGCTGACCTCGGACGCAGCCCGGTCGATGGCGGCCGACAGCATGGACGGCTTCGTCGTCGTCGTCACGGTCAACCCCAACGGCTCTGCGGTTGCCGATCCTCAGGACACCCGCTACGCCCAGGAGGTGGCTACCCTGGTGGACCAGGTGAGCGACCGCCTGGAGGAGGTGCCCGCCGAGCTCGCCGACACCGCTCCGGGCGCCCAGGGGACCGTCTCCCACGACGGCCTCGTCGAGGAGGCGGTCAGCGGTGAGGCTGGTCGGGATCTCCTGCGCTCAGGACTCCTGCTCCTTCCTGTGGCCCTGCTGGTGACGGCGCTGGCTGTCGGCAGGCTCCTGCAGGTCGGCGCCTGCCTCCTGGCTGCCGTGATATCAGCAGCCAGCACCCTGGGGGCCGTCCACGGCCTGTCCCTCGTTGTAGAGGTTCCCTACGTGGCTGCCACTGTCTTCTGGGTCCTGGGAGGATCTCTGACCCTGGGCTACGCGCTGCTGCTCACCTCCCGCTACAAGGAGGAGCTCGGTGCGGGCACGCCGGGCAGGGGCGTGGCAGAGCCAGCAGGGCCATCGGAAGACGTCCCGCCAGGCAGCACCCCAGGCGACACGCACGCGCATGGCCGTAGCCCGAGCCCCAGCCCGGGCAGGTCTGCTCCCGTGCGGGGCACGCACCGGTACCGACGCGAGGCTGAGGCCCCTCCCGCTGCCCGCCCCCTGTCTGCGACGATGCGGACAGCGGGACGCACCGTCGTCTTCTCAGCCCTGGCGGTAGCGGTCAGCCTCTGCGGACTCTACCTGGCGGCCGGGGGCGTCCTGAGAACCTCGGCGCTGACAGGGGTTGTCGTCCTCCTCGTGGCCGTCAGTGTCTCCCTGACACTGGTCCCAGCGCTTCTGGCCCTGGGGGGACGGAGGGTGCCGCACTCCCCGTCCCGGCCCCCCGCCCTGCTCCTCCCTGTCCTCTCTGTCTTCTCCTCTGTCTCTGTCTTCTCCACGCTCTCGTCTGCGCTGGGACGCCTGCCGGGCATGAGGAGGGGCGACCAGGGGGCGGCACCAGCACCTACCCGCAGTCGTCGCGCCTTCCCCTGGGCTGTCCTGGCAGGATGCCTGCTGGTGATGACTGGTCTCGCTGTCCCGCTGGGCAGTCTGCACACGCTCACCTCGGCTGCCTCGGACCAGCTCCCAGTCGGATCTGACCAACGGGCCTACACAGCAGTGCTGGAGCAGGAGTACCCCTCGACGGTGGACCAGGACGCCACGCTCGTCTTCGCCGGGACCGGGGAGGGCGTCACCGAGTTCATCAACGACCACGTCGCCTCGGTCCCCGGGGTTGAGGCAGTTGTCAGCCCCTCGACCGCCGGTGACTACACGGTGGTCTACCTGGACCTAGCCGGAGAGCGCTGGTCGGCCACCGCCGAGGAGGCCGTCACCGCCCTTCGCGCCCTCGACCCCCCGGTGGAGACATGGGTGACGGGACGGGCCGCCAGCCAGGTCGACATGCGCACCTCGCTGCTGGCAAGCGCCCCGGTGGTGGTGGCGGCAGTGGTCCTGGCAACTGTCGTCCTCCTGCTTCTCCTGACAGACTCACTGCTCCTGCCGCTCGTGGCAGTTCCCGTCACCGGCCTGTCGCTGTCCGCCTCCCTGGGCGTGCTGACCTGGGTGCTCCAGGAGGGCTCCGGCCGGAGCCTGCTGGGCCTGGCTCCGGCCGGAGCCGTCGGTGTGGAGACCACCGCCGTTGTCACGGCCGTGCTCCTCGGGCTGGGCCTGGCGATGAGCCACGAAGCCGTCCTGGTGAGCCGTGTCGCCGAGTACCGCGACGCTGGCACGGACCACCGGGCCGCGCTACGCCTGGGACTGCGCCGGTCACGGGGACCCGTTCTTGCAGCAGCCGTCGTCACGGTGGCTGCCTGTGCGAGCCTCCTGCTCAGCAGGCTTCCGCTCATCCAGGAGGCCGGGCTGGCACTGGCTCTCATCGTCACAGTGGACCTCGTACTGGTCCGGCTGCTGCTGCTGCCCTCCGTTATGAGGATCCTGGGACGCTGGGGCTGGTGGGCGCCACGATGGCTCCGGCCCCCTGGAGCGGCCGGAGCAGCACAGGACCATGCTGACGGTGAGGCGGTGAACCAGGAGACGGAGCAGGATGCGACCGGAGAGGCTGGAGAGCCTGCCGAGGCCTCCAAGGTCACCGGGACATTGGAGACCACCAGGTCCGCTGCGCCCGATGAGGAGGTCATGGCGGCCGGTAGCGCGCCGACTGGTAGACAACCGGCTGGCGAGGAGGAGACCCTCCTCGCCAGGGCGGCCTCCTCCGTGGAGTCAGCGGATTCAGCAGAGTCGGCGTCACCTACAGCAGGCTGACGTCCCCTGCCCCTTCCCGCACAACCTCGGGGTAGTCGTCAGTCAGGTCCACCACCGTCGTGGGCTCCCCGCGACCGACCGGTCCCTCAATGACGATGTCGATAAGGTGACCCAGGGACTCCTCAACCTCCCACCCGCTGGTCTCCGGCTCGTCCTGGCCGGGGCGGATGAACGTCGAGGACAGCAGGGGCTGCCCGAACTCAGCTACCAGGGCCTGAGTCAGGGTGTGCTCCGGGATACGGACACCCAGGGTGTGCTTCCTGGGGTTGAGCGTCATCCTCGGGACCTCCTTGGTTCCCTTGAGGATGAAGGTCCACGGCCCCGGGGTCAGCCGCTTGACCAGGCGGAAGGCATTGTTGCCCAGGATCGCCACCGGACCGACCTGCGCAAAGCTGGCACACACGAAGGTGAAGTTGTGCCTGCTGTCCAGCTGCCGGATGGATCGGATGCGATCCAGCCCCTCCTTGTTTCCCGGGGCGCAGGCCAGGGCATAGCCGGAGTCAGTGGGGTAGGCAACCAGTCCCCCTTCCCGCACGGTGTCGACGACCTTTCTGACCAGACGAGCCTGTGGGTTGACGGGGTGGATCTCGGTGTAACGCGCCATGGGCTTATTGTGCCTCAGGCCCTCGCGTACCTACTGGTGGGCGCAGGGGCAGGGCGAGTCCTGGCGGGCGGGTGCGGCGTCCACGCCCGCCTCCTTGCGCTGCTGGGCCGTGATGGGAGCCGGTGCCTCCGTCAGCGGGTCGTAGCCGCCTCCCGACTTCGGGAAGGCAATGACGTCACGGATCGAGTCCGCACCTGTCAGCAGCGCGATAATCCGGTCCCACCCAAAGGCGATGCCCCCGTGCGGTGGCGCCCCGTAGGAGAAGGCCTCCAGGAGGAAGCCAAACTTCTCCTGGGCCTCCTGCGGCTCGATTCCCATGACCTTGAAGACGCGCTCCTGCACGTCACGGCGGTGGATGCGGATCGACCCGCCGCCGATCTCGTTGCCGTTGCACACGATGTCATAGGCATAGGCCAGGGCGGAGCCCGGGTCGGTGTCGAAGGTGTCCAGGCACTCCGGCCTGGGGGCGGTAAAGGCGTGGTGGACCGCGGTCCACGCGGAGGCGCCCAGGGCGACGTCCCCGTCCGCCCGGGCCTCTGCGGCGGCCTTGAACAGGGGGGCGTCCACCACCCACACAAAGCTCCACTCCTCCTCGTCCACCAGTCCGCAGCGGCGCGCTATCTCCAGGCGAGCGGCCCCGAGCAGGGCGCGCGCCTCGTCGACGTTCCCTGCGGCGAAGAAGATGCAGTCACCTGCAGCAGCGCCGCAGGCCCGCGCCAGGCCCGTGCGCTCCTCCTCGGTGATGTTCTTGGCCACAGGCCCGCCGAGCGTCCCGTCCTCAGCCACAGTAACGTAGGCCAGGCCTTTGGCACCACGCTGCCTGGCCCACTCCTGCCAGGCGTCAAAGGTCCTCCTCGACTGCGTGGCGCCCCCGGGCATCACAACGGCACCGACATAGGGCTGACGGAACACGCGGAACGTCGTGCCCGTGAAGTACTCAGTGAGGTCCACCAGCTCGCAGCCAAAACGCAGGTCCGGCTTGTCCGTCCCGTAGCGCCTCATCGCCTCGGCATAGGTCATCCGTGGGATCGGCGTTGTGACCTCGTGGCCGACCAGCGCCCAGACCTCCCGGAGCACCTCCTCCGCCACCGCGATGACGTCCTCCTGGTCCACAAAGCTCATCTCCACGTCGAGCTGGGTGAACTCCGGCTGCCGGTCCGCCCGGAAGTCCTCGTCGCGGTAGCAGCGGGCGATCTGGTAGTAACGCTCCATGCCAGCCACCATGAGCAGCTGCTTGAACAGCTGAGGACTCTGCGGCAGGGCGTACCACGACCCGGGTGCAAGGCGTGCTGGCACAAGGAAGTCGCGGGCGCCCTCAGGCGTGGAGCGGGTCAGGGTCGGGGTCTCGATCTCGACGAAGCCGTGGGAGTCCAGTACTTGGCGGACAGCACGGGATGCCTGCGAGCGCAGCCGGATGGCACGCTGCATCGGTGAGCGGCGAAGGTCCAGGTAGCGGTACCTCAGGCGGGCCTCCTCACCCGCGTGGCCGGAGTCCTCGGCGTGGTCGGAGACCTGGAAGGGCAGGGCCGCCGAGGGGTTGAGGATCTCGACGTCGCGGACCACGACCTCGACGTCCCCGGTCGGCAGGCTCGGGTTCTCGTTGCCCTCGGGACGGGCGGTGACCTCACCGACCACCCTCAGCACGTACTCCGAGCGCAGGTCGTGGGCAACCTCCTCACGAATGACGACCTGGGCGACCCCCGAGGCGTCACGCAGGTCGACAAAAGCCACACCGCCGTGGTCACGCCGACGGTCCACCCACCCGGCAAGGGTGACGGTCTGTCCGATGTCGACGGTGCGCAGGGAGCCTGCTGCTCGCGTTCTCAGCACGGTGCCGAGTCCTTCCATCAGGGAGACGATCCAGGTGCCTGCCGCGACGCTGGCAGCGGGTACCGGCTGAAGTCTACGGCCTGACCGGGGCCGGTGGTGCGCACACCACCGGCGGGCTGGTGCGGTCCGGGCCAGCCGGTACGGGTGCTCGACGGCGTGGCAGGGCTCGGTCCTGGTCAGGACCAGCGACCGTCCAGGCCAGCGAGTCGCCGCCGGTTGACGATGACGACGCCGGCAAGGACGACGACGACCAGCGAGACGGCCAGGACCGCTGTCCCAACGAGGAGGAAGTCCTTGGATGGCTCCCGCTCAGCTCCCGCAAGGGCTACCGCAGGGGTGGGTCTGCGGCTGGCACCAACGGACGCTGTGGCCGTGGATGACGCGAGCGCACCGTCGTCCTCCGACGGAACCGGAGAAGCCTGACTGGCGCCCCCGATCACAGTAACTCCCGCGACGGTGAAGTAGGGGCTCTTGTTGGTGTACTCCGTCGTCCGCAGGTCCGAGGTGGCGACATCCGGTCCCGCGATGGCACGGAAACGCAGCCAGTGGTCCCCCAGACCGACATAGGCAGGCAGGTCGAGCGCCCCTGAGGCTGTGCCGTCCTCGTCGATGTGGAGCGTGGTGACTACTCCTGCGTCCGGGCCTGTCGGTGCTGCCAGCGCCCCGTCGTCCACCAGCACCTGAACTGTCGCCCCTCGGGGAAAGCCTGAGACCGTGTACACCACCGTGCCTCCCATCGCGACAGTGGAGGGACTGACGGTAGAGGCTGTTCCGGTGGTAGAGGACCCCGTCGTCGTGTCCGCGCTGGCCCGGACGGGCATCACGGGTGAGACCAGGAGCAGGAGCAGGAGCACAGCCACGGCGGTGGCGTAAGGCAGGCACACAGCCGCCCCGGGCCGCCGCGCAGCACTCGCAGCCACGGCACGTGCAGCAGCCGATGCGCCTGGCGGGAGGCGAGGTACCGTGGGTACTGGCCGCATGGCCCCTCCTCTCCCTTGCCTTCCCTGACTCTGCCTAACCCTGCCTGTGACGACCACACAGCCTCCTAGCGGCTGCGGCCGAGTCCCGAGGCGACACGCGCCACGGACCTGAGGACACCTGGACGTGCAACCACGAGGAATCCTGCCGCCCCCAGGACGAGCAGCATCCCGGCTCCCAGGAGCATCCAGTCCTCAGGGCCGATACGGAACGTCTCGCTGACGGCGGCCTCCCCCGGAACGACGTGGGTGGTGGCTCCGGTGCTGTCACCGCTGAAGGAGGCCTCCTGTATCTCCAGCCGCGCCCATCCGAGCAGGTTGTTGTCGCTGTCAGCGACAACCAGCCTGTAGGTGCCGCACCCAAGACCGGATATGTCGACAGTGACGCTGTGGGACGAGTCGATCTGGAGCCAGTCTGACGACGTGCTGTCGGAAATATCCAGGGGCCGCGTGCCGTCAGGGAGGACAAAGACAGACACCCAGTCTCCGACGGAGGCCCGGGCCCTGGGGATCATCAGCACCACGGCGCCTCCCTGACGGGTTCCTGACAGCGCTCCCGCATTGTCCGCACTAAGTTGGGAGGTGTCCGAGACGGGCGGGACAGGGGCGGAGGACGGACGCTTACGGGAGTCGTTGGAGGTAGCTGGCGAGCCCGAGGCGGGGCCGGAGTCATCCCGGGCCTGCGAACCGTCCCCCCCACCGCTGTGGTCCGGCTGGTCGAGGTCGCTGCCGCTACCGCTGACCGGCGGCTCTGCGTCCGCCGAGGGTGCTGTCAGGGCAGGTGCGCTGGACTCTGCCTCCGCACCTGTGGCCTCTGGCCCGCCCTCCTCAACCTCAGTCGCACCATCATTCTGGACCTCGTCACCCTCCTGGACCTCCTCGCTTCTGGTGTCCTCCTCAGCAGTCGACGCAGAGGGGGCAGCGGAGCCGGGCTGCGCGCCCGCCTCCTCAAAGGCCGAGGCCTGCCCGGGACCCGTAACCTGGGGCTCTCCGGGGTCAGCCGGACCGGTCTGCCGCGTCTCCGCCGGACCGGCAGACTCAGTGGGACCGGCAGACTCACCCGGCGTGGCAGGGCCCGAAGACTCAGCAGGCGGAGAGGAGTGCCCTGCCTGGTCAGGCTGGGCGGCTACGGCAGTCTCCTCGTCGGCCGGCGCAGGCTCGGCAGGCTCTTCGGTACCTGTCGGCTCTGCGGCCCTCTCCGTGGCGCCCTCCATGGTAAAGGTGCCCTCAATAGTGAAAGACCTTGCGTCGTTGCCTTCGTCGTCGCCGACTTCTGCCGACAGCCGCACGCAGGCTCCTGGAGCAGCGGCAGCGCACGCCCAGGACACCTGGCCCGGAGCGTCAATTGCTTCATGCTCCCGCCCTTCTGCTCCCCCTGCTGGAGGCACCAGAAGCATGACGAGCGTCACCGGAAGAACGAGGCCCACCTGCCACGGCAGTCTTGATGCGTGGCTCGCCGCAGACGGCTGCAACGGGTGTCGCATGAGATGGCCTCGTTCACTGTGGGGGATCTGCAGGGACGTTGGGGCGGCAGGCCGTAGGCTCGTGCCTCCGGTAAGGAGAAGGGTGAGGACACTTGCGCGCGACCCGTCGGTGTCAAGGTGATGTTATATCCCACGAATCTTGTGGCGGCACAGCCTCAGGCCACAGTGAGGTCACATGGCGGCGACCGAGAATATCAAGACTCCAGCAGAAATAAGTGGATCTGCCTAGAGGGATCCGGACCCGCAAGTAAAATCGAGGAAACGGAAACACTGTCAAAATGAGATATTACTTTTGCGTCACCAACATCTCTCTTGCATTACCTCCCACACAGGCCCGAACGAGCCACCTCGCCCCGAGACCCACCTCACCTGTGACATGACCCCGGGTGGTGGAACCTGCTCCCTGTGCTGCCGTAACCTGCTTGGTGGAGCGATCCGCGCCCTGGTGCCCCGTCCGGAGGGCCATGACGTCGCCTGCTGGCACGTCGGTCACCCTGAGAGCCTGTGCATAGAACCCGTTGGCCGCCCCCGAGCCTGCTCATGGGCTAAGGAAGCGGCAGCGGGAGCAGTGGGCCAGGTGCGGCAAGAGCGGAGGACATACGGTCCTCCCCCACTCTCCACAGAGCAGTCCCTGCATCACTGACGGGGACGGAACGGGAAAACTTCATGACAACCAGTAACGGACCGCTGAGCCTTGATGCCATGTTCGCCGCCGAGGCCTCCAGCAACGACGTGGCTACTCCTCAGGTCCACGACCCGCACACCTCCTCGCCAGAGGACTTCGCCACTCCTGCGTCCTCCGACACGCCTGAGGACCCTGTGGACGTGGAGCACGAGGACGAGGAGGACGACGTCGAGCGCGACGTCCCCGAGCGCGACCCTGAGGACCCCGGTGACACTGCGGGTGGGGACCTCCACGACGACCACGACAACCGCGGCGATGACCACGCCGGCAACCAGGATGACGACCGGGAGGCCGTCCGGCACACAGACACCAAAGACGCCAGAGGCTCCGAGGAGCCGGGCACCGGGAGGAACGCGGCTCCCCAGGAGCACCGAGGCGACCACGGGGACGGCTCCGGGGCCGCTGGCGCCGCAGACCCTGAGGAGACCACCTTCGCTGACCTGGGGCTTCCGGGTGACCTGCTCAAGGCTGTCACCGACATGGGTTACACCACCCCTACCGCCATCCAGAGGGAGGCGATCCCGGTGCTGCTGGGCGGCCGTGACGTCGTCGGGGTGGCCCAGACCGGTACCGGAAAGACGGCAGCCTTTGGGCTGCCCCTGCTGGACACCGTCGAGGCCCGTGACGCCAGGGTCCAGGCCCTGGTGCTGGCTCCCACCCGGGAGCTGGCCCTGCAGAGCGCCGAGGCCCTCACTGACATGGCCGCCCGCTCCCGGGGGCTGGACGTCGTCGCGGTCTACGGGGGCGCACCCTACGGTCCCCAGATCGGCGCGCTCAGGGACGGCGCCCAGGTCGTGGTCGGCACCCCGGGACGGGTGATCGACCTCATTGAGAAGGGAGCGCTGCGCCTGGACGACGTGCGCTACTTCGTCCTGGACGAGGCTGACGAGATGCTGCGTATGGGTTTCGCCGAGGACGTGGAGACCATCGCCTCCTCCCTGCCCTCGCAGCGCCGCACCGCCCTGTTCTCCGCGACGATGCCGCCTGCCATCCAGGAGGTGGCCCGCCAGCACCTTCACGAGCCCGTCCAGGTGGAGGTCTCCCGCCCCGCCTCTACCGTGGCCACCGTCCGCCAGACCTACGCTGTCGTCCCCTTCCGCCACAAGATCGGGGCTGTGTCCCGCATCCTGGCGGTCACTGAGGCCGAGGCGGCAATCGTGTTCGTGCGTACCAAGTCCACTGCGGAGGACGTCGCCATCGAGCTGGCGGGCCGAGGCATCCAGGCCGCAGCCATCTCCGGGGACGTGCCCCAGCGGGAGCGGGAGCGCCTGGTTGACCGGCTGCGCTCAGGCACCCTGGACGTGCTTGTCGCTACCGATGTCGCCGCTCGAGGCCTTGACGTGGACCGCATCGGGCTTGTGGTCAACTTTGACGTCCCCCGCGAGGCCGAGGCCTATGTGCACCGCATCGGCCGTACCGGCAGGGCGGGACGCCATGGGGAGGCCGTCACCTTCCTGACGCCGAAGGAGAAGCGCAAGCTGCGTCAGATCGAGCGGCTGACCGGGACGCGCCTGGAGGAGATCACCCTGCCCTCCCCTGCCGACGTCTCCGCGCACCGTGCCCGCACCCTGCTGGAGCGGGCACGCTCCCGTCACCAGCGGGGACGTCTGGACGCCTACCTGCCCCTGGTGGTCTCCACGGCCGAGGTCCTCGGCACCAGCGCCCAGGAGCTGGCAGCTACCCTTGTGGCCCTGGCAGTCGGGGACGAGGGTCCTGTCCGCCGAGACGACAGGGACATCACCTCCACCAGCCGCCCGGCGCCACGCGGCTCCCGCGATGAGAGTGTCGACCCTGACGGCGCCTTTGTCTCGGCCTCCTTCGAGGGGGGACGGGAGGACCGTCGTCGCAAGGACCGGAGGGAGCGGCCCGACACCAGACGGGGCGCGCCCCGAGGCGGGCGCCGCGAGCCTGAGGGACCGGGCACGGTCTACCGCGTCGAGGTCGGTCACCGCGACCGTGTCATGCCCGGTGCCATCGTCGGGGCGCTGGCCAATGAGGGAGGTATCGACGGCTCCGCCATCGGCAAGATCGACATCCTCCAGTCCTTCTCCCTGGTCACGATCCACACCGAGCTGACGCCTGACCACCTAGACGTCATCGGCCGGGCAACCGTCAGCGGCCGTGAGCTGCGCATCCGCCCTGACGAGGGACCGGGGCACGGCTGGTCGGGTCCCAACGACCGTGAGGGGCGGCGCGGCTTTGGCCGTGGCGGCCAGGCAGACCGGGGCTCACGGGGCTGGGACCGCGACGAGCGCCCCCGCCGCCGCTGGGAGGACCACGACCGTGAGGGGCGGCGCGGCTTTGGCCGTGGCGGCCAGGCAGACCGGGGCTCACGGGGCTGGGACCGCGACGAGCGTCCCCGCCGCCGCTGGGAGGACCACGACAGGGGCTACCGCTCCGGACGCGACGACCGCGGCTCCAGCCGCTTCGGTGGCAACCGGGGCGGAGGCTACCGGGGAAACCGCGACCCACGCTGAGCCCTGCTGCTCCCGCCGCTCGGGGATGGCCCGGGCAGGCCCGCCCACGGGCACCGCCAGACCCGGCACCGGTGGATTCTGTGCCCGGGGTAGACTGGCGACAGTCTATCCCCACTGCTGCCCCCGACCGGTGCGCACCGGTGCTGAGACATGAGACAGGTGCGGGACCAGGAAGGTGATCGTGACCCCAGAGCTGTCTATTGTTCCTGCCGTCTACCTGCTTGCCGTCGTCCTCCTGGGATTTACGGCAACCCTCCTGCGCCTGCCGCCGCTGGTCGGGTTCCTGGCCGCCGGGTTCGTGCTGGGCGCCTCAGGCATACCCCACCTGGAGGCCGTCGAGGTGCTCGGAGACGTAGGGGTGGCGGTCCTGCTGTTCATGATCGGCCTGAAGGTGGACCTGCGTAGCCTGGCCAGGCGGGAGGTAGTCAGCACCGCCGTGGTCACGATCCTGGTCCTGTCCCTCCTGGGCACCGCGCTCGTCTCCGGCCTGGTCCTCCTGGGGCTGCAGGTCGGGGCGGTCACCCCCGCCGGTGTTGTTGTCCTCGGTTTCGCCCTGTCCTTCTCCTCCACGGTCGTAGTCGTCAAGCTTCTTGAGGACCGCGACGACCTCGGGTCCCTCTACGGCCGTATCGCCATCGGCGTGCTTGTCGTCCAGGACATTGCCGCAGTCGTGTACATGACGGTGGCCTCGGGACAGCGGCCCTCGCCCTGGGCGCTGGGCCTGGTGCTGCTGTGGCCGACGTCGCGGCTCCTGGGCAGGGTACTCGACCGCATCGACCACCGTGAGATGCGTGCGCTCTTCGGCATCTCCATGGCTCTTCTTCCGGGGTACCTGCTCTTCTCCATCCTGGGTGTCGATGGCGACCTCGGGGCGCTGGTCATGGGGGTGCTCCTCGCCTCCCACCCTGCGGCCAAGGAGCTCTCCAGCGCCCTGTTCACCATCAAGGAGCTCCTCCTGGTGGGATTTTTCCTGTCCATCGGCATGGAGGGCCTGCCCGGCCCAGGCGCTGTCCTCCTGGCCTGCGCCCTCCTGCTGCTCATGCCGGTCAGGGCCATGGTCTACACTGCGGTCGTGCGCCTGGAGCGAATGCGCCGACGCACTGCCGTGGTCACCGGCCTGGCCATGACCGCTTACTCCGAGTTCGCCCTCATTGTTGTGGCCGTTGCCGTGGACCACGCCCTCCTGGGTGAGGAGTGGACGGCTGCCGTCAGCCTGGCACTGGCGCTGTCCTTCGTCGTCTCAGGAGTCGTCAACCACAACCCGGCCAGGCTGGTGCGCTGGATGACCGAGGCCCTGCCCCACCGGCCGCACACCTTCCTCCACCCCTCAGAGCGCCCGCTGGACCTCACCGGTGTGCGTACCGTCATTTTCGGAATGGGTCGTGTGGGTCGGGCCACCTACGCGCGTCTGGCCCAGGACGGCCAGGTCGGCGTGCTCGGTATCGACAACGACGCCACCAAGGTCGCCGGACTGTCCGCCCAGGGCCTCAACGTCCTGGAGGCCGACGCCACCGACCAGGACTTCTGGGACAAGCTTGACGCGGTCCACGCCTCCACAGCGGTGCTGGCCATGCCGGAGCCGGGTGCCAACCTGCACGTCCTGGACTGGCTGGAGCGGTCCAGCTTCGAGGGCCAGGTGCTGGCGGTCGCTGGCTACGACGACGAGGCCGACGCCATGCGTCGGCGTGGTGTGGACAGTGTCGTCAACATCTACGACGGCCTGGGCACGGCCCTGGCCGAGGCGGTCGAGTCCGTGGAGACGGTCGGTCCGGAGGACCGTCCGTCATGACCGTCGCCATCTACCTCATAGTCGTCGTGGCCCTGGGACTTGTTGCTGCGGTGCCCAAACTGCCACCCCTAGTGGGATTCATCACTGCAGGATTCGTCCTGGGCACTGCGGAGGCACCCACGCTGCCCTAGGTCGGGACCGTCGGAGACCTGGGACCTCCCTCCTGCTGTTCTCCATCGGCCTCGACCTGGACCCCAGGACCCTAGGCCGCAAGGTCATCACCACCACCGCAGCACGGTGCTCACCGGCCTGGCGGTGGCCTTCTACTCGAAGCTGGCCCTCATGGTCACCTCCACGGGTGTCTCCCAGGGCCTGCTGGGCCAGGAGTGGCTTCAGAGCGTGTCCCTAGCGGTCGCGCTGTCCTCTGTCGTCGCCTCAGTGGTCAACAAGCGGGCACGCGGGACAGTCCACCGCCTCTCCCACGCGATGCCCGACCACGCGCCCGACGCCCTGCACCCCTCGGAGGTCCCAGTGGAGGCCGAGGAGGTGGACACCGTGGTCTTCGGTATGGGCCGTGTGGGACTGGTGACCTACCAGCAGCTCATTGAGGACCTGCCAGCACAACCCGACGGCGCCGTCCCGCCCGTGCTGGGCGTGGACAACGACGCGGACAAGGTGGAGCACCTGGTGTCCTTGGGGCTCAACGTCATTGAGGGCGACGCGACAGACACTGACTTCTGGGAGCGCCTCGGGGCAGGGCACGTGCGCACCGCTGTCCTGGCTATGCCCGAGCCAGGGGCGAGCCTGACCGTGCTCGACTGGATCGACCACCACGAGTTCGCGGGAGAGGTCCTAGCCGTGGCCCGCTACAGGGATGAGGCCCGGGAAATGAAGGAACGCGGCGTGGACGTCGTCATCAACATCTACGAAGGCGTCGGCAAGGCGCTGGCGCACGCCGCAGAGGACCGCTGGCCCAGCACTTCTAGCACCCCGGAGCCGGTGGTAGGGCGCGTGCCATGCCGCTGACCCAGCACCCGGGATGAGGCAGGCTCACGGTGGGGCACGTCCGTCGGCTGCCGCCGGGAGTGGTCACGGGGCGTGTCAGCACAGGTCTTTGAGCAGCGCCCTCAGCTCCTCCCAGCGGGCGCGCTCCTGGTGCAGCGGCCGTAGGAGCCGCTCCCGGACCACGGAGTCAGTGGCCTCGCGCAGCCGCGCGAGGACTCTGTGCCCGCGCCGTCGGGCCTGCCACGAGGCTACGAGCCCAGCCAGCAGGGCCAGCAGCACCCCCAGTCCCAGACCACCCAGCAGCAGGACGACGGGCCAGGGCACCTGCCCCCAGCGGGGCGGGTCAAGAACCACGGGCAGGTTGCTCTCAGCAAGGTGGACAACCACCAGCCACAGGCCCCCGACCAGAGCAGCAGAACCCAGCAGCCGCTGGAGCACCCCAGCCAGGGACCACCAGAAGGGCGGGCGGCGCTGCTCCAGGTCGGTGGAGGCCACCGCCTGGTCCAAGGCGGGGGCAAGCGTTGCCGCCCTCTGGTCACTGCGCCCGACGATGTCAGCCGCCACGTCCCCGGGCAGGGCGGCACAGGAGGCGAGGCACCAGGAGTGCGCGGTGGTCTGCAGTGCGGCCAGCGCGGCAGGTCCTGCCTGAGGCAGGGACGTGCGCGGCACAGGTAGGGCGATCTGCCCTGCCCGAGGAGTAGCGGTAGTGCTGGCAGTAGCGACAGACCCGGAGGAGGTACCAGGCCGGACAGCGATCTTCCCCAGGTGCAGCGCTGTCAGTGGGTCACGACGTAGCCGCTCCAGCCAGCCCAGGGGCGGCCACCCCGCCTTGGCGCGAGCCTGGTGCACATAGGAGCCCCGGACCGCCTCGGCCACAGCGTCCGCGCCAGCAGCCCCGGCTGCCGCCTGGAACAGGGCGGCCTCGGCCCTCCTCTGCCGTCTGCTCGCGTCATCCCCAGAACCGCCTAAGCCACCAGTACCGCCCGTCTCGGTGCTCTCGCTGCCAAACAGGCGGTCACGGAGCCTGGCTGCCAGGGCTCGTGTGTCAGCAGCCAGACGCTGGGTCGCCGCAGTGTGCCCGGCCGCCGCCTGCCGCACCCAGGTACCCAGTGCCTCGGCACCCGCACCGGTGAGCGCGCTGAGCGGGAGCACCTCGGCACCGTCCAGGCCCTCCTGGTCGAGCAGACGGCGCAGGTCAGCCAGGACCAGATCGACAGACCGGGCGTCCAGCCGGTCCACCTGGTTGAGGACGACCAGCATGACCTCGGCGTGGGCCGCCATCGGAGCCAGGAAGTCGTGGTGGATAACCCCGTCGGCGTACTTCTGCGGGTCCAGGACCCACACCAGCACGTCAACCATGCCCGCTAGTCGCTCAGCGACACGACGGTGAGCCGGCTCGTCAGAGTCGACGTCGGGCAGGTCCAGCAGCGCGGTGTGCGGACCCAGCCTGTCGGCAGCCTCCCTGGACACCTGGACACGCTGCCCCACACCCAGCCAGTCCATGAGCGCCATGATCTCCTCCGACCGTGCCGCGCCGACCCCCTGGGCGGGCAGGAGGGCAAGAGGCTCAGTGGTCGTGGGCCTGGTCACTGCCGTCGGGGCGACCGTGGCTCCCGCCAGGGCGTTGAGGACGCAGGACTTGCCGGAGCCAGTGGGACCCACGAGGGCGACGACAGTGGTCTCGGCTGCCAGACGGCGGCGCTGGTCTACGCGCTCCAGCAGCGCGCGGACCTCGGCCGTCTCTGCCTCCAGCCCCAGCTCCTGACTCAGGACAGCCACACGTTCCAGTCCTGCCAGCGCGGTGTCCAGACTGCCTGTTCTCACAGAGACGCTCATGCCTGCTCCCGGTTCTTGACGTCACAGGGCGCGGTAGAGCCGCCCCGGTCCTCCCCGCAATCACGACCACAGGCATCACCCTCGTCATCATCCTCATCACTGACTGCCCCGTCTCCACCATCCGGCGTTATGGTCACGTCGCCTCCTCCACGGCCTCCCAGCAGGAGGGTGGCACCGGCACGGCAGGCCTCGACCTGGTCTCGCAGCCGACCGCTGCCAGGGCGCGGAGGTACCAGGACCTCGGTGAAGGCCCGCTCCCGGGCACTCAGCAATTCCCTGCAGTGCCGGGTCAGGTCGGCACGAGCCCGTACCGTCATGGTCCGCAGGGCCTGGTCGCCAAAGACGGCCTCCAGGAGGCGCTGGGCCACCAGGGCTGTTCCCCCGGCAATACCCACCTCCGCCCCGGTGAGCCCACCGGTGTGGGCCAGGACCACGATCATGAGTGCCACACCGACACCGTTGACCCCCAAAGAGACCAGCCGGGCCGTGACACGGCGGTCGGCCCCCTCTGAGCGCACCAGCGCCAGGACGTCACCCTGCCACTGGCGAACCACCTCTGCCACGCGCAGCTCCAGGTCCTCCTCCGTCTCCAACCGCTCCAGGGCACGGACACGCTGGGAGGAGGCACAGCCCTGCCTGAGCCAGTCCTGCTCGACCTCCAGGGCTGCACGTCGGCTCTCGGCGACGAGAAGGGTCGTCAGGGAGAACTCAACAGCCTCCTCAACCCGGTCTGCCGCTGCGGGCCGCCCGCGCAGCAGGGCGGAGACTCGGTCCCGCAGGCGCCCCACCCTCCCCTCCAGGGACCGCAGGAGGTCACCGGTACCAACAAGGTCCTGCCAGCGGGCCAGGACCTCCCCACGCAGCATCGACCCGTCCGCCGTGATCTGGTCCACCCGCTCCAGGGCCTCACGGTGGCGCACGACAGCCGCTTGGGCGAGGACGTCGTGCTGACGCTCCTGGGCCGCCAGGTGCACGCGCAGCCGGTCGCACTCCCCCAGGGCATGGTCCAGGGCACCCACGACGGTCCTGCGAGCCAGGCTCCTCCTGGCCTGCTCGTCGGCTGCGAGTGCCTCCAGCCAGCGGTGCACCGGCAGCACCACCTCACAGGGCAGGAGGCCCTCGGCGTCCCTGGCCGTCTCGGGGATGCTGAAGATGGGAGAGCCTCCCAGCCCTGCCGCATCCAGCCAGTGCCGCAGGTCCGTCTCCACCTGCTCACCAGCCCCGGACGGGACCCGGTCGAGCACGACAGCGGCCGTGATCTGCCGGACAGCCGCCTCACGCAGGTGCTCCCAGGGGACAGCGTCGGCGTAGCGAGAGGCGGTGGTGACAAAGACCCACAAGTCGGCGGCGGCCAGGAGCGTAGCGGCAAGGTCCCGGTTGTCCTCAAGCAGGGAGTCCACGTCCGGTGCGTCCACCAGCGCCAGCCCCGGGGGCACAGCCACGCAGGAACGCAGCTCCAGCTCACGGGGCGTGTGCCCGCCAGGCGGACTGGCAGGAGCGTACGGATCGACCCGCAGCCGGGCCAGGGAGCCTAGGACACGCCCGTCCTCGAACCACGCGGCGTCGTCCGGGGCATGCAGGAGCATGGGGCGGCGTGTCGTGGGACGGATGGGTGAGGAGGCGGCGACTGGCTGACGCACCAGGGAGGACACCAGCGTGGACTTGCCGGCACCTGTCGAGCCGCCGACGACAGCCAGGAGTGGGGCGTCGGCACTGTCCAGGCGGGGCAGGACGTAGTCACCGAGCTGGTCACGGACCCGGTCGCGACGTCTGAGGGCCTCACCTGCGCCACCCAGGTCATAGGGCAGGTAGAGTCCGGCCAGCTCTTCCCGCAGGCTGGAGACCGCCTCCCTCGCCTGCTGGACCACACCCTCCGTGAGCGCCCTCGGGGCAGCGTCACTGGACACCAGACCTCACCACCTGGAGCCCGTGTAGTACCCGTCCTGCGGCACCGTGGCACGCACCCGGGGACGCAGGTCCTCCTCGGGGGGAGTCCAGGTGCGCGCGTCAGCCTGGGCCTGTTCCCCGCTGCGGATGTCCTTGACCGAGTCGGGGCTGCCTGGGTCGCGAGCACCGTCCCCCCCTGGGGGGGCGTCGGCGCTGCCGACCCGGTTACCTGTGGCCCCGCTAGCCGGGAACCAGACGAACGGGATGCCGCGCCTGTCAGCGAAGCGGATCTGCTTGCCGAACCGAGCCGCCGAGGGCGACACGTCGGCGCTGATGCCGCGCGCCCGCAGGATGTCAGCAATCTCCTCGGAGCGGGCGCGGTGTTCCTCGTCGGTGACAGCCACCAGCACACAGGTGGGCACGGGTCGGCTGACCTCCAGCAGGCCGGCGGAGACGACACGGGACAGCATGCGGGACAGGCCGATGGAGATACCTACCCCGGGGTAGGTCCGCCCCGAGCCAGCGGCCAGGGAGTCGTAGCGCCCGCCGGAGCACACCGACCCGAGGTCCTCATGCCCCTCCATGAAGGACTCGTAGACGGTGCCGGTGTAGTAGTCCAGGCCGCGGGCGATCCGCAGGTCAGCCAGGAGCGCTCCCGGACGCCGACGCCCGGCCGACTCCAGGACGGCGGCGAGCTCGCCTAGCCCCTCCTGGAGAAGCTCGGTGGGCTGGGCACCCCCCAGGGCCCGGTGGACCTGGTCGGAGACGTCGCGGGGGTCGGTACCGGTGACACGGGCCAGCGCCAGGGCACGCTGGGCCTGCTGTGGCGTGGTGCCGACGACGTCCACGAGCTCGACAGCCACCGCCTGCTCCCCGATCTTGTCCAGCTTGTCGACCACGCGCAGGACCTCGACGACCTGGTCCTGGCTGATGCCCACAGCCTGGTAGAAGCCCTGGGCCACCTTCCGGTTGGACACGTGGATGGTCACCCGGGGCACCGGCAGGGCGGCGAGCGCCTCGTGCATGACCAGCGGCAGCTCGGCGTCGTAGTGCAGCGGCAGGGTGCCGTCCGCGACGACGTCGATGTCGGCCTGGACGAACTCCCTGAAGCGCCCCTCCTGGGGCCTCTCACCACGCCAGACCTTCTGCACCTGGTAGCGCTTGAAGGGGAAGGTCAACGCCCCCGCGTTGTCCACCACGTAGCGGGCGAAGGGGACGGTGAGGTCGAAGTGGAGCCCGAGCTGGTGGCGGGGGTCGGTGCCCTCACCGGGCTGGACGGGCCCGGCCTGAAGGCGGGAGAGGAGGTACACTTCTTTGGAGGTCTCGCCCTTCATCGTCAGGGCTGACAGGGGCTCAACGGCCCGCGTCTCGATACCGGTGAAGCCGTGGAGCTCGAAGGTGGTGCGCAACGTGTCCAGGAAGGACTGCTCCACGAGGCGGCCCGCCGGGAGCCACTCGGGAAAGCCGGAGAGAGAGGATACTGCCTGTTGCACCTGAGCCATAGGGCGCATTGTGTCATGGCGTCCTGCCAGGAGGCCGCCAGAGGAGGTGCCATGCACAGAGGCATGATGACAGTCATCGCCTGGTCACCGTCCGGTCTCGCCGCCGCGGACCCTGGCATCGGCCAGGTAGGGGTTAGCGTGCAGCTCGTGGGCCATGGTGGTGGCCGCGCCGTGCCCGGGCAGGATGAGCGTGCCCGGGGACACCGCGGTGGCCAGCAGGCGCAGGGTGGCCAGCATCTGGTACTGGTCCCCACCCGGGAGGTCCGTACGCCCCACCGAGCCTTTGAAGATGACATCCCCGCCCAGGGCGACCAGGTGGTTGCGGGGCTGGTGGCCCTGCACGGGTGCCTTGTCAACGACCTCAGTGACCTCGGCAACGTCGGCAACCTCGGCCTCGTGCAGCAGCGGGTTGTCGCCCAGGACGGCGTTGAGGAAGAACATCGCCGAGCCCTCGGTGTGGCCCGGCGCGGGCACAGCCTGGACGGCGACGCCAGGGACGGGCTCGACAGCCTGGGAGTAACCCTCCTCAGGGAAGGGGCGCAGGTCCGTTGGCCGTACCCAGGGGGTGCCCGCCATGTCGGCGAAGCCCACGCCCCGGGAGCGGATACCGGTGGTGGTATCAGGGTCCTCCATACGGTACAGGTCCGGCTGGGGGAGGTAGACAGGGACGTCCACGGCGTCGTCACAGGCGAGCAGGCCCCGGGCGTGGGCGGTGGCGACCAGGGCGCTGGTGTCCCACACGTGGTCGGCGTGGCCGTGGGTGAGCAGCACCGCGCCCAGGGTGAGCCGGTGGACGCGCAGGAGGGCCAGCGCCCCGGCAGCAGCCCCCGCGCCGGGGTCCACGACCAGAGCGGGCGTGCCTGGGGCGGGGGCCAGGACGTAGCAACTGGCGGCAAAGACGGGGGCGACGGTGCGCTCAATGATCATGGGCACAGGCATAGACCCAGACTACGCGCGCCCGCCTTCCCCACGCCCTCCCCACCCCGGGGCGGGACGGGAGCAGGGGGTCAGTCGACAACGTTGAGGGCCGTCAGCGCCTCCAGCCTGGCGTAGGTCCCGGGGTGCTCGTAGGCGGTGGGCAGAGGACGGTCGGGGTACTCGTAGAGACCGGTGAGCAGCGGCGTGTAGGCCCACAGGTCGAGCCCGTTCCTGACGGCGAAGTCCTTGCTCCCGATAGTCATCATGCCGTGCGGGTGGTTCTCCCCCTCGACCTCGACGTCTGGCCTGTGGCGGAGGTAGGACTCCCGCAGCTGGAGCGCGGTGAACGCGGCAGCGACGAGGGGGCGGGCGGCCCGGGCAGTGCTGGTGGCCCCGGCGACGACAGCGGTGAGGGTGCCGGTGGCCCTCACGTCCCGGGAGCAGGGCTTGTCGTCGATGTGGGGGCCATGGCTGAGGCCCGGTGGCCCCCACGTCCCGGGAGCAGGGTCGTGATGGCCGGGCGCTGGCGGGGTCGGCCCCGCTGGCTCGGGCGCGGGCGCCCACCCACCCCCACCACCGCCACTGCTGGTCCCGCAGGCCGCGGCGGTGTGCCCGGTGGTGGCGCTGCCCCCGGCCACAGCGGTGGTGGTGGACAGGTCCCTGGCCACGGCGGTGGCGGGGGCGCGGGTACCGCCTTGGTGGCGTCTGACATGTTCACCCCGGGGGCGGGCTGGTGGGCAGGGGGTGCTGGTGTGGGAGGGGTCGGTGGCTGCCCCGGCCAGCCCGCTGGGGTGGCACTCGCGGGTGCCGGTGGAGGTGTTCTTCCACACCGGCCACCACCACTCCACCCAGGAGCTGGCCTGGGAGTTCACCCGCCAGCTCGACCGCCAGCTCTCCGCCTTGTCCCTGCTCAGCGCGCAGCGCCTGCTGGAGGGCATCCGCGCCTACAGGGCACAGGGCCGCCAGCCCACCTCCAAGACCACCAGGAATAGGCGCAAGGAGTTCATGGAGGAGGTCGTGGGCGACCTGGTGCACGTGCACCACCTCTCCTGGGAGGACGCCCAGGCCGCGACGCGGGAGGTGGACCGGGCGCTGGTGGTGCTCCACGAGCCCGACCAGGTCACCTACGGCCCCTCCCAGCCCGCCACCACCACCGAGGGGTGGCCCTCCCTGGGCCACGGGGCGGTCAGCTCCTCCATCGGCGGCCAGGGCAGGCCCGTGGCCACGGTCCTGGAGCAGGCCACCCTCCAGGTCCCCCCCCGGACCAGCGGGCGCGGGTGCGCCTCCTGCTGGTGCGCGCGGTGCTCACCGCCTCCCCGGCCCTGGCCCAGGACCTGCGCCACGGCCAGGTGGTGCTGGAGCCCCGCACCCGGGAGCAGATGAGTGCCACCAGCCCCCGGGGGCCACCATGGACCCCCACCCACCTCGCCACCGGCCACACCCCCTGGCACCCACCACCCCGGGCGCAGGAGCCCGACCAGGACCAGCAGCCGGGACCAGCCCAGCCCACCACCAGCCAGCCGCCCCAGCCGGGCACCACCCACACAGGCGCCACCACGCCCGGGCCACCCCACACGGGCACCACCCCGGCCAGGCCACCCCACACGGGCACCACCACGCCCGGGCCGGGCCAGCCGGGCCACAAGACCACCCGCGAGGAGGTCCTGGCCAACATCGAGGCCCGCGTCCAGCAGATGAGCCAGGACACCCGCGCCCAGCAGCCCTCCCAGCCCCGGGCCGCACGCGAGGCACCCACCGGGACCGACCTCTCCCGCACCGCCCGCCTGCGCGAGACCTCCTTCCCCCACCCACCCACCACCGCCGCACGCACACCACCAGCACAGCCCCAGGCAGACCCCAGACCGTCCCGGACGGGCCAGCAGCCCCGCACGGACGGGCCGGGCCAGCCGGGCCACAAGACCACCCCCGAGGAGATCCTGGCCGACATCAAGGCCCGTGTCGCCCAAGCCGCCCAGCCCCCCACCCCACACCAGACCCCCACCCGAAACCACCGACGCAACCGAGGCCTGGGCCGCTAAGAGGCCGCTAAGCCACCGGCCTATGTCGGTTCTAGGTTGGGCCAGCCACCTCGGGAACTGGCAGCCCACCGCTATGAGGCCTGGCCCCCCACGGGACAACGACGTAGACTTCCTGGCACTGCCGCCTTCCGGTGGCTGGGTCACCAGCCGACCCTGCCGCCGGTCGCGTACGGAAGCGAGGCCCGCCCGGGCCTCCACCCCGTCAACTGATGAAGGAGCACCCCCGTGTCCGAGCAGACACAGCCCACCACCGGGCTCCAGCCCGATACCGCACCGAGCGAGGCACCACAGGAGCCGACCTCCGAGGCCGCCCAGGGCACAGAGGCCGCCAAGACCACCGAGAGTGCTGAGTCCACTGAGACAGACAGCATCCGCGCAGGAACGGACAGCCTCGCGGCAGACAGCCTCACAGAACACGCTGACAGCCCCGCTGCCCCCGAGACAACAACACAGGCACAGGGCAGCGACCAGGGCGACGATCAGGACAGCGGTGAGGCGCCCCAGACGCAGGAGGCGAGCCCCTCCGGCGCCCCTGAGACCCCTGAGCCCTCGGGCTCCTCCGTCTCCCCGGAGCCTGCCGAGACGTCCCCAGCACCTCCGGCACAGAACGAGGGGCCGGACGGCACCAAGGGTGAGGAGAGTCTGACCCCGCCTGCTGCCCAGGCCGCCCAGGTTCCGTCTGCCCCGTCAGAACCGACCGTGGACCCGCAGGAGGCGATGGACGCCGCCAAGTGGGGCCGGGTAGACGGAGAAGGAAGGGTCTACGTCCAGGACGGCGGTACCGAGCGTGAGGTCGGCCAGTTCCCCGACGTCCCCGTCGCCGAGGCGATGGCCTTCTACGTGCGCCGGTTCCTGGACCTGAAGTCGACGGTGGACCTGTTCGCCACCCGCCTGCCCCAACTCAGTGTGCGGGAGATCGACTCCACCCTGAAGTCTGTGGAGGCCTCCCTTAAGGAACCTGCGGCTGTCGGCGACCTTGACGGACTGCGCTCGCGCTTCGCCGCGCTCAAGGCTGTCGCTGCCGAGCGCCGTGAGGCGGTGGCTGCGGAGCGGGCCGCCGCCAAGGAGCAGGCACTCAAGGACCGCACGGCTATCGTGGAGCGGGCCGAGGCCATCGCGGCCCAGGACCCTGCTCGTACCCAGTGGAAGACCTCCGGGGCCGAACTGCGTGAGCTCCTGGACTCCTGGAAGCAGGCGCAACGCCGGGGTCCCCGGCTGGACCGTCCTACCGAGGACGGCCTGTGGAAGCGCTTCTCCCACGCCCGCACGACCTTTGACCGCCATCGCCGCCAGTTCTTCAGCGAGCTGGACGCCAAGCAGGCCAAGGTCCGCGCAGCCAAGGAGGCACTCATCAAGCGGGCGGAGGAGCTCCAGGGCTCCACAGACTGGGCGGGGACCTCAGCCAAGTACCGCGACCTCCTGGAGGAGTGGAAGAAGGCCGGACGCGCCTCCCGCAAGGAGGACGACGCCCTGTGGGCACGTTTCCGCGCCGCCCAGCAGGTCTTCTTTGACGCCCGCCGGGCCAAGGACGCGGCCGCCGACGCCGAGCTCGCTGAGAACCTCAAGGTCAAGGAGGCGCTCCTGGCCAAGGCGGAGGCGCTGGTGCCGGTCACCGACGTCAAGGCAGCCAGGAAGGCGCTACGCCCCATCCAGGACGCCTGGGACGATGCCGGCAAGGTTCCACGCGGTGCCGTGCGCCGGATCGAGGGACGGATGCGTGCTGTCGAGGACGCCGTGCGTGAGGCGGAGAACGCCGAGTGGCGCCGTAGCGACCCCGAGACCAAGGCACGTGCCGAGGGCCTGGCTGGCCAGCTCCAGGACGCCATTGCCGCCCTGGAGACGGACCTGGCCGCTGCACGGGCCGCAAGCGACTCCAAGAAGGTGGCTGAGGCGGAGGCGGCCCTGACCGCGCGACGCGCCTGGCTGGAGCAGGTGCGGCGCTCAGCCCGGGCCTAGCCGCCGCAGCCCTGCGACCACCGTGCCGTCTCCGGGTCAAGGCCCTGGCTCCTGGCACGTGCCTCAACCACCTGCCGGAGCCAGGTCGCCAGCCCTGGGGCACGGTGGTCGTAGTGGCGGCGAAGACGCTCGTCCTTCTCGTAGAGACGCGTGATGAGCACCTGGTGCGACACCGAGACGTCGAACCAGCGGCTGAGGTCGCTCCGGTGGCGCTCAGCCAGGGCACAGGCCTCCGGGCTCCCCGGGACAACGCCACGACGCATTGCCTCGACCAGCTCGGTCTCCAGCGCCTCGGACTCCTGGCAGGCCTGCTCCCAGTCCCTCCAGGTCATGGACGCCTGTCGGTGGGCAGCCTGCGCCCACTGCCAGATATCTCCCCACCACCGCTCAGCCTCATACGCGTGGGCAGGATCCCAGGCGGGTCCCCAGAAGTGCCCCCAGAGCCCGGCCACGGCGGCCCTCATGTCTTCCGGTAGCCGTTGCGGCTCTTCCTCGGCATTCCTCTCCTTTTTCATCGCTTCCTTCATCGCTTCTGTCCTCTCCATCATGGAGTCGATGACGCTCAGGCTCCGCGACAGCTGGCGGACACGTTCCTCCAAGTGCCCACGCTGGCGTGCCAGGTGAGCCAGCACCTCCGTGTGCGGGGCGTCCAGGAGTCGGCCGATGAGCGCCAGCGGCACACCGACCTCGCGATAGACAAGGACCTGCTCAAGGCGCTGACGATCCCTTGAGGAGTACAGCCGGTACCCCGCCCGGCTACGCCGAGAGGGCCGGACCAGACCGACGTCGTCCCAGTGGTGCAGCGTACGGACGGTGACTCTCAGCAGTACAGCGACCTCCCCCACCGTCATCATGACGTGCCTGGGCACCGACCCGTCCCTGTCCGCTCCCGCGACGCTCCTGGCCTCACAACAACACTCTTTCACAGTCCTATGGTCCTGCCTCACCCTGCGTCAGGGTCAAGCCAGGTGCAGGTGACGCAGCTGTCCACAGGCACCGTTTACACGCTGGCCCAGGTGCTGGAGGAAGCCCACCATAGGGGCATGGCACGTTCCGTCCCCGTCTGCGGCCACGCCGCACTGGCCTACCTCGCAGCCTCCCCTCTGTCACCGGCCCTGGCGGCGCTGGAGGACGAGGAGCTCAGCGTGCTGCGCTGCCACCACCTGGACAGCCAGGTCCTGGTCCAGGTCCTGGGCCGCTGCCACCCGGTGGACACCCTGGCCTCGCCCGAGGGGAGGATGCGTGCCATCACCTGGCAGGTTCCTGAGGGCGCGACTGTGATCGGACCCACCGCTCTGTGGGTGCACACCGGTGACCAGTGTCCTCAGCGGCTCACAGTTGCCGCCACGGGCCACGCCAGAGGCAGGTGGCGCACCCTCGACATTCGCCGCACCCGTCTGCCGTCGGCAGACACGGAGACCATCGCGGGTCTGCGCTGCGCCACGCTGGAGCGGGCCTGTGTCGACGTAGCCCGCCTGGCGCCCCCGGCAGAGGCGGTACGCGCGGTGATGCGGGCACGCGACGCGGGAGCCAACCGGGTCCAGCTGCTCCTGGCGCTGACGCACTGCCAGGGCGCGGGTGCCGTTGGCCGACCCCGGGCTCAACACATTATCAACGCCGTCATGCCACCGGAGCGGGCCGGGGGCAAGACTGCGGGCGGGCAGCAGCCCGCAGGGTGACCGGCCCCACACTCACGGGGCCGACGGTGGGAGCAGCCGGGGAGGCACACGGGCAGATAGCATGCCACATGCCAGTCGGGGGCGTCACGCCTGCGCAGCCTTGCGGGCCGCAGATGCCGACGGTGCTGCCCGACGCGCCTCAAACACCCCGTCAATACGCCGTAGCGCGGACAGGGTGTGGTCAAGGTGCCCCGCCTCAGCCAGCTCGACCACGAACCGGCCGGTGACGACCCGGTCCCGGCTGGTGCCGATATGCGCGCTCATAAGGTTCACGTGGCCGTCAGCCAGGACACGAGTGATGTCAGCCAGGAGACCACCACGGTCAAGGGCCTCGACCTCCACCTGGACGAGGTAGGCGGAGTGGGCGTGGTCCGCCCAGGAGACCCCGACCAGCCGCTCCGGCTCGCGCTGGAGCTGGTCCACGTTCTGACAGTCCGCACGGTGCACCGAGACCCCCGACCCGCGAGTGATGAAGCCCAGGATCGGGTCCCCGGGCATTGGGGTACAGCACCGTGCCAGCTTGACGTAGATGTCACCCGCCTCCATCCCGGCGACTATCACCCCGGCGTCGCCGCCCCGGGAGCGGCGCCGTACACTGGCGGCACGCGTGGGCAGCACCCCCTCAGCCAGGGTCTCCTCCGCCCCAGCCTCCCCCCCCATGGCGGCGACCAGGGTGTCCACGACGTGGTGGGCGGAGACGTGGCCTTCCCCGACCGCAGCGTAAAGGCCGTCAATATCTCCCTTGTCAAGGGTCTTGGCCACGTCCATGAGCGAGTCGTGGCTCATCAGCCGCTGGATGGGCAGGTTCTGCTTGCGCATGGCCCGTGCGATCGCAGCCTTGCCCTCCTCAATAGCCTCCTCGCGACGTTCCTTGGAGAACCAGGAGCGGATCTTGTTGCGCGCCTTGTTCGAGCCGACGAAGGACAGCCAGTCCCGTGACGGGCCCGCGTTGACGGCCTTGGAGGTGAAGACCTCGACGGAGTCCCCGTTGTCCAGGCGCGTGTCCAACGGTACCAGGCGCCCGTTGACCCGTGCACCGACCGTGCGGTGACCGACCTCGGTGTGGACGGCGTAGGCGAAGTCCACCGGCGTGGCTCCCGAGGGCAGCGAGAGCACGTCGCCCTTGGGGGTGAAGACGTAGACCTGCCCTCCTGCCATCTCGTAGCGCAGGGCGTCGAGGAACTCGGCAGGGTCCTGGGTCTCCTTCTGCCAGTCCACAAGCTGGCGCAGCCACCCCATCTCCGCCTGGTCCGAGCCAGCGCCCTGGCTCCTGGGGGACCTCGGGCCTGAGGCATGAGGGTCCTGCTTGTACTTCCAGTGCGCCGCGACCCCGTACTCCGCCATCCGGTGCATCTCGTGGGTCCGGATCTGGATCTCCACGGGATTGCCTCCGGGCCCGAGCACCGTGGTGTGGAGGGACTGGTAGAGGTTGAACTTAGGGACCGCGATGTAGTCCTTGAAGCGTCCGCTCATCGGGGTCCAGCGGGAGTGCAGCGCTCCCAGGACCGCGTAGCAGTCCTGGACGGAGTCGACAATGACACGTACGGCCACCAAGTCGTAGATGTCGTCAAAGTCCTTGCCACGCACAATCATCTTCTGGTAGATCGAGTAGTAGTGCTTAGGCCTTCCCGTGACCACACCCTTGATCTTGTTGACCCTCAGGTCCTCCTCAATCTGGAGGCGAACCTTGCGCAGGTACTCCTCCCGCGCCGGGGCGCGCTCGGCCACCATGTGCTCAATCTCCTCGTACACCCCCGGGTAGAGAGCCCGGAAGGACCGGTCCTCCAGCTCCCACTTGATCGTGTTCATACCCAGCCGGTGGGCCAGCGGCGCGTAGATCTCCAGGGTCTCCTTGGCCTTGCGGGCCGCGTTGTCAGCGGAGACGTACTTCCAGGTGCGGGCGTTGTGGAGGCGGTCACCCAGCTTGATGACCAGGACGCGGATGTCGCGCGACATGGCGACAATCATCTTGCGCACGGTCTCAGCCTGGGCGGCCTCTCCGTACTGGAGCTTGTCGAGCTTGGTGACGCCATCCACAAGCAGCGCGATCTCGTCGCCGAAGTCCCCGCGCAGGCGCTCCAGAGTGTAGTCGGTGTCCTCGACGGTGTCGTGGAGCACAGCCGCTGCCAGGGTCTGAGGGGTCATCCCCAGCTCGGCCAGGATGGTCGCGACCGCGACCGGATGCGTGATGTAGGGTTCCCCGGACTTGCGACGCTGCCCCGAGTGCGCCTTCTCTGCCACCTCATAGGCCCGCACGATGAGATCGGTGTCCGCCTTGGGGTGGTTGGCCCGCACAGCCCGCAGCAGCGGCTCGATGGCAGCCGGTGTGGAGTGCCCCCGACCTCCGAACCAAGCCAGACGGCTGCGCACGCGCGAACCTGGGACGACGCTATCGCCCCCTGTGTCCGGGGTCGTCTTGGTCTCAGTCATTAGCGCATGATATATGTGAAACCGCCCTCATCGTCGGACGGCACCCCATGATGAGACGTATACGACCGCACCACGGACAGTGTCAGGATCGGCGTCACCGGGACCACTGGAGCCGTACCCGGCTCCCCCACTTCTCCCTCACACAGTCACGACCGAGTCGATGTGCCGTCCCGCAAGCACAGAGCGTCCCCCCAGGTCCTGGAGCTCCAGGAGCATGCACACAGCCTCCACCCGGGCACCCGCCTGCTCGATGAGGGCGATCGAGGCGGCGGCGGTACCTCCGGTGGCCAGGACGTCGTCGATGACAAGAACCCGTGAGCCATTGACAACGCTGTCCGGTCGCAGCTCCATACGGGCCGTCCCGTACTCCAGCTCATAGTCCACTCCGATCACAGGCCCGGGCAGCTTGCCACCCTTGCGCACCGTCACCATGCCGATACCCAGCCGCACAGCCAGAGGTGCGGCCAGGATGAACCCTCGGGACTCCAGGCCGGCCACGGCGTCCACACGGCCCCGGTAGTGGTCTGCCAGCCCCTCGACGAGCTCGCGGAAGGCTGCGCCGTCAGCAAGCAGCGGGGTGATGTCACGAAAGAGGACCCCGGGCTCAGGAAAGTCGGGGACGACTCGCAGGTGGTCACTGACCAGCTGCGACAGCGAGGCGGGGACGCTGACGGCGCGGGTCTCGGCGATGGTCACGGCTGCCTTCTCCTCTTCTTGGGCTGGGCGGAGACGCCACGGTGGTACCCCGGCCTCAGGGGCGAGGCAGCAGGCGCGGACACCAGGGTGGCAAGAGCCTCGGGGTCGTCACCAGCCTCCTCAACACGCCGTTGACGGGCGGCGGCGACCCGTTTGGCCTGGGACCTGACGGCTTTCTCCCGTGAGCGCAGGTCCACCAGAAGCGGTGTGGCCAGGAAGAGCGAGGACAGCGTCCCCGCGATCATACCGATGAACAGTGTCAGGGCGATGTCGCTGAGAGTTCCCGCTCCCAGGACGAGCGTGCCGACCACGAGCAGGGATGCCACCGGCAGCACACCGACGACCGAGGTGTTGAGCGAGCGGACAAAGCTCTGGTTGACAGCCAGGTTCGCGAGCTCGGCGTAGGTCGAGCGGGTCTGAGACTCGAACCCCTCCGTGTTCTCCCTGACCTTGTCGAAGACGACGACGGTGTCGTACAGGGAGTACCCCAGGATGGTGAGGACACCGATAATGGTGGCGGGAGTGACCTCAAAGCGGGACAGTGCGTAGACGCCGATGGTGACGACGACGTCGTGCACCAGGGCCACCAGTGCTGCCAGAGCCATCTTCCAGGTCCGGAAGTAGGCCCATATCAGCAGGGTCACCAGGAGGAAGAACATGAGGAGGCCCCTGACGGCCCTGGTAGTGACGTCGGAGGACCAGGTGGGGCCGATCGTCGTGGCGGCCACGTCGGCAGGCTCCACCCCGTAGGCGCTGGCGAGGTCAGCCGAGACCGCGTCCAGCTGGCTCTTGCTCAGCTCAGTGGTCTGGATGCGCACCGAGGAGGAGCCCATTGTCGTCACCGACGTCCCGGTGGTCAGGCCGTTGTCGCTCATGACCTCGTCCGCAGGGCCTACCTGCGGGCTGGGCAGGCCGGTGACGGTCAGCTCCGAGCCGCCCCTGAAGTCGATCCCGGGGGTCAGGCCCACGGTGGCCAGCAGGACCGCCGACCCCACGACGATGAGGGCCGCGAGAGTGTACCAGGTGCGCCTCCTGCCGACGAAGGGGATGGAGGTCCTGCCGGAGTAGAGCTCGTTACCGAGACTGGCCAGAGACATCATTTGGCCTCACCGTCCTTTGTCCCTGCGAGAGCGTCATGGGCCTCGCCATCGGTACCGGCACCCGCGTCGTCAGCCACGGCCCGGTGGGCGGTGCTGCGGGCCTCGGCCTTGCGACGTGCCAGGGATCTCGTGACGCCCCGGGCGAGTGCCTCACGCCCGCGGCCGTAGGCCGAGACCGAGGTCGCCCCCAGGCGCTCGGGGTCAAGCCCGGAGAGCCGGTGGCCCTCGCTGAAGAAGCGGAATCGCAGGAGCCACTCCATAAAGGGGTGGGTGAACAGGACGATGACCGCGAGGTCGACCACCGTGGTCACCCCCAGGGTGAAGGCGAATCCCTGGACCCCGCCCACGGCCAGGAAGTACAGCACCACTGCAGCCAGGATGTTGACGGTGTCGGAGACGATAACTGTGCGCCGGGCGTGCTTCCACCCCTCGTCAACGGCCGTGGCCAGGGTGCGGCCCTGGCGTGCCTCGTCACGGACTCGCTCAAAGTAGATGATGAAGGAGTCCACTGTGACGCCGATGGCGATAATCAGTCCGGCCACGCCGGCCAGTGAGAGCCGGTAGCCCATCCCCCAGCTCAGAAGCGCGATGACCAGGTAGGTGACGGCTGCCGCCACCAGCAGGGAGGAGAGGGCGACAACCATGAGCCCGCGGTACTGCCAGGCCAGGTAGACAATGATGAGGATGAAGCCGATGAGTCCTGCGATGAGGCCGTTGCGCAGCTGCTCCGTCCCCAGGGTCGCCGAGACCTGCTGCTCGGACTGGACGGTGAAGCTCAGGGGCAGGGACCCGAAGGACAGCTGGTTGGCCAGCGTGGCTGCCTGGTCCTGGGTGAAGTCGCCGGTGATCTGGACCCTGCCGTCGGTGATCGCGGAGGTGACCTCCGCGTTGAATCCCGAGGCCATGATGGTCAGGCCGTCCAGGACGATTGCGAACTGTGCCTTTTCCGCGTCGGTGCTCGGTGAGCCGTCGGCGGACACCGATGCAGTGTCGCGGTAGCCGATGAGCCGTCCCGAGAGGTCCGAGAAGGCCTGAGTCCCTTCGGAGTTGAACTCCAGGGACACCACCCAGTTGCTCGTGGTCGAGCCCTGGCTGGTGGTCTCCAGGCCGGAGACGGCGTTGGACAGCTCGGTGCCCGCGATCTCTGCCGGCCCCAGGACATAGGCTCCGGGAGAGCCGTCCCTGGAGCAGGAGACCACGGCGACAGAGGGGTCCTGCGTCTCCCCGGTGAGGTTGTCCGCCTGGGTGCAGTCCGTCATGTACGCCTCGTAGAGCAGCTGCTCACTGATCCAGGAGTCGGAGGAGGCGTCCTGCGAGGTCTCGGGAAGGGGGTCCGAGGAGATCGTGCCGTCTCCGTCCACGTCGGCATAGCTCGTGGCGACCTCCTCCGCAGTGACGGTGGTGGCCTCCGGCGTCGGCTCCTGCCCGCCCTCCTCGGGAGCGGCGCTCTCCTCAGCGCTAGCGGTGCTGCCCTGGCTGGCAGCGGCCTGCTGGTTCTGCGCCTGGGCCATCAGGTGGGCATTATACTGAATGGCCCTGATCACCGGGCGAAAGTACATGACCGCAGAGGTGCGGACGAGCTCGAGGGTCTGCTCGTCAGGCGCACCAGGCAGGGAGACCACGATGTTTTGCCCGCCCTGGCGAGAGATCTGAGCCTCTGAGACCCCGGAGGCGTCCACCCTCTGACGGATGACGTCGATCGCCTGGTCCACGTCGGAGTCCGTGACCTGTGAGCCGTCGGTCGTCGTGGGGGTCAGGATGATCTGGGTGCCCCCCTCGAGGTCGAGGGCCAGGCCCGGGGTCATGGAGGTCCACCCTCTCACCGCCCCCACCGCCAGCATGCCGAAGCCGACCACAATGACAAGGACAACCATGAGAAGACGACGCCCCGGACGTCTGCGCTGCTTTCTGGACACCTGGCCCCTTCCTGGTGAGTACTCCGGTCCCGCCGACACCTGTCAGCCGAGGTAGTCACGTCTCGGGTACGGTCTCAGGACCGTGGCTCCCGCTGGCCCCCGGCCGTGTCGGCCTCCTCACCACTGTCGTCAGCCTCCTCATGGACCTCCGCGTCCTCCGCACCAGCCTCCGCGTCTCTGCCGGGGACGGTGCCACCGGCCTCGCCTCCGTCCTGGTCCAGCTGCTCGCCCTCAGGCTCGTCGTCCTCGTCCACGGAGGCGAAGGGAGGCTCCTCGGCACCGACGATGGAGCGCTTGGCCCACAGCGTCTCGTCGCCCAGAGGTGTGGCGAGGGTGACGACGTCCCCGTCGGCCTCGACGACCCTGCCGTAGAAGCCGGCTGTCGTACGCACCCAGGTTCCAGGAACGAGAGCCTCCTCGGTGCGCCGTGCCTGCTCGTCAGCCATTCTCTGCTGCTGCCTGCGGCCAAGCACAGAGAACAGCCAGAAGACCCCCATCATGACAACAAGCATGAAGATCAGTTCCACGACAGCCTCCCCGTATCGCGATCAGGACCTGTCCCTGGCACAGGCCAACGGGGGGAGTCTAGGACACCTCGTCCTGGACACCAGTGCCTTCGGGCGAGGGCTTAGGCACATCTGCTGTCCCGCTCCAGAGCCGGACCGCACCCGGGTGCGTACAGACTGACGGCCGCAGAGGCGGCCCTCCCCCTGTGCTTCTGGGCCGGGCAGCACTCTAGCCGAACAGCGTCCCCTCGGCAGGGGGCACCAGCCCCAGGTGCTCGTAGGCAGCAGACGTCGCCGCACGGCCACGAGGGGTGCGCACCATCAGGCCCTCCCGCACCAGGTAGGGCTCCGCGACGGTCTCAACCGTCTCCGGCTCCTCCCCCACGCTGACCGCCAGGGTAGCCAGCCCGACGGGACCGCCGCCAAAGCGGGTGCACAAGGCGTGCAGCACCTGACGATCCAGGCGGTCCAGCCCCAGGGCGTCAACCTCGAAGACCTCCAGGGCGCTGCGAGCCGCCGACAGGTCCAGCCGACCGGGAGCACCGTGGACCTCCGCCCAGTCCTGCACCCGTCGCAGGAGGCGGTTGGCCACCCGTGGTGTGCCCCGGGACCGGCGGGCCAGCTCGTCCGCAGCCTCCTCCTCCAGGTGAACACCTAGCAGGCCGGCACTGCGCCGCAGGATGCGGGTCAGGTCGCCGGGCCCGTAGAAGTCCAGGTGGCCGGTAAACCCGAAGCGGTCACGCAGGGGAGCAGGAAGCAGCCCAGCACGCGTGGTCGCCCCGACCACGGTGAAGGGAGGCAGCGACAGGGGGATGGAGGTGGCACCGGGTCCCTTACCCACCACGATATCGACCCGGAAGTCCTCCATAGCCAGGTAGAGCATCTCCTCGGCGGTCCGTGCCAGACGGTGGATCTCGTCGATGAAGAGGACGTCGCCCTCCTCCAGGGAGGACAGGACCGCCGCCAGGTCGCCAGCGTGCTGGATCGCAGGTCCCGACGTCAGCCGCAGGGCACCGTCGACCTCGTTGGCAATGATCATGGCCAGGGTGGTCTTCCCCAGGCCAGGGGGGCCGGACAGCAGCACGTGGTCAGCCGTGACACCGCGGGCCAGCGCAGAGCGCAGTACCACGGAGAGCTGGCCACGCACCACCTCCTGGCCCGTGAAGTCCTCCAGTCTTCGTGGCCTCAGCGCCGCCTCGGCGGCACGCTCGAGCTCGTCAGCCGCCCCCGCCACCAGCCGCTGGTCGCCACCGACCGCACCGCTGTCACCCACGCCGGGAACCTCCCAGCCACCTCAGGCTCGCCCGGAGAAGGGCTGCCACGTCAACGGCCTGCCCGGGGGCTGCGGCGGTCTCCGCCTCCACGGCGCTGACCGCCTCGCGAGCGGTCGCCTCGTTCCAGCCCAGCTGGACCAGGGCGGCCACCACGTCGGGGCTGGGCTCGCCGGAGACCGCGACCACCTGGTCGTCCAGGCCGCCACCAGGCACGGAGACCTCCCCGGCGGCAGGACCCAGTCTGTCACCGACGTCGATGATGACCCGCTGCGCCCCCTTGGGACCTAGGCCGGGGACCCTCCTGAGAGCAGCCACGTCCTGGTCCGCCACAGCCCTGCGCAGCGCGTCAGGGGTGTGGACAGCCAGCATCGCCAGGGCCAGCCTGGGCCCGACCCCGCGCACCCCCATGAGCACACGGAAGCAGTCACGCTCGTCGGCGTCGATGAAGGCGTAGAGAGTCAGGGAGTCCTCCCGCACCACCAGCTCGGTGTGCACCAGGGTCTCCCTGCCCACCTTGAGAGAGGACAGGGTGGTGGGCGTGGCCTGCACGCTCATCCCCACGCCACCAGTCTCGATTACGGCACCCGTCAGGGAGATGTCAAGGACGGCACCGCGCAGTGAGGCAATCATGTGTGAGCCCAGCTCCTGTCCACGAGGATCTCGAACACCTGTTCGGAGCATAGCAGGCCGTGCCCGGGAGGAGCAGGATCACCGCCGCACCCGGCGAGGATCGACCGCACCCGTACGTCGGGCAGCCGCCTGCGCCGCAGCCCACTGGCGCTGCGCCGGGGTGCGGGCCGACACCCGCACCGCTCCCCCTGCCGAGACCATCTCTCCGGCGTCGTCCGCTCCACCGCCACCACCGCGCCAGCCGTGGCAGATCGCCTGGGCCAGGGCGTCGGCGGCGTCTGCCGGCTGGGGCGGGGAGCCCAGCCTGAGGATACGCGTCACCATGTGCTGGACCTGGACCTTGTCCGCCCTGCCGGACCCGGTGACAGCCGCCTTCGCCTCGCTAGGAGTGTGCTGGGCCACTTCAAGGCCGGCCCGGGCACCCGCGACCATAGCCACGCCGATGACCTGAGCCACCCCGATGACGGACCGCAGGTTCTCCTGGGCGAAGACGCGCTCGATGGAGACGACCGAGGGCCCCAGGCGGGCGATCCAGTCCTCAATGGCCTCGGCGACAGCCAGCAGACGCTGCTCCGAGCTGCTCTGCGGCGAGGTACGGACAACCCCTACCTCCACCAGCCGCACCCGGCGACGAGGATCGATGTCGACACAGCCCAGGCCGCAGCGTGTCAGCCCGGGATCGATACCGAGGACCCTCTGCTGAGCCACCAGGGCACGCTGGGAGACCGGCCCCGGGGTCACCGGGTCCTCCCGCTGCGTGCCGCGCGCCCCTCGTCCTCCGGCACGAGCCCCTACTCCTCGCCGGAGTCGAGCTCGGCGGCGACCTCGGCAGAGATATCGACGGAGGTAAAGACGTTCTGGACGTCGTCGGAGTCCTCCAGGGCGTCAACGAGCCGGAGCACCTTGCGGGCGGCCTCCAGGTCCACCTCGACCTTGGTCCCGGCCACGAACTGGACCTCTGCGGAGTCGTAGTCCATCCCGGCCTGCGTCAGGGCCGTGCGCACGGCGACGATGTCACCCGGCTCGGAGTAGATCTCGAAGGAGTCGCCCGCGTCCTCGACCTCCTCAGCCCCCGCGTCCAGGACGGCCGCCAGGATGGAGTCCTCATCCACCCCGTCAGCCTTGGCCACCTCGACCACTCCCTTGCGGGCGAAGTTGTAGGCCACGGACCCTGGGTCGGCCAGGCTGCCGCCGTTGCGGGAGAAGGCGACACGGACGTCGGAGGCGGCACGGTTGCGGTTGTCAGTGAGGCACTCCACCAGAAAGGCGACACCGGCGGGCCCGTACCCCTCGTACATGATGGTCTGCCAGTCTGCTCCCCCGGCCTCCTCGCCGCTGCCCCGCCTGACGGCGCGGGTGATGTTGTCGGCGGGCACGGAGTTCTTCCGGGCCTTCTGGATCGCGTCGTACAGGGTAGGGTTGCCCGCAGGGTCTCCGCCCCCCGTGCGGGCAGCCACCTCGATGTTCTTGATGAGGCGGGCAAACAGCTTGCCCCGCTTGGCGTCGATCACTGCCTTCTTGTGCTTGGTTGTGGCCCACTTGGAGTGACCTGACATGTGCTCTCCTCGAAAGTTCGTCAGATGGCCGGTACGGCCTGGCGGACGACGGACAGTGCCCCGGGGGGCAGCACCCGCCGCGAAGACGAGGGTATGACGTACCCGGTTGGCCCCCCGCAACCTCACAGCGGAGGCGACACGGACGCAGCCGTGCGAACCGCGCTGATCCTACCGTCCGGCTCGTCGTCATCCCAAGGCCACAAGACCAGCGCGAGTCTTCATAAGACGCCCGCCCTACCCTCCTGGGCCTGCATTCCCCTCCCGCCCCTCCTGACCGTCCCCACTCGGGTGAGAACCGGGGACAGAACCAGTGTCAGCAGGATCGGTGAGATCCACCACCCTGCCGTCCCAGCCGGCACGCAGGTCACGCAGGACGCCGACCAGGCAGACCGGGTAGACCACCTCGCCCCTGGTCTGCACCTGGGACACCTGAGCCAAGGTCCACCAGCCCACGGAGTCAACGGCATCACGCTCCAGATCGGTCCACCCGTCCCTGCGAACCGCCACCGGGCCAGGGAGCCTGAGAAGGTAGAAAAGCTCGTGCTGACGGCACGTGACCCGCATGAACCGGAAGACGGCCTCACGCCGGGCGACAGGACCCTCCAGGTGCTCCTCGCCCACAACCAGCCCGGTCTCCTCGGCTAGCTCACGCACCGCAGCCTGCTCGGGGCCCTCTCCGGGGTGCAGCCCCCCGCCAGGAGTGAAGACCCACCGGTGGGAGGGGTCGGCGGTGTCGTGCCCCCTCAGGAGGAGCACCTGCTCCCCGGCAGCCATGACCAGCACCCTGGCAGCACGGCGGCACGGCAGGCCGTCGGGGCCCAGCCGCCACTCCCGGGAGTCCAGCAGGTCGGTCCAGTCGTGCGGCACCAGGTCCGCGCGGCGACCGTCGGCAGCCAGGGCTCCGGGCGTCACCGGAGCAGGGCTCACCAGCCGCGCTCGGCCAGGCGGTGCGGCGCAGGAAGGTCTGCGGCGCTGGTGCCGACCATGGCCTCACCCAGGCCTCGCGACACCTCGGCAACAGCCGCAGGGTCGTTGAAGTGGGTCGTCGCCTGCACGATGGCGCGGGCGCGCCTGACCGGGTCACCGGACTTGAAGATACCCGAGCCCACAAAGACGCCCTCGGCACCCAACTGCATCATCATGGCAGCGTCAGCAGGGGTCGCGACTCCTCCTGCAGTAAACAGGGTCACAGGGAGACGACCGGTCGAGGCGACCTCAGCCACTAGGTCGTACGGCGCGCCCAGCTCCTTGGCTGCCAGGTAGAGGTCCTCGTCAGGCAGGGCCGCCAGACGGAGGATCTCCTCACGGATGGAGCGCATGTGCCTCACCGCGTTGGAGACGTCACCCGTCCCGGCCTCGCCCTTGGAGCGGATCATCGCAGCGCCTTCGGCAACACGGCGCAGCGCCTCTCCCAGGTTGGTCGCCCCGCAGACGAACGGTACCGTGAATGCCCTCTTGTCAATATGGTGGGAGTAGTCCGCCGGGGTCAGGACCTCGGACTCGTCCACGCAGTCGACTCCCAGAGACTGCAGCACCTGAGCCTCGACGAAGTGGCCGATACGGGCCTTGGCCATGACCGGGACGGAGACTGACTCGATGATGGCGCTGACGAGCTCGGGATCCGACATGCGGGCCACACCACCCTGCGCCCGGATGTCAGCCGGGACGCGCTCCAGAGCCATGACAGCGACAGCACCGGCGTCCTGGGCGATGCGCGCCTGCTCAGGGGTGACCACGTCCATAATGACGCCGCCCTTGAGGGACTCGATCATGTCGTTCCTGACGGCTCGGCTGCTGGCAGAGGCAGGTGCAGCGTTCATGGTTCTCCTGTTCGCCTGGAAGTGTCACTCTGTCAGGGCACCTGGACGACGTGTCCTCACAGGCCAGGGGCCTCGCAACGCGGCAGCCAGGTGCAGGCTCCACTCTACCGCAACAATTCCTGGCCCACCCCGGAGGCGTCCCGCTCCTGCCCTGCACCAGGTCTCCCTGCTCACACGCCGCTCTCACGGCGCTCACACAGGAGTCACACAACCCCGAGGAAGACCTGACGACTGGAGGTGATCCGGGTGAGGAGCTCACGCTCCTTGTCGGCAAAGTCGTGGTCGGCGTGCCCGTCCACCGCCTGCTGACGCAGCTGGGCCAGCTCGGCCGCTCCCTTCTGAAAGCTGCTCATCGCGGTGGTCGCGGCAGGCCCTCGGGTGCGTGCCCACCTGCGACCCGCCGATCGCCCCGACCCCGTGGTCAGCATCATGACCTCCTGCGGGGAGAACCATCCCGCACGCCCGTAGTCGTCCAGCCGACGCCTCATCGTCATGCGCTCCGCCCAGCGCAGCCACACCACCATTCCGATGCAGGCCAGGAAGAAGGGAACCTCGACAAGAAGGTAGTACTGGGGGGCGGTGGTGACGACCCCGTTCCAGAACGCGTGGAGGACGACTGCGGCGACCAGGCCCACCGGGGTCCACCACACCCACGCCAGCCTCGACCGTCTCCGGGCGGAGACCCCGATCGCCACCCCGGTGCACGCCGTGAAGGTCACATGGGCGAAGGGTGAGAAGAGGCCACGTACCACGAAGACGAGGAGGAGGTCCTCCCGGTTGGCGACAAAGTAGAGGATGTTCTCGGCAAAGGCGAAGCCTGCGGCCACCACGGCGGCGTAGACCAGCCCGTCCACGGCGCCGCTGAAGGTACGCCGCCACACCAGGAAGATGACGAGCACCCCGAGCCCCTTGGCCGTCTCCTCCGTGATCGGGGCGGACACAACAGCAGCAAGCCCCTCGGCCTCCTGGAGGTCTCCGGTGGCGTCAGCCACAACTGCCGCGAACACGGAGTTGACCAGCAGCGAGACCGCCGTCGAGACTCCGGCGCCCCACAAGAAGGCCACCAGCAGCATCCTGGCAGGCTCAGGCTCCCAGCGGTCGATCCAGAAGACCACGGCCAGCACGACGAGCAGGGGGACTGCCGCCAGGAGCACCACCAGGACCAGGTCAGGAGCACTTGACGCGGACCTGGAGATCATCCACAGCATCCCTGCCAACCCGGCTGCTCCCAGGAGGGCCAGGACGTAGTAGAGCACCTCGCGCCACCGCGCGGCCTGGAGGCTGGGTGCTGCGGCGCCGTCGGCTGAGCCGGGCACCCGCCCCCACCCGGGGGGCCCGGTGCCAGCAGCCTGCCCGGGACCCGCGCTCCCCGCCGGAGCACCCGGGGTCCCTGACAGGCCTGGATGGTCTGCGCCAGGGCGCCGGTAGCCGCTGCGGGGAGCCCAGGACCGGCTAGGCGGAGGGACTGTCATGACCCGTCCTCCTGCTCCTCCTGCGGCGGTCGTGGTTGCTGAGACCCCGAGTCGGCGTGGCCTGCCGGTGCCGTCTCGTCATCAGCCTCAAAGGTCTGTGGCACAGGTGCGTGCCCAGCCAGGTGCAGGACACGCACGACAGGCCGCTCCCGCAGGGCACGTGCCTGCTTCACGTGGGTGTTGTGGAACCGGCGGGCCAGGACCATGCGGTAGCAGGCACGGTCAAGCCGCGCCAGGGCCTGTGAGCCTCGCTGGCTACCGCTGAGGTCCTCACGGGCCTGCACGTCGACAACGGTACGTATCACTCGGCTGAGGTCCGACTCAAGCTGGGGACGGGAACGGCTCCTAGTGGACCGCGCACCAGGAACTGGGGCTGACGGCCCGTGCTGTGTGGCCGCCGGCCCTGCCTGGCCGTAGGCTGAGTCCAGCCGGGGGACGGGGTCCAGGCCGTCGCTGACGATCGGTCCCTCCGCGTCCAGGGCGTCCCGGGCAGCCTGGGCCAGCAGCACGCAGGAGGCGGGGTCGAGGACCCCTGTGGAAGCCAGGTCGGCGGCGGCCTCAGCCCGGTGCAGGATCTGGGCCTCCAGGGTCGCCCGGGCGCCGAGGACCTGACGGTGCAGGCGGTCCACGCGCACGGCGCGGGCGTACAGCGCCCACCCAAGGGCCAGGAGGAGGAGCAGGAGGAGGACCACGACGAGGAGCGGCCCGCTCCACCCGCCCCAGTCCAGCAGCCCCGCCTGCCGGGAGGAGGCCACCGCACCCGTCCCGACCCAGGCAGAGGGAAGCCCTGTCGGTACGTTGTGCAGCACGTAGCAGACACAGGAGCAGGTGGCCGAAGGCATGGTCAGTCCTCCCACGTACCGCGCAGCCGCGCCAGCATGGTACGAGATCCCGGCCCCAGGCTCACTCTCGTGTGAGCCGCAGACAGGGCCATGTCGTAGACGTCGAGCACGGCGTCGGTGACCGTCTGCCAGTCGTAGCGTGTGACCACGGCCGCCGCCGCCTCACGACGGGCGGCAGAAGCCTCGGCGTCGCCCAGGGTGGTGATGACGGCGCGGGCCAGGCCCTGCGGGTCCCCGCAGGGGAACAGAGCACCGTAGCGCCCTGCGCCCAGGACGTCGGAGAAGGCGGTAATGTCGGAGGCGACCACCGACGTACCTGCCGCCATGGCCTCTACCAGGACGATCCCGAAGGACTCCCCCCCTGTCTGCGGTGCCACGTAGCACGAAGCCGAGGCGAGCAGGGCGGCCTTGTCCTCCTCGCTGACGCCTCCCAGGAAGCTCACTGAGTCCCCGTAGCGGGCCAGGCGGTCGCGCACCTCCTGGGCCTGTCCCCGTCCAGCCACCAGGAAGCGCGCACCCGGAAAGGCCTCCAGGACCGTCGGCACCGCGTCAGCAAGCACGGGCAGTCCCTTGCGGGGCTCGTCCAGGCGCCCCAGGAAGGCGATCGTCGGAGCCTGGGCCGTCCCCCGGAAGCGCGGATCGTCCCTGGGGGCAGCGGCGAAAGGGGCAATACTGACCCCGTTAGGGATGACGACGGCATCTCCGCCGTGGTGCTGGATGAGGGTCCTGCGGGCCTCCTCGGAGACGGCGATGCGCGCCGAGAGCTTCTCCAGCAGCGGTACGGCGGCAGGTGAGACCAGCTCGCGGGCCAGAGAGCGGTCCATGGCCGCGTGGAAGGTTCCTACCACCGGGCCGGTGGCGGCCTGCAGCGCCAGCATACCCACCGACGGGGTGATCGGCTCGTGAATGTGAAGGACGTCGAAGTCCCCGGCCGCCAGCCACCGCCTGGCCCGTCGGGCGACAGCCGCGCCGAAGTTGAGTCGGGCGACGGAGCCGTTGTAAGGGATGGCCAGGGCGTCGCCAGCACTGGTCACCCACTCTGGGAGATCGGTGCCCTCGCTCGCCGGAGCCAGCACGGACACGTCGTGACCGCGCCTGGACAGCTCCTGCGCCAGGTCCGTCACATGGACCTGCACCCCGCCGTGGGCGTCGAAGGAGTAGGGGCACACGATACCGACCCTCATGGCACCTCACCTACGGCAGAAGAGCATGTACTGCCTCTGCTGTCCTCACCGGCCTGCTCGCCACTGCGCTGCCCGTGCGGCCCGCCACGCCGCTCCAGGTGCCCCGCAGCACGGGAGCGGCCTCGTGCCAGACGCTCGGGGTCCAGGTCCTCCTCGAAGACAGGCTGAAGCATGTGCCAGTCCACCAGGTGCTCCACCAGCAGGGGCTCGACGGCACGCACCCAGGCCCGCGTGTGCTCGGCCACCTGGTCGTGCCCCGTCCCTGTGACGGGGGCCTCGACCTTGCGCACACTGAGGACCAGCCCCCATGGCGAGCCTGCCTGACGCCGCCGCCGCCCTGACAGCCTCTCGTAGTACATGACCGCCGTGTACAGCGGCAGACCCAGCCGACGCGCCAGGGCCGCCGGTCCAGCGGCCACGTAGACCGGGTGCCCGCACAGCTCAGCCCTGATCCCCGAGGACGACAGGTCCCGGTCAGCCAGGAGGGCGATGACGTAGCGGTCCTGCCCGGCGGCCTCCAGGAGCCGGTCAAACACCCTCTCACCACGGGCCTGACCGATGATGCGCAGCCCCAGCTGCTCGCGGAAACGCGTGAACTGCTCAAAAAGGTCTTCAGGCTCCACCCTCTCCGCCACCGTCAGCACCGGGGCGAGCTCACGGCAGGCCCAGGCCGCGACCAGGTCCCAGTTCCCGGTGTGCGGCAGGGCCAGGACGACGTTACCGTGTTCCAGGTCCTCCAGGACCTGGAACTCCCCCTCAAACCGGACCCGGGCCGCAAGTTGGCTGGCACTCACCGACGGCAGGGCAAAGGCCTCGTAGAAGTAGCGCATGTAGGAGCGCATGGCCTGGCGGGACAGGCGCGACACCTGGCGGGAACCAGCAGGCTGCGCCAGCAGCCGGGCCAGGTTCCTCTCCAGCTGGCCCACGCCCTTGCTCCCGCCACGTACCCGGTGCAGCGCCCAGGCCAGGTCAGCACCGGCATGGAAGAGAGGGTAGCCGATCCTGCCCGGCAGGCGGGGCACAGCCTTCCAGGCGAACCGGTAGAGGTCCTCGACACCGACCTGTCTCACCCCGACCTGCCTCACGAGGCTCTCCCGTCCGCTGCCGTCCCATCGGCCTCCCGGACGACGGGACCAGGTACCCCGGGGACGGAGCCGCTGTCAGGACCTGGTCCGGCTGAGGAGGCGGGGGCGGTCTGGACCGCCACGGCACGGACCCGCTGAAGCACGGTCACCAGGGAGGCAAGGCACACGTAGGACAGGCCGAGGGTCAGCACCCACGACGGGGCGCCCAGACCCACCGCAAGGGTGGCCAGGAGCACCACCACCAGACGGTCAGTGCGCTCTGCCACGCCGACGGAGGCCTGGGCGCCCACCGCCTCGGCCCTGGCCCGGGCGTAGGGCACGACCCCGGCGAGGACCACTGTGGACAGAGCCGTCACGAGTGTCACCGTACGCAGGTGCCCGGCCTCCATGCGCAGCGCCACCCAGGCAGTAAGGGAGGCAAAGACGGCGCCGTCGGCAAGACGGTCCATCGTGGAGTCCAGGAAGGCGCCGAAGACGGAGGCACGTCCCGTGGCACGGGCCAGGATCCCGTCGAAGGAGTCGGCCACGAGCACAAGAGCCAGCACCAGCGGCCCGGCTACAAAGCGTCCCTGGGGCAGCAGGAGCACCGCCGCGGACACCGACAGCACGGTCCCGGCGACGGTCAGCATGTTGGGTGTCACGCCTGCCCTGGCCATGGCCAGGGCAGGCCGGGTGAACAATGCCCTGGTCAGGCCGCGTCCGTGGTTGCCCAGCATCGCTACCTCAGCACCTCCCTCGTGCTCGCGGGCCTCATGCCGCCTCCCAGGCAGCGGCGAGCATGTCGCGCTGGTCACCCAGGAGCTGGGGCACCGGCTTAGTGCGGCCAATGATCGGCATGAAGTTGGCGTCGCCCTTCCAGCGCGGGACGACGTGCTGGTGGAGGTGGGCGGCGATCCCGGCTCCCGCCACATCCCCCTGGTTCATCCCCAGGTTGAAGCCGTGCGGGTGGGAGACGTGGCGCACGACCTCCATGGCCCGGGCCGTCAGCTCACCGATCTCGACACGCTCCTGGGCGCTGGCCTGGGTCCAGTCCGAGACGTGCCGGTAGGGGCACACCAGGAGGTGGCCGGTGTTGTAGGGGTAGAGGTTCATGAGGACGTAGGCGAGCCGACCACGGTGGACGATGAGGGCCTCCTCGTCCTCCCGGTCCGGGCCGGCACAGAACGGGCACTGGGCCACCGAGTCGTCAGCAGGCTTGTCCTGGCCCCCGATGTAGACCATCCGGTGGGGGGTCCACAGTCGCTGGAAGGCTGACGGCGCCCCCTCGTGGTAGGGGGGCTGCTCGGCACCATGACCGGCGTGCGCTGCAGCGTGCCCGTGGCACCCGGTGTGCTCGTCAGGCTCTACGTCACTAGGCTCTACGTCACTCACGGGGCAGCCTCTCTCCCGCCGGGTCGTTGACCCGGTCGGTGATCACGGACGCGATGTGCGCCACGGCCTGGTCCACAGGCACGCCGTTGGTCTGCCCGCCGTCTCGGAACCGGAAGGACACGGCCCCTGCCTGCGCGTCCTCCCCCCCGGCGATCAACGTGAAAGGTACCTTCTCCTTGGAGGCGTTGCGGATCTTCTTGCCGAAGCGGTCGTCGGAGGTGTCGACCTCCACCCGGATCCCGTGCTCACGCAGCCTGGCAGCCACGGAGCCAACATAGTCGTCAAAGGCCTCCGCGACGGGGATCAGCCGCACCTGCACCGGGGCGAGCCACGCCGGGAAGGCCCCGGCGTAGTGCTCGGTGAGGACCCCGATGAAGCGCTCGATGGCCCCGAACTTGGCCGAGTGGATCATGACGGGCTCGCGGTGGGTCCCGTCCGGCGCGGTGTAGGCCAGGCCGAAGCGGTGAGGCTGGTTGAAGTCGTACTGGATGGTTGACATCTGCCAGGTCCGCCCGATGGCGTCCTTGGCCTGCACCGAGATCTTGGGGCCGTAGAAAGCGGCGCCACCCGGGTCGTCAACCACCACCAGGTCGTTGTCCCGGGCGCACTCGGCGGCGATCGTGGTCAGGACCTCGGTGGCGGAGGCCCACTGCTCGTCGGAGCCGATGAACTTGTCCTTCTTCCTCCCGTCCTCGTCCCGGGTGGAGACCTCCAGGTAAAAGTCGTCCAGGCCAAAGTCCTTCAGGAGGGTCAGGACGAAGGTCAGCAGGTGCCGGACCTCGTCGGGGGCCTGCTCGGGGGTGCAGTAGGAGTGGGAGTCGTCCTGGGTGATGGAGCGCACCCGCGTCAGCCCCTGGAGGACACCGGACTTCTCGTTGCGGTAGACGGTGCCGAACTCGAACAGGCGCAGGGGCAGCTCGCGGTAGGAGCGTCCCCGGGAGCGGAAGATGAGGTTGTGCATCGGGCAGTTCATGGCCTTGAGGTAGTAGGCCTGCCCGTCGTCGTCCATCGGGGGGAACATTCCGTCGGCGTAGTAGGGCAGGTGTCCCGAGACGTGGAACAGCTCCTCCCTGGAGATGTGAGGGGTGCCTACGTAGAAGAAGCCGTTGCGGATGTGGGCCTCACGGACGTAGTCCTCCATGACCCGCTTGAGCACACCCCCCTTGGGGTGGAAGACCGGCAGGCCCGCTCCTAGCTCCTCGGGGAAGGAGAACAGGTCGAGCTCGGCGCCCAGCCTGCGGTGGTCGCGCCTGGCAGCCTCGGCCAGGCGGTGTTGATAGGCCTTGAGCTCGTCCCTGGAGGGCCAGGCAGTGCCGTAGATACGCTGCAGGGAGTCACCGGACTGGTCCCCCTTCCAGTAGGCCGAGGAGAACTTGGTGAGGGCGAAGCCCTGGCCGATGAGCCGGGTAGAGGGAAGGTGGGGGCCGCGGCACAGGTCCGTCCAGGCCACGGTGCCGTCGCGGCGGACGTTGTCGTACATGGTCAGCCCCCCGGAGCCGACCTCCACGGAGGCTCCTTCCGCACCGGCCCCCTTGGTGGTGATCAGCTCGAGCTTGTAGGGCTGGTCGGCCAGCTCGGCCTGTCCCTGGCTCTCGGTGATCTCGCGGCGCACGAAGCGCTGCCCCTCTCTGACGATGCGCTTCATACGCTTCTCGACCTCGCGGAGCAGCTCGGGGGTCACCGCCTCGATGCCGCCGAAGTCGTAGTAGAAGCCGTCAGTGATGAAGGGGCCGACACCGAGGTTGACGTCGGGGAAGATCTCCTGGACGGCCTGGGCCATGACGTGGGTCACGGAGTGGCGCAGGATGTTCAGCCCGTCCTCAGAGTCGAGGGCGACCGGCTCCACGACCGCGCCCTCAGGCAGCTCCCGCTCCAGGTCCCAGAGCTCGCCGTCAACACGCACGGCGACCACCCCTGCGGTCCTGGCCTCCTCCTCGAACAGGGTGGCGCCCGTGGCTCCGGCACCGATGGCGCGCTCGACGCCGTCAACGATGACGTGGGACGTGGGCTGAGATGGCACGGGGTCGTCTCCTCATGAGTCGTGGGGCGCTGTACCGGTGCACCCGTCTAGGCGGGCAGTCTACCTGCGCCCTCTGGTTGCCAGGCTACCGCGCTGTCCCGTCTCCCGGACGTCGCCAGGCGAGCCACAGGCGGCACCGCCGCCGCAGTCTCACCAAGGAATCACCTTCCTGTCTCTCAGCAGCTGGCCGTTGATCCGTTGCCTGTCAGCGGGCCGGGTCGCGAGCCAGACGATCGTGTCAGCCCCCTCGGAGACGTCTCGCGGAGCACCGTGTCCTCCCATGTCGGTGCGCACCCACCCGGGGCAGACGGCATTTACCTCGACACTCCCCTCCGCTTCCTGTGAGGCCACGACCGTCAGGGCGTTCAGCGCCGCCTTCGATATGCCGTACGCGGCGGGTCCACTGATCCTGTCGGAGAACGTTCCGTATCCCGAGGAAACATTAATGATCCGGCCGTGGCTGCGGCGGTTCATCCCAGGAAGGAACTCTGATATGAGAGAGAACGGCCCCAGCATATTAATCTCGCAGGACTGCCTGACGTCATCCACGGAAACCCTCTGAAAAGGAAGGGCACTATAGATGCCTGCACTGTTGACGAGAACTTCCAGGTCCTCACCCAGGCGCTCGGAAAGAGCGCTCACGTCCTCACCGGACGTGACGTCCAGCCGGACACACTCAACGTGGCCTTCCGACTGGACCGCCCTGGCCACGCGACGGCCGACCTCGACGTCCCTGCTGCCAAGATAGACGTGGTACCCAAGCGCCGACAGCGCTCGGCAGACTTCCCTGCCGATTCCTCTGTTGCCGCCAGTGACCAGTGCAGTCCTCATGACAAACCTCGTCCCGAAGCCAGATCTCAGCCCCTCCGCCCCGTCGAGGGTCCGCAGGTACTGCCACGAGCCTCAGCGCCTCGTCCGGTGACACGCCCCCTGGCCCAAGGTGCTACTGGGGTGAAGTCCGTGCGTACACGGTTACATCACCGCCAGCACAGGCGGAACGACCAGTGGGCGATACTGGGTTCGAACCAGTGACCTCTTCCGTGTCAGGGAAGCGCGCTACCGCTGCGCCAATCGCCCGAGCGGATGACGGGACTCGAACCCGCGACCCTCACCTTGGCAAGGTGATGCTCTACCAACTGAGCCACATCCGCAGCGCCGCCCTCCAAGAGCCACCGAAAGCCGCCCTCAGGGAGACAGCCAGGACTCTATCACCTCGCCCGGCGGCGCCACATGACACCCATGCGGTGTCGATGTGGCCGAGGTCGCAGACGTGACCAACGCGTGGCGCAGGCATGGCCACTGGCATCTCCCCACCTACGAGAAGAGCAGGTGGGGAGGGTGACGACGACCAGGACCTCATCGACCTCCAAGCTGGGCGGGACCGTCTCTGACCACCTCCTTCTGCTACCAGGTCTCTTGCACCCTCTTGCACCGCCACGAAGCGAGGAGGCTGCCGCCTGCAGGTTGGACCCCACCGCCGACACCACCCCGTACAACGGGTCCAGCGAGCCCCCCGAGCACAGCCCCTCATACCCCTGGTGCGTGCGCAGGCACCCTGGTAACGACAGTACGGCATCCCACCGCCCAACGTCCTCCACCCAGTGCCCCAGGCGTGGCAGGGTTGGTCCCATGCCGACTCTTCAGACTCAGCAGATCTGGCCGGGACAGCCCTACCCCCTAGGAGCCACGTACGACGGAGCAGGCACCAACTTCTCCCTGTTCTCTGCAGCGGCAACCGCCGTGGAGCTGTGCCTGTTCGACGAGGAGGGGCAGGAGACCCCCGTCCCCCTCACCGAGGTGGACGGAGACGTCTGGCACGCCTACCTGCCGGGAGTCAGCCCGGGCCAGCAGTACGGTTACAGGGTCCACGGCCCCTACAGCCCCGAGGAAGGCCACCGCTGCGACCCCTCCAAGCTCCTCCTGGACCCCTACGCCAAGGCAATGACCGGCCAGGTCGAGCCCTCCCCCACGCTGTACTCCTACGACTTCACCAACCCTGAGGTGCGTAACACCCAGGACTCGGCGGCGCACACGATGCGCTCGGTCGTGGTCAACCCTTACTTTGACTGGGGGCACGACCGTCCCCCGGCCCACGAGTACCACGAGACCATCATCTACGAGGCCCATGTCAAGGGGCTCACCCAGCTGCATCCTGAGGTTCCCGAGGAGCTACGAGGCACCTACGCGGGCCTGACACAGCCAGCCGTCATCAGGCACCTCAAGGACCTAGGGGTGACCGCCATCGAGCTGATGCCGGTCCACCAGTTCGTCAACGACGCCTACCTGCAGGACAAGGGCCTGTCCAACTACTGGGGCTACAACACCATCGGCTTCTTCGCCCCGCACAGCACCTACGCCGCCTACGGGACCCAGGGTGAGCAGGTCCAAGAGTTCAAGTCGATGGTCAAGGCCCTCCACGAGGCCGACATCGAGGTCATCCTCGACGTGGTCTACAACCACACCGCCGAGGGGAACCACATGGGCCCCACCCTCTCCTTCCGGGGCATCGACAACGCCTCCTACTACCGACTGGTCGACGGTGACCAGGCCCACTACTTCGACACCACAGGCACGGGAAACTCCTTGCTCATGCGCTCCCCCGCCGTGCTGCAGCTCATCATGGACTCCCTGCGCTACTGGGTCACCGAGATGCATGTGGACGGCTTCCGCTTCGACCTGGCCTCCACGCTGGCCCGCCAGTTCCACGAGGTGGACAAGCTCAGCGCCTTCTTCGACATCATCCACCAGGACCCGGTGATCTCCCAGGTCAAGCTCATCGCCGAGCCCTGGGACGTGGGGGACGGCGGCTACAACGTGGGCGGCTTCCCCACCCTGTGGAGCGAGTGGAACGGCAAGTACCGTGACACGGTACGTGACTTCTGGCGGGGTGAGCCCTCGACCCTGGGAGAGTTCGCCTCCCGGATCACCGGATCCTCCGACCTCTACCAGCACTCCGGGCGCACGCCCGTGTCCAGCATCAACTTCGTCACCGCCCACGACGGGTTCACGATGCACGACCTGGTGTCCTACAACGAGAAGCACAACGAGGCTAACGGCGAGGGTGGGGCCGACGGCGACTCCGACAACCGCTCGTGGAACTGCGGCGTGGAGGGACCCACCGACGACCCGGAGGTCAATGAGCTGCGCAGCCGCCAGATTCGCAACTTCCTGGCCACGATCCTGTTCAGCCAGGGGGTCCCCATGATCTGCCACGGCGACGAGATGGGCCGCACCCAGGGGGGCAACAACAACGTCTACTGCCAGGACAACGAGACCTCCTGGGTCAGCTGGGATCTGGACGAGCGCGACCAGGAGCTGCTGGAGTTCACCAGGACCATGATGTGGTTACGCCGGGACCACCCGGTTCTGCGCCGCAGACGCTTCTTCACCGGCGACGCCAGCCACGGCGGCGAGTCCGAGCTGGGAGAGATCGAGTGGCTGGCACCGTCGGGCCAGTCCATGACTGAACAGGACTGGACCACCTGGTACGCGCGCTCCATGATGGTCTTTCTCAACGGAGAGGCCATCGCCGAGCCCGACGCCATGGGGCAGCGGATCGTCGACGACTCCTTCCTGGTCCTTATCAACGCCTCGGCCGAGGACATCGACTTCACCCTGCCCGGCCCCGACTACTCACCCGCCTGGACCGTGGCACTGGACACCGCCCCCGCAGTGGACGGTGACTCCGACCCGGTGCTGTCAGCGAGCGAGTCGGTGACCGTGGAGGCCCGTTCCATGCTGTTCCTCGTCAGCGCCGACTCACCGGCCTCGCACGAGACAGCCGGAGCAGCGCCTGGGACGTCTGAACCGACCACACCGAGCGAGACAGCATCGACGGAGACAGCGGCAGACAAGACGGTAACGACGACCGAGGCGGTGAGGAGGCAGTCATGACAGCCCCGTCACCCACGACACCGCAGCACGACCAGCTGGGGCACGTCCCGGGTGCCCCGGTCCAGGCCTCAGGAGCCAGCGGTCACTCGACGGGCCCGGGCCCTGGTGAGGCCCTCCCCGGGACCACCCACCCACCCACCCAGGCCAGCGGCGGCTACGCCCCCTGGTCCGGCCACGTCCCCGGGCCAGGGCGGCGCACCCCGGTGACCACCTACCGTCTCCAGCTGAGCGAGGACCTCACCTTCGCCGACGCGGAGAACCTGGTGCCCTATCTCTCCCGGCTCGGTGTCACGGACCTGTACCTGTCCCCGGTTCTGGCCGCCGCCCCAGGCTCCACGCACGGCTACGACGTCATCGACCACCAGCGTGTCAGCGAGGTGCTGGGAGGACGCGCGGGCCTGGAGTCCCTGGCCCGCACCGCCCACGACGCAGGCATGGGCCTGGTCGTCGACATCGTGCCCAACCACATGGCCGTGCCCACCCCGGCCTGGCACAACCAGCCGCTGTGGTCCGTGCTGCGTGAGGGGGCGGACTCCCCCTACGCCGCCTGGTTCGACGTCTCCGTGGACGAGCCGATCCTCATGCCGGTCCTGGGCAGGCGCATCGGGGAGGTCCTGGCCGACGAGGAGCTCGTCCTGGAGACCATGGTCGTCCCCGGCCAGGAGCACCTGGGCCCCCAGCACGTGCTGCGCTACTTCGACCACGCCTTCCCGGTAGCCGCAGGCACGGAGTCCCTGCCCATGCACGTCCTGGTCGAGCGCCAGCACTACCGGCTGGCCTACTGGAAGGTCGGCGACGAGGAGATCAACTACCGCCGCTTCTTCGACGTCGGCACCCTGGCGGCGATCCGCGTGGAGGACCCTGAGGTCTTCTCCGGCTCCCACGCCCTGGTGCTGGAGCTGGTGGAGTCAGGGGTCGTCAGCGGCCTGAGGGTGGACCACCCCGACGGCCTGGCCGACCCTGGAGGCTACCTGTCACGGCTGTCCGCCGCCAGCAGCGGAGCCTGGATCGCCGCGGAGAAGATCCTGGCTCCCGACGAGTCCCTGCCTACCTCCTGGTCCGTGGCCGGGACCACAGGCTACGACGCGGCCTGGCGGATCGACCAGCTGCAGGTGGACCCCTCCGGCCTGGCCCGCCTGGGCGCTCTCATGCAGGAGCTGACCGGGGACGCACCGGTGGACCTGGGCCGGGTGACCGAGGAGGCCAAGCGGGAGATCATCGCTGGCTCCCTGGCCTCCGAGGTAGACCGCCTGGCACGGATCCTGGATGACCTCACCTCCCGCGACGTGCGGCTGAGGGACCACACCTTCAAGGACCTGCGGGCCTGTGTCATCGAGCTGCTGGTCGCTGCGGAGCAGTACCGGGCCTACGTGGTTCCTGGGACACCACCCACGCCGGAGACTGTCGCTGTCGTGCACCGCGACGCCGAGGTGGCCCGCACCCGCCTGGAGGCGGACCAGAGCGAGACCTTGGACCTGGTGGTCGCCCTCCTCCTGGGCGAGCCGGTCGGCTCCGAGGGGCTGTCCTCCTCGGCGGAACGGGCCGAGGCCGTCATCCGCTTCCAGCAGGTGTGCGGTGCCGTGACCGCCAAGGGAGTGGAGGACACCGCCTTCTACCGGTGGACCCACCTGACCAGCCTCACCGAGGTAGGGGGCAACCCGGGCGGCTTCGCCCTCAGTGCGGACGAGGCGCACGCCTGGGCCGACCGGGTCCAGGACACCTGGCCGGACACCATGGTTACCTCCACCACCCACGACACCAAGCGCGGCGAGGACGTCCGCGCCCGCCTGGACATCCTGGCCTCCTACGCCGAGGAGTGGACGGACCTGGTCCACCGCCTGCGTGCCGCCACCCAGCGGGTCAGGCCGGTAGACCTGGACGGGCACAGCGAGAACCTGTTGTGGCAGACGCTGTGGGGCACCTGGGCTCCCGGCTCCGGCGACCCGATGGATGCCGACCGGCTGGGGCGCTACCTGGTCAAGGCAGCCCGGGAGCAGAAGACGTGGACCAGCTGGACCGCCCCAGACCTGGAGCGGGAGCAGGCGCTGACCGACTACGCCGCCTACCTGCTTACCGACGAGGAGGTGACCCGCCAGATGGAGGCCTTCGCCTCCCGTACCGCCCGGGCGGTACGGGCCTGTGTCCTGGCGAACAAGGCCCTGACTCTGACCTGGCTGGGCGTCGCTGACGTCTACCAGGGCAGCGAGGTGACCCGCACCTCCCTGGTGGACCCGGACAACCGCCGGGGGGTGGACTACACGGGTACCTCCGGCCTGGAGGCGCTCCTGGAGCGGCTGGACGCCGGGCAGGCCCCTCGGGGCCTGGACGAGGAGAAGCTGGCCCTGACCGCCAGGATCCTGCGCCTACGCGCCCAGCGTCCGGAGACCTTTGTCGGCCCCCGCTCGGGATACAGGGCGATCCCAGTCACCACCTCCTTCGCCTTCGCCTACGCCCGCCTGCTGGACGAGGAGCCGGACGTCGTCGTCATCGCGAGGCGGCTCAGCTACCGCCTGGAGCAGCTGGGCGGTTGGCGTGAGGAGAGCGTCGTCCTGCCCGAGGGAACCTGGCAGGACGTCGTGTCCCAGGCCCGTACCCAGGGCGGGTTCCAGCGGCTGGCCGACGTCGTCGGGGAGGCGCCGGCCGTTGTCCTGGCCCGTGTCCCTCAGGCCGCTGTAGCCACCGTGGAGACGACGTCCCAGGAGACGGGCGCATGAGCGGCCACCAGCACCCCGGCACCTCTGACGAGGTCCTCCGTCCCGGCGCCGGGACCCTGCCCGCAGGAGCCTCGCCCGGGGACCCCTGCTCTCCGCCCTGGTGCTCACCCGCTCCTCCTCCGGGTCCCCGTGTCCCGGTGTGGGCGCCGTCCGCCAGCGCCGTTGAGCTGCACCTGCCCGCCAGCGACAGACTCATCAAGATGGAGCGCGCCCACGACGGCTGGTGGCTGTCCCCGGTGGACCTGGAGGAGGGGACCGACTACGCCTTCCGGGTAGACGGCTCGCCGGACCGTCCCGACCCCCGTAGCGCCTTCCAGCCGCAGGGCGTGCACGGCCCCTCCCGGCTTGTGCTGCCCGGAACCTGGGGTCAGGAGGTGTGGACAGACACCAGCTGGCAGGGGTGCGAGGTCCTGGGCTCGGTGGTCTACGAGCTGCACGTAGGTACCTTCACCCCGGGTGGCACCCTGGACTGCGCGGCCGAGCGCCTGAGCGACCTGGCTGCCCTGGGTGTGGACGTGGTCGAGCTGATGCCGCTGGCTCCTTTCCCGGGCCAGGCGGGGTGGGGCTACGACGGGGTCTGCCTGTGGGCGGTCCACGAGGCCTACGGCGGCCCCTACGCCCTGGCACGGTTCGTTGATGCCGCCCACGCCGCCGGGATCGGCGTGTGCCTGGACGTGGTCTACAACCACCTGGGCCCCAGCGGGAACTACCTCAGCGTCTTCGGCCCCTACTTCACCCAGGCCCACCACACGCCCTGGGGGGAGGCGGTCAACTTCGACCAGGACGGCTGCGAGCAGGTCCGCGCCTACGTCATCGACGCGGCCCTGCGCTGGCTGCGTGACTTCCACATCGACGCTCTGCGCCTGGACGCGATCCACGAGATCAAGGACACCTCCTCGCACGGTAGCGGTCCCGGGCCGCACGTCCTGGCCCAGATGTCGCAGGCCGTCCATGCCCTGAGCACCCGGCTGGGGCGTCCCCTGAGCCTGGTCGCCGAGTCCGACCTCAACGACGTCGGTGTCATCACCCCGACCTGTCAGAAGCCTCCCGCCCAGCGTCCCAGCCTGGGGATGACCGCCCAGTGGGCTGACGACGTCCACCACGCGCTGCACGCTCGCCTGACCGGGGAGTCACAGGGGTACTACGCCGACTTCGCTGAGCCCGGGGCCTGGGTCAAGGCATACCAGGGTGCCTTCCTCCACGACGGGACCTGGTCCTCCTTCCGGGGCCGGACCTGGGGCGCGCCCGTACCTGAGGGGACCGATCCGAGGCGTTTCGTGGTCTTCGCCTCCAACCACGACCAGGTTGGCAACCGCGCCCTGGGAGACCGCCCCGCCCAGTCGCTTCCTGACGAGGTGCTGGCGGCGCAAGCGGCGCTGCTGCTCCTCAGCCCCTACACGCCGATGCTGTTCATGGGAGAGGAGTGGGGGACCCGCACACCCTTCCGCTTCTTCACCGACCACGACGACCCGCAACTGGCCAGGAGCGTCTCGCAGGGACGGGTCAAGGAGTTCACCGGGTTCGGCTGGGACGCCCAGGACGTTCCTGACCCGCAGGACCCGGCCACCTTCCTGGCCTCACGGCTGGACTGGGGGCAGCGCGACCGTCCGGAGCACGCCCGGATGCTGCGCTGGTACCAGGACCTCATCGCGCTGCGCCGCAGGCTGGGATGGTCCTCCCGCCGGTCCTGGCCCCGGGTCCACGACGAGCAGGGAGTCATCACGGTGGCCTACAAGGACGTCATGGTGGCGGCCAACCTGTCCGACCGGGACCAGCACGTACCCGCGGACAGGGTGCTGCTGAGCTGGCAGCCACCCGGCACCGGCTCACGCCCACAGGTGCAGCAGCAGGATGCCTGGCGGCACCACGGCCAGCCCCTTGTCCTGGGAGCCGGGCAGACCGTGGTGGCCCGGCGCTGACAGCCGCCTCAGGAGGAGGCGTCCGCAGAGCTGCGGGACCTGCGCCCACGCAGCCTGGCGGTAGCTGTCCGCTTGAGGCCCAGGGCACGGACGAGCCCCGCGTAGACCCGAGGGTGCACCGGTACGTCCCACGCACCCGGTACGTCAACCGGGCCGTCAGTGACGAACTTGTTCTTGAACTCCCGGACCCCGGCGAGCTCGGGCACACGCGGGGAGTCCACCCCCATGAGGTCGTAGGTCCGCACCCCCTGGGCGCGCAGCCAGCAGGCCTCCTTATAGACCAGGGCGTCCGCCGCCCGCAGCCGCCGCCCCTGGGCGGAGGAGCCGGCGTAGTAGCGCAGGGCGCCGTCCCCGTAGACGGTGACCAAGGACCACACCAGCGCCTCCTGCCCCTGCCGACGCGCCACGTACAGACGAGCGTGGTCGGGTCCCAGGGTGCGCAGCATCGTGCGGTACACGGACTCCGGCGCCGGCCGGAAGCCGTCGCGCTCCCCGGTCTCGGTGAGAATCTCGTAGAGCTCGGAGAACACCTCCTGCGCCCTGTCGGTCTCGTCGTGGAAGGTCAGCTCCTCGTGGCGCAGCGCCTTGCGCACGTCGCGTCGTCCCCGGGACTTGAAGGACGCCAGGACGGCCTCGTCGTCCTGGCAGTCCAGGTCGAGGACGACGGTACGGTCATAGGTCATGGTCTGGAGCAGCTCGTGGCAGTCTGGCCCCTGGACGGCGGCGTGGAGACGGACAAAGACGACCCGGGGGTCGCGGTGGCGCACTCCCGCGACCAGCAGCCGCCGCAGCTCGGCCTCCTCCTGGGGGGTCGGCTCCTCCCCCAGCCACACCGGGGCGTGACGTGCCCACAGGTAGGGAAAGCCCCGGACCGTCATGCGTGTCAGTGACACCAGGGCACGGTCCCGCCCGTCTGCCCCCTGGTACACCACACGCCCCCACGGCTGTCGTCCCTCCACAGCGGCGTCGAAGGAGTCCCAGGCCGCTGTCTGCTCGACAGGCAGCGTGACCTCTGCGTCAGCCGCGATCCTTGCGAAGGTCTGCCAGTCAACCTCGCGCATGGCTGCTGCGAGGGCCTGAGTGGGCTCGTTGTCGGTACTGCTGCTCATCAGTGCGTCTCTCCCGGTTATGTCGTGTCAGTCGGTGAAGCAGGTCGTGGACTCTAAGGTCCAGAAGTAAGGTCTAGAAGGAGGTGTCGGTGGCCTGCGGGTAGTAGCGGGCGAACTTCCGGTACTGGTTGAGCTCCTGGGCGCTGACCACGAGACCACGTCTGAGGGAGCGGTCCCGGTGGTAACGCAGCGGGTTGGTGGTGCGACCGCTGCTCACCAGGGCATCGACCCGGCTGCGCAGGGCCTCCTCACGCAGGTAGCGCCGCAGGAGCCGGTGGGGAAGCAGCGAGTAGAGCACCTCCTGGTCCACACGGGCAGGCTCCACCTCACGTCCCAGGACCAGGTCGCGCACGGCGAAGGTCACCGGATTGTGGCCTGCGGCAGCCATGTAGTAGCAGTTGCGCCCGATCCGTGGGTTGACCTCCAGGAAGAGCGCCCGCCCGTCACGAGGGTCCACCTTGATGTCGAAGTTGGCAAAGCCCCTGTAGCCGACGTGCTCCAGCAGCCTGATGGCCTGCTCCGTCATCTCGGTGAAGGGCTCGGTGATCATGGACACCGGGTTGCCCAGCATTGTCGGGGCGTGGTCCTCCAGCAGGACCCTGGCCGACCCAGTGAGCACGGCCCGTCCCCGCGAGTCGACGTAGGCGGTCAGGGAGCGCATTGAGGTGTCGTCTCCACCGACGAGCTCCTGGGCCAGGAAGCGGCTGCGGAACCCGGCGGAGCGCAACCGCCGCCACAGGGCGCCTGCCTCCTGGGCGTCAGCGACCACGAAGACCTTCTTCTTGCCCTCCATGCGCAGGTCGTTGTACTCGGCAGAGGACGCGGGCTTGGCAATCTGCGGGTAACCGAGGGCAGCAGTGTCAGTCGGCTCCCAGTCCTGGGCGTCAGCACCTGTGAAGTCCTGGACCACGGTGCTGGGGGTGGGCACCCCCAGCTCCTCGCACACCTGGGCAAAGACCGCCTTGTCTGAGACTCGGGCAGCGACGGCGGCGCTGGCGACCGGGATCTCAAAGTGCTCGGCAAGCACCTGCCTGTGGTCGTTGATGACGCGGATGTGCCAGTCCGTGTTGGCCAGGAGCACCCGCCTGGCACCCGGTGTACGCCTGGCCACGTCAAGTGCGGCCTCGACGTAGTCCCCTGGCTCGCTGTGCTCCCCCAGCGCGACCGTACGCACGATACGCGAGCGGGTCAGGACCTGTGTCGGCCGGGGAGCGATGCACACCGGGCGCACCCGGTAGGCCTCGTGGAAGCAGCGCGCCAGGGCGTAGACCCCGATGTCGCCACCGAGGAGGACGGGCACCAGCTCGGGCACGGCGGCCGTCGGCACACCGCCCCGGGGCTGCGTGGTTCCTTCAGGGCTGGGATCGTGGCCGGGCACTCGTGCCTCCTGGAGTCTGCGACAGCTAGAGTACGCCAGGTCCGTGACCGGCACCCGGCTGATGGACCAGGATATAGCCCCTCGGTACCGGTGTGTCCGCCCTGGGCGGCCCATTGAGGTGGACACCACTGCGGCCGTGCGTGCCGCGTCGGCCGCGCGGCGTGGCACCACCGCAGACCAGCGCAGCGCCGCTAGCGTGAGACTCGTGACTGGCAGTGGCAGGACGCGGCAGGGCTGGGCGGGCTCCTTCCCCCCTCGGTTCGAGGAGGCGCTCCATTCTGTCCGCGACACGCCTCGCCCTCGGGGACTGGTGCTGGAGGAGGTGCCCGGGCCAGGGCGTATGGCGCCCTTCACTGCCGCCCTGACGGCGGAGACCGTCCAGACTATCAACGAGGTACCGGTCGGCTCAGGCCGCTTCGTCATCCTCTACGACCCCTCGGGGCAGCGCACCTGGCAGTCGGACTTCCGCATGGTCGCCATGGTGAGGGCACGTCTTGACGAGGACCTCCACGCCGACCCCCTGCTCAGCTCAGCCGCGTGGTCCTGGCTCACCGACTCCCTCGCTGACGCCCGGGCCGACTACCACGCCCTTGTCGGGACGGTCACCAGGGTCCTGTCGGAGACCTTCGGGGAGCTCGATCTCAGTGACGCCTGCGGGCACGCCGAGATACGCGCCTCCTGGTCCCCCAACACCCCCGACCTGGGCCCCCACCTCACCGCCTGGTACGAGCTGATCCTCATGGCCTCCGGGCACGAGCCTGCCCTGGTCAGACCCCTGAGCCTGGCTGGCACCCCCCGGTAGGACCAGTCCCGGCGGGACCTGTAGCATGTGTCCTCGTGCCTCGTCCACCTGTGCCTGCGGCCGTACCTCGCCAGGCGAGAGCCGTAGCCGCCCCTCGGCCTGCCGTGGTTCCTGGAACCACTGACCACCCGGTCCCGCCCGAGCACGTCATCGCCTACCCGCGCCCACGTGACGGCCTTCCCGCTGTCACGGACTCCCCTGCAGCCCTGGCGGCAGCCGCTCACGCGCTGGCCACCGCTGGGACGGGACCGGTAGCAGTCGATGCCGAGCGCGCCTCAGGGTTCCGCTACGGCCAGGACGCCTACCTCATCCAGCTGCGTCGTGACGGCGTCGGAACTGTGCTCGTCGACCCGTTAGGCGCCGGGAGCCTCACCGCGCTGGCGCAGGCCATGAGCCAACCGCCCTGGGTGCTGCACGCCGCCGACCAGGACCTGCCGTGCCTGCACGCGCTGGGACTGCACCCGCCCAGCCTCTTCGACACCGAGCTGGCAGCCCGCCTCCTGGGACGCGACCGGGTCGGGCTGGGCGCGGTCATTGAGGACACGCTGGGACTGCGCCTGTCCAAGGACCACGCGGCTGCCGACTGGTCCGTGCGCCCCCTGCCGCCGTCCTGGCTGGTCTACGCCGCCCTGGACGTCGAGCACCTCCTGGACCTGCACCAGGCGCTGGCTGAGGAGCTGGAGCACGCCGGGAAGGCGCAGTGGGCCGCCCAGGAGTTCGAGCACCTGCGCACCCGGGCGCCCAGGCAGACCAGGCCTGACCCGTGGCGCAGGGTCCCGCACGCTGGAAAGGCCTCCCGCTCCCCCCGGTCGCTGGCGGTCCTGCGCGAGCTGTGGACCGCACGCGAGGAGCTGGCCGCCGAGCTGGACCTCAGCCCCTCCAAGGTGCTTCCCCACCAGGCCCTCGTGGCTGCCGCCGTCCACCGCCCCACCTCGCGACGCAAGATGGGCTCCCTCAGGGAGTTCTCCTCCCGCCAGGCACGCCAGCACCAGGAACACTGGTGGCGGGCGATTGAACGGGCGCTGACGCTCCCCGACACCGACCTTCCCCCCATGCGTGCTCCGCTCGGCCCCGACGAGCTGCCTCGCCCCCGCTCCTGGCGGCGCCACCACCCCGAGGCAGCCACCGCCCTGGAGCAGGTACGCGAGGCACTGCGCACGTGCTCCACCGCTGTCCACGTCCCCCAGGAGCTACTCCTGGCCCCTGAGGCCCAGCGCCGGGTCGCCTGGGACATCGGCAAGGAGCGCCGTGACCGCCTGCGGGGCCGGGTCACCGCCGCAGAGATCCGTCAGCGCCTGGAGGCCGCAGGAGCGCGTCCCTGGCAGGTGGAGCAGACGGCGGCAGCGATTGCTGCGTCCCTCTCCCGGTAGGCTGGCCCTGACAGCCAGGTGGGCAGAGCGGATCGGGGCAGAGCCTGTCGGGACTAGTGGACGGTAAAGCCGTGGGAGCGAAAGATCTCCCGGGTCGACTCCACCAGCTCAGGCTCGGGCGGGCGGGTCTCCTTCAGCCTGTAGTCGAGTCCGAGCGCGTCCCACTTGTCTGTCCCCATCTGGTGGAAAGGCAGGACCTCTACGCGGGACACGACCGGGCGCCAGCGCTCGACGACACGAGCGACGTTCTCCACGTTGCGCGGCTCGTCAGTCAGACCGGGAACCAGGACGAAACGCACCCACACCTCAGTACCTGCGGCCGCGAGGCGGTCGCCAAAGGTGATCGTGGGAGCCAGCGCCCGGCCCGTCACCCTCCTGTAGGTCTCCTCGTCCCCGCTCTTGACGTCAAGAAGCACTAGGTCGATGTCGTCCAGCATCTCATCGGTAGCGTTGACACCGAGGAAGCCGGAGGTGTCGATACAGGTGTGGATCCCCATGCTCTTGGCTCCCGCCAGCAGCCGCGCCGCAAAGGCCGGCTGCATGAGCACCTCTCCCCCGGAGAGTGTGATACCGCCCTGAGAGGCGCGGAACACGCGCCGGTAGCGCCGCATCCGCCGGAGGAGCTCCTCCGCCTCCACCGGCTCGCCGTCCTTCATGAGGAAGGTGTCAGGGTTGTGGCAGTACAGGCAGCGCAAGGGACAGCCGTTGAGGAAGATGGTCATGCGTGTCCCGGGACCGTCAACCGCAGTCACCAGCTCCCAGGAGTGGATCGACCCCAGCTCTCCGGACCGCATCCTGGCCAGACGCTCGGAGCGCTGAAGATCCGTGAGCTCCTCGAGCCCGCCGATCCCGGCTCCGCGCAGGCGAGCGGCCGGAGCCAGGAAGTCCTGGTCCCGGCCGCCCTCGCGAAGGGGTGTCACGGACTGGGTCATCGTCGCACCAGTGTCGCTGCCTGCTGGCCCGAGGCCTCAGGCCTGAGAGTGGAAGGTCCGCTCCAGGACGTCACGCTGCTGCTCCCGGGTGAGCTTGACAAAGTTGACAGCGTACCCGGAGACCCGCACCGTAAGGTTCGGGTACTTGTCCGGGTTCTCCATCGCGTCCTCAAGAGTGTCGCGGTCGAGGACGTTGATGTTGGCGTGGTAAAGGCCCTTGACGCCGCCCTTGTCCTGTCGCTGCGCCTTCATAGAAGCGAGGCGCTCCTCATAGGTAGCCATGACTGGTCCTTTCTGGTGGTGGGTTGCCTGAGATGTCTGAGAGATGCCTGAGGTGCCACGGCCGTGGTGGCCGCCGTTGCCTGAGAGTTATCGCCCGCACGAGGCTGGAGGCCTCAGAGCTCCGCGTAGTCCTCCTCGGGCACGAAGCCCGCGTCGAGGATGCCCACGAGGTTGGCCACACGCTCCTCAAGGGTGCGTCCCAGCCCCTGCGGGGTGATGGTGTTGGTCAAGGAGATCCCGTCCAGCGCGTCGTCGTAGTCGAGCTTGCCAACACTGAGCATGGAGGCGACCATGCCGTGGGTGTCCATACCGTTCTCCGGGTTGGCACCGGGCGAGAAGGGGGTGCCCTTCTTGTGGCCGGAGGGGAAGGACCCTGTGGCCTTGCCGTAGACGACGTTGGAGGTGATGGTCAGCACCGACTGGGTGGGGATGGCGTCCCGGTAGAAGGGCTGTGCCTTGATCTTGGACATGATGGTGTGCACCACGGTCGCGGCGATGTCGTCGGCCCGGTCGTCGTCGTTGCCGTAGATCGGGAAGTCACCCTCGGTGATGTAGTCCACCACGAGGCCGGTCTCGTCACGCACAGGGAGGACCTTGGCGTACTTGATGGCGCTCAGGGAGTCAGCCACGATCGACAGCCCCGCGATCCCGCAGCCCATGGTGCGCACGATCTCCGAGTCGTGCAGGGCCATCTCGATCGACTCGTAGGCGTAGCGGTCATGGCAGTAGTGGATGATGTTGAGGGCCTCGACGTAGGTCGCCACGACCCAGTCCAGCATCTTCTCGTACTTGTCCCACACCTCGTCGAAGTCCAGCGGCCCGTTGCCCTCGACTCCCGGCAGGCCGGTGACGACCTGCTTGCCGGTCATCTCGTCCCGGCCTCCGTTGATAGCGTAGAGCAGGGCCTTGGCCGAGTTCACGCGGGCACCGAAGAACTGCATCTGCTTGCCCACCCTCATCGGGGACACGCAGCAGGCGATAGCCGCGTCGTCGCCCCAGTGGTCCCTGATCTGCTCGTCGGCCTCGTACTGGATGGAGGAGGTCGTGATGGAGATCAGGGCGCAGAAATCCTTGTAGCCCTGCGGAAGACCCTCGTCCCAGAAGATCGTGATGTTGGGCTCGGGGGCGGGGCCGAGGTTGCGCAGCGTCTGCAGCAGCCGGAAGGACGTCTTGGTCACCTGGGAGCGACCGTCCTCGGAGAAGCCCGCGTCGGACCAGGTAGCCCAGTAGGGGTCCCCCGAGAAGATCTGGTCGTAGTCGATCGTACGCAGGAAGCGGGTGATCCGCAGCTTCATGACGATGTTGTCGATGAGCTCCTGCGCCCGGGACTCGTCGATGAGGCCCCTGGACAGGTCCCGCTCGACGTAGATGTCCAGGAAGGCCGAGAGCCTCCCGATGCTCATGGCGGCACCGTCCTGGGACTTGACGGAGGCCAGGTAAGCGAAGTAGGTCCACTGGACGGCCTCGCGGGCGTCGCGCGCGGGGCCGGAGATGTCGTAGCCGTAGGACTCCGCCATACGCTTGAGCTTCTTGAGGGCCTTGATCTGCTCGGCGTGCTCCTCGCGGTAGCGGGCCCAGTGCTCGGAGAACGGCCGGTCGGCCACGGAGTCCTTGGCCTGCTGCTTCTGCTCAATCAGGAAGTCGACGCCGTAGAGCGCCACACGGCGGTAGTCACCGATGATGCGGCCGCGCCCGTAGGCGTCGGGCAGGCCAGTGATGATGTGGGAGGAGCGCGCTGCGCGGATACGCGGCGTGTAGATGTCGAAGACGGCGTCGTTGTGCGTCTTGCGGTACTGGGTGAAGATCTTCTTGACCTCGGGGTCGACCTCCTTGCCGGCCTCCTTGATCGCCGTCTCCACCATGCGCCAGCCGCCGTTGGGCATCATCGCCCGCTTGAGCGGCGAGTCGGTCTGCAGGCCGACGACGACGTCGTCGTCCTCGCTGATGTAGCCGGGTTGGAACGCGTCGATGTCGGCGGGGGTGTGGGTGTCGACGTCGAGGATACGGACCTTGCGCTCCCGGGAGAGGTAGTCCTTTTCAAGAACATCCCACAGACGTAGGGTCTTGTCCGTGGCACCTGCCAGGAAGGAGGCGTCGCCCTCGTAGGGCGTGTAGTTGCGCTGGATGAAGTCGCGGACGTCGATGTCGCGCGTCCACGGGCCGGCAGCGAACCCTTCCCACGCACCCTCCTGGATGCTGCTGCCGACGGTCTCGGTGGCGGATGGTGTGACCTCGATGGTGGTCATCCGTCATGCCCTCCTCAGCTGGGTGACCGAGGGTCACCGGGTTTGTGCTACGCCCTTGTGAGGCGTGACGACACGTCCAGCGTGGCGTCACATCCAGCCTAGAGCCACTGGCGCCCCCCTTGGGCCGCTGGTCCCGCCCACCTCGGTGCGATGACTCACAGGTCGCTAGCCAGCGCGCCCGGACGAGGACGAAGGTCCCGAACCAGGCTGACCCCACCCGCAGGAGGTCGACAGCACGGTACGGCCCACCATCTCCAGGCAGCGCAAGGCGTCGTCACGCTCCTGCCGTGGACGGCACGGGTGCACCGGCCCCAGCCAGGACGCAGGTCTAGGACGGGCGTCCCACAACAGCTCCGCTACGAGGCCAGGCACCGTGACCGCCCCCCGGGGGAGGCACGAAGGTCCTGCGTAGCCCAGCACGGTCCTACGTGCTCCTACGTGGGGCCAGCACCAGCCTCGCGCAGGCCCTGTACCCGCTGCCCTGGCAACGTTCCTGACCGGCTGTGCCTCAGGTGGTACAGGGCAGGGACCGGGCGGTGCGACCACGTCACGACGACCCGGCACCCCGCCTGGCTGCCAGGGTCTCCAGCGCCCTGCGGGTAGTCGCGGCGATGCCCCCGGCGTCCATGGACAGCTCGCGGAGCAGCTCTGAGCGGGTGGCCGTGCCCACGAAGGCGCGCGGCACCCCCAGGCGTCTGAAGACTGGGCCGCCGCCAGCACTGGGACCTCTGAGCGGTCCGGGTCCCGCCCCGGTGCCGACACCCGCCGCAGCGTCCACGGCTGCTGTCTCGACGGCGGTCTCGACGGCGTCGCGCAGCTGGGAGCCGATACCGCCCTCGACCAGGCCGTCCTCGACGACCACGACGAGGTCGGCAGCAGCCGCAGCGCTGACCAGCGGGGTCGGCACGGGCACGACCCAGTGGGGGTGCACCACCGTGACGGCCGGGACGCCCCTGCCCGCCAGGTGCCTCTCCCCCTTCCGCGCAGCTCCCGGCGGAGCGCCGGACAGCCGCCGCCCGGCCTCCACCGCGGCCTCAGCCATGGCCCCCACACCGACGACAAGCACCCGGGGAGCGCCAGAGCCGCTTCCCGGCTCCTCCAGGAGCACGTCCACCACCTCGAAGGAGCCACAGCCGCCGTCGAGGGCACGCAGGGCAGGCAGCGGGGCGGGCAGCTCGCCCTTGGGGTAGCGCACCACGGTGGGTGCGTCGTCCACCGTGGCCGCGTGGCGCAGGGCGGTGCGCGTCGTGGCCTCGTCCCGGGGAGCGGCCAGGTGCAGCCCAGGCACGTGGGCCATGAGAGCCATGTCCCACATGCCGTGGTGGCTGGGCCCGTCGGTACCGGTCAGCCCCGCACGGTCCAGCACGATCGTGACCCCTGCCCGGTGGAGGGCGACGTCCATGAGCACCTGGTCGAAGGCCCGGTTGAGGAAGGTGGCGTACAGCGCCACAACCGGGTGCATGCCCGCGTAGGCCATGCCGGCGCTGGCCGTCAGGGCGTGCTGCTCGGCGATGCCTACGTCCACGACCCGCTCGGGCATCTCGTCGGCCAGGGGCTGGAGCCCCACCGGGGCCTGCATGGCCGCGGTCACCGCCACGATCCTCTCGTCCCGCCTGGCCAGGGTCAGGACCTCCTCGGCGAAGACCGCTGTCCAGCCGAAGCGCTCGGCCACCACGGGCAGGCCGGTCTCCGGGTGGATCCGCCCCACGGCGTGGAAGCGGTCCGCCACGTGCTCCTCCGCCGGGGTGTAGCCACGACCCTTCTGGGTGATGACGTGGACAATCACCGGCTCGGAGTACTCACGCGCCCGGGTGAGGGCGAACTCCAGCGCGGTGATGTCGTGGCCGTCCACGGGACCGGTGTACTTGATGCCCAGGTCCTCGAAGAAGGCCGAGGGCACCAGCACGTCCTTGAGCCCCCGCTTGAGCCCGTGGAGGGCGTCGTAGGCGGCGCGCCCGGGCGCGCCCTGGGCGAGCAGGGTACGCCTGACCCCAGCCAGCACGCGCTCGTATCCGGGGTTGGTCCGCAGAGCGTCGAGGTGGTGGGCCAGCCCGCCGATCGTGGGCGCGTAGGAGCGCCCGTTGTCGTTGACGACGACAACCAGGTGCCGGTCGGAGGAGACCGCGATGTTGTCCAGCGCCTCCCAGGCCATCCCCCCCGTCATGGCGCCGTCACCGATGACGGCGACCACGTGGCGGTCCTCCTCGCCCCGCAACCGGTGCGCACGGGCCACACCGTCGGCCCAGGACAGGGAGGTCGAGGCATGGGAGTTCTCCACCACGTCGTGCACCGACTCCGTCCGCGAGGGGTACCCGGACAGGCCGCCGCGCTCCCGCAGCCGACTGAAGTCCTGGCGGCCCGTCACCAGTTTGTGGACGTAGGCCTGGTGTCCCGTGTCGAAGATGATCGTGTCACGGGGGGAGCGGAAGGTGCGGTGGAGGGCCAGCGTCAGCTCCACCACCCCGAGGTTGGGACCCAGGTGCCCGCCGGTGCGCGCCACACTCGCCACCAGGAAGCCACGGATCTCAGCCGCCAGGGCCACCAGCTCGTCACTGGTGAGCCGGTCCAGGTCGCGGGGCTGGCCCACCGTGCGCAGCACAGGCCCGACGGCCTGCAGACGGTCTGTGCGGCCACGGTGCTCACGGTGCTGGGCAGCTGGCAACAGGCGTCCCCTTCCTCTTCTGGTCGTCTTGCGCCCCCCCGGGCGGACCCACGTGCACGGCCCGCTGCCCGGGAAGGCGCAGGCACCCCAGCATAGGCGCACCCGCGCCCACAGCGCCCTCTCTGCCAGCACGGGGAGCCCCGCGCCGGGCAGGCGGGTGCAGGTGCCCTCGTGCCGCTCGGCTCACCCCCAGCCACCACCAGCCACTAAGGTGGTCACCGGCCCCAGCAGCCGCGTCACCGCCCGGCACGCCCCGGGACACATCACCGCGCTCCAAGGAGGAACCATGAGCACCACCGCACCCTTCGGTACCTGGCCCTCACCGGTGGCACCGGGCACCATCACCACCCGGACCGTGCGGCTGTCCCAGGTGCGCGTGGACGGCGGGGACACCTACTGGGTGGAGCAGCGCGCCTCCCAGGCGGGACGCAACGTCCTGCTGCGCCGCGACGCCGACGGCCAGGTCGGCGAGGTGCTGCCGCTCACTCCCGCTGACGAGCTCGTCGACGCCCGTACCCGCGTCCATGAGTACGGAGGACGGGCCTACGCCGTGGACAGCGGCATCGTGGTCGTCTCCCACGCCGGGGACGGCCGTCTTTACCGCTACGACGTCGCCCACCGCATCCAGGGCCTCGTCCCCCTGACTATCTACGGTGAAGTTCGTCACGGCGACCTGGAGATCGACACTGCCCGCAGCCTCGTCTACGCCGTCAGGGAGGACCACCGGGGCGAGGGTGAGCCGGTCAACACCCTCGTGTCCATCCCCCTGGACGGCTCCGCAGCCCGCGATGACACTCCTGTGCGGACCCTCGTGTCCGGGACCGACTTCGTGGTCTCCCCTACCCTGTCCCCTGATGGCAGGCTCCTGGCCTGGATCACCTGGGACCACCCGGGGATGCCGTGGGACAACGCGTCCCTGCACGTGGGCGAGCTGCTGCCAGACGGCTCCCTGGGCGAGCAGTCCGTCCTGGACGGAGGCCAGGGCAGCTCCGTGGCCGAGCCGCGCTGGACCGAGGAGTGCGACCTGGTGCACAGCTCGAACTCCTCCGGCTGCTGGAACCTCTATCGCACTGAGGGCTTCCCCCGCTGGGGCACCAGCCGGGAGCGCTGGACCGCTTCCCTGCGCACCCGTGCCCTCCACCCCGCAGACGCCTCCTTCAGCTACCCGGCCTGGCAGCTGGGACCGCACTCCTACGACGTCCTCGACAACGAGCGCCTCATCACCTCCTGGTCGCGCGACGCCGTCTCGCACCTGGGAACCATCAGACTGGCCAACGGCGAGCTCGAGGAGTGGAACGTCGGGTGGCAGCCCCTGGGCAACGTCGCCTCCTCGGAAGGGCGCGTCGTCATGCTGGCCTCCAACGAGCTGGCGCTGCCCAGTGTCGTCGAAGTCAGGAACGGCCGCGTCCAGGTCCTGCGCGACTCCGGGGAGTTCCGCCCCGAGAGCGCTGGCGTCTCCCTACCTGTCCCCCTGTCTTGGCCCACCAGTGACGGGGCCACGGCCCACGGCTTCTACTACCCGCCGACCTCTGCCACCCACACCGGACCTGCGGACGAGCTGCCCCCACTGATCGTCAACGCCCACGGAGGACCCACAGCCACCGCCCGGCCCGGCTACGACCTGCGGATCCAGTACTGGACCAGTCGCGGTTTCGCCTACCTGGACGTCAACTATCGCGGCTCAACGGGATATGGTACCAGCTACCGCAGGTCCCTGGAGGGCAGCTGGGGCGTCTACGACGCCGACGACTGCGTCACGGGCGCCCAGTTCCTCATCGACTCAGGCACCGTGGACGGCTCCCGGGTCGCGATCCGCGGATCCTCAGCCGGAGGCTTCACCGCCCTGTCCGCCCTGGTCCGCTCCCAGGTCTTCACCGCCGCCGCCTCCAGCTCCGGCGTCGCCGACCTGACCCGCCTGGTACGCACCACCCACAAGTTCGAGTCCTGCTACATCGGCCAGCTCCTCGGCACCCAGGACATCGACGACCCGGTCATGACCGAGCGCAGCCCCATCAACCACGTCGAGGAGATCACCGCGCCCCTCCTGCTGCTTCAGGGGTCCGAGGACCCCGTCGTCCCCGCCGAGCAGGCCACCCTCATGTACGAGGCCCTGCTGGCCAAGGGCGCCCCGGTCGCCCTGGAGATCTTCCACGGCGAGGGCCACGGGCTGCGCACGGCTGCCAGCATCCGCCGCCAGCACGAGGCGGAGCTCAGCTTCTTCCGCCAGGTCTGGGGTATTGAGGCCACAGCCGAGGACGGCGCAGCCGTCCACGTCGCCAACCTGGGCCAGGGCTAGGCCTGCCGAGGGCTAGCCCTGTCGGCTCCCTTCCTCCTGGTGGTCGCCTGGAGAGGACTCTGGCGAAGGCTCCGTGGCGGGGGCGCCCCCCGCCTCCCGGCGCGCCTCGTACACCGCGCGGGAGCGCTCCGTCAGCGTGTCGGACAGCTCGGTCATCCGCTCCGCGTTGACCACGATGCGCCTGGGGTCGGACATCCACATCCACACCGCCGCCACGATCGGCAGGACCAGAGGGAGATAGCCCAGCGACCTGCCGGCGTCAGACCACACCGACACCTCCAGGCCCGTATACGTGGGAGACAGGGACAGTGCCCCGATGAGGACCTCCATGGTCGCCAGCGCAGCCAGGCTCATCCAGCCGACGTTACGCATCCGGTGCCCGTTGTGCGCCACGGAGACCGACAGCAGCAGGTAGAGCAGGCCGCCGAGGACGTTGAAGGACTCCAGCAGGGGTGCCTCGTCAGGACGGCGCACCAGGGCCAGCAGGGCTGGCCCCAGGATGGCCGCCCCGAAGGCCGCGAAGACCACGACGAGGATCCGCCCCCACCCGTAGGCGGGCCGACGCGTGTCCCTCACTGTGCGCACCTGGGGGCGCTCGTCCATGAATATCCCAGCCTCTCAACGGTCCTGGAGCAGCAGTACCCGCGCCTGTCCCAGTCTCCACCGACCCTGCAGCCAGCAACCGACTGGCCGGGCACTATCCTGTCAGGGCTGACGCTACCATTCGTCTCGTGACCACAGTCAGCCTCTCCTCCTTCCTTCCCTCCGGCTCCGCGGCCGATGCCGTCGACGTCCTGGTTCTGGCCGCTGCCCCCGGCCGGGAGTCCGCCGAGCTCGTGACGGGCGGGTCGCTGCCACGCACGAGCGACGGCGCCGCCGTCATCGACGCCGACGCGCTGGAGGCTCTCCTGCCCAGCCTCGGGTTCTCGGCGGAGCAGGACACCGTAGTCCGAGTTCCTGCCAGCGCGGTACGTCCTGTCGTGGACCGCGTGGGTAAGGGCCGTCCCGCTCAGTCGGCCACGCCCCCTCGGCAGTCCGTACCCGTGCCCACGGCTCCCTCCCCGGTCCTGTCCACGGTCCTGGTGGTCGGCCTGGGGCGGTCCTGGCACCTGGCCTCCATCGGGCCGGACGCTGCTGGCCCCCTGCCCGACGACGCCCCAGCCCTGGGCGAGGACCGGCCCGGCCTGCTGCGGCGGGCAGCCGGACGGGCCACGCGCGCCCTGGCAGGTACCTCCCACGTCGCCATGGCGCTGCCGGCACAGGACCTCACCCAGCTGCGCAGCGTGTGCGAGGGAGCGCTGCTGGGAGCCTACTCCTGGAGGGCACGTGCGACACAGCCTCCGCAGACCGCGCCGTGCAGCGGAGCCGCGGTGACCCAGGCGCGCAAGCCCCCCGCAGCCCCCTCGCCGGACTCACCAGAGTCACCGGCAGCACCCGTGGACAAGATCCTCCTGCTGTCCCCGCTGGCCCGCGACGACACCGCCCAGCAGGCCCACCAGGTCGTGGAGGAGGCGCGCGTCCTGGCCCGGGCCACGTCCCTGGCCAGGGACCTGGTCAACGAGCCTGCCAACCGGCTGTCCCCGCCGGTCCTCGCCCAACGGGCCGACCAGATGGGCCAGGAGGCCTCCCTGGAGGTCACCGTCTGGGACGAGGGGGCCCTGGCCGAGGAGGGACTCGGCGCCCTGCTCGGGGTGGGCCAGGGCTCGTCGAACCCTCCTCGCCTGGTGCGCCTGCGCTGGGACCCACCCACAGCGCGCACCCACACGGCCCTGGTAGGAAAGGGGATCACCTTTGACTCCGGCGGCCTGTCCCTCAAGCCGCCCGCCTCCATGCCGGACATGAAGTCCGACATGGCGGGAGCGGCCACCGTCCTGGCCACCGTGCTGGCCGCGTCCCGCCTGAACCTGCCGGTGCGGGTCACGGCATGGCTGGCCCTGGCGGAGAACATGCCGGGTCCCCACGCCCAGCGTCCTGGCGACGTCGTCACCACGGCTGACGGCACGTCCGTGGAGGTCACCAACACTGACGCCGAGGGACGTCTGGTCATGGCCGACGCCCTGGCCCTGGCGGTGGCAGAAGCACCTGACCGCGTCATCGACGTGGCGACCCTGACCGGCGCCCAGGTCGTGGCCCTGGGCGAGCGCGTGTGCGCCGCCATGGGCACACCTGTCGTTCGCGACGAGGTCATCGCTGCAGCCAGGCGGGCCGGGGAGGCGTTCTGGCCCATGCCACTACCTGCCTACCTGCGCAGCAGCCTGGAGTCTCCCGTCGCAGACCTGCGCAACGCCAAGGTCGGCAGCCGCGCCGCGGGAATGCTCACGGCCGGGCTGTTTCTTCGGGAGTTTGTGGGGTCCACGCCCTGGGCGCACCTGGACGTAGCCGGTCCCGCCTTCAACGGCTCCGCGCCGTGGGGCCTGACTCCTGTCGGCGGAACCGGGGTGGGGGTCGCCACGCTGACGGAGCTCTTGCGCACCCAGGCGCAGGAGCCCGCACGCACACAGCACGGTGACGCCTCTTGACGGTGACACGTCTCATAGTGATGTGGGGACCCTGGTCCTGAACGGCACTCACATTTGGCGGGTGCGCCGCGCAGACGGATGGAACAATAACGTGTGTACTGGGCCGCCTCCATAGCGGCGCGTACACCGATACCAGCGACTACCAGCAAGCTAGCGAGCTGAGGAGAGTGGACTCGTGACAGACACCGTGTACGACATGGTCATCCTGGGGGCTGGCTCAGGTGGGTACGCAGCCGCTCTGCGTGGTGCCCAGCTGGGGCTCAAGGTCGCCCTGGTGGAGGCTGACAAGGTGGGAGGAACCTGCCTGCACCGCGGCTGCGTGCCCACCAAGGCGCTCCTCCACGCGGCAGAGACGGCTGACGCCGTGCGCGAGGCGGGAGCCGTCGGTGTGCGCGCCTCCCTGGAGGGTGTGGACATGGCCGCCGTCCAAAAGTACAAAGACGGCATCGTCTCCCGGATGTACAAGGGGCTTGAGGGCCTGGTGTCCTCCCGTGGGATCAAGGTCGTCCAGGGGTGGGGCAGGCTGGTGGCCAGCGACACCGTCGAGGTGGACGGACGCCGTCTGACAGGGAGGAACATCGTCCTGGCCTCGGGATCCTTCTCCAAGACCATCGGCCAGGAGGTCTCCGGACCGGTCATGACCTCTGAGGAGGCCCTGGCGCTCGACCACGTCCCGGCCTCGGCCGTCATCCTGGGCGGAGGCGTCATCGGTGTCGAGTTCGCCTCGGCGTGGGCGTCGCTGGGAAGCCAGGTCACCATCATTGAGGGGCTGCCCCACCTGGTCCCCAACGAGGACGAGGCCGTCTCCAGGCAGCTGGAGCGTGCTTTCCGCAAGCGCAAGATCACCTTCCGGACCTCCACCATGTTCGAGTCAGTCGACCGCCACGAGGGCGGGGTGAGCGTCCGTACCGCGGACGGGGCGACCCATGACGCCGAGGTCCTTCTCATCGCGGTGGGCCGGGGCCCGGCCACCCAGGGCCTGGGCTACGAGGAGGTCGGGGTGTCCATGGACCGTGGCTTCGTCCTGACTGACGAGTACGGGCGCACCAACATCGAGGGCGTGTGGGCGGTGGGAGACATCGTCCCGGGGGTCCAGTTGGCCCACCGGGGCTTCGCCCAGGGGATCGTGGTCGCGGAGAAGGTCGCTGGCCTGGACCCCCGCCCGGTCGAGGACGACCTGGTTCCCAAGGTCACCTTCTGCGAGCCGGAGATCGCCTCTGTCGGCCTGTCAGAGGCCCGGGCCGTGGAGCAGCACGGCCGGGACAACGTCACCACCGCGGAGTTCAACGTCGCAGGCAACGCCAAGAGCCAGATCCTGGGCACCCAGGGGTTCGTCAAGCTGGTCTCCCTCAAGGACGGTCCGGTCCTCGGGTTCCACGCGGTGGGTGCCCGCATGGGCGAGCAGGTCGGCGAGGGGCAGCTGATGGTCTCCTGGGAGGCGGACGCTGACGACGTCGCGGCCCTGGTCCACGCCCACCCCACCCAGAACGAGACGCTCGGGGAGGCCGCGATGGCCCTCGCGGGCAAGCCGCTGCACAACCACGGATGACCCGGGAAGACCCTGGTTAGCAGACCGGTTGCTAAAGCTGTCCCGGTCAGTCAAGGTCAGTCAAGGAAGGAAGACAGGAATGTCCGAGTCCGTCAAGATGCCCGCCCTGGGCGAGTCAGTGACCGAGGGGACGGTCTCATCCTGGCTCAAGGCCGTAGGAGACACCGTCGAGGTTGACGAGCCGCTGCTGGAGGTGGCCACGGACAAGGTTGACACCGAGGTACCGTCCCCCGTGTCCGGCACGGTCCTGGAGATCCTCGTCGCCGAGGACGAGACGGCTGAGGTCGGGACCGTCCTGGCCGTCATCGGCGACCCGGCCGAGGCCGGGGGCTCCCCCCAGCCCTCTGCTCCTGAGCAGGAGCCCGCCGCACCGGCGCAGGAGCCAGGCACCTCAGCAGGCTCCCAGGTCCAGGAGGCCCCGCAGGAGGTTTCAGCCCCCGGACCCGCAGCCCCCGAGACCACCAGCACCTCCCAGCAGGAGGAGCCTGTGTCCGAGGCGCCGAGGGCGGCAGCACCGGCCGCCTACGTCACCCCGATCGTGCGCAAGCTGGCTCGGGACAGAGGGGTAGACCTGGCGACCGTCACCGGCACAGGTGTCGGAGGACGTATCCGCAAGCAGGACGTCGAGGCTGCGGCTCAGGCGCAGGAGGAGGCCCGGCAGGCAGCAGCCCGCGCCCAGGGGGCTGCCTCCGCTGCCCCTGCCGTCGAGCCCGCTCCTGCTGCCCCCGCGCCCGGCGCCTCGGCCAGGCCGCAGGTCGATACGCTCCTGCGAGGCAGGCGGGAGAAGATGAGTCGTCTGCGCCAGGTCATCTCCGAACGCATGATGACCTCCCTGCAGACCTCTGCTCAGCTGACGACGGTGGTGGAGGTGGACGTCACCCGGGTGGCGGCCCTGCGTGCCCAGGCCAAGGACGACTTCCTGGCCCGCAACGGCACCAGGCTGACCTTCCTGCCCTTCTTTGTCCAGGCGGCCACTGAGGCGCTCAAGGCCCATCCCAAGCTCAACTCCTCAATCGAGGACAAGGAGGTCGTGTACCATGACGTGGAGCACGTCGGCATCGCCGTGGACACGCCGCGTGGCCTGCTGGTCCCCGTGGTCAAGAACGCTGGCGACCTCAACATCGTCGGCCTGGCCAGGCGGATCAACGACCTGGCTGCCCGCACACGGGACAACGCCGTCAACCCTGACGAGCTGTCCGGCTCTACCTTCACGGTGACCAACACCGGCTCGGGCGGAGCCCTCATCGACACCCCGATCATCAACCAGCCGGAGGTTGCGATCCTGGGCCTGGGGGCGATCCAGAAGCAGCCCCGGGTCGTCAAGGACACAGACGGCAACGAGGTCATCGCCATCCGCTCCGTGTGCTACTTGTCGCTGTCCTACGACCACCGCCTGGTGGACGGTGCCGACGCCTCACGCTACCTCATGACGGTCAAGAGCCGCCTTGAGGAGGGCGACTTCCGTAGCGACCTGGGGCTGTAGACGCCGCCGGGGCACCACTGAGCGACACGCACGGGGGCGGTCTGTCAGACCGCCCCCGTCGCCGCTCACGACTCCTCGCCAGACCCGCCCTGAGACCTCTCCCACCCCTCCACCGCCTCCTCCCTGTCACAGCTCGTAGGAGCGCACCTCCGCCACCCTCCACGGCTGCGGAACCAGGATGAGAACTACCTGACGGGCGGCCTGGGCCGGGACCGTCCTGCGCGTCCCGGCGCTGGCCCGGCTCGACGGGGCCTGGGACTGGGTGACCACCACGGCCCGGGCACCGGGCCAGGTCGTACCAGCAGGCACCTCCACCTCGACGATCTGACTCACTGACGTGGTCATGTCAGTCACGGTCTCTCCCGAGGCCAGCAGGTCCCGCATGATCTGCTCGTCCGCAGCAGCAGCTGGCGAGCCTGGCACCGTGGTCGCAGCCAGGGCCTCCTCGTCCCCGTCCATGAGCGCCTGGTCACGCGCCGCAGCCAGGGAGACCACCACGCTGACCAGGCTCTGCTCCGCCCCCTCCCGGGCCGTCCCCCGCTGTCCCTCCGGCGGCGGGGCTGTGTCTGCCCCCTGAGGAGGCTCTCGCGTCGCCTCCTGGGAAACCTGGACAGGCGGGGAGGCAGCAGGCCAGGAGCCCTGGTCCGAGCCTGCTGCCGCAGCTCCCGGTGGCGCCGCTGTCGCCGTGTCTCCCGCCCGGCTGGGCAGGTGGCCGCCCAGGGCACCACCCGGCCCCTGAAGAACCAGGACTGCTACCGCAGCTGCTGCCACAGTAACCACGCACAGGAGGCGGGAGGTCCGCGCCACCGTCAGGACTCCCCCGCCCCGCCGGGAGGCACGGTGGCGGCCGCGTCCCCGGGAGGCCCCGTGACCACGGCGAGGCCAGGGACCGCGACGCCCTGCACGTCCTGCGCGTCCTGAGGCGGGCAGCGGGTACCACCGGGGACGCCGCTGCCGCAACCGAGCTCCTACGACCCGTGTGGGTGTGTGGGCGGCCGCACGCAGTGACCCGGCTGCCAGGCGGGCGCTGTCGGGCAGGTCGATCCCCCGGGCCTGCCCCAGCTGGGGTGAGCGGGCTGCGAGGTCGCGCGCACCGGGGCGGTCCTCAGGGAGGCTGCTGAGCGCGTCCGCCAGGAGCTGCTCCACGCGGCGCGCCCGATAACCAGCACCACCACTGGCGCCACCACCAGCACACTGTCGCATCAGGGCAGCCAGGGCATAGACGTCAGCAGTTGGTGTGGCGGGGCCACCTGAGCGCCGTTCCGGTGCCGCGCAGTCTCCTGTGCCCGTCTCCATGACAGAGCCCAGGAGGTCGATAAGGACCGGGCGCCCCTCCGCCGTGACCACCACGTTGCCTGTGGAGACGTCCCCGTGGGCGCAGCCGTGCTCGTGCAGGTGTGCCAGGGCTGACCCGAGCTCGTCGAGGAGCAGCGCGAGCTGGGGAGTCGGCAGCCTGCCCCGGGCGGCCAGGACGACGTCGAGGCTCACGCCGTCCACCAGGTCCACGGCGACGCCAACATGGTGGGACGGAAGGGCGACGACGTGACGTACCGCCACCAGCGCCCTGTGACGCAGGCTGCGCAGCCCAGCGAGCCTGCGCAGCAGCGCCGCGCCTCCAGCACCCTCCGGCAGGGGCAGGACCCGGAGGACCACGTCCCGCCCCTGCGGGTCCACACAGCGTCGTGGAGACGAGGCCCCAGCCCGTCCTCCCAGCACCGACCCGATGGTAAAGCCCTCTGCCGCCAGGGCCTGGAGGGCCTGGGCCGACGGGGGCTCCCCGCGCGGAGCACCCTCGACCCGGGCGCCCGTCCCACCAGCCGCCCGACGCCTTCTGGGGTTCCTGTCCCGTGTCATACCCAGCATCCTCCACGCCCGGCCCCGCTGACGTCCACGCCGACCTGGCCCCCTGTGGATACCGCCCCGCACGCACGACTGCTGTGTGACATAGGCTGGGAGCGTGCAGCGCTGGGACGTCGACCTGGGGGGCAGGCTCGTGCCCTTCGAGGAGGGCTGGCGGCTGCAGCGAGCCGTGCACGCAGAGGTCGTGGACGGCACTCGCCCCAGCACCCTGCTGCTGATGGAGCACGAGGCCGTCTACACCGTAGGGAGGCGGGCCCGCTCCTGGGAACGGCCTCAGGACAGCCGCGTCGGGCCTGCCCAGGTGCCCGTGGTCGATGTGGACCGGGGGGGGAAGACCACCTGGCACGGTCCCGGCCAGCTGACGGTCTACCCGATCCTGCGCCTGGCCGCACCGATCGACGTCATCAGGTACGTCCGCACCCTGGAGGAGGCGGTCATGCAGGTGTGCACCGGCCTGGGGATGACCACCCGCCAGGTCGAGGGGCGCACCGGGGTCTGGGTGCCGGGCGACCCGCAGGCGCGGGAGGCGGTACGGCGTGAGGACCGTAAGATCTGCGCCCTGGGGGTACGCGTGGCCCGGGGAGTGACGATGCACGGTATCGGCCTCAACGTGAACCCGGACCTGGAGGCGTTCTCCCTGGAGCGTATCCTGCCCTGCGGGATCACGGACGCCGGGGTGACCTCAGTGAGCGCTGAGACCGGTCGTCGGCTGCGGGCAGCAGACCTCGCCGACGCAGTCGCTCATGCCCTCGGCTCCCGCCTCCGCCCCCTGGTGGCAGACCCCACGTCCTGCTCTGTCCCCGGCGTAGGCCTGAGTGCCCGTCCCCCGGCTGCCAGGGAATAGAATGGCGACGGCGTACCCCGCTGCTGCAGGCAGCGGCAGCAAGACGCAGCGGCAGATGCCGAGGAGACACGGAAGGAGGACCTGCTGTGGCCAGCCCAGCCAACCCGGACGCCGTCGCCCCGGAGGGCCGTCGGCTGCTGCGTGTCGAGGCGCGCAACGCCAGGACCCCGATCGAGTCCAGGCCTGAGTGGCTCAGGACCAGGGCCGTGGTCTCGCAGACCTACCAGGACGTCCAGGGCCTGGTGCGGGAGAAGAACCTGCACACGGTCTGCGCCGAGGCCAACTGCCCCAATATCTATGAGTGCTGGAACGACCGCGAGGCCACCTTCCTCGTCGGGGGCCAGATGTGCACCCGGCGCTGCGACTTCTGCGACATCGCCACAGGGCGCCCCAGCGCGTACGACGAGGACGAGCCGCGCCGGGTGGCTGCCTCGGTCCAGGAGATGGGTCTGCGCTACGCCACAGTCACCGGAGTCGCCCGGGACGACCGTCCTGACGGCGGGGCCTGGCTGTACGCAGAGACAGCCCGCCAGATCCACGCGACGTGCCCCGGCACCGGCGTCGAGCTGCTGGTGCCGGACTTCCGGGGGAACCCGGACGCGCTGGCCGAGGTGTTCTCCTCCCAGCCGGAGGTGCTGGGCCACAACCTGGAGACGGTACCCCGGATCTTCAAGCGCATCCGCCCCGCGTTCTCCTACCAGGGCAGCCTGGACGTCATCACGGCGGCCTCCGAGGCGGGGCTGGTGACCAAGTCCAACCTGATCCTGGGCATGGGAGAGACCCGTGAGGAGACTGAGGCGGCCATGCAGGCGCTGGTCGAGGCCCGCTGCGACATCCTCACGATCACCCAGTACATGCGCCCTTCCACACTTCACCACCCGATCGACCGCTGGGTCAGGCCGCAGGAGTTCGTCGAGCTCAGCGAGCTGGCGGAGCAGATGGGCTTTGCCGCCGTCATGAGCGGGCCGATGGTGCGCTCCTCCTACCGGGCCGGCATGCTGTGGGGCCGGGCCATGGCCCGTCGCGGATGGCCAATTCCCCCCGCCCTGGCCGACCTGGCCGAGCCCGTGACGGCCCACCAGGAGGCCTCACGGGTCGTGGCCCGCCAGCTTGCCACCGCCTCCTGACCCCGGCTCCGCCCGGGTAGTCCCGTGTGCTCCCGGGGATCCTGGCCCCGACTGACGCCGGTCAGTCTCCTCTCGTAGCTCCCCTGCCTTTTCTGCTCCCTGTCCTCCTCCCCCTCGTCCGTGTTCAGCACAGACCTGTGCTGTCGTCTATGGTGAGGGAGTGAGCAGCGACCAGACCTCCCGGCCACGGCGGCTTCACCGAGTGAGGCGCGCCCTGCAGAACATCAGGGACTCCTACACGATCTCCCGGCGCACCTACCCCTGGGTGGGCTGGGCGATGCTCGGGGCCGCCGTCGTCCTCATCGGCCTGGCCGTGTGGGTGTCGGTGCTCAGCGGCCAGCCGCTGTGGTACTGGCTTCCCCTGGCGGTCCTCCTGTCCCTGACCGTCTGCATGGTCATCCTCTCCCTGACTGTGCGTCGCGCCTCCTACACCCAGCTGGAGGGGACGCTGGGAGCCGCCAAGGCGGTCCTGGACCAGGCTGGCCGGGGCTGGTACGTCGAGTCGCAGCCGGTCGCCGTCTCACCGAGGACCATGGACCTGGTCTGGCGCATGGTGGGTCGCCCGGGCGTGGTCCTTGTCGCTGAAGGTGCTGTCTCCCACACCCGGCGCATGCTGGAGGAGGAGGAGCGAAAGATCCGCCGTGTCTTGTCAACCGTGCCGGTACACGTCATCCACGTGGGTACCGGTACCGGCCAGGTTCGTCTCACCGACCTCAGCCGGACCCTGCGTCGGCTGCCCACCAAGCCCACCCGGCTGACCGACAACGAGATCTCCCAGGTCTCCAAGCGTCTGGAGTCCCTGTCCAGCAAGGGGATGTCCATGCCCAGGGGCGTCGACCCCGGCAAGGTCCGTATCGACCGCAGGGCCCTGCGTGGACGCTGAAACACCGAGGCAACACTGCTGGCACGCCCGTGACACGGTGGCACCCTACCGTCTCCCCGGTCGCTCGACCTGTGCCACAGGCTCGTGAGAGCCCCAGCCTGGAGGAAGAATGTTCAAGGACGCATCAGAGGCCCTGGCCTTCATCGACAAGGAGAAGGTCGCTCTTGTCGACGTCCGCTTCTGCGACCTTCCGGGTGTGATGCAACACTTCACCATCCCCGTCTCCGCCTTCAGGGAGGAGGCCCTGACCACGGGCCTCATGTTTGACGGCTCCTCCATCCGGGGGTTCCAGGCTATCCATGAGTCGGACATGAAGCTTGTCCCGGACGTCGCCACCGCCTTTCTCGACCCCTTCCGCGCAGAGAAGACCCTGGTCATCAACTTCTCCATCGTCGACCCCTTCACTGATGAGGTCTACTCCCGCGACCCGAGGTCCATCGCCGCCAAGGCGGAGGACTACCTGCGCTCGACCGGAATCGCCGACACCTGCTACATCGGTGCGGAGGCTGAGTTCTACCTGTTCGACTCCATCGAGTACGAGTCCACACCCGCCCAGTCACGCTACTCCATCGACTCGGCGGAGGCTGCCTGGAACTCCGGCCGCCAGGAGGAAGGCGGTAACCAGGGCTACAAGACCCGCTTCAAGAGCGGCTACTTTCCCGTCTCGCCCAACGACCAGATGGCCGACCTGCGCGACGCCATGGTGCGCACCTGCATCAAGGCGGGACTGGACATTGAGCGCGCCCACCACGAGGTCGGGACCGCCGGGCAGCAGGAGATCAACTACCGGTTCAGCTCGCTGCTGGCCGCTGGCGACGACATGATGAAGTTCAAGTACATCATCAAGAACGTCGCATGGCAGGCGGGACGGACCGCGACCTTTATGCCCAAGCCCATCTTCGGGGACAACGGCTCGGGAATGCACACACACCACTCGTTGTGGAAGGACGGCCGCCCCCTGTTCTACGACGAGCGAGGGTACGGCCAGCTGTCGGACCTGGCCCGCTGGTACATCGGAGGCATCCTGGCCCACGCCCCCTCCCTGCTGGCCTTCACCAACCCCTCTGTCAACTCCTTCCACCGCCTGGTCCCGGGATTCGAGGCCCCGGTGAACCTGGTGTACTCCGCCCGCAACCGCTCTGCGTGCATCCGTGTCCCGGTCACTGGATCCTCCCCCAGGGCCAAGCGTGTGGAGTACCGTGTCCCCGACCCCTCCTCCAATCCCTACCTCTGCTTCGCCGCCGTGCTCATGGCCGGAATTGACGGCATCCGTAACCGGACCGAGCCGCAGGCTCCCATTGACAAGGACCTCTACGAGCTGGCGCCCGAGGACTACCACGACATCGCCAAGCTCCCCGTGTCCCTCGACCTGGCCTTGGAGGCCCTGGAGCAGGACCACGACTACCTCACCGAGGGCGACGTCTTCACCCCCGACCTCATTGAGACGTGGATCGACTACAAGCGGGCCTACGAGATCGAGCCGCTGCGCCTGCGTCCCCACCCCTACGAGTTCGAGCTCTACTACGATCTGTGAGCGCGGGCACCACCGGCTCGCCGGGATCTCAGGCTCATACTTATGCTAAATAGTGGATACTGTTTCCGACCACCACGACGAGCCACCATGCCGAGGAGGAAACCTGCATGACGACCCGCCGCCTGCTGCTCATGGCAGCCATCGCCTGCCTAGTCCTGGGCGGGTGCACCCACGCAGCCGACTGGCGGGCCGACTCCTCGGTGCCCTCTACCAGGACCTACGACGTCTCAGGGATCCAGGTGCAGCCTGAGATCACGGCTCTTCTGCCCGAGGAGGTCCTTGCGGACGGAGTGCTCGACGTGGCAGCCTCCACCGACTACGCCCCGGCCGAGTTCCTCGACACCCAGGGCAGCCCCGTCGGATACGACGTCGATCTCTCCCGGGCGGTCGCGGCCGTGCTTGGAGTCAGCTCCCAGACCCACACGGCTGAGTTCGACTCCATCATCGCTGCTGTCGGCTCCAAGTACGACGTCGGCATCTCCTCCTTCACCATCACCTCGGCCCGCACCCTGGAGGTGGACATGCTCGCCTACATCAACGTGGGCTCACGCTTCAACGTGGCTGCGGGCAACCCCGAGGGCATCGACGTCTCCGACCACCTGAACCTGTGCGGCTACACGGTCGGGGTCCAGGTGGGCACTGCCCAGGAGACCACCATGAACGAGCTCGCGCAGTCCTGCCGGGACGCCGACCGCCCGGCGCTGTCGGTGCGAGCCTATTCCACACAGTCGGAGGCAGCCACAAGCCTGGCTAGCAACGTCGTCGACGCCATGTACTCCGACTCCACCGTCGCCGACTACGCCGTGGAGCTGACCGCCGGGGCGGTCCAGACCCTGGGGGAGGTCGAGGACGCCCTGCCGCAGGGCATCGTCATCTCCAAGGCCGACCCGCAGCTGGCTGCCGCCCTCCAGGCGGCTGTCCAGCACCTCATGGACGAGGGTGTCTGGGAGGAGATCCTGGCTGGCTGGGGCATTGAGGACGCGGCCCTGGACACCGCTGCTCTCAACCCTGCGGTAGAAGGCTGAGACTGAGACATGGCACAACCAGAGACCACCTCGACACGCCCCCGGGCAGGGAGCCAGGTAGACATGAACGACCGCACCGGTTCCAGCCCGGTCAGGCTCAACGACGTCAAGCCGGTACCGCGCCCCGGAACCTGGCTCAGCGCCGCCGTGGTCCTGGTGCTGGGAGCCATGCTGGTGCACGGCCTGGTCACCAACGAGAGGTTCCACTGGGACACGGTGTGGTTCTTCTTCCGCGAGGTCCGTGTCGTGCAGGCCGTGGGCTGGACCCTTCTGCTGACGTTCCTGGCCATGACGATCGGAATCGTCCTGGCCGTGACCACGGCGGTCATGCGCCGCTCAGACAACCCGGTCCTGCGCTGGGTGGCACTGGCCTACCTGTGGTTCTTCCGCGGGACCCCGATCTACACCCAGCTGGTGTTCTGGGGGGCGCTCTCGGCCCTCTACCAGTACCTCAGCCTAGGAGTCCCCTTCGGTCCCGAGCTGCTGACCTTCAGGACGACCTCAGTCTTTACCCCTTTCGTGGCAGCCGTCGTCGGCCTGGGGATCAACGAGGGGGCCTACCTCTCCGAGATCGTGCGCTCGGGGCTCAACTCGGTGGACAGGGGACAGAGCGAGGCCGCAGGTGCCCTGGGCATGTCCCAGTCCCAGATCCTGCGCCGCATCGTCCTGCCCCAGGCCATGCGCGTCATCGTGCCTCCTACCGGCAATGAGACGATCTCCATGCTCAAGACGACCTCCCTGGTCCTGGCCGTGCCCTTCACCCTGGACCTCACCTTCGTGACGAACTCCTACGCCTCCATGACCTACCAGACGATCCCGCTGCTCATCGTCGCTGCCCTGTGGTACATCATCATCACCTCGCTTCTCATGGTCGGCCAGCACTTCATTGAGCGCTACTACGGGAGGGGCTTCGACAACAGCTCTCCCCCCCGGGGAGCCGACCGCCGCTCCCTGTCCGCCCGCCAGCAGGCGATCCTGGACGCCCACACCACGACCGACCGAGTCACGGAGGTCAGCCCATGACCGCGCCCGACCCCACGCACCTGGCCTCCTCTGCCGATCCGGGCGCCGTGCAGGCGGATCCGACGCAGGAGGCGCCAGCAGCGGGCAGGAAGCCAGTGACACCGAAGGTGGAGATCACCGGCCTGCACAAGTTCTTCGGCGAGCTGCACGTGCTGCGCGGTGTGGACCTGACCGTGGAGCCGGGTTCCGTCACCGTCCTCGTCGGCCCCTCAGGCTCGGGAAAGTCCACGCTGCTGCGCTGCATCAACGAGCTGGAGCAGATCGACGCCGGGCGCGTCAGGGTCGACGGTGAGCTCATGGGCATGCGCGAGGTGGTCAGGAACGGCCGGGTACGGCTCCACGCCCTGCCGGACCGGGTCCGGGCCGCCCAGCGCGCCAGGATCGGCATGGTCTTCCAACGGTTCAACCTGTTCCCCCACATGACGGCACTGGGCAACGTCATGGAGGCACCGGTCCACGTCAGGAAGCTCCCCAGGGCACAGGCCCGGCAGCGTGGGATCGAGCTCCTGGAGCGCGTAGGCCTGGCCGACCGCGTCGACCACTATCCCGCCCAGCTCTCCGGTGGCCAGCAGCAGCGGGTGGCTATCGCCCGTGCCCTGGCTATGGACCCTGAGCTGATGCTCTTCGACGAGCCGACCTCGGCCCTGGACCCCGAGCTCGTCGGTGAGGTCCTCGCCGTGATGAAGGACCTGGCTCGCTCAGGGATGACAATGGTGGTCGTCACGCACGAGATGAACTTCGCCCGGGAGGTCGGCGACCAGCTGGTCTTCATGGACAGCGGGGTCGTCTGCGAGTCCGGCCCTCCGGCACAAGTGCTGGACACTCCTCAGGCGCAGCGGACACAGGCCTTCCTGTCCGCAGTACTGTGACGAGGTACGTTGAGGCGTTTGTGACGAGCACGCGAGTGCTGTCACTGCTTGTCATTGCTCCGGGACGCCCGGCGCCTCCCTGACCGACGGCCTGCCGCTCATGCCTCCTCGGCCCGCCACTGGCCGTCATTCCAGCTCACAAGCCGCCACCCCTGCTGCGGGCTACCCTCGACGACGCTCAACGCCGTGTTGTCCATGGGAGTGGCGGCGATCCAGGCTGGGTCCACTCCCGCCGCCTGGCTGGCAACCAGGGCCACCCACAGGCGCAGGACGGTCCCGTGAGCAACCAGAAGCGCCGTTGCTTCCTGCGGTGTCTGCGCCGCGACCTCCGCGACAACGGTATCGAAGCGGGCGAAGGTGTCAGCACCGTCCTCGGGGGACCCGGGAACACGGGCAGCAGTACGTCCCACCATCCACGAGCGGGTCGTGTCCTTGTAGCAGCGCATCGACCGCACGTCAGTGCGCATCTCCAGGTCACCAGCCAGGACCTCCCGCAGGCCGCTGCGGACCTGGGCCTCCAGGCCCGTCGCCTCCTCCACTGGGGCCACGGTCTGACGTGCCCGCAGGATTGGAGACACCCACAACGTGGTGATCCTGGCCAGCCACCCGGCCTCCTCCAGCCTCCTGGGCAGGTCGGCAGCCTGCACCAGGCCCACGTCGTCCAGCGGGTTGCCGGGAAACCCCGTGTCCAGGGCGTTCATGACATTGCCGATCGTACGACCGTGGCGGACAAGAAGAAGGTTCACGGGCCAAGTCTGCCAGCTCTGGCCAGGCCATGAGGTGCCGACAGCCTCAGCTCCACGGGTAGGGTCCCTCACCGAGGCGTCTGGCGGCGCCCCCACCTGGACCCGGTCCTCGCCGCCACGACGGGGCAGGTCGGCTGCCTGCGGTCCTCGTCCCCCCGGCGCCTGCCTCCCGCAGGCTGCCTCCCTCTGGGGTCCTTGCGCCCTGACCAGGCACGACCCGGGTCGAGACGGGACCGGCTGTGCGGCGCTGAGCGGGCACGGCACGGCCCCTTTCCCCTGAGGCAGGACCGGCACCCGCCTGGCCACGGCCACCCAGCCCGCCAGGGTCGGCGTCCGGCAGGACAAAGGTGCTCCCAGCACCCCTGTGAGGCCCCCGACGGGACACAACCCTGCCGCTCGTGGCAGCACCACCGGTGCCACCGGCACCGCCAAAGAGGACTCGCTCCGTCACAGCCCGGGCGTGGCGGGCGCTCCGGCGGTAGAGGTCCTCCAGCTCGCGCTCGTGACCGCCTTCCAGACCGATCAGCCTGCCCACCAGGCGGATATCCCGGACCGCGTCCGGCAGGACCTCGCGCCTGGGTCCGCTGGTCCGCCCGGTCCCCAGCACGATCGCCGCCCGCAGCCTGCTGGCGAGGAGCCAGGCGGCGGTCAGGCGCGCCGCGTCCTCAGCGTCAAGCAGGTCAGCAGCCGCAGCCTCCTGAAGCGCTGTCAGCGTCGAGGTGGTACGCAGCCCCTCCACGTGGTCGGCATGAGCCAGCTGGAGGACCTGGGCGCACCACTCCACGTCGCTGAGCCCTCCCGGCCCCAGCTTGAGGTGACGAGCCGGGTCTACCGCCCGCGGTAGCCTCTCGGTCTCCATCCGTGCCTTGATACGCCGGATCTCCCGTCGGTCCTGCCCGCTCAGACCCCCCTCGGCCCAGCGCAGCCCGGCGACGAGGTCCTCAAAGGCGCGCCCGAGCCCGCTGTCCCCGGCGCAGGCTCGGGCCCGTAGCAGCGCCTGCCTCTCCCAGACGGCGGCCCAGCGCCCGTAGTAGTCCGCGTAAGAGTCCAGGGACCGGCTCATCGGTCCCTGACGCCCCTCTGGTCGCAGGCCTGTGTCCACCTCCAGCGGATGGGGCCTGGCGGCCGCCAGCAGCCGGAGGGTCCAGCGGGCCACCGCGTCCGCCTCCTGGGCCGCCTGGGTCTCGTCCGCGCCCGGACGTGACCGGTGGACAAAGAGGACATCGGCGTCCGAGGCGTACCCCACCTCCGAGCCCCCCAGGCGGCCCATGGCAATAACGGCGTGCTCAGCCAGCGCCGTGGGCCACTGCAGGGAGGAGCCGGGCCCCTGTGCCACGGCAGGCGCTCCCTCACGCAGTGCTATCACCAGTCCGGTGGCCACGCACAGGGCACCTCCCAGGACGGCATCCGTGGCACCGGTGAGAATCGTGGATGTGCGCTCAGGGCTGATCGCGTCCAGGCAGTCGGCCAGCGAGGCGCGCACCTCCTCCCGGGCGCGCACCCTGACCACCGCCTGGACCGCCTCCAGAGCCTGCTTCTCCAGGGCAGCCTCGTCGGGACCGCTCAGAGGCCGTCGGCGCAGGACGGAGACAGTCTCCTCGTGCAGGGCCTCCCGACGCCGAGGAAGCAGCTCGGCGTCGTCGTCGAGCCAGGCGATGGCCTCGGGAAGCTCAGCCAGACGCTCACAGACCCAGTGGGCACAGGACAGGACGTGACACAGCCTGCGAGCCGCCACCGGGGAGTCCCGCAGCATCGCCAGGTACCAGTGGGAACCTCCCACCGCCTCGGAGAGCCGACGAAACGACAGCAGCCCAAAGTCCGGGTCCGCTCCCTGACCTATCCAGCCGATGATGACCGGCAACAGCTGCCGCTGGATGGCCGCCCGACGGCTCACTCCCTCGGTGAGAGCCTGAATATGGCGAAGCGCGCCCTCGGCGTCGACGTAGCCGAAGGCGGCCAGACGCTCTCGGGCGGCCTGAGGGCTCAGCGCCATCTCGTCGGCGCTCAGGGACGCGGCAGCCCCCAGCAGCGGACGGTAGTAGATCTCCTCGTGGAGGGCGCGCACCCGCCGCCTCAGCTCACGAAAGACCCTCCACAAGGAGTCCGTGTCAGCCACGCTGCGGTGCAGGCCCCGCCCGATGCGGCGCAGGTCCTCCTCGCGGGAGGGCAGGTCGTGGGTGCGGCGCAGACGATAGAGCTGGCTGCGGTGCTCCAGCAGACGCAGCGCCTTGTAGCAGTCGCTCATTGCCGCCGCGTCCTGCCGGGCGACGTAGCCGCCCCGCCCCAGGAGCTCCAGGGCCTCCAGCGTGCCACGCGCACGCAGGGAGGTGTCCGAGCGGCCGTGGACCAGCTGGAGGAGCTGGACAGTGAACTCCACGTCCCGCAGCCCCCCGGGACCCAGCTTGATGCGCCGGTCCCGCTCTCCCAGCGGAGCGGACTCCCTCTCCACGCGCTGGCGCATGGCCCGGGCATCCTCCACGAAGTTCTCCCTGCGTGTAGCCTCCCACACCAGCGCGGACACCGCGTCCACGTAGGCCGCCCCCAGCCGACGGTCCCCGGCACTGGCACGAGCCTTCAGCAGCGCCTGGAACTCCCAGGAGGCCGCCCACCGCTGGTAGTAGACCAGGTGGGAGTCCAGCGTGCGTACCAGCGCACCGTCCTTTCCCTCCGGACGCAGCGCCGTGTCCAGCGGCCACAGGGGAGGCTCCGCGGAAGTGGCTGACACGACCCGCGCCAGCTCGGTGGCAACCTGGGTGCCGACAGCGACCAGGTCCTCCTCGCTCAGAGGCCTTCCAGACTCGGGACCCGCGTGACCGCCGACACCGGCGGCAGCAGCGCCATGAGCGGCCTCCTGCGCCCCGGGGGCACCCACCACGTAGATGACATCGACGTCAGAGACGTAGTTCAGCTCGCGCGCCCCCGTCTTTCCCATGGCAATGACCGCCAGGGCCACGCTGTCAGCCTGCGGCCCGACGGCTGCCCGCGCCACGAGCAGCCCAGCGTCCAGGGCCGCGTCAGCCAGCTCAGCCATGCGGGTGCCCACGACTGCGACGTGGTCAACTGGCTGCTCACAGGTCAGGTCGTCGGCGACGATCGCCAGCAACCGGTCCCGGTAGGCGCAGCGCAGCGCCGCAGTCGCGCGCGAGAGGGTGGCGCTGTCGGGACCCGGGCACCTCGGGGACTGGGCGCCCAGCACGTCTGTCACAGCATGGCGCAGCAGCTGGTGGGTCGTGGGCTGCGTCGGTGCCTGCCACGCCCTGGCCGGGGCCAGCGCCGTCAGACGCTCAGGGTGGGAGACCAGGAAGTCCCCCAGTGCCTGGGAGTGGCCAAGAACCGCGAGGAGCCGACGCTGGTGCTCCCCCGCCGCCCTCGCGGCCACACTCCCAGGAGCCGAGTCAGGCGCAGCACCGTCCCCGCTGCCGGTACTGTCACTGCCGGTACTGGTCCTGTCACTGTCCCCCCCTTCACGGTCCCTGCCGCTATCACCGTCAGGGCTCCAGGCCAGGAGCCGACGCAGCAGCCGGGCGGGCTCGTGCCTGCTGTCCGTCCGCCCTGTCCCGGGCGCCGGGGCGGCATCGGGCAGCTGGCTGTGGCGGGTGCAGGCCTGGGCGAGCCGGACCAGTGTCAGCAGGGCCAGGTCCGGGTCAGCCGTGTCCGCCAACGCCGTCAGGAGCACCTCGTGACGGGCACCGGGCTCGGCGAGGTCGCGCGTGCCCGGCAGGTGCGGCCCTGGGACAGGGGCCTCGGCGGGACCCGCAGCAGGAAGGTAGTCCGCCAGGACCGGGTCCGCCAGGAGCGCTGCGGCCCTGGCGGGATCGGCGAACCCCGCGCGCAAAAGACGCACACGGGCCGAGGGCAGGCGCCCACCCACCCTTCCGGTCACGTCTGCCTCCATAGGCACCTCCATACCTACCCAGCCTCGGCGCCGCCGCAGCTGGCTCCGTCTGCCCGCAGCCCGCCCTGAGATCAGGAGCGCGGGAAGAACTGGCTGATCTCGAAGTCGGTCACCTGGGCGTCGTAGGCCTGGTACTCACGACGCTTGTTGCGGATGAAGTACTCGAAACTGTCCTCGCCAAAGGTGTCGGCGACCAGGTCGGAGTGCTGCATCGCCGCCACGGCGCTCTTCAGGGAGGTCGGTAGGGCATGGATGCCCAGCGCCCTGCGCTCCACGTCGGACAGTGCCCACACGTCGTCCTCCGCCTCCGGCGGCAACTCGTAGCCCTCCTCGATACCCTTGAGCCCGGCCGCCAGGATGACGGCGTAGGCCAGGTACGGGTTGGCGGAGGAGTCGATCCCCCGGTACTCCACCCGTACTGACTGAGCCTTGCCCGGTTTGTGCATGGGCACGCGCACCAGCGCGGACCTGTTGTTGTGTCCCCAGCACACATAGCTGGGAGCCTCGTCCCCGCCCCACAGGCGCTTGTAGGAGTTGACGTGCTGGTTGGTGACCGCCGTGATCTCCGCAGCGTGGTGGAGCAGGCCCGCGATAAAGGAGCGTCCGGTGGCGGAGAGCTGGTACTGGCCCGCCGGGTCGAAGAAGGCGTTGTGCTCCCCCTCGAACAGGGAGAAGTGGGTGTGCATGCCGGAGCCGAACTCTGTGGGAAACGGCTTGGGCATGAAGGTGGCCACCGATCCCTCCTGGAGGGCAACCTCCTCCACGACTGCCCTGAAGGTCATGATGTTGTCCGCCATGGACAGGGCGTCGGCAAAGCGCAGGTCGATCTCGTTCTGCCCGGGGCCTCCCTCGTGGTGGGAGAACTCCACCGAGATCCCCATCTGCTCCAGCATGAGGATGGCGCGGCGCCGGAAGTCGTGGGCGGTGCCTCCAGGCACGTGGTCAAAGTAGCCGGCCTCGTCGGTAGGACGGATCCTTCCCTCCGAGTCCCGGTTGACCAGGTAGAACTCGATCTCGGGGTGGATGTAGCAGGTGAATCCCGCCTCTGCCACCCGCGCGATCTGCCGCTCCAGCACAGCCCGAGGATCGGTGCGGGCAGGCTCCCCGTCGGGAGTCAGCACATCGCAGAACATCCGGGCCACGCCATTGGCACCGTCCCTCCACGGCAGCATCTGGAACGTCGAGGGGTCGGGGGCCAGCAGCATGTCGGACTCGAAGACACGGGTGAGCCCCTCAATAGCCGAGCCGTCGAAGCCGATCCCCTCCTCAAAGGCCCCCTCGACCTCCGCCGGTGCGATGGCCACCGACTTGAGCCGACCGGAGACGTCGGTGAACCACAACCTCACGAAGCGGATGTCCCGCTCCTCGATCGCGCGCAGAACGTACTCCTGCTGCTTGTCCATGGTGCCTCCTCCGGGAGCTCACGTGTGGTCCTGCTCTACCGCCGTGCCAGGCCTGCGGGTGCCTCCGCCCGGGCACAGGACAGAGCCTAGGCACAGAGCCTAGACGCTGTGCCCGTCTCGGGCAGGCAGCCGGATCCTGCGGCTGCCAGGTGGGAGGCGACCGTCAGGGGCATGGCAGGAGAAGCAGGACGGTACTAGGCTTGAGGGCATGTCGTCTGCTGCACCATCCTCGCGCCCGAGCGGCGCCCGTGTGCGTGTCCACCACCTGACCCAGGCGAAGGAGCACGGGGAGAGGCTCGTCATGCTGACGGCCTACGACGCCTTCACTGCCAGAATTCTTGACGACGCCGGGACCGACATGCTGCTGGTGGGTGACTCCATCGGCAACGTGGCCCTGGGCCACGACTCCACCATTCCGGTGACCCTGGAGGAGATGCTTGTGGCCACCCGTGCCGTGGCCAGCGCCACTGCGCGCGCCATGGTCGTGGCCGACCTCCCCTTTGGTACCTACGAGTCCGGTCCCCAGCAGGCCCTGGCCAGCGCGGTGCGCCTGGTCAAGGCCGGGGCCCAGGCGGTCAAGCTGGAGGGGGGAGCTGCCCGAGAGGACGCAGTCAGGACTCTGACCCAGGCGGGGATCCCGGTCGTAGGGCACCTGGGATTCACGCCACAGTCGATCAACGCCCTGGGGGGCTACCGGGTGCAGGCGCGCGGTCAGCAGGAGGAGGACAGGCTGGTTGCCGACGCCGTTGCCCTGGCCAAGGCCGGAGCCGTGGCCCTCGTCCTGGAGATGGTGCCCACCCCGGCCGCAGCCCGGGTGACCCGCAGCGTAGCGGTGCCCACCATCGGGATCGGCGCAGGCCCCCGCACCGACGGCCAGGTCCTGGTGTGGACGGACATGGCAGGCATGAGCGAGTGGTCACCCCGGTTCGCCAGGCAGTTCGGCCAGGTGGGCCAGGCGCTGCACCAGGCGGCGCAGGACTACGGGCAGGCGGTACGCGAGGGCTCCTTCCCCGGGCCGGAGCACGGCTTTGAGTCCTAAGCGGCCCAGTGACCTTGCGGGGCTTCTGGGAGACCGTGCGCTAGGACAGCTCCTCAGAGGTAGAGGCACAAAGATGACTCGGGAGGCCAGAAGAGAAGATCTTAGCGGGAGCCTTTGAGTCACCGGGCGGGCAGTGACAGCCCCTCCGGCCTGGACAGGTCCAGCGGTACAGGGACCACGGCGTCCAGGAGCCCGCTCATGTCACCCACCTGGAAGGTCACACCCTGGTTGCCGGGGTCCTCCCCCCAGGCAAGCAGTTCAGGAGCCCCGTCAGGCGCTCCCGGATCGACCCTGACCGTGGTCACCGAGCAGTTGGCCAGGGGCCTGGCAACGAGGGCCTGGGCGGCCTGGGTCCCCAGCCACCGCACGACGAGGGTCGTGAGAGTCATGCCGTGGGAGACCACCAGGACCTCCGGATCCGTTCCTGTCGCTGTTGTCACTGTGGCCTGTGCCCGCAGGTCAGACAGGATGCGCGCCAGCGCGCCGTCCATGTCCGCAAGGTAGTCTCGGGCGTGGATGCCGCCGGGTACGCCGGGGTGGGTTCCGGCCAGGACACCGGGCAGGTGCTGGTCGACCGGGAGAGCGGCGTGCATCTGGCCGTCCGGCCCCCCATCGTAGCGGCCGTAGTTGTACTCCCGCAGTCCGTCCAGCCGGGTCGCGCCGAGCCCGGGGTGGGCCTGCAGGAGAATCTCCGCAGTCTCTACCGCCCTGCCCTGGGGGCTGGTGTAGGCCGCTGTCAGCGCCGCCCCGGCCAGGTAGTCGCAGCACATGACGGCGCCTAGCCGCCCCTGCCTGGTCAGGGGCGAGTCGCACGCACCCTGCGTACGGCGCTGCTCGTTGAGGACGGTACGGCCATGACGGACCAGGTGAATCTTCGCCACCGGCACATCCTAGGCCCAGGTCGCCGGGCCTGCACGGGTCCAGGACCCCGGCGGGATACCTATGCTGGGCACATGATGGCACCCACGACCACCCACCTGGCTGACCGGGCACCACGAGGCACCCTCGTACCTGGGACCCTCGGCCCGCAGCGTCATGTCCCTGACACGATCCCACGACCCGAGTACCTGTTCCACGACGGACCTGAGCGGGTGAGCGCCCCTGAGGTCAAGGACGCCGAGACCGTGGAGCGCATCCGCGTCGCCGGACGCCTCGCCGCCCAGGCACTGGCTGCGGCCGCTGACGCGATCGCCCCCGGGGTCACCACCGACGAGCTGGACCGGATCGCCCACGAGTTCCTCTGCGACCACGGCGCCTACCCTTCCTGCCTGGGCTACATGGGCTTCCCCAAGTCCATCTGCACCTCGGTCAACGAGGTGATCTGCCACGGTATCCCCGACTCCACGGTCCTGTCCGAGGGGGACATTGTCAACCTGGACGTCACGGCCTACTACGACGGGGTCCACGGGGACACCAACGCCACCTACCCGGTGGGTGAGATCGACGAGGAGTCCGCGCTGCTCATCGAGCGCACACGTACCGCCATGGACAGGGGGATCAAGGCCGCCCGCCCGGGGCGCGAGGTCAATGTCATCGGCCGGGTCATCGAGTCCTACGCCCGCCGCTTCGACTACGGCGTGGTGCGCGACTACACCGGTCACGGCGTAGGTGAGGCGTTCCACTCAGGCCTCATCATCCCCCACTATGACGCCGCTCCCCTCTACGACGACGTCATTGAGGTCGGCATGGTCTTCACCGTCGAGCCGATGCTCACCCTGGGAGACATCGAGTGGCAGCAGTGGGAGGATGGGTGGACGGTGGTCACTGCCGACCGCTCACGCACCGCCCAGTTCGAGCACACCGTGGTGGTCACGGAGACCGGCGCGGAGGTTCTCACCCTGCCATCTTGACGTCACTCTGCCATCCTGACGCCGGGCCAGTAGCCAACAGCGAACTGGTACCAGGCTGAGCAGGCGGGGTGCCGGGCTCTTCGCAGACACCGGAATCGAAAGGAGCTTATCCAGATATGAGCACAGATGTCGCCATCGGCGTCGATGTCGGCGGGTCCGGTATCAAGGCCGCTCCCGTGGACCTGGGTACCGGTGAGTTCACCGCCGAGCGCCTGCGTGTAGCCACGCCCCAGCCCGCCACCCCGGAGGCGGTGGCCGACGTGGTCTCCCACCTCGTCACCAGCCTGGGCCTGCCCGCAGAGGTCCCCGTGGGCGTCGCGGTGCCAGCCCCGGTCAAGCGCGGGGTCGTCGCCTTCATGGCCAACCTCGACCCCTCCTGGGCCGGGATCGACGCCAGGGCGCTAATAGCCCAGGTCCTGGGCCGTCGGGCCACGGTCGTCAACGACGCCGACGCCGCCGGCTACGCGGAGACCCTCTACGGAGCGGCCAGGGAGGTCCAGGGCCTGGCCATCGTCACGACCCTGGGCACCGGTATCGGCTCCGCCCTGGTCATGAACGGCGTGCTCGTCCCCGGCACGGAGCTGGGGCACCTGGAGATCGACGGCCACGACGCAGAGAAGCGGGCCTCCTCCGCGGTCAGGGAGAGGAAGGACATGTCCTGGGGCAAATGGGCCAGGCGCCTGCAGCGGTACTACTCCCACCTGGAGATGCTCTTCAGCCCGGACGTGTTCGTCGTCGGCGGCGGGGTGTCGCGCAAGCACGAGAAGTTCCTTCCGCTCTTGGACCTCACGACGCCGATCGTGCCGGCCACTCTGCTCAACCGCGCCGGTATCGTCGGCGCAGCCGCCCTGGCAGCATCGACACAGTCCTCGGTCTAGCCCTGGCCTCCGTCTAGCCCCGGCCTGGCGCTCTTGTGAGCGGCGGCCACGGCCACTCTCCCGCCGTGGCCACTCTGGGCTGTCCCAGTCGTGTATCGTCATCCATCGTCACCGCCTGTCATCACGACTGTGGCTGATCGGCTGCGTGACATATACCACTGGTCCCGCCCTAGGCGGTGCAACTGTATTTTTCGTTACCAGCTTCATCGAAGTCGGGTGCACAGGATCGGTCTCTCAGTTGCAGCGCACATTCTCGCCTCGCGCATGAGCCGCTGACGTGTAGATTGACTCTTGTGTGCAGCATCCCGCGCTGCCCCTGCCCCGTCATTTCTTTTCCCGGAGGTTCACATGGCACTGCGTTTCAACCCACCGCCGAACTGGCCAAGCCCGCCGGAAGGCTTCGAGCCGCCCCCAGGGTGGCAGCCTGATCCTGCCTGGGGCCCGGCACCAGAGGGCTGGCAGCTCTGGGTTGACGACTCAGCGCCCGCCACTGGCCTCCCCGACTCCGGCTCAGCCGCCGTCCCGGGAGCCGACCCGGCCTGGGCGCCAACGGGGAGTGCCTCGAGCGCCCCCACCGGGCCTGCTGCCCCGTCGGCCGAGACCGCCTCACTGCCGGCTCACGTGGCTGATCCCACAGGCTCGTCCGCCTCCGCGCCCTCGGGAGACTACGTGTCCTCCACCTCGACTGTCGGCGGTCCGGCTGGCTACGACCCTGGCGCGGACTACTCCCAGGCACCAACACCGTTCCACAACCAGCAGTCCCCTGTGCCTCCTGGTACCCCGCCGGGGCCAGTCGGCAACTGGCAGCCGGTCGACGTCGCAGGCGGGCTGAGCGCGGCCCCTGCCTCAAGGCCTGTCACCCGGCAGTGGTGGTTCTGGACCATTATCGCTGCCGTCCTGGTCGTGGCCCTGGTCCTGACTCTCGTGCTGGTCAGCCGGGGCAGCAGCGATGACCGAGATGGCGGCGCCACCGCGCAGAGCTCCAGCGACACCGGCAGCAGCAGCGACGACGCTGACAGCAGTGACGACAGCTCAGGGAGCGGGTCGGGCGGGGAGGGCACCTCGGCAGACACCGCCATCGACCCCACCCAGCAGGACGTGGTCCTGCCCTCCACGCGCCAGGAGGACGAGGGCAAGGACATCCAGATCACCGTCCACTTCGACCCGGTCACCTGGGACGCCAACGACACGCTAAAGGCGGACAACGAGTATATCTACGAGGAGCCGCCCGAGGGTCAGGTTTACATCACCGTCCCGGTCACCGTCACCTACCAGGGTGAGGGCCAGTTCAACTACCACGACCTGGACATCACCTACGAGGACGGCGGCAACACCTCGGAGCCTGAGATATTCATTGACGACAAGTCCTTCTACTCCCAGTCCATGCCCCGTAACGGCGGGTCGGCAACCGGCTACTACGCCTTCCTGATCAGCGAGGACTCGGTGAACTCGGGCAACTTCGTCATCTCAGCCTTTGACACCTACTCCAGTGACAGGGAGGAGTGGTTCGTGCAGGCCAAGTAGCACGTACCCGTTCCCGAACCTGGACGGGACCCGGCTGAGCACAGCTGCGCCGGGATCCCGCCGACCCCCGCAGCACGCGGCCCTCCCGGGCGCCGCGTGCTGCGGCCTGTCAGGGGAGAGAACGGTGACTGCGGCAAGAGGGCGGACAAGCTGGCCTGTACGCCGGGTTCTGTTACCACCCACCGTTACCGGCCCGGGTGGCGGCGACCATTCATCTTGGACCATCGTTGCCGACAGCCTCACGCGACCTACCCGCTGACTCGGACGAGCAGCCCTCAGACGTCAGCTGTGCGGTCTTGCTCCTGGCGGGGTTTACCTAGCCGCAGCGGTCACCCGCAACGCTGGTGGGCTCTTACCCCACCCTTTCACCCTCACCGCCCGCTACACGGACGGCGGTCTTCTCTCTGTGGCACTGTCCCGCGGGTCGCCCCGGGTGGCCGTTAGCCACCGCCCTGCTCTGTGGAGCCCGGACGTTCCTCAGCCTGCCTGTGCCCCAGGAGCCTGGAGCCACCTGGCAGTACCGCGGCCGCCCGGCCAGCTTGTCCGCAGGCAGCAGCATACCGTACTGGTCTCCTGACCGGCCTCATAACGGCCCTCCTAGCGCCTGGTGCTACGCCCACCCGAGGCTGCCGTGCCCTAGGATGCGCTGGTGCTCATTCTTCTTCCTCCTTCTGAAGGCAAGACCATGCCCCGGGAGGGACCGGCCCTGATGCTGCCTACCCTGCTGGAGGCGGAGGAGCTCACCGGCTCCCGGGCACAGGTCATGGACACGCTCGCGCGAGCCAGCTCCGGCGAGGACGCTGCTGCTGTCCTCGGGCTGGGGCCGCGAACTCTCGGGGAGGTGCAGGCCAACCTACGTCTTGAGACCGCCGCCTGCGCCCCGGCTCACGACCTGTTCACCGGGGTCCTCTACGAGGCCGCAAACCTCCGCGGGCTCGCGGGCCAGCAGGGTGCCCGCGCGGTCATGGACAGGCACCTCGTCATCATCTCCGGCCTGTGGGGGATCCTGCGGGCCACAGACTGGGTTCCTGACCACCGGCTCCCCATCGGCTCAACGCTTCCCGGGCTGGGGCGCATGGCGGCCTACTGGCGGCCGCGGCTACAACCCCTCCTGGAGGCCGCTGCTGCTGGCAGGGTCGTCGTGGACTGCCGCTCCACAGCCTACGCCTCGGTCTGGCAGCCTGGCAGGTCCTTCCTGGCCTCGGCACACAGCCACCTGCTCCGGGTGGCTGTCGTACGGTACGGACCGGGTGGTGCTCGCCAGGTGGTCTCTCACAGTGCCAAACGAGCACGCGGGCAGCTTGTGGGGGCGCTGCTACGTGCCCTGCCCTCAGGTGCCCTGAACCCGCAGAGCAGTATCAGCGCGGTCGCCGAGGTCGCTGCCAGCCTGGACACAGTCTACGACGTGGAGCTGAGCGGGCCAGACAGACAGGGCCGACGGTCGCTGACTCTCGTCACCCAGCAGTGACTGCACCGACTAAGGGTCGTGGCTAGCACGTACCGCTGCCAGCCAGAGGGCGCGGCCGCTCGGCACCTCACCGTGTGCCCCTGCGTGCTACCCCTGCGTGCCTCAGATGTCCATGCGCACCACGATGACGTCGTTCTCCTCCGCCCGCAGAACAGCGTCCTTGGGAGCTGACGCGAAGCGGGCGCGCTCCTGCGGACTGATCTCCAGCGGCCCTCCCTCGACACGCCCCGCGCGAAGAGCCACGGCGCCCAGGCCTCCTGTGCGAGACCGCACCTCCTCGTACTCAGCCAGGAGTCCTGCGTCTATACCTCCCGCCACGTCACTGCGCTGCTCCTCCACAGCGGTGCGCTCCTGGTCCAGCTGTGCGAACCGCTCGTCCCGCTCCGCAGTCAGCTGGCGGCCCGCAGCCCGGATGTCCTGCTCCTCCTGGGCCAGGCGGTCTGCCTCCGCCTGGGCCGACTCCAGCGTCTCCAGGGCACTGAGCTGCCTGTCCTCCAGCACCTGCTGGCGCTGTCCCAGGTGGTCGATCTCGTGCTGGATGGCGCTGAGATCGCGCGCTCCTGCCTCACCGGAGTGGAGACGCTCCCGCAAAGCCTGAGCGCGCCGCACCACCTGGGCCACCTCCTCCTCGCCACGCTCGGCCTCCTGCCTGGCCTCCGCCAGCGCGGCCTGCGCCAGAAGGGCCTCGCGCCTGTTCGCCTTCAGACGCTCCACGGTGGCCTCGATACGTTGAAGTACCGGCAGCCTGGAGCGTTCGTGACGCAACCGGGCGAGCCTGGAGTCCAGGAACTGCAGGTCGATCAGCATCCGCTGCTGGGCGATGGGTGCACTCCTCACGGCGGGATATCCTTCGGCAGAGTCGGCGGCAGGTGCCCCGTTATTGTCTCACGGTCTCACGAGCGAGAACGTCCAGTTGGTACGCGCAGCACCCAGGGGTCCGTGACGACAGCCGACACCTCTGCCTCAAGCCTCCACCCTCGTGCAGCAGCCCTTTGCACAAGGCCGCGAGCCAGCGGGGGCAGTCCCACCCACTCAGTGGCCCAGTGGGTCCCGCACAGGAGGTAGGGGCGTCCCGCCTCCAGGTGCTCCGACGCGGGATGGTGACGCAGGTCAGCGGTGAGAAAGACGTCGGCGCCGACGTCACGAGCCGCTCCCAGGAGCGAGTCACCCGAGCCGCCGCTGACAGCCACAGTCTTGATCATCTCCTCCAGACGCCCGCCGACCAGCAGCCCCGGAGCCGAGTCCGGCAGCGCTGTGGCCACACGCTCAGCCAGGTCTCTCAGGGACACGGGCCTCTCCAGCTGTCCGACACGCCCGATCCCCACCTGCGGATCCTGTGCGCTGGGCTCCAGCGGCACCGTGTCGCGCAGTCCTACCCGATCAGCCAGGGCGTCAGCCACTCCCCCGTGCGCAGCGTCCAGGCAGGTGTGGGCGTTGAGCAGGGCGATACCACGACGGATGAGGGTGTGGACGACACGGCCCTTGGCATCGTCGGCACGTACGGAGTCTGTACCACGCAGGTAGAGGGGGTGGTGCGTGATGACCATGTCCACCCCCCGGCTCACAGCCTCCTCGACAACATCCTGCACGGGGTCAACCGCAAGCAGGACGTGGCCGACAGGCCAGGAGGGGTCGCCGCAGATAAGGCCGTTGGAGTCCCACGAGGCAGCAAGCCCCCGGGGCGCCAGCTCGTCCACCATGGCGACGATGTCAGCAACTGTCGGGGAGCTCGAGGAACGTGGTCGGGACCCGGGTTCGTGCGGTGCGCTGCTCACGGGCCCAGCCTACGGCTACCTGCCGCTGGGGCGGACACAGTCCTCCCGCAGTGCCACCTCGCAGTACCGGTGCTGCCAGCGCCCAGGTGCCTGGGTAGGATAGGGTTGTGCCGGTGCCTCCCACGGCACCCCGGCCTGCGCGCCAGCGCCAGGCTGGTTGACGCCCCCATAGCTCAGCGGTTAGAGCAGCGAGCTTATACCTCGTTTCGTGCCTGATAAGCACAAGGTCCTGGGTTCGAATCCCAGTGGGGGTACCACGATCACCTTACCTAAACCCACCTCATATGAGCATCCGCGTCGCCCACGCCGTCGTCTCCTTCGTCGCTCAGTCCGTCATCCGGCAGAACGACCCACCCCTCCTCATCCACCAGTGGGTTGAGCAGGACTCGGTCGAAGAAGACTTGGTTGAGCAGCTTCCTCAGATGGGCGGGTCCAGCGCTGCAGAGGCGGTGGCAGTCCTCGACCAGGTCAAGTGCCCCGGTGAGGCGCTGGCGTACATCAGCAGCGTCGGCTTGGTAGGCGGCAAGCTGGCGCTCGATCTGGTTCAACTCAGTGGAGAGACCGGCCTGTTCCTCTTTGAGCAGATCACGTGGCACCGCACCTTCGTAGTGGGCGTGCAGCAGCCTGCGGCGCTTGTCCCCCAGGTTGCTCCGCCGCGTCGTCAGAGAGCGGATGGTCCGGTCTTTGTCACGCTCGAGCCGCTGTGTCTCCTCCCGCACATACTGCTCGACCAGTGCCCGATCCTGGCGGCTGAGCTGGATCGTCTGGTACAGCCTGTCCATCCGCCCCTCGCCGACGTCGATCAGGACACCGCAGAAGGCGCAGTCGTGTGTTCGCTGGCGCCTGGCGCAGACGAAGTAGGGGCAGAGATCGCCCTTTCTGTTGCGCGTGTTCTGCACTAGCAGGCGGGCACCACGCTGGCCACAGTACACCGTTGTCCTGAGGTGGCGGTTGTGGTTGCCCTCGTGCCCCTCGAATCGGTACGAGTCCGTCACCGTCCGCACCTGCCTCCAGATTTTCTCCTTCTCCAGAGCCTCATGGGTACACGAGTACTCCACCCCCTGGAAGGAAGTAACGCCCTTGTAGTACGGATGGCGCAGCATACGATGCAGCTGGGCACCCGGCACCTCCTTGGACAGCTTACTGAACGTCGGCACCATCGTCAGCCCAGGATCGCGCAGGTGCGCGGCCAGCTTCTTGGTCGTCCTCTGCCCTGTCGTGCACTCCGTAAACACCAGGCGGATCAGCGGGGCACGCTCCTCATTGAGGGCAGCGATGCTGAACTCTCTGCCACGGTCATCTCTGGCGCGCACGTTGACATACCCCAGCGGCGCTTCACCCAAGGTGTCGCCATTCCTGTATTTTTCACCCATTCCCTTGATGACCTCATTAGCGATATTCCGGCTTTGGAACTCAGCGATGGAGCCCATGCTGCCGCGCAGCAGCATGCAGCCAGGCGTCTGGTCGATGTTCTCTGAGGTGGAGACAGGCAGACACTGGCTTGCTCGAAGGCCCAGCTGACCTCTACGTCATCGGTCCTGTTGCGGGCTAGCCGGTCGAGCTTATGGACGATGACGTAGTCAATCCCGCCGCCCTCTTTTACAACCGCACTGTCCTGGACGCCCAGAAAAGAGCGGCTCTCACCCAGCGCGACGTGCATGGTGGGCTGTTTGGCGAGTTTGGATGGGAGTGGTAACGAGGATGAGGTGCCCAAGAGCGGCTTCTCGCCAGTGCGCTGGACACCCCCAGAGCCACACAGAGGGACAAGGACGTAGCCTAGGCACCGACGCAGTGATAACAAACTAGACTAATTAACACTGCTAGCCTACCTGGGCGATAGCATAAACGTCAGGTGGCAGGATACGGCCACACCCGCACATTGGAACTGACCAGTTGCTGCAAATTTTGGCGATAGCCACAAAAATACATAGCCTGAGGTCGATCTCTCGGTAATTTTTTGGGCCTTGAGGCGCCAGTCCGCCCACTTCCCACAACAACATCCCACCATCGCTGTCCTGACGAACAAGCCCCCTATGGGCACCCACAGTGAGGAGTGATACACTTTCCAAGCGTCCAGAACGATATGCGGGCCAGCGTGTACCCAGCACGACGACGGAGACAGACATGTGCTACCAGGCAGACACTGACACACTCAGGCTGCGGCGGCACCAGCAGCTGGCGCCGCCCGGCAACCTGCCCACGCCTGCCTGCCGCCGATGGCACCAGCCTGCCGCGCACCATTTACGTCCCCCATGTGGTGCAGCCATGGATCGATAATTACGAGGCAGTTGCTTTTCGAATACGTCCGCGAATTTGCTCTTCACCCTGAGGTTTTCTCACCAGACGCCTGATGGTGGGCGCACCAGTTTTGACGTACCCAAGAATTCAAGAAAGGAAAGGAACATGAAAGGTAAGACTCTTGCAGCAGGCAGCCTTTTGAGCATCGCACTGCTGTCTTCAACTACCAATGGTTTCCGCAGGCTGCGGCGATGGAAGATGCCCCATTGCCTGCCGCGTCAGCAGCAGCTTGCGCTGTAAGTAATCAGGCCGCTTCGGCGGAAGGCTCGCTCAACGAAACCGCCCGGACTTCAACCCCCGCTTCATGGAACAGTTTTCCTATCAGTGCGGTCTCGGCTTTGTCGGAGTCGAACATGACGAATAGCGCCCTTTCAATACATACGAAGCGGGACTGTGATCGGGCATACGAGCGAGACAGCAGAAGGTGCAGGAGGGCTCCGGGTGGAGCACGAGGGCGTGCCATCTGCTGGGCCGCCATTGCCGCCAAGTACGCTACTTGTCTGGCGGGTGCTAATGGGTAGCACAAGGAGTCGGAGTCGCTCCGTGCTGCAGAGGTGTCTACGGACGCCTCTGCAGCACGGGTTCTGAGCGGAAGTTCCAAAGTGAATGTCGAGAGTATTTAGTTGCCATGGGACTGAACTATATACCCGAAGCATTTTGCGTCACTGCAATCTCGGCAACGACCTTGACAGATTTCCAATGATGGGTTAGTATAGTGACACTACGAGGTGCTAGAGTTTGCAGAGTGAAAGACTATGTTTATAAGACGATATTCGCTCAAGAATGGGCAGGATGTGAAATTTTCCCTGTCTTTACCATCGCCAGTATCGGAGGGTAATGACTCCGAATGGCAGATTGAAATGCAGTCGACAGGATTAAGGCCGCCGTTTAAACAGACCATGTACGGTGTTGACGCCATCCAAGCGTTTGAGATGGCGCTCATGGTCTTGCGAACAGTTGAGGAAAAAGAAGGCCTTGAGCTCCCTGAAAACTAGCAGAGAGTCTTTAATAAAAGTGTGTTATTCCATGGCTTCGTCACGCACACGATAAAGCACCGGGATCCATGGTCGACATCGCATTCTCAGCAACACTGAACCCGGCCTGAGTTGTCGAGAATTGAAACTCAACTAGAATGTTGATAACTCTACACCGCTCGATACGACACCCCTACCCCCATTCTTCATGTATCCTGATTGATGGTTCACAACCGTGCCTTTGGTGGACTGGGTATCTTGCTCGCCATGCAGGTGGTCATGGCGGTTATTATGACTGGTAAAGGCGTTGGGGCGCTCTTCAACGATGGAGGTAGCCTTCATCGCCGCTGCCCTCACTCCTGGCGAGCAGCCACCAGGTAGCGTCCGATGGTCATGCGGCTGAAGCCCGGCTGCCTTGCAATCTCGGTGATGGTCAGGCCCTGTTGGCGAAGGAGAGCTGCCTGGGCGCGGTCGTTGTCGGTGAAGCGGTGGTTGCGCTCCAGCCCTGTGACGCCTGTCTGCCGGACGATCTCTTTGACGGGGACACCGGCGCGGTACAGGTCGACCGCCTGCTGGCGCCGCTCCGCAGTGAGGGGCCGGAACTTCGTCTGCGTGATGTGACTAACTACACGCGGTGAGTGAGGTGCAGCGTCGGGCGTATCACTTTCATGGTGCTGCCGCTCCCTCAGGCTGTTGTCTGGTGCGGTAGCGCGCCGGTGCAGGTTCTCTCCTTGTGGCTCTGCTGCACCTGGCCTACGGAGTGGCCTCGGCTCGTTGGCATCGGCTCCTGAACCACCTGACCCTTCGGCGCCCAATCGATGCGCTACATTGGGACCGGTACAGGCCTGGCCGCCCTCACCGGCGGCCAGCTTCCGCCGGAAGTCCAGCAGCGCCATCAGATTGTCAGGATCGGTGGTGAGGAGCTGTACCGACGTCCCAGACCACCCCAGGGGCGTCCTGCCCCCGTGGTGGAACCGGTAGACACGGCGGCCTTAAAAGTCGCTGCCCTCCGGGCGTGCGGGTTCGAGTCCCGCCGGGGGCACCGTCTGAGACCTGAGCAGGTCCAGCGGCGCCTGGCTGCCGCGACACGGTGGACCCGGCCGGACTCGAACCGACGACCGACGCGGTGTAAACGCGTTGCTCTACCACCTGAGCTACAGGTCCTTCAGGACCCGCCCCGCCGCTACCGTGGAGGTCCCCCACCTGCGACTGCCGCGCAACGGCAGCCGCAGCAAGCCGGAGCGTCCGGGCGAGCACGGCCGATGCTACAGGAGACCCGCCAGCCCGCCCAGCCGCAGCCACAGGACCACGCGCAGGGCGGACTACCCGGTCAGCGCCTGCGAGTCGTGATCCTGGTCCCGCTCCAGCGCTCACCCATGGAGGCCGTTGACGTTGCGTGCAGGCCGGCAGTGGCAGCCGCCTCCTCGACCTCAGAGGCTGGCACCGCCCCCCTCGTGCGAGCCTTGGGAGTCAGCACCCAGATCAGCCCGGCTCCCTCCTCAAGATTCGCCTTGGCGTCCACAAGGAGGTCGGTCAGGTCGTCAACGTCGCCGTCCTCCTGCCTCCACCACACAAGCGCCGCGTCAGCGACGTCCTCGTAGTCCTCATCGACCAGCGTCACGCCAGTCTCGGCCTCGACCACCTCGCGCAGTGCCAGGTCGACGTCGTCGTCATAGCCGAACTCCTGCACAACGAGACCGGAGGCGAAGCCGAAAACCCCGCCCGCTGTAGTCACCACTTACCGACACCGTCCTTCCCGGATATCTGCACCCCGGGTCGGGTACAGCGGAACAAGCCCACCTCACCGAGGCCCGCGACGCAAGCGGAACACGCACACCCCCGTCCTCCCACCCACCTCTCCCGCACCCCCGCGTCCGTGCCGCCACCCCGCCCCGGCACATCGCGTCACTCACCACCTGCGCGCACCGGTGACGCACCCGTGCCCCTCCCAGCAACTCGCTAGTAGTGGGACACATCATACGCAAGAGGGGACCTTCATCCTTCCTCTGCCCACCAACAGCCCACCAGGACCGCAGATTGACGTAGATTAGATGTGTCAACCGGGTACCAGGCACAGCGGCGCACGGTACCGGCCCCATGCTGGGTACGGAGACGCGGGGAAGGTGCAGCCCCTGCACCCGCACCGCCCTGCCGACCTGCCGCACCGACGCGAGGAAGAAGGATCACGTGAGCCCCTCCAGCGACTCCACGCCACTTATTGACGGTCTCCTGACCAAGGTCACCGACAACGACCCCGAGGAGACACGTGAGTGGCGCGAGTCCCTCGACGCCCTGATCGCGGAGAAAGGGGGGCCACGAACGAGGTTCGTGCTGCTGTCTATGCTGGCGGAGGCACGCCAGAAGAACGTCACCGTGCCGACGCAGCTGACGACCCCCTACGTGAACACCATCAGCGTCACTGACGAGCCCTACTTCCCCGGGGACGAGGACCTTGAGCGCACCTACCGCCGCTGGCTGCGCTGGAACGCAGCCGTCATGGTGACCCGGGCGCAGCGGCCAGGTGTGGGGGTTGGTGGCCACATCTCCTCCTACGCCTCCACCGCCACGCTCTACGAGGTCGGCTTCAACCACTTCTTCCGCGGGAAGGACCACCCCGGAGGCGGTGACCACGTCTTCTTCCAGGGCCACGCCTCTCCCGGGAACTATGCCAGGGCCTTCATTGAGGGACGGCTGAGCGAGGCGGACCTTGACGGCTTCCGACAGGAGGTCTCGCACCCAGCACGTGGCAACGGCCGCGGCCTGCCCTCCTACCCGCACCCCCGTCGCATGGAGGACTTCTGGGAGTTCCCCACAGTGTCCATGGGCCTGGGCCCCGCAGAGGCCATCTACCAGGCCTGGTTCGACAAGTACCTGTCCGGCTCAGGCATCAAGGACACCTCCGCCCAGCACACCTGGGCCTTCCTCGGCGACGGCGAGATGGACGAGCCGGAGTCCCGGGGCATGCTCCAGCTCGCGGCCTCCCAGCAGCTGGACAACCTGACCTTTGTCATCAACTGCAACTTGCAGCGCCTGGACGGGCCCGTGCGCGGCAACGGGAAGATCATCCAGGAGTTGGAAGCCTTCTTCAAGGGAGCCGGGTGGAACGTCATCAAGGTGATCTGGGGGCGCGGCTGGGACCAGCTGCTCGCTGCCGACAAGGACCACGCCCTGGAGCACCTCATGATGGAGACCCTTGACGGCGACTACCAGACCTTCAAGGCCAACGACGGCGCCTATGTGCGTGAGCACTTCTTTGGTCGCGACCCTCGTACCGCTTCACTCGTCAAGGACTGGACAGACGACCAGATCTGGGCGCTACAGCGCGGGGGAAACGACTACCGCAAGATGTACGCGGCGTACAAGGCCGCCACCGAGCACAAGGGCCAGCCCACGGTGATCCTGGCGCACACTGTCAAGGGCTACATGCTCGGGAGCCACTTCGCCGGCCGCAACGCCACCCACCAGATGAAGAAACTGGGGATCAACGACCTCAAGGGACTGCGCGACCGCCTCCACATCCCGTTCACTGACGCCCAGCTGGAGGCGGACCCCACGTTCCCGCCGTACTACCGCCCTGCGGACGATGACCCTGCGCTGCTCTACATGCTTGAGCGCCGCCGCCAGCTCGGGGGGTTCCTCCCCGAGCGCAGGGACGCGGGCACCGAGCTGGAGCTGCCGGGAGACAAGCCCTACGAGATCCTCAGGTCAGGGTCGGGCAAGCAGGAGGTCGCCACCACCATGGCCTTCGTGCGCCTGCTCAAGGAGCTCATCAAGGACAAGGGCATCGGGCGCCGCCTGGTTCCCATCGTCCCGGACGAGTCACGCACCTTCGGCCTGGAGTCGTTGTTCCCCACGAAGAAGATCTTCAACACCCAGGGACAGAACTACACCCCGGTTGACGCGGACATGATGCTGTCCTACCGAGAGTCCTCCTCCGGCCAGCTGATGCACACCGGCATTAACGAGGCCGGCTCGGCAGCGCTGTTCCAGGTTGTCGGCACCAGCTACGCCACCCACGGCCAGCCGATGATCCCGGTCTACATCTTCTACTCCATGTTCGGCTTCCAGCGCACCGGCGACCAGTTCTGGGCTGCCGGCGACCAGCTGGCCCGCGGTTTCATCATCGGGGCCACAGCAGGGCGCACCACGTTGACCGGCGAGGGCACCCAGCACATGGACGGGCACTCACCCCTGATCTCGGCAACAAACGAGGCGGTTGTCACCTACGACCCGGGATACGCCTATGAGATCCGTCATATCGTGCGTGACGCTCTGGAGCGCTGGTACGGCCCCGACTCTGGACGCAACCGTGACGTCATGTACTACCTGACGGTCTACAACGAGCCGATCCACCAGCCAGCCGAGCCTGAGGACGTCGATGTCGAGGGCATTCTCCGCGGCATCCACCGCCTGGAGCCGGCTCCCGAGGGCGAGGGACCCGAGGTCCAGCTGCTCGCCTCCGGAGTGGGACTGCCCTGGATCGAGGAGGCGCGGCACCTGCTGCTCGAGGACTGGGGAGTCAGGGCAGCAACCTGGTCGGTCACCAGCTGGAACGAGCTGCGCCGCGACGCCCTGGCAGCCGACAGGCACAACCTGCTGCACCCGCAGGACCAGCCACGCATACCGTTCCTGACCTCGCGGCTCGCCGACTGCCCAGGTCCGGTGGTCGCCACCAGCGACTACGACCAGCTGGTTCCTGACCAGGTTCGGGCGTGGGTACCAGGTAGCTACTACACCCTGGGTGCTGATGGCTTCGGCTTCTCCGACACGCGCTCGGCAGCCCGCAGGTACTACCTTATCGACGCCCAGTCCGTGGTTGTCAGGGCTCTACAGGCTCTTGTCGAGCAAGGAAGCCTGGACCGGTCGGTCCTGGGCGAGGCCACGTCTCGCTACGCCCTGAGCGACGTCAACGCAGGCTCCTCCGGCAACCAGGGCGGAGAGGCCTGACCGGGTGGGGTCCTGGAGGACGCCCACGTCGCGCTCCAGGACCCCACCCGGACGTCCCGACCAGCGTGCCACCAGGACGAGCACCAGAACCGACCCACTCCCCCAACCGGACCCGTACCCGGATAGAGGCTCCCAGACGCGAGCATCAAGCTACAGCCTCGTTACATGAGGGAATGTACACTTACCTTGCAGGACTTTTGTCGCTATCCTCGGGAAAGGCTGGGGCTTCGTGGTCCATCGCACGCCATGCCCAAGAGATCTTCCCGTGATTCACTGGATTTTGTCGGTACCATCCCAGTCATGGATGAGTTGAGCACTCCGGCAGTGTCTGCGCTGCGCCAGGCGCAGGACACACTTATCGAGCACTCACTGGACCGCATTAGCTCCGCTCACGATTTCTACAGAACACTGCCTGAGGCTGACCGCGAGCAGATTGCCGCAGTGGCACGGCTGGGCGTCACCATGTTCGTGGACTCCGTCGAGAGCCCGGCGGCACCGTCGACACCCTCCCAGATCTTCTCTGTGGCGCCAGCAGCGCTGACCGGCGTCATCACGCTGGAGCAGACCCTGGCCCTGGTGCGCACCGTCCTGGACGTGGTCGTCGACGAGGCTCCTCAGGCCGTCCCGGAGGAGGACCATGACATGGTCCGCATCTTCGTGCTCTCCTTCGGACGTGACGTCGGCTTTGCCGCTGCAGAGGTCTATGCCCGGGCGGCTGAGGCTCGCGGGGCCTGGGACGCCCGCCTGGAGTCAGTAGCAGTGGACTCCATGCTTCATGACGCCCCCGAGGACGCCGCTACGCGTGCCGGGACTGCGGGATGGAACGGCACCGGTCCTGTGGCTGCGGTTGCTGCGCGAACCACGCTGGATGCCCTGGGCGTCTCCCGCCTGCGCAACGAGTGCCGCAACCTTGCCAACGACTGCCTCGTGTCCGTTCGAGGAGACTCGGTCCTTATCGTGCTGGGCGGCGAGCCCGACAGCTCGGAGCCTTCTGCGGCTTCTGTGCCCCCGCCCGCAACCAAGACGACCAAAAACGGCTCTGGCAAGGGGGCAGCCAGGCGGTCACGCGCCTCCTCCTCGGAGCTGCTCATCGACCAGGCGGCGATGCAGGTAGCCGCAGGCCTAGGTGGTTCAGCGGTGGTCGGCACGGTGGTGCCTGGCATCGGCCACGCCGGCAGGTCCCTGCGGTCCGCGCTGGCTGGGCTTCGGTCCCTGGCGGGCTGGAGAGAGGCACCCAACCCTGTCCGTGCTGACGACCTCCTCCCGGAACGGATCCTGGCCGGGGACGAGTTCGCTGCCGAGCAGATTCTCAGTCTTGTCCATGCTCCGCTGCACGAAATGGGTGACCCCTTTGAGAGCACCGTCGCCACCTACCTGGCACTGGGACGAAGCCTGGAGGCTACCGCGCGCAGCCTCTTTGTCCACGCCAACACGGTGCGCTACCGGCTGGGAAGGGTCAGCGAGCAGGTGGGGTGGGACGCCACTGACGCCAGAGACGGCCTGATGCTGCACATGGCCATCATTGTCGGACGTCTTAGAGAGAACCGAGAGATCTGACGGCAGCACCGCGACCTACGACAGCACCACACGGCGGCAGCGGCGTTACAGGTGTCGCTGCCGCTACACTGCTGCTGCACCCACGACGTGCTGCCCGGTACGAGCATAGGGTCCCCCCGTACCCGGGCCGCCGTAGCCGTACCTGAAGGAGCCTCTGGTGTCAGACAGCCGCACCGGCAGCGACGACGACATCCTTGCTGCCGTCATTGAGATCGTCAGCGAGGAGGCGGGCCTGGCCGCCTCCCAGATCACCCGGGACAGCCGGTTTGACGACCTTGACATCGACTCCCTGGGGCTGCTGACCGTCGCGACGCAGGTGGAGGAGCGCTTCGAAGTCACCATTGAGGACTCCGTCATCCCGACACTGCCTACTGTCGGTGCCCTGGCGGACCTCGTGGTCCGCCAGCGGGGCTGACCGTGCGGGCAGTGGGAGAGCACGGGCACGTGCCTCCCGGACGACCACCGCAGGCTGACGGACATGAGGAGGTCGTCGTCACCGGCCTGGGTACGGTAAGCTCCCTGGGCGGCGACGTCGCGTCCACCTGGAGGGCTCTGCGCGCCTCGCGCTGCGGTGTACGTATCCTGCAGGACGACTGGGCTGAGGAGCTCGGACTGCCTGTCCGCATGGGTGCCCCACTGGCAGCAGACATCGCTCCCCTGCTCACGGCCAGGGAACGACGCCGACTGGACCGGGCCTCCCAGTGCGCCCTCCTGGCTGCGCGCGAGGCCTGGGAGCAGGCCTGCGCCCCCCGTGTGGCAGCTGAGCGCCTGGCGGTGTCTCTCGCCCCGGGCATAGGACCTGTGCTCTCAGTCATGGACACCTGGGACACGCTTCGCTCCAGGGGGCCTCGCCGGGTAGCCCCTACCGCAGTGCCCGCACTCATGCCCAACGCACCTGCCGCGACAGTCGGTATCGAGCTCGGTGCTGCCGCAGGCGTCCACTCCCCCGTGTCCGCGTGCGCCTCCGGAGCAGAGGCCATCGCCTACGGAGCCGACCTTGTTCGTCTAGGACGCGCGGACGTCGTCGTCGCTGGTGGTACGGACGCGGCCCTGCACCCTATGACAGTAGCAGCCTTTGCGGCTATGAGGGCGCTGTCAACCCGCAACGAGGAGCCGCTCACCGCCTCCAGGCCCTTCGCCCCCGACCGGGACGGCTTTGTCCTCAGCGAAGGGGCGGGGGTGCTCGTCCTGGAGTCGGGTGAACACGCTCGTGGCCGAGGAGCTCCTGTGCTGGCTGTCCTGTCCGGTGCGGGCGTGACCGCAGACGCCTTTGACGTCGCGCGTCCTGAGCCCGGTGGCACCCAGCAGGAACAGGCGCTGCGCCGCGCGCTGGAGGACGCAGGCCTGAGCCCCGACCAGGTAGGGCACGTCAACGCCCACGCGACCTCCACCCCGGCGGGGGACGCGGTCGAGGCAGAGGTCCTGTCGCGGACGGTACCGCAGGCAGCCGTCAGCGCCACTAAGTCAGCCACCGGCCACCCGCTGGGGGGCGCTGGCGGTCTGGAGGCCGTGCTGACCGTCATGGCCCTGGTGACCCAGTGGGCACCCCCGACCCTGCTGCCTGCGGGCATAGACCCACAGATTGCCATGACAGGCCTGGACGTCGTCGGTCCTGCCGGACGCCCCCTGAGAGAGGTAGATGCCGCTGTCAGTACCTCTTTCGGGTTCGGGGGGCACAACGTCGCCCTGGTCTTCTCCCGTGACGCCGCTACAACGGGGGAGGTCCGCACCCCGACTCCGTGGCCTCCTAGCACCCAGGGCGGCGACAGGGCCAGCCGGTAGCCTGTGCCCATGCGACTTCGACGGAGTCCTCGCCGCAGCAGGATGCCGACCTCCCTCGCCGCACAGCTAGGCCAGCGCCGCCTGGCGGAGACCCCTGTCTCCCAGGACGGTTCCTGCTGGGCCGTGGTGACTGCCTACCACCTTGTCATCGTGTCCCTGGACAGCCAACCCCACCGCCTCCCGTGGGACCAAGTCGAGCACGGCTCCTGGAATGCCGAGGAGCGGGTGTTTCGCCTGCGCCGCACGGGGCGGCAGGACGAGCTGGTGCTGCAGGTCCCAGGCGGGCTGCACCAGGAGGGCCGCTACATTCCGGTCGACGTGACAGCCTTCGCGCGGGCACTGCGCCAACGTGTCGAGGCTGCCCTCGTGCACAGCGCCGTCATCACCCTGCCCAGTGGGCAGGCGGCCTCCGCAAGCGTGCGGCGTGATGCCACCGGCACCCTGTACTCGGTGACCAGCCCCCCACTCCACCAGGTGGCAGGCACTGCGGACGAGGCAGCCCTGCGGGAGCTGGAGCGACAGACGCGCAGTACTGTGGGACTACCCACAAACTAGGCGCCACAGGCCAGCCTGTGGCCTTTCTCCTCCTCTCGGGCTCGACGACGCAGGCGGGACGCTGCTAGAGTTCCACCCGCGTGAGACGCATTCCCGCGTAGCTCAATGGCAGAGCATCCGACTGTTAATCGGACGGTTGCTGGTTCGAGTCCAGCCGCGGGAGCCCGCCCGAGCCCTGGCCCGCACTGGCCGGGGCTCCGTCGTCCCCGGGGCCGGGCTGGCGCCCGGTCATCAGCCACAGCAGGTCCACCCCCGTGCGCCCGGCGATCTTCTGCATCATGCCTGGGTAGTCGCGCGGCACCCTCTCGCGCAGCTCCCACTCCCGCCACGAGTTCTGCGGGATCGCGCAGGCCAGGGCGGCCTCCTTCATGTTCCACCCGAACCGCTGGCGCACGAGAGCGAGTCGTGCGCCCAGCGTCTGGTCGTCCGGAATCCACGGTGTGGTGTCTGGAGCGGTACTCATGGCACGAGTATCGCACATAGCGCGCATGACGCGCAACAGATCCACGATTGCGACACCAATCATGACATGCATCACATTGACGATTTGCGTTTGACGCTACTCGCAGCACCAGGAATGATCGACTCATGCCTACAGAACTTGGGTACTACACGACTAGTGAGGTTGCTCGTCAGGCGGGCCTCGGCCCCCAGGCCGTCCGCGCATGGGTGAAGAAAGGCTGGATCTGTCCAGCCATGTCCACCGCTGGCGGCCACTACCGATTCGACCCTGCCGAGGTCGCCAGGGTCCTCTCCCCTGGACCCACCTCCGCCTCCGCCTCCCCCTCTTCTGACCGCTCCTCCGCGCTCGCGGGCTCCCCTGAGGGGGTGGCGTGATGCCGTGGGTGCACGTTGACGACGAGATGGCCTCAGCCGCTGGCCCTGGCGCCTCAGACGTCGGGCTGGTCGATGATGTTGTCGTCCGCGTCGAGGGTGACGCCTCCGTGCCGCTCAACCTGGTCGCGGACGGCGGCGGCCACGGCGGTGAGGGTGTCACCGTCATAGTGCGCTCCGGCCGAGTAGGAGGCTGTGAGCCTGGTGCCGGGCGGCATGATGACGGTGGCCCAGGAGCGTCCGCTGACGGGGTCGGCGGCCCCGGAGAGGTAGACGGTCTCCTGCATGGACAGGCTGTAGCGGAAGACGGCGTCGATGGCGGCGCACAGGGCTACGTTGTCGGTGGCCCAGCAGTGCTCACGGTCGTGGCTGCGCACGATCAGCCGTGCCGCCTTGTTGTCGAGGTGCCCGGTGCTCCTCGGCATGGAGACTCCTCCTCGGTAGGGGGTGACGGTGCCGCAGCCCATGGTGCGGTGCCGGTGGTTGGTGGTTCTTCCGACCCTACCGAGGAGGCCCCCTCCTCCCCTGCCGACGGTGGGGAGGAGGCGTGATGGCGCAGACTTGTTTGGAGCTGCGGACTGCTGACGGCTCCCTGCTTCCCCTGGCGACCGAACCGGTCACGATCACGATCCAGCCAAGTGGCGTCGCTGTTGCTCGTGTCAGCGTTTACATGGAGGTCTTGGAGGGATCTCTCCTGACCATTTGTCCTGAGTCCCGTCAGGACGACGCCAGGTGATGACGATGACTCGATCAGTTCCCGGGCCTAGGTACACGAAGGATTTTCTTGAGTGCCCGTCGATGTCAGCGGGGAAGGCATCACCCTTGGAGAGGCAGATCGCTTTCGGAGCCTCAATGTCTACGGCATGCACGGTGCTGCCGCTCTCATTGACCACCGCGTACCTGTCTCCTGTGACGTGCTCCACCCGCCAGGGCGGGGTCGCCTGCGAGGCCGTTGCCTGCTCATCGACCTGCTTGGCAATCTGCTCGATCGCGGCGGCAGATCGGGAAGATGCCTCGGCTTGCTCCTGGACCGCTTTCAGTGTCGCCTCAGCCCGGGTTTGCGCCACTCGTGCTTCGTTACGGGCATGCCGGGACAGGTTGGATCTGACGACAGGTGGGCTGTGCCCATCGGCCTGCCCACCAGCCCGCCCCCGGTGGCGCACACCGCCGCCGTGACCGACATGGTCTGCCGTGCCAGGACGTTCATGGACGAGGGGGGCACGTCCCTGGTGTGGGACGCCACCCGCAGGGGGCCGGGCCTGTCACCCACCCCGGTCCACTCCACCACCACGACGCCGATGCCGATCACGTGCTCCCACCTGGTGGGCATGCTCCTCGCCGGGTGGGAGTACCAGTCCACCACCTACGTCCAGGACGTCAACGAGCGGACCGGCTGGTACTCACCCCTGGAGGTGGAGCCCGTCCGGGCGCCGATCTGGCAGGCTCACAGGTGCGCGCACCACTTCTGGAGGCGCGGCCGCCTCTGGCTGGTCGAGGACACCACCACCCTGCGCACCGGGGACGTCCTGTTCTTCTCCCAGCACGACCCCGAGTCCACGTGGGAGCGGGTACGGGCGCGCAGCCTGCGCCCGTACTTCGGCAACGTGTACCACACGGCGATCTACCTCGGCGGCGGAGACATACTCCAGTCCACGGGGCCGTCCTCGCCCACCGGCGTGTGGGAGGCCGTCCTCGCCCACCGGCGTGTGGGAGGCCGACCTCGACTCCCTGGCCCCGACCCTGGCGTGGGCCGCCCGCCCCGAGTGGATACCACCCGAGCACACCAGCCTGTCCGTCCTCACCGACGGCCTGGAGTCCCCCGTCACCACCACCCTGTAGACCCACCACACACGAGAGTGCCCCACCACCCGGACGGGTGCTGGGGCACTTCTTCTGCTTACAGGACGCGGTTGGTGTCAGATGGTGCTGAGCTCGTGGATCTGGTCGAGCAGCCGCTTCCTGGCTCCGGGAAAGTAGGTGCTGTGGGTGACCTTGACGGTCTCCAGGGAGTCAGCCCCCACCAGCACGATGTTCATCTGCGGCCGGTCGTGGTACTCGATCTCAGCCGCCCGGTACGCGGTGGTCGCAGCGTCGACGTCCTGGCCGAACTCCTGGTGGATGAGCTCGTCACGGTCACGGTCGTAGATGAGCAGGAACTGCTTCATATGGTCAGTCCTGGCTGCCACGGTCCTCCTCCTTCTCCACAAGAGCCGCTATCTGGCTGCTCAGGTCATCCAGCCTCCGCTGGTCCTCGCTGCTCGGTGGCTCGTTGCGCTCAAGAGCAATGTACACCCTGGAGAGCACGCGCGCGTAGTCCTGCACGAGAGAGACACCGTCCTGCTTGTAGTTGGCACCCAGGACACTGCTGAAGTCCTCCACGAGCTGAGCCCACTGGTGCATGGCCTGGGTGCGCAGCTGGATCTCGATGAGCCGCCCGTCCTGCACAACGATGATGTGCAGTGCCCGGTAGCCGGACTCACGTGGCCTGGACACGTAGTCGTCGCGGTCCTTCACCTCCCACCGCTCACAGACCAGCGCCTCCAGGCGGCGCAGCTCCTCAAGGCTGTCCGAGCCCAGGACGACACGGCACCCGCCGATGTCCTGCATGCGCGACAGGTCAATCCCGCTCTCACGCACAGTGATCTTGTCCACGATGGTCTGCATGCGCTTGAGGCGCTGGGAGACCTCACCGTCAACGGCGTACTCCTTCAGTATGGCTGCCAGGGTGCTGTAGACGGCCTTCAGGGGACCGGAGAACGACCGCCGGTACGCGTCAACCACCGCCCGCGCCTGCTCAGCCTCCTCCTCCGTGGCCCTGCCCTGCTGGTACCGGCGCAGAGTAGAACCTGCCTTGCGAGCCTTGCTCTTGGAAGGGACAGAGTCGTGTGTCATCAGGTCTCCTACAGGCTGCTCTGGATCATCTCAGGCTGCCGCTGGTTCACGCCACGGCGGGACCACGCTGGTGCGCACCATCTCCTCCAGCACGGCCACGCACCCGCGCTCGCGGGTCGAGGGGCTGGTGGAGGCGAGCATGTGGTGGGCGGCGCCGACGAGGGCGTCGCGTACTGCGGTGGCGGCCCAGTAGCGGTCTACGTGGCCGTGGGTTCAGGTCACGGTGTGGGCGGGGCGCCCGCCCCTGGAGCGGATGGAGGCAGCCGGTGCCGTCGGGTGTGCGGTACATGATCTCGTCGGTGAACCGCTGGCCGTGGGTGTCGGTGCCGGTGACGATGAGCAGGTCCCAGGTGGCGGGCAGGTAGGTGGACGGCCTGGGTACTTCGATCTGCTCGCTGCGGGCGGGCTCCTCCTCGGCGTGGGCGGGCCTGGTGGTGGTCTGGTAGGCGCCGGTGCGGCGCAGCTGTGGGAGCACCTCGTGGGTCACCCACCTGCGGAACGCCTTCGCCTCGGGGCGGCGGCTGCGCAGGATGAGGGTGTACAGGCCAGCCTCGGAGATGATGGCGACTTCATGGGAGCTAGTGGGGGTCTCCATAGTATGGAGACCCCTCTCGTCGTCGTCGAGGCGGCTGAGCGAGGAGTGGATGTTGGACAGGTTCAGGACGTCTCCGACGTCGGAGGCGAGGAACCACGTGGCGCCTTCGCTGTCGATGAGGGTGCGCACGGTGTAGTCGTGGTAGGTGAACGGGGTGACGGTGGTTGACGCGGTCATGGCGTCTGGTCCTTCCTAGTTGAGCGCCCTTCTACAGGCGTGCAGGGATGGCGGCGCTGCCACGAGGGGGTGCGGCGACGCCGGGAGGTTAGAAGGGCCGCAACTAGTCGGCTGCCACCTGTTCCCCACATGGGGTCTTGTATTCAGTGGCCCTCCCGGCCTTGACGGCCGCAGTAAAGCGCCGCCCGTACGTGGGCGGTGATCCGCTAGTTGTCGGCGCTTCTAAACACCGCAGGTAACGACAGCAGACTCGGGGTGTGCTCGCTCCTGCTGGTGCGGCTCATGGCGCCTCGCCGAGAGTAGCGGCCGTCTTGTCGGTCGTGCTGGCGGCGATGTGGAGGCTCTGGCGGTACTGGTCGGCGGCTGGTTCCTCGGTGAACTCCAGGAGGTTGCCCGCGATCTCCTTGAGAGCGTCGCGGACCTCGGCTGGGGTGGCGTAGAAGAACTCGCGTCGTGTGTTGACGCGGTTGACCCGCTTGTCCGCGAAGTAGCGGTGGAGGCGGTTCTCGACGTCAACGGCGTCCTCGGAGAAGAACAGGGCGTGGACATCGAAGCCGAAGGGGACCGAGGCGTCGCCGAGCTCCTTGACCCGGTCCATGGGGTCCACCCGCCGTGTCATGCCGATCTTGACCATGCGCTCCCCGAAGGAGCCGATGTTGGAGATGACGTAGACGTACCCGGCCCGGATGTTGGCCACCCGGTAGTCAACGTCGTTGATGCCCTTCTCGATGGAGACGAGCTGCTCCTGGAGGCGGGCGGCTTCCTCCTCGTTGCCCTGGGTCTCCACGACCTTGAGCACGTTGAGGTAATGCTGCTTCTCCTTCTCCAGGCGCTCGCGCTCGGCCTCAAGCTCGCGCTCGGCCTTGGCCTGCTCGCGCATCTCTGCCCTGTGCTCGCGCTCGATCTCTCGTTCGAGCTTCTTGGCCTTGAGGTGGTCCACAGCGAGCCTGAGCTCGCGCAGGCGCAGCTCGATGTACTCGGGGCTGATCTCGGTGCCGGAGTCCTTCCCCAGCTTGGCGATGGCCTCGGCCGCCTTGTGGATCTTGCCGACGCTGGTCTCGTAGTTGGCGGCTGTGGCGGAGGTTATGATGTTCTGCACCTCAGCGTTGAAGGCCCGCAGGACCAGGCGGGCGGTGTCCTTGGCCTGTCTCTGGCGGGAGGTCTTCGTCCGGGGCTCCTCGGTGGCGTCGAGGCGGGTCACGACGGACTGGGAGCGGACGAGGGCGGAGACCCGCTTGCGGACGCTGGCCAGCTCCACGCCCAGGGCGATGGAGTCCCCAGCGGGGTGGTCGAACATCTCCAGGCCCGCCTCCTCCTCCAGCACCCTGATCCTCAGTGGGCGGATCTGCTCCTGGAGGTCATCCTTCTCCTTCTTGAGCCGCTCGACCGTGTCCTGGTGGTTCCGTTTGATGATCTCAGCCTTCTGGCTGAGTTCTCTGAGGACGTCCTCGTGGTCTCGCTCGGCTTCGGCCTTCTTCTCTTCGTAGATGTGCTTAAGGGCCTCGATAGTCTCCTTCTGGGCCTGGATCTCGTCGCGGCCGTCCTGGATCTGCTTGCGGACCTTGTCCAGCTCGGTGTCGTGCTTCCAGACCTCTCGGCCACCGTGGGTGTCGAAGAAGGCGCGGAGGCCGTCCCGCTCGGCGGTCAGGCGGGCGATCTCCTGCTGCGCGGCGGCGTATGCCTGGTTGCCCATGGCGATCTGCTGCTCCAGGTGGATGATCCGCTTCTTGCGTCCGAACATTGGGATCTTTCCTCTGGGGGTGGGCTCGGGAGGCGCCTGGGGTGGGGCTGTCGACTGGATGGTGTCAGCGGGGGCTGGCGTCGGTACCACAGGGCGGCTTAGAGGCACCGAGGCGTCTGGTTGGTTCTGGGGCTGTGATGCTGGCTGCTCGGCTGGCCTGGCACTTATGGTCGGTACTGGCGCCTCCTGCTTGCGAGGCTGCTTCGGCTGTCGGCTCCTGGGGAGGACCACGATGCGTCTCTCCTTGAGCCTGCGGCCCCACCAGATAAGACCCGCCCCTGCTGCTATGAGCAGCAGCCCGCCTGGTAGGGGGTTGCCGTCCTCGGGGTCGTAGTTTCCAACGGCGCCGCGGCAGGCGGCCAGCGCTCCTAGCACGACTAGTACCCAGCCGACGACGGTGCGGCGGGTCCCCTTCCACCTGGCGCCTGGGGGCAGCTCGGGTGGTGGGTATGGCTGGCCGGTCTGTCGCGGTTCAGGCGGCTGGGGATTAGGAGCGGGGGGGAGGGGATGTCACGGCGGCCTCGCTGTGGAAGTTAGGGATCTTGGCGTGAGAAGTCTGCCACCACGCGAGGCGGCGCGTGACCGTATGTGTGGTCTGTAATCGTCCTGCAACGGGGCAGGGCTATGCGCTGCTATGCGGCTGCGGTGACGGCGTTGCGTAGGGCGTCGTCGGGCAGGCGGACGTAGCGCTGGGTGGTCTCGGGGCGGGCGTGGCCCAGGACGGCGCCCACGGACAGGAGGTCGCGGGTGCCTGCGAACATCTTGGTGGCGCACCTGTGTCTCAGGGTGTGGGCGGTCCACCCTGGTGGGAGGGCTCGGCTGACGAGCTTGCAGACCCAGCCGGGGCTGACGTGGCCGTCCACCTTCCCGGGGAAGAGCCAGCCCTGGGCCTGGTGCAGGAGCGCGCGCAGGTCGTCTCGGACGACGGGCACGTAGCGCTGCCTGCCGCCCTTGCCGGTCACGTAGAGGCCCTGTCCGTCCCAGTTGGCGGAGTGGACGGTGGCTATCTCGGCGCACCTGAGTCCTGCGTAGGCACCGAGCATGATCATGGCGCGCACCCTCGGGTCGGCGGTCTCCAGGGCATGGGCGACGACGTCCTCCGGGGTGGGGCGGGCGACTGCGGTGGGCACGGAGACGGAGGGCAGGCGCGTGGAGGGGTCCTCGTCGGTGAGGCCTTCCTCGGTGAGCCACTTGTAGAAGCTGGTGATGGCTGAGCGTACGGACTTCCTTGTCTCGGGCGCCCAGTCGCCCTCGGCGAGGACGCGTCGTAGGTCTGCGGTGGTGGCCAGGGCTGGGCCTGCGGGGAGACGTCCGGCGCTCACCTGTAGTGCTACCCCTGTGACTGCTGGTGCGTGTGTGACTTGGGGAGATTGTGGCGCTCATGAGACCTAGGTAGCAGTCAGGCTGCGGCGGGCAGCGGGACGGCCCGTCCGGGCAGCGGGACGAGCCTGGGGCACAGGGACGCCACGCCAAGGCGCCTCAGGCTGACACGCTCTTCACTTTCACCTCACTTTCACCCCACGCGCACTGCCGCCCAGCCCGACCAGGCACCGAAGCCCGCCGGATACGGGACGTCGCCGGAGTCGTGCGAGGATGTGCCCATGGCTTACCGCAACATCCGCCTGATCGGCGACCCTGTGCTACGCACCCAGTGCGACTGGATCACTGACTTTGACGCGCCAGTGAGGTCCCTGGTGGAGGACCTGCTGGAGACCGTCGACGCGGACGGGCGCGCAGGCCTGGCAGCCAACCAGATCGGTGTCAGCCTGAGGGCATTCTCCTGGAACATCGAGGGGGACATCGGCTACGTCCTCAACCCTCGGCTTGTCGAGACCTCGCAGGACAAGGACCAGGAGGGCGAGGAGGGGTGCCTGTCCGTGCCCGGCCTGTGGTACCCCACCCGGCGCGCCTGGTATGCCAAGGCTGAGGGCGTTGACCTGGGCGGCCAGAAGGTTGTGGTGGAGGGCGAGGAGCTCATGGCCCGCTGCATCCAGCACGAGCTCGACCACCTGGACGGTCACCTCTACCTGGACCGTCTGGACCGCAAGAACCGGGCGCAGGCCATGAGGGAGCTCCGCGCTCAGGGACTCTAGGCACCGCACCTCCGCCCTGCACCACCTGTGGGCTGCTCCCTGAGACGCCGGTGCCCGCTGGCCCGCAGAGGCACTGCCCCGGTTCCGGCCAGCAGCCGCCAGGGATCAGCCTGCGTCAGCCCACGCGGTGCAGCCAGCGCACCGGGGCACCCGCCCCGGCATAGCGGAACGGCTCCAGCTCATCGTCCCAGGCCTGGCCCAGGGCCAGGTCCAGCTCGCGACGCATGCGCGCCGGGTCAGCCGCATGGGTCAGGGCGGCGCGGATTCGGTCCTCCGGTACCACGACGTTGCCGTGGACGTCGGTCTGGGCGTGAAAGATCCCTAGGTCGGGAGTGTGCGACCAGCGTCCGCCGTCTGTCCCCGCACTGGCCTCCTCTGTCACCTCGTAGCGCAGGTTCGCCCAGCCTCGCAGTGCCGACGTGAGGGTCGTCCCAGTACCTACCGGGCCGGCCCAGCTGGTCTCGGCACGCATCATGCCCGGGGCGGCAGGCTGCTCCGTCCAGTCCAGGTGTACTCGTGACCCAATGACCTCAGCCGCTGCCCACTCGACGTGGGGGCACAGTGCCCTGGGCGCAGAGTGCACGAAAAGAACACCGCGGGTGTAGGCACCGATCATAAGTATCGCCTCCTTGTTGGTTCGAGATTCGCCTTCCCCAACGGTCTCGACCCAACACGGACGACGCTTGTGACTGCGCGGCGTGCGCCCCGATTATGCCTGACGGGAGGAAGACCGTCCAGTCAGCCTCCCTGCCAGGCCCGTGCCCGTGTCGTGGCTGACTCCTACGAGCCTCGTCGCACCCGCATACGCCGCTGCTCCAGGGACGTGATCTCGGCAAGGACCTCCCGGTAGCCCTCCTGATCGACCGACAGACGCCGGTGCCGCGAGCGCAGCTCAGCCAGTCGTCGGTTGATCCCCATCACCTCGACAGAGCCGAGAACCTCCCTGGCGTAACGCTGCAGGGCGTAAGAGTCCACCTCACCGTCCTTGCCCCGCACCGTGGGCAGGGGCAGGGGCACCACCGCCAGCTCGGTGAGCGCAGCATCGACAAGTCCTACGGCGCCAGCCCGGACCTGCTCGATCCAACGCAACGTGGCGCGGTGGACAGCCTGCCCAGCCGCCAGGCCCGCCTGCCGAGCCCGCTCCTCCAGCACCAGGGCCTCGGCGGTGCCGCCGGCGGCCTCTACTGCCTCGTAGACCGCCTTGTGAGTGGGCTGGCTGAAGGAGTCCGCACCGATGCCGTCGGCACCGGCACCGGCTGCGGCCTGAGGCTGCTGGACAATGAACGCCAGGGCCTCTCGCTCAAGACGCTCCACAGGGTCGCTGACTGGCGGCAGCCCCCGGCCGAAGGACGCGGCGTCACGGGAGGATGCCCGCGCGTCCGTCTGCTGGCTGTCGGCCCGCCACTGCCGGGTGCTCCTGGGCGGTCGCTGTCTCTCCGCCGCCTGGACGGCGTGCACCACCTCGTCGTCGGGCAGTCCCAGCCATCCTGCCAGCCTCCGCGTGTACTCACGCCGCAGCGCGTGGTCCCGGATACCCGCGACCACGGGAGCGGCAGCACGCAACCCCCTGATCCGGCCCTCGGGAAGATCCAGGTTGAGGTCGGCCAGCGAGGCCCGGATCACGAACTCGAACAAGGGCACCCTGCGCGCCAGCAGACGTGGAATACCCTGGTCACCTTCGCGCATACGCAGGTCGCAGGGATCCGCCCCCTCCGGGTCCACGGCGACAAAGGTCTGGGTGGCGAAGCGCTGGTCCTCGGCGTAGGCGCGAAGTGCCGCCTTCTGCCCGGCAGCATCGCCGTCAAAGGTGAAGATCACCTCGCCTCCGCGGGCGGCACGCCCCTGGCCGGTCACGACACCAGCAGCCGGGTCGTCGACGTCACCTAGCAGGCGACGCACCACGCGGACGTGATCGGCGCCGAAGGCCGTGCCACAGGTGGCCACGGCGGTCGTCACCCCGGACAGGTGAGCGGCCATGACGTCGGTGTAGCCCTCGACCACGACAATCTGGTGAGACCGAGCCACCTCCCGCCTGGCCAGGTCAAGACCGTAGAGCACCTGGCTCTTGTGGAACACGGCGGTCTCAGGAGTGTTGAGGTACTTGGGTCCCTGGTCGTCCTCGGACAGACGTCGGGCTCCAAAGCCCACCGTTGCCCCGGTAATGTCCCGGACGGGCCAGACGAGCCTGCCCCGGAAGCGGTCGTAGACGCGGGAGCCGTCCTGACCACCGCGGCTGCACAGGCCGGAGTCCACCAGCTCAGCCTCGGTGTAGCCCGCCGCGCGCAGGTGACGGGCCAAGTTGTCCCAGCCAGCCGGGGCGTAACCGACCCCAAAGTGCGTCGCAGCCCGGCGGTCGAAACCACGCGCGGTAAGGAAGTCACGCCCCGCCTGGGCCTCAGCGCTCCCCAGCTGGTCCTGGAACCAGGACTCCGCCAGACGGTTGGCGTCCATGAGGCGCTGACGGGACCCAGGCTCCACGCCCCGACGCACCTGCCCCCCCTCCTCGTAGCGCAGCTGGACCCCGTACCGGTCCGCCAGGTACTCCACGGCCTCGGCAAAGCCGAGGTGGTTGATCCTCTGGACGAAGGTGATGACGTCCCCGCCCTCACCGCAGCCGAAGCAGTGCCAGTAGCCCAGCTGGGGACGCACGTGGAAGGAGGGGGTCCGCTCGTCGTGGAACGGGCACAGGCCCTTGAGCGAGCCCACCCCGGCGCTCCTGAGAGTCACGTGCTCCCCGACGACGTCCTCAACCCTGGCACGCTCCCGCACGGTGTCGATGTCCTCGCGCCTGATCAGTCCTGCCACAGGCACATCGTAGGCGAGCCGACAGCGTCCCCGCCCGGCCCCACCCCGTCCTGTGGAGGTCCGGCAAAGAGCCGGGCTGGAGTGGCACCAGGCCGGGGCAGGCCAGGATCAGGCCGGGACCTCGGAGAACATGCCGCACAGACGGGCGTGCCAGGACCGCGCCGATGTGTCCGTCAGGGAGGCGATCTGGTCCACGACCACACGCAGTCGCCCGGCGTCGTCAGCAGCCTCCTCCCACGCGGGGCGCAGGGACGGGTCCAGGGCGCTGCCGTCGCCCTCCATGAGGACCTCAGCCAGGTCGAAGATGATGGTGCGCTGGCGCAGGTAGACCGGCTCCTGCTCCCGCGGGGCCATGACGTAGCGCACCGCAGCCCCCTTGAGGACGAGAATCTCCTCAGCGGTGTCCTGGGGAATGACGAGATCGGCTCCGTACCGGGTCAGCGGCCCTTGGCCTGACTCCTCCCTGGTGGCCTGGGCCACAGCAGACACGAAGCGGCCGATGAGCTCACTGGTGAGGTTCTTCAGGCGCGCGGCGTCCGCGACCGAGCCGCTGTAGGAACCGATCCAGTACGGCTGCGAGGCCAGCCGCTCCCAGGCTGCCCCCAGGGCGTCGGCACTCACCTCGGTCCCGTACCAGGTGCGTGTGTCCTCCAGGAGGTCCTCGACCTCACCCGGGCGACGGAGACGAGCAGGGTCCATGCGTCCTAGGGCCACAGCGTCCTCCACGTCGTGGACAGAGTAGGCGACGTCGTCGGAGAGGTCCATGACCTGGGCCTCGACGCACCGACGCGTACCAGGAACGCCCTGACGCATCCAGCGAAACACCTCCAGGTCCGAGTCATAGGCACCGTACTTGCGGTACGTGCGGTCACCGTGCTGTCCTCCGCCCGGTCCCACCCCTCTGGCCCAGGGGTACTTGGCCACAGCGTCCAGGGTTGCACGTGTCAGGTTGAGGCCGACCGAGCGCCCGGCGGGACTGAGGGCCTTGGGCTCAAGACGGGTGAGGATCCTCATAGTCTGGGCGTTACCCTCGAAGCCCCCGATGCCGTCTGCGACACGGTCGAGAGCCTTCTCACCGTTGTGACCGTAAGGAGGGTGCCCCAGGTCGTGCGAGAGGCAGGCCGCGTCCACCAGGTCCGGGTCGCAGCCCAGAGCCTGCCCCAGCGCCCTCCCTACCTGGGCCACCTCCAGGGAGTGGGTCAGCCGGGTGCGTACGAAGTCGTCGGCAGCGGGTCCCAGGACCTGCGTCTTGGCTCCCAGACGCCGCAGCGCCGAGGAGTGCAGGACCCGGGCGCGGTCCCGCTCAAAGGGCGTGCGCTGCGGGTTCTTGGCCGGCTCGGGGACGAACCTCTCGACATCGTGCGTGCTGTAGCCCGCACGGGTCCCGTGCGGTTCGCCGTCCGGCTGTGGCAGGTTGCGCTCAGAGGGCTCCGGGAGAGGCAGGCAGACGGGCATGGTCACAACCTAGCGCAGCGACAGGCTAGGATAACGGGGTTCCGGGTCGCGGTGGTCTCGGGAGCGTGACGAGCCCTCACGCCCTGGCACCAGCTGTGGCACCGGCACGTTGCATCTCGCTCTGCCCCGCAGAACCGTGACAGACAGGCATTCGACGTGCCCCAGGCCGAGCCTGGACCAGAGGAACCGGACCGAAGGAGACGCCAGCGGTGACGACCACGACGACGCTCATCCACCGGCCCTACGACGGGCCGCGCCAGTGGTGGCGCCAGGCACTGGTCTACGAACTGGCCTCTCCTGGTCTGGGGGCCGCTGACCTGGAGCGCACCGGTCCCCTCCTTGACCACGTCGCCTCCCTGGGGCTGGACACGGTGCTGGTGCGCCCCAGCCTGGTCGACACAGACACCGAGGCGGACGCTGTCGCTGACTTTACCGGGCACGCCCACCAGCGCGGCATCCGGGTCCTGGCACGGGTCTCCGGCGCCCTGGGGCCGGTGACCGGGCCGCACACCCAGCACGACACCCGTATCGTCACTGGTAGGGAAACCGAGGGGGAGGACCTGCTGCGCCGTGCCGAGGCCTTCCTCGCCGCAGGTGCCGACGGCATCGACCTGGGCATGATCGCGCCCCCGGAGGTGAGGCAGGACACCGACCTGGAGGTGCTGAGCGCGTACTTCACCCTTCTGCGGCGCACGGTGACCCGCTACGTGAGCGAGGGGGTCATCGGGGCGGACGTCTCCACTGACTACCCTGACTCCCTGCGCCACCACCTGCAGGAGGACTGGGTCCACCACCTGAGGGACGACTACCTTGCCCTGGCACGCTGGGACGCCTCCTCGCTGACCTCCCACCTCAGCCGGTCCCTCAACGAGCACGACCAGTTCCAGGCACCTCCCACCTGGCGCCACCTCCCCTCGCACGCTGTGCTGGCAGAGATGGCCCCGGGGGACGGGCGGCGCTGGTACTCCGCCTCCCGGGAGGAGCGGCTGCGACGGGCCAACGCCTTGCAGACCATGATGCTGGCGCTGCCAGGCTCCATCTACCTTCGCCAGGGTGACGAGATCGCCCTGGCGGACCAGGACAAGCCCGGAAGCCCCCTTGAACTGGCTGACCTGGTCAGCCGGCAGGCGCAGCAGCAGGCCTCCCAGTTCGGCTCCCCCGTCGCCACGGTGCGCCACGCGGCCCACCTACGTCGCGAGAACGACCTGGCCGGCGCCCCGCTGGCCTTTGTCTCCGGCCTGGAGTGGTGCCCACAGCAGGCTCTCACCTTCCTGGTACGTGGGCTCCTGGTCCTGGTCAACACCTCCAGCGCCCCAGTCGTCCTGCCGCAGGAGGCACGGGTGCTCCTGGCCTCTTCCCCGCTGAGTCAGGACGAGGCAAACCTTCTTGTCCCCACCGCGACAACGACCTGGATCGAGGCCTCCACCGTGGCCTAGGGGTCGGCTGTCCCTCAGCCCAGGACAACAGGCAGGCAGCGGAAACGTCATAGGACAACAAAAGGCACGTTGTCCTATGACGTTTCCGCTGTCCTGTACGGGTCCGGGGCAGCCTGCCTGTGTGCGCCCTCATCCGGGCCGCCTTCTGACACGACTGTTGCGCACGTGTGATACCGACTACTATCCTTGTACCGTGGGCCCGGTGGCACCCGGAACACGGTTCAAAGGAGAATCCTCATGCTCCCCCCTTCCCGACGGTCCTTTCTCGCCCTGACAGCGGTCACCACCACGCTGGCTGCGGTCGCAGCCTGCTCCGGCTCCTCCACGTCGGGCTCTGACACCCCGGGCAGTGACACCAGTGACGCCGCGGGGGACGAGGGCAGCGTCACCGCGCAGGCCACTGCTCGTGACGACAGCGCCGATCTGGTGATCTGGGCTGACGAGCCGAAGGCGCGCTCCGTCGAGGACGCCGCCAGGGCCTGGGGCGAGGAACAGGGTATTACGGTGGCGGTCCAGGTGATCGCGGACGACCAGCAGGACACCTTTATCACGGCCAACCAGGCAGGAAACGGCCCCGACATCATGCTGGGGGCCCACGACTGGATTGGCAACCTCGTCCAGAACGGGACCATCACTCCTGTCACGATCAGCGAGGAGGACAGGACCAACATCAGCGAGGTCGCCCTGAGCGCCGTCACCTACGACGCCCAGACCTACGCAGTCCCCTACGCCGTGGAGACCCTGGGCCTGTTCGTCAACAAGTCCCTGACAGACGTCGTCGCCCCCGGCTCCCTCGAGGAGCTCGTCGAGGCGGGCAGGGCGGCGGACACCGGTACCATCCTGTCCCTGCCCGTCGGCGAGGAGGGAAACGCCTACCACTTCCAGCCCATCTACACCGCTGGCGGCGGGTACCTCTTCGGCAGGAACGAGGACGGCTCCTACAACCCCGACGACCTGGGGGTGGGCAAGGAGGGCTCCCTTCAGGCCGCTGAGCGGATCTCGGAGCTGGGCAGCGACGGGGTGCTCAAGAAGTCAGTGACGGACGACAACTACATCTCCCTGTTCACGGAGGGAAAGGCTCCCTACCTGGTCTCAGGACCCTGGGCGCTGGCTGACATCAAGGCAGCCGGGATCGACTACCAGCTCTCCGAGATCCCTGGCTTCACGGACGTCCCGGACAGCCAGGCCCTGCCCTTCGCGGGGGTCAACTGCTTCTACGTCGCCTCCAAGGGCAGGAACAGGGCCTTCGCGGAGAGCCTCGTGACACACGTCGCCACCAGCTCCTCCTTCGTGGAGAAGATGTTTGCCCTCAACGAGCTGCCCCCTGTGCACAAGGACCTGGCAGACCGGCTCTCCGCCGACAACCCGGACATGGTCTCCTTCTCCGAGCTCGCCGCGCAGACGGACCCCATGCCCTCGATCCCCGAGATGTCGGCCGTGTGGATGCCCCTGGCAGCGGCGCAGGCCAACATTGTCGCCGGCGCGGACCCGGAGTCGACCATGACCAGCGCCGGGGACCAGATCGCCTCCTCCCTGGCCGGGTGAGGGCGCAGCGCAGCCCCGACCCACGTCAGCCACCACCTCAGCAGCACCATGGCCTTCTCTGCTCCCACCGCGCCTGCCGGGACGACGACCACGGCAGGTCTCCTGGGCCGTGTCGTCGTCGTGTCGGTGACCCTGGCCGTCACGGTCTACCTCGTCCCACTGCTCGTCAGGTTCCAGATGTGGACGTGGCTGGTGGTCGTGCTCCTGTCTGCCGCGTCAGTAGCCACGCTGTACTCCACACGGAGGCTGGTCCCGGGCAAGTACCTGTTCCCCGGCACCTTCTTCCTCTCAGTCTTCCTTGTCGTGCCTGCCGTCCTGACAGTCCAGACCTCCTTCACGAACTTCGGTGACGGCTTCCGCGGCACCAAGGAGGAGGCCATCACCTCGATCACGAACAACTCGGTCGTCCAGACTGCCAGCTCCCCCGTCTACAACCTGTCGGTAGCCACCACCGGCACCGTCTCCGAGGGGCCGTTCGTCCTCTTCCTGGTTGACCCTGCCACCGGCAGGGTCCTCCACGGCGGTGACGGAGAGGCTGTCCGGGAGCCGAGCTCCGAGGTCACGGTAACCGACGGGTACGTCACATCTGCCCCGGGCTACACGATCCTGAGCCCCCGGGAGGTCAACGACGCCTACGAGACCGTGTCAGCACTGACCCTGACGGTGTCCGACAGCAGCGCCGTCAAGGTCCAGGGGGTCCGTGCGGCCTTCGAGGGCACCAGGCGGATGGTCTACGACGAGGCTGCCGACACCATCACGGACACCTCCACCAACGAGGTCTACTCCGTGGAGAGGGTGGGGCTGTCCGAGCGCTTCGTCAACGAGGACGGTCGAAGCCTCCCCCAGTCCTGGAGGCAGGGCGTGGGCCTTGCCAACTACGAGCGGCTCCTCACTCGCTCCGACCTGGCGTCCCAGTTTCTCGGGGCCTTTCTGTGGACCCTGACCTTTGCCCTCCTGTCCGTCCTGCTCACCTTTGTCCTCGGGTTCGCGCTGGCCCTGGCCCTCAACGACCGCCGGATGCGCGGCCAGAGGCTGTACCGCTCTCTCCTCCTGCTGCCCTACGCGGTCCCCGGGTTCATTTCCCTGCTGGTCTGGTCCAGCTTCTACAACCAGGACTTCGGGCTCATCAACGAGGTGCTGCACCTTGATGTCCCGTGGCTGTCCAACACCACGGCAGCCAGGGCTGCGGTCCTCATCACCAACACGTGGATGGGCTTCCCCTACATGTTTATCGTGTGCACCGGTGCCCTGCAGTCTATTCCCTCCGACCTCACGGAGGCGGCGCGGATCGACGGTGCCAGCAGCCTCCAGATCACGTGGCGGATCACCACACCGCTCCTGCTGGTCGCCGTCGCCCCTCTCCTGGTCAGCACCTTCGCCTTCAACTTCAACAACTTCAACGCCATCGAGCTGCTGACGGAGGGAGGCCCCTTTGCCGCCGGGGAGTACACCCGTGGAGGCACGGACATCCTCATCTCCATGGTCTACCGCATCGCCTTCGGCGGCTCGGGGGCGGACTACGGGCTCGCCTCGGCCGTGTCCGTGGTCCTCTTCGTCATCACGGGGGTGCTGGCTGCGGTCCAGTTCCGGGCCACCCGCGCCCTTGAGGACATCCGTTGACCCAGGAGGCAGTCATGAGCAGCACCGCAGACCACAGCGGCCGGGCGGAGGCAGTGACGTCCACCACTCCTGGAGAATCCCTGGCAAGGTCACCTGGGAGACCGCCCGGGAGACCTCCTAGGATCCCACTACCCGGACGGGCAGCCCCGGGCAGGCGCACACCCCTGAGGCGGTGGGCGCGGGAGGTGGGGTGGCGTCATGTCGTGGGGCTCCTTGCCCTGGCCTTCGCCGCCTTCCCGGTCCTGTACGTCGTCTCCGCCTCGCTCAACCCCCGGGGCACGCTGGCCTCGATCGGCCTGGTCCCCACCGAGGTCAGCCTGGCAAACTACACGGAGCTGCTCTCTGGGCGCCACGGTCCTTTTCACCGGTGGTACCTCAACAGCATGCTGGTGTGCACGACGGTGGCCGGCACACAGGTCCTCTTCTCACTGCTGGGCGCCTACGCCTTCTCGCGCTTCCGCTTCACTGGCCGCCGGGGAGGCCTGCTGACGGTGCTGCTGATCATGATGTTTCCCGCGACCCTGTCTATGATCGCCGTCTACACCATGATCTCCGACCTCGGCCAGGTCCTGCCCGCCGTGGGTCTCAACACCCTGATCGGCTACAGCCTGGCCCTCATGGGCGGCTCACTGGGGCAGGTGTGGCTGATCAAGGGCTCCTTTGACACCGTTCCCCGCGAGCTGGACGAGGCTGCCGTCCTTGACGGGTGCACCCACTGGCAGGTGTTCTGGCTGGTCCTGCTCCCCACGCTGCGTCCCATCGTCGCCACGACCTTCCTCCTGGCCTTCATCAGTGTCATCAGCGAGTTCCTCCTGGGAGGGATCTTCCTGACCGACGGCTCCGTCAAGACACTGGCCGTCGGCCTCTACGGCCTGCTCGACGCCAACCGCTCCAGCAACCTCGGCGTGTTCGCCGCCGGGGCCGTCCTGACGATGCTTCCTGTCATCGCCCTGTTCCAGATCCTTCAGCGCTATATCGTCGCCGACTCGACCCTGGGCGCTGTCAAAGGGTAGCCGTCAAAGGGATAGGCAGGCAGGGGCAGGCCCACCGGCTGGTACGTGAGGCCAACCAGGTCCTACCGTGACCAGCTGCGTGCCAGCCGCGCCCCCATCTCCTCTAGCCGCTGCCGCAGAGCCTGCCCGCCTCCGGCGTCCCAGCCACCGTCATCGGCGTGCGGCTGCTCCAGGGAGTAGACCGAGGAGACGCCGGCACCGGCACGCTCTCCCCGGGGAAGAAGGCTTCGTCCTGCCACCAGGACGACGGGAAGCGCCCGGTCCTGGGCGGCACGCGCCACCACCGCCACCGGGCTGTCCTCAAGCAGGTCATAGACCTCTCCGGCAGCGGTGACCACAAGGTCCTGCCCCTGGACGGCCCTCTCCAGGCCTGTCAGCCGGGCCATGGCAGGCGCACCCGGTACCGCCCAGGCCCCCAGCGCACGCAGCGCCAGCGCAGTGCCTCCGGCCGCCCCGGTCCCCCAGGTCGTGGGCGTGAGCCGGTGAGGCGGACCAGCACCCAGGACAGGCAGTCCCTGAGGCCTGCCTGTCTGGGCTGCCCGAAGCAGGTCGGTCGCGTGCCGACAGGCCATCCGGTCGCGCTCCTGAGCCTCCCACCCCTGGACGCCTGTGGTCATGCCCAGGGCCGCCCCGGCGCCGTCGACACCTCCCAGAGTGACGCCGTCGGCCAGCACCAGGCCCAGGCAGCGCCCGTCCACAAGGGCACGAGCACCCGTGACACCTCCCAGGGCGGCAACAGCACCGGCACCACCGTCGTGGACAGCCGACCGCGACAGCCCGACCAGCAGGGTGTCCCCAGGGGCCGTACGCCGCAGGGCCTGGGCAACCACGACGCCCAGGCCGTAGGTGGTTCCCTCCCGTGCCTCCTGGCGGGCCTGGGCCGGGTCGGTAGGCAGCGCGACCAGCCGTGCGGCGTCAAGAAACCAGGTCCGCCCCGGCACCCTGCCACCACCTGGACCTGCTCCAGGAGCGGGGGCGAGCTGCAGCAGGTCCACCTCCCGGACCTGGCCCACAGGCCCCTCCCCCTGCAGGGCCTCGCGTACCGTCACCAGGCCGGGAGGCACCACCTGGGCCGACCCCGGACCGCCGTCAGCGACAGGGGCCTGTACCAGGACGTCGGTACCTCGTGCCTCCTGCCACCCCCTCACCAGGGCTGCTGCGACCTGCGGTGCCGCCAGCCCGCCGCAGCCCTCCCCCGCCAGGGGAGTCCCGGTCGGCTGCGCACGCATGTCACCGGGGGCCATGAGGACTCTCATCAACCTCGTCTCCCTCCTGACGGCACCGGTGTGCCCGTCATGCCCTGCCACACCCTGCTCGGCACCGCCACGACAGGCCTCCGCGACCGTCCGTCCGCAAGCGCTAGACGGCACCGCCCAGCCGCGCCAGCAGCAGGGCCTCGGCCAGCACCGCGCGCTCCAGGTCCCCCAGGTGCACGGACTCGTCCTCGCTGTGGGCACGGGTGTCGGGGTCCTCCACGCCGGTAACCAGGACCTGTGCGTGCGGGAAGGTCTCCTTGAGGACGGAGATGAACGGAATGGTGCCACCCTGGCCCACGGACACCGCCTCGCGCTGCCAGGCAGTCGACAGCGCCCACAGCGCGGCCCGGGAGGCCTCGGTGTCCTGCGAGCCGTCGAAGGACGGCCCGCTCTCACGGCAGGAGATGCTCACACGGGCACCGAAGGGTATGTGCGCTCTCACGTGGGAGGTCAGCGCCTCCAGCGCCTGCTCCTGGTCCTGTCCCGGCGCGGTGCGCAGAGACAGGCGTGCCGTGCACGAGGGGGCCAGGACGTTTCCGGCCACGTCCAGGGGGGTGACGTCCATACCAGTCACTGTCAGGGCGGGCCTGGCCCACAGGCGCGTCGTCAGGTCCCCGGTCCCCACCAGCCTCACCCCCTCAAGCACCCCGGCGTCCTCCCGGAAGTCGGCCTCCGGGTAGTCGGGCGCCCCGGTGGCGGCCTGGCTGCGCGAGGCCAGGCCGTCGATGGCGACGTCACCGTTGTCGTCGTGGAAGGAGGCCACCAGCCGGCACATGAGGGTGACCGCGTCCAGGACGGGACCGCCGTACTGCCCTGAGTGCAGGGCGTGGTCCAAGACCTCCAGGTGGATGTCCGCCTGGAGGACGCCGCGCAACGTGGTGGTCAGAGCTGGTACGCCGACCTTCCAGTTCATCGAGTCAGCCACGACGACGACGTCGGCGTCGAGCCGAGAGCGGTAGGCCTCCAGGAAGGCCGCGAAGGTGGGGCTGCCCACCTCCTCCTCCCCCTCGACGAGGACCGTCACCGAGCAGGGCAGCTCCCCCTGCCCCAGTGCCCTCAGGACCCGCAGGGCGTGGACGTGGGCGACGACGCCGGCCTTGTCGTCGGCGGCACCGCGGCCGTAGAGCCGTCCGGCGTGGTGACGTGCCGCGAAGGGGTCCTCCTGGTTCCAGCGCTGGGGGCTGCCCACGGGCTGGACGTCGTGGTGGGCGTAGAGCAGCACGTGCGGCGTGCCCGCAGGCCCCTGCCCGTGGGCGAGGACCGCTGGCGCCGCCTGGCTGCCGTCACCGCCCGGCACCGAGAGGACCTCCGCCTCCAGCCCGCTGGCCTCCAGCAGGGTCGCGACGGCCTCGGCACTGCGCCTGAGCTGGGTCCGGTCGTGGCTGGTGGCAGACACCGAGGGGATGGCTACCAGCTCGGACAGGTCCGCGAGAACCGCCTCAAAGGACGTCCGGGTCGCGGCTCGCAAGGCGTCGACAGTGATCATGTTTTCAGGGTATCGCGACGTTACGGCTACCCTGGTCACTGTGAGCCCGTCGAAGAGCCGCCGCCAGACTGCCCAGCCAGAACCAGCACCCGCCTCCCCCAGGCCTGCGGGGAAGGGGCGGCCCACCCCTCGACGCAAGGACGCGCAGGCCCGGGGACTACGCCCTGTCGTGCCCGCAGACCGCAAGGCGGCCAGGAGACAGGCGCGGGCGGCACGGGACGAGGCCTGGCAGCGTCAGCGCGAGGCCATGGCCACCGGTGACGAGAGATACCTGCCAGCCAGGGACAAGGGTCCCCTCCGGCGCTACGTCCGCGACTTCGTGGACGCACGCTACTGCGTCGGGGAGCTCTTCATGCCCCTGACCCTCCTCCTGATGCTGCTTACGCTGGGGCTGTCCTCACTGTCATCCCGGCTCGTGCCCGCCTCCGTCTACCTCATGCTCGCGGTCTACGTCGTCTTCCTCCTGGCCATCGGGGACTCCATCCTGTGCTGGTGGCAGGTACGCCGCAGGCTCGACGCAGCCTTCGGCAGGGACAAGGCGCGGCAGCAGGGCTCCTTCTTCTTCTACACCTTCATGCGCTGCATGCAGCTGCGGCGCTGGCGCCAACCCGCCCCCCAGGTGCGCCGACGGGAGTTCCCCGCCTAGTCCCGCCCGGCCCCTGGCCCTGGAGACGCCCCACCGACAGGAACGCACCCCAATTCGCGCGCCGTGAAACAAACAGGCTCCTGTGGTCACAGCCATGCCTACCGTCCTAGGGTGGAGCCATGGTTACCTACCGTCACCTAGGCTCATCCGGACTGAAGATCACCGAGATCACCTACGGCAACTGGCTGACCCACGGGTCCCAGGTGGAGGCGGACACCGCCACGGCCTGCGTGCACACCGCCCTGGACCTGGGCATCACCAGCTTTGACACCGCCGACGTCTACGCCAACACCGTGGCGGAGGAGGTCCTGGGACGGGCGCTGGCGGGGCAGCGCCGCGAGTCCCTGGAGATCCTCACCAAGGTCTACTGGCCCGTCGGCCCCAAGGGCCCCAACGACGTCGGCCTGTCCCGCAAGCACATCATGGAGGGTATTAACGGCTCGCTCAGGCGTCTGGGCACGGACTACGTCGACCTCTACCAGGCGCACCGCTACGACTACGCGACTCCGCTGGAGGAGACCATGCAGGCCTTCGCCGACGTGGTGCGCTCCGGCAAGGCGCTGTACATCGGAGTCTCCGAGTGGACAGCGGACCAGATCCGGGCCGGCCAGGAGCTGGCCACCCAGATGGGCTTCCGCCTGGTGTCCAACCAGCCTCAGTACTCCGCCCTGTGGCGGGTCATCGAGGAGAAGGTCATCCCCACCTCCGAGGAGCTCGGACTGGGCCAGATCGTGTGGTCTCCCATGGCCCAGGGAGTCCTGTCCGGCAAGTACCTGCCCGGCCAGAAGCCGCCAGCAGGCTCACGGGCCACGGACGACAAGGGAGGTCAGCAGATGATCTCACGCTGGATGCACGACGACATCCTGACCGCCGTGCAGGGGCTGCAGCCGGTCGCGCAGGAGGCGGGCCTGTCGCTGCCACAGCTGGCTATCGCCTGGGTCCTTCAGAACCCGAACGTCTCGGCAGCCATTATCGGGGCCTCCCGGCCCGAGCAGCTGGAGGAGAACGTCAAGGCCTCCGGAGTCGTCCTGGACCCCGACATCATGGCTGCGGTTGACACGGCGCTCCAGGGAGCGGTCCTCACCGACCCCGCACTGACCACCTCACCGCAAGAGCGTCCCGCATAGCCTGACTAGGGAGACCCGGCTGAGAGGAGCCGAGCGCGGGCAGCGGGAGGGCGCCACGGGAGGATCCACTCCTGCGGCGCCCTCCCGGGCTCGCAGGGCTGCTGTCCAGGGGCGCCCACAGGTGCCCTGAAGGAGCCTGCGACGAAGCCCTGGTCTGCGGTCAACGGCACGGCTCAGCGCCTGGGGTGCCCCAGGGCCAGGGCACGGTTGACACGGCCCGGCCAGGCGGGGCCGTTGTAGACGAACGCAGAGTAGGCCTGGAGCAGGTCGGCTCCAGCCTCGAGCATCAGCTCGGCGTCCAGGATCGAGGAGATGCCACCCACTCCGATGATGGTCGGCCGCTCCCCCAGCTGCTGGCGGAGGCGGCGCACGACCTCCAGCGCCCGGGGCAGCAGCGGCGCCCCGGACACCCCCCCCTCCCCCAGGTCGTGGTCCGTGGTGGTGTTGGTCGCCACCACCCCGTCCAGCCCCATGTCCAGCACCAGGGCAGCCACGGCGTCAACGTCCTCGTCAGCCAGGTCGGGAGCGATCTTGACCAGGAGCGGGACGCGGCGACCAGCCGCCTCGTCGCCAGCCTGACGCACCGCGCTGAGGATCGGGCGCAGGGAGGAGACGTCCTGGAGACTGCGCAGCCCGGGCGTGTTGGGACTGGAGACGTTGACCACGAGGTAGTCGACCCACCGGGCCAGCCTGGAGGCGCAGTAGCGGTAGTCACCCACCGCGTCAGCCAACGACGTCGCCCTGTTCTTACCGATGTTGGCACCCACGACGATGCTGCGCCCGCGTGCCGTGGAGCGCAGCGCACGCAGCCTCCTGGCGGCCTCGTCGGCCCCCGAGCTGTTGAACCCCATACGGTTGCGGATGGCCCGCGTCGCCGGGTAGCGCCACATGCGGGGCCTGCTATTGCCCTCCTGGGGCTGGGCAGTCACGGTCCCGACCTCGATGAAGCCGAAGCCGAGCATGTCCATGCCCTCAACCGCCCCGCCCTCCTTGTCCATGCCTGCGGCCAGTCCCAGGAGGCCGGGCACAGGCCGCGCGAAGGGTCCTCCCTGGTTGGCACTGGGCACCGGGAACACCGGTCGGCGCCCCCACACCTGGCGCACCACGTCGCGCGCGAGGGGAACCCGGCTGACCGCCGCCACCGCCTCCAGGCACACGTCGTGGATACGCTCCGGGTCAACGTGGGTCAGGACAGTCTTGTAGAGCAAGTCGTAGAGCATCTACCCAGGGTACTCGCGCCCGCCTGTCCTCCAGGAGGACCCGCACTGGCGGCCCCGCGTACCCCCTCATTACCTTGTTGGTGGTTCCGGGCGGCCCAGGACCGGGCCACCCGCTTGAACCGCACCGACGCATTCTCACCCCGCGCGCCATGACCCGTCGCGGTGGGTCAGCCCACGGAAGCGGGTCGACAGGGGGATGTCCCAGGCGAGGGCCCGGTCGATGCCGTCGAGAAGCCCGGTGGGGTCCTGCGCCCGCAGCGCGGCCATGTCGATCTCGCCACCGAGTGACGTTGCTGGAAAGGTCACGGACCTAGAATACGAAAAGGTCACAGAAAACACCGCCGACCTGCGCCGGGGAGGTTCCTGGGCGTTGCCAGGGGCGCGCAGGCGGCGCGTGTTGTGACAGCGACCCCGCTCCGTTACAGTTCCGTGATTGCAGCCCCGTACCTGGTACCGACCTGCACCAGGCGGGACAGTAAGCCGACACCTGTGGCCGTGAGAGGACCGTGATGACTGCACCCGGGTACGGTGCCCCGCCGGGCGGACAGGCGCCACAGCCCCCTCCCCCGGCTCCCCCGGGAGCGGTCAGGAGCTACGGCGTGTGGCCCAGCCAGACGGGCACGCCCCCGGCAGGTGGACCTGCGCACACTCAGGCCCCCAGCGGGCAGGCCCCTCCGGGACGACAGCCTCCGGGGCAGGTGCCTCCTGCGCCTCCCCCACCTCCTCCTGCGCCTCCGTCCGCGCCTGGCCCGGCCCCCGCGCCCGGCGGGGAGCTGGGCCTGGAGTGGTGGGAGGTCCTGGGGGCACGGCTGCGCCGGTGGCGCGGCCTGGCAGTACTGCGCCGCCTCCAGGTGCTGGCCGTGTGGGCGGCGCTGCCGCTGGTGGCCGCGGCGGTGGTGGTGGTGCCCTCCCTGCGCTACAGCCTCGGGGCGTGGGCGGGGTGCCTGTGGGTGGTGGTGGCCTGGTTCTGGCTGGCACGCACCAAGTCGGTGCCGTGGCGGCTGGTCTCGGTGGTGTTTGCCGTCTCGGCACCCTGGGCGGGAGTGGTGGCCTGGGTGTCGTCACGGCTGGTGGAGGCCGCCGATGTCTCGATGAGGTCCGTAGAGGCGCAGGTGGTGGCGGCTCCACTGGTCGAGGAGCTGGGCAAGCTGGTGCCGCTGGTGGTCCTGGCCGTGGTAGCGCCGGGACGGGTACGGCGTCTGCTGGTGTCCGACTGGCTGGTGCTGGGCGTGGCCTGCGGTGCCGGGTTCATGGCCGTGGAGGAGGGCGCCAGGCGGCTTGCCTACACGGAGGCTACCGGGCTGGTGTGGACCACGATGGACCGGGCGTTCTGCTCCGTGACCAGCGGCTCCAACATGATGGAGTGCATGGGGGCGACGACCTTCGGCCTGTCGCCCTTTTCCGGGGAGTCTCCGGCCGCTCTGTCCTTTGGCGGGCACGCGGTGGTCACCGGCCTGGTGGCGGCGGCCACCGGAGTGGGACGCCACCTGTGGTGGCGCTCCCAGCACCTGGAGGGCACGCCGCGCCAGGCGGCAGCCCTGCGGGCCGTCAGCGTGGTGCTGCCCGTGCTGACCTGGTGGGTGGCAGTGGTTGACCACGCGGGGCGCAACGCCTCTACCGAGAACCTGACCTGGGCCAATACCAAAGGCGAGGCGCCCTCACTCGTGGTCGGGATCACCAGCACGCTCACCGGCGGGGGCGCGGGGCGCGGATGGCTGCTGCTGGCGGTGCTGGTGGCGGCCGCCGTCCTGGACGCGCGCATCCTGTGGGCAGGCGGGTACTCCACCAAGCTCCTGGAGGACGTCGGCGTGTACGACGGCGCCGTGGGCGGGGGCTGGCTGGGCGTGTGGCGGTGGCGGCGGATGGCCGCCCTGCCGCCTACCCGGTGGGGCCGGTGGAGGGCGGACGTGGTGGACGCGCTGCTCCTGCCCCTGGTCGAGGCGCGCCTGGCCTGGCGCGCCCTGGCAGCGGGTAAGGCGCTGGGGCGACACCGGCTGGCGGCCCGCACCGTGGTGGGGCTGCGCCAGGCGCGCGAGCTGGCCGCACGCGGGGTCGCTGACAGCGGCCCCGGCCGCTGGTCCGTGGTAGCCCTGGCGCTAGTGGTCTCGGTGGTGGGGGTGGTGGTGCTGGCCGGGGTGCCGTCCCTGGCAGGCGGGCTGCGTGAGTCGCTGACCGCCCCGGGCGGGGTGAGCCTGGCCAGCGTGCTGGACGCGCTGGGCACGTGGTGGGAGTCCCTGTCGCCCCTGGAGCAGGGCCTGCTCATGGTCGCCCTGGGCGCGGCCGTGGTCGCCACCGGCGGCTCCCTGTCACTGGCCTTCACCGCGGGCACCTCCCTGGCCATGCTGGACTCGGCCCACACCGCCGCCGACCTGGCACGCGACCCCAAGGGCACCGTCTCCTCCTACCTGGCCACCCACACCGCCGCCGAGATCGCCGCCGACACCACCCTGTGGCTGACCACCAAGGCCCTCGGCGGAGCCCTGGGCGCCGCCGGAGGCCTCCTGGCCCACCACGCAGCCCAGGACCTGGCCGAGCCCCGCCTGTGGCGCAACGCCTCCCTGCTCGACGACCTCCTGCCCGGCCACGGACTCGCACCCGCCTACCCCCACCCCGCACCAGACCCCCACACCACTCTGCGCCACACACCCCACACCACACACAGAGACAGAACACCCACACCACACACCAACAGGACACACAGAACCACCAGAACCAGCCAGACACACAGCACACCCACAGCCGGGACACGACCCCAGCGAGCCAGACCCCAGCCCCAGGACTGGTCCGACCCCGCCACCCGCCAGGCCTGGTACGACTCCATGAGGACCCAGCGCAACCCTCCAAGCACCGAGGCCTACCGCTACCAGCACCGCGTCCTGGGCACCGACGTCGAGCGGGAGCTCGTCGCCGACGACGGGACGACCAAGGTCATGGCTGACGCCGTCCTGCCCGACGGGACCGCCTACGCCGCCTACGACGCCAAGCACACCAGCGGCGGGCCGACCTCCATGTACGAGGGAAGAAGGCCCCCGGCGATCCAGGACATGCTCATGGGGCGCTTCGACAGGGAGATGGAGCGCTACGGTGAGGTCATCGCCTCCCGGGGCAACCCCGTGACCCGCCTGGTCGTGGTCACCAACACCCCCCGCGCCCAGGCCTACCTCACCCAGCGCGTCCAGGCCCTCCTGGGACCAGACGCACCCGTCGAGGTCCGCTACGCCCCCTGACCCCCGTACAACCCGACCCAGCCGCAACCAGCAGAGAGCGAGGACCACCATGGGAGTTGACCACATGGTCGTGGCCATGGACCCGGCCCAGCAGATGATCGACGCCGAGGCCTTCCTCCAGGCCGCCCAGCGCAGGTGGCCCGGGTGCCAGGCCGTCACCGAGGACCCGGCCCGCCTCATCAGCGACGCAACCGCCAACATCTCCCCACCCGACGCCCCCCCGTTCACCGTGGCCCACTTCCCCCACAACCGGATGGTCTCCACCGACGCCGACCCCCAGGTCGCTGCCGAGGTCGCCGCCTGGGTACGCCACCTCCACCCCGACCCCGGCCTCGTCCTGTGGTACACCGACGAGGGCTTCACCGGCCACACCGTCCTGACCCCCGGCATCACCCCCACCCAGGTCAACCAGCAGTGGGTCGACCACAACGACCACGACCCCGAGAACGAGTACCCCCACTACTTCCACTAACACCCACACACCACCCCAGACAGCCCGGCAGCCAGACCAGCGCCACAACCCGGACCCCCACCCCAACCAGCCCAGGCGGTCCGGGTGGTGGGTGGCTGGCGGGCGTGCTGGACGCGCTGGGGTCGTGGTGGCAGTCCCTGCCGCCCCTGGAGCAGGGCCTGCTCATGGTCGCCCTGGGCGCGGCCGTGGGCGCCACCAACACCCCCCGCGCCCAGGCCTACCTCACCCAGCGCGTCCAGGCCCTCCTGGGACCAGACGCACCCGTCGAGGTCCGCTACGCCCCCTGACCCCCGTACAACCCGACCCAGCCGCAACCACCAGCCGCAACCAGCAGAGAGCGAGGACCACCATGGGAGTTGACCACATGGTCGTGGCCATGGACCCGGCCCAGCAGATGATCGACGCCGAGGCCTTCCTCCAGGCCGCCCAGCACCGGTGGCCCGGGTGCCAGGCCGTCACCGAGGACCCGGCCCGCCACATCACCGACGCCGCAGTCGTCTCCCCACCAGACGCCCCCCCCGTTCACCGTGGCCCACTTCCCCCACAACCGGATGGTCTCCACCGACGCCGACCCCCAGGTCGCTGCCGAGGTCGCCGCCTGGGTACGCCACCTCCACCCCGACCCCGGCCTCGTCCTGTGGTACACCGACGAGGGCTTCACCGGCCACACCGTCCTGACCCCCGGCATCACCCCCACCCAGATAGACCACCAGTGGGTCGACCACAACGACCACGACCCCGAGAAGGACTACCCCCACTACTTCCACTAACACCCACACACCCCCGGCCTCCACCCTGAGCGGATGCGCTGACCCAGCCCCACGTCCCGGGCCGAGCCCCACCCCGACCAGCCCAGGCAGGACGACGACAGGAGAGGAGTAGCCACACTGATGAGGAAGCTCGTCACCTGGGACGTCGACGCCAGGTTCGGGCTCAGCGAGATGTTCACTCTCCCACAGACCCCGGAGACCATCGCCGACGAGATCACCCAGAGCCTGACCGTGCCCACCTACCTGGCTCCGGGGGCCTACTTCTCCCTGGGGGTGCGCCCCCTTCCCGAGGGCATGGCAGACCCTGAGGACCTGCCCCAGGACCACCCCTACCAGCACACCTACGAGCCAGGAACGGCCGGGGCCGTCCCAGGCGCTAGGCTGGGAGCCACTGCTCGTCCCGTGAGGTGCCCATGTCCTTCAACCGCGACATCAAAATCGACCCGAACCGCGTCTCCACCCGCTCCGGCGGCAGGCGTGGGGCAGTCATCGGTGGCGGGTCGGTCCTGACCGTCGTGGCGCTCATGCTCGTCTCCCAGCTCACCGGTATCGACCTCACTGCCCTGCTGGGCTCCCAGCAGGGCACGACGGGGGTCTCCACCTCCTCCACGATCGACACCTCGGTGTGCACGGACGGGGCCAGCGCCAACGAGTACACCCAGTGCCGCATGATTGCGACCGCGGAGTCCCTGGACGCCGTGTGGGGCTCGCAGCTGCCAGCCCAGGCGGGCCAGGGCTACCGCCAGCCCCAGTTCGTCCTGTGGGACGGCTCCTCCGTCAGCTCGGCCTGCGGCACCGCCTCCAGCGCCGTCGGCCCCTTCTACTGCTCCGGGGACGAGACCGTCTACCTGGACATGAGCTTCTTCACCGACATGGAGCGGACCCTGGGTGCCCAGGACACGCCCCTGGCTGAGGAGTACATCGTCGCCCATGAGTTCGGCCACCACGTCCAGCACCTGACCGGGAGCATGTCCGCTGCGGACCGCTCCGGGACAGGTGCGACCTCGGACTCGGTGCGTCTGGAGCTCCAGGCCGACTGCTACGCGGGTGTGTGGGTCAGCCACGCCGCGACCACCCCGGACCCGGATACCGGCGAGCCCTTCCTGGTCACGCCCTCCTCCGCCGAGATCCGCACGGCGATCAACGCCGCCGAGTCCGTGGGGGACGACCACATCCAGCAGCGCAGCTCGGGGTCGGTGGACTCTGACTCCTGGACCCACGGCTCCTCCGAGCAGCGCGTGCGCTGGTTCTCCACGGGCATGGAGCACGGGAGCGTGGCAGCCTGTGACACCTTCTCAGTCAGCCCTGACCGACTGTGAGCGGCCCTTGGCCAACTCTGACCAGCCTGACTGGCTCCAGGCGCCCCTGACGCCTCTGCGCGGCAGCCCGCGCCAACCCGCGACAACGCTCTGTTTACCTTGACGGCCGCCCTGCCACCGCGCTGAGGGAGTCCTCACCAGCCGGACGCTGGGGCCCGCTTGCGTATGACGCTGCGTCACACCTTAGGCTGTGCTCATGACATCTCACTCCGCCCCCAGTACCACCAGCGTCACCAGGAAGCAGCCCAGGGACCACACCGGCACAGCCCTCGTCGTCGAGTCCTGCTTCGGCGCCACCAGGACCATCGCCGAGGCCGTTGCCGCCGGGCTGAGAGACGTCGGTGCTCACGCCCAGGTGGTCGAGGCCCGGGTGCCCACCGGCCTTCCCGCCCGGCTCGACCTGCTTGTCCTGGGGGCACCCACCCACAACCGGGGGCTGCCTACGACGGCCACACGCAGCCAGGCGCACAAGCAGGCGGGGACGACGCCACCAGCCAGCGGGATACGTGAGTGGCTAGAGGGCACGGCAGTCCCCTCCTACCTGCCTGTGGCTGCTTTCGACACCGTCACCTCCAGGGGCTGGCTGAGCGGCTCAGCGGCCAGGGCGATCGCCAGGTCCCTGCGGCGCGGCCAGGGTCGGCAGACCTCGGCGGCGAGGAGCTTCGTGGTCAGGTCGGCTCAAGGTCCCCTGGCTGACGGTGAGGAGGCGGCTGCCCGCACCTGGGGGCGCGCACTGGCTGCTGCTCTGGGCAACCGGGCCACAGCCCGGTGACGGCGGGGCCGCGGGCGCCTATGGTGGAGCCATTGCCGTAGACCGGTCACCCGCCGCATCGAACGAGAGGCAGCCCGCATGCGCGTCGCCGAGATCGCCCGACTCACCGGCACCACTGTGCGCTACTACCACTCGCTGGGGCTGCTGCCGGTCCCGGCCGAGCGCGGCGGCTGGCGCGACTACGACCTGAGCCACCTCGCCCGCCTGTCCCGCATTCGCTGGCTGGTCCAGGCGGGTCCCGCTGGAGGCCGTGGCCAGGGTCCTGGAACCTTCCGACAGCGCTCCCGCCGACTGCCGCTCCCCCGCTCCTCCCACCATCAGGGCAGCGCACCCGGATGCGGGTGCGGCCGTGACTGACGACCTCGCCGCACGCGTGGACGTCGGTGCCCTCCGGTCCCTGTTTTGGCTCATCAGGAGCGCGGAGCCCGCCTACACCCGGGTCGCCGAGGCCATGGAGCCCCTGCTGGCTAAGGCGATCGCCCGCTGGCGCGGGCAGTGAGCGCCGACGCGCAACAGGTCAGAGCCGGGGACCAGCAGAGGACCAGAAAACCTCAGACGTTGAAGCCCAGCGCGCGCAGCTGCTCGCGGCCCTCCGGGGTGATCTTGTCCGGTCCCCACGGCGGCAGCCACACCCACTGGATACGCACCTGGTCAGCGATCCCGACCAGGACCTGCTGGGCCTGCTCCTCAATGACGTCGGTCAGCGGGCACGCGGCGGTCGTCAGTGTCATGTCCAAGACCACGGTGCCGTCCGGCTCGATCGACACACCGTAGAGCAGGCCCAGGTCAACCACGTTAATCCCCAGCTCGGGGTCAATGACGTCACGCAGCGCCTCCTCAACGGCAGCGACATCGACCTGTGAGGCCACAGGGGTCGGCTGGTGCTGGGCCGCCATGGGGTTGTCGGGCGGCGGTACCGCTGGCTTGTCACTCGTCATCATGTCTCCTCCTGTCAGCTCTTACCAGGTTCTTCCCAGGTTCTTCGTGGCCGGGAGCGGGTGGTCGGTTACCCGGCCTGGTCAGGGTCTGCCTGTGCCAGGTGCGCCGACAGGGAGGCACCCGTCCGGGCCAGGGCGTCCTTGAGCGCCATCCAGCCCAGGAGAGCACACTTGACGCGATTGGGGTACTTAGAGACCCCCTCGAAGGCAGCCGCGTCCTCAAGCCCGTCAAGAACCGCTTCGTCGACTCCCTGCCCCCGGGAGTGCATAAGGACAGAGAAGTCCCGTTCCAGCCTCGCCACGGCCTCCAGGTCCGCACCGTGGACCAGGTCGTGCATGACCGAGGCCGAGGCCTGGGAGATGGAGCAACCCTGTCCCTGCCACCCCAGGGAGACAATCACCCCGTCCTCCACACGCACACCAAGGTCGATCTCGTCGCCACAGGTCGGGTTGACCTGGTGGCTGGTGGCCTGCGCGTCCTCCGGGAGCCCCTCCCCGTGCCGCTCGCGGGAGTGGTCGAGGATGACCTGCTGGTAGAGACGGTCGAGCTCGTTCATGATCACCTCAGAAAATAGTCCCGGACAGTGCCGACGGCAGCGAGGAACCTGTCCACGTCCTCAGCACTGGTGCACGGCCCCAGGGACGCGCGGCAGGAGGCCCGGACGCCGAAGTGCTCATGGAGAGGCTGGGCGCAGTGGTGGCCGGTACGCACCGCGACCCCCTCAGCGTCCAGGACCTGACCCACGTCGTGGGGGTGGACACCCTCGACGCTGAAGGCGACGACACCAAGACGCCCGTCCGTGCTGCGCGGGCCGATGACGTGGACCCCGTCAAGCCGCCCCATACCCTCCAGCAGACGCGCAGTGAGGCGGGACTCGGTAGCGCGCAGGCGGTCCATGCCCAGCTCGGCCAGGTATGTGACGGCCGCCTGCCAGCCTGCGGCCTGGGCCAGGGGCTGGCTGCCTGCCTCAAAGCGGGCGGGGCCACTCATGTAGGTGGAGGACTCCATGGAGACGTGCTCGATCATGGAACCACCGGTCAGGACCGGCGGCATGGCCTCTAGCAGCTCCTGGGTGGCCACCAGGGCGCCGATACCTGTGGGTCCCAGCATCTTGTGGCTGGACAGCACCATGGCGTCCACTCCGTCTGCGCTCAGGGAGGCGAAGTCCAGGGGCACGTGGGCCGCAGACTGGCAGGTGTCCAGGAGGACAAGCGCTCCCACCTGGCGAGCACGCGGCAGGATCTCCCCCACAGGGGTGAGCGCCCCGGTGACGTTGGAGGCGTGGGTCAGGGCCAGCACCCTGGTCCGCTCGGTCACGACGCCTGCGGAACCGGGGTCGATACGCCCCTCCTTGTCCAGGTCCAGCCAGCGCAGGACAGCCCCGGTCCGCGCACACAGCTCCTGCCAGGGCACCAAGTTGGCGTGGTGCTCGGCACGGGTGACCACGAGCTCGTCGCCCGGACCCAGCGACAGCCTGCGTGCCGGGTCGGTACCAGCAGCCGACACCCCTCCACGCGCGGCGGGGCGGCCCAGGCTGGCGTGGCCGACTGCCAGTGCCAGGAGGTTGACCGCCTCCGTCGCGTTCTTGGTGAAGACCAGCTGGTCAGGACGGGCACCCACAAAGGCAGCGACCGCCGCACGAGCGTCCTCCCACACTGCTGTCGCCTCGTCAGCAAGCTGGTAGGTGGAGCGTCCGGCAGCCCCGTTGCTCATGCGGTAGTACCGTTGCTCGGCCTCCAGGACGACCGTCGGCTTCTGGCTGGTGGCAGCCCAGTCCAGGTAGGCCAGTGGCGCGCCGTTGCGGGCTGGACGCTCCAGGTAGGGAAAGTCGGCTCGCACACGGGCAAGCTCCTCCCGGTTCGTAGGAGTCGTGGCAGCGTGGGTCATCAGGTGCCTCCCAGCAGGTGGGTCGCAGGTGTCGGGGCGTGCCGCCTAGGAGAGGAACCGGTCGTAGCCCTCTTCCTCCAGGCGGTCGGCCAGATCCGGCCCCCCCTGCTCGGCGACACGCCCGTCGACGAACACGTGGACGTGGCTTGGCTTGATGTAGCGCAGGATCCGGGTGTAATGGGTGATGAGGAGGAAGCCCGCGTCGGAGGAGCCGTGAAGACGGTTGACTCCCTCAGAGACCACGCGCAGCGCGTCCACGTCCAGGCCGGAGTCGGTCTCGTCCAGGACGGCGAAACGGGGCTTGAGCAGCTCCATCTGGAGGATCTCAAAACGCTTCTTCTCACCACCTGAGAACCCGGTGTTGACGTCGCGCTCAGAGAAGGCAGGGTCCATGCGCAGCCGCTCCATGGCGGTACCGACCTCGCCCACCCACTGGCGCACCTTGGGAGCCTGCCCGTCCAGGGCAGTCTTGGCGGTGCGCAGGAAGTTTGCCACCGTCACCCCGGGAACCTCCACCGGGTACTGCATAGCCAGGAACAGGCCTGCACGTGCCCGCTCGTCCACGCTCATCTCCAGCAGGTTGGCTCCGTCCAGGAGGACCTCGCCATCGGTGACCTCGTACTCGGGGTGACCGGCGATGGAGTAGGCCAGGGTGGACTTGCCCGACCCGTTGGGGCCCATGATCGCGTGGATCTCGCGGGAGTCGATCGACAGGTCCACGCCCTTGAGAATGGGCTTGGGACCGTCATTGGTCTCGACCTGGACGTGAAGGTTCTTGATGGTCAGGGTGCTCATATAAGGAGTTCTCTCGGCTGGCTGTGGTCGTGGTCGTGTCTAGAGATGCTCGGTGCGGCAAGGTGTGATGCTGTGACACCATGACGGCACCCGGGGCGCTAGGAGGAGGCAGGTACCTGGTCCTGGAGCGGGGCGGAGATAACGCCGGTCAGCGCCAGCTCGACCTCAATGGCACGCATGAGCCGGTCCTCCACCTCGGGGACACCGATCTCAGCGACGATCTCGTTGAAGAAGCCCAGCACCACCAGGCGCCGGGCCTCGGTCTCGGTGATCCCCCGGGCGCGCAGGTAGAAGAGCTGCTCGTCGTCAAAGCGTCCTGTGGCGCTGGCGTGACCAGCCCCCTCAATGCTGCCGTTCTCGATCTCCAGGTTGGGGACGGAGTCAGCCTTGGCCCCCTCGGTGAGGACCAGGTTGCGGTTGAGCTCGTAGGTGTCCGTCCCACGGGCCTGGGCACCGATGAGGCAGTCCCCCACCCACACGGCGTGGGCACGCTCCCCCTGCAGCGCCCCCTTGTAGGTGACCCGGGAGTAGCAGTGCGGCTGCGTGTGGGCGACGTAGGGGCGGTGCTCCTGGTGCTGGCCCGCGTCGGTGAAGTAGACGCCGTAGGCGTCGATGTGCCCGCCCTCCCCGGAGAAGCCAAGGTCGGGGCAGATGCGCACGTCCCCTCCCAGGGAGACGACGACGTGCTTGAGGACCCCGCGCCCCTCAACACGCACGCGGTGGCTGGATGCGTGGACGGCAGCCTCGTCCCACCCCTGGACGGTGACCAGGGTGAGGTCGGCGCCGTCAGCGACGACGACCTCCACCCCCTGGGTCAGGGCCACGGTCCCGGTGTGGTCAATAATCACCGTGCCCTGGGAGCCTGCCTCGGCCTGGACCAGGATGTGCTGGGCAGTGGGCTGGGCACCTGCCTGGTCAAGCCCGGTCACTTCCAGGCGCGCGGCCCGCTCCAGGCGGGCGCCAGCCGACAGGGTCAGGACGGTGGCGGTGGAGAAGCCCACCCAGGCCGTCAGCCCGGCACGGTCCACGGGCGCGCCGACACGCCCCAGACGCGGGTCGTCACGGGAGACGGTCTCCAGGACCGTGCCCTGAGGCAGGTCCGCCTCAAGGCTGAGGCTGCCCGCCGCGTCTGAGCCTGCGGTCACGGCCTCAAGGTCGAACAGCGGGGCAAAGCGCCTGAGCGGGGTAAAGCGCCACTCCTCCTCACGCCCGTGAGGTACCGGGATGTCTGCAGGGTCAAAGGACGCCACACGGTCGGCCCGGGAGGAGGTGTAGCGAGGGCCACGGGGAGCCCCGTGGGAGTGCGCCCCCTCCAGTGCCGCGCTGGAGTGGTCGGTGACAAGTTCAGTCATTCATGGCTCCTTGCCGTTCAACGGCTCACAGGTGTCTCAACGGTCATGGTCCTAGGGACGGGCCCCGGTCAGCCCACGGAGTTCTCCATCTGCAGCTCGATGAGCCGGTTGAGCTCCAGGGCGTACTCCATGGGCAGCTCGCGTGCGATGGGCTCGACGAACCCACGCACGATCGTGGCCATAGCCTCCGTCTCCGTCAGGCCGCGCTGCATGAGGTAGAACAGCTGGTCGGCACTGACCTTGGAGACAGTGGCCTCGTGCCCCATCTCCACGTCGTCGGTACGCACGTCGACATAGGGGTAGGTGTCGGAGCGGGAGATCTCGTCAACCAGCAGCGCGTCACACAGCACGTTGGACTTCGAGCTGCGCGCGTTCCTCATGACCTGCACCAGGCCGCGGTAGGCGGAGCGCCCCCCGTGCCGGGCGATGGACTTGGAGACAATGTGGCTGGAGGTACGGGGCGCCATGTGCACCATCTTGGCGCCGGTGTCCTGGTGCTGGCCCTCCCCGGCAAAGGCGATGGACAGGGCCTCGCCCCGGGCGTGGGGGCCCATGAGGAAGACAGCCGGGTACTTCATGTTCCGCTTGGAGCCGATGTTCCCGTCGATCCACTCCATGGTGGCGCCCTCGGCGCAGGTAGCGCGCTGAGTGACCAGGTTGTAGACGTTGTTGGACCAGTTCTGCACGGTGGTGTAGCGCACGCGGGCGTTCTTCTTCACGATGATCTCCACGATGGCGGCGTGCAGGGAGTCCGTGGAGTAGATCGGGGCCGTGCAGCCCTCGACGTAGTGGACGTAGGAGTCCTCGTCAGCGATGATGAGCGTGCGCTCGAACTGGCCCATGTTCTCGGTGTTGATACGGAAGTAGGCCTGCAGGGGGATCTCCACGTGGACACCCGGGGGCACGTAGATGAAGGAGCCACCGGACCACACGGCGGTGTTGAGGGCGGCGAACTTGTTGTCGCCGGCGGGGACGACCGTGCCGAAGTACTCCTTGACCAGGTCGGGGTACTCACGCACGGCGGTGTCTGTGTCCACGAAGATGACGCCCTGCGCCTCCAGGTCCTCACGGATCTGGTGGTAGACGACCTCGGACTCGTACTGGGCGGCCACCCCCGCCACCAGCCGCTCACGCTCCGCCTCGGGGATCCCGATGCGGTCGTAGGTGTTCTTGATGTCCTCGGGCAGGTCGTCCCAGGAGCTCGCCGGGCGGTCGGTGGAGCGCACGTAGTACTTCACCGCGTCCATGTCGAGCTCAGACAGGTTGACGCCCCACGTGGGCATCGGCTTGCGCTCGTAGGTCTGGTACGCCTTGAGCCGCTTGGCCAGCATCCACTCGGGCTCGCCCTTGATCGCGGAGATATCACGGACGACCTGCTCGTCAAGACCACGTTTGGCGTTGGCTCCGGCCTCGTCGGAGTCGTGCCAGCCGAAGTCGTAGGTCGTCGGTATCGAGTCGATGATCTCGTCGTCAGTGCTGCGCACGGTGTCGGTCGTGGGTGCCGTCATCGGGTTCCTTCCGGTCGTCGGGCCTGCTGACCCTTCCTCCTCGCCGCTCTGACCGCACGCTTGCGCAGCGCGGGGACAGCGATAGGGATGTGAGTGGTGCACACGTGCTCGCCCCCCGCCAAGGTGGCCAGACGCTGCACCGGGACGCCGACAAGCCTGGAGATCGCCTGGGTCTCGGCGTCGCACAGCTCGTGGAACTCCCCCGCCACCTCACGTACCGGGCAGTGGCCCTGGCACAGCTGGACGGCGTAGGAGCCGTCCCCGACGTCACGCACCGAGGCGGCGTAGCCGTCCATGGTGAAGGCGTCAGCCAGTGCCCGCGCACGCTCGGCAGGGTCCTGTCCAGCCGCCTCGACAGCAGCGCAGTAACGGCGCTCCAGATCCCGTCCCCGGGCTGCGGCGAAGGAGCCCACGGCACGCTCCCCCGCCACCTGGGACAGGTACCGCAGGGCATGGCTGGCCAGGTCGGAGTACCCGTCCGCAAAGCTGGTGCGCGCCTTGGGGGTCAGCACGTAGTGCCGCGCCGGACGTCCGCGCCCACGGCGCAGCGGCGTCGCGGGGGTGTGGACCTCGATCTCCTCGGAGTCCTCCAGCACGGTGATGTGCCGACGCACCGCCGCAGGGGTCAGCCCCAGCACCTTGGCGAGCTGTGCCGCCGAGACGGGTCCCTTCTCCGCGATGAGGTCAAGGACCCGGGCTCGGGTGGAGTCGTCGTCAGCCTGTGTCATGGCCTGCTCCTCTCCGTCTCCCTCTGGTGGCCTCACCACGGACGCTCAGTCGTGGGTCCTGCGTGGCGACGGCTGACCAGGACCGGGGCACGGTTCGTCGTCGTTCCACAACTTTAACTCATATACTGCTTGCAAAATTCCGAGTCCGCAAGTTCACGACACGGCGCCGCAGGTGGGATTGAACACATTCGGCAATGAAAAGTGGCCGCTATTGAAGTCTCGTCTACAAGTTCTGCCTTGCCTCCGGCTGCCAGGCACCTCGCACCCTCACCACGCCTCACGGGCAGGAGCAGGACGGTCACAGGCTGTGGGGACTGCGCAGCCACGGCGCGTCAGGAGCGCGCAGCCGCGCGTAGCCCTCAGCCCGGGCCTGCTGCACGGCCAGCAGCCCTATCACGGTAGACGGGTTGTGGAGGCTGCCAGAGACCACGGCCTCGACGGCAGCGGCCAGGGGCACCCAGGTCGGGACAAGCTCTGCCTCCTCCGCCTGACGCTGGCTCCTGAGGGAGTGAGGCAGCAGGTCCAGGCCACGGGCCAGAAAGACCCGAACACCCTCGGTGGTGAACCCGGGCGAGGCGTAGAAGTCCGCCAGGACGTCCCAGCGCTCGGCGCCGTAGTCGGTCTCCTCGGCCAGCTCGCGCCGGGCCGCCTCCACCGGGGACTCTCCCGGCACGTCGAGCAGGCCCGCCGGGACCTCCCACAGGGCAGCACGCACCGGGTGGCGGTACTGGCGGACCATGAGGACCTCTGCGGCGCCGCGAGGCTGGGAGGAGGCAGCACCCTCCCTCAGGGCGACCACGGCCACGGCGTCGTGGTGGGCTACGACCTGGCGCGCCACCGGCTCCTGGCCCGGGCGCAGCACCACCTCCTCAGCACCGACGGCAAAGATGGGCCCCTCCCACACCCGCTCGCACGCGACCACCTCCCGGTGCTGCCGCTCGTCCGCAGTCCTCGGCACCTGAGCGCTCATCGGTCCTCCCGTCAACGACCGCAGCGGGCGCACCCGCCACCACTGCAGACACGACGCCGCAGGCTGCTGCGCGCGGCTGTCGGCCACCGCGCCTGACAGTACCCTGACAGCACCACGACAGAGGCCGGCGGTACCGGCGCGTCACACGCCCAGCGCCCGGTGCAGCTGCACCAGGAGATCGTCGTCCGTCGGCAGGACGGCGGCGGCGCCACGTGCCCGCTGCCGAGCCTGCCGCAGCTCACCGGGACTGGCCAGGAGCGTCCCGACCGCCTCCGCCAGCTCCTGGGGGCGGGGTGGCACCAGCACCGCCCCGCCACGGACCGTGAGGGCCGTGCCGCCCACGTCAGTGGCCACGACAGCTGCCCCGGCTCGCAGGGCCTCCTGGAGACTCAGGGGCTGTCCCTCCCACAGGCTGGTCTGGACAACGACGTCAGCCTGGGCCATGAGCGCAGCGGCTCCCGCACGACGCCCCAGAAGCCTGACAGGCAGGCCCTCGGCGTCAATGCGCTGCTGGGCCGCAGCCCGGGCGGGACCGTCACCGACGACGACCCACTCGACCGCAGGCAGCCTGCCCTCCGCCGCACGACGCCCCAGGACGGCAGCAGTGTCCAGCAGCACGTCCAGGCCCTTCTGGGGCGCCAGCCGGGCCACGGTCAGGACCCGGCGGAGGCCCCGCACCCACACCGTCCCGGACACAGTGCCCGATGTCGCGTCGGGCATGCTCCCGGAAGCAGCCCCAGGCACGGCTCCGGAGGCGGCTGCGTCCTCCGCGCCCCTGCCAGGAGCCCACGGCGCCGGGACCACCGCCAGCTCCACGGCGGCGGCTCCCCGGCCCCGGGCGCGCCCGGCCAGGTCAGGGCTGACAGCCAGGACCAGGTCGGCACGGGCCGCCACCAGGCCCTCCAGGCCATCCCCCACGAGCCGAGCCAGCCGTCCTCCAACCGTAAGGTTGTGGACGGTAACTACCAGCCGGGGCCGACCTGCTCGCCGCCGCCCTACCGCTACGGCAGCCAGTGCCCCCGCCCGCAGGCCGTGGGCGTGCAGGACCTCAGCGCCACGCGCGGCACGGCGCAGCCGTACCAGGGCCGCCACCGCGCGGGCCGAGGGCCGTGAGCCGATCCCCAGCTCCTCCCGGTGCGCCTGCCCGGTGTCAAGACCCTCCAGCACCGCTGCGGGAGCAGCCACCAGCACGTCGCAGCCGTCAGCGGCCAGAAGGCGCGCGCACTGCGCCAGATGGGTGCGCACACCACCTGCTGCCATCCCGCTGACCTGCAGCACGCGGGGGCCTCGCCCCCGGGCCTGAGCGCTCATACCTGCTCCTTACCCTGAACCCTGAGAACCCGTGTCAGCGGAGCCATGTCGGCCCTGGCCCCGCAGGACGTGGAGGATGCCACGATGCACCGTTGCGGCCGCCGCAGCCACCGCCGCCGCGCACACGACGGCTCCCACGGCAGCGGTAGCCGTCGCGACGGCTACCGGCTCCACTGCCGCTACAGCAGCACGCAGGCCGAGGCCAAGAAGCACCACGACCGGCGTGCCCGCCCCCAGGACGGCCAGGCTTCCTGCCAGCACCCCAGCACCGAAACAGCGTGCAGCAGCAGCCCCCAGGGCGACAGCCGCCACCGTCATCCCGAAGCCCTGCCCCAGTGCCAAAGCCACCAGGGTCCCTGAGGCGTCGGCCCCCTGGGGAGCCAGGAGACGGACGCACACGGCGGAGGCCACCGCGACAGCCAGCCACCCCGCCACTGTCGACCTGGCGGCGTCAGCAGCACGATCAGCGACGTAGAGCACACGTGTGACCTGGTAGATCAGGGCGTAGCCCACCAGCGCGGGAGACAGCACCGCCAGGGCAGCACCCATGCCCTCCACCGGGGCCAGGAGGCTGAAGAAGCGCTCCGCCACCTGGGACACCACCAGAAGCATCCCGGCACCCGCAAGTGCCACGGCAGTCACCAGGGCAGTGGCATCGGCCACCAGCCCCCGGACAGCCCAGGGAGAGACCCCAGGAGAAGACTGCCCCCCCGACCCGGTGCCCTCGCCGTCACGCTCCCCTGCGCGCCCGCCGGACCCGTCGACCGACACCCGCCACCCCCGCCCCGCCTCCGGCCGGTCCTCACGCTGCCCGCTCCCGAAGGCCGCCGACAGGCGCGGGTAGAGGACAGTGGCGACCGGCACGACCAGGACGGCGTAGGGCAGCGCGTAAACCGCCTGGGTGTACTGGTAGACGGCGACCGTCCCCGTGGTTCCCGCCGACCGGGCCAGCGCCAGGACCACCACGACGCTCAGCTGCTGGGCCAGGAGCGTCCACACCCCGGCTGCCCCCAGGCGCCAGGCGCGCCGGGCAACGGCTCCCCCCAGATCGAGGGAAGGGCGCAGACCCAGTCCCAGGCGGTGCACCGGCCACAGCAGGGGCAGGCTCAGCGCCGCCACGCCTGCTGTTGTCCCCCAGCCCAGGACGTACAGGGAGACCTCTCCCCCCTCCGGCCGCCACCCACCCATCGCCGCGTAGAGCCCGTAGGTGCCCATGACCGTGACCGAGGACAGCACCGGCGTCAGCGCCGGCCAGGTAAAGGACCCGTGAGCCTGCAGAATCCCGGTCAGGACGACGCCAAGTCCGTACAGGGGGACCTGGAGGGCGAACATCCGCAGGAACCCGGCGACGAGGGAGACCTGCACCGAGGCGTCAACCCCCTGGGAGACCGGGAAGGCAGCGGCCACGGGCTCAGCCAGGACCGCCAGGAGGACCGCCAGGGGGGTCAGGACCACCAGGACAACTCCCAGCAGGCCGCTGGCGGTGGCACGCGCCTCCTCCTGGCGACCGTCGCTGACCGCCCCCGCCAGGAGAGGGACCACGGTGGCGGCCAGCGCCCCGCCCACCACGACCTCGTAGAGCACGTTGGGCACCTGGTTGGCTGTGCTGTACGCGCCCGCAACTGTCCCGGAACCGACGGTGACCGCCTGGACCACCCAGCGCCCCAGCCCCAGCACGCGGGACACGAGCGTGAGCCCGGCGACACCTCCTGCCGCAGCAAGCCCTCCTCGGGCAGGACCGCCAGCCATCAGGGGCAGCGGCCCAGCCGGTCAAGCGCTGCCAGAGGAGGGAGCCCGTCGATCACGGCACTGAAGGAGACCTTCTCGCTGGCCAGGACAAGGACCACCCCGAGAAGGGCCGCCACCTCACGGGCAGCCCGACAGGGGTGCGCCGCCACTGAGGAGCCCACCAGGGCGCCCAGGGCGTTGGCACCGGTGTCACCAAGCATGGTGTGCTCCTGCAGGTCTCCGGGCAGGCAGGCGGCCACGGCACCCAGCGCGCCAGCCGCGAGGCGGCGCGAGGTCCCTGCCCGGTCGGCGGGCGCCATGAGCACGAGGGCGGACATCAGGCCGGTCGCCTTGAGCGTCCGGCCAGGACGCAGGTCGAGCAGGTTCATCACGTTGGCCCACGAGGCGATCGCGACCGTGCTGACCACAGCGTCGCCCAGGACGGCACGCCGTCGGGCGCTGCGTGCCCCTGCACGCCCACGGCCACGGTCAGCCGCGACCAGGCCCCCGGCCACCGTCGCACCGGCTCCGATCACCACGATCTTGACGACCCCGGTAGTCACTCTGCCGCGGGCCAGGGCGCCCAAGTGGCCTCTGAGACCCTTGGCGACGTGCTCACCGTCATGGGCGCCCGCGTCCAGGTCGTCAACCAGTCCCGCCACCGCGCTGGCCCCGGTCGCGACGGCCGCCGCAGGTGCCACCGCACCCGCAGCCCGCCCCCCGGCAGCCAGGCACGCCGCCACAGCCCCGACCGCGGCCCCGGCACCCCCGCGCAGGCTGACCTCACGTCCGTGGAAGTTGGTGCGCGTGAGCACAGGGGACCTGCCAGCCAGCCCCGTGCACACGCACAGGACGGCACAGGCCGAGCCCAGCGCCGCCGCTGCCAGACGGCGTGAGGAAACGGTGCTGCACCTCGTCAGTCTCATGGGGCCAGCCTAGGCTGCCGACCTCGGCGGGGCGGGGTAGTGGCTCACCCAGGCGAGGTCGCGGCCCCGGCGGCGCCTCGGCACCGCCCCTGCAGTCGGCGCGGCTCACTCGGGCACAGGAGGCATGACGGCGGTGGCGCTCTGGTCAAAACCGTAGTGGCCCACTGCGCCCCCCTCTGCGGCGGCTAGGGCCAACGGGGCCGACACCGCCGCAGGGACCTGCCCCACCGAGTCCACGGTGGTGACAGCAGCGTCGTCTGAGCGAATCAGGGCGACGACGCCCGTGCTCTCGTCGGCCGAGCCCACGACGACCGTGGTCGCTGCGGAAGCCGCACCGGTCATGACGGGGACCCAGGAGTCGAGCTCGGTGCCGTCAGTCGGTTGCGGTGACGCCGTGCCAGAGGAGCCGACGGAGGAGGTGTCCGCCCGCGGTCCGACGACGACGACCATGTCAGCGGGGCTGCTCGGCTCGGTCTCAGTCGCCATGAGGGGGTCCTCGCCTGCGGTGAGCAGGCTTCTCAGGGTCCTGGCACTGCCGTCGTCCCCTGTCAGGGCCTTGCCCAGCCCCTCCCCCATGACAGCGTTGGGCACTGACGACGCGGGGTCTCCCAGCGGATCAGTGAACTGCCCGGAGTAGGTGCTGCGGTAGCTCTCCCGGGAGCGCTCCACCCACGTCTGCGTCAGGGCGTAGCGTCCGTCGGCCGCTGCTCCGGCCGCCTGCAGCTGGGCGACGACCTGGTCGGCATCGTCCTCCTCGGCCTCGGGAAGCATGACGACAGCCACCGTCTGACCGCTGAGTGTCCCCGGAAGGAAGGAACGAGCCGCCTGGGTGATGTAGGTGTCACGCTCGTTGAGCGCTGATGCTGTCTGCTCGAGCTGGCTGTTGAGGGCGTTGCGGCTCTCACGCAGGGAGGTGACCTGGTCGTTGAGGGCGGTACCGAGGGAGTTCTGGAGCGGTCCGGCCCCCAGGACGATCCCGACCGCCAGCGCCAGGAAGACAGAGATGAGAGAGACTAGGTGGTAGCGGAAGTCGATCATAGTTGCTGCCTCACGTCCTCAGGAGTCCTTAGCGTGGTGCCTTAACGTGCTTTAACGCGCCTTACACGGTCGGGGGCTGCGGGGACAGTCCCACCAGTGAGCGGAAGAAGTTGACGACGTCGTCCCAGATCGCACCGAACAGTCCCAGGAAGGTCTGGCCTCCCGGGGTTGACATCAGGGCTGCCGCGAGGGCGAGGACACCGGCCAGTGCCAGCAGGAGCAGCCACCACCCTGAGATGCGGGTCCGGTAGAGGTGGGAGACTCCCTTGGCGTCGATGAGACGGCCGCCGACCTTGAGACGGGTCAGGAACGTGGAGGACATCCCTGAGCGCCCTTTGTCCAGGAACTCCACGAGGGTGGCGTGGGTGCCCAGGGCGACGATGATCTCCGCGTCCGCCTCGTCAGCCATGAGCATCGCGATGTCCTCCGAGGTGCCGGTAGCGGAGAAGACGTGGTGGCTCACGCCCAGATCCTCCACACGCCTGAGACCCGGGGCACGGCCGTCACGGTAGGCGTGGACGACAATCTCCGCGCCGCAGGACAGGGCCTTGTCGGAGACCGAGTCCATGTCGCCCACAATCATGTGGGGCTTGAGACCAGCCTCCAGCACCGCGTCAGCCCCTCCGTCGACACCGATGATGACAGGCCTGTACTCACGGATATAGGGCCGCAGCGCCCTGAGGTCCTCCTTGTAGGAGTACCCGCGCACCACGACCAGGACGTGCCGGCCCCCCATCTGCGTGGACACCTCGGGCATACCGACACCGTTGAGCAGCAGGTCCCACTCGCCACGCATGTACTCGATGGTGTTGGCAGCAAAGGCCTCCAGCTGGACCGAGAGCCCCTTCCTGGCAGCGGCCAGGGAGGCCTCCACGGTCTCGGCAGACTGGAGCGTCCCCTCGGCAACCGGTTGCTCGTCGGGGAGCAGCACGGTCCCGTCACGGATGACGACTCGCTGCCCGTCGTGCAGGCGCATGACCTCCGGGCCGAGGTCGTCAACCAGGGGTACTCCCGCCTCCACCAGGACGCCAGGACCCAGGTTCGGGTAGCGGCCGGACACCGAGGGGGCAGCGTTGAGCACAGCCGAGGGGCGGCACTCGACCAGGGCCTCTGCGGCTACCCGGTCGAGGTCAGCGTGGTCGATCACGGCGACCTCACCGCTTTGAAGGCGCTTGGTGAGCCTCTTGGTACGCGAGTCGACACGGACCACGAAGGTGGAGCGGTCGGAGCCTGACGGCGGCGTCCTGCGGAAGGGGTTCCTCACGCCTGGGATTGTGCCACGGTAGCCTCGCGGAGCAACTCGGCCGCGTGGCGGACGGCAGCCTGGGAGTCCTCGTGCCCCGACAGCATGCGCGCCAGCTCTCGCTGGCGCTGCCTGCCCTCGACAGCGGTCACGGTCGTCAGCGTCTGTGCCGCGGTATCAGGCTGCGCAGAGGCAGTGTCAGGGGCACCGTCACCGGCCAGTGCACCCGCGTGCCCCGTGGGTGCAGCCGTCTGCCGACGCACCACCAGGTGGGTGTCTGCCCACGCCGCTACCTGCGCTAGATGAGTGACTACTACCACCTGATGGAGGCGCGACAGGCGTGCGAGCCGTCGTCCGACCTCCCGGGCGGCCCGTCCCCCGACCCCCGCGTCGATCTCGTCGAAGACAAGGGTGCGTGCGCGCGCGGATCCTCCCGCCGGGTTCCGGTCCTGCGGCTGCGCCTCCGCCAGGACGACCTCCAGGGCCAGCATGATCCGGGAGAGCTCTCCTCCTGAGGCCCCCTTGCCCAGGGGCAGGGCCGGGGCACCCGGGTGGGAGACAAGTAGGAACGCCACCGACTCGGCTCCAGCAGGGCCCGGCTGGTCGAGCGCGGTCAGCTCGACGACCAGCCGGGAGCCTGCCATCTGCAGTCCGTCGAGCTCGCCAGTGACGGCCTCCTCCAGGCGGCGTGCCAGCGCCGCGCGCCCACGGGAGAGCTCACTGCATGCTGCGGAGAGCGCGTCGTCGGCCTCAGCCAGCCGCCGCACCAGCAGCGACTCGGTGTCTCCGGGCCCGTCCAGCTCACAGAGGCGCTGCACCGCCTGCTGCTGCCAGGCCAGCAGGGCGTCGACGTCCTCCAGGTACTCAGCCGCCCCGCCGATCTCCTGGCAGCCCCGGGCCAGGGCAGCGCGACGGTCCTGGACCCAGGCCAGGCGTGCCGGGTCTGCCTCCAGGTCCTCCAGGTATCCCGCCAGGTCGGCAGAGACGTCTGCCGCCTCAATACCCAGTCGGCGAGTACGCTCAGCCAGGTCTGCCAGGGCCGGGTCCACGTCAGCCACGGCAGCCAGTGCCCGGTCCGCCCTGGCTGCCAGGGTGACGACGTCGGCAGGCTCCTCAAGGGACTCCTCACGCCCGCTGAGGGACACCAGGGCCATCTCGGCCGCGCGGCGCAGGTCCTCCGCGTTGTCCAGCCGCTCGGCCTCCTCCCTCAGCCTGTGGTCCTCCCCGGGCTGGGGATCGAGCTCGTCAATCTGGTTGAGCCAGGTACGCAGCCGGGCTGCCTCCTGGGCGCGATCCTGGGCCGAGGCCTGCCAGGAGGCCAGCGCCTCAGCAGCCTCCTTCCGGTGCCGGTAGGCCTGGGAGTAGCGTCGGCACACCTGGGCGTGCCCGCTGCCGCCCAGGGAGTCGAGGGCGGCCCGCTGGGTGGCAGCGGAGCGCAGCCGGAGCTGGTCAGTCTGCCCGTGGACAGCCACGAGCGTGCTGCCGACCTCGGCGAGGACTGCTGAGGGCACCGAGCGTCCCCCGAGGTAGGCGCGTGAGCGTCCTGAGGCAGGGACGGTCCGGGAGGCGATCAGGACCTCTCCGTCAAGCTCGGCACCCGCCTCGACCGCACGTGCAGCAGCCCGGGAGGCAGGCTCCACCAGGAAGGTCCCCTCAACCAGGCACCGCCGGGCCCCGGCACGCACCACCGAGGTCTCCGCCCGCTGTCCCAGCAGGAGACCCAGGGAGGTCAGGACCATGGTCTTGCCCGCACCGGTCTCACCCGTCAGGGCGGTCAGCCCCTTGCTGAGGGTCATCTCAGCCTCCTGGATGACCCCGAGGTCCTCAATGCGCAGGGAGTCGATCATGGCGTCTGCTCCCCCGATGGCCGTCGGTGGGCGGCGCCATGGCTGTCTGCCCTGGGCGAGGCGCGCCACCCCTGGACGGGTAGTCCCAGCTTGCGCACCAGACGCGTGGAGAAGGGGGCGTCGTTGAGCCGGGCCAGCCTGACGGGCCGCTCTGCCCGGACGACCCGGATACGGCTGCCCGAGGGGACGTCGAGACTGCGTCGGCCGTCGCACCAGATCTCGGCCCCGCCAAAGCCGCCGTGCTGTACGACGACCTCGAGGCAGGAGTCAGGCCCCAGCACGAGGGGACGTGTGAACAGGGCGTGAGCAGCGACCGGTACCATGAGGAGGGCCTCGACTTCTGGCCATATGACGGGTCCGCCGCAGGAGAAGGCGTAGGCGGTGGAACCGGTCGGGGTGGACACGATGAGGCCGTCACAGCCGAAGGAGGAGACAGCCTGACCGTCCACACCGATGGCGACCTCCAGCATGCGGGCACGGTCACGTTTCTCTAGCGCGGCCTCGTTGAGCGCCCACTGGTGCCGGGTGGAGCCGTCGGGCGCGATGACCTCAACGTCGAGGGCCGTGCGAGTCTCCACGGTAAAACGTCCCGCGACGATGTCGGCGACCACCTGCTCGACAGCGTCTGGATCGGCCTCAGCCAGGAACCCGATGTGCCCTGTGTTGATCCCGACCAGGGGAATGTCGCGCTGACGGGCCTCCTCGCAGGCCCGCAGGATCGTGCCATCGCCTCCTAGGACCAGGACCATGTCTACCGGCAGCTCACTGCCTGGGGCGACCGGCTCCACGCCGTTCTCACGCAGAGCCGCCTCCGCCCGGACGACAGCGTTGGCAGTGGGAGCAGACCTGAGATGACGAGGCACCGGCTGGTCATTGAGGTCACGACGAAAGACCATGACACGACGCACGACCTGCCGCCCCGGCCGCTGGTCGTGGGGGTCGGCGTGGCTGGGCGTCTCCCGGCCGTGAGGCGCCGCTGAGGAGCCAACGTCACACCCACCGCAGTCCTCGGCACGTACCGCCCCGACCCAGGGGCTGGCGCCGCTCACGACAGGGTCCTCCCGTCGTCACCGCCACGGCCAGCAGGCCGCCCCGCTCCCGCCGGCCCTTCCTGGACGGCTCGCTCAGTCTCAGCGCGCAGGCGCGCCCCAGTCAGGTTCTCATGGTGTGGTGCCCCGGCAGCGTGCATGCTCACAAAGTACTCCACGTTGCCAGCGGGGCCAGGCAGGGGCGAGGCTGTCACGGCGTCAGTGCCCAGCCCAAGGCTGTGTGCGTGGTGGGCCACCTCAAGCACCGTCTCAACATGCAGCCGAGGATCACGCACGACACCGTTGCGTCCCACCCGCTTCTTTCCGACCTCGAACTGGGGCTTGACCATGAGCAGCAGGTCGGCACCGGACGAGGCTGCCCGCGCCAGGGGCTCCAGGACCAGAGTCAGCGATATGAAGGACAGGTCAGCAACGACGAGCCCGGGCGCAGGAGCGACGAGCCGGGGGTCGAGCGTGCGCACGTTCGTGCGCTCCAGCACTGTCACGCGCGGATGCGTCCGCAGTGACCAGGCCAGCTGGCCGTAACCGACGTCGACGGCGACAACGTGCTCAGCCCCACGGCGCAGCAGGACGTCGGTGAAGCCCCCAGTCGACGCCCCGGCGTCCAGACAGCGGCGTCCCTCGACGCCGGGCGCGAGGCCCCGCGCGGCGAGGGCGTCAAGAGCCCCCTCCAGCTTGTGGGCTCCCCGGGAGACATAGGTGTACCGGTCACCGTCAGGGGGAGCAACCTGGAGAGCCTGGGCCGGGCTGACCTGCCGCGCCGGCTTGGTCACCACGATGCCGTCAACACTGACCTGCCCGCTGGTCACCAGCGTCGCGGCGTGGTCACGGGAACGAGCCAGACCACGCCGAACCAGCTCGGAGTCGATGCGGATGAGGCGAGCCACGCTCAGTCCTCAGTCTCCCGAAGCATGCGAGAGAGACGGTCGTAGAGCCCCGCCAGGGCCGGGACCTGCTCCTGCGGATCCATCTGGGCGATCTGGGCGAGGCGTTTCTCGTCCTCCAGGAGATCACCAGCAGGAGGCAGGGCACTGTCATCGCGGGCCTGTGTCGCCGGGGGCGTACCAACCGGGCGGGCCGACCCCGTGGAACCACTACTCATGGTCTGCTGCTCACAATAGAGATATCCGTTGTCATACTGTCTACGACGAGGAGGCCTCGACGTCGATACGAGGGACTGCGAGTCCCGGCGCGTCCCCAGGCTCCTGGGAGTCCGTCCACTCCCAGGCAGCACAGGCGAGAGCACGGTAGGCGTCAAGGCTTACCCGGACGGAGTCGCCACCCAGCGGGCCCACGGTGTCCAGCACCAGCTGGCTGGCACGTACGCAGGCGCGCCACACTCCCACCTGCCACCAGACTGTGTCCTGTCCTGCGAGCCGCACCGCCTCAGGGTGCCGCTGGACCAGGCCACGCAAGTCCGTGTGCAAAAAACTTGGGCGCGCCGACGACGGGGCCAGAATAACGTCCCGGGCATCCGACACCCCAGTGAGGACGTGGAGGCCAGGGACGGAGGCCTGGCGCGCACCAGTAAGGTCCGTGTCCAGCCTGTCACCCACTGCCAGGGGAGCTGTGCCTCCCGAGTGCGCCAGAGCCCTCCGATAGATGCCGGCATGGGGCTTGCCGCCCACCAGCGGGTGCCTACCCGTAGCTGAGACGACAGCGGCTACAAGACTGCCGTTTCCCAGGGCGAAGCCCCGCTCCGTCGGAAGCGTGGCGTCACGATTGGTGGCCACGTGCAGCGCTCCCTGATCGACAGCATAGGCGGCCTCGGACAGCATTGCCCAGTCGACGGATGAGTCCCACCCCTGGAGGACCGCCACCGGTCGGTCCCGCGCCGTGCGCGTCGTGACGTACCCGGCCTCAACCAGGGCCTGACGTACCCCCTCCCCGCCGACGACCAGTACGGTGGACCCTTGGGGGACGTGCTCACGCAGCAGCGCCGCACCGTCCATGGCGGCCGTGAACACCTCCGAGGGACGCGCCCTGATCCCGTTGGCCTCCAGCTTATCGACAACTTCCTGTGGGGGCCGGGAGGCATTGTTGGTGACGAACGACAAGGTCATACCGCTGTCACGCGCCGCGTTGACCGAGGTGGCTGCGTGCAGGATGCGGGATTCCCCCGCGAAGCACACGCCGTCGAGGTCGAGGAGCGCCACATCGTAGACCTCGCACAAGGGCCTGCTGCTTCCTAGCAGTCTTGCGGGCTCCGCTGGTACCGTCCTGGCGGCAACTCCACTCCCGGCGTCACTCATGAGCACCGACTCCTTCGTCCCGGGACGCATCGTCGTGACAACCGCCCTTGTCCCGGACACTGTCATCGGGACCGCCGTCGTCGTGGTGGCCTAAGCCAGTCAGAAGCCCGGCGGCCTCTTCCTGGACTCGCTGCTCAAAGGTCTTGTCCTGCCCCTCGGACGAGTCACCAGGAACGTCAGAGGCATCCTGGCACAGCTTGTCCTGCGAGGCAGGCACCGCCCCACAGGAGCCGGTCTCCTCGTTGTAGTCGTCCTCAATATCAAAAACCTCGACCGGCTCCTCCAGGTGGCTCAGGTCGTAAGCAGCAATACGCTGACGAACAACCTCTGCCTCGGCACCGCGGCCAAGTCCTTCCAGCCGGTCCGCGCGTACTGAGTGCAGCCGTCGTAAGATGTCAGGGCTTCTGGGAGCAGAACGAATAGCGTCCTCGATAACAACCAGGCCCAGCTCTGCCTGTCCCATCTCATGACGGACCCCAGACACAACCATTGCCAACTCTGCGCGTTCAACATCGTCAAGCTGTCGGGGATCAGCCTCGTGAGCCGCCCTGAGAGCCTTGTCGTAGTGACCCAGCGCCCGTTCACAGTCAGCCTCGATAGCACGATGGAGGTCGTACCCGGACAACCGCCTCGCCGTCCGGATGTCGCGCAGCGCCTCCGCATAGTGCCCTGACAGGTAGGCCGCTACCGCAGCAGTCTCCCGCACCACCGCGATACGGCCAGCGCTGTCAGCAGCGTAGCGCGCATGCCTGTAGGCAGCCTGTGGGTCCTCGTCGAGCAGGTGCTGGACCATGACTAGGTGTCGAGCAACCTTGTCTGCGTTAAGTCGTCCCAACGGCCGCAACTGTCTCAGAGCACCGCGCTCAAGGTCCGAAGAAGATACCGAGTCAGGAAGATCGGGCGCCTTACGCCTCTGGGGAGAACGGCGCCCAGAACTATCCCTATGACCCCGACTTCTTTTACCCGAGGTACCAGATCCCTCCCGGTGCGACGTCAACCGCCCGTCTCCAGGTCGATGGCTACTGCTGCGCTCACCGTCAGCCACAGAGCCGAAACTGCTCCGGCGTCCTCGCCCTGTAGTCTCAGCCAGCCCAGGTCCGTCGGAATCATGGTTCCAACGCGGACCAAAGCCGTGTCGCTGTGAACCCACAGTACCCGACTCGCCACCGGAGCGCTGACCTCCGTCAGCGTCAATCATCACCAGATCCCTTGGCCGAGCATAGTTAGTAACGCAATCTCCTTGCACCTGTGCCTCGCCTTTAGTGCTGAGGCCTCCCTGCTCTCTTCTTGTTGTGGGTGGGGTGTGGGCTGCCCCCACCCCCCGCCTGTCTTGCTTCTGTGCGGGGGGTGGGGTGTGGTGTGTGCTCGGTGGTGTCCTGCTCTCCCGTCCCCTGGCGGGGACAGTACCATCGGCGCTGGCAGGCTTAGCTTCCGGGTTCGGGATGGGACCGGGCGTGACCCTGCCGCTGTGACCACCGAGACGTGGTCCGGGACCCCCACCCCCCCTTCTGGGGGGTGGGTGGGTGCCTGGCAGCCACCCACCCACCCCTCTGTGTGTGTGAGGGGGGTGGTGGGGTGGGGTGGTCATGGACCGTACAGCGGGCGCGCCCCCCACAGTGGGGGGGTCTGTCGTCGTGGTGGCACCAGTGCGTGCTCCTGGCTGGCGCACCAGCACGTGAGGCTGCGCGTGTGGGTGCTTGTGTCGGCCTGTTAGTACCGGTCGGCTCCACGGGTCACCCCGCTTCCACCTCCGGCCTATCCACCCAGTGGTCTGCTGGGGGCCTTCCCACCCCGCAAGGTGGTGGAGACCTCGTCTTGAGGCTGGTTTCCCGCTTAGATGCCTTCAGCGGTTACCCGTCCCGAACGTGGCCAACCAGCCGTGCCCCTGGCGGGACAACTGGCACACCAGAGGTTCGTCCGTCCCGGTCCTCTCGTACTAGGGACAGGCCCTCTCAGGTCTCCTGCGCGCGCAGAGGATAGGGACCGAACTGTCTCACGACGTTCTAAACCCAGCTCGCGTACCGCTTTAATGGGCGAACAGCCCAACCCTTGGGACCTGCTCCAGCCCCAGGATGCGACGAGCCGACATCGAGGTGCCAAACCATGCCGTCGATATGGACTCTTGGGCAGGATCAGCCTGTTATCCCCGGGGTACCTTTTATCCGTTGAGCGACGGCCCACCCGCACGGGGCCGCCGGATCACTAGCTCCTACTTTCGTACCTGCCCGACCCGTCGGTCTCGCAGTCAGGCCCCCTTGTGCGCTTGCACTCACCACCTGGTTGCCGACCAGGCTGAGGGGACCCTTGAGCGCCTCCGTTACCCTTTAGGAGGCAACCGCCCCAGTTAAACTACCCACCAGGCACTGTCCCTGGCCCGGGTCACGGACCGAGGTTCAGGCGCACGCCACGGCCAGGGTGGTATCCCAACAACGGCTCACCACCACGCTGGCGCGCGGGGGTCACAGCCTCCCACCTATCCTGCACAGGCCGGGGCGGGCGCCAATACCAAGCTGCAGTAAAGGTCCCGGGGTCTTTCCGTCCTTCTGCGCGAAACGAGCATCTTTACTCGTAGTGCAATTTCGCCGAGCTCATGGTCGAGACAGCGGAGAAGTCGTTACGCCATTCGTGCAGGTCGGAACTTACCCGACAAGGAATTTCGCTACCTTAGGATGGTTATAGTTACCACCGCCGTTCACTGGGGCTTGGACTCGCCCCTTCACCCCCACACGATGAGGGGGCTGAGGGCTCCTCTTGACCTTCCAGCACCGGGCAGGCGTCAGTCCGTATACCTCGCCTTGCGGCTTCGCACGGACCTGTGTTTTTAGTAAACAGTCGCTTCTCCCTGGTCTCTGCGGCCCTCACCCCTAGCCCGCGCGGGGCCTCAGGGCCCGGGCCCCCCTTCTCCCGAGGTTACGGGGGCACTTTGCCGAGTTCCTTGACCATGAATCACTCGTGCGCCTAGGCATGCTCTGCCCGACCACCTGTGTCGGTATAGGGTACGGGCGGCCGGCACCATCGCGTCGAGGCTTTTCTCGGCACCCCAGGATCACCCTGCTTCCCCCACCCCACCGGGCAGGGTCACCATCACGCCTCACCACCGCCCCCCCACCCCAAACGGGCAGGAGGACCGCCCCCCGGATTTGCCTGGGGGACAGGCTGCGCGCTTGGACGGGCCAAGCCATCAGGCCCGCGGAGGCTACCACTGTGCGTCACCCCTGTTAACACGCTTGCCTACCAGCACGGAGGGTCCCCGCCCCCAGGCCCCCCCACGGCCACAGGCCGCCAGGAGACCACCACGAGGACAGGTCAGCACCCGCGCGTCAGCACGGTCGGTACCCAGCCGGTACGGGAATGTCAACCCGTCATCCATCGACTACGCCTGTCGGCCTCGCCTTAGGCCCCGACTCACCCAGGGCGGACTAGCCTGGCCCTGGAACCCTTGGTCATTCGGCGCTAGGGCTTCCCACCCTAGTATCGCTACTCATGCCTGCATCCTCACTCCCGCACCGTCCACCCCTGGGTCACCCCGGGGCTTCACCCCGTGCGGGACGCTCCCCTACCACCCGCCACCCCTTGGGACCACCCCACCCACAGGCAGGACAGCCAGGGACACGCGACGGGCCCGCGGCTTCGGCGGCGCGCTTGAGCCCCGCTACATTGTCGGCGCACGACCACTTGACCAGTGAGCTGTTACGCACTCCTTCGAGGATGGCTGCTTCTAAGCCAACCTCCTGGTTGTCTGCGCGGCCGCACATCCTTTCCCACTTAGCGCGCGCTTAGGGGCCTTAGCCGGCGGTCCGGGCTGTTTCCCTCTCGACCACGGAGCTTATCCCCCGCGGTCTCACTGCCACGCTCCACCCCGACGGCATTCGGAGTTTGGCTGACCTCAGTAACCCTGTGGGGCCCATCAGCCACCCAGTCGCTCTACCTCCGCCGGGAACCACGCGACGCTGCACCAAAATGCATTTCGGGGAGAACCAGCTATCACGGAGTCTGATTGGCCTTTCACCCCTACCCACAGCTCATCCCCCCGGTTTTCAACCCAGGTGGGTGCGGCCCTCCACGCGCTCTTACACGCGCCTCAGCCTGGCCATGGGTAGATCACCCCGCTTCGGGTCCACGACGCGCCACTGAACCGCCCCTGACAGGACTCGCTCTCGCTACGGCTGCCCCCCACGGGTTAACCTCGCGACACGCCACTGACTCGCAGGCTCATTCTTCAAAAGGCACGCCACCACCCCCCACCACACCGGCAGGAGGCTCTGACGGCTCGCAGGCGCCCGGTTTCAGGTACTCTTTCACTCCCCTCCCGGGGTACTTTTCACCATTCCCTCACGGTACTGCTCCGCTATCGGTCACCAGGAGGTATTCAGGCAGCCAAGCGGTCTTGGCAGACTCACACAGGACTCCACGGACCCCGTGCTACCACGGGAACCCAGCCCACGCGCGCCCAGCCGGCTTCACCTACGGGGGTCTCACCCTCTACGCCTCCCCTTCCCAGAGGACTCGGCTGCCAGCACGAGCACCACGCGGCCCTCCGGCAGAAGAGCCACGGCCAGGCCCCACAACCCCGCACGCGCAGCCCCTGCCGGGTCCACGCACGCGCACGGTTTGGCCCTCCTCCGCTTTCGCTCGCCACTACTCACGGAATATCCTCTCCTGCGGGTACTGAGATGTTTCACTTCCCCGCGTCACCCCCCACGACCCGGGCACACGCCCCGGCCACGGGTGGCACGACACAGCTCGTGCCAGGTCCCCCCATTCGGAAACCCCCGGATCACAGCCCGCCAGCCGGCTCCCCGAGGCTTATCGCAGGCCACCACGTCCTTCATCGGCCCCTGGTGCCAAGGCATCCACCGAGCGCCCACACAAACAAGCACACCACAACACAGCACACAAAGAACACACCACACCACCCGCACCCACACGCCCCACCACCCAGGAACCACCCAGGCCAGCCAGGACACGCGCGCGCGGGCGGCGAAAATCAACACCACGACAGGCCACCACACCAGCCCCCCACCGGCCCACCCAAGGACCACGAACCCCCAACAAACAACGCCAGGGGAACAACCAGGAGGCACAGCACGGCAGCCCGACGCTCGCGCCCGCTATACAGTTCACAACCACCCCACCCACGCCCCAGCCACCACACGCGCACGCGCGCACCAGCCAGGACCAGGCCACCAGGACGCACAGGCCCCAGAACCCGACAGCGTGCCCCGCCACCACCCCAGCACCCCGCACCACAGCACGAGGCCCCAGCAGCCAGCAGCAACCACCACCCCCAGCCCCCAACAACAAGGACCAGGACAGCAGCCGTCCCCTCCCACACCCGCACGGACCACCCACCAGCCACCCCCAGACCACCACAGGCCCAGGACCAGGCACCCAGCAGGCAGCCACCACAACTCCCTAGAAAGGAGGTGATCCAGCCGCACCTTCCGGTACGGCTACCTTGTTACGACTTCGTCCCAATCACCAGCCCCGCCTTCGACCGCTCCCCGTAGGGCCACGGGCTTCGGGCGTCACCGGCTTTCATGACGTGACGGGCGGTGTGTACAAGGCCCGAGAACGTATTCACCGCAGCAGTGCTGATCTGCGATTACTAGCGACTCCGGCTTCACGGTGTCGAGTTGCAGACACCGATCCGAACTGAGACCGGCTTTAAGGGATTCGCTCCGCCTCACGGCACCGCAGCCCTCTGTACCGGCCATTGTAGCATGCGTGAAGCCCAGGACATAAGGGGCATGATGATTTGACGTCGTCCCCACCCTCCTCCGAGTTGACCCCGGCAGTCTCCCGAGAGTCCCCACCACCACGTGCTGGCAACACGGGACAGGGGTTGCGCTCGTTGCGGGACTTAACCCAACATCTCACGACACGAGCTGACGACAACCATGCACCACCTGTGAGGGCACCCCCCACCCCACCAAAAAAGCGGGGCAGGAGAAGACCACGTCTCCGCGGCCCGCGCCCACATGTCAAGCCCTGGTAAGGTTCTTCGCGTTGCATCGAATTAATCCGCATGCTCCGCCGCTTGTGCGGGCCCCCGTCAATTCCTTTGAGTTTTAGCCTTGCGGCCGTACTCCCCAGGCGGGGCACTTAATGCGTTAGCTGCGGCGCGGGCGCCCCGGAAAAGAGCTCCCACACCTAGTGCCCAACGTTTACGGCGTGGACTACCAGGGTATCTAATCCTGTTCGCTCCCCACGCTTTCGCTCCTCAGCGTCAGTAACGGCCCAGAGACCCGCCTTCGCCACCGGTGTTCCTCCTGATATCTGCGCATTCCACCGCTACACCAGGAGTTCCGGCCTCCCCTACCGCACTCAAGCCGGCCCGTACCCACCGCACTCCCCCGGTTGAGCCGGGGCATTTCACGGCAGGCGCGACCAGCCGCCTACAAGCCCTTTACGCCCAGTAACTCCGGACAACGCTAGCGCCCTACGTATTACCGCGGCTGCTGGCACGTAGTTAGCCGGCGCTTCTTACCCAGCTACCGTCAGCCCCACCACACGGGCAGGACCTTCTCCGCTGGCGAAAGAGGTTCACGACCCGAAGGCCTCCGTCCCTCACGCGGCGTCGCTGCATCAGGCTTGCGCCCATTGTGCAATATCCCCCACTGCTGCCTCCCGCAGGAGTCTGGGCCGTGTCTCAGTCCCAGTGTGGCCGCCCACCCTCTCAGGCCGGCTACCCGTCACCGCCTTGGTAGGCCCTCACCCCACCAACAAGCTGATAGGCCGCGAGCCCATCCCCCACCAGACCCACCCAAGGCAGGCCCTATCCCGCACCAGCCATGCGACCAGCACGAGCACACCCCGTATTAGCCCCACTTTCATGAGGTTATCCAGGAGAGGAGGGCAGGTTGCTCACGTGTTACTCACCCGTTCGCCACTGACCACACCCACCAAAAAAGCAGGCGCAGCCCGTACGACTTGCATGTGTTAGGCACGCCGCCAGCGTTCGTCCTGAGCCAGGATCAAACTCTCCAAAAAAAACAAGAACAACCACGCGCACGACCACCCACACAGGCAGCCCCACACGCAGCACAACAAACCAGGCAGAACCACCACAGCCCACCACACACACACGCGCAGCAGACCACAACAGCCCCACCCACACAGGCATAAAAGAAAACAAGACACACTATCGAGATCTCAAACCAACACACCCACTGGACACACAGACTGCTCACGCATCTGACTGCCCACAAGCGCCGACAGACCATACACATCCGGGTCAGGAAGATCAGATCAGGACTATCCTTTACTTCCCTCGCGAAGGCGACAGACCGCCGTGGTTCATCCGGACAACTGAAGTTAACTTGCGCTGCAAGCCCTGCTTCACGTTCACCGCCTTGAACCTTGGACTACGCTACTCGCAGCCACCCATGACGTCAAACCGCATCGGAGTGACAGTCGTTACATATAGTAACCTCACCGGGCACCGGGAGCGGCCACTCCCACTCCCAGGTGCCGTCGTCCCTTGCGGACCAGGACGCGTCCTCCGGCCAGCAGGTCCTCTCGGGTGATCGCACGGTCCTCGTCAACGACCTTGGTGTTGTTGAGGTAGGCGCCGCCGGCGGCAACCGTGCGCCGTGCGGCCGAACGCCCCTTCTCCAAGGAGGTACTGACCAGCAGGTCCACGACCGTCGTCCTGCCGACGACAAGCTCGCCCGAAGGAAGGTCTGCCGTCGCGGCCGTGACAGCAGCCTCGTCCAGCCCCCAAAGGTCACCTCTTCCCCACAGGGCCTGCGTCGCGGCCTCAGCCTGGGCCAGGGCCTCCGCCCCGTGCACCCATCGAGTCACCTCCCTGGCGAGGACCTTCTGCGCCTGCCGATCCTCCGGCCGCTGCCTGGTGGCCTCCTCCAGGCGCTCAATCTCCTCCCTGTCCAGGAAGGTGAACACCTTGAGAAAGCGCACGACGTCGGCGTCGCCCACCTGGAGCCAGAACTGGTAGAAGGCGTAGGGCGACATGAGCTGCGGGTCCAGCCACACCGCCCCGCCCTCGGTCTTGCCGAACTTGGTGCCGTCTGCCTTGGTCACAAGCGGGTTGGTCATGACGTGGACCGAGGCGCCCTCAACCTTGTGGATCAGGTCCATGCCTCCTACCAAGTTGCCCCACTGGTCGTTTCCCCCCACCTCCAGGGTGCACCCGTGGCGGCGGTACAGCTCGAGGTAGTCGTTGGCCTGAAGCACCTGGTAGCTGAACTCGGTGTAGGAGATGCCCTCCTCACTGGCCAGCCTCCGGGCGACGATGTCCTTGGACAGCATCGTGCCCAGGCGGAAGTGCTTGCCCAGGTCCCTCAGAAGGTCGATAGCGCTCAGGTCGGCCGTCCAATCCAGGTTGTTGACGATGCGGGCTGGGGCGTCGCCGTCGAAGTCGAGGAGGTGCTCTAGCTGGGCCTGCAGGCTCTGCGCCCACTGGCTCACGACCTCCCTGGTATTGAGCGAGCGCTCCCCTTTGGCACGCGGGTCTCCGATCAGACCGGTCGCCCCGCCGACCAGAGCCAGCGGCCTGTGCCCCGCCATCTGCAGGTGACGCATGACCTTGACTGCAACCAGGTGCCCGTGGTGGAGGCTTGCGGCCGTCGGGTCGAACCCGCAGTAGAAGGTCACCGGCCCCTCCGCCAGCGCCCTGCGTAGCGCCTCAAGGTCGGTGTGCTGGGCGACCAGGCCCCGCCACTGCAGCTCGTCGAGGATGTCGGTCACGGTCCTGTCGCCTTCCATAGGTGCTCCCGGCACTCGTCGTCCGGGGTCGGGCCGACTGCCCGGCGCGGGCTAGTCTGCCACGCCCCGCACAGCCGCAGGCCCGTCTAGCGCGTACCGGTGGTACCACCCTCACGACGAGGACACGCCGATACCGATCCTGGGTCCGTAGACTTCCCAGCCGCCAGCAGCACGGGCACACTGCCCCGCCTTGATGACAAGCCCGTGCAGGGCCACCAGCTCGGCGTGGGTCAGGTGCTCGGCACCAATGGTTGTCTCCAGTGCCCTTCTGGTGGTCTCGTAGTCGCGGCCGACATCGTACCCGGCCTGCTGCAGAAGCCGCCGCCCGTAGGTGTCAAAGATGAAGCGACGCCGACCGAAGACCATGAGGGCGACGACATCAGCGCTCTCCGGTCCGATGCCGGGCAGGGCCAGCAGCACAGACCGAAGCGCGTCGTCATCCAGGCCCCAGGCTGCCTGGCCCGCTGGCGAGAGCATCCACGCGGCATAGCCGCGCAGTGCCCGGGACTTTGCCCGCATGAAACCGACAGGACGGATCAGCGCGGTCAGCTCGGTGTCGGACAGGCAGAGCAGGCGCTCGGGGTCGAAGCCAGTCGCCTCACGCAACAGCGCCAACGCGCGCTCGACGTTCGTCCAGGCCGTGTTCTGCACCAGGACGATCCCGCACACGTACTCGAAAGGCGACTGCGCTAGCCAGGCCGGAGCCTCCCCCAGCTCGGCACCCAGGGCTCTCAGGATGTCGCGGGCCGGTAGCGGGGACGATCCAGCCATCCCGGTCGCCGCCGCCGTCACCACTGCTGCCGATCCGGCCGGTCCCACACCATTGAGTAGCGCCAGTAGAACCGCCGCCGTACACGAGCGCCAGGCAGGGTACGCCGCGCTATGGCGCGGATGTGGCGCAACGACTCGCGTGCCGGTGCCGTAGGCACACCGATGTCGAGGATCTCATGGTGCCACAGGCTCGCACAACGAATCGGCACCACGCCCAGGAGATCCAGAACCCAGTCCGCCACGGACTTTCTGGCGGCCAGCCCGATAACGAGGAGCCTGCCCCCCGGGGCCACCAGCGCGGCCAGGCGTTCCATCCCCTCCTCCAGCGGAAGGTGGTGCAGCACCGCCACGCACGTCACGGTAGCGAACTGCCCGAGCCTGTCAACGGCACCAGGATCCATGATATCGGTCTGCGAGACCGCAGCCTTGCCGATCCCGGACACACGGGCACGGGCCCGCTCTAGGCTGGCAGGATCCACCTCGATCCCGACGACCTCGTCGCACACCGCAGAGAGCCTCTCCACGAGCAGGCCCTCACCACAGCCGACGTCCAGGGCGCGCCCGCCCCGCCTCGCCGCGTCTGCCACTAGCTCGCCGTGGAAGGCGGCGTTGTGGTTCCAGTAGCTCTCAGGGAACGGGCGCGTCGAGCCGCCCATCAGCCCCTCCTGCGCGGCTGTGGCCGGGCGGGCCTGTAGGGCGAGACGGTGGGCTCGCCCTCGATCCACAGCCGCCAGGGAAAGACAGAGCCGTCCCCGCCAGGGCCGGACACGCCCGTGCGCGGCCCACGACGAATCCGCTCGACGGCCGGCTGGTCCTGGCTCGTGGGCAGCAGCAGGTGCAGGTGCGACCCGGGCGGACCCAGGCAGGTCCCGTCATCATCACGGGTCAGGCCAAGGGCGGCGCATAAGCGCGCTGGCCCACGCGCCAGGTCACGATCCGTGCGGGCAGCAGGCCGACGCATCCGGGCCAGGGCATGCCCGCCAGCGACCTCTCCCCCGCGCAGAAGGACGGCACGGGCCTGGCCCGCCGGGCCGCAGACGAGGTTGAAGCAGTGGTGCATGCCGTAGGTGAAGTACACGTAGACGTGCCCGGCAGCCTTGAACATTGAGGCGTTGCGGGGCGTCCTCCCCCTGTAGGCGTGTGATCCGGGGTCCTCTTCACCCCGGTAGGCCTCGACCTCTGTGAGCCGGACGCTGACCGCCCCCCGTGAGGTAGACGAGGTAATGACCGAACCCAGAAGACGAGCAGCTACCTCCACAGGGTCGTGTTCAAGAAGGTCACGGACCTGCGTCGGCAGCGCCAGTCTGCCTGAGCCAGAGGCGCTCCCCACGCTATCTCCCCCCCGGCCTATCCGCCTGCCACGCAAGGGTGCCCTCCCAGGCAAAGACCCGCAGCCCGGCGCTGCGCTCCACCGCCCGGGCCAGCTGCTCAACCACACGCACCGGCGCCGTCCCGCCGTGGGCGGACCTGGCTGCTACCGAGCCCTCCACGGACAGGACCTCCCGCACACCCGGCCCCAGGCGGGGGTCGATACCCTGCAGGTCCTCCTCGCTGAGGTCCCACAGCTCGCAACCGCGCTGCTCACAGGCGCGCACACAGGCGCCAGCCACCTCATGAGCCTGCCGGAAGGGCACACCCTGCTTGACCAGCCAGTCGGCGACATCGGTCGCCAGGGAGAAGCCCTGCGGCGCCAGCTCGGCCATACGCCGGTAGTCCAGCGCCATCGTGCGCACCATGCCCGTTATCGCAGGCAGAAGAACGTCCAGGGTGTCGACCGCGTCAAAGACCGGCTCCTTGTCCTCCTGCAGGTCACGGTTGTAGGCCAGGGGAAGGGCCTTGAGGGTGGCCATGAGGCCCGCCAGGTCTCCGATGAGCCGTCCCGCCTTGCCCCGGGCCAGCTCGGCGGCATCAGGGTTCTTCTTCTGCGGCATGATCGACGAGCCCGTCGCATAGGCGTCATCGAGAGCGACGAACCCGAACTCCCTGGTGGCCCAGATAATGACCTCCTCGCTCAGGCGCGACAGGTCCACGGCGGTCATGGCCAGGACAAAGGACATCTCCGCCACGACGTCACGCGCGCTGGTGCCGTCGATGGAGTTGTCCACTGCGGCGTCAAACCCCAGCTCGGCAGCAACGATGTCGGGGTCCAGGCCCAGGGCGCTGCCAGCAAGCGCCCCCGACCCGTAGGGGCTCACGGCCGCACGCGCGTCCCAGTCCTCCAGCCGCTCCACGTCGCGCATCAGCGGCCAGGCGTGCGCCAGCAGCTGGTGGGCCACGAGCACCGGCTGGGCGTGCTGCATGTGGGTGCGCCCCGGCATGACGCGGTCCTGGGCATCGGCAGCCTGGTCAATGAGCGCATCGACGACGTCAAGCACGAGACCGGCCAGGTGACGCGCCTGGTCGCGCAGGTACATGCGGACCAAGGTGGCGATCTGGTCGTTGCGGGAGCGCCCGGCCCGCAGACGCCCTCCCAGGTCGGCCCCTGCCCGCTCGACGAGTCCACGCTCCAGGGCGGTGTGGACGTCCTCGTCGGAAGGCAGCGGGCAGAAGCGACCGGAGGCGACGTCGTCCTCCAGGCGGTCCAGTGCGTCCAGCATCCCGTGGAGCTGGTCGTCGTCAAGGAGTCCCGCCCGGTGCAGGGCGCGAGCGTGCGCCCGTGAGCCCGCGAGGTCGTAGCGGGCTAGACGCCAGTCGAAGTGTGTTGACACGCTCAGCGTGGCCAGGGCCTGGGCCGGGGAGCCGGAGAAGCGCCCGCCCCACAGGCTGCCGACCCCGGCAGGCGCAGGCTCTGGCTCTGGCCGACGGGGCTCCTCGGTGCTCATGGCACCATCATGGTCCATCGCCGCGCGTGGAGCCAGTACCCGGCCCGGCCCCCGTCGCGGCGCAAGCCGTCTTGCCTGGCGTACCAGCCTCGTAGCCGACGTGGCCGGCACCCGCCTGCCGCGAGGAGGCCTCACCCGCACGCGTCGTGACAGCATAGGCGCCATGGCTGACACACTGGCTGACACGTCCTCAAATCCCCTGTTCCCCGGAAAGCAGTTCATCTCCACCGTCCTGGAGGCACTTGACACCAAGACCCGGATGACCGGGACGATCGCCCACCGCTACCTCATGCGGGCCGCCATGGCCGGGATGATCGTGGCGGTGTTCTATGTGGTCAACTACGCGGTCGTGGGGACCTTCGACGAGCTGACCGTGGGTGGCACGTCCCTGGCTGGGGTGGGACGTGTCCTCGGTGCCCTGTGCTTCGGGCCGGCGCTGGTGTTCATCTACTACACGCGCTCTGAGCTGCTGACCTCCAACATGATGGTGGTGGTCATCGGCGGGTACTACCGCAGGATCTCCTGGTGGAGAGGGCTGAGAGTCCTGGGCATGTGCCTGCTGGGCAACTTCCTGGGCGGCGTGGTGTTCGCCCTGCTCTACCACTTCTCCTCCCTGCTGGGTGGCAGTACCGGGGACCAGGCGGTGCACTCCGTGGAGACCAAGCTCGCCTACCTGTCCTCCGCCAGCGGGATCGGTGACCTCCTGGTACGGGCGATCCTGTGCAACTTCATGATCAACCTGGCGATGCTGCTCATCTACAACGGCTTCATCCACGAGGACTGGTCCAAGATCTTCTCGATGATCATGGCGGTGTTCGTCTTCGCCTTCCTCGGCCTGGAGCACTCGGTGGCCAACACGGTCCTGTTCACCGTGGTGGGTGTGACGCACGGGATCGAGGTCCCCCTCGCCCTGGGGAACGTCGCCGTCGCGCTGCTGGGCAACTTTGTGGGTGGCGGGCTGCTCATCGGCGCCTACTACGCCTACGCCAACGACGACTCCCGCTGGCTGCGCCGTCACGCAGCCGCCCAGCCAGCAGCACAGGCGGAGGGCAGCCAGGAGCCGGAGGCTACCCGCTCCTGACGAGTACGAGCACCCTGAAAGCCGGGGGGGCGGCCCGACACCGCGCGCTGCGGCGCACGAGGCCCACCCCCCGGTCCTCCCTGGCAGGTCCTCGTAGCAGGTCTCACTAACAGGCCCTAGAAGGCCTCGGCGTGACCCGACCGCAGGTCCCGTGCGGCCGCGAGACGGGACTGGAGCCCGTAGATCTTGATGAAGCCCCGCGACGAGGACTGGTCGAAGGTGTCGCCGGTGTCATAGGTCGCTAGGCCGAAATCGTACAGGCCCGTCTGCGTCCTGCGTCCGGTCACCGTCGCACGTCCCCCGTGCAGGACCATGCGGATGTCACCGCAGACGTAGCGCTGGGTGTCCTCGATAAAGGCGTCCATGGAGCGCTTGAGCGGGGAGTACCACTGCGCCTCGTAGACCAGGTCGCTCCAGGCCTGCTCCATCTGTCTCTTGTAGCGCCGCTGCTCACGCTCCAGGGTGACAGCCTCCAGGGCCTGGTGCGCCTCGATCAGCGTAACCGCCCCAGGCGCCTCGTAGATCTCGCGGGACTTGATGCCCACCAGCCGGTCCTCCACCATGTCAATACGCCCAACCCCCTGGGCGCCCGCACGTCGGTTGAGCTCCTGGACAGCCTCCAGCGGCGTGACGGACCGGCCGTCCAGCGCGACCGGGACCCCCTGCTCAAAGGTGATGACGACCTCGTCGGGCAGCGGCGGGTAGGTGGGGTCGTCGGTGTAGACGTAGACGTCCTTGGTCGGAGCGTTCCACAGGTCCTCCAGGAACCCGGTCTCAATGGCACGGCCCCAGACGTTCTGGTCGATAGAGAACGGGTTGTGCCTCGTGGTCTCGATCGGCAAGGAGTGCTCCTCCGCGTAGCCGATAGCCACGTCCCGGGTCAACGCCAGGTCTCGCACCGGGGACAGGCAGTCCATGTCAGGCGCCATCGAGGTGATCGAGACCTCGAACCGCACCTGGTCATTTCCCTTACCGGTACAGCCGTGAGCCACGGTCTGAGCACCGAACTCCCGCGCCGCCCTGACCAGGTGCCGCGCGATCAGAGGCCGGGACAAGGCAGACACCAGAGGATAGCGGCCCTCGTACAAGGCATTGGCCTTGAGTGCTGGCACACAGTAGTCGTTGACGAACTCCTCACGGGCGTCAGCCACATAGGCCTCAGCAGCACCGCAGTCCAGTGCCCGCTGACGCACGACCCCAAGGTCCTCGCCTCCCTGGCCAACGTCCACACAGACGGCAACAACCTCTCGTCGGGTCCGCTCCGCAATCCATCCAATAGCCACCGAGGTGTCCAGGCCACCGGAGTAGGCCAGGACGACACGGTCCGTGCTAGTGCTCATGGGAAACCTCCTTGGAGACAGTGCGGACAGTAACGAGAGCAGGAAAGAAGTAGAAGTCAGGAGGGGAGGGCAGCCTTTCAGCAGGCGAGGACGGCGGTGCGTGACACCAGCGGGAGACCCGCAGGAGGCACCAGCCCAGGTGCCGGGCAGGAGCGCCCGGCCTATCGTCGGGAAGCCGGCTCCGCCAGGGACAGCAGCAGGGCGACAAGCCCGGCAGAGTCCTGCTCGCTGCGGGTAATCACCAGCACCGTGTCGTCACCGGCAATGCACCCCAGCACCCCGGGCATCATCGCGTCGTCAACAGCGCCAGCCAGCAGCTGGGCAGCGCCTGCAGGGGTGCGCAGCACCACCTGGCTGCCGGAGAACTCGGCAGCAACCAGCAGGTCCGCGCACCACCGTGCCAGGCGGGCGGTCACGTAGTCGGACAGGGAGTCAGAGTCCGAGCTGCGGCTGCCGACCACCGCGACCTGCCCCGGTGCCCCCACCTCGGGAAGCGAGTAGACCGGCACCCCGGTCGCCGAGCGCACCTTGGTCGCTCTCAGCTCGACCAGGTCACGAGACAGGGTGGCCTGGGTGGCGCTGACACCCCGCGCCGCCAGGGCGTCACGCAGCTCCGCCTGCGACCGGATCCACGACCGGGAGAGGATCTGGGCGATCAGCACGTGCCGGGCAGCTTTTGTCCCGGGAACCGCCCCAGGCTGGTCACCACCGGTGCCCTCGCTCGCGGCGACGCTGCTCACCAGCCCTCCTCCCTCCGCGAGGCCAGGACCCTGGCCAGGGCCGTGGTCAAGGCGCTCGTCTCCTCCTGGGAGACGACAAAGGGCGGGGCCAGACGGATGGTGTCGGGGCGCGGTGCGTTCACGATGAACCCCTCCCCGGCAAGGGCCTCAGCGACCTCACCAGCCGGGCCGAGCCCCTCTGCCAGACCCACGCCCAGAAGGAGGCCACGTCCCCTCACCTCACTGACACCGGGAACCGTGGCCAGCTGTGCCGCCCACTGCGCTCCCAGCGCGCTGACGTGCTCCAGCAGCCTCTCCTCACGGATCGTGGCGATCACGGCCAGGGCTGCGGCGCAGGCAACCGGGTTGCCCCCGAAGGTGGTGCCGTGCTGCCCCGGTCCCAGGAGGGAGGCGGCCTCCCCACGGGCCACCACAGCACCCACCGGGATGCCCCCACCCAGCCCCTTGGCAAGAGTCACCACGTCAGGAACGACGCCCGGGGCCACAAGGTGATGCGCCATCCACGCCCCGGTACGCCCCATCCCCGACTGGACCTCGTCAAGGACCATCAGGGCACCTGCCTGTGTCGTGAGACTGCGGACGGCCTCCAGGTAGCCGCTGGGCAGCTCGCGAACCCCGGCCTCGCCCTGGACGGGCTCGACAAAGACCGCAGCGACGTCAGGCCCTATAGCCTGCTGCAGGGCCTCCACGTCGCCGACAGGCAGGAACTCCACACCCCCCGGCAGGGGCTCGAAGGGCTCACGGTAAGCCGCCTTGTGCGTCAGGGCCAGGGCTCCCATCGTCCTGCCGTGGAAGGCGCTCTCCAGAGCCAGCACCCTGGACCGGGCCGGGCCCCCGTGCCTGCGGGCGATCTTGAGAGCCGCCTCGTTGGCCTCGGTACCGGAGCTGGACAGGAAGACTCGTGCGTCCTGCCCCTCCTGGGGGAAGACCAGGGAGCACAGCTCCTCAGCCAGACGCACCTGGGCCGGGGTGGTGAAGAAGTTCGACACGTGCCCCAGCGTGCTGAGCTGGTCACTGACCGCCTGGACGATCGCGGGGTGGGCGTGGCCCAGGCAGTTGACAGCGATGCCGGCCAGCATGTCCGTGTACCGCGTGCCGTCGGCGTCCCACACCGAGGTCCCCTGCCCCCGGACCAGGACCCGCCCCGGCACGCCGAAGGTGTTCATCACCGCCTGGGCGTAGCGCGCGCCCCAGGCCTGGTTACTGCTGTCACCCTTGCCCAGGGCGTGTGCGGGTGGCGTCGTGGCAGCCGAGGCGCTCACAGGCTCCTACCTCCGTTCAAGGGTGGCACCGGGGCGTCCCCGGGGTGAATGACGGTGCCCACGCCCTCGTCGGTGACGATCTCCAGAAGCATGCAGTGGGCCTGGCGACCGTCGACCACATGGGCCTGGCCGACCCCTCCGCGCACCGCCCGCAGACACGCCTCCATCTTGGGGATCATGCCTGACTCAAGGGTGGGCAGCAGCCTCTCCAGGGCAGAGGCACTGATGAACGGGACCAGGGAGCCCCGGTCCGGCCAGGCGGAGTAGAGGCCCTCGACGTCGGTCAGCATCATGAGGGACCTGGCTCCCAGGGCCACCGCGATAGCCGCCGCAGCCGTGTCCGCGTTGATGTTGAGGACGGTGGAGGAGTCCTCGGCCAGCGGCGCCACCGAGGAGATGACAGGGATCCGCCCCTGGTCAAGCAGGTCAGTGATGGGTTGGGGGCTGACCTCGACGACGTCGCCAACCAGACCGACGTCTACCTCCTCGCCCCCAACGGAGGCGGGACGGCGCCGAGCCTGCAGAAGCCCTCCGTCCTCCCCGCTGATACCGACCGCCGCCGACCCGTCCTTGTTCAGCAGGGAGACGAGCTCACGCTGCACAGAGCCGGTCAGCACCATGCGGACCACGTCCATGACCTCCGGGGTGGTCACCCGCAGGCCACCGCGAAACTCCGGCTCAATACCGAGCCGACTCAGCATCGCGTTGATCTGGGGGCCGCCCCCGTGGACGACGACGGGCCTGACCCCCACCTGGTGCAGGAAGAGGACGTCCTGGGCGAAGGCCCGCTTGAGGTCGTCATCCACCATGGCGTTGCCGCCGTACTTGATGACCATGGTGGCACCCTTGTAGGTGCGTAGCCAGGGCACGGCCTCCAGGAGGACCGATGCCTTGAGACGGGGGTCGATGGCCGAGGTACCAGTGCAGTCAGAGGACTCCGGGGAGCTGGTGCGAGAGGTCGTCATGTGGTGTAGTCCGCGTTGATCGAGACGTAGCCGTGGGTGAGGTCGTTGGTCCATACCGTGGCCTGGGCCTGCCCGGAGTGCAGGTCGATGTCGATGCGGGTCTCGCGGGGGCTCATGTCCACGCCGGAGCGGTCCTCGCCCACGCCCCCGTGACGGAAGACAGTCACACCGTTGATGGCAACGTCCACCTGGTCGGGGTCGAAGGGGCAGACCGCCTCGGGCACGGTACCGAGCTGGGCCAGCACCCGGCCCCAGTTCGGGTCCTGGCCGGCCACGGCACACCGCAGCAGGGTGGAGGCTGCGACCGTTCGGGCGGCAGCCTCTGCGGCGGCCTCGCTGAGAGCGCCTGTGACGGTGACGGCAATGTCGTGCGTGGCCCCCTCGGCGTCAGCGACCAGCCTGCGGCCCAGGCGGGCCAGGACCTCGGTCACGGCCTCCTCAAGCTCCTCCGGGGAGACGGAGACGCCGGAGGCGCCGGAGGCGAGCAGCACGACAGTGTCATTGGTGGACATGCAGCCGTCAGAGCTGATGCGGTTAAGAGTGCGGGCAGCGGCCGTGCCCAAGGCCTGCCGGGCAGCACCGGGAGCAACCACCGCGTCCGTGGTGACCACAGCCAGCATGGTAGCCATAGCGGGTGCGAGCATGCCCACGCCCTTGATCATGCCGCCGACGGTCCAGCGGGCGGACCCCGAGCCGACCGTGAGCACCTCCTCCTTGGAGACCGTGTCCGTGGTCATGATGGCGGTGGCGGCCGCAGTGCCGGCAGTCGGCGTGGCCTCCAGGCAGAGCGCGGCCACGTCAGCACCGTCCAGAAGACGCGGCATGTCGAGAGGCTCACCAATGACTCCAGTGGAGCACACCAGGACCTCCGCAGGGTCGCACCCCAGCAGGCCAGCCACGTGCATGGCGGTGGCCTCGGTGTCACGGACTCCTCGGGCTCCGGTGCAGGCGTTGGCGGACCCCGAGTTGAGGACAACCGCCCTGGCACGCCCCCCCTCCTGCCCGCAGGCGGGAGCCAGGGCCTGTCGGGACCACACCACGGGTGCGGCCACGACCCTGTTAGTGGTGAAGACCCCTGCGGCGACGTCGTGGGGGCCGTCGTTGACGACCAGTGCAAGGTCCGGGGCTCCCGAGGGCTTGAGACCAGCGGCGACACCCGCAGCCCGAAACCCCCGTGCTGCCGTGACACTCATGGAGCAGCTCCTTCAGTGATCACGCCCTCGGTCTCTGGCAGACCAAGAGCTCGGTTGAGGCACTGGAGCGCGGCGGAGGCAGTGCCCTTGCCAAGATTGTCGATAGCGCACATCGCGGTGGCGGCACCTGCCACCGGGTCAAAGGTGACCTGGACAGTGGCCACGCCACTACCTGACACCGATGCGGTGGTGGGCCATGTCCCCACAGGCAGGAGGTGGACCAGCCCCTCCCCCGCCCCCGGGGCACCGTAGGCCTCCTCCCAGGCCTGGCGCAGCACGGCCCCCGGGTCGGCGGCCTGGCGGACCTCGCAGGTCACCGGCGCGGTCACGGTGGCCAGGATCCCCCGGCTCATCGGGACCAGCACCGGGGTGAAGGACAGGCGAAGGTCCTGCGCCCGCGCCCCCGCGACGGCCAGGTTCTGGATGATCTCCGGGATGTGGCGGTGGGTCCCGCCTACGGCGTAGGGCTGGGCACCGCCGATACCCTCCGCCGCCGTCAGGTGCGGCCTGAGAGCCTTGCCGGCACCGGAGTAGCCCACAGCGAGGACCGCCGTCAGCGCTGCCGCGCCCTGGGAGCAGTCGACAAGGCCGGAGGCCACACCCGGCTGGAGCGCCAGGGTCACTGCTGTCACGTTGCATCCCGGGACAGCCAGCCTCCTGGTGGTTGCGATCTGGGCACGCTGCGCCCGGGCGACCGCCTCACCCGCGTGGAGGAGCTCAGGCATGCCGTAGGTCCACGCGCCCGCGTGCGGCGAGCCGTAGAAGGCGGTCCAGGCCTCGGGGTCCACCAGCCGGTGATCCGCGCCGCAGTCGATGACCAGCGGCGAGGTACCACGGCGGGCCGCCTCCTCCTCGACGGCGGCGGTCACCTCACCGGAGGCACCGTGGGGCAGGGCCAGGACGACAACGTCGTGCTCAGCGAGCCTGGCGGGGTCAGTGGGCTCCACCGTACGCTGCGCCAGCCCCATCAGGTGGGGATGGTGCTGTCCCAGACGCGTTCCGGCCGAGGACGCGGCCGTCACCGCACCGACATCGATCTGAGGGTGGGCCGCCAGGAGGCGCAGCGCCTCCCCACCGGCGTAGCCGGTAGCGCCGGCAACCGCTGCTGTCCAGGTCACGCAGAGATGATACGACGTCTTGCATAGAGATACGAAACTGCGAGGCGTGTCGGCGGGTATTACATCCGTCACAACGGCCGCCGTACGAGAGTCGCCCGTGCGGTCCGGCCCGCAGTCTCGCCAGGACCCCCGTCAGGCTCAGCCGACCAGTGAGGCGGCGATGGCGTCAGCCCACTGGCGGACCTGGTCCCAGTCGCGGAAGTCACCCTCCGAGGCGCCCCCCAGCCGGGCGATCGACCGCTCCCTGAGCGAGAGCCGACCGGGGTCGAAGCGCCCCGGGAACACCATGTGGTCCTCAGGCTCGATAGCCAGCAGGACGGGGCCGATGCGCCTGGGGTCAGCCACTTTGCCCTGGGGCAGGCCTGACAGTCCCACGGAGAAGGCCCACACCGGGTTGGCGGACAGGACGTCGCTGAAGCGCTTGGTGAACTCGACCGCCTCCGGCGTCCACTGCGTCATGTAGACGGCGCTGCCCAGGACGAAGGCGTCGTAGCCGTCCACCGACTCGACCTCCTCCGGCTTGCAGGTGTCAACGTCAATACCCGCGTCCCGCAGCCGCTCAGCAACAACGGCAGCGACCTCGTCAGTGGAGCCGTGGCGGGAGGAGGACGTCAGCAGAAGTCTCATAGCGGCAAGTATTCATGACGCAGGAGACCCGTGCCTGCCTCCAGGCCCCGTACCCGCACGGTGTGTCCAGAGCCACAGGATCGGCCTACCCGCGCAGCTGGGCACCCAGCGTCGCGGCAGCACGCTTGACGACACGCTTGCGCACGGCAGCCGTCTCCTGGGCCGTCAGTGTCCGGTCCGGGGCACGGAGCACCAGGGAGAAGGCCAGGGACTTCCTTCCCTGACCCAGCTGGGGGCCACGGAAGACGTCAAAGAGACGGACCTGCTCCGCCAGGTCTCCCGCCGCACGGCGCACGACCTCCTCCACCGCGCGGGCGCTCACGGACTCCTCAACCACCAGGGCGATGTCCTCCTTGGCAGCCGGAAAGGTGGACACCGCCCTGACCTGGAGGACACCACAGGCCTGCACCGCGTCCAGGAGCGCGTCCAGGTCGATCTCGACGGCACAGGCGCGCTCAGGCAGGCCCAGCTCACGCACGACACGGGGGTGGAGCTCCCCGGCGTAGGCGACTGCGGCACTGGGAGAACCGGGGAGGACACCGGGACGGGTGGCAGGGTCGGCACCGGCCAGTGGCTCACCGCCCTGGCGGGCGCTCAGACGCACCTCGGCGGTACGCCCAGGGTGCCAGGGGGCAGGTGGCTCCTCGGGGGCGCTGACCTCCACGACAAGACCCAGGGTACTGGCGACGACGCGCACGAGCTGGACCGCGTCGGCCCAGTCCCAGGCCCGTCCGGCTCCCAGTACGCCAGCATGCTCCCGCTGGCCCGCCATGACTGCGGCGACGTGCGTGGGCTGGGCGGGGAGGCCCGCGTGAAGGGCAGCGACCTCCTCGTCGCCAGGGCGCGCCTCGACCCCGGGGACGGGTGCAGGTACTGTCCCGGCAGGAAGGGTCACGCTGCCCAGCTCGCACACGGCAATGTCGTTCAGGCCCCGCGACACGTTGCGGCTGGCGACGTCAACCAGGGAGTCGAGCACGCACGTACGCAGCCAGGGAGCATCCTCGGACAGCGGGTTGGCCAGGCGCACGGTCCGGCGGCGGGGGTCCTCCGCAGGTATACCCAGACGGTCGTGCACGTCGCCGATGAACGGGTAGGACAGCACCTGGGTCATGCCCGCCCCGACCAGTGCCTGTACCACGTCACGACGTGCTCGCTGCCGTGGGCTCAGGCCGGTACCCGCCGGCACCGCCGGGACTATGGAGGCGATGTTGTCGTACCCGTCGAGCCGGGCTACCTCCTCAGCAAAGTGGGCGGCTCCCACCAGGTCAGGCCGCCAGGTCGGGGGCGTCACCGCCAGGAGCCCTGCTCCTGCCTCGTCGCTGCCAGCAGGCTCCACTGTGCAGCCGATGCGGCACAGCAGCTCGGTGACCCGGGCGGTCCCGTAGGCGACACCCGTCAGCTGCTCGGCGGAGTCGGCACGGATGACGACCGGCTCAGGACGCGCAGTGCGGTCAACGTCGGTGGCGACCGGCTCGGCAGTGCCGCCACCGTAGCGGACCAGCAGGTCGACGGCGCGCTGGGCGGCGACCGGAGCGAGCGCGGTGTCGACACCACGCTCGTTGCGCCGGGAGGACTCGGTGGGCAGCTTGTGACGGCGCGCCGAGCGGGCCACGGACACGGCGTCGAAGTGGGCAGCCTCAATAAGGACGTCGGTGGTGTCCTGGCCGACCTCCGCCGCCGCACCACCAAAGACGCCAGCCAGCACCAGGGCGCGGGAGCCCTCGCCGTCTGGGGAGTCGGCGATAACCAGGTCCTCGGGGTCGAGGACCCGGGTGACGTCGTCCAGGAAGGTCAGCGTCTCGCCCTGCCTGGCACGGCGCACCACGATCGGTCCGGACAGCCTGCCCAGGTCGAAGGCGTGCAGCGGCTGGCCCAGGTCGAGCATGACGTAGTTGGTGACGTCCACCGCCAGCGAGATGGGGCGCATCCCGGCAGCGGTCAGGCGGTCCTGCATCCACCTCGGGGAGGCGGCACTCGGGTCGATACCGCGCACCAGGCGCGCGACGTAGCGGTCCACGCCGGGACGCCCGTGGACGGGAGCGGTGTCCTCCGCGAGGAGGACGGGGAAGCCGTCCCGGCCTGCGGGGGCCACGCCCGCAGGGAACAGGTCCGGGTTGGTGGCGTCAGCCGGGTCGGTAAAGCGGGCGCCAGTGGCGTGGGAGTACTCGCGGGCGATCCCGCGCATGGAGAAGCAGTAGCCGCGGTCCGGGGTCACGTTGACCTCCAGGACCTCCTGCCCCAGACCGAGCAGCCTGGTGGCGTCGGTGCCCGGGGCAGGCATGTCCTCACCGTCATGGCCGCCTGTGCCGCCGTGCGTAGCCAGCCAGCGCTCAAGCACGATGATGCCCGAGTGGTCCTCACCGATACCGAGCTCGCGCTCAGAGCAGATCATGCCGTCCGAGACGTGGCCGTAGGTCTTGCGCGCGGAGATGGCGAAGCCACCGGGCAGCACGGTCCCGGGCAGGCTGACCACCACGTGGTCCCCGGCGTCAAAGTTGTGGGCACCGCACACGATGCCGCGGCTGGGCAGGTCACTGGGCTCCCTGCCGGTGCCGGGGGCGTCGTTGTGTTCCGGGCCCACGTCAACCCGGCAGTAGCCGACAGTCTTGCCGTTGGAGGCGGTAAAGACCTCACGGGTGAGGACCTTGCCCACGACGAGCGGCCCGGTGACCGCTGGGGGGACGATCTGCTCCTCCTCCAGGCCGACCTGCACCAGGTCACCGGCCAGCTGGGCAGCGGTCAAGTCGGCAGGAGCCTCGACGTGGTCACGCAGCCACTCAATCGGGACGTAGGGCATGTCAGTGTCCCCTTCCGGTGGTACCGAACTGCTGGGAGAAGCGGATGTCGCCCTCGACGATGTCGTGCATGTCCGCGATGCCGTGGCGCAGCATGAGGGTGCGCTCCAGGCCCATGCCAAAGGCGAACCCGGTGTAGACCTCGGGGTCGATGCCGCAGGCGGTGAGGACGTTGGGGTTGACCATGCCACAGCCGCCCCACTCGATCCAGCCGGCCCCGCCCTTCTTCTGCGGGAACCACAGGTCCATCTCGGCGCTGGGCTCGGTGAAGGGGAAGAAGGAGGGGCGCAGGCGGGTACGGGCCTCAGGACCAAACATCGCCCTGGCAAAGTGGTCAAGAGTCCCCTTGAGGTGGGCCATGGTCAGGCCCTTGTCAACCGCCAGGCCCTCCACCTGGTGGAAGACCGGGGTGTGGGTCTGGTCCAGCTCGTCGGAGCGGAACACCTTGCCCGGGCAGGCTACGTAGACAGGCGGCTCCTGCTCCAGCATGACCCGGGCCTGCACCGGTGAGGTGTGGGTTCGCAGGACAAGGTTGGAGGGCTGCCCGGGGGCAGCGCCCACGGAGTCGCCCTGGACGTAGAAGGTGTCCTGCATCTGGCGGGCGGGGTGGTCGGTGTCGAGGTTGAGGGCGTCGAAGTTGAACCACTCGTGCTCAACCTCTGGTCCCTCGGCGATGGACCAGCCCATGGCGACAAAGAAGTCACAGACCTCGTCGACGAGGAGGTCCAGGGGATGACGGGCGCCCGGCGTGGTGCGGACGGTAGGCAGCGTCACGTCAACAGCCTCGGTGTCCAGCATTGTCGCCTCGGCCTCGGCCTCCAGCACCTCCTGGCGCGCCGCCAGGGCGGCGCCGACACGGCCACGGGCACCACCGAGCAGCCTGCCGGCAGCAGCCTTGGCGGCACGGTCCGGGAGCCGACCGATCTCCCGGTTGGCCAGGGCCAGGGCGGAGGCGTCACCGAGGTAGGCCAGGCGCACCTCCTTGAGCCCGGCCAGGCTGTCAGCGGCGTCGATGGCGGCCAGAGCCTGCTCGACGAGGGCGTTGACGCCGACCTCGTCCGTCGGCGAGAGCGCACCGGGGGCGTCAGTCATATGCGGTTGCCTTCCACCAGGTGGGTCAGAGTGTCCAGAGTAGCCTGGGCCAGACTAGACTGTTCCGCAGGAGCGCCCGAAATCGTCTCAAGATCGCGGCCCGCAGCTCCAGTCACACGGCACCAGCACGGCATGACCGCGCGTCACGTGGACGCGGTCACGCACAGGGCTTGACGGTGACGTGGCGTCACCTGCTGGGATAGATGCATGCGCGTCAAGGAGATCGCCGACCTGGCCGGTACCACCCCGCGGGCGGTGCGCCACTACCACCGGCTCGGGCTGCTGGCGGTGCCGCCGACCGTGCACGGGAAGCGGGAGTACGGCGTCGCACACCTGGCCCGGCTCATGCGGATACGCTGGCTGGCCGAGGGCGGGCTGCCCCTGGCGCAGATTGCCGAGGTGCTCGCTCAGGACCCAGGAGGCACCGACCGCGACTCGGTGCTGGGCAGTCTACGGGCCACCCGCGAGGAGATCCTGGCACGCCGCCGTGGGCTGCAGGCGCAGGAGGCCCGCATTGAGGAGCTGATCGCCCGGGTCGAGGGCGGGGAGGGGCTCGAGCCCATCCCGCAGCTGCTGGTGCGCTTCTACGACGCGGTCGAGACCCGACTCGATCAGGCGCGTCTGAGCAGGCGCGGGCTGCGGGTCGAGCGACAGGTGGTTACTGCGCTGGCCACCCTCGGGCTGGTGCCCGACAGCGTCGGGTCCTTCCTGGCCGAGCTGGACTCCACGGACTGGGAAGCAGGGGTGCGCATCTACACGGAGATCGCCCGCCTGGAACAGCTGCGTGGGGACGCCGCCCGCTCCTCGGCCATGCGGTTGGCCGAGGAGACCTGGGAGTACACCCAGCGGCACCGGCGCGCGGCGTTGGCCGCATTCGCCGACTTCCCGACCGGGGCACCGGGGCGCACCACCTGGCGGCTGACCCAGATGGTCACCGACGCCTACACCAGTCCGGCGCAGCACCTGTATCTCAACCGATTCCTGGAGCTGCTCATGACGGACCCGGAGTTCGCCGTCGTCATCTACCGCCTGTCAGGAGAGGACCCCACGCTATGAGGAACCCAGACTCCCCGATTCGTGTCCAGGGCCTGGTCAAGCGCTTTGGGCGTTTCACCGCCCTGGACGGGCTGGACCTGGAAGTCGCCGTCGGCCAGGTGCACGGCTTCCTCGGCCCGAACGGAGCAGGCAAGTCCACCACGATCCGTACTCTGCTGGGCCTGCACCACCCCGACGGCGGCAGGGTGCGGGTACTTGGGACCGACCCACGGCGGGCAGCCCCTGAGATCAACCGAGAGATCTCCTACGTGGCCGGGGACGTGGCCCTGTGGCCGAGCCTGACCGGCGGGCAGGTGCTCGACGCCCTGGCGGGTCTGCGCGGCAGGCGAGACCCCACCCGGGAGGACGAGCTGATCGAGCGCTTTGCCCTGGACCCGAGCAGGAAGGTGCGCACCTACTCCAAGGGCAACCGGCAGAAGGTGGCACTGGTGGCGGCACTGGCCGCACCCACCAGCCTGCTGATTCTCGACGAGCCGACCAGTGGCCTGGACCCGCTGATGGAGCAGGTCTTCATGGATGAGGTGACCCGGGCCGCGGCCCAGGGGCGCACCGTGCTGCTGTCCAGCCATGTCCTCGCCGAGGTGCAGCGCCTGTGCAGCGCCGTGACGATCATCAAGGACGGGCGCGTGGTGGAGCAGGGCGACTTGACCCGGCTGCAACAGCTGGCCCGTACCCAGATCAAGGTCGGCGGCAACGCGGATCTGCTGCGCGGCATCGCGGCGTCGCTGCCGCAGCTGGAAGGCGATCTGTCGGTGGAGGACGACCGCCTGAGCGTGCAGGTGAGTTCCGCCCGGGTCCCCCAGGTACTGGCGGCCGTCGCCGCGCAGGGAGCCACCGACGTGAGCTGTCAGCCCGCGAGCCTGGAGGACCTGTTCCTGCGTCACTACGAGGAGGTACGCAGATGAGCGCCCACGATGAGCTGCGCGGCATGGGCCGCGCGCTGCGGCTGACCGCCCGGAGACTGCGCGTGCAGGCACTCGCCTGGATCCTTCCCCTGTGGCTGGGAACGGCCTCCTTCGCCCCGGCCTACCAGGACGCCTACTTCTCCGACGCCGGCGGCGCCGGTGGTGCGGGCGGCGCGGGTGGTAATGCCGTGGTCGAGGCGCTGCGCGCCTCCCCCGGCACACGCCTCCTGTACGGCGAGCTCCCCGAGCCCGGCACAACAGGTCAGCTGGTGGAGTGGGAGGGCGCCACCTACCTGCTCGTGTGCACCGCGCTCATGGCGGTGCTGCTGACCTGCCGCCTGATGCGCGCGGACGAGGACGAGGGCCTGACCGAGCTGTTGCGGAGCGCGGGCGCTGGGAGGTGGGTACCCTTCCTGGCTCCGGTGCTGGTGACCTGGGCGGCGGTCGGCGTCCTGGCCGCCTTCGTGGGCGGCACGCTCGTGGCCGAGGCACACGGGATTGAGGCGCTGACCGCGTCGGGCGCCTGGGCGCTGGCAGGAGTGACCGCGAGCGTCGGCTGGGGCTTCGCGGGGCTGGCCGCCGTGGTCTGCCAGTTAGCACGCAGCGTTGCCGACGCCCGCCCCCTGGCACTGGCATGTGTTGGGGTTGCCTTCGTGGTGCGGGTGCTGGCCGATGAATCCGGTGCTGCCTGGCTGCGGTGGACCACACCGCTGGGCTGGCGCGACCTGGTCGCCCCCTACACCGACGACGACCCCGTCCCGCTGGCGGCGTGCACCGCGATATGCGTTGCCCTGGTGGTGGCGGCCGGAGCACTGTACGCCCACCGGGAGTATGCGGGCGGCTACCTGCCCGACCGAGCCACCAGCCGGCGCCGCTGGCGGCTCCACGGCTACGCCGACCTACTCACGCGCCTGTCCACACGCGCAACACTGACATGGGTGGCGGCAGTGGCCTGCTTCTCGACGCTATTCGGTTCTACGACCGAGGGCATCCTGGAGATGATGCAGGACGATCGCATCACCGCCTATGTGGACATGCTGACGCAGGCCGCTGACGGCGTGATGGCGCAGTTCATGTCGTTGATGACCGTGATGATGGCGCTGCTGATCGCAGTGGCGGCGACTGGGCAGGCGAGCCGGCTGGCCGCCGATGAGGCCGCCGGCCTGGTGGATGCTGAGGTCGCCGTCGGGATGCCGCGCTGGCGCCTGTTCCTGACGCAGGCCGCCTCGGCGGCAGCGGTGGGGACAATTCTGCTGGTGCTGTGCGGGACGGCGCTGGCCGCTGCCACGGCCACGCAGGTGACCGAGGACCACGCTGTGGAGCGGGCCTTCGTGTTCACCGTCAGCCAGCTGCCCGGAGTGCTGGCAGCGACCGGCATCACCCTGGCGGTGATCGGTGTGGCGCCGCAGCGCTTCGGGATCGTGTGGGCGGTGATCGCCTGGAGCGCCTTCGCCAGGCTGCTCGGCGGCCTGGTGGACCTGCCCCGGTGGGCTCAGGAGCTGAGCGTGGTGGGGCACCACCTCGACGTCGTCGGCAGCCCCGACTGGATGCCGCTAGCGGTGCAGGCCGCAGTCGGCCTGGGCGGCACGTTCCTGGGCCTGGCCGCCTACCTGTGCCGCGACCTGTCCCGGTGAGCGCGCTGACAGCCTGGTCCTCACGTTCCCCGCCCCCTGCTGAGACCACGTCAGGGACCCATGAGCCACCAGGAGGCACGCGCGGTGCAGCCCGCCTCCACGGTCAATGTTCTGACCGGTAGACCATCTGCGTATTGACCGGTAGACCACCTGCGTATTGACCGGTAGACCACCTGCGTATTGACCGGTAGACCACCTGCGTATTGACCGGTAATCGCTCGGCCTTCTGTACGATACCTCTATGTCATACCTGCTCCGTCACCTGGACTCCTACCTTGACGAGCTCTTTCCAGCCCTGCCTGCCATCGCCATCGAAGGGGCCAAGGGCGTCGGCAAGACCGAGACCGCGCTCCGGCGCGTCACGCGGGTCCTACGGCTGGACGAGCACGACGTGGCGCAGCTCGTCGCAGCCGGCGGCAAGGACTTTCTGGAGAGAGGTCGCAGGTCAGTGCTGCTGGACGAGTGGCAACACCTCCCCCAGGTGTGGGACTGGGTGCGCAGAATGGTCGATGACAGGTCCACGACACCGGTTCTGCTTACCGGAAGCGCGACCCCGCGTCAGGGAACGACCACTCATTCAGGCGCTGGCCGGATCGTGTCTGTCCTGATGCGCCCGATGTCCCTCACGGAGCGTGGCACCACCCCCGGCGGACTGAGTCTTGCCGCTCTCCTGGCCGGGGACTGCTCGTTCACCGCGGAGAGCACGATGACTCTGCCTGACTACGCTGAGGAGGTCTGCGCCTCGGGCTTTCCCGGGATCCGCCCGCTGACGTCCCGGGCGAGAGCCGTCCAGCTCGACTCCTACATCGAGCGCGTCATTGACCGTGACATCCTTGAGCAGGGCGGCTCGATCCGCAGACCCGGATCTCTCCGGGCCTGGCTACGCTCCTACGCTGCGGCGACGTCCACGACCGCCTCCTACTCGGCGATCCTTGACGCAGCCACTGCGGGAGACTCAGGCAAACCAGCCCGGAGCACCACCCAGACCTACCGCGACCTGCTCACCCGGATCTGGGTCCTCGACCCTGTGCCCACCTGGGACCTCAACCCTTCAGCCGGGTCGCGGCTCAAGACCTCGTCCAAGCACCAGCTCGTCGATCCTGCGGTATCTGCCCGGTTGCTCGGGACCACTGCGTCGGCACTCATGAGCGCACGACCGGGTTCGGGCGAGCTGTTCGGGCGTCTGTTCGAGGCCCTTGCCACGCTCTGCGTCAGAGCCGCCTCGCTGACCGTGGACGCGAGGGTCGGCCATCTGAGGACGCGCAACGGCGACCACGAGATCGACCTCGTCGTCGAGGACTCCCACGGCCGTGTCGTGGCGTTCGAGGTCAAGCTGGCACGAGACGTCGGCGACCGCGACGTCGCCCACCTGGCCTGGCTCAAGAGGCAGCTCGGCGATCGTCTGTCGGCGGGCGTTGTCCTCACGGCAGGACGTCACGCCTACCTCAGGGAAGACGGGTTCCTCGTCCTCCCGCTCGCCCTGCTGGACTAGCTGCCATGACGAGGGCACCCCGCCTGTAGCGACACACGCCTCCGCAGTAGCCGCGCTCACTACGAGACGATGCCCGTAGGGGGTGCCCGTAGGGCGGGAGCGCTCAGCGGGTACGAGCCTCCACGCGCCGCGCCAGCGCACCCAGAGCCCAGTTGATGAGCACGTAGACCACCGCGATGATGACGTAGGCGGGCAGGTACACGTCGAGGTGGGCACTGACCCGCGCGGAGGACACCAGCAGGCGCCCCGCGTACATGAGCTCGGCGTAAGCCACCACGTAGCCCAGCGAGGAGTCCTTGAGAATCGTCACCAGCTGGGTGACCAGGGTCGGCAGCATCAGGCGCAGCGCCTGAGGGGCCAGCACCAGGCGCATGGTCTGGCCCCGGCTCAGCCCCAGCGCCTGGGCGGCCTCGGTCTGCCCCCGGTCCAGGGCGGCCACCCCGGATCGGAACACCTCCGCTGTGGTCGCCGAGGAGCACATGATGACGGGGACGGTCAGCATCCAGAACGGTGACAGCGTCAGCCCCCAGCGCGGCACCGCCAGCAGGAAGAAGTAGATGAGCAGCAGCATGGGGACGGCGCGCATGGCGTCGATCCAGGTGCCGACCACCGAGCGCACCACCGTGGAGCGGCTCATGCGCGCCCAGCCCAGGCCGATCCCCAGGGGGAAGGACAATGCGGCGCCCACAAGGGTGACAAGCAGGGTGTCGGCCAGTGCGCGGCCGAGATAGCTGACGACCGACTGCCCCAGGAAGTAGCGCCACCTGGGATAGGCCAGCTGGCCTGCCTGGTCGAGCTGCACCAGGGCGGCTGCCACCAGCGCCACGAGGACCAGGGTGACGGCTACTGAGCCGATGAGAATGCGGCGCCGTCCCCTGGGGCCGGGAGCGTCGAAGAGCAGGTCGGCGTCGGTGGTGCCGCGCGGGCGAGAAGGGGTGCGTGCGGTCAGGAGGCTCATGGGCGGGGCTCCCCTCCGGTGACGCGGCGCTCCAGCAGGGAGCCGAGCCTGGTGGCAAGGAAGGCGATAGCCAGGTAGGTCAGGCCCGAAGTGAGGAAGGTGATCACCGCCTGCGCGTAGCGCAGGTTGAGCTGCTGGGTGACGTTAGTCAGCTCGGGCACACCGATGGCAGCAGCAAGCGAGGAGCCGATGAGGCAGGAGATGAAGATGTTGACCAGCGGCTGGATGGTGCGGGCCAGCGCCTGGGGCAGCACCACGGTGGTGATGATGAGCCCGAAGGGCATTCCCAGGGCTCGGGCCGCCTCGACCTGCCCCTTGGGCACGGAGTTGATGCCGGAGCGCACCGTCTCGCACACGAAGCCGGAGGCGGAGAAGACAATAGCGGTGACAGCGGCGGCGAACAGGGACAGCGGCACCCCGGCGCGTGGGGCGGCGAAGGCCGCCAGGATCATCAGGCACAGGGTCGGGATGTTGCAGGCCAGCGTCACCCAGGCGGTGCCCAGGACCCGCAGCGGCGGGATCGGGCTGACGCGAAAGACCGCGATGAGCGTACCGACCAGCAGCGCGAGCATGAAGCCGAGCACGGCGATCACGAGGGTTGTGGCCAGGCCCTGGCTGATCATGCCGAGGTTGTCAGTGATGACGCTCACGGGCACCTCCTTCGGACGGCCAGGCGCGGGCCACCAGGCCCGGCCACCCGGCACGTGTGGACTGTGAACAGGTCAGGGGACCGCTGCGGGTCAGTCGGTCGCCTCCGGCGTCGCGGCACCATCGGTGGCCTCCGGCGACGCAGTATCCGAGGTGCCAGAGGCGTCAGCGGAGGCGGTGGGTGACGCCCCAGCTGTCTCAGAGCCGGGGACGGAGCCGATGGCAGGGCGCTGCGGAGCGTCGCCGCCCATGACGGCGCCGATGGTGGCCGCCCAGATAGCGTCCCAGGTTCCGTCCTCGTAGATGGTCTCCAGGAAGGTGTTGACGAACTCCTGGGCGTCGGAGTCCTTGGGCAGCCCGATGCCGTAGGGGTCCTCGGTGAAGGGCTCGCCGACGATCGTGACGGCGTCGTTGGACTGCATCACACTGAGCTGGAGGGACTGGTCGACGACGTAGGCGTCCACCTGGCCCGCCTCGAGGGCGGCCACGCAGTCGCCGTTCTCCTGGAACGGCACCTGCTCCGCCTGCGGGGCGGCCTCGTCCAGAGCGGGGCCGGAGGAGGAGTTGGACTGGACGGCCACCTTCACGCCCGCCAGGTCCTCGACACCGTTGATGCCGGTCTCCTCGGCACGCACCATGACGGACTGGCCGGAGGAGTAGTAAGGGCCGGCAAAGGCGATCTTCTCAGCGCGCTCGGGGGTGATGGTGTAGGTGGCAAGGACGGCGTCCACCTGCCCGTTCTCGATCATGGTCTCGCGGGTGTCAGAGGTGACCTGGGTTACCTCCAAGAGGGAGCGGGCGTCGTCCCCGCCGATGATGTAGCGGGCCAGGGCCTGTGCGAAGGCGGCGTCGAAGCCGGAGACCTCACCAGTGGTCGCGTCCTCCAGGGAGAAGACCTCGGAGGTCTTGGTGCCCCCGGTCCTGAGCACCCCGGCCTCACGCACGGCCGACGCCCAGGAGGAGGCGGCCACCACGTCGTCAGAGGCCACCGGACCGGAGTTGATAACGGTGTCGTAGTCGGAGTCCGAGACCTCGACCGCCTCACCGTCGGCACCAGTGTCGGCGCAGGCTGCCAGCACGGCCGCCAGCGAGACGGCAGCGCTGGCACCCAGAAGGCGGCGGCGGGTCAGGCTGGTCGGGACGGTCAGGGCGGGGCGGGTGTGCGGGGCAGTCATGTCAGGAGACCTTTCACAGGGGCTGGTTTCATAGGGGCTGACGACAGCTGCCGGGGCGGCTGCGCGTCGCTCAGAGGTCGGTCGAGGTCAGTGAGTGTCAGCAGCAGGAAGTCAGCAGGTATCAGGGGGCCGGTTGCCAGGGGCCGGTTCAGTGGCGCAGGACAGTGGACAGGAAGGCACGCGCCCGCTCGGTGCTCGGGGAGGCGAAGAAGGCGGCGGGCTTGGCCTCCTCGACGACCTGCCCCGCGTCCATGAGGACGACACGGTCGGCGACGCTGCGGGCGAAGCCCATCTCGTGGGTGACCACGAGCATGGTCATGCCGGAGGTAGCCAGGTCCTGGATGACGTCGAGGACCTCGGTGATCATCTCGGGGTCCAGGGCGCTGGTGGGCTCGTCGAAGAGCATGACCTTGGGCTCCATGGCCAGCGCCCGGGCGATAGCCACGCGCTGCTGCTGGCCCCCGGAGAGCTGGGCGGGCCGCTTGGCGGCCTGGTCGGCCAGACCTACCCGCTCCAGGAGCTCGCGGGCCCGCTGCTGCGCCTGAGGGACCGGAACCTTGCGCACGCGCGTGGGGGCGAGCGTGATGTTGTCCAGCACCGAGCGGTGCGGGAAGAGGTTGAAGGCCTGGAAGACCATGCCGACGTCAGCGCGCAGGCGGGCCAGCTCCCTCCCCTCCTCCGGAAGGGGCACGCCGTCGATGACGACGCTGCCCGCCGAGACGGTCTCCAGACGGTTGACAGTACGGCACAGGGTGGACTTTCCCGACCCGGAGGCACCGATGACCGCGACCACCTCGCCGCGGTGGACGTCCAGGCTGACGTCATCAAGAGCCTTGAAGTCCCCGTAGTACTTGGTGACGTGGCTGATACGCACCAGGGGGTCCTGGGGCTGGCCAGGTGGTGGAGAGGCAGCGGCACCAGGCGGGGAGGAGCTGTGGGCAGGGTGTGGAGCAGGGGACACGGGGCACCTCGTCTTGGTCTGGGGTCGGTCTCAGGGCAGGTGGGCGGGGGCGGTCACGTCAGTGACAGCAACAGCAGCACATCCACCTGCGCACGTCTCCTCCTCCGTCATGTGCGCGGCCCGTCAGGCCGTACCAGGTTCCTGGCCCAATCCGGTTCCCACAGGCCGTCAGCGGCACACTAGCACCCCCAGCCGCCGCCTCATCCAGGAGATCTGCCCGAGAGAGGCCATTGGGACGATCATCACAGGTCGATATCGCATGCTGGTCTGCTGCAGGTCATCTCCCCGTCTGGCACCGCATCCAGCCGCAGGCACTGGCGCCCAGCAGCGACGGGGCCTAGCCGGCGTGAGTGAGCAACGACGAGCACCGTGGTTCCAGGCAGAGGCGACGCCTCCACCCCCAGGAGCGCCGGGAGGAGATTGTGGCCCAGGCGTCAAGGCTCTTTGCCGACGGGAGCCTGGAGCACCTCTCCGTCAGCCAGGACACAGCTGTGCGCATGGCCGTGCGATCGCTGCGGGCGCTGGTGGACGCAGCCCAGGAGGCTGGCCGCCTGACCAGGCTGACCAGGAGGAGCCGGGACAGGTGACGCCCACGCAGGAGGCGTAGCACCCGAGCCGGGGCGGTCCGCACCGGGCAGAGCCGTCAGCTGCACCTAGGAGGCGGGAACACCACGGGGGGAGGCGCCGTGGTAGCGTCTCGGCTTGTTAGACATGTAGTCCAATAAGCGGAGGGCTGCTGCGTGCCCCGCGCGCGCTCGTTGACAGCAGCGACCCGCCTACGTCACGCAGCGAGGAACCAGCCCGTGCCACTGACCACGACCCCGCAGCCTGCCCCAGCCACGCCAGACTCAGGACGAGGGCGAGCACGCCGCGTCCTGTTCGCACCCGAGACCTTCAACCTGGCTGAGGTGACCCGGGCCGTTGAGGTGGCGCGGCGCATGCCTGCCGACGTGGAGTGCGTATTCGCCGGGTTCTCCCCTCGCAACAGTGAGTACATCAAGGCCGCTGGCTTCGAGGTGAGGCTGCTGGAGCCTCTCCTGTCCGAGGAGGAGGGCCTCCAGGCACTGGCCCTGGACCAGGGCAGGACCCTGCGCCACCCCTTTACCCGGACCATGCTGGCCCACCGTGTCGCCAGCGAGCGCGCACTCATCCGCCAGCTGCAGCCAGCCGCCGTCGTCATCGGCGTGACACCCAGCCAGTTCATCTCCGCCAGGGCGGAGCATGTCCCCCTTGTCTTCCTCAGGCCCTTCGCCTACTCGGTCGCTCACGTAGAGGCGGTCGGCGCCCGTGGGTCCACAGGCTGGCTGCCCCGGAACACCCCCTGGCAGGCGGTGGCGGACCGGCTCACGGCGCTCGCCTTCCGTACCGCAGCATCGCGGCTGCCTCTCCCTCACTCCTTCGAGGTGGTGGCCGCTGACAACGGGGTCGCCCTCCCCCGGGGCCTGGCCCACGCGCTGACAGCCGACATCAACCTCATCGCCACGACTCCCGCCCTCCTGCCCTCGTGGGTGGAGATGCCTGCCGGGCACCAGGTGGTCGGCCCGGTGTACGCGCAGCTGCCCGGCAAGGTCCCCGAGGAGGTCGGCCGCCTGGCCGCTGGACCGGACCCGCTGGTGTACTTCGCCGTGGGGTCCTCCGGGAACCGGGAGCTGGTGCTGGAGGTGCTGCAGGGCCTGGGGCGGGCGCACTGCCAGGTGCTGGCCCCGGTGCGCAGCCACCTGCGCCCGGAGGATCTCGACCTGCTGCCCGTCAACGTCCACGTCACGGACTGGCTCCCCGCCCACCGGCTAGGTGACGCCGTCGACATGGCTATCACCCACGGCGGGGAGGGCACCGTCCAGACCAGCTGCGCCCAGGGCTGGCCCTTTGTCGGGATCCCGCTCCAGCTGGAGCAGCAGTTCACCGTGCGGCGCTGCACCGCCTTCGGCTGCGCCCGCCTGGTCCCCAGGCGCGACGCTGCCCACACCGACTGGCCCCGGCTGGTCCACGACGTCCTGAGGGACCACACGATGCGTGCCCGGGCGCGTGCGATGGCGCGTCACATGGCGAGCCTTGACGGACCCGGACAGGCGGCTGCCGCAGTGTGCGCGCTGCTGTAGGCGGCAAGGACCTCCCCTACCGGCGGAGGAGCAGGGGCTCGACCCGCCACCAGGTCAGGCAACGCCACACCCACTCCAGCGGCCCGTAGCGGAAGCGGGACAGCCAAGCCCGGGCCAGGAGGGACTGGGCGACGAGCACGACCAGGGCCGTCCACAGCAGAGGCACGACGTCGCGGCTCTCGCTCCAGCGCGCCACCAGGCCTATGGGTGCCACGACAAGGCTGGCTCCCACGTAGCAGCTGAGGCTGGTGCGGCCCAGCGGCTCCAGGAGGGCTGACAGCGGCCTGCGCAGGCAGGTCGAGCAGGCCAGGACCACCAGGCACACGTAGAGCACGGCCATGATCCCGCCGGCGATCCCGCCGACCGTGCCAAAGCGGGGATCACCACCAGGCTCGTGGGCCTGGGCGAGGACAGCAGGCACTGTCAGGAGCGCCACCACCACGGTTGCCGCCAGCAGACGCCGGTCAGGCCGCTCCAGGTGGGCAGGCAGCCCGTAGGCCGCAGCGGCCGCACCGAGAAGAAACAGGCCAGGGACATTGAGGTCACTTGAGCCGGCCACCGCGTAGGTGGCCACCGTGGCCACCACCCCCAGGAGCGCCAGGAGGCTGCGGGGAAGACGCAGCACCGGTACCAGCACCATGAGCCCGACAAGCGCGTAGGCTCTGAGGACCTCCCCGGGGTAGACCAGCGAGTGCGCCAGGGCAATGACCAGCAGCACCCCCAGGCGCCGGGCCAGGACCCACCCGGGCGAGGAGCCGCGTCGTCGGGCGGAGTCCGCGACAAAGGTCATGCTCATACCAAACATGAAGGCAAAGATCGGCACGAAGCGGGTGGACACCAGGTAGTGCAGCGCCGTCTGCGCGGCAGAGGGCTCCTGCCCCACGACGGCGGGCAGGTCCCAGCCGAGCTCCACGATGTCCCCTATGTTGACCAGGAGGATGCCGCACAGGGCGAAGCCCCGCAGGACGTCCAGGACCTGGTAGCGGCGGACAGGACGATACAGTCCCGCGTCCTCGGTGGTCTCTGAGGTTGAGAGGGAGCCTGGCACTGGGGGTGAGTAGGTTGTGGTCATGGCCACGACGCTAGCGGCCACCAGGGTGGAGATCCAGACCTTTTCCCGTCGTTCCAACCCTGAGCTGACACTGTCGGACCAGGTTCCATCCGGGGGTGGACTGGGTGTGGCACCAGTCCTCCTCCCTGCGGGTCAGGGCCGGGGCTCAGTCCTCGTCCCCGGGGCGGACCAGACCGGTCTCGTAGGCCAGGACGACCAGACCGACACGGTCCCGCACCGCGAGCTTGCGCAGAATCCGGTTGATGTGAGTCTTGACGGTCGACTCTGCCACCACCAGCCGCTCGGCGATCTCCTGGTTGCTCAGCGCCCGGCCCACCAGGGCGAGAATCTCCCGCTCCCGTGCGCTCAGCGGTGCCAGCCGTCCGTCCTGACGGGTGGGCGTGCCTGCGGGAAGTGCCTCAGCCCCGGCGCTGGGACCGGGTAGTCCTTGACGGCCAGCAGAGACAGCGGTGCCGCAGGCAGCCTGGCCAGCGACCCACCGGCTGAGCAGACGCCGCGTCGTGGAGGGCGCCACGACGGAGTCACCACGGGCCACCGCCCGCACCCCGGCGACGAGCTCGGGGGCACTGACGTCCTTGAGGAGAAAGCCTGACGCACCGTGACGCAGCGCCTCGACCACGTAGTCGTCAAGGTCGAAGGTGGTCAGGACCAGCACACGTACCTGGGCGCCCCTGCGGGCAAGGACCCTGGTGGCCTCGATCCCGTCCATGAGGGGCATGCGCACGTCCATGAGGATGACGTCCGGGTGCAGCGCCTGGGCCGCAGCGAGCGCCTGCTCCCCGTCAGCAGCCTCACCCACGACCACCATGTCCTTCTGGGCGTCCAGGATCATCCGGAAGCCAGCCCGCACCAGGTCCTGGTCGTCGGCAAGGAGCACGCGCACCGGACGTGGTGCAGGCCCTGGCAGCGGCCCCGGTAACCTTGCTCCGCCCGCTGCAGTCGGTGGTAATGACGTCACAGCACCGCTCCGTTCTCAGACTGCCCGACGCCGGGTGTACCACTGTGATACCACCGTGACGAGCCACTGCGCCACCTTACGGCCTCACGGCTCCACCGGGACTGCCCGACCCGGCTCCACCAAGGGCACGGGAACCTGCGCCCGGAGGACCACGCCTCCGTCAGGCAGCGGCCGCACCTGCAGCTGCCCACCAGCAGCCTCTACCCTGCGGCGCAGGCTGCGCAGCCCCATCCCTCCTGCCGCACCACTGAGCCGCTCTGCCAGGGTGGCGCTGTCTGGGTCTTTCGGGGCGGCTAGGCTTGCCGGGTCGTCGTTGGTGACCGTGAGGGTGAGGCTGTCCCGGGCATGGACCAGCGCCACGTCGATACGGCTCACTGCGGGCACGTGCCTGACAGCGTTGGTGACTCCCTCCTGCGCCGTCCGGTAGAGGGCGGTCTGGGCGCTCAGGTCCACCGGCCCGTGGCTGCCAGGCTCGCCCTGGACCGCGAGGTGGACGGGGGCGCCCGAGCGGCTGGCGTCACGTACCAGTGAGGGCAGGGCGTCCAGGTCCGGCGCAGGATAGAGGGGCGCCGTCCCGTCATGGTCCGCGTCGGCTGCCAGTGCGTGGGTCAGGGAGCGGGTCTCCTCCAGCGCCTTGCGCGTGGTCGCCAGGACAGTCTCCAGCACGCCTCGGGCCTGGTCCAGCCGCTGCTGGTCGGTCAGGTCGACCTCCTCCTGCGGGGCGGTCACCAGGTAGCGTCCGGCCTCGGCCTGGACGGCGACCAGGGCCAGGGCGTGGCCGACGACGTCGTGGACGTCCTGGGCCGTACGGGCGCGTACGGCGGCGACCTGGGCGAGGAGACGCTGTCGCTCCTCAGCCTGCCGCGCCCGTTCTGCCACGGCACGCGCCTGGACGGTGTCGCGTCTGAGGGCCAGCAGACGGCCGGCACCCCACGCAAGCAGCCCGCCCCCCAGGACGAGAAGCACAGTGGCACGAAAGTCGTAGCGGTAGAGGGAGTCGGCTACCACGCCCCGCTCGTCCTGGTTCCATCTCAGTGCCGCCAGGAAGGCACCCAGGACCAGCGCCACCGCCCACAGGGGGCGCAGGCTCGCACGACCCTGCTCCCCCACGCGGAAGAGGGCGAGCAGGACGAGGACGTCTGCTGCCATGGCGAAGTCAAGGAGCGCCAGCTGGAGCGCTCCCGCCGCCAGGACCACGACACCGACCGCGTCAGCGTCCAGGCGCCGCCACCACAGGAGGCCGCCGAGGACACACACCACAGCGACCGCCAGCCACTGTCCTGTCTCCCGCCAGGCGGAGGTGGCTGACAACAGCACCAGCACGAGCACCGCTGCGATCCACGGCAGCGTCCCTGCCCTGTGACGCCAACGGTGCAGGACACCACCGACAGTGCTCACAGCACTGGCAGTACCGGCAGTGCTGACTGGGGCACCAGGGCCGGCCGCTCCAGCCATCCCAGGACCGCGCCCGTCTCAGGACCTCAGCGCCTGGGCGCTGGCGTAGAGGCACACGGCAGCGGCAGCGGCGACGTTCAAAGACTCCGCCCTGCCGTAGACCGGGACCGACACGGAGGCGTCAGCCCGTTCCAGGACCTGCGGCCCCAGCCCCTGGGCCTCGTTGCCCAGCACCCAGGCCGCAGGGGCGGACAGCAGGTCCGTGGCGTCAAACAGGTCCAGCTCCCCGCCCCGGTCGGCGGCCAGGACGGCCAGCCCCGCCCCGCGCAGGGCGCTGATGGTGTCGTCAAGAGCCACCCCGGTCACCACGGGAAGGTGGAACAGGCTCCCGGCGGTGGAGCGCACCACCTTGGGCGAGGTCGCCTCGACGCAGCCACGCGCCAGCACCACCGCGTCTGCCCCGGCGGCGTCGGCCACACGGATCATCGTGCCGACGTTGCCCGGGTCCTGGACCTCGACCAGCACCGCGACCAGGCGCGCCCCCTCAACAGCCGAGGCCAGGGCCTCACTGCCCGTGGCCTCCTCCATGGCAGCCACTGCGAGGACGCCCTGGGTGTCCGGGCTCATCGCCTCCATGACCCGCTCACTGGTGAGGTGGCGGTACAGCCCGGCCTCCTCGGCTGCCACCCAGATCTCAGGGTGGCGCTCAAGCGCCCGCTCCGTCATGTAGAGGTCAAGGACCCGGTCCGGGGCGTGGGCAACAGCCTCCCGGACCCCCTGGGGACCCTCGACCAGGAACCTGTGGTGCCTGGCGCGGGCGGTGCGTCGCACCAGTCCGGCGACGCGCGCCACCCTGGTCGAGCCGGGGTTGACAAGGACCTCGTGCCCGGCCGCGACCCCCTCTGTCATGGTACGTCGCCGCGGCCTGCGAACGGGAAGGTCCTGCGGGCCGCCCGCACCACCGGGGGCATCGTCATCCCCCAGCAGGAGGTCGTCGAGGTCGGCAGAGGTGCTCCTGGGGCTCATGGCGGTCAAGCCTACGGGAGGCTGGGCAGCTGGGGCTCTACGAGTCAGCGTCGGCGAGTGGCTCGCCAGCCACCACTCCGACAGATAATGGTGCCGCCCCCTGCTGCTGCGGAGGACGGCACCATCACGCTCCCGCAGGCCGCGTCTCGGCCTGCGGCCGGGTCAGGCCCGGGGGGCGTTGACGTTGTTGGGGAGGGCGTCGCGCGCGGTACCCACCAGTGCCTTGAAGGCAGCGGGCTCGTTGACCGCCAGCTCGGCCAGCATCCGGCGGTCGACCTCGACACCAGCCAGGCCCAGCCCCTGGATGAACCGGTTGTAGGTCAGGCCCTCGGCGCGGGCAGCGGCGTTGATGCGCTGGATCCACAGGCGCCGGAAGTCACCCTTGCGGGCACGGCGGTCACGGAAGGCGTACACGCCGGAGTGGGTGACCTGCTCCTTGGCCTTGCGGTAGAGGCGGGAGCGCTGACCCCGGTACCCCGAGGCCTGCTCAAGAACAGTACGACGCTTCTTGTGGGCGTTGACCGCCCGCTTGACACGTGCCATGAGAAAAACTCCTTACGTGGTGGGGTGGTCAGCGACCGAGCAGCTTCTTGACCTGACGGACGTCAGCCGGGGCGACCGGCTGGTCCTTGGACAGCTTGCGCTTGCGACGGGAGGACTTAACCTCCAGCAGGTGACGCTTGTTCGCCTGCTCGTGCATCAGCCTGCCGCTGCCGGTGACCCGGAAGCGCTTCTTGGCACCAGAGTGCGTCTTGTTCTTCGGCATGGATGTTTTCCTCTTGTCTGCCCCTCCGGTCACAGGACCTGGGGACTGCGGACCCTCTCACAGGATGTGAGGGGGCGGGTCTGAAATATGTACAGGGCACAGGATCCCCTGGCGTCGCCAGAGTCGCCCGGCGTACCGTGCGCCCAGGGTAGAGGCCTCTGCCGGGCACCACCGGGGCGCCTGCACTGGCTGGCAGCCGGTGTCACGAGTGCTGGGGGGCCTGCTCCGGGTGCGTTGCCTCGTTCCTGCCCGCGTGCTTCTCAGCGCGACGGGCAGCACGGGCCTCCTCGCGGCGACGCCGCTGGTCCGACTTGACGTCCGCCTTCTTCCTGGTCGGGGCCAGGACCATCACCATGTTGCGACCGTCCTGACGGGGATGGGACTCAACGGTCCCCAGCTCGGCCATCTCCTCGGCCAGGCCCTGGAGGAGCCGGATCCCCAGCTCGGGGCGCGACTGCTCACGACCACGGAAGCGCACGATGCACTTGACCTTGTCCCCACCCTTGAGGAAGCGCTCGACGTGGCCCCTCTTGGTGGCGTAGTCGTGCTCGTCGATCTTGGGGCGGAACTGGATCTCCTTGAGCTGGGTGTTGGCCTGGTTGCGCCTGGCGTCACGCGCCTTCATGGCTGACTCGTACTTGTACTTGCCGTAGTCCATGAGCTTGCACACCGGCGGGCGCGCGTTGGGGGCGACCTCGACGAGGTCGAGATCGGCCTCCTCGGCAAGACGCAGGGCGTCCTCGACACGCACGACACCTACCTGCTCGCCGCTGGGGCCGACCAGGCGCACTTCGGGAACACGAATCCGTTCGTTGACACGGGGCTCGCTGATGACGGTACCTCACTCTAGAGTCACGGACGACCTCGGGAACAGGAAAGGCCCCCGTTCCCTGTCACGCAGGTCGGAGGCCTCTACGAGAGCACGGTAGTCCGGACGGCCAAGGCCACCAGACGACCACGAAGGGTACACCCTTGCACGAACCCGGTCCCCGACAGGGACCAAGGTGGGATCCTCTCCACTTGCGCGCCGGGGCTGGCCCCGGTCGGTCAGGCTGACATCGTAGCAGGAACAGCCACCGCCGCCAAGACGGCGAGGAGGCTCGTCTCGGGTGTCCGCGATAGGGGCTGGGTACCTCGCCGTACCTCACCTGGGACAGCCCGCAAAGGTCGTGGACCTCGGTGGGTACGGGGGTGCGGGCCGCCTGGCGGGGACCAGGGCAGGCAGGGACAAGGCCGGTTACAAGACGAGCTGCACATCTTCAACGGACCACCCGTAGCCCTCTGGAGGAGGAAGATGCCGGGCTGTCTGCGGCCGCCCGGAAATAGGACCGTCGCCGCACAGCCCGCGCACCAGCACCGGCTCCATGATGTGCACCAGACGCCTTAGCGCACATCATGGAGGGGTGCAGCGAAGGCGCTAGGAGAGGCTGTTACTGCCCCACACACTGCTCCCCAACGCATCCCGCAGAAGCACGCGGGTCCCGGGGCCACTTTCACCCCCGGCAGGCGGGTCGGCCCTACCGCCCACAGCAACCGGGCGCCGAAAATGTGCAGCCCCGTCTCCCGCAGCGTCCCGTCCGACGTCCCCAGGGGCAACACAGCATCAAGAACGCGTCGGCCTGCGTCCGTCGTCCGCGCCTACCGTCGCAAGCCAGTGACCAGGCCCCACCACACCACCAGGGCGCTCGCTGCCGCCTGCGCCACCACGACCAGGTACGACGGCTGCCAGCCACTAGCAAGCAGGGCGGTCGGCAGGCCGACGACCACGACGGCGTCCCCGCCAGCGACCACCGCCTGGACCGCCCCGGCAGGGCTGGCGCCATAGCAGGAGCAGGTCCGCCTGTACCACGCACGGCACGGGGCACAGCCTTGCAGGCAGCCGCCTGCCCCACCAGGCCGCCAGGGCCAGTCGGCTGGAGCGGCGCGGGGGCGCCACCGGGGGGCTCAGAATCCGGCCCAGCGCCCTGGTGTCCAGGGACAGCAGCGAGACCTGGGCTCCAAGAGAGCGCGCCACCACGGCCAGGAGATCGGCGTCACGCAGGTCAGCGAGCCGGGGGCGCACCAGCGCCCTCCAGGTGGTCCAGGCCGCACCGGCTGCCACGGCCGCCACGCCGCCAGGGCCTAGCACACCAGCCGCTCCTCCCGGGAAGGGACGGAGCCCCCGGGGACACTGTAGGTGGTGTGTCCTCAGAAGCCGCTCCTCCCGGGAAGGGACGGAGCAGCCCGGTCGCCAGCGCCCCGGCCGCCGCAGCCACCAGTACCGCCCGTACCGGCCACGCCGGAGCAGCACGGCACTGGGCTAGTAACAGGCCGGTCATGACGGCCCAGCCTATGGCCGCAGCAAGCACGGCCCAGGCCAGCGCCGCCACCCAGCCGGAGCCGACGAGCACCGCGAGGACCAGCCCGCACACCGCTGCAAACCCTGCCGCACCGGCCATCTCGGCACGCGCCACAGGAAGCAGGAGACCGTCACGACACCCTGGAAGACGAAGCCACCACACGGCCTCCCAGGGACGCAGGAACAGCGGGCCGACGCGGCTGAGGGGTCCGACGGCGAGACCAGGCAGTGCCAGGAGGAAGGCAGCAACGACCCACTCCGGGTCCGGCCCGAGCCACAGCGGCACAGTCCCGACCGTCGCGACAGCGCTCCTGCGCGTCGGGACGGTCGGGGAGGCGAGGTGGGGCAGCAGGAGCACCGCCAGGACCGCGAGGTACAGCAGGCCCGAGTAGATCCTGCCCACCAGGGCGGGCCAGGACGTGCGGGCACGCCTGGACGACTGAGTCCGGTACCTGGTCCACCGGCGCACCTGCGCCAGGTCGGGGGGTCGGGAGGCCGGGCCACTAGAGGAGCCGCCCGTGGGACTGCCGACTAGGCCGCTGCCTGCCGGCCCGGTCACCACAGACCCTCCCTCATGGCGCTGACCCCCTCCTCCACGCTGAGCTCGCGCGTGTGCGCCCCGACAAGAAGCACCTGGGTAGCAGCAGCCGCCACAAGGGCAGGGTCGTGGGAGGCCAGCAGCACCGCCCTGCCCTCCCGGGCCTCCTGAGCCAAGCGCTGCGCCAGGAGGCGGCGCATGACGTGGTCCAGGCGCTGCTCAGGCTCGTCCAGGACAAGGAGACGACGGGGACGCGCCAGGGCCGAGGCCAGGGCCAGGCGTCGTCGCTGTCCCGAGGACAGCCGCTGGGGCAGGCTGTCCGCCTGCCCCAGCAGGTCAAGGTCCGTCAGCAGGGAGGTCACCACCGTGTCCGCGTCGAGGACCCCGTGCCCGGAGCAGACCAGCCCCAGGTGCTCAGCGACAGTCAACGAGGGGAAGAAGGAGTCCTCACCCAGGTCCCAGGCCACGGCTGCCCGCTGGGCTGCGGACTGCGGGTCCGGGGTCCCTCCCAGCAGCCGCACCTCCCCCTGCACAGGTGGCAGCAGGCCGCAGCAGGTACGCACCAGCGTAGACTTCCCCGCGCCGTTGACGCCCACGAGGGCGAGGACCTGGCCGGGCCTGAGGGTCAGGGACGCCGGGGCGCACACCGGGACGCCCCCATAGCCGACGCTGAGGTCACGGGCACTCACCAGGACCTGGTTGGCGACCCTGGCGGGCTCCCGTGGGCCAGCCTCGGTGCAGACAGGGTGCCAGGGCCCGTCCCCGTGCACGGCGCCTCCCCCGCCCGCAGGTCCGCGGCACCAGATCATGACCGCACCGCCAGCATGACCACCAGCATGACCTCCGTCATGCTGGAAGGGGGTACAGCTCGACAGTGTCGACAAGGTGCCCCCACTCAGGGCTGCCCAGGCATTGCTGGCAGTCCCTGACCACCCTCTTGACGCTCTCCTCGACGCCGCCCCTGGCACCACCCCTGCTGCTGTCCCTGGCTTCTCCTGCCCCGCCGCGGTGAACGCCACCAGCCTCGACGCTCACCAGGACCCGCAGCTCAGCACTCGCGCCCGGCTCGAAGAAGACGCTGCGGACTCCCTTGACAGGCTCCAGCCGGGCACGTATCTGGGCCTGCACCGCCTCGTTGCGCCAGGCGGGCACCCACTCGCGGCCCTCGGAGATCGCGAGTACCGCTGGGCGGGGAAGACACAGGTCACGGGTCCCCGGGTCCAGCACCCACAGCATGTCGGCCACGGCCGCCGCCACCTGCGCCGCCTGGCGGGCAGCCACGGGAACTGGTCGCACGTCTTGCACGTCACTGCGCCAGGCACGCATCGCCCCGACAGAGGTGAACACCGGCAGCGCCCGGCGGCCGTCAGGTGCGTGTACCGCCAGGATGGTCGCGTCCTGGCAGGGGTCCGCCGCGTGGGCCTGCGCGCCGGGCACACCCTGGTGCCGACCGAGCGGGTGAGCGGGCGACTCGGTAGTGTCCCGGACGCCCGGGCCGCGCCCAGGGTCACCGGGGCGACCGTGGGCGCGGACCGGGACCAGGAGGCGGCTGCCAGCCAGTGCCGCCCACACGGTGTCCAGGTACCTGTGCCAGGGCAGGCCCGGTACCGCCAAGGCGGCGGCCACGTCGGGGTCCACGGAGCCGTCGTCGTCGGGGAACAGGGCCGGGGCGGCCAGGAGACGCTCCATCTTGGCGCGGGCTCCCGCCGCCAGCGCGAGATCCAGCCTGCGATGGGGCCCGGGCGCATACGACGAGGCGGAGGTACTCACAGGAAGCACGATATCCGGAGAGACGGTACCGCGTCTGCCTCACCTACTACCGCACGACCGCTCTCACGAGGAGCCCACCGCGCTCCTCCGACGAGCCTCCGCCGCACTCCATCGCAAGTGAGTGACGTCACAGAGCCTCCGAAGCACCTCCGTCACAACCGGTGTCTCCTTCCCGAGCGCGGCCTGACAGCAGCAACAGCGCCCCCTTGCAGGCATCGTCGGAAAACCTGGGAGGTGATGCAGGAAAGATTCTCACCGATCACACAGTTCCCCTACCGTTGCCACACCGTTATCCTGGAATGGTGCCCTCGCTCTACGCCCTAAAGCACCGGCGCACCTGGAAGCCGGACCTAGTGGTCAGCACCTCAGCGCGCCTTGGAATCTTCCCGGACACCTGGAGGGTGTTGGACGCCGCCGGTGCCAGGTCCCGGCCTCCCGGCTCCTCTCCCGGCTCCAAGGGCCTCCGGGGCGGGAAGAGATCTCCCCCGCTCCCGCCTGCGGCCACTGTCCTCGGATAACCAGTCCCTCCTGCCCCACCACGACCACGGTGCCGACATCCCGGCCGACGCAGAAAGGCTCACCCTATGGCCTCCCCTACCACGGTGCCCGCTCCCTGGCCGACGCCCACCCGGTCCCCAGGCACACCGCAGCCACGCTCGATCGTGCTCACCCCTCCCAAGGTGACATGGCGGGCCGTCGCCCGCCAGTGGCTGTGGTCGGCGGTCATCGCCCCCTTCGGCGGTGTCCACGTCGAGGGAGAGTTCGACGCCGACGGCCCCTGCGTCGTCGTGGCCAACCACGGCTCCCACGCGGACACGATCGCGATGATGAGCGCCTCCCCCACGCTCATGAGGGTGGTGACCGTGGCAGCCCATGACTACTGGTTCTCCACGTGGCTGCGCCGGTCCCTGGCCCGGGGCCTGCTCGGCGCCTACCCGGTGCGACGCACCGGGGAGGGTGCCTACGAGGAGCTGCGCGGGATACTGGCGCACCGGGTGGCCGAGTCCATGAGCGTCCTGGTCTTCCCTGAGGGCACCCGCAGCCGCGACGGGAGCGTCGGCCGGTTCCACTCCGGGGCCGCCCGCCTGGCCCGGGACTTCGGCATCCCCGTCCTCCCGGTGGCGCTGGTGGGCTCACGGGAGATGATGCCGAAGAAGGGGTGCCTGCCCCGGTACTCCCCCGTGGAGGTGCGTATCGGGCGCCCAATCATGCCACGCGACGACGTCGCCGCTGTCAGCCAGGAGGCCCGTGCCCAGGTTGTCGAGATGCTGAGACGTCCTCGCAGGCCAGCGCCGGTCTCTGACGTGTACACGGTGCTGCGGCAGGCGATGTCGGGCAGGCGGGGGGACCTCGTCGCGTTCACCTGGGGGTTGGCCGACGCGGTCCTCCTGCCTGTCCCCGCGGAGATGAGCCAGGCCTGGATCGGGCTGACGCGTCCCGAGCTGATGTGGCGCCGGGGGGTGCTGGTCGTGGCGGGCTCAGTCCTCGGCGTGGCCACGACCCACCTCCTGGCGCGCGCCGGCCTGCGCCCGCCAGCCCTGTGGGTGACACCGTCGATGGAGGTGGCAGCCTCCCGGCTCCTGCGCCCCGGGCCACGCGGCTGCTGGAACCAGGTCCTGACAGGCTTGCCGGTCTCGCTGCGGGCTGCGGAGTCAGGACGGCGCGGCCTGCCCCTGGCACGGGTCCTGGTGCACGCCGCCGGAGAACGCGCCGTACGCATGGCGGGCGTCACGGTAGCTCTCCTGGCCCTGGAGAAGCCGCTGGGGCCGATCACTCGCCAGCACTACGGCCGCTACCTGCTCACGAGCGCCGTCGCGCTCGGGGCGACGGCACGAGGGGCCGTCCGCCGGTGGGGCAGGCGGTGAGGTCGGGAGAGGTCGGTGCGGTCGAGGACGTCAGGCTACCCCTGCTCCGTCTACGCCCCGGCAACCTCCAGGGCCTCCTGGAGGGTAAAGCTGCCGCTGTAGAGGGCCTTGCCGACGATGGCACCCTCGACCCCGTCAGGGACCAGCCGCCTGAGCGCACGCAGGTCGTCCAGGTCAGCGATGCCACCGGAGGCGACGACGGCGGCGCTGGTGCGGGCGCAGACCTCCCGCAGCAGCGTGGTGTTCGGGCCGGTGAGGGTCCCGTCACGGGTGACGTCGGTGACGACGTAGCGGGCGCAGCCTGCCTGGTCCAGCCGGGCGAGAGTCTCCCACAGGTCTCCTCCCTCCCGGGTCCAGCCCCGGGCGGCGAGGGTCGTGCCGCGCACGTCCAGACCCACGGCGATCCTGTCTGCGTGCTCGGCAATGACCTGCTGCGTCCACTGGGGGTCCTCCAGGGCGGCCGTCCCCAGGTTCACCCGCGCGGCCCCGGCGTCCAGCGCCCGAGCGAGGGAGTCGTCGTCACGGATACCGCCGGAGAGCTCGACGCTGACCCCGACCTCCTTGACGATGCGTGCCAGGAGGTCCGCGTTCGAGCCGCGCCCGAAGGCCGCGTCCAGGTCCACCAGGTGGATCCACTGGGCACCAGCCCGCACCCAGTCCTGGGCCGCCTCCAGGGGGCTGCCGTAGTCGGTCTCCGAGCCGGCCTCGCCCCTGACGAGCCGGACGGCCTTGCCGTCAGCCACGTCAACAGCAGGAAGGAGGGTCAGCACAGCGTCCCCCGTGTTTTCCATCATTCTCCGTTCTCCTCGCAGGGCACAGCGCGTGCACGACGTCGATGTGTGTGTTGTTATCCTGCCACTCCTGCCAGGGCTGTCATGTCAGTGACCTACAACGTGGTCAGCCAGTTGCGCAACAGCTGTGCCCCGGCGTCGCCGGACTTCTCCGGGTGGAACTGGGTGGCGCACAGGGCGCCGTTCTCCACCGCCGCCAGGAAGTCCTCGCCGTGGGTGGCCCAGGTAGCCTGGGGCGCACGAGCGGGACCCTGCCCCATGAGGGAGGCGGGGTCGGTCTTGGCGGCGTAGGAGTGGACGAAGTAGAACCGCTCCTGGCCGAGGCCGTCGAACAGGACCGAGGAGCCCGGCGGGCGGACCTGGCTCCACCCCATGTGGGGCACGACCTCCGCCTGAAGGCGTGTCACGGAGCCCGGCCACTGACCCAGGCCCTCAGCCCGGGTCCCGTGCTCCTGGGAGGAGTCAAACATCACCTGCATCCCCACGCAGATCCCCAGGACCGCGCGCCCTCCAGCCAGGCGGCGGTCGATGACCCTCGGAGCACCCACCTGCCGCAGCTGGTCCATGACCGCCCCGAAGGCACCGACACCGGGGACGACCAGCCCGTCAGCCTCCCCAGCCTCCTGAGGGTCCCGCGTCAGGGACACGTCTGCCCCCACCCGCTCCAGCGCACGCACAGCGGAGCGGACATTACCGGACCCGTAGGCCAGGACGACGACGCAGGGAGCTCTCATGGCGCGAACCCTACAGCCTGACGCCCCACATCGCGCCACCCCCAGATAGGCAACAATCGGCCGGTGAGCACCTGGCCTCCCTCCTCGCCACAGACACCGCCGCCCCGCTCGCAGCAGGGACCCGGGCAGTCAGGGCAGCCTGGGCAGTCCGGAGGAAGGAGCTCCCTACGGCCCAGCATCCCCGCCTCCCTAGCGGTACCGGGAGTCCGGCTCCTCAACGTCCTGTGTGCCCCGGTGGCGGAGGCCTGGCTGGGAGGGTCCCTGTGCCGTTCCCCAGCCAGCGGTGGTGGTGCCTGACCCCCAACGCCACGGGGGACATGAGGCTGTGGGGGGAGGTCTCCGGACCCGCGCTGACCGTCACCCCGGTGATGGGGTGGCTCCGCCCCCACGCGGGCAAGGCCGCCAGGGTGTCGGACCCGGTGATGCGTGAGCGCATGGGCGCCACCACCCTGGTCTCGGCGTCGGAGGACCTGGACGACGACGACACCGGGGTGCTGGTGGCCGACTGGGCCATAGACAACCTGGCGGCCCGCCAAGACAACCAGCCCCCACCCCACGCCAGAGCCCCACCAGAAAACACCGACGCAACCGAGGCCTCCAGAGATAACCCGCCACCCACCACAACATACCCGTTACCTTTATGTTGTTAGTGGTGCCTCACGTAAGAGGCAGGGTACGGCTGAAAAGCGGCGGAGTGACGTGGAGGCTCGTGCCCCTAGCGTGTGGGTGCGGGGTAGTAAGGGGCCAGGGCCAGGCGCAGCTCGTAGAGCTCGCGCAGGGAGGCGCTGACCTCGTCACGCGGCAGCACCACCCGCCCCAGGCCCACCAGCACCCGGTCCCACCACCCCAGCGGACGCGGCACCGCCTCACGCCCCACCAGGCCCACCACCAGCTCGGCCGTGCCCGCCGGGCCAGCAGGCTCGGCCACACCCGCCGCGCCCTCCCCGTAGCGCACCAGGTGCAGCACGTCGTTGGTCTCCACCACCTGACGCACCACCCGCTCACCAGCCGACAGCCCCTCCACCGACAACCGCACCCCCGGACGCACCCGGGTGACCTCCCGCCACAGCGGCTCCACCACCTGCTCACCCACGCGCTCCACCAGCACCGAGCGGCCCTCCTCCACGATCCGGCGCACACCGCCCACAGCCAGCGCCACCACGATCAGCACCAGCACCACCAGGAACAGCACGTGACGCACCTCCCGGCCCCCAGGCCCAGCCAGCCCCGCCAGCGAGGCCACACCCACGCCCGCGTAGACCACCGTCAGCCCCGCCGCCACCAGCAGCGACACCAGGGACACCCGTGCCGCCCCTGGCTGCCCCCTGCGCACCAGCACCGACACCGCCCCCACGCTGCACGCGATAGCTACTGCGGCCAGGGCCACCTCGTAGGTCCCGTAGTAGACCCCCACCCAGGCCGAGACCCCCGCCTGGTCGTAGGGGTAGAGCAGGCCGCCCTCACGCAGCGGCATCGCCACCGCAGCCACACACTCCACCACGCCCACCACGGCACCGACCCCGGCCACCCGCCAGGCCGCACGCCGCGACAGCCCGCCACGCCGGAACGTCATCACCAGCACCATCACCGACACCAGCATGACCAGGAACACCAGGCGCTTGACCAGGTCCACCACCACCTGGTCCCCGTAAACCTCCTCAGCCTCCTGGGCGAGGGCCGCCAGGCACATGGACGCGGCAGCCAGCTGGAGCAGCCGCGTGCGCGGCCCGCTGCCCCGGTGCACCACAGCCACCACCACAACCAGCGCCACCAGGGCGACAAGGACTGAAACAACAACCGACAACATGCGGACCCTACCCGTGCCTATTCCTAGAAGGAGCAATTTTCATCAGAACGATGATGGCACAGCAGCGGCAAAAAGTCTACCCCCACGCCACTTGTGTGAGAGGGAATCAAGCCGGAACCCGCTGTCCTCGTCGGTACCGGTTTCCAGGCCGCCCACCTACCTGGCAGCGCGAGGCAAGGCATACCATCAGGACCGCGGGACTAGGACTGCGGTGGCCGACGCAGACCGCGCCCCAGCCAGCGCATGGCCCGCGACGGTCTGACCTCGGTGGAGCGCACGGCTCCCGGCACGTCCTGGGGCGCCGTCGCCCCCAGGAGCACGTCCTCCACGACCTGGTCCATGGAGGCCAGCAGCAGCCCGGCCGAGGCGTCCTCCCCCGCCGCCCCGTCCACGTAGCGACGGGCGGTGACCGTACCGGACAGGCCGGACTCGATACCGACATCAGTAGCCAGGTCGGCCGTCATAAGGACGACTCCCGCCCGCGACACCCGGGAGAGGTTGGCGGCCAGCTCAGCCGCCTCAGCAGGCTCAGTGTCCGCACCGCCAACCAGCTCGGAGATGTCCCACTCCTCGTGGGCTGAGACCATCTGCCGCACCGCCAGGGCACCGCTGGAGGAGGGCACCACGACGCACTCCAGGTTGCCCACGGCGCACAGGGCCGCCAGGGCCTGGGCACTGGCCACCGGGGTGACCACGACCGCAACCTTGACCGCCCTGGGCACCTGGGAGCCACCGACCTGGTCCGGCTGGTCCCGCAGGTCAGCCCGGTCCGACTGACCCGTGCCTGCCTGGTGCGTGTCCTCGCCTCCGTCACCTCCCCGGTCGGGGCCAGCCTCCTGGGCCAGGGCGCCAGAGTGCGGCCCAGCGGCTGCCAGGCCCTGGGTGAGAGCAGCGAACTCCGCGTCCATGTCGCGCGGGGCACCATCGCGACCACCAGTCTGACCACCGGCCTGCCCAGTGGTATGGCTCCTGTCCCGGCCACCACCCTCATCGTTGCCCTGACCGTCCCCCGGCTTGCCGTCCCATGTACCGTCCTGGCTGTCCTGACTCATCACAGGGCTCCTTTCGTCGAGGGGACCGCCTCCACACGGGGGTCGTCCTCGACCGCCACCCGCAGCGCCCGGGCCAGGGCCTTGAACTCCGCCTCAGCGACATGGTGCGGGTCACGGCCAGATATGACGCGCACGTGAAGGCAGACGCCAGCGTGGTAGGCGATCGCCTCCAGCACGTGACGGACCATCGAGCCAGTGAAGTGTCCGCCGATGAGATGGTGGACGAAGGCCTCGGACTCCCCCTCGTGCACCAGGTAGGGGCGTCCGGACAGGTCCACCACAGCCTGCGCCAGGGCCTCGTCCAAGGGCACCAGGGCGTCCCCGAAGCGACGGATGCCCCGTTTGTCCCCCAGGGCCACCCGCAGCGCCTGGCCGATACAGATCGCCGTGTCCTCCACGGTGTGGTGGACGTCGATGTGGGTGTCACCTGTGGCCTGGACCCTCAGGTCCATCAGCGAGTGCCTGCCCAGGGTCGTGAGCATGTGGTCGTAAAAGGGGACCGTGGTGGAGACGTCCGTGGTACCGGTGCCGTCAAGACTCAGCTCGACGACCACACGGGACTCACTGGTGGCCCGCTCCACACGTGCGGTTCTCGGGGTCGGTGTGCTCATGCTTCCTCCTTGAGGACAGTCGTGACGACGGTGGACGTCACCGCGTCAGGTCTTAGGGCCTCAGACGCCAGGGCAGCGGACAGGGACCGGCGGAAGAGTGCCGTCTCCTCAGGCGTGCCCACGCTGACACGCAGGTAGCCCTCCGGACCGACGACACGGACCAGGACGCCGTCGTCCAGGAGGTGCTGCCAGACCGCCTCACGGTCGGCGAAGGCGCCGAAGAGGACAAAGTTGGCGTCGGAGTCACAGACGTCAAGGCCCCTGCTGCGCAACCACGACACCAGGGCGTCACGCTCAGCCCGCAGGGAGGCCACCTGCGCCATCAGCTCCTCGCTGTGAGCCAGTGCCGCCAGGGCGGCAGCCTGGGTGAGGGAGGACAGGTGGTAGGGCAGACGTACCACGCGCAGCCAGTCAACCAGGTCGGCGCTGGCCGCCAGGTAGCCCAGTCGCAGGCCTGCTGCGCCAAAGGCCTTGGACATGGTGCGGGTGACAGCCAGGTGGGGGTAGGTGTCCAGGAGCTCCAGGGCGCTGGGCACGCCCGGGCGCCGGAACTCGGCATAGGCCTCGTCCACGACGACGACGCAGTCAGCAGCCTGGGAGGAGCCAGGACGGCCTTGCCCTCCCCTTGGGGCACCTCCCGTCGCCCCCTGGGGCCCGCTCCCGCGAGCGGCCTCCAGGACGGCGCGCAGGTCCTGGGGCGGCAGGGCGGTCCCCGTAGGGTTGTTGGGGCTGGCCAGGACCATGAGCGCGGGGCGACGACGCCGTAGCAGGGCAGTCACTGCCTCCAGGTCCAGGGAGAAGTCCCTACGGCGTGGCACGGTCACGTACTCGGTGAGGGTGTCGCGGGCGTACTCGGGGTACATGGAGTAGGTCGGGGTGGCGGACAGGCAGACCCTCCCCGGCCCTCCGAAGGCCTGGAGGAGGTGGAGCATGACCTCGTTGGAGCCGTTGGCTGCCCAGATCCTCCCCGGTGCCAGGCGCACCCCGGACTCACGGGCCAGGTAGTCAGCCAGCGCCTCCCTCAGAGCCGGAAAGTCCCGGTCCGGGTAGCGGTTGAGCCCTGCGGCCGCACGGGCCACAGCCGCAGCGACGTCGGCGATGACCTGCTCCTGCGGGGAGTGCGGGTTCTCGTTGACGTTAAGGCGCACGGGCACGTCCAGCTCAGGGGCTCCGTAGGGCTGGCAGCCCTCCAGCCCCGGGCGCACGGGCAGCACGGGTGGTCGGGACCGCCCGGCGTCCGGGGCGGGAGGCGCAGCAGAAGACGCAGAAGGCTCGGTAGGGGTCACGGCAGGAGTCTAGAAGGTGACAGCAGGTCTCAGAACCTCTCGCCGGCCAGGCGGGCGCCCTCCACCAGGGACTCCAGCTTGGCCCAGGCGATCTGGGAGTGGACGCGCCCGCCCAGGCCGCAGTCGGTGGAGGCCACCACCCGGTCTGGACCGACGGCACGGGCAAAGCGCTCGATGCGGTCGGCCACCAGCTCGGGGTGCTCCAGCACGTTGGTGGCGTGGGAGACCACGCCGGGGATCAGGTACCTGTCCTTGGGCAGCTCGTGGACCAGCCAGAGCTTCCACTCGTGCTCGTGCCGGACGTTGGCGGCCTCAAAGCTCAGGCCGTGGGCACTGACCATCGCCGCCAGCTCCAGGATCGGCTCCAGGCCCAGGTCGGTGGAGTGGGGGCCGTGCCACGACCCCCAGCACACGTGGTAGCGCACTTGCGAGGGGTCGATCCCGCTCAGGGCGTGGTTGAGGGCCTCGATACGGACCCGGGAGAAGTCCTTGTAGGCTTCCATGTCGGGCTCTGTGACGAACTGGTCCCAGGACTCGGCGAGGTCAGGGGCGTCGATCTGGAGGGTCAGGCCCGCCTCGGTGATAGCCAGGTACTCCTCGCGCAGTGCCTGGGCCCAGGCCCAGACGGCGGCCTCGTCGTCCTCGTAGTAGTAGTTGCCGATCCGGGCCGCCGCCGCCGGGGAGATCGCGGTCATGAACCCGTCGCTGACAGGTCTGCCCACGGCGCGCAGGGCTGAGGTGAGAGCAGCGACGTCACGGGCCACCGCGTCCTGCCCGGTGTAGGACAGCTCGCCGGTGACAGCGGGGACCACGGGAGGCGGGGCGCTGGCCAGGTGGATGCCGCTGGTGGGGTCCTGGTAGGCCTCAGCGAAGGCGACCCAGTCACGCCGCTCGCTCATGGCGTCCAGCTCCAGCTTGCCTGCGGGCGTGGGGCGCCTGGACGCCGCCGCCTCCTCGGGGCTGAGGACGGACAGCCCGGAGAAGCGCTCGAAGGTGTAGAACCACCAGGCCCCGTAGTCAACCTTCTCGGTCATGACGTGGCCGTACTCGCCGTCGTTGACGGCGCTCAGGCCGAGGTCGGTCTGCCGACGCACCACCTCGGCGGTCTCCGCCCGGACCACCTGGGACAGGCCAGCACTGTCCAGGCTACCTGCGGCATGGTCGGCATTGGCCTTCAGGAGGGCGTCGCTACGAGGCAGGGAGCCCACGTGGGTGGTACGGATCGTCGTTGACATCAAGGGTCCTTCCTGGACAGGGCCGGGCGTCCGGGGCGCCGGCCGTGCGGCCTCAAGGCAGCCGACGCAGCAGGTCCGTGGTGCTGCCCTGAACGCGGCACCGGTCTTGGTGCCACCAGCAACGCTACCCTGTCCGTGACGTGATGGCGATCCCCGTCACGGCAGACCCCCGGTCGGCCCGCAGGCTCAGGGACGCGCGCTCAGGTGGTCGTCGCCCGGGCGACCTCGGCGATCGCCTCGGCGACTCCCGTACCTGCCTCGTCCTCCAGGTAGTACCACCAGAACGGTGCCCCCCACGCCGCCTCACGGCTCATGGCGGCGCTGGTCACGTGGGCGATCACCGCGTCGCGGGCAGCAGCCATGCTACTGGGCGAGCCGAACCACCACGGCCCGTCGTCCAGGTCCGTGCCCCCGTAGCCGAGCTCGGTCAGCGCCACCTGGGCGGCGGGCCAGGCCTGCTCCAGGGTGGCCAGGATCCTGTCCGCCGCCGTCCCCAGGGGATGGAGCTGGGGATAGACCGACAGGCCGACGACGTCCACCAGGTCCCGCAGCCCCTCCCCCACCTGGTCGGCGAGATAGGTGAACAACGAGGCCTCCGGACTGCCCTGGCCCAGCTGGTAGTACAGCGTGAGCAGCGTCTGGGCACCGGTCCTGTCACGAACCTGGCGTGCGGCATAGGTGGTGCGGGACACCGCACTGTCTCCCAGCCAGTCCCCACCGAGCTCGTTGCCCACCTCCCAGACGTCGGTACCCGGCAGTGCCTCCAGCAGGGCGTCCACCCGTTCCTTCCAGCCAGCCTCGTCCACGGACCTCATCAGCTGGGAGTCACAGACCTGTCCCACGGCGAGGGCGCCGTGACGGTGCAGCTCGGCGACTGCCTCCCTCCACCCCGCCATCTCCACAGGGTCGGAAGGGTCGAGCACCACCATGCGCGCCGCCAGCCGCCGCGCCCCGCCCGCAGGCCCCTGGGGTCCCACCAGGGAAGCCAGCTCGACTCGCGAGGGAGGACGGGTCAGCGTCACGCCCACCACGGCGTCCTGCGGCCCCCAGGCGGCCAGCTCCTGGTCCAGGAGGAGCTGAGCCGAGCTGGCGGCCTCCAGGGCCATACGCGACCAGGTGCCTCGCTGGGTCCAGGAGACGGCGCTTCCGCAGGCATCCAGAGCCTCCTGTGCCCTGGCCCGACTGGCCAGGAGCCCGGCGCTGGCCTCGGAGCCCAGCGCCGCCACGCCTGCCTCCTGCCTGCCGTGCAGCGAGGAGGCGGCCAGCTCCAGGAGGTCGTACTCGCCGGGACCGGGCAGGTCAGCCATGAGAGCGGAGTATCCATGGCTGGTCGGCCAGGACAGGGCCAGGACGTAGGGTCCCCCAGCAGGAAGGTCCAGGCAGACCCCTGTTCCGGCGGCCTCCTGGAGGGGCCACGGGGAGACCACGGTCAGCGTGCTCGCGTCCAGCAGGACGTCGTCGTAGCCGTCCTCGCCGACACCGTTGGACTGCACGGCACGCACACCCTCCAGGTCCAGGGCAGCCCCGGTCCCGTCCGTGACGTGAAGCACCACGCGGCCTCCTGTGGTGGGCCCAGGCCCTACGGCCGCCGCGCGGGAGGGCAGCAGGGCGGGCAGAGCACCCAGGCCAGCCAGTCCTAGCGCCGCCCGCCTGGTCATCGTCACGGCGCGGTGGCCGCGCCCGGCACAGCACCCTGTCATGACGACACAGAGCAGCCCTGGCGCGCCCTGACAGCCTCCGCGTGGGCCGGGAGGTCCTCGCACCGGGCCAGGGCCTCCAGCGGGTCGGCCAGGCTCGCCAGCGCCGCTGCGTCGTAGTCGATGACCTGGACAGGCCTGAGAAAGGCCATGACGCTGAGCCCCGGTGCGAAGCGGGCCGTCCCACCGGTGGGCAGCACGTGGTTGGAGCCTGCCAGGTAGTCGCCCAGCGGCACCGGGCTGTGGGGGCCGACGAACACCGCACCAGCGTTGCGCACCCGGCGGGCCACCTCGCGGGCGTGGGCGGTGTGGATCTCCAGGTGCTCGGCGGCGTAGGCGTCTACCACGGCCACCCCCTGGTCCAGGTCGCGCACCAGAAGGGTGCCGGACTGGGGGCCGCTGAGGGCCGTGGCAGCGCGCTCAGCGTGCCGGGTAGCGGCCAGACGGCGACGCAGCGCTGCGTCCACGGCATCAGCAAGCTCGACGGAGTCGGTGACCAGCACGCTGCCCGCGCTCGGGTCGTGCTCAGCCTGGGAGAGCAGGTCCGCAGCCACGTACTCCGGGTCCGCAGTCGCGTCGGCCAGCACGGCGACCTCGGTGGGGCCTGCCTCGGCGTCAGTGCCGACCACACCGCGTACCGCCCGCTTGGCTGCTGCGACATAGATGTTTCCCGGACCCGTGACCACATCGACCGCCTCGCACAGGATCGGCCCGCCCCCGGCGCCACGGTCGGTATCAGTATCAGCAGAGGCTCCGTAGGCGAACATCGCGACCGCCTGGGCGCCGCCGACGGCGTAGACCTCGGTCACGCCCAGGAGCGCACAGGCAGCCAGGACTGTCGGGTGCGGGAGACCGCCGTGCCCGGCCTGGGGGGGGCTGGCCAGGGCGACCTGCTCGACACCCGCGACCTGGGCGGCGACCGCGTTCATCACCACCGAGCTGGGGTAGACGGCCAGGCCACCGGGAGCGTAGAGCCCTACCCGGCGCACCGGCACCCAGCGCTGGGTGACCGTCCCGCCGGTCACGACCTCAGTGACGCGCTCTGTGGGCAGCTGGGCGGCATGAGCGGTACGGGTGTGGTCGACAGCCATCCGCAGCGCGTCACGCACCTGGGGGTCCAACTGCTCCAGCGCCCGGGCCAGGGCCTCAGCCGGGACCCGCAGGTGCTCGGGACGCACCCCGTCAAAGCGCTCGGCGGCGTCGCGCAGGGCAGCAGCCCCCCGGGCACGGACGTCCTCCACGACCGGCCGGACGGCCTCCAGGGCGGCGGAGACGTCCAGGCGGGCACGAGGCAGCACCTCCGCCAGGTCACGGGTGTGACGGTCCAGGTCCCGAAGGTCGGTACGGCTGAGCATGGGCACAGGATATCGTCGGTCGACCCCGCCGCCAGGGGAGCGCGTCCCTGCAGGCCAGCCCCTCCTCAACGGAAGGACTCGGCCGACGCCGACCCCACCGGGACCTCTCGCCCGCAGCGCCGTCGTCCCGGGTCAGGCACCCTGGTCGGAACCATCCTGCCAGGCGACGTTGACCAGAACCCCCCGGTCAACTGCGGTGCCCGCCTGTGCCCCCAGGGCCTGGGCGACGTCGTCGGGAAGAGGGTGACCTGACCCGACAGCGGGACCGGCCGGGTGGAAGTCCGAGGTCTTCCACGCCGTCGGGTCCGCGGACTCACTGGCGAGCAGCGGGTTGTCCTGCCTGCTGCCGTGAAGGTCCAGGCCGTTCTGCTCCCGCGCGGACAGCGTCACGTGGGGGCTGCTGGTGAACTCAGCCAGGGTAGGCGCGTTGACAGTCTGGGACAACAGGTCCTCGCCCCAGTTCCACAGCAGCGTCGTGGACGGCAGGTCGGTGTCCTGCTCCCGGTAGTAGGCGTTGTAGTTGACCGTGGAGACCATCTCGTTGGCGTAGACGGCTCCCGAGCCGTCGTCGTTGGCACCACCCGTGACCTGGAGCATGGCGGCGTAGCGCCACGGGTCGTCGGGGAGCGGGGTCGTCTGCTCCGAGGACAGGATGTTGTTGACGATCTCGGTTCCCGTGGTGTCCCAGGACAGGCCGTGGCTGGCGCTCCAGCTCTGCACGGCGGTGCAGGTCCCGTCCTCGGAGCGGGCGTTGCAGCCGTCGGAGCGGGAATCCTCCTGGACGAGGATGCTGGTCAGGGCGTGGGAGACGGTGTTGTTCCACACCTTGGTGGAGTCGGACCCTGAGATGCGGACCCCCACGCCAGCCCCCTCAATGAGGTTGGAGGCTACCAGGTTGCCGGAGGAGACCTCGTTGAAGACCGCTATGGGGACGTTGACGAAGTAGTTGCCCAGGACCTGGGAGCCGATCACCCCCTCGTCGAACCAGACCCCGACCCTGTGGTCAGTCCTGAAGACGGTCGGGTCGGAGACGTCGGCCTCGGCTCCGGAGTAGTCAATGGTGTTGAAGGCGAATCGCACGGCGGTGGAGTGGGTGACCTTGGTGTCGCCGATGGTGCAGTACGCCCCACAGCCGGTCGTGATGAAGCCAGCGGTGTTGTTGGAGGTAAAGACGTTGCCCTCAACGGTCACGTTGCTGGAGGAGTTGACGCCCAGCCCCACCCCGCCGTTACGCTCGAAGCGGTTGCCGGTCAGTGTCGAGCCCGAGCCGCTGGAGACCGCCAGGGCGGTACCAGCTGCGGAGTAGCGGAAGACGGAGTCCTCCACGACCACCCTGTCGGAGGTGGTCACCACCATGGCCCCGCCCGTGGCTGTGCCGATCTGCGGATCGGCGTAGTCCCAGCGCTGCACTGGGGAGTACTTCTCGACGGTCAGGCCGCTCAGGACGACGTCGTCAGCGTTGACCGACATGGCCCGGGAGTGCTGCGCCACCTCGACGTGGTGCTCCTGCGGGTTGACACCGATGACGTAGGAGACGCCGGTGTGCGGGCTGGCGTTGTACCCGGCGCGGTTGTTCCCGTTCTGCCTGAGCGTCACCGGGTCGGGGTCCTCCACGTAGAAGGTGGAGGGGGTGACCTCGGCACGGCTGGTCACCTGTGTCAGCGGCTGGCCGTCGACGAAGACCTGCTCCGGGTAGGCGGCCATCCCCTCCGCCGCAGGGTCGGCGTTCTCCGTGCACACCTGGCAGAACCGGACCATGTCCACGGAGGTGGTCCATCTCCCGTCCGCTTGGCTCCACGAGGAGGGCACGACCGCCCCTGACAGGACCGGGCTGGCACCTGCTGCGGCCCGAACCGTCACTGACGTGCTCACGACCAGCTCCCCCTCCCGGTAGGTGCCGTCCGCGAGCTCAATGACGTCTCCCTGCGAGGCCGCCTGGAGCGCAGCGGACAGGGTCCGCAGCGGGCTGGCAGACGTCCCGTCCCCGGTGTCGTCGGACCCGCTGCGGGCAGAGACGTGGATCGTGGCTCCCCCGGGCTCAGCCGCAGCCGTGGAGGCGAGCAGGCAGGTGGCGGTCAGGGACGGAAGAGCCAGGACCAGGAGCAGGACCACGGTGCTGGCGGCAAGACGACGCATACCGATACTCCTCAGTATATTCTCAGCACGGCTGACAGTGTCACCATATCGCAGTCTCCCCTCCCTGAACTGCCTGCTACCTGGTTCCCAGGATATTCCAGGGTGAGTGGGAGTCTGCTCTACGGTGCCGACGACTCGCCGACCAGCCCCTGCCCCGCCACCACCCCGCAGGGACAGGCGGACCGGTCTGCAGTGTGTCTGGGACGCGTCTGGAATGATGAGACCGTGACAGCACAGCCCTCATCACAGCCTTCACCACGGCCCTCACCGTCCCGCCCGCCTTCTCAGCCCCTGCTCCGGGTCCCGGTACAGGGTCGTATCCGCCTGGGGCAGTTCCTCAAGCTCGCCGACCTGGTCCGGGACGGGGCGCAGGCACGCGCGGCGGTCCAGGCGGGCGACGTCACCGTCAACGCCGCCACGGAGACGCGTCGCGGCCACCACCTCGACGACGGCGACGTCGTGGTGGTCGACCTGCCCTCCGGCCCGGTAGCAGCCGTGGTGGAGGTCGTAGAGGTCAGCGACGCAGGCACCCCGGCCCCAACAGGGCCTTGATGTCGGAGTAGAAGGCCGGCGAGGCCTCCACCCGCAGGGAGGCGTCCAGCTGGGTGCGGACCTCCCGACCCGGGCTGGTCAAGGTCAGGCGCACGGTGGACATCCCCGGGTGACGCACCAGGACGTCCTTGAACTGCTCCACCAGGGGACCCGTGCACCGGTTGGTCGGCAGCGTGATGAGGACGGCCTCGTGGGTGGCGCTGGAGACGTCGGGGATCGTCATCTCCTGGGCGTACAGCGCGGTCTGGCCGTCCCGGCGGTTGAGGCGTCCGCGCACCGTCACCACAGTGTCCGGGGCCAGCATGGTGGAGACCGTCTGGTAGGTCTGGGGGAAGAACAGCACCTCCACGCTGCCCGCCAGGTCCTCCACCTGGGCGATCGCCCACAGGTTGCCCTGCTTGGTGGTCTTGCGTGTCAGGGAGGTGATGAGCCCGGCGACGGTGACCACCGCGCCGTCAGGCAGGGCGTCGTCCTCGTGGAGCTCGGCGATCTCCCGGTCGGCCAGGCGGCCCAGCAGGCCCTCCAGGCCCATGAGCGGGTGGTCGGAGACGTAGAGGCCCAGCATCTCACGCTCGTAGGCCAGCTTGTCCTTCTTGTCCCACTCCGGCAGGCTGGGGACCTCCGAGGAGAAGACCGGTCCTGTCCCGAAGGCGGCTGCTGCAGATGCCGAGGAGGCCTCTGCGCCCGGGCCGCCGTCAGCACCGTCCGGGCTGTCAAGGAGCGAGGCGAACAGGTCGAACTGGCCGGCGGCCTCGTTGCGCTTGACCCCGATGACCTCGTCGACAAGGTCCTCGTGGCAGGCCTGCAGGGAGCGACGCGTACGCCCCAGGGAGTCGAAGGCCCCCGCCTTGATGAGGGAGTCGATGGTGCGCTTGTTGCACACCACGGCAGGCACCTTGTCCAGGAAGTCCTCGAAGCTGGTGAACTCGCCCTTGTCCCTGCGCGCCGCCACGATTGCCTCCACCACGTTGAGGCCCACGTTGCGCACTGCGGCCAGGCCGAAGCGCACGTCGTCCCCGTCAGCGGTGAACTGGGCGCGGGAGGCGTTGACGTCGGGGGGGAGCACTGTGATCCCCATGTGGCGGCACTCCCCCAGGTAGACGCCGAGCTTGTCCTTGTTGTCCTTCTGGGAGGTCAGCAGGGCGGCCATGTACTCGGTAGGATAGTGCGCCTTGAGGTAGGCCGTCCAGTAGGACACCACGCCGTAGGCGGCGGAGTGGGCCTTGTTGAAGGCGTACTTGGCGAAGGGCACCACCACGTCCCACAGCGCCTTGACAGCCTCCTTGGAGAAGCCGCGCTCCACCATGCCCGCCTCGAAGTCGACGAACATCGTCTCCAGGATGTCCATCTTCTTCTTGCCCATGGCCTTGCGCAGCGCGTCGGCCTTGCCCATGGTGAAGCCCGCCAGGTCGGTGGCGATCTTCATCACCTGCTCCTGGTAGACAATGAGGCCGTAGGTGGTCCCCAGGATCGGCTCCAGGGCCTCCTTGAGCTCGGGGTGGATGGGGACGATCTCCTGCAGCCCGTTCTTGCGCAGGGCGTAGTTGGTGTGAGACTCCGCCCCCATGGGGCCGGGCCGGTAGAGGGCGCCCACCGCGGAGATGTCCTCGAAGTTGTCCGGCTTCATCAGCCGCAGGAGGGTGCGCATACCCCCGCCGTCGAGCTGGAAGACCCCCAGGGTCTCGCCTCGGGAGAGCATCTCGTAGGTGGCCCGGTCGTCGAGCTCGACGTGGTCGATGTCCAGGGGCTCCTTGCCGTTGGCGACGACGTTGTCCAGGGCGTCGGAGATGACGGTGAGGTTGCGCAGCCCCAGGAAGTCCATCTTGAGGAGGCCCAGGTGCTCACAGGTGGGGTAGTCGAACTGGGTGATGAAGGCCCCGTCCTGGAGGCGCTGCATCATAGGGATGATGTCGGTCAGCGTCTGGGAGGACATGATGACGGCGCAGGCGTGGACCCCCCACTGGCGGGTCATGCCCTCCAGCCCCTTGGCCAGCTCGACGATGCGCTGGGCGTCGGTGTCCTCGGCGTGGAGCCTGCGGAACTCCTCAGCCTCCCCGTAGCGCTCGTCCCCGGGGTCGAACATGCCCTTGATGGAGATGTCCTTGCCCATGATGGTGGGCGGCATCGCCTTGGTCAGGCGGTCCCCCACCGCGTATGGGTAGCCCATGACGCGCGAGGAGTCCTTGAGCGACTGCTTGGCCTTGATGACGCCGTAGGTGACCACCTGGCTGACCCGGTCGTCCCCGTACTTCTCCTTGACGTACTCGATGACCTCGTCGCGCCTGCGCTCGTCGAAGTCCACGTCGATGTCGGGCATGGAGATGCGCTCGGGGTTGAGGAAGCGCTCGAAGATCAGCCCGTGCTTGAGGGGGTTGAGCTCGGTGATGCCCATGGCGTAGGCGACCATGGACCCGGCCCCCGACCCGCGCCCCGGGCCCACGCGGATACCCTGGGCCTTGGCCCAGTTGATGTAGTCGGCCACCACCAGGAAGTAGCCGGGGAAGCCCATCTGGACGATGACGTCGATCTCGTACTCGGCCTGCTTGCGGCAGTCCTCGGGGACGTCGCCGTGGAAGCGGGCGTCCATGCCGCGCCAGCACTCCTTGACGAACCAGGACTCCATGGTCTCCCCCTCCGGCACGGGGAAGACCGGCATGAAGGAGGCCCCCTCGTCCACGGTGGTGAAGGAGACGTCGCACTGCTCAGCAACAAGGAGGGTGTTGTCGCAGGCCTGGGGCATCTCAGCAAAGAGCTCGCGCATCTCCCGGCCCGGGCGCAGGTAGTAGGTGTCTCCGTCGAACCTGAAGCGGTCCGGGTCGGTGAGCACCGACCCGGAGTTGATGCACAGCATGGCGTCCTGGATCTCGCGGTGCTCGGGGCGCACGTAGTGGGAGTCGTTGGTGGCCAGGAGCGGGGCACCCAGCTCCTTGGCCAGGCGCAGCAGGTCCTTGGTGACGCGCCGCTCGATCTCCAGGCCGTGGTCCATGAGCTCGACGTAGAAGTAGTCGCGCCCGAAGATGTCCTGGAGCTCGGCAGCACAGCGGCGGGCCTCCTCCCACTGCCCCAGGCGCAGGCGGGTCTGGACCTCCCCGGAGGGGCAGCCGGTGGAGCCGATGAGTCCAGCGCAATAACGGCTCAGCAGCTCGCGGTCGATACGGGGCGCCTTGCCCCACTGCCCTTCCAGGGAGCCGTAGGAGTCCATGCGCATGAGGTTGCTCAGGCCCTCGTTGCTGCGGGCCAGCAGGGTCATGTGGGTGTAGGAGCCACGGGCGGAGACGTCGTCACCACGCTGGGACTCCTCCCCCCAGAACACGCGGGTCCGGTCGAAGCGGGAGGTGCCCGGGGTCATGTAGGCCTCGACCCCGATGATGGGCTTGATACCGGCCTTCCTGGCGGCAGCGTAGAACTCGTAGGCGCCGAACATGTAGCCGTGGTCGGTGATGGCCAGGGCAGGCTGGCCCAGGCGCCTGGCCTCGGCCACGTAGTCCTGGATCTTGCCCGCGCCGTCGAGCATGGAGTAGTCGGTGTGGACGTGGAGGTGGACGAAGTCATCACCGGCTCCGGCCTTTGTGCTGCCCACGTCGGTCCCTGACCCGCTGCTGCTTGATCCCGTCGTGCTGCCCATACGGTCATCCTAGGGGAGGCAGGCACCCGGTCCCGGCAACCAGCAGCCGACAGTCATCACCCCACCCGCCAGCGGCCCCTCCTTGACTGGGCCGGTGCCCTGGCTGGGTGGGGGTCATCACCCCGCCCGCCAGCGGCCCCTCCATCCGTGGCACTGGTGCGCCGGTGCGCTGCCGCACCAACGGATGGCACCACGGAGCACTCAGCCGTAGGGACCACGGGCGGCGACCTCAGCCCATCGCTCCGGCGTGACCCGGCCCGCCAACGCCAGCCCCACCACCAGGTGGACCGCCCCGAGGACGACCCACATGACCGGGGAGCCCATGACGCCGTCGGGCACGCCCATGAGGCCCGTCACCCACGTGCCCACGTGGAAGCCACCGTGCACGCCCACCGCCGCCCACACGCTACGAAGCAGGATCGCCAAGAATGCCGCCGAGACTGCAAACCCGAATGGGGCGGCCAGGTAGGTCAGGTGCTCCACCCATCCCTGCTGACCGCCCTCAGACATCAGATGAGGAACGGTGAAGACCGCCGCACTGACCCACACCGACAGCCGGGGCCGCGCGGACAGCGTCTGAAGCAGGTAGCCGCGCATGACCACCTCCTCTCCGATGCCCTGGTGTGCCCTGGTGGACAAAGGCCCGCACCAGCATCACCAGAACCTCTAGGACCAGGACGGTTGCGGCTGGCACCCCCAGCTCACGTGCTGCCCGGCTCAGCTCGACTGACAGAGAGGTCGCCTGAGGATCCTGCCCGCCCAAGGCGCGGGCTCCCAGGCCGACCAGCACAGCCAGAGCCACGGCCAGGAGGAGCAGGGGGCCAGGAGAAGGGGGTGCGTGTCGTCGTTGTCGACGACCAGCAGCTGCTCAGGCGTGGCCTGACGCTGCTCCTGGACACAGCTGAGGGGGTCCGGGTGGTGGGTCAGGCGGCTGACGGCACCGAGGCCCTGGCCGTCCTGGTCCAAACCGGCGTCGACGTGGTCCTGGCTGACGCCCGCATGCCGGGCATGAGCGGCGTGGAGCTAGCGGGAGGTCGCCGCCTTGGTGGCCCAGGGGCTGACCAACCGGGAGATCACGGCCAGGCTGGTCCTGGCCGAGGGGACGGTGAAGAACTATGTCTCAGCACTGCTGCGCAAGATAGGCTCAGGCAACCGTACGGCACTGGCGCTGGACCGCCTACTTCGCGCCCAGCCGTGAGCCAGGCGCAGGATCAGGCAGTCACCGTGCGCGCCATGTCCTGGTGGGGGATCCCGGCATCCAGGTAACGCCGCCCGCTCACAGCCTGGTAGCCGCAGCGCTGGTAGAAGCCCATGGCCTGCTCCTGGGCGGACAGGACCACCCTCACGCCAGGCGTGCCCGGCACCACCCCGGCGTTGGTGGCTGCGCTGCCCTCCAGGGGCACAGCGGCCCGCTCCAGGGCAGCGGCCTCGACAGCAGCGACCAGCCGCGCCCCCAGCCCGGTGCCCCGGGCGACCCGGCGCACCGCGAGCCGTCCCAGGTGCACCTGGCCAGGGTGGCCGGGCTCGAGAAGAAGCCGCCCCGCCCCCAGGGGCACGCCGTCAGCCCCCGAAGCCAGAACGTGGAGGGTCGTGGCCTCATCGTCCCGGGCGTCGCCCTCCATGCTGAAGGGCACCCCCTGCTCCCCCACGAAGACCTCCAGACGCACGTCCATGACCCCGCCACGCACCACCTCGGCACCAGGCCCGTCCTCGCCACCCCGGACGGTGGTGAAAGTCACAGGCTCCACAGCAGAAGTCGCCGGGCGGATGTCCAGCACCGGAAAGCCGGGGAGACTGCCTGCTGGTCGGTCAGGGCATGTCACCAGGGCCTCCTCTGCTGCGACGGGCGTGGGCGCTCCCCAGGCTACAACCCTCACTCCCGAGACGGCCTCAGCAGCCGGGCAGGCCGGGACTCGTCACAGGCGCTACGCCCTGCCCGCCCGCACCCCACCCCGGCCGGCCCCGCAAGCCCTCAGACCAGGCGCAGGACCTCCAGGGCGTGCACCAGGTCCTCGGGGTAGTCAGAGGTGAAGTCCATCCTCTCCCCGGTGACCGGGTGGGCCAGCCCCAGCCCCACCGCGTGAAGCCACTGCCGGGCCAGCCCGGCCCGGGCACCCAGGCGCGGGTCCGCCCCGTAGGTCTCGTCACCGACACAGGGGTGCCCCACCGCCGCCATGTGGACACGGATCTGGTGGGTGCGCCCCGTCTCAAGACGCACCTGCACCAGGCAGGCACCCGGCATGACCTCCACGACGTCATAGTGCGTCACAGACTCCCTGCCACCGGGGACCACCGCCATCTTCCACTCCCGCCCCGGATGACGACCGATGGGCGCCTCAATCGTGCCCGAGGAGGGGTCCAGGTGCCCCTGCACCAGGGCGTGGTAGGTCTTGTCCACCCGGTGGTTCCTGAACGCCGCCTTGAGCACGCTGTAGGCACGCTCCCCCTTGGCCACGACCATGACCCCCGAGGTGCCCACATCCAGGCGAGAGACGATACCCTGACGCTCAGGCGGCCCGGAGGTAGCCACCCGCACCCGCATCGCCCGCAGCGCCCCCAGGACGTCAGGCCCCTCCCACCCCACCGACGGGTGGGCGGCAACCCCCGCAGGCTTGTCCACCACGACAATGTCCTCATCCTCATAGATGACCCCCATACCCTCCACGGGAGTGGGTACCGGCCGAAGGGCTGGGGGCTCAGGCAGGTCGACCTCCAGCAGGTCACCCTCGTCCAGGCGCTGCGACTTAGCCAGTGCCACTCCCCCTCGACGCACCGCGCCCTGCTGGCACAGGTCGCCCACCCTGCTGCGCGACAGCCCGGTCATCCGGGCCAGGGCGGTATCCGTCCTCTCGCCGACCAGCCCCTCAGGCACCGGCATGACACGCAGGCTCATGCCTGACCCTCCCGGCCGCCCGCCGCACCAGCAGACCGCTGCCGGGTGCCGTCACGGTCCCGGCCGCCCAGGGTCAGCACCAGGAGCCCCACCGCTGCCACGACGATAGCGATATCAGCCACGTTACCCACAAAGTACCCGCCGTAGTCGATGAAGTCGACGACGTGCCCGCGCAGGGGGCCCGGGGGACGCACCAGCCGGTCCAGGAGGTTGCCAGCAGCCCCTCCCAGCACCAGCCCCAGCACGAGCGCCCACCAGGTGGAGGTCAGCCTCCGTGAGGCCCGCACGATCGCGACGATGACAGCGGCAGCCACCAGCGACAGCACCCACGTGTACCCAGCGGCCAGCGAGAAGGCTGCGCCCGAGTTGCGCACAAGCACCAGGCCAAGCACGTCACCCACGACCGGGAGGCGAGCCCCGTCATCCAGGGCAGACAGCGCCCAGGCCTTTGTGGCCTGGTCCGCCACCACCACAGCGCCAGCAGTCACCCACAGCAGCACCGTCGCTGGGACGGCCCGTCTGCCGGCAGCAGGAGGCACCTGACTGTCCTCGTCAGCCTCTACGGCCTGGCCGTCACTCATGGGATCCTTTCAGCGTGGGGAGACTAGGCCGCACAGGGTGGCCAGCGCACCGCGCAATACTAGCTCGGAGCCACTCGGCGCCCACCCGCGTACTCACGCACTGTTGACGCGATATCTATACGGCACCCAGGAGATGCTCACGCGATACTATGTCCCCGGCCCGGGAAGCGCTACTGACAGCCTGACGGCAAGGGACGCCGCCGTGACTGCTCCAGTACGCAGCCACGGCGGCGGAACACAACACGCAGCAGCACCCGGTAGCCCCGACTGATCACGGGACGGACCAGGCGGCGGTCGTGACAGCAAGCCTCAGCCGGACTGCCGCACACCACCCTCTGGCCGTTGTCAGCGCCTCAGAGGCGCTGACAAAAGGCACCGCCTAGTCGGTCATGGTCCGTATGACGCCGCCTCAAGTATGCGAGGGCTCAGGCCTACAGACCGGTGGTAGCACCGTCGCTACCGTCCTCCACGTTGGTGAGGAGGTTCTGCAGGTAGCTCTTGAGCCGGGTCCGGTAGTCGGACTCGAAGCGACGCAGCTCGTCGATCTTGTGCTCCAGGCCGGAGCGCTCCTTCTCCAGCTGGGCCAGAGTGCGGTTGCGCTGGTCCTCGGCCTCGCGGACGATCTGCTCACCGGTAGAGCGGGCCTCGGTGACGATACGCTCACCCTCCGCCTTGCCGTTGGCCACGTGCTCGTCGTGAAGGCGCTGGGCCAGCTCGAGCATGCCTGAGGCAGCGGCCGGGCCCTGAGCGGAGTCGGCCCCGGGAACCACCGGCACGGAGCCAGAGACAGGGACGGAGGGCTCGGGCACAGCAGCGACAGGAGCCACAGGGGCCGCCACCGCCCCCTCCCCCAGCTCCGCGACACGCCGGTTGGCCGCCTCCAGCTTCGCCTTGAGGTCTGCGTTCTCAGCCTCCAGCTGACGCATGGCCTCGACCACCTCGTCGAGGAACTCATCGACCTCGTCCTGCTCGTAGCCCTCGCGGAACTTGGTGGCCTGGAACTTCTTGTTGAGGACGTCGTCTGCCGTCAGCAGCGTCATAGTCGTCACCTCGGTGTCGTTACGGGAAAGGTCACGAGCACCGGGAAACCGGTCACTCATGCGGACAGAGTACCTGAACTCAGGGTCCAGGCCGTATCAAGCGCGCTGCCTGTCACGTTGGGATCATGACAGCAGCATATATCGTCTCGGTCTCACCCGTCCTCAGATCAGGAGGACAAGCAGACGCTGGACGACGATGATCCCAAGAAACAGGACCAGGAAGCTCAGGTCGATCCCGAGCCTGCCCATGCGAAGCATGGGCAGCACCCCACGGATCCAGCGCAGCGGCGGATCGGTCAGGGCGTAGACAAGGTTAGCCAGGACCAGGACGACGCCGGTCGGGCGCCACTGGCGGGCGAACATCTGGACCCAGTCCAGGACCACCCTGACCAGGAGGACCAGGGTGTACAGGCTCAGGAGGCTGGAGAGAATCCGGGCGGCCAGCGCGAGGGGACCCATGTGCGCGGCTCAGCCCTGGTTGAAGAAGCGGTCCCGGCCCTCGACCGCCTCTCCGCCGTCGATCTCGACGCTGGCGGGAGTCAGCAGAAAGACGCGAGGCGTGACCCTCTCAATGGCCCCATGGAGGCCGAAGACCAGTCCTGCGGAGAAGTCGACCATCCGGCGGGCGTCGGACTCGCTCATCCCCGTGAGGTTGATGATCACCGGCACCCCGTCACGGAATGACTCGCCAATGACGCGAGCCTCGTTGTAGGTGGAGGGGTGGACCGTCACGATCCTGCGCAGGTCTGCCGGGACGACGGGCTCAGGGGCTGCGGCGGCGTAGTCCTGGAAGTCGCCGCCAGCGAGCTCCTCCTGCTCCTGCACGGCATAGTCGGGCTCCGTGGCCTCAAAGTCGTCCTCGTAGGCCTCTTCCGTCGGCTCGGAGTAGCCGAGGAAGTTGCTCATACTGCGCAGCGCGCCCATGGGTAGCTCCTTGATTCGTCCGGTCCCCTGCGTTCCGGATGTGGGCCGACGTTATCCGCCTGCCCACCACCACAGGGGGACGCCGTGTCGGCGTGTCACCAACCCCAGGTTCCAGAAAGATTACGTCCAGGATACTCTCATCTTGTGTTTTTCTCACAAACTCCTCAGCCCCTTCCGCAGCAGGAGATCCCTCGCCTCCCAACGGCTTAGACGCGACGTGGCACGACGACTCCGGCAAGACGACCGGTCCTGCCGTCGCGCCGGTAGGAGTAGAGGCCGGGGTCCTCGTAGGTGCACCAGGAACCGGTGCTGATCCGCTCGATTCCGCACCGCTCCAGCTGCGCGACCACTCCGGCTGCCACGTCGAGACCGGGGGTGCCCCAACGGGTCACCGCAGCACAGGCGGGTTCGCGCTGCGCGGATTCCGCATGCATGCGCTCACTCACCTCGTAGCAGCCCGAGCAGATGCTTGGTCCTGTGGCAGCCCACAGGTCGGCCACACGGGCCCCGGCCGCGACCAGGGCGTCCACGGTGGCTGGGACGACGCCGTCAAGCATCCCGCGACGACCCGCGTGCACCGCGGCCAGCAGGGCACCGTCCCCGGAGGCGAGCAGCAGGGGCACGCAGTCGGCGACCAGGACACAGGCACCTGCCGGGGCCGCGTCCTGGCGCGTGTCGAGCACCAGCGCGTCTGCCGTGGGCACCTCGTACGCCGAGGCGGCAGCCACCACGGCGGAGTGGACCTGGTCCATCCAGGCCAGGCCCCCTGTGGTCCCGCTCCTGGCACCCCTGTTGCCCCACGTCACCCGCCGCTCCAGCTCGTCACGGTTCCTGCCGACCCGCTGAGGGTCGTCACCCACGTGCAGCGCCAGGTTCCAGCCCGCGTAGGGGTCCCCGCCGCCACCGGCACCACGCGCACGAGCCCCGGCGCCCCGGGTCGTGAAGAACCCGCAGGCACCGGGGCCCAGGTCGGCCTCCAGCAGGTCGCCGTACCCGTCAGCCAGCAGCGGGCCGCTCAACGCAGGAAGTCAGGCAGGTCGATACCGTCGTCCTCGGCATCGACCCCGAGGACCGCCGGGACCTCCAGCTCAGGAGCGGTCCGCCGACTGGCTGTCTCGTCCACGTAGGCAGGCACCTCACTGGTCGTCACCTCGGACTCCGGCACAGGGAGCTCCACCAGGTGCGCGGCCGACGCCGGACGAGTCACGGGGTTACGGGCCGCGTGGGCGCCTCCCCGGCTGGGCAGGGCATCCTCAGCCGAGGGTGACGGTGCCGAGGCCGCTGCGGAGGCAGAGCGGGCGGCACGCGAGGTCACATCCACCACCGCGACAGGCTCGGCATCGAAGCCGGCCGCGATGACGGTGACACGGACCTCGTCCCCCAGGGCACCGTCCACGACGTTGCCGACGATGATGTTAGCCTCAGGGTGGACCGCCTCGCGAACGAGGTTGGCAGCCTCGTTCATCTCGAACAGGCCCAGGTCCGAGCCGCCCTGGAAGAACAGCAGGACACCGTGCGCCCCGTCGATGGAGGTCTCCAGCAGCGGGGAGGCGATCGCCTCCTCGGTCGCGGTGACGGCACGCCCCTCACCGGTGGCCGAGCCGATCCCCATCAGGGCGCTGCCCGCTCCCTGCATGACCGACTTGACGTCGTTGAAATCGACGTTGATGAGACCGGGGGTGGTGATGAGCTCGGTGATGCCCTGGACGCCCTGCAGGAGGACCTGGTCGGCCTGCTTGAAGGCGTCGACCACGGAGATGTTCTTGTCGGCGATCTGCAGGAGGCGGTCGTTGGGGATGACGATGAGGGTGTCGACCTCCTCGCGCAGCGCCTGGACGCCGTCCTCGGCCTGGGCCGAGCGTCGGCGCCCCTCGAAAGAGAAGGGTCGCGTGACCACGCCGATCGTGAGGGCACCGATGGCCTTGGCCAGGCGCGCGACAACAGGGGCGCCCCCGGTACCGGTACCGCCTCCCTCTCCTGCGGTGACAAAGACCATGTCAGAGCCGTCCAGGGCCTCGCGGATCTCCGACTCGTGGTCCTCGGCCGCCTTGCGGCCGATCGCCGGGTCGGCCCCGGCCCCGAGCCCACGGGTGAGGTCGCGGCCGACGTCGAGCTTGACGTCGGCGTCAGACATGAGCAGGGCCTGGGCATCCGTGTTCACGGCAATGAACTCCACACCACGCAGGTCCGCCTCGATCATCCGGTTGACGGCATTGACACCGCCACCACCGACGCCGACGACCTTGATCTCGGCCTGGTAGTGCTGCGTGTCGTCCACAGCCATGCTCTCCGCCACTGGCGTTCCCCTCACGGTCGTCATGAGTCCCGCGCGGGACTCCCCTGCGCCCTCAACCTGAAGTTAAGGTTTACACTTATGTCATTCCTCGAACGACGTGCACAACGCTATAGAACCACATCGTTGTGCTACGTATTGAGGCCCCGGCGTGTTCGTCCTCGGACCCGCCGCCCTGACCGGCTCCAGCCGTCGTGAGGAACCACGGCCCCAGGGCACCTGAGCACCTGCCGCTCCCGCCCGCTCTCCACCACCCCACCCGCTCTCACCGCTGGGCGCCGGAGTCCTCCGGGAGGCCTGACTGGGAGGTTGTCGGGTTGTGCGGGGAGGACACGTCGTAGACGACAGCCTCAGTCTGCATCAGCACCGACAGCACCTGCGCCTTGAGGTCGTTGTCCTCACCACCTCCCCACACCACCGTGGCACCGCCCTCCATCACCAAGGTCACCTGACCCTTGTCCGTCGAGGTTCCGCTGGACACCTGGGCCAGCACCTCCGGGTCCAGGGCGCCCACGGCCTGCGTCACTGCCGAGACCTGCTGAGCGCTGAGCGCCCCCGGGGAGCCGTCACCGGACTCAGCACCCTCCTGCGCCACGATACTGACCAGGCCCTCGGGAGCGGAGTCAGTCGTCTCAAGGACCACTGCCTCCTCGTCCAGGACCTGGTAACCGTCCTCACCTTGGTAGGAGGCCACCGGCACCCGCATCTCCAGGGACACCCGCACACCGTGGGGCCACGAGCGCGTCACCTCAGCGGCCCGGACCCGAACCAGGCTGTCCTCCACGGCGGCCGACATCTCGGCAGTGTCCAGGCGCAGCAGGGACTCCCCCTGGTAGTCGGCAAGCACCTCACGGACCTGCGTGTCCTCCACGCTCCCGTCAGAACCTGTCACCGTCACAGCCGAGCCGCGCAGGGCGAGAACGGGAGAGGCCAGGAGCGCCCAGGCCACCGCTGCAACGGCCGCCACGACTACGGCGACCACAGCTGCCTGCCGCAGCCGCAGGCGGGCCAGGGCGCGCCTGCGTTCCGCCAGCCGGTCAGCCAGGCCGGTGGAGACCACGGTGCGCTCGTGCCGTGGCTCAGAGGCCGGCCGACGGCTGAAGACGGCCAGCTCTGTCGAGCCCGACGCACCAGCCGAGTCCCGTGAGCCAGAGGGGCGCACCGCGTCCGCGGTACCGGCGGGGGAGGCTGGCGCAGCCGAGACCTTGGCCGGGCGAGAATCCGGGGAGGACCCCGAGGAGGACCCCGGGGAGGACGCGGTAGCACCACCACCTGCTGCACGTGAGCCTGCCCGCCCGGCGGCTGGTGTGCTGCTGTCGCCGCCACGACGTCGCTGCCCGGAGGCTGACCCGGCCGGGCCAGGAGGACGGCGTCGGTCGGCAGAGGCTGGTCCACGACGGGAGGAGCCCCCGCGCACGGGCGGGACGGCAGGCGGAAGATCCTCCCGCTGGGTGGTTGGCGCCTCCGGGCGGGGGCGAGTGGGCTTGCGCATCACGGGTCAGTCCCGCAGCCCGCCGGAGGAGGGGTCGTCACGTCCCTGCGGGGCGGCGGAGGCCTCCAGGTGCTCCAGGACCGTCGCGCCGAGCTCGGTGACGTCACCGGCCCCCACCGTCAGCAGCACGTCACCGGGACGCGCAGCCGACGCGAGGGTGCGCGCCGCCTCGCACCGGTCAGGCACGTAGCGGGCCGAGTGCCCCCTCCCACCGGGACCGCCAGGAGCAGCAGGAGCACCACCACCCTGGCCACGGGCCTGCACCACCTGGTCCACGACCATGGCGCCGGAGACCTCGGGGAAGTCGGCCTGTGTCTCGCGCGCCGGGTAGATACCCGTGACCACCACGGTGTCGGCCAGGGCGAGGGCCTCGCCAAAGCGCTGGGCGAAGGCCCTGGTGCGTGAGTACAGGTGGGGCTGGAACAGGACCAGGACCCGCCCGTGGCGGGAGCGGGCGACCTCGCGTGCGGTCCTCAGCAGCGCCTCCACCTCGGTGGGGTGGTGGGCGTAGTCGTCGATGACCCGCACGCCCGCAGCCTCGCCCCGGTCCTCGAACCGACGCCCAGTACCGGAGAAGGCTCCCAGTGCCTGTGCCATCGCCTCGGGGTCCACGCCCAGCTCCAGCCCGACCGCCCACGCCCCCGCGGCGTCCAGCGCGACGTGGTCCCCCGGTACGGACAGCCGCAGAGGCACCGGCCCTGTGGTGGAGGGACCGCCGTGGCTGTCGCGCATGGTCAGGGTCACGGCAGCCCAGGTGGCGGCCTCCGTGCGCTCGTGCACCTCCAGGTGGACGTGGCCCTCCCCCAGCAGTGCCTCACCCGGCAGGCCCTCAACGCCCCGGGAGGAGTAGGTCACTACCCTCAGCCCCTCCTGGGCGGCACTGAGCGCCAGCCGCAGCGAGCCCTCGTCGTCAGCACAGGCCACCAGGAGCCCACCGGGGACCATACAGCGCGCGAAGTCGGCAAAGGCCTCCTCAAACGCCTCAGTGGTGCCGTAGCTGTCCAGGTGGTCCGGCTCCACGTTGGTGACCAGCTCGACACGCGGCCTGTAGTTGAGGAAGGAGCGGTCGGACTCGTCAGCCTCCGCCACGAAGGCCCTCCCGCTGCCCAGGTGGGCTCCCGTCCCCAGTGCCCGTACGACACCGCCGACGGCAAAGGACGGGTCGGCACCGACCAGGGTCAGGGCCTCAGCCAGCATGCCCGAGGTCGTCGTCTTGCCATGGGCGCCGGCCACAGCCACGAAGTCAGTGCCCTGTGCGGCCAGGGCCAGGGCCTCAGACCGGTGGATCACCTCCTGGCCCCGCTGGCGGGCCACCTGCAGCTCGGGGTTGGTCTGCCTGATCGCCGAGGACACCACCACGACAGCCTCAGTGGGTACCTGGGACGGCTGGTGCCCCACGCGCACGTCCAGCCCCAGCTCGGTCAGCTGTCGCAGGGCAGGGCTGTCCTGCGCGTCCGACCCGCTGACCCGGGCACCACCGGCTGCCAGGAGCCGGGCTACCACGCTCATCCCCGCGCCGCCGACACCAAGGAGGTGGAACACGCTGCCCTCCAGGACCGGCCCACCCCGGCCCGTCTCGCTGCGGGCAGCCTCACCTGCCCCCCCGGCCGCAGGCACCACCCCGGCCGCCCTGGCCGTCTCAGGCTCCGTACCAGCCTCGCTGCCGCTGCCACGACGCTCGCTCCTGCTCATTAGTCCCTCTCCCTCAGGTCCCTCTGCTGCCTGGCTGTCCCGCGCTGGCTGTCCGCCGGCCCGCGCCTAGCGCGGCCCGTCCTCTTCCGGGGCCACGTCCGCCTCACCCGGCTGCCTGGCGCTGTCCTGCACCAGGGCCGTCAGTCGGGCAGCGGCGTCACGCACACCTGTGGAGGCCGCGGCCTGGGCCATGGCGCCGCGCCGTCGAGGATCAGTCACCACCGCCGTGAAGTCCAGGACGTCGTCCACCGTGAGCCGGGCGTCGAGGACCAGCCGACCGCCTCCGGCCGACACGACGTCGGCAGCGTTCAGGCGCTGCTCCCCGTTACCCACCGGCAGGGGGACGTAGAGGGCCGGTAGCCCCAGGGCGGTCAGCTCAGCCACCGTGCCCGCGCCCGAGCGGCAGATCACGCCGTCCGCGCACGCGTAGGCCTGCTCCATGGTGGTCAGGTAGTCCAGGACGTGGTAGCGCTCCCCCAGGTCCCGTCCCCCCTCGGTGCGAGCCGCCTGGGCCAGGGCCTCACGCACCGGGGCGTCCTTGCCCCGGCCGGTGAGGTGGACAACCTGCAGGGAGGCGGGCAGACGTGGCGGGTCGGCAGCGACGGCCTCAGCGAGCACCTCGTTGAGCCGCTGCGCGCCCAGGGAGCCCCCGGTCACCAGCAGGACCGGGGCCGAGGGGTCCAGCCCCAGCGCCGTGGCAGCCTCCTGGCGGGCCTGCCAGGCCTTCTCCTCCGTGGCGCGCGCGGCAACCAGGTCAGCCACGGCGGGCCTCAGGGGCAGGCCTGTGACCTCGGTGCGTCCTCGCCGGGCTGACAGCCGTGTCGAGGCGAAGGTCAGGGCGACCGCTCTGGCCCAGGAGGCCCCCAGGCGGTTGGCCAGCCCGGGCCGGGCGTTCTGCTCGTGGATGACGACGGGCACTCCCGCCTTGCGGGCTGCCAGGTAGGCGGGAGTAGCGACATAGCCGCCGAAGCCGACGACCACGTCCGCGCCAACCGTCTCGACGGCCTCCGCAGCCGCGCCGACCGCCCGACCCATCTGTCGTGGAAGCCGCAGCAGGTCCCCGCTGGGGCGGCGTGGCAGGGGGACCCGGGGGACGTAGGCGAGGTCGAGGCCAGCCTCGGGTACCAGTCGGTCCTCCAGCCCCTCCCTGGTACCGAGGACCAGGACCCGGGTCCGGGGGTCCCCGCCGCAGCCGGGGTCCTGCAGTGCCGCAGCAGTGGCCAGCAGCGGGTTGACGTGTCCTGCGGTCCCGCCTCCCGCCAGAAGGACCCGCAGCGGCCGGGCAGCGGCCGCGCCAGGGCGGGAAGCGGCAGCGGTCTCAGCAGGCTCAGGCACGGTTCCTCCTCGGGACGATCACCGACAGGGTACGGCGCAGGGCGCCGGGGCTTGATCTCAGGGCCTCCTGGGCGCCCGGCTCGTGACGGGCGAAGGCCAGCAGGACACCCATGGCCAGGAGCACGGAGACCAGGGCGGTCCCGCCCCGGCTGACCAGGGGCAGGGGCAGCCCCAGGACGGGAAGGATACCGGTCACGACCATCATGTTGATGAGGGCCTGGCCCACCACCCAGGCACCGATAGCCGAGGCGGTGGCCACCACGCGCGGGTCCGTGTGCCGCCGCATGGTCCGCAGGCAGCAGCCCCCGATGACCGCGAACAGGGCGATGACCGTCAGGGTGCCCAGCAGGCCGAACTCCTCCCCCAGCACCGCGAACACGTAGTCGGAGTCCGCCTGGGTGAGGTAGCCCCACTTCTGGCGCGAGGAGCCGGGGCCGACCCCGAACCAGCCTCCTGTGCCCAGCGCCCACTGGCCGTGGCGCGGCTGGTAGCCCACACCGGTGGGGTCGGCGCCGTCAGGACGCAGCCAGGCGAGGATCCGGGCGCGACGGCTCACCGACAGCAGGGAGGCGGTCATGAAGAGGAGCAGCCCCAGGCAGCCCAGGGCGGCAAACCACCTCCGGGCCAGGCCGCCCACCCACAGCGCCCCCGCGACGACAAGGACCAGGACGATCACCGTGCCCAGGTCCTGACCAGCCATGACGCTGAGGACGGCCAGAGCCACCATCACCCACCCAGCCGTAACCGCTCGCCCTCGGCGACCCTGGACGTACCAAGCCACCAGCGTCCCCAGGGCCAGGGCCAGGGCCAGCTTCATCAGCTCCGAGGGCTGGGCCGTGCCGATCCCAGGAACCTGGATCCAGTTGCGGTTGCCGGAGACGTTGACACCGATGGGAGAGAAGACCAGGAGCTGCATCCCCATCGTCAGCACCAGCGCCACCCAGGCCAGCCTCGGAAACCAGGACAGGGGCATCCGGGAGAGCGCGAGCATCCCCACGACGCCTACGACGGCAAAGACCAGGTACTTGGCGAAGTCCGTGTACGGGTTGCCTCCCGTGGCGGCCACGGTCACCGACTGGACCGAGAAGACCATGACAAGCCCCAGGGTCAGCAGGACCAGGGTGGACAGCAGCAGCGCGTAGTAGGTCAGTGTCGCCTGCTCCCCCCTGCGGCCGCCCCTCCCGTCCGCGACACCGCGCTCCTGGTCCGGGCGTGACCGTCTCCGGGAGCCCCGCCACCGCGTCCACCGCCGGAGCCGGGACCGCAGGCCCTCGCTGCTGGACGGGTCCTGACCGACGTGACCCTGGGACGACGTCGACGACGTGGAGGAGGCTGCGGGCCGCAGCGTCGGTGCTGAGACAGACGCACTCACTCCTGGCACCTCCTCTGCCTCCCGCTACGCCCCCCGGTCCCTGACGTGTCCGCGGCGTCGCTCGACTCCTTCCCCACCAGCGCCCTCACGGCGGAGGCGAAGAAGTCCCCGCGCTGGGCGTAGGAGGAGAACTGGTCCCAGGATGCGCAGGCGGGGGCCAGGACCACCGTGTCGCCGTCACGGGCCAGACGGGCGGCCTCACTCACCGCCGCTCGCATCAGGGCAGCGGGCGGGGCGTCAGGGACCTGCCGTACCGGCACCTCAGGAGCCTGTGCCGACAGTGCCGCCAGGACGTCGGTCTGGTCCCGCCCGATCACGACCGCGCCACGAAGGTGCGGTCTCACGGCAGCAACGAGGTCGAGGAACTGGGCACCCTTGGTGTCGCCCCCCACGATCCACACGGCGCTGCCAGCAGGCAGGCCGCTGAGCGCAGCCTGGGCCGCGTGGGGGTTGGTGGCCTTGGAGTCGTCCACCCAGGTCACCCCGTCCGCCTGGGCCACGGTGACGCTGCGGTGCGCCCCCGGGCTGTAGGCGCGCAGCCCCGCAGCGACTGCCTCCTCGTCGGCGCCGCCAGCGCGGGCCAGGCACGCTGCGGCCAGGGCATCGGCCACGATGTGCCCGGGCAGCCTGTCCACGGCCGCGCCCGGCGCGAGGTGGGCCAGGTCCAGGGTCGTCGCCAGCTCGACGGCGTGGGTGCGTCCACGAGGGTGGAAGGCGCGGTCCACGAGCAGGCCGTCCACCACACCAACCTGGCCCGGGGCAGGGGCAGCCAGGGTGAACCCGACCGCCCGGCACCCCTCCACGACGTCGGCATGCTGGACCATGTCGCGGGTGGCCCGGTCAGCCACGTTGTACACCGCTGCTGCCCTGGTCCGGGCGTAGACACGGGCCTTGTCCGCGGCGTAGGCCTCCAGGCCCCCGTGCCAGTCGAGGTGGTCAGGCGCCAGGTTGAGGCACGCTGAGGCCAGCGGGGAGATGCTCGTTGTCGTGTGCAGCTGGAAACTGGACAGCTCGACAGCCAGGACGTCGGCCCCGCCCTCCAGGACCGCCTCGGTCACGGGCCTGCCGATGTTGCCCACGGCAGGTGCTCTCAGGCCCGCGCAGCCCAGGATCTCCGAGAGCATCGAGACGGTGGTCGTCTTGCCGTCCGTGCCGGTCAGAGCCAGCCAGGCCACGTCCGGGCGGGTGGAGTCCTGCTGGAGCCTCCAGGCCAGCTCGACCTCGCTCCACGTCGTCGTGCCGGCACGGGCCAGCGCCCTGAGGACGGGGCCGGTGGCGGGAACTCCCGGGGAGACCACGACCAGTCGCAGGTCGCTGTCCTCCAGCGCCCGTGCCGTCACCTCCGCATCGCCCACGGTGGCACCCGTCACCGTGCTCCCCAGTGACTCGACCGAGGACTCCCGGGAGTCGAAGACGTGGACCTGCGCACCCAGGGTGGTCAGCGCCTCCACAGCAGCACGACCGCTGCGCCCCAGACCCACGACACCAGCGCGGGCACCCTCCAGGTCCTGACGCAGCGGCCTGCCGACCGGACCGCTGGTCCGAGTACGCCGCTCCGGGGGCAGGCTGCTGGTCGTTGCGGTGGTCACGGTGCTGTACACCCTTCTGCTTGGTGCTGGTCCTGGCTGTGGTCAGCGCCGTCAGCGCCGCCAATGCTGTCAACACTGTGGTCAGGCGCTGTGGTCGATGCGGTGGCGGTCGGCACGCCCCGCGGACCCGCCGACACGGGTGCCGTGGCACGGCCGCGCCCAGGGTACTCAGGCTACGAGGAACTCCGCGTAGAACAGGCCGAGCCCCCCGATGACGCACAGGCCGGCGATGATCCAGAAGCGGATCACGACGTTGACCTCGCTCCATCCTCCCAGCTCAAAGTGGTGGTGGAGGGGAGCCATGCGGAAGACACGCCTGCCAGTTGCCTTGAAGGAGGCGATCTGGATGACGTCGCTCATGACCTCGGCCAGGAACAGCCCTCCCAGGACCACGGCAAGGAACTCCGTGCGGGTCAGGATCGACAGCCCGGCCACGGCTCCTCCCAGAGCGAGGGAGCCGGTGTCCCCCATGAAGATCTTGGCCGGGGAGGCGTTCCACCACAGGAAGCCGAAGCAGGCACCCATGAGGGCGGCGGAGACCATGGCCAGGTCCCTCGGGTCGCGCACCTGGTAGCAGGTCGTGGCCACCACGTCGGAGTGGCCGTAGAGGCAGGACTGGTTGGTCTGCCACACCCCGATGAGGGTGTAGGCAGCGAAGACCATGGCGGAGGCGCCCGCTGCCAGGCCGTCCAGGCCGTCGGTAAGGTTGACCGCATTGGACCAGGCGGTGATAAGGAAGTTCGCCCACAGGATGAACAGCAGCAGGCCCACGAAGGCCCCGGCGAAGGCGAGGTCCAGGGAGGTGTCCCGGGCGAAGGAGACCCGGGTGGAGGCCGGGGCGACGCCCTCACGGTCGGTAAAGCGCAGGGCCATGACCGCGAAGCTGATGCCGATGAAGGCCTGGCCCGCGATCTTCTGCCAAGCCCGCAGGCCCAGGGAGCGCTGCTTGGAGATCTTCTCGAAGTCGTCCAGGAAGCCGATGAGCCCGAGCCCGACGACGAGGTACAGCAGCAGGACACCGGAGGCCCGGGGGGTGCGCAGCTCGGTGAGGTTGGCCAGGGCGTAGCCCGCCACCGTGGACAGGATGATGACGACACCACCCATGGTGGGGGTGCCACGCTTGGTGAAGTGCCCCTGCGGGCCGTCCTGACGGATGAACTGCCCGTACTCCTTGACCTGGAGGTAGCGGATCAGCAGCGGTGTCCCCAGGAGCGTGCCGACCAGGCCGACAAGGCCGGAGACGAGGATGGCGGTCATCGGGGGCGAGCCTCCTTGAGGTGGTCGGCCAGGCGCCAGGCGCCGGAGCCATGGGATCCCTTGACTAGGACGGCGTCGCCGTCACGAAGCAGCGTGCTGGCCTGGGCCACGGCCTCCTGTGCATCAGCGAGGCCGACGGCCTCGACACCCTTGGCTCGGGCTGACTCCAGGGCCGGCTCTGCCCCCGCTCCGATGCCTACCAGCAGGTCGACCCCTGCCTGGGCCGCCAGCAGGCCCGTCCGGGCGTGGTCAGCCACCGAGGCCTCACCCAGCTCCAGCATCTCGGAGACGACGACGACACGCCGCCGCTGTCCCGCCAGGGCGGGCAGGGCCGCCAGGGCTGCGGTCATGGAGTCAATGTTGGCGTTGTAGGAGTCGTCGATAAGCAGCAGGTCACCCCCGAGCACAGCCACGTCCATCCGGTGCGGGCTCTCGATCTCCACCTGCCCCAGCTGGTCGGCGACGACCTCAGCAGCGGCCCCGGCAGCCAGCGCGAGCCCGGCCGCAGCCAGCGCGTTGGAGACGTTGTGCGCCCCGGGAACAGCCAGGTGGACCCGTCGGGGCTCGGCGAGCCCGGGAAGGCTGAGAGTGAAGGACGCCCGGGCTCCCTGGCCCACGACGACGTCGCTGGCTCGCAGGTCAGCGCGGCCTCCGCTGGCTGAGAAGGTCAGGACCGGGCCGGGTGCGCTGCTAGCCATAGCAGCAGCTCGCTCGTCATCAGTGTTGAGCAGGGCCGTGCCCCCGGGCAGCAGGCCGGAGAGGATCTCCTCCTTGGCCTGGGCCACACCCTCAATGGACCCGAAGCCGCCCATGTGCGCATGGCCCACCATGAGGACAGCAGCCGCGTCCAGGGGGGCGATACCGGTGAGGTAGTCGATGTGGCCGGGGCCGGAGGCACCCATCTCCAGGACCAGGTAGCGCGTGGTCTCGTCGGCCTCCAGCACCGTCAGCGGCAGCCCGATCTCGTTGTTGAAGCTGGCCTGCGGCGCGACGGTGGGACCGCAGGCGGCCAGGACCTGGCGCGTCAGGTCCTTGGTGGTGGTCTTGCCCACCGACCCGGTCATGGCAACCACGTCCAGGCGGCTGCCACGAGCGAGGGCCGTGCGGCGCAGGTCCGCCAGGTGGGCGCGAGCCAGGGCGCCTAGCGCCTCCACAGTGTCGGGAACCACCACGAGTCCCAAGGGCAGGTCGGCAGCCGTCTCCTGGCTGCCCCGGGTGGCCCCGGAACCCGGGAGCACCCGGGAGGCCTCCTGCACTGACTGCGGCGTTACTGCGGCCAGGCTCTCCCGGGCCGCCTGCAGGCTGGTCACCAGCGCGCCCACGGCCCCCCGCTCCAGGGCCGAGGCCAGGTGGGCGTGTCCGTCGGTGCGTTCCCCGCGCACCGCCACGAAGAGCGAGCCGGGTCGAACCTGCCGGGAGTCAGTGACCACCGGCCCGTCCACGACCGCGTCAGGTCCCAGGAGGCTCCCGCCGACGAGGGCAGCAGCCTGCGTCAGGGTGCGGCTCATGCCTGGGGCCACTTCTGGGCGACGGCCTGGGCCATGACCGGGGCGTCGTTGTAGCGGATGAACTCGCCCCCGGCCTCCAGGAAGGGCTCGTGACCCTTGCCCGTGACGATGACGGTGTCCTGCGGTCCGCACAGCTCCACGCCCCGGCGCACGGCGTCGCCACGCCAGGTCGTGACCTCCTCGACGTCGTGCAGGTCCGGGCGCACCGAGCGCACCCCCTCCAGGACGGCGTCACGGATGGACTGGGGGTCCTCGCTACGGGGATTCTCGTCAGTGACGACGAGGACGTCCGCGAGCCTGGCGGCCACCGCGCCGAGCATGGGGCGCTTGCCCTGGTCACGGTCGCCGTCGGAGCCGAAGACCACGATGAGACGCCCCGGGGTGATGGGCCGCACAGCCTGCAGCGCCAGCTCCAGGGCGTCCGGCGTGTGCGCGAAGTCCACGATGCACAGCCCCCGGGTCCCGTCACGCTGGCTGATGCGCTGCATCCGCCCGGGGACGGCGTGGGCGGATGCCAGCGCCTCCACCGCAGTCTGCGCCGGGACCCCGGCGCGCAGGGCCATGACCAGCGCCAGGGCGGCGTTCTGCACGTTGACGGCACCGGGCAGCGGGCAGGAGGCGGGGAGCTCCTGCCCGTCGGGGCCGTGGAGGACAAAGGTGGTCGCAGCCTGCGTCAGGGAGACGACGGCGTCACTCACCCACCACTCCGCCTGCGCGTCACCAGGGTAGGTCCGGAGCCGTTCCACCGGCACGGCAGCCGAGGCGGCCAGCTGTCGACCCCACTCGTCATCGACGCACACCACCCCGTGGTGCGCGTGCTCCGGGGTGAACAGCCGGGACTTGGCCTCCAGGTAGCCCTCCATGGTGCCATGGAAGTCCAAGTGGTCACGCTGGAGGTTGGTGAAGCCGACGACGTCCAGGACCGTCCCCTCCAGCCGGTGCAGGACGACAGCGTGGCTGGAGGCCTCCAGGCAGGCCGCACCCACCCCCTGCTCCGCCGCCAGGGCGAGCATCCTCTGAAGCACCGGGGCCTCGACGGTGGTACGCGGAGACTCCACGCGGGAGCCGCCCACACGCAGCTCGACGGTGCCAGCCAGCATGGTGGACCCCAGGTGCGCCGTGAGGACCGCGTCCAGGAAGTAGGTCGTGGTGGTCTTCCCGTTGGTCCCGGTCACGGCTGTGGTCACCAGCTGCCGGGCGGGGTGGTGGTAGATCCCGGCAGCCAGTGGCCCGGCAAGCGCCCGCGGGTCGGGGCAGGTCAGGACCGGGGTGCCGTGAGCCGTCTGGCGGGCCAGGGACACCCCGTCAGGGTCGGTCAGGACGGCGACGGCACCGCTGTCCACGGCCTGCCCGCAGAACCGGGCACCATGGGCGGTGAACCCGGGCACCGCGACAAAGACCTCTCCAGGCGCCACGTCCGCAGAGTCCACAGAGGCTCCGGACACCTCCAGCCCAGCCAGGGCGGCTGCATCCTGGTCAGCCGCAGGGGTGGCACCCAGCCGCTGGGCGAGCACCTCCAGCGAGGTGGGCGCGTTGTGCTGTGGCCGCAGTGAGGCTGCCGACTCGTAGGCGTGGTTGGTCATGGTTCCTCAATCTATCGCGAGCCCGGATGTAGATCCCCCACAGAGGAGTATCAGTGACGCATCTCGGAGGTGCTAGCTGTCACGTCTGCCGTCCCTGCCTCTGCCGTCCCGTCCCGGCGCCGTGACCCGGTCACCGCGCGTCCACACCGTCAACCTGCTCCCCGTCCTCCTGCGCCGCAGCCCCGGCGACGACTGCGGGGTCGGGGGCGATCCCCAGGGACTGCATGGCTGCCAGGGCCACCTCACGAAACACGGGTGCCGCCACCGTGCCCCCGTACACCCCGTCGGGGCGGTAGACGATGACGGCGATCGCCAGCGCAGGCTCCTTGGCTGGCAGGAAGCCGACGAAGGAGGCCACCGTCCCGTCCTCGGTGAGGATCTCGGTGGTACCAGTCTTGCCCGCTACCAGGTAGCCGTCAATGGAGGCCGCCTCGGCGGTCCCGCCCTCCTGGGTGACACCGATGAGCATATCCGTGAGCGTGGCAGCCGTCTCCTCGCTGATGACGCGCACCCCCTCGGGCGCTGTCTGCGTAGTCTCCTCGCCGTCTGCGGTGATCCAGGCCTCAATGACCCGTGGCGCGATCCGGACACCACCGTTGGCGATGGTTGCCAGCACCTGGACGGCCTGGAGGCTCGTGCAGGCGATCCCCTGCCCGAACATGGTGGTGTAGCGGGTGCGGTCGTCCCACTCCTGCGGGGACGTGAGCAGCCCGGCGGACTCGGCGGGCATCTCGATCCCGGTGGGCGCCCCCCACCCGAACCTCTCCATGCAGGAGTAGCGGGCCTCGTCCGAGACCCGCTCGCCGACCTGGACCGTACCAACGTTGGAGGACTCTGCCAGCACCTGAGCCGTCGTGAGGACCTGGTGGTCGTGAGGGTGGGAGTCCCGGAAGGACTGGCCGTTGGAGGCGGCCCAGGTGTAGGGCACGTTCCACGTCTCCTCGGCAGTGACGGCCCCCTCCTCCAGGGCGGTCGCGAAGGTCACCACCTTGCCGACGCTTCCGGGCTCGAAGACGGCCTCCACGCTGCGCGCACCACGGTCCTCCTGCGCGGCTGCCGCCGGGTCGGAGGGGTCCACGGAGCCGGAGTCCGCCAGGAGGAGCACCTTGCCGGTGGAGGGCTCCACAGCCACGACGACGCCCCACAGCGCCGACTCCTGGGCAACCACCTTGTCGATCGCTGCCTGGGCTATCGACTGCAGGTCGGGGTCCAGGGTGGTGCGCACGGTGGTGCCGGGCACCGCCTCGTCGTCCTGCTGGTCCCCGGTGGGGATGATGGCCCCGGTACGGCCGATCTCCTCACTGCCACGCCCGTCGGTGCCGGTCAGGAGGTCGTTCTGGGTCAGCTCGAGGCCGGCGGAGCCGATCAGCTGGCGGCTGTCGCCCTCGTAGGTGTAGCCCAGGACGTTGCCGGCGACGTTACCCGCCGGGTAGGTGCGCCGGGTCCGCTGGTCGGGCTCCACACCGGGTATCCCCAGCGCCTTGATCCGGCGCCAGGTGTCGGGATCGACCTCCTGGGCGATGATCGAGTAGGTCGACTTTCCCACCAGCGCGGCCCCCAGCTCCAGGGGGTCCTGGTCCAGGACGGGAGCCAGCTGGGCCGCAGCGGCCGCGGCCCCGTAGCCCACCACGACCTCCCGCGTGCCCCCGGTGGCCTCGTCGGCCTGCTCCTCAACCTGCTCGTACTGGGACACCGCCTGCTGGTTGACTCCGACGTCGTAGGTGACGGCGCTGGAGGCCAGCACCGTCCCGTCCCGTCCCGTGATGTCCCCGCGACGAGCACGGTTGACCCAGCTCACGGTCCGCTCCGCCTTGGCCCGGGCTGCCAGCCGTGGTCCGGCGACTGCCTGGATGTAGGCAGTACGGCCCGCAAGAAGGCCAAACAGGCCGACTCCTGCCAACCGCAGCGCCTGACGACGAGAAGGGTTCACCGGAGGCTACCCCGCCTGGTCCGCGTCGTCGCCGGCAGAGGCGCCCTCCGTCAGCGTGGAGCGCTCCAGGTCCACCACTCCGGGAGCCCCCGCCGGGACCATGCCCCGTTCTGAGGCACGAGTCGCCAGGGAGTCCGGGGCGGAGGCCTCCTGGACGTCGGTGCGCAGAGTCTCCACGTGGTCGTTGAGGACGTTGAGCTCGACCTGCGCCTCCTTCATCCGGTAGGCGGTGTCGGCCATGCGGGCGTTGAGCAGCATGGAGGCGACCAGCGCCCCTGCCAGGACGAGGATGATGAGTGCCAGGAAGGGCAAGGTGGTGCGTGCGGGGGCGGCTCCTGTGACCACACGCAACCGAGGACGGCTGGTACCCGCCTCGTCGTGCTGGAGCCCACGGGCGTCCCTCTCGCCTGCTGCCGGGGAGCCGCCCCAGGACACTGCGGAACGACGTGTCGCAGCGGGACGGGTCGCCCGCGCTGTCGCGACTGCGCTCATCTCTTGCTGGCCTTTCCTCGTCGGTTGCTGGTGTCTGTACGGTGCGCACACGGGCCGCCGCGCGGCTCGGGTGCTGGTGCCTCCTGCACGCTCCTGGTGCGCGCTGCTGCCCGCAGCCTCACGGACGCCGCGCGCGGGTTGAGCGCGACCTCGTCGGGCCCAGCCCTGACGACGCCGTGGGTGAGCAGCTCGAGGTAGGGAAGGTCGGAGTCCGGGACGGCGGGAAGACCGTGGGGCGCCCTGGTGGTCGCGCCTGACACCAGTGCCCGCTTGACGATCCTGTCCTCCAGGGACTGGTAGGACTCCACCACCACACGCCCACCGACCCGCAGGCAGTTCAGGACCTGCGGTAGCGCGGTCTCCAGGATCTCCAGCTCGGAGTTGACGGCGACGCGCAGCGCCTGGAAGGTGCGCTTGGCGGGGTGGCCCCCGCTGCGGCGCGACGCCGCCGGGACCACCCGGCGGACCAGGTCAGCCAGGTCCTCGCTGGTGGTTACCGGGTCCCCCGCCTCACGGCGACGCACCACCGCCCGGACGATCTGGGAGGCGAAGCGCTCCTCCCCGTACACCCGCAGGATCCTGGTGAGGCTGGCTGCGTCCTCAGCTGCCAGGAGGTCACGGGCCGTGGGACCGGTGGTCTGGTCCATGCGCATGTCCAGGGGCGCAGGTCTGGAGTAGGCGAAGCCGCGGGCGGCCTCGTCCAGCTGGAGGGAGGACACGCCCAGGTCCATGAGGACGGCGTCAACGGTACCGTCCGCTGCGCCTCCAAGGAGGGGCGCGTGCTCCCGCACGATCTCCCCCACCTGGTCGTAGGTACCGTGGACGGCGAGGAAACGTCCCCCGTAGCGGGCCAGCCGCGCCTGGGCCAGGCGGAGAGCCTCCGGGTCGCGGTCGATACCGATGACACGCAGACCCTGGAAACGGTCCAGGGCTGCCTGGGTGTGCCCGCCCATGCCCAGGGTGCAGTCGACCAGGAGCGGTGCGCTCCGCCCCGCCCCCCCGGCGCCGGAGCCCGCAGCAGCCAGGGCAGGTTCCAGGAGCCCCAGGCAGCGCTCCAGGAGGACAGGCACGTGCCGACGGGCGACGTCCTCCGCCTGCAGCGGCTGTGATGGTACGGGTGTCGTACCAGCAGCGGTCACGGCATGTCCTCCTTCCGGTTGTCTTTCTGCTACGTCGGCCTGTCCTGCCGGGGCTACCGCCCCCTGCCCCCCGGTGAGCCGCCTGGCCAGGACTCCTCCCGTGGTTCCGGCACCGGGGAAGAGGTGCCGGACTCGGCATCGGGCGGAGACCTCGCGAGGCGGGTCACCGTCGGGGCGGCTCAGAAGAACCCGGGGATGATCTCCTCGGCAGTGTCGGCAAAGACCTGCTCCTGAGCGGCCAGGTAGTCGCTCCAGGCAGTGGCGTCCCATATCTCCACCCGGGCTCCCGCCCCGATGACGGCCAGGTCCCGTCTCAGCCCGGCATAGCTGCGAAGCTGAGCGGGCAGGGTGATCCGCCCCTGCTTGTCCGGGACCTGGGAGTCCGCTCCTGAGAGCATGACTCGGATGTAGTCGCGTGCCTGCTTCTGGGCCAGAGGCGCCTCACGGAGCTGTGCGTACATGCGTTCGAACTCTGCGGAGGTGAACGCGTACAGGCAGTGCTCCTGACCTCGGGTGATCACCACGCCACCAGCCAGCTCCTCACGAAACTTGGCCGGCAGGATGAGACGGCCCTTCTCATCCAGCTTTGGGGCGTGGGTGCCCAGGAACAACGGGACACCTCCTTCCCCTCGGCTTTCCCCTGGCCCCCACCTTACTCCACTTTCCTCCCCTCACTCCCACGCCGTGCGGGGAGACCGTCGCGTCACGACGTCGTCTTCCGCCACATCAAGCGGATCTGTCGTGGTGGAGGGAAGTGGAGGAGGAACGCGACACGCCAGTCACGGCCGACCCGCCGGGGCGCAGGACGTCCGCAGTCGTGGTGTCCAGGGAGGTCCAGGGAGGTGGTGCCGGGCGGCAGGCACAGGCGGGCGCAGGAGCCCCGGGACGAGCACGGCAGGACGGGATAGAAAGAGGCAGGGTGGGGGCCGCAAGAACACAGGCTGTAGGGACGCGGGACACGCAGGGTTGGCGTGGAGGGTGCAGGCGGGGTTTGTGTGGAGGACACGGGAGAGACCGCGCCACCACTACGGTACGCGAGTCCCTGGGACGTCGGCCGTCAGGACATCGGTCCGCCCAGCCAAGGCTGAGGCCGAGGGCGCCCGGGGCCGTCACGCCCGGCCCACCGGCGGGAACAACCGGGTGGAAGGCAGTGGAGGGACACGACTGCGACACCCAGCGAACGCAGGGACAACCGGCACGCCCGCTCGGCGCGCGTCACACGGACCTGGCTGAGGAGGCGCGCGGCCCCGGGGCACCTCCCTCAGGGGCACACACACCTCACCTTCGTCAGGCGTGGCTCAGCCCTGGGAGCCGCGCCGCCGGTCCCACCGCTGCGACTGGCGGTCCATGAAGGTGGAGCGCCGTGAGGGACGACGGGACGACGGCTCAGGACCGCCACCGGTCTCCACACGCGTCAGGGCGAGACTGACGCCCCAGACAGCCACACCGAAGCCGACGACACCCAGCAGGATGGAGACCACGCTGTTGCGCACGACCACACCGCTGACGACCAGGCTCATCCCCACCAGCACCAGGGCGACTCCTGCCCCGATGTGCCTGGGGGACAGGCGCAGGGGACCAGTCGGCTGCCTGCTGTCCATCGTGTCGGCCAGTCCTGGGTCCTCCTGGTGGAGCTGCGACTCCAGATCACGCAGGACCTGCTGCTCTCGCTCTGACAGTGCCATCGTGCGCCTCGTTTCTGAGCCAGGGGGTGGAGTCGTGTGCGTCGTAGCGGGACGGTCCACACGGTCGGCTGGGGCCGCTGTTCCGCCACAGCCAGGATAGGCCTTGTTCGGCCCCGGGAAAACCTGGACGCCAGATTGGTCACCCCTCGGGACGCGGCGAGGCCGGTGAGGGCAGCAGGCTGGCTGGTCTCAGGGCCTGCCCGCCCCAGCGTCTGCGCACGGCGTCAGCGGCTCTCTCCGGTGCACCGTAGCGGGGGTCCTCGTCCAGGAGGAGCTGGACACCCTCCTGGACGCGAGACAGCCCCTCGACCCGTACGCCCAGCAGGCGGAAGCCTCCGGGGGGCGTGGGAAGCGTGTCGAGGAGGCCGCCCAGCGCCTGCCAGACGTCACGGGCGAGGTCCGTCGGCACGGGCAGGGTCCGCGAGCGGGTCACCGTGGTGAAGTCCGCTCCCCGGGCCTTGAGCACCACGACGCGGCAGCGAAGGGATCCTGCGCGCAGCCTGGCGGCGCAGTGGTGGGTCTGGTCCAGCAGGACCCGGCGAACGTGCTCACGGTCAGTAATGGTGGAGTAGAAGGTCGCCTCGGTACCGACGGACTTCTCCTCGCGGACCGGGTTGACGGGTCTGGGGTCGATACCGCGGGAGAGGTCGTGAAGATGGCGCCCGGCAGCGGTACCAAGGATCTTCTCCAGACGGCGCACGTCCGTGGCGGCCAGCGTGCGCACGTCCTTGATGCCCCAGCGATGGAGCACCTGCGCGCTCCTGGCACCCACCCCCCACAGCGCCTCCACAGGCAGCAGGTCCAGGAAGTCCTTGGTGGCCGCAGCCGGGACCAGGAGCAGGCCGTCAGGCTTGGCGTGGGCCGAGGCGAGCTTGGCGACGAACTTGGTGGAGGCCACCCCGACCGAGGCGGGCACACCCACACGGTCACGCACCTGCTCACGGATCCAGGTGGCGACCTGGACGGGGCCGCCCATGCGGCGCCTGGCGCCCGAGACGTCCAGGAATGCCTCGTCCACACTGACTCTCTCCAGGACGGGGGTCACCTCCGCCAGCACAGCCATGACCCTGGCTGACACCTGGCTGTAGAGGTCGTGGCGCACGGGCAGCACCACGGCCTGGGGGCAGCGCCGCAGCGCCTCCGCCATGGACATGGCTGAGGACACGCCGTAGGCACGGGCCTCGTAGGAGGCGGCAGAGACCACGCCACGTCCGTGGGAGCCACCGACGACAACCGGCCGCCCCTCCAGCTCGGGATGCTCCATGACCTCCACGGAGGCGAAGAAGGCGTCCATGTCCACGTGCAGGATCGGGGTCCCGGAGTCGTCCTCGCCCCAGGAGCGGCGGGCAGCCTGCGCCCGCGGAGCCCTGCTCATGACCTCTCACCTCTCTTTCTCAGCCGCCTGCCGCGGCTGTACACCGACAGCACTCCTGCCCCGAGCTCCTGCCAGCCGCTGCGACGGTACCTACCCCGCAGTGCGCTCCGGCACAGCACCCCGCACGCAGTACCTTCATCCAGGCTAGCCTGTACCCGTGACACGTAAGCCCGGCATCAGGAGGCTCGTGTCCCGTCGGTCTCACCAACCCGACGCCGTGCAGACGCTGCCCTCGGGACCTGTCACCACCTCCTGCTCCACCGCCGAGCTGGTTGTCAGGGACACTGGGGTGCTGCTTCTCCTGGACGGTACGGAGTCCTCCTACCTTGACCTGCGCGACCCTGCCCACCTGGACTTTGAGTACCACCAGCAGATGGACGCGGTGCTGGCGGTTCTGCGCGGCCCGGACACACCGGTGCGGGCCGTGCACCTGGGCGGGGCGGGGTGCTCACTCGCCCGGGCCTGGGACGCGGCTCGGCCCGGGTCACGGCAGCTGGCGGTCGAGGTCGACGAGATGCTGGCCCGCCTGGTCCGCCAGTGGTTCGATCTGCCACGCTCACCACGCCTACGGATCAGGGTCGGTGACGCGGCCGAGGTCGTGGAAGCCCTGGGGGCCAGGAGCTGGGACGTCGTGGTGCGTGACGTGTTTGCGGCCGCACAGGTCCCGGGCTCCTGCCGCACCGAGCAGTTCCTCACCTCCTGCTCCTCCGCCCTGGCACCGGGGGGAGTGCTGCTGACCAACTCCCTGTCGGCCCCACGCGCCCCGCTGCACGAGGAGCTGTCCGTCCTCACCAGGATCTTCGGAGGTGTCCTCGTGGTGGCTGACGCCGCTGCGGTCAGGGGCAGGCGGCAGGGAAACGTCGTGACCGTCGCGCGGCACACCCCGTACAGCGCCCGCGAGCGCGACGAGATCGACCGTGCGGTACGACGCCTGCTCCTACCCGTACGCACCTGGGAGCCCGAAGACCTCCCGCTGCCCCGCCGGTGAGGGACCGCTGGGACCGCTGAGCGAGCCCACTAGTAGCCGGACAGGGCCTCAGCCCTCCGGGCTGGAGCTCCAGCCCTGCTGCCCCAGGTCGCCGGACTCGTTGGCCTCCAGGAAGGCCTCCAGCCGGGCGCCGATCTCGTCCGCGCTGGGCAGGTCGAGCACCGGGGCCGCACCGGAGGCGTCAACCGACGAGATCCGCGGGGCCAGCGCGTCGTACTGGGCCTCCAGGGCAGACACGACGGCAGAGACCTCCGGCTGCTGGGCGGCCTCGGCGTCGATCTCGGCACGGTTGGTGCTGGCGGCGGCCTCCAGGTCTCCCACGGGCAGGGCCAGCCCCGTGGACTGCACGACGGCTGTCAGCAGGGCCGAGGCCCCCTGCGGGAACTCGTCCCGGGCCACGTAGTGGGGGATAGCAGCCGAGACACCCCGGGAGTCCAGCCCCAGCTCGCCCAGGCGCATCTCCAGGTATGCCGCCAGGGAGCCAGGGAGCTCGACGTGGCCGAAGATCTCTGCCTGGGTGGGCAGGAGGTCCGGCTGGCTGCCGTGGAAGTGGACGTAGGTCGGGCGCGTGTGGGGCACGGCCATGGGGATACCCCCGATACCCACCGCCTGGCTCACGCCCATGGACACCACCAGGTGCGCGACGGCGCCGACGAACTCGTCCCACCGGTAGTCGGGCTCGGTGCCGTGCAGAAGCAGGAGGTCCTCCCCGTTGTCGTCGTGGAGAAGGTCCAGGACCAGCTCAGGCATGGTCACCGAGCTGTAGGTGTTGTGGGTGAAGGTCATGACCGGCCGCCGGGCGCGGTAGTCCACCAGCGAGTCGACGTCGAAGGTCGCCAACCGCTCGTTGGGAAGCGTCATGAGGAGCTGCTCGACAGCAAGCGACCCGGCGTTGCCGGCGTCCATGGCTCCCTCGAAGTAGTGGATAAGGACGCGCGGGGAGACCGGCTGGTCCGCTGGGTGCTGCACGCTGAACAGTGGTCTCACAGATCTGCCTCCTTCCTCGTGTCTCCTCGTGTGCTGCCTGGCCGGACCGCCGCAGGCGACCCGTACTGCTCGAAGCCTAGACGAGCAGAGCCGTCTGCACAGCAGGCAGTGCCCGGCAACACCGGCAGTAGTGAGTGCCTCGCGCCTCCAGGTCCGTCAACAGGCAGAACAAGCCGGGACACCAACGTGTTCCCGGCACGCCGGGCGGCAACGGCCGCTGTTCGCCATTGGCTTTCCCGCCGCCACATCAGCAGGAGAATAATAGAGCCTCCCTGTGCCGTGGGAGGCTACGGCACCGTGCACCGTGTACACCGTGCGGACGACGGGTCGCTCTGCCGCCACCAGCCAGACCACGCCTCGTCCGCCCTGACCCTCAGTGAGGCCACGTGAGTCACACACCACCCCCCTCGGGCGACCAGTCGGCATCCCAGCGACCAGCGTCTGCTGAGTCGGCCGAGGCCGCCCGTCGCCGCGAGCTCGACACCGAGCAGCAGGTGGTTGACCTCGCCTACGCCGAGCTGGACCGCCAGCTGGACCGGGCACGCCGCTGCCTGGCCGAGACCGAGGCGCAGGAGGTCACCGGAACCCACCAGTCACGCGGTGAGCGCGACGCCTACGCCGTGCACTACTCCAGCCTGGTCTCCTCCCTGGAGGGAGTGGAGTCCAGGCTGGTCTTCGGGCGGATGGACATGACGGCCCAGGCAGCCCAGGCAGCGGGAGGCTCCTCCCCCGTCACACGTCGCGGCGCACGCCACTACGTGGGCCGCACCGGGCTGCAGGACTCCGCACACCGCGAGGTGGTCCTGGACTGGCGCGCGCCCCTGGCCCGAGCCTTCTACCAAGCCACCGCACGCGACCCGATGGGGCTGGTGCGCCGCCGCCACATCGACACCCGCGACCGCACTGTGGTGGGCGTGGAGGACGAGCTGATCGACGTCACCGCCCTGGACGGGACGGGCGGGCACCAGGACGGTCACCAGGGCAGTGGGGACAGCAGGGGGCGCGCCCGCAGCCTCCAGGAGGAGCTCCAGGGGGAGGGTGCGCTCATCGCGGCCATGTCCGCGGCACGCGACGGCCGCATGGGCGACATCGTGGCCACGATCCAGGCGGAGCAGGACCGGGTCGTCACCTCCGGCGGCAGGGGCGTCCTCGTCGTCCAGGGCGGTCCTGGCACAGGCAAGACCGCGGTGGCGCTGCACCGGGTGGCCTACCTGTTCTACTCCGAGCGCGAGCGCCTGGAGCGCTCTGGGGTGCTGCTGGTCGGTCCCTCCTCGACGTTCCTGCGGTACGTGGAGCAGGTCCTGCCCTCACTGGGAGAGACAGGGGTGGTCTCCACCACCATGTCCGACCTCCTGCCCGGGGTGCGGGCGCGCGGTACCGAGCCCGCGCGGGCGGCAGAGGTCAAGGGGCGCTCCGTGTGGGTGGAGGTCCTGCGCCGCGCGGTGCGCAGCCTGCAGCGGGTTCCTGACGGGCCGCGCACCATCAGGGTCCAGGGCACCAGCCTGACCCTGGAGCCCTCGCAGGTGCGCGAGGCGGCCACACGAGCCCGGCGCTCCGGCAAGCCCCACAACCAGGCCAGGGAGCCGTTCGTCCTGTGGCTCCTGGAGCGGCTGACCGACCAGTACGCGGCCACCACGGGACAGGACGCCTCTGACCCTGACACACGCGCCTGGATCCGCGAGGACATCCGCACGGCACGTGACGCGCGCCGGGAGATCAACCTGTGCTGGATGCCGACCACGCCCACGGGGCTCCTGGAGCGGCTGTGGGCGCGCCCCGACCTCCTGGAGAGGCTGGCCCCCGAGCTCACCGGGGCTGAGCGCGATCTCCTGCACCGCCCTGCTGGCTCCGCCCTGACCGCCGCCGACGTGCCCCTCCTGGACGAGCTGGCCGAGCTGCTGGGTCCCAGCGAGGACGCCCAGGCCCACCAGGCCCGCCTGGAGGCTCAGCGCCACGAGCAGCTGGTGGCCTACGCCGCCCAGGCTATCGAGTCCCAGGAGCTGGGGGACGGCATGGTCAGCGCGCAGATGCTGGCCCAGCGGGTCCAGGAGACCGGCCCGTCCCTGACCCTGGCCGAGCGCGCCCGTGCGGACAGGAGCTGGACCTACGGGCACGTGGTCGTCGACGAGGCCCAGGAGCTGGGCGCCATGGCCTGGCGCGCCCTGGCGCGCCGCTGCCCGGTCCGCTCCTTCACGGTGGTCGGTGACCTGGCCCAGTACTCCGGCCCCCACGCGCCCGCCAGCTGGCCAGAGGCGCTGGCTGGGCTGGGAGCGTCGGCGAGCGGGGGACGCCAGCGAGGACCTCGCGGCCACGGTGGCGGGAGACCGCCGGGGTCGACGCCCCTGCGCCAGGAGGTGCTCAGCGTGTGCTACCGCACCCCTGCCACGATCATGGCGGCGGCCGAGGCCGTGGTTGGCGGACTCGGGCACCCCGCCCCCTACCCGGTGCGCTCTGTGCGCGACCTGCCTGACTGCCTGCACGTGGACGACCTCTCCGGCACCCAGTCGGCGCAGGACGACCAGGCCTGGGGACAGGTTCTGCGTGACGTGGTCAGCGAGGAGCGCGACCTCCTGGACTCCTGGGCCGGTCCCGGTGGCGGGCGCCTTGCGGTCATCACCGCAGAGGCTGACCAGGTAGCTGGCCAGGTGGCCCGGGCGCTGGGCCAGGACCCGGTGCTGGCCCAGGCCATGGAGGCACCCGGCGGTGACGTGCTGCGCGCCCGTGTGGCGGTGATGGCGGCGGTGGCGGCCAAGGGCCTGGAGTTCGACGTCGTCGTCCTGCTGGACCCCGGCCGCCTGGCCGCCACCAGCCCGGGGGACCTGTACGTGGCCATGACCCGGCCCACGCGGCGCCTGCGTGTCCTGTGCCGTTCCACCCCGCCCCAGGGCCTAAGCGGGTGACGCCCTCTGCCGGGAGCCGTGGGCTGGTCTCCCGAGAGCCTGAAGGGAGGTTGCGGTGACACCACCCCTGCCGGGAGCCGCGACACCACCGATGAGCGTGATGACACACTGTCCGCCTCCCGCGACAGGAGACGAGGTGAGCAGGGACTCTGTAGTCAAACTGCCGCTGTCCGCCTCCCGCGACGGGACGCGAGGCTACGCACCCGTAGGTTAGCGTTGCACCCAACACAGTACCTGCCCCTGCAGCAGCCGTCCTGGAGGGTGGCCGCCAGCACCGCCCACGTCTTTGAGCGAAGGAGAGACCGTGAGCACCCAGAGCACGCCCGTGCCCCCTGAGTCCTGCGGCGACGGCACGTCCGTCCCCCGCTCCCCGCACTACGCCCCGGGGGTCCCCGCCACCGTCCCCCCGGTGACCGAGCCCCTGTCCTGCATGCTGCGCGACGCCGCGAGGCAGTTCCCCGACCAGATCGCCCTGGACTTCATGGGCGCCACCACCACCTACAGCCAGCTGGCCCAGCAGGTGTCCCAGGCCGCCCAGGCCCTGCGAGGGCTGGGCGTGCAGGCTGGCGACGTTGTGGCAGTGGTGCTGCCCAACTGCCCCCAGCACGTGGTCCTGGCCTACGCGGTGTGGCGCGTCGGTGCCGTGCTCGCCGAGCACAACCCCCTGGCTCCAGCCTCCCAGCTGCGCGAGCAGGTACGCATCCACCAGGGGCACGTGGTCATCGTCTGGGAGAAGACCCTCGAGCGCCTGGTCCAGGCCACCGGCTCCCTGCAGGAGGTCGGCCTGGCGAACCTGGAGGTGTGCTCCGTGGACCTGTCACGGGGCCTGCCCCTGCGCAGCCGCCTGGCACTGCGGCTGCCGTTCGCCGCCGCCCGGGAGCGCCGTCGCGAGCTGCGGGGCCGGGTCCCTGCCGGGGTCCGCTCCTGGGACGACATGGTCGCCTCCGCTCCGGCCCTGGCCAGCATCCACCCGCTGCCCGGCGCGGGGGACCCGGCGGCCCTGCTGTACACCGGTGGCACCACCGGCACGCCGAAGGCCGTCTGCCTCACCCACGTCAACCTGCGCTCCGACGCGGAGATGAGCCTGGCCTGGGCCTCGCGGACCACTGTGGCGGGGCAGGAGACCTTCTACGCGGTCCTGCCGTTCTTCCACGCCTTCGGGCTGTCCCTGTCGCTGCTGTGCGCCGTGGGCCTGGCCGCCACCCAGGTGGTGCTGCCCAAGTTCGGCACCGATATGGTCCTGGCGGCCTGGAGGCGCAGGCCTGCCACCTTCTTCCCTGGAGTCCCCGTCATGTTCGACCGGCTGGCGGCCCGAGCGGCAGCCACGGGCGCGGACCTGTCCTCCTGCAAGGTCGCCGTCTGCGGGGCCGCTCCCAACCCCGTGGCCGTGGCCCAAGCCTGGGAGGAGGCCACCGGGGGTGTCATCATTGAGGGCTACGGGATGACCGAGTCCTCCCCCATCGTCCTGGGCAACCCGATCTCGCCCGAGCGCAGGCCCGGGACGCTGGGCGTGCCCTACCCCTCCACCGAGGCGAGGCTGGTGGACCCTGACGCCCCTGGCCGTGAGGTGGCCCCCGGTGAGGTCGGCGAGCTGCTGGTCCGTGGTCCTCAGGTGTTCTCAGGCTACTGGCAGGACCCACAGGAGACGGCGAAGGTGCTGACCGAGGACGGGTGGCTGCGTACCGGTGACCTGGTGCGCGAGGAGGACGGCTTCTACGTCATCGCCGACCGCCGCAAGGAGCTCATCATCTCCGGGGGCTTCAACGTCTACCCCTCCGAGGTGGAGGAGGCGGTGCGCTCCATGCCCCAGGTGGAGGACGTCGCCGTCGTCGGCCTGCCCGGCGAGGCGGGTGGGGAGTCCGTGGTCGCGGCCATCCTTCCCAAGGAGGGGCAGAACGTGACCCTGGAGCAGGTCCGCGAGTGGGCCGCCCGGACGCTGTCGCACTACGCCCTGCCGCGTCAGGTCGCCATCCTCTCCGAGATGCCTCGGTCCCAGATCGGCAAGATCCTGCGCCGGGCGGTACGTGAGGAGCTGCTGGCCGCGCGCGAGGCCGCCTCGGAGGCAGCCAGCGCGGCCGTGACCTCCGTCAAGGAGCACCTGGCTGGGGGCGGCAGCCAGGTCGGGGACGCTCCAGCCCGCCAGGGCGGTACCGAGACCGGCCGCAGGGACGACCAGGGCACCGGCAGGGACACCCGCAGCACCGGTCGCGACGGTAGCGACCATGGCTGACGCACGACTGGGACGCATGGATGGGCACGTGACTGGCAAGGCTGACATGACCGAGACCGCCACGCCACAGCCCGCTCAGCCACCTGGCCCGTCGGCACCGCCGACGCAGCGTGCCGGGGACTCGGGCCTGTACCACCGGCCCCACTACCAGCCAGGCATCCCTGCGATCATCAAGGTACCTGACTCCGGCGTGAGCAGCCTGCTGGAGACGGCTGCAAACTTCTACCCCCAGCGGGTCGCCCTGGACTTCATGGGTGCCACCCTCACCTACGCCGAGCTCCTTGAGGCCTCCGAACGTGCCGCCTGGCTGCTGCACCATGCCGGCGTGCGCCACGGCGACCGTGTGGCCCTGCTGCTGCCAAACTGTCCCCAGCACGTCGTCGCCATCTACGCGGCCCTGCGGCTGGGGGCGATCGTCTCCGAGCACAACCCCCTGGCCCCGGCCGCGGAGGTCCGCTCCCAGCTGGCCAGCAACGGCGCGCGGGTGCTGGTGGCCTGGGAGAAGGGTGTGGAGCGCCTCCTGGGCCGCCAGAGCTCTCCTGGTGCTGATCCTGTGCCTGGTCACGCGCCCGGCCGCGTGCCTGGCCGCACGGACTCCCTGCCGACGGACCTGACAGTCTTCAGCGTGGACCTGTCGGCAGCCATGCCCCGTCGGGTGCGGGCGGCCCTGCACCTGCCCGTGCCCCGCGCCCGCCAGGCACGCGCCTCCATGAGGGCTGACCACCTCCCGACGCGAGTCCGGTCCTGGGACCGTGAGGTGGCCCGTTGCCAGCGCCTGCCCGCCACCCACCCCTACCCTGCGGTCCACGACGTCGCGGTCCTGCTCTACACCGGTGGCACCACGGGCACACCCAAGGCGGCGATGCTGACCCACGCCAACCTGCGGGCCAACGTGAACCAGGCGATCGCCTGGGTGCCGATGCTGCACGAGGGGGCGGAGACCTTCCTGGCGCTCCTGCCATTCTTCCACGCCTTCGGGCTGACCTTCAACGTGCTCAGCGCCGTGCACAAGGCGGCGACCCAGGTGCTGCTCCCCCGGTTCGACGTGGACCAGGTGCTGGCCGCCCACAGGCGTCGGCCCTTCACGTTCTTCGTCGGGGTGCCGGTCATGTTCTCCCGCATCCTGGAGGGCGCCCAGGCCCGCGGGGTGTCCCTGCGGACCCTGCGCTACGGCGTGTGCGGTGCGGCACCTATGCCGCGTGAGGTCGGCCAGCGCTGGGAGGAGGCGACCGGGGGCTACTTCGTGGAGGGCTACGGGATGACCGAGACCAGCCCCATCGTCTCGGGCACGCCGATGGGACCGGGACGTCGGCTGGGCTCTCTGGGGCTGCCCTTCGCCTCCACCGACGTGCGTGTGGTGGACCCCGACGACCCCTCCCGGGAGGTGCCCGACGGCGAGCCAGGCGAGCTCCTGGTGCGCGGCCCCCAGGTCTTCGCCGGGTACTGGGAGGACCCCGAGGCCACCGCAGCCGCCCTGCTGGAGGGCGGGTGGCTGCGCACCGGTGACATGGTGCGTCGGGAGGACTCCTTCCTGTGGATGGCCGACCGCAGGCGCGAGCTCATCCTCACCGGGGGCTTCAACGTCTACCCCTCCCAGGTGGAGGCGGCGGTGCGCTCCCTGGAAGCCGTGGCCGACGTGGCCGTGGTGGGCCTGCCGGACGGGGCCGGCGGGGAGGTGGTGGCGGCCGTGGTGGTCCTGGAGCCGGGCAGGCAGGTGACGCTGGCGGAGGTGCGCGCCCACGCGGAGGCGACCCTGCCCCGCTACGCCCTGCCTCGCTGCCTCGAGGTGGTCGAGGAGCTACCGCGCTCAATGATCGGCAAGGTGCTGCGCCGGGAGGTCAGGCTCAGGCTGCTGGAGGGCGGCTCATGACAGGTGGTGACCACGGCTGCCGCTAGCCCACCACATGGCGGCCAGGCAGGGCGGGACGGGACGCGGCAGGCGCGCCACCCGGCGTCACCTAGCGTCTCGGCGCCTGTGCCGCCTACCTCCCACGCCGGGACGGTCGCCAACGGCCCCGCCCCGTCTACTCGTCACCTGTCCCGCCCGTCTGCCCACCACCTGCCGGTGGCGTCCTCCTTGAGCGAGGCGCTCAGGGCGGCCGTGGCGGCAAGCAGGATGAGGATGGCCAGGGCCTGCAGCCCCGGCTGGTTGAGCGCGGCGGCCAGAGGGACCATCATGGACCCCAGGACCATGAGGACCCACCCGGCGAGGCGGCTAAGAGACAGAAGCACGGTACGGTCCTTTCCTGATCAGGCCCCGGCCGGGCACCCCCGGGGCCGGGGGACCTGCAAGGGCCACAAGAGACACGGACGGCCGACGAGCTGCCGACCTGACAGGTCCTATTCCACAGGAGGCGCCGCGACCGCGAATCACCCCCGGGAAGGAAAACACGAACCAGATCTCCCCCAGAAGGAGGAGACCACCCTCACAGCACCGGGCAGGACCTCGGGACCGCCCGGGCTGACGCAGAGCTCACCGTGCCGCCCCGGGGGGCGCACCAGGACTGGGCGCCAGCAGCGGCCTGCCGCAACCGGACCAGCGCAGGTCCTGCGGCAGGTGGCAGTCAGACTTCCTGCGCCAGCAGCCCACAGGCCTCCAGGGTGGTGCGCAGCGCCTCGACCTCTTCCGCCTGCGCGCGTACCAGGGGCAGGCGCAGGGCGGCGTGGGGCAGGCGCCCCTGGAGCACCAGGGCCTCCTTGGCCATGACCGCCCCCTGGCCACCCCCCATCATGGCCCGCACCAGGGGCCTCATGCGCTGGGCGACGGCCCGGGCACCTGCCAGGTCCCCGGAGTCGACCTCGGCGATCATCTCTCGCCAGGAGTGGGCGTCGGCGTGAGCCACCACGGATACGACGCCGGAGGCACCATGGGTCAGCCAGGCGAAGTTGAGGCCGTCGTCGCCGGAGTAGTACTCCAGCCCTGTGGCCTCCATGCGCTCAAAGCCCTGCTCGACGTCACCGGTGGCGTCCTTGACCGCCTTGACGCGGGGGTGCTCGGCCAGGCGGGCCAGGGTCTGGTCACTGATCCGTACCCCGGTGCGGCCGGGGATGTCGTAGATCATGACCGGCAGGTCGGTGGCCTCTACCACGGCCATGATGTGGCGGTAGACGCCCTCCTGACTGGGACGGTTGTAGTAGGGGGCGTTGACCAGGAGCCCCTGCGCCCCCGCCTCCTGGGAGCCTACGCCGATACGTACCGCGTGGGCGGTGTCGTTGGAGCCTGCCCCGGCGATGACCATGGCGCGCTCCCCCAGGGCCGCCTTGACCTCCCTGATGAGCAGCTGCTTCTCCGGAAGGTGGGTGGTGGGGGCCTCCCCGGTGGTGCCCGACAGCAGGACCGTGTCCACACCGTCGTCCACGAGGCTGACGGCCAGGGCACAGGCGGCGTCCACGTCCACCTCGCCACCAGGGGTGAAGGGCGTGACCATGGCGACACCGACGGAGCCGAAGGTGCGGGAGGCAGCGATGCTCATGGGACAAGCCTACCGGTAGCGCTCAGCACAGCCTATCGCTTTGGTCATGTGTTCTTCGCCAGCCCGTCGGTCCCCTCCCCGGACCGCCCGGATGGCTGGGTGGCGCCCGGGCAGGATAGGCTCCGGGCATGACGGCTCCTAGCACGCCTGACACGCCTGAGGGCGACGGCCCTGACGACGTCGCACCGGGCCCAGTGCCAGGCCCGTCGCACGCGGACGCCGGTGCCCGGGACGCGGACACCACAGGCGCCACAGGTGCCAACGGGTTCGTGCGAGAGGCCCGCCCCGAGGACCTTGCCGCCATCGGCTCCGTCCACGCCGCCTCCATGCTGGCCTCCCTGGAGGCCGGTCACCGCGGCGCCCACGGCACGGGCCTGCCTGAAGGGGTGCGCGCCATGATCTCCGCCCCTGTCATCGCCACCGGCTGGCAGGAAGCCGTGACCTCGCCCCCCTCCCGGGAGCACCACGTGCTCGTTGCGACGCAGGCAGGGTCAGTGGTCGGCCTGCTGGGGCTCGCGCCAACCCAGTCACTCAGTACGGCCAGGGCAGCCAGTGACCGGGACGCGGACCCCGGCAGCCCCGAGGACGGCGCGAGTGAGCACCCCGCTGCTGGCGCAGGCGCCCTGGCACCCACGGGAGCTGGCGGAGCGCAGGGTCCTCTGCTCCTCAATGACGCTCAGGCGCCCGAGGACCGGGAGCCCCTGCCCGCGGCCGAGGTGACGGCCCTGGGCGTGGACCCGGCCCACCAGCGACGCGGCCACGGCTCCCGCCTGCTGGCCGCCGCCGCCGACACCGCCCGGGGCCACGGAGCCCGGGCGCTCGTGGTATGGGCGGTGCGGGGGGACGAGTCGCTGTCCTGGTTCCTGCGCTCAGCCGGTCTGGAGCCCACCGGGGCACAGCGCCAGCTCGGCGTGGGTCAGGGAGTCACCGAGGACTGCTGGGTGGCCGGGCTGTAGGGGCGCACTGAGCAGGCCTACCAGCCCCGCGTCAGGCCGCCGTGTCCTCCCGGCTCTTCGCAGATCTACCGACTCCTCGCCACATACCACCGTACGCGTAGCTTCCGAGGAGTCGGTAGGTCTCGACAGCTGGCCCCGCAAATCCAGCACCTTCCCTCAGGCGACGTGGCCCAGCGGCCTGATCCGCGCCAGCGCCTCACCGTGGGAGTCCTCTACCAGATCGAGGTCGTACCTGGCCTGGAGGTTCAGCCAGAACTCCGCCGTCGTGCCCAGGTATCGGGCCAGCCGGGCTGCCGTGTCGGCGGTCACCGCTCGCTTGCCCAGCACGATCTCGTTGATGCGGCGCGGCGGGACCCCGACCGCCACCGCGACCTTGTTCTGGGTGATCCCCAACTCCTTGATGAAGTCCTCCATGAGTACCTCTCCCGGATGGACCGGGGCGATGCGGTCAGTGGTAGTCAACGATCTCAACCTCCTCAGGGCCAGCAGCAGTCCACACGAAGCAGAGCCGCCACTGGGCGTTTATCCTGATACTGTGCTGACCAGACCGGTCGCCCCTCAGACGCTCGAGGTGGTTTCCCGGTGGCGCCCGTAGGTCTTCAAGAGACGCGGCAGCACCGAGCTGGCGAAGCTTGCGCAGGGCAACCCGTTCGACGCGCGCGTCAAGTGAGGCAACGTGCTCGCGACGCCACAGCCTTTCTGTTGCCTTGTCCGCGAACGACCTGATCACGGCCCAAGCATATAACGGACCGCGTCATTAACGCAAGACGGTAAACGGATTCCTCGGAACAGCCGAGGTGCAGCCAGCGCGTCGGGACACCTGCCACCGGTCCTGAGGCTGGTCACGTCTTTTGATCACGGGGATCTCCCGCTACACCTCCAGCAGGGCGTCCAGCCCCACCGTCAGGCCCTCCAGCCCGCCCACCTGGCGCACCGCCAGGATGACACCGGGCATGAAGGAGGCGCGGTCAAAGGAGTCGGTACGGATGGTCAGCTGCTCCCCCGGGTTGCCCAGGACCACCTCCTCGTGCGCCGTCAGCCCGCGCAGGCGCACGGCGTGGACGTGGATACCGTCCACCACCGCGCCCCGGGCACCGTCTGGGTCGGCCTGGGTGGCGTCAGGCACCGGACCCAGACCGACCGCCGCCCGGGCGGCGGCGATCCCACGGGCGGTGGCCAGGGCGGTGCCAGAGGGGGCGTCCACCTTGTCCGGGTGGTGGAGCTCGATGACCTCTGCGGACTCGAAGAAGCGTGCGGCCCTGGCAGCCAGGCTCATGGCCAGCACGGCGGACAGGGCGAAGTTCGGGGCGACGAGCACGCTGCGCCCGGCGGCCTCGGGGCGGGCCAGGTGCTCACGCACGCGCTTATAGGCCTCCTCGCTCCAGCCGGTGGTACCCACGACGACGTCGCAGCCCGCGTCAACAAGCGCGTGGACGTTGGTCTCGGTCACCGACGGCACGGTGAAGTCCACGGCGACCTGCGCGCCACCCAGGTGCTCGGCGTCGAGGGTGTCCCCCACGTCCAGACGGGCCACCAGCTCCAGCCCCTCAGCCTGCTCCACCGCCTGGCACACGGTGGAGCCCATGCGCCCGGCGGCACCGATGACAGCGACGGTGATACTCATGACCCGACCCTAGCAGCCGTAGCCACAGGCGGCGCACGGTCTAGAGATCGCTCCTGGTCAGTCTGTGGTGGCCCCACAGGAGCAGGGGCAGGCACCAGGCTGCAGCGACCAGCACCGTGGGCACCGGCTCCTCCAGCCAGGTGGAGGGGGGTATGCTGGCCACGCCTTGCAGCCTGGCGATGACGGCGTTGGGCATGACCGTGTGCACCCAGTCAGGAAGCCGGATGGTCCACCTGCCCATTGTCAGCACCGCTGGCACCAGTATGACCAGCACCTGGGCCACCCCCACCACCAGCGCCAGGGCCATGGCGGCAGTCGCGACCGAGCGCGTTCCCATCGCCACCAGAGCGCCGGCCACGCTGACAAGGGCCAGCACCAGCGCCGCACGGACCACGGTCTCCAGGGAGGCAGCCAGCTCGAGGGGGACGCCCCGGTAGTCCGCGTAGGGACCGGTCGTCGCGACAAGCCCCAGCATGAGCAGCAGCGCTGGGATACCCACGACCACCCCGGTACCGACCATCTGTGCCCAGAACAGCCTGGAACGCCTGCCTGCTGCCACCACCGTGGACATGATGGCGCCGGAGGAGTACTCAGCACCAGCGACGACGACGCCCGCGAGCCCGGCGGGCAGCGACGCGAGCTGAACCCCGGGGACCCCCACGTGGGAGGAGAAGAAGGCGACAACACAGAGCTCGAGGACGACGAGAACCTGGACAGAACGGGTCCTTACCGCCTTGCCGAGCTCGCTGACCAGCACCCGGCGCCAGGTCACCACTGGCTGGACGGATCGCTCCTCAGTCATGACTCCTGGCCTCCTTCCTCCTGCACGCGGAAGAACCAGTCCTCCAGGGACCGCCTCGCCTCACGCATCTCCGTGAAGAGGACGCCCTCGTCCAGGAAGGCCGTCTGCACCTCCTGGATACCCGCGTCTATGACTACAGCGTCCTTGCTCTCACCCTCGCGCACCGTGGTCGCCACCTGCCAGCCCCGCGAGCGTGCCAGGGCAACCGCCTGGCTGAGCTCGTCAACGCGCACGAGGACCCCACCAGGGCGCCGCACCTCGTCGGTGCGAACCTGGGCGAGCACCCTGCCCTCCTTGAGGGCGACGACGCGGTCAGCAACGTCCTCGACCTCCGCGAGCAGGTGGGAGGAGACCAGCACGGCCCTGCCCTGACCGGCCAGCCTGCGTAGAAGAGATCGCAGCCAGCGCACCCCCTCGGGGTCAAGACCGTTGAAGGGCTCGTCCAGCACGAGGTTGTGCGGATCGCCCAGCATGGCCGCTGCCAGCGACAGGCGCTGGCGCATCCCCAGGGAGTAGGTACCGACCCTGCGGTCCCCGACCGCGCCGATACCGGCCTCATCCAGGCACTGCCGCACACGGGCCACCGGGACGCCGCAGGTACGCGCCAGACCCGCGAGGCACTGGAGCCCTGTGCGGGAGCCCACCCAGTGGTCCGGTCCCAGTACCAGTCCCAGGTGCCGCAGCGGGTCCGGCAGCGCCCCTGGTGCAGCACCGTCCACCAGGACCTCTCCCCCGTCCGCACGTACCAGTCCACCGATCGTCTTTAGGGCAGTGGTCTTGCCGGCACCGTTAGGACCGACCACACAGGTCACCATGCCGTCAGGTGCCGCAAAGGAGGTACAAGAGAATCCAAGCACACCTTGATAACGCTTCTCTACATCCCTCAAAAAAAGCATTGTAACCTCATGCCACCCTTCGTAAACTAGCGAACAATCAACGCAGCCGAGCCCTCATTAACCTACCACCCGAAATTTCATAAACAGCATCAGCTGACCTCAATGTGGAATCACGATGGGTAGCACAGATAACCGCCATTCCCCTTCTTCTCAGCCTGTCAATAACCACCATTTCCGTAGACACATCCAAAGCGCTAGTGGCCTCATCAAGAACCATCACCGAGCAGTCTCTAAGTACCGCGCGCGCAATAGCCAGCCTCTGACGCTGGCCGCCCGAGATGCCTACACCGGCGTCACCCACCACTGTGTCCAGTTCCATGGGCATCATCCTAACTTCATGAGAAAGTTCGACAACGTCCAGGGCCTGAAAAAGTAAATCATCAGAAAACGAATCCTCAACGCCGAGCAACAAATTATACCTAAGCGATCCCGCCATGATCTGAGGGTCCTGGGAGACAACCCCGAAAAGACTCCGGACGGACTTAACAGTCAGCATGTCCTTGCTAACACCATCGAATTTGATATCTCCACCGTCAATGTTTTCCAAGCCAATAACAGTACGCAGAAGCGTAGTCTTACCGGAGCCAGTCCTACCCTTGATCCCTATAAAATCGCCAGGCTTTACTGTCAAGGAAACATCTCTCAACACAGGGGCAGAAGAACCTCCGTAACGCTTGACCACGTTAGACAAAGTCAGGCTACGCCGAAAAGTGGCATCACCAACTTCACCACCTGACACTGCCTTCGAACTTTCCTGCGGAGCAGAAAGAAGATCCCTAACACGCTCCAAAGCGACGCCTGATGTCAGGATCTGCTGAGCGGAATATGATATCATCATCGCAGAGCCTAGCACCGAACCAAGAAGGGAGTTAACTCCCGCAATCAAACCAATAGAGACACCGCCCTGAGTAAACATAAGCAAACCATAAGCAAGAATACATAAAGGCAATACTTGCTGCACAAAAATACCAACAGCTTGAACCACCGACTGGAAACGCGAAAACATATACTCGCTTAAAACCTCAGCGCCAAGTGAACCGGCCCAACTAGATGAAACACGATGTTCAGCCTGAGCGAGCTTAATAGCCTCAGCCGCTGCACATATTCCAACCAACTGGCCTTGAGCGGAACTCGCCGCATTAACGCTAGCCATAGACAGATGATACAACCGCCGACCAGAGAAAAAGAGGAAAAATGCGTAGAGCGTGAGAACAATACACACGCATGCACCGACCTCTGTCCACAACAAGGCCAATACCACAACGGAAACCAACATGGAACCCAAGTCGAAAATCGCCATCAGCAAAACGTTGGCCACCAAGTTCTGCACAACCTGCACTCCGACAATTCTATTAACGACGTCCCCGATAGACCGACCTTGCACATAACGAAAAGAAGCGTTAAGAAACGCAGAAAGCAACTGGGAACTCACAGACATACGTACGCTGGCACCCAGTTGCGCAGAAGCTACGCCACGCGCAAGCATCGCCAAGCCCGAGCCAAGGCCAAATGCAAGCAAAGACAAACAGCATACTACAAAGGTATCATAGTTGAGGCCAAGCGTTACGCGACCGAATAACGTTGCCGTCAACCAAGCACCGAGTGCCGGAACAGCTTGAACGACGAATGCCGCAGCGATCGAAAGCAAAAGCCTTGGCCGATCAACAAACCGAAAAAACAGCCGTCCAGCAGAACAACTCCGCTGGATCGCAGCGCCCAGCCGAGCTAGACGACTGAATCGTTGAGAAGAAGTGTCCACAACTCTAATCAAGATGCCCGTAAACGACCTAGAATACTCCTCAACTGAAACCATATAACGTCCCCGCTGAGGATCAACGACTGCAAATCCTCGTCGACTAGCACCTTCAACAACAACCCAATGAGAAAAACGCCAATATACGATGCAAGGACCCCGAAATTCGCTGCCACTAAAATAACTGATGTCATCTATTTGCTCGACCACGTAGTGAACTGCTAACTTATCGAACAATTCCGTTATAGCAGCAACGGAAGTACCGTCCCTTCCCCAACTAACCATTTCCCGCAACGCCTCCATCGAAACACCTCGTCCGAAGGACGCGAGCAACATACTGACACATGCAAGACCACAGTCAGTTTCAGACTGCTGAAAACGTACAAATGGAACGCGCCGAAAAGACATCAACACCACCCGAAAATTATAGAACGACGAAGAGAACCCAGGCAGCCCCCGAGGCGACCAAGACGACCAGCGACGCTACCAGCATCAGCAATGGAAATACGATAATAGGCCGATACACCTCTCGAGGAAGCCCACGATATCGTTCCTTATGTGCCCTCATTGCGTCCTCTCGAAACAACCGTCGCCCACCTCTCATCAGTCAAATGCCAAATCAACTCTAGGAATATCAGCACAGATAAGAAGTGGGAAGTTCCAGCGATCGCCGCCGTAACGCATAAGCGACAAACCAATTCCCGAAAGACCCGTCATCACACCCGGAACTTCCAGTCCCCTTGGTACGCCACAGACCAGGCCGTCTTCATATGCCTGAACAATTACAGACCGCCAATAAGTATCAGCCTCCTGTAATAAACTGACAGCAGTGCAGTCCGAAAACAACTCACTACTCCTCATCCTAAAACGTTCAATTCGACTAAGTATCTCCAATGAGCCAAGTCGTCCGTGACACAAAGCCATCGAGTTCATGTAATGACTCCCCTCCTTCAGCAAACTACGAGAAACAGTCTCCTCAATGGCGTCCAGCATGTCTTCTACAATGCCCGACTCGGAAAATATGTCTGGAGAAAACCCCTTCTCCAACAACTGGAGCCTTGCCAGAGCGACTCCCGGTGCTCCATGACACCATGATATCATACCTGGTACCCCAGGAGAAGAAGATGTCTCGTCCCTTAGATCGGGCCAGAATCCCAGAGTATCACGCCATTCTTTCTCAAACACAAGTCCTCCGTCTATGAAACTACGAAACTCGTCCGTGTCGCATAGTACGGAGGCATCCGCAAGGGCATTGACGACACCAGAAGCACCATGAGAGTACCCCACTAGCGCATTCCTGCCCATATGATCTTGCTGCCACGAACAAGATCCCGACTTCCCCCATTCTGCAGTTGAACAAAGATTACGGGCATGCATCTCAGCCAACTTAGCAGTCGCCTCTCTAACCTCAGGCACCGCAGCCGAAAGACTCCGCAATGCCTCAATGAGGCCCGCTGAACCAGACACCACATCAAGGTATCGTTCATCAGGACGCCGCATCATCAACGCCTTGGTAATGGCAGCAAGAGACTCCTTCAGGTATCCATCTTCGTCTCCAAGTACCGCAACTACGTGAGACAAAAAGTATATTCCTCCACCTATAGCACCATACAAGCCTATGTCGTTATAAGGCGGATTCTGGGAATCGGATGTGTTCTCAGATACAGACCTGGCCACATGTGTAAGGAACATGGAGACCTGGCGGGCCAAAGCAACACTCGTCTCCTCCGCATCCCTGTCAGCAAAGGCAAGGCCCAAATACATGAGCGCGTAACCAATTCCAGAATCTCCATTATAAAGATCCATTGCCACAGGCTGTACGGACCATTTCTCATTCCCTACTACTGTTATAGAGTACCAGCCACCTTTGTTCCCCAACAATGCTTTCCGGCAAAGCCTTCTAGTAACCTCTCGAGCCGCTTCGGAGGCACACTCCTTAACACTCAACTCCAACTGCGAACCTGTGTTAACAGACCCGCGGAGAAGGAGGGGATGAATACGGTTAGGGTGATCGAGCTCATAATCCTCACCAGCAACAGACGTCACATATGAGGCGCGGATAAACCACAGTTGTCTCTCGAGATCGTCATCGTCAAATGCATTGACATGGGTTGACCACCAGGAACGCAGGTCCTGTCGAATATCAGCGACCTCAGTGCCATCAGTATCGACAATCTTCGTTTCCGCGAACGGAACAGAAAAGAAAGGAACGTCCAGTCTTCTCATCTGTTTCAGTTCGCTGAACCATATACGAGGATCTGCCAGCGAGGGAAAGCGCCAGACATAACTGAATAGACGCTCAACCTCTGTTCCTTCCCTCATGTAGTCGGGATGGTTAGAGGTCATGAGCATAATGGAATAGGCCATAGTTGCCTTAAGAACTATACGCACTGGCGCTCCATTGAACTCATCAATTAGTCCGCGTGGCCCCACCAGCTCTGCCTTGTTTTCCTTGATATGGCGGTAAGCCAACTCAAATCCTCTAATTACCTCCGTTTCGTAACTCGTCCAGTCACCGGCCTCAGATCCATAGTATGGAGCATTAGCTTCTGCGCCCATTTCAACATAGTCGTACTTGACCTCAGAGTCAAGGCTGTCTACTGAGGGAATAATTGGAACCTCGAACGGACTTCTTCTGCCTTCGGAGTAAGCAGCGCCCCAGATATGTGCAGCATCGTCATTCTGGTCAGTCGGCAGTATTCCGGTATGAAGACAGGTGAAAGTGCGAGCCTCGTCTGAGCTCTCCAGATTAAGAGACAGTCCTGGCCTCACCACCTTATCCACTTGAGGAGCGAACAGAGTCTCCGCGTCGATTAGCACCGGATGAGCTCCACTTGCCACTATATTCTCGTGATGTAGATCGGTAAGCCCAAACGCATATGCTGCCGCAAGGAGCACTCCTAGTTCTTCATAGAACTGAGAGAAAGCAAAATGCCCATCAGCCGGTAGGTGTTCGATATACTCCTGCCACCCATATCCCTCCTTACAGAAGCAACTAGGTACCATAAGCGACAGTCCTAAGCGAGAAGACAGCCGTTCAATGTAACCAAAGAACAGCGCCTCGGCTTGCATTGACCTAGGTTTGTATACAAGACCCTTCCCTCCCTCAAAGTAGATTACCGTTACCGACCGTCCACCATTATGTTTATCACCCTTCGAGAACGATACTCCGGTCATAACGCTCAGGCCCTGTAGGTAATCCTTCAGTAACTGTTGCTCATCGCTGAGCAGCCTATTAAGCAGTTCTCTCCTGGAACGCACTGTTGTCAGAACCCTTGTCACTAACCTTCTACCAAGCGTAGCATACTCCTCGAACAACTCCTCATAGAAGGAACTTCTGCCCATCGTCGAAGTATAGTCCGCTAACGTATAGCGCGAACCGGCATGCTCGTGCTCGTGTTTAGCTACATGAACCTCCAAGATTAGGGTCTGAGTCACCAACATCTTAAGTTCGTCACGAGGAGCCGCGCAGAACTGTTTCACAAATTCGTCACCCAAACGCATATTCTCAAAACTCGCTGCAACTCGCTTTATTTCCGAGTTGAGTTGATTGCTAATATACTTTTCAAAAGGTCGAAGAAAGATCTCCACCGCGTCGGTTCTACTACCTTGTCCGACACCGTCGTTCTCCTCTGTCTCCGTAACTAGAGCTAGTATCTGGAGGAGTGTAGCCACCCAGGTTCCGTCTACGTTCGAATGAACAATTGACTGGGAGGAATAATCGACGATGCCAAGCCGCGACGACATATCGGCAAGTGACTTGAATCCGTGTTCCTGAAGAAATAGTTGCTCGTCGCCAGCCTCGTAACCGGGGTACTGCTCCAGTATCATCTTCATTCGAACAGCTCCCTTCTCTGTACTGACAGATTCCGGTGTTACAACGATTTCCTCATCAATAAAAGACGCCTTCTTCGCGATGGCCTCGATATCCACGTCTCCTCCTGGAAAACTACACATAGAACTTGAACTCGAGTACACTGTGCTGGGGACAACCGCGACTGAGGTTGTCCCCAGCACAGTCAGTACGGAGGCTGTCATCCCCAGTCCTCAGACTGGGGACGACCCATCTCACAGCCTCGGTTGCTGAGTCAGCAGGTACAGCTCGCATAGGCCGATGGACATGGAGTCTTGTTCACCGTAACGCAGTTAAACGCGGTATGTCCGCAATCTCCTCTTGTCAGGCCACCGCAACAACCGAGGCTCCAGAAGTCGCCGTTATTGGAGCCAGCGCCAGCAAGTTCTGAGACACTAGACAACGTTGCTATGCTCAGTTCTGCGCTGCCACTTGGGTGATTTGTTGTAGTCGCGCTGTTCACTTGGTCCAGACGCTTGTAAGGTGTCTTCCACATTTCGATGATAGTCATTATGATCATTCCCTGATGGTGCTAAACTTACGAAAGACATGTATGCAGGTTGAGGCGCCAGGAGAATCGGTGCACCAGTTTATGCCGTTGGAGCAAGCAGAACATGTTGTCATTTCCTCAACCACGTCTGGTTGAGCCCACCGATGGATACCATTACCACAAGTATCCACGGGTATCGGCATGATACATACAGTTCTTTATCTCGGGCGCGCATGTTGGGACTCTAACCGTTTATACGATGCTGTTCATATGATCACTTCCACAACTTTTGATTGCGTTTCGTGTGGTTGTCTTTAGGATTCCTGGTCTTCAGAGGGAGTTCCTGCGTTACATACTACAGCACCCCTTTGACCCTCGAAATGCGCATGTGCCAAACAATGTTGTGCAGATATAGTTTAAGACAGTTACAGCAACAGGGAGTTCTTTGGCATTGCTCTCAAGCTCCCCCATAAGCAGCGATTCTGGGAGGTCAGCCCTTCCTGCTGGATCATACCCAATGTCTGACACAATAGTTCGCTGCTTACTCTGTGCCGGAGTTTGCCAGGTTGTCAATGTCGGGAAACTACTTTCTGCCCCCACGGTGTTAGTAGAAGTCATGACAGATTACCTTTCTTCAAGAGTCATAGCGATATTAGTTGGTGGATGGTTGTTTTTCAGCAACATCCCTTGGTGAATGCGCCACAGGTTCCAGCGCAGGCTGTTGTGTCAAAAGTGAAGCATCCCAATGCTACTGTCGCTCCTATTCCTATGGTCCACGTACCGAACTTATTGGCATCAGACCCAGCGCCGCTTGCGGAGATCTCTTCGGGTGACAAACTCGATCTGCCGCATACAGCATTTGCAAGAGTCGCCTTAATGTTCTGTTCGCGCCGACTGTGCGGCGAGTCTTTATAACTGGAGGAACACATCTTAACCCTTTCCTAGAAACTGTCTGTTATGGGATGGTGTATGGCTAGAATTAGTGAAATGAGCACATAAGTTGTCTCCTACTATTGTTTGCTAGTGATAACTGCCTTAAACAAGTTCAACCCTGACGAATCCAGATGACCGTATACTGCGCATACAAGCAAAGACACAGTTTCATGTCAACTATACGCTATCAGTACCCGGATAACATTTGAGCTCGGACATCTTCGTACGTTGCCATTCCCCCTTCTTCTTTGCTGAAGTTCACTAGCGAAACAGAAGAACCTTCAGTTGAGGGGAGAATCAACGTGTGGTCGCTTTCCAGTGATTCAAGGAGTTCTTTGTATCTCCTTTTTTTGACGATTGGGCCACTTACGGCGGGTACTATATAGACAGGTGCGACAGTAAATGCTATGGCCGCCAAAGCCAGATTACTGCTACTGAGCTGCTTTATTTTGACCATTGAGTTGAGGGACGCTGGCGCAACGAGAACTTTATCCGCCCAGTACGCTAGTTCCTTATGAGTTGCTTTGCCGCTGACTTGCCAGGAACTTTCGAGGTATGTCTGCTGACCTGTTATTGCTGACATAGCGTTAGTAGACAGGAAGTGCTCAGCACTCGGAGTCAGTACACATTTGATTGATATATCATGATCATTTCTTAGTTGCAGCATCCATGCGGGCATCAGTGCAGCCCCCACAGCTCCGGTGATAACTGTCAGCATATGCAACACGGTTTTCTTCTTTCTCGGAAGCAAAAGTTGTCGGGATACAGCGCCGCAGCTACAGTCTCCGCTGCTTGTTTATGTGGCGGAAATATCGTTCTGACGCAGAATGACGAGCGCGGCATGGGTATCGCATCATCAGACCGTTTTCGACGTAACTGTTGCTTTAATGTCTCCTTTGGTTGAAATATATTTTCAGAAGAATAGCAGCGACGACACTTACAGCCACCAATAATGGCGGAGCAGCCTCTGCAACTATGCCGTCAGAGATGGTTGGCGCTCCCAGGAGTAAGTTGCTCGATCGCTGCGGAGAGTTATTCAGGGTAGCGCTGACAAACATAACTACATGCATGTAACTCATTCTTTTTGCCCATTTGATTTTAGTCTCGCTGATGTTTCTCAGCCAGTACCACCATGCGGCATGTTCCAGCATGAGTGCCAGCATCGCTACTACTGGACCTGCTGTTGTTTCTGATCCGTTCGGTAACCGCTGCATCGACAGGTAGATGCTGGCCGCGTGCGCGCAACAGAGCAAAGCGCCTGCAAGAAAAAGCAGCCGCACAACCATCAGTCTTGAAGGAATAGGCTGGGTCTTGCATGATGCCTGTGCCTGCAAGTCGGAACTCATAGGCCACCTCTCCAGTTACGGAGGCTGATTGGTGAGGACGTCCTTGTATCTTTCCGGTCGAATCCAAGGTAACTGCCCAAGTCCGAGGACGCAAGGGGGGGGGCGGCATGATGTCAAGTTCAGGGCAGTGTTGTTTGTCACGTAACATAGCGGCCTTAGGCTACCCTTTTCCGCATCGAGCCCCGTCGATTCAGGCTAGGCGCCTGCCCGCGCACCACCAGGATGAGACCGGGCATGGAAGCGAGACCGGTCTGAGGGCAGCTACCTCGGCTGGCACTCACTGGCCAGGCGGGCGATGTGGAGGGTCAGGTAGGCCAGCTCGGCGTCGGTCAGGCGCGGCCCGTTGAGCTCCAGGAGGGCGCGCACTCGCGTGGCAGCGCGGAAGGCCAGAGGCTGCGCCCGGCGGATCGGTGTGACCAGGTCCTCCAGGGAGTCAGATATCTGGCGGCCGTCCTCCAGACGGACGAACAGGTAGCGCAGGTGGGTGGCGAATCGCGCGGTGCTCATGGCCTGCTCGTCCACCTGGATCCCCAGGACGGCGGAGACCACTCCGAGGATCTGGGTGATGGTCCTGGTCATGCGCACCGTGGGGGCAAGGTCGGAACCGGCGAACTGCGCGTTGACCAGGTGCAGTGCCAGGGTGGTGGCCTCGCCGTCCTCCAGCCTCACCCCCAGGCGCTCGCCCACCAGGACGACCGTCTGCCGCCCCCACCGGGTCTCCTCCGGGTAGAGCTGCTGGACCTCCCAGCGCAGCGGGTGCTCCACGCTGATACCGGCCCGGCTGCGCTCCACGGCGAAGCGCAGGTGGTCGGCGACGGCCAACACCAGTGCCTGGCTGACGCCAACCCGTCCCTGGGCACGCACCGGCTCCAGCGCTTCCGAGGCGAGCCGCACGGTTTCCAGCGGCGTCTCGGACAGGAAGGACACCAGCCTGGGCACGGAGTGGTCGGCGTCGGGGACGAAGACCTCCGAGACCGACCCGGCGTCCACCGGATCCCCCAGGTGCCTGCCGTAGCCGATGCCCCGTCCCAGGAGCACCGCCTGGCCCGCGTCGCGGTCCCGGGCCAGCACGGCGTTGTTGTTGAGCACCCTGACGATCTGCCAGTGCGCAGCCCTGCTTCCTGCCGACATGCCTGTGCCCTTCCCCGCCGCTGGCTCAGGCCCGCCTCACGTGAGGTCCCCTGACCCGGCTGGCTCCCTGGCCCCCCGGAGAGCCGTAGCCAGCTCCTCGCCGTGCCTGACGCTGGACTGCGGGTAGAGCAGCACCTTGTCGTAGGCGTCGGCGTTAGTGACGACGACCGGGGTGAGGGTCCTGTACCCCGCCTTGGCGATCGCCTCGCGATCGAGCTCCATGAGCAGGTCGCCGGCCCTCACCTCCTGGCCGGCCTCGACGTGGCTGGTGAAGTGCTGGCCGTCGAGCTCGACGGTGTCGATGCCGATGTGGATGAGGAGCTCGACACCGTCCTCAGAGATGAGTCCCAGCGCGTGCCTGGTGGCGGCGACCATGACCACCCTGCCGTCAAAGGGCGCGTAGATACCGTCCTCACCGGGCTCCACGGCAACACCCTTGCCCATGGCACCGGAGGCGAAGACAGCGTCGGGGACGTCGCGCAGGGGCACGAGGTCCCCGGACACCGGGCTGGAGACGACGTAGCGCTGGGAGGCCGCCGCCAGCTGCTCGTCATAGCTCTCCTCGCCCAGCTGGGAGACCATCGTGCCGGGCTCCGCAGAGGCCCCGTTCCCCTCGGCGGTGCCGACGTCCCTGCCCGCACCACTGACGTCCCCGGCGTTGTCAGAGTCCTTGTCAGAGTCCTGGGGGTCCTCGAAGCCGGTCACCCACACCAGGACGATCGCGCCAAGGAAGGCCACCAGGCAGCCGATGACCTCGCCGACCAGCGAGCTGGGCACGGTCTCGGAGTAGCTGTTGAGGATGGTCAGCGGGCCGGGCAGGCCGGCGTAGGCGTAGGAGCGAGAGCCGAACAGGGCCACAACGACCGCTCCGGCCGCGCCGGCGGCGCAGCCCATGACGAAGGGCCGCTTGAGCCTCAGGGTGACGCCGTAGATCGCAGGCTCGGTGATACCGAAGATGCCGGTGACCGCGGCCGAGCCAGCCACCCCGCGCATCTGGCGCGAGCGGGTGCGGGTGAGCACGCCCACGGCGGCCCCCACCTGGCCGATGACCGCCGCGGTCTGGAAGGCCTGGAAGGTGTCCTGGCCGTAGAGGTCGTAGTTGGCCAGGACCATGGGTGTGACCCCCCAGTGGACACCGAAGATGACGGCGACCTGCCACACCCCGCCGATGATGGCTCCCGCCACGACGGGGGCGCGCTCGACCAGCCAGTTGTACCCGTTGGCGATCCCGGTGGCGCCCGCGCTGGACAGCGGGCCGATGACCAGGAAGGTCAGGGGCACCATGATGACGAGGCAGAAGAAGGGGGTGAACAGCTGCCTGGCGGCCGCTGGCAGGTACTTGTTGAGGAAGCGCTCCAGGTAGGACAGCAGCCACACGAGAATGAGGGGTGGCAGCACCGAGGAGGTGTAGACGGTGGGTGACATGGGGATGGTGAGGAAGCTGACGGTCTCCCCCTCCGAGATGGAGTCCGCCAGGGTGGTCCAGTCCGGGTTCATGATGGCCGCGCAGCACAGGACGGCGATGAACATGTTGGTCTGGAAGTGGCGCGAGGCGGTGATCGCGATGAGGACGGGAAGGAACGTGAAGGGCGTCCAGGACATGAAGGACAGCACCTGGTCCGTCCCGGTACCGGTGAAGGCCGGGTGGACCATGCGGGTGATGATCAGTGCCCCCTGGAGGATGCCGGCAGCCGCGAGCACGTAGATGAAGGGGGCGAAGACGCCGGACATCGTGGCGATGACCCGGTTGAGGACGGACTGCCTGGGGACCTCGGCCTCCGCATCAGCACGGTTGGCGAGGTCGAGCTCCTCGGCGACGGCGTCGTAGACCTCGGTGACGTGGTTGCCGATGACGACCTGGAACTGGCCACCCGACTCGACGACGGTGATGACGCCGGCCATCTGGGAGACCTTGTCCTTGGCTCCCTCCGGCGTGCTGGCCAGGACCAGCCGCAGCCGGGTGGCGCAGCGCGAGGCCTGGCGGATGTTGTCGCCACCGCCGACGACCTTGATGATGTCGCGGGCGAGCCTGGGGTAGTCGCGAACCTTCTCAGCCATTGAGAAACGCTCCTTCGAGGGGTCAACGTCGATGCACCCGGGCAACCACAACAGCCGCGCGCCACAGCAGCACTGACAGTGCCGCACGGGTCAGGCTGGCCCAGGTGTGGCGCCACGCCGCCCACGTCCTGACGGGACAGCAGCGGGTACCACGGTCGACTTCGGGTTCTTGCCTCGACGGAGTAACAGGCCCGACAGCCAGCATCCAGGCTACGTGGCACGACGGCGCCAGCACAAGCCCCTGGCGCTAGCCAGGAGGATCACGGAACCTTTCAGGTCCTCCGGGATCCCGCAACGACACCCGGACAGGGCACGACAACACCCCGGGCCATCGCAGGCACCTCGGCACGAGACACCTCGCCCTCAGCAGAGTCCCAGGTGTAGTCCCGCAGGGACAGCGGCCAGGTCGGGTCAGTCCCCCGGCCCCACCAGCACCTGGCAGCGCTGCTGGGCCACCAGCCACGCTGCCAGGTCACGCACCTCCTGGGCAGTGACCTGGTCCAGGAGACGCAGGCTCTCTCCCATGGAGCGCAGGCGCCCGGTCACCACCTCGCTGCGGCCCAGTCGGCTCATCCTGGCCAGGGAGTCCTCGCCTCCCAGCACCATGGCGCCACGCAGCTGGCCGCGAGCGCGAGCCATCTCCCGCTGCGTGGGGCCGTGGGCGGCCAGCTTCTCGAACTCACCGAGCATGACAGCCCCCACCTCCTCCACCTTGCGCGGCGCGCAGCCCGCGTACAGGCCGAAGGCCCCCGCCCCGGCGTAGGAGATATCAAAGGCGTAGGTGGTGTAGGCCAGCCCACGCCTCTCCCGGACCTCCTGGAACAGGCGCGAGGACATGCCTCCGCCTAGCACGGTGGTCAGCACGCTCATGGCCCAGCGGCGCTCGTCACGCACCGGAATACCCTGGCAGGCCAGGTAGAGGTGGGCCTGCTCCGTGTCACGCCCCACCCTCACATCGTGGACCTCCAGGGGCGTGACAGGCTCGGTCTCGAAACGACGTGGCCTGGGTGCCACCGGGGAAGAGTCCCACCCCGCACGAGCCAGGTCCTGGCTGACCCGCTCGCACAGCTCGTCATGGTCCACCGCTCCGGCAGCAGCCACGACCAGGGCGTCGGAGGCGTAGGTGCGCCGGTAGTGGTCCCACACGGCCTCGCGCGGCACCTCGGAGACGGTCTCGTAGGACCCGCCGATCGGCCGACCCAGCGGGGTCCCGTCCCCGAAGGCGGCCCGGGCGAAGGCCTCCTGGGCGACCTCGGCAGGGTCGTCGGCGGCCTCAGCCAGCTCGGAGACGATGACGCCGCGCTCGGTCTCCACCTCATCAGGGTCCAGGAGGGAGGAGGTGACCATGTCCGTCACGACGTCCAGCGCGTCCATGGCGTCAGGGGCCAGGACCCGGGCGTAGTAGGAGGTGTGCTCCTTGGAGGTGGCGGCGTTGGCCTCACCGCCGATCATGTCGAAGGCCTCGGCAATCTCGCTGGCGCTGCGAGTTGTGGTGCCCTTGAACAGCAGGTGCTCCAGGAAGTGGGTCGAACCCTCCTGCCCGCTGGCCTCGTCGCGGGAGCCCACCCCCAGCCACAGACCGATCGCCGTGGAGCGCAGGCCCGGCACCGCCTCGGTGATGACGCGCACGCCGCCAGGAAGCACGCTGCGCCGCGTCAGCGCCCCGTCGTCCTCCAGCGAGAGCTCGGTGCCAGCCTGCCCAGGCACACCACGCACCAGCTCGGCCTCGGTGTAGCCCTCAGAGCGCTGCGCGCCGACGACGGGTGTCCCCGGCCCGGCCCCCGGGGAGGAGCCGGTCGAGGGGACCGTCCCGCCTGACGCACTGTCTGCCCTACCGTCAGTGGCACGAGCTGTCGCGCTGCGTGCCGCACTACCTGCTGCACTGGTCATCACCGGCTGAGCCTACCGAACAGCGAGGGCTCCGGCAGACCCGTTCCAGGTGCCAGGTGGGCTGGCGCGCAGCCATCCCTTGCTGACGCCCCCACCCGGTCGGGCTCCGTCCAACCTCGTGAAGAAGCCGGCTGACGCTATTCCTGACACCCCCCACCCAGGCGAGATCCGTGCCAGGTGGGTTGGCACGGATCCCGCTGAGATGGAACTACTCACAGGGGTTGTCCCAAGCCACCCGGAGAATGTGACAGCACACGCATAAACTGACCTCTTCGCGGGACGGTGCGGCTGCTTGTCCTGCCGGGCGATCCGCCTTGAGGCTGCACTCAGGCCGAGCCCCCGCTCGTGCGTCACTCTTCTTCTGAGTCCCCCTCCCGCAGCGGCGTGCGCTCCACCGAGACAGCGCCAGCCTGAGAGGTGAGCCGGGCGACGGCGTCCCTGATGCGCTGGCCGACCGCGGCATCAATGCTGTCCCAGTACCACAGGGCACGCTCCAGCACCTCGGGCCGCTCGACCTGGACCAGGCTGTCCGAGACTGTCTCCACCAGCCGCTGGCGCTGGGCCTCGGTAAAGACGTCACGCACCAGGGTGCCGGCCTGGCTGAAGTCGTCGTCGTCCTCCCGGAGGGTCTGGGCAGCGACCACCATCTCGCCGTCAGCCTCCCACCCGTCCTCCAGGCGGCCCTGCTCGTCAGCGTAGGGGCGGCCACCGGAGTTGGCGGCGTAGGTCGGCTGGCCGCCAGAGTGGAAGTAGCGCATCGGCCCGTCGAAGGTGTAGGTGTTGGCGCGCTCACGCACCTCCGGCAGGGGCTGGTTGACCGGAAGCTGGTCGTGGTTGACGCCGAGCCTGGCCCGGTGTGCGTCAGCGTAGGCGAAGACACGGGCCAGCAGCATGCGGTCCGGGGAGAACCCGATGCCCGGGACGATGTTGGAGGGGGCGAAGGCTGCCTGGTCGATCTGGGCGAAGAAGTTTGCCGGGTTCTCGTTGAGCGTCAGGGTCCCCACGGTAATGAGCGGGTAGTCCGCGTGGGGCCAGGTCTTGGTCAGGTCAAAGGGGTTGATCCGGTAGGTCTTGGCCTCCTCGTAGGGCATGACCTGGATGGACAGCGTCCAGCTCGGGTAGTCGCCCCGCTCGATGGCCTCAAACAGGTCGCGTCGGTGGAAGTCGGAGTCTATCCCGGCCAGCTCCTCGGCGTCCTGACCAGCCCAGTTCTCCACGCCTTGGTTGGTGTGGAAGTGGAACTTGGTCCAGAACCTCTCACCCGCCTCGTTGATGAGCATGTAGGTGTGGGACCCGTAGCCGTTCATGTGCCGCCAGGTGCGCGGCAGGCCCCGGTCCCCCATGAGGTAGGCAACCTGGTGGGCGCTCTCCGGGGACAGTGTCCAGAAGTCCCACTGCATGGTCTGGTCGCGCAGGCCCTTGTCCCCCAGGCGCTTCTGGCTGCGGATGAAGTGGGGGAACTTCATGGGGTCCCGAAGGAAGAAGACCGGGGTGTTGTTGCCCACCAGGTCCCAGTTGCCCTCGGTGGTGTAGAGCTTGAGGGCGAAGCCGCGCACGTCGCGCCAGGTGTCGGGCGAGCCAGCCTCCCCCGCGACGGTGGAGAAGCGCAGCAGTGCCCGTGTGTGCGTACCGGGTTGGAGGGCGGCAGCCTTGGTGTAGCGGCTGATGTCGTGGGTGATGACCAGCTCGCCGAAGGCTCCCGAGCCCTTGGCGTGGGGCTTGCGGTCAGGAATGTTCTCGCGGTTGAAGTGGGCCAGGGAGCTGACCAGGTGGTGGTCGTGGAGCAGCAGCGGCCCGTCCGGGCCCAGGGTGATGCTGTGGCGCTCGCTCGTGGCCGGGGCGCCGTTGGCTGTCGTGGACCCGGACCCGCTACTCAGATTGATCGGCTTTTCCAAAGCATTACCTCCTCATTGACGGTAAACACAATAGAATCACAAGGAGCTTCAGATCACCAGCAGGTTGCGGCCACAGCCACCAGGAGGAGCGACAATCACGAGAATGGCGCCAGAAGACCCACGCCGACGAACACGCTCACCAGCGTCAGTCGTGTCACGACAGAGTCGGCACCTCTGCCTATCCATCACCTTCCTGTTGCGAATTACCAGCCAGCAGGATCACGGAGCCACTGGGGCCAGACTGAGCGCGCACCGAGCACGCACGGTGGGGCCGGGCCTCTCGGCCCGGCCCCACTCGCAGCAGTAGCCAGCAGTGACCGACAGCGCCAGCCAACGACCAGCGGGACTGGCTAGGACGCCCGGTCGCAGCAGAGCGTCTACTCGTCCTCGGTGTAGTCCACGGCACGTGTGCGGCGCCGACGCGGACGGCGCTCGCGCCGCTGGCCATCACCGTCGTGGTCCCGGCGGCCCCAGTGCTCTGAGTGGCTGACCGCCTTGCGCGCAGCCTCGTTCTCCGCCTCTGCAGCCAGCTGCTCATCAGTGAGGACCGCGTTGAGAGAGAGCTTGCCGCGCTGGTCGATCTCCGCGAGCTCGACCTGAACCTTGTCACCCACGTTGAGGACGTCCTCGACGTTCTCAACACGCTTGCCGCCCACCAGTCGACGGATCTGGGAGACGTGGAGCAGCCCGTCCTTCCCCGGGGTCAGGGACACGAAGGCGCCGAAAGTCGTGGTCTTGACCACGGTCCCCACGAAGCGCTCGCCGATCTCCGGCATCTGGGGGTTGGCGATGGCGTTGACGGCCTCGCGGGCAGCCTCCGCCGAGGGGCCGTCCGCAGCACCGATGTAGACGGTGCCGTCGTCCTCGACCGTGAGGTCGGCGCCGGTGTCCTCCTGGATCTGGTTGATCATCTTGCCCTTGGGGCCGATCACCTCACCGATCTTGTCCACAGGGATCTGCACGGTCAGCACCCGCGGAGCGGTGGGAGCCATCTCGTCAGGGGCGTCAATAGCCTGTGCCAGCACGTCCAGGATGAAGAGACGGGCGTCGCGCGCCTGCCCCAGAGCACCAGCCAGGACCTCAGAGGGCAGGCCATCCAGCTTGGTGTCCAGCTGCAGGGCGGTGATGAAGTCCCGCGTGCCGGCGACCTTGAAGTCCATGTCGCCGAAGGCGTCCTCGCTGCCCAGGATGTCGGTGAGTGTGGCCCACCGGGTCTCGCCGTCGATCACCTCGTGCATGAGCCCCATGGCGATACCGGCCACGGGCGCGCGCAGCGGCACGCCCGCGTTGAGCAGGGACAGCGTGGAGGCGCACACCGAGCCCATGGAGGTGGACCCGTTGGAGCCCAGGGCCTCCGAGACCTGGCGGATGGCGTAGGGGAAGTCCTCCCGGCTGGGCAGCACCGGCACCAGCGCGCGCTCGGCCAGGTTTCCGTGCCCGACCTCCCGGCGCTTGGGGGCACCCACACGCCCTGTCTCACCGGTGGAGAAGGGCGGGAAGTTGTAGTTGTGCATGTAGCGCTTGTGGGTCACGGGCGAGAGGTCGTCCACCTGCTGCTCCATGCGCAGCATGTTGAGCGTGGTCACCCCCAGGATCTGGGTCTCCCCTCGCTCGAAGACAGCCGACCCGTGGACACGGGGCAGGACCTCCACCTCTGCGGCCAGGGTCCGGATGTCCTTGAGGCCGCGGCCGTCCATGCGCACGCCCTCGGTCAGGGTGCGGTGGCGCACAATCTTCTTGGTCACGGAGCGGAAGGCGGCCTTGAGGGCCTTGAGGTCCTCCTCAGCGGGGAAGGACTCGCCGACCTCGGCGAGGACCTGCTCCCGGACCGTGTCCACGGCCCCGTCACGAGCCTGCTTGCCCTCGGTGGCCAGGGCTGCGGCAAGACTGCGGGCCTGCGCCGCTTTCTCCACGGCGTCGTACTGCTCGTCGGTGTAGTCCAGGTAGAGGGGGAACTCCGCCGTGGGCTTGGAGGCGTGGGCGGCGACCTCGCCCTGGGCCTCGCACAGCGCCTTGATATGCGGCTTGGCCGCCTCCAGGCCCTCGGCCACGACCTCCTCGGTGGGGGCGACGGCTCCGGCCCGGATCAGGTCCCAGGCGTTCTCGGTGGCACCGGCCTCCACCATCATGATGGCCACGTCACCGGAGTCCAGGACCCGGCCGGCCACCACCATCTGGAACGTGGCCTGCTGCTGCTCGGAGTATCGGGGGAAGGCGACCCAGCTGCCGTTGACCAGCGCGATACGGGTGCCTGCCACCGGCCCGGAGAAGGGAAGGCCAGCGATCTGGGTGGACATGGAGGCGGCGTTGATAGCCAGGACGTCGTAGTCGTCGTCAGGGTGTATCGCCAGGACCGTCTCAACGACCTGGACCTCGTTGCGCAGCCCCTTGACGAAAGACGGGCGCAACGGACGGTCGATCAGGCGGCAGGCGAGGATGGCCGAGGTGCCGGCCCTGCCCTCGCGGCGGAAGAAGGAGCCGGGGATCTTGCCTGCCGCGTACTGACGCTCCTCCACGTCAACAGTGAGCGGGAAGAAGTCAAACTGGTCCTTGGGCTGCCTGCCGACAGTCGTGGCGGACAAGACGGCGGTCTCGCCGTCGAGGTAGGCCATGGCGCTTCCAGCAGCCTGCTTGGCCAGACGACCCGTCTCGAAGCGAACCACACGCTTGCCGAAGGGGCCGTTGTCAATCACTGCCTCCGCAGCAGTGACCTCGGGATCATCAATGAACATCTGCGATGCGTCTCTTTCTCGTGATCTGGGCCAGGCCGTGGCCTTCGATCGAGGCCCACGCAAGCAGGTACAGCCCCGCCCGACCCGTTGCGCGACCCCAGGAGGCGCGCCCTGAGAGCCACGACGCACCTGGCGAGGGGTCCCGATTCCGGGGGCCACCACCGAAAACCGACGGCGGCCGACATCCGCCGCACGGGAACCTGTTGTCCCCACGCGTGAGGCCGCTCGGACCGGGACGCTGGCAGGCGCCTTCAGAGCAGCCGCAGTGGATAATACCGTGCACACGCAGTCTGCGGCACCAGGGTGACCAGCGGGTCACGTGAGATCGGCCGCGTAGGTACACCTCCCTCACCCCTCGCCCCCGGCCCAGCATCGTCCCGCCGCCGTCCCGGGACCTTGGTGCCCTGGTGCCGCGCAGCCTGAGGTGTCATCGTGCTAGCAGGCCACCAGGAACCAGCCCCTGACAGGGCCAGACGGAGCCCACCGGCCCCGGAGAGGACGGGCCGTCATGACCCACCGCATGATCCTCAACCAGACCGGCTACTTCGGTCGCGGCTCGATCGGCTCCACCGCCCCAGAGATCGCACGCCGGAACCTGACCAGGGCCGTCATCGTCACCGACCCGCCAGCCGCAAGGGCATTTTCACGACCTGTACACCTCGCTGCTGTGAGGACAGGCGGAACCCCCCGGACGAGCCTGGGCCTGGTCTGCCCGACCTACCGGCGGATACCGAGGCGGGCGACCAGGGAGCGGTACCGGTCGATGTCCTCCTTCATGAGGTAGTCCAGGAGGCGGCGACGCTTACCAATGAGCAGGTAGAGCCCCCGGCGCGAGTGGTGGTCGTGGATGTGGCCCTTGAAGTGCTCGGTGAGGTTGGAGATGCGCTCGGTCAGGATGGCGACCTGGACCTCGGGTGAGCCCGTGTCGCCCTCGTGGGTCGCGTACTCGGCAACGAGCTGCTGCTTGCGCTGGGGGCTGATCGACATTCGGACTCCTCGGGTCTCGTTGCGCGGAGCACCGGGGCAGGTTCTCCCGGGCATGACTCGTCCGCGGCCGGTCTACGGCGGCGTAAGACTACCAGCGGGGACGAGGGTATGCGCCACCGCTCCCCTGTGGGGCAAAACACCCACAGGGGAGCACCTACAGGGCACCCTGAGGGGACCCCGCACGGAATCCACAGGGAGCCCGGCGGGTAAGGGAGTACGGGGCCGACGGGAACGACGGTAGACTCCAGCCCGGCCTGCCCGACGCCGCGCCGACCACGTTCCCGCAACCGTTCCCACCACGGCCCGTCCGACCGACACCGTGCTCTCGACCGTCTCCTCCGTCCCCACGACCCTCCGCTCCCACGCACTCCCAGGTCCCGCCGCCCGGCCAGGACCGCCCTTACCAGCACCAACGACCGGAAAGGACCGACCGATGCACCGCCGGAGCCGCCGCACCCTGCCTGCCCTCCTCCTGTCCGTCTTCCTGTCCGTCGTGGTGTTTCTCGGCGTGTCCACCTACCTGCTTCCCGGGCCCGGCACTCACAGCCTCTCCGCACCCACCACGCCCACGGCCGCTGCCAGCCCCGCCAGCACGGGCTGCGTCCCGCAGCTGACCCCGGGCACGACAACCGTGCAGGTCACCTTCTCCGGGCAGCGCTACCCCGTCCGCGTCCACCTGCCCGAGGAGTCCTCCACCCAGAAGACGGAGGACGGCACCCGCGAGGACCTCCCCGACCAGGCCACCTCGGCTGCTGGCCAGGAGAGCCCTGCGCTGGTCCTTGACCTTCACGGCTCCGACGCCAATGCCACCGCCCAGGCGCAGGTCAGCGGGCTGGACGAGGTTGCCGACGCCCACGGCTTCGTCGTGGCCCAGCCGACCGCCGCGATCCCGCTGGACTCCGCCAACCCGCTCCCCGACGGGAACTGGGCCTGGAACGTCCCCGGTGTCCCGATGGTCGCGGGCGAGTACCCTCCTGAGGACGCCCGTGACGACGTCGCCTTCCTCGCCGCGGTGGTGGACCACCTGGTCCAGGCGGCCTGCGTGGACTCCCAGCGGGTCTATGCCACGGGCTTCTCCGGGGGCGGGCGCATGGCCAGCGCCCTGGCCTGCGCCCGGCCCGACCTGCTTGCCGCAATCGCCCCCGTGGCTGGGCTGCGCGCGGGCAGGGCCGCCTACGACGACGCCTCCCAGACCGACCCTCTGACCTGCGACCCGGCGACAGAGGTCCCCGTGCTCACCTTCCACGGCACCGACGACTGGGTCAACCCCTACGAGGGCAGTGCCGACCCCCGCTGGGGCTACTCCGTGGACACCGCCCTGGGGCGCTGGGCGGAGCTCAACCAGTGCACGGAGCCACCCGCCCAGACCCAGGTCAGCGAGCAGGTGCTGCTCACCTCCTACGACGGCTGCCCTGGCGGCTCCGGGCGAGTGCAGGGCTACACCCTCGCCGGTGCGGGCCACACCTGGCCGGGAAGCGAGGCGGACTTTGGCGAGCTGGGAACCGTCTCCCAGGAGATCGGCGCCTCGGAGCTGATGTGGGAGTTCTTTGCCAAGCACCCCGGCCGGTAGAGGCATGCGGCAGGTGCCCTCCGATAAGTACGGGGCGAGACAGGGCTAGAGTACGGGGCTAGGCTGTGACGTCCTGCGGGCGTATCGGGCCGGGGGCGGGCACACCCAGGATCTGCGCGGTCCGGGAGACGTCCTGACGCATCTGGGCGAGCAGGGGCTCCAGGCCGTCAAAGGCCAGCATGGGGCGCAGGTACTCCACCAGCTCGACGCCGACCTCCTCCCCGTACAGGTCGAGGTCCCCGCGCCCCAGGACGTGAGCCTCCACGGTGCGCTGGGGAACGTCGTCAAAGGTCGGGTTGGTGCCGATGGAGACCGCTGCGGGCAGGCGCTCCACCTGGTACCTCGCCCCCGGAACCACCTGGCTGGCCGAGGTGACCTGGTCCCCTGGAGCCTGCTGGTCACCGCTGCCCGGCTCCTGGCCGTGCTTACCGTGTCGGCCGCGCACGAGCCAGCCCGCGTAGACACCGTCCGGCGGGACGACCCCTGCCGTGGCGGCGTCCAGGTTGGCGGTGGGGAAGCCCAGCTCCCGCCCGCGGCGCTGGCCGTGGACCACGGTCCCGCGCAGCCGGTGAGGGCGACCCAGGACGTCGGCGGCCTCACGTACCCGCCCCTTCTCCAGGCAGCGCCGCACCCAGGTCGAGGACCACCGACGCCCCTCCTGAGAGCTGACCTTTCCCAGGATCTCCACCTCGACACCGACCGCACGGCCGATGCTGCGCAGGGACGAGGCGTCTCCGGCGTTGCCGCGACCAAAGCGCACGTCGTCGCCCACGACGACGACCCTGGCCCCCAGCAGGCCCAGCAGCCAGGTGCGCACGAACTCCTCCGGCTCCTGAGCAGCGAAGTCGAGGTCGTAGGCAACCACGAGGACGGCATCCAGCCTGGCCTCCTCCAGGGAGGCCAGGCGGTCCGTCAACGAGGTGATGAGCGGGAACCCCTGCTCGGGGTGGTGGACGTGACGCGGGTGGGGGTCGAAGGTCATGGCCACGGCCAGTGGCCGGTCCCGTCCCGTCTCCCCCTCTGTCTCACGAGCACGCTCCACCACGCGGTCCAGGACCGCCCGGTGACCACGGTGCACGCCGTCAAAGACGCCGACTGTCACCACACTGCCCGGCCCTGTGGCCGTGCTCAGGGACGCAGGAACCTGCTCCGCGCCGTACCAGACCTCCACCGCGCCCAATCCTGTTTCTCGATCCACCCGGCAGGCCGTGCAGGCCCCGCCGGTCTTGCGGGTCAAACCCTGCCACGACCAGGAGGCGTCGCGCGAGCCTGCCAGGCCCGGACCGCCTGCACGCAGCCGGGAGGGCAGAAGAGGACCAGCCACTGGCGACAGGACTCCCCCGCACGGGCTAAGTCGGTGTACCGGTGTGCCGCTCAGTGCCCGCCGCAGCCGCACCCGGCGTGCTGGCGCCCACCAGCCCCGGTGTGCCCACCGCAGCCGCAGCCACCTGAGGGTGCGGCGGAGACGTCACGCAGACCCAGCTGGTTGCCTGCCTTGCGCCCTGGTAGGACTCCCGCAGCCTCCCTCGCCCCCGTCGCCGGGATGCCTGCGCCCCCGTCTGCCTGCCCCAGCACGGAGACAGCTGCCTGGGCGATCGCCGCAGGGCTGCCCGGTTGCGCCGGGGCCTCCTGCCCGGGGGCGTCGGGAGCCCCAGTGCCCTCAGGTGGCTGGCCGTGCCCGCCGCACCCGCAGCCACAGCCCCGTCGCGAGGCGCCGTCCTGCTGGCGCACGCCGGTCTCCTTCGTCTCGTCGGTCCTGGCTGCCGTACCTGCTGCCTGTGTTGTCTGTCTCATGGGAGCGTGCTCCTGCCTGTTCCTCGCAGTCCTGCCCGCTGCGGCCGCTCATGACGGTCCAGCGCTGCCGAGTACCGGATTGTGCCAGCAGACGGCCTCCCGGTCACGCCGGGGCCAGTACCAGCACCGGACGGGCGCTGGCACCCCTGCGAGCCAGCAGCGCCACGAGGCTACCGTCCGGGTCAAGTCCCGCGACCACGTCCTGCCCCTGGGCCGTCTTGGAGGTAACGGGCCGCTCGGGGACCTGTGCCTGGTCCAGGAGCACCGCGTCCAGCGGCTGCCCGTACCCCAGTGCACGGGCCTGGGAGGTGGTCAGCCCCACCGTGGGCAGGCAGCGGCGAGCCGCCACGCCCAGGGGCAGCACCGCCAGCCCCTGCGGGTCGCCGGACGCGGCATCAGCCTCCACCTGGGCGCTCAGTCCCTCTAAGGTGACTGCCTCACCACAGTCGAAGGGTCCCACCAAGGTGCGGCGCAGCGTGGTCAGGTGCGCCCCACAGCCCAGCGCCCGGCCCAGGTCCCGGGCCAGGGCACGCACATAGGTCCCTGAGGAGCAGGAGATCTCCAGGTCGATGTCGACGACCTCGGCACACCCAGCCCGGGGCGGCGCGACCCCTCCCGGAGCCAGTGCGGGGCGTGGGACGCCGAGGAGCTTCTGCGCGTAGATGGTGACTGGGCGGGCAGCCAGCTCGACGTCCTGGCCGGCACGCACCCGGGCGTAGGAGCGCACTCCGCCGGTCCTGATCGCCGAGACGGCGCTGGGGACCTGCATGATCTCACCGGTCAGCGAGCGCAGCGCCTCCTCCAGGCGCCCGGCAGCCAGGTCCTGGAGGCGGCACCCCGCTGATGCGGTGACCTCGCCGTCGGCGTCCTCGGTGAGCGTCTCCTGCCCCAGCCGCACGGTGGCCTCGTAGGTCTTGTCCGCACCCACCAGGTAGGTGAGGAAGCGGGTCGCGCGGCCCACCCCCAGGACGAGCAGGCCGGTCGCCATGGGGTCCAGGGTGCCCGCGTGCCCGACCCTGCGGGTGGCCGCCAGACGCCGCAGCGCCCCCACGACGTCGTGGCTGGTCACGCCCTGGGGCTTGTCCACCAGGACGAGGCCGTCGGCCGCAGCCACCCCGGCCCGCACGACGCGCAGCCGCGGGCGGGGCGCGGCGGCACCAGCACTCACCGGAGCCCGTCAGGGCCGCCGGAGCCGTCACCACCACCCGGTTCCTCACGACCGCCGTCGGAGCTGTCGCCGGGAGCGTCGCCGAGACCATCAAGGTCGTCATGACGGTAGGGGTCTGCCTCCCCGGCGTAGGAGGCGCCTCGAGCGGCCTGCGATATTTGCCGGTCACGCTCGCGCGCCTGGGCCAGGGCCTCCTCCACGGTCCTGGCAGTGTCAGGCAGTGCGTCACGCTGGAAGGACAGGGCCGGAGTCAACCGGATACCCAGCGCCCTTCCCACCTCCGAGCGGATCAGTCCCCTGGCTGACTCCAGTGCCGCAGCCGAGGAGTCCTGCTCCTCCTGAGAGCCGTAGACGGTGTAGAAGACCGTCGCCTGCTGGAGGTCACCCGTCACACGGACGTCAGTGATCGTGACAAAACCGAGCCGAGGATCCTTGAGGCGGTGGAGAAGACGGGCCACGGTCTCGTGGATGCGGTCGGCGACCTTGCGGGCGCGAGCGGGGTCAGCCATAGCGGGTCCTCCTAGGGGCGCGGGCTCCTCGTCAGGTTCTGGCGAGGAGCTGGTAGCGGGGGTGCTGGTGACGCAGGCGCCGGGGTCCGGGCAGCACAGGTCGTCGGCAGGGTGTGCGGCCACTTGCCCGTCCGGCAGCCGCCGGTCAGCCGGGACGCACCCGCCTATGCTACGCAGCCCACGGTCCGGGCAGAGCACGACCCGGGTAGAGTCAGTATCTCCCGAACGCGAACGGACCGCTCATGACACCTCCTGACCGGGCTGACAGGACTCACCGGGCTGACAGGGCCGCTCGGCCCTCCGCCGGCCTTGCTCCCGTGCCCGGCGGCCAGGACGCCACGATGCGCACCGGTGCCGCCCTGGTCCTGGGGTGCTACGTCCTGTGGGGGTTCTTCCCCCTGTACTTCCGCCTGCTGTCGGCAGCAGACAGCCTGGAGGTCATCGGCAACCGGGTGGTGTGGACCCTGGCTACCTGCCTGGTGCTGACCGCAGTGCGCCGCCGCTGGCGGGTGCTGTGGTCCGTGGCCTCCACGCCCGGCCTGCTGGGCAGGCTGGCCGTCTCCGGCGCGCTGGTGAGCCTCAACTGGCTGGTCTACGTCTACGCGGTCACAACCGGGCGCACCGCCGACGCCGCCCTGGGATACTTCATCAACCCCCTGGCCACCGTGGCGCTGGCGGCCCTGGTGCTGGGCGAGCGCCTGCGCCGGGCCCAGCTCGTGGCCGTAGGCCTGGCGACGGCCGCTGTCGTGGTCCTGGTCGTGCTCCAGGGGTCGCTGCCGTGGATCTCCCTGCTCCTTGCCCTCAGCTTCAGCCTCTACGGCCTGGTCAAGAAGCAGGTCGGCACCAGGGTCGACGCCCTGACCGGGGTGGTGGTGGAGACCACGGCCATGTCTCCCCTGGCACTGGCCTACCTCGGGTGGCTGGCGGCTCACGGGAGCCTGGTCGTACAGGCCTCACCGGTCCCCCTCCCTCTGGTGGCGCTGCTGGTCGCAGCCGGGCCGGTCACGGCGCTGCCCCTGCTGCTCTTCGCCGCCGGGACCCGTCAGGTCCCCCTGTCCCTGGTGGGACTGAGCCAGTACCTCACCCCGGTCACCCAGTTCCTCCTGGCCTGGGCCGTCTTCAGGGAGGACATCTCCCCGGCCCGGTGGGCAGCCATGGTTCTGGTGTGGGCCGCTGTGGCCGTCCTGGTCACCGACACCCTGCGCCAGGTCGCCCGGAGCCCGCGCCCTCACCTCACGAACCCGTGACAGCTGTGCAGCGTTCCGGAGAACCTCCGAGGGACCCCGGCTTTGTCCCTGCTCCTTGTCACTAGCATCCCCGCCGTGGCCTCCCAGCAGGAGGAGCGCCGCACACCACCACCCGCCGGGAAGGGCCACCTCCGCCCCGGCACACGGGAGCACCAGCCCAGTACCGGCTGGTATCGAGTCGATCAGGACAAGGAGCACCATGACCTCTGCGGCACCCTCTGCGGCGTCCCCCGCGCCGACCTTGACAGCGGCCGCCCCCACGCCCACAGCACCCGGCCGGTGCTGACCGTGAGTCTCCTGGCTGCCCTGGTCCTCCTCAGTCTGGCCGAACTGATCGTCGCCCGGAGCAGGCCACTGGTCCAGCTCCTCCTGCGCGAGGCGGCCAGCAGGCAGTTGTCCGTCAGGCTCTCCTCCCGGTTCCGTGTCCTTCCTCTCCTGCGGCGACAGGCACCAGGTACCTTCACCCTGGCCTACCCCCGGTGGCCCTACACGGGCAGCGACGGCTCCCGGGGGCGCGAGGGAGCGGGTGACCGGGACGCGGAGCCGTGGTCAGTCCTTGAGGTCGGCAGGTGGAAGATCCTCAGCCACGACGTGTACCACCTCTACGAGCTGGTCCTGGAGGTGCGGGCCGCAGGAACCCCCGTGGCCTACTCCGACCACGAGGTCCTCACGCGGAGAGCCGCCCGCGAGCAGGTGCTCCCCCTCCAGGGACTCACAGGTCCGGCAGAAGAAGAGGTGCCCGACGCCGGTGAGAGCGGCCCTGAGGACACGCGCAAAGGCATTGAGGCCATCGTGGCGCACTGCGACAGCAGACCCACGGCCTTCGAGTCCTTCTGCGCCGACCTCTTCCGGGCGCACGGCTACCACGTCGCCGTCACGCCGTCCTCACGCGCGCGGGGGTTCAACCTGCGCCTGCTGCGCAACCAGCACATCTCCCTCGTCGAGTGCCTCTACGACCAGCCTGCCCCCGTTGACGTCCCTGTCGTCGAGAGGCTGCGCAGCGCCAGTGCCTACGAGCACGCCGACGCCCTGGTCGTGGTGACGACCGGCTCGTTCACCCCGGAGGCAGCTTCCCTGGCCCGGCAGGAGGGCGTCCGCCTTGTTGACGGTCAGGAGCTGGTGGCCATGTGCCGCCAGGTGTGGGGAACCTTCCTGGAGAGCACCGCCCCGACCGAGGTCGGGCCGAGGCACAACGCGGTGGCGGCCTCCCGCCCGGCGTCCGGGTAGGAGGCCGCCACCGCAGCCGCGAGCACCGGGCTCAGGAGCGAGGCTTCTCCCGCATCTCCCAGGTCTCGATGACGTCGCCCTCGGCGATGTCCTTGAACCCCAGGTTGATACCGCACTCGTAGCCCTCACGGACCTCGGCGACGTCATCCTTCTCCCGGCGCAGCGTCTCGATAGACAGGTCACCGTTGACGACGACACCAGCCCGCACCAGGCGTGCCTTGGCGCCACGCCTGATGGTGCCAGAGCGCACGAGGGACCCGGCGATCGAGCCGAACTTTGAGGAGCGGAAGATCTGGCGGACCTCCGCCGTGCCCAGCTCGACCTCCTCGTAGACCGGCTTGAGCATGCCCTTCATGGCGGCCTCGACGTCCTCGATCGCGTTGTAGATGACCGAGTAGAACTTCATGTCCACGCCCTCGCGGTCGGCAATCTCCGAGACACGCTCGGCAGGGCGGACGTTGAAGCCGATGATGATCGCCGAGTCCACGGTCGCCAGGTTGACATCGTTCTGCGTAATCGCGCCCACCCCGCGGTGGATGACGCGCAGCGCGACCTCCTCGCCGACGTCGATCTTGAGCAGGGAGTCCTCCAGGGCCTCCACGGCACCCGAGGAGTCGCCCTTGAGGATGAGGTTGAGGGTGTCAACCTTGCCCTCCTTGAGGACGTCGGAGAGGTTCTCCAGGGACACCCGCTTGCGACGCTTGGCCAGCATGGCCGCACGCTCGGCAGCCTCCCGCTTGTCCGCGATCTGACGGGCCGTGCGGTCGTCAGGAGCCACGATGAAAGAGTCGCCAGCACTGGGCACGTTGGTCAGGCCCAGGACCAGTGCCGGACGTGCGGGACCGACCTCCTCCAGGTTCTCACCGTGCTCATTGAACATGGCGCGCACGCGCCCGTAGGCACTACCCGCAACGATCGGGTCACCCACGTGGAGGGTACCGCGCTCGACCAGCACCGTGGTCACGGCGCCACGCCCCTTGTCCAGCTTGGCCTCAATGGTGACACCGCGAGCATCGCTGTCCGGGTTGGCCCGCAGGTCCAGCGCGGCGTCAGCCGTCAGCAGTACCGCCTCCAGCAACTCGTCAATGTGGAGACGCTGCTTGGCGGAGATGTCGACGAACATCGTCTCACCACCGTACTCCTCAGGCACCAGGCCGTACTCGGTGAGCTGGCCGCGGATCTTCTCCGGGTTGGCCCCCTCCTTGTCGATCTTGTTGACCGCCACCACGATCGGCACGTTCGCGGCCTGGGCGTGGTTGAGGGCCTCGACCGTCTGGGGCATGACGCCGTCGTCGGCGGCCACGACGAGGATCGCGATGTCGGTGACCTCGGCCCCCCGGGCACGCATGGCTGTGAAGGCCTCGTGACCAGGCGTGTCGATAAAGGTGATGCGACGCCTCTCCCCTGCCAGCTCGACCCCCACCTGGTAGGCACCGATCGACTGGGTGATACCGCCGGCCTCGGCAGCCACGACGTCTGTGGAGCGGATGGCGTCCAGCAGCTTGGTCTTACCGTGGTCGACGTGCCCCATGACGGTGACCACCGGGGGGCGCGGGAGCAGGTTGGCGTCGTCCTCGTCGGCCTCCTCAGCCTCCAGGTTGATGTCGAAGGACTCCAGCAGCTCTCGATCCTCGTCCTCCGGGGAGACGATCTGCACGTTGTAGCCCAGCTCTGCGCCCAGCAGCGCGAAGGTGTCCTCGTCCAGGGACTGGGTGGCCGTAGCCATCTCACCCAGGTGGAACAGCACGGTGACCAGTGCGGCCGGGTTGGCGTTGATCTTCTCCGCCAGGTCGGTCAGGGTAGCGCCCTGCTTGACGCGCACCAGGGTGGAGCCGTCACCTCGGGGGACGACGACACCGCCGATCGACGGGGCGCTCTGCTGCTCGAACTCCTGTCGCTTGGCGCGCTTGGACTTGCGCCCGCGCGGGGCACCGCCGCCACGGCCGAAGGCGCCCTGAGTGGACCCGCGTCCGCTGCGGCCACCGCGAGGACCACCGAAGCCGCCGCCCGGACGGCCTGAGCCGCCACCAGGACGCCCGCCGCCGGGGCGCCCGCCGCGGCCACCGCTACCAGAACGAGCCGGGGCACCGGGGCGCCCGATAGAGGACTGGCCTGGCATCATGCCCGGGTTGGGACGGGCGCCGCCAGAGCGCGGTGGCCCCGGACGGGCCGACGTCTGGGAACGGCCACCCCCGCCAGCCTGCTGGGGGCGTGGCCCCCCGGGACGAGGGCCGCCCTGGGGACGGTGACCTCCTGCCCCGCCCGGGCGGGGCATGCCCTGGGAGGAGGCATAGGGGTTGTTACCCGGCCGCGGGGTGCCGGAACGTCCGGAGCCCGGGCCGCCCGAACGGCCTGCCCGCCCTCCTGCCCCGCCCGGGCGGGGCATGCCCTGGGAGGAGGCATAGGGGTTGTTACCCGGCCGGGCCGGACCAGGCCGGGGACCGGGCGTGGGCGCGCTACGTCGCGGCCCGGGCACAGGAGCCTTCTTGGCGGCCGAGGACCCCGACACCCCTGCGGCAGGGCTGTCAGTCCCGGGCCTGGCGACGTCCTGGGGCTGCGGCCCGGGACGGTCACGGTCAGCCGAGGCGGACGTCCCCGTCGGCTGGTCCTCTACCGTCCTGCTGGGCGCCTCGGATCTGGGTGAGGCGCCAGCGGGTCCCGGCTTAGGCGCGGGCCTGGGTGAGGCGCCAGCGGGTCCCGGCTTAGGCGCGGGCCTGGGTGAGGCGCCAGCGGGTCCCGGCTTAGGCGCGGGCCTGGGTGAGGCGCCAGCGGGTCCCGGCTTAGGCGCGGGCCTGGGTGAGGCGCCAGCGGGTCCGGGCCTGGGCCCGGGCTGCGGGGCCGCACCTGCCCCACGGGAGGCACTACCTCCCCGAGGAGCCGGGGTCGGCTGGTCAGTCTGCGTCGCAAAATGCTCGCGAACCCGGCGAGCGACGGGGGGCTCCACCGTGGAGGAGGCCGCCTTGACGAACTCTCCCTGGTCCTTGAGCCAAGCAAGGATCACCTTGGAGGTGACCCTCTTGCCAGTGGGGTCGAGCTCTTTGGCGAGCTCGTGCACGCGTGGTTTAGCCACTTTTCTCCTGTCCGGTTACCCACCCCGGACAGGGGTGGGTGCTTCTAGAGGCAGCTCATCGCCGGGTACTCATCGGGTGCCCATCAGCTTCCTACCCGCCTTTGCCGTCGGTCGGCCTGCTGCCCGGAGGGACAGCAGGATCCGCACTGAGTAGCTCAGCCAGCCGCCGCCGAACCAGGTCGGAGCCAAGCGGCCCACTGGCACGCAGGGCACGCCCAAAGGCCCGCCTGCGCTCAGCACGGGTGACGCACTGAGGATCCGGATGGATCCATGCGCCGCGTCCGGGCGCAGCCGCCCGGAGGTCGACATCGAGCACTCCGCCCGGTGCCAGCACGAGACGCACCAACTGCGCCCGCGGGACCCGTTCCCGGCAGCCGACGCAGGTCCGCTCAGGAACATGTGGTACACGTGCCAAGGTACAGAAGTTCCTTCCGCTTGCTGGGCCACCTGCCGACATACTGCTGCCATGAGGACGCAGCAGTCACAAAGGTCCGCTGAAAGTCTACCCTCCGGCGTCACTGCCGTCAGTCGGCCACCTCTGAGGGGCCCGTCACGTCGTCAGCCTGGGAGCCCCGCCCTGGCAGGACCTCACCAGCCTCGGCATCGGCGTGGATGTCAACCTTCCATCCTGTCAGGCGAGCAGCGAGACGGGCGTTCTGCCCCTCCTTGCCGATGGCCAAGGAGAGCTGGAAGTCCGGGACCACGGCCCGGGCGATCTGCTCCTCCACGCTGAGCACCTCCACCGAGGACACCCGCGCCGGAGAGAGGGCGTTGGCCACGAAACGAGCCGGGTCCTCCGAGTAGTCGACGATGTCGATCTTCTCCCCGCCGAGCTCGGCCATGACTGCACGCACGCGCTGCCCCATAGGTCCGATGCAGGACCCCTTGGCGTTGACCCCCCGGACACGCGCCCGCACCGCCATCTTGGTACGGTGCCCAGCCTCCCGGGCCAGGGCGACGATCTCCACGTCCCCGGAGGAGATCTCGGGCACCTCCCTCTCGAAGAGCCTGCGGACCAGGCCAGGGTGCGTGCGGGAGAGGATGATCTGAGCCCCCTTGACACCTCGGGAGACCTCTGTGACGTAAACACGCAGCCGGTCGCCGTGGCGGTAACGCTCCCCTGGCACCTGCTCGTGCGGGGGCATGATGCCCTCATGCTCCTCGTCAAGACGGACGTGGACCACCCTGGGGTCCCGCCCCTGCTCGACCGTGCCCGAGATGAGCTCGCCGGTCTTGTCCTTGAAGGTCCCCAGGACCTCAAAGTCACGCCGGTCCTGGATCCTCTGGACGATGACGGAGCGAGCCGTCGCCTGGGCAATACGGCCGAAGTCCTCCGGGGTGTCGTCAAAGTACTCCCCCGTCGGCCGGTCCTCCTCATCGACCTCAGGAGCCTGCACGCTCATGTGTCCCGTCCTACGGTCGATCTCGACGTGCGCCCCACGGATCGCACCCGGAACCTTGAAGTAGGCCCCCAGGATGGCGTCCTCAATGGCGGGCAGGAGGTTGTCCAGGTCAATCCCCAACTCGTCAGAGGCACCTCGCAGCTCCGGCATGTTGATGTCCATGGTCCTAATCGTCCTCTCTCGTCCGTCTGTCGTCCTGTCGCCCGTGGCGGTCACGCGTGCAACGCCGCCTGCAGCACCGTACTCAACGGTACTCGGCTCAACGATGCCCACGGTACCCTCCGCCTTCTGCCTCCGCTCCCCCGAGACAGTACCCGCGAGCACGACCGGACCCCCTCCCTGGCTCAGAACCCGGAGACCACCATCCGGGCAGCAGTGACGTCCTCGAGCGCGACCACCGTCACCTCTCCGGCCACATCCAGGATCACGTGGGCCTCATCCACCTGCGTGACAGTCCCGCTGACCTCGCCCTGCGCGGTGACCAGAAGCACGTCGTGGCCCACAGCACGCCGAAAGTGGCGGGGCGTGGTCAGGCTGCGCTCCACCCCGGGAGTCGATACCTCCAGGGTGTAGCGTCCCCTGACAGGGTCCGCCTCGTCCAGGGCCGTGGAGACCGCCGAGGTGACCTCCCGCAGGGAGTCCAGCGCGAGGTCACCCGGGCCGTCGGGGAGGTCGACAAGGACCCGCACCACGGAGAACCTCCCCGCCCTGGTCGTCTCCACCCCCTCCAGAAAGAGGCCCTCGCGCTCGACCACCGGACGCAGCAGCGCGGCAAGGTCATGGCTGTCATGACGGTCCTGGCTCCCCCTGCCGTGACTCGTGTCTGCCATAAGGTCAGCTCCCTTCCTGAGGCCTACCCTCTGCGGGCGTGGTCTGGCTGGGATCATGCTACCTGCCGTGGGAGGATCGTCAGGTGACGAGTCCCCTGACCCCGCTGCCCCGCCTGGCTCCCGCCTCCCGCCACCTGACAGGCCGGGCAGCAGGAGCACGACTGGTACGCGCCGCCGCCCCCCTCCTCGTGATGCTCCTCGCGACGCTGCTCAGCGGCTGCGGGCTGCGCCTGGGAGAAGGAACGCCAGCGTCGCTGCCCCAGCCCTCCGCCCAGGAGTCCGTGCGCGACGCGCTGGCTCGGCACACCTGGCTCATCTCCTCCAGCGCCGCCGTCGTGGCCCGCTCCGGCGACCGGCAGGCCGAGGCCGCGCAGGGGGTGGAGACGGTAGCAGGCTCCCAGCTCGACGCCCTGGGCGGGGTGTGGGAGCCGTGGGCGTCTGAGGTCCCGACACGTTTCCCCACCATCAGCCCGGCGGCCACGGCTGCCGCGACCGCCACCAGCGAGGACCTGGCCGCGCTCCTCAGCGAGGGCGCCGCCCTGGCCCAGGAGGCTGCCGTGAGCGCTCCCTCCGGCCAGGAGGCCCAGCTCTACGCGTCGCTGGCCGCCTCCTGGAGCATCCAGCACGAGACCGTCTCCCCCGGATCAACCACCTCGGTCCCGCGCAGCTCACTGGACACGCCCCAGCAGGTCAGCAGCGACCTGCTCCTCGCCTACGACGCAGCCCGCTACGCCTGCCAGGAGGTGGCCGCGCGCGCGCAGGCCGCCACGCGTGAGCGCGCCGCCCAGGACGCCGGCTCCGCCTCCGCCGCTGTCAGTGCCGCCCTGGCTGTCGGCAGTGAGGACACACGTCTGGCAGCCTACGCGAGCCCCTCCCAGTCCCCGGACGCCTCTGCGGCAGACACCGACGTCCTGTGGGCACAGACCGTGTGGTCAGACGTGGTTGACCACGAGGCCCAGGAGGCGGCCTCCACACAGGCAGGGTCCCCGGCCCGGCAGGCTGCCGTGGAGGCGACGACCGACGCGGCCCTGCGCGCACACGCCTGGGGGGCGCAGCTGTCCTCCCTGCCCGGCTACCTGGAGCCCTCAGAGTCAGAGTCGTCCTGAGAAGCCACCCTGAGAAGAGGCTCACGCCAGAGCGGCGCGGACCAGGCGAACCAGCGTGGCGGCCGCCTCACTGGCCAGCACCGAGCTGCGCTCCCCGCTGCGGCGGTCACGGATCTCCACGGTCCCCTCCCGCCCCAGGTCACGGCCCACGACCAGCGTGTAGGGAAGGCCGAGCAGCTCGGCGTCGGCAAACTTCACTCCGGCGCTGACCTTGCGACGGTCGTCGTAGAGGACCTCGACACCGGCGTCGTCCAGGTCTGCGGCAATCTGGGCAGCGACGGCGAAGACCTCCTCCCCCTTGCCGGTGGCCAGCACCTGGACGTGGTAGGGAGCCACCACGGCTGGCCATGTCAGGCCACGCTCGTCGTGGTGAGCCTCGGCCAGGGCGGCCATGACCCGGGAGACCCCGATGCCGTAGGAGCCCATGGTCACCACGCGCGCCCTGCCGTCCTCGTCCAGCACGCTCAGCCCCAGGGCCTGGGAGTACTTCCGTCCCAAGGCAAAGATGTGGCCGACCTCAATGCCCCGGGCCAGCTGGAGCGGGCCCGAGCCGTCGGGAGCAGGGTCACCCTCACGCACCTCAGCGGCCTCGACAGTACCGTCCACCTCGAAGTCACGCCCCATGACCAGGTCCAGGACGTGCTTCCTGGGCTGGTTGGCCCCGGTGACCCAGGCGCTGCCCTCCACCACGCGGGGGTCCACCAGGTAGCGGACCGAGCCGACCGTCCGCTGGCTGCCGTCCTCGGCGGTCTCCACACGGCGCAGAGGCGAGCTGGGGCCGACGGCCGGCGGACCGATGTAGCCGCGCACCAGCTCGGGGTGGCCCTCAAAGTCCTGGTCAGAGGCCATCTCCACCTGCGCGGGGGCCAGGGCGGCCTCCAGCCGCCTGAGGTCGACGTCGCGGTCCCCGGGCACGCCCACGACAAGCAGCTCGCGCTCGCCCGAGGGGTGGGTCGCCACGACAACGACGTTCTTCAAGGTGTCGGCCGCGGTCCAGGCCCGCCCGTCCTCGCGAGGGTAGAGGTCGTTGCACACCGCGACAAGAGCCTCGATCGTGGAGGCGTCAGGGGTGTCCACGACCCGGGCAGGGCCTGTCCGCGAGGCGTCGACGGCCTCGGGCACCGGGGTGGTGACGGCCTCGGCATTGGCCGCGTACCCACCGTCAGTGCGGACAAAGGTGTCCTCCCCGATCGGGGAGGGGTGGAGGAACTCCTCGGAGCGGGAGCCTCCCATGGCCCCGGCCACGGCGTTGACGATGACGTAGTCCAGACCCAGGCGGGTGAAGACGCGGTCGTAGGCCTCGCGATGGGCCTGGTAGGAGGCCTCCAGGCCCTCCTCGTCCAGGTCGAAGGAGTAGGAGTCCTTCATGACGAACTCGCGTCCGCGGATGATCCCGGCCCGCGGGCGGGCCTCGTCACGGTACTTGGTCTGCACCTGGTAGATGACGGCGGGCAGGTCCTTGTAGGAGGAGTAGAGGTCCTTGACCGCCAGGGTGAACATCTCCTCGTGGGTGGGGGCCAGCAGGTAGTCCGCGTCCTTGCGGTCCCGCAGCCGGAACAGGGTGGGGCCGTAGTCCTGCCAGCGTCCGGTGGCCTTGTAGGGCTCTGCGGGCAGCAGCGCCGGAAAGTGGACCTCCTGGGCACCGATGGCATCCATCTCCTCACGCACGACGCGCTCAATCTTGCGCAGGGTACGCAGCCCCAGCGGCAGCCAGGTGTAGACGCCCGGTGCGGCACGACGGATGTAGCAGGCTCGTAGGAGGAGCCGGTGGCTGGCCACGTCGGCGTCGGCGGGGTCCTCGCGCAGGGTACGGATGAAGGCGGTGGACATCGTCTGAAGCACGGGCACATGCTACGTGCTCCGAGCGCCGCCGACGGCCTCGCTCACCGGGAGGCAGGCGGTCCAGGTGAGCGACGTGGAAGGTCTTGCCACCGGGCAGCCTTCCCGACACGCCCGCGTCCGACGGCTCGTCGCTCCTCCCGCGTGAGCCTACCTGGTCCCGGGCACAGGAGCAGCGGGGACGAACGGGTTCCAGGTATACCGGGTATTTTAAGGACACGGCATGAAAGACGTCATGACAATCATGGACAGCTCGTCCCCCGCTTACAGTAGGCTGCGTGAGGGGCACGGCCTAGCCGAGACCAGGGCCTTTCTCCTGGACGAGCACTCCGTGGCCGACGGGACGGCCTTCATTGCCGTGGAAAACCAGAGACGCGTCAGCCAGGGCCGCTCCGACGTCATGGTGAGCGGGTGCACCGCCGAGCAGACCCGTCTTCTTGGTGCCGACCTGGTCAGGCTCGCCCGCCGCTCGTCGGGCGAGTAAGGCAGACACGGCTGGTGGCCGAGGAGACGGGACAGGACGCCCCGGACGGTAGGCGGGTAGCAGGCAGATCGGGAGAGAGCACGGGGGCAGGACACCCCGGACAGTAGGCGGCTAGCAGGCAGACCGGGAGAGAGCAAGGAGACGCCCCGACCCTCACCCGCTCAGTACGCCTGGACAGGCTAGCGAGGTGGACGGAGGTCACCAAGGCGCTGGCCTGGACCCCCGGCCTAGCCTCTCAGGGCGACGGAGCGCAGGCCCGTTGCCATACCCGCGACTGCCGCGCTGGTGAGCACGACGAGACCGGTGCCAGCCGACGCCGTGATCATCCACCAGGTCAGCTCGGCACCGATACCCCTCAGCGCCAGCCCGTTCTCGAGAAACACCGTGAGGCCGCCTGCCCACAGGGCGCCGACGAACCCGCCCAGAGCTGAGGCGCACACACCCAAAACGAGGTGCTGCCCAAGCTGGGCCACCAGTACCTGCCGCACGGACAGCCCCATCCTGCCCAGACTGGTCAAGGTGGGTCTGCGTGAGTCGATCTCGTTGCGGTACACGCCGAATATACCGGCGGCGGCCGCTGCCACGAGCTGTAGCCCCAGCATGACCGACAACGCTGAGGTTGAGGCGATCGAGGCTCCCAGCGCCTGGTTCTCGGCCTCTGCGGTATTGAGGTGCACCTGGTCCTCAGGTATCAGGTAGTCGAGGTCTCCGAGATCATCTTTTGTCAGCGCGCTCTGCCCGTCTGACCGGATCTCTACGTAGGAGACCTGGCAGAGGTCCTGAACCTCGCAGAGGTCGCGCATAGAGACAACGATCTGTCCGTCATCAAGACCAATATAGTCAGCAACCGCCGTCACGGTAAGGTCAAGCCCTCGGCCGATCGGCAGGTGCAGCTGGTCGCCTACTGCGAGGTCAAGAGAGGCGGCAGCCTTCCTGCTGATAATCGTGAGACCGCGGGTGTCACTCAGGTCGCGCACCTTCTGTGCCCCCGCGTTGTAGGCGGCTGGCATGGCAGAGCCCGCGGAGACTCCTTGGATGGTGAACTGTCCGCTTGCCAGGGAGGTGGTCATCAGCACGCCTGGTGAGACCTGCTTGATGGCGGGCGCATCAACCAGCCCCAGAGCGTCCTGATAGGACAGGAAGCCTGAAGTCGGCAGCTGGTCGGCTGGTGCGGACTGGAGGTAGTAGTCGTTTCTCAGCAGCGACGCCACAGACTGGTTCCCACGTTCCACCAGGGCGAGAGCGGGCGCCGTCGATGCCACGAGCATTCCGTTGACCGCCGCGACGAGCACGGCCAGGACCACGTTGCCCCTGAGCCTGCGGGAGGCACCCAGCAGCGACAGCCCCGCGACCCCCCTGAGGCCGAGCCCGGCCGAGCGGCACAGGCGGGCCAGCCCGACCAGGCAGGCAGGGACGAGCCACAGGGCCGCGGTCCCCAGGAGGGTGCCACGCAGCAGCGGGAGCGCCGCACCACCTGCGGCGCAGCACAGGGCGATGGCAGCGCCCACGACAACCGCCCGCCTGGGAGTGGTAAGCAGACCCGCCTGCCCAGACCGCAGGTACACCAGGCCGCTGTCAACGTCACCAAGGACCTTGCGGGTGGCGTACGCCCTGCCCAGGACGGCGGCAAGGTATGCCGCCGCCAGCAGTGCACCCACCTGGTACCAGGCTATGCGCAGCGTAGGGGTGATCGGCAGCCCACTGGTCACTGCTGGAGGGAGCCAGTCGAGCAGGGCACCCGCAAGACCGACACCGAGCCAGCCTCCCGCGACCAGCGCTGGCAGCAGCACCAGGGCCTGCTCGCCCAGAGACCATGACGCTATGGCGGCCCTGCGCACACCAAGCATCCTCAGGACGGAGTACTGGTGCTGCTTGCGACGTACCTCGATGAGTGAGGAGATGTAGATGAGTAACATCCCGCCGAGCAGGGCGCCAGCAGTGAAGACTGCCGAGACGGTCGCCATGAGCTGGTACTGCCGGCTCACCAGCTCCGCGTACTGCACCACGCTCATCACCGAGTACTCCTCCCCCAGCACCTGGTGAAGGCTCTCCTTGAGTGAGTCGGCGCTGGCTTGCGGCGAGCGCGTGAGGAAGACAGCCTGAGGCTGCTGGGAGCTGATACCCGCCAGCAGGTCAAGCGGCAGCACGACAAAGTTGCCGCTATTGACGGCACGCGCCGCCTCGGTGTCCACCACAGAGACGTCGTCAGGGTCGATGTCAATATCCCGCAGGCCGCTGGTGAGCCGCAGCCCACCCGTGCCGCTCCTGGCAGCCCGGTGCCCAAGACCAACAAGTCCCAGGTCGTCCTCGGTCTCGCCCAGCGCGGATACCGGCTCCCCAAGACTCCTCAGGCCTATCAGGACAGTAGAACTGCCGTCCACCTCGCCCTCGACCCAGGACGCGCACAGAGCGCTGTCCACACCCTCCGCCTGGGAGATCCGTTCAATCTCGCTGGAGGTCAGGCCCTGGCCGCTGGGGGCGACGACGACGGTGTCAGCACCTGAGGCAAGCTGTGTGACGAAGTCCTGCGAGCCTCTCGTCAGCGACGACCACACAAGCGTTGCGCCAACGATGAGTGCGACGTTGGTCAGGAGCACCAGGGACTGGAACAACTGAGGCCACACCGAGGTTGCGAGGGACCGCCGGGTGAGTCGGAAGAGACGTATACCAAGCATGTCGCTTAATCCTGTCTTCTGAGCCCGCCGTCACTGAGAACAAGAACCTCGTCCATCCTGCGCGCAACTGCGGCGTCGTGCGTGACTATCAGCAGGCGGGTGCTGCGGGCGGCCTCCGTGAGCGCCTCGACCACCAGGCTGCCCGTCTTGGGGTCGAGGTTTCCTGTGGGCTCGTCGGCGAGGATGAGTGCGGGCCTGTTGACCAGGGCGCGCGCGACCGCGACCCGCTGCATCTGGCCGCCCGAGACCTGTGACGGCAGACGTTCTGCCAGGCCATCACAGCCCACCCGTGCGAGTAGGTCAAGCGCGCGGCTCCTCCTGGCAGCGAAGGAGCCTCCAAGCGCGACCGAGGGCAGGGCGACGTTCTCCCACAGGCACAGCTCCGGCACCAGGTTGAACTCCTGGAAGACCATCCCTATGTTCCTGAGCCGGTACTCGCCCCGTCGTGAGTCGGGCATTGCCGTGACGTCTGTGCCACTGAGCACGACGCAGCCTGAGTCCGGTCTGCTCAGCAGCCCGAGCAGCGACAGCAGGGTAGACTTCCCGCAGCCGCTCTCCCCCAGAATAGCCGTCGACGCGACGTCGTCACCAAACACGTGCGTCAGGCTCTCGAAGACGTGGTGAGAGTGGTTCTGTCCGTCTCGGAAGGTCTTGGAGACGTCCCGCAGCTCAATCATGTCAGAACCTCCACGTGTCGATAATGTAGGGCAGCGTCCTGGCCGCGTGGAAAAGCCCCTGCCTTCCCTGTCTGGCCCAGGAGCGAATCAGGGTCGTGCGGGCGCGGATATCAATCCTGCGCGCAGGGACCGGCGCCTCCAGCGGATCAACATGAGCGTTGATCACCCGCACCCGACGTGTCGTGGCCCGGCCCTGGTCCATCCTCTCGAGATCGGCCCGTGACGTGACGGAGACATACTCGATCGCCGGGAGGAGCGCGGCAAGGGCTGGGGCATTGAATGGAGCGGCCCAAGCGCTAGGGACAAGGCCTCGAAGCTCCTGCTCGTAGCGCACCGCCCCCAGGCCGCCATTATTGAGTACCAGGACTGTGAGGTCAGGCTGTACCGAAGAACGGCCGCCTCCAGCTCCCGAGGCAGTCCCTGCAGCGTGGTGCAGGAACTCTCCCAGGCTTAGAGCAAACCCTCCGTCGCCAGTGATCACGAGCAGCCGCCTAGTAAGACAGTCCGACACGCCCAAGGCGGAGAGAGTGGCGGCTCCCATCGTCGCGAAGCCCCGCGTATACAGCACCTTATAGCCGCGTGGCAACGTGCGGCTGGCCCAGAGGGTGCTCAGCCCGACGTCAACAAAGATCATCGTCTCAGCAGGGGCATACTGCGAAACGACCGCCCGGACCGTCTGACGTGAACTAGGGCGTGCGGCGCTCATCCTCTCAGTAAGCCGTGCCCGCGGACGGGAGAACTGAACAGCCGCGTCATGCAGCAGGCGAAACCAGTAGTGGTCCCGCTCGGGTGACGGAAGCGAGCAGCGCAGACGGTCCAAAACATCGCCTATGCTTCCGCAGACCTGACGCCCTGGATCACTCCGTCCCGCCAGGACGGAAGGATCCTCGCAGACGTCGAAATAAGGGCGGTCGAGCCGAAGCGTGTCATGTGCGAGCCCTCTGTTGGTCAGGCCCAGGTAGATGACTAGGTCGGAGTGCGACCTTATCCGCTCACACTCCACGCTGCCGGAGCTACCAATCATGCCAAGGCAGTGCTTGTGAGAGGCGTAACGCCACAGCGACCCCATGGTACACAGTACTGGAATCCCGGCCTGCCCTGATGCCTGCATCACCTTGTCGGCGCACGGAATGCTGCCGGAACCAGCAACAATAACCGGGCGCCGACTGCTGCTTAACGCGACCGACAGTGCCCCCAGATTGATAAAGTCACTTCCGGCGGAATAACGACGCGAACGACTGCGCAGCGCGGGAAAGTACTGTCTGACCCTATCCGAGCCGACACCGTCGACCTCGATCTCTACGTCGCCGCCGTCGAACGCAATATCGTATATCCCGTTCGCCGCCGACAGCAGCGAAAATACCGAGCGGGACGACACCGCGGTCCTGTATCCAAGTCGGGCGCACCCACCAGCCGCGAGAACGGACGCCTCAGCGGTCGCTGACTGAACGGTACGGCTCTTTCCGTCCCTCTCAACGGCGACGGTGACCTGGCGGGGACGGACCGAGAACCCTGACTGGTCGACTGGGCTGAAACCGAACCGAGCGGAGGCCGGGCTCATCGGCCTATTCTGGATAGTGTCCGTGGCGCAGCAAGTGGCAAGAAAGGACGTGCTGCGAAGAGCCGGTCCGATGACCCGTTCGCAGACCGTTCTGCCGCTATCGCTGTCATACAGGAGCTGTATGCTGCCGGTGGCCCGGCAAGCCGCACAGATGAAGTCAGCCAGGCAGTCAAGGACGTCCGCCAGGTAGAGGAAGGACTTGCTGACCTCGGTGGCTGTGCGGCTCGCCGCGAGCAAGTACCCGACACCCCAGCCCGCAGGCAACTGCGCCCCGGACCCACTCCTGGCCCGAGAATCAGGCTCCCTGGCATCATGGCGGAGAAGACTTTCCGAAATAAGCGGGCCACCTGCCGCTCCTGCTTCCTGGCGGGTTGGCGGGAGGGGAGGAGAAGGATGGGAGCATGGCGGTAGACTGCCATCATCCTGCCACGGCCTTACGTGCCCCAACGCCGACGGGGAGCCGACAAATGTGTCCCTATCCACACCGACAATGCAGGGAAGCTGCTCTCGGTCAACCAGATCAAGCCGGGAAGCGTCGAAGCGAGCGTCAACCATATGTATACCGAGGTTGTGCGCGAACCTCTCCGTTTCGATGTCCTGAAAAGAGCCGGGTGGGTCTCCCGGCGCTGGCATGCCTATCACGAAGACAGTCGGCAACCGGTGAGCGTGCGCATAGACAATGGATTGCAGGAGGTGTGCAGCCCCAGGCCCCGAGGTGCCGACAGCAATCGCTGGCGCGCCAGTTTGCAGGTAGCACGCGAGGGCGGCACAGCCAGCTGTCTTCTCGTTGAACACTTGGTGAAAAGAGGTGTCGCATGCCGAGATCAACGAGTTGCAGGTACCGTTCACGGAGTCGGCAGCCATTCCGAAGGCGTGCCGGACACCCATCCGGGCGGCCAGACGGAGGAGCGCGTCAGGCGGGGTCATGTGTTCGTCCTTTAATGTAGATATTGAGCCTCAGAACACCAAGCAGGAACGTAGTCGTTGACATCAACGAGAATCCGGCAGCCTCAAACTCGTGGACAACACTCCTCCAGTCAGGGCTCATCCTGATCTCGCGCACTGTGTGTGCCAGGACAGGTCGGCTGAGAATTGTAAGCAGCGACTCAAGCGCGCGCAGGACCCGGACCAGCAGCCAACGCATCAGCGGGCTTTCTGGCAGCGATAACTCTAATGAGACAAGTCGGCCCGCTGGGGCCAGCAGCCTCCCGCTCATGGCAAGTACCTGCTCACCGCCATCCCCCAGGTCGTGGTAAGCTAGTGACAGCACCACACAGTTGAACGAGCCAGGCGGAAGCTCGAGGGTAGCCACGTCCTGGGCCAGCACAAGGTCGTAACAGTCCCTGGAGACTGCCTGAGCAAGCATCGACCGGTTGATGTCGACGCCGATAATTGTGCTGCCGGGATAGCGGAGACGGAGCGCCCGCCCAAACTCACCCGTCCCGCAGCACAGGTCCAGGAATTTGTTGGAAGTTGTGGGCAGAGAATCGATCGCCTTTCTGCGTGCAACTGTAATCCTGCCGCAGGTCAGTATCCTGTTGATCGAGTCATAGCGGCGGGCGACGGCGGTGAAGTTGCGCTGCGGCGTCGTCGGCCGACCGGCCGTCTCTGCTGATTCTGACGACACTGTCACAGTGTCTCCCTGATGAGATCCTTGAGAGGCATCCAGCACCCTTCGCATGACAGGGAAGGGCGTCGACTCTTTGCACCAGCTCCCGCCTAAATTTCTTGAGCAATATATCAACCTCCTGCGCCTGGGGACGCTGGACCTCGCGCCTTGGTCTTACTGCGGCCGACGTTTCCTCGACGCCTCCGTTGTTGACGTACTCACGCACGGCCTCAAATAGATCAAAACCTGCGCCGTGCAGGTCAAACGCTGTGACGAGCCCGTTCGACTCGTCGATACCAAGCGGCTTTCCGGCGGGGACGGAACTGGGGAGCACCCTCAGGAGATCATCGCGTACCTGGAAGGCCATACCGAATAGTTCTGCCATCTTGAGGAGATCGTCGCGTGCTTCGAACCCACCGGGTGCCATCGCGACCGCTATATCGCACATTGCAACAAAGTACGACGCGGTCTTGTTGCGGATGACCCGCATATAGGTCGCCAGGGAGAGGGCCTCCTGGCTCCGAACGGCCGTTGTAGCGCTCCTGGTGGCCGCCTCCTCGAGATGCTCACCTTCACACAGCCTCGTCCCCATGTCAGCAATCGTGCGGACTATCTGGGTCGCGACGTCGGGTGGGCACGCCGACGACAGCCCACGGAACATCGAAAAGAGCATCGCGTCACCAGTTATGATTGCGGTAGCGGCGCCGAACTTCGTGTGGAGTGCCGACCTTCCACGCCGCAGTGGCGATCCGTCGATGATGTCGTCATGTATGAGTGATGCTACATGACCCATTTCTATAGCTTCAGCGACATCCAGTAGGCCAGAGTCATCCGGTTGAAGTCCTAGACCTGCGGCTGTGCACACAAGCAGGCGAGGCCGGACTAGTTTTCCTGGTACTTCACAACTGTACGCCGCACGGGCTCCCACTGAGCTGGGCATGGTGCTGATTGCTCGGCTAATGTGCTCAACGATTTCTTCCTCAAGACTGCTGCTCATGTCTCTCCGAGGTTCTGGAAATATACCAGCCCGCCCTGGAGTCGAGCGGTACTATCATGGCGGTTGCAAGACCCAGCATTGACAACAGCCACAGATTCATGTGATACCCAGCCTCAGCGGGAAACGCCCAGGACGCGACGAAGAGCGTGGTGGCGAGCATGTCCCACTTCATTCTGGCGTTCAGGGCTAGTGCGTCAAATGTGCGGACGAAGGACGTCGCGTGCCCCACACACAGCAGGAGAACAACCCAATGCATGATTATTTTTAACGTGGATGCCGTGGATGCGAACACATATACAGACGCTGCGACATAGGCTCCTGCCTCGAACAGCACCGCCGTTACTGCGGCGTTCCTGTAACTGGTGAAGATTGTTGCTGTCGCCTTGAGGCCGGCCCGCTTGTCCGCGTCAAAGTCTGGTAGATTCTTGATAAAGAACTTTCCGCACATGACGAGGGCAAGAAGAGCTGTGGGCCACAGCCTGAGCTGGGAACCGCCGATAGTGGCCCAGCGGTTCGACACAAGAGAACCGCCGATATATGGCAGCGCCGCCACTAGGGCGAACGTGCATGCCCCGGCAAGCGGTTGGGACTTAAGCCGGAAGGGCGGCATAGAATACATGTACATGAGGCCAATCCCTACAGGCGCGACGGCGAGGGTGGCGAGGCTGGTCGCAGCCAGAAGAAGAGCCAGCACACCAGTGGAAGAGACGAGCACTACTGTGACGCGGGTGCTTCCGAGCCTCCTTACGGCCAGAACCCGGTTGCTGAGGTGGTAGCTGTCCTCAGTGACGTCGGTGGTCGCGTTGTGGAGGTTGGCTACTGCGGGCACAAGGTAACTGGCAATGAGCGCCGACAGGAGCCGCCACGTCCAGGAGATTCCTGTGGTGCTGAAGGCTAGCAGGAGAGAGAAGACGGACACGAAGCAGGTCCGCGGCCTGGAGAGGGCGACTAGGGTTACCGCAGTCGCACGACCAGCAAACCGCTTTGCCATGTATAAAGTGTAACACTCGAGACATCATCATTCATGTGTAGCGAAACACTACTATTTGCATTCTTGCCTCCACTCCCGGCGGGCCGCAGGCAACTCGCTGGACCTGACCGGTCCCGCCTGGGTGGTCCCGCAGAGTGCGGCTGCTCAGCAGAACCAGGCAGCGCAGACGTCGGGGCGCAGCCAGTCAGGAGACGCGGGTTGGCGACGGCTGCCACCCCAGTGTGCGGGCGGTCTCCGGCAAGGACCTCTGCGTCCTTACCGGGGGTCCGGCCGCCTACGCCGCAGCTCCTCAGAGAGGCGGGCGTGGAGCTCCTCGGATGTGACGCCCAGGGGGTCTGTGGAGATAGAGCCAGGCCCGAACCCCGCCATACCCTCATTGGCTCGCACGGTAGCGGCCTTGAGCCCGCTGATCTGGGTCCTAGGCCACTGGGGGTCGACGAAGTCGATCTGGACCGAGTCGATGTCCTGGATACCCATACGGACCCGAAGGGGGCGGAAGCCGGCCACCTGCTCCCAGGGGACACGGCGCACGCAGACCGCGTTCGTGCGGTTGTCAATCCCGGCGTCGTCCACGCGCAGGGCGTGACCACGCCCCAGCCGTGCTGTCCTCACCGCGGTATAGGAGAAGAACACGATGCCGAGAAGGCCGACGGCGACGCAGGTGAGCCGTGCCGAGCCGCTTCCCAGCATCGCAACCAGTACCCTCGGCGGCTCGATGGCAAGGACGACGATGCTGGCTATGACGAGCACGAGCGACCCCGCCACTCGGGGCAGGATGTAAGAGGACTTGTGCTTGATGACGAGTGGTTCCATGCCCCCATCCTCACCCCAGGCACCCGGTTCCCGCAGGGCGTGTCGAGGTGTACCAAATCCTCACAGATGACTGGCGCGTCGGTACTTTATGAGGATTCCGTACACCTGTGAGGATCCGGGGTCCTGTGTGGGGTGGGAGGTGGGGTGGGAGGGGTGTCCGCAGCGCGCCCTAGAGCAGCACCGTGGCGAAGGTGTCCACCTGGGTGAATCCCACCGAGCAGTACAGGGCCAGGGCGGGGGCGTTGAAGTCGTTGACGTAGAGGCTCACCGTGCCCTGCGGCCCCACGTGGTCGCGGCGCACCGCGTCCACCACGGCGGCCGTCGCGACAGCCCCCACCCCCCGGCCACGCAGGTCCGGCCGGGTCCACACCCCGGTGAGCATGGCCACGTGGTCCCGCGCGCTGTGCCACACGGAGCCGACGTCCGCCTTAAAGGCCACCATCGCAGCTGAGCCGGGGCGCGCAGGTGCCCCGGTACCGTCGTCCAGGACGACGTAGCTGCGTCCCGTGGACACCAGCCAGCTGACGTGGCGCGCGTAGGAGGAGCCTGTAGTCGTCGGGTCGTAGCCGACCTCGGCGGTGAACATGGCCACCGAGGCCGGCATCACCAGGGGCTCCTCCCGCCGCGTGGCAGCGTGAAGCCCCTGGGCCACCCAGCCCAGAGCGGGCCGGCGTCGTCGCTGACCTGCCACGAGCCCCTCTCCCCCGGGCGAGGCAGGAGCGCGCAGCAGAGGCTGGTTCCAGCGCTCCTCGCGGGGTACTGCCCCCAGCCTGCGCAGCGGCTCCCACAAGGCCGCCACGTCCCGGGCCACACCGACCACCGAGCCGTGCCGACCGAGGCGGGGCCTGGTGTGCTCGGCCAGGGCCAGGAGCGTGGAACGCGCAACACCACCATGCCCGGTACCAGGCCTGGGGGCGAGCCCAAAGGGCATAGCGACACCCGTGGTCCAGGCCGCGCCGACAGGCGCCTGGGGGTCTCCCGCCACGACGACGTCCCCCCGGCCCCACCTGCTCCAGCGCTGCACCTGGTGAGCCAGCGGAGTGGCCTGGACCGGCTCCGTGCCACACAGGCCCAGCAGGCCTCCGACCCTGTCTGCAGCCACAGGCACCAGGCCCGTGCCCTCCGGGCCTCGGCGCCGCAACCGACTCACCAAGGTCATACCGCTCTCAACCCGTCCTCAACCCGCTCTCAACACTGTCCGCATCCTTGGCCTAGACCCTCCTCAGACCTCGTGTCCTCTCAGACCACGCCCTGCTAGCCGGCAGCGGAGACCATGGGAGCCGTGCCCACCAGCGCCTCCTCGCCAAGCTCACGGGTCATGTCCTCGGCCATGTCCTGGGCGTAGCGCAGCAGGGTCTCCACCACCTGCTCCTCGCGGACGGTCTCGACCACCTTGCCACGCACGAAGATCTGGCCCTTGCCGTTTCCTGAGGCGCAGCCCAGGTCGGCCTCCCGCGCCTCACCCGGACCGTTGACCACGCAGCCCATGACGGCCACCCGCAGCGGGGCGGTGACGCCCTTGAGCCCCTCCTCGACCTGCTCGGCCAGGGACCACACGTCTACCTGCGCGCGCCCGCAGGAGGGGCAGGAGACGATCTCGAGCTGACGCTGGCGCAGACCCATGAACTCTAAGAGCTTGGTACCGACCTTGACCTCCTCCACGGGTGGGGCAGACAAGGACACGCGGATCGTGTCACCGATCCCCTCCGCCAGCAAGGTGCCGAAGGCGGCGCAGGACTTGATGGTGCCCTGGAAGGCCGGGCCGGCCTCGGTGACCCCCAGGTGGAGCGGCCACTGCCCGGCCTGGGACAGCAGCCGGTAGGCCTGGACCATGGTGACCACGTCGTGGTGCTTGACGGAGATCTTGAAGTCGTGGAAGTCGTTCTCCTCGAACAGGCCTGCCTCCCAGGTGGCCGACTCCACCAGCGCCTCGGGCGTGGCCTTGCCGTACTTCTTGAGCAGGCGCGGGTCCAGGGACCCGCCGTTGACCCCGATACGCAGGCTGACGCCGTGGTCGGAGGCTGCCTTGCAGATCTCGGCCACCCGGTCGTCAAACTTGCGGATGTTGCCGGGGTTGACGCGCACGGCCCCGCACCCGGCCTCGATCGCGGCGAAGACGTACTTGGGGTTGAAGTGGATGTCAGCGATGACCGGAATGCGCGACTGCCTGGCGATGACCGGCAGGGCGGCGGCGTCCTTGTCGGTCGGGCAGGCCACGCGCACGATGTCGCAGCCCGCTGCGGTCAGCTCGGCGATCTGCTGGAGGGTGGCACCGATGTCGTGGGTCTTGGTGGTGGTCATCGACTGCACGGTGACAGGGGCGTCCCCGCCAACCTCAAGGCCGCCCACCCTGATCTTGCGCGTGGGCCTGCGCGGGGCCAGCACGGGAGCCTCGGCACGCACGGAGGGGATACCAAGATCGATCACGTCGCTCACGCCCCAAGTATGTCACCGGCGATCACTACCAGCCCCGCCCGGAGGTGTGGCATGGCTCCCTGCCTCGGCTCAGGTCACCGGCGCCACGAGGTCCGCCCACACCAGCACCACCGCCATGACGACAAGCAGGGCGACGACGACCTGGCTGACAGGCAGCAGACGGGCGATGTCCACCGGCCCAGGGTCAGGTCGCCCGCGCGCAGCAGCCCAGCGCCTGCGGAGCCCCTCCCAGCACGCCCCGGCCACGTGCCCGCCGTCAAGGGGCAGCAGCGGCACCAGGTTGAAGGCGAACAGTGCCAGGTTGAGGCTGCCCAGCAGGCTCAGCATGGCTGACACCCGTGCCGACAAGGAGACGGTGCCCTCACCGACCCCCGCGCTGGAGACCTGCCCCGCGTGGCGTCCCAGCCCCACCAGGCCGATGACCCCGGTGGTGCTGCGCTCCTCCAGCCCCAGGCCGGCGGCGACCACGTGGTACAACCCCACCGGCAGGGTGGCGATCGCCCGCAGCGTCCCCCCGACGGCCTGGCCGACCATCCCCGGCAGCTCTCCCAGGGGCACGCGCCGGGTCTCAGAGGCGGGGCTGAGCCCCACATAGGGTCGCGAACGGGTGAGGGCGGTACCGGTGGAGTCGGTGACCGGGCTGCCCTGGTCGTCGCGCACGGCACGCTCCACCTCCACGGCCGTCACGCTGACGGTCCGGCGCGCCCTGTCACGCTCGACGACCACCTCCGTCGGGGTGGTCCCTGCCCGTTCGATCTGGGCAGTCACCTGCTGCCAGGTCGAGACCGGGACACCGTTCCAGGAGATGATCCGGTCCCCCGGCTCCAGTCCGGCCCGGGCCGCTGGGGAGACTGGGTCCTCCTCGGTGCAGGGCGCACCGGCGTCGATGTCGGAGGAGACGCAGGGGGCGACGGAGGCCAGGGAGGAGGTGCTCGTCGGGACCCCCACCACGCCGAGGCTCACGGCCAGCAGCACGACACCCAGGACGAGGTTGGTGAGGATGCCGCCGGCCATGACCACCAGCTTGCGGGGGACACTGAGCCGGTAGAAGGCACGGTCCTCCTCACCGGGGGCGATCTCCTCCATGGAGTCGGCCCGGGCCTGGCCCACCATGCCCAGCTCACCGCTGCTGGTGCGCCGGTCCGGACGGTCGGGGTTCTCCGGCGGCAGCATGCCAACGAGCTTGACGTAGCCTCCCAGCCACAGGGCCTTGACCCCGTACTCTGTCTCCCCGCGCCGCACCGACCACAGCCGCGGGCCGAAGCCGATGAAGTACTCGGGAACCTTGACCCCGAACTTCTTGGCAGGCAGCATGTGACCCAGCTCGTGGAGGGCCACGGACACGGCGATGCCGACCACCATGACGGCGATACCCAGGACGTAGGCAAGTGCCTGGCTCATGCGTCTCCTCCCACGTGCCCGGACCGGGCCTCGACCATCTCCTGTGCCCGCGCACGGGCCCAGGACTCCACCTCCAACAGCTCGTCAAGACCAGGACTGCTGAGGCCCTCGTGCTCTGCCAGGACCGCGGCGTCGATGCTGGTGACGTCCAGCCACTCCAGCCCGCCGACCAGGAAGGCCTCCACCACCTGCTCGTTGGCGGCGTTGAGGACCGCAGGGTGGGTGTCGGAGGCCGACACGGCCTGGCGGGCCAGGTCCACCGCCGGGAAGGTCTGGGAGTCCAGGGGCTCGAAGGTCCAGGCCACCGGGTCCTCCCACCTGGTGGGCTCGACCAGTCCTGACAGGTCCTCCCGGTCCGGCCAGGTCAGGCCCAGGGCGATGGGCAGGCGCATGTCGGGCGGGGAGGCCTGGGCGATGGTGGCGCCGTCAAGGAGCTCGACCATGGAGTGGACCACCGACTGCGGGTGGACGACGACGTCGATGTCGCCGGGGTCCACGTCGAACAGGAGGTGGGCCTCAATGAGCTCCAGGCCCTTGTTGACCATGGTGGAGGAGTTGACGGTGACCACAGGTCCCATCGACCAGGTGGGGTGGTCCAGGGCCTGGGCCGCGGTCACGCCGACCAGCTCCTCGCGGCGCCTTCCCCGGAAGGGCCCCCCGGAGGCGGTCAGCACCAGTCTGCGCACCTCGCTGCGACCGGTGACCAGGGGGCTGGTCAGGCCCTTCTCGTGGCGGGCGGACAGCAGGCACTGGGCGATGGCGGAGTGCTCGGAGTCCACCGGCACCACCTGCCCAGGCCGCCGCAGGGCGTCACGCACCAGCGCCCCTCCCACAACCAGTGACTCCTTGTTGGCCAGGGCCAGACGGGCACCGCTGCGCAGGGCCGCCAGCGTGGGCAGGAGTCCCACGGAGCCGGTGACGGCGTTGAGCACCGTGTCGTTGCGCGCAGGGGCAGCAGCCTCCACCACGTCCACCGTGGCCTGCGGGCCGGTGAGGACCGTGGTCACAGGGTTGGGCACCGCGCTGCAGGCAGCCGCCCGGGACAGTGCCTGGCGCAGGTGCTCCCGGACGGCGTCCTGCTCCCCCCCCTGGCAGGCGACGGCCAGGACCGGTACCTGCCAGGCCACGGCCTGCTCGGCAAGAAGGTCCAGGCGGGAGCCACCTGCGGCCAGCGCCGCCACCTGCGGCGCGCGGTCACCCAGCCTGGTGAGGACCTGAAGGGCCTGGGTCCCGATAGAGCCCGTGGAGCCCAGCAGGACGAGACGAGAAGGTTCAGTCATGAGGATCTGCCCGAGGGTGTCTGCCCGGAGGCTGTGTCCGGGACCTGTGGATGATGCCGTGCACGTACGGCGACGGCTACCCTACACGGGTGTGGCCGGGCGCCCCTCACCAGGCCAGCCGGTGTTACCGCCCGCTCGACCAACAGCTACTCCACCGACAGCAGGACCTCCACCACACGGGCGAGATAGCGGTCCACACTGGCCTCGTCGTAGGCCTTGGAGCCGCGCGCCGCCCGGAAGACCGCGCCCCTGACCTCAGAGGAGGCCAGGGCATTGTCAGAGTCGAAGTAGCCCGCGATACGGTCCATGAGCGCGTCCACGTCCTCCTTGGCGTAGCCCTGGCCACCAGCAGGCAGGAAGCGCTCCCCCTCGGGCCGGAGCAGCCTGGGGTAGAGGGTGGTGGCCAGCTGGGTGACCTGGTCCATCCAGGCACGGCGGCCGTGCTGGGCCACGAAATCGGCACGGCGTCGCTGCAGGAAGGCCGCCTCGAGACGGTCAAGGGCGGCGTCGACCGCAGCGGGCTGGTACCCCCCGGGAACGATGTCAAAGGCGACCGTGCGCACCCCCTCGGAGTCCATCTCGTCGAGCTCGCCGGCGTCGTAGATCTCGCGTGCGGTCTCAAAGTAGCGGTCCACCTGCTCAGGGCGGTAGCCCGGTCGCAGGGGCATGGACTTGGGAAACATGTTGCTCATTGCGTCCTTGCCCTCTCCTGGTTGAGTACCTCCGTGGCGAGCTGGCCGCAGGCACCGTCGATGTCACTGCCCCGAGTGTCTCGCACCGTAGTGGTAATTCCAGCACACCGCAGCGTGTCGACAAAGGACTGCTGGGCCTGGGGCGTAGAGCAGGTCCAGATCGACCCTGGGGTCGGGTTGAGGGGGATGGGGTTGACGTGGGCCCAGCCCCTGCCCCTGCGGTTGAGCTCCTCGGCCAGGAGCTGCGCCCGCCAGGCGTGGTCGTTCATGTCCTTGATGAGCGCGTACTCAATGGACACGCGCCGCCCGGAGGCCTGGAAGTAGTCGTAGGCGGCGTCCAGGAGGTCAGCGACCTTCCACCGGGAGTTGACCGGGACCAGCTCGTCGCGCAGGGCGTCGTCAGGAGCGTGGAGGGACACAGCCAGCGTGACCGGGAGCCCTTCTCCGGCCAGGCGACGGATGAGGGGGACCACCCCCACCGTGGAGACCGTGATGCCCCGCGCCGACATCCCGAAGCCCTCCGGCGCGGGGTCGACGAGGCGGTGCAGGGCCGCCACGACGTTCCTGTAGTTGATCATCGGCTCGCCCATCCCCATGAAGACCACGTTGGACAGGCGCGCGGGCCCGCCCGCGAGGTCCCCTCTGGCAGAGGCCAGCGCGGCGTGACGAACCTGCTCGACGATCTCTGCGGTGGACAGGTTGCGGGTCAGCCCCATCTGGCCGGTGGCGCAGAAGGGGCAGGCCATCCCGCAGCCAGCCTGGGAGGACACGCACAGGGTGGTGCGGTCCTCGTAGCGCATGAGCACGGACTCCACGCGCACGCCGTCGTGGAGCTCCCACAGGTGCTTGACGGTGCGCCCGGCGTCGGCACGCAGGGCACGGACCTCGCAGATGAGGGGCGGCAGCAGCTCGGCGCACAGCTGGTCCCGCTGGGACGCTGGCAGGTCGGTCATACGCGCGGGGTCGCGTGTGAGGCGGATGAAGTAGTGCCGTGAGACCTGGTCGGCCCTGAAGCCTGGCAGGCCCGCGTCCTGGCAGGCAGCCTTGCGGCCCGCCAGGTCCAGGTCCGCCAGGTGCCGGGGTGCCCTGCCACGGGGCGCTGGGACCGCCAGGGACAGCCGGGGGCGGGCGTCAGGACTGCTCGCGCCCTCGGGAGGCTGGTCAGTCGGGAGGACCTGGACCTCGCCGGGAGCCGGGCCAGCAGGGCTGGCAGAACCGGGCGCCCGGTCAGCGGGACCGTGCCGGGCCGCGCGCCCGGCTGGGGCACCAGGACGGTGGCTGGCAGGACTCACTGTCCACACGCTCCTTTCCGGGCGGCCTCAAAGACCGCCTACCACACCACGAGGGTGAAGACGTAGACCACGGGCGCGGCCACGAGAACCGAGTCCAGACGGTCCATCATCCCCCCGTGGCCGGGCAGGAGGGTGCCCATGTCCTTCAGGCCCAGGTCACGCTTGAGCAGCGACTCTCCTAGGTCCCCCAGCGTCGAGACCACCACGACGCACGCCCCCAGGACCGCCCCCGCCCACACCGGTCCGTCCAGCAGGTACAGGAGCCCCGCCCCCGCCGCGACCGTGGCCAGCAGGGAGCCCACGAACCCCTCCCAGGACTTCTTGGGAGACACCGACGGAGCCATGGGGTGGCGCCCAAGCAGCACCCCGACCAGCCAGCCACCGGTGTCACTGGCGGCAGGCAGGGCGATCATCATCATCACCCGCTGCGCCCCCTCCTCCTGCGCCGCCACCAGGACCGCGAAGGAGGCCAGGAAGGGCAGGTAGGTGGCGGCGAACACCGATGCCGCCGCAGAGCGGGAGCGCGAGCGGCGCACCATGTCGTGGAGGTCGCTACGGGGCACGGCGTTGCCGGACTCCTCCAGCGGCGTGCCGGTGTCCGCCTCCGCCTGGTCCATGAAGCACCACAGGACGCAGGCCCCCGCAGTAGCCACGTAGGAGCCGAAGGCCGCCTCGGCACCCACCTGCCACGCGCACACGGCAGTACCCAGGGTCCCCAGCCACAGAGGAGCCAGTGGCAGGCGGATCCGCTTACGAGCCAGTGCACCCGCCATCTCCCACTGCGCCCCGCACACGGCCACCACGGCCAGGAGGACGAACAGCTCCCTGTAGAACAGCAACGACCCCGCGACTAGCAGGACGAGGACGACTGCCACGCCCACAGCGGCAGGAAGGTTGCGCCCGGCACGCCCTGTCGCGGGAAGGGGGGCGTGGTCACGCGTGGGGGGCGGGGTCAGCAGGGTGCTCACGAGGCCCACGGCTCACGTCTTGAGGTCATCAGCAGTCCTCCGGTCACGATAGGTCACCTCCCGTCCAGGCCCGGGGCTCCTCGGACGCCGTAGCGGCCTCAACGTCGCGCCGCTAACGGACCCCAGGGTGGCCCCGCTCGCCCAGGCGCTCACACGTCCAGGAGCTCGCTCTCCTTGGCAGCCAGGGCCGCGTCAACCTGCTCCACGTAGCGCCGGGTCAGGGCGTCCAGGTCCTGCTCGGCCCGCTTGACCTCGTCCTCTCCTGCCTGACCCTCCTTCTTGATCGCCTCCAGCTCCTTCTTGGACCGACCCCGGATACCGCGCACCTGGACACGGGACTCCTCGGCCCGGGAGCGGGCCAGCCTGACATAGTCCCTGCGGCGCTCCTCCGTGAGCGCGGGCAGGGTCACCCGGATCACGGTGCCGTCGTCGGTGGGGTTGACGCCCAGGTCGGACTCGCGCACTGCGGTGACGATGTTCTTTGTCGCCGAGCGGTCAAAGGGGGTGATGAGCACGGTACGCGCCTCCGGGATCGTCAGTGACGCCAGCTGCTGGAGGGGAGTGGGAGCCCCGTAGTAGTCGACCATGATGCCGTGGAACATGGAGGGGTTGGCTCGGCCGGTACGGATGGAGGCCAGACCGCTCCTGGCGGCCTCAAGGGCCTTGTCCATCCTGTCCTCGGCATCTAGCATGACGTCGTCGATCATGGTGCTTCCCTCCGGTGGTGGTAGCGTGACTTTGGTGGGGGTTCCTGCGGCAGCAGCCGGGCGGGCCGCTGCCCGGTCAGCCTGGAGTGACAAGGGTACCGATCTTCTCACCCAGGACGGCCCGGGAGATGTTGCCGGGCTCGCCCATCCCGAAGACCCTCATCGTGAGCCTGTTGTCCCGGCACAGGGAGAAGGCTGCGGCGTCCACCACCTGGAGACCGTCGGCCAGCGCCCGCTCGTAGGTCAGGTGCTCCAGCAGGACGGCGGAGGCATCCTTGCGGGGGTCGGCGGTGTAGACGCCGTCAACCCCGTTCTTGCCCACGAGCAGCTCGTCACAGTGAGTCTCCAGGGCGCGCTGGGCGGAGACGGTGTCAGTGGAGAAGTAGGGGAGCCCGGCCCCGGCCCCGAAGACCACCACGCGCCCCTTCTCCATGTGACGGATGGCCCGTAGAGGCACGTAGCTCTCAGCGACCTGGCCCATGGCTATCGCCGTCTGGACCCGCGCGGGGACCCCGGCCTTCTCGATAAAGTCCTGCAGCGCCAGGGCGTTCATCACGGTGCCGAGCATCCCCATGTAGTCGGCGCGGGCACGGTCCATGCCGTGGGCGGACAACTCGGCACCGCGGAAGAAGTTGCCTCCCCCGACGACGACGGAGACCTGCACGCCCTGGCCCACCGCCGCAGCAACCTGCTGGGCCGCGTCGGCCACGACGTCAGGGTCCAGCCCGACCTCCCCGCCCCCGAAGACCTCGCCAGAGAGCTTGAGCAGGACTCGTCGCGGGTGCCTGGTGTGGGCGACGCGGTCGTCACGGGCCGGGGACTCACTCATGCCAGTGCCTCCTGAGCTGGTGTTCCGTTGTGTCAGACGTGCGTCACAGACTACCCTCTCCGGGGGCGTGTGCCGCCATCGCACGCCGCCGTGCGCGACGGGGCCCCCCGGAAGACCGTGACAGGCCGAGACACGCTGCGGCAGGCAGCACAGCGGGCACGGCTCCTCGCAGGAGGAGCCGTGGGGTGGCAGCGGGTCCCAGCGGGCCCCGTCAGCCGCCCCACGGCCACACGGCTCAGACTCCGACCCGGAAACGGACGAAGCCGGTCAGCTCGCCGCCGGAGGCCTCGACGACCTTGCCCACGGTCGTCTTCGGGTCCTTGGCGTAGGGCTGCTCCACCAGGACGTGCTCCTTGAAGAACCCGCTCAGACGCCCCTCGACGATCTTGGGGACAGCCTTGTCGGGCTTGCCCTCAGCCCGGGTGGTCTCCTCGGCGATAGCCCGCTCCCTCTCCACCACAATGGTCGGGACGTCCTCGCGGGTGAGGTAGCTGGGGGCGTAGGCGGCCACGTGCATGGCGACGTCGTGGGCCACCTCGGCGGCCTTGGCGTCGGTCCCCACGAGGACACCGACCTGGGCGGGAAGGTCGGGGCTGGTGCGGTGCAGGTAGAGCTCCACCGCAGGGGCACTGAGGCGGGCGAGGCGGCTTACCACGATCTTCTCCCCGATAACCGCCTGCATGCCGTCGGTGAGGTCCTTGACAGAGGTGCCGCCGACCTCGACCCTGGACAGGGCATCGGCGCTCTGGGCACCTGACTCGACGGCGGCGGCGAGGACCTGGTCGGCGAAGTCGAGGAACTTCTGGTTCTTGGCCACGAAGTCGGTCTCAGCGTTGATCTCGACCAGCACGCCGACCTGCCCCTGGCTGTCGTCGGCCACCGTGGCCACCACCAGCCCGGCGGAGGCCGCCCGGCCCTCGCGCTTGGCGATCCCCTTGAGACCCTTGATCCGGATGATCTCGACGGCCTTCTCAGTGTCGCCGTCAGCCTCGTCGAGGGCCTTCTTGACGTCCATCATGCCGGCCCCGGTCCTCTCACGCAGAGCCTTGATGTCAGCAGTGGTGTAGTTCGCCATAGATGTCTCCGTTGTCTCCTGAAGTGTCTCGTGTCTCAGTCACGCCAGCACGGCTACGGCGCGCCCTGCCAGCAGGGCGGCGTGACACGGCTGGCATCAGCAGGCTCAGGCCTGCCCGGGAGCCTCTGCCTGCACCGCCGCCTGGGCCGAGCCCCCGGCAGACTGGGCCACCTGCTCCTGGGCAGCCTCAGTGTCCCCAGCAGGCTCAGCAGCCGCCCCGGTCGAGGCGGCCTCCGCACCGGCAAGCAGCTCAGCCTCCCACTCCGGCAGCGGCTCGGCGTCCACGGGATCAGGCTGAGCCTGGGCCCCGCTACGCCCGCGACCTGCGGACCGGGCCAGCAGCCCCTCAGCAGCGGCGTCAGCCACGACACGCGTCAGGAGGGAGACGGCGCGGATAGCGTCGTCGTTGCCCGGAATGCCGTAGGTAGCCTCGTCCGGGTCACAGTTGGTGTCAAGGATGGCGATGACGGGAATCCCCAGCTTCTGGGCCTCGGAGATGGCCAGGTGCTCCTTCTTGGTGTCAACGACCCACACGGCTGCGGGCAGCCTGCTCATGTCCCGGATACCACCCAGCGTGCGCTGGAGCTTGTCCTTCTCCCGGCGCATCATGAGCAGCTCCTTCTTGGTGCGGCCGGACCCGGCCACGTCGTCGAAGTCGATCTGCTCGAGCTCACGCATACGGTCCAGGCGGGTGCGCACGGTGGAGAAGTTGGTCAGCATGCCGCCCAGCCACCGCTGGCTGACATAGGGCATGCCCACGCGCTGGGCCTGCTCGGCCACGGCGACCTGGGCCTGCTTCTTGGTGCCGACGAACAGGATGTTGCCGCCACGGGCGACGGTCTCCTTGATGAAGTCGTAGGCGGTGTTGATGCCCTCAATGGACTGCTGGAGGTCGATGATGTAGATACCGTTGCGCTCGGTGAGGATGAAGCGCTTCATCTTGGGGTTCCAGCGGCGGGTCTGGTGCCCGAAGTGAACACCGCTCTCAAGGAGCTGACGCATGGTGACGACGGCCATGAAGGTCCTTCCGTGTGTGGGCCGAGAGGTTGCTCGACGCACGTGTCGCTCGGGGGACCCTGACAACACGGTCAGCAGGGTCCCGGCTTGTATCTGGGTTTCCCCGTCAGCGGCCCCACGAGGATTCTCCCCCGGAAAGCCGCCTCAGGGCCTGGTGCCCGCGACGCGCAGCCACCCGCTCCTCACGGTGCGGGACCACGGCTGCGTCGTCCGGAAGGGACGTCCTGAGCGCCTCAGGTGCGGACACGCGAAGTCAGCACCTGAGAACCGCCAGAGCCGATCCGCAGGATGCTGCGGAGCAGAGGTTACCACAGGGCGGGCTCCACTCAGCAGCCGGGCCGGGATGAGCCGTCGTCGTCCCGGTCACCACAGGGAGGGTCAAGCAGGCTGCCGCCACAGGCCGATGGTGCCGACATGGCCCGAGGGCGACGCCGTCTCCCACCCTGCACCTATGAGACTCCTCCCTCCTGGGGACCCACCCGGTACCGCCAGCCCTGCCAGCCAGGCTCCCGGCACTGCCAGCCCTGCTACCGGCACCGCAAGGACCGACACAAGGACCGCTACAAGGACAAGGGTGCTTCCTTGGCCGCTGCGGGCAGGCATCGCGGTCCTCCTGGCCGCCACCGCCCCTCTCCTGCTCGCCGCCGCACCGGGAGCGGGAGGCTTCCCACGCGCCTGGGCCGTGCCGCCAGCCGCTCTCCCCTCCGAGGAGGTGCCGCCGCAGCCGGGGACCCGCTACGGCTGGCCCACCGGGGAGGCGGCAGCCGTCCTGCAGCCCTTCGACCCTCCGGCACTCGTGTGGGGGGCCGGGCACCGCGGGGTCGACCTTGGGGCTCCCGCCGGGTCCCCCGTTCTGGCCGCCGCCGACGGCACCGTGGCCTTCTCCGGGGTGGTCGTCGACCGGCCGGTGGTCTCCGTAAACCACCTTGACGGAATACGCACCACCTACGAGCCGGTGGAACCGGTGGTCAGCGCAGGCCAGGCTGTCACCCGGGGACAGATGCTGGGCACCCTCGTGGCAGGCCACCGCACCGACGGGAGGGACGCCCTGCACTGGGGTGCACGTACCGGTCCCACGAACTATGTCAACCCGTTGCGGCTGGTACAGCCCGCCGTCATCCGGCTCAAACCTGTAGGGGCAGACTGAGCCGACCACTGCTCCAGCGGGCCTGGCAGCCCCGGCGGGCAACCGGGTCAGGCCCGGGGGAAGGCCTGCTCGTAGACAGCGCGCAGGCGTTCGGCGGAGACGTGCGTGTAGCGCTGGGTGGTCGCCAGGGAGGAGTGCCCCAGGATCTCCTGGACGCTGCGCAGGTCCGCGCCGCCGGACAGGACGTGGGTGGCTGCGGAGTGCCGCAGGCCGTGGGGGCCGAGGTCGGGGACCTGGGCTGCCGCGCACAGGCGGTGGACCACCTGCCGCACGACCCGAGGGTCGATACGACGCCCGCGTGCCCCCAGGAAGAGCGCCTGGCCAGCATCCGTGCCCGCTAGCTGCGGGCGGGTGCCCAGCCACCGGTCCAGGGCGCGCGCGGCGGGGACGCCGTAGGGGACGACCCGCTCCTTGTCCCCCTTTCCCAGCACTCTCAGCGTGCGGGCGCTGCGGTCAAGGTCAGCAGCGTCCAGACCGCAGAGCTCTGAGACCCGCACCCCGGTGGCGTAGAGGGTCTCGACCAGCGCCAGGTCCCGCACGGCCAGAGGGTCCTCCTGACAGGCAAGCTCGGCTGCGGTCGCAAGCAAGCGACCGGCCTGCTGCGTGGTCAGGACACCGGGGAGGCGGTTGTCGGGCCGTGGGGAGCGCAGCCGGGCGGCCACGTCAGCGGGGATCAGGCCCAGCCCGTGCGCCCACGACGAGAAGGCTCTGGCCGCCGCCGCCCGCCGGGCCAGCGTCGCCCGCGAGCGACCCGAGGCGGCCTGCTCCGCCAGCCAGGCGCGCAGGTCAGTCAGGCCCAGGCTGGCCAGCACCGGCCCGACCGGCTCCTCATCCCCGGGTCCTACGCCGAGGAAGCCGAGGAGGTCGCGCAGGTCGGCGGCGTAGGCTCGCACGGTGTGCTCGGAGAGGCCTCGCTGGAGGCTCAGGTGGCGCAGCCACCCCGCAACCAGGCTGCCACGTGTGAATGAGCCTGGGGAGCGCCCCGGGTCACCTGGAGCCTCGCGACGCTCCCCCGTGCTCCCCGACGGTATACCGCGCCCCTGGGGAGCAGCACTGGACAGAGAGCCGGGCGCAGGTCTGGATGCAGGGACGGACACGGGCCCAGGCTAGGACCACGGAGCCCATAGACTCCCAGGGCGCGCCAACCAGGAGCCCCGGGACACGCCGCCTCCTGGCACTCACGGTTCACTGCCCTTGGCACCAGCCGAGCCCCCTGGGCACGGCTGGCACGCAGCGGACCGCAGCAGACACCGTCAGGCACGCGCCGACCGGCGTCGTCGCCACCGGCTACCGACCCGCTCCACCCGTCCGGCCAGCTCCAGGACCCCCAGCGCCGCCGTGGTCTCACGGGGTGAGAGCCCGCAGGCACGCACAACCGCCTCGGTGGAGGCCGAGGAGCGGGCAGGCAGTGAGTCGAGGACCACAGCGCTGGCATGGTCGAGGCCGTCCAGCAGCCGACTGCTGCCCAGGGAGTGCTCAGCCTCCTTGAGCCCGTCGGGGTCCACCGTCCCCAGCGGGCACGCCAGCTCCAGGACGTCATCGGTGTCGGTCACGCACACGGCACCGTTGCGCAGGAGCCGGTGGCACCCGACCGAGGCCATGGAGGTAACCGGACCGGGAACGGCACCGACAGGACGCCCCAGGTCCTGGGCGTGGCGGGCCGTCGACAGCGCCCCGGAGCGCCAGGCTGCCTCGACGACCACCGTGGCCCGGGACATGGCGGCGATCAGCCGGTTGCGGGTGAGGAAGCGGTGCCGGGCCGGGGCGCGCCCTGGGGGGACCTCGGCCACGAGGGCGCCGGAGGCGACGACCGCCCGCAGCAGGTTGGCGTGAGCAGGCGGGTAGAACCGGTCCACTCCCCCGGCGCTGACGGACAGGGTGGTGCCACAGCGCAGCGCGCCCCGGTGGGAGGCAGCGTCGATCCCGAAGGCCCCGCCGGAGACAACGACGACGCCTCGACGAGCCAGCCCGGCAGCCAGGTCGGAGGCGACCTGCTCCCCGTAGCGTGTCGCTGCGCGCGCACCGACCACCGCGACAGCACCCGGGCCTTCCGGGAGGTCCGCGTCCCCACCTGTGCCACCGACCATGACGGCAGGGTCCCCACGCACCCACAGGCAGAACGGTGGCTGCTCCAGGTCGTCCAGCCCCGCTGGCCACCACCGCTGCCCCGGAAGGACCAGGTGCCCGCCCAGGCGCTCCAGGACGTCCAGCTCACGTCGTATGTCCAGGCCCTCCAGCCGCGGCGCCCACCGAGCCGTCGCCTGCGCCCACCTGGCTGCCGCTTCCGCCGGATCGCCTGGGGCGGGCAGGGGCGGGACGAGAGGCTCGCGTACCTGCCTGTCCTCGGTCAGCGCCGCCTCAAGCAGCCATCCCAAGGCCCGGCTGGGTCCCAGGGCTCCCACCAGGCGGGCGGCAGCGGGATCGGCAGGCTCAGCCAGGCGGGACCAGGTAGCCCGGGCCAGCCTGGTGTCGGTCACGTCATAGGGAAGCAGCCGGGCAGTCACGGCCGCGCTCCCCGGGTACGCAGGGCCAGCGCGGTCCCCAGGTGCTTCGGGGAGGGCGTGTCAGCCCGGTCGAGGTCGGCCAGGGTCCACGCCAGGCGCAGGACCCGGTCCACCCCGCGCAGGGAGAGGTCCCCACGGTCCATCACCCGCATGAGTCCTCGTGACACCTCCGGGCTCAGACCACCCTCGGGACCACGCAGGTAGGACCCCGGCACCTCCGCGCTGACCTGCCACGGGGTGCCTGCCAGGCGGCGGGCCGCACGCTGACGCGCCCGGAGCACACGTCGGGCCACGAGGACGCTGGACTCCCCTGTCCTGGCGGCGGCTATCTCTGCCGCGCTGTGGGCAGCGACCTCCACCTGGATGTCCACCCGGTCCAGCAGCGGCCCGGACAGGCGGGAGAGGTAGCGGCGGCGCTGGAGGGAGGTGCAGGTGCACTCCAGCCCCCTGCCGTCTCCCCTGCCGCAGGGGCAGGGGTTGGCCGCCAAGACCAGCTGGAAGCTCGCGGGGAAGGAGGCCCGACCACCGACACGGTCGATGGTGACGGTTCCCGACTCCAGGGGCTGACGCAGGCTGTCCAGCACGCCGGGGCTGAACTCGGGGGCCTCGTCCAGGAAGAGGACGCCCCGGTGCGCTAGTGAGATCTCGCCGGGGCGGGGCATGCCTGTGCCCCCACCGACCATCGCCGCCCGTGTCGCCGAGTGGTGCGGGGCGCGCAGAGGCGGGTCACTCATGAGACCTGACTCCGGGCTGAACACACCAGCCACGGAGTGGATCGAGGTGACGGTGACCGCGTCCTCCTGTCGCAGTGGCGGCAGGATCGTGGGCAGGCGCTCGGCCAGCATCGTCTTGCCGGTACCCGGAGGGCCTGTCAGGAGCAGGTGGTGCCCACCCGCTGCGGCGACCTCCAGGGCGTGCCGGGCCTCCTCCTGCCCGATGATGTCAGCCAGGTCCGGCTGCCGGGCAGGCGAGGGGGTCGCAGGTGCCCCAGACCGGCGGAAGGCGTGCTCGACCGAGCTGCTCACCAGGTGGGCTGCCCCCGCTGGCAGCACTCCTCCGTAGCGCTGGATCATCTCACCGAGATGGTCCACGGCCACGACCCGGGCTCCCGGGACCAGCCTGGCCTCGGCAGCCGCCCCCTGGGCCACGACAACCTCCTGCGCACCGGACTCCACGGCGGCGTGCACGGCGGGAAGCACCCCACGCACCGGGTGCACCGTCCCGTCCAGGCCGAGCTCGCCGATATAGACCGTGCGGCTCAGCATCTCCGAGGCGTCGCTGGTGAGCCGCCCACGGGCTCCCAGGACCGCCAGGGCCAGGGCCAGGTCCAGGCTGCTGCCCGACTTGGGCAGGTCCGCCGGGGAGAGGCTGAGCGTCAGCCGCTGCTCGCCCCAGGCCAGGCCACAGGTGCTCAGCGCCGCCCTGACACGCTCCCGGGACTCCCTGACCGCGGTGTCGGGCAGCCCGACCAGGGTGAAGCCCGGCAGGCCCTGGGTCGCATGGGCCTCAACCTCCACCAGGTGCCCGCTGAGCCCGGTCAGGGTCACCGCCAGCGTCCTGGCCAGGCCTGTCACAGTGCCACCCCCCGGTGGTGGCGCAGGAGCGCAGGCCGCCGGGAACGCAGCAGGACTGAGACGACGTCAATGCGTGTCCCGCCGTGGACGACACGATGGGTGGCCACCCACAGCGCCGCCAGGCTGCGTATCCTGGCGATCTTCCTCGCCCCCACGGCCTCGGCCGGGCAGCCACGGCCCAGGGAGGTGCGGGTCTTGACCTCGACGACGACCAGGACCGGTCGCTGTCGGGCGGCGTCACCGCGTCCCTGGGCGGCCTGCTCCTGCCCCGACGCAGGCCCCGGGTCGAGCGCGATGACGTCGAGCTCACCGCGCCTGCCGGTCGTCGGCCGCCAGTTGCGCTCCAGCACCTGCCACCCGGCGTCCTCCAGGTAGCGGGCGACCAGGTCCTCACCACGGCGTCCCACCTCAGCACTGTGGCCAGCACTGTGGCCAGCAGCGTCGTCGGCACCGTCGTCTGCGCTGTAACCGATGCTGTGGTGCAGAACCGGTGTCGGGCTGTGCTCTTCTTCTCCCTCCGCCCTCTCCTGCGGACGACGGACAGTGGTACGTGCTCCCACGGCAGCCTCCCTCCCTGAGTGGCCTGAGCATGGCCCACGGCGCAGGCAGCAGGTACAGGCGAGCCCGGCGCCTTGTGGACCGCAGTCCCACACAGGCACCTGTGGTGACCGGGCAGGCTCAGGGAGCGCAGGTGCAGGATTCGGGAGAGCCAGTCACCGGCCTGTCCCGGACAGCCTCAGGAGGGGATATCCATCTCCAGCTTGGTCAGCTCCTCGACGTTGACGTCCTTGAAGGTGACGACGTGGACGGACTTGACAAATCGGGAGGCCCGGTAGATGTCCCACACCCAGGCGTCCTCCAGGGCCAGCTCGAAGAAGACCTCGCCACCGTTGCCACGGACCTGGACGTCAACAGCGTTGGCCAGGTAGAAGCGGCGCTCGGTCTCCACCACGTAGGAGAACAGGGAGACGACGTCGCGGTACTCCCGGTACAGGGCCAGCTCCAGCTCGTTCTCATATGCCTCAAGGTCGTCGGCGCTCACCAGGCCATCATGCCCGACCGGTGGGCACAGCGGGCGCGGTCGGCCAGGCGAGTCGGTCGGGACTGCCCGCACCCCGAGGTCAGGACTGGGCACCGCTCAGCCCTGGCAGGCGCCAGCTGCGGCGGTGGTACTCGCTGGCCCCCAGCCGACCCAGCGCCTCCACGTGGGCTGCCGAGGCGTAGCCCTTGTTCGAGGCCCAGCCGTACCCGGGGTCCTCCAGGTCTGTCATCACCACGTCGCGCTCTACCTTGGCCAGGACGCTGGCTGCCGCGACGACGGCGCAGGTGGCGTCAGCCCTGGCACGCAGGTGCACGCGCGGAGCCTGCCAGCCCGGCCCGCGAGCCTGGTCGAGGTCGGTGTGAAGGTCCGTGTGGAAGGCGCTGTGGAGGTCAGTAGTCTCCCTGCGGGCAGCGGGCCTGAGCCCGCTGAGGAGGTCGGGGGGCTCGGTAGTGGCCCCGAGAGAGGCCTGGAGGCTCTGGGGATCCTGAGGACGCAGCCAGTCCGAGACCCCGTCGAGGATGAGCGCCTCCGGGGCGTGCCCGCGGGCGGAGACCTCCGCCAGCGCCCGCAGGCCCGCCAGCCGCAAGGCACCGGTGATCCCGTAGACGTCGATCTCAGCGGGGGTGGCGTGAGCCACGGCCCAGTCCTCCAGCCACTGGTGCAGGGGCTCGACCAGCGCCTGGCGCCTGGGCGCGCTCAGCTGCTTGGAGTCGGCCAGCCCCTGCGGGAAGGCATCAGGGGTCCCCCGGGAGACGATGGCCACACCGACGCTGACAGGCCCGGCCAGTGCGCCCCTGCCGACCTCGTCGACACCGCCCACCAGGGCCACGTCCACCAGCAGGTCACTCTCCAGGTCTCGGTCAGGCCGCATCCTGCCCCTTGCCGCAGGTGTCACTGGCCCTCCCCGGAGGCTACCGTCGGCTGGGGAGACCGGGAGGGCCCAGGAACGTCAGCAAAGACGCTGCGCCCCTCGTCAAGGCTCTCCCAGCGCTCCAGAGGCCAGATGACGTACCTGGCCACGCCGACGATGCTCGCCTGCGGCACGAAGCCTGCGTGCTCCTTGTCCTGGTGGTAGCGGGAGTCTGCTGAGTTGGAGCGGTTGTCCCCCATGACCCACACGTGCCCCTCCGGCACGGTCACGTCGAAGGCGGTCAGCGAGGCCAGCTCGCCCTCCTTGAGGTAGGTCTCCTCCAGGACGGTCCCGTTGACGGTGAGGACGCCCTGCCCGTCAGAGACGACGTGGTCGCCGCCCACGCCGATGACACGCTTGATGAGGTGGTGGCCCGTGTCCTGGGGCAGCAGGCGCAGGGCGACCAGCACCTCCTGGAGGACTCTGCGCAGGCCCGTGGGCCCAGTGACGTCGAGCCAGCCGCCCGGATCGGTAAAGACAATGACGTCACCACGCTCGACCTGTCCCGAGTCGTACATGGTCACCGCCACCTGGTCCCCGACACCGAGGGTGTCCTCCATGGACGCTGAGGGGATCGTGTACGTCTGGAGGACAAAGGTCTTGAACAGGGCCGTCACCAGGAGGACGGTGACGATGAGCCCCAGGCAGGCCACCGCGCGTGAGGAGCGCCGCCGCACCGGGACGATGACAGGAGCGGGACTACGACGTGGAGGGATAGACGGCGGCAGAGGCTGCCCGGCCACCCGCTGCTGGACACCGCCCTCGCGAGCCTCCTGGTCCTGGCCCTCGTGATCCTGGGCATCCTGCGACAGGCCCACGTCTCCCTCCCCCGCTGGCCTCATGGTCCTGGCGGCGGGTGCCCGCCGCCAGGACCAGAAAGGTCACGACTCGCGACGCTCCTTGATCTTGGCCGCCTTGCCGCGCAGGTTGCGCAGGTAGTAGAGCTTGGCACGACGGACGCGACCACGGGTGACGACCTCGATCTTGTCGATCGAGGGAGTGTGGAGGGGGAAGGTGCGCTCCACGCCCACACCGAAGGAGATCTTGCGGACGGTGAAGGTCTCGGAGACTCCCCCTCCCTGCCGGGCGATGACGACGCCCTGGAAGACCTGGACACGTGTCCGCGTGCCCTCAACCACCTTGACGTGCACCTTCAGGGTGTCACCCGGACGGAAGTCCGGAATGTCCCGGCGCAGGGACGCGGCGTCGATCTCGTCGATCAGGTTCATTGCTTCCTCCACACCCATGCCGCTGGTCACGAGTGATTGCCTCAGCGGTCCGACCTCCACGAGGCCGACCGGTCTCCGACGCCCCGAGCCGCCTGAGTGCAGGCCTCCCCAGCGGCAGAGGCGCTACAGCGCACGAGAGCGTGCCTAAGTGTGCCACACGCTGGAGACCGCCAGGCGGGAAGACCGTAGGGACGTGCCAGAGTTCACGCCCGAGTAGCACAGTTCGTCGGACCACAGCCCGCCCCTTGCGACCGCCGCCCCAGGTCCGGCCTGCACAGGCTGGCCCTGCGCCTGGTCCCCGGGCAGGGACGACGCCTGATGAGCCGGGACGGAGCGGAACACCTCCCTGCCCCCGCCCAGGCCTGTCCAGTGGGTGACCGGCCACTCCACCGCTTTGGCGACACCCACGACGTTGCTCAGGGGGACGAACCCCCCATGGGCGTCGTCGCGGTGGAGGCGCGAGTCGGCCGAGTTGGAGCGGTTGTCCCCCATGACCCACACGTGCCCCTGCGGCACGGTCACGTCGAAGGCGATCTCCGAGGCGGAGCGGCCAGGCTTGATGTAGGGCTCGTCGACCTCGACGCCGTTGACGCTCAGGCTCCCCTGGCCGTCAGCGACGACCCGGTCCCCGGGCATGCCGATCACCCGCTTGATGAGGTGGTGCCCCGCGTCCTGGGGAAGGACACGGATTGCCACCAGCACGTCCTGGACGACGCCCTGCAGCCCGGAGGGCTCAGTAACCTCCAACCACCCGTCGGGGTCGGTGAAGACCACGATGTCACCGCGCTCGATGTCCTGCGAGTCGTACATGGTAACGACCACCCGGTCCCCCTCGGAGAGGGTGTTCTCCATGGAGCCGGAGGGGATGATGAAGGACTGGAGCACGAAGGTCCGGAACAGCGCCACCAGGAGCACCGCGACACCGACATAGAGCAGTGTCGAGCCCCACCGCAGCGCCAGGGCGCTGACGGACCGCACGGGCTCGTTGGTGCCCCCACGGCCTCTGCGGGCACCTGGTGCACCGTCCCGGCGTCGGCTGCTGGCCTCCACGTGCTTCACAGCGCCCGTCACGCCACCGTCCACGTCACCGTCCACGCTGTCCTCCACCGCGTCTTCTCCTATCTCTTCCGTGGTCTCAGTGACGTTCTTCGTCGTGTCCTTCGTCGCCTCCGCTACAGCGCCCTGCGTCGTGCCCGCACCCTGCTCCTGCCTGCCCGCGAAGCTGCCGGGACACTCCCGGCCGCGACTGGCCGACATACCCTCGCTCATGACCGTGCTCCCGTCCCTGCCGACGTCACGCCCGGCCCTGTCCCGGGCTGAGGCCCCGAGCCCGTCCTGCCTCGCGCCTCACGGACCATGACGACGTCGCGGCACAGGCGTCCCCCGACGTCGTAGGTCCGGGTGCCGACCCGGGCAAAACCGGCATGCCTGTAGGCCCTCTGCGCCCGTCTGTTGGAGGTGCTGGTCCCCAACCACACCAGGTCCACGCCCCGCTGGGCGGCACAGTGCAGCACCTGGTCCAGCAGCGCCCGGGCCAGGCCGGACCCCCGCACAGAGGAGTCGACATAGATCTTGGACAGCTCGGCCACGCTGCGGTCCTCACCTACCGTGACGCACTCCGGCCGGGGATCCAGCCCTGCGGGCACACTCCCGTCCCGGTCAGCCTGCTCCTCGACGAGCAGGGCGTAGCCGACGACGCGGTGCCGCTCCTCTGGCTGGTCCACCAGCTCGGCCAGGACCAGCTCGGCACGGGGGTCCTCCACCCAGGAGGCAAAGTGGCTGCGTGTCAGGTTCGTGGCGATATGCGCCGCAACCTGGTCAGAGGTGATCTCCCGGGGGCAGGCGTCCGGAAAGGTCCGTGCCGCCAGGTCAGCCACGGCCCCGACGTCCTCGTGGCAGACGTGCCGCACCCGCGCCCGCACCGGGTGGTCAGCCCCCTGCGGCACCGCCCACCCGTGGGTGGCCAGGGCCGCACGGTCGGCGCCGTCGAGGGCGGAGGCCCCTAGCACCGCGACCAGGTCCGGGCGCCGCTGCGCCGTGCGGGCAATCGACTGGTCCCTGCGGAGACGACGCACACGGGCGTGGTCCCCCGAGACGAGTACCGGGTCAACCTCCAGGCCCCGCCAGGAGACAGGACGGGTGTAGGCGGGGTGCTCCAGGAGCCCGTCAGCCCCGTGGGACTCCTCCACCACCGACTCCGGGTTGCCCAGGACACCGGGAAGGAGTCGGGCCACAGCCTCGATAACCACCAGTGCTGCAACCTCTCCGCCGCTCAGGACGTAGTCCCCGATGCTCAGCTCACGGACCTCGACGCCACGCCCCCGGTAGTGCTCCACCACCCGGGCGTCAATGCCCTCGTAGCGTCCACAGGCAAAGGTGAGGGTGGCCGCCGAGGCCAGGTCCTCGGCGGTGCGCTGGGTGAAGAGCTCCCCCGACGGGGTGGGGACCACCAGTACCCGACGCCCCGGGGCCGGGCCAGCACCGTCCGTGGACGAGCCCGTACCGTCCAGGCCCATGACCTCGTCGAGCGCCTCGCCCCAGACGTCAGGGCGCATGACCATGCCCGCTCCGCCACCAGCCGGGGTGCCGTCCACCGTGCGGTGCCGGTCGTGGGCCCAGCGGCGCAGGTCGTGCACGTGCACCTCCAGGGTGCCTGCGGCGGCGGCCCTGCCGACCAGCGAGAGGTCCAGCGCCCGCAGGTAGTCAGGAAATATTGTCACCACGTCGAACCTCATCACTGTGCCTCCGTCCCGCCCTCCTCGGGGAACAGACCTCCTGGCGGGTCCAGGACGACCACGGCGGAGGCGGTGTCCACCACCGGGACAAGAGCCTCGACAAACGGAACAGAGACCTGGGAGCCCTCCGGGGTGCGCACCACCAGGCGGTCCTGGGCGACACCGCGCTCCAGGTCGACGACCTCGCCAAGGTGGGTGCCGTCAACGCGGCGTGCCCTCAACCCCACCAGCTGGTGGCGGTACCAGCCCTCCTCGTCCTGTCCGGAGGCGCCCTGGCCCCGGTCCGCCTCCTGGTCAGTGTCCACCAGCAGGCGCACTCCCCGCAGCGCCTGCGCCGACGTGCGGTCGGGGGCCTGCTCGAAGGCCGCCAGCCACCGCCTGCCGTCGCGGCGCAGCTGGGTGACTGTCAGCGGCCCTGCCTGCACGGGGTCCGTGGGCAGCACGGTCCCCGGGGCCAGGCGCCCCTGGGGGTCGTCGGTGCGGATGTCGAGTCGGACCTCCCCCCTGAGGGCGTGAGCGGCCCCGATGACGGCGACGGTGAGCAGCACCTGGTCTCCTGCCTGGTCGTGGTATCGGTCAGTGCCAAACCTACCGTGGTCTACGGACACTGTGGTGCCCGGCCCTGGTGGGGCCGGGCACCACAGTAAGAACGGACGGGCCGAGAAGGCGGAGGGACAGCAGCAGGGACGGGTGGGGAGGCGCCTGGTGCGCCGCGTCGCACAGGCCTGCTCAGCGCCGGTCAGTGTCAACCACGTCAACACGTACCGGGGCGTCGGCCAGCGCTCCCACGACCGTGCGTAGCGCCCGGGCGGTACGGCCGGAACGGCCGATGACCCGGCCGAGGTCCTCAGGGTTGACCCGTACCTCCAACAGGTCCCCGCGCCGCAGGGACCTGGAGGTGACGGTCACGTCGTCAGGGTTGTCGACGATGCCGCGCACGAGGTGCTCAAGCGCCTCGGCCAGCATCTCAGGACTCCTCGGGCGCCGCAGCAGCCTCGGCTTCCTGGTCTGCCGCAGAGTCGTCCCCGGCCGCCTCCTGCTGCGCCTTGGCCTGGGCCGCGTCAGCCTTGCGCTTCTCCGCGTCGTCAGCCGCAGCCTTGACGGCGGCAGCCCTGGCGGTGGCGGCAGCGTCAGCGTCCTTGACCTTGAGACGGCCTTCCGCCCCGGGCAGACCCTTGAACTTCTGGTAGTCGCCGGTGATCTTGAGCAGCTTGAAGACAGCGTCTGTCGGCTGGGCGCCCACACCGAGCCAGTACTGCACACGCTCGGAGTCGATACGAATCAGCGAGGGCTCCTGCGTCGGGTCGTAGAGACCGACCTCCTCAATGACGCGGCCGTCGCGCTTCTTGCGGGCGTCGAGGACGACGACCCGGTAGAAGGGAGCGAACTTCTTGCCCATGCGCTTGAGGCGAATCTTGACTGCCACTTGGTTGAACTCCTGGTCCTGGATGAGGTGGTCCGCGCCGGCTCCCGGTGGGGGCTGGCAACAGGCTCCGGTACGGGCCGATGACGCGGCTGGAGGCGGGAGAGGGCCGACCTGAAGCCGAGTACAGCCGGAAATTCTGCCAGAGCAGCGCTGACAGGCGCCACCGTGCGGGACCACGAGCCCCCCTCTCCTGGTGCGAGATCGCCCACACAGTCGTGGGCACGACACAGTAGTGGTGCCACGCGTGCCACACGGCGGGCATGACACCTGTCACGCCCAGGCGATGACAGGGCTCAGCACCGGCAGGTCGGCCACGAGCACATGCTGGCACCATGAGCATCTCGCGCCCTGGCACGCACAGCCCGGCCCCGGCCGTCCCGTCGTCACCAGGCGACCGAGATGCTTCTCTCACGCTCTGGGGGTCGGGGCCAGCGGCTTCCTGGTCCCAGACACCTTCACCTTCTTCACGTGCCGGGAGCAACCAACGGGCAGGGTGAGCACCTGGCCAGCGCCCAGGACCTACAGACATGTCACACCCCCTTGGCATAATGAGTGAACATGAGAAGCATTGAGCTGTTTGCCGGGGGTGGTGGCCTGGCGCTCGGCACGCACCTGGCCGGCTTCAGCACCGAGCTGGTTGCCGAGTGGAACCGCTGGGCCTGTGACACGGTGCGGGAGAACCAGAGGGCAGGCCACCCTCTCGTAGCAGGAGCCACTGTGCACGAGGGTGACGTGCGCACCATTGACTGGTCTGTGGTCCCAGAGGGCCTGGACCTTGTCTCGGGAGGCCCACCGTGTCAGCCCTTCAGTGCGGGAGGACGCGGGAGGGCCGCAGACGACCCTCGGGACATGTTTCCCGCCACTGCGGAGGCAATCCGTCGCCTGCGCCCCCGGGCCTTCCTTATCGAGAACGTGCGCGGCCTCACCCGTGCATCCTTCACTGACTACTTCTCCTACGTCCAGCTCCGCCTGGCCCACCCCGAGCTGGTGTCGCGGCCGAACGAGCGCTGGGGCGACCACTACGCACGCCTCCAGGCCGAGCACACCAGTGTTCGTTCTGACCTCCAGTACGCCGTCCTGCCCACCCTGGTCAATGCCGCCGACTACGGAGTCCCCCAGCAGCGGTGGCGGGTCTTCCTGGTCGGGTTCCGCTCGGACCAGGACGCCGAGTGGTCGTTCCCCCGACCGACCCACTCGGCCGGCGCCCTGCGGCTGGCACAGGACAGGGGCGAGTACTGGGAACGTCACGGCGTCGCAAGAAGTGAGAGGCGTAGCCTACGCGCCTCCATCGCACCCCAGGACGACGCACTGAGGCCGTGGCGGACAGTCCGTGACGCCCTCGCCGACCTGCCGAGTCCCGGAAGCAGCACCGTGCTCAACCATGTCCTCCAGCACGGAGCACGTACCTACCCAGGTCACACAGGCTCCCACGTCGACGCTCCGGCAAAGGCGCTCAAGGCCGGGGTCCACGGCGTGCCAGGAGGGGAGAACATGCTGCGCCACCCCGACGGCTCAGTACGCTACTTCACCGTCCGTGAGGCGGCCCGTCTCCAGACATTCCCGGACTCCTACATGCTCCACGGGCCGTGGAGCGAGGCCATGCGGCAACTGGGCAACGCTGTACCTGTCATGCTTGCCGAGACGATCGCGCTCTCGGTGCGCGAGCACCTCACCCTGGCCGATCTGAGACAGAAGGCGGCAACCTCTACAAAGACAGACAGAAGGCGGTGCGTGGCGTCGTGACCACCGAGCGCTTCAATCCCCTGGCCATGGAGTCCCTCGCCGAGTCAATCGTCCACCGACTGCTGCAGACCGCCCCGTCCCCCTTGGCTGACCTGCCCCGGTTCCAGGGGGCGGGGATCTACGCGATCTACTACACCGGGGACTTCCCTGCTTACGAGGTCATCCGCCGACGCAATATCGATGACGCGTGGTCACTACCAATCTACGTGGGCAAGGCAGTACCAAGAGGTGGGCGCAAAGGCCTTGACATCAGGCAGGAGTCGAGTAGTACCGCAGTGTGGAGCAGGCTCAAGCAGCATGAGAAGAGCCTACGGGCGGCAGGAAACCTCGACATCTCCGACTTCTACGCCAGATGGCTCATCATTGATGAGATCTGGATCGCCCTGGGTGAGTCAGCGCTACTGCGAGACCTCCGGCCCGTGTGGAACACCGTGGTTGACGGCTTCGGCAACCACGACCCAGGCCGGGGACGACACAGCGGACTGGTACCGCAGTGGGACACCCTCCACCCAGGGCGCGACTGGGCGCAGAGACTGGCCCCGAGAGAAGCCGGCGCGGCTGAACGCATCACCTCCGACATCGTCCAGTACCTCGCCTCACGTCACACCTGACTTAGGTCCAGGCTTAGAGATGGCAGAAACATCCCGGTGGATCGCCCGTTGTGTTGGTAACCCCCGTTGATCTGAGAATGATCATTTTGAGCATGAGTGCACTGCGCCTGTCTGCCTGATGGTCGGGTGCTAGCAGCCGCTGGCAAGGGGACAGCCCTGCCACCAGGCAGTAAGGTTCGGACGAACGTCGGTGCGAGACCAGCTTCCGCCAGCTTATGAGACGGCACAGGACGATGGATAATGCGGACATCGAAAGCCCCGCTGGCACCGATCGAGAGTGGGGATGACCAATGGGAGCGCGACCTGGCCGCTAGTAGCAGGACGCTGCCCAGCAGCAAAACCAGGTCAACAGACACACCTAGTTTCTTTACGCTCTGCCCAACCGACACGTTTCCACGCCATGCTCCGAGAGCATCCCCTACAGCCCCAGCATGCCCAGCTACCCACCACCGCCAGGTACAGGCAGTGCTGCGACTGGCCGCACGGGGCGGCGACGCCCGGGAGATCGCCATGGCGCTCCACCTCGGCCAGGGAACCGTGCGCAACTACCTCTCCAGCGCCATCGCCAAGACGCACGCCCGCAACCGCACCGAGGCAGCCCGCACCGCTGAGACCAACGGGTGGCTGTGACACAGGTTGCTGTGGGCGGCCGAATGAGCCGAGGCCGTCAAACCTCCACCAACAAACCTCCACCAACAAACCTCCACCAACAGCACTGCTGCAACCGGTCTCCTCAGGTGCCACAGGGACGCTCCGGGTCGCCGTCGAAACTGGCGTCGTCACACATGGAGGCATGAGGACGAAGCGACTCGGCGGCAGCCAGGAACCACGCCTCGTACTCCCGCACCGCCACAGCGACAACCGCCTGAATCCCGCCCAAGGCCTCTAAGGTCAGGCGCCGAACCTTCTGCGGATCATCGTCATCGGCGTCGTACAAGACGACGACGACACCACCCTGACCGGCTCTCAGCCGCTGCATGCGCACCGCTGTCGCCACCTTGCTGCCCGTCATCTCGGCTCGAGGCAGCCGGTGCGGCTGGGTGGTCCTCACACCGTAATGACCATGCTCCTCGGCGATACGGCGGATGAGCACAGGGAGGGCACTGACCTCACCATGCCCCTCAACCACGGCTCCCACACAGGGAGTCATGAGGCGACCACCTCACGCACCTCGGGATGGAGCTGGTCAGCACGCAGAAGCTCACCGGCAGTGAACAGCGACTCCTTGAGAGCCATACGAGAGGCCTCGTCGGGTCGGCTGACCTCGGTGGTACCCTCGACCGACCTGACCGCAAGGAGCTCGTCAGGGCGGATCGACGCGGAGTCAAGAAGGTCCGGGCTGTGAGTAGTGAGCAGGACCTGCCGCCGCTCAGAGGCGTCACGGATCGCGTCAAGAAGCACCCCGGCTGCGGCAGGGTGCAGCGCTGTCTCGGGCTCCTCCACCCCCACGGCGGACAGGGTGGTGTCAGCTCCGGCGAACAGGGCGACCAGCACGCCCAGTGCGCGCAGAGTCCCGTCGCTCACCGACGTCGCCTGGAAGGACCATGGGGCCGACGCACCCTGTACCCTCTGCTGGAACTCCAGGGTCTCCCAGCGCGCGACCGCGAGGCGTCGCACCGACTCGACACCCGGGACGATCGAGTGCAGGTAGTCCTCGATCCTGCGCTTGACCTCCGGTCTTGCACGATCAAGGCGCTCAATGACGGAGGCGATGTTCGAGCCGTCACGTCGCAGCAGATCACCTGGGTCAGGTGCGACAGGTCGCCGCATGGCCTCAGGGGACGGGCTGAACACCTCCATGGCGGACAGCCCGTCGTACACAGGCCGGAAGACCTCAATGCCCGACAGGGAGACCAGAGCCAGCCTGTCGGCAGACAGGCGCGGGAGACGGTCCTCCGAGGTCGAGACCACCTCTCCACCCCGGATCTCATAGTAGTGCCTCCCACCGCCGGGCTCCGTCGAGGTGATGGTGCAGGACTCCTTTGCCACACGGAACCCGCCACCGGATACCGCCCCGACCTGAAGTTCGTAGGTCCCCTCCGCACCACCTGTGGACTCCAGGAAGTCGATCGTGGCCGTGAAGCTGGTGGGGCGGCCGGTCGAGCGTCTCCGGACCTCCTTGACTCCGCCACGGTCCCTGAGAGCGTTGTCAAGGGTCTCGCCGAGGGCCTGCCGGACGAGCCTCAGCGAGTCCAGCACTTCGACTTGCCAGACCCGTTGGGGCCCACCAGCATGGTGACTTGTCCCAGCTCAAGGTTCCACGAGCGGATACTGCGGTAGTTCCTTAACTTCAGGCGACTCAGCCTGAACCTGGAGAACGTGGAGCCGGTCATGTGCCCAGGTTATATGACTCCCGCCTCCACTCAGCCCAGCCCCATGTGGCGGCGCAGGTCCTCTGGGAGCGCGGCGAGCGCCTGAGCCGGGTCAGCAGGCTCGCTGGCTGCCTCCTGCGTGCCAGAGTCAGGCATGATCCCGTAGGAGCCCGCCTCGCCCCCGCCTACGCCGAACGCGGCACCAGCAGCCGGGGCGGCCTGAGCCGCCTGGGACCTGCTGGCCGCCACCTCCCTGGCCTGGCGGGCCGCCTTGGCCGGGTTGCCGGAGCGCCCCTTCTTCCCGCCCTTGCCCTTCTTCCGGGAACGGGGGGCCTGGCGGCCCTTGGAGTGCTTGCCGCTGGAGGGCATGGCGCCCGCTCCCGGCAGGCCACCAGCACCGAGTGCCCCTGCCCCGCCGCCACTGGCGGCCATGGACTCCATCATCCTCTTGGCGGCCTCGAACCGGTCCACCAGCTCGTTGACGGCCTGGACGGTGGTACCTGAGCCCTTGGCGATACGTGAGCGGCGTGAGCCGTTGAGGATCGACAGGTCCTTGCGCTCCGCAGGGGTCATGGAGCACACGATCGCCTCGATCCGGTCTACCTCCCGCTCGTCGAAGCTCTCCAGGGCCTCACGCATCTGGCCCATGCCGGGCATCATGCCCAGCAGCTTCTTCATCGATCCCATCCTGCGGATCTGGCGCAGCTGGGAGAGGAAGTCCTCCAGGGTGAAGGTCCCCGAGGCCAGCTTGGCGGCGGCGTCCTCAGCCTCCTTCTGGTCAAGGGTGCGCTCCGCCTGCTCAATGAGGGTGAGGAGGTCCCCCATGTCCAGGATGCGCGAGGCCATCCGGTCGGCGTGGAAGCGCTCGAAGTCCCCCAGCCCCTCACCGGTGGAGGAGAAGAGCACAGGAGCCCCAGTCACCCCCCGCACCGACAGGGCGGCACCGCCGCGGGCGTCGCCGTCGAGCTTGGACAAGACCACGCCGGTGAAGCCCACGCCGTCACGGAAGGCGACCGAGGTGTTGACCGCGTCCTGGCCCACCATGGCGTCCAGGACGAAGAGGATCTCGTGGGGGTCCACGGCGTCACGGATGCGGACCGCCTGGTCCATCATCTCCGCGTCCACGCCCAGGCGCCCAGCGGTGTCCACCACGACGACGTCGTAACCCTGCTCACGTGCCCGCTGCACACCGGAGCGGGCCACGGCCACCGGGTCGCCCACCCCGTTGCCAGGCTCGGGCGCCCACACGTGGACGCCCGCCCGCTGGGCCATGACGCTCAGCTGGGTGACGGCGTTGGGACGCTGCAGGTCGGAGGCCACCAGGAGGACCCGCCTGCCCTGGTCGCGCAGCCAGCGTCCCAGCTTTCCCGCCAGGGTGGTCTTGCCCGCGCCCTGGAGGCCCGCCAGCATGATGATCGTGGGGCCGCTGGGTGCCCAGTGGATCTCCCGGGTCTGCCCGCCCAGGACCTCGACCAGCTCGTCGTTGACGATCTTGACGACCTGCTGGGCCGGGTTGAGCGCCTGGGAGCGAGCCGCGTCAGTCGCCTTCTCGCGCACCGCTGCCGTGAAGGAGCGCACCACCGGCAGGGCGACGTCAGCCTCCAGCAGTGCCCGCCGGATCTCTGAGACGGTCTCGTTGACGTCCGCCTCGGAGAGGCGGCCCTTGCCGCGCAGCGAGCTGAAGGAGGCGGTGAGCCGGTCGGAGAGGTTGCCGAACACGTGGGGTCCTTCCTGGCGCACCGGGCGCCGGGGTCGTTGCTTGCCCGGCCGTGCGCGCCCACCACGGACAAAGGCGCGACCCAGCGCACGGAGCCGGCCGGGACGGGCTGCGCACCAGGATAGCGGGCAGACCACGAACCCGCCGCAGCCTAGGCAACAGAAACGTCGTAGGACAACACGGTGGCACGTTGTCCTACGACGTTTCTGTTGCCCGAGCAGCCAGAGAGGCCAGCCTCAGGCCAGCAGGGCGTCGACGAACCCCTCCGGGTCGAAGGGGGCCAGGTCGTCCGCCCCCTCGCCCAGGCCCACCAGCTTGACAGGCACACCCAGCTCCTTCTGGACGGTGACCACGATTCCTCCCTTGGCGGTGCCGTCGAGCTTGGTCAGCACGATGCCGGTGATCCCTACGGCCTCGGAGAAGACCTGGGCCTGTCGCATCCCGTTCTGCCCGGTCGTGGCGTCCAGGACCAGGAGGACCTCACCCACCGGGGCCGCCCGGTCCATGACCCGCTTGATCTTGCCCAGCTCGTCCATGAGGCCGGCCTTGTTCTGCAGGCGGCCCGCCGTGTCCACGACGACGACGTCGCTGCCCTGCTCGGCCGCGCGCCGCACGGCGTCGAAGGCGACCGAGGCCGGGTCGGCGCCCTCACGCTGGGAGCGCACCACCTCGACCCCCACGCGCTCGCCCCAGGTCGCCAGCTGCTCGGCGGCCGCGGCCCGGAAGGTGTCGGCCGCGCCCATGACGACGGTCTTGTCCTGGGCCACCAGGACGCGCGCGAGCTTGCCACAGGTGGTGGTCTTGCCTGTGCCGTTGACACCGACCATAAGGATGGCTGCGGCCGGGGAGCCTGAGGAGGTGTCAAAGCTGTCAGCCGGGGCCGGGCGCTCCAGGTTGAGGGACCGGTCCAGGGTGGGGTCCACCAGGGTGAGCAGCTGGTCCCGAAGGACCTCCCGGACGGCCTGCGGGTCAGTGGTGTCAAGGACCTTGGCCTGGGTTCGCAGCTCCTCCATGAGAGCGGTCGTGACGTCGAGACCCAGGTCGGCTGTCAGGAGCGTGTCCTCAATCTCCTCCCAGTCCTCCTCGCTGAGGTCGCCACGGGACAGGACAGCCAGGACGGCCCGCCCGAAGCCGCCAGAGCCTGCCAGGCGCGCCCGCAGGCGCTGCATGCGCCCGGGGATGGACTCCGGGGCCTCCACCGTGGCGACCCTGCCCGGCCCGTCGGGCACCTCCGCAGGGACTGCCACCTCAGCCTGGCCCGACGACGTGCCCGACGGTTCCTGCCCCGGCTCAGTGGGGACAGTGTCCCTGGCGGGAGGCGAGGGCGTGCCCCGCTCCTGGGGCAGCCGTCCCCTTCTCCGGCGGACGTAGAGCCACAGGCCACCAAGAAGCAGGAGGACGGCGAGGACAGCAAGTACAACATAGATAGGGTCCATGGTCACATCATGCCTGATCAACCAGCACCGGCCTCAGACTGTCCGCACCTGCTGTGCCCGAAGCCGCGGGCAGGGACGGCGCGACCGGGTCACGACGCGCCTGGCCGGAGGGTAGGGACGCCCTCCCGGGCGGGGGCCCGGGAGGGCGTGACGAGACGAGGGTGCCGACGGACGGGGCCGTCCGTCTGAAGCAGCGGCGGGTGTACGCGGCCCGCAGCAGCCGCGGCGCTAGTCGCGCACTAGCTGTTGACGGGACCGCCGCTGTGCTGGACCTGGGTCTTGGCCACACGAGCCTGCTGGCGCCTGGCCTCCAGCTCCTGCGCCCTGCTCCCGGCGCTCTCCCTGGCCCTCTCCGCTGTGTCCATGGCCTTCTCCACAACGTCGACGAGCCCCTGGAAGGAGTCCGTCCCGGTGTAGACAGCAGGGCCCTCACGGGTCATCAGCTCAGAGAGGCGAGCGTCCTGCGCGACGACCTCCACGTCGGGATCCTCCTCACGAGCGTCCTGCACAAGTCCGCGCACCCGCTGCGGCCAGGAGCGCACGGGGTAGCGGTCAGCGATCACCACACCCAGCACGAGCAGCGCGGCAACCAGGACGACGGCCAGTGGAACAATCATGACACCCATAGACCTGATTCTGCACCGGCGGGACGAAAAACCCAAGCCCTGTCGCAGCGATGTCATCAATCATACAGTGGATCCTGATAAATCTCTGATATCGGTGTTGAGGGAATCCGGCAGTCCTCGCTGCTCTGACGGGCATTGCCAGCTGCCCTGAGCCGAGTCGCCCGTCCACATGCCGTGACAAAGAGGTCTGGCCGGAGGGGTGACCGAGGACGGGTACCGTCTGTGGTCCTCAGCCGCCCTCCTCGTGGGGACCACGGCGGTCGCCGCTTGGGTCGCCGCCGCGCTCACCGCTCCTGGCCAGGCGCTGGGACACGGCCTTGGTGATCCCCTCGCGCATGGTGATGCCGTACAGGGCGTCAGCCACCTCCATGGTGCGCTTCTGGTGGGTGATGATGATCAGCTGGCTGGAGGCCCGCAGCTCGGTGATGATCTCCAGCAGCCTGCCCAGGTTGGTGTCGTCCAGGGCGGCCTCCACCTCGTCCAGGACGTAGAACGGCGAGGGCCGTGCCCTGAAGATCGCGATCAGCAGCGCTACCGCCGCCAGGGAGCGCTCTCCTCCCGACAGCAGGGACAGGCGCCTGACCTTCTTGCCTGCAGGCCGGGCCTCGATCTCAACACCCGTGGCGAGCATGTCGTCGGGGTCAGTAGGCACCAGCCGCCCCTCCCCGCCAGGGAACAGCCGGTCGAAGACCGTGGCGAACTCCCGGGCGGTGTCCTGGAAGGCGCTGGTGAACACCTCCTGGACACGGGCGTCGATCTCCTCCACGATGCTGAGCAGGTCGTCCCGGGAGCGCTTGAGGTCCGCCAGCTGCTCCGCGATGAACTGGTGGCGCTGCTCCAGGGCGGCGTGCTCCTCCAGAGCCAGGGGGTTGACCTTGCCTAACCGTGCCAGGTCCCTGGAGGCCTGGGCCAGGCGCTTCTCCTGCTCGGCCCGCACGTAGGGCCTGCCTGCCCCGCCTGACCGCTCCTGGCCGGCCAGGCGGGCACGCCGCCTGCCGTTGAAGTCCTCGGCGCCGTCAGGACCCGCGTCAGCGCGGGGCTCCGCCTCGTCAGCCAGGTCGGGCACCAGCACGTGGGGGCCGTAGCCCTCCACCAGCGCCTCGATCTCGAGGCCGAGGTCCTCCATGGCCTTGTCCGCCAGCGCCTCCAGGCGCGTGCGCCGCTCGGCCCGGGCGACCTCCTCACGATGGGTGGCGTCGCTGAGGCGGGTCCGCTCCTGGACCAGGGAGTCAATCTCCTCACGCACCGCGTCAGCGGCCCCGCGGGCCTGCTCCCGCTCGGCCTCGACAGCGGCACGACGTCCGGAGGCCTTCTCGGTACCAGCCTGGGCCACCCGAGCAGCCTCCCGTGCCTGGTCCCGCACCACGGTCGCCACCTCCAGGCGAGCGGCCCGAGCCTTAGCCGCCCGGCGGGCTGCCTCCCGCTGCTCGCGCTCGCGCCGGGCAGCGGCACGCAGGGAGTCGGCCCGTCCCCGTGCGGAGCGGTCACGCTCCTCGGCCGTGCGCAGGGCCAGCCTGGCCTCCGTCTCATCCTGGCGGGCTTGGCGTGCCCAGGCCAGCGCCTGGGCGCACCGGGACCGAGCCTGCTCAAGGACGTCGTGCGCACTCTGCCCCGACCCAGTCTCCTCCCCGCTACGTTGTCCCCCTTCCGCCCCGGCGTCCCTGCGGCCCTGGGTGTCCTCGAGCTCAGCCAGCGCCGTCGTGGCCGCAGCCAGCTCGGCGGCGTACCGAGCTGCCTCCTCCTCCGCGCGCTCCAGAACGTGCTGAGCACGTTGGGTCTCCTGTGTCGCGGCCTGGACCGCCGAGGTCAAGCGAGCCAGGGCCTGCGCCTGCCGTGCCGCCTCGGCGTCCGCGCGGCGCAGGGTGTCCAGTGCCTCGGAGACAGCACGGTGGGCGGCCTCCTCCTGGCGGCGGGCGGCCTCCAGACTGGTGTCCGCCCGGGACTCCTCCTCCTGGGCGGCCTGGGCCGCCTGCCTGGCCTCCTCGTAGGCTGCGGCCAGCTCCAGGACGGAGGAGGAGGCGCGCCCCGGCCCGGTCGCCCACCCGGGGGCCAGGACCTCGCCCGCCCGGGTCGCGACGACAGCATCCGGGCGCGCCTGGCGCAGGCGGCGAGCACCCTCCAGGTCGTCCACCACCCAGGCCTCGCCCAGGAGCCTGTCCATCACCCTGTGGAGCCCCGGCAGCGTCGCCGCCACCAGGGCCGAGGCCTGGACCGCTCCCTCCACAGGCGCTGCCTCAGGGCTGTCGGCCTCCGGGGCGTCCTGGGCGTCTTGGGCGTCCGGGGCCACGACCAGCCGTACCGGCCCCGCGTCCTGGTCGCGAGCACGCTCCAAGGCTCGCAGCGCGGCGTCGGCGCCGACAGCGAGACCGGCCTCGGCCAGCCCGCGCAGGAGGCCAGCCACGGCCTTCTCCCAGCCGCGTCGCACGCTCATGTACTGCGTCAGGGCGCCCAGAACGCCGTCTGGCCCCTCCTCCAGCAGAGCGGCGGTACCATCCTGGCTGCGCAGGGACAGCGCCAGGGTGTCCCGCCGGGCGGCCCAGGTAGCGTAGTCCGACGCCGCCTCACGACGGGCGTCGGCAGCGGCCAGGACCGCGTCGCGAGCCCTGGACAGCGCCTGAGTGGCCTGCTCGTGCGCCGCAGCGGCCCGGGCGGGAGCCGCCTCCTCCGCCCTGGCCCCAGCCGATCCGGCCCCGGTCGCCCCGTCCTCGGCTGCCCGGCCAGCCTCCTGGTGCGCCGGCCCGGACGGTCCATCCGCCTCGGCCAGGCTGTCGAGCTCTGTCCGCGCCTGGCCCTGCCTCTCCTGGGCATCGGACAAGGCGGTACGAGCCTGCTCCACCGCAGCCAGGGAGGCCTCGTACCTGCTGCGGGCCGAGGCCACCCGTCCCCCAGCGCGAGCGACCCGCTCCCGGCGCTCGGTCTGCTCGCGCTGCAGGAAGGCCAGTGTCCTGTCCGCCTCCTCCTGCGCCTTCTCCGCCTCGGCCCGCTCCTGGACGGCCTGGCCCAGGACGGCACGCGCGGCCTCGACGGCCTCGGCCAGCGCCGCCTCCTCCTTGGCCGCGGCCTGGGCGCGGCGGTCGAGCTCGTCGGGATCGGTCCCGCGCACCGGTGCCGGGACCGAGGCCAGCAGCCGCACCCGCTCGGCAGCGACGTCGGCCAGCGCCGTGAGCGACTGCCCCACCCGGGTGAGGTCCTCCCACAGGTCCGTGGCCTGGGACAGCCTCTCCACGGAGGTGGCCTCCAGCCTGGTGAGCTCCTCCAGGCGGGAGCGGGCTGCGGCCTCCGCCTCGTCCACCTCGCGGCTGCGCCGCACCAGGGCGGCGGAGTCCTCCTCCCCCGAGCCCAAGAGCGCCTGGACCTGGACGACGTCGTCCGCCAGGAGCCGCGCCGTGGCGTCACGGACCTCCGCCTGGATGGTCTGTGCCCTGCGGGCGACGGCGGCCTGCCTCGCCAGGGGTCCGAGCTGGCGGCGCAGCTCCTGGGCCAGGTCGGAGACGCGGGCCAGGTCGGCCTGCATGGCCTCCAGCTTGCGCAGGGCACGCTCCTTGCGGCGTCGGTGCTTGAGGACCCCGGCAGCCTCCTCGATGAAGCCTCGACGGTCCTCCGGCGTGGCCGTCAGGACGGCGTCGAGCTGACCCTGCCCCACCACGGAGTGCATCTGGCGGCCCAGTCCGGTGTCGGAGAGCAGCTCGGTGACGTCGAGCAGTCGGCAGGAGGTGCCGTTGATCCGGTACTCCGAGCCTCCGCCGCGAAACAGGGTGCGGCTGATCGTCACCTCGGTGTAGTCGATGGGGAGAGCGCCGTCGGTGTTGTCAATGGTCAGGGACACCTCGGCCCGTCCCAGGGCCGGGCGCGAGCCCGCGCCGGCAAAGATGACGTCAGCCATGGAGCCCCCGCGCAGGTTCTTGGCCCCCTGCTCTCCCATGACCCAGGTCAGGGCGTCGACGACGTTGGACTTTCCCGAGCCGTTGGGGCCGACGACCGCAGTGATACCAGGCTCCAGGCGCAGGGTCGTCGACGAGGCAAAGGACTTGAACCCCTTGATCGTCAACGTCTTCAGGTGCACGACCCCACGATAGCGGTCAGCAGCCACGGAACCTGCCCACGCCGCGACGGCGCCGCTGGCGTCACGGGCCTCACGGTGCGGCAGCCCTGACGCCCTGTCACCGTGAGAGCGGCTGCCGCCAGAGGGCGCGCCTCCTGCCGCTCACCCTGGAACATAGTCCTGGGACGAGCCCGGCACGTCCGGTGCCGCTGGTAGGCTGGACCGCGCTGCCGCCAGCAGCAGCCTCACCTGCCCCGACCGAGTTCTACCCACTACCCCTGCCCTGAGGAAACCCGTGCTCTCAGTGTCCCGCCTGTCCAAGCGATTCGGACGACTCCAGGCCCTCGACAGCCTCTCCCTGAGCCTGGCCCAGGGGGAGATCGTCGGGTTTGTCGGCGCCAACGGCGCGGGCAAGTCCACCGCCATGCGCATCATCATGGGCGTGCTCACCGCCGACTCGGGAACCCTGACCTGGAAGGGGTCGCCCGTGGACACGGCCGTGCGCCGCTCTATCGGCTACATGCCGGAGGAGCGCGGTCTCTACCCCCGGATGAGGGTCACCCACCAGCTGTCCTACCTTGCTCGCCTCCACGGGCTGGGTACCGCACAGGCGAGGACGGCGGTACGCCACTGGACCGACCGCCTGGGGCTGGCTGAGCGCCGCGACGAGGAGGTCCAGAGGCTCTCCCTGGGCAACCAGCAGCGTGTCCAGCTGGCTGCCGCCCTGGTCTCCGACCCGCAGCTGCTCATCCTGGACGAGCCCTTCTCCGGGCTGGACCCGGTCGCGGTCACCGTCATGAGCGAGGTGCTGCGCCAACGCGCCCAGGAGGGCGTGCCCACACTCTTCTCCTCCCACCAGCTCGACGTCGTCGAGCGCCTGTGCGACCGCGTCGTCATCATCCGCTCGGGCCGGGTCCTCGCCGAGGGGACCGTGCCCCAGCTCCAGGCTGGGGGTGGGCACCGCTGGCGGGTCGTGGTCACACCGGACCGCCCCGGGACCACGGAAGCCCAGACGGCGCTCGACCAGGCACTGGCAGGCCTGCCCGAGGTCTGCGTCGGTACCGTGGACGGTGCCGCCGACACACCCGGCACAGACGGCGCGGCTGGTGCTGCGGGCACGGCCTCTCCCGCAGAACCCGCTGGGACCGCTCAGCCCGACACACCTGCTGTGCCTGGTGGCCGCCTCGTCATCACCGCAGGCGGCACGGACGAGCAGCCGCTGCTGGCCGCCGCCCAGCGGATCGGAACCGTGCACGAGCTGGGGGCGGTGAGACGGTCGCTGACCGAGGTCTTCCAGGACTCCCTGACAGCGGATGACGACACCGATGACGACTCGGATGACCCCGTGCAGGACACCACCCCGCGTACCAAGGAGGCGCGCGCATGACCAGCCCGGCCACCCCCACAAGCCCCACGCCACAGGGGTCCCGGGGCTCTCAGGACTCCTCGCACCTGGGCCGCTGGGAGGAGGTCCGGCTGGTGGCCGCTCGCGAGCTGCGCACGCAGGCAGTGAACCGGCCGACCATCATCTCCACCCTGGTCATGCTGGTCCTTGTCGTGGGCGGCATCCTGGCCTACGCCCACCTCAGCGGGGGCGAGACCCAGCCCTACCGGGTCGCGGTCACCGGCTCCCAGGAGCTCACCGGCCTGGACCAGGTGGTGGACTCCGCAGGCCAGCCGGTCAGCGTCGTCGACCTCCAGGGCACCGAGCCGACCGCCGCCCTGAACTCCGACGCCCCACAGGACGTGCGGGTCGACATGGTGGTGGACACCAGCGGGACCTCACCTCGCCTCCTGGTGGCCGAGGAGGCCGACGAGGCCGTGTCAGCAGCGCTGACCTCCCTGCTCCAGCAGCAGGCCCTGGCCAGCCACGTCACCGCGCTGGGAGGCGACCCCGCCTCCCTGGGCCAGGCCCTGGAGCAGGCCTCCCCTGAGGTCGTCGCCCTGGACCCCCCGCAGAGCGACGCGGAGGACTTCTTCACCAGGTACGCCGTCCTCCTGGCCATGGACCTCCTGCTGTTCCTCGTCATCATGGGAGGCGGCCAGGTCATCGCCATGAGCGTGGTGGAGGAGAAGTCCAGCCGCATCGTGGAGATCCTCCTGGCCTGCGTGCGCCCCTCCTCGCTGCTGGCAGGCAAGGTCCTGGGCACTGGGACGTGGCTGCTGGTGTCCAGCGCGCTCCTGGGGGGCGCTGCGGTGCTCACCGCCAACGCCACCGGGATCATGCCGGAGGCCAGCCTCGACCTGGACACCACCTTCCTGGCCATGCTCGGGTGGCTGCTGGTGGGCTATGCCACCGTCTCCGTGCTCTTCGGCGCGGCAGCCTCCCTCGTGAGCAGGCAGGAGGACGTGGGAACAGTGACGGCACCGCTGGCCATGCTCCTGGCGGTGCCCTACGGCGTGTCCATCCTCATGGCGATCGGTGACCCCCAGATGGTGGTGTACCGGGTGCTGTCCTACCTGCCGGTCCTGTCCCCCTTCCTCATGCCCGCGCGCCTGGTCCTGGGCGTGTCCAGCACGGCGGAGCAGGGTGTCGCCCTGGCCCTGTCCCTGGTGGCCCTGCCGCTGCTTGTCGCCCTCTCAGGCAGGGTCTACACCCGTGCGGTGACACGGACGGGCGCGCGCGTCTCCCTCCGGGAGGTCCTGAGGCCAGCCAGGGGCTGACAGCCTGCGAGAGGCGCAGACTGCAAGAGGCATGGCGCGGGGGCAGCGCCGTGCCTGCCGGTCCTGGGAATGAGCCTCCCGGCCCCCTCTCCCGGTCCCTCAAGCCCCTGCAGCCTCTGCCCTCCCTAGTCCTCCAGCCCCTGTGGGCGGGGCAGCGTGGTCAGGGCCAGCAGGACGGCCGGTCGCCACCACCACCGCCAGGGCGAGGAGCACCGCAGCGGCACGCAGCAGTGTGGCCTCCTCCACCCGTCGCAGGAGGGCGTCGCTGAGTGACCGGGAGACGAACATCGCCACGCTGAACATTGACAGCACGGAGGCCGCCAGCGCGGGCTGCGCACCAAGGTCGCGGCGCAGCAGGAGGGCTGACCAGTCGGTGAGGAGCCCCTCCAGCAGGAAGCCTCCTACGGCGATGACACCGACGCCCAGGGTCAGCCCGGGGACGGCCAGCCGCCCCCGCCTGGGCGGGCCCGGGATCCACGGCCCCGTGCTGACCGAGCCTGCCGGGTCCTGCGAGGACGAGCGCGTCGGCGCCGTGCGGGGTGCCCGGGTGAGGAGGACCACTGAGGCGCTGGCGGCGGCCAGGAGAAGGGTGGCGCTCACGGCCGCGAAGTGGCGGCCGACGCTGAGGCCCAGGTAGGTCGCTACGGCAGCGGCGGCCGTAGCCGCCAGGACACCCAGGCTGTAGGCACCGTGGAGGCGTCCCAGGACCCGCGTGCGCCACAGCGCCTGCAACCGCACCGCCAGGGTGTTCATCGCGATGTCGAGGCAGCCGCTGGCCGCGCCCAGGAGCATGAGCACCGCCATGAGGCCGGGCAGGGCTGTGACCACGTCGATGAGAGGGAGGGCGGCGGGGAACAGCAGCGCGGCCACCGCGCACACGGCCACGTCGCTGACACGCCCCAGGAGACGCGCGGTGACGAGCATGGCCGGCACAGCCCCCCCCCAGGGCCACGCCCAGCAGCGCGACACCGAGGTCCGCGTCGGACAGGCCCAGGCCCTGCCTAACGTCGGGAATGCGCGGTGCCCAGCTGGCAAGCACGGCCCCGTTGACAAGGAATACCAGCCACAGGCTGGACACGACGTGACGCTGGCATCAGCACCTCCGACCGCCCTGCAGCTTCAGGAACGTCGCCGCTCCCGGACGGAACAGCAGTGACTGGCGACTACCTTCTGTCTACCTTGTCCACGCCCTCACCAGGACCGGGCCAGCAGGCCCCCTCACACCAGCTCCGGGAACCAGATGGCGATCTCGCGAGCAGCCGACTCGGCGCTGTCCGAGCCGTGCACCAGGTTCTGGATGGCAGAGGTCCCCCAGTCGCGCCCCAGGTCCCCTCGGATGGTGCCGGGAGCGGCCGTCGTGGGGTCGGTGGCGCCCATGAGGGAGCGCACCCCCTCCACCACGCGCTGCCCCGCGACGACCGCGGCCACGACCGGGCCGGAGGTCATGTAGTCCACCACCCCGGGATAGAAGGGCTTGGCCACGTGCTCGGCGTAGTGCTCGGCCAGGGTCGCCTCGTCGGGGGTGAGGACCCGCAGGGCCACCAGCTCGTAGCCCTTGGCCTCGATGCGCCGCAGGATCTCACCGGTGAGGCGGCGCTGAACGGCGTCAGGCTTGATGAGGACGAGGATGCGCTCCCCGCCGGGCTGGTCCTGGGGCTGGGTCTGCGAGTGGGGTGTGGCGGGCAATGGCAGGCCTTCCTGTGCTGCGTGGTCCTCGCGCGGCAGGCAGGACCGTGGACGGGGTCAGTGTGATTCTCACAGGAGCACGTCGTCGAGGCAAGCCCGTCCTGCGGGTCAGCACCCGTCCAGAAGACGGCGCGCCGGCACGCGTGCGGGGCACAGAAGCCCAGGCAGCCAGACAACCCGGGTACCACTCACCGTGTCTGCTCACCGTGTCGTCCGCCCGGCTGCCTGGCCTCGGCGGGTGCGTCCCACCGGGCACGCACCGGGCAGCACATCCAGACAGCCCACCGGGCACGCGAGCAGGTTGCTAGATTGAGGCACACAGTCCCGGCAGCTCACACGCGTGGCCGGACCCCCTGCACCCGGGTGCCACAGCCAGGCACAGGAAGGAGCACACCCGCCGTGGCCCAGGCCAAGTACGACCAGATCGTCCAGGTCCTGCGCTCCCAGATCGAGGAGGGCCGCTACGCCTTCCGCGACAGGCTCCCCTCGGAGCACACCCTGGCCGCCGAGTTCGGCTGCTCGCGCAACACCGTGCGCAAGGCCCTGGCCCTGCTAAGCTCACGCGGCTACGTGCAGGCCGTCCAGGGCAGCGGCAGCCAGGTCATCTACCAGCGCAGGCCGACCTCCACCTTCCTCCTGGGCGGCATCGAGTCACTGCCTGAGGCTGCCGCGCGCAACGAGGTGGAGCTGCGCACGGTCATGCTCAGCCTGGAGGCCACCACCGTGGACCACCTCCTGTCCGAGCGCTCCGGGCTGGAGGCGGGCACCCCGGTCCTGCGGGTCCACCGCCTGCGCCTGCTGGACGGGCGCCCGCTCATCCTGGACACCTCCTGGCTGCTGAGCTCGGTGGTACCGGTGCTGACCCGTGCGGTCGTGGAGACCTCGATCTACTCCTACCTGGAGGACGTCCTGGGCGTGCGGGTCGTCAGCGCCTCACGGACAGTCACTGTGGAGAGGGCCACGCAGGAGGACCGCGCCCGCCTGGACCTGGAGGACATGGGGTGCGTGGCCGTGGTCTCCAGCGCCACCTTTGACTCCTCCGGGCTCATGTTCGAGTACTCCTGCTCACGCCACGCCCCGGCGGGCTTCGAGTTCCACGGCAGCGCGCTGCGCCTGCCCTGAGACGGGTGGTCCGGGGACCGGGACGGCCCAGGGCAGGCGCAGGCGCGTGTGGTGACAGGGAGGGGCTAGGACGAGGAGGCCACGGGCTCGCGCCTGCCCAGCCGGACCTTCTTGACCTCACGGCCCTTGTCGGCGTCGGCGTCGGTGTAGCCGAAGAAGTAGGTGCAGGTGAAGGACACCGCCAGAGCCGCCAGGGAGGCGATCCAGTAGCCGGTGAAACCGGAGTCCATGCCCTCGGGGTTGACGAAGGACGGGAAGCCGACGAAGGCCCCGGTGAACCCGTACATGTTGATGTCGAGCAGCCCGGTCAGCAGCCCACCGACCGCGCCGCCCAGCGAGGCGGTGAGGAACACCCGGCCGTACTTGAGGTTGAGGCCGTACATCGCGGGCTCGGTGATGCCGCAGAAGGCGGAGATGGTCGCGGGCCCGGCCAGGGTCCGGATACGCATGTTGCGGCTCCTGACCCAGATGGCCAGCGCGCCACCGCCCTGGGCGATCATGGTGGCTGACACGATGGCGTTGAGCGGAGAGCTGCCGGTGGCGGCGATCTCGGAAGAGATGAGCGGGATGACGGCCCAGTGCAGCCCGAAGATGACCAGGCACTGGTAGAAGCCGCCGATGACCAGGCCCGCCAGCGGGAAGCTCAGCTCCAGGACCGCGTTGATCGCGGAGGCGATGCCGCCGGAGACGAACATGACCACCGGGCCGAAGACCACCAGGATGAGGGCTGAGACCACGAAGACCTCAATGAGCGGGGCGAAGATCGAGCGCAGCACCACCGGGATGTACCTCTTGAGCAGCGGCTCGATCCGGGCGGCCAGCCAGGCGGCGACGATGACGGGGAAGATCGAGTAGCTGTAGGCGTTGCCCTCAGGCAGGGCCACCGGGATGCCGAAGAAGTCGGCGTTGAACACGGTGCGGCCGATGCTGGCGGTCACCTCGTAGCCCTCGGCGTCGGGACTGGCCATCTCCACGATGGAGGGGTAGCACAGGACGCCTCCGATGATGGCCACCACGATCGGGTCCGAGCCCAGTCGCCGGGCGGCGGTGAAGCCGACGATGATGGGCAGGAAGTAGAACATCGAGTCCGACATCGCGTTGATGATGGTGTAGGTGGGGCTTCCGTCCTCCACCAGGTCGAACTGCGTGAGCAGGGCGAGGATCCCCTTGAGGATGCCGGAGGCGGCCAGCAGGCCGATGACGGGGATCATGGAGCCGGTGATGACGCCGATGAGCGAGCTGAAGCCGTAGCGCACCCAGCCGACCAGGGTGGTGGGCCGCTCCACCTCCTCCTGCTCCTCGGCGGAGGTCTCGCCCCCGCCGGCCCCCTGGGGCAGCTGCTTGACGACAGCCTCGTAGACCTCCCCGACGGCAGGCCCGATGACGACCTGGTACTGCCCGCCCGCCTTGACGACGTCGATGACGCCCTCGGTGCCGGTCACGGCCGCGTCGTCGGCCAGGGACTGGTCCTTGAGGTAGAAGCGCACCCGGGTGATGCAGTGGATGACGGAGCGGACGTTGTCCGCTCCGCCGACACCGGCGATGATGCCGTGGGCCGTGGCGTCGTAGCCGCTGAGTCCCCCCCCGCCAGGTGCCGCGCCTCCGTCGCGCGGGGCTGCGACGGAGGAAGGGGCGCCAGCACCGGCAGCCTGCCCCTCCTCCTGCGTGTCCCGGATGAGGACGGCTGTGGCGACCTCCTGGCCCACCGGGGCGCTTCCCAGGCTGACGTTCAGGGACTCCAGCCTCTGGGTGGTGTTGGTGACGACAAGGATCGCTGTGGTGTCCTTGCCAGCCACCTGGATGACCTCCAGGTCCATCGTCCCCAGCGGCTGGCCGGCCTCAACCCTCTCGCCCACCTCGACAGTGAGGTCAAAGGGCCTGCCCTCCAGCTCTACCGTGTCAACCCCCAGGTGGAGGAGCGTCTCAAGCCCCTGGGGGGTTGTCAGGCCGATGGCGTGGCCGGTGGTGGCCACCATGGTCACTGTCCCGCCCACAGGGGCGGCCACCATCATCCGGGAGGGGTCGGCGGGAGACGGAGGCTGGACGCCGAAGCCGTCGCCGACGGTTCGGGCGGAGAAGACGGGATCGGGGACGTCGGCCAGGTCAATCACCTCACCAGCTATGGGTGAGACGATCCTGACCTCCTGATCATGCTCGTCGTTGGAGCCGTTGCTGGACACAAGGAACCTTTCTGTGTTGTTCTGTGCTGTCGTCTGTTGTTCTCGCGGCCCTCTTCTCCCTCAGGGCCGCAGGGCACCCGCCGTGAGGGCGTCAGCAGCCAACACAGGCAGGAGGCTGGGCGGGAGCGGGGGCCAGCAGCGCCAGCGCCTGGTAGGGCCTCAGCCGGACCACCGCGCCGCCGTCACTGGCTGGCCAGGTCGGCTCGTCGTCGTAGTTGGAGACCAGCACCTGGCCGCCCCGGAAGTCAGCAGGGACCTCGATCGTGGTCTCGTAGGCACGGAAGCTGCACAGCACGAGCAGGTGCTGCCCCTCGTGGTGGCGCTGGTAGGCCAGGACGTCGGGGTGGTCCAGGGCGTAGGGCTCGTAGCTGCCCTCGGAGATGAGCGGGTGCTGCTTGCGCAGGGAGATGAGACGCCGGTAGTAGGGCAGGACCGTGCCCTGGCGCTCCTCGGCCTCCACACTGACCTGGTCCTGGTTGGTGGGGCGCAGCCAAGGGGTGCCGCTGGTGAACCCGGCGCCGGGGCCGTCGCTCCACTGCATGGGTGTGCGGGCGTTGTCACGGGCCTTGGCACGCACGACGGCGAAGGCCTCCTCCTGCGTCAGCCCCTGGGTGAGGAGCTCCTGGTAGGCGTTGAGCGCCTCGACGTCGACGTAGTCACCGATGCTGGTGTAGGCGGGGTCGGTCATGCCGATCTCCTCACCCATGTAGACGTAGGGGGTTCCGCGCATGAGGTGGATGACGGTGGCCAGCATGGTGGCGGACTCGGCGCGGTAGCGCCCGGGGTCGGCAAAGCGGTTGAGCGCGCGGGGCTGGTCGTGGTTGTTCCAGAACAGGGCGTTCCACCCGCCCCCGGCCTGCATGCCTGTGGCCCAGTCATTGAGGACCCGCTTGAGGGCGGGCAGGTCGAGGTCCATGATGGTCCACTTCTGGCCCTCGGCGTAGTCGACCTTGAGGTGGTGGAAGCTGAAGACCATGTCCAGCTCGTGGTTGGCCGGGTCGGAGTAGCCCACGCAGGCCTTGATGCTGGTGGAGGACATCTCCCCCACCGTCACGGCCTGCGGGTCGTGCCCAAAGCTGGCGGCGGCCAGCTCGCGCAGGTAGGCGTGGACGTCGGCGCCGTCGGTGTACATGGCCCGGTCGTCCGTGCCGGGAGGGGCGTCGCGGAGCACCTCCTCCTTGCCGATGAGGTTGATGACGTCGAACCGGAAGCCCCGGACCCCCTTGCCCCTCCAGAAGTTGACGATGTCAGCTGCCTCGGCGCGCACCGCAGGGTTGCGCCAGTTGAGGTCTGCCTGGCCGGGGTCGAACAGGTGGAGGTAGTACAGGCCGGTGTCCCCGAAAGGCGCCCAGGCCGGGCCACCGAACTTGGAGACCCAGTTCGTGGGCAGGGAGCCGTCGGGGCGGGCGGGCCGCAGGATGTAGTAGTCCTGGTACTCCCTGTCCCCGGCCAGCGCCCGGCGGAACCACTCGTGCTCAGTGGAGGTGTGGTTGAGCACCATGTCCACCATGACGCCGATGCCGTGCCCGCCCAGCGCCTCGACAAGCTCCTCGAAATCCTCCATGGTGCCCATGGCCGGGTCGATGGCGCGGTAGTCGGACACGTCGTAGCCGTTGTCCCGGCCGGGTGAGGGGAAGAAGGGGTTGAGCCAGACGTGGTCCACACCCAGGGAGGCGATGTAGGGGACCTTCTCGATGACACCACGCAGGTCACCGACACCGTCGCCGGTGGAGTCGCGGAAGGAGCGGGGGTAGACCTGGTAGACGACACTGTCGTGGAAGGACATGGGGAGTGTCTCCTCAGGGAGCGGAACCAGCCCGGGCGGCAGCCCGGACAACCTGTGCACACATGATTACACCTGTGTATACAGGAGGGAAAGTGATGGGGGCGTGACCTCCCCCATACTTCGTGCTGCCCCGGGATAGTTCCTGCTGCCGGGGCCCGCTGCTCCGCCAGGCCCCGGCAGGCGCCCCGGCAGCCCCGGGGCTGCGCGCGCCCGCAGGCTCCCGGACAGCACCACGACAGCGCCAGGGGCACGAGGCCCGGTCTAGCGTGCTCCTACCGCGCCCCGAACAGCGCCCGGGCCTGGGCGGCGAGGAGGACCGAGCCGACGATGACCACCCCGGAGGAGGTCGCAGGAGCGTCGGTACCCTCTGCGAGGGTCGCGGCCAGGTCCACCCCCTCCGCCAGGTCGTGGGCCAGCCTGACCCGGTCCTGCCCGTAGACCTCCCGGGCCACCTCCGCCAGGTCCTCCACGTCCATGGCCCGCTCAGAAGCGATCGGCACACAGACCACCGCGTCGGTGGCCGGCTCCAGCCCGCCCAGGACCCCCTCGACGTCCTTGTCCGCCATGACCCCCACCACGGCCACCAGGTGCCGGAACCCGAAGACCTCCTCGACTGCCTCGACCAGAGCCTCGACGCCGTGCGGGTTGTGGGCGGCGTCCACCAGGACGGTCGGCGAGGGGCGCAACACCTCCAGCCGCCCCGGGGAGGTCACCGAGGCCAGCCCCTCCTCCACCACCCGGGGAGGCAGTGCCCGCCCGCCCAGGACCGCCTCGGCGGCAGCCAGGGCCAGCAGGGCGTTGTGCGCCTGGTAGCGGCCGTGCAGCGGCACGAAGACGTCCTCGTAGACAGCCGCCGCCGTGCGCAGGGTGACCAGCTGGCCGCCGACGGCCACCTGACGGTCACGCACCTCCAGCACGCCCGCGCCCGGCTCGTCAGGGTCCTCCAGGGGGTCGCGCTCGCGACGCTCCACCGCCCGGTGGACGGCCACCGCCTCCTCCACCTGGGCACGGGCCTCGGGAGCCTGGTGGGCGGTGACCACGACGGCGCCGTCCTTGACGATCCCCGCCTTCTCGCGGGCGATACCGGCCAGGTCCGAACCCAGCCAGCGCTCGTGGTCCCGGGCGACGGGGGTGATGACGGCGACGTCGGGGCCGATGACGTTGGTGGCGTCCCAGCGCCCACCCAGCCCGACCTCAATGACTGCCACGTCCACCGGGGCGTCGGCGAAGGCGGCCAGGGCCATGACGGTGAGCACCTCGAAGAAGGACAGCCGGGGACTGCCCTGCGCCTGGGAGCGCTCGTCCACCATCTGGATGTAGGGGGCGACGTCCTCCCAGGCCGCGATGAAGCCCTCCTCGCTGATCGGCTCGCCGTCCAGCGTGATGCGCTCGCGGATCGTGGCCAGGTGCGGGGAGGTGAACCGGCCTGTGCGCATCCCGGTGGCGGCCAGCAGCCGCTCAGTCATGCGGGCTGTCGAGGTCTTGCCGTTGGTGCCGGCCACGTGGACGGTGCGGTAGCTGTGCTCCGGGTGGCCCAGGATGTCCAGGACCGCCTCGACCCGCTCCAGGGAGGGCTGGACCTGGTGCTCGGGCGCCCGGGAGAGGATCTCGGCCTCGACCTGGCGCATGCGCGCGGAGAGCTCCACCTGGCGGGCTGCTGCCTCCAGGTCGCGGCGGCGGGTCTCCTCCTCGGCCAGGTCCTCGGCCAGGTCAGCAGCCAGGTCCTTCCTGCCCGGGGTGTCAGAGTCGTCCGCAGAGACGTCTAAAGCGAGGTCTAAGCTGCCAGAGGGCTCCTCAGCCAGCCGTGGCTCCCAGGAGCCCCACCCGTCCGGGTCGTCGGCGTCCTCGGCGTCAACCTCGGCGAGGAGCTCGTCGAGACGCTCCAGGTCCCCGCCGGGGAGCATGTGGGCCGCCACCAGCTCGCGCAAGGCGGCCAGGTCCTCCTCCTCAGCCTGGGCTTGGCGCTGCTGCACCTCAGCCTGAGCCTGGGCAGCGTCCGCCAGGGACCGGCCGTCGGCGGAGCCGTCACCAGACCCGGCAGCACCCCCAGTGCCCGCTGAGCCAGCAGGACCAGCAGGGTCCTCGGGGTCGGGGGCATCGGCCGCCTCCAGGTAGGGCAGGAGCTCAGGGTCCACGCCACCGGTCTCTCCGGCACCCCTCACGCCGCCGGGACCCTCAGCACCCTCAGGAGCTCCCCGGCCACCAGCCCGCCGGGTAGGACCCTGGGCGGCGCCGCCAGCCGCGGCACCAGCAGCGCCCCCCTCACCGTTTTGCTCACCGTCCTGCCGACCAGCCCGGCCGGGGAGACCAAAGGCCGCACCTGGGTGATGGCCTGGCTGAGGACCTCGGCCCTGGCGGCCGACGGCGTCACGCTGGTGGCTGCTGCTCATGTCCCTAAGTCCTGCTTCCTGGTGGGGGCTCGTACCTGAGGAGGCAGCCTAGACGACAGGCCCTGGCTGTACGTCCCTGTGAGGTTGTGTGCGTGCTTGTGCGGAGGTCTGGCCGCTGGGGCCGGGGTGGTGGTGCTGTGGGTCAGTGGGTGCCTGGCGCTCTGAGGGCCTGGCACTCTGAGGGCCTGACGCCGAGTGTGTGCTGCCACACCTCCTGGGAGGGGGTAGGGTTGCCCGTCTGAGCGGATCCACTCCTGCGGGACTCGTGCGAGGTGAGCTGGCACGAATCAGGCCTGGCTAAAAGGTGTCACCAGGGGGTGGATCGACGCCAGCACACCAGGACACGCTGGGACTCCGGCAGTGCCCGGGGGTGTGAGACTGGCTCGCGCTGCTGCACCCCACAACGACACCCTTCACCCACGCGGGAGCAGTAACAGACAGGCTCACATCATTGCACCCCACCTGGAACAGCCCAAACAAGCACACGCCCCACCCCAGCCAGCCTCCCGCCCAACACCCAGCAATCCCAGACTCCCGGCCACGCGAGGCGGCTGCAAGAGCCCCGAGTGGTTCTGGTGACGCAAGGCGGCTTCGAACGGCACCGAACCAGCCGGACGTGGTCGGCCCCGGCACAGGGCCCTTCACACGCGGCGTGGATCAGGCCCCGGCCGCACGGGGTGGCTGCCCCTACACCGCACCGGGGCGGTACAGCGCCCGGCCCACCCACACCCCTCAGAAGCCAACAGCACCTCAGCTGTAAGTCACCAAGGCCCCGGCCAGGCAATGCGAACATCGTGACCCACAGCATGCTGGGGCCCCTCGCCCACCACCCACCCCGTCCACAACCCCCAGGGAAGTACACCTAGTCGGCCTGGCTCCGCTCACTACTCACTCGCCCTCTGGGATCCACTGCCCCTCAGGAGTGCGGTCCAGGCAGCCCAGGATCCCGGCGTCGCGGAAGGCCCGCAGCGTGGCACCGGGTCCGTCGGCAAAGTGCTCCCAGCCGGTGTGGTGGACAACTACCACGTGCGGGGAGCCGAGCACCTGCGCGGCCGCACTGGCCCGCTCGGCGGACAGGCTCAGCGGCCTGCCCCCGAGCTTGGCTGGCACGGTGGCCCGCCCCGCGTGCAGGACGGCGTGGTCGGGGACCCCGAAGCGCTGCCTGACCTGTACCACCAGGTCCAGAGACGTGTTGTCGCCACTGAGGTAGACCGTGGTGCCGCGTGCCTGGAGGAGGAACCCGGTCACCTCGCAGTTGACGAAGCCTGCGGCATCGGTCTCACCGTCGGTCGGCCCGTGCTGGGCCGGGACAGCCGTCACGTCCACCCCGTCGGCCACCTCGGCGGTCTCCCAGGGCGCCAGGCCCTGTGCCCCCTCCCCCAGCAGCCGGGCCGAGCCCGGGCAGGTGAGCAGGCGCGGGGCGGCCAGGGCGAAGTCGCGCCCGGCAGCATCGAGGTTGTCGGCGTGGTCAGCATGGCTGACGAGCACGACGTCAGCGTCCGCGAGCGCCTGGGCGGGCAGGCAGGCCCATGGGTCTTGCGCAGGGCGCCGTAGGCGGTAGGCGGGTCGAAGGTGGGGTCGGACACGATCCGCAGGCCTGCGACGTCGATGACCACGGTGGGGCCGCCAACCACGAGGAAGCCTGTGTCGTGGCGGGGAAGCAGGGGCATGATGCTCTTCTTTCTCTCCACTGCGTGGACCGCAGGAGCAAGACAGCTGGCTGCACATCTTCAGCAGTCCGCGCCATCGGGTGACCATCCCCCTCGTGGCCCATCTCCGTGAGATTCCGCAGGCAAAGGCGTAGCAGGGGACACAGTGACGGCACCTTTTCCGGCGACCCGCGAGCCGAAGATGTGCAGCGATGTCCGTGCTGCACATCTTCGGCTTCCTCGGAGACCACCCAGGCCATGAGACACCACCTGAAAACCCGACATCCTGCCAAGAGGTACCGGCTGGCCCCGCCCGCACCCTTCCCAAAATGTGCACCTCCTGACAGGCGCCCCGTCCAGGACGCCTGTCCTGAGTGCTCCCAGACCCTCAGCCCTGGGTCCCCACAGGAGCCTCAGCCGGTCTCGGCTGCTCTGTGAGACCAGCCCTCGGCCTTCTCCACCCTGGCGGTGGGCGCGGTGGCCCCGGGCACGGCGAGCACCTGGGCGTCCACGCAACCCACCTCGCTCTTGACCAGGTCGATGTGGGCGCGGGTCCAGGCCCCCTTGTCCTGCGGGACGCTCAGCTCCAGGCGGATGCGGTCGCCCACGTGGAGGCCTGCGGCCTTGCGCTCGTCCTGGACCAGGCGCACCAGGTCGCGCGCCCACCCCTCGGCCTCCAGGGCGTCGTCCAGGGCGGTGTCCAGGAGCACGAAGGCACCCGAGTCCAGCATGGTGGCAGCCAGGGAGTCGTCGTCAACCTCGATACGGCTGGTCACCGTGAAGGCAGAGTCCTCGGCCTCCAGGACCACGGGGACTCCGTCAAGCAGCACCTGGCCGAAGCGCAGGTCGCCGTCCTCGGTCAGCTCCCACTCCCCTGCCTTGACGGCGGCGAACAGCCGGGAGGTGAGCCTGCGCACCTGGGGGCTCAGCGCCCGAGGGTTGAGGCTGATCTCCTTGGTGGCCCGGTACCCGGCGGACTCGGCGTCCAGGACACGCACCTCCTTGACGTTGACCTCCCCGGCCACCAGGTCCTTGAAGGGCGCCAGGGCACCGGGGTCCGCAGTGGCGATCGTGAGCGTGCGCAGCGGCTGGCGCACGCGCAGCCCCTCCGTCTTGCGCAGACCCAGTGCTGCCGAGACCGCCGCGCGCGCCTCGTCCATGGCAGCCACCAGGGCCGAGTTGCCCACATGGGCGGGAAGCACCGGCCAGTCGGTCAGGTGCACCGAGCGGCCTCCGGTCAGGCCCCGCCACACCTCCTCGGCGACCAGCGGGGCCAGCGGCGCCATGACCTCGGTGAGCAGACGCAGCACGGTGTGGAGGGTGTCGAAGGCGGTGGTGTCACCGTCGGTGAAGCGCTGCCGGGAGGTGCGCAGGTACCAGTTGGTCAGCACGTCCATGAAGTCGCGGATCGTGGCGCACGCCCCGGTGATGTCGTAGGAGTCCATCTGGGCGCCCACGGTGGACACCAGGTCCCGGGTGCGGGCCAGGACGTAGCGGTCCATGACGTGCAGCCCGCCCCGGGAGGCGAACAAGGAGGCGTCATGGAGGTCCACGCCCTGGGTGAGGTAACCCTGCTCACCACCCGGCTGGCCTCCCGGCTGACCCCCTCGGCCATCCTGGCCCTCATTACCTGCGCCCCCCGCCTGGGCGGCGTAGAGGGCGAAGAAGTACCAGGTGTTCCACAAGGGCAGCAGCACCTGGCGCACCGTGTCACGGATCGCCTTGTCAGTGACCACGAGGTTGCCCCCGCGCACCACCGGCGAGGACAGCAGGAACCAGCGCATGGCGTCGGCGCCGTCGCGGTCGAAGACCATGGAGACGTCGGGATAGTTGCGCAGGGACTTGCTCATCTTGGCCCCGTCGTCGCCCAGGAGGATGCCATGGGAGACGCAGGTGGTGAAGGCGGGCCGGTCGAACAGGGCGGTGGCCAGCACGTGGAGGGTGTAGAACCAGCCGCGGGTCTGGCCGATGTACTCCACGATGAAGTCCCCCGGGTTGTGGGACTCGAACCACTCCACGTTCTCGAACGGGTAGTGGACCTGGGCGAAAGGCATGGCGCCGGACTCGAACCAGCAGTCCAGGACGTCGGGGATACGGCGCATGGTGGAGCGCCCCGTGGGGTCGTCCGGGTTGGGGCGGGTCAGGGTGTCGATGAAGGGCCGGTGCAAGTCGGTGACCTCCACCCCGAAGTCGCGCTCCAGCTCGGCGAAGGAGCCGTAGACGTCGGTGCGCGGGTAGTGCGGGTCGTCAGAGACCCACACGGGGATGGGGGCGCCCCAGAAGCGGTTGCGCGAGATCGACCAGTCCCGCGCACCCGCCAGCCAGTTGCCGAAGATCCCGTCCTTGACGTGAGTGGGGAACCAGTTGATCTCCTGGTTGAGCTCGACCATCCGGTCGCGGATGGCCGTGACCCTCACGAACCAGGAGGACACCGCCTTGTAGATGAGCGGCTTGCGGCAGCGCCAGCAGTGCGGGTAGGAGTGGACGTAGCTGGACTGGCGCACCAGGACAGCCCGCTGGTCCTGGGGGCGCCGGGCCAGCGGCCCGGTGGCGTCGCGCAGGTCAGCCACGATCGGCTTGTTGGCGTCGAAGATGTGCGTGCCCGCGTAGTCACCCACCTCGGCGGTGAAGCGGCCGCCGTCGTCGACGGGGATGACCGTGCCGACGCCGTAGGCCTGGCAGGTGTGCATGTCGTCCTCGCCGAAGGCCGGCGCCAGGTGCACCAGCCCTGTCCCGTCGGAGGTGGTGACGTAGTCGGCCGCGACGACCTGCCACGCCGCAGGACCGGGGGCGGCACCCTCGGCGCGGTGGGTCTCGTCGTCGAAGTAGTCGTAAGCGGGCACGTAGCGCACCCCGACCAGGTCGGTGCCCCTGTAGGTGGCCAGCACCTGCGGGTCCTCCCCCAGCTCGCGGGCATAGGCGCCCAGCAGGTCGCGGGCGAGCAGGACGTCCTGCCCGGCGACCGGGGAGTCCAGGCTGGCGTCCACGCGCACGGTCACGTACTCAACGTCCGGCCCGACGGCGACAGCGGAGTTGGACGGAAGGGTCCACGGTGTGGTGGTCCAGATGAGGGCGAGCTCGGGGGCGGCGTCGGGGTGGGTGGTGTCCAGCCGCTGCTCCAGGCGCAGGCCGACGGTGACGGTGGTGTCCTGGCGGTCGGAGTAGACGTCGTCGTCCATGCGCAGCTCGTGGTTGCTCAGGGGGGTGCGGTCGTGCCAGCAGTAGGGCAGGACCCGGTGGCCCTGGTAGGCCAGGCCCTTGTCGTAGAGGCTCTTGAAGGCCCAGATGACCGACTCCATGTAGGAGGGGTCCAGGGTCTTGTAGTCGTTGTCGAAGTCAACCCACCGGGCCTGGCGGGTGACGTAGTCCTCCCACTGCCTGGTGTAGCGCAGCACGGAGGTGCGGCAGGCCGCGTTGAACTCCTCAATGCCCAGGCCCCCGGGCCGGGTGATCTCAGTGACGTCGTCGATGCCCAGCTCGCGCTGGGCCTCCAGCTCGGCGGGCAGGCCGTGGGTGTCCCAGCCGAAGCGGCGCTCCACCCGCCGCCCGCGCTGGGTCTGGTAGCGGCCCACCGCGTCCTTGACGTAGCCGGTCAGCAGGTGCCCGTAGTGGGGCAGGCCGTTGGCGAAGGGCGGGCCGTCGTAGAAGACGAACTCCTCGCAGGGCTCGCCGCTGCTGTCAACGCGGCTGCCGGCACGGTTGTCGACAGACGCCTGGAAGGTGGCGTCCTCCTTCCAGGAGGCCAGGACCTCCTCCTCCAGGGCCGGGAAAGAGGGGGAGGCGGGGACCTCCTCGCCGCTGCGGTGGAGGGGGTAGAAGGCAGCCCCCGTGTGCTGGGTGCCGGTGGTCCTGCCTGTGCTCGTGCCTGCCATCAGTGGTGTGCCTCGCTCTCGCTCGCGCCTGCCGCCCCGGGCGGGCGCCCGGAGGGACGTGCGAGGACGACACCACCGCCCGGCCGGGGCGTGCTGCCTGGCGCAGCCCCGGTGGGCGCCGCGTGCCGCGGTACCACCTCGCTTGCCGCGCTACGCCCGCCCCCGGGGACCGGGAGGCCAGGCCTGCGCGACCGCCTCGTGACCAGCTGTGACGGGCTGTCCCGTCCGGTTCTACTAGGGGCAGCCCACGCACACGCCGGTCCCACCCTGTTCCTCCGGAGGCTCGCCGGTGATGGCCGGGTCCACGCCTTGTGCCGGGAAGTCTAGGACACCGGCACCGCACGGGCCAGCACGGCCCGGGGCCGGGCAGCGTCATCCCGGCCACACACCGCGGCTCAACAGCCCAGCCGCAACCACCCCGGTAACGTGCCGGTGCCACTGACAGCAACCGCCGCCTAGCCTGTTCATCTAGGCTGCCGAGCCGGTCGCATCAGTCCCCGGCGCCACCGCGACACCTGAGGACGCCACCGAGGTCGATCAGGCTGAGACTGGCGACACCGAGGGCTCTACGGACGCGGAGGAGCCTGGGGACTGCGTCGCACCAGAGCCGGAGCCACCGGAGTTGCCGCCCTCGTCAGGGACCGTCTGGCCATCCCCGCCCGACCAGTCGTGCCCGTCCATACCGTCCATGGGACCGGGACCGCCGTGCCCGCCCGGCACCTGCTCCTCGTGCGGGCCGCTACCCCTGTGCTCGTCGTGCCACCCGTCTCCAGTCATAGTGTGGGCGCCCCATCCCAGGCCGAAGGAGCCCGCCAGGAGGGCCACGGCAGCAGCGGCACCCACTGCTCGCCTGCGGTACCAGGGCTGCTTGCCGCTGCCGCTCTTGCCATCTGTGCCCGCCTGCGGCTGGGCGTACGCGGCACCGGCCACCGTCGTCGACCCGGGGGCGAGTGCCCCGCTCGCCGCCGCCTGCGGGCCAGCCGCAGGGGCGGGGGTCTCGGACTGAGCCCCGGACCGGGGAGACGAGGAGGCGGCAGCTGGCTCGGCAGCAGGGGGCTGCTCAGCCGGTCCCTGAGCGGCTGGAGCCTGCTCAGCCGGACCCCGCTCGGAGCCGTCCGGTGCTGGTGACGTGGCGTTAGCCATGCATATGTCCTTTCGCGTCATTAACGGCGTCGTTCCGGGTTCCCGGGACGCCTCTGACACTACGAACAGGCCCTGTGCCTGGCTCAGGCCCCTCCTGTGCGCACTCTGTGACCCAGCGAGCACCGGTGGCGGCAGTCGGAGCCGCCACCGGCCACCCAACCGACCGAGCCGACCGTGCTGGCTGGGCTGGTCGTGCTGGCTGTGCTAGCCGGTCCTGGTCGAGACCCTCAGCCCTCGCGGGCCACCACCGTGTTGGAGGCCTGGGCGCGCGGCCGCACGATCATTGAGTCGATGTTGACGTGGGAGGGGCGCTCCAGCGCCCACGTGACGCACTCGGCCACGTCCTGGGCGGTGAGGGGCTGCGCGACCCCGGCGTAGACCTTCTGGGCCGCCTGGGCGTCGCCACGGAACCGGTTGAGCGAGAACTCCTCGGTGGCCACCATCCCCGGAGCGATCTCGATGACGCGCACCGGCTCTCCCACCAGCTCCAGGCGCAGCGTGCCCGCGATGACCCGCTCAGCGTGCTTGGCCGCGACGTACCCCGCCCCACCCGGGTAGGTGTCGTGGGCTGCGGTGGAGGTGAGGAAGACCAGGTCCCCGCCGCGCTCGCGCAGGCCGGGGAGAAAGGCCTGGCTCACCCGCAGCGCCGCCAGCACGTTGCGCTCATACATGGTCGCCCACTCCTGCGGGTCGCCCTGCGCCACGGGGTCGACGCCCAGGGCGCCGCCAGCGTTGTTGACCACGGCGTCCACCGGTCCGTCCGCCAGGACCTCACGGGCCATGCGGTCGACGTCGTCGCCCACCTGGAGGTCGGCTGCCACCCAGGTGCAGCCGGTCTCTCCCGCCAGGGCCTCCAGCCGCTGCTGCCGACGGGCGGTGGCCACCACCTGCCAGCCGTGGGAGCGCAGGCACCTGACGGTGGCGGCGCCGATACCGGTGGAGGCGCCTGTCACCACGGCCCTGCGTGCACCGTTGTCGCTGGTGGTGCCGCTGGTGATGTCACTGCTGGTCGGGCTCACGCTCATGGTCCCATGATGCACCACCCTGGGACGCCCTGACGCCGACCGCTCACGGCCCAGAGGAAGCCCCGACAGCACAGCCAGCACGCCGGAGCGCCACCACGGCCGGGGCGCAGCAGGCAGCACGCCGGACCAGACGCCAGGACACGGCGGTCACAGCAGGCGCAGCAGGCACGGTAGGCTCTGCCCGCTCCCTCCCCCGAGTCGGAAGGCCACCGATGAACGCCGTCCTTCTTGCCGTCCTGGTCATGCTCGTCCTGGCCACGCTGCGCGTGCACGTGGTCCTGTCCCTGTTCGTGGGCGCCCTGGCAGGTGGGCTAGCCAGCGGCATGGGGGTCGAGGGGACCATGGTCTCCTTCCAGGAAGGGCTTGCCGGCGGCGCCCAGATCGCCCTGTCCTACGCGCTGCTGGGCGCCTTCGCTATGTCCGTGGCCCACTCGGGGCTGCCCCAGCTGCTGGCCAGCTGGCTCATCGCCCGCCTGGACACCAGCGACGCGAGCACCTCGCAGAAGATCGTGAGCACCAGCCGGTGGGCGCTGCTGGCCGGGGTCATCGCCATGGCCGTCATGAGCCAGAACCTCATCCCGGTGCACATCGCCTTCATCCCACTGGTGGTCCCGCCCCTGCTGGTCGTCATGAGCCGACTGGGCCTGGACCGGCGCGCGGTGGCCTGTGCCATCACCTTCGGCCTGGTGACCACCTACATGTTCCTGCCGCTGGGATTCGGCCGAGTCTACCTCAACGACATCCTCTACGGCAACATCGCCAGGGCGGGCCTGGACGTCTCCGACGTCCCAGTCACCCACGCCATGGCCCTGCCCGCCCTGGGCATGCTCACCGGCGTGCTCACCGCCCTGCTGGTCACCTACCGCAGGCCCCGCGCCTACGACCTGGACGCCCAGGTCGACTCCACCACCCCGCAGACCATCGACCGCCGCCGCGTGGTCGTCGCCCTGGTGGCCGTCGTGGCCTGCTTCTCGGTACAGACCGTCCTGACGCTCACGGGCTCCGAGGCCGACCCTCTGCTCATCGGCACCCTGGTGGGACTGCTGCTGTTCATGGCCACCAGGGTGGTCGGCTGGAAGGAGGCCGACGACGTGTTCACCAGCGGGATGCGCATGATGGCGCTCATCGGCCTCATCATGATCACCGCCCAGGGCTTCGCCCAGGTGCTCCAGGACAGCGGCCAGATCGACCCCCTGGTGCAGTCCGCGACAGGGCTGTTCTCCGGCAGCCGTGCCGCCGCCGCACTGGTCATGCTGCTGGTGGGCCTGGTCATCACCATGGGGATCGGCTCCTCCTTCTCCACCCTGCCCATCATCTCCGCGATCTACGTGCCCCTGTGCGCCACGCTGGGCTTCTCCCCCGCTGCCACCGTCGCGCTGGTCGGCACGGCCGGAGCGCTGGGGGACGCGGGCTCGCCAGCCTCAGACTCCACGCTGGGGCCCACCGCCGGTCTCAACGCCGACGGCCAGCACGACCACATGCGCGACTCGGTCATCCCCACCTTCATCCACCTCAACATCCCCCTGCTCATCGCAGGATGGCTGGCGGCCATGGTGCTGTGAGACGGTCCCGTCGGACGCTGCAGGACAGCACCACCTCCTCGTGAGCCGCTGTCGGGCACCTGCTGGCAGGCCCATGGCCTGCCTGAGGCCCACTACGCTGCTGCCATGACCTCCTCAGCCGTCTTCCCCGCGACCACCTCAGCCACCCCAGGGCCAGGCACGCCCCCCTCACCCCCGGGCACCGCTGGAGCACCCAGCACAGCCACCGTCGGCCTCATCGGCGCGGGCAACATGGCGGGGGCGATCGTGCGCGGAGGTATCGCCTCGGGGACCCTGCGGGCCGAGAACGTGCTGCTGGCCCCCAGCCCGGACCCTAGTGCCCAGCGGCTGGCCGCGGACACGGGCACCCGGGTCGCCGACAACAGCCCGGAGCTGGTGGCCGCCAGCGACGTCGTCGTCCTGGCTGTGAAGCCGCACGTGGTGCCAGCCGTGCTCGCCGAGGTCCACGACGCCGTGTCCGCCCACGCCCCGCTGGTGGTCTCAGTGGCGGCCGGGCTGAGCACCGCGCGCCTGGAGTCCATGCTGCCCGCTGGTGCGCGAGTGGTACGCACCATGCCCAACATGGCAGCCCTCGTGGGCGAGGCCATGACCGCCCTGGCAATGGGCAGCGCCGCCACACCCGAGGACCTGGCCACCGCCAGGAGGCTCATGGGCTCAGTGGGAGCCGTCACCGAGCTCGACGAGCACCTCTTCAGCACCTTCACCGCCATCTCGGGCTCCTCCCCTGCCTTCGTCCTCACCTTCGTGGAGGCCCTGGCGCGAGCGGGCGTGCTGGGCGGGATCCCCAAGGGCCAAGCAGTGGAGATCGTCACCCAGGCCCTCCTGGGCACGGCGCGCACCGTCCAGGCCGAGGCCCGGCGCACCGAGGCAGGCGAGGCCGCCCGCACACCTGCCGACCTCGTGGACGCCGTCTCCTCCCCCGGCGGGACCACCGTGGCCGGGCTGGTGGCCATGGAGCGGGCAGGCTTCTCCGACGCCGTCATCCAGGGCGCCCAGGCGGCCGCACAGCGCGACCGTGAGTTGGGCGCCTGACTCCGCTCCCAGCGCCCGCAAGGAGACAGGGGAGGGGCCGCCTCAAACCGGGGCATCTCTGAGCGCTTGAGGACCCGTAACCGCGGCTCCCATTGGCCTGCACATCTTCAGGCAGCCGCACGCCGTGTCCCGTGTCAGGACCCCCGTAATCTCGCTACAACGGCTTGCGTCAGCAAACTGAAGATGTGCAGCCCGCCTTCGACTGCACATCTTCAGGCAACCGTCTGGGACAACACACTGCCGTCTCCGGTTTACTCGTGGCTCCTCCCGACCTCTTTCCGCCCTTTCACGCATCACCCCGGTCAAGCGTCGTTCCTAGGCCGGACCCAAGATGTGCACCGTGCCCTCGCTGCTGTTCGGACCTGCGAAATATCTCTTGTGCTGCTCCTTCAGACTCGTCTAGCCTGCCTTGAGAACAGAGCCTCCTGCGTTCCGGGAAAATCCCGGCACCCTTCCTCGTAACCACCCACTAGCGGGGAAACCCATGGGCACCACGCTTGACTCGGCAGACAAGTCGTTCGGCCAGGGCGAGGGGGCGGTCCGTGCCCTCAAGGACGTCTCCCTCACGGTGGACACCTCGGAGATCTGCTGCGTCGTGGGGGCCAGCGGGCCGGGGAAGTCCACCCTGCTGACAGGCGGAGGCTGTCCAAGGAGCCTCTCCAGCTCCTGCGGCGCGACCTGGGGCAGGCCGGCCCACCACGGCTCAGGCTCTCCGCCCTTCCCTTCTCCACCCGGTTCCGGGTCCGCCAGGCGCTGCGGGAGTACCGGACCTACCTGCCCATGCTGTGCGCGGTGCTCCTGTCTGTCCTGCTGCTCGTCCCCGGCTTTGGCATGAGGGCCAGTACCGCCACCTACGCCGACGACGTCAGGTCAGGCATCCCCTTCGGCTACATGTACGTGCTGGCTGGCGACGTCCCGTCCTCGCAGCACCCCGCCGACACCTCTGACGACCTCCCCGACGACGCGGAGCTGGCCTCGGTCCGCTCGGTGTCCCTGGCGCAGTCCTCAGGCGCGGGCTCCGACGTGAGCCTCATCGGGGTCAGTGAGGGCAGCCGCTACTTCACCGAGGACCTCCGGGGCCCCGCGGCGGACCACGCCTACGTGTCGGAGCCTATGGCGCTGCGCCACTCACTGTCTGCTGGCGACCAGCTCACCCTGACCACGGCAGACGGCCAGGACTATGACGTCGTCGTCGAGGGGACCGTCTCCTACCCCGAGCCCATGATCTTCTCGCCCCGGGCATCCGCCAACGGGCTGCTCGGCGAGCATCCCGACTCCGCCAACGCCGTCTTGACCGGCACCGAGGACGACGCCCTCGCCCGGCAGGCTGTCACTACCGTCAGCCGCAGCGGCATCATCAAGGGGGTCGACACAATGACCAGCCTCATGACCACCACGGTCTACACCCTGCTGGCCACCTCCGTGGCGCTGCTCGTCCTCGTCATGCTCCTGCTGATGAGGACGGTCATCGAGAAGGAGACCTACTCCATCTCCCTGATGAGGACACTGGGCTACTCCGAGCGCGAGGTCGGCTCGTTCTACCTGGGGAGCTACCCCGTGCTGGTGGTCGTGGCCCTCCTGGTAGGGGTGCCGCTGTCGGTGGCGGTCATGCGCCCCACCTGGCAGGTCCTCATCGCAAACATGTTCTCGGCCTTCGAGCTCGTCCTGCCCTGGGACTCGGTGGCCGTCATCGTGACGCTGGTCATCACCACCTGTGCCGCCACACGCCTCGCCACCGGGCGCCGCCTGAGCAAGGTGGAGGCCACGGAGATCCTCAAGGACAGAGAGTGAGCCGTGAGCGAGCCAGCCCATGCCGGGAGCCTGCCAGGCTCCTTCCCGCCCCCGGCAGCTCGGCGGCCCCGCCCGGCCTGGGTACACCCCTAGGTACGCCTGAGCGCGCCCAGCTCAGGCGCCCAGGACCGAGTGAGACGCTGGGGCCGGCTGCCGCCCCGTCGGAGACCTCCTCAGCCGGGCACCCCCAGGCCTGAGCGGCCCACCAGATCAATATGGCGCATCTCGTGGTGGAGCAAGCCCCGAACCCGCTCCGTCAGCGCCCGGGCGGCCTCGTCCCGGCTGACCAGCGGGTCGGGCAGGTCCACCGGGGTCGTGGGCGGGGAGTCCAGGCGCAGGCTCTCCCAGGTCACCGAGAAATCCGCCCCCCGGGCCAGGCAGGCCCGCACAAACTCCCCACGCAGAGCGGCCCGAGTGGGCGGGGGCTGGGTGCGGGCCCGAGCGGTCTCCTCCGGGTCGCACAGCCTGGCCAGGGCGCCCTGGCGCAGCAGCCGCGCCGTCAAGCCGGTGCCGGCATCCAGGTCGTGGTAGGCCAGGTCCACCCGGGTGCGCAGCACGCTCAGCACCTCGCCACTCAGGTCAGGGTGGCGCTCGCGGTGTGCCCGCATGACCCGCCGTTTGACGGCCCAGTCGATCTCGGTGTCGATACCGCTGGTGTCCCGGGTACGCAGGGCGGTGACCACCCTGGGGGCGAGGTCGCGCAGCAGGTGGTCGGCCCCCTCCAGAGCGGGCGGGACACCCCAGGTGTCCAGCCGGCGTGTCAGACGCTCGGCAAAGGCCTCCTGGACGTCAATAGCGCTGAGCCTGCGCCCCTCCAAGGTGCGGGCCTCGACCTCACCCCAGGCGCTGGTACCCAGGGAGCCCAGCACAGCCAGAGGTTCGGCCAGGACCAGGTCGGAGAAGTCCTCCCCCGCCTCCAGGGCGTCCAGGAGCATGAGGGTCAGCGCGCAGCGCAGCCCCGCCGTGGGCTCGGCCATGGTGGTGTCTGCGCAGGTCACGTGCAGGCGCCGCAGGCGCTCGCGGTCGGCATGGGGCTGGTCACGGGTGTTGACCAGGGCGCGCTGGCCGGTGGTGTCCGCCGAGGCCAGGGCGCGCAGGTAAGGGGCGCGCGGGGACAGGCCCCAGCAGTCGTCCTCCACCTCACTGAGGCTGCCGTGCCCTGCCTCCCCCCTGGGTGCCTCCTGGGACAGCGGGCCGTCCTGGCCTGTGACGGGTCCCGGCCTGGTCCTGGGCTCAGCCCGCACTGCCCCGGCCAGCGGCACCCCGGTTCCCACCAGGACAGGGCGGGTGGCCAGGAAGGAGGCGAGCACCGGTAGGACTGCGTCCATGTCCAGGCTGCGGGGCACGGAGTAGTTCTCGTGGCAGCCGTAGGTGTGCCCGGCGGAGTCGGTGTTGTTGGCCAGGACGTGGATACGGGCGGGTGTGCCGCGACGGGCCAGGGTGGTGGTGGCCCGCTGCGCCATGGCGGCGATGAGGTCACGCCCCGCCTGGTCCTGGGCCACCAGGTCGCGCACGGTGGCGCACTCTGCGGTGGCGTACTCGGGGTGGGAGCCGACGTCGAGGTAGAGGCGCCCCCCGTTGGGCAGGAACAGGTTGTCCGAGCGGTAGCCCTCGGGACGGTGACGCATGAGGAACGCCGCTGCCTCCTGCGGCCCCATCGTCTGCGGCGGTGCCGACTGGGCCTCCTGCACTGGCGCAGCCCTACGCCCCGCCTGCCCGGTAGCGCCCGCGCGCACCGGGGCGCAGACTACGCCGAACTCGGTCTCCAGGCCGGTGGCACGGCTGCCTGGGGCCCCACCCGGCTCACCGGTCCTGCTCACTGGCCACCCTTCTGGACGAAGCCGCGCACGAACTCCTGGGCGTCCACCGCCAGGACCTCGTCGATGACGTCAAGCACAGAGTCAAGGTCCTGGCCGCGGGCGGGCCCTGCGGGGGCCGGGGGCGGGGCGTCGTCGGGCGCGGGGTCGTCATGACGGGCGCGCGAGGGCTGGGCGAACTCACTCATGGGTGCCTCCTGGCGGGTCGGCTGTCTGCCGGGCCGTTAGTCGACCTGGTCTGCTGTGCTGTGTCTACCTGTCTGCGTGCAGCCGGGCGGCTCACGGGTCGCGGGCACGGCCCCCAGGCACGGGGCGGAGGCGGCCTGGCCGGTGGCGGCAGCGGTACGCGGCGGTCTCACGGCGTTCCACGGTGCACTCCGCCTCACAGCCCGCGCTCTCGGTGGAGCACCCGCATGGACACTACCGCAGCACCGCGCCGCCCGGCCACGCGCGCCCAGTCGTCGGGGTGGACAGTGGCGGGCAGCCCCTCGTTCTCCACGACCTCCTCCACGACGGCGCGCCGCAGGTGCTCCGTGCCCAGGCCGCGCACGCCCGTGGTCACCAGGTCCTTGACAGCGGCCTTCTTGGCGCGGTCCACGATGTTGGCCAGCATCGCCCCGGAGACGAGGTCTGCCAGGTGGAGGACCTCCACCTGGCCGTCGGCGTGGGTCAGCTCGACCATCTCGGTGGCGGTGGAGCGGGTGTAGAGCCGGGCCACGACGTCGTCGGCCAGGGCGGCCACGGCCGCGGCGGGTGAGCCGTGGGCGTCCACCAGCTCCTCGCGCAGGGGAAGGTCCTCGGTGAGGTAGGTTCCCAGGATCTCCCGGGCGCCGTCAGCGTCAGGGCGGGCGACGTGGATCTTGACGTCGAGGCGGCCGGGCCGCAGGACCGCCGGGTCGATCATGTCCTCCCGGTTGGTGGCGCCGATGACCACGACGTTGTCCAGCTCGTCCACGCCGTCAATCTCCGCCAGCATCTGGGGCACCACGGTGGTCTCCACGTCCGAGGACCGCCCTGAGCCGCGGGTGCGCAGCAGGGAGTCCATCTCGTCAAGGAAGATGACCACGGGCACCCCCTGGGCCGCCTTCTCCCGGGCACGGGCGAAGATGACCCGGATGCGCCGCTCCGTCTCCCCGACGTACTTGTCCAGCAGCTGGGGGCCCTTGATGTTGAGGAAGTAGGAGTCCTGGCCGCTGCCTTGCCCCAGGGAGGCGGCCACGGCCTTGGCGATGAGGGTCTTGCCGCACCCGGGCGGGCCGTAGAGAAGCACGCCGCGCGGCGGAGTCAGGTGGTGCTCCCGGTAGAGGTCGGGGTGGAGGAAGGGCAGCTCGACGGCGTCACGGATGAGCTCGATCTGGCCACCCAGGCCGCCGATGTCGGTGTAGGAGACGTCGGGCACCTCCTCCAGGAGGAGCTCCTCGACCTCGGAGCGCACCACCGTCCGCAGGGCCATGCGCGCGGTCAGGTCCGCCACCAGGGCGTCGCCGACCCGGGGGCGGGCCTCCAGCAGCTCGGCGGACAGGGCCAGCACCTGCTCCTCGTCGTGGCGGGCCAGCACCAGGACGGTGGAGTCCGCGTAGGTCTCCTTGACGGTGACCACGTCGCCGAAGCGCGGCGCCGACGTCACGGCGGTGACCACCAGGTGCTCGTTGAGGACCACGTCGGTGCCGGGGACCAGGGTGGAGGCGATGACACCCGGCCCCACCCCCACCCGGTGGCGCCTGCCTGCCAGGGAAACGTCCGCGGTGCGCTCGGTGGCGTGGACGGCGAGCACGGTGGCGTGCGCCAGCGGAGGGGCCTGGAGCGCCTTGACGTCGTCGTGGAGGGTGGTCAGCTCGGTGCGGGCCGCCCGCAGGGCGTTGGCCAGGTGCGTGTTCTTACGGCTCAGCGCGCCCACCTGCTCGGTCAGCTCGCGCAGGCGGGAGTCGGCGCCCTCAGCCTCCCCGACCGCAGGTGGGACAGCGGTCTCCGGAGGCCCCGGGCTCCCTGTGCTCTCAGGGCTTCCGGGAGCGCGCGGCACGGACGTCGCCCGGGACGCCTGGGGCGTACGAGAAGTGGTGGCCATAATCTTCTGCTGCCTCCTGTCCCTCCCTGCGTGCGGGCGGTCCTCCTCGACCTCGCACCTGGTACAAGAGTACCAAGTTCGCCCGGGCCACGTTCATCCAGGTTCACCCGGACGTCCCTGGACTCAACCCGGGCAGTGTCCCTTCCGTCCGCGCTCCCCTGCTCCCAGGGCGCCGGGATCCGCGCTGTCCTGACTTATACCCTCACGATCACGTTATCAGATCACACTGTGGCCATAGTGCTGTCAGTGCCGTCCCGCTCACCGCCCAGGAGCGGCCAGCTCGTCCAGCAGCGTCTCGACCTCGTCCATGACGGCCGCCGCCACCCAGACGCGGTCGCGCCTGCGCTGAACCGCCAGCCGCAGGACACCCGCCGAGGTCAGGGAGTCCAGGGCGGCGTAGGTCGCGGAGACCGAGGCCCCGCTCACCTGCCGGGCGTCCTCAGCATCCAGGACCGGGTGGTCCAGGAGCGCCCCTAGGAGAGCCGCCTCGGCGGACCCAGCGCGCGGAGCGCGCACCCGGCGCCACTGCCGGGGAAGAGCCTCCAGCCTGTCAGCCGCACGCTCGGAGGCGAGGACCGCGCGCTGCACGGCGTCGGCCAGCAGCAGGAGGATCTGGTCGGCGTCACCGTGCCGACCTCCTCTCACACGTTATCTGCCCCTGCCGGTACCGACGCCGTCACGAACCTACAGACCTGGAACACCGCCCCACTGTTCCAGGTTAGCACCCGTAACCTGGAACAACAGACCTCACCCCAGTCTCATCTCCCACCTCACCTCACAGAGGCCGGAGTCGTGGCCGAGCCGCCTCACGTGCCAGAATCTGCCCCATGCCTGAGTCTGAGACCCCCCAGCGGTCCTCCCGCTACCTGCCTTCCGAGCCTCACAGCCCCCGTGTGCCTGGCAAGGTCAGCACTGACGGCCTGGAGGCCACCTGGGGCCAGCGCTGGGAGGAGGAGGGCACCTACGCCTTCGAGCGGGACGCGCAGCGCCACGAGGTCTTCTCTATCGACACCCCGCCGCCCACGGTCTCCGGCTCCCTGCACGTGGGCCACGTCTTCTCCTACACCCACACCGACACGATCGCCCGCTACCAGCGCATGCGCGGAAAAGCCGTCTTCTACCCCATGGGCTGGGACGACAACGGCCTGCCCACCGAGCGCCGCGTCCAGAACTACTTCGGGGTGCGCTGCGACCCCTCCCTGCCCTACGACCCGGGCTTCACCCCGCCCCACACCGGCGGGGAGGGCAAGTCGGTCAAGGCCCGGGACCAGGTGCCGGTCTCGCGTCGGAACTTTGTCGAGCTGTGCGAGCGCCTCACCGTGGAGGACGAGGCCCAGTTCGAGGCCCTGTGGCGCCGCCTGGGCCTCAGCGTGGACTGGTCCCAGACCTACCAGACCATCGGCCCGCGTGCCCGCACGGTGGCCCAGGCCGCCTTCTTGCGCAACCTGGCCCGTGGTGAGGCCTACCAGGCCGCTGCCCCCGGCCTGTGGGACGTGACCTTCCAGACGGCGGTGGCCCAGGCCGAGCTGGAGTCGCGGGAGTACCCCGGCTTCTACCACCGCCTGGCCTTCCATGTCACTGACGCCCAGGTCGCCGCGCAGGCGGCTGCGGCCGGGGCGCCGGTCGAGGACGGCCCGGGGGGCACCAGGGACGTGTGCATTGAGACCACCCGGCCCGAGCTCCTGGCCGCCTGCGTGGCGCTGGTGGCCCACCCCGACGACGAGCGCTACCAGCCCCTGTTCGGCGCCACCGTCACCTCCCCCGTGTTCGGCGTGGAGGTGCCGGTCCTGGCACACCCGGCGGCAGAGAAGGACAAGGGTGCGGGCATCGCCATGTGCTGCACCTTCGGCGACACCACCGACATCGACTGGTGGCGGGACCTGGACCTGCCGCTGCGGGCGATCCTGCGCAAGGACGGCCGGATCGAGACCGAGGTGCCGCAGTGGATCACCCAGGAGGCGGGCCGCCAGGCCTACGCGGCCATGGCGGGCAAGACCGCCTTCTCCGCCCGGCAGGTGGTGGTCGAGGCCCTGGCGGCCTCGGGCGAGATGCGCGGGGCGCCGGTCCGCACCGTGCGTCAGACCAACTTCTTCGAGAAGGGGGACAAGCCCCTGGAGATCGTCACCTCCCGGCAGTGGTACATCCGCAACGGCGGCAGGGCCTGGACCAACCCGGCCTCCGGCAAGGAACTAGGCTCTGAGCTGCTGGAGCGCGGCCGTGAGCTGGCCTTCCACCCCGACTTCATGCGGGTGCGGTACGAGAACTGGGTCACAGGCCTCAACAACGACTGGCTCATCTCCCGCCAGCGCTTCTTCGGCGTCCCCTTCCCGGTGTGGTACCGGGTGGACGCCGACGGCCAGGTGGACTACGACGCCGTCATCACCCCGGAGGAGTCCGCCCTGCCGGTGGACCCCTCCTCAGACCCGGCCCCCGGCTACACCGAGGACCAGCGGGGGGTACCCGGCGGGTTCGTCGGCGAGGTGGACATCATGGACACCTGGGCCACCTCTTCCCTGACGCCCCAGCTCGCCTCGGGGTGGCTGACCGACAAGGACCTGTTCGCCCGGGTCTACCCCATGGACCTGCGCCCCCAGGGACAGGACATCATCCGCACCTGGCTGTTCTCCTCGGTAGTGCGCGCCAACCTGGAGTTCGGTGCCCTGCCGTGGGCCAGCACCGGGCTGTCAGGGTGGATCCTGGACTCCGACCACAAGAAGATGTCGAAGTCCAAGGGCAACGTGGTCACCCCCATGGGCCTGCTGGAGCAGTTCGGCGCCGACGCCGTGCGCTACTGGGCGGCCTCGGCCCGCCTGGGCCTGGACGCGGCCTTCGAGGAGTCCCAGATCAAGATCGGTCGGCGCCTGGCCATCAAGATCCTCAACGCCTCCAAGTTCGCCCTGTCCATGGGGATCCCCTGGGACGCCGACGAGGAGGCCCGGGCCGCAGCGCCCGCGCCCAGCCTGGACACCTCCCAGGTGACCGAGCCTCTCGACCGGGCCGTGCTGGCGGCGCTGGCAGACGTGGTGGAGGCGGCGACCACTGCCTTCGAGAGCTACGGGCACGCCCGCGCTCTGGAGGTCACCGAGTCGTTCTTCTGGACCTTCTGCGACGACTACATCGAGCTGGTCAAGGACCGTGCCAACGACGCCGAGGGCACCCACACGGCTGGTGCGGTGCGCAGCGCCCGGACCACCCTGGCGCTGGCGGTGGACACCTTCGTGCGGCTGCTCGCCCCGTTCCTGCCCTACGCCACTGAGGAGGTGTGGAGCTGGTACCGCACCGGGTCCGTGCACCGCTCAGCCTGGCCTGAGGCGGCAGGGCTGCGCCAGGCCGCCCAGGGGGCGGACCCGGCCCTGGTGGCCCAGGCGGGCACCGTCCTGGCGGCGCTGCGCCGGGTGAAGTCGGAGGCCAGGACCAGCCAGAGGACCCCGATCCTCAGCGCCGTGCTGGAGGTCGCTGCCGACTACCAGCCAGCCGTGGAGTCGGTGCGCTCCGACCTGGTGGAGGCCGCCAAGGTCACCGGCTCCTTCAGCGTCAAGGTCGCCGGGGCGGTCCAGGGCGCGGACGTAGCCACTGAGCCTGTTGACAGCGGTACTGCGGCTGCCGACAGCCCGGACACCGGTGCCACGGGCCAGGACGCTGAGGCTGGCAGCACTGAGACTGGTAACAGTCACGGGGAGGTGCCAGTGCGGGTCCGCTCCGTCGAGCTCGGTGAGGCCCCGGCCCGGCCAGCCCGGTCCTAGGCTGGCCCAGGCCCAGGCCCACGTCCTGGAGCAGGACTTCTCCACCGCTGCACGGGCAGCCGCCACCATCGCCACAGGTGGTGATCCCGCCCAGGACGACGGGCCGGGCACTGCCGGTGGTCCCCACGGGCCGGGGTGGGGTCGTGACGCCGGGGCGCTGGTGCTGGTCCCGCAAGCGTGGGTCGCGTGGGGGTGCCCCTGTCTGGGGGTGCCTGGGGTGGGTCTTGTGCCTGGAGGTTGTAGCGGTGGTGTGGTGGGGGTTACGGTCTGGCCATGCGGATGAGCGAGGCTGAGTGGCACGAGGCGTGGTTGCACGCGTCCCCGGAGTGGGTGGACGCGCGTATGGAGGAGGCGCTGAGGCTGCGGGGGTGGTCGCCGATGGGTGTGGGTGCCCCGGCCACGGAGGAGCACGTGGGCTACTTTGGTGGGGTGCTTCCGGCCTCGGTGCTGCACCTGTGGGAGAGGTTCGGGTTCGACGGGTTCGGGGACGGGCGGTGGTGGTTCACTGATCCCTTCCGGTGGGCGCCGGTGGTCCAGGCGTGGCTGGAGGGCACCCCTGTGCCGTTCCCCAGCCAGCGGTGGTGGTGCCTGGCCCGCAACGCCACGGGGGACATGAGGCTGTGGGGGGAGGTCTCCGGCCCCGCCCTGGAGGTCACCCCCGCCCTGGGGCTGGTCTACCCCTACGCGGGCCACGCCAGGGACATGGCCGACCCGGTGAAGCGTGAGCGCATGGGGGCCACCACCCTGGTCTCCCCCGAGGAGGAAGACCTGGACGACGACGACACCGGGGTGCTGGTGGCCGACTGGGCCATAGACAACCTGGGGGTCCTGGGGGCCGGGCAGGTCTACGGGCTGACCCCGGCCTACTGCCTCACCGGGAGGGTGAGCACCAGCCAGGTCGGCATCGAGGACGCCACCGCGCACCTCACTTTTCTGGCCCAGGCCCAGGACCACGTCCTGGAGCAGGACTTCTCCGCCGCCGCTGCGCAGGTCGCCGCCAGCATCGCCGCAGACGGCCCGGGTGGTGCTGGTGGCCCCGGCGGTCCCGGCGGCCCTGGTGGCACCGGTCCCGCCTCGGGGGTAGGGTCCTGATGCCCGGGCGCTGGCGGGGCCGGCCCCGCTGGCTCAGGCGCGGGCATCCACCCGCCCCCGCCGCTGGTCCCGCCGCTCCTGGCGGCGTGCCCGGTGGTGGTCAGGCCCCTGGCCACGGGGGCGGGGGCACCGCCCTGGTGGCTGGGGACATGTTCACCCCAGGGCGGGCCGGCGGGCAGGGTGTGCTGGTGTGGGAGGGGTCGGTGGCGGCGCCTGCCAGCCCGCTGGCCTGGCACTCCGCGGTGCCGGTGGAGGTGTTCTTCCACACCGGCCACCAGCCCGCCACCCAGGAGCTGGCCCCCGAGTTCACCCGCCAGCTGGACCGCCAGCTGAGCGCCCTGTCCCTGCTCAGCGCTGAGCGCCTGCTGGAGGGCATCCGCACCTACCGCGACCAAGGCCGCCAGCCCACCTCCAAGGCCACCAGGAAAAGACGCAAGAAGTTCATGAAGGAGGTCGTGGACGACCTGACTCGTGTGCACCAGTTCTCCGAGGAGCGTGCGCTGGCGGAGACAGCCAGGATCGACCGGGCGCTGGTGGTGCTCCACGAGCCCGACCAGCTCCTGGCAGGGCCAGGCGACCCCGCCGCCGCCGGGGGCTGGCCCTCCCTGGGCCACGGAGCGGTCAACTCCTCCGTCGGCGGCCAGAACAAGCCCATGGTGGCGGTCCTGGAGCAGGCCACCCTCCAGGTCCCCCCGCAGCAGCGTTCCCGGGTGCGCCTGCTGGTGCGCGCGGTGCTGACAGACTCCCCCACCCTGGCCCAGGACCTGCGCCACGGCCAGACGGTGCTCGAGCCCAGGACCAGCGAGCAGGTGAGTGCCACCAGCCCCCGGGGGCCACCCTGGACCCCGCCCACGTCGCCGCCACCATCGCCGCAGGCCACCCACCCTGGCACCCACCCGCCCAGGGGCAGGAGTCACCACGCCCGTGTCACGTCGGACGGGATCACCTGGCACCCACCCGCCCAGGGGCAGGAGCCCGCGCCCTCGGCCACGACCCGGCCCGGGGCCGGGCAGCCGGGACCAGGCCAGCCCACCACCAGCCAGCCGTCGCCGGGGCCACCCCGGCCAAGCCCCACCCGCACCGGCGCCACCACAGCGGGACCGCCCCAGACGGCCCAGCCCCGTGCAGGCCAGCCGCCCCAGACGGGCGCCACCCCGGCCGGACCGGGCCAGCCGGGCCACAAGATCACCCCCGAGGAGATCCTGGCCGACATCAAGGCCCGTGTCGCCCAAGCCACCCAGAGGACCCAGCAGCCCGCCCAGCCCCCCACCCCACACCAGACCCCCACCAGAAAACACCGACGCAACCGAGGCCTGGGCCGCTAAGACCCGCACCCGGCCTCACCCGATGAGACGTCCCCAGTCCCACCATCCTCGAGAAGGGTCACCACACCTCAACCCCGCCGAGGCCACGGGGGCGCCGTCGAGCCATGGTCGGCCAGGAACCCGTCCATGAGGGTGTGCTCGCAGAAGGTCGGCTCAGCACTGACGCGCATCATGAGGTCCCCGGCGGCACGGCCCATGGCCGCGCGGTCCACGCTGACCTCGCTGACCAGCCTCTCCTGGGCGTCCCGGAACCCCGTCGCGCCCAGGCTGATGAGGGAGAAGCCCTCCGGGACGCTCAGCCCGCGCGCGTGCGCCCCGGCCACCAGGCCGCTCATAGCCTCCGGGTTGTTCGACACCACTGCGGTGCAGCCTTCCACCAGCGCGTCCTTGTCCAGGACCAGCAGCCCCTGCGCCGCGTTCTCAGGCACAGGGACCTCCAGGTGGAACAGCCCCCGGCGTCGTGCCGCGTGGCGCAGGGCGCGTCGCTGGGCCTGGTAGGCGTTAGCCTTCTGCGTCTTGTCACCGCGCATGAGGAACACCAGGCGCCGGTGCCCCAGGCCCGCCAGGTGGCTCACGGTCAGCTCAGCCATCTGCTCAAAGTCGGCGTCCACGCTCGGTGCCCCGCCCTCCTGCCGGGAGGTGCCGATCAGGACGGTGGGCATCCCCTCCTCCAGCAGCATCTGCTCCCGCTCGTCTGCCACGGTCACGTCCATGAGCACCGCTGCGTCCAGCGTCTGGGAACGCACCAGGGCGCGCAGGGAGCCCAGGAGGCTGTCACGGTGCAGCACCGGCACCGAGACCTGGATACCCTCGGACTCCAGCCGGGAGCGCACCCCGTCCACGTAGTCCAGGTCGGACAGGTCGATGCCGGCCCGCTCTATGCGGAAGAGGACCCCGACCGAGCGAGGGGCACGCGAGGCCAGCGACCGCGCGGCCGTGTTGGGCTGGTAGCCGAGCTCGCGCACCGCCTGCATGACACGCTCACGGGTCTGCCTGCGGGTGGGGCGCTCACCAGTGAGGACGTAGGTGACCGTGGACGGCGAGACGCCGGCCCTTCTGGCGACGTCAGCACGAGTAGCCACCATACAGTGCACCTCCTCGACAGGCTCACGTTCCTCACGGTGCCACCCCTGCGGGCAGGGCAGCCGTCTCCAGGCAGGTCGACACAGCCCGGTCCCAGCCGCCTCCAGGCCACCGTAGCCAGTGGGTCGCCAGGAGCAGACGGACCGGCTCAGTGCCCGGCCACCCCGGTTACTGGGCTCGGGACCGCTCGGCTGGCTGGAGCCAGCAGGCCGAGTCAGGAGGCAGCACCAGCCCGTCGACAACCTGGCCCTCATCCTCACCCCAGGAGGTGAGAACCAGACGACCACTTCCTCCAAGACTGCTGAACGGTACCTCTGCGCCCGTCGTATTGAGCACGACGGCAGTAGCCCCGTTGCGCAGCGACAGGACCCCCTCAGGCGCCTCCTGCCACTCCAGCCCCCCACGCCCCAGCCCTAGCTCGCGGCGCAGCCGCAGTGCCCGGCGGTAGAGGCTGAGGGTGGAGGCCGGGTCCCCCGCCTGAGCCCCTGGAGCGTAGTCACCCCACCCTCGGGGCTGGGGCAGCCAGCTGTGCCCGGTGTCGTTGAACCCGTAGGCGGGCCCGTCCTGGGACCACGGCAACGGCACCCGGCACCCGTCCCGGCCGCGCACGACATGCCCCGTACGGCTCCAGGTGGGGTCCTGACGCGCGGAGTCCTCCATCGTGGTGTGCTCGGGCAGGCCCAGCTCCTCCCCCTGGTAGAGGTAGGCGCTGCCCGGCAGCCCCAGCATGAAGACGGTGGCCCCGCGCGCCCGGCGCAGTCCCAGGGCGGTGTCGGGCTGCGGGTCGTCCGCACCGATCCCCAGGTCGGTCCTGGTGCCGGGCGGGTAGGCGAAGCGGGTCGTGTGGCGCACCACGTCGTGGTTCGACAGCACCCAGGTGGTGGGCGCCCCCACAGCGTCGTTGGCTCGTAGCGAGGAGTCGATGACCTGCCGCATCCGCCCGGCGTCCCAGCCCGCCTGGAGGAAGGCGAAGTTGAAGGCCTGGCTCATCTCGTCGGCGCGCACGTAGAGGGCGGCCTCCTCCTCGGGCTGGACCCAGGCCTCAGCGACCAGGAGCGTGTCTGGGGCCAGGGTGTCGAGGAGCGAGCGCCACTCACGGTAGACCTCATGGACCCCGGGCTGGTTGAAGGCGGGGCCGACGTCGGGCTGCTTGGCGGGTGGCTCCCCCGGTGCAGCCTCCGTAGCCCCCCACCGGTCCGCACCGACCTCGTCGTCAGGCAGTCCCTGGGCCTTGACCAGGCCGTGGGCCACGTCCACGCGGAAGCCGTCCACGCCACGAGAGACCCAGAAGCGCAGGACACGGCGAAAGTGCTCGTGGACCTCCTCGTTGTCCCAGTTGAGGTCGGGCTGCTCGGCAGCGAACAGGTGCAGGTACCACCAGTCCCGATCCTGCCCCCGCCCTGTCAGCGGCCCCACCTGCTGCCAGGCGGGACCACCGAACAGCGAGCCCCAGTTGTTGGGCGCCGCGCCCGGGCTGTGGCGGAACAGGTAGCGGTCCCTCTCCCGGGACCCGGGGCCTGCCTCCAGGGCGGCACGGAACCACTCGTGGCGGTCCGAGGTGTGGTTGGGCACCAGGTCGACCACCACGCGGATGCCGACCTGGTGCAGGTCCGCCACCAGGGCGTCGAAGTCCTCCAGGGTCCCGTACTCGGGGGCGACGTCGAAGTAGTCGCTGACATCGTAGCCCGCGTCCACCTGCGGGGAGGGGTAGAAGGGGGACAGCCACACCGCGTCCACACCCAGGTCCACCAGGTGGGGCACACGGGCGCGGACACCAGCCAGGTCCCCGATGCCGTCACCGTCGGCGTCAGCAAAGGAGCGGGGGTAGATCTGGTAGATGACGGCGTCGCGCCACCAGGCGTCCTGGTCGGTACGGGCGAGCAGTGCGGCAGAACGGGTCATGTCGTCTCCAAGGAGCATGCGGGTCAGGGGAGGCGGAGAAGCGCGGGAAAGTAAGCGGGCAGAGGGTAGGTGCAGCCCGGCGAGAGGCCGAGGGCCGCACCAGGACCCGGCGGCCACCCGCAGCAGGGTCATGAGGCAGTCCCCAGACAGCCGTGACCCGGTGCGAGCGGCCAACCGAGGGGCCGGGTGGCCGCAGGTCCTACTTGACGCCTCCTGCGGCCAGGCCGGCCACGATCCGGCGCTGGAAGAGCAGCACCATGGCCACCAGCGGCAGGGTCATCACCACCCCGGCGGCCATCTGGGAGCCGAAGGGCGTGTTGAACTGGGAGGCGCCGGTGAACTTGGACAGCAGCACCGTGGCTGGCTGCATGGAGGGCTCCTGGATCATGGTCACCGCCACGAGGAACTCGTTCCACGCACCGATGAAGATGATGATGGCCGTGGTGAAGATGCCCGGTGCCGCCAGGGGGAGGATGACCCGGCGGAAGGCCTGCCCCGGCGTGCACCCGTCCACCATGGCGGCCTGCTCCAGCTCCTGGGGCATCTGCCTGAAGAAGCTGGTCAGGTTCCACACCGCCAGGGGCAGGGAGAAGGACAGGTCCGGGATGATCATCGCCTGGTAGGTGTCGGTCCACCCCCAGGCGGAGAAGTTGCGCAGCAGGGGGACGATGATGGCCACCAGCGGGAACATCGCGGTAGCAATGACCAGCATGAGCAGCATCCCCTTGCCCCGGAAGTCCAGGCGGGCCAGGGCGTAGGAGGCAAAGGTGGCTACCGCCAGCGCCACCACGGTCACCGTCACCGAGACGATGAAGGAGTTGAGCAGGCCGGAGCCAAAGCTGTTCCTGGAGGAGAAGACGGCCAGGTAGTTCTCCAGGGAGGGGTTGGACGGCCACCAGGTGTTGTCAAAGATCTCGGAGTCAGGCCTCAGGGAGGACACGAACATCCAGTAGAAGGGGGCCAGGCAGTAGATGACGATGAGGATGATGCCCCCGGTGGACAGCAGCTGCCCCCAGTCCGCCCTCCAGGGACCTCTCCGGCTGCGTCCCGCCCGTGAGGCTGCCCTCCGGGCTGCTGCGGCTGCCGTACTCATGCTGTCCTCCCCGTGGTCGTGCTGGTCGTCAGGGTGCGGCGGGCGGCTCCGGCGTCATCCTGCGGGGGGCGACCCCGCCCCGAGCGCCAGCCGGGCAGGAAGGCGGAGACGGGGAGCCTGGTCCCCCGGCTGCGGCGAGGCGGCTCCGTGGAGGCTCCTAGGTCCGCGCCCAGGACCCTGACGAACACGAAGGCGATGATGAACACGTACAGGAACAGGATCACGGCGTAGGCGGCGGCGCTTCCGTAGCGCAGGTTGGACGCCTCGTCCTGGACCAGCATGGACAGGGTCTCCACGCTTGACCTCCTGGGGCCGACAAGGATGTAGGGCAGGTCGAACATGCGCAGCGCGTCCAGGGTGCGGAAGAGCACGGCGACCACCAGGGCGGGCTTGACCAGCGGCAGGGTGATGGCGGTGAACCGCCGCCACGCGCTGGCGCCGTCAATCTTGGCCGCCTCGTAGACCTCGTCGGGGATCACCTGGAGGCCGGCCAGGGTGAGCAGGCCGATGTAGGGGGCCGTCTTCCACACGTCGGCGATGATGATGGCCCACTTGGCGCTCCAGTCCCCCGAGGCCCACATGATGTGCTGCCCCAGGATGGCGTTGGCCACGCCCTCCTGGTTGAAGATCCACCCCCACAGGATGGCCGAGACGGCGGTGGGGATCGCCCAGGGGATGAGGATGGAGGCACGCACGATGCCCCGCCCTCTCATCGCCCTGTGCATGATGAGCGCCATGGCCACGCCCAGGATGGTCTCCAGGACGACGGTGACCACACCGAAGAGCGTGGTGTTGTACAGGGCCGGCCAGAACCGCTCGCCTCCTGAGGTGAAGACGGAGGTGTAGTTGTCCAGGCCCACGAAGGGCTCGGTGTCGGAGACGAAGCCGGTCTCCGGGTCCAGGCCTGCCCGGCCGCGGAAGGACTGCTGGATGGACTGGAAGACGGGAAAGATGATGACGACGGAGAGGACCAGGATGGTCGGGGTGATGAGGATGGCGGCCAGGCGCGACTGTGCCCTGGCGTTCTTGGAGCGCGACCTGCGAGCCCGTGGCCGGGCGGGCGCGTCGGTAACTGTGGCTGTCATGAGTGTCCTTGCTGCCTACGTTGCTGCCTATGAGGCTGTTGACGTAACCGCCTGTGCGGCTGCCCGCGTGCTGCCGGTGAGACGACTGAGACGAGAAAAGACCGGGCTGCCTGCGCTGCCCGGGCCGGGCGGCCCAGGCAGCGCAGGCCAACTCAGGCCAGGTCCTTGAGCCGGGACTCCAGGGCGGACACGGCGTCCTCAGCGGACCCGCCCTTCTGGAGCTCGGGGTAGACCGCGTCCTGGATCGCGGCGGTGACGTCGCCGTAGGCCACCGCCTGCGGCCTGCCCCTGGCGGCGTCCAGGGAGTCCTTGAGGATCGGCAGGTAGGGGAACTTCTCCAGCATCTCCTTGTCCTCGTAGAGGGAGCCGAGGATGGGTGCCAGGGTCTGGGTGTCCAGGGCGTAGCGCTCGGACTCCTCGGAGGTGAACCACTTGATGAACTTCAGGGCGGTCGCCTTGTTCTGGCAGTTGGTGGTGATGGCGCAGTTGTGCCCGCCCAGGGTGGGCACAAAGGCGTTGCCGCCGATGGTGGGCAGCGCGGCGACGTCGAACTTGTCGGTGCCGAGGTTCTCCAGGTTGTTGGCGTACTGGTAGGGCCACTGCCGGTAGAAGAGAAGGGAGTCGCTCTCGAAGGCGTTGCGCCCGTCCTCCTCCATCCACTCCAGGGCCTTGGTGGGGATGTAGTCGCTGGTGAAGGCGTCGATAGCCGCCTTGACCCCGGCAACAGTCTCCGGGGTGTTGATGACAAGGTTGCCCTCGTCGTCGTAGAAGGCGCCGCCCGCCGTGTGGATGAACTCGGAGATGTTACAGGTCAGGCCCTCGTACTTGGCCCACTGCCCGCCAAAGCCCCCGATGTCCTCGTGCCCTGGCAGCGCGCGCACGGCGTCGACCGCAGCGGTGACCTCTTCCCAGGTGGTGGGCACCTCCACCCCAGCCTCCTCCAGGAGGTCCTTGCGGTAGAACATGACCGGCGCGTCGGTGGCAAAGGGCATGGCGTAGAACTTGTCCATGTAGACGCCGGTGTCCCACACGGGCTGGATGATGTCGTCGTTCTTGAGCTCGTCTGCGGGCAGCTCCACGATCCACTGGTTGGCGGCGAACTCAGAGACCCACACGTTGTCCACGGAGATGACGTCATAGGCCTCAGAGCTGGTCTGGGCGTTCTGGACCATGGACTGGCGCTGCTGGTCGGCCTCTGCGGACAGCTCGATGAGGGTGACCTTCTCATCGGGGTAGAGCTCGTTCCACTCGTCGATACGCTTCTGGACCATCCCGCCGGAGTTGTCCTTGCCCTGGACCCACGTGATCGGCCCGGTGCCCTCGAAGGCGACCTCACCCCCGGAGGACCCCGAGCCACCAGAGCCACCAGAGCCGCTGGAGCAGGCAGCCGCAGCAGCAAGGGCGGCAGCCAGCGCGGAGCCCTGCATGAAACGGCGACGGGGCAGAGTGACCATGTTTCCTCCTTGAAACGAGCAACACGCAGGGTCGGCGACTGTGCAGACCCACTCGATATCGACGCGCGTCGACACCGAGTGCAAGGGTACACAGTCACTCCCGTCCGGGCAACTTCACCGCGCCCCCGTCGTCAGCTCCTCCCCTGCGTCCGGCCTCGTGCGCCTCGCCAGGCCCCAAGGACCTGCGACTGTGAATTTCTCCATAAGGACGCTGTGGTTCTCTCACCCCAGGCCGCCTCGGCAGGAGTCTGTTCTTGCCACAATACCCGAGTGACTACTCGCCCTGTCCCCAGCCTGGAGGCCGCACGGCCGCAGAGCTACCCGCACTCCCTAACTGACGGCGTCAGCGCCACCGCCGTGCCCTTCGAGCCTGAGGCGCACTGGTCGGTTCCCTGGCTGCTGGCCCAGCGCGTCTCCCGCAGCGGCGACCGTCCCCTGGTGGCACGCAGGTCCTCCCTGGGCGGCGCCTGGCACAACGTGTCCGCCAGGGCCTTCAGCGACGAGGTCACCCAGGTGGCCGCAGGCCTCATCAGCATGGGTCTGGAGCCGGGCCAGCGCGTGGGCATCATGGCCCACACCTCCTACAGCTGGTTCCTGCTGGACATGGCCATCGCCCGGGCAGGCCTGGTCTCGGTGCCCATCTACGAGACCAGCTCGGCCGAGCAGGTCCGCTGGATCGTCTCCGACGCGCAGGTACGCCTGGTCGTCACCGAGACGGTCACGCTGTCGGACCTGGTGCGCGAGGCCTCCCGCGAGGTAGGCCACGAGGTCCGGGTCATGGCCCTGGACGCCGACGCCGTCGCCGACCTCGTCGAGGCGGGCAGGAGCACCAGCCTGGCCCAGGTGGACGAGCGCTCCGAGGCGCTGCGCAGCGACGACCTCTACTCCATCATCTACACCTCTGGCACGACCGGCCGCCCCAAGGGGGTCGAGCTGACCCACCGCAACGCGGCCGGCATCCCCCACCACGGGGTGCGCTACCTGCCTGACGTCCTGCGGGGCAGCGACGTGCGCCTGCTGCTGTTCCTGCCCCTAGCCCACGTCTACGCCCGCTGCCTGCAGCTGCTCTCCCTGGCGGGCGACGGCGTGCTGGGGCACACCCCCGACGTCAGCACGCTCCTGGCAGACATGCAGTCCTTCGCGCCGTCCTACGTGCTGGCTGTCCCGCGCGTGCTGGAGAAGATCTACAACGCCGCCGACGCAGCGGCGGGCAGCGGCGCGCGGCTCAGGCTGTTCCGCTGGGCCTCCCGGGTGGCTATCGCCTACTCCCGCTCCCTGGACACCCCAGAGGGCCCCTCCCGAGCCCTGCGCAGCTCGCGGGTGGTGGCGGACAGGCTGGTCTACCGTCGGATCCGCGCCCTGCTGGGCCCCAGCGCCAAGTTCGTCATCTCCGGAGGCGGTCCCCTGGGCGAGAGGCTGGGCCACTTCTACCGCGGCATCGGCCTGGTCATCCTGGAGGGCTACGGCCTGACCGAGACCATCGGCCCGGTCAGCGTCAACGGCACCTGGCTCAACAAGATCGGCACCGTGGGACCGCCGGTGTGCGGCAACCAGATCCGGGTCAGCCCGGAGGGCGAGATCGAGACCCGGGGGCTGGGCGTGTTCTCCGCCTACCACAACGACCCTGAGGCGACAGCGGCAGCCTTCACCCCTGACGGCTGGTTCCGCACCGGCGACCTGGGCACGGTCGACGAGGACGGCCACGTCCGCCTGACCGGCCGCAAGAAGGAGATCATCGTCACCGCAGGAGGCAAGAACGTCGCCCCCAGCCTCCTGGAGGACCGCCTGCGCGGCCACCCCCTGGTCAGCCAGGTCGTCGTCGTGGGCGACGGCGAGCCCTTCGTCTCCGCCCTCATCACGCTGGACGCCGAGATGCTGCCGCAGTGGCTGCACAACCACGGCCTGCGCCGGATGGGCGTGACCGAGGCAGCCTCCCACCCCCGGGTCCTGGCTGCGCTGGACCGCGCCGTGGCCCGCACCAACGAGGTGGTCTCACGCGCGGAGTCCATCCGCACCTACCGGGTGCTGACCACGGACTTCACCGAGGCCAACGGCCTGCTCACGCCCTCACTCAAGGTCAGGCGCGCGGAGGTGCTCCGGGCACACGGTGACGTCGTGGCACAGATCTATGCCTCCTCCGGGAAGGGGCCTACCGAGGGCTGAGCGGGGCATGCATACTTGCCGCCATGACCCATGACGACACCACGCCCACGGAGGGTGGCCACTCCCCAGGCGGTCCCGTGCGCGAGCTCAGCACCGAGCCCCTGGTACCCGCCCACCCCGGGATGACCTGCCCCTGGGCCCTGGCCGAGCGGGTCAGCCGAAGCCCCGAGGGGGCGCTGGTCTCCCGCAAGACCGCCCTCGGGCGCGGCTGGCAAGACATGAGCGCCGCAGCCTTCCGCACCCATGTGAGGGAGGTGGCTGCAGGACTGGTCGCCACAGGCCTCCAGCCCGGCGACGCCGTGGGCATCATGGCGCGCACCTCCTACGAGTGGACCCTCATGGACTTCGCGGCCTGGGAGGCCGGGCTGGTTGTCGTCCCGGTCTACGAGACCGCCTCGGCCGAGCAGGTCCAGTGGATCCTGACCGACTCCGACGTCCGCCTGCTCCTGGTCGAGGACCGGGCCATGGAGGCGATGGTCAGCTCGATCAGGGCCTCACACCCCCACCTGGCGCGCCTGACGGTCCTGTGCGCCGAGCGTGAGGCCCTCCCCTCCCTGGTAGCCGCAGGGCGGAGCGTGGAGGCCGCCGAGCTCGACCGGCGCAGCGCGGCCCTGACCTCCGACACGCTGGCGACTGTCGTCTACACCTCCGGCACCACGGGGAGACCCAGGGGTGCCGAGCTCACCCACGGCAACCTCGTCCACCTGTGCGTCAACGCCTGCGCCCACGTCCCGGAGGTCCTGGGTGGCCCCGACGTGCGGATCCTGCTCTTCCTTCCGCTGGCCCACGTCCTGGGGCGCTTCCTGGAGATCGCGGTGGTGTGCTCCGAGGCTGGTGTCCTGGGGCACGCGCCCGACGTGAGGAGCCTGGTCCCCGACCTGGAATCCTTCCGGCCCACTGCGGTCCTGGCGGTCCCCCGGGTGTTTGAGAAGATCTACAACGCTGCGGACGCCCGGGCGGCCGGCACCAGGCAGAAGGTCTTCCGCCTGGCTGCCAAGACCGCGATCGCCTACTCACGCGCCCTGGACACCGCCGGGGGACCCTCGCGGGCGCTGCGCGCCCAGCACGCAGCCTTCAACCGTCTCGTCTTCACCCGCCTGCGCTCGGTGCTGGGCGGCCGGGTCCGCTACGTGGTCTCCGGCGGGGGTCCCCTGGGCGAGAGGCTGGGCCACTTCTACCGGGGTGTGGGCGTGACCGTGCTGGAGGGCTACGGCCTGACCGAGACCATGGGCCCCTGCACAGTCAACCTGCCGGGTACCACCCGCATCGGCACGGTGGGGATCCCGCTTCCCGGCTGCTCGGTGCGCCTGGCCGACGACGCAGAGGTCCTGGTCAGAGGGATCGGCACGTTTCGCGGCTACCACGACGACCCTCAGGCGACCTCGCAGGCCCTCGCCCAGGACGGGTGGCTGGCCACCGGTGACCTCGGCTCCATTGAGGAAGGGGGCTTCCTGAGGATCACCGGCCGCAAGAAGGAGATCATCGTCACCGCAGGAGGCAAGAACATCGCCCCCAGTCTCCTGGAGGACCGCCTGCGCGGCCACCCCCTGGTCAGCCAGGTCCTGGTCGTGGGCGACAACCGCCCCTGCATCGGTGCGCTCATCTGCCTGGACGCGGAGATGCTGCCACAGTGGCTGCGCTCCCACGGCCTGGAGGAGATGGACGTGGCGCAGGCCGCCCGGGACATCAGAGTCCGCTCCGCCCTGGAGAGGGCCGTGGCCCGGGCCAACCAGGCGGTGTCGCGGGCGGAGTCCATCCGCACCTTCGCTGTCCTTCCCACGGACTTCACGGTGGCCAACGGACTGCTCACGCCCTCGCTCAAGGTGCGCCGGGAGGAGGCCCACCGGCGGTTTGCCTCAGAGATCGACGAGCTCTACACCCGGCCCCTGTCTGCATAGTCCGCATGACCTCCCAGCCTCCGCACGAGCCGACGCCCGCCCCTGACAGGCCACCGGGTCACCTCCTCAGGATGCCCCCCAGGCTCCTCCCCCGGCCCGGATCTCCTGGTGGTGCTGGATCACCTCGGCGAGGATGAAGGCGTAGAACTTCTCGGCGAAGGCCGGGTCCAGGCCGGAGTCGGCAGCCAGGGACCTCAGCCGCTCCAGCTGCCGGGCCTCCCTGGCGGTGTCGGCAGGCGGAAGGTCCAGCTCCGCCTTGAGCCGCCCCACCTGCTGGGTGCAGCGGAAGCGCTCGGCCAGCAGGTGCACCAGGGCGGCGTCCAGGTTGTCGATCGTCGTCCGGTAGCGGGCCAGCTCGGGAGGCACCTCCCTGATCGTGGTGGCCTGGCTGCCATCCACGTCCGGCAGGACGTCCCAGCCGTGAGCCTGCCTGTCCTGTGCCTGGCTGCCATTGTCCTGGTTAGCGTTCATGCGCTGCGGGTCCTCTCCCCTGCCTTTGACGTCGAGCTCAGTGTGCCCGTGCCGACCTCGTACCTGGGCCTGCCGCCTCCCGCCACGGCGTCGGCGTCAACGACCACGCGGCCCACCTCCGGCATGGAGGGAACCTCGAACATGGCCTGGCCCAGGACCTCCTCCACGATGGAGGTCAGCCCCCGGGCGCCGGTCTGGCGCTTCAGGGCCAGGGTGGCCACGGCCTCCACGGCCTCGCGGGTCAGCTCCAGCTCCACGCCGTCGAGGCTGAACAGGTACTTGTACTGCGCCACCAGCGCGTTCTTGGGCTCGGTCATGACCCGCACCAGCTCGGGGACACCAAGGTTCTGGACCGTGGCGATCACGGGGAGGCGGCCGATGAACTCCGGGATGAGGCCGAAGGTGTGGAGGTCCTCGGGGCGCACGGGAGAGGTGAGGACGTCCTCCCGGCCCACGGCGGACAGCTGGGCGCCGAAGCCCACCACCTGCGCCCCGGACTCCTTGCGCTGGCGCTGCCGCACGATGTCCTCAATGCCGGCGAAGGCACCAGCCGCGATAAACAGGATATTGGTGGTGTCGATCTCCAGGAACTCCTGGTGGGGGTGCTTACGCCCCCCGCCGGGGGGCACCGAGGCGGTCGTCCCCTCAATGATCTTGAGCAGCGCCTGCTGGACACCCTCACCAGAGACGTCACGAGTGATGGAGGGGTTCTCCGCCTTCCGGCCGATCTTGTCGATCTCGTCGATGTAGATAATGCCCTTCTCGGCCCGCTTGACGTCGCCGTCAGCAGCCTGGATAAGCTTGAGCAGGATGTTCTCCACGTCCTCGCCCACGTACCCGGCCTCCGTCAGAGCGGTGGCGTCCACGATAGCGAAGGGGACGTCCAGCAGTCGGGCCAGGGTCCTGGCCAGGTGCGTCTTTCCGGTCCCGGTGGGACCCAGCAGGAGGATGTTGGACTTACCCAGCTCGAGGCCGTCACCCTCAGCCACGGCGCGCTCACGCACCTGAACCCGCTTGTAGTGGTTGTAGACGGCCACGCTCATGGCGCGCTTGGCAGCCTCCTGGCCGATCACGTACTCGTTGAGGAAATCGAAGATCTCCTGCGGCTTGGGCAGCTCCAGCGGTACTCCCGCGCCGGAGTCGCCCAGCTCCTCGTCCACGATCTCGTTGCACAGCTCAATGCACTCGTCGCAGATGTAGACTCCGGGACCTGCGATGAGCTTCTTGACCTGCTTCTGGCTCTTCCCACAGAAGGAGCACTTGAGCAGGTCGACACTCTCAGCGTTTCGCGCCACCGGGGATCTCCTCCAAACTCAGTGCGACCAAATCCGCGCGGGGTGGGACACGCTGCCAGCCTACGGTGGTCCCGCTCGGGATGCTTCCGGAACTCGGCCGCGTGTCTGAGAAGCAATATGCCACGTTCCTCACCTTGTGGCTACCCACAGCCCGGCCTGCCCACATGCTGGTCGCCACCGCCGGTGCCTCGCTGGCCTCCGTCCCGGTCGCGCCGGGGTTGCCAGGGCCAGGAACAGGGCGGGCCTGGGCGGGCGTCATCCCCCACCAGGCCCGCCCCGCACGCCAGGGTCAGCCGGGCACAGGATCAGGAGGAGTGCGGCGACGACGGCGCCTTGCGTGAGCTCAGCACCTGGTCGACAATGCCGTAGTCCTTGGCCGCCTCCGCAGTAAGGATGGTGTCGCGCTCCAGGTCCTTGTGGACCTCCTCACGGTCACGGCCGGTGTGGGCGGCCAGGGTGTCCTCCAGCCAGGTCCGCATACGGTCAATCTCGTTGGCGACGATCTCGATGTCACTGGCCTGGCCGTGCACCCCCTCCATGGCAGGCTGGTGGATCAGCACCCGGGCGTTGGGCAGGGCCAGCCTCTTGCCCGGGCTCCCCGCCGCCAGCAGCACTGCGGCAGCCGAGGCCGCCTGGCCCAGGCACACCGTCTGCACCTGCGGCTTGATGTACTGCATGGTGTCGTAGATCGCCGTGAGCGCGGTGAAGGAGCCACCGGGGCTGTTGATGTACATGGTGATGAGGCCGTCAGGGTCCTGGGACTCCAGAACCAGCAGCTGGGCCATGATGTCGTCAGCACTGGCGTCGTCGACCTGGACGCCCATGAAGACGATCCGGTCCTCGAAGAGCTTGGCGTAAGGGTCCTGGCGCTTGAAGCCGTAGGCGGTGCGCTCCTCGAACTGAGGCAGGACGTAGCGGGACTGAGGCACGGCGCCCGCCTGGGCGAGCTGGCGCGCCGCGGCCTGGAAGTAGGGGCGGGTGGTCATTGGGTCAGTCCTCCCCGTTCTGCTGGCCGATCTCCCGGCTTGAGCGCACGATGTGGTCGACGAAGCCATACTCCAGGGCCTCCTGCGCGGAGAACCAGTGGTCGCGGTCGGAGTCGGCGATGACCTGCTCCACGCTGTGACCGGTGTTGGCGGCGGTGATCTCCGCCAGCTCGTGCTTCATCTTGATGATGAGGTCGGCGTTGATGCGGATGTCCGTGGCCGAGCCACCCGCACCGCCGGAGGGCTGGTGCATGAGCACCCGGGCGTGCGGGGTGAGGTAGCGCTTGCCCTTGGCGCCGGCCGAGAGCAGGAACTGCCCCATGGAGGCAGCCAGGCCCGTCGCCACCGTCACCACGTCAGGCTGGACGTACTGCATGGTGTCGTAGATCGCCATCCCGGCGGTCACCGACCCACCGGGGCTGTTGATGTAGAGGTAGATGTCCCGCTTGGGGTCCTCGGCAGCCAGCAGCAGCATCTGCGCACAGATGGCGTTGGCGTTGTCGTCACGCACCTCGGAGCCGAGCCAGACGATGCGCTCCTTGAGGAGGCGGTTGTAGATGGAGTCGGTCAGGCCGAGACCCGCGACGTTGCCCTCAGCCGCTCGGGGAGCGGCGGGCGTGTAGAGCTCGCTCACGTCAGTCCTCTCAGTGTCGGTCACGCCAACGCTAACCTGCGCCCCAGAACCAGCATGCCCGGGCTGCCACGCTTTTCGCCCACGGCGCAGGTTGACCAGGCGGACAGCCCAGACGTGCCGACTCGTATTATGTCCCACGCCGAGGGCGGCACGCGGGCACCCGCAGGCAAACGCACAAGGCGCCCAGCAACCCGGCAATTACGACGAGCGACGAGCCACGAGCGATGAGAGGACGCCATGCCCACCACACCCGTCTCTGAGTCCCTGTTCTGCCTGGGCCTCAATGAGGCCCTGCCGATCAGCGAGGAGGCAACCACCTCGCGCGTGGTCGTCAACAACGACGTCCTGCGCACTGTCATCTTCACCTTTGACGCGGGGCAGCTCCTGACCGAGCACGCCTCCACCAGGGCCGTGGTGGTGACCCTCCTGGAGGGCGAGATGGACTTCTCGGTGGGCGAGCGCACCGAGCGCATGACTGCGGGAGACGTCATCTACCTGGCCCCAGGCGACCGCCACGCGCTGACTGCGGTCACCCCTTGCCGCATGCAGCTGGTCATGGTCGAGGACAGGACATCCGGGCAGGGCTGAGAGCCACAGGGTCACGGATGGGCTGGTGGGACACACGGCACCAACCAGTCCATCCGGAGGCTTGCGAGGCCGCCTCAGGCCCCTCAGGCCTCAGGCTGGGAGGCGGGCTCGGAGGCACCAGAGGCAGCATCGGCCTGGACGCCGTCCTCCCCCTCAGCGGGGGTGTCGGCCTCCTCCTCAGAATCAGAAGAGGCACCCTCCTGGGAAGAGGCGTCGGCCTCGTCGGAGCCGATGAACTCCGTCAGGTCCACCGGCTGGCCCGCCGAGTCAGTGACGCTCACCCGCCGCAGCGCGACTGCCAGGGACTTGTTGCGGGCGATCTCCGCGACGAAGTTCGGCATCTGCCCGGCCTGCTGCGCCCCCTGGATGAACTGGGCGGGCTCCATCCCGTACTGCTGGGCGGTCTGGAAGAGGAACTCCCACAGCTCGTCCTGGGAGACCCCGACCTCCACCTGCTCCACGAGGACGTCGAGGATGATCTGGTCGCGCACGCTGGAGACCACGTCGTCGCGGATCTCCTTGGCGTGGTCGTCGTCAGCCTCCTTGCCCTCGGCCTGGAGGTGGCGGGAGATCTCCTGGTCAACCACGGCCTGCGGGACCTCGAAGTCGATGGCGCCACGCAGCGCCTCCAGGAGGGCGTCGCGGGCGGCCACGGCCTGCTCGCTGGTCCGGCGCTGGGCGACCTGCTTGGACAGGTCCTCGCGCAGCTCCTCAATAGTGTCGAACTCGGAGGCCTCCTGGGCGAAGTCGTCGTCGGCCGCAGGGAGGTCGCGCTGCTTGACGGCGGAGGCGGTGACCGTGACCTCGGCCTCCTCGCCCTCGTGCTCACCACCGGCCAGCGTGGTGGTGAAGGTGGTGGACTCCTCGGCCTTGAGGCCGCGCAGCGCGGTGTCCAGCCCCTTGAGCATGTTGCCCTTGCCGATCTCGTAGGAGACGCCGGAGACGGAGTCCACCTCCTCCCCGTCGATGACCGCCGTGAGGTCGATGGTGACGAAGTCGCCGGTCTTGGCCTTGCGGCCCACGGACTTCAGGGAGCCGAACCGGGCACGCAGGCTGTCGAGCTCCTCGGTGACGTCGTCCTCACTGACCTCCACCGCGTCCACGGTCACCTCCAGCGAGTCCAGGTCGGGGATGGTGATCTCGGGGCGGACAGTGACCTCGGCGGTGAAGACGAGCTGGCCGCCGTTGGCGCCGGAGACGTTGGGCAGCTCGACGACCTCGACCTCAGGCTGGATCATGGGCACTCGCTCAGAGGTCTTCAGCGCGTCCTGGTAGAGGTCCGGCAGGGCGTTGTTGACGGCCTCCTGGATGACGGCCGCCCGGCCCACGCGCTGGTCAATGATGCGGTTGGGGACGTGGCCCGGGCGGAACCCCGGCACCTGGACCTGGGAGCCGATCTCCTTGTAGGCAGCCTCAAGGCTGGGTTGAAGCTCCTCGTAGGGGACCTCCACGGTCAGCTTGATGCGACTGGGGTCAAGGTTGTCGACAGTGGTCTTCACGAGGGCTGCTCCCAATAGGTGTGTACGTTCAGCGGTACCGGCGATCCGGTGGACACGACATGGTGTCAATCCGGGCCATCTTAGGGCACACCCGCCACAACAGGGCCATCCGCCCTGGCCCGGGTCCATGACGCTGGACACAGCCGGGCGCCTGGTGGTCTCGCGCGGTGACGCAGCAGACGCTTTGACAGCACGGCACGCATAGTATGTTTCCACATTACAGTCGGCATAGGTGTCGGCTAGACCTCCTGGACCTCCTGCCGCCGTAGGACGGACGATGGACACGTTGACTATTGGGGCACCTGCAAAATCCCACACCGCTGCCTTCACCCAACGCCATGAGCGCAGTGCTGCAACAGTCGCAGCGTTGCGGGCGACTGCCTGGCTTACCCCGCTGCTGTGCCTGGCCATCGGCTCAGTCGCCCTCGTACAGCCGCACAGCGTCGCGGCACCCCGGGAGGTGCCCGCGCACACTCAGCCGCACAGCCGCACCAGGCCCCCCTGCCCGCCGACGGGGCGGGTGGGGAGCTTCAGAGGTTCTACAGCCAGGAGGTGGAGTGGTACCCCTGCTCGCCGACCGACGGCCTGGCTGGCACACAGGCAGCAACAGCGTTCACCTGCGCCGTGGTACAGGTTCCTCTGGACTACGACGATCCTGGGGGTACAGTAATCGACATTGCCCTCAAAAGGCGCACGCACACGGGCGGCAGTCCTCTGGGAGCGCTGTTCGTGAACCCGGGTGGCCCCGGCGGCTCAGGAGTGGCCCTGGTCGAGTCGCTCGACCACTACGTGTCCACCGAGGTGCAGCAGTCCTACAACGTCATCGGGTTCGACCCGCGTGGAGTCGGGGCGTCCATGGCGATCACGTGCCCCGCCAGCGACGGTGACGCCTCGGGCGCCGACCTGGCTGAGAACGCCACGTGGAGCCTCGACGACGGCAGGGAGCTCCCGCCCAGCATCGACCCGCTTGTCGGTGCTGATATTGGTGCTGAGGTCGCGGACGACAGGGCCGACGGGCACGTGGGGGCAGCCGCTGACCCTGATGCGGACCAGCAACGTGCCGAGGTGTCGCGCCGATACACGGACCTGAGGCGGCGGTGCGAGGCCGGTACCGATCCCGTGGCCCTGCTCGATCACGTGGACACTGAGTCGGCGGCGCGCGACCTTGACGTGCTGCGCGCGGCCGCAGGGTACCAGGTGCTGAACTACTTGGGCTACTCCTATGGGACCTTCCTGGGCACCACCTACGCTGACCTCTTCCCCTCCAGGGTGGGCCGGTTCGTCCTGGACGGCGCCATGGACCCCAGCCTGTCCCTGCCAGCGACCCGCCTTGACCAGGCGCACGCGTTTGAGAGGGCGCTGGGAAGCTACGTGGAGTACTGCCTGTCAGCAGACGGATGCCCGCTGACGGGAGGATCCCAGGCAGGGGTGCAGCAGGTCCGGGACCTGATCTCCTCGGCCTCGCAGTCACCTCTGGCATCCTCCGACCCGCAGCGTCAGGTTCACGGGACCGAGCTTGTCCTGGTCATCAAGCGGATGCTGTACGCACCTGAGTACTGGGCAGTGCTTACCACCGCGCTGGCGCAGGCCGTGTCAGAGGCTGACGGCTCCACCTTCGCACTGCTCCACGACCAGCTGACGTCTGGCAACCAGGGGCTGGCTGGCGCCTACAACGCCGTCACCTGCCAGGACTATCCCGCCTCAGGCTCCGCACAGGAGTGGACGGAGCAGTACCACGAGCTGCAAGCGGCCTCACCGACCTTTGGCGAGAGCCTGGCCTGGTCAGAGGCCGGGTGCGCCGCTTGGGGACACAGCGGGACACGTGTGCCCCGCACCGGTGCACGCCCAGGGTGCTGCACCAGTCCTTGTGGTGGGCACGACGGGCGACCCCATTACTCCTTACGAGTGGTCCGTCTCCCTGGCTGAGCAGCTCGACTCCGGTCGGCTGCTGACGTGGGTCGGTCACGGGCACACTGCCTACGGACGAGCCGGTCAGTGCGTGGAGGCTGCCGTTGACGCCTACCTGCTTGTCGGCACTCTTCCGGAGGAGGGGGCAACCTGCCGCTGAGACCTTGCCGTACATCCACACAGCCGCCCAGCCTCATAGGCGAGTTCCTTACCCCTGTTTCCTTACCCCTGGGGGTGCGCAGTGGCGCTTACATTGGCGGAGGGAGCAGGAACCACCTGGTACCTGACCTGGGCCATCGACTTGACCATCTCATCGTGCGTGGCGATGACAACGATCTTGTCGGACAGGTAGGACCTGAGGATGTCGGCAAAGACGTGTGCGTACTCAGAGTCGACGTGTGCCGTGGGCTCATCAAGGATAACCACGGGCCTGCGGGAGCAAGCCGCCCTCACCCACGACAGGCGCTGCCTCTCGCCCCCGGAGAGCTCGGAGCCGCCAAATCCTATGTCTCCCTCGTAGGGAGGCAGGAGGCGGTAGCTGAGGCCGGTCATGCTGAGCAGGGTCCTGGCAAGGCCGCTGTTCTCCCCGGCTAACAGGTCAGGGGAAGCTCCCAGCTCGTCGTCGAGGCTGGCAAAGACGACGGGGGCCTCCTGTGGCACGTAGTACACGGCCCCCAGCCGCCGCGCCGACAGGAAGGACCTGGCGTGGCGCCCGTCAAGCACGATGCTGGCCCCGTCAGTCTCCAGGGTTCCGATGACGGACTTCAGGAAGTAGGACTTTCCGGTACCAGAGCGCCCCTCGACGACAAGCACGTCTCCCTTGCCCAGTGAGCAGATCCGTCTGCCCTGGGCATACAGGTCCAGCCGACGGACTGGCTCAGTCCTCGTGCTCGTGGCAGGTCTGTGCCTTATGGTGGGAGTGCTCGTAAACTCTCTCACCCGTCTTCGTGCCGACCGGAACACGAGCAGCTTGGACCAGAAGTCTGGCAGGGCGGTGATGGTGGGTGTCAGCAGGGTGTAGTACATCGACAGGGCCACGAACTCGGCAAAGCTCATCTCTGCCTGCTGGACCGAGCGGCCTCCGATCAGGAGGACGGCCAGCTGCCCGGTCAGGGTCCAGAAGGAGGTGGCGGGCCCGATGAGGTAGGTGATCATCGAGTACCGCAGCGCGATCCGCTTGAGCGCCTCCGCGCGGTCACGTACCAGGACCGCTGCCCTGTCCCCCCGGTCGCCCAGGACGGCTGAGGGCGACTTGGAGAGCACGTCGCGGTAGCGGGATATCAGGTCCGCCTGCCCTTCCTGCACCTGCCGGATCGAGGTGGACAGGGCCGGGCTGGTGGACCCCGTGGTCGCGGCGGACAGCAGCGCCACCGTCACCGCGACCAGCAGAATCCACATGTTCAGTCTCATGAGGCCGTAGGCGCTGACACTGCCGACGATGACGAACCGGGAGAACAGCGTGGCGCACAGCAGGCCCGAGTCCACTCCCGAGGCTGCGTCGTTGACGAGGCGGGCGGCACCGTCGGCGGCGCGCGTCTCACGGTCATCCTCCTTGAAGCACGCCCACAGGTAGGGGCTGAGCCTGGAGGAGCGGATCTCCAGGAGCGTGTTCTGGGCGGATCTCGCCAGCATGTACCCGCCTAGCGAGGAGAAGAGCAGCTGGCCCAGGGTCACGGCGACCAGGGCCAGCAGGTAGTCGTTGTACACCTGCCCGCTGGCGAACACCGCGAGCGTTCCCGCCGTTGTTCCGGGGATAATGACTGTCAGCACGTTGGCGATAACGAGCAGCGTCAGCGGAACTATGTACCGCAGCCTTAGCAGGCTGGTGGAGCGGTCCCGCCGCACGCGAGCCAGAGCGAGGGGAGGGTAGCGGCCTCTCGTCGCAACATGCTTTGCCATAACACCGTGCTCCCAGTGGTCGCGGCTCACCAGCCTCTGTGCAGGCGGAGGAAAGATCGCGGACGGAGCCAATTGGTATCAAATCATTTAAAAGACTACCACGGCCGCATGAGGCCTCGCGTGATCGTCACTGTGAGTTCCCGGGACACATCGGGAACAAAGCCCCCTCCCAACCCTCGTGCTCACGGGAAGGCCTTGGGCAGGATCGCCGGTGATCCCCACCCAAGGTCCCCCCACTTCAGCTGACCACCGGCCCGGCTGCCGCCCTCGGGGTGGCTACAGCGTGACCTTGATGGTCCCCGCAGGGCTGCGTGGCCCCCACGGTCCAGTCTTCTCTCTTCTGAGGTGACCCCATGCCCCAGCCGCGCCATCAAGCGATACTCCCGGCGTAGGGCGGGCGGGCAAGAAACACCTACGCGTGCGCGGTCGCGTGGGTGTCCTGGGTGGTGAGGCTGCCGTCCGTGACGTGCAGGACGGGACCCTCGACCCTGCCGACCAGCTCAAGAGTGCGGCCGTGGTAGGGGTAGGTCAGTACCACGCTGCCGTCAGCGGCCGGTGAGATCTCCTGCCGACGGGTGGCGCTGCGCACCAGTGCACGCAGCCGGTTCTCGCTCAAGCCCGCCTCACCCAGGTCGCGAGCCGCAGCGCTGGAGAAGAACGACCGGTCCGCAACTACCGAGTACTGGCTACTCCGATCCGCGAGAACCGGGGCGTCTGCGCCAGCACCCCACGCGTTGACGTTGACTACAGCGTTGGCGTTAGCTGCCAAATTCACTATCACAACCGGAGCTACCAAAATTTGAGGGTCAGGGTTGTTGGGGTCGGCTGCGACCCGTGGGACGCTGTCGAGCACTACGTAGCGCATCCCCCCAAGGGGTGGACTCCAGCACTTCTCCCAGTTGTTCCATCTCGGTACGCGACGCCCTGGGGAGAAGTGCTGTTCCGCAGGAGAACAGGAACGCCTGTGGGTCCTCCTCGAAGACCTCCCGATCGTCTGCGGACTCCGCCAGCACCTCCCGAAGACGCACCAGCAATTCAAACGACGCCTCAGAGCCGTCCGTCATGTCTGTCTGCACCCTGTTTTCCTGGCTCATGATTACCCACTCCTTTTGATCACCCACTCCTTTCTCCTTCACGTACTCTTGCACGTGGATCTGACCCCGATCAGTTCCTGTAGATCCTCTCCTAGAACACATAGAGCACTACTTAACCCGCGCATCATCCCCCGTAGGCTGAGCCTGACGGTTCAAAATCCATGCGTGTATCTCAGCAGAGATGGCAGACACAATTGTGACAACAATTATTAGCACCGCTACCCAGACGAGCTGACCTCCAACTACCTCAGGCTCAATAAAAGACATGCCACCAAGGAAAAATAGAAGCGCGGCTACGCCGAGCAACAGTCCGTCCACCAGGAATATCACTGCATAACGCCTGTGTATCTCCGTCCAGGTTCTTTCCGACTTGAGGACGTTCCACGTCCGTATACCAACAATCCCACTACGCGGGAGAGTGCCTCTCCTGCACACCACAAACATCCACAGAAGAACTGGGATGAATGCAGCAACAAGCAACCCCGCCCCAAGGAGTTCACCACGCACAGGACCACCCATGACTCTCTACCTTTCAAGGATTAGGTGCACGGACCTACCGCGCACCCGCCGAGACCACCAGCCCCAGCCAAGGAAGGGCTCCAGGCACCACCTTGGCCATCACGCCAGCGGCACTGATGACGTGCGGCCCAGGCAACCGTCACCACGCCCAACGGGAGCCTCACCAAGGCCTCACACGCAATAATATACCTCATCACCAAGACGTTGGCAAGGGGTCAACAAGCCATCGACAGCCACGCCAATCCCCCTCGGCACACAGTTGGCCTCGTGACCTGCGAAAACGCATTACCACAGAACGGCCTGACATGATGCCTGGAAGTTCCTGAGAACAATAGAGGGCCCCTGGGCCGAGAGCACCCTGACAGGGGTACGTCAGCCAGAGCCGACCTCCCGGCAGCAGAAGCAGCCCCAGACGGGAGGGACGTCACACGTCTGGAGCCCGCCACGGGGTGGAACTGCCTCCGCAGGAGCCGTTATAGTGTCCGACTGTCCCGATGTCAGTGGATCGACGATCCCCTAGCAGGAGAGGAGCGGGCTCATGGCAGTGCCGAAGCGGAGGATGTCCCGTAGCAACACCCGCAACCGTCGCTCGCAGTGGAAGGCCAAGCTTCCTCGGCTGCAGACGATCCGGGTCAACGGACGGGACATCACGGTGCCGTCCCGCCTGGCCAAGGCCTACAGGACCGGCCTCATCGAGTACTGAGGAGCAGCGGGGCAGCGCCCCGTCACTTGCGGGTGTAGCTCAATGGTAGAGCCTCTGCCTTCCAAGCAGATGGCGCGGGTTCGATTCCCGTCACCCGCTCTGAGGAGCCACCTGGTGCCGCAGTGTGCGCGGCGCCAGGTAGCCCACCCGGGCTGTGGCGCAGTTTGGTAGCGCACCTGCTTTGGGAGCAGGGGGTCGTGGGTTCAAGTCCCGCCAGCCCGACCACACCTCACCGGCACTCACCAGCTGCAGCCGGAGGACCCGTCTAGACCCACCAGCACGTCTGCCCCGACGTCGAGTCAACCGGCCCGATGACGGTCGTGGATGGCGCCCCGCTGTTCACGACTGACAGCGCGTAGGTGTAGACAGTGGTGCCGCACTGCTCCCGGTAGAACTCCAGCAGCTCCTCAGCGGACATGTCCCGCCCTCCGTACAGGGCAACAGAATCCCGCATGCTGTGCAACCACGCCGAACCTGCCCCCAGGTCGATCTGCCCAAGAAGGACCAGGCAGAAGGAGAGGCCCTCGCACTCCTGCGAGGCCTGGTGGACCAGGCCCTCCACCGCAGAGTGCTGCTCACTGCCGGAGGACATCCCGATGGTGGTGAGCCTCCCGCCCTCGGCAAGCAGCGGCAGAGCGGTGGCGAGAATCTTCCTGGTCACCGCCAGCCCGTCCGGCCCGCCGTCGCCCACAAAGGGGTAGTCCACCGGCCCGGGCACAGGGATCAGGGGAGGGTTGGCGAAGACGTAGTCGTACGTCCCGTCACCGTGCAGCTCCTCCACCGGGCGCCCCACGAACTCCGCCTGCCCTTGCAACCCGTTGAGCCGCACGTTGCACTGGCACAGGCTCAGTGCCAGCGGATTAGCCTCCACGAAGGTGACTGACGCACCAGATCTGGAGGACAGCAGCCCCTGGATCCCCGGGCCCGCACAGACGTCCAGGACCCGCCGGTCAGGGCCGGGGTAGACCTGTAGCCGGGAGGCCAGGGCAAGGGAGTCGGTTCCGTAGTAGAGGTTCTGGCGGCGGGCAGGCAGGTCGGAGAAGTACAGCAGGCCGTCCTGCACCGACAGGCACAGGCCCCGCAGGCGGAGCGTGCCGTGCTCGGTGCTGACCAGCCCCGCCGGCTCCAACTCAACCAGCGCCGACGACAGTCTGCCGGGAAGCGCCTCGGTCGCCACGGACCCGCCGAGCTGAAGAAGAGTGCAGGCGGCCTGCAGCCCCTCCGGCAGGTCAGTGAGCAGTCCTCTCAGCGCCTGTTGGGGCTGGTCCCGGTGCAGCAGCGAGGACAGGACGTCGATGTAGCCGCTGTCAGTCAGTGCCCGGTACAGCAGGCGCCCCGCACCGTTCCCGATCCTGTCTGGGTGGAAGTAGCGCACAGCAGTCATGACCGCTCAACAATCCTGTGCGCCAGCTTGGCCACCTCCACGTCCAGCCGGATCTTGTCCTGATGGCGGTATATCTCAGCCAGCATGCGCCGGTCCGTGGTCAGCGTCTCGCACACCTCGCATATTGAGGAGTACTCGGCCTCGATCTCCTCCTGCGTGGCTCCCGTGGCCAGGGAGTACAGGTAGGAAGGCCCCAGGTGCCTGATGGCGTCGAGCACCAGGGCCTGCTGCGGCCCGGTGGTCAGGTGGTACTGCCGACCACCGCTACCGTCCTCAGCCGGGACCGCGCCACGCAGCGAGAGGATCTCGTTTCCCTCAATGTTGACACCGCAGCACACCCCGACGCTGCCGTCGCCCATCATGGTCACGGGCTTCAGCATGGCGGCGCACCCTCCGGCAAGGTGGCCGGGCTCCCGGGCGCTGGGCTCCGGCAGGTAGTCCCTGCGCAGGCCCCGGCCCAGGCGCGAGACCTTCGTGTTCGAGATGGCGTAGGCAGTCCCGTCGGCCTGGGGCTGCGGCATTGCTCGGTTCATCTGCTCGTCGTACACGTCCGGCACGTCCTCGCCCAGGAGGTCGCGCAGACCGTCAGGCGTCAGCCTGCTGCGCGGACCGCTGCACACCGCAACCAGGACCGAGGTGAACCCCCAGGCCCTTGGCGGCGCTCCACGCGCGCAGCACGTTGTCAATCGGAATCCACGCCAGGTGGAAGTCGTCGGTGGAGATGTTCAGCTCGTTGAGGCCGCACTCGCGCAGTGTGACCAGGTAGTCCCTGGCCGTGTCATAGTCCTGCGCCCAGATAGCGTTCGTCACGAGCCGGGTGCCGATTCCCCTCTCGCTGCAGAAAGCGATGGCCTCAAGCAGCGTGTCACCAAGCAAGGTCGACTCCCCACCGGTGAACACGACCAGCTGAAGACCGTGCTGCTCGTGAAGATAACTGATAAACGACTCCATCTCCTCAAGGGAGAGCTCCTCGGTCCTTTCCGGACCGGACTTCATCAGGCAGTGGGCGCACCTGGCCTGGCACCTGTCAGTGGTGGCGATAGCGAGCTCATCAATAGGCGCCCCGTCAGGGACGACCTGGACCTGGACCGGATTCTCCGTGACTGCCGTAGTCACTGTGTTCTCCTTCTCTGGGCCTGTCTGCGTGGGCTTGCGCCCTCTCTGGCTTGTGCTGTCGTGCACCTGGAGGAGATACCTGTGGACCAGGCTGCGCGCAGCCACCCTGGTCCAGCCGCTGACCAGCGGCTGGTCGGCAGCTGACTGGCACCGGCCGCACCCGGTCCTGCGGAGAGCTCATCACACCGTTCCCGCAGGCCCTGGTAGCGATGGCAGACCTGACGGAACCCCGGCTCACCTCCTTGCAGCCTGGGCACCTCCGACCTCGCCACCGCCGGTACCGACCGCGACAGCGCCCACAGACATGCTAGCCACGTCAATGGCATCACGTCCAGACGTGTGCCGACGTCGGAGATGGTGCGCTTCCACTGCTGCGACAGGCGAAAACACCTGTTCCGCCCATACCCCGTTCTTTATGGGAAGATCAGCATGACTTCCTAATAGGTTACTGGGTGCAGGATCAAAGGCACTCTCAGCGCAGGCACGCCCCGGCTCTCGGACACCGGTTCCCCACGTGCTCGCACCGCCCCGCACGCCTGCGGGCACCACTGCCCCTCTCAGGAGGCATCATGGGGCCATGAGCCGCAGCACCCGCCGCACCCGTCACGCGTCCCGGCGGGCCGCCGCCACGACATCCACGACACCCCCGGTGTCCTCAGCATCCTCGTCACCGCCCCCAGCGCCGCCCTCAACGTCACCGTCAACGTCACCGTCAACGCCCGTGCCTTCCGCCGCCGCCCAGAACCGGGAGCACCTGGCGCCTCATGGCGGCCCCTCCCCCGTCGGCTACCTCACCCTGGCCCGCGCCGAGCAGCCCGTCACCGAGCTGGAGGTCCGGCGCTCCCGGTTCCTGGCCCAGGCTGCACGGGCCGGTACCGAGGAGGCGGCCCGGGCCTTCATAGCCCGGGCACGCTCCACCTTCCCCGACGCCCGCCACCACTGCTCGGCCTTCATCGTGGCCGTTGAGGGGGCGCGGCCCGTGGAGCGCTCCAGCGACGACGGGGAGCCCTCCGGCACCGCAGGCGGCCCCATGCTGGAGGTGCTGCGCGGCACCGGGCTGGTGAGCACCGTGGTCGTGGTGACCAGGTACTTCGGCGGGACCCTGCTGGGCACCGGCGGCCTGGTGCGCGCCTACTCCGAGGCCGCCGCCCAGGCCCTGGCCGCCGCCACCCGGGTCCGCCTGGCCACCCGCCACCTGTGGACGCTCACTGTGCCCCCGGCCCAGGCAGGCCACCTGGAGGCCGGGCTGCGCGGCAGCGCCACCGCTGCCGACGTCACCGTGGAGGAGACCACGTGGGCGGCCACCCAGGTGGTCCTCACGCTGTCCACCCCTGACGCCCAGGCCGCCTCCCTGCGCCCGCTGCTGGCCTCCCTCAGCGCCGGGCGGGCCCGGCTCCACCCGGCGGGCACCCGCCTGGTCGAGGTGCCGGAGCGGCCTGACCACGCCTGACACAAGACTGCGGGTGAGGCAGCAGGGAAAGAGACGCAGGAGCGCAGGAAAAGGAGCGAAGGACGGGACGGCGGGGGAACGGACGCCAGGAAGACGACGGAAGGTCAGCAGGAAGGTCAGGAGAAGTGCCACCAGGCGGGTACGCGCGTCACGCCCACCGCGAAAACACCCCCGACAGCACCCGCAACCGCACCGTACCGATTGACGGCACCGGTGGCGGAAGGGTTAGCCTTCCTCCAACCACGGCGCCCACGCCACCTGCGTGCTGGCGTGCCTGGTGGGTCGGCCTGTCGACCAGCCCACCAAACCTACTGAGCAGGCCTGAGACAAACCGGCCCCGGCCGGACACGGGAGAGGAGGACCCCACGATGACGCTCACCGTCATGTGCGCGATGTCTCTCCCCTGCTGCCGGTGTCTCTAGGGCGCCAGGCCTTGAGGACTGTGCGCGCGTCGCGGCGCGCATGCCCGGCGCTCGCACGACTACCAGAAGACTGACGGCTCAGCCGTCCCCGGCCATCCGGGAGTCCTTGACTGAGCTCCTGCACTACGACCTCGTGGAGCCCCTGCTCAGAATCCTCCTGACGACCGCGAACCGTCGCCCCGGGCTGCTGCCCCCGCGCCCCTGACCGGCGCACTCTCCTGGATCGGCCCCAGCACCGCCGAGCGGTGCCTGCTTCCCGCAACGGCACCTACGGCACTCCCACCCCAGTACCAGCAAAGGAACACCCATGACATACGCCCACGACGTCACCGCCCTCGTCGGCAACACCCCACTGGTCCGCATCAATCGCGTCACCGACGGCGCCCCGGCCACAGTCCTGGCCAAGGTGGAGGCCTTCGAGCCAGCCTCCTCAGTCAAGGACCGCATCGCCTTGTCCATCGTGCGCGCCGCAGAGAGGTCGGGAGAGCTCCAGCCCGGCGGCACCATCGTGGAGGCGACCTCCGGCAACACCGGGGTGGGCCTGGCCATGGTGGGGGCCGCCCTGGGCTACAGGGTCGTCATCACGATGCCGGAGACCTTCTCCAAGGAGCGCCGAGCCATCATGCGGGCCTTCGGCGCCGAGCTGGTGCTCACCACCGAGGGCGGTGTGGCCGGGGCCGTCAAGCGGGCGGAGGAGATCCAGGCAGCCACCCCCAACTCCATCCTGGCCTCCCAGTTCGCCAACCCGGCCAACCCCCAGGTCCACCGTGAGACCACAGCCCGCGAGATCCTGGAGGCCACCGGGGGCGAACTGGACGTCTTCGTGGCAGGCATCGGCACCGGCGGCACCCTGACCGGCGTGGGCCAGGTGCTGCGCGAGGAGAAGCCGGAGGTCAAGGTCATCGGCGTGGAGCCCGCCGAGTCGCCCCTGCTCAGCGAGGGCTCCTGGTCCCCGCACAAGATCCAGGGCATCGGCCCCAACATCGTCCCGGAGGTGCTCGACCAGGGCATCTGGGACGAGCTGCTGCACATCGAGTCCCAGGCGGCCATCACCTACGCCCGTCGCGCCGCCGCCGAGGAGGGCCTGCTCGTGGGGATCTCCTCGGGTGCGGCCCTGGCCGCAGCCGCCCAGCTGGCCCAGCGGCCCGAGCTGGAGGGCAGGACCATCGTCACCGTCCTGCCCGACACCGGTGAGCGCTACCTGAGCACCGTCCTGTTCCAGGACCTGCTCGACTGACGACCAGACCAGACCCTGTGGCGCCCTGCCCCGGGCAGGGCGCCACAGGCACTCACTTCACGGCGCCCGAGGGCCCACCTGGCTGGAGCGGTGCCACGACGAGGAGCACTCCATGCACGACCCCAACAGACCTCTCTTGGACCTGGCGCGCGAGGACCTGGCCACGGCGCGACGCCGCGACCCGGCTGCCCGCTCCAGTGTCGAGGTGGCCCTGCTCTATCCGGGGGTCCACGCCCTGTGGGCGCACCGCGCTGCCCACAAGCTCTGGCACCGCGGCCACCGCTTCGCTGCCCGGGCGCTGTCCCAGGTGGCCCGCGGCGTCACGGGCATCGAGATCCACCCCGCCGCCCGGATCGGCAGCCGCTTCTTCATCGACCACGGCATGGGTGTGGTCATCGGGGAGACCGCGGAGGTCGGCGACGACGTGCTCATGTTCCACGGCGTCACCCTGGGCGGGGTCTCCATGAATCCTGGCAAGCGCCACCCCACGATCGGCAACGACGTCCAGATCGGGGCGGGTGCCAAGGTGCTGGGGCCGGTGACGGTGGAGGACGGGGCCAAGATCGGCGCCAACGCCGTCCTGGTGAAGAACCTGCCCGCCGAGCACGTGGGCGTGGGCGTGCCCGCGCGCGCGCGGGACCCGCGCACCGACCCCGAGCTCATGCTCGACCCCACGATCTACATCTGACCCGTGTCCTGCGCCTGGCCTGCGCCCTTGTGCCGACGTGTGTGCCCGACGTGTCAGGCAGCCTGGCACACCGGGCACCAGAACAGCCGACGGCCAGCAACCTCCCGCTCACGCACCACGGCCGCGCACCGCAGGCAGGCGCGGCCGCTGCGGTGGTAGACGTACCAGCGCCCCGCCTCCGGGTCGTCCCCAGGCAGGGGGTCAGGGACGTCGTCCAGCTCGACCGTCGTGATGAGCCCGGTGGCCACCCCGTGCTCCATGAGCGGCCCCAGGTCCTCCCAGATCCGGCGCAGCCGGGCCTCGCTGACCCGGCTGCCCGCCCGGAACGGGGAGACACCGACACGGAACAGCGTCTCGGCACGGAATATGTTGCCGGCCCCGGCGATGACCGACTGGTCCATGAGGAGCTCCCCGATGCCGCGCCTCCTGGAGCGCACCGCCGCCACGAAGGCCTCCACGTCCCCGTCGGCCCGCAGAGGGTCCGGGCCCAGGCGGCGGCGCACCGCTGCCACACCCGCCCCGTCCAGCAGCTCGCAGGCGGCTGGCCCCGTCAGGTCAGCCACGCCGTGGTCCCCCTGCAGACGCAGCCGCACGGCCCCGCGAGGTGCTGGCGGGTGCCACCGGCCCGGGACGACGGCACCGCCGCCGCTGTCACCGGCCCCGCCCCCGTCACTGCCACCAGTCTCGTCGCTGTCCCCGCCACCTGCCCCGGGGACGTGACCGCTCAGCCCGCTCAGAGCGGAGCCGCCCCCGCCCCTGAGCGCGTGCTCGCCCCGCTCCCCCACGCGCCGCCGGGGAGCCCCGATGGCGTGCGGGGCGGTGAACAGGCTGTCCCCGTCAAAGGTCCACGAGCCGTACAGGCCCAGATGGACCCTCAGCCAGGTGACGGACTCGTGGTCCACAGGGAGGTCGCAGGTGGGGCCGAGCGCCAGGAACAGGTGCTTCCCGTGGGCCTGGGCGCCCAGGAGCACAAGGCCGTCCAGCCTGGCGGCGCCCTCGGCGAAGCGACCCTGCGGGGAGGAGGTCCTCAGACGCTGCCCACCGTAGAGCTCGGCCAGGGCCGCCGCCAGGCGGTGGACCGTGTGCCCTTCCGGCACGGCTCACTCCCCGGAGGGGACGGCGCCAGCACCAGGAGCAGCGGCGCCGTGGACGCGCACCTCGTAGTCCGCCAGCTGGGAGATGCGACGTGCGTGGCGCTCGTCGCCGCTGAAGGGCTCGGCGATGAAGGCATCGATGATCCCCAACCCCTGGTCCAGGCTGTGCATCCGTCCTCCCAGGGCGACGACGTTGGCGTTGTTGTGCTGGCGGGCCAGCCTGGCGGTCTCCAGGGACCAGGCCAGAGCGGCCCGCACCCCGTCAACCTTGTTGGCTGCGATCTGCTCGCCGTTGCCGGACCCCCCCAGGACGATCCCCAGGCTGCCCTCGTCGGCGACCACAGCCTCACCGCACTCCAGGCAGAAGGCGGGGTAGTCGTCGTCAGGGTCAAAGGTGTGGGCACCGTGGTCAACCACCTCGTGCCCACGAGCGGTCAGGTGCTGGCGCACGGCGGCCTTGAGCTCGAAGCCCGCGTGGTCGGAGGCGATGTGGATGCGCATGGGACTGATTGTGCCTCACGCGAACACTCCTCTACACCGCAGACACGGCCCACCCCTGAGCACGACCCCGGGATAACGTGCGCGCATGACCGACTCCTCCTCGTCCCCCTCACCCTTCTCTCCCGCAGGTACCGACGCCGCTCCTGCGCCCCGGCCCCAGGACGACCTGTTCCGCTACGTGAACGGGACCTGGCTGGCGCAGGCCCAGATCCCTGCCGACCGCCCCGGCACCGGCGCCTTCGTCGAGCTGCGGGACGCCGCTGAGGAGGCGTGCCGCCAGATTGTGGAGGAGGCCGCGTCAGCAGGCCACGCCCTGGACTCGGGACCGGGCCGCGTCGGCGCCCTGTACGCGGCCTTCATGGACGAGGAGCGCCTGGAGGAGCTGGGTGCCCGCGCCCTGGAGCCCGAGATCGCCCCCGTCCTGGCGGCCAGCACCAAGGAGGAGCTGGCCCGGGTGCTGGGGACGCTGCTGCCCAGCGGCTTCACCGGCCTTGTCTCCGTGGGCGTGGACAACGACCTCAACGACCCGGGGCGCTACACCACCTGGGTCTCTCAGGCGGGCATCGGGCTTCCCGACGAGTCCTACTACCGTGAGGACGACCAGGCGGGGCTGCGGGAGTCCTACGTGGAGCACGTGTCCAGGATGCTTGACCTGGCAGGGCCGCCCTCCGTCCTGGCACCTGAGGGTACCGAGACCACCTCCGCCGCCGACCTGGCCCGCAAGGTCATGGAGGTGGAGACGACCCTGGCCCGGGGGCACTGGGACCGGGTGACCTGCCGGGACGTGGGGAAGATGAACAACCCGACCTCGTGGCCGGACCTGGTCGCCTCGGCCCCGGGCTTCCCGTGGCAGCAGTGGCAGACCGGGATCCTGGAGGCGGCTGCGGCCACCGGCGTGGAGCAGACCTCCTTCCTCCAGGAGGCGATCGTCTGCCAGCCTGACTACCTCGCCTACGCCGCAGGCGTCTGGGAGGCCACCAGCCTGGCCTCCCTCAAAGCCTGGGCCGCCTGGCACGTGGTCCACGGCCGGGCCGCGCTGATGTCGCGCGCCTTCGTCGAGGAGAGCTTCAGCTTCTACGGGCGCACCCTCCAGGGCACCGACGAGCTGCGCGCCCGGTGGAAGCGGGGTGTGGGCCTGGTGGAGGGCTGCCTGGGTGAGGCCCTGGGAGAGCTCTACGTCCAGCGCCACTTCCCCGCCTCGCACAAGGCCCTGGTGGAGGAGCTGGTCACCCGTCTCATCGAGGCCTACCGGCAGTCGATCTCCTCCCTGGACTGGATGAGCCAGGCCACGCGGGAGCGGGCGCTGGACAAGCTCTCCCAGTTCACCGCCAAGATCGGCTACCCCGTGCGCTGGCGCGACTACTCCACCGTCGTGGTGACCCCCGGGGACCTGCTCGCCTCCGTGCGCAGCGTCGAGGCCGCCGACACAGCCCGGGCGCTGCGCAAGCTGGAGGGTCCCGTGGACCGCGAGGAGTGGCACATGACCCCCCAGACGGTCAACGCCTACTACAACCCGACCATGAACGAGATCGTCTTCCCGGCGGCGATCCTCCAACCTCCCTTCTTCGACCCCGACGCCGACGACGCCGTCAACTACGCAGGCATCGGGGCGGTCATCGGCCACGAGATCGGGCACGGCTTCGACGACCAGGGCTCGACCTTCGACGGGACCGGGCGAGTCAGCGACTGGTGGACCCAGGCCGACCGCGAGGCCTTCACCCAGCGCACCCGTGCGCTCATCGACCAGTACAGCTCCTACGTGCCTGCGGCGCTGCTGGAGCGGGCGCAGCGGGACGGCACCCCGGCGGAGGAGGTTCCCCACGTCAACGGCGCCCTGACCGTCGGGGAGAACATCGGGGACCTGGGGGGCCTGGGGATCGCGCTCAAGGCCTACCGCCTGGCGCTGGCCGAGACCGGCGCCGACTCGCTGGACCAGGCGCCAGTCATCGACGGCATGACCGGGCTGCAGCGCTTCTTCTGCTCCTGGGCGAGGATCTGGCGGGGCAAGAACCGCGACGACTACGCCGAGCTGCTTCTCACCGTGGACCCCCACTCCCCGTCAGAGTTCCGCTGCAACGGGATCGTGCGCAACGTCGACGCCTTCTACGAGGCCTTCGACGTCGGCCCCCAGGACCGCCTGTGGCTGGACCCGCAGGAACGAGTGACCATCTGGTAGCCCGGCACCGTGGTGGTGGCCCCAGGGTCTGGACACGGCCCGGACGAGGCGCTACCCCCCGCTAGCACACCTCTTTTGGGACAGACCTCTCATCATGAGGTCACATTTTCGTTACGACCGCAGTTGTCAGGAGTGTCACCTTCGCGCTAGTCTCGGTGTGTCACGGTGACATCACAACGTCACCCCCCTACCTCATCCCACCCTTGGAGGAACGATGCCTCTTCGACGTCCCTTCGCTGTTGCCAGCGCCACAGCCGCGCTGGTCGGCGCCTCTCTGCTGGCCGTCCCGGCCGGGGCGGCCAGCGACTTCAGCGCGAAGGGAGAGGCGGTCATCGACCCGTCAACCACGTCCTACACCGTCTCCGGTAGCGGATGCACCGGGCAGGACGCGACGGTCAGCGTCGCCCTGCTCCCCCCGGGCAGCCAGGACCTGAGCAGTGCAGTGACAGCCACTCCTGCGGCTGACGGCACCTGGAGCACCACCCTCGACGTCGCCTCGCTGGTCAGTGCCAGTGGCGGTGACGTCGACGAGGACGGCTGGACCGTGTCCTCAGCCTGCGTGGCCTACAACGAGACCACGAGCACCGCACGCTACGGCGTCTTCCTGGACAGCACGACTGTCACGGGGACTTTCCACATCAAGGGTGGGGTCGGCTCCCAGGTCCTCACCATCAAGGCCAGCGGCTTCACCCCGGGCGAGACCATCGAGGTCTACCTGGAGTCGCTCGACACCGGAGCAAGGGCAGCCTCACTGGGTAGCCTCACGGCCGCTGACGACGGCAGTGTGAACGGCTCCCTGGCGGCCCCCTCCGACGTCGCCGACGGCATCTACCGGCTTGCCCTGAGCGGGTCGCGCTACGGGGAGTACGCCACCAGCAGGAAGCTCATCCAGGTCTCGGACGGTACCTACTCAGTCGTCAGTGACGGTGAGGACGGTACCGACTCCGACGCCGTCGGTACCGGGGACCCTGCGGCCGAGGACCCCGACCAGGGGACCGCCGCCACTGAGCTGACGGCTGAGGGGCAGCAGGCTGAGGACCGGTCCGCGTCGGGCACGGGCTCCACGGTCTCCGTGACCGCAGGATCCACCCGCGCGGCGGCCGAGTCCGACGCCTCGGACCTGGCACGCACCGGCACCAGCACCCTGCTCGTCGGCGGCCTCGCCCTCGTCCTGGCCCTCACCGGGGCGGGAGCACTCTACGTCCGTCGCCGCAAGGCCTCGCTGTAGCCGCGTCCCGGCCAGGAGCGGCACAGGCGGCACAATGGCAGGATGACTCGCTCACACCACTGGCGTGCAGGGGGGAGGGCGTCTAACGGCGCCCTCCCCCCTGCACGCCGCCGACGACGAGGCGGCCTGTACGCAGCCCTGCTCGTGCTGGCCCTGGTGGCCGCTGGGGGCGCCGACGTCGCCGTCCTGTCCTCACGGCCCCAGCGGGTCGACGTCACCATGCCGACCGCCATGCCCCCCGCCACCCCCTCTCCTGGCTCCTCCCCTGACTCGGCCCAGGACGGGCAGCAGCCTGAGCAGACCTGGCTCGTGCTTGGCGTGGACTCCCGGGAGACCCTCCCCGAGGGACCGGACCACTACGGATCGGCCAGCGAGGTACCCGGGTCCCGCGCCGACGTCCTGGCTCTTGTCCAGCCCCGGCAGGGCGGCCTGACAGTACTCACGCTGCCGCGTGACCTGGTGCTGCTCGACGCGGACGGATCGATGGAACGACTGGCCACCAGCTACCTCTCTGGGCCGCAGAGAACGGTTGACCTCCTGTGCCAGGGCCTGGGCGTGGCCACCACGCACCTGGTCGTCCTCGACATGGCGCAGTTCGCCGCCGTCATCGACTCCCTGGGAGGTCTGGAGGTGGAGGTGCCCGAGCCCGTGAGGGACTCCTACACCGGCCTCAACCTGACCTCAGCCGGGAGGCAGCGCCTCTCCGGCTCCCAGGCCCTCGCCCTGGTCAGGTCCCGTCATCCTGAGGTGCTGCGGGAGGAGACGTGGACCGCCCTGAGCCCGCAGGAGGGCAAGGAGCGTCGGGACGAGTCCACCACGACCGTCATGACGGCGACGCTGAGCGCAGTCAGGGACCAGGCGCGCACCCCCTGGGGCGCCCACCGGCTGGCCCATGAGCTGGCCAGCCACCTGACGCTCGACACGGGCACAGGGGCCACCGGCATGCTCTCCCTGGCCCGCACGCTCGCCTCGGCGCACGACACAGGTCACGATCACGGCGCCCGTCACGACGACACCCGTGCGCAGGCCGGCCACGGGCTGGAGGTGGTTGACGTCCCGGTCTCGGAGGCTGACACCGGCCAGAACCAGGACAGCCCGGGCAACGATGCCTCCATCGTGGCCTTCGCCGACGACACGACCAAAGAGGTCCTGGCCAGGCACGGCCACTCCCCCGGCTCGTGCACCACGGGCTCCCGCTAGGCTGCCGACCTCGCCCTGCGACCCCGCTGGCCCCCGGCGGGTCCTGGGGACCGCAAGCACAGGGCTGGTACAGCTGCGGACGCGCGAGAGCTCCTCCCGGGCTTCTCCTGGCTGCCCCGTAGTGCGACAATCACCCCTGGGACCCGTCGCCGCGCACCCACGTGTGAGTGCCGCCCGCGCCGACCACCTCCCCGCCGCAGCCACGGCGCACACGACCCCCGCCCACCACCACAAGGAGCACGCATGCCAGGGCAGAACCTGACCCGTGACGAGGCCGTCGCCCGCGCCGCGACCATCGCCACCGACAGCTACGACGTCGTCCTGGACCTCACCACGGGAGAGAAGGTCTTCCGCTCCTCCACGACCGTGCGCTTCACGGCCGTCCCCGGCTCGTCGACCTTCATCGACCTCATCGCCGCCGAGCTCAGCTCCGTCACCCTCAACGGCCGGGCCCTGGACCCTGCCGAGGTCTACGCCGACTCACGTATCGCCCTGGACGGCCTGGAGGAGTCCAACGAGCTGGTGGTCACCGCCGACTGCGCCTACATGCACACCGGTGAGGGGCTGCACCGCTTCACCGACCCGGCCGACGGTCAGACCTACCTCTACAGCCAGTTCGAGGTCCCCGACTCCCGGCGCGTATACGCGGTCTTCGAGCAGCCTGACCTCAAGGCCTCCTTCACCTTCACCGTCACCGTGCCCCGCGAGTGGACCGTCCTGTCCAACTCCCCCACCCCCTCCCCCACGGCCACGACCGGGGCGGACGGCGCCCCGGCCTCCCGGTTCGCCTTCGCCCCCACCCAGCGGCTGAGCTCCTACGTGACAGCCGTCGTGGCCGGCCCCTACGTGGGAGTCACCGACGTCTACACGGCACCGGACGGGCGGGAGGTGCCCCTGGGTGTCTACTGCCGGGCCAGCCTGGCCGAGCACCTGGACGCCGGGGAGGTCCTGGACCTGACCAGGAAGGGCCTGGCCTACTACGAGGACCTCTTCGGGACCGCCTACCCCTTCCCCAAGTACGACCAGGTCTTCGTCCCCGAGTTCAACGCCGGAGCGATGGAGAACGCCGGGTGCGTGACCCACCGGGACGACTACGTGTTTCGCTCCCGCCCCGTGGAGGCCCGGGTCGAGCGCCGCGCCGTGACCATCCTCCACGAGCTGGCGCACATGTGGTTCGGCGACCTGGTGACCATGAGGTGGTGGAACGACCTGTGGCTCAACGAGTCCTTCGCTGAGTACACCTCCACCCTGGCCACCGCAGAGACCACGCGCTGGAGCCAGGCGTGGACCACCTTCCAGACCCTGGAGAAGGGGTGGGCCTACAACCAGGACCAGCTCAGCTCCACCCACCCCGTGGCAGCAGAGATCGTTGACCTCCACGACGTGGAGGTCAACTTCGACGGCATCACCTACGCCAAGGGCGCCTCGGTCCTGGCGGCGCTGGTCGGCTACGTCGGGCGCGAGAGCTTCTTCACCGGCATCGCAAGGTACCTGGAAGCCCACGCCTACGGCAACGCCGAGCTGGCTGACCTGCTGACCGAGCTGGAGGCCGTCTCGGGCCGGGACCTGTCAGCCTGGACTCGCGTGTGGCTCCAGGAGGCGGGGGTCACGACCCTGCGCACCGAGATCACCGTGGACGACGACGTCATCACCTCTGCGGCGGTCCGTCAGGAGGTGCCTGCGGGCTCACCCGCCTCGCTGCGCCCGCACCGCGTGGTGCTGGGCTCCTACAGCCTGCAGGCAGGCGAGGGGTCGGACAGCGCCCGGACGCAACCCCGGACGGAAGCCAGGATGGAGCGCACCGGACGAGTCGAGCTCGACGTGGAGGGTGAGCTGACACCGGTACCGGCCCTGGTGGGAACCCGCCGTCCAGACGTCCTCCTCCTCAACGACGAGGACCTCACCTACGCAAAGACCCGCCTGGACGCCAGCTCCCTGGCCCTGGGGCTGGAGCACGTGGAGGCCTTCACCGCCTCCCTGCCGCGCTCGGTGCTGCTGGCCTGCGCCTGGGACATGGTCCGCGACGGCGAGCTCGCGGCCTCCCGCTACCGTGAGGCCGCCCTGCGGGCGCTGCGCGTGGAGGAGAGCTCCTCGGTCCTCCAGGGGCTGCTGGGCCGCCTCGCCACCTGCCTGTCCCTCTACCTTCCCCCCGCACGCCGTCAGCAGGCAGCCCTCCAGACCACCACGACTCTCCTGGACCTGGTGGAGACCGCCACACCGGGCAGTGACAAGCAGCTCCAGCTGGTCCGCGCCGTCGCCGCGCACGCGGTCGCCCCCTCCCAGCTCGACGTCCTGGAGGGGCTGCTGGACGGTACCCAGCACCTGGACGGCCTGGTCATGGACCAGGACCTGCGCTGGGAGGTGCTGACCGGACTGGTGGCGGCGGGCCGCTGGGGCGAGGAGCAGATTGCCGCCGAGGCCCGCCGTGACGTCACCACCACAGGCCGCGAGCGCGCCGCCCAGGCCCTCGCCAGCATCCCCACACCCGAGGCCAAGAGGCGCACGTGGCGTGAGCTGGTGGAGGACGCCACCATGCCTAACGAGACCCAGGTCCGTGTCCTGCGCGGGTTCACCGACGTGGAGCGCCGTCCCGAGCTGCTCCTACCCTTCGTAACTGACTATGTCGCCCAGATCGAGCGGATCTGGGACTCGCGGACCTTCCACATGGCTGAGAACCTGCTGTCAGGGCTGTGGTCGTGCGCCACCGTCGGCCTTGAGTGCCCTGAGGGCACGCAGCAGGAGGGTCCGGACCCCCAGGGCGCCCTGAGGGGGTGGCTGGACTCCCACCCGCAGGCCCCCGCAGCCCTGCGCCGGATCGTGCAGGAGAACCTGGACGACACGGTGAGGGTAGCCCGCGCCCAGGCGGCTGAGACTGCTGGGGCACCGCAGTGACGGACCGACCGGTGGGTAGTGACGGGCGGGTAGCGGCCGTGCGGGCTGTCAGTGGGAGCGTGCCGTCAGGTGGGAAGGCCGCCCGGACAGCTCAGAGAACTCCTTGCTGACGGCGGCTACCAGGCTCGACAGGCGGACGTTGCCGGGCAGGTCCTCGACCATGACGACCTCGCCGGAGCCGTCGGCCAGCGGCATCTTCCAGTTGGGGTACTCCTGGTCCGTGCCGGGCTGGTTCTGTGCCCTGCGCTCCCCGACACCGTCGGTCAGCGCGACACCGACCAGCACGGAGGGGGTACGCACCACGTACCTGTGGAGCGCCTCAATCACCTCACGCTCCGTGGGCTGGTTCCCCAGCAGCCCGTGCTCACGCAGGCGCGACAGCATCCGGTCACGCTCGATGCGCGCCTCCGTGCGCACCTGGTCCACCGGCTGGGTCAGCAGCCCCAGCCGCTCACGCAGCTCGACGTGCTCCTCAGCGAGGTAGCCCGCCGTGGGCGGGAGGTCGTGGGTCGAGACCGTGGACAGCGCCAGGTGCCGGTAGGCCTGGGGCTGCAGCGGCCACCCGTCCTCCTGCTTCTCGAACCACAGCACGCTGGTACCCAGCACACCGCGGCTGGTCAGGTAGTCGCGCACCCACGGCTCCACCGTCCCCAGGTCCTCCCCGATAACGACGGCCCCGGCCCGGTAGGCCTCCAGGAGGACCACGCCCATCATCGCCTCGTGGTCGTAGCGGACGTAGGCCCCATGGTCGGCCGACATCCCCGCAGGGATCCACCACAGGCGGAACAGCCCGATGACGTGGTCGATACGCAGCGCACCGGAGTGGCGCAGCACCGTGCGCAGCATCTCACGCAGGGGGGCGTAGGCGGACTCCGCCAGGTAGGTGGGGCTCCACGGCGGCTGGGACCAGTTCTGCCCCTGCTGGTTGTACATGTCCGGCGGCGCCCCGACCGTCACCCCCCGGGCGAAGGCGCCCGGCTCGGCCCACACGTCAGCGCCGTAGGCGTGCACGCCCACGGCGAGGTCGCTCATGACGCCCAGGGCCATGCCAGAGGCCCTGGCCTCCTCCTGTGCCCGGGCGAGCTGCTCGTCAACGACCCACTGGAGCCAGGCGTAGAAGTCGATCCGCTCGGTGAGCGTGCGGGCCTCGTTGGCGACGAAGGCGGAGTCGGCGTCGTGCAGGGTAGCTGGCCACTGCGCCAGTGGGCCGTACTTCTCCGTGAGGGCGCACCACAGGGCGAAGCGCTCCAGCCCCTCCCCCTCCTCAGCGCGGAATCGCTCGAAGTCGCGCTGGCGGGAGTAGGAGCGCCCGGCGGCGAAGATAACCTCCAGGGCCTCACGCTTGGCCTTCCAGGAGGCGTCACGGTCGATCGCCTCCGCGCTGAGGTCGGAGTCCCGGACCTCCTCCACGGCCCACTGCACCAGGGAGCGGCGTGGTCCCGACAAGCGCGAGAACTCCAGGATGTTCTCCGGCCGGATATAGAGTGGGTTGACGAAGCGCCGGGTGACCGGAAGGTAGGGCGAGGGCGTCATGGGGCTGACAGGCTCGGCCGCGTGCAGGGGGTTGATGAGCAGGAAGTCGGCCCCCTTGTCCCCCAGGAAGCTGACCAGCTCGGTGAGGTCATCAGCGTCACCCACCCCCCAGGAGGTTCGCGAGCGCACCGAGTAGAGCTGGGCCATGGCACCCCACCCGCGCTCACCAAGCGACTGGGGCAGGCTCAGGCGGTCCGGCGTGACCGCCAGGGGGGTGGTCACCGTGCCGGTCACTGTGCTGGTCACCGTGCCGACAGCCCCGGCAGGGCCGTCCTGGGCACCGCCAACCCGGGCCACCAGCGTGTGCCACCCGAGGGGAAGGTCACGTGGAAGGGAGAAGGAGGCGCGGCCGATCATGGTGCCGTCCACCTCCCGGGGCAGGGTGAGGTCCTCCACCTGCTGCAGCGGGCGCACCCGACCGTCCTCCAGCCGCACGCTCAGGGTGACCGCAGCACCGTCGGGGACGTGGACCGGGACCGTGGTCGTGGAGGAGGCCCGTACCACGACTACGGGAGGAAGGGTGCGGCGCCACGGGGCGACCTCGTGCTCCGCGAGGGCCTCGGAGATCTCCTGGTCACTGTGCGCCCTCACCCCCAGCGCGTCCAGGACAGCCTCCAGGGTGGCGCGCGACGGCGATGCGAGGTGGCCGTGGTAGTCCCAGTACTCGGTCGAGACCCCGTGGGCCTCGGCAAGCTGCTTCAGACGCTCGGAGGCGGGCTCATGGACGTGTGTGACGTCTGCTCGGTGGGAGGTGGGCTCGTTCATGCGTGTGGGTTCAGCCTTGCGGTCGGTTCTTGGCACGGGCTCCCCGCATCCTTCCTGCGCGGGCCGCAGCGCCCGCACAGGGGACAACAGAGGGGCAGGGCAGCGGCTTCAAGTCTGCCTCACAGTCCCAGCCAGGGCACTCGGGCTCGCCGCACCCCAGCCGGGCTGCCCGCGACGACGTCGGGACGTCAGGTGGTATGTCGGGCGCTCAGGGGACGGGCCGTAAAGGCAAGACCTGAGTCACAGGTTCGCAATCTGCGCGGCGATCTCGTCGGCAGAAGGACCGACGACCACCTGCACGACCCGGCCGGATCGCACGACCCCGAAGACGCCGCAGGCGCGCAGCGCCTCCTCGTCCACCTTCTCCTGGTCCACAACCTCCACCCGCAGCCGCGTGATACAGGGCTCCAGGGCGGTGATGTTGTCCTGCCCGCCGAGGCCGGCGACGATGTCCGCTGCGTTACTCATGAATGCTCCTTAACGCCCACCCCGCTCGCGCCCCGCTCGGACGCACGGGCCCCGGACGGATGAGGCCTGTTGTGGTTGTGGCCAACCTTATCCCAGCCCCGGCTCCCCCATCTCGCCTGCCACGCAGGACACCCGAGAGCCAAGATACTTTTCTTCCCCTGGCGGAATGCCCTCGCGCCCGGCCCCGACAAGGCAGAATGTGCGTCGATCCCGTTCCGTCTCCGACAGGAGCAGCGCAATGACAGCGTCCACCGACACCACCACCCTCACAGGCATCGGCGTGAGCCCGGGCCTGGTTGCCGGGCCAGTCGCCCGCATGGCCCCCTCGATCCCCGAGCCGGAGATCGAGACCCTGCCCTCGGCTGCGGACCTGGAGGAGGCGTGTGACAGTGTCGCGGCCGCTGCCCTGGCAGTCAAGAAGGGCCTGGAGCTGTCGGCGGCCGAGGCCAAGGGAGAGGGCCGCACCCTCCTGGAGACGACCGCCCAGATGGCGGCCGACCCCACCCTGACCTCCTCGGCCCAGGCGATGATCCGCGAGCGGCGCCTGGTCCCGGCGCGCGCGGTGTGGGAGTCGGCGGGAACCCTGGCCTCCATGCTGGAGTCCCTGGGGGGCTACATGGCCGAGCGCACGCGCGACGTGGCCGACGTCCGCGACCGGATCATCGCGGTGCTCACCGACTCCCCCATGCCCGGCATCCCCCGCCACCCCGAGCCCTTCGTGCTGGTCGCGGAGGACCTCGCCCCTGCTGACACCGCCCTGCTGGACCCGGAGAAAGTCGTCGCCTTCGTCACCTCCGAGGGCGGCCCCACCTCCCACACAGCCATCCTGGCCCGCTCCCTGGGCATCCCGGCGATCGTGGGCGCCGGGGCCGAGGTGACCGACGCCCTGACCGAGGGCGACATCGTGCTGGTGGACGGGACCAAGGGCACCATCACCGTCAACCCGTCGGAGGATGCCCTGCGTCGTGCCCGTGAGCTGGCCAGCCGGGTGCGGGAGTTCCACGGCGACGGTGCCACCCGGGACGGCCGCGAGGTCCAGCTCCTGGCCAACGTCGGCGACGGCGACGGCGCCCGTTCCGCGGCCGAGGCCAACGCCATGGGGGTGGGCCTGTTCCGCACCGAGTTCTGCTTCCTGGACCAGCCCGAGGAGCCCAGCATCGACCAGCAGGTCGAGGCCTACAAGGCCGTCCTGGAGGCCTTCCCCGGCAAGAAGGTCGTGGTGCGCACCCTGGACGCCGGGGCGGACAAGCCCCTGCCCTTCCTCACCGACGCCTCCGAGGCCAACCCCGCCCTGGGGGTGCGCGCCTACCGGACCTCCCGCCGCGACCCCGAGGTCCTGGACCACCAGCTGGAGGCCCTGGCCCGGGCCGAGGCAGCCACCGAGGCCAAGGTGTGGGTCATGGCCCCGATGATCTCCACGGCTGAGGAGGCGCAGGCCTTCGTGGACAAGGCCCGCTCCTACGGCCTGAGGACGGCAGGGATGATGATCGAGGTCCCCTCAGCGGCCATCATGGCGGACAAGATGTTCGAGCATGCCGAGTTCGCCTCGATCGGCACCAACGACCTGACCCAGTACGTCATGGCCGCCGACCGCCTGCTGTCCTCCCTGGCTGACCTGTCCACGGCCTGGCAGCCGGCGGTCCTGCGCCTCATCAAGTCCGCCTGCGACGGCGCGGCCCCCCACGGGCGCCCTGTCGGCGTGTGCGGCGAGGCCGCCGCGGACCCGGCGCTGGCCGTCGTGCTGGTAGGCCTGGGAGTGGCCAGCCTGTCCATGACGGCACGCGCGCTGCCCGACGTCGACGCGGTCCTGAAGTCCGTGGACTTCGCCGACTGCCAGCGCCTGGCACAGCTGGCCATCGACAGCCCCACCGCCGAGGAGGCCCGCTCGGCGGTGCGCTCCGGGCTCCCGGTCCTGGAGGAGCTCGGTCTGTGACGCGCCCCTACCCCGTCCCTAGTGCCACCGAGGAGCCCCTGGGCTCGGTCACCCGGGTCCTTGCCCTTACCCCAGGAGACGGGGAGGACCTATTCACCGGTGGCAGCCTGCCCCAGCTCTCCGGCCGTGTCTACGGTGGCCAGGTGGTGGCCCAGGGGCTGCTGGCCGCAGCCGCCACCGTGCCCGACGACGGCGACGGAGAGAGGGCGGCGCACTCGGTCCACGCCTACTTCATGCGTGGCGGTCAGCCGGACAAGGACATCACCTTTGCCGTGGAGCGCCTCCACGACGGGCGGTCCTTCTCCCAGCGCCGTACCACGGCCTGCCAGGACGGCGTCCCGATCCTGTCCATGATCTCCTCTTACCAGGAGCGTCAGGAGGGGGTGCAGGTCCAGGCGGCCGCCCCGCAGGTGCCCGGACCGGAGGAGCTGACCAGCGCCCTGGAGATCTTCCGGACCATCGACCACCCGGTGGCCAAGTTCCTGGGACGCACCGCCGCCTTTGACCTGCGCCACGTGGAGGGGAACCTGTACCTGAGGCCCGCCAGCCAGGCCAGCGGGGTCCAGCACCTGTGGATGCGGGCACGCGGTCGCGTCCCCGATAGCGCCTCGCAGACAGTGCACCGGGCGCTGCTGACCTATGTGTGCGACCAGGTGATGCTGGAGCCGGTGCTGCGCAGCCAGGGGCTGAGCTGGCGCAGCGAGGGGCTGAGCCTGGCCACGCTGGACCACGCCCAGTGGTTCCACCGCGACGTGGACATGAACGACTGGCTGCTCTACGCCCAGGACTCCCCTGGCTCACAGGAGGGCCGGGGCATGGCCCGCGCCCAGGTCTTCGACTCTGCGGGCCGCCTGGTGTGCACCATCGCCCAGGAGGGCATGGTGCGCATGCCCACCTCCTCCTCCCGGGGGTCCGGACGCTGGTCCATCCGGGTGGAGGAGTCAGAGGAGGCAGCAGCGCCGACGCAGGCGGCGCAGCCAGCGGAGGAGACGCCGACGGCCTGACGGCGCGCCCCGCAGAGCACCCAGGGTGCCCAGGCACCCTGGGTGCTTCAGGCAACGGAGACGTCGTAGGACAACGTGGCACCGTGTTGTCCTACGACGTCTCCGTTGCCTGAGGGTGCGCCCGGCCTAATCGCCTCGGCTGCCGCACCGCACAAGGCTTACCACTCACCCCATATTCGCTCCGGGCTGAACGTCGTCCGCCCTGGGGCGCCTGTGGTCGCGCCGGGCAGCACACCGGGACGCGTCCGTGCTGCCGCGCCACAGCAGGCTCAGCGTGACCGCACGCCAGCACCGTCAGCAGCCCCCTCAGACCTCTTGATACACCGTGACTGTCCTTGCGTGCCAGATACAGCGATGTTAGCGTCGTTGTTACCCGCAGTACCGGGAGCAAAACCAGCAACCAGCGACACCGGAGCAGCCCGGTTGTCTCAGGCGGTGGCCACACGTGCTGGGACGGCCGGGGCGCGCCGGTTTGTCAAAGGAGATGTCGGCCTTGCACCTCTCGCCACTGTCAGTCATGCACTCAGGCGGCACGCAGCAGCCTTCGCCCTCGCCCTCGCCGCAGCGCTCGTCGTCGGGCTCTTCGGAGCCTCCAGCCCGGCCAGCGCAGCCAACTGGGGACCAGTGAACTCCTTCTACAACAGTATTGAGCGCGTCAACGGCGCAGGGACCTTTACCAACAACGACTACGCCTCCGCGACGACGCACTACGTCCTGACCGACCCCCGCCGTGACGGCAACCCCGTCTACGCCACCACTCGCGGCTACACCTACGGTGCCGGCAACGACAACGTGACCAGGTGGACCAGCCGGGGTACTGAGTCCACCCGTGAGATCCAGAACACGACAGAGGAGATGGACACCTCCTTCCGGCTCAACAGCGAGGACTGGCGTGCCCGAGGCCACGTCCAGGTCTGCGCGCAGATGGGTGTCCCGGTACCTGACTCCTGCTCGATCTACGCCTACCCGACCTTTGACTACTGAGTGGTCCAGCGGGAACGGAACGGGGCCGCTCATGGCGATGGGGGCACCAGCGGGGACAGGCGCCGTGGCAGCTGCCCGCGCCGAGGCCTTGGGCTCAGGGCACCCTGCCCTGGAGGTCGAGGGAGCCAGCGTGGTCCTGCGGCGCCGTCACCTGGTGCTTGAGGACGTGGACCTGCGCTGCCAGGGCGGTGTCACCGCCCTGGCGGGTCCCAGAGGTCAGCGCCCGTGGGCGCCACACGGTCCTGCTGAGGCTGGTCTGCGTGCTGGCAGCCGTCATGGCCGCGACCAGCCTGGCCGCGCTCGTCCTGGGTGTGCCGACCTTTGCCCGCAACACCCTCATCCTGGCAGGCACGGGCCTGACGCTCGGCAGGTGGGCCGGGGCCAGCGCCGCCTGCGTCGCACAGGTGCTGCTGGTGTCCACCTACTGGGTCCTCGGCGTCGACCATGACAGCACTGCCTACTGGTGGGCGTGGCTCATGGCCCCGGCAGGTCGTCCCAGCGCGTGGTGGGCAGCGGTGGCTCTCGCTGCCCTGGCCGCTGCCAGCCTCAGACTGGTCCCCCTCCCCGGCAGGAGGCCTCCGCCCCAGGCCCACCGCTCCCAGGCAACAGAAACGTCGTAGGACAACGTGGCGCCGTGTTGTCCTACGACGTTTCTGTTGCCTGAGGGTGCGCCCCGCCTCAGCCGCGAGTCAGCCTGCGGTAGGTGACGCGGTGGGGCCGGGCTGCCTCCGCGCCCAGGCGGGCTACCTTGTTCTCCTCGTAGGAGGCGAAGTTCCCCTCGAACCAGTACCAGCTGGCCGGGTTCTCCTCACTGCCCTCCCAGGCCAGGATGTGGGTGGCCACCCGGTCAAGGAACCAGCGGTCGTGGGTGATGACCACCGCGCAGCCGGGGAACTCCAGCAGCGCGTTCTCCAGGGACCCCAGCGTCTCCACGTCCAGGTCGTTGGTGGGCTCGTCCAGCAGGATCAGGTTTCCGCCCTGCTTCAGGGTGAGCGCCAGGTTCAGGCGGTTGCGCTCACCACCGGACAGCACGCCGGCCGGCTTCTGCTGGTCGGCGCCCTTGAAGCCGAAGGAGGCCACGTAGGCGCGCGAGGGCATCTCCACCTGGCCGACCTGGATGTAGTCCAGCCCGTCGGAGACGACCTCCCACAGGGTCTTGTTCGGGTCGATGCCGGCCCGGGTCTGGTCCACGTAGGACAGCGTGACAGTCTGGCCGATCGTGAGCTCGCCGCCGTCCAGCGGCTCCAGGCCGACGATGGTCTTGAACAGGGTGGACTTGCCCACCCCGTTTGGTCCCACCACACCCACGATCCCGTTGCGCGGCAGGGTGAAGGACAGCCCCTCGATGAGGGTGCGCCCGTCGAAGCCCTTGGACAGGTTGGTGGCCTCCAGGACCTGGTTTCCCAGGCGAGGACCCGGCGGGATCTGGATCTCCTCGAAGTCCAGCTTGCGGGTGCGCTCGGCCTCAGCGGCCATCTCCTCGTAGCGGGCCAGGCGGGCCTTGGACTTGGCCTGACGCCCCCGGGCCGAGGAGCGCACCCACTCCAGCTCCTCGCGCAGGCGCCTGGCCAGCTTGGCGTCCTTCTTGCCCTGGACCTCCAGACGCTTCTCCTTGGTCTCCAGGTAGGTGGAGTAGTTGCCCTCGTAGGGGTAGAGGCGACCACGGTCCACCTCGGCAATCCACTGGGCCACGTGGTCCAGGAAGTAGCGGTCGTGGGTCACGGCGATGACCGCGCCCTTGTAGGCAGCCAGGTGCTGCTCCAGCCACAGGACCGACTCGGCGTCCAGGTGGTTGGTGGGCTCGTCCAGGAGGAGAAGGTCAGGGGCCTCCAGGAGCAGGCGACACAGGGCCACCCGGCGGCGCTCACCACCGGAGAGGTGCTTGACCTCGGCGTCTGGGGGCGGGCAGCGCAGCGCGTCCATGGCCTGCTCCAGCTGGGAGTCCAGGTCCCAGGCGCCCGCAGCGTCGAGCTGGTCCTGGAGGGTGCCCATCTCGGCCATCAGGGAGTCGAAGTCGGCGTCCGGGTCAGCCATGGCGGCCGAGATCTCGTTGAACCGGTCGAGCTTGCCCTTGATCTCTGCCACGCCCTCCTCGACGTTGCCGAGCACGGTCTTCTCCTCGTTCAGCGGCGGCTCCTGCAGCAGGATGCCGACGCTGTAGCCCGGGGACAGCCGGGCCTCGCCGTTGGAGGGCTGGTCAATGCCCGCCATGATCTTCAGGATCGAGGACTTGCCGGCGCCGTTGGGGCCGACCATGCCGATCTTGGCTCCCGGGAGGAAAGCCATGGTGACGTCATCCAGGATGACCTTGTCACCGTGCGCCTTGCGCGCCTTGATCATCTGGTAGATGAATTCAGCCACAGGTCTGATACGCCTTTCAAAGGGGTTGCTCGGATTCACTCGCGCCCCGACGACGATGCTCCCCCGACTGCGCCGGGGTGCGGCCCTCGTCGTCGGCACGCACTGCCGCCCAGCCTACGGGAGCCGCGGACCCGGGGCGACGGCGCGGGCCAGTGACGCCGTGCACGTGCGCGGCCGCCGCTGAGCATCGGTTGACGGTATTTCGACATCAAGACCGCGTCGCAAGGCGCGGTACGAAACACACCTGGAGGCCCGGTCACCCCGACGATGAGAGAACTCCCAGGTCCCAGGGGTCTCGCGCCGGGACAGACGTGTCCAGATATAGCTCGGACTCACGCACGGATGACGGCCATCCGAATGCCTACCGCTTGGAGGTCACCCGGCCTGTCGTTTGAGTGCAGGCACCTACCGCAGCATTTGCGCGACCGGCACGCGTCTTGTGAAGAAGCAGCACGATCGCCCCGGCGACCAGCCACAGACAGCCGATGACAACCCAGGTGACCGGCTCGTCAACGGGGACGCCGATACCCACCGCCAACAGGTTGGACAGATGAAATCCACCGTGCGCACCTACAGCCGCCCAGGTAGAGCCCGACACCCAGCGTGCCGCCATCGCCGCCGCCCCGAAGCCGAAGGGCATGGCCAGATAGATGAAGCGCTCGCCCCATCCCTCCTGGCCGCCCTGGGAGGCCAAGTGCATGACGGTGAATACGAGTACCGAGACGGCCGCCGCCGTCCGGGTGGAGCCGAGTGAGCGGAACAACCAGCCACGCCACACCAGTTCTTCGGGGATCCCCTGCAGAAAGAACCCCAGGGCGATCTGAATCAGGATGGCGGACCACCACGTGTCGCCCGGCACAGCGGGCTCCACCCGGGCGACACCCAGCAGATCCCCCAACAGCCCTGTTCCGGATACGACCAAGAAGGCGGTGATGATCATGCCGACGCACCAGGCCAGCGCACGCGGGCTCGGGCGCATTGCCAGGTCGGCGGATCGGACGTGATCCAGACGGGTGATCAGTATCCGGGCGCATAGGAAGGCGCACGCCGTCGCCAGGGACATGATCGCGAGCGCTGCCAGGCATACCAGCAGCAACCCCGTATTCCCCCGGCCGAAGACCTTCCCGTCCAGCAGCGCCTCTACTCCCGGTATGGCCATGATCAGCGTCGGCACCGTGGTGCTTAGCAGCATCACCGCGATAGCGATCGCCACCCGCGCCGCGGCGCCGCCCGGGCCCGGCCGACTCGCTCGCGCCTCCGGCCCCGCCTCGGTTTTGACCCCTGCCCCGGTGATCTCGTGAGCGCTCATGCCCACCACGCTAAGCGGGCCCATGCGCCCACTCCAGGAATCACAGTCAAAACCAGGGAAGACACGCCGAAGAATCAGGGGCGTGCCCGGGTGCTCCCCGAGCCTGCCCCGGAGCACGCGGGTCAACTCTCGCGGACGTGGAACGGCCCACGAGAACGGCACTCTGGACAGCATGCTCGACGGCCACGGCGCATGCTCGACGACGAGCCCGCGTCGTCGCTCCTCCTGCGCCCGCGCGGAGCCCCGGCTACACTTCAAGGGCATGAGCCAATTGGTCAGCCCTGGTAAGGCCAAGGAGGGCGACAAGATTGCGGTGCTGTCGCCGTCGTTGGCAGTGCCCGCCATCGGTCCCGCTGTTCACCAACAGGCGCTGGAGCGACTCCACGCCATAACCGGTCTGGTGCCGGTGGAGTTCCCCACGACCCGCCGTCTCGGAGCCGGCGCGCGCGAGCGCGCCGACGACCTGAACGCCGCCTTCGCCGATCCGAGCATTCGCGCGATCATCGCCACCGCGGGCGGTGACGATGAGATGACGGTCCTGCCACTCCTTGATGTCGAGCCCGTCCTGACAGACCCCAAGCCGGTGCTCGGCTACTCGGACAACACCAACCTGCACCAGTGGCTGTGGGAGCACGGCGTGTGCAGCTTCCACGGCGGCGCCACCCAGGTTCACCTAGGACCCGGGCCCGAGGTCGACGCCGTTCATCGGGCCTCGCTGCGTGCGGCACTGCTGACGGGTGAGACTCTGGAAGTCACCGAGCCGGGATACTCGGAGGACTTCGGCAAGGACTGGGCCGATCCGCAAGCGCTGAGCGAATACGGGACCCGCGAGCAGACGGAACCTTGGCTGTGGGACGGGCCTTCCACCGCAGCCAGCGGGCCCGGCTGGGGCGGATGCTTGGAGGTGCTGGTACTCGGCCTCGCCGCAGGGCGTATCCATGCCGACGCCAGAGACCTTGATGGCTGCGTTCTGATACTGGAAACCTCCGAGTTGCTTCCCGGCCGGGAACTGGTGGCGGGCATGCTGCGCTCTCTGGGAGAACGCGGGGTACTCACGGCCGCGGCCGCAGTACTGCTGGCCCGGGCGCCCGCAACCAGTTTCCAGGTCTCGCGTGACGCCCAGGCGCGTGCGCAATACCGGCAGGAGCAGGCCCAGAGTGCGCTTGAGGTCATCCGGCACTACAACACGGCGGCACCGGTATGCGCAGGAGTCCCCTTCGGCCATACTCGCCCCCAGTGGATCCTCCCCCACGGAGGCACGCTCACCGTCGATGCCGCCTCCCGGCGGATTACCGCCTCATACGTCTGAAGTCCTGTCTCACCGGGCAGAGTCGGCAGGCGCGGGCACCCGAGCCGAATTCTGTACAACTCGCTTACCGAAACGTACATTTCAGTCATGACCACCGTAACCATGTCCCGTGCCCGCGCCGAGCTCCCCGCTCTGGTGGACAAGGCGCACGAGGACGCCGTCTTCCTTAACCAACCGGGGCCGGACCGCAGCCGTACTCATCAGTCCGGCGGCCTATGAGCACATGCTCGAGGCACTGGAGGACCAGGAGGACATCGCCGCATACGACGCGGCAATGAACGAGGAGGGACCCAATATCCCCTGGGATGAGGTCAAGGCCGACCTCGGGATCGACTGAGCAAGCGGCCACCCGTGCGATACGAGATTGAGGTGCGCCCCGCGGCGCTCAAAGCTCTGCGGCGCATCGACAAGCGGGACCAGCGCCGGATCCAGGGGGCGATAGCTTTGCTCGCCACCGACCCGTATCCTCCCGGATGCCGCCCCCTCAAAGGCCGCCCCGCCTGGCGGGCACGCGTGGGCGACTACCGCATCATCTACACGATCGACGACGGCCGACTCGTCGTCGTTGTGGTCACGCCCGAACACCGCCGCGACGTGTACCGCTGACCGGGGCCGCCCGGACCGACGCCAGCCGAAAGGCCACTCTCGCAGGCTCAGTCGGCCGCCTGCTCCTGCTGCTTGCGCCAGCGGATGCCGGCGTCGATGAAGGCGTCGATGTCGCCGTCGAACACGGAGTCGGGGTTGCCGACCTCGTAATTGGTGCGCAGGTCCTTGACCATCTGGTAGGGGTTGAGCACGTAGGAGCGCATCTGGTCGCCCCAGGACGCCTTGACGTCGCCCGCCAGCTCCTTCTTCTTGGCGTCCTCCTCCTGCTGCTTGAGCAGCAGCAGGCGCGACTGGAGCACGCGCATGGCGGCCGCGCGGTTCTGAATCTGCGACTTCTCGTCCTGCATGGACACCACCAGCCCGGTGGGCAGGTGGGTGATGCGCACGGCCGAGTCGGTGGTGTTGACGCTCTGGCCGCCGGGGCCGGAGGAGCGGAAGACGTCGACTCGGATGTCCGTCTCGGGAATGTCGATGTGGTCGGTGGACTCGATCAGCGGGATGACCTCGACGGCCGCGAAGGAGGTCTGGCGGCGGCCCTGGTTGTCGAAGGGGCTGATGCGCACCAGGCGGTGGGTGCCACCCTCCACGCTGAGCGTGCCGTAGGCGTAGGGGGCGTGCACCTCGAAGGTGACGGACTTTAGCCCGGCCTCCTCGGCGTAAGAGGTGTTGAGGATCTTGACCGGGTAGTCGTGCCGCTCGGCCCAGCGGGTGTACATGCGCAGCAGCATCTCGGCGAAGTCGGCGGCGTCCACGCCGCCCGCGCCGGAGCGGATGGTTACCACGGCGTCGCGCTGGTCGTACTCACCGGACAGCAGGGTGCGGATCTCCAGCTCAGCCAGGTCCGTGCTGATGGCGGCCAGGTCCGCCTCCGCCTCGGTGAGGATCTCCGCGGCGTCCTGGCCCGACTCCTCCCCGGCGAGCTCGACCATGGCCTCCAGGTCGTCGATCCGCTCCCCCATCTTCTCCACGCGCGCCAGGTCGGCCTGGGCGTGGGACAGGGCGGAGGTCACCACCTGGGCAGCATCCGGGTCGTCCCACAGGTCGGGGGCGGAGGCCTGCTCGGAGAGGTCCGCGATGCGCGCACGCAGCGCCTCAGGGTCGCTGACAGCGGCGACAGAGGCGTAGGTGTGTCGAAGTCGTTCGATCTCGGAGGAGAAGTCAGTGGCCACGGAGGGAGTCTACGGCACCCCTCCTGCCAGCCCCGGGCAGGCTGCCCACGGCCACGCACAGGCAGGTCCCGGGCAGTTGCCGGGACGAGGCGACTGGCCCCAGACTGGCTCCGGACCTGTCCCGGGCCGACCCCGGCCAGGACCTGTGGCGCCTCCGGTCCTTGAGGCTGCCAGGACAGCTAGGGCTGCGTCGTCACCCGAGCGGACCCCGTGGCCGTGATGGTCAGTCCCGCCTCGGGAAGAATTCCCCAGGGCAGGAGGAGCGGGCGGGTCCGTGCGCTCAAGGTGACCACGGCCAGGGAGCCGTCCACAGCCTCAGCCGTGACAACCTGCACCCCGTCCAGCCCGGTCGCCGCAGCCTGCGCCGCTACGTCAGCACGGGCGGCAGCCTCCACCCCCGCCGTGGTGATGACGACAGGACCCGCCTCCCCGGAGCCCCCGGCGCCGCTGGATGCTCCGCCGTCCTCACCCCCTGCACCCTGGTGGCTCCTCTGGCTGCCTTCCCGGTAGCCCTGGTAGTAGGACGCCTCCTCCATACCGTTGGCACCGGCAGCAGCGGCCGAGTCCGCCAGGGCGGTCAGCGTCTTGGTGTCGAGGTAGACGACGGTGGCCGAGGTACCGACCAGCAGGAGCGCCAGGACAAGCACCACAGTCCCGACCCCCAGGACCAGGACCTGCCCGTGGTCCTGGTCGCGCAGGCGCCGCCAGGACCACGGGCGCCGCGACAGCGCCCCCAGCAGCACCCTCGGCAGCGGCCGCAGCGGCCTCGGGCGGCGCGGGCGCAGTGGCAGCCTCAGTGGCTGGGTCGGGCGCACTACTCCTCCTGGTCTGCGAGAGTGACGGAGCGCCGGGCCTCCACAGTCACGGCCTCACGCCTCAGGTCAGCAGCCGCTAGTCCGGGCAGCGGCACACTGGCCTCCACGGTGACCACCACCCGCTCAGAGCAGTCGGACGCGCAGCTCAGCGACAGGGCCGTGAGCGGGTCGGCCTCCACCCCCTGGTCAGACAGGGCCAGCCCGGCTGCCACACGCGCCCGGCCGACCGCCTGCGAGGAGCCGTCCACCTCCAGGACCCGGCTGGCCGCGTCGGCCGCGGAGACGACAGCGAAGGAGGCTGCCTGCACCTGGGCGAGCACCACCAGGAGGTAGACCAGCGGCAGCACGACGACCGCCGTCCATCCGATGAACTCCACCGAGGCGCTGCCGCCCTCCCGCGTCGTCCCGGCCGGGCAGCGCGGCAGGGACCGCGACGTGCGCTGCGACCCGTACTGTGACAGGGACTGCGGCAGGCAGAAGACGCGGCTCCCGGAGAGGCCCCGACAGCCTGCGGCGCGCCGCAGCGGCTTCAGGGCGCTCACCGCTGCTCCTCGACTCCGACGAGCGAGGCCTCGTCGACAGCGTGCCCGGTGACACCCACCACGCCTCCCGGTCCCAAGAGGCCGAGGAACGGCAGAGGCGCCGTCACCCTCACCTCCACGACCACGAGGTCCTCGACCTGGTGACGGGTCACGGCGACCTCCTGGACGTATCCCTCCGCCAGGGCGGAGTCCACCAGGCTGCGTACCCGCTGCTCCGCCTCCTGCTGCGTGCCGCCGACCAGGGCCGCCCGCCGGGCTCCCTCCCCGGCAGCGTCGGTGAGGACGTTGCGCACGTGCAGCCCCAGGGCCAGCTGGAGCAGCAAGGCCACCACCGCCAGGACAAGCGCGCTCACCATGACAAAGTCGGTCACAGCCGAGCCGCTCTCGCCTGGCCGTGGGCACCCGGCCCGCCGTCGAGGACCGGTACGGCACACACGCACCAGGAGGGACCGGCACGGCTCAGACCGCACCGGTGACCCGCCCGATCGCGTCGACAAAGACCTGAGTGAGGGTTGGTCCCGCTACTGCCCACAGCGCGACGACGAGCCCAGCGGTCATGAGGGTGACCAGCACCCAGCCGGGGACGTCGCCCCGCTCCGGGCCGCAGGTTCCCAGGTCACGGCCTCTGGCCAGAAGACGCCTGGCCCGGAGACGGACGATGCTGCTCATACGAGCTCCTTTCTCGCAAGGATCTAGGGTGGGAGGATCCGAGGGTGGGAAGAAGGGACGGGGACAGGTACCGGGACAGGGCCTGGACGGGGCGCTGGGCGGCCGGCGTCCGCCGCGCCGGTGGCGGCGCCTCACAGGCCCAGCCTCAGGACCGCCACCCCGGGGAACAGGGCGAAGGCGACAGTGACCGGCAGGACCAGGAAGACCACGGGAACCATCTGGGCGATCTCCCGCCTGCCGCCCTCCTCCATCAGGCTGCGCCGAGCCGCCTCTCGCACGTCCGTGGCCTGGGAGCGCAGCACCTGTGCCAGGGGTGTGCCCCGCTCCATGGCGACGGCGACCGCCTCGCACAGGCGGGTGACGTGCAGCGAGCCGACGCGCGCCTCCAGACGCTCCAGCGCCGTGGTCACCACGGTCCCGGAGCGCACGTCCGACAGGGTGTCGGCCAGCTCGTCGACCAGGTCCCCCTCCCCCAGGGCCACCACGCGCTCGATCGCGGAGACGGGTCCCTGGCCCGCACCGACGACCAGGGCCAGCAGCTCGACGACATCGGGCAGCTGGGCCTCGATACGGCGACGTCTGCGCTCCACCGCCTGGGACAGCCACCAGTCGCGCGCAGCGGCCCCGCCCACGCAGGCCAGGAGGGTCAGCACCAGGAGCGCGGGGACGCTGACCGGACGGGTCAGGGCCAGGAGGACACCCGCCCCTACCGTGGCGACGAGCCCGGCACACGCCCACACCAGCTGCTGGAGGCGCAGCTGCTCCAGGGTGAGGGTGGAGCCGCTGCGAGCCAGGCGTGCGCGCACCGAGGCCGAGGAGGACCCCAGTGAGTCCATCACGCCGCTGAGACCGACGAGCCGCCCCAGCAGGACGGCGCTGACCGTCTGCCCCCGGCCGTCGTGGTAGGCGGGACGCAGCAGCCCCGAGGTCGCTGGCCGCTGGTGCACGTAGGGCTCCAGCCTCGCCATGAGGGTGGGGGTCCTGCGCCCGCAGGCGCTCAGGACGCACAAGGCTCCTGCGCCAGCCAGCGCCCCGGACAGGCACCCGAGCAGATGGGGGCTCATCGCAGTGTCCTCTCCTCCTCCGGCAGGCGTCCCAGCCTCAGCATGAGCCGGTAGGCCAGGACTGACACCAGCCCCCCGACCAGGAGCACCACCGCTCCGGCCGAGGTGGCGTAGGCGGCCGCCGCCTGGGTCCGGGTCGACAGCAGGGCCAGGACGAGCCACGGGGCGGCCACGGCGACCCGGGCACCGTTGACGGTCCACGACTGGCGGGCCTCCAGCTCGCCACGGGTGCGCATGTCCTCACGCAGCATGCGCGACAGCGAGCGCAGGAGCGATCCCAGGTCCGTGCCGCCCACCTCGTGGGCCAGACGCAGGGCCTCCACGATGCGGTCCGCCACCGGGTCGGCGAAGCGGGCCTTGAGCAGGTCCAGGCAGTGGGTGAAGCGGGCCGTGGCCGCGTAGTCGGCGGCAAAGGCCTGGAACTGGGGCCGTACCGCCTCGGGACCTCGCTGCCCCAGGTTGGCCAGTGCCTCGGGCAGGCTCATGCCCGCCCCCACCGCCGAGACGAGGGTGTCCACCGCCTCCGGCCAGGTCTCGCGCAGCCTGGCCCGCCGGGAGCGGGCACGCGCGGAGACCATCAGCGTCGGCGCGGCCGAGCTGATGACCGCGAAGGCCACCGCGACCGGCCAGGCCCGCGACGCCCCCAGGAAGGCCAGGCCGACGGTGGCGCCCAGGACCAGGCTGCCCACCAGGAAGGTGGCGGGGGTGGTGCGTCCCGCACCCGCCTGGACCAGCAGGTCCGCCAGGTGCTGGGACCGCCGTGAGCGCCACCGGGGGACCTCGGAGGTGCAGGAGAGCCACACCAGCACCACGCCCACACCCGCCATGAGTCCCGCGACCGCCCCCATCAGGACCGTGCCCCCGTCGCGGAGGGGACCCCAGGGGCCAGGAGGGAGGGAAGGTCGATCCCCTCCCGGGCGTAGCGCTGCTGGTTGGCGGGTGCTCCCGGCCCTCGCACCAGGACTCCCTGGGCGTCACGGTGGTAGATGTCGGACAGCTCGACGACGCCGTTCTCCACCCGCCCGGACAGGCCAACCACCTCCCGTACCGTGCGCCGCCCCCGGGTGTCCAGGTCCAGGTGCACCACCAGGTCCACGGCGGAGGCCACTGTGGGCAGCACGAAACCGCTGGAGACGTTGTCCCCGGCCAGCAGGGGCAGGGTGCACAGCTTGACGACCGCCTCACGGGCCGAGTTGGCGTGGATCGTGCACATGGAGGGAAGCCCGGAGTTCATGGCGATGAGCAGGTCCAGGGCCTCCGCCTCACGGACCTCCCCGACCATCAGACGGTCAGGGCGCATGCGCAGCGCCTCCTTGACCAGGCGGCGCAGGGTGATCTCCCCCGTCCCCTCCAGGCTGGCGGGCCGGGTCTGCATGGCCACGCAGTCCCTGTTGCCCAGGGCCAGCTCGAAGACCTCCTCACAGGTGATGACCCGCTGCCCCGCCGGGATCGCCCCAGCCAGCGCCCGCACCATGGTGGTCTTGCCGGCCTGTGTGGCGCCGGAGACCAGGATGTTGAGCCCGGCCCGGACGGAGGCGTCGAGGAAGGCGGCCGCGTGGCTGGTCAGGGACCCCAGCCGGACCAGGTCCGAGACGCGCCACACCCTGGCCCCGTGCTTACGGATGTTGACGGCCCAGTGCCGGGAGGTGATCGGGGGGATGACGACGTGAAGTCGCTCTCCCCCGGGCAGCTGGGAGTCCACGAAAGGGGCCGACAGGTCCAGGCGGCGCCCCGAGGGGCGCAGCATCCGCTCCACCAGGACGTGCAGCTCCTCGCCGTCCAGGATCGTCGTGGTCAGCTCCGGCCTGCCCGAGCGGGCCACGAACACCCGTCCCGGGGCGTTGACCCAGATCTCCTCCACGGAGTCGTCATCAAGGTAGCCCTGGAGCGGCCCCAGACCGGCCAGGCGGTCCACGGCACGGGCCCGGGCACCGTCAGGGTCGGCCAAGGGCGGGACAAGACCCGCGTCGGCCCGGCGCAGGTAGTCGGCACAGGCCTCGGACACGAGGCTGTCCATCCTGGCGGTGTCCCTGGCCGGGTCGACGCCGCGGGTGCGGACGAGCTCGCGGATCTCGGTCAGGAGGAGGTCGGCAGCGTCCATGAGTCTCTCGGTGCCTCTCTGTCCAGGCTTGTGCCCGAGCCTGTGCCCAGGCCTTGTCCGGGGACAGCGGGCCGGGGCGCCCGGTGCCGGGGCAGGCCGCCCCGGCGACGGGTCACGCGGCCCGCCCCGGCACGGTGCTGGCAGTGCTGGCACTGCTGGCGGTACGGCCAGTGCGGGCACGGTGTCGCCGTCATCAGCAGACAATAGATCACCCGCGCTCGTGACACCACCTTTTGTACCGGCTTGTGGAAAACCATTCTCCCACCTTGCGCACCCAGCGGGGCGCTGTGGGCGCACCTCCCAGGTAGTCCTGCTATACACTTCTCGGCATGAGCGGAGGCGCGGGCAACGAGGGCACGGTGTCGCCTCCTGGAGGCCTGGTGGTCGGGGCCGACGGGCTGGTCCGGCCCGAGTGGGCGGTGGCCAGCCAGCTGGAGCAGGACTACTACGACCAGGAGTGGGGCAACGAGGTCCGCGACGAGGCGGGCGTATTCGAGCGACTGAGCCTGGAGGGCTTCCAGGCGGGCCTGAGCTGGGCTGTCATCCTGCGCAAGCGACCGCGCTTCCGAGAGGTGTTCCACAGCTTTGACCCGGAGAAAGTGGCTGCTTTTGACAGCTCGGATGTCGATCGCCTGGCAACCGACCCGGGTATCGTTCGCAACCGTCGCAAGATCGAGGCCGTGGTCTCCAACGCGGCAGCAGTGCTGGAGCTGCGCGCCCAGGGCGGGCTCAGCGACCTGGTGTGGTCCTACCGCCCGTCCCAGCCGCACCGGCCGCTCAGCTGCGAGGAGGTCCCGAGCACCTCGCCGGAGTCGGTGGCCTGCGCCAAGGACCTGCGCCGCCGCGGGTTCCGGTTCGTCGGCCCCACCACTGTCTACGCGCTCATGCAGGCGATAGGCATCGTCAACGACCACGTGGTCGGCTCGCACCGCCGTCCGCGCTGACACACGGCAGCCAGCACACGGCAGCGTCCTGCCCCAGCCTGCGTACGCACGGGCGCGGCGGGCCGTGCGTACGCAGGCTGTCGCCTACGGTTGGGGCATGCCCGAGCCTCCGCAGTCACCGGACGCCCCAGAGGACGCCGCACCCGTCCCCGGGTCCGGCGAGGCCGCTGAGAACGCCGAGAGCGCCAAGAACGCCAGGACCACCAGGACCATCGAGAGCGCCGATAGCACCGAGCGCACTGAGAGCGTCAGGAAGAGCACAAGAAAGCGCACGAGGAGCGCCGGAACCCATGACTCTCCCACCGCCCCGCAGTCCCGGGCGCGGCCTGCCGCCCCCCGCTCGCCCCTGGCGCTGGCGGCCCTGGCCACCGTGGCGGTCCCAAGCCTCCATCCTGCACGCCTGGCCCTGCCCCAGACCCGCACCGCCGTGCTGCAGGTGGTGGGCGTCATCGACACCAGGGGCCGCCACTGGGAGGTCATGGAGGCCCTCGACGCCGCCGCCGGGGCGGCCCTGGAGGCGGAGGCGGAGATCCTGCGCCGCGTCGGCAAGGTGGCGGACTCCGGCCTGGTGTCCTTCAACGTCTCACGCGCAGCCGGGTCCCTGCGCAGCGACGAGGCGCACGTCCAGGTCCGCTCCCACGTCGAGGGCCGCCCCATCCAGGTATCCTCCCTGCGTCCTGGGCCGGGACTGTCAGCAGGCCTGGGCAAGGCCCTGGGCGAGCTGCACGAGATTCCGACCTCGGTGGTGTCGGAGTCCGGCATGCCGGTCTACGACGCCGAGGAGGTGCGGGAGCGCTGGCTGACCGTCCTGGACGACGCGGCCGCCACGGGCAAAGTGCCTCCGGCGCTCCTGAGCAGGTGGGAGGAGGCGCTGGAGGAGACGGCGCTGTGGCGGTTCCGTCCCACCGTCGTCCACGGGGACCTGGCGGAGGAGAACGTCCTGGCTGCGGGGGGCAGCGTCGTCGGGCTGCGAGGGTGGACCCAGGCGCACGTGGGGGACCCGGCGGAGGACATGGCCTGGGTCTACTCCACGGTCCCGGTGGACTGCCTGGGCTCCATTGAGGACGCCTACGACATCTCTCGCAGCGAGGGCGTGGACAAGCACCTGCGCGACAGGGCCGAGCTCGTCAGCGAGCTGAGCCTGGCCCGGTGGCTGCTGCACGGAGCACGCAGTGGGGCCCCTTCCGTGGTGGCAGACGCGGTGGATATGCTCACGGACCTGGCCGCCCAGGTCGGGGACGAGCCGCTCGTCGAGCCGACGACCCCTCGACTGGCCCCAGTGCCGGGAGAGAGGCATGGTGCCGACCCGGAGGCCTCCACCAGTCCGGTCACCATGGTCCCTGTGGACTCGCAGGAGGACTAGTGGCCCTGTCCGCACGGTCCCCTATGCCATGAGAGAAGCCGGTTCCAACCGCCTGATAAGCGAATGACGAACGAATAAGGTCAGTACCTATGGTTGTGACTATGTCAGTGAAGAACACAGCAGGCACGGGACAGTCATGAGCAGGAGCAGCGACGTGCCTGTCGGGGGGAGCTCGGTCTGGGAGGACGTCACCAGCGCCGTGGACGCCAGCCCCGCCCACCTGGCCATCCTCCCGTCCACCACGAAGCGGGGGCGTGACATCGCGGCCCGTCTGGGCCTGACCGAGAGCTCCACGCTGGGGGCGCTCCTCCACCACTGCGGGGGGATCCTGGTCGACCACGGCCGTCTACGGATCCTCGCCGCCGGCAGCGGCTCGCTGCCAGACGTCCTGACCGCAAGCAGGTCCCGCAGAGGTGCCCTGGTGGTGGGCCACGACGCCTTTGGCGGGCGCTTCGCCATCGACGCCGGAGGCCTAGGGGTCGGTCACGGCCAGGTCTGCCACTTCGGCCCGGACACGCTGCACTGGAGGGGTACGGGTATGAGCCACGGCGCCTTCGTGCGCTGGGCCATCGACGGCGGCAGCGAGAGCTTCTACTCCTCCTGGCGGTGGAGGGGGTGGGAGCAGGAGATCGGTGCGCTGCGCCTGAACCAGGCCCTGAGCACCCAGCCGCCTCTGTTCTCCCGCGAGGGGCGCAATATCAGCCTGACACGGCGCAAGCCTGTGCCCTTCGACGAGCTCGTCGCCTTCCTGGAGGAGTCAGCCCGCCTGCGGGCAGGTGGCTAGGACTAGCACGGGTGCCGGGGCCTGGCCCGGGGTCCTGGCTGGAGCCAGGGTCACCCCACCTGCGACAGCCTGCCCGCCGCCCAGTCGGTGCTCAGCCACCCCAGCGCTCAGCCGGTAATCAGCCAGTCGGCTCGCCGCCAGGCTCCCCGCCACCGGGGGACAGGGCTGCTGCGATCTGGTCCAGGCCCAGCAGGTCGGTGGCCGCCAGCTCCTCGACGCTGCCGTCCTGGACGTAGACGTAGGCGGCTCGCACCCGCTCCACGCTCACGCCCTGCGACTGGGCCCAGGCGTGGACGTAGACGCTGAGCTGGTCCACTGCCACGCGTCGGCTCCCTGTCTTCCAGTCGACGACAAGCCACTCGGGCTCGGTGCCACGCCTGAAGACGGCGTCGACACGGCACCGCAGGGTGGTTCCTGCCACCGTGAGCTCCAGGGCGGCCTCGGAGGCGGCCAGCACGTACCCCTCCAGCAGCGGCAGACCCTGGACCGTGGCCAGCCAGCGCTCCACCTGGACCCGGTCGTCGTCGCTGAGCGTGCGGGGGGCACCGGCCTCCGCCAGGCTCAGCAGGCTGCCGTGCACGGCCAGCTGCTGGGAGACCATCTCGTGGAAGACGGTGCCCAGGCGTCCTGCCGCCTGCGGCTGGGCAGGCAGGGGTCTGCGCAGCTCCAGGGCGAAGGCCTCCGGCTCGCGCCTGAGCCGGTCCAGGCTGGTGGCAGCGAGGTGGGCTGGCAGACGCACACCCGGCGGCGTGCCAGCCACCTGGTCCCGCTCCGCCAGGAGGAGGCGAGCCTCCTGCCACCACCGCGCCACGACAGGGTCCTCCCCCACCTGGTCCCCCGCCTGCGCGGCGGCGTCCTGCGCGCTACGGAAGACGCTATGGGAGGACGGGGGCGCGGGTACCTGGGCCGCCAGTGCCCCGGGGCGCGTCGAGCCCGCCTGGCGCACAGCCTGCGCGGCCGCGCGTCGCGCCCGGGCCACAGGGTCCTCGGGGTGGGTCTGGGGCCACGGGGCGGTGACTACCCGGTCCAGGAGCGGGTTGACAACCCGGGGATCCGCCTCGGTCAGCCCCTCCCCGTAGGGCGTGACCAGGTCACGGCGCACCAGCTCGGCCAGGTAGCGGGACCGGGGACGCGGGGTCTTGCTCCTCCCGGACAGGTGGCTGCCGGTCAGCAGGACGTCGTGGCGAGCCCGGGTCAGGGCCACGTAGGCCAGACGACGCTCCTCAGCCAGGGTGTGGCGTCCCAGCGCCAGCCTGTAGCGCGTGAGCGCCTCCTTGACCTCCTCGACGTCCTCCCTGCCCACTGCCGAGGGGTCGTAGGCCGCCAGGTCGAAGGGAGGCAGGGTGTCGGCGTCGGCCCGCAGGGGGTGGGGGAGCTCCTCAACCCTGGTCATCCAGGACCACTCGGCCACCGACAGGTCCGCCTGGGGCCTGGTGGCGTAGCCGGGAAAGGTTCCCTCGCTCATGCCCACGACCGCGACGCAGTCCCACTCCAGCCCCTTGGAGGCGTGGACCGTGAGGACCTGGACGGCTCCTGGTTCCGGCTCGGTCTGAGGCGCCTCCAGACCGTCCTCCTCGTCCTGGGCCACCTCCAGCCACTGGAGGAAGCCGGCCACCGTGGGGGCCTGCGTGTCCTCGGCGTAGCTGAGCGCGGCGGCGCGGAAGGCGTCCACGGCCCGCGCCCCCAGGGGGTTGGCGACCCTGGCGGCCACCTCGATGTCCAGGTCCAGGGCGCGCTCGGCGGCCTCGACGACCTCCGGCAGGGGCAGGGACAGCGCCGCGCGGACACGGCGCACGGCGCGGGCCACCCGGTCACAGGCCTGGGCGCCCGCAGGTGTCATGCCGGGTGGGGGGACGACGACGCCATCGGTGTCAGCCTGGCGTGCGACAGCCTCCACCGCCTCGGCCAGGAGGGGCTGGCTGCCCGGTGGGCGGGCCCCCTCCCCGGGCTGTCCTCCTGCGTGTCCGGGACCGCGGCCTGGAGGGGTGTCACGGCCCCCCTGGGCCAGGAGCCGGGCGGTGTCGGCCAGCGCCCGCAGGTCGCTGGCGCCCAGGCCCGCGCCCGTGAGAAGCCGCATGAGGCGGTCACCACGCTCGGGGTCGGCAGCCACGGTGATGACAGAGCGCATGTCGGCGACCTCAGGGAGGGTGAGCATGCCTCCCAGACCCACGACCTGGTAGGGCACGCCACGGGCCTCCAGGGCCTCGGCGATGAGCGGGAAGACGGAGCGCACCCGGGCCAGGACCGCCAGCTCGGCCTGAGGGTGCCAGCGCTGCGCCATGAAGTCGGCAACGGTGTGCGCCTCTGCCAGGGAGTCGGACAGGTAGGCCGCCGCGACCAGCCCCGGCGCGCTCTCACCGGGCCGTGGGCTCAGGGGCTCCACGGGGACGTGGGACACCTGCGCGTCACCGGGCTGGTTGCTGGCGGCACGCAGCGGGGCGGAGACGGTGTTGGCCGCGTCCAGGATGGCCAGGTCGTTGCGCCAGGCGGTGGACAGCGGGAGCACGGGGGCCGCCTGGTCCGGGCTGGCGCCTGCCTGGACCCTGGCCCAGCCCTCGGGGTTGAAGGCCGGGTGGAAGGAGTCCAGTGCCGCTGCCGAGGCCCCGCGCCATCCGTAGATCGCCTGGTTCGGGTCGCCCACGGCCGTCACACCACCGGCACGGAAGAGGGCGGACAGGAGCCGGACCTGGGCCACGGAGGTGTCCTGGAACTCGTCCAGGACGACGGCGGGAAACCGCGCCCGGACCTGGGCCACGACCTCAGGGGCCTCCTGGGCGATCCGGCAGGCCAGCGCGACCTGGTCCCCAAAGCTGACCAGGCCGTGACGGCGCTTGTACTCCCGGTAGTCGGCCACGGCCTCCAGCATCCCCAGCCGGTCCCGGCTGCGGGAGGCAGCCTCGCCGAGGACCGACTTGAGTCCGCGCACTCCCGCCAGGCCCTCAAGGAGCCCGGTGAGGTCCTCCATCTGCTCCGCAGCCTGCTCCACAGTCAGCAGGTTCTCCGACAGGGCCGCGTCCAGGCGCAGCAGGATCCTGGTGGCCGAGGCCAGCCGCTCCACCGGCAGCGGGCTGGTGCGGGCCTCCAGGAGGGAGGAGGCGATCTGCCAGGCACGGGCGTCGGTGACCAGGGTGGAGTCGGGGTCGACCCCGACCCTCAGGCCGTAGTCACGCACCAGGGAGCCGGCAAAGGCGTTGTAGGTGGCCACGGTGGGCTCGGGGTCGTCGCCGCTGGCACCGGCCAGCCCGCGCGCGGACAGCTGTTCCAGGCGGGTGGACAGCCGCCCAGCCAGCTCAGCGGTGGCCTTGCGGGTGAAGGTCAGCCCCAGCACCTGGTCGGGGCGTACCTGGCCGCAGGCCACCAGGTGGACCACCCGCTGGGTCATGGTGGCGGTCTTGCCGCTGCCGGCCCCGGCCACGACCAGCACCGGGGTCAGGGGGTGGGTGATCACCCGGGCCTGCTGGGGGGTGGGCGCGGGCAGGTCCAGGACCTGGGCCAGTTCCTCCGGGCCAAGGGCACCGGGGACACCCCTCCCCCGCGCTCTACCGGTCACTGCCATGACCTCCGTCCCTCGGGACGGGCCGGGCAGGAGTCCTTGACGGCGCACCACTGGCAGTGCCCGCCGCTGCACGCCTGCAGGACAGGACCGTAGGCAGCCGCAGCCGCCCGGGCCACCAGGGCAGAGGCCCAGTCCTGGCCGTCGGCGGGGTCGGGACTGGGCGCCAGGGCCGCGCCGCGCGGGGAGACCACCACACCGTCGTCCCTGCGCGTCGGCGTCCTGCCCAGCATCACCAGCCCGGCCCCGACCACGTCGTAGCCGAGTGCCTCCAGGGCAAGGCGGTAGCTGGCCAGCTGGGGGTGGTGCGCGGCGTCGTCGGGCACCACCGCCCCGGTCTTGAGGTCCATGACCCGTACCCGGGTCCCGTCGACCCTGGGCAGGGGGGTGTCCGGCGCCCGGGGTGGCGCGTCCGGGGCGTCCATGACGTCCGGGACGTCTGAGCAGTCCTGTGCCCCGGTGTGCCCCGCGTCAGGACGGTCGGTACCACGGTGCTCGGTGTCCAGGTACTCGACCCGGTCGATCCGGCCGACCAGGCGGACAGGGACCGACGCCTCCCCCGGGTCACCTGCCTGCCCCGGAGCGGGTGGCCCGAGGGAGGCAGCAGGCAGGTCGACACGCACGTCCACGCTCCTCTCCACCTCGACGTGCCCGGGCACGCCGGACAGGTAGGTGTCCAGCCTGCCCACCATGTCGCGCACGCGCCGGGCAGCCAGGCCACCCAGCCAGGTGTCGGGGTAGCCCAGCTCCTCAAGGACTCCCTCGGCCAGCTCCGTCAGGGCCTGACCTCGCAGGTTCCTGCGCTGGGCCTGCTCGGCGAGGCGGTGGATAAGGGTGCCCAGCGTCTGTGACGCGCTCGTGCCGGGCTGCCCGCCCTGTCGGCTGAGGAACCACCGCAGGGGGCAGGCGGTGAGGGCCTCGATGTCGGAGGGACTGACCCGGACGACCTCCCCCGGCCCGACGAGGGGGGTCTCGCAGGTGGGCACCCCCAGACCCGCCCAGGTGGCCGGGGAGGCCTCATCCACCCCGGCTCCGGCCAGGGCGGCCAGCAGCCGGGCGGCCTGGTCGGCCCGTGAGCGCTCCTCAGGGCTGGCACCCTCCAGGCTTCCTATGGTGGCGGCCCGTCGCAGCTCGGCGACCAGGCCCCGCAGAGTCAGGTCCCCCACGTCCTCAGCGGGACGTGGGCCCTCAGGGCTGTCCCCCAGGTCGGAGCCTGCCGCCCGGGCCACCTCCAGGAAGAAGGACGAGGGGACGTGGTCGGCGTCGGAGACCGCGGTGACCAGTAGGCGTCGCGACGCCCTGGTCAGGGAGCACAAGAGCATGCGGCGCTCGTCGGCACGCACCTGGTGGCGCGCGCCTGCGGGGTCCTCCTGTCCTGTCGGCCTCCCCTGCCCGTCCAGAGGGAGGCGCCCGGTGACCGCGTCGACCAGCAGCCCGGAGCGGGTCAGGGAGTCCCGCAGCCGCAGGTCGGGCCAGGAGTCGCGCACCAGGCCGGCCACCGCGACCACCTCCCACTGCCGCCCCGCCGCAGCCGCCGGGGTCAGGACGGCCACGCCCCCGGGACGGGCACCCTGGGGCGCCACGGAGTCGAAGGGCAGGACCTCGGCAGACAGCTCAGACAGGAAGTCCTGAGCCAGGGCGCCCGGGTTGCGCTCGCTCCACACCTCCGCCCGCTTGAACAAGGCTGTCACCACGTCCAGGTCGTGCTCGGCAGCCTGGGCCACAGCCGCCTCGGGGCTGCCGGGCGGCCCCACGGGGCGCAGGGCGGCCGACCTCCACGCCTCGGCCCGACCGGAGGCGGACCAGGCGGCCCACAGCAGGTCCTCGACACCAGTCACCCTCCGAGGCCCGCCGCCAAGGCCACCACCGGGCTGTCTACCAGGCTCGTTACCAGGATTGTCCCCAGAACTGTCCCTAGAACTGTCCCTAGAATGGCTGTCGGTCCCGCCTCCGTGCCCGCTGTCGGACTCATCCTCTGTCCCGGCACCCGCTCCGGCAACGACGCCACTGACCGCGGCCACGACCTCAGAGGCGACGACGAGGAGCCCGGCCTGGGCGGACAGGGTGGTCCCAGCCAGCTCCTGGGCGACCTGCCGGGCGGATTCCGGACTGGCCAGGAGACGCAGGAGCTCACGGTCCGTCCCGTCCCCGGGCTGCTCCTGGAGGAGGTGCCTGCGCAGGCGCCGCAGGTCGAGCGCGGTCAGGCCCACCAGCGGCCCGGTGAGCAGGTCCAGGGCAGCGGCGCGGTCCGCGAGGACGTCACCGGCTCCCAGCCTGCCGTCCAGTCCCGCCCGGGCGGTAGCGAGCAGGGCGGCGGCGGCCGGCTCCTCCCTCAGGAGCACAGCAGGGGTGGAGGAACCCGCAGGGACCCCACGACGCCGCAGCTCACGCCCCATGGCGGCCACGTGCTGCGCGGAGCGGACGACGACGGCCATCTGCTCCCAGGCAGTACCGTGCCTGACGTGCTCCTCCCTCAGCGTGCGCGCCAGGTGCGCGGCCTCCTGGGCGGGCGAGGAGGCCACCAGCGCCGTCACCCCTGAGGGAGATGGCTCCCGGGCGGGCGGGCGGTCCCCCGGCCCGTCAGGTGGCAGGTCATGCGGTGGGTCGGCCAGCAGGTCAGGCAGCGTGGCCTGGAGGGCAGGCAGGTCAGGGCGCCGGTGCCGCCCTGTACCGGTCACCGGCAACCGGGAGGCCTGGTCCTGCCACAGGCTGGCCAGGGTGGGATTACCACGGTGGAGGGTGCGCAGCACCAGGCGCCGTGCGGCCAGCCCGGACCGTTCCTGCGCATCCACCAGGAGGCTGGGCGAGCCACCGCGGAAGGTCTCCACGGCGACGTCGGGGTCCCCCAGGACCACCACCTGGGCACGCCGCCCCCGGGCGTCGGGGCGGGCCAGGGCGCCCAGGAAGCGGGCGGTGGCAGCGGTGCAGTCCTGGTAGTCGTCCACCACGACCAGGTCAGGAACGGGACGGGGCTCGGTGACGCCGTCCAGGTCCCAGGCCTCCAGCGCCTCACCGGCACGGTCCTGCAGACGCACCGGGTCCATCTTGCGCACCTCAGCACGGCGCCGAGGGCTGGGCCGTCCCTGGGCGTCCCAGACATGCAGGAGGCGGGAGGCGGGCTGCCACAGCGCCACCCCCAGGTCCTGCCCCAGCCGGGACAGGTCCTGGGCACTGACACCGAGCTCACCGCAGCGGGCCAGCAGGTTGCGCAGCTCGGAGCGGAAGGCCCGGGACCCGACAGCCTGCGGGGGCAGACCGGGCCAGCTGACAGTGGCGACCATAGGGGCCAGGGCCGCGTCCTCCTCCGCCCCGGCCAGCAGGACGGGCGCAGGCAGTGGGTCCGCCCGGCGGGTCAGCGAGGTGGTCAGGACGGACAGTGCCAGGGAGGTCGGCGTGCGCACCCGGACCGTCCCGTCACCGTGGCCTCCGCCCAGCAGGTGCGCGGCCCGTGACCGCAGCGCGTCGGCCCGGGAGCGGGTGGGGGCGAGCAGGAGCGCGTCGCGCCCGGCGGCCACCGCCTGCACCAGCACCGACAGGGCGAGGGTGGTCTTGCCAGTCCCCGGGGCACCCAGCACCACCACGTTGTCCCCGCCCGCCACGTGCTCCATGACAGCCTGGCCGGAGGCGTCCAGCGCGGGCAGACCCGGCTGCGGCAGCGGAGGCAGCAGGCGGAGGCGGTCAGGCTGGTCTGGCATGGGGACATCCCATCACGGAGCACCGACACAAGCTGCGGGGCACGACCACAGGGGGCGACCCTCAGGGAGGGACGTGGAGCGCAGGTGTCCGCGTGAGGCGAAAAAGCCCAAGGGACGGCCCAGTACCCGGGCTCCAGGCCGGATGGTGGGCGACGCACCCCGTAGGATTCCACCAGGGGCGGGCCGTGTCCCTGCGGCACCAGCGACGTGCCGTGGCGGCCGTAGAGCCCGGCCCCGCCAGGACCTACCAGCACCCGAGGAGCATCATGCAGGTCACCATCGGTATCAAGCACTCCAGCCGCGAGCTCTCCCTGGAGACCTCCGCCTCCCACGACGAGGTGCTGGAGGCGGTGGCCAAGGCCACCACCGAGCCCGTGACCCTGGCCGACGACCGCGGCCGCAAGGTCTTCGTCCCCGCAGGCTCCCTGGCCTACGTCGAGCTCGGGGAGTCCGAGCCCCGCCGCGTCGGCTTCGGCATCTGAGCCCCCACCTGACTCCTGGATGGCTTCCTGGGTGCCCGGTACCTGGCACGTCCAGGAGGCTGAGCGCCGACAAGCCCTTGCCGCCTGCCGCACCTAGGTTCCACACTACGGCTTAGTAGCCCCTCGAGACAGGCAGCCGCACTGGCACGCGCCTGCAGTTGATCCCGCTTCCCCGCAGGTTCATATACCGCATATTCTGCTGCCATGAAGGCCTCACAGCGGGCAGGTCCGACGCAAAGCCCTGCCGGACAGGTGACCCAGCGACATAACAGCCCGTTCTACTGGCGCGAGGCGACACGAAACCTCATTCTTGCCGGAAGTGTGGTGACGGTCTTCTGGGCGACGGTCGTCCCGACAGGGTCCGGTAGCCGTGTCATCCAGGCTATTCTGGCTTCCGTCGCGACGACAGGCGCCGCCTGCTCCGCACGGTTACCGCGAAGTGGCAGTATCGTCGCTGCCGCTTCCACCGGGACCGCCTGGATCCTGGGGATGACCTATGATCCCTTCATCATTGTCGGAATAGCCCTTTTTACCCTGGCCGAGCGCAGTGCCGGGAAACTGTTTCCCCGCCTTCTTACCGGAAGCGTCGTCGTGGTCCTACTGGGCCTGCTCACCTTCACCGCAGAAGGCAACGAGGAAGGTATCCGCAGCGCCCTGCTCAGCGGTGCAGTCCTCATGGCGTCATGGGTACTCGGCGCCCGGACACGGCAGGTACGCCAGGAGGCAGGCGCCCGCGCACGTTCCGAGGAGCGCCTGCACATGGCCAGAGAAGTACACGACACTCTCTCCCAGGCTCTGGGGCTCATTGGCATGCGCGCAGGCGTCGCCGCCCATGTACCGGCTCTTGACGAGCAGCGGCTGCGTGAGGAGCTGCGACAGATTGAGGAGACCGCCCGATCAGGTACCAACGAGCTGAAGACCCTCCTACAGCGTCAGCGAGACAACAGCCCCGAGGCCACCCACGGAACAGACCGGGATGGGACACATAGGCAATCGCTGGAACAGAGGCTCAGCGGCGTCGCCCGAATGGCGGAGGAGTCAGGAATAGCCGCCTCGGTAGAGGTCATAGGCCCAGTAGAGACGCTACCCGAAGCGGTAAAGGCCACGGTTCACAGAGTTAGTCGGGAAGCAACGGCAAACACAATACGACACTCCTCCGCCTCGTCCGTAGCAATAACAGTCAGCTTCCATGACGATGGCATCCAGGTATGCGTCTCGGACAACGGGATCGGAAACACGTCACGCCTCCAGGAGGGGAACGGAATAACCGGCATGCGGGAACGAGCCGCCCTGCTCTCAGGCACGCTCACGCTCACCCACCGCAAAGGTGGCGGGCTCACCGTCATCATGAACCTCCCGCACCCGGCCGGGGAAAGTGGAGAAGCACACAATGACATCATGCAGCGTCCTGATAGCCGATGACGACCCTTCCGTCCGCTCCCTGCTCAAGGTCCTGCTGGACAGCGAGCAAGGCATCAAGGTGGCGGGAACGGCGCGCAACGGGGACGAGGCCGTCAAGGAGTCCCACAGGCTAAGGCCAGATGTGGTCCTGATGGATGTACAGATGCCCGTGACGGACGGTCCTGAAGCCGCTCGCGCCCTGTGCTCAGATGCTGACGGGCCCAGAGTTATCATGCTGACGATGTTTGACCTCGACAGCTACGTCTACGAGGCGCTCCGCGCAGGAGCCTCAGGATTCCTCCTCAAGAACAGCCCTCCAGCGGCGGTAGTTGCCGCAGTGCGCACCGCACAAGAAGGAACACCAATGCTGTCCCCACAGATCACAAGGCGTCTCGTAGCACAACTCGCTCCGGTGCGCCCAGCAGGCCCGTCCAGTCCCTGACGCCACGGGAACGTGAGACCCTAGGTCTCATAGCCCAGGGAATGTCCAACACGGAGATTGCCGACACAATGTACGTCACACCGACGACGGCCCGCACATACGTGAGCCGACTCCTCACCAACCTCCAGGTCAGAGACCGTGCCCAACTAGTAGTGCTCGCATACGAGAACGGCGTGGTAGACACCCGACAGAACTAGACACAATCACCATCCCAAACACAGTCAAGAATAAAAACAGGACGCATATTTTCTTCAGAAGCCAAGTAAACCAAAATAAAATCATGTACCAGCAGTCCGCGAATAGTGCGCCAAGTTCGGACGACACCGGATTACCCCACTCACCAAGACATCAGATACACGCGCCTTCCGCCCATTACTAGATTATCATCAACAATCACATCAACCTCTCTGCAGCGTCACGTTCACGGCCACGGTTCGACAGCAATTGATTACGGGCTAGACTTTGATACACGGAGGACGAGGCCAAAAGGTCCTCATGCGTTCCCTGCGCCACAACGTTACCATCAGCAACAACGATAATTAGGTCCGCGTCTACAACGGTAGACAAGCGATGAGCCACGACGATGCGAGCGCGATCACCGGCACTACGGTCTATAAGTTCCTGAACACGCTGCTCACTAGCTCCATCCAGACTCGACGTCCCTTCGTCAAGCAGAATCAACTCCGGATCACCAAGTAACGCACGAGCGAGGGCTAGGCGTTGACGCTCTCCCCCCGAAAGCAGTACACCATTCTCGCCAACTTCAGCATCAAGACCGTATGGAGATCTATCAACAACAGCCGACAAGTCAAACTGCTCAAGTAACTCCTTGAGCCGGGAATCTCTAACATCCGAACAATTAATGAGTAAATTATCTCTAATGCTGCCAGAAATAGTTGGAGCCCCCTGTTCGACATATGCAAGATGTTCTCGCACCCACTCACGAGATAGCCTCTGGCAGTCATATCCATCAAAAAATTGTACCACATTCTGGGTCATAAAACCGAGCAATGAGATTCAGTATAGTAGTTTTGCCCGCACCCGACGGGCCAACAATAGCTACTTTCTGCCCACGCCGCACGCAAAAAGACAAATCGTTCAAAGTACAAGATCGCCCTTCTCCAGGAATCTCAGAATTGACACTATAGGAAAAGGATACGTTGTCAAACTCGACAATAACATCGGTAGAAACGTGCACCTCCCCCCGAACCAGTATTCCCGGCAATATCCTCCCGCTGAATGCCGATAATTTCGGCTATCTTAGCAGCTCCGCCAAGAGCCTCTCCTACAGCCACGATCGTACCAAATAGTTGTCCAAGAGGCATGATAAGAAGAAACAAGAACATAATAAAGGAAACTAGATCAGCAACCGCCAGTACACCAGCCGCGACCCGTAACCCACCAAGACCTAGGACAACAAGAAGGGATACGTGCATTGCGACAGAAGAAACAGGTGCGACCAAAGCCGTGGTGCGCGCAACCCTGAGACCGACCCTCCATACATTGTCAACTTCCCCCTTTACTCTACTAGCCTCCCGCCGAGTAGCGTTAGCCGCACGGATGGTCCGGATAGCCCGCACTGCACGATCCATAGACGCCGTAAGACGACCAAGTGCATTTTGTAGATCAATACTTGCCATTTCTATACGCCGAGTAGCAGCAATGACTACGATAATGGCACAGACCGCCGCTCCCGCAGCAGCAGCAGCAAATAGGGGCAAGTCAATAAGAACCATGGCAACGATCGCTCCAGCGAGAGTGAATAGACCTGCTATCGACTCAACGAGCCCCTGGCTCAGCATGTTTCTGATAGTAGTTGTGTCATTACTTACCCGGGAAACAAGATCACCCACACGCCTTCTGTCAATCTGGGGAGCCGGAAGACGAAGAATATGGTCGATGACACGATATCTTGACATACGAATGGCAGTCTCTGCGGTGCGCTGAATCAAATACTGTAACACGCCACCGACAACTCCACCAATCACGACCATGATTCCGAGGCAGAAAGGAAGTATGCCCAGCGGGCTAGAGTTGCTGACACGCCCTATAAGCTCCCGTACAAGAATAGGCTGAGCAAGTGATAGTCCAGCACTTACCATACTCATAACGACAACAACAGAAACCGTAGTTCGCTGCGAAATAACGTGACCAAACAGAACGTTGAGCTCGGCACGACGACGTATGTGAACCATGACTTCACCTAACACTTCTACGCGAGAAGACAAAGATAGAAACCAGTATCGGCGCAAGCACCCACAACGCAATAACCATACCAGTTTCTGCTGGACTTAGTGCAGCAGTAGGCACTGACGCCGTAATCATCATGCGGTCATACAAGTGCGTGCCCGCAGCAAAAGGAGAGTAGCGAGCTATTGGGATGAGGTTAATAAGCGGAAGCGTTAGTTGCGAAATGATGATTAGAATAAAAAGGGGCAGAAGCGACTGCCGCATCAGTATTCCAAGCGCAAATCCGATCTGTGCAGAGACAACCCAAAATACTGTTCCACCCAACCATCTCCACACCAAAGAAGAAGGAACGCCACCATGTAGTACACTCAAGTCGCCCAAACCTAGTTGCGACATGACACTAAGAACAGGTATAGCAATGACACCCATTATGGATGTAACTGTCAGCAGCGCCAATAACTTTGCCAATAGAAGGCCTACCCGTCCCAGTACGGCCGCCAGGGAAGTATACAACTGATTTCCGACGTATTCGCTGGTCGCCGTTATCACTCCCACGGTAATTACCCCTACAAGACCAAGGCCCACCCATTCCAGTCCCACGGTCTCCGGACTTACGCCCGGAGCCAGGTCATTATCACCGGATGCTATCGCATCTCCTATAGATGGGCCAGATAGTCCTGCCATAATAACACATACTACCACAGTAGATAAGACGGTAATCCAGACGGATCTCAAAGTGAGAGTTTTAACGAGCTCCGAAATGTATACTCTGAGAAAATACATCTCATACCCCCCTCTTATATGCTATCCTGTCTCACAGTTGCAGCATAGTCGTTTCTTCCATCCGTCCATTTAAAGTACGCTTCTTCGAGACTGGCATATCCCTTGACCAGATCACTCACGGCTCCTTGGCGGACAACTCTTCCTTGTGCTAATACCACAAGATCATCCGCTATTGCTTCAACTTCCCCCATCAAATGACTTGACACAAGTACTGTCCTACCTTGCTCCGCTAGTCCTCTCACAAGCCCACGAACCCACCTGATTCCTTCCGCATCCAGTCCGTTCATAGGTTCGTCAAGAACAAGTATCTCAAGATCACCCAGCATGGCGGTAGCAATACCAATACGCTGCTCCATCCCTGGAGAAAATGATCCAACACGCCTACGTGAAACACCGGAGAGTCCCACAAGTTCAAGGACATCTGACACACGGGACAGAGGGATACCATTAGACAGGGAGACCCAATTCAAGTGGGCCCTGGCGGTTCGGCCTCTATGAGATCCGGATCCATCAAACTGAGCTCCAACCACTCGTAATGGACTACCCAGCGACCGGTAAGCCTTCCCGTTAACTAGCGCCTTCCCAGAATTCGGTTCTTCAAGACCAAGTATCAACCTCATAGTTGTAGATTTACCTGCGCTGTTTGGTCCGAGCAGACCTGTAACTCTTCCAGGAATAGCCTTGAAAGTAACGTCATCTACGGCAAGCTTGCTGTGGTAGCGCTTGGTGAGTGCCTCTATAGTTATCACTTGTGTGCTCCCTCTCTTTATCTGCACAAAACTGCAAGTATCTTTACCGTGGAACCCAGGAGCGGAAAGAGAGTTCTCCCGCAAGGAATGCAGCCAGCATCCACAGCAGCATTGCAAGCAGTCCGATCTGTGGACCGAGATCATTAGCTGATGGCGGAACCTCCTGATACATCTGTCCACCGGCTTGGTCCGGAAGGAATCGAGCAAGTTGCGTTAAGGAAAGCAAGTACGTCGATGCTGCAAGCACAGTTACCAGCAGAGTAGCTAGCCCCGCAACCCCGCTACGCATCAGCGCGGATAACGCGAATGCGAACGGTCCAAGAATTGTCCAGTAAACCACGTATCCACATAATACTCGGGTATCTTCCGCCCCTCCTCCTGCCAATGCTGCAGAATCTACAATCAAATTTCTCGCCCCGTAAGAACCGACAACAGAAACTATCGCCACGACAAAGGAGCCGAAACCAGCAACAACCGCCTTGGCTAAAAACAATATACGGCGAACTGGTACAGCAATCAAGGCTGTACGAATACTATTGCGATCCTGCTCTTCGTAGATTACTCAGCAGCCGAGCAAGATAACTCCAACCTGCCCGTAGTGGAGTACGACAAGAAATGCAGTTGCAGGTTCCAGCCCTGCCACTTCAGCGCTTCTTCCTGAGTCGATAGAACGCTGCACTAGCAGAGTAATAAGCCAAGACAGCCCAATGGTGGCACCCATCGTTATCGTCATGATGCATACCGAGGTTCGCAGTGATATTGCTTTGACTATTTCTGAACGCACCACGATAGCAAGACGCATAATTTTCTCCCTTTATCCCGGTGTCAACACTTGCGACCTTGAGTCAGCATTGGATTTGCTTCCAGTACCCGAGCATAATAAGTGACATCGCTGGGTTCACCCACCGGGACTCCTCCTACTTCCACCCACGCATGGGCGCGAAACGGATCTAGTCGGTAACCACTCTTCCAGCTTGGTGTAGTTCCTGATAGTCTGCAGAAGATAACTACAGCGATCGACCTCTGCAGACACCCCCTCCCTCTGCATCGCTTACTCACCGCGCACACGCTTGCTCGGGCCGAACTTACCTCATTGAAAGTTGACGGTTTCGCCGAACACATTATTTGTTGCAGACACCACTCAAGGGCAAACGGAGGGAGAAAACTGAGCGCCAATGCGACACTAGTAGCTGCTCTTGTTTTAATCCTGCTAGATTCTTCTAAGTAATATGGTATCCCTGGGGACGAGCGGTAAACTCATTATCCTACCTTCCTCACTAGCTTAGCCTTCAGGAGTTGACTCAGCAACATTGATACATCGCGCACTATCGTTTCCTCTTCTACTTCGTCAACTTCCTCCTTCGTGGCTTCAACGATATTTTGCACATTGATCGCACCATTTTAACCGACCTCGACACGGATGAATGCGCGACCACCGTAGATATCGCGCCACCTGCCGAACCAGACACCGTTGGTGACTCTCCGGAACCGGCCGATCTCAACAACACGTGGGGCCACGTAGTTGCTCTTGACCGTCATCACTCCTCCCTTCTTCGCGAGTAGTTGCTTGCAGGAGACACGGTAGTTCTCCATCTTGTCGGATACCACGCACGACTTGGTGCTGAGGACGCAGCGCAGAGACAGACATGCCCGCTGCTGATATGGGCTCTTCGCTCAAATCCTACTGCCCTGCCTTGCTCCGGCCCTACGTGGTGGCAGCAGTATTACGGTCCAGGAGGCGCGGTGTCTGTCTGCACATGTCGACATTATGGCGACCAACCCACTTGGGCACGACAACGACATCTGGGCGCTGCGGAGTGTCCGCACGTCGCCGCGCAACGCGTGGACCGGTCAGGAAGTTCCGCCTGGCTACGCCGGAATCGCCTGGCCCGTCATGACCACACCTGAGACGCTACAGGACACCATGCGTCACGCATTCAGGACGCATCCCACGGCCAGGGCCAGCGACGTGAACGTCGCTGCCACGACTCAAGTGTCACCAACCGAGGACTACTGCACGTCACACCCGTAGCCCCAGGCCCCTCATACGGGAGACGGCGCCCTGGGACAGGACCGCGTGCATCTGCTCTGCCCCTGTGTCTCCCAGCAGCTCGGGGACCTGGGTCAACAGGCGTTGGAGGGTGCCGATCTCCTCGCCCACGACCCGGCGCCCCCACAGCCCCAACCTTGCGGCCAGCTGCGGGTCTCCCGCGATGGCGGAGTCCAGCTCTGCGGAGGCGTAGGTCCCGACCGGGTCCTGGGCCAGCTCGTCGATGAGGCCGGAGCGCAGGGGCTCGGGCAGGGAGTCGCACAGCGCCATGCCGAAGTCCACGAGCAGCCCCAGGGCGAGGTAGGTCTTGGCCAGCCGCTCGAACCAGTCCAGGGGCCGTAGCCGCTCGTCAAGGTCCCCGAGCAGGCCCATAAAGCGCTCCACGGCCCCGTAGACCTCCACTCCGTGGGCGCCAGCCAGCTCCACGACACGATCGAAGGACGCGACCGCCTGGGCGCTCATCCGCATCAGCGTCACCCGTGGCTCCATCCGAGGCGCCCTGTCGGCGTCCTTGGCGTAGCGCACGCACGCGGCGGTCCGCGAGAAGGCGACGACCCCGACCACACTGAGCTCGTGCAGACCCACCTGGATACGACCGGACGGACCGGAGGCCCGATGGGAGGTTCCAGGTACCCCGCTCGGTACCCCGGTCCTGTCCCGTACCTCACCCGGCGCCCCACCAGGCGTCCCACCAGGCGTCCCGCTCCCGCTCGGAGTATCAGTCATGAGCACAGGGTAGAGGAGGCGGGGTCGCCGGGCAGTCCGGGACGGGCTGGCTCCCCGTCAGCCCGCGCTGCCACGTGACATCAGACACGACACCGGGTCAATCACTGCCACCGCAGCGAAATCGTGCGGGTTTCCGGCTACCCTGGCTGGCAGCCGCCGACTGCTCGGTCCTCCCGGAGCCAGGCCTGCCGCCCGCCACCACGACCACTGTGCTCACCCACCGTGCTCACCGCGCGGGACGCAGCCCGACCACGCACACCGAGACAGTACCGATAGACAGTACAGATAGTACGCCGAGACAAGGACACTTGTGACCGACGAGAACTGCACAGCCGCCGTGGACGCCACCGTGGACAACACCGTCGACAACGCCACGGACACCACCGTGGAGCCCCTGACCGCCCAGGCCGCGGCCCAGGTCTCAGCACCCGCCACCGACACCACGGCCGGGGTCACCGAGACCCCCGGAGTCACCGGGATCATCGAGACGGTCGGCGCCCACGCGCCGGTCCTGGAGGAGTCCGTCCCGGACGTCACCGACGGCGAGGACACGCAGGCAGGCACGGAGACTGCGGCCCGCAGGACCTTTGCGGACCTGGGCGTCGAGCCTGAGATCTGCGACGCCCTGGCGGACAAGGGCATCACCCACCCCTTCCCGATCCAGGCCCTGACCCTGCCTATTGCCCTCAAGGGGCAGGACATCATCGGCCAGGCCAAGACCGGTACGGGCAAGACCCTCGGCTTCGGCATCCCGCTGCTCATGGATACCCTGGGCCCCGGTGAGGAGGGGTGGGACGAGGACCCGGCCTCGGGGTCTCCCCAGGCACTGGTCGTCCTGCCCACCCGTGAGCTGGCCAAGCAGGTGGCCGAGGAGCTGACCACCGCTGCCGCCAGGCGCACCGTGCGCATCATCCAGGTTTACGGCGGCCGCGCCTACGAGCCCCAGATCGAGGCCGTGGAGAAGGGGGCCGAGGTCGTGGTGGGCACACCGGGCCGACTCATCGACCTCATGGACCGCAGGGTGCTGGACCTGGCCCACGTCACCACTGTCGTCCTGGACGAGGCCGACGAGATGCTGGACCTGGGATTCCTGCCGGACGTGGAGAAGATCCTGTCTCGCACCCGGGCGGACCGCCACACCATGCTCTTCTCCGCCACGATGCCGGGGGCCGTGGTGGCCCTGGCCAGGCGGTACATGACCAGGCCCACCCACGTGCGTGCCCAGGACCCTGGTGACGACGGGATGACCGTCCAGACGGTCCAGCAGGTGGTCTACCGTACCCACGCCCTGAACAAGGTGGAGGTCATGGCCCGGATCCTCCAGGCCCGAGGGCGGGGCCGCACCATCGTCTTCGCCCGGACCAAGCGGACAGCCGCCCGCGTGGCCGAGGACCTGGCCTCACGCGGCTTCGCCACCGCCGCCCTCCACGGCGACCTGGGTCAGGGGGCGCGTGAGCAGGCGTTGCGAGCCTTCCGCAAGGGCAAGGTGGACGTGCTGGTGGCCACCGACGTGGCGGCACGCGGTATCGACGTCGACGACGTCACCCACGTGGTCAACTACCAGTGCCCTGAGGACGAGAAGATCTACGTCCACCGTATCGGGCGCACCGGGCGGGCCGGGGGCTCGGGCACCGCCGTGACCTTCGTCGACTGGGACGACGTGCCCCGCTGGCGCCTGATCGCCAAGGCGCTGGGCCTGCCGGTCCAGGAGCCCGTGGAGACCTACCACACCAGCGACCACCTCTACACCGACCTGTCCGTGCCCCGGGAGGTCACCGGCAGGCTGCCGCGCGACCAGCGCACCCTGGCCGGGCTGGACGCGGAGGAGATCGAGGACCTCGGCGAGACCGGGAAGCGGGTACGCGAGGGCAGGGGTGACAGCAGGCAGCGAGGCCGTGGGGGCTCTCGCGGCCACTCCGACGGCCGTGCGGGGCAGGACGGCCGGGCCCGGCGCGGCCGGGGACGCCGCAGCGGGCAGGAGAGCAGCGCGCACGCAGCAGGTCGTGGTGGCGTGGGTAGCAGGCGTGCCCAGGACCCGCGACGGCCGCCCCGGGCCGAGGAGGACGGCCCCAGCTCCTCGGCAGGCTCCGACGGGAGCACCGGAAGCTCAGGGGCCGAGCGTGCACAGGCAGCAGGGACGCCGCGCCGCAGGCGCACCCGTCGGCGCACACGCGGCGGCCGCCCTGCTGCCGAGCGCTGACTGCGAGCGCTGACTGACAGCCTGAGGCCCCACCCTCCGGGCCAGGTGCGCCGTCGGTCACCTGACGCCCAGGGCCTCGCCGGGGCACCTCGCCCCGGAGGCCCTGACCAGGCCTCTCAGGGTCCGGCCACGCTCAGGGCCTGACCAGGGGCAGCGCCCCCTCGTCGACCACCCGCTCCAGGAGCTCGGGAGGCATGAGGTTCTCCCCCAGCCGGTTGGGCTTGCCGGTGCCGTGGTAGTCCGAGGCGCCACTGGTGCCCAGCCCCAGGCGCCGAGCAAGGGCGCGGGCCTCCTCCCGCTGCCCGGGGCCGTGGTCGCGGTGGTCCACCTCCAGGGCGGCCAGGCCCGCCTCCGCCATCGCCGCGAAGGTCTGGTCGGGGACTAGACGACGCTGCCGGGAGGCAGCGCGAGGATGCGCCACCACCGGCACGCCCCCGGCTGCCCGGACCACCTGGCAGGCCTCGACGGCGTCCAGCGCCCAGTGCGGCACGTAGTAGGGCGAGCCGGTGGCCAGCGGTCCGGCAAAGACGGCGGACCGGTCAGAAAAGGCCCCGCAGGCCACGAGCGCGTCAGCGATGTGGGGGCGCCCCACGACGGTGTCCTCACCGCACTGCTCCAGCACGTCCTGCCAGGTCACGGGGTAGTCCTCGCCCAGGAGCTCGACCATCCTCCGGGCGCGCAGCCCCCGCGACTGGCGGGAGCGCCGCAAAGCGGCGGACAGGGTCGGGTCGTCCTCACGGTGGAGGTAGGCCAGCAGGTGGAGGGTCACCCCCTCACTGGCGCAGGAGACCTCCGTGCCCCGCAGCAGCACCACGCCCGTGCGGGCCACGGCCCGCGCCGCCCGCTCCCACCCGGCGGTGGTGTCGTGGTCGGTAAGGCCGACGACGTCCAGGCCGGCCGCAGCAGCGGCCTCCATGAGCCGCTCCGGCGTGTCGGTCCCGTCGGAGCAGGTCGAGTGGGTGTGGGGGTCGATGCGCACCCGTCCAGTCTAGGCAGACGCCGCTACGGTCTTGGCCCGGCCCTGAGGCCTCGCGCGGCGGCCCCAGGGCGGGGTCACGACCGGCCGGGCGCAGGCCAGGGGGACCTGAGGCCCCCACGCCACCGGGAGACAGTGGAAGACTTCTCCCATGGTTCCCTCCTCAGCCCCAGACCTCCCGGCAGCCGACCCGCGCCAGGTCCCGGTGCGCTTCGGCGTCGTCGGTGCCGGATTCATCGCCCGGTGGTTCGCCGAGGCAGTCGCCCAGGAGCCCGGCGCACAGATCGTCGCGGTGACCTCCGCCCGGGCCGAGCGCGCTGCCGCCTTCGCCAGGGAGCACGGCGTGGGCTCCTCCTACGCCAGCCTGGCACAGATGCTCCGGGCACACGGGCCCGGCAGCGAGCAGCCGGTGGACGTGGTCTACGTGGGCTCCCCCAACGCCTTCCACGCCGAGCACACGATCACCGCCCTGGAGGCGGGGTTCCACGTCCTGGTGGAGAAGCCCTTCGCCCTGACCGTCGCCCAGGCCCAGGCAATGGCTCAGGCGGCTCGGGAGGCGGACCGCTTCCTCATGGAGGCCTGGCTGTCCGCCCACGAGCCGGGCGTGGCCAGGCTGCGCGAGACCCTGCCCCGCATGGGGCGGCTGCGCCGCGCGGTGCTGGTCAAGGAGCAGCGCTCCTCCCGGCTGGACGCCTACCGGGCCGGGGAGAACCCGCCCGCCTTCGACCCGGCGGCAGGCGGAGGCTCCCTCATGGACCTGGCGGTCTACCCCGTCAGCCTGGCCATCCACCTGTTCGGCACGCCGGACCGGGTCACCGCCACCGGCCACCTCCTGGACTCCGGCGCCGACTCCCACGGCACGGTGGTCCTCACCTACGACCACGGCGAGAGCAGCGGCCTGGAGGTTGTGTGCACCCACTCCAAGACCTCACCGGCCGGGGCCGACTCCTTCATCGCCTCCGAGCAGGACGTGCTGGTCATGGACGACTGCCAGTGGCCCCAGCGCATCGAGCTGCGTGGACCAGCGGCCAGCAGCTCCCTCAACGGCCTCACCGGGGACAACGGCAGGGGCACGGCCAGGCACGGTGGCAGGGGCACCGGTACCCAGGCAGCCTTCCAGGACCTGTCCGTGCAGCGCCACGGCCCGGCGCTGGGCTACGAGCTGGCTGAGGTCTGCCGACTGGTGCGCTCCGGCGCGAGAGGCTCCGGCCTGCACCCCGTCTACGCCTCCATCACCGCTGTGGACGTCCTGGCCCAGGCCCGCGCCCAGGTCAGGGTGCGGTTCCCCGCCGACGACCCGGACCAGTCCGGCTAGCACGTCTGGCCACCACGGTCTCCACAGCCCCCCTGGCCGCCCTCCCCCGACCGCCGCCTGACCATCCTCCCCGGCCGTCCTCTCCGGCATCGTGGTGGCATGATGGGGGCATGACGGACACCTCCCCGCCCCCGGCTCCCGCGACGGCCCCCACCCCTGCGAGTCCGTCCGGGCACGGCACCGGTGCCGCTGTGGACGACAGCCCCCGCCCCGAGGCGTCCCAACCCCTGGCCCAGCGCGGGGACAACCGGTCCCGTCGGCCGGACAACCAGGCCTTCCGTGACTTCATCGCCTCCGGGTGGGGCCCCAGGTCCCACGACCTGCCCGCCCCCCTGCCCGCCGCCCCCTGGGCCGCAGCACGCAGGCAGCGCCTGGGCCAGCTCTTCCCGGGCGAGCGGCTGGTGCTGCCCGCCGGGACCCTCCAGGTGCGCAACAACGACTGCGACTACCGGTTCCGCCCCCACAGCGCCTTCGCCCACCTGGTTGGCACCGGGACGGACTTCGAGCCGGACGCCGTGCTGGTCCTAGAGCCCCTGGCAGGCTCCCACGCTGTAGCCCGGGCAGAGGGCGCCCAAGCAGGCGCCCAGACCGCCGCCACCCACGAGGCGGTCCTGTACTTCCGCCCCCGCGCCTCCCGCAGCTCGGAGGAGTTCTACGCCAGCGCGCGCTACGGGGAGCTGTGGGTCGGTGCCCGCCCGTCCCTGGAGGAGGTGGAGGCAGCCACCGGTATCCGCTGCGCCCCCATCGACACCCTGGGTGACGCCTTGGCCAGGGACGCAGGCCCGGGCTCGGTGCGGCTTCGGGTGCTCGCTGAGGCGGACCCGGCTATCACCGCCCTGGTCGCAGCGACTCGTCAGGCGGCTGGGCTGCCTGGGGACCAGGAGGCACAGAACCTTGACGACCGCCTCGCGGAGGCAGCCAGCGAGCTGAGGCTGCGCAAGGACGCCTGGGAGGTCAGCCAGCTCCGGGCCGCGGTAGAGGCCACCAGAGCGGGGCTGGAGGACCTCATCCGCTCACTGCCCAGGGCTGTCAGGCACCGACGGGGCGAGCGCGTCCTGGAGGGGGCCTTCGCCGCCCGCGCGCGGGAGGAGGGCAACGGCCTGGGCTACGACACCATCGCGGCGGCAGGCAACCACGCCAACACCCTGCACTGGATCGCCAACGACGGCCCGGTGCGCCCCGGGGACCTCGTCCTGGTGGATGCCGGGGTGGAGGCGGACTCCCTCTACACCGCCGACGTCACCCGTACCCTCCCGGTGGACGGCCGCTTCACCGAGCCGCAGCGCCGTGTCTACCAGGCGGTCCTGGACGCCGCCGACGCCGCCTTCGCCCGGGCCAGCGAGCCGGGCTGCCGCTTCAGGGACGTCCACGCCGCCGCCATGGAGGTGATCGCCGACCGCCTGGAGCGGTGGGGCCTGCTGCCTGAGGGGGTCAGCGCCCAGGACTCCCTGGCCCCCGAGGGCCAGTACCACCGCCGCTGGATGGTGCACGGCACCAGCCACCACCTGGGCCTGGACGTCCACGACTGCGCCCAGGCCCGGCGTGAGACCTCCGTGGACGCCGTGCTGGAGCCGGGGATGTGCTTCACCATCGAGCCGGGGCTGTACTTCCGCTCCGACGACCTGCTGGTCCCAGCCGAGCTGCGTGGCACCGGGGTGCGTATCGAGGACGACGTGGTGGTGCGTGAGGACGGCCGGGTGGAGTCCCTGACCGCAGGCATCCCCCGCACAGTGCCTGAGGTGGAGGAGTGGGTGAGCAGCCTCCTGAGGGGGTAGGCCGGGCGGCGCCGCGCCACCTTAAAGCCGTCTTAAGGGGGCTACCCCACACCTGCCCCCCGTCCGGCGGCCACCCTCTTGACATTACTTCGCTACTCACCGATATCATCGTCGTATGCCGATTGTTCATGGCCTGCTTCCCACCGACGTCACCAATGACGAGGCAGCCGTCCACGCCGTGGCAGACCTGGCTGCCCTCCTCTCCACGCTGGGCGACCCGACCCGCCTGGCCATCCTGAGCCACCTGCGCGGAGGAGAGCACCGGGTGGGCGAGCTTGCCCAGCACCTGGGCCTGGCCCAGTCGACGGTCTCCCAGCACCTGGCCGTCCTGCGGGCTGCGGGCCTGATCTCGACCCACAGCCACGGCCGGGCGCACGTCAGCACCCTGGAGCACCCCGACGAGCTCGCCGCGCTGCTGGTCACCGCTGCGGCACTCAGCCGGTCAGCGGCGGCTGCCCAAAAGACCACAGGCGCTGCAGACACCACGGACACCGTAGGCGCCACGGACACCGCAGACACCACGGATGCTGTCCAGGAGGCACCGTGACTCCTGAGAGGACCCCTGAGACTTCTCCCCAGCAGACTCCGGAGAAGACGCCTGGACCCGCTCCTGAGCAGTCGCCTGGGCCGACGACCGGGACAGCCCCGGGAGCCCGCTACCACCACCAGGACACCCCCTGCCGCTCGGACCTCCCGTCTGGCTGCCACAGCAACCGCCCCGACGGCGCCGACCAGCACGACCACAGCAGTCACGGCAGCCGTGACAGGCGTCGCAGCCACAGCAGCACCGGCGACGACGCTGGCCACGACACCAGCCACAGCAGCCACCACGCCGCCAACCACCACGACCACACTGCGGGCGCCTCCCGGGGGCGGCTCGCTACCGCCCTGGGGCTGACCGCCACCATCCTCCTCGCCGAGGTCGTCACCGCCCACCTCACCGGCTCTCTGGCGCTGCTGGCCGACGCCGGGCACATGCTGACCGACACCGCAGGCCTGGTCATGGCCCTGGTCGCCGCGCACCTGTCGACCCGGCCCCGCACCGACCGCTCCACCTGGGGGCTGCGGCGCGCCGAGGTCCTGGGCGCGGGGCTCCAGGCAGGCATGCTCGCCGTCGTCGGCCTCCTCGTCGGCGTGCGGGCGCTGGGGGCGCTGCTCGGCGGCGCGCAGGTCGAGGCCCCAGGCATGCTGGTCATGGGTGTGGTCGGGCTGGTAGCCAACGTGGTGTCGCTCGGCGTCCTGGCGCGAGGACGGGAGGACAGCCTCAACATGCGTGCCGCCTTCCTGGAGGTGGCCAACGACGCCCTGGGCAGCCTGGGAGTCATCGTGGCCGCCGCCGTCGTGGCGACTACGGGGTGGACCGGTGCGGACGCGGTCGCCTCCCTGGTCATCGTGGCGCTCATCGTCCCCAGGGCCGCCGCCCTGCTGCGCGCCACGGGCAGCGTCCTCATGGAGCGGGTCCCCTCCGAGCTCGACCTGGCCGAGGTCCGCGGCCACCTGCGCTCGGTGGAGCACGTCGAGGAGGTCCACGACCTGCACGCCTGGACAGTGGCCTCCGGGCTGGCGGTGCTGACGGCGCACGTCGTGGTCAGGGACCAGTGCCTGCGCGACGGGCACGCCGAGCAGATCCTCCACTCCCTCCAGGAGTGCGTCACCAGCCACTTCCCCGTGCGCATCGAGCACGCGACCTTCCAGGTCGAGCCCGCCCGGCACCGCGACCACGAGCACCTGGGACACTAGGTCACAGTGGCACACAGTCACGGCCCTTCAGTCACGGCCCTTACGGCAGACAGGCCAGGACGAGCCGGACTCACCTCTCCCGACGGTAGCGCCTGCGTACCGGCTCGGGCACGTGCACGTCCCCGCCCCTGCCCTCCAGGTGCTCGCGCGCGAAGGCCAGGGCGCTAGCCAGCCCCTGACGCCTCTGGTCCGGACTCATGCTGCCCGTCTTGACCTCGACCACCACCTGCCCTCCCTGGGCCTCGAAGCCCGTGGCCGCCAGGTGGGCCAGGACACCCGCGCAGTCCTGGTTGCCCTGCCCCGGCAGAAGGTGGTCGTCCAGCGGGCCGGGCACGCCGTCGGTCAGGTGGAGGTGGCGCAGGGTGGAGCCCAGGGCACGGGCCATGGCCAGGGCGTCAGAGCCGGAGGTGGCCGCGTGGGAGATGTCCAGGGTCACGGAGCGGTACCCCTGCCCCACCGGGTCCCAGGTAGGCGAGTAGGCCTGGAAGTCCCTCGTGGAGTGGGCGTTTCGCGGGCGCCAGGTGAACATGTTCTCCACCGCCAGGTGGATGCCGGTGGTGGCCTCCCGCTGGGCCACCCCGGCCACGAAGGAGCGGGCGTAGCGGGTCTGCCAGAAGAACGGGGGGTGGAGCACCACCGTGGGTGCCCCCAGGTAGTGGGCCAGCTCCACGGAGCGGTCGATCTTGTCCCAGGGGTCGGCACCGAACACGCTGCGCGTCACCAGCAGCGTCGGGGCGTGCACGGCCAGGACCGGCTGGCCGTGCTCCTCCGACAGCCCCGCCAGGGTGCGGGCGTCCTGGGTGGCCTTCTCGCTCCAGACCATGACCTCCACGCCGTCAAAGCCCAGTGAGGCAGCCGTGGCGAAGGCGGCAGGGGCGCTGGGAGGGTAGACCGAGGCTGTCGACAGACCGACGGGGACCGGCACTGCTCAGTCCCGGCCCGTCGTGCCGTACTGGCCTGGGTGGACCGGCTGGTCAGAACCACCACCGCCCCCGGAGGCCGTGCCCCCGTTCGCGGCGCCCTGCACCGTGACGTTCTCTGCTGTGTCTTCCACATCATCTTCCCCTGTCACTTCTCCCCCTGTCACTGCCGTGACCTCACCTGCCGTGCCCGCCATGGCGTCGCCCACCGGTCGGCCGCCCGCGCCCTGGGGCAGGCGCACCCCGTAGCGAGGCTGCTCGTCGGGGCGTGAGCCGAAGGCGGTGGGCCCCCTGTCAGCCTCCCTGGCCCGGCGACGCTCCTCGGCACGGCGCGCGGCCTCGCCGCCTCGGGTGAGGTTGCCGGGCACGTGGGCCAGCGCCCGGGCGGCCTCCCTGGCGTCCTGGGCGGCGATGATGGAGTAGCGCGAGGCGATGACCTGGCTGATGGAGGTGAAGTCCCGCCGACCCCGGGTCAGGGCGTAGCTGGCCACCTGGAAGAGGATCCCCCACACCACTCCCATGAGGACGCAGGCCACCAGCGGAAGAGCCGAGTCCGAGGGGTTGAACAGCTGCATCATGACACCGAAGAAGATACCGATCCACAGGCCGGACCCGGCGCCGGAGGCGATGGCCCTGCCCCAGCTCATGCGCCCGGTGATCCGTTCCACCTGTCGCAGGTCCGTCCCGATAATCGCCAGGTACTGCACGGGGAAGCCCTCGTCGGACAGGGCGTCCACGGCGTGCTGGGCCTCGGCGTAGGTAGCGAAGGAGGCGATCTCCTCCCCGCGCGGCATGGCTGCGCCGCCGGAGCGGGCCAGGTCGGGGGACGGAGTCAGGTTGACGCTCATGGGCACATGCTCGCACGCGCACGGCAGCCAGTGCCCGCATGGGGCCGCGCCAACGCCCAGGGCGTATACAGGGCGCATAGTATTGGCTTGTGGAGAGCAGCAGGACACGTGCCCCCAGCAGAGTCTTCATCGCCAGGCTGATCGGCACCTCCGTCTTCGACCCGTTGGGGGACGCAGTCGGCAAGGTGCGTGACGTCGTGGTCCTGCTGGAGGCGCGCGGCAACCCCCGCGCCGTCGGCCTGGTCACCGAGGTCGCCTCACGGCGCCGCGTCTTCCTGCCCCTGTCGCGCGTCACGGCCATCGAGCCCGGTGCCGTCATCACCACCGGCCTGATGAACATCCGCCGCTTCCACCAGCGCAACGTCGAGACCCTCGTGGTCGGCGAGCTCCTGGACAGGGTGGTGACCCTCAGGGACGGCTCGGGCACCGTCACGGTGCGTGACGTGGCCATCGAGCAGGACCAGGGCATGGACTGGACGGTGACCCGCCTGTTCGTCCAGCGTGGCTCCAGCGGCCCCCTGGGCCTGCGCCGGGGGGAGAGCCTCACGGTGCGCCCCGAGGAGGTTGCGGGCCTGGCCGGCAGCGCGGCCCAGCAGGAGGCCACCGCCCTGCTGGCCACCATGGAGGACCTCAAGCCCGCCGACCTGGCCGACGCGCTGCGGGACCTGCCGCAGGCCAGCCAGGCCCGCGTCGTGGCCGAGCTCAGTGACGAGCGCCTGGCCGACGCCCTGGAGGAGCTCGGCGACGAGGCCGCCGTGGCCATGCTCTCCAGCCTGGACGCCGCGCGGGCCGCGGACGTCCTGGACGCCATGCAGCCCGACGACGCCGCCGACCTGGTGGCCCAGCTGCCCCAGCCCAAGGCGGCAGAGCTGCTGAGCCTCATGGAGCCGGAGGAGGCCAGGGACGTGCGCCGCCTCATGGCCTACGACGACTACACGGCCGGCGGCCTCATGACCACCGAGCCGATCATCCTGCCCCCCGAGGCCACGGTAGCGACCTTCCTCGCCCAGGCGCGCAAGGCGGAGATCACCCCGGCCCTGGCAGCAGTCGCCTTCGTGTGCCGGCCACCCCTGGAGTCCCCCGCCGGCAGGCTCCTGGGTCTGGTGCACATCCAGCGGGCGCTGCGGGAGCGGCCCCAGAAGATGGTGGGCTCGGTGCTGGACACCCACGTGGACTCCGTCCACGCCCAGGACTCCATCGGCACGGTCACGCGTCTCCTGGCGACCTACAACCTGACCGCCCTGCCCGTGGTCGACGACGCCGGCCGCCTCCTGGGCGCGGTGAGCGTCGACGACGTCCTGGACCACCTCATGCCCGACGACTGGCGCGAGGCCGACGAGGCGGTCACCGACGAGATGATCGAGAGGAGCGCCAATGCCTGAGCCGCTGGACACACCACTGACCCGCAAGCGCTCACGCTGGCTGCGCCGCAGCCCGGGCGGGGCCTCCCAGTCCGACGTGGCAGGTCGTGTCTCCGAGGCCATCGCCCGCTTCTCCGGCACCCCCGCCTTCCTCATCTGGCTGACGGTGTTCGTGGCGCTGTGGCTGGGGTGGAACACCTGGGGCCCGGAGAGGCTCCAGTTCGACCGGGCCTCCCTGGGGTTCACGGCCCTGACCCTCATGCTCTCCCTGCAGGCCTCCTACTCCGCACCCCTGATCCTGCTGGCCCAGAACCGCCAGGACGACCGCGACCGGGTCACAGCCCAGCAGGACCGTCAGCGCGCCGAGCGCAACCTGGAGGACACCGAGTACCTCACCCGGGAGATCGCCTCCCTGCGCCTGGCGATGAACGAGGTGGCCACACGCGACTTCGTGCGCTCCGAGCTGCGCGACATGCTGCGCGAGATCCTCGCCGAGGAGCGCCGCACCCGTGCCGAGCTCTCCGAGACCCCCGGCCCCGCGCCCGGGACAGACCGCACCCCAGGCCAGGTGCCCTTGGCGCGGAACCGTGAACGTGCTGCTCGCCACGGCGGTGGCCCTTCTCCGCAGTCATAGGATAGTGGTATGTCCGCACCCACACAGGAAGCCGTCCTTGAGGCCCTCAGCCGCGTCAACGACCCCGAGCTGCACCGCCCCATCACCGACCTGGGCATGGTGTCCTCCGTCGAGGTCAGTGACGACGGGGCCGTGTCCGTCGGTGTGCTGCTGACCGTGGCCGGCTGCCCGCTCAAGGACACCATCACCGGGGACACCCAGCGCGAGGTGAGCCAGGTTGAGGGCGTGACCAGCGTGTCCGTCACCCTGGGGGTCATGAGCGACGAGCAGCGTGCCGAGCTGCGCCGACGCCTGCGCGGGGGCGCAGCAGAGCCGGTGGTCCCCTTCACCCAGCCGGGGAACCTGACCCGGGTCTATGCCGTCACCTCCGGCAAGGGCGGGGTCGGCAAGTCCTCCGTCACGGCGAACCTGGCCGCGGCCATGGCCTCCCAGGGGCTCAGCGTGGCCGTGGTCGACGCCGACATCTACGGGTTCTCCATCCCGCGCATGCTCGGGGTCAGCCAGGTCCCCACCCAGCTCGACGGGATGATCGTGCCCGTGACCGCCCACGGCGTGAAGGTGATCTCGATCGGCATGTTCGTGGAGGAGCGCCAGCCGGTGGTGTGGCGCGGGCCAATGCTGCACCGCGCCGTCCAGCAGTTCCTCACCGACGTCTACTGGGGAGACCTCGACGTCTTGCTGCTCGACCTCCCCCCGGGGACCGGGGACGTGACGATCTCGGTCGCCCAGCTCCTGCCCAACGCGGAGATCCTGGTCGTGACCACGCCCCAGACTGCTGCGGCCGAGGTCGCCGAGCGCACCGGGCTCATCGCGGCCCAGACCCACCAGCGGGTCGTGGGCGTGGTGGAGAACATGTCCTACATGCCCCAGCCCGACGGGTCCAGGCTGGAGGTCTTCGGCTCCGGCGGGGGCCAGATCGTCTCGACCTCCCTGAGCGAGACCCTGGGCTACGAGGTCCCGCTCCTGGCCCAGCTGCCTCTGGACATCCGCCTGCGCGAGGGCTCTGACACGGGCGTCCCCGCCACGTCAGCCGACGGCGGCAGGCCGCTGGCCGACTCCCCTGCGGCTCTTGAGCTGGTCGCTGTGGCTCAGCGCCTCACCCACCGGGCGCGGGGCCTGTCAGGCATGAGCCTGGGAGTCACGCCTGTGAGGTGATGCGCCCGTCCCCGGCACCTGCGGCCCGTGTTGGACCGGCCCGGGCAGCACCTGGGATCGGACGGCTTCAGGGAGGCCCCGCTTCAGGGAGGCCCCGGGGGTGGGAGGCTCAGACGTCCTCAAGGGCCACTGCCGCCGCCTCGGCGCGGGTACGGGCAGCCGCGTTGGCGGCACGCACGATCTCTCGCGGGGACAGGGGACGCCCGGCACCGGTGGGCAGGCTGTCCTGGGAGGTGTCGTGCGCGACAGCAGTCGCCAGGGTTGAGGGCACCGCTGTCGACTGCTGGCCTGAGCCCTGGTCCTGCGGGTCAGGTACCACCTCGGCCGGGTCCTCGGCGGCCGGGCCGCCCCCGGCCGGGTTGTCGTCGGCCAGGTCACCAGCGGCACCAGGCCTGGTGACTGGCTCAGTGACTGCGTCCAGGACGCCGGAGTCCAGGATGTCGGGGTCCAGGGAGACGTCCCCTGCACCTGAGAAAGTACCCTCCTGCGCCTTCTGCACCCCCTGCGCGCTGACCTCGCCACCAGCTGCCGCACCAGCCTGTGCCTCCTGTGTCTTCGCCTCCTGTGTCTTCGCCGCACTGTTGTCAGCGGCGGCTGCCGCAGCAGCCTGTGCCCTCGTCTCGCTGATCTTCTCGCTGATCTGCCCGCTCAGGGAACGGGCACGGTCCGTGCGCACCGCCTCGTTGACCGCCTGGGCCGCAGCGGCCGAGCTCTCCCTGGCTGTCTGGGCCACGGACCGGAACGGGTGGGTCAGGTCCTCCCGAATAGCGTTGATGTCCTCGCCCAGGGCGTCACGCACGATCCTGCGGGGGTCGTACTGACGGGGGTCGAGGTCGGACAGGTCCAGGTCAGCGAGCTCGGGTCCCACCTCCTCGGCGATCTGTGCACGGGCGTTGTCCAGGTACAGCCGCAGCCGACGCACCATCCGGGTCAGCGTGCGCGCGTACTCGGGCAGGCGCTGGGGGCCCACCACGATCACCGCCACCAGGACGAGGACGAAGAACTCGGAGCCAGAGATGCCGAACACGCCACCTAGTATAGGGAGGCCTGCGCTGGCACCGCCTCGAACGGCTCAGAACAGCCCAGGACGGTCTGCTGTCCCAGCCTGCCGCCCGCGAGCCGGACCAGGCGGGCTGGGCGCAGCATGTGGCAGGTCCCCTCATCCACCCCGGTTCCTGGGACAATACGGCCTGGGCGGTCACGCCCCACGGTCGGCGGCTGGAAGAGGGTCACAGTGAGTGCGGACAAGACACTGAGCTGGTCCTACACGGAGGACTTTCCCCTGGAGGACGAGGCCATCGCCCAGGCCCGGATGCGGAGCCTGGAGCTGGGCATCGCCCCCGTCTCCTCGGGTACCGGCGCGGCGCTGCGTGTGCTGGCCGCCTCCGTCGGGGCCAAGTCCGTGGCGGAGGTCGGCACGGGAACCGGTGTGTCCGGGCTGTGGCTGCTGGGTGGGATGGGGGCCGACGGCGTCCTGACGACGATCGACGTGGAGGCCGAGCTGCAGCGGCAGGCCCGGCGCTCCTTCGACCTCGCCGGCTTTCCCCCGTCACGCACCCGCGTCATCCAGGGGCGGGCCTCCGACGTCATGCCCCGGATGGCGGCACGCAGCTACGACATGGTGGTCCTTGACGTCGATCCGCGCGACGCCGTCGACCTGGCTGACTACGCGCTGCGTATGCTGCGTACCGGCGGGGTGCTGGCCGTGACCCGGGCGCTGTGGCACGACCACGTCGCCGACCCGGCACGTCGTGACGCCACCACGGTGGCGGCTCGCGAGCTGGGCAAGGCGCTGCGTGACTCCCCGCTGCTGCTCACCATCCTGCTCCCGGTGGGCGACGGCCTCCTGGTATCCGTCAGACAGGCCTGAGGCTGCTACGACGCAGGCACGCAGACACAGGCACACACAGACGACAAAGCACGCGGACCGGGCCTGACAGACCCGGTCCTGCTCCGTGGCGCGCTCCCACGGCGCCCCACAGCCCTGTGCCGACCCGGCGCGGTCCCCGCGCAGGTCCTTACGTCTGAGATGAGTCTCAGACGCGTCTCAGATCTTCGCGTTGGCGAGAGCCTCGCGCATCTCCCTGACCTCGTCCGCCGTGACCTCCAGGACTAGGCGCCCGCCACCCTCCAGGGGAACTCGCATGATGATGGCACGACCTTCCTTGACGACCTCAAGAGGGCCGTCACCGGTCCGGGGCTTCATAGCAGCCATGTGATCACCTTTCGTCAGTGCGGCGCGGACTCATTGTTGCGCGACCCCGATAAGTCTACGCCATCACAAAGATGACCATCTGATGATCCGTGCGCCCTGACACGCCTCACGCCCGCATTCTCGCACTACGGGGGCACGGAGGCACGGGGTCCATGGCTGGCGCACATGGCTGGGGTCCATGGCTGGGCTGCCTGAGGTCCGCGGCCCGCACTCAGCCGGGTGCATCCCGCTCAGGAGCCCGCAGAACCGTTGCGCACGCCCCGCGCAGCGGCGACCACGTACCTCACAGCCTCCTCGGCGGTGTCGACCACGTGCACCAGCCGCAGGTCCTGTAGCGAGATCGTCCCCCGCTCCACCATGGTGGAGCGGACCCACTCCAGGAGCCCTGACCAGTACCCCGAGTCCACCAGCACAATGGGGAAGGAGGAGATCTTCTGTGTCTGGACCAGGGTGAGGGACTCGAAGAGCTCGTCCAGGGTCCCCATTCCGCCCGGCATGACGACAAAGCCGTCGGAGTACTTGACAAACATCGTCTTACGGGCAAAGAAGTAGCGGAAGTTGACCCCTAGGTCCACGTAGTCGTTCATCCCCTGCTCGTGCGGCAGCTCGATACCCAGGCCCACGGAGGTGCCTCCGGCCTCGTGGCAACCCTTGTTCGCAGCCTCCATCATCCCCGGCCCACCGCCGGTGACCACCGCGTACCCGCTGCGGGCCAGGCCCGCGCCCACCTGCTCAGCCACCGCGTAGGCGGGGTCGCTGGCCGAGGTGCGGGCCGAGCCGAAGACGCTGACAGCCGGCCCCAGCTCAGCCAGGGCGCCAAAGCCCTCGACGAACTCGGCCTGGATGCGCATGACCCGCCAGGGGTCGGCGTGGAGCCAGTCGCTGTCACCACGCTGGTCCAGAAGACGTGCGTCAGTGGTCTGGTGGGGAATCTGGGTGCCGCGCAGCAGCACCGGCCCCCGACGGTAGGTCTGTCGGTCACTCATGCTGCCATCCTCCCCCAGCCACACCCTGGTCGGCGGCACCACCGCCAGACTCGGACGCCACGTCTGTGCAGGCCACGCCCTGTCCCACCGCACCAACGGGTCGGCCTGCCCCTCACGGCAGGTCCTGGATCAGGTCGTAGGTCACCGTCCTGTGTCTGGAAACACCGGCGACTGGTGTCATGATGCCGCTTTCTGCCCGCTCCCCCACGGTAGCGTCGCCGCCATGACCCAGCCTGCTGAGCCGACTCTCGACACCGCAGTCGCCTCCTGGATCGACGAGGATCCGGACCCCGCCACCGCTGCTGAGCTCTCCCGCCTGCTGCGCGCCCACCACGACGGCGACCCCGAGGCCACCGCCGAGCTGGTGGACGCCTTCGCCGCCCCCCTGTCCTTCGGTACCGCTGGCCTGCGTGGACGCCTCGGACCTGGCCCCAACCGCATGAACCGGGCCGTGGTCATCCGGGCGGCAACGGGACTGGCCGCCTACCTGCGCTCCGTGGTCGGTGAGGGCTTCACTGTCGTCATCGGCTACGACGCCCGCAGAGGCTCTGAGCAGTTCGCCCGTGACACGGCCTCCGTCGTCACCGGGGCCGGAGGCCGTGCCCTCCTGTTCGAGGAGCACTGCCCCACCCCGGTCCTGGCCTTCGCCCTGCGCCACCTTGAGGCTGACGCCGCAGTGATGGTCACCGCCTCCCACAACCCGCCCCAGGACAACGGCTACAAGGTCTACCTGGGTGGGCGGGTGGTCTCAGGCTGGGGCCAGGGCGCCCAGATCGTGCCGCCCTACGACGCCGACATCGCTGCGGCGATCAGGGCGGTCGGCCCTCTGGCCTCCGTCCCCATGCCGCAGGCGGGGTGGCAGACCGTGGGGCAGACAGTGCGTGAGGAGTACGTGAAGCGGGCCGCTCAGGCGGCCCACATGGGTGCCGCCGCACCCCTGAGGATCGTCCTGACCCCCCTTCACGGGGTAGGAGGAGACACCTGCCGGGAGGCACTGGCTCGTGTCGGCTTCGAGGACGTGGTCAAGGTCGCCGAGCAGTGGGAGCCCGACCCGGACTTCCCGACCCTGGACTACCCCAACCCTGAGGAGCCAGGTGCCCTGGACCTAGCCGTCGCCCTGGCCCGGTCCCAGGGCGCGGACCTGGTGATCGCCAACGACCCTGACGCCGACCGCTGCTGCGTGGCCGTGCCAGACCCCTCGGCGACGGAGGGCTGGCGCCAGCTGAGCGGGGACGAGGTGGGAGCGCTGCTGGGCGAGCAGGCGGCCGAGCTCGCGGCCTTCGCCGGCAACGGGGTGCTGGCCAGCTCGGTCGTCTCCTCCCGTCTGCTGCGCCGTATCGCCCAGACCCACGGGCTGGCCTACCAGCAGACCCTGACAGGCTTCAAGTGGATCAGCCGGGTCCCCAACCTGGTCTACGGCTACGAGGAGGCACTGGGCTACTGCGTGGACCCGGTCGCAGTCCGGGACAAGGACGGGATCTCTGCGGCGGTGCGTGTCGCGGTGCTGGTCTCCGTCCTCAAGCAGCAGGGCCGCTCAGTCATCGACCTGCTCGACCGTCTGGCCCGTGAGCACGGGCTGCACGCCACCAGCCCACTGAGCATCAGGGTGGACGACACCTCCCTCATCACCGAGGCCATGGAGAGGCTGCGCCGGGAGGGGGCACCCAGGCTGGCCGGCTCACCGGTGACCACAGTCGTCGACCTCCGGGACGGCAAGCCCGACGGCGCAGGAGGACGGCTGCCCGCCACCGACGGGCTGGTGTGGACCACAGCGGCTGACGACCGGGTCGTCATCCGCCCCTCAGGCACCGAGCCCAAGCTCAAGTGCTACTGCGAGGTGATCGTGCCAGTCGGCAAGGAGTCGGTCCCCCGTGCCCGCAAGGCCGCCGCAGCCCGCCTGGAGTCCATCAAGGAGGACCTCCGCAGCGTGCTCAGGCTCGGCTGAGTGCCTCCGTCACGTCGTGCGACTACTCGTGACTACTCGTCGGGTACCTGCGCGACATACTGGGGCAGGGGAACGCAGGGCCGTCCAGCAGGTCGGCGCCCGTCCGCGCGCCAGTCCGCACCGTCCACGCCAGCCCCTGCTCAGTCCGCCAGCCCCGCCAGCACCGAGGCGGTCGCCGACACTCCCAGACGCGAGGCACCAGCCCTGAGCATCGCCACCGCGTCCTGTGCCGTGCGGATGCCACCGGAGGCCTTGACACCCAGGCGGTCCCCCACCGTGGCACGCATGAGGGCCACCGCGTGCGTCGAGGCGCCTCCGGCGGGGTGGAAGCCGGTAGAGGTCTTGACGTAGTCCGCCCCTGCCTGCTCGCTGGCCTGGCACACGGCGACGACCTCCTCGTCACTCAGCGCGGCGGACTCGATAATGACCTTGAGGAGCCTGGTGCCCACGGCGTCCTTGACGGCGCGGACCTCCGACTCCACGGCACCGTAGTCGTGCTCCTTGACCCGTGCCAGGCTGAGGACCACGTCGACCTCGTCAGCACCCCCGGCTACGGCCTCACGAGCCTCGGCGACCTTGACGGCGACCGTGTGGGCGCCCGAGGGGAAGCCGCAGACGGTGGCCACCCGCAGCCCCTCGGGAACGGCCACGGGCAGCTGGCTGGGGGACACGCACACCGAGAAGGTGCCGAGCCTGGCCCCCTGGGCGACGAGCTCGGCGACCTGGTCACCCGTGGCCTCGGGCCGCAGCAGGGTGTGGTCGATGACAGCGGCGACCTCGGCCCGGGTGGGTGTGGAACCGGACTGCCCACGCCAGGTGCCCCGGGGGTACGGCGTCGGCACGCTACCAGCAGCATGACTCATGCGGTTGCCTGTCCTTTCCTCATGTCCCTGCCCGGCCCTGCCGCCCGAGGCCTGCCCGGAGCCGTGTCCGGACGGGGCCGGCCAGGGCCTGCCTCACCCGGCCAGTCCCTCCGTCAGAGCCTCCAGCACCACGCCAGCCTCACGACGGGCACGTGCCTGGGCTGCCTCACGAGAGCCAGCCGGTGAGACGACGATACCGCCCCCCAGGGCAAGGGTCGCCCGGTCGAGGCGCTCGGGCGTGGCCGTGTGGAGGCTCAGCAGAGGCTGCCCCCGGGTCACAGCGTCACCCGGCTTGGCGTGCAGCCGCACCCCCGCCACCGCCTGGACCGGCTCCTCCTTCCGGGCGCGCCCGGCTCCCAGGCGCCAGGCCGCCACCCCCACCGCCAGGGCGTCCAGCCGGGTGAGCACACCGCTGGCGGGGGCGGGGACGACCTGCGTGTGCGCGGCGCGGGGCAGGGGCGCGTCCGGGTCGCCTCCTTGACGGCGCACCATCTGGCGCCACACGTCCATGGCACGCCCGCCTGTCAGTGCCTGACGCAGCAGGTGCTCCTCCACCGGCCTGCCAACCGCGTCGAGCATCTGGCCCGCCAGGGCAAGGGTCAGGTCCACGACGTCGGTCGGCCCGCCGCCAGCCAGCACCTCTACCGCCTCCGCGACCTCCAGGGCGTTGCCGACGGTCAGCCCCAGCGGCGTGGACATGTCGGTGAGCAGCGCCCGGGTCCTCACCCCCGCCTCCCGGCCCAGGTGCGCCATGGCGCGGGCCAGCTCACGTGCCTGGTCCCGCTCCCTCATGAAGGCCCCGCTGCCGACCTTGACGTCCAGGACGAGGGCACCGGTTCCCTCGGCGATCTTCTTGGACATGATCGAGGAGGCAATCAGAGGGAGGCAGGAGACGGTGGCGGTCGTGTCACGCAGCGCGTAGAGGCGCCTGTCAGCGGGAGCCAGGCCCGGCCCGGCCGCGCAGACCACCGCACCGGGTCCCCCGGGTCCAAGGGCGGACATGATCTCGTCACGGCTCAGGTCGGCCCTCCAGCCGGGGATCGACTCCATCTTGTCCAGGGTGCCCCCGGTGTGCCCCAGGCCGCGTCCTGACAGCTGGGGGACGGCCACCCCGAAGGACGCCACCAGCGGGGCCAGGGGGAGGGTGATCTTGTCCCCCACGCCCCCGGTGGAGTGCTTGTCAGCGGTGGGGCGCCCCAGGCCGGAGAAGTCCATACGCTCCCCGGAGCAGATCATGGCCCGGGTCCACCGGGCGGTCTCGGCGGAGTCCATCCCCCGCAGGTAGACAGCCATGGCCAGGGCACTCATCTGCTCCTCGGCGACCACACCACGGGTGTAGGCGTCCACCACCCAGTCGATCTGGGCGTCGCTGAGCCGGTACCCGTCCCGCTTGGCCGCGATGACGTCAACGGCGTCGAAGGGCTCGACGGCGTCGCAGGGCTCGGCCAGGTCGCTCATGTGCCGACCTCCTTCCTGACAGCGGGATGCGGGACCGCCCCGCCCTGGCTGTCCGTGCCCCAGGGATAGGCGCCTGGGCCGTCCGGGGCCAGGGTCGTGGTGACCCGGGTGATGTCCGAGCCGGAGAACCGGTCAGGCAGGACCTCGTCAATGGTCATGATCCCAGAGGGCATGGCCAGTCGAAGCCCCGGGGCCGCGTGCTCGCTGAGCAGCTGGCGGCAGCGACCGCAGGGGGCGCAGAGCTGGTGGTGGGCGTCCACGCACACCAGGGCCACCAGCAGACCTCCCCCAGAGCGGACCAGCTCGGAGACCAGGCCGCACTCAGCACACAGCGTGACCCCGTAGGAGGCGTTCTCCACGTTGCAGCCACTGACGGTGCGGGAGTCGTCCACCAGGGCCGCCGCGCCTACCCTGAAGCGGGAGTAGGGGGCGTAGGCCCAGGAGGCAGCCTCCACGGCCAGCGTGTACAGCGCCTGCCAGGTGGCCCCGTCCACGTCTGCGGGAGCCACCCGGCGCGATCCTGGTCGCGCAGCGCTGCCAGCCTCGGTGCCCTCACGGCCAGGGGTCACGGGTACGGCACCCCCTCAGCGGCCGGGGCACGGACCTTGCCCACGAAACCGGCCACGGCCAGGATAGTCACCACGTAGGGGATCATGAGGATGACGTTGGCGGGAACCGGGCTGCCGACCACCGACAGGGTCTGGCCCACCGAGGTGGCAAAGCCGAAGAGCAGGGCCGCGCCCAGAGACCCCAGCGGACGCCACCCGCCCAGGATCATGGCCGCCAGGGCGATGTAGCCGTTGCCTGCAGCCATGTCCTTGGTGAAGGACAGGCCGCTGCCCACGGTGAAGAAGGCACCGCCCAGTCCCGCCAGGGCACCTCCAAGCACCAGGTTGGCCACTCGGGTGCGCACGACGTTGATCCCCACCGTGTCAGCAGCCTTGGGGTGCTCCCCGCACGCACGCATCCGCAGGCCCCACCGGGAGCGGAACAGCATGAAGGAGAAGAAGGCCACCGCCGCGTACATGAGGTAGACGAGGATGGTCTGGCGGAAGAGGACCGGCCCGATGACAGGCACCTGGGCCAGGCCGGGAACCGGGATGACCGGCAGGCGCAACGGCTGGTTGAGACCGGGGTCGCGGGAGAGCACCGTGGAGAACAGGAAGCCGGTCAGTCCCAGGACCAGGACGTTGAGCACCACCCCCATGACGATCTGGTTGACCCGGTAGCGCAGCCCGAACAGGGCCAGCAGGAGGGCGACAAGCACACCCGCCGCAGGGGCGGCGACCAGCCCAGCCCAGGGGGTCGAGGCCGCGGAGGCGACTACGGCCCCCAGGAAGGCCCCGCCCAGCAGCTGGCCCTCGATGGCGATGTTGATGGTCCCGGAGCGCTCACCGATGAGGCCGGCGAGGCTCCCGAAGACCAGGGGGACGCTGAGCGCCAGTGCCGAGGACAGGATAGTCACCATCGGCACGAGGGTGTCCCGGCCAGCGCCTGCCCAGGTCAGGAAAGCCAGGACGAAGGCCGCCCCCAGGACGGTCACCGCCCCCGCGCCGACCCCCTCGCGCCGCCAGGAGCGCCACCACGCCCAGCTCGTGGCGACCACGGCGGGCACCGCCAGGACCAGGATCGCGGCCCGCGCCGGGACGGCCAGGACAGGCAGCGCGAGGAGGTCGGAGCGGGTCGCCAGGGCGAAGCGCGTCGAGCCGTGGGCCGACAGCGCCATGAGCACCTGGAGGACCGTCACCACGACTCCGGCGACCGGGATCTTGAGCCCCATGGGTATCTTGGCGGCTGAGGCCACCGCGCTCCTGGGGAGGGAGGAGCCGAGGGCGGGCGAGGCGGTAGTCATAGCCATGGCTCAGGCCTCCCTGACGGTCGGGGCCGGGGTGCTCGCTGCGGCGGCCTCCTGCTGGCGCCTCCACGAGCCCCGGGCAGGCAGCCGGTAGAGGGCGCGCACCAGGGAGGGCGCGGCAATGAACAGCACGATGGTGGACTGCAGGACCAGGACGATATCGACCGGTGTGCCCGTGGCTGCCTGCATCGTGGTGCCTCCGGCGCTCAGTGCCCCGAAGAGCAGGCCCGCCAGGACGGTACCCAGCGGCGTGGACCGTCCCAGGAGAGCCACAGTGATGGCGTCAAAGCCGATGGTCCCCGCCACGGACAGCCCCAGGTACCTCTGGGTCCCCAGGACCGGGGCGGTAGCGGCCAGGCCACACAGGGCACCGGAGACCATCATGGCCACGGCGGTCACCCGGGACACCTTCATCCCAGCGGTGCGGGCCGCCTCGGCGTTGAGGCCGGTGGTCCGCAGCTGGAAGCCCAGCCGCGAGCGGTCCATGAGCCACCACACGCCCCCTGCCGCCAGCAGGGCGACCAGGAAGCCCGCGTGGAGGCGGAAGGACTCCCCCAGCAGCAGCGGGTAGTGGGAGGACCTCGCCAGGTAGAGCGACTTGGGGTTGGTGCCGCCCTCACCGATGAAGGTGGCGGTGGTCAGCAGCTGGGCCAGCAGGTACCCCGCCACCGAGTTGAGCATGATGGTGACGATCACCTCGTTGGCACCGGTCCTGGCCTTGAGCAGGCCTGCGACACCGCCCCACACTAGCCCGCCCAGGGCCGCGGCAAGCACAGCCAGCGGCAGGTGGACGACCACGGGCAGGTCCCAGGCGATACCCACGTAGGTGGCCAGGATCCCGCCCACGACGACCTGCCCCTGGCCGCCGATGTTGAACAGGCCCGCACGGAAGGCCACCGACATGCCCAGGCCCGCGATGATGAGGGGGGTGGCGTTGGTCAGCGTCTCGGTGAGAGGGCGCACCATACGCGTGGCCGTGGTCGCCCTCCAGTCCAGGACCGAGCCGCGCAGCAGGGAGGCGTAGGCCTCGGTCAGGCTGGAGCCTGCGGCACCGAGGAAGTCGCTGGGACGGGCGAGGAAGTAGCCGGCGGTGGTCCGCACCTCCTCGTCGGCGACGAGGATGAGGACCGAGCCGACAATCATGGCCGACACGACGGCGAGGACTCCCGCCAAGGCCGTGGACTCCGCGACCCGCCGCAGGACCCCGGGGCGGGCCGGGCCGCCGGGCAGGTCCTTGGACGGCTCACCGGAGGGGTCAGCAGGTGGGCCACCGGGGGTGGCCGGAGTGGACGGGACCGCTGTCACTGCTCCTGGCTCCTCTCTGTCTTCTTGCCCGACCTCATCTCAGTCCCCTCGTTCCCGGCCCTCCCGGCTCCCTCGGAGGCGTGCGCGCCCGTCTCCCCCTGGGCGGAGTCCTCCTGGGCACCCGCCTGGGAGGGGGACGCGCCCGCCATCATGAGGCCCAGCACGTCGCGCGGCGTGTCCGGGGTGACCACACCGGTCACCCGGCCGCGGTACATGACCGCGATACGGTCAGACAGGGCGTAGATCTCGTCCAGCTCGGCGGAGATGATGAGCACGGCCGTACCCTTGTCGCGCTCGGCGACGAGCCGCTGGTGGACGAACTCGATGGAGCCGACATCCAGGCCCCGGGTGGGCTGGGAGGCCAGGAGCACCGTGAGGGGACGGGACAGCTCACGAGCCAGGACGGCCTTCTGCTGGTTGCCGCCTGACAGGGTGGAGATGGGGTCGGTGACCTCGCCGACCCGCACGTCAAACTCCTCGCGCAGCCTCTCGGCGTTGTGCCGCACCAGCCCCGGGGACAGGGAGGGCCCCCGTCCCAGGGCAGGGTCGTCGTAGCGGTCCAGGACCATGTTCTCAGCCACGGAGAGGTCGGCGACCATGCCGTCGCTGGCGCGGTCCTCGGGGACGAACCCCAGGCCGCCGCGCAGCCGCTGACGCACGCTGTGACCGGTGACGTCACGGCCCCCCAGGAGCACACGGCCCGCAGCGGGGGCACGCAGGCCCAGGACCACCTCGCTGAGCTCGGTCTGCCCGTTGCCCTGGACCCCGGCCACGCCCAGGACCTCCCCGGAGCGCACGTGCAGGCTGACGTCGTCGAGCACGGAGCCGCCGTCCTGGTCCAGCAGGGTGAGGTCCTCCAGGACGAGGCCGTCCTCCCCGGGGTCAGCGGGGGCCTTGTCCACCGTCAGGGAGACGTCGTGACCCACCATGAGGCTGGCCAGCTCGGCGGCGGAGGCGGTGGGCTCGGCGGTGCCGACGACCCTCCCCCGCCGGATGACGGTGATGGTGTCGGCGACCTCACGCACCTCCCGGAGCTTGTGGGTGATGAAGACGATCGAGGTCCCGGAGTCCCTCAGCCCCCGCATGACGGCCATGAGCTCGTCGGTCTCCTGGGGGGTGAGCACGGCGGTGGGCTCGTCGAGGATGAGCACCCGGGCGTCGCGGGACAGCGCCTTGATGATCTCCACGCGCTGCTGGACTCCCACGGGCAGGTCCTCGATACGGGCGCGCGGGTCCACGTCGAACCCGAAGCGCTCCGATATCTCGGTGACCCTGGCGGAGGCGGCAGCGGTGTCGATGATCCCTGCCGGCCCGGTGGGCTCGTCGCCCAGGGCCACCGACTCCGCCACCGTGAACACGGGGACGAGCATGAAGTGCTGGTGGACCATGCCGATCCCTGCGGCCACGGCGTCGCCCGGCCCGGAGAAGGACACCGGGACGTCGTCGATGAGGATCTGGCCGCCGTCGGGCTGGTAGAGCCCGTAGAGGACGTTCATGAGTGTGGACTTGCCCGCGCCGTTCTCCCCCAGGAGGGCGTGGACCTGCCCGGGCTCGACAGTCAGGTCGATACGGTCGTTGGCCACGAAGGACCCGAAGGTCTTGGTGACACCACGCAGCTCAAGCTTCACGCAGGACTCGCTTCCGGTCGGAGAGGCCTCAGGGCGCCGTCAGCAGGGCACTCGGCAGGATGCGGCACGGCAGGCTCAGGACGGGTCGTAGGGTGTGGACACATCCAGGGACCCGTCGACGATCTGCTGACGCAGCTCCTCGATCCTGGTCTTGACCTGGTCGGGGACCTTCGAGTCGTAGTCGTGGAAGGGCGCCAGGGACACCCCCTCGTTCTCCAGGGTCCCGATGTAGGGCTGGGAGGAGAAGCTACCCTGGGTGGCCTCCTGGACGGTGCTGTAGACGGCGGCGCCGATCTCCTTGACCACCGAGGTCAGGATCAGGTCACCAGAGCCGGTGGACTCGTAGCCGTCGGAGTCCACCCACACCACGGCCTGCTCACCGGAGGAGGCCTCGACCGTGGACAGGGTGCCCAGCCCCACGGGGCCGGCCACTGGCATGATGACGTCGGCGTCCTGGGAGAGGAACTGCTCGGTCAGGGACTGCCCCTTGCCGGTGTTCGAGAAGTCGCCGACGAAGGAGCCCTGGCCGGGATTGTCGGGGTCCCAGCCCAGGACGGTGACCGAGGCGTCGTTGTCCTCGTTGTACCTGTCCACGCCCCTGGCGAAGCCCTCCATAAAGATCTCCACCGTGGGGATCTGCATCCCGCCGTAGGTGGCCACGGTGCCCGTGCTGCTCACGCCCGCCGCCGCGTAGCCCGCCAGGTAGGCGGCTGCGGCCGTGTTGAAGATGAGCGGCTTGGCGTTGTCCAGCTCCACCGGCTCGCCCTCGGTGTCAGAGAAGGTGGAGTCGATGAGGGCAAAGCTCTTGTCCGGGTTGGCCTGCGCGGCCGCCGTGAGGTCTGCGGCCAGGTTGAAGCCGACGCCGATGACGAGGTCGCAGTCCTGCTGGATAAGGGAGTCGACGTTGGCCGGGTAGTCCGAGGAGCTCTCCGACTCCACCGCAATGGTCGCCACCCCCAGCTCCTCCTTGGCCCGGTCCAGGCCCTCCTTCCCGGACTGGTTGAACGACTGGTCGTCAAAGCCGCCCTCGTCAGAGACCATGCACGCGGTGAAGTCGCTGTCCGCCCCGTCGCCGGAGGTACTGTCGTCCGGGGCCGCGCCGCAGGCGGTCAGGACCAGAGAGGCAAGCAGGCCGAGCGCCAGCGCAGGACGGGTCTTCTTCATCGGGACCTCCGTAGCAGGATTTCGGGGAGCACGAGCCACACCGCCCGCGCCCGCACAAGGATACTGCGCTCACGGTGCCACCCAGGGAAACGACGCAGGCTGACGACGCGGACTTCTGCAGCCAGCCTGCTCCGGCCACCCCCAGCGGCCGCAGGCAGCCGGTCCCCACCACCTCTCCCAGGCATCCTCCCCGCAGGTGCGGCACGACGGTCCTGCTGAGGTGCGTCCGGTCGAGGCGCAGCACCCTCCCCCGCAGGTGCGGCACGGTCCCGTTCAGCGCTTCGTCACACGCCCTCCCGGCCGCTGGGGCCGCCTGGCGCGGTAGGCTTCTAGGCGTTGCCGCCCGCTGTGCGCGGCTGCTGGTCCATGTGCCCCGACGAGGAAAGAAGCAATGACTCAGAACCTGGTCACGAGTGTGCCCGCCCAGGTGCGCGCCGTCTCCGGTCGTCCCGCCGACGCCGCCACCCCCATGGAGGTCTGGCAGGGACTGTCCGCCGCCGTCGTCGACGCGATCGCGGACGACTGGTACGCCACCCAGCAGAAGTACCGCGCCGGACGCATGGAGCACTACCTCTCCGCGGAGTTCCTCATGGGACGGGCGCTGCTCAACAACCTCACCAACCTGGGGCTGGTGGACCAGGCGCGCGAGGCGGTGGGCGCCTTCGGCCAGGACCTCTCCCAGGTCCTGGAGCAGGAGCCCGACGCCGCCCTGGGCAACGGCGGGCTGGGACGCCTGGCCGCCTGCTTCCTGGACTCCTGCGCCACCCTGGACCTGCCGGTGTGGGGCTTCGGCATCCTCTACCGCTACGGCCTGTTCAAGCAGCTGTTCGAGGACGGCTTCCAGACCGAGCACCCCGACCCGTGGATGGAGGAGGGTTACCCCTTCGTCATCCGGCGTGAGGAGGCCCAGCGCCTGGTCCGCTACCAGGACATGACCGTGCGCGCCATCCCCTACGACATGCCTGTCACCGGCTATGGGACCAGGAACGTGGGAACGCTGCGCCTGTGGAAGGCTGAGCCGGTGGAGGAGTTCGACTACGAGGCCTTCAACTCCCAGCGCTTCACCGACGCCATCGTCGAGCGTGAGCGTATCGCCGACATCTCCCGCGTCCTCTACCCCAACGACACCACCTACGAGGGCAAGGTCCTGCGGGTGCGCCAGCAGTACTTCTTCTGCTCGGCCTCCCTCCAGCAGATCGTGGACAACTACGTGGACCAGCACGGCGAGGACCTCACCGGCTTCGCCGACTACAACTCCATCCAGCTCAACGACACCCACCCGGTCCTGGCCATCCCCGAGCTCATGCGCCAGCTCATGGACGAGCACCACCTCTCCTGGGAGCAGGCCTGGGACGTGGTGACCAGGACCTTTGCCTACACCAACCACACGGTCCTGGCGGAGGCCCTGGAGACCTGGGAGATGTCCATCTTCGACCGGCTGTTCCCGCGCATCGCCGAGATCGTCCGGGAGATCGACCGCCGCTTCCGCCTGGAGATGGCCAGCCGCGGCCTGGACCAGGGCAGGATCGACTACATGGCCCCCTTGGCTGGCGGGTCGGTGCGCATGGCCTGGATCGCCTGCTACGCCTCCTACTCCATCAACGGCGTGGCCGCCCTGCACACCGAGATCATCAAGCGCGAGACCCTGGGTGAGTGGCACGACATCTGGCCCGAGCGCTTCAACAACAAGACCAACGGGGTGACCCCGCGCCGCTGGCTGCGCCAGTGCAACCCCCGCCTGGCGGACCTCCTGGACGAGGTCACCGGCTCCGACGCCTGGGTCAAGGACCTCACCGTCCTGGCGGACTACACCGACGCCGTCGACGAGTCGGTCTACGACCGCCTGGCCGAGGTCAAGCGGGCCAACAAGACTGACTTCGCCGCCTGGGTGGCCAGCCGCGAGGGTGTGGAGATCGACCCCGAGGCGATCTTCGACGTCCAGATCAAGCGCCTCCACGAGTACAAGCGCCAGCTGCTCAACGCCATCTACATCCTGGACCTGTACTTCCGCATGAAGCAGGACCCCGGCCTGGAGGTCCCCAAGCGGGTCTTCATCTTCGGCGCCAAGGCCGCCCCCGGCTACATCCGGGCCAAGGGCGTCATCAAGCTGGTCAACGCGGTGGCCGACCTGGTCAACAACGACCCGGTGGTCTCCCAGACCCTCAAGGTGGTCTTCATCCACAACTACAACGTCTCCCCCGCCGAGCACATCATCCCAGCGGCCGACGTCTCCGAGCAGATCTCCACCGCAGGCAAGGAGGCCTCCGGGACCTCCAACATGAAGTTCATGATGAACGGCGCCCTGACCCTGGGCACCCTGGACGGGGCCAACGTGGAGATCCTGGAGGCCGTGGGCGAGGACAACGCCTACATCTTCGGCGCCACCGAGGACGAGCTGCCCACCCTGCGCCAGACCTACGACCCGGTGTGGCACTACGAGAACGTCCCCGGCCTCAAGCGCGTGCTGGACGCCCTCACCGACGGGACCCTGGACGACAACGGGTCGGGGTGGTTTGCCGACCTGCGCCGCAGCCTCCTGGAGCCCTCCTACGAGCCCGCCGACGTCTACTACGTGCTGGGCGACTTTGCCGCCTACCGCGAGAAGAAGGACGCCATGGCCGCCGACCACGCCGACCAGAGGGCCTGGCAGCGCCGCGCCTGGGTCAACATCACCCGCTCGGGCCGCTTCTCCTCCGACCGTACCATCCAGGACTACGCCCGCGAGGTGTGGAGGATCGAGCCCGCGCCGGTGGGCTGAGCACTGGGCGGCCGGGGCCGCGCCCGCTCAGGCAACCTCAGGCAACGGAAACGTCAGAGGACAACACGGTACCGTGTTGTCCTCTGACGTTTCCGTTGCCTCTTCTCCGTTGCCTCGTCGTCTCTGCCGGGCTGGGCGTTCAGGGACGCCTGCCCCGGCCCGCTCGCGTCGGGACCGGGGCCACGCCCGCCCGGGCAGCTGATTGAGGCTGCCACTACCAGGAGACACTCAGCAAGTTTGCTCCCAGAAACTTCCTCACAGACTTCTACCAACTATCCTGTCTCCTTCAGCTCTTGCCGCAGGCATCCGCCTCCTGCTGCGCCTCATGAATGCTAGGCACCTCCGAGCCGCTTCAGCGCACACGGGAGAATCTCACCACTGAAACCTTTCACCGACGGGTCCACCCGCCTTAAGGGGACCTGAGACCGTTGACATACCACAGCAGGAGAAAGCACTATGCAGTGCAGGTCGTCTACCACGGGACAAAGCGAGAGCTCACAGCATTTCCGCGATACCGGCCTGCGAGATACGCCATCAGACAACGTCTTGGTAGGAAGCTACCACCATGAAAACCACTACCATGAGGCACAGCCTGGTCACCAGGCTGTCGGCAGCCGCCTGCGCAGCCCTGTTGCTCGCCAGTGCCGCCACAGCAACAGCCCAACCAACATCGACACCCACCAGCGTAGACGTCGGCACCGAGAACGCTCCTGACAAGCAGGAGACCCTGCAGGCCGCGCTAGACTACATTGCCAGGTTTACCGAGCCCACGGTCGAATATAATGACGATGGGAAGCAGGCAGTCGTTTCCTTCTCCGACACCGTTGACGGTACCAGCCATCGCTACACTCTTAGTCGAGATGAAAGCGGTCAGGCAGGGAGGCCGAATGACCTGACCGGCGACATCGTCTCCTTTGAGATATGGACTCGAACTGGGTGGGTACTCAACCAGGCCGAGACCGACTCGCTCTCACGGGAAGGAGCCATGTGGGCTGGGCTATATAGTATTGCTGCTGCACTTGGAGTCGGGGCCCCTGCTGTTATTGGAGCCGCTATTGAGGGCAACTGGGCCGCGCACGCAGCTAGCTACTACAGTCATGGAAACTGCATCAAAGTCCACTACTGGCTCACAGTAAGCGAGATCAAGCGTGGGTCCCGGGGGTGCCGGTGAACAGGTTCCTCAGGCGCATGCGCCTTCCCTGCGTCGTCGGCCTCGCCGTGAGCGGCGTCCTGCAGGCCTCCGCCCTGGTCGGGGACACCGCGACGCCGGGCACCGTCCTCTACCTGGTCCTGGTCCTTCTCCTCGTGGCAGGCGCCCTCGGCGGAGAAGCGGCCCGGCTCACAGGCCGGAACGGCAGTCAAGACGACCAGGACCTGCCCGGCCGCCAGGAGCGCTGACCTCCCGGGGCAGCAGGTCACGGGGGACGCAAACCTCTGGACCCAGGCCCTGGGCAGGGCCTGGCCCGCCGCAGGCAGGATCGCCAGGAGCGCGCCTCGGGCAGGGACTCAGTCTCAGCCCCGCAGCACTCAGCGGCTCTCAGTACAGGAGGCTGGCCAGCATGCGGCGGGCGCGCGCGACCTCCGGGGTGGTGGCACCAATGACCTCAAAGAGCTCCAGTGCGCGCAGGCGGGCCTCCTCCCGCTCCTCACCAGTGTGGGAGCGCACCGCCTCCAGGACCCGCCCCAGGGCGGCGTTGACGTCCCCCAGGGCCAGGGCGGCGTCAGCACCGGCCAGGGCAGCCTGGAGGTCCTGGGGAGCGGCGTCAGCGGCAGCCAGGAGGGCCTGGGGGTCCTCACCGTCCATGCGGGCCAGCAGCCTCACCTGGCTGCGGGCGGCCCGGAGGCTGTCGTCAGCCGGGTTCTGGTTGATGGCGTGGGTGTAGACCTCCTCCGCCGCAGCGTAGTCCCCGGCCTCGATGGCCTCCCGGGCGGCCTTCTCCACCTCGGTCTCCTCAGGCTCGGCAGGCGGCTGCCCAGCCCCCGAGCCACCAGGACCGACGGCGATAGTCCCAGTGACGCCGTTGGCCGCAGCCACCTCCAGCACCTGGTCCAGCACGCCACGCAGCTGAGGCTCGGTGGCACCGCCCTGGAGCAGGGGCACCGGCTGGCCAGCCAGCAGAGCGAGGACAGCCGGGACCGCCTGGGCCTGGAAGGCCTGGGCGACCTCGGGAGCGGCGTCCACGTCCACCCGGGCCACCTGGAACCGGCCCGCGTAGTCCTCAGCCAGACGCGCCAGCAGGTCGGCCAGGTCGGAGGAGGCCTGGCTGCGTGGCGTGTGCAGCACGACGACGACCGGAACGCGGGTGCTGAGCTCAGCCGCCTCACGCAGGGTGGAGGCATCGACGTCGACGACCAGCGGCAGGGGCAGCCCCCCGCCAGCCTCGCTGGCACCAGGCTGCCCCGGGGACCGGCCTGCGGCTGCGGGGCCTGCTGGGCTCCCAGACCCTGAGGCCCCTGGGGCAGCTGCCCCCGAGGAGCCGGTCGAGGGGACCAGGCCGGACAGGTCAACAGCACCGAACATGGACATGGATGACAGCCTTCCCCGGGCAGCGCCCGACTGTGCCCGACTACCGACAGGGACGCGCACTCCTGCGCGCAGACCGGACTATTGTGTCACCGTGACGCCGCCCGGTCCTGTGCCCGGGCGGGTCTCCGCTCAGGGCCAAGCGAGAGCCCGCTCCTGCCCCGCCCGGCCGCGGCTAGTCCTGAGCCAGTCCTGTGCGGCGCTAGTCCTGTGCGGCGGGAGCCTGGTCGTCGTCGCGCTCCACCTTCGCCAGGACCGCCTCGGCACCCAGGGCCACAGGACTGCCGTCAACGCCCTCGGCAGGGACGGCGAAGGCCACCATGGCCTCGTATGTAGCGGTCACGGTCCCGATCACCGAAGGCTCCTCCACCAGGGAGGCCACAGGCCCCTGCAGCGTCACCTCCGAGCCATCCACCGTCCGCCTCAGCGTGGTCGTGTAGGACAGGGTGGTCACCACGATGGCCCCCCCGTCATCGGTGCGCAGCCCCAGGAAGCCGTCACTGCCTGCCGAGGCAGCCACCGAGACCTCGCCCACCTCACCGAGGTCAATGGCGCGGTCCGCCTCCACCTTCTGGCGGAGGGCGTCGTCCGCCCAGGCCTTCCCGTCGTCACCGTCAGGGTCGTTGAGGGCGCCCACGTAGGACTCCAGGACCTCCTGTGGTGTGGACACCAGGCCGCCGCTGTCGGCTACCACCTGCTCGGAGCCGCCGGCGGGAGAGGCGATGGGGGGCACCTCGGCCCCGGCAAACAGCTGGACCCAGGCCCACAGCTGGAAGTTGTCCCGCGCCGTGTCCTGCTGCAGGGCCATGAGGTAGGGGGCGACGTCGTCGGAGGCGTCAGTGACGTTGATCGCCACGCGCGGGAAGTCCAGGGTGACCCCTGCCGAGCTCGTCTGGCTCGTCGTGGCCGGGAGGACGTGGACCTGGGAGTCGTCCTCGGTGGCGGTAGCCAGGGAGTACTGGGCCTGGCGGATCCTGACCCCGGGGCCGTTGACGTAGCCGGACAGGAGGTCTGGGTTCTTCTCCTTGTCTGCGGCATCCATCCCCTTCTTGATGCGCTCCAGCACCTCAGTCAGCCTCTCGGCGCTCAGCACCGACTCGGCCACGGCGCTCTCAGTCACCTCCGGGGTCGCCACCGGCTGGTCCTGCCCGCAGGCTGCCAGGGCAAGGGCGACGGCGGAGGCCGCGCCGCCCGTCAGTAGGGCTCGACGGCTGGTACTCATGCTTGCTCCTCGTGGTTGGGCGCCGCCTCGTCGGAGGAGGGCGCGACGGGCTCGGCCTGGACCGCTGCGACCTCAGCGGTCACTGCAGGGTCCTCGACCTCATCCTGGGGACCCGCCATGCTCGGAAGCGGAGCCTTCATCGCCCGGGCCTCAGGCCGACCGGGGCCAGCCTCGGGGACGGTCTGGCCAGAGGCGGCGTCAGGCCCAGCCTGCTGTCCTGTTCCCAGGGGCAAGGACTGCCAGGGCTGGGCTCCCGGCAGGTCCCCCTCGCCCTGCGGCTGCCACCCCTGGGGTTCGGACTCCACCTGCTGGGGAACAGACTCCGGACCCCAGCCAGCCTGCTGCTCCGGGGAGGGCTCTGGAAGCCTGAGCTCGCGCGGCGGCTGACCGTAGGACGCCTGAGGCTGCTGGGGCTGGCCGTGCGGCGGCACGTGCACGTCCTGCGGCACCTGGGGATCCTCAGGCACCTGGGGGGCGGCACCTTCCCGCCCCGGCCAGCCCCACATGCCCGGCTCAGGCGACCAGTCCCACACCTGCGGCTGCCCGGGTTCCTGCTGGCCCTGGTGCTGCTGGTGCTCCTGGTACTGCTGCTCCTGCGGCTGGTGCGGTGCGCCGGGCACCGTAGCCGGTACCTGAGGTGACACAGGCTCCCGGCCCGGGGCCGCATACCCCCACGGCTCAGGGGCACCGTCCTGGACCACCTCGCCGTCCACCTCCTCACCAGCGGCAGGCACTGCCGCCCCCGGCACGGGCTGGGAGGCCCCCGCTCCTGGCGGGGCGAAGCGGGACGTCGAGGAGGTCCAGGGGCCTGACTCGACGCCCTCCCCGGCGCCCACCTCAGCGTCCACCTCGGCGTCAGGGGCACCAGCCGGGCCAGCACCCGAGCCAGCATCAGCCGGACCAGCGTCTGGGACAGCTGGGACGACCACGGTCTCCTCACCGCTGCCCACGGACGCGCTGCCTGCCGCCTCAGCGTTCCCGGCAGCATCCTGGCCGCCCCAGTACCCGGTGGCCTCCCCGGGTGGTACCCCGGGCACGCCCGCCGCGTCACCAGACTGCCCGGCGTCCTGCGCTCCCAAGGCCTCCGGGGCTCCCGGCACGTCGGGGACCTCGACACCGTTGACGTGGACACGCCCGGTGCGCGGGTCGACCCACTCCAGGCCTGCGGCCTCAGCCCTCTCCTTGTCACGCTGCTCGCGGCGGGTCAGCTTGCGGTCAGGGTCGTCGAGACGGGGCAGCCCGGCCGTGGTCACCTCGTCCGCGACCGCGATCCGCGCGGCCTTCTCAGCCGCCTGGGAGCGGCGTCGCCTGTCGGCGTAGCGCATCTGGATGTCAATGAGGAACAGGAAGACACCGACCAGGACCAGCAGCCCGCCCACCACGAGCCCCGCGTAGAAGTACCAGGGCGTGGACACGGTGCGCGGCCAGCTCAGGGTCAGCGTCGGCGCCGCCTCCTGGCCGTCCGTCACCGCAAGGATGACGTTTTGTGCGTTAGTGGCCGAGTAGGTGAAGCTGACGCTGGAGGTCCCCGCGTGCTCGTCGATCCACAGGTCGGAGCCCACCGGGTTGCTGCCGGTCGCCTCCCGGGGGACGCAGCCTGACTCCTGCGCCGAGGCCTGCGCGGAGGCGTCCGCACCAGCCCCCTGAGTCGGCTCGGCGGTCTGGTCGGCGTCCTGGGCGGAGGCCTCGTCGCCGCACACCTCGGTCACGTCGGTGGACTCCAGTGTCTCGGAGCCCTCTGCCAGCCCGGTCACCGACACGTAGGGGTCCTCGGCGAGCCAGGCCTGGACGTCGGCCGCCCGGGCGACGACCACCGTGACCTCAGAGTCGCCCGGCGCGCTCGCCTCCACCGTGACCTCAGAGCTGACAGTCCCCAGGACCCCGGGCTCGGTGACCAGGTAGGGCTGGGTCGGGCTACTGGCCAGGGTGGCCTCGACCGTCGGACTGGGCCTCCAGACGGTGGCGGAGCACACCGCCAGGGCAATGGCCACCAGTCCGAGGACGGTCACGATCACGCTCACGATACGTCGCCTCACGACGTGGATCTCCTCTGCTCGCGGACACGGACACGGACCTTCAGGCCCGGGGGACTCTGCCCGCAGGCCCTCAGCCGCTGCCAGCGCACCCGGGCGCCAGCAGAGGAACAGAATCGCACGACCACCGCCGCGACGCTGGTAGGACCCGGCAAGATCACAGGAATCCACGCGCTGAGCGAAGTGGCCTGGGCGCCAGCCAGGCACAGGCGCCCCCCGAACGCGTCTGCACACCCCTGCGGGGCACCTACGCGGGCCTGACAACAGTTCAGGCGCCCCCGAACGCGTCTGCACATCCCCTCGACTGAGTCTGCACGTCGAGCCGTCGCCTCGCTACGCTTGGGCAGTGGCGGTGACCCTGACCGCCCGGCAGGAGGAGAAAGACGTGCCCGAGGAGCTCAGCGAGTTCGCCATCACCATGCGCGGCTACGACCGTGCCCAGGTTGACCAGCGGATCGAGACCCTGAACCGCCAGCTGGCTGACGCCCGCCGCGAGGTCGCCAGCCTGGACCAGAGAGCAATGACCCTTGCGGGAGAGCTGGCGGACGCGCAGCGTCGGCTCCGGGAGTCGGACAAGCCCACCTACGCGGGCCTGGGCTCCCGGATCGAGCAGCTTCTCCGCAGCGCGGAGGAGCAGAGCGCCTCGGTGCTGTCCAAGGCCAACGCCGAGGCGGACGCACTGCTGACGCGGACCCGCACCAACGCCAAGAACCTGTCGGAGCGCAGCGCCTCCGAGGCTGCCACGATGCTGGCCGAGGCCCGCCGTGAGGCCAGCGAGCTCCGCTCCCGCTCGGAGAGTGAGGCCTCCACCACCCTGGCCAACGCCGACGCCCGCTCCCGCGAGCTGGTCGCCGCCGCAGAACGCAAGGCAGCCCAGATCACTGCCGACTCAGAGTCGGCAGCCACCGAGCTACGGGCCTCCGCCGAGCGTGAGGCGGCCCTCATCTTGTCCCAGGCCCGTAAGCAGGCTGCTGAGATCGCTATCTCCTCCGAGCGTGACGCCACGACCCAGCGCGACGCCGCGCTTGCCGAGGCCGACGAGCTGCGGACCTCCTCGGCCGCTACTGCCGAGGAGATCGTCTCCGACGCCAAGCAGGAGGCGGAGCTGACCCTGGGCAAGGCGCGCCGCGAGGCCGAGGAGATCCTCACCTCCGCGCGCACCGAGTCGGAGACCCTGCGGCGCACTGCGGCCGACGAGGCCGCCGCGGCCCGCGCGGAGGCCACCGAGCTGAGGCAGCAGGCGACCCTGGAGATCGCCGCCGCCCACGAGGCCGCCGCGCAGGAGGACTCCGACGCCCACGACGCCACCAGGGAGCGCATCCAGGAGATGCAGGAGCAGGCCCAGGCCCAGGCCCAGGACGCGGAGGCCCGCCTGCAGGAGGCCCTGTCCCGGGCGGAGGAGGTACGCGCCCGTACTGACGCGGAGACCCGCGCCCGGCAGGAGGAGGCACTGGCCAAGGCTGAGGAGACCATCGCCCAGGCCCGCCTGGAGGCGGAGCAGATCGTCGCCGACGCCCGCGCGGAGGCCGACGTCACCGCCACCGTCGCCACTCGGCAGCTCGAGGAGCTCGAGCGCCAGCGTGACTCCGTGTCCACCTACCTGGCTGAGATGCGCGGCGTCCTGGGGGGCTCCCTGCCCCAGGCCCCTGCCCTGACCTCCCTAGAGACCCCCCTGAAGACCTCCCCAGAGGCGACGGCACAGGAGGGTGAGGCCGGAGCCAGGGGCGAGACTAACGGTGAGGCCGCAGACAGCCACGGCGGCGCCCCTGGCTCCGAGGCCGCTGCCACCGACACTGCCGAGGCGGAGGAGTCCTCCTCCGGCCCTGAGGGCGCCGAGGACAGTGGGGAGCCTGAGGACGCAGCAGCCAGCCCCGGTTCTGCAAGCGCCTTCGAGCAGTCCTCCGGCCGGGAGGACTCACAGGGAAGACGACAGGGCTCCCGGCAGGCGCCAGAGCGGTCCGGATCCTCTCCCCGACGCAGGGGCAGACGCTAACGGCCTGGCCTCCGGCTGTGCCGGGAAGGAGACGCAAGTGGGGGCGCTGGCGGCACCGTGCGGGTGCCGCCAGCGCCCCCGTGTCGCCCCTATGTCACACGCAGGAGGAGAAGGCCCGCAGAGGCAAGGGGGCCTCGCGACCGCGCTACCTGCGCTACGTGCTGCCGCTGCACTACCACAGTCCGCGCTGCCAGCAGGACGTGTGCCAGTGCCGACGCTCCTGCGGGCCCCGGTCCGCACTGAGGAGCGACTCGTTGGGCCAGGCCACCACGTGAGGTGTTCCCGGCGGGACCTGACGGTGGCAGCCGGGGCAGGTATAGGACTTGTCCCCGCCCTGCACGTGGCGCACGGTGAACTCTGCCCCACCAGGCCCTGTCTGCCTGCGCGGGAGCGAGGAGAGACGGCTCATGTCCAAAGGGACGTGTTCGCGCCCGTAGGGACGCTTGGAGCTGCGGCGTGCCATGGGCCGAGATCTCAGCACGTGGTCTAGCACGGGACCTGGCACAGGACCGCGCCGAAGCACCCCAGGCTGTCCTGTGCCAGGTCCTGCGAGACACGTGCCGTCAGATAAGGCCCATTCCCGCCACGGCCTCCTTCTCCTCCACCAGCTCGGCCGCCGAGGCGTCGATGCGGCTCCGAGAGAAGCCGTCGATCTCCAGGCCCTCCACGATCGTCCACTCCCCACCGGAGGAGGTGCAGGGGAAGGAGGAGATGATGCCCTCGGGGATCCCGTAGGAGCCGTCGGACATCACTGCGGCGGAGGTCCAGGAGCCCGAGGTCCCCAGGACCCAGTCGTGGACGTGGTCGATGGCGGCAGAGGCGGCCGAGGCGGCCGAGGAGGCTCCACGGGCGGCGATGATGGCCGCGCCCCGCTTGGCCACGGTGGGGATGAAGTCCTCCTCCACCCAGGCGCGGTCAGCCAGGATCTCCGGGATGGGCGCCCCCTTGATGGTGGCCTGGGTCAGGTCGGGGTACTGGGTCGTGGAGTGGTTGCCCCACACTGTGACCCTGTCGATGTCGGTGACGTGGGCACCCGCCCTGGTCGCCAGCTGGGCGAGGGCGCGGTTGTGGTCCAGGCGGGTCATGGCGGTGAAGCGGGAGGAGGGGATGTCCGGGGCGTGCGAGGCGGCGATAAGGGCGTTGGTGTTGGCGGGGTTCCCCACCACCAGGACCTTGATGTCGTCGGCCGCGCCCGCGTTGAGGGCCTCGCCCTGGGGGCCGAAGATCCCGCCGTTGGCGGAGAGCAAGTCGGAGCGCTCCATCCCGGCCTTACGGGGCATGGAGCCGACGAGGAACGCGATGTTGGCGCCCTCGAAGGCTGCCTTGGGGTCGTCGAAGATGTCGACGGACCCCAGGGTGGGCAGGGCGGCGTCGAAGAGCTCCATCGCAGTGCCCTCAGCAGCCTGGACGGCCTGGGGGATCTCCAGCAGACGGAGGTTGACCCGCTGCTCAGGGCCCAGCAGGGCGCCGGAGGCGATCCGGAAGAGCAGCGCGTAGCCGATGTTGCCGGCCGCACCGGTGACGGTGATGTTGACGGGGGCGTTGGCCATCAAGGACTCCTTTGAGAGGTGTGTCGGCTCGAACTGCAGGCGGCAGTCCTGCTGAGCCAACGCTATGACGTCCTGCGGGCCTCGACACCCCAGCCCAGGCGTTTCGTGACTCTCACCACGTTCCCCGCCCCCTAGGGCGACCCGGGGTCACCCACCAATGAGGACCTGGGACCCACTGCCCACGTACCTTAACGGCACTCCCGGGAAGACCCGGGATGACAGGGCGCCCCCAGCCCGCAACCGCACTCCCCTCGTTCTATCGTTCGTTCTATCGTGAGCCCTGGTAGCACGTCTCCTACCACGCCACTGCCACACCCCTGTCACCGTCCGCCTGTCACCGTCTCACAGCACTGCCCTACAGCCCCGTCACAGTACCGCGTACTGCTTCCCCCAGGACCGTCATGCCTGCCACCCACCTCCTGCCCCGCCTGCCTCGCCCGGGCTCGCCGGGTCCACCCGTCTCCTCACCTGCTGGCAGGCGCGAGCGCGCCGTCTGCCTCCTCCTGTCCCTCCTGGCCTCGCTCGCCACAGGCTGGGCGCTCATCTCCACCGGTCGTGCGCTGGGGGCGCTGCTTGACGGTACTGGCTGGCCCCACCTGGTGGCCCAGGCCCTCACGGCTGCGCTGCTGGCGGGCGGGCTGCGGGCAGGCGCCGAGCACGTGACCCGCTCCAGCGCCACCACCGAGGAGGCCCACCTGCGCCACCTGGTCCTGAGGCACCTGCTGCGCCTGGGTCCGGCTCGCACGGCCGAGGACCGCAGCGGCGCCACCGTGTCCCTGCTGACTGACGGCGCGCAGCGTGTGGCCCGGTACCGGCAGACCTTCCTCGCCCCGGCGGCAGCCTCCCTCCTGGCCCCGCTCCTGGTCCTCACCGAGCTGGCCCTGGCGGTGGACGCGGTCGTCTCCCTGGTCCTGGCTGCCCTGGTGGTCCTGACTCCCGCCGTCGTCGCAGCGGCCCACAGCAGGCTGAGAGCCTCCTCCTCCGGCTCCCGCGACGCCCGGCTGCGTCTTGCCGCCGACTACCTTGACGCGATCCAGGGCCTGACCACCCTGACCCTGTCCCGGGCGGCACAGCGCACCAGCCAGCGGCTGGCCGCCACCGGGGAGACCAACCGGCGCTCCCTCATGCAGCTCCTGGCGGGCAACCAGCTCGTCATCCTGGTCACCGACGGCCTCTTCTCCCTGCTCCTTGTCACCACGGCCACGGCGCTGGCCCTGAGCAGGCTCGCCTCCGGGGCGGTAGGGACCGGAGACGCCCTGGCCGTCGTCCTGACCTCCTACGCGCTCCTGGAGCCGCTGGACCACGTCGGGGCCTTCTTCTACGTCGGGCTGAGCGGCCTGGCCAACCAGCGCTCCCTGCGCGCGATCCTCGCCCGGCCGACGGGCACCTCCAAGGAGCCCACCTCACCCGCAGCCCATGGGCACGAGCCCGGCGCTGAGCACCAGACCGCCAACGGGCGCAGCGGGGACAGCAGACGCGGAGCCGAGATCCTCCTGCAGGACGTGGAGGTGGTCCACGGTACCGAGCCGGTCCTGCACGACGTGAGCCTGGCCGTGAGAGCCGGGGAGCACGTCGCCGTGGTCGGTCCCTCGGGCGCGGGCAAGTCCACCCTGGTGTCGGTGCTGGCCGGGGACCTGCTTCCCAGCGCGGGGACCGTGAGGGTCCACGGGACCTGGCTGGAGGCCTCCAGCCAGCACCGGGTGCGGCAGGCCTCGGCCCTGGTGGCCCAGACGACCTGGCTGCTCACCGGGACGATCGCGGACAACCTGAGGCTGGCCAGGCCTGACGCCACCACCTCCCAGATGTGGCAGGCACTGGAGGAGGTGAGCCTCGCCGAGGAGGTCGCCCGCATGCCCTTGGGCCTGGAGACGCAGGTCGGCGAGGGGGGCCAAGGGCTGTCAGGAGGCCAGGCGCAGCGCGTCTCGCTGGCCCGGGCGGTGCTGGCAGACCGTCCCATCCTCCTCCTTGACGAGCCCACCAGCCACGTGGACCTCGCCAGCGAGGCTTCCATCATGGCGGCTGTCAGGAGAATGGCACCGGGACGGGCGGTCGTGACGGTCTCCCACCGCGAGGGCGCCGTGGCCGGGGTGGACCGGGTCCTCGTCGTCAGCGGAGGCAGGCCCCAGCAGGCACAGGAGGAGACCCAGTGAGTCCGACAGCTCCGACAGGTCCAGCACGTCCACCAAGCACAGCCGGCCCAGCCGACGCTGCCTGGGGCACCGGCAGCCCGCGAGCACCCGGGCAGCGGGTCCTGGTGCGCTGGCTGCTGGAGGTGACCCGCCCCGTCCTGCGGCCACTGCTGGGATCCGTCGCCTGCCGGGTCGTCGGCCTCCTGGCAGGCACGGCCCTGCTGGCCCTGGGCGCCTACGCGGTCGCTGACGCGGCCGTGAGCCTGTCGCGCACCGGTGCCCCTGGAGCACCGGTGCGGGCGGTCGTGGCCGCCATGGCTGCCCTGGCCCTGCTCAAGGCTGCACTGCGCTACGCGGAGCAGTTCCTCGGGCACCTCGTGGCCTTCAAGGCCCTGGAGCTGCTGCGGGCAGAGCTCTTCCGCTCCCTGCTGCCCCGCTCGCCCCGGCTGTCCACAGGCTCGCGCTCCGGCGACCTGCTGGCCCGCGCCACCAAGGACATCGACCGCATTGAGGTCTTTTTCGCCCACACGCTCGCTCCCGCCGCCTCGGCGGTGGTCGTTCCCGCGACCGTGCTGGTCGTCGTCGGCGCGACGACGTCGTGGGTGGCCGCCCTGGCGGTCCTGCCCCTCCTGGCTGCCCAGCTGGTCCTGGTCCCGGCCCTGGGAGCCAGGGCCTCGGTGCGGGCATCGCGGGCGGCCTCCCGGCAGCGGGCCGCGCTCACCCACCATGTCAAGGACACCGTCCAGGCCATGGGCGACATCGTCGGCTACGGCCGTGAGCGGCAGCGCCTGGAACAGCTGGCGGCCCTGGACGCGGACGTCGCCTCCGCCCTGCGGCCCTCCACCACGTGGGCCTCGCTGAGGCGGGGTGCCAGCCAGGTGCTGGGCCTCGCCGCCCCGGTAGTCGTCGTGGCCGTGGGAGCCGGTGGCGTCGGCTCCGGCTCCGTCAGCCTCCCGGCCCTGGCCGCAGCCGCAGCCGCGGTCCTGCGGCTGTCCGGGACGGCGCAGGGGGCTGAGGCGCTCGTCGGCGCGCTGGCTCCCGCTCTTGCCTCCGCCGAGCGGGTCTGGGAGGTGGTCCACGCCCCCGTCGAGCGCCACGACGGTACCCGCGAGCTCAGCAGCGGGATCTCCCACGAGGTCCTGTGGCAGGGGGTGAGCTACACCTACCCCGCTGCTCCTGCTGCCCTGGGCAGCGCCAGCGGCTCTGGCAGCCCGGGCGGCAGTCTCCCGCCCGACCACACAGCAGCCCCCACAGCCAGCGCGGCCCCGGCGCTCAGCGACGTCAGCCTGAGGGCCAGGGCCGGGAGGTGGACCTGCGTGGTCGGAGCCTCCGGCTCCGGCAAGTCGACCCTGGCCATGCTGGTCCTGCGCTGCGAGCCCTCGGGCACAGGGAGCGCGCAGACCGGACGCGTCCTCCTTGACGGCATCGACGTGCGTGACCTGCGCTCAGACTCCCTGTACCGGGAGGTGGCGCTGGTCCCCCAGCACGTCCACCTGTTCCGCGCCTGCGTGGCCGACAACGTGCGCCTGGCCGCTCCCTCAGCCAGCGACGAGGAGGTCCGCGAGGCCTGCCGGGCGGCAGCCGTCCATGAGGAGGTGGAGGCCCTCCCCCACGGCTACGACACTCTTGTGGGCGAGCGTGGCGAGACCCTCTCGGGCGGCCAGCGGCAGAGACTCGCCCTGGCACGGGCGCTCCTGGCCCGCCCGAACCTGCTTGTGCTCGACGAGCTGTCCTCCCACCTGGACCCGCAGGCACAGGCCCGGGTGCGGGCGGGCGTACGCCGCTACCTTCCTGAGGCGACAGTCGTGGAGATCACCCACCAGGTGCGGCAGTCGGTGCAGGCGGACCACGTCGTCGTGCTGGACGCCGGCAGAGTGGTCCAGGAGGGCTCCCCCTCGGTGCTCCTGGAGGAGGACGGACCGCTGCGCACCCTGTCGGCCCGAGGCTAGCTCGAGGTCGCTGACGCTGCGGGCCTCTGGGAACCCGCCAGGAGTCACTCGCTCCCGGCAGCGGCGTCCACCGCCTGGGCGGGGCTGTGTGCCCGGGCGGAGGCCTCCAGCTCCTCGGGGCTGACCACGCCCTCCACGCTGACCTTGTCCAGGTAGGCCATCCCGTCGAAGGACAGCTCCCGGGCGTTGGCCGGGTCGGCCTCGGCCCCGATGCGTCCGTCCGCCAGGCGGTTGACCAGCAGGGCGATCGCGCCGTCGCCGGTGACGTTGGTGGCTGTGCCGAAGGAGTCCAGGGCGATGTAGGTGGCGATCATCAGCGCCACCTGCTCCTCGTTGAAGCCGAGCATGGAGGACAGCAGGCCCGTGGCAGCCATGATGGCGCCCCCGGGAACACCCGGGGCCGCCACCATGGTGATGCCCAGCATGAAGATGAACCCTGCCCACTGGGCGACGGAGACCTCAATGTCCTGGGTCAGGACGATCGCGTAGGCGAAGGCGAAGATCTTGGACGTCGAGCCCGCCAGGTGGATCGTGGCGCACAGCGGGACCGTGAAGGACGCGACGGCGTCTGACACTCCGTTGCGGCGCACCTGGCGCAGTGTCACGGGGATGGTCGCCGCCGAGGAGGCCGTGCCCAGGGCGGTGAGGTAGGCGGGAAGCATGGTGACCAGGGCGCTCAGCGGGTTCTTGCGGCTGACAGCGCCAGCGACGAGGAACTGGGTGCCCAGGATGGCCACCTCGAGGAGGAGCACGACGACGACGACCCGAAGCAGGGTGCTGACGATGTCCCACACCTCCCCGGTGTAGGTGAGGTTGAGGAAGATACCGAAGATGTGCAGGGGCAGCAGCGGCACGATGATCCGCTCGATGAGCCGGGTGATGATCGCGCGGAACTCGATGAAGCCCTTGCGCAGCACGCCTCGGGGCACCATGGACAGGCCGATCCCGATGACGAAGGACAGCAGCAGCGCCGTCATGACCTCCACCGCCGGTGGCATCTCCACGGTGAAGTAGCTGGACAGGGCGCTACCAGGCTCCTCGACCTGGTTCAGCGACCCCCGGCGCAGGACGGAGGGCAGCGCGGCAGCGCAGACCAGGTAGGTGAGGAACCCCGCGAAGAGCGTGGAGCCGTAGGCCAGGGCGGCAGTGATCCCCAGCCACCGGCCCGCGCCACGCCCCAGGTCAGCGATGGCCGGGGTGACCAGGCCGATGATGATGAGGGGGATGGAGAAGCTCAGGAACTGGCTGAACAGGTCGGAGAAGGTGACGAAGACGTTGCCGACCTGGGCGGGGACCAGGTGGTGGCCGCCAACCGTGACAGAGCCCAGCAGCAGCGCCAGGATGATGGCAAGAAGGACCCAGACCAGGATGCCTCCCCTGGTCAGCAGGTTCCTGCTCGCGCGCCCCGGATCTCGGGAGTCGCCGGAGCGGGCGGTACTGGGCTGAGGCATGTGAGGACCTTCCGGTAGGGCAGGGGGACGGTCGGGCCGTCAGTGACGGGGGCAGACTGCCACACTGGAGAGGTTGCGGCACCTCACGCCCACAAGGTGGTCCGCTCACTGCGCCAACCGTCCGGCCTCAGGTAGAGGAAGCCCCACCGTCCCTGACCAGCCTGACCGCGCGGCCCCAGGTGCGGCAGGCATCGCAGGACCTAAGCGGCCGGAAGAGAGGTCACAGGAGTCGGGGCAGATTGACGTACTGGGCCAGGGCGAGCAGCGCCCCGGCCAGGATCGTGCCAAAGGCCACGTCGAAGACACGGCCCCGGGCTGCCAGCCAGCTGCCCTCAGGACGCCGCAGACGCACCAGCGCCAGGACCAGGAGCCCCACAGCCAGCCACAGGACCGCCAGGAGCCGCTGGCCCAGGAGGGTCAGCACGGGTACGGCGGCCAGCCCCAGGGCGACCAGCACCACCCCGACGGTGCTGTAGGGCTCCTTGCGCCCAGCCTGCCTGAGATGCTCCTGCTGTGCCACGGCCGCAGTCTACGGCTGCGCCCCGGCGGAGGCCATGGAGCAGAGCAGAGTCAGTGGGAGAAGTGGCGGGCACCGGTGAGGTACATCGTCACGCCCGCCGCCTGGGCTGCCGCGATGACCTCCTGGTCGCGGATCGAGCCCCCTGGCTGGACGACGGCACGCACCCCGGCGTCCAGGAGCACCTGGAGGCCGTCGGCAAAGGGGAAGAAGGCGTCGGAGGCGGCCACGGCCCCCCGAGCCCGTTCGGGAGCAGCACCAGGAGCACCCTCAGCGCCTGCGCCCGGGGCCTCCCCCTCGTCCTGCCCCAGGGTGTTGGCACGCTCCACGGCGAGCCTGCAGGAGTCGACCCGGTTGACCTGGCCCATACCAACCCCGACAGTGGCACCGTCGCGAGCCAGGAGCACGGCGTTGGAGCGTACGGCCCGTACCGCGCGCCAGGCGAAGAGGAGGTCGTCCATGACGGCCTCGCCAGCCGGCTCGCCCGCCACGAGGGTCCACGACGAGGGGTCGTCACCCGGGGCGTCCAGGAGGTCGCGGTGCTGGACCACGGCACCACCACAGACCTGCCTGATCTCGTAGCCTTCCCGCTGCGGGGCCTCGACGACGAGCAGGCGCAGGTTCTTCTTGGCGGACAGGATCGCCACCGCCTCGTCGGTGAAGGCGGGGGCGGCCACGACCTCGGTGAAGACAGGGCGCACCTGCTGGGCCATCGCCGCCGTGACCGTGGCGTTGGTGGCGATGACCCCTCCGTAGGCGGACACGGGGTCGCAGGCGTGGGCCCGGCGGTGGGCCTGGGCCACGTCGCCGCAGGCCGACACGGCGATCCCACAGGGGTTGGCGTGCTTGACCACGGCCACGCACACCTGCTCGCCGTGGTCCCAGGCGGCGCGCAGGGCCGCGTCAGTGTCGGTGTAGTTGTTGAAGCTCATGGCCTTGCCGTGCAGCTGGCGGGCACCCGCCACCCCGCCGCGCGCCCCCGGCACCCGGTAGACCGCGGCCTGCTGGTGGGGGTTCTCCCCGTAGCGCAGGGGGGACAGGCGCTCGTAGCCCGCCCCGATGTAGGCGGGCAGGGGCGCGCGCGCCTGCGCGTGCCCGCCGTCCCCGGCCACAGCCCCCTCGGGGCCAGCCTCCTCCCACTGGTCCTGCTGGACCTGGGCGGACATCCAGGTGGCGACGGCGGCGTCGTAGGCCGCAGTGTGGGCGAAGGCGGCAGCAGCCAGGCTGCGGCGCTGGGAGCGGGTGAAGCCCCCAGTGGTCAGCGCCTGGGCGACCTCGGCGTAGCGTCCTGGGTCAGTCACCACGGCCACCCCGGGGTGGTTCTTGGCTGCGGCGCGCACCATGGCAGGCCCGCCGATGTCGATCTGCTCGACGCAGGCGTCAAAGGGCTCGCCGCGCTCCACCGTGTCGGTGAAGGGGTAGAGGTTGACCACCACCAGGTCGACGGGGGTGACGTCGAGGTCCTCCAGCTGGGCCAGGTGGTCAGGCCTGCGCCGGTCAGCAAGGATGCCGGCGTGGATCCGGGGGTGGAGGGTCTTGACCCGTCCCTCCAGGCACTCCGGGAAGCCCGTCACCTCCTCCACCGGGGTCACGGGCAGACCCGCCCCGGCGATGGCGGCGGCGGTGGAGCCCGTGGAGACGATCTCGACACCGGCCTCCACCAGGCAGGTCGCCAGGTCGGCGAGGCCGGTCTTGTCGTAGACCGAGACCAGGGCACGGCGCACGGGCAGCAAGTCAGGGTCGCCCGCCCGCACCTGGCTGGCGTCGGGGCCAGTCAATCTGGTCAGGCTCGGGGCGGTGGTGGCAGAAGTGGTGGGGACCTGGGTACTCACGGGGCGCTCCTGGGGCAGGGGGCTGGCGGGACGCCCAGGCGGACGACGTCCCCTCCACGGCGGACCAGGCCGCTCCCCGGTGGTGGCCCACCCTCGCCAGTCGCGGCCACCGCTCACTGTACCTGCTCACCGGCTGCCCGGTACCCGGTCCCGGCACGGTGTCCTGCTCCTAGCGCTCCTAGCGCCTCAAGGGGCGGGAGTGCGGGGATTCCGTCGTCGGCCCGGACGGGGTCTCGCTGGCTCAGGCGGAGGCTCATCCGGCCCGAGCGGCCCCGGCGGGGAGCTCGTCGGTCCGGACGGTTTCATCCGGCCTGAGTGGTTTGCGAGTCTGGGGTACGCCAGCCGAGCGCCGGGGCCTCGCACAACGTACCCCGGGCTCGCAAACCGGGGAGGGCAGGGCTGCACGGGCGTCGTCGTAGGCACGCGGTGCGGCGAGGCTTCCAGGACGGTACGCCCTGCCTGCGCGTGGCCGCCTGCGGCACCTGCGTTGTCTCCGTGGTTCGGGTTCGAGGGCTTCGGGCAGGGGCGGTGGTGGTTCACTGACCCCTTCCAGTGGGCGCCGGTGGTGGGTGCCTGGCTGGAGGGGACCCCTGTGCCGTTCCCGGAGCAGCGGTGGTGGTCCCTGTCCCGCACCGCGATGGGGGACATGGAGCTGTGGGGGGAGGTCTCCGGCCCCGCCCTGGACGTCACCCCCGCCCTGGGAACCGTCTACCCCGACGCGGTCAGTGCCTCCAGGATGTCGGACCCGGTGATGCGTGAGCGCATGGGCGCCACCACCCTGGTCTCCCCCGAGGAGGACATCCTGGACGACGACACCGGGGTGCTGGTGGCCGACTGGGCCATCGAGAACCTGGGTGTGCCGGGGGCGGGGCAGGTCTACGGGCTGACCCCGGCCTACTGCCTCACGGGCCGGGTCAGCCTGGACCAGGTGGGCATCGAGGACGCGGTCGCGCACCTGGTCTTCCTGGCCCAGGCCCAGGAGCACGTCCTGGAGCAGGACTTCTCCGCCGCCGCCGCACAGGTCGCCGCCACCATCGCCACAGAAGGCGCCCAGGACAACGGGCCTGGCAGCGCCGGTGGCCCCCACGGCCCGGGGGCGGGGTCGTGATGCCCAGGCGCTGGTGGGGTCGGCTCCGCAGGTGTGGGAGCCCCACCGCCACGCCTGCTGGTCCCGCAGGCGGTGGTGTGCCCGGTGGTGGGCCGGCCCCCGGCCAGGGCGGCGGCGATGGCGCTGCCCTGGTGGCCTCTGACATGTTCACCCCCGGCAGGGCGGGTGGCCAGGGGGTGCTGGTGTGGGAGGGGTCGGTGGCTGCCCCTGACAGCCCGCTGGCCTGGCACTCCTCCTCCCCGGTGGAGGTGTTCTTCCACACCGGCCACCACGACTCCACCCGGGAGCTGGCCGGTGAGCTCACCCGCCAGCTCGACCGCCAGCTCTCCGCCCTGTCCCTGCTCAGCGCGCAGCGCCTGCTGGAGGGCATCCGCGCCTACAGGGCACAGGGACGCCAGCCCACCTCCAAGACCACCAGGAAAAGGCGCAAGGAGTTCATGAAGGAGGTCGTGCGTAACCTGACTCGTGTGCACCAGCTCTCCGACGAGGAGGCTGTGGCCAGGGCGGCTGAGGTCGACCGGGCGCTGGTGGTGCTCCACGAGCCCGACCAGCTCCTGGCGGGGCCAGGCGGCCCCGCCACCACCGGGCCGCAGCCCGGCTGCCCCTCCCTGGGCCACGGGCAGGTCAACTCCTCCGTCGGCGGCCAGAACAAGCCTGTGGTGGCGGTCCTGGAGCAGGCCGCCCTCCAGGTCCCCCCGCAGCAGCGTTCCCGGGTGCGCCTGCTGGTGGGCGCGGTGCTGACAGACTCCCCCGACCTGGCCCAGGACCTGCGCCACGGCCAGGTGGTGCTGGAACCCAGAACCCCAGGCCCAGGTGAGTGCCACCAGCCCCCGGGGGCCACCGTGGACACCCAGCCACGTCGCCGCCACCCTCGCCACCGGACACACCCCCTGGCACCCACCACCCGCGCAGGTGCCCGCGCCCTCGGCCACGACCCAGCCCGGGGCCGGGCAGCCCCACCAGCCGGACCAGCCCGGCCCCGCCACCACCCCGCCAGGCCCCACACGGACGGCCGCCACCACAGCGGGGCCGCCCCAGGCGGGCGCCACCCCGGCCGGACCGGGCCAGCCGGGCCACAAGATCACCCGCGAGGAGGTCCTGGCCGACATCGAGGCCCGTATCGCTCAGAGGACCCAGCAGCCCGCCCAGGCCCGCACCCCACGCCAGGCCCCCACCAGAAAACACCGACACAACCGAGGCCTAGGCCGCTAAGACCAGTCCCACCCGCCCACAACGACTGGCCACCCTGGCAGTGCGGCGGTGAGCGGAGGCGGGTGGGGCGCCCACTCAGCAGACACCCCACCCTCTGCCGTCACTGGCCCTAGACGTCCTGGGCAACCTCCGGGTCAGCCCCGGCGCCTGCTCCCTGGGCACCTTCTCCCCGCACCATCTCACGCGCCAGGCGCCCTACATGCGCCACCAGCTGGGGGGTCTCGGCCGCCTTGATCCGCTGGGTGAGGGTCTCCTCGGTGTCCCCGGGCAGGACCTCCACCTCCACCTGGGCAATGTGCTCACCGGTGTCCACCCCCTCATCCACCCAGAACAGGGTGGCACCGGAACGGTCAGCACCGGCGGCAAGCGTGTCGCGGACGGCGTGAGCGCCGGGGAAGTCCGGCAGCAGCGAGGGGTGGGTGTTGACGACACGACCAGGAAAACGCTCCAGGAAGCCAGGACCCAACAGGCGCATGAAGCCCGCACACACCACCAGGTCCGGCTCCCAGGCGGCCACAGCACGCGCCAGGGCCTGGTCCCAGTGGGGCCGGTCGGGGAAGCCCCCGGGCGCCACCACCTGAGCAGGCACGCCCGCCCGGGCGGCGTGGTCGCACCCGGCACAGGCGCGGTCAGCGAGCACCGCCACTACCTGGGCGCCGTAGGAGGGCTCCTCGCAGGCCTCCAGCAGCGCCAGGAGGTTGGAGCCTGCTCCCGACACCAGGACCACCAGCCGGGCACGCCGTAGCACAGGACCGGTCCTGTCACAGACTGTGCCTGGTGCTGCCGCCTCAGACTCTGCCGCCGCGGGCGTCGCCGACGGTGCCATCCTGGTTCCCACCGCAGCAGTGTATCCGCCAGGCAACCGCCTGCGCCCGCTCCCACCCAGGCACGGCCCCTGCTCGCCCCGGCGGAACTGATGGGGCGGTGCAGTACCTGTACACGCGCTCGGTCCCCGCCTCACCCCTGCCTACTCCGGGGAGCCGGAGCCGCTGCCCGGCTCCCCGGGCTCCCCCACGGTTGTCTCCGTCTGGGGAGTCCGTTCCTCCTCCCGCCCGTGCTCACGGGACGGTGCGGACGGATGGGCAGCGTGCCGGTACCGTCCGGAGCCCACGGCCGACCCCAGACGCGCCTCCACCCGGTGGCGCGCGTCGCTGGCCGCCTGGGTGGTCCCCGACACCGCCTCGGTAGCCCAGGTCCGGGTGTAGGGGTGTGTCAGCACCGCAGTAGCCCCCAGGCCCACGGAGACCTCCAGAAAGACCAGCAGGACGGTGTAGCCCGTCTGCGGACCGACGTCGACCATGCGACCGGGCCCCACCGAGCCGGAGGCGGCCAGGCACGCCACCCCCGTGGTCAGGGCGAGAACCGTCCCGGCCAGCAGGGAGGCCGCTACCGCGTACCTGACCCGCAGGGCGCTGAGGACGTGCCGCCGTCTCCAGGCGACCACCATGGCCGCCGCCGTGACTACCAGTGGCAGGTAGAGCCCCACCCTCCCCACCGGTGCCGTGGGCAGCAGCCCCAGCAGGGGCAGCGATGGGACAGGACCGGCGGCGACCCGTTCCGGGGAGAACATGCTGCCTGTCCCCACGGAGAAGCCGGAGCCCACCAGCCAGGAGCAGGCCCACACACCCGCCGTCGGCAGCCAGCCTGCCTGCAGGACGAGCAGCCCGACGGTGGACACGATCCCGCCGCCAGCCAGCGTGTCGTGCAGGCGTGAGGCCCGCCCGGCACCGGAGACCAGCGCCACCACCAGGACCGTGGCAGTGAGGACAGCCAGGGCAACCGCCGCGCCCCGTGCCAGGGACAGGCCCGGGGAGACCCAGTGGGGGCGGCGGTCCCACCAGGCGGACAGCCTCTGAGACCCCCGACCACGCCGCTGCAGCTGGACCGCCACCACCACGGCAGTTAGAGCAGTCAGTCCCAGGACGGCGGGCCAGGTGCGCGAGCCCGGTGGTCCCGCCAGGCTGGCCAGCCCGGCCACGACCGCCGCCGACACGACGGTCCACGCACCGGAGACGGGACCGCGCAGGTCGGCCCGGCGCACGCAGCTCCACGTCCAGGCGGCCTGTGCCAAGGTCAGGCCCGTCAGGGGCAGGCTGAGGAGGCCGGTGTCCGCCCGGGGCGAGCCCAGCGACCCTCCAAAGCCCAGGCTCCACAGGGCCGTACCGGTGCGCAGGGCGTCACCGGTTGTCAGCGCGGCGGTGGCGTCCAGGCTGGAGGTCGCCAGGAACACCAGGACGCTGAGGAGGACGACCAGGACCCAGCCCAGCGCCGCGGACTCGACCCCGGCCCGCAGCGCCCAGCCCCAGTCATCAGGACGCAGGCGCCGGGGGCTCACCCCTGCTCGCCCAGCATCTGGCGGTAGAGGTCCCTGGCGACCTGGGCGGTCTGGCTGGGTGTCTCACCCACCCGCACGCCCACGGCCTCCAGCGCGGTCTTCTTGGCCTGTGCCGTCCCCGAGGAGCCGGAGACGATAGCGCCGGCGTGCCCCATGGTCCGCCCCTCGGGGGCGGTGAAGCCAGCGACGTAGGCGACCACCGGGGTGGTCATGGACCGGCTGATGTAGTCAGCGGCACGCTCCTCCGCGTCCCCGCCGATCTCCCCGATCATGACGACCAGCCTGGTGTCCGGGTCCGCCTCGAAGGCCTCCAGGGCGTCAATGTGGGTGGTGCCGACCACCGGGTCCCCGCCGATACCGATGCACGTGGTGAAGCCCAGGTCCCGCAGCTCGTGCATGAGCTGGTAGGTCAGGGTGCCCGACTTGGAGACCAGGCCCACGGGGCCGGGGCCGGTGATGTCGGGCGGGGTGATACCGACGTTGGAGCGGCCGGGGGAGATGATGCCTGGGCAGTTGGGGCCGATGACCTGCACGCCCCTGGAGCGGGCGTAGGCGCACATCCAGGTGGCGTCGGCCACGGGGATCCCCTCGGTGATGACGACCACCAGACGCACCCCGGCGTCCACGGCCTCGGTCACGGCGTCCCTGGCGGCGGCGGGGGGCACGAACACGACGCTGACCTCCGCGCCGGTGGAGGCCCGGGCCTCGGCGACACTGCCCAGGACGGGCACCTCGACTGTCCCGGCGCGCACCCGCCCCGCCCCGGGGCCGACGGGGGCCACGTCGAAGGCGACGGCGGTGCCCGCCTTGCGTGGGTTGACCCCGGCGACCACCCTGGTGCCCGCGCTGATCATGCGGGCCGTGTGCCGACGGCCCTCGGAGCCGGTCATGCCCTGGACGACGACGCGGTCGGCCTCAGTCAGGAAGATGCTCATCGCTTGGCCTCCTCGGCTCGGGTCCTCCCGGCAGGTGCGGCCGCAGCCTGCCTGGCACTCTGCTCGGCGACAGCGGTGACGAGGTCAGCGGCCCCGTCCATGGTCTGCGCCACCGTGACGCCGTCGATGGCGGCCTCCTCCAGGATCTGGTGCGCCAGCGGCGCGTTGTTGCCGTCCAGGCGCACCACCACCGGCTTGGGCAGCCCGCCCAGGGTCTCCACGGCCGACACGATACCCTCCGCCACCGTGTCGCAAGAGGTGATGCCCCCGAAGACGTTGACGAGGATGGCACGCACCTGGGGGTCAGAGGCGACCACCTCCAGGCCGGCCGCCATGGCCTGGGCGGAGGAGCCGCCGCCCAGGTCCAGGAAGTTCGCCGGCCGCATGCCTCCGTGCCTCGCCCCGGCTGCGGCGACGACGTCGAGGGTGGCCATGACCAGCCCGGCCCCGTTGCCCAGCACGCCGACCTCTCCGTCCAGGCGCACGTAGCTGAGGCCCGCCTGCCTGGCCCTGTCCTCCAGGGGGTCGCGCGCACTGACGTCGACGAGGTCTGCGTGACCGGGGTGGCGGAAGCGGGCGTTGTCGTCCAGGGTGACCTTGCCGTCCACGGCGAGGACCTCCCCCTGGGAGGTCAGCACCAGGGGGTTGACCTCGACCAGGGTGGCGTCCTCGGCGGTGAGGACCTCCCACAGGCGGGTGACGGCCAGGGCCACCTGGGCGGCGACTCCCTCGGGGAAGGGTCCGGCGGCTTCCACGATCTGGTCGGCCACCTGCGGGGTCAGCCCCTCCAGGGGGTCAACCGGCACCTGCGCCAGGGCCTGGGGGCGCTCCCTGGCCAGGGTCTCGATCTCCATGCCGCCCTCGTGCGAGCACATGGCCAGGTACTGGCGGCGGGCCCGGTCCAGGAGGATGGCGACGTAGTACTCCTCCGCGATGTCAACACCCTGGGAGACCAGGACGGTCCTGACCACGTGCCCCTTGATGTCCATGCCCAGGATCGCCTCGGCGTGGGAGCGGGCCTCGGCCGGGCTGCGGGCGAGCCTGACGCCCCCGGCCTTGCCCCGCCCACCGGTCTTGACCTGGGCCTTGACCACGACGAGGCCACCGCCCTCCCCCAGGAGCTCGCGGGCCGCAGCCTCGGCCTGGTCCGCCGTGGTGGCGACGACCCCGCCGGGAACTGGGACGCCGTGGGAGCCGAACAGGTCTCTGGCTTGGTACTCGTACAGGTCCATGCAGCTGGTCCTTCGCTCGTCCGTCAACAGGGCCTGGCCCCTCACGGTACGACGCTATCCCCCGGTCCCGCTCACCGGGGGGAGGCGCGGCGGGTAACGGGGGCGGCGGGTAACTGGGTCGGGACCGAGGCAGTAGACAGTATCGGTGTGGTCACGTAGCATCACGGTATGGATATGTCCCGGAGAGAGACAGGCTTGTATCCCGGCGCCCTGACAGGCGGGGCTGGTGACCGGCCGCCCTCCAAGCCGGTGGTCCCGCCAGTGGTCTATCTGCCCTCAACCGGGGGCAGCAGCACCTACGGGGCGGAGATCGAGCTGCGCCAGACCAGGGACGGGCGGCTGGCTCTGCTGGCCTACACGGCCCTGGACCGCCTGGCCCGCTGCATGGGGCCGCACCAGCCCTGGGTCCTCTACCCCACCGAGCGGCTGGGTGACCTGGACGCGACTCAGCCCTATGACGTCATCTACCTGGACATGGAGGTGCCTCGCGAGCTGTGGCGCCAGCCCGCAGGTCAGCGAGCCTACCGGGAGGCGGCCTGGTGAGCGAGGAGTTCCGGTTCGAGTACGACACCGCGACAGAGATCGCCGCACGCTTGCGCACCGCACAGGATGACTTGGAATCCGAGGCCCCGACCATGCCGGAGTCGGTGGACGGCGGGTACGGGGCCGACTTCATCATGAGCATGATTGCCCAGCTGGGGGAGGACGCGGGCAGCCTGGCCCAGGCCGCCGAGCTGGGCGCCACCAATATGGGGAAGGCGGTCGACCTCGTCTCCGGCTACGACGATGAGGTCGCCCAGACGTTGCAGAGCATGGCGGAGGACATGTCATGACTGACGCGGCCAGCACAGGGACCGGGACCATCGACACCGAGATCCCCGGGAGCACCGGGTCCGTCAACGATGCCGCTGACTGGCTCTACGACCTCAAGGAGGACCTCCACGACGCCCGCACGTTCTCCACCAACTGCGCCACGATGGCGGGGGCCGACTTCTCCGGGGAGACGGCCGAGGCCGTGGTGGCCTTCTCCAACAAGCTCAAGAACGCCTGCGACGACGCCTACAACCGGGCCAAGAAGGCGGCTGACGTCGTGCGGGCCTTCGCCGACCAGCTGGGCTGGTGCCAGGCTGACATGGCCGGGCACCGTGAGACGGCCAGCAACGGCGGGCTGACGGTGGACGGGTACCTGGTCAGGGCGCCCGCATCCGTGGAGCCACCGGGCGACCTGCCCAAGGGGGCCACCAAGGAGGACAAGGAGAAGTGGCTGGCCGCCGACGAGGCCTACGACGACTACCAGGACAAGCTGGCGCTGTACGAGGAGGTGCGCGAGGACGTCGAGCGCACCCGCACCAGCCTGGAGGACTGGATCGAGGAGAACCTGGTCCTCGCCGAGGCCGAGGCCCTGTACAACATGGCTGTGGATGAGGTCCGGAGCATGCTCACCGACATGGCGGCCGACAGCACGGCCACGGTTGTCGACAACACCTACCAGGCCCGGGCCGACGTCCTGAGGGAGACTGCCTACCAGCGTGCCGTGGCCAAGGGCCCGGGCGCGGCCAGGAGCCTGCACTCCACCAGCGGCAGGCGGCCCCCGTCCCAGGCCGAGGTCAACCGGGTCATCGAGGACTCCCGCCTGCTGAGCAGGTGGACCTCCAGGGCACAGGCCCTGGAGCAGACCGGCAGACGCGTCGCCCGCTCCATCACCGTCATCACCACCCTGGGTTCCATCGGCACAGAGCTCGCCCGGGGCGAGTCACCTTCCACAGTCCTCCTCACCGCAGCCGCAGGGGCTGGCGTGGCGGCCGTGGCCGCTCCCGTGGTCGCCGGGATGGTCGCCGGCACAGTCCTCGCGGGCAGCACCGTGGTGTCAGCACTGGCTGTCGCAGCGGGCACTGCCGCTGTCGCTGGCGTCGTGGCTGCCGGTGTCGGCTACGTCTACGAGAGCCACGTGCCCCTCCACGTCCGCGAGAGGATCGACAAGGGCCTGGAGGAGACAGGCAGCATGGTCACCGATGCCGCCAAGGACACCTGGGACTCAGTCACCGACACCGCCAGCGACGCCGCCGACTGGGTCACCGACCGCTGGAGGACCACCTTCGGATGACACCCCACCCCAGCCCGCGACCCCGCACCGGCGGCACCAGCAGGTGGTGGCTGCCGACCATGGTGGCCCACGACCACGCCGACGAGGCGAGGACGCGAGTCCTGTGGGCCCTGCCCACGACACTCATCGCCCTTCCCTTTGGCTGGGTGGTGCTGCTGGGAGGTGCCCTGCCCCTGGCCGTCCTGCTCGCCATCTCCGGGATCTCCACGGTCTTCTTCGCGGCCGGCGCAGTCCTGCGTCTGCTCCAGGTGCGCCGTGCCCACCGCCGCTGGCGCCACGACTCCGGCGCGGTCGTCCTTGTCCCCACCACAGGCCCCCCTGTCTGGGACATCCTGTACCTGCTAGGCATGCTGGGTGGGTGCCTGGTCTCGGTCGTCCTGATCGTGCTGGCCGGGACCGCCTCCCCCTACCCCGCGACCCGCTACACCCTCAGCCTCGCCCTGCCCTTCGCCGGCCTGTGCCTCGTCGGCCTGGTGACCTTCCCCTACTTCCGCCCCGGCAGGCCGGCTGTCTGCCTCACTCCTGAGGGCGTGTGGCTGTGGCCCCGTACCCGCCGCCAGGCCTGGGTGCCCTGGCAGGACCAGCCAGAGCTGGCCGGGGTGACCAGGGGTGACGCCGTGATCACCACCACCGCCGGTACGACCCGCTTCGCCATGGGCTACCTGTCTCTGGGCTACAACCAGCTCCACCGCGTGCTGCTCCTCTACACCACCCACCCCGAGCTGCGCCACGAGCTGGCCCACCCCCAGGGCCTGGACCGCGTACGCACCCTCATGCACACCCCCGTCCACCAGGTAGAGGAAACACTCACCACATAAACCACGACCACCACCCCCTCGACCACACACCGCAACAACCAGGAACCACCGACCGGAAAACACCCAGCACTTCACCGACCGCTGGAGGACCACCTTCGGATGACACCCCACCCCAGCCCGCGACCCCGCACCGGCGGCACCAGCAGGTGGTGGCTGCCGACCATGGTGGCCCACGACCACGCCGACGAGGCGAGGACGCGAGTCCTGTGGGCAGCCGCCCTGCCCACGACACTCATCGCCCTTCCCTTTGGCTGGGTGGTGCTGCTGGGAGGTGCCCTGCCCCTGGCCGTCCTGCTCGCCATCTCCGGGATCTCCACGGTCTTCTTCGCGGCCGGCGCAGTCCTGCGTCTGCTCCAGGTGCGCCGTGCCCACCGCCGCTGGCGCCACGACTCCGGCGCGGTCGTCCTTGTCCCCACCACAGGCCCCCCTGTCTGGGACATCCTGCACCTACTCTGTGTACTGGGTGGGTGCCTGGTCTCGGTCGTCCTGATCGTGCTGGCCGGGACCGCCTCCCCCTACCCCGCGACCCGCTACACCCTCAGCCTCGCCCTGCTGCTGGCCGGCCTGTGCCTCGTCGGCCTGGTGACCTTCCCCTACTTCCGCCCCGGCAGGCCGGCTGTCTGCCTCACTCCTGAGGGCGTGTGGCTGTGGCCCCGTACCCGCCGCCAGGCCTGGGTGCCCTGGCAGGACCAGCCAGAGCTGGCCGGGGTGACCAGGGGTGACGCCGTGATCACCACCACCGCCGGTACGACCCGCTTCGCCATGGGCTACCTGTCCCTGGGCTACAACCAGCTCCACCGCGTGCTGCTCCTCTACACCACCCACCCCGAGCTGCGCCACGAGCTGGCCCACCCCCAGGGCCTGGACCGCGTACGCACCCTCATGCACACCCCCGTCCACCAGGTAGAGGAACGGCTGGCGGGCAGGGCAGACGGCTCGCCCGGGTAGCACGCCACCGGTACGCAGCCACCGCCACGACAGCAACAGCGGCAGGGCACGACGAGCGCGCCAGCCGGGTCAGCCCGCAAGCAGCCTCGGTGGGGACCAGTCCCCAGCGGCAGCCGCCACTGATGACTCAGGCCACCGGCTGGGGCAGAATAGGCACTGGCTCTACACCAGCGACGCACCAGCCACGCACACGACCCACTCGCAGAAGGACCCTGTCCACCATGCCCGTCACACCTGCCACTCCCGCTCCTCCCAGCAGCCCCTCCCCCACCCCGGCCCCCGTTGAGCCAGGGGAGCCCTCCGGCCCCCCCGCACGCACCAGCCAGGAGCCGCTGCGCATCGGGGTGCTCACCTCCGGGGGAGACGCCCAGGGCATGAACGCAGCGGTACGCGCCGTGGTACGCACCACCATCCGCCTGGGAGCCCAGCCCTACGCCGTCATGGAGGGCTGGGCAGGTGCCGTGGCCGGGGGCGAGGGCATCAGGCCCCTGGAGTGGGACTCAGTAGGCTCGGTGCTCCAGCGCGGCGGCACCGTGATCGGCACCGCCCGCTCCACGGAGTTCCGCGAGTGGGAGGGCCAGCGTGAGGCTGCGCGCCACCTGCTGGAGCACGGCATCGACCGCCTGGTGGTCATCGGCGGGGACGGCTCCCTGACCGGCACCGACGAGTTCCGCACCAACTGGCCCAGCCTCGTGGCAGACCTGGTGGAGCGCGGGGAGATCACCCCCGAGACGGCGCAGGCCCACCCGGTGCTCATGGTGACCGGGATCGTGGGCTCTATCGACAACGACCTGGTGGGCGCGGACATGACCATCGGCGCCGACTCCGCCCTGCACCGCATCCTGGAGGCCATCGACGACATCTCCTCCACGGCCGCCTCCCACCAGCGCACCTTCATCGTGGAGGTCATGGGCCGTCACTGCGGCTACCTGGCCCTCATGGCCGCCGTGGCCGGGGGCTGTGACTACGTGCTGGTGCCAGAGCTCCCCCCGGGGGAGGACTGGGAGGCCGACATGTGCGCCAAGCTCCAGGCGGGGCGCGACGCCGGGCGCCGCGAGTCCATGGTCATCGTGGCCGAGGGGGCCACGGACCGCTCGGGCCAGCGCATCACGGCCGACGACGTCAAGCAGGTCCTGGCCGACCGCCTGGGCGAGGACGCCCGGGTGACAATCCTGGGCCACGTCCAGCGCGGTGGTCGCCCCAGCGCCTACGACCGGTGGATGTCCACCCTCCTGGGGTGCGCCGCCGCCCGCGAGCTGGTGACCATGGAGCCCGGTGCCGAGCCGGTCATCATCGCCGAGCGCCACAATCGTATCCGCCGCCTGCCCATGATGGAGCAGGTCAAGGCCACCCGGGCGGTCAAGGACCTGGTGCGCGCCCAGGACTACGAGGCGGCCGTGGAGGCGCGGGGGTCGAGCTTCGCCTCCATGCTGAAGGTGTTCGAGACCATGTCCACCCCGCCGCAGGAGACGTCAGGCGGAGCCCACGCTGGGACGGCTGGGGAGGTTGGCGCGTCGGCGCAGGTGACCCTCCCCCACCCCGGCGGGCCATCAGGACGGTGGGGCACGCCAACCACCCACCGGCAGGACCGGGACACACGCCCCAGCCGGGTGGCGATCATCCACGCGGGCGGGCTGGCGCCGGGTATGAACACGGCGGCCCGGGCGGCCGTGCGCCTGGGGCTGGACCACAGCTTCACCATGCTGGGGATCTTCGGTGGGTTCCCGGGGCTCCTGGACGGCAACGTGCGCGAGCTCACCTGGGCCGATGTGGAGGGGTGGGTCGGTGACGGCGGCGCCCAGCTGGGGACGCGTCGCGAGGTGCCCACCGTGGAGCAGCTCTACGCCCTGGGCCGGGCCATCGAGTCGCACGAGATCGACGCCCTCCTGGTGATCGGGGGCTTCAACGCCTACCTGGCCGCGCATCGGCTGGTCACCGAGCGGACCCGCTACCCCGCCTTCCAGATCCCGATCGTGTGCGTGCCCGCCTCCATCGACAACAACCTGCCCGGCTCCGAGCTGAGCATCGGCACGGACACGGCGCTGAACAACGCGGTGGCGGCCCTGGACGCCGTCAAGCTCTCCGCGGCCGCCTCCCGCCGCTGCTTCGTGGCCGAGGTCATGGGCCGCAGGTGCGGCTACCTGGCGCTCATGTCCGGCCTGGCGGCCGGGGCCGAGCAGGTCTACCTGCACGAGGACGGCCTGACCCTCAGCCAGCTGGCACAGGACTCGGCGCGGATGGTGGACTCCTTCCGCTCCGGACGCAACCTCTACCTGGTCGTGCGCAACGAGCGGGCCAGCGCCAACTACACCACCGGCGTGCTGGCCCGGATCTTCACCGAGGAGGGGCAGGGCCTCTACGACGTGCGCGAGGCCGTCATCGGCCACCTCCAGCAGGGCGGCAACCCGACGCCCTTTGACCGCATCATGGCCACCAAGCTGGTGGCCGCCGCCCTTGAGCTGCTGGCCACCGAGCTGGAGGGCGGCACCGCAGGCGCCTTCTACATCGGCCTCATGGGGGGCAGGGTGGACCACCGGCCGCTGGAGCGCATGAACGACGAGCTCGACCGGGACAACCGTCGCCCGCTCCACCAGTGGTGGACGGGCCTGCGCCCGGCGATCGAGCTGGTCAGCACCCATGAGGGACTGCTGCGCCCGGAGCAGGTGCCCGACTTCGGCCAGGCTGCGGACCAGGCGGCCCAGGGGTAGACACGGCAGCCTTGGAAGGGCACGGGCGTTGCACAGCGGCTTACGCACACACAGTGGTGGGCGCGGTCTGCTGGTGTCCCCGCCAGCAGACCGCCCCTGGTGCCGCTACAGGCCCAGCATCCGCTCCAGGACGGACACCACCGCACCGGGGCGCGAGGGCACGCGGGCCGTCTGCCTCCTCGCCCTGACCCCCTCCAGGCCGTCCCCGACGGTGATACCGACGTCTGCCGCACGGATCATCGCCACGTCGTTGACGTCGTTGCCTGCCGCCACCCACGTGGAGACAGCCTGTGGCGGCAAAACGGCCGTGTGAGCGGTGGTTGCAGGCTCTCCCGCGACGTCTGTGCCCTCGTTGATGGCCGTAGAGCTCGTGGCGGCCAGCGCCTCGCCACCGGGCAGCAGCCTCATGCAGATGCTCTTGTCCACCCCCGCCGCACAGACGTCGACCACGCCGTCCTCGTGCGGGTAGGCAGTGACACCGTCAAGACGAGGACCCAACAGGGCCTGGAGGACGCCTGCGCCCTCTGCGGCGCCAGCCCCCAACCGGGCACGGCACCCTCCGAATCAGCCAGCCCCCGGCTGACGACCGTCACCTTGAGCACGTCGTCGACCGGCACCTGGGCCGGGTCGGCGCACCACCGGCCGTCCAGGTAGTCCCGCATGTGCTCCAGCCCCGAGCCCAGCCCCTTCTCGCGACCCGGTGGCGTAAGCACTGTGAAGGAGTGCCCCTGGTCCACGTAGAGGGGTACGCCTGCGCGGAAGGCGGCGTCCACGACGGCACGCACCTGCTCCCTCCTCATGGGATGGCGAGTCTCCGCCTCCCCCAGACGCACGAGCGCACCGTTGAGGCAGGCCGTGCCGTACAGGCAGGCTACAGCGTCTCCCAGCACCTCGGCCACGCCCCTGGGCGCCCGTGACGTCGCCACGATGACGGAGACGTCCCCACGGCGCGAGACACGCCTGAGAAAGGAGGGTAACTGGGGGTCTGCGACCCCGTCGAAGACGACGGTGCCGTCCAGGTCCGTCACCAGGGCCACCGGACTGGTCAGCACCAGCCGCTCGCTCTCGCGATATCGGGGATGACCCGGCGCTGAAAGGTGGACTCGCCGCCGGGCAAACAGGTCATGGGTAGCCACTCCAGCGCCTCGATCTCAGAGTGGGGCTGCGGGTCACCGGTGATATCGCATATGTAGACGACAATGGTGATCGGCCTGCCCTGGTCGAAGACAGAGACGTCCTCGTAGGTGCCGAAGTAGGTGGCCGACGCCAGCGAGGCGCCTAGCTCCTCGGAGAGCTCGCGACGAAGGCAGTCAATATGCGACTCGCCCGCTTCCGGCTTGCCGCCGGGCGATATGAGTTCGGTCGTGCCTCGCTTACGGACAAGCAGCACACGGTCGTCACGGACGATGGCCGCGGCACACTTGACAAGAGGCTGTCCCTCCTCCGCGTCAGACCGCACCGGCTCTCTCCTTCCTCGAATGGCAGCGCAGGGCGTATTCGGGCAACCAACGCCCGCACCACAGTGACAGTGCCAGGGAGGGCAGTGCCAGGGAGGGCAGTGCCAGGGACGGCCCCAGGAACCAGAGGCTACGGACCAGAGGTACCTAGAGCATGGCTGACGACCTCTGTGCGCGACTGGCACTCCAGCAAGGTGAGCAGCTCGGAGACGTAGATGCGGACAGTGCCCTCACTGAGCCCGGTGCGGCGGGCGATCTCCCGGTTGGTCAGCCCGTCCAGGATCCCCTGGTAGACCGGGACCAGACGAGAAGGTATCCCGGTAGCGGTGCTGCTGACGTCGCCACCCCCGGACCCCGCATCACCAGACCCGTGACCGCCTGTATCACTGCCACCCGTGTCGCTGCTACCACCTGCCTCACCGTCGCTGCCATCCTCCCTGTCCCGTGGGTGCTGGACAAGTGCCTCAAGGAGGTCGCCAGGCCAGTCAGACAGCACCACCTGGCCCTCCGCCGCCCGCAGGAGCTGGTCACCCAGGCGAGGGGACCAGCCCTCGTTCTTGTCCACGAAGGCCACGACACCCGCCTCGACCGCACCCTGCAAGACCCCCTCGCCCCTGTATGCGGTCATGACAGCCACGCGTCCACCATGGTCCGAGTACCGCAACCTCTTCAGCAGCGCGGAGGCACCCAGGTCGGTACTGTCCCAGTCTAAAATGACCAGGTCCACAGCCCGCTCCGCCAGGAAGCCCAGCGCCCGGCTCCCGTCGTCGGTGCAACCCACCACGTCAAAGCGCGGACCCCCACCCAGGCCTGCCTCCAGGGCGCGGCGTGTGACGGAGGCGGCACCGACGACAAGGACCCGCAGGGGGCTGGCTGCCTCTTCTCCGGTCATCGTGACTCCCTCCTACATCTCCCCCGGAGCGCTGCCAGCGTAACAGCCGCGCCCAGAACGGCCGTGATCTCTGGCTAGCGCAGGCCTTAACAGTCATCAGCGCCTTCCAGGCCACCTGCACCACGCTCAGCGGCAACCGATGGTGCGCCTCGGCTCGACCACGCAGGAGAGACCGGGCAGTAACACCAGGTAGCAGGTGTTGCGCCAGGTCCGCGACTCTCCTGCCACGGAAGCGATAAGCGCGCAGCCTGGCACGTGGTGGTTAGGTAGTGGTAGCGGGGCCTTCTCACCAGCAGGTAGGCTAACTGCGCCTTTCCCGGCACCTTCTCCCGGAACGACCATGTCCTGATGGCCGAGGAAGAAGGGGTCAGGGAGGAGGTGAGGGCCGTGCCCAGGAACCCGAGAGGTCGGCACGTCAAGGTCCGTCAGGGCCGGATAACGGCCCGGAAGGTGAGCGAACTGTTGAACGCTGTCGCTCACCTGGTCCGGGCCGTTGGTGTCCTGATGGATGCCCTCGGCCGGTGGTTCATCTGAACTGCCAGCCTCGGGGAGCCGCCCGCTTGCCTCCGGGCGGCTCCCCACCAGTATGCGCCACAGGTCAAGGACCGTCAACGCTGGAAGCCCTTACGCCAGAACCGTACTGGCCCGTCAGCCTCAGTCGCGACCTCGGAGCACAAGGTTGTCCCAGAGCTCTTCACCTTGCTTTCCCTGGGTGCCCGGACTGTCTCTGCGTCCTTGTACAGGGGCTGCTGCAGTCCCAGACGATAACCAGGAGCCGGTACCCCGGGCTCCCGGTGGACGGGCACCTCGGCGGCTCACCCCCGGTGCCGCAGCAGCACCGAGTCCCAGCCGCCCAGGCAGGACGGCACCCCCACATGACCAGAGGAGGGTCGTACCGCCGGGTCCGAGGCGTGCAGCAGCAGCGGCGCCCCCGACCACGCCCCTGCGTCCAGGCCCTCGGCACCCAGCGCCTCCCACAGGCCACCCGGCCCCTCCAGCACCAGCTCCTCGCGCGAGCACTGGGCGATGAGCAGGAGCTGCTCACGCCCCGCCCGGGTCTCCAGCTCGCGCAGCACCACCCAGGCGGTGGGATGGTCGGCGGCCAGCAGGCGGAAGGTCCCCAGGGCCAGGGCCTCGTCGTCGTGGCGCAGGGCGATGAGCGCCCGGTAGTGCTCGAAGACCGACCCCGCCACCCCCACCTGGGCGGCGGCGTTGACCTCCCGGTACCCCGGCGTCACCGGCATCCACGGGTGCCCCGTGGTGAACCCGGCGTGCTCGGCGTCGGACCACTGCACCGGGGTGCGGGCGTTGTCCCGCGAGCTGACACGCATCGCCGACAGCAGCGCGGCCGGGTCCTCCCCCTGGCCGACCCGCTCGTGGAAGTAGTTGACCGACTCCAGGTCCCGGTAGTCCTCGATCCGCTCCAGCACCGTGTTGACCATCCCCAGCTCCTCGCCCTGGTAGACGTAGGGCGTGCCCCGGTGCGCGTGAAGGATGCTGGCCAGGGTCTTGGCGGACAGCTCGCGCCAGGCCGGGTCGTCGTCACCGAACCGGGAGACAGCGCGCGGCTGGTCGTGGTTGTCCCAGTACAGGGAGTTCCAGCCGGTCTCTGCCAGGTCACCGGCTGCGAGGGCAGCGCCCGCTGCCGCCCCGGCACCGCCACCTTCTGCCACGGCCTGCGGAGCCAGCCCCTCCTGCCAGGAGGCCAGGTTGCGCTTGAGAGCCACCAGGTCCACCGGCACCGGGTCGAACTTGCCGCCCGGCCCCTCGGCCAGGGTCATGTGCTCGAACTGGAAGACCATGTCCAGCTCACCGCGCTGCGGTCCGGTGTAGAGCCGCGCCTGGTCGCAGGTCACCCCAGGCATCTCCCCCACCGTGATGACGTGACCCGACCGGGGAGCGAAGACCTCCCGGCTCATCTCCGCCAGGAACTCGTGGATACGGGGGCCGTTGGCCGCAGCAGCCAGCCCCGACCCGTACAGGTCCCCCTCGCCCCGGGGCGCGTCGGCCAGCGGGTAGGTCTTGGAGACCAGGTTGATGACGTCCATGCGGAAGCCGTCCACTCCCCGGTCCAGCCACCAGGTCATCATGTCGTAGACGGCTCGGCGGACCTGCGGGTTCTCCCAGTTGAGGTCAGGCTGCTTCGGGGAGAACAGGTGGAGGTAGAACTCACCGCTGACCTCGTCCCAGGACCATGCCGGGCCGGAGAAGGCCGAGCCCCAGTTGGTGGGCTCGGTACCGGGCTGCCCCGGCTCCAGCCCCTCCACCTGGCGGGCAGGCCGCCAGATGTACCAGTCACGCCGGGCCGAGGCGGGTGAGGAGCGGCTGTCGCGGAACCACTCGTGCTCGTCGCTGGTGTGGTTGACGACCAGGTCCATGACCAGGCGCATGCCGCGCTGGTGGAGTCCCGAGATGAGGGCGTCCAGGTCCTCCAGGGTCCCGAACAGGGGGTCGACGTCGCGGTAGTCGGAGATGTCGTAGCCGTTGTCGTCCTGCGGGGAGCGGTAGACGGGGCTGAGCCAGACCACGTCCACCCCCAGGGCGTCCAGGTAGTCCAGGCGGGAGGTGATGCCCGGGATGTCGCCGTACCCGTCGCCGTTGGTGTCCTGGAAGGAGCGCGGGTAGACCTGGTAGACGACGGCTCGGCGCCACCAGTCCTCCTCGGTGCCGACGTGCCGGGCGGAGACGACCAGGGGCGGGGTGGAGACGCTCATAGGGATCCTTCTACGACAGTGGAGACGGCAGGGCTGGGGGCGCTGGGGCCAGCCCGACGGACAGCCGATTCTGCCAGACTTGCTGCACATCTTCACCAGCGCGCGGCGCTCACCAGCACCCTCTCTCGAAAGCTGATCCTTGAGACTGCGCGGTTCCGACCGGCACATCCCTCACCCGTCGGTGCCGAAGATGTGCACGACCACTCTCGCTGCACATCTTCAGCCCTCGAGCCTGGAGGCGCAACCAGCCGACTCGCGTGCTCCTGCGGATACATCCTCCGTACAACCACTGAAGATGTGCACTTCCTCATACACCGCATACCTCCCATACACGCCTCCAGGTGCGCCGCGCCCCCCGAGGTGCCACCCTTCTGCCATGACCTTCCCGCTGTCGCGCGGCCCCGACACCCCGCGCCCGGCCCCGGCCCACCCTGAGGCCCTGGTGACTGGCCCCACCTACCGGTTCACGGTGCTCACCAGCCGACTCATCCGCATGGAGCACTCCCCCACCGGGACCTTCACCGACGCCGCCACCCAGCTCGTCACCACCCGCGACCTGGGCAAGCCCCCCGCCTTCCACGTCACGACCGGTCCGGACCGGGTGGAGGTCGTCACCGACCACCTCCACCTCACCCACGTGCCCTCCCTGGGCTTCACCCGCTCCGGGCTCAACGTGCGCCTGCGCCAGGCCACCGCCTCCCCCCACGGCGGCGCCTGGTACCACGGTGACACCTGGGACCCCGAGGAGTCCTTCCCGACCAACCTGGGTGGCACCACCCGCACCCTCGACGAGGTGGACGGACGCACCGCCGTGGACCCCGGCCTGCTGTCCCTGACCGGGATCGCGGTGCTAGACGACTCCGGCTCCCTGCTGCTGACCCAGGATGAGTGGGTCGTGCCCCGCACCCGGGACGGCGCCGCCGACTACCCCTGGGGCGGTGCCCAACGTGGCCCCCGGGACGGCTCCCAGGGCACCGCCCAGGAGCTCCACCAGGCGGCCCAGGACCTCTACCTCTTTGGTTACGGCCAGGACTACCGCGCCGCCCTGAGCGACTTCTTCCGCCTCACCGGCCCCAGCCCGCTCATCCCTCGGGCGCTGCTGGGCAACTGGTGGAGCCGCTACCATGCCTACAGCGCCGAGGAGTACCTGGCGCTCATGGACCGCTTTGCCGCCGAGGGCCTGCCCTTCTCCGTGGCCGTCATCGACATGGACTGGCACCTGGTCGACATCGACCCGGCGATCGGCACGGGGTGGACGGGCTACACCTGGAACCGCGACCTCTTCCCGGACCCCCGCTCCTTCCTGGAGGCCCTGCACCAGCGCGGCATGCTGGTCACCCTCAACGTCCACCCGGCCCAGGGCGTGCGCCGCCACGAGGAGGCCTACGAGGCGGTGTGCACCGACCTGGGCCTGGACCCGGCGGCCGGGGAGGACATCCCCTTCAACATCGCGGACCGCGACTTCGTACGAGCCTACCTGGAGCAGGTGCACCGCCCCCTGGAGGAGCAGGGCGTGGACTTCTGGTGGCTGGACTGGCAGCAGGGAGGCACCACGACCCTCCCCGGCCTGGACCCCTTGTGGATGCTCAACCACGTCCACTACCTCGACTCCGGCCGCCGGGGGCGCCGCCCGGTCACCTTCTCCCGCTACGCCGACCCTTCCAGCCACCGCACCCCCATCGGCTTCTCCGGGGACACGGTCGCCACCTGGGACTCCCTGCGCTTCCAGCCGGAGTTCACCGCGACAGCAGCCAACATCGGCTACTACTGGTGGTCCAACGACATCGGCGGGCACATGCTGGGCCAGCGCGACGACGACATGGCCGCCCGCTGGGTCCAGCTGGGCTGCTTCTCCCCGGTCAACCGACTGCACTCCACCTCCTCAGAGTTCAACTCCAAGGAGCCGTGGCGCTACCGCCGTGACGCCCGCGCCACCATGGGCGCCTACCTGCGGCTGCGCCACCGTCTGGTCCCCTACCTCTACACCTGGGCCAGGCGCTCGGCGAGCGAGGGCGTCGGCCCGGTACGCCCTGTCTACCACGACTACCCGGACCAGGCGGGTGCTTACGAGCTCCGTCGGACCTTCCTCTTCGGGGACCTGCTGGTGGTGCCGTTCACCAGCCCCCTGGACCCTGTGACGGGCCTGGGACGTGAGCCTGCCTGGCTGCCTGACGGCGTGTGGTACGACCTGCCCACCGGGCGCCGCTACGACGCCACCAGCGCGGCCGGTGAGGGCAGCGGGCGCAGGCTCATCCTGTCCAGGCCTCTGGAGCGCACCGTGGTCCTGGCGCGTGCGGGCTGCGTCATCCCTCTGGCGGGCAGTGTGGACGAGCCCGCCGCCCACAACCCGCGCGAACTGGAGCTGGTGGTCGTCCCCGGTGCCGACGGCGGCACCGTCCTGGAGGAGGACGACGGGGCGGCGTCCCCCGGGCCGCAGGCCGTGGCCCGCACGGTGGTCGAGCTGGAGTGGGCCGACCGCCAGGAGCAGGACCACCGGGAGCCAGGCTTCCAGGAGACGAGCCGTCAAGTGACGGACGACCAGGAGCCGGGCGCCCAGGCGAGGGCGGGTGCTACGACGGGCCACCAGGGGCGGGCCGTCGTGCGCGTCCGGCTTGAGGGGGCCGCCCACGTGGTGCCGCAGGCACGGCACCTGCGGCTGCGGCTCCTGGCGGGCTCCTGCTCGGGGGCGGTACTGCGGCACGCGCGAGGCCACGCCCCCGGCCCACCCGTCAGCACCACAGGCTCCGCCGACTCCACCAGCCTCACCGGCCCGGGCCCCGCAGAGCCCACAGCGCTCCCCGTGAGGCGGGTCGAGGCCGACGGCTTCACCCTGGGCGCGGGCACCGAGGTGGACCTGGGCTGGCTGAGCGCCCAGGAGCTGGTTGACGGCGTGGAGGTGGTGCTAGCCGACGCCGTGCAGGCTCCGGCACCCTGGCCCCAGGAGGTCTACGACCTTCTGGAGGCCGCACAGCTGCCCTACGAGGTCAAGGACCGCTCCTGGGCGGCGGTGCAGCGGGGGCTGGATGGGGCCGCGCTGCTGGCCGAGCTGGAGGCCGTGGGCCTGCCCGAGACCCTGCGCAGCGCGGTCGCCGAGCTTTTATGAGCTGTAAGCGAGCACCGTCAGCGCATCTGGCCCCATGGAGTTGGCCGCAGACCGTGCCATGCTCTGCCCTGGTGCACCCCGGCCTGCCGACGAGGCCCAGGGCTCTCCGGCTTTCCGCGACCTTGCCTGTGCTCGTCACACTCAGCCCAGGCACAGCGGCCTGAAGACGCACACCTAAGGTACGCCTTAAGAGTCCAGGCGGATGACGACGTCACGGTGACGGGCTCCCGGGACACCAGTGGCGGTAATGCTGACCTCCTGGACCGAGCCGTCCGTCCTGCGCAGCCTGACCCGCACAGCACGGGTAGGCTCTGTGCTGCCCACCGCCTCCGCCATCAGGGAGTGCAGCTCCACCAGGTCCTCTGGGGAACCGTCAACGAGCCCCCTGAGGCCCCCGACGTAGTCGAGACGCTCCCGCCGCCACGACGGTGATGTCATGAGAACATCGAGTGTCATCGCATCGACGACCGCCATCGGCTCCCTGGCCAGCCCCATGACCCCATGCAGCACGTCGTCAACCCGGGCCGCACTGTCGTCCTGCTCAAAAGCCATGTCGCGGAAAGTCTCAGGCACCTCGTAGCTCAAACCCAGCAGAATGATCTTGTCATCATGCGGAGCAACTGGAGCGGCCGTACCGACCGAGCGCAGGTGGCGCCTTCCCCGTACGGGCGAGCCGTAGCCTGTCACTACATGGTAGGTGAGATACCTGTACACACCCGCCGTACCTGGCAGCCCGTCACGAATCCCGTCCCGGACTGACCGGTTGACCCGCATCTGGTCCGCCTGGTCGACCAGCTCGTTTGCCCACTCACCCACCTCCCAGTAGCCCCGCTGCTGCTGGGCCGCACCCGAGTCGACGTCGTAGATGAGAAAGAGGTTGCGGTCCCAGTAGGTGCGTCTGCGCGGGGTGGGCTCACCGTCCTCGTCCCGCTCGATCTCCCACTCCCACGACCCCACCAGAGGGAGGTCAGGAATACTAGCCTCGGCGGGGAAGACTCCCGCCAACACACCGACAGTCCTGGCTGAGCGGGGCGAGCCTACCGGGTGCAGCTTGACGACCCACTGGGTCCCGGCATGCGAGACCTCCTCGCGGACATGCCTGACGTCCTGGGCGGCTCGGGCCACCCGCCCCTCGTCCAGAAGCAGCCGACGCGTCAGGGAGCGGGAGACCTTGCGTGCCGAGACAGGCCCGCAGGGCTGGTCGTCAACGAGCACCAGCTGCCTGAGGTCCTGGCCGCAGAACAGTCCCCAGGAACCAACGTCGAACGGTATAGACACCCTGTCAGGTCCTTTCCTTGTCCAGCCTGGCCTGATCCAGCCCGGCAGAATGTGCCCACGGCATGCCGCTCCTGCGTGGCACGTCCGGCACAGCCCAGATAGTAGAGTAACGAAAGAACAACGAGTCAGGACTTGTACCCCTGCGTCGGCAGACGGCAGGCGGTGTCCGGTGCGTTGGTAGACGACACACGGTATCCGCCGCCCTCCTGCCGGAGGAGGCTGAGACCACGTGACATCTCTGAGTTGCGCCCGCCACGCCCGTCTCTGCGGCGCAGGACGGCCTGTCGGCGCCCGGGAACTCCCTGTTTCGCCTATTGCGGCATCCCCCACCTCCTCCTTCCCCGGACCTGCACAGTGGCAGCCGTCCGCAGCACGCCGCCCACCACCGCTGACGGTCGCGCGCGCCCCGACAACATCCCCACGACTTCCACGACGCGGACCCAACGAGCCGACAGCCACGACACGACCCCCACGGAGAACACCATGCCACTGACCATCACCCCCCTTCAGGACACCCGGAGCCCGGGGGACGCCACCCACCCCACCAACGACCCCAGCCACCTGTGGCAGGGCACGATCGACGCCATGAGCGCCATGATCATCGTGCTCCCGGACAACAGCACCGACGGCCGCGCCCGCAGCGACATCTACAACCTCTACCTGGGCGACGGCGACCGCCCTGCCGCCACCTTGGAGGTCGATATCGACACCGCCCGTGTCGTGGGACGCACCGGGTTCGGCTCCGCCCTGCCCAGCGGCCACACCGCCATCGACGCCCTCACCGAGATCGTGCGCACCCACCGTGCAATCGTCATGGACCACGTGGAGGACCACGTGGAGTAGGCAGAGCAGCCCACGGGGGCAGCCCCCGCCAGCCCTCGTGACCGTGCCGCCACCGACGTGCCAGACGCCTCATCTTTCCCCGGCGCCTCCTGCAAACAACCGAGTGGCAGAATGGCTGGACGACGCCCCTCCCGGCGTCGCCCAGCCCAGGAGAGAGATGGCAGACCAGTCAGAACCAGCCACGAGCAGCTCCAGCGCAGCAGGAGCCGAGCCAGGACCCGCAACCGCCGGAGCTGCTGCCGGGACCGCCGCTGCACCCACCAGCACGCAGGGCATGACCTTCCACCCGGACCGGCGCTTCTGGGTGGTCTACGGCTGCCTCATGCTGGTGATGTTCCTGTCCGCCATGTACCAGACCGTGGTGGCCACCGCCCTGCCCACCATCGTGGGGGACCTGGGCGGGGTCTCACGCATGTCGTGGGCCATCACCGCCTACACCCTGGCGCAGACGGTGGCGATGCCCGTCTACGGCAGGCTGGGCGACACCATGGGGCGCAAGCCCCTCTACCTGGTGGCCATCGCCCTGTTCGTGGGTGGCTCGGCGCTGTGCGGCGTGTCCACGAGCATGGAGATGTTCGTCGCCTTCCGCTTCCTCCAGGGACTGGGCGGGGGCGGCCTCATCATCTCCTCCCAGGCCATCACCGGCGACCTCATCCCGCCACGGGTGCGCGCCACCTACACGGCCCCGCTGGGCGCCATGTTCGGCCTGGCCTCGATCCTGGGGCCGCTGCTGGGCGGGTGGCTCACCGACGTGCTGAGCTGGCGCTGGGTCTTCTGGTTCTTCCTGCCCTTCGGTGCCGCGGCCTGGGTGCTGGTCGCGCTGAACCTGCAGCTGCCGCGCCGCCACGTGCGCGTGCGCATTGACTGGCTGGGCCTGGCCCTGGCCAACACCGGGGCAGTCGGCACCGTGCTCATCGCCACCTGGGGAGGCGCCCTCTACCCGTGGAGCAGCCCGGTGATCCTGGGACTGGGCCTGCTGACCCTCCTGGCCTGGGGCGCGCTCCTGCCGGTGGAGAGGCGTGCCGCCGAGCCGGTCATGCCCCCCTCCATCCTGACCAACCGGACTTTCGTGGTCGCCACGGTCGTCTCGGTGCTGGCCATGGGCTGCCTGTTCGGCATCAACGGCTACCTGCCCACCTACCTGCAGATGGTCTACGGCGTGTCCGCCTCAGCCTCCGGCCTGCTGCTGGTGCCCGGGGCCGCGGGGATGGTGGTCGGCTCCATGCTGTCGGGCGCGCTGGTCACCCGCACGGGCCGCTACCGGCTCTACCCGGTCGTGGGCAGCCTCCTGGGGGCGGTGGGCATGGCTGTCGTCGGCCTGGCCGACCAGGCGACACCGCTGTGGTGGATGTGCGCCGGGGTCTTTGTCCTCAGCCTGGGCATAGGCCTGTTCTTCCAGCTGATCGTCCTGGTCATCCAGAACGCGCTGCCCGCCTCCGTGCTGGGCACCGCCACCAGCGCCAACAACTTCTTCCGTGAGATCGGGGTCTCCCTGGGCAACACGATCGTTGGCGTCGTCTTCACCTCCCGGCTCACCGCCGCCCTGACCGCAACGGGGCTCAGCCCCCAGGACTCCTCCAGCCTGACCCCGCAGGCGGTGCGGGACCTGGGTCCCACGGAGCACGCCGACGTCGTCGCCGCCTACGTGGACAGCCTGTCCCCCGTGGTGCTGGCCCTGGTCCCGGTGCTCCTGCTGTCCGCCCTGGTCGCCCTGGGCTTCGAGTCGATCCCCCTGTCCGCCAGGACCGGCTTGGAGCAGCGTGACCTGGAGAAGGCGCTCACCGCCGACCCGGTACCTCTCGCCGAGGACGGGCAGCAGCCTGAGGCAGGCCGGACGCGCTCCGAGGCATGACCAGCTGCCCCGGAGTCGGGGCAGGCCCCCGCCTTGCTGCCTGGGCGGGCGGGACACGCGACGACCTCTCCTGGGGTGAGGTCCGCTCCCAGCCTGCGTCTGACCGGATGAGGGTGACCACCGATCCACCGCGTCCCAGATCACCTACCCACAGGCGGCACCACCGACCCGCAGGCGGCCCTCACCCTCATAATAGGCGGCATGTATCTGCGCAGTAATGGTTCCCACTGGCGTCACAGAGCTGCCGTCACGGCTCTCCTGGCCGCCGTGGCCCTCGTCCTGACCACTCTCATCCCGCTCTCGCCGTCACAGGCCGGGGACGCCCAGGGGACCAGCACCACTGCGGGTGCCACGGCTGGCAGCACCACCGAAGCCGCTGCGGGCGCTGGCAGCACCAGCACCGCCACCACGGGCGACGACGACAGCACCGACGCCGCCCTGGCGCTGCACCCCGCGCCCCGGTCCCTCACCTGGGAGGGACCGGAGGTGGACCTGACCGGTACCGTCGAGCTCGTCACTGTCGGTGACACAGCGGACAGCAACACAGCGGACGGTGACTCAGCGGACACCGTGGCACTCGTGCGTGAGCTGGTCACCGGCTCCGGCGGCACGCTGAGCGCCTCAGGTACTGCGGGCAGCCCGGCAGGCTCGGAGCCAGAGCCCTCGGCCCCTGAGGACTCAGGCTCTGAGGCCACCACCCCCACAGCCCGGGTCGTGGTGGGCACCGACGGCCCCGACGCCTCCGGCTACCTTGAGGGGGGCATGAGCGTGCCCGAGCACGAGGAGGGCTACCTGCTGGCCACCACGACCACTGACGGGCTCCCCACCGTCACGGTCCTGGGCGGTGGTCCCAACGGGCTCCTCTACGCCGCCAGGACCCTGGGACAGCTCACCCAGGGCGGCGTCGTGGCCGGGGTCCAGGCCAGTGACCAGCCTGCGATGGACGTGCGGGGCGTGGTGGAGGGGTTCTACGGGATCCCGTGGAGCCACGAGGCGCGGCTGGACACCCTGGACCACATGGCCCGGTGGCGGATGAACACCTACGTCTACGCGCCCAAGGACGACGTCTACCTGCGCGACCAGTGGCGCGAGCCCTACCCCGACGAGGAGCTGGACCGCCTGTCGGAACTGGCGGAGCGCGCCCGCGCCCGTCACGTGGAGCTCGTGGTCGCCCTGTCCCCCGGCGAGGACATCTGCTACTCCTCCCAGGACGACCTTGAGGCCGTGGAGGCTGTCTTTGACCAGCTGGGCGAGGCGGGGGTGGACAGCTTCTACCTGGCCCTGGACGACACGCCACAGACCCTGGAGTGCGAGGCGGACCGGGAGGTCTTCACCGACCCCAACCCCTCTGTCGCGCTGGCCACCGCACAGGCCCACCTCCTCAACCACCTCCAGACCAACTACGTCGAGGCCAACGGCCTCCCGGACCTGTGGACGGTCCCGACCGAGTACACCGGCACACAGGCCACGGCCTACACCACCGCCTTCGGGCAGGCTCTTGACGACGCCGTGCAGGTCCAGTGGACCGGGGAGGCCATTGTCACCGACAACCTGACCACCCAGCAGGCCACCCAGGCCGCCCGCAACTACGACACCACCAGCCTGGTGGTGTGGGACAACTTCCCGGCCAACGACGGGGACAACCAGGCCCGTCTCTTCCTGGGAGCCATGCCCGCCCGCGACGCCACCCTGGCAACAGCCGTCACCGGGATCACCACCAATCCCATGATCCAGCCCTACGCCTCCCGGCTGGCGCTGGCCGAGTACGCCAGCTACTCCTGGAACCCAGCGGCGCACGACCCCCAGGCTGTGCGTGACACTGCCGTCGCCGACCTCGTCGGAGAGGACTCGGGCCTGGCCTGGGAGACGATGCAGGCCTTCATCGACGTCCACGAGCCGTGGGAGTTCGCCGCCTGGGAGGCGACGGAGACATGGGAGGAGGTCGACGCCGTCACACAGGCGCTGGACGCCGACGACGGCACCGCGCTGGAGGACAGCGCCGCCCGGCTGCGCTCCCGCTTGTCACTGCTGCGCGACGCCCCCACGACCCTGGCCTCCATGGAGGAAGAGGGCTTCTACGACGACGCCAGCCCCTGGATCGAGGCGACGGCCGACTGGGCCGAGGCCGGGCTCGCAGCAGTGGACCTCCTCGTGGCGCTGCGTGCCGGGGACGCTGCCACCGCTCAGGCGGCCAGCACGACCATGGACCAGGCCGCCTCCCGGGCGCAGCAGCCCCGCGCCCCCTCGCTGGAGGGGACGAGCGTGGTCGAGGACGCCGTGGTGCCCCAGCTCGGCGAGACCGCGCTCAGCGAGCTGGTAGACCAGGCTGCTGCCACCTGGGAGGCCCGCTGACCGCGCTCTCCGGGGAGCACGGTCAGCACCGTGCTGCGCACCCCTCCCCGCTTCCGTTCAGCCGTTTTATCAGATAGCATCCGTGACGTAGCAGCAACATTGCCGGTACCCGTAGGCGACAGCCCCCAGGCGATACTCATTCCTCACACTTACAAGGAGTGCTGATGCCCACCTTGACAAGCAGGTTGGCGCGCATGCTGCTCATGCGGGCGGCCGACGGTGCTGACACTGGGGGCGCCGGACGCCTGGAGGAGCGGGAGGCAGGTTCCCAGGGTGCTGCTGCTCATGAGAGCCCCCACGGGGAGCACCCGGCAGGGCACGTGCTCCGACAGCCGCAGACCTCGCAGCCGGAGCCGGACCGCGAGACCCCGCAGGACCAGGAGGACGCGCTGGACAGGCTCGTGTGGCCGGATGTCCTGTCCATGGAGAACCTGGCGGACGCCGTGGGCCGGGCCTGCGGTATGAACGTCGTGCTCAACCCGATCCCCAGCGAGCTGCAGAGCGCCGAGGTCAACGGCGTGACAGTATCCGTGGGTGCCACGGCCATGGTCTACTACGACTCCCGGCTGTCGCCGCTCAACCGGACCCAGACGATCCTGCACGAGCTCGCCCACGTCCTGCACGGCGACATCTGCGCCGAGCACACCACGGCGAGCTGCCGGACCACGTTTGGCAGCGTACGGGAGCGGCGTGCCGAGATCACCGCCATGCGCATGATGTTCGAGGTCTACCGACGTAACCGCAACTCGACAGTCCTCAGCTTCCTCGTCGGCAAGGCAGGAGCCAACCAGTAGCCCTGCCCATGCGTGCAGGAACCACCTGCAAAGGGTGACATGACGTCACCTCCGAGGCGGGACCACCCGCTCACGACCACGGCACCGCACCGCCTCAGAGCCGGGCGCGCAGACAGCAGCCGTGGATGCGCTGTGGGCAGCACCACATGAGATGGGCGGCAGTCACGCGCAGTGAGCCAGGGGCCTGAGGCCAGCGGCAGGCGCCACCACTACAGGGAGGCGCCGCTCGACACCCGTTCGTCAGGAATGGAAAAGTTTCTACTGCTGTGACATCATCAAGACACCGAAGTCAACAGCACCCCCTCCGCGCACCTTGCTCCGTCCCTCCCCAGGCACGGAGCAGAAGCCGGAGCACCTCTACGAGAGGAGACGGCACAGCCCACAGAACCGGCACCTACCACGACCCGCCGACCTGCCTCACCCCCCCACCCGACAAGCCCTCACCGCACGACGACTGAGGTTCCATCCCGCCACTGACACCACACACCTTGGAGCTACTGAGCACATGAGCAGTCACCACGACCTCGCCCACGCGGCGCACCTTGTTGACGACCTCCTCACCGGGGCAGGTGCCACCCAGGAAGAGCGTCAGGCGATTGCTGACCACCTGACCGGCAGGAACCACCTGGCTCTTCACGGCCCCTCCCAGGACCCCTGGACACTGACCACCGCCCTCGCCCACGCCTGGCACACCTACTCCCGGCGCGCGGACCTGCCCGCACCGGTGCTCCTGACGATCCTTGACGGGGAGTGCGACATGGTCTCCACCTACGTCGACACCGAGACCGCCACCCAGATCCTTCAGGACGACGAGGACACGCCGACCCCCGACCAGGTGACAGACCTCGTGCACTGGCTGGAGAAGGAGGACCTCTGGCGTGACGAGGTCACCGCGACTCAGGTCCGGGCCGCCTGGGCCAGCTACCGCGCGCGGCACCCTAGCGCCCCCAGCACCAGCCACCGGCACAAAGTAGACCCTGTCGACCCTCCCACGCCGCTGAGACCCAGGCCGTCACGCGCTCCCGACAAGGCCCTGCCCCGCAGCCAGACCACTCAGACCCTGGCCACAGGTGCGTAGCGCAGCATGAGGCGCTTGGTCGTCACCGCCCCGGCGACAGTGAACTCCACCCGGGCTGTCAGGGAGCGGCCCCGGCCCTCCAGGCCGACCACGGTCCCGACCCCGTAGGAGTCGTGGCGGACCTGGTCACCCACCCGCAGACCAGCCACCGCTGCTGGCAGCGCCTCGTCCTGGAAGTGTTCCGCGTCGCCGTCAGCGCCCGCGTGACCTCCTTCCCTCCGCCCTGACCGACCCTGAGGACGTCCTGGACTGCCGTCCAGCCGACTCGGCCGACCTCGCCTGGCCGCCCGCTCGGCGCGCCGGGCCTCAGCACGGTCCCTGGCTGTCTCCACCCGCCCCAGACGCCCGGTGCGGCGGCTCCCCGACCCGACCGGGGGCGCGAAGTCGTCCTCGTCAGGGTGGGCAGGACTCCCCCAGGCCTCCCCGCCGCTGTCGGAGCCTGTCCGCCCCCTCCGGGCACCATGCGCACTACGGCGGCCAGAGCCGTAGCCGCCCTCCCCCCAGCTGGAGCCCCAACCGGTGCTGTCGCCGTACAGCGCCACGGTGTCCGAGGCCAGCCTCCTCCAGTCCACGACCTCGGCCGGGAGGTCGTCCAGGAACCGGGATGCAGGCATGGCCTGGGCCGTCCCCCAGGCACTACGCACGGCGGCACGGGTGAGATAGAGCCGCTCACGGGCACGAGTCAGCGCCACGTAAGCCAGACGGCGCTCCTCAGCCAGGTCGGCCTCCTCGGCCAGGGAGCGGGCGTGGGGGAAGGTGCCGTCCTCCATACCAGTGACAAAGACCACCGGGAACTCCAGCCCCTTGGCAGTGTGCACGGTCATGAGGGTCACCTGCCCCTCCGGAAGGTCTCCGGTCCCTGCCTCACCCGTGTCGGGCAGCTGGTCAGAGTCGGCCACCAGGGAGACGCGCTCCAGGAAGTCCGCCAGGGTCCCCGTCGGGTTGGCAGCCTGGAAGTCGGAGGCCACCGAGTGCAGCTCAGCCAGGTTCTCCACCCGGGTGGCGTCCTGGGGGTCGTCGCTGGCCCGCAGCTCAGCCAGGTAGCCGGAGGCGTCCAGGGCCGCGTCAAGCACCTCGGCCACGCCCTCCCCCTCGGCCAGCATCTGGCGCAGGGAGGCCAGCAGCTCGTGGAAGCCGCGCACCTGGTTGCGGGCCCGAGTCGTCAGCCCCTCCACGACCGGTGGCTCGCCGCCACCCCGCTCCTCCCGCAGCACCCCGGCGGCGTCGGCGACGGCCCGTCCGAAGGACACCGCGTGGCGGGAGGCGTGCTCAGCCAGAGCCGCCTCCGCCTTGTCCCCCAGGCCCCGCCTGGGGACGTTGAGGATGCGGCGCAGGTTGACGTCGTCGTCGGGGTTGTCCACGGCGCGCAGGTAGGCGATGGCGTCCTTGACCTCGCGCCGCTCGTAGAAGCGGGTGCCCCCGATGACCTTGTAGGGCTGACCGGAGCGGACGAAGACCTCCTCCAGGGCGCGGGACTGGGCGTTGGTGCGGTAGAAGACGGCCACGTCCGCAGGCCGCACGCCGTGCTCGTCAGCCAGCCGGTCGATCTCCTGGCTGACCCAGCGGGCCTCGTCGTGCTCGGAGTCGGCCACGTACCCGGTCACGGGTGCGCCGTCGCCGGAGCTGGTCCACAGGTTCTTGGGACGGCGGCCGCTGTTGCGGGAGATGACCGCGTTGGCTGCGGTGAGGATGTTCTGGGTGGAGCGGTAGTTCTGCTCCAGCAGGATCGTCTCCGCGCTGGGGTAGTCCTGCTCGAACTCCTCGATGTTACGGATCGTGGCACCGCGGAAGGCGTAGATGGACTGGTCGGAGTCCCCCACCACCGTCAGCTCGCCCGCCGACAGGGGCGAGCCTTCCCCGGAGGTGCCCGGGCCGCCGACCAGCTCACGCACCAGCACGTACTGGGCGTGGTTGGTGTCCTGGTACTCGTCCACCAGCACGTGGCGGAAGCGGCGCCGGTAGGCCTCGGCCACGGCGGGCTGGGTCTGGAGGAGGGCGACGGTACGCATGATGATGTCGTCGAAGTCCAGGGCGTTGGCCGCCGCCAAGCGCTGGGCATAGGCCTGGTAGACCTCTGCCAGGTGGCGCTCCATCGGGTTGGTGGTCTGGGCCGTGCGCGCGAACGCCTCCGGGGTGACCAGCTCATTCTTCAGGTCGGAGATGCGGTGGGCAAAGGTCCTGGGGGTGAAGCGCTTGGGGTCGATGCCCAGCTCTCGCACGATAAGGGTGATCAGGCGGGTGGAGTCGGCGGCGTCGTAGACAGAGAAGGTCGAGCGCAGGCCGGCCGCCTCGTGGCTGCGGCGCAGGATACGCACGCACGCGGAGTGGAAGGTGGACACCCACATGCGCTCCCCCGCAGGTCCCACCAGGGCGGTGACCCGCTCACGCATCTCGGCGGCGGCCTTGTTGGTGAAGGTGATCGCCAGGATCTCCCCGGGACGCGCCCGCCCGGTGGCAATAAGGTGGGCCACGCGGTGGGTGAGCACGCGGGTCTTGCCCGAGCCGGCCCCGGCGATGATGAGCAGCGGCGACCCCGAGTGCGTGACCGCCTGGGCCTGGGCGGGGTTGAGGCCCTCGACCAGGCCGACGGGGTCGGCAGCAGTGGCTCCCCAGGGCGCGCCTGGCGTCCCCGTGTGCCCCGCGTACCCCGTGCGCACGGTGCCGACGGCGCCCACTGGCTCCCGGTCGGCCGTCGCGCCCCCAGCGCTGCCCGCACCGGGGCGCACCAACCCTTCTGCGCCCCCCGTGGCAGCAGCCGCTGCCAGGTCGGCCTCAGCCTGCTCAGACCAGTCGGCCTGGGCGCGGGCTGCTGACGTGTCCGCCTGGGCGCGGGCCACGAGGCCCGCCGTGACCGCCTGGCGCTCTTCCCAGGAGAGGGGCGCGGTGCCACGGTCCTCGGCAGGCTCCCCGCCGTGGTCGGCAACAGGGCCTGCGCCCCGAGTCCTGACGGGGTACTCCCCAGTCCCCGTGCCACGGGCCCCGCCGGGTAGGTCCTCACGCACCCAGTCCTGTGGTCCCCCCTCCCCCGGCTCCAGGTCCTCCGTGTCCGGAGGCTCCACGTCGGCCCAGGAGTCGTCGTCAAAAGTAGCCAGGGAGGGCAGGGCGGCCTCGGCGGGCAGGGAGGTGCGGCTTGTCCCGGGCATGGACAGGTTGCCGAAGAGGGCGTTCGTCGCGTGAGTCATGGCAGGCCAAGCCTAGGCCACGTGCCACCCAGCGGCCCACCAGCACTCGCGCGGGCGAGGCCAGCGCCGCAGAGCACTTGGGCAGCATGAGGACCCCGTGAGCGCCCGCACGGGCGACGCACCTCGTCGGGCCCAGGAAGTACCCGTCCAGGAGGACCTGGCCCTGCCCCGAGCCTGTCCCGCGCCTTTGCGCGGAGTCTTCTGAGAGAATTGAGCCATGACTGTTGCCGCTGCAGCCGATCCGGATGCCATCAGGGATGCCTGTAGGCGTTTCGGTGTGGCGCGGCTCAGGATCTTTGGATCAGCCGTGACCGGGACCTTCGACCCGACCACCAGCGACCTCGACTTCCTCGTCGATTTCAAGGAGGACCGAGACAGTCGCTTCGAGGACTTCTTCGGTCTGCAGGAGGCCCTGGAGCACGCTGCAGGCCGTCCTGTGGATCTCGTAACGACAGACTCCCTGCGAAACCCCTACTTCCGGGAGTCGGTCCTGGCTACAGCGGAGGACGTCTATGCGTCATGAGAGCGCCGCCTACCTGTGGGAGGCCGCCGAGGCAGCCCGGTCGGTGATCAAGTTCCTTGACGGTGTCAACTGGGACCAGTTCACCCAGGACGCGATGCGGCGCTCCGCAGTTGAGCGTCAGCTTGAGATACTCGGCGAGTCACTCAACCGGGTACGCCGAACGGATCCGCGGGTAGCAGCGCAGATCCGGGATGTGAACCGCATAGTCGGGATGCGGAACATTCTTGCCCACGAGTACGGGACCGTTGACGCCCGACTCGTCTACGAGGCGGGGACACGAAAGGTTCCGACCCTGCTGCCACAGATCGAGGCGTTGCTCCCCGCCAGCAGCGACGGCTGAGCACACCACCGCCACTCCTCTCCCGGTTTGGACGCACGAGGTCATAAGCTGGCAGGCAGCCCGGGAGCGGATCCGGAAGCAGGTAACAGGCAGCCACCCCCTTGCTGCACATCTTCAGCCTGCTCCTTCCTTGGGGACCCCCGGAATCCCGCGCCAGCCGGTTAACGGAAACCGCGTGCAGGACGCCGAAGATGTGCAACGCACCTGGCGGTTGCACATCTTCACGCTCCGGCTACCCCAGTGGGCCTCCAGAGACCGCGAGAATCTGCGGAAGAGCTCAGAGACGGCCTCCGCCTGGCACGCGAAGATGTGCAGCAGCACATGGTCGCACGCGGCCCGGGACCGCACCGGCCTGAGGCAGGTCAACCACCCTTTGACAGCATGCTGTCAATACCAGTACGGTCCCAGCATGCCTGAGCGCCCCGATCTGACTACCCAGTCCTCACACGTCACCTCACGCGTCATCGCCCTGTACACCACAGACACCATGGCCGACTGGGAGTACGCCTACCTGACCACCCAGGTCACCACCGCGGAGAGCATCCGCCCCGGCCGCTTCCGCCTGCTGCTCGTCGGTGACGGCCTGGAGCCGGTGACCTCCCTGGGAGGTCTGCCCATCACGCCGTCCGCAGATCTCAGCGAGCTCACCACCCTGGCGGAGGAGGGCCGTCTTGCCGCCCTGGTGGTCCCGGGCGGGGAGACCTACGCCCAGGGGCACGAGCGGCTCACCGCAGCCGTCCAGGAGCTGCTGGAGCGCGGCGTCCCCGTCGCCGCCATCTGCGGTGGCACCTTCCTCCTGGCACGCCACGGGGTCCTTGACACGCGCTCCCACACCTCCAACAGCAAGGGGTACCTGGAGACCAGCGGCTACCGTGGCGAGCGGCACTATGCGCAGGCTCCTGTGGTCACCGACCAGGGGGTCACCACCGCGTCCGGCATCCACGCCATCCCCTTCACAGCCGAGGTCATGCGGGTCAGCGGCCTGGTTCTCACCGCAGTTGCCGACGCCTGGGAGCGCCTCTACCTCACCGGGGACGCACGTCACTACGAGGAGCTGGAGGAGGTGACCCGTGCCTGGCAGGACTCCTGAGGGAGACGCGCTGACAGAACTGGTCCTGCCGGTCCTCGAGCTGGGCGGAGAGCTCCTCGCCGCAGCAGCCATGATGACCGCGCACCACGAGCTGACACCAGCCCGCTGGCGGGTGCTGGGTGCAGTGCTGGAGGAGCCGCTGAGCGTCGCCCAGATCGCCCGCCGGGTAGGCCTGGGCCTGTCGCGCCAGAGCGTCCAGCGGGTCGCCAACGACGTGGTGGCCCAAGGTTGGGCGACCTGGCAGCCCAACCCTGCCCGGCGTGGTCAGAACCTCCTGGTGCTCACCGGCCGTGGGCACGAGGCCCTCAAGGCACTCGCCACCGAGCAGCACGCGTGGGCCGACGCCGTCGGTGCCGAGGTCGGAGAGGCGGACCTGCGCCTGGTCCTCCACCTGGCACGCCAGGTCACGGCAGCCGCACGCAGGTACCGGGAGAGCGGCGGCGCAGTACCAGCAGGCCCCTCGTGACAGCCGTCTCATGCGCGCGCCTCGCCACGGCTGCTCGCGCACGGTCCGGGCACAGGGCCGCCCGTGCGCCCTCAGGGATCCTCAGAGCCCCTCACGCATCCGGGCAAGGTTGTACCGGGACCGGGCGTGCAGCAAGATGCCCGCCGTCACCGAGACGTTGAGGGACTCCACCGCCTCGTTCATAGGGATGGAGACGGTCGTGGCGGCCAGGCGGCGCGCCTGACCGGATGCCCCCACCGTCTCGGCCCCGAGCACCAGGGCCTGTGGCCCGGTTCTCGCCGCCACCTGGTCCAGCCCCGTGCCACCGTCGGTGTCCAGCAGCACCACGTCCATCCCGGCCTGGTCGACCAGCCCGGAGACCTCGTCCCACGTCATGAGGGCCACCGGCAGCGAGAACACGTAGCCACGGCTGGCCCGGATCAGCCGCCGGTCGGTAATGCTCCTGAGTCCAGACCCCACCAGCACCACACCCGCAGCCCCAAAGGCGTAGGCACTGCGCACGATCGCACCGATGTTGCCCACGATCCGTACGCCGTCAAGGACAAGGACGTCACGCCCCTGCGCCCGGAGCTGGTCAGCGCTCGGAGGCCGGGGTGCCCGTGCCACACCGAACACGTCCGGGCGCTTGTCCGACCTGAAGAGCTCAGTGGCCAGCACCGCGCTCATGACGGTCACAGGGACACCAGCCCGCTGACAGGTCTCGACGACGCCGCGCGGCGGCTCCACGGAGTCCAGGACGTAGACGCCCAGGAACCGCAGGCCCGCACCCAGCGCGGCCAGCAGCGGCTCCTCGTCCTCAATGAGGACCGACTTACCTGGCGACACCGACGACTTCGCCAGGTCAGCGATGCGCTGGGCCGACGGCGCGGACCGGTCGGTGAGAGTCTCGTAGTCGGGCAACATCTCAGTCCTCCTGGATGGGGGCGGGTGGTCTTTCCAGCCAGCGGTGTCACCACTGTGACAGGTGGCTGACGGGGCGGACCCTGGCACACCGCCCGCACCTGCTGCGTCCCAGGCCTGGGCACGGCACCGCGACCTTACAGCCACTCACCGAGACTGACCGAATCCTCACGGAACGACAGGCGCGTCAGTCATCTACTTGAGGAATCAGTCATCTACCTGAGGAATCGCTCGATCTCGTGCGGTGCCGCTCCTCCCACTGGCCCGCCAGGCCGGTTCCGTGTCCACCCGCGCACCGCCGCTCACCGGTCGCGCAGCCGACCAGCCAAGCAAAGATCCTCCTGGACGTGAGGAGGCTCCTCGGCCAGCGGCAGCCTCTCGGCGCGCCGCTTCCACTCCACAAACTCATACCCGGTCACCGTCGCGGAGTGGGAGGCGTTCATGGTGGTCATGAGACTGACATGGGTCCTGCCCTTTGCAGGTGCCCTACCCCCTCACCCAGCGCGTCAATAACGGCTCGCACGACGTCGTAGAACGTGGCGCCGCCCTTCCCGTCGGTGTCGGTGCCGTGGGTCAGGACGACGACGTCAGCCTCGGCCAGCAGCGGGCGCAGGGCCTCGGCGTCAGTCGGCGAGGCCTCGACAAGCTCGGCCCCCTCGGGGAGCCGTCGGCGCGCACGGGAGGCGCTTCGGGTCTGTGCCCGCACCGTGAGCCCGCGGCTGAGCGCCTCCTTGACCACGACCCGGCCCACCTGGCCGGTGGCCCCAATAACGGCAACAGTGGTCGCGGTGGTCGCGGTGGTCGCGGTGGTCATGGTCTTCCTCTCTTGCTGCTGCGGTGACGGTTGCGCGAGAGCCGCTGCGGACAAAGCCTTCCACGACCGCACGCACGCATCCAGGCTCTGCCACACCCCCGCTGCAGGTGCCTCCACCACGCGCGCCCCGGCAGCCAGTCACCGACAGTGACCGAGTCCTCACCGGATGACATGCACGTCAGTCACCTATAGGGACTCGGTCATCTGTGAGGAACTGGCTCACCTGTGACGACGACGCCCAGGCCGGCTGACGCGGCTGCGGGCACCTACCGCACCGCCCGCAGGTAGCGCTCCCGGCCCGTGAGGTCCTGGCCGGTGGAGGCCTGCCGGAAGCCGGCACCCAGTGCCGCCTGGCGCAGCGCAGCGGACTGGCCCGGGTCGTGCTCCACGACCAGGACCCCGCCCTCACGCAGCAGTCCTCTGGCCCGGGCCACGACGGCGCGCGGCACGGCCAGCCCGTCCACGCCCCCGCCGTACAGGGCCGCCTGCGGGTCGTAGCAGCGGGTCTCGACGTCCTCGACCGCGCCAGCAGGCACGTAGGGCGGGTTGGCGACCACCACGTCCACGGTCCCGTCCAGCCGGGCCAGGGTAGCGGGGTCCGTGGCGTCACCGTGGACGACCTCGACCCGCCCCGGCACCAGCCTCTGGCAGTTCTCCTGCGCCAGGCCTGCAGCAGCCGCCTCCAGCTCCACGGCGACGACGCGTACGCCGGGTACCTCCCGGGCCACGGCGGCGGCGACCGCCCCGGACCCGGTGCACAGGTCAACCACCAGCGGCGCGGCTGGCGAGACCGTTGAGAGGGGCGTTACCGAGGCTCCCGACTGGGACCCTCCAGTCGTCCAGGGACTGCCAGCACCCGGGGACCCGCCGACCACCCGAGAGCCGCCAGCCCCGGCCCAAGGCTCTGGTCTCCCTGGGAACGCCCCCCTCAGGGCGTCGATCGCAGCCTCAGCGACCACCTCCGTCTCGGGGCGCACGATAAACACACCGCGGCGGCTGACCAGCTCCAGGCCGCGGAACCACATGACACCCAGAACGTGCTGGAGCGGCTCACGAGTGGCACGACGCTCGACCAGCACCGCGTAGCGCTCCACGAAGTCCTCACCGGCACCCTCGGCCAGCGCGAGCGGACGGCCCAGCAGGTGCTCGGCGAGCAGGCGGGCGTCCGCTGCGGGTGAGGCCACTCCGGCACGCGCCAGCCTCTCCCCCGCCTCACGCACAGCCCGGCGCAGCGCGTAGCGGTCAAGCACGCCCATGGTCATACCCCCGTGAGGCCCCGAGGGACCACCTGGGGGCATACGCCCCGGCCCCCTTCCCCGTGCGAGGTACCACGACCCTCACCGGCCCTCACCCACTGGCCCTCACTGCCCGCCGGCAGCGGCCAGCCGTGCGGCCTCGTCCACGGCGACGGCCGAGGCGATGACCGGCCCCAGGTCGCCGTCAAGGACGGCGTCAAGGTTGTAGGCCTTGTAGCCGGTGCGGTGGTCGGCGACCCGGTTCTCCGGGAAGTTGTAGGTGCGGATGCGCTCGCTGCGGTCCACGGTGCGCACCTGGGAGCGCCGGGCGGCGCTGGCCTCGGCCTCGGCCTCAGCAGCCCGCTCGGCCAGCAGGCGGGCACGCAGGACGCGCATGGCCGCCTCCTTGTTCTGCAGCTGGGACTTCTCGTTCTGCATGGACACGACGATGCCGGTGGGCAGGTGAGTCAACCGCACGGCGGAGTCCGTCGTGTTGACCGACTGCCCGCCCGGGCCGGAGGAGCGGAAGACGTCGATGCGCAGGTCGGCGGGGTCGATCTCCAGCTCACCGGGGTCGTCAGCCTCGGGCATGACCAGCACCCCGGCAGCGGAGGTGTGGATGCGGCCCTGGGACTCGGTGACGGGCACGCGCTGGACGCGGTGGACACCACCCTCGTACTTCAGGTGCGCCCACACTCCCTGCGCAGGCTCGACCGCTCCCCTGGTCTTGACCGCCAGACGCACGTCCTTGTACCCGCCCAGGTCGGAGCCGGTGGCGCTCATCACCTCAACGACCCATCCCTGGCGCTCGGCGTAGCGGGTGTACATGCGAGCCAGGTCGGAGGCGAAGAGAGCCGACTCCTCGCCACCCTCGCCCGCCTTGACCTCAATGATGACGTCGCGGGCGTCGTCGGGGTCGCGGGGGGCGAGCAGCTCTCGCAGGCGGGTGGCAGCGCGGTCACGCGCCTCCTCCAGCGAGGGCAGCTCGGCGGCAAAGTCCGCGTCCTCGGCGGCCAGCTCCCCGGCGTCGGCAAGATCGGTGGTAGCAGCCTCCCAGGCGCGGTAGGCCGCCACCACCTGACCCAGCTCCGCGTACCGTCGGCCCAGGCGCCTCATAGCGCCAGGGTCGGCAGCCGCCGCACCGGCCATCTGGGCCTCGATCGCGGCGTGCTCCTCCAGCAGGGGCCTCACAGCGGAAAAGTCCTCCACGCTCATGACTCACCTTTCTCTGAAGGGTCAGGCCCGGACCAAGGGCAGGCGAGCCAGGGTCGCCCCAGCAGCCCGGCCCAGCCTACGGCCTCGGGGACGCAGCACGCCTGCGGCTGCGCGCGGCCCACCACACAGAATGCGACCTCGGGGTACGCCCCACGCCTACCGGAGAGTCGTAGAGCGTACCCCGAGGTCGCACGTCGTCAGGCTGGCAGCGGCGGACAGGTCGGCCCTCCACCCGGACAGGCACGAGGCGTCAAGGCGCCGCTACTTCTTGCGCTTGCCGTAACGGGCCTCGAAACGGGCCACACGGCCACCGGTGTCGAGGATCTTCTGCTTGCCGGTGTAGAAGGGGTGGCAGGCCGAGCACACGTCCACGCGGATCTCGCCGCTGGTGACGGTGGAACGAGTCTCAAAGGTGTTGCCGCAGGTGCACGTGACGGTGGTGGCCACGTAGTCGGGGTGGATCCCCTGCTTCATGGTGATCTCCTCAGCTCTCAGAGAGTCCCGGGTCCCGCGCGGGCGCGTGGGTGAACCGGAGCCGTGGTGATTGTGCCACCACAGGGTCAGGCACAGCAAGACTCTCCCCGCCAGAAGCGAGTGAGACCGACCACCGCACCGTCCGACGGCGACCACGCGAGGCTAGCGGGCCTGCCTGGCAGCCTGGTCCGCACATTCCGCCCCCTCCTCGAACCAGGCAGCGTGGTCCGTGGTCTGCCCCCACGGCCTGGGCGGTGCTGGTGAACCCGCCGCGCCTGAGCAGCTCGACCAGCCCCTTGTTGGCCATACCGGCGTGGATGACAAGGGACCGCGTGCGCGGCAACTGGTAGAACCAAGGGCGAGGGTTTCCTGCACGCGGCGGCAGCGTGACCGAGCCCCCGGTGGAGAATCCGAAGCCGCGGTCCTCCATGAGCGGGGTCAGCTCGATGTTCTTGTCGAAGCCTGCGACCAGGCCCACCGGGTTGCGCAGGAGCGGGCCGCACAGGACGGTTTCCAGCGAAGGGTGGTCGTGGGCGCGGGCGCGCGCGAGCCCGCGCCAGAGGCAGGCTCTCAGCGATAACCCACACTGCGCGCCACCCCAACGTCACGCACAGTGTTTCAAAGCAAGTCTACTAGCGTCAACCGAAAGTCGCACACACCTTTACTGCATTACGTCGAGACATATTGTTCTCGACGAAACGCCACCTCATTTTGTTGAAATTACCGCCTCGGTACACGACACATCATCACAACCCACCGACGACCTGCACGACCCAGCAACACCAAGTGAGAACTCTCACCAGACAGCACTGGTCGTGCAGGTCGTCGAGCCCACCCCGGTGCCGACAGGCACCGACGGCCGCCTCCCTGCTCGGGGCGCATGAGAAGAACCTCCGAGGGACGAGACTGCGGCCGCTCTCCACCACGACCCCGACCAAGGCCCCAGAAACGCCCTCGGGACAGGCCGGAGTCAGTCTGTGTCAGCGTCGGCGTCGGCCAGCGAGGTGCCGCTCGGTGTCGTCTTGGAGATGACCATGAGGAACTCGGCGTTGGACCGGGTGTCCTTGAGCTTGGAGAGCACCAGCTCCAGGGCCTGCTGCTGCTCCAGCCCGGTGAACAGCCGACGCAGCCTCCACATGATCTTGAGCTGGGCGGGGTCGATGAGCAGCTCCTCGCGGCGGGTGGAGGAGGCAGCCACGTCCACGGCCGGGAAGATCCGCTTCTCCGCCAGCTGGCGGGACAGGCGCAGCTCCATGTTGCCTGTGCCCTTGAACTCCTCAAAGATGACCTCGTCCATCCTGGAGCCGGTATCCACCAGGGCTGTCGCCAGGATGGTCAGGGAGCCACCGTTCTCAATGTTGCGGGCGGCACCGAAGAAGCGCTTGGGCGGGTAGAGGGCCGAGGCGTCCACACCGCCGGAGAGGATTCGCCCCGAGGCGGGAGCAGCCAGGTTGTAGGCCCGCCCCAGACGGGTGATGGAGTCCAGGAGCACGACGACGTCCTGGCCCAGCTCGACCAGACGCTTGGCCCGCTCGATAGCCAGCTCGGCCACGGTCGTGTGGTCCGACGCCGGACGGTCGAAGGTGGAGGCGATGACCTCACCCTTGACCGTGCGCTGCATGTCGGTGACCTCCTCAGGACGCTCGTCCACCAGGACGACCATGAGGTGGGCCTCCGGGTTGTTGACGCTGATCGCGTTGGCGATCTGCTGGAGGACGATGGTCTTGCCAGCCTTGGGCGGGGAGACGATGAGGCCGCGCTGGCCCTTGCCGATCGGCGAGACCAGGTCAATGACGCGCGGGGTCAGCGCCTTGGGGGTGGTCTCCAGGCGCAGCTGCTCCTGGGGGTAGAGCGGGGTGAGCTTGGAGAACTCAGGACGCCGCCTGGACCGCTCGGAGTCCATGCCGTTGACGGTGTCCACGCTCACCAGCGGGTTGTACTTGACACGCCCCGCACGGCCCTGGCGGCGGTTGCCCCGCCCGCCAGAGGTGAGGCCAGCGGCCTCCCCGCCCTCGCGCACCCACCCGGTCACGGCGTCCCCGGCGCGCAGGCCGCTGTCCTTGATGAGGTGGCTGGGGACGTAGACGTCCTTGGGCCCGGACAGGTAGCCTGAGGTCCGCAGGTAGGCGTGCTGGTTGTCGGTGACGTCCAGGATGCCTGCCACGGGCAGGAGGACCTCCTCCTCGCGGGGCTGGTTCCTGCCCTGGCGCCCGCTCCCCTCACCGCCGTCGCGGCTGTCACGGCCGTCCCGGTCCCGGCCGCGCTTACGGCCGCGCCGCCGCCGACCCCCCCGGTCCTCGTCATAGCCGTCCCCGCTCTCGTCACGAGAGCGCCGACCACGGTCGGAGTCGACCGCGGAGGTACCCGTGGCGTCAGCCAGGTCCCGCATCAGCGCGGCCTTGGCGTCACGGTGGCCCTCGGAGGTTCCTGAGCGGGCCTCGCCGCCGGAGAGCTCAACCCGCTGCGCGGCCTCGGGCGAGCCTGCAGCGGCCTGTACCCGACGACGCCCCCGACGGGACTCGCGTGAGCGGGGCTCCCACCCGGCGGGCTCCGACGACCCCTCACCGTCGTCACCGTCACCACCAGGGACCTTCTCCTGCCTGTCCGGCGTGTCCCGGCCTCGCCTCCCAGCTCGCCCGCCCCGCTCGGCACGACCAGCAGCGGCCTCCTGCGTGCTGCTGCCCTCAGCACCAGCACCGTGGTCGGCGCCAGGGGCATCGGCACCAGACCCGCCTGGCGCGTCGAGCCCCAGGTCAAGGGCCGGGGCCGCCTCCGGGGAGGTCACGCCACCAGCCTGGGAGGCGGACGACGCACGACGACGTCGCGGGCGCGTGGTCTCGGACGCCTGCGCCTGGGCGCCCTCAGCCGCGTCCTGAGGCTCCGAGGTACCAGCGTCCTGGGTGGGGCCAGGTTCTGCCGCTGCGGCAGCAGGCTTGCCAGCGGCCCGCCGGGACCCACGCCAAGCGGGAGGAGCGTCAGCGGGGTCAAGGGAGCCGTCCGCCTCACGGATGGCAGCGACAAGCTCGCTCTTGCGCATGCGAGAGATGCCCTTGAGGCCCATCTGGCCAGCAAGCTGTTGGAGCTCAGCCAGTCGCATCGTGGAAAGCGAGGGCTGGGCGGTCGAGGTCTCGGTCACGAGTGTCCTTACGGTGTGATGGAGCGACGCGGGGAGGCGTTCACCTACGGCCTCTCCTCAGACATCCACGGAGAGAGCCCACACGCCCGTTCCTTCTGAGGCTGCGCCTCATGAACAGGGGTCGTGCAGTCGACGGCACGGTGCAGTCCGAGCGGCCGACAGCGGCATCATAGCAGCACGTCACCACAGGGCCACTACGCCTCGCCACCGTGGGTAGGCACACACTGCCCTGCCTGCGGCACAGAATGCAGCGTGACGTAGATCATTTTACACCATCAAGGGTGCTCCGAGCCTGCGCCAAGCAGGTGCCCGGCTGTCACCGTCCCAGCAGGTCCCCCATCGGCGTGAAGTCAGCCATGGCGTCCACAGGAGCCTGCCAGGAGGCGATCTGCAGAAGCCGGGCCATCTGCGCACTCGCCCGCTCGATCCTCTCCCCCAGGGGCGCCTCGCGCTGCTCAGAAGGAGCCTGCCTCTCCCAGGACGCCCCGAAGTCCTCGCTGGCCACAAAGACCGCCAACGTCACCGGCTGGGCCTTGAGGTAGGTGAACAGCGGCCGCATGGCCGTCTCGGTGACCAGGGAGTGGCGGGCAGTACCAGCCGTCGCCCCTATGAGAACTGGGGCGTCCTCCACGGTGCCCTACGGCAGGACGTCCATGAAGCCCTTGAACAACCCGGAGTAAGACGCCTGGAGCACCGGGGAGACCGCAATGATGCCGTCGGCCTGGGCCAGCGCGTCGATCGCCTCACGAAGGGGCTCACTCACCGGCCCACCCACCCCAGCCAGGGCGATGTCACTGGCCAGGGGCCGCAGAGCCACCACCTGGGCGGAGGCCAGGCGGGAGGCCTCGGCCAGGTGACGGCGCGTGGCCTCGGTGAGCCGTTCGGCCAGCATCGCCGAGGTCGACGGCGTCCCCAGGCCCGCGTGGACAGTCACAAGCCTGACCAGGCGCCCCATCTGGGTACGGTCATAGGCGTCGTCGGGCCGCCGAGGCCCCTGCTGGCCCTCGGCCCCACCCGCCAGGCACGCCGCACCGCCTGCACTAGCAGCGTCAGCCACACCAGCGCTCCCCCCTGCACCCTCGGTCAGGCCAGTGGTCTCAGTGCTCTCAACCATGTCAGATCCTCACCTTTCGGCCGGTCGGCGGGTCAAAGTCTGCAGCCAGGGCAAAGGGTTCCTCCGCCGGGGGCTCGCCACCCTCCAGGAGCGCCCGGTGGCGCGGGTGCAGCGGAGCCTCCGGGACATCTGTCGGCCGGGCGCCCTCCAGCTCCGCCCTCAGAGCGGGAACGATCCTGGTCCCCAGGATCTCCAGCTGCCTCATGACCTCGGCGTGGGGCATGCCGCCCATGTCGATGATGAAGGCCTGGCGCTGGTAGTCACCGATCTGGTCACGGTAGGTCAGGTACTTGTCCACCACCTGCTGCGCGGCACCCACGGCCAGCGGCGTGTGCCGGACCATCTCCTCCAGGTCGGCCCCCTGGTACACGTAGCTGTTGCGGAAGTATGGCTCGAACTGGTCCAGTGCCTTCCCCCGGGTCTTGGCCACGAAGAGCTGCCCGCCCAGCCCCACGACCGCCTGCTCGTGGGTGCCGTGACCGTAGTGAGCGAAGCGCTCACGGTAGAGCTCGACCATCTTCCTGACGTGGTCGATGGGCCAGAAGATGTTGCTGTGCAGGAAGCCGTCCCCGTAGTAGGCGGCCCGCTCGGCGATCTGGGGCGAGCGGATCAAGGCGTACCAGACAAACGGCGGTACGCCGTCGAGCGGACGCGGCATGGAGGTGAAGTCCGTCAGAGGGGTGCGGAACTCCCCCTCCCAGTCCACGTTGGTCCGACGCCACAGCTGGCGCAGGAGGTCGTAGTGCTCCACCGCCAGGGAGATGCCCTTGCGGATGCCCTGGCCGAGCTGCTCGCTGGCCACCGCCATCTCCACGGTGTTTCTGATGCGCTGGTGCTCGCTGGGCGCCTGCCCGGTCGCGGGGTCGGCGACGACGTCGCCGACAGTGAAGGTGCCGAACTGCATGCGGGCTCCTCTCCTCGGTCTGAAGGAAGCACAGGATCCACTTGATTGATGGCTCAATTACTAGAGTCGGGGACCTTCGTCACACATCCCCTGCCCATCACAGCCGGGAGGGACAGAGAAACTAGAGAGCACCCCGCATCAGGCGACTCAGCCTCCAGCCGACCGGACTCACCGGTACCTCACGTTCCAGCAACAGCCCGACGGTCATCGGCGTCCCCGGCCCACAGCCACACCCCGCTCCCGGACACCAGCAGCCCTACGGCGACAGGGGCCGCTCTCCCCAAGGCCTCCACGTTGTACACAAGGTTCCATTCCCAGGGACACATACCCTGGACGGAGAGCACTGCGGCGACCACAAGCGGCAGAAGCACCGCCAGGCGTCTTGACGCCACTGTGCGCACCACCAGATGCAGCCCGCCCCACAGCACCACACCCCACAACCGCATGGCGGGAAGGACCGTGACCGGGAGCAGCGCCCCGGAGACACTCGCCCCAACGCAGGTGACCAGGGCAGCCGTGACCAGCCGAAGCAGCCGGATGAGGCCAGCGCTCCTGGGCGAGACAGCCAGGGACCAGGGAAGCGGCTCACGCAGCGGCACTGCCACCGTGACAACAGCCAGCGCGGTGGCAAAGGTCCCCAGCTGCTCCATCGGCCCGGGAGGGGACAGCGATCGGCGCTGACACGCGGAATCCCCACGCCTGCGGCAAGCGCCGCCAGGCACCAGGCAGCCAGAGCCGCCGGGGGCCACCACCACGGCGCAAGCAGGTACCGCAGAACAGGTTCTCGCTCCTCCGCCGGGCACCCACTGTGCGGTCCACCTCTGCCAACGGCAACCGTCACTGCCTCTACGAGCCGACTCAAGGCAGGTCCGCGAGATCGACGGAGCAGTCACGGATGTCCTGCACGTTGTCAGCCATCCAGGAGCTCACGACGCCGTCCGCCTGGGCGGACAGGGCATCAGCCCGGTCCACCAGGGACTGGTTAACACCGTCACGAAGCATCAGGTAGTCAGACGACGCCTCGCCATCCACGTCAGCAGTCTGCCACCACCACAGCAGCAGCACGACAATCGAGTCAGGCACCTCCGTCCCCTCCTGGCCCTCTGCCGCTCCCTCAGCGGCGCAGCCAGCCGCGAGCACCTGCCATTCGAGATAGTCAGCCGTCACCGTGCGTGCAGTGAGCGCCGTGTCCACGTCCTCACCATAGCCCGACGGTGCATACAGGACCTCCTCCCCGAGGTCATACCCCTCGACCTGGCCAGACGCAGCCTCGACGCCCCCCACCACTGCCGTGGGCCGCATCTCCACAGGAAACACCTCAAGAAGAGCGACCACATCCGTGTGGTAGTCCTCCAGTCCTGCAGCAGCGAAACGCGGGGTGCAGACCACGACCCCCGAGCCGGAACGACACACCGGCTCCTCAGCCCCTGCCACGGGCACTGAACGCACACCATGCAGCCCGCATGCCACAGACACGCCAACCAGCGTCACAACACCGGCCCACAGCAGGCTCCTGCGGCAACGCGCCAGCACCAGCCAGACCAGCAGCAGGGCCGCCGCCCACAGCGCCGCCCTCAGGACAAGAGTCACTGTCGCAGTACGCCAGGCAACCCACGGGAGATCGTCAGCGGGCACCCACGGCGCACCCAGTCCTTCGACGGGACCCGTCGTGCTGACGAGCAGTATCCACATGTAGGGAACGACCACGGCTGTCGTGTAAGCCAGGTACCACGGCAGCCGGGCGCCCAGAAGCACTCCCAGCGAACAGACCGCCCCCAGGGCCAGCACGGCGGCAACAACGCACAGCACCGCAGCACCGGCCTCCCGGGTCTGGGCACCCGCAGGGGCACGGTTTACGCCCACCGCCACAGAGGGTCCCCACTGTGGTACCCGCCCAGGTCCAGGTCACCAGCGGGCGGGCACGGGCTCCCGGGCCACACCCGGAGACCTCAAGGACCTCCTCAAGCCCCTCCCCCCGGTGCGCGCTGGCAACGACCGCCCCGGTCAGGCAGGCGACGACGCACGGAAGAACCATAACCCGCGCCCACGCCCCGACAGCTGCGGAGGACCACCCGTACCACAGGGCTGCTGACTGCTGCATCCAGAAGGAGCTGAGGGCAACCTGCGCCGCCAGGGACCCCAGGAGGACCGCCCCTCGCCAGGGCGCCAGGAAAGTCCTCATCACAGGTCCCGGGAACCTTGGGGCGCATGAGAGCCCGGGAAGAGCTCCCGGCGGAGACTGAGCACGTCCGCCGTGCCGTCAGGACCAACCAGCTCGGCCAGGTCAGCCTCCCGGCTGATCCTCCCCCGATGCACAAGGGCCACCCGCGTAGCGCACCCCACGACGTCCTCCATGAGGTGGGTGGAGACAATGACAACAGCCTCATGGGCGACGCCACGCACGTGCCCCAGAAAGGCGGAACGCTGCTCGGGGTCTAAGCCAGCCGTCGGCTCGTCCAGAAGCAGCACACGCGGCAGCGTGGTCTTGCCTGCTCCGTTTCGACCGACAAGCGCCGTCACTCCGGGCGCAGCCGTCAGCGACAGTCCGTCAAGAACCTGGTGACGTCCAAAGGACACGACGAGATCGCGTGCCGCCAGCGTCATAAGGAGCCCGGCCTCAGTACCTGGAGGACCAGGAACCGCAGGGGTCAGGACGCAGAGAGAGATCCTTGCAGACCCGGGACCTCACGCCCTGGAAAGGGGTCAGGGGCCGAAGATTGCCGTGATATTACCCCCAACCCTGACAGCCGTCCTCCTGTGGGTCCTGGCACTGTACTTACCCACAGTGACATTGTTCGAGTTCCTGATGTCCACCCTGCCCGAGTAGTACACCCAGTTTCCGTGAGTAGAGCGGGTGGTGCCCGACACGCGCGCACCGCTGCTGTACGACACGGACCTCACTTGATAACCCGATCCGTCGCCGGATGAAACCCCTACCGATACGAGGGAACAGAAACGGACAGCGCCAGTAAGAGCGCGACCAGAGCAGAGAGAGCGCGCCGAGAAAGCACGCGGGCACAACGGGCGCATGAGTCCTCCCCCAACAAGTGAGATAGCAGCGAGACATTGGCAAGCCACTCGCAGGATCCGACAGCCAGCTGACTCGAAGTAAGGATAACAGGCTATCCGAAGAGGTTTCGAGGCCAGAGCCCCAGAGGGAAAAGTCCGTCTTTCCCAACTATCACGAGCCCCCCTTGTGGCACATCCACAAAATCAGAAGGAGGTAGGGACCAGACAACTACGCCCTCACAACCAGACCCCAGAAAAGGGTCGTATAGGACCTACCTGTCAGGCAATCTACTGCCAACTACCACCACATGACTGTCCAGAAAACTTTCAGGACAATCAGAGAGGACATTGAGCCACCTTGGGTGTGATAACAGGAAAGTCGTCAAACACCCAGCGGTCAGACCACGCCCCTCAGACCAGCCTGGCCCCCTCCAGGTCGATGCCGGGAGTGAGCACGCTCCAGCCGTGCCTCTCAAGAGCGGCACGCGCACCCTCCTCCAGGCGGGACAGCACCAGGACGGTAGGCCCCGCCCCGGAGATGACCGCCGGGTAGCCCTGCTGCCTCAGGGAGTCCATGACCGCCATGGAGGAGGGCAGCACGCTACGGCGGTACTCCTGGTGGAGCCGGTCCTCGGTTCCCGCCAGCAGCAGGTCGGGACGTCCCGCCAGGGCCAGCATGAGCACCGCTGCCCGGGAGGTGTTGAACAGGGCGTCGGCCCGGGGCACGGACTCCGGCAGCACCTTTCGGGCCTGCTGGGTGGACAGGCGCGTGGTCGAGGGGGGCACCACCAGGCTCACTGGCAGCGAGGCGTCCACGGGCATCGGCGCCGCGCACGGGGCCCCGTCCTCCTGCGTCCAGGCGACCGTCGCCCCGCCGAAGACCGCAGGGGCCACGTTGTCCGGGTGCCCCTCGAACTCGGTGGCCAGGGAGAAGACAGCACTGTCGTCAAGCACCTGGGGGTCGGAGAGCAGGCCGCGGGCCAGCACAAGCCCCGCCACCACGGCACTGGCCGAGGAGCCCATGCCGCCCCCGTGGGGGATCCGGTTGACGCAGCGCATCTCGAGCCCCGCCTGCGGGGCACCAGCCGCGTCCAGGCCCGCGCGCAGGGCGCGCACCACCAGGTTGTCGTCCCCCTCAGGCACGCTGCCCGCACCCACGCCCTCCACACGCACACGGGTGGCACCCGTGACGGCACGGACCTCAACCTCGTCGTAGTAGGTGAAGGCCATGCCGAAGGAGTCAAAACCCGGTCCCATGTTCGCCGTCGTCGCCGGGACACGCACGGCGGCACGCTCGTGGGCCAGACGCACCTCAGTCACCCTCGACACGCCGCACGGAGACGACCTCTACCACACGGTCGCAGCGCCTGAGCCCGTCAACAGCGGAGTCCAGGTACCGTACGGCAGCCGGGTGGGTGACGATCGTGACCACGGCACGCTCCTGCCCCACGTAGGCGTTCTGGCGCACCGAGTTGATGGAGACCCCGTTGTCGGCGAAGACGCTGGCCATGACGGCGAGCGAGCCAGGGGCGTCATCGACGAGCAGCTGGACCTGGTAGCGGGTGACGGCCGCCTCCGGCCCCAGGACCGGCAGTGCCGCATAGCTGGACTCACGCGGCGCCTGGCCCCCGTGGACCCGGTGCGCGGCTGCGGCGACGACGTCGGACAGGACCGCTGAGGCCGTCGGTGCGCCGCCAGCGCCCTGGCCGTAGAACATGAGGCGGCCAGCACTCTCCGCCTCCACCAGGACCGCGTTGAAGGCGCCGTGGACGCCGGCCAGGGGGTGGTCAGCCGGCACGAGGGCAGGATGGACGCGCACAGAGATACCAGAGGTACCGCCAGCGCCCCCGGTACCGTTGGCACCCTGGCTGCCACCCCCGGCACCCGGCCCCAGGCGCTGGGCGACCGCCAGGAGCTTGACCTCGCAGCCCGAGGCGTGGGCCTCCCGGATGTCCTCGGCGGTGATGTCGCGGATCCCCTCGACAGTGACGTCGTCCAGGCCCACCCGGGTGTGGAAGGCCAGGGAGGCGATAATGGCGCACTTGGCAGCCGCGTCCAGGCCGTCGACGTCAGCCGTCGGGTCCGCCTCGGCGTAGCCCAGCTCCTGGGCCCTGGCCAGGGCGTCGGCAAAGGAGAGGCCCTTGGTGGTCATCTCGTCCAGGATGTAGTTGGTGGTGCCGTTGACGATGCCGAGCACGCTGGTCACCCGGTCTCCCGCCATGGACTCCCGAAGCGCGTAGACCACGGGGACGGCGCCAGCGACGGCGGCCTCGTAGTAGAAGTCGGTGCCCGCTGCCGCCGCAGCAGCGTAGAGCTGTGGGCCGTGGGCGGCGATGAGCGCCTTGTTGCCGGTGACGACACTGGCCCCGGACTTGAGGGCGGCCAGGATCAGGGTACGGGCAGGCTCGATACCGCCGATGAGTTCGATAACGATGTCGTTGCTGGTCGCCACGGCGGCGGCGTCGTCGGTGAGCAGGTCGCGGGGGACCGCAGGATCGCGCGGTGCCTGCGTGTCACGCACGGCCACACCTGTCACCTCCAGACGCGCACCGGAACGGACTGCGAAGTCGTCAGCCTGCTCGCCCAGGAGCCTGATCACCTGTGTTCCCACGGTGCCGGCCCCCAGGACACCAACAGTGAGAGTGCGCCCTGTCTGGAAGGTCACGTATTCCACCTCTGCCATCCTGCCTTGTCGTGTCTTGTCATCGTGCCCTGTCGTGCTGCTGTGCCGCCAACCGCAGCAGTGAACCGTGCTGGCGGACCGCGCTTCCACGAGCCCTTCCGGCACAGCATAGGCGCGCTCAGGGCCAGGTGACACCAGCCTGGCAGCCGACGCCGCCTCCAGGGAGCAGCGTCGCGCTCCAGGACATGTCCCGCCTTGTCAGGACCCCGCAGGGACCCTGCCGACGCACGAAGGTGGCCCCGGCAGCGTGATCTCGCTGCCGGGGCCACCTGTCAGGATCCGTCGCCTAGGTCACGCCATAGGAGACGTCTGGGAGGTGTCCTGGCCCCCGGACCTCCGCCGACGTGACAGCAGCAGGGCTCCGCCACCGATACCTGCTCCGGCAAGAGCCAGGAGCGCGGCCACGTTCGCACCGGTACGGGCCAGGCTCTGGCCTCCCCCGGAGGGGGTCGGCGCCTGCGTGGCGGGCGCCGGGTCGGCCTGCGCCGTGGTGGCCTGGTTCCCACCGTCCTCGCCGGTGCCTCCCGGAGGGTCCTCGGAGGTAGAGGTGGCTCCCGGCTGCGGCTGGGCCTCGTCCTCAGTCGGCATCGGGGCAGGCGTGGAGGAGTCATCCTGGGAAACCACCGTGTTAATCAGCGAGACACTGGTGGAGACCTGGTCACCAATGGTGAAGGTGCCCGTCCTCTCCCCCTCGACCACGAACACGGGCTCACCCCAGCTGTACCCAGCGTGATCAGTGGTGGCGTCGGAGGTGTGCTCGCTCAGGGTCACGGTGGTCCCCACCGGGAAGGTCCCGTCAAACTGGGTCCTCTCGCCGGCTGTCACCGTCATCGACGTGGTCCCGGACCGCTCATCACCCGAGGGGGCGTCACCCTCGGGGGCGCTCCACCCGGAGTAGGAGCTGGCTGGTGCCGGGAGCTCGTAGGCCGCGTCCACCACGAAGGTGGAGCCCTCAGCAGCAAACGGGAGGTCACCCTCGAACGTCTTGGTGACGTTAAAGGTACCGAAGCCCCGCTCCATCTCCACGGAGATGTCGAAGTACTGGACGTAGGAGCGGGTCTCGGTGTCCCCGGCCCCGGTGCCGTCCAGGGCAACGGAGTTGGTGTAGGAGACCCCCTGAGTCGCCTGGCCGCCGTCGAAGGAGACGGGGTACTCCATGGCGTAGTCGGCGTCGGCCTCGAAGGGCCCGGTGATCGAGATCGTGGCGGTGCGGCCGTCGGAGGACAGGGACACGTCCATGTCGAAGTCCCCGCGCTCCGTGCTGTCGTCAGTGCCGTCCGCACGGGTGAGTGCTGAGCCGCCGCCTCCGGCGGAGTCGTTCTTGAGGTACTTCAGCGCCAGGGTCCAGCGGCTCATGTCGGTGGAGAAGCTGGAGCCGGCACCGAGCTCGTCGGTGAAGGTCACGGTCTGGCGCGTCTGCCCGTCCAGGGTCAGGCCCAGCTGGTCGGCCACGTAGTTGGAGCCGAAGTTGACCCCCCAGGTCAGCTCGGAGTAGTCGTTGTAGAAGCTGGAGGCCCACTTGTCGATCTCCCAGTCGCCATAGCCTGGGCCGGTCCCGATGCCTCCCTCGCCGGGCAGGTCCACCGAGGTGGTGCCGTTGGCAGTGATGTCGGCCGTCGCCGAGGTGGTCGTCTCCGTGATCGCCAGCAGGGCAGTTCCCTGACCCTTGAACCCGTGGAAGCCTGCTGAGCGCAGCCGGGTAACCTGGTCGGAGAAGGTGCACACGATTGTCTTGGCGGTGAGCTCGCAGGTACCGATCTCCACGTTGGAGCCGTCGTGGCTGACCGTCATGGGCAGCGACTCGGACCGCTGAAGGTTCTCGAAGTAGGTACCCAGGTTGATCGTGAAGGAGTCGCCGGGCTGGAGGTCCGCGCTTGAGGCGTCCCAGTCGAAGGTCAGGCGGGCGTTGTCGTAGTAGAGCAGTGCCCCCTCCTGCGGCTCATTGTTGCCGTTGACGCGGGTCAGGCTCATGTTGCTGACGGTGATCCCCGTGTTCTCCTCGGCCTGAGCGGAGGATGCCAGTGGGGTGACCACGGCCAGGGCCAGGGCCAGGGCGGCAACCAGCACGGCAACCGCCCCCCCTGCGAGGGCACGGCGAGGCGCGATGCCCGTTGACACTGTGTTCATAAGGTCTCCGAGTTCAAAGGGTTGAGGACACAGGACGGAGGGAGTCATCGTCTCCCTTCATCGCAGGAGCGCGGCACGCGCGCTGGCGCACCGTCCGCGACATGTCCGCGATGATTGTAACCACAGCGTCACAAGGAGTGACCACGTCCACCTTTTTCTGTTGACCCAGGATGAGTTTAGATTCTCACAGGAAATCGTCAGCAGCTGGCAGGTCCGCCTCCATACCGACAGGCCCCGGCGCGAAACTGGCCCCAGCAGGCCTGTACACCCCATGGCACCGCTGTCAGCAACAGCCGCCGCGTACGACGGGCCCGCGCGACAGCACCGACTCAGTCAACCCTATTCAGAGGTCAAACAATAAAATGCCTCCAGCTCGGTCACTCTATTTTCAGACAATCCTCAGGCAGCGCGAAGACGAGCGCAGCCCAGATCGACGCTGGCTCTCCTACAGGTCCCCTTCCAGGCCACGCAGGTCCTCCAGCGTCTCGGGGCGCAGCACCCAGCCCTGACGCCCGCCCTCCACCCAGGCGACACCTGGACGGGTGAACAGGTTGTAGCTACTGGCCATGGAACGGCCATAGGCCCCGGTCGCGGGCACTGCCAGCACGTCCCCGACCCTGATGTCCGCAGGAAGGTCCACGTCACGCACCACCACGTCACCGCTCTCGCAGTGCTTGCCCACGACGCGGGAGCGGACCAGGCCTGCTCCCGCGTCCGGCAGCCGGCTGGCCAGCAGTGCGGTGTAGGCCGAGCCGTACAGCGCGGGCCGGATGTTGTCGCTCATGCCTCCGTCCACACTCACGTACATCCGGCTGGCACCCGCCCCCAGCTCGACACGCTTGGTCCCGGTGACGGTGTAGAAGGTGACCACGGCTGGGCCGATGACGCTGCGACCCGGCTCGACCGAGACCCTGGGGACGGAGTCCCCCAGCGCGGCACAGGTCTGGCGCACAGCCTGGGCCAGCGTCCTGGCCACAGCGGCGGGCGAGGGCGCCACGGGGTCGTCGCCGGTGTAGGCGATACCGTAGCCGCCTCCCAGGTCAATCTCGGGACACAGCACCCCCGTGCTGGCAGCAACCTCGTGGCGCAGACGCAGGACCACGGCGACCGCCTGCCGGAAGCCAGCCAGGTCCATGATCTGGGACCCGATGTGGGAGTGCAGGCCGACCAGCTCCAGCTCCTCGGCCGCTACGACCTCCTCCACCACCTGACGTGCCGCGCCGCTGGACACGGACAGGCCGAACTTCTGGTCCTCGTGGGCGGTGGAGACGTACTCGTGGCCTCCGGCATGGATACCAGTGGTCAGGCGCACCATGACCCCACCCCTCTCCTGGGGGGCGTAGTGCCCGCTCTCCCGCCAGCGACGCACTGCGGCGACGGCGTAGCCGACCTCCTCGGGCGAGTCGATGACCAGGTGCCCCACACGGTGGTAGACAGCGGCGGCGACCTCCTCCTGCGTCTTGCCGTTGCCGTGCAGGCCCAGCCGACGTGCCGCCGTCACCGCATCGCTCCCCTCGACCGCCCGCAGGGCGTCCAGGCCCACCGCCAGCTCACCGCGTGAGGCGGTGTCAATCCCCATCCCCTCCTCCAGGACGAGGCGTCCCACTCCGGTGCTGAGAAAGGCCTTGGCCGCGTAGAACGCCTCCCCCCCGGACATGCCGTAGCCAGACCAGAACTCCTCGGCCATGGCAGCGCTCCAGGTGGCAGCACGACCACGCAGGTCAGAGCAGTCCAGGACGAAGACCGGGGAGGGGGCCTGGCCCAGGATCTCACTGACCCGCAGGCCGCCCAGGGCCAGCGCGCCCCCGGGGGTGCGCTGCGCCGTGGTTGGCCACAGGTCGGGGCGCTCCTGCGGCTCGGGGCACACCAGCGCGCCCAGGGGAGCCTCGCCGTCGGGGACCTGGGAGACGACATGGCAGGAGCCAGGGGCGGCAGAGGACGGGGCGGAGGAGGCAGAGGGCATCAAGGCTCCTTAGGTCCGTTGAGCGGCTACGAGCAGGACGGCGAACAGGGACAAAGACGAGGCAGACAGGGCGCACCGCAGCGTACCCAGCGTGACACGGGCGAGGCGGCGGGGCGCACCGGGCACAGGAGGCGGTCGGTGCCGGAGCGCCGGGCGGCCCTACATGCGCTCCGGGGCACTGACCCCCAGCAGCCCCAGCCCGTTGGCCAGCACCTGGGTGACGGCGTCGTTGAGCCACAGGCGGGCGACGTGCCCGGAGTCCACCGGGTCCTGCCCGCGAGGAGTCACGCGTGTGACCCCGTACCAGGCGTGGTAGGCGGCAGCAAGAGACTCCAGGTAGCGCGCCACCCGGTGCTGCTCACGCAGGGAGGCCGCCTGGGCCACAGTGGCCGGGAACTGGGCCAGGACACCGAGGAGGGCGGAGTCCGCCTGGGTGTCCAGGGCGGCCGGGTCGAAGCCCGCCTCCCGGCTCACCCCGTGCTCGGCGGCGTTGCGGGCCACGCTGCGGGTCCGGGCGTGGGCGTACTGGACGTAGTAGACAGGATTCTCCGAGGAGGAGGAGGCCAGGAGGTCCAGGTCGATGTCAATCGCGGAGTCCATGGAGGAGCGGGCCAGCGCGTAGCGCGCTGCGTCCACACCCACGGCCTCGACCAGGTCCTCCAGGGTGACGATCGTGCCCGCACGCTTGGACATGCGCACCGGCTGGCCGTCCTTGACCAGGTTGACCATCTGGCCGATGAGGATCTGCATGCTCGTGCCCGGGTCGTCCCCGTAGGCAGCGCACATGGCCATCATGCGGCCGATGTAGCCGTGGTGGTCCGCGCCCAGGAGGTAGATGCAGCAGTCGGCCCCGCGAGCGCGCTTGTCCAGGTAGTAGGCGACGTCTGCGGCGAAGTAGGCAGGCTGGCCGTCAGACTTGATGAGGACACGGTCCTTGTCGTCGCCGAAGTCGGTGGTGCGCAACCAGGTGGCACCGTCGCGCTCCTCGATGACACCGCGTTCACGCAGCCGGGCGATGGCCCGGGCTACTGCACCCGAGGTGTGGAGGGAGTCCTCGTGGAAGAAGACGTCGAAGTCGCTGCGGAAGGCGTGGAGCTCGGCCTTGACGGCCTCGAACATCAGCGCGACACCGCAGGCACGGAAGACCTCCGTCGCCTGCGCGTCGGGCAGCGTCGCGGGCTCGGGACGGCCTGCGGCGACCTCGTCGCGGGTGACCTGGTCGGCGATCTCGGCGACGTAGGAGCCCCCGTAGCCGTCCTCAGGCGTCTCCTGCCCCCGGGCGGAGGCGAGCAGGGACGCGGCAAACCGGTCGATCTGGGTGCCGTGGTCGTTGAAGTAGTACTCGCGGGTGACGGTGGCCCCGCACGCCGTCAGGACGCGGGCCAGGGAGTCCCCGACCGCTGCCCAGCGGGCACCTCCCAGGTGCACCGGGCCGGTGGGGTTGGCGGAGACGTACTCCAGGTTGATGTGCTGGCCCGTTAGAGCCTGGTTTCTGCCGTAGGAGGCACCGGCCTCCACCACCGTGCGCGCCAGCGTCCCGGCGCTGGCGGCGTCAAGGCGGATGTTGAGGAAGCCTGGCCCTGCGACCTCCGCCGAGGCGACCCCCGAGACCCCGGCCAGCCGCCCCACGAGCAGCTCGGCCAGGGCGCGGGGGGTTGTGCCTGCCTTCCTGGCCAGCTGCATGGCGACATTGGTGGACCAGTCCCCGTGGTCCCGGTTGCGGGGGCGCTCCACGCGCGGATCAGGAACCTCGTCCTCCGGCAGGCTCACGGAGCCGTCAGCGACGGCCTCCTCCAGGACACGACGGATCGCTGCGGCAAGCTCTTCAGGGGTCACGCACGCAGGGTACCGCCAGCCAGCATCCAGACGGTACGACACCGTACCCGGACCTGCTCAGACCGGCTCACACCCGCGTGCGGCACGCAGCACAGAGGCCCACCGCTCGACCGCGACCGGTCGGAGCGCTAAGATTTTCGGGTACCCGAAACCTGATACCCGAGAGCCGGTGGTCCCAGACTCGATGACCCACGAGCCCGCCTACCCCGCACCACACGCCCTGCGGCCCCCCGAGGATCCCGGCGACCCGGTGGCACACGCTGTGGCACGCCATGCCCGGCGCTTCCGCCCAGTCCGGTCACAGCGCCGCCTGCTGGCGCTCCTGGGACCGGCCTTCGTTGCCGCCGTGGCCTACGTGGACCCGGGCAACGTCGCCGCGAACATCACCGCCGGCGCCCGCTACGGCTACCTCCTGGTGTGGGTGCTCGTGGCCGCCAACGCCATGGCCGTGCTCATCCAGTACCAGTCCGCCAAGCTGGGGATCGTCACCGGGCAGTCCCTGCCGCAGCTCCTGGGCGGACGCATGAGCCGCCCGCAGCGGCTCGCGTACTGGGCACAGGCCGAGGTCGTCGCCGCTGCCACCGACCTGGCTGAGGTCATCGGCGGGGCCGTCGCCCTGCACCTGCTCCTGGGACTTCCGCTGCTGGCCGGGGGCCTCCTGGTCGGTGCCGCGTCGATGGCCCTGCTGGCCCTCCAGGAGCGGCGCAGCCAGCGGACATTCGAGGGAGCCGTCATAGCCCTGCTCGTGGTGATCACCATCGGCTTCCTCGGTGGCCTGGTTGTGGCACCCCCCGACTGGGGAGCCACCCTCGCCGGCGTGCTGCCCCGCCTGGAGGGGAGCGGAAGCCTCCTGGTAGCCGCCTCCATGCTGGGTGCCACCGTCATGCCCCACGCCATATACCTGCACTCCTCCCTGGTACGTGACCACAACCGTGACGCCAGCACCGACACCAGCACCGACGTCGCCAGCCCCAGTGCCACAGCCGATGGCAGCCCGCCGGGCAGCGGCTCCCCTGCCGGGCGGGCGGAGGAGACCAGCGCACGAGCCGAGCGCACTGCGCGCCTCCTGCGTGCCACCCGGGTCGACGTGGTGTGGGCGCTGGTCTCCGCAGGAGCCGTCAACATCGCCCTGCTGCTCCTGGCGGCCTCCGCGCTGTCGGGCGCGCAGGGGACGGACACCATTGAGGGAGCCCACCGGGCGATCACGACGACGCTAGGCCCTGCGGTCGGGACGGTCTTCGCGGTCGGCCTGCTGGCCTCCGGCCTGGCCTCGACCTCGGTCGGGGCCTACGCGGGATCGGAGATCATGGCCGGGCTGCTGCACCTGCGCGTGCCCCTGGTACTGCGCCGGGCCGTCACGCTGGTCCCTGCCCTGGTCGTCATCGCGGTAGGCGCGGAGCCGACCTGGGCACTGGTGCTCAGCCAGGTGGTGCTCTCCTTCGGCATACCGCTCGCCGTGGTACCGCTCATACGCACGACCGGATCGGTGCAGGTCATGGGTCGGTGGCGTGACGGAGCGGTCCTGCGCTGGTCAGCACGGGCGGCAGCGACCCTCATCATCGCGCTCAACCTGGCCCTGGTGGTCCTGACGCTCTCCGGACAGGCCTGACGGGCGAACGCGGGAACGGGACCCGCCGGGAACCATGGGCAACGGTCCGCAGAGGTCTTACAGAGATCTACGGCGACCAGTCAGGCAGAGACGCGTCTCTCTTTTCCGGATCTGTCGACACCCTGGTACAGTTTCCTGCCGTGCCCCGGTAGCTCAGTGGATAGAGCGTCTGCCTCCGGAGCAGAAGGCCGCAGGTTCGAATCCTGTCCGGGGCACCAGCGACAGGCGAGATCTGCGGCAGGACGCCTCAGGGCCTTTGCCTCCCCTGTCTGCCAGTCCCCTTCTTCCTGGTCAGGACCTCCTGGGCCAAGGTAGGCACGTCAGTCATGATCGCGTCCACGTTGAGCCTGGCCAGACGACGCATCTGCTCCGGGAGGTCCACGGTCCACACGTGCACCTCCAGCCCCATCCTGTGCGCTGCGGCAACGAGGCGGGGAGTCACCACGGTCACTCCCCGGTAGGTCTCAGGCACCTGGACCGCGTCCACCCGACCACGGGTCCAGCCCCAGCGGGTGTGCGGCAGCGGCACTGAGGCCTCGCTCAGCAGCATGAGGCCGAGGACATCGACTCTCCCCAGCGAGGTGGTGGCCCTGGGCTCCTGGCGTCGTAGCACCGCCAGGCGCCGCGCGGAGAAGGAGGCAAAGCGGACACGGTCCAGCGCGTCAGCGTCCCGCACAGCCTGCAAGGCAGGCTGGACGACGTCGGACTCCTTGAGGTCCACGTTGAGACGCAGGTCCGGGTACGCTGCCAGGAGGTCGGGCAGGCAGACGAGCCCACGAGCGTCACCGGCGTCCAGGTCGGCAAGCTCGGCCCACATCACTTCCCGGACCTGACGAGGGTCCCCAGCCAGTCGTTCCAGGTCCACGTCGTGACAGAGGACAGGCACGCCGTCCGCGCTCAGGCGCAGGTCTGTCTCCATCCAGTCCAGCCCCAGCCTCTTCACGTGCTCGACCGCGCTCCAGGTGTTCTCCGGGACCTCCCGGCTGCCACCGCGGTGGGGGATCACCTGCGGGCGGCTGCTCACAGTCCTCTCGGTAGCCACGTCATCCTTCCCTCTCTATGCGGCCGCAGCCCACCTCTACCCGCCCGCCTGGCACTCTGTCAGGCTCCGTCAGGCGCAGTCGGTCGTCAACTCGACAGCCTCGTGCTCCTGAAGCCACTTCCAGGGGTCAACGGTGGAGTCGTCGGAGTAGTCGTCAGCAGTACGTACCTCGAAATGGAGGTGGGCACCCGAGGACCGGCCCGTGTTGCCGACCCCGGCGATCAGGTCACCCGCAGAGACCGTGTCCCCCTCCTCGACGTAGATACCGTCCTCATACATGTGGAGGTAGCTGGTGTACCAGACCTTACCGTCGATCTCGTGCCTGATGGTGACAGTACCCGTGCCGTCCACCATCCCCGCAGTGGTCACCGTCCCCTCAGCCGCAGCGTAGATGGCCGTACCCACCGGCGCGGCCATGTCCTGCCCGGCGTGCAGCTTGAGGACACCCAGGGTGGGGTGAATACGGTAGCCGTACACCGAGGAGATCTCGTAGCTGCCGGGCAGCATCGGGTAGAAGAGCTCTGGTGCCGCGTTGAAGGCAGCCGTGTCCCCTGAGGCACCTGTCTCGGAGGAGCAGGTCTGGGCCGCGTTCTGGTAGGCCTCACGGATACGGGCCAGCGTGGCGGCGTCAGGCACGTTGGACAGCTGGTCGTCAGTGTCCTCGTCCCAGTCAGCGTCCGAGCCCAGGACGGCGGCGGCCACGGAGGAGGCGCGTGCGGTCGCCTCCGGGGAGGAGTCGTCCGGCTGGGAGGCGGAGCGGGTTGAGGCCAGCGCCGCATTGGTCAGGTAGCCGCTCAGGGGCGCGACCACCGTCGCCACGGCCAGGACGCTGAGCACCGCGCTGCGCCCCACCACACCGGCGCCCCGGCGGCGCGCCGAGGGCTGCGAGGACTGTGAGGCCTCAGCCCCGGAGCCAGTCCCGGAGCCGTGGTCGTCGCGGACAGTACCAGCGCCCGCAGGCACCTCGCGTCCCGCCTGCCGAGCACGCCGGACCCGGCGCACCTCTGGAACCTGCAGGGTGTCAGCACTGCGACGCTCACGCACCTCCGGAGAGAAGCGGAGCTCACGCGGGGCTGCTCTCGCATCCTCCCCGGACCCGGCAGGTTCTGCGACCTGCGCCGGGGGCGCCTGCGAGGTCCGGGAGGCAGACTGTGCCGGGGCGGTCAGCACATCAGCGGGAACCGGCTCCCCCGCAGGCTGTGCACCGGCACCGGGCAGACCTACCGGCAGCGGCGTAGGCAGCTCGGCCCCTGCCGGGACCGTAGCGGCACCCGGAGGAGTGCCAGTCAGGGAGCCAGTGCTGAGCGTCACGGTGGGGACCGGGGAGGCAGCGGCCTCACCGCGAAACTGGTCCCCCGCCTCTCGGGAACGTCCTCCTCGGACGGTTGAGGATTCCCGGACAGCTGAGGCTTCTGGGGCCGCCTGCCTGGAGACAGCCCCGGCAGATGTCGCCGCATCGGCGGCACGGGTCTCGGAGCGCTGGGACCGCCGTGTCCGCCCACGTTCAGGAATGCTGCGCGCAGGGCCAGACGCATCGGCCGCGCCCGCCTGGTGCGGGGCAGCAGGGGCAGCCCCGGAAGGGGGCAGGGGCCGTGCCCCTGTGGACGAGGACGCGTCGCCGCCCCGGGGCCGCGACGGCACGGAGGAGGAGGAAGAAGAAGAGACCGGAGCAGGTGGGACCTGGGCGGCCCCGGACCTCCGCAGACGCCTCTGCCCTCCGGGCTGAGCCGTCGGAGCAGCCCGGTCGGCCTCCTGCCGAGGCTGGGGGTACCCGCCAGAAGCCGTGACCCGGGGCGAGGCCCCTGTCTCCCGGGCCACGGGTGCGGACGACGGCGGAGCCTGGTCCTGGCCCTGTCGCTGACGCCGCCTGGAGCGGCGGGTCTCCCCCACCCCCTGAGGGTGCGCGTCGCGGGACAGCCCGGGGCCGGAAGCAGAAGCACCAGGGTCCCGGGGGGCTGGGGCGGCCGGGGAGGGCACGGGCTGCGCAGCGAGGCCCGAGGTGGACGCTGAGACCCTGGCAGAGGTCGGAGGCACCGATGGTAGTGACAACCCAGCCAGTGACGACGATGGTACAGCCGCAGGGCCGACCGACCCCGCAGGGGTCGCAGAAGACGTGGGAAAGGGTGTGGAGACAGGGGCCGCAGATGTCGCAGCGGCGGGGACCTCCGGTGGCGCTGAGCGGCGCGACGCCGCCTGCCGCCTGCGCTCCATGCGACTGAGCGGAGCCGCTGCGCTCCCCGCCTGCTGGGTGGCCACTGGAGGAGAGCCTGCCCCAGCAGCAGACTGCGCCCCACGCGTTCGGGCCTCCCCCAGCCCCGACGCACCTTGCCCACCAAGCAGGACGCTGGCTGCCTCAGCCTCCGTCAGCCGGCGACCCGACGCACCACCGCCCTGCCTCTGGGCTGGGACGTCAGACCGAGCACGGGCGGCCTCTGCGGCGCGCTCAGCCTCACGGCGCTGCCGTCGGCTCAGGGGCTGTGAGCTCACGCTGGTGCCTCCCAAGGCTGCTCGCACGATAACCTGGACCAGGCGGGGCGCACCCTGGGAGCACCCTGCCCACTAACCCGAGTAACGATACGACGTTGATCGGGGCATGTCTTCTAGAAGAATAGCCGGGCGACCCGGATCACGCCAAGATACGTGTCACATCACGTCACATCATGGCGTATCCACACCCTGGTCGTGCTCGACCGCTGCCCGCGTGCCGCCGCGCTGCATGGCGTCGTTGACCTCCCCCACGAGCTCCTCAAGGATGTCCTCCAGGAAGACCACGCCTAGAACCCGGCCCTCCGCGTCCTCCACACGCCCCAGGTGGGCGCCGGTGCGCTGCATGGCCACCAGCGCCGTCTCGATCTCGTCGTGCGCGCGTACGGGGACCAGGGCACGCGCCCGCCAGGCTGGGACAGGGTGCGTGCGCTCCTCGCCGTCGGCGTCAAGAACGTCCTTGAGGTGCAGGTAGCCGGTGACAGCCAGCACCTCACGACCGCTGTCCTCCCCCGCACGACTGGCTCCGGCAGCGTCAGTCACGGCCACGAGAGGGAACCGGGAGTAGCCGGTGGAGGTCACCGCCGCCTCCACGTCCTCAGGCGTGCAGTCCAGGGGCAGGGTGACCAGGTCCTCCACAGGGACCATGACGCTGCCCGCCGTCTCCTCGGAGAACTCCAACGCCCCACTCAGCAGTCCGGTGGTGTCCTCCAACACACCCTCGGCGGTGGAGCGCTCCACGATGGAGGCGACCTCCTCGGCGTTAAAGGCTGCCGCGACCTCCTCCTTGGGCTCGATACCCAGCAGGCGCAGCACCCCGTTGGCCAGGCCGTTGAGACCGGAGACGACAGGGCCAAGGACCGTGGCCACACGCACCAGCGGCGGGGCCAGCCACCGCACCGCCTTCTCCGGGGAGGAGATCGAGATGTTCTTGGGCACCATCTCACCCGCCACCACGTGCAGGTAGACCACGACCACCAGGGCGATAAGCACCGCCACAGCGTGGGTGCCCGCCTGCCCTGCACCAAGGCGGGCCAGCCAGGGCTCGATCGCGTGGGCGATAGCAGGCTCGGCCACCACGCCCAGGCCCGTGGAGCACAGGGTCACTCCCAGCTGGGCGGTGGCCAACATGCGCGAGACGTGACGCAGCGCCCACAACGCCGTCACGGCCCTGGCGTCACCCGTCTCAGCCAGGGGCTCGAGCTGACTGCGGCGTGCCGAGGTCACCGCGAACTCCGCCCCGACGAAGAAGGCGTTGCCAGCCAGGAGCACCACGGCGACCAGCAGGGCAGCGGGCGTGCTCATCGTCGGCCCTCCCCTCGCAGACCTGCCCCGCCGCGTCCGAGGCCGGCAGCCCCCGGCCCGGTGGCAGGTCCGGTCCTCCCCCCGTCCACACCCGCCTCTCCTCCCTCTGCCTCGGGTCCCTCTGCCTCGGGACCGACACCGCGAGCCCGCAGCCGGACGACACGACGGTCCTCCATGGCGTCGACAACCAGGACCGCCCGAGGAAGAACGACACGGTCCCCGACCCGGGGAATACGGCCCAGCTCGGTCATGACCAGGCCGCCCAGAGTCTCGTAGGGACCGTCGTCGGGCACCGTGACGCCCGTGCGGGAGACCAGCTCGTCAGGGCGCATCCAGCCGGGCACCACCCAGCTGCCCGCCGGGTCCAGGTGGGCGCCGGAGCGACGGGGGTCGTGCTCGTCGGTGACGTCCCCAACCACCTCCTCCACGGCGTCCTCCAGGGTGACCACCCCGGCGGTCCCGCCGTACTCGTCAACCACGACCGCCATCTGGGACCCCTGTGCCCGCAGCTCGACGAGCAGGTCCGCCAGGGGCATCGTCTCGGGCACCCGCGGCGCGACAGCCATGAGGGAGGCGGAGACCACGGGGACCTCGGCGCGCCTGGTGTAGGGGACGGCGACAGCGCGGCGCAGGTGGGCGATCCCGAGGATGTCGTCCACGTCCTGCCCGGTCACCGGGAATCGGGAGTGCCCGGTGGCACGGGCCAGGTGGACCACGTCCTCCGCGGTGGCCCCGGACTCCAGGGTGTGGAGGCGTCCCCGGTCGGTCATGACGTCGACAGCGGTCAGCGCCCCCACACCGATCGACCTGGTCAGCAGGGTGGCCGTCGTGGAGTCGAGGGTGCCCTCCTGCGCGCTGTGACGCACCAGGGCAGCCAGCTCGGAGGCCGACCGGGTGCCGCTGATCTCCTCAGCCGGGGTGATCCCCATCGCGCGCAGCACCAGGTTGGCGGTGTCGTTGAGGACGACGATGACCGGTCGCAGCAGCAGGGAGAAGCCCATGAGGAAGGGAGCCACCAGGGCGGCGGCGCGCATGGGGTCGGCCAGGGTGGCGTTCTTGGGGATGAGCTCGCCCACGACCATGGAGAAGGCGTTGACCACCACCAGGGAGACGGCCGCAGCCGTGCCTACGGCTACAGACTGCGCCAGCCACCCGCTCATGACCTCCGACAGGAGCCTGGCCAGGGCGGCCTGCATCGTGTACCCCAGCAGGACCGTGGTCAGGGTGATCCCCACCTGCGCCCCGGACAGGAGGGTGGACAGCCGGGTGAGCGCCCTGCGGACGGTGGACGCCCGGCGCCCTCCGGAGGCGGCCCGGGTCTCCACCGTGGAGGGGTCCAGGGCCACCAGGGAGAACTCCCCGGCCACGAACAGGGCCGTCCCGAGGGTGAGCAGGACACCGACCAGGATCATGAGCCAGTCGTTCACCACGGCCTCCCGTGCAGGCGCCGACAGGGGTACCGCGAAAGGTGCCGGGAACAGTGGTGGTCAGGATCGGGGTGCGGACGGAACAGGCGTCCGCGTACCCGGCAAGCGTGTCGGCGCATAGTAGGGCGCACGCTACCACTGGAAAAGGTGGCCGGCCCGTCAGGCCGACAGCCCGGACACAGCGCTGTCAGCTCGCACCCGCCCCTGCGCGCCGCCCCCACGCGCCCAGACCCACTTGTAGCATGTGTGTGGTACCAGTCTGTGCCACTCCTCATGTACCAGGTTCCAGGCACCGGCTCTCCACCAGCGCCGTGCGCACCTCCTGCGGCCGGGAGGAGCACCGGGCCGGCGGGCGGCACGGTGACGGGCCTGGGCCGCCACCGCCGACAAGGAGAAGCCGTGCCAACGCAGGACCGCGCCGCAGGAGCCGCAGGATTCGGCGCCAACGAGTGGATGGTGGAGGAGATACGGGCCGCCTGGGCCGCCGACCCGTCCTCGGTGAGCCCCCAGTGGCGTGAGCTCTTCGAGGCCGACCCGGCAGCGGGTCAGCACCGGACTGCGGGCTCCGCCCCGGGAACGACCACGACGGCGGTGTCGGCGGGGCAGCCGGTCCAGCCCATGCAGCCCGCTGCGCTCCCCCACGACGCCGCCCGCCGGGCCACCATCACCACTGCGTTCGCCCCCGCCTCCACGAGGTACCAGGCCTCTGCCGTCCAGGACGTCAGCCGCTCCGACCTGCCTCCGGCCCCGCCCTCCGACACCGCTCCCCCGACCTCCCCCTACGCCCAGCGCCTGTCCCGCCAGCAGGCCCGCGACCTGGAGCCCGGGGCAGGCAGCGGCAGCACCGGCGGCGGAGACGTCGGCGCAGACAGCACCAGCGACGCTGCCAGCAGCACAGACGGCACAGGCCACGACGCCGACAGTGCTCGTGCCAGCAGTGCTACTAGCGCCACCAGCACCCGTCTCAAGGGGGCGGCTGCCCGCACCGCCAGGAACATGGAGGACTCCCTGTCGGTACCCACTGCCACCTCCGCACGGGCGGTCCCCGCCAAGGTCCTCATCGAGAACCGCTCCATCATCAACGCGCACCTGGCCCGAACCCGTGGCGGCAAGGTGTCCTTCACCCACCTCATCGGCTGGGCGCTTGTGGAGTCGCTGGCCCAGATGCCGGAGATGAACGTCTCCTACACCACCGACGAGGCAGGGCGGCCCTGCCTGCGCACCCCCGCGCACGTGGGCCTGGGCCTGGCCGTCGACGTCCCCGGCCCGCAGGGCCAGCGCCGCCTGCTGGTCCCCTCGCTCAAGCAGGCTGACCTCATGGACCTGGCCGGCTTCGTCGCCGCCTACGAGGACCTGGTGCGCCGGGCACGGGAGGGCTCCCTGAGCCCCGCAGACTTCCAGGGCACCACGGTGACGCTGACCAACCCCGGCATGATCGGCACCCTGCACTCCGTGCCCCGCCTCATGTCAGGTCAAGGTCTCATTGTGGGCGTGGGCTCCATGGACTACCCGGCGGCCTTCGCCGGGGCCAGCGCCGAGACCCTGGCCCGCCACGGCGTCGGCCGCACGCTCACCCTCACCTCCACCTACGACCACCGGGTCATCCAGGGGGCCTCCTCCGGGGAGCTCCTGCGCCTGGTGGAGCACAAGCTCCTGGGGCTGGACGGCTTCTGGGAGCGGGCGCTGGAGTCCCTGCGCATCCCGCACGAGCCGGTGCGCTGGGCGCGCGACACCACCTACGACCCCGAGCACGAGACCGGTAAGCACGCCCGCGTGGCCGAGCTCATCCACGCCTTCCGCCAACGAGGCCACCTCGCCGCCGACACCGACCCGCTGACCTACCGGCTGCGCCGCCACCCCGACCTGGACATCACCTCCTACGGCCTGAGCCTGTGGGACCTGGACCGGACCTTCCCCACCGGGGGCCTGGGAGGCCGGGACCGGGCCACCCTGCGCGAGATCCTGGACATGCTGCGTGACACCTACTGCGGCACGGCAGGGATCGAGTACATGCACATCCAGGACCCCGCCCAGCGCACCTGGTGGCAGGAGCGCCTGGAGGGCGGCCGACGGGAGGTCGACGCCGCCGAGCGCCGCCGGATCCTCACCAAGCTGGAGCAGGCCGAGGCCTTCGAGACCTTCCTGCAGACCAAGTACGTGGGACAGAAGCGCTTCAGCCTGGAGGGCGGGGAGTCCCTCATCGTCCTGCTCGACCGCCTCCTGGACTCCTGCGCCCACGACGGCCTGGACGAGGTGGTCATCGGCATGGCCCACCGGGGGCGCCTCAACGTCCTGACCAGCATCGCGGGCAAGTCCTACAGCCAGGTCTTCGACGAGTTCGACGGCAACGGCGTCATTGAGGGCGCAGGTACCGGGGACGTGAAGTACCACCTGGGCACCGAGGGCGTGTTCACCGGCACCGACGGGGTCTCCACCCGCGTCTCCCTGGCGGCCAACCCCTCCCACCTGGAGACCGTCGACGGCGTGGTGGAGGGGATCGTGCGCGCCAAGCAGGACCGTATCGGCCTGGGCGAGAAGGGCTACACGGTCATACCGGTGCTCGTGCACGGAGACGCCGCCTTCGCAGGCCAGGGCGTCGTCTACGAGACGCTCAACATGAGCCAGCTGCCCGCCTACCGCACCGGGGGGACGGTCCACGTCATCGTCAACAACCAGATCGGCTTCACCACCGGGGCCGCATCAGCCCGCTCCACCACCTACCCCACCGACCTGGCCAAGGGTCTGCAGGTACCGATCTTCCACGTCAACGCCGACGACCCCGAGACGGTGGCCCGCGTGGCCCACATGGCCTACAGCTACCGGCGGACCTTCCACAAGGACGTCGTCATCGACCTTGTCTGCTACCGCAGGCGCGGTCACAACGAGGGCGACGACCCCTCCATGACCCAGCCGGTCATGTACCGCCTCATCGACTCCCTGGCCTCCACGCGGGAGGTCTACACCGCCAACCTCGTGGGCCGGGGCGACATCACCCGCCAGGAGGCGGAGCAGGTCAGCGCCGCCTACCACGCCGAGCTGGAGCGGATCCTGTCGGAGGCGCGCACCAGGGGCGAGCCCTCCCAACAGGCCGCCACCGAGCTGGCCTCGGCGGAGTCGCAGGACCAGGCCGACCCCACCACCGTCGGCCTGCCCCGCTCCTCCCTGGAGGTGCCCGCCTCCCAGCAGGCGGGCACAGGCATGATGATCGGCTGGAGCTCGGCGGTGCCACGCGACGTCGTCGAGCGCATCGGGGACGCCCAGGTCGCCTGGCCGGAGTCCTTCACCATCCACCCCCGTCTGTCCGGCATGCTGTCGCGGCGCCAGGCCGCCACCCGGTCAGGTGGCATCGACTGGGGGCTGGGTGAGCTGCTCGCCCTGGGCAGCCTCCTCATGGAGGGCGTGCCGGTGCGCCTGGCGGGCGAGGACGCCCGGCGCGCCACCTTCTCCCAGCGCCACGCCGTCCTGCACGACTACAGCTCCGGCACGGAGTGGACGCCCCTGAGCTTCCTGACCCCGGACCAGGCCCCCTTCGAGGTCTACGACTCCCTGCTCAGCGAGTACGCCGCCCTGGCCTTCGAGTACGGCTACTCGGTGGAGCGGCCCGAGGGCCTGACCCTGTGGGAGGCCCAGTTCGGCGACTTCGCCAACGGCGCCCAGAGCGTCATCGACGAGTACGTCGCCTCCGCGACCCAGAAGTGGGGGCAGCGCTCCGGCCTGGTCATGCTGCTGCCCCACGGCCAGGAGGGCCAGGGGCCGGACCACTCCTCGGCGCGCATGGAGCGCTACCTGCAGATGTGCGCGCAGGACAACATGTGGGTGACCCAGCCCTCGACTCCTGCCAACCACTTCCACCTGCTGCGAGAGCACGCCTACCGCCGCCCCCGCCGCCCCCTGGTCGTCTTCACCCCCAAGCAGCTGCTGCGGCTCAAGGCGGCGACCTCACCCGTGGAGGACTTCACCTCCGGACGCTTCCAGCCGGTCATCGGCGAGACCGACCCGGAGCTGCTCGGACAGCCAGGGCCAGGAGGGGCGGCAGGTGAGGAGCCAGCCGGGCAGGTGGCCCGGTCCCCGCAGCAGGGCGCGCCCAGCGGCAGCACCGGGGGCACCTCGCAGGTCGACCGGGTACTGCTGTGCTCGGGCAGGGTCTACTACGACCTGGCTGCCCACCGGCAAGCCACCGGTGACAGGCGGACCGCCATCGTGCGCCTGGAGCAGGTCTACCCGCTGGAGACCGACGCCGTAGCCGCGGCCCTGGCTCCCTTTGCCGGGGCGGAGCTGGTGTGGGTCCAGGACGAGCCCGCCAACCAGGGGGCGTGGCCCTACCTGGCGCTCCACCTGCCCACCGAGCTCACCGGTGGCGTGCTCCCGCGCCTGGTGGCCCGGCCGGAGGCCGCCGCCCCTGCCGTGGGTACGGCGGGCGTCTTCAGGCAGCAGCAGACCGAGCTGGTCGAGGCGGCCTTCGCCCGCTGACTGGCGCGGTGCGCCCCTCACAGCTGGGCAGAGCAGGCTGGACACGCTGGCCAGGTGGTGGCCACGGGGACCGACCGGGAGACAGACAACGGAGACGAGGACGTCAGGGAGGAGACGCGTCGTGGAGGACACGAGGCTGAGCTTCGTCGGTGACGAGCTGGTCGCCGGCTATGGCGACGGCCGGGCGCTGGGGTGGACCGGACGGGTCATGGCGCGCACGCCCCGGGAGGTCCCGATCCTGTGGACGACTCTGGCCGTCCCCGGTGAGACGACGGCACAGCTGGCCGAGCGGTGGCAGGCAGAGGTCGCTCGCCGCTCAACCCCCAACGGACGCAGCCGGCTGGTGATCGGCCTGGGCGTGGCTGACGTCATCGCAGGCGTGTCCTACGCGCGCTCACGCCTGGCCCTGGCCAATATCCTGGACGCGGCGGCCTCGGAGCAGCGGCGGTGCTTTGTGGTGGGGCCTCCGCCCCTGGCCGACGCCGACCCGGACGCCACCTCCCGCCTGTCCACAGCCGCCTCTGAGGTGTGCCACCGCCGACAGGTCCCCTACGTGGACACCTTCGAGCCCTTGCGCAACCACGAGCAGTGGAACACCGACGTCACCGCGGCCGGGGGGTCGCACCCCGGCCAGGCCGGCTACGGCCTCCTGGCCTGGCTGGTCCTCCACCGGGGCTGGTATGAGTGGCTGGGTACCGGGCGACCTACAGCACCCTACGGCGGCTGAGCCCAGGACGGGCGGGACCGCACCGCTGAGGCACCCCTGCCGACCAGACCGCCCGGTCCCTGCCCTCTCACTCCCACCCGCAGGAGGGGCTTCCCACGACCACCACCAGCATGTATCCTTGGTGACAGGGATTCCTGGAGGCCCAGTCGATCCCGCCACCACGGTCATGAGGGGGCGCAGAGGCCTTGTCAGGGACCCGGTTCCCAACAGCTTCTCAACGGAGAGAAGCAGACGAGGAGCAGTTATGCCCACCTCGGTCTCACGTCGCGCCGCCCTCACCCTGGGCGCAGGTGCTGCGGCCTCTATAGCCCTGGGGTCCTGCTCGCCCACCCGCCAGGACGCGAGCACCTCCCCCACCGTCCCCCCTGCCCAGGGCCGGGTGACGCTGACCTACTGGTCCTGGCTCAAGGACCTGCAGAAGGTCGCCGACCTCTACTCCCAGGCCAACCCGGACGTGACCGTCCAGGTCACCTGGATCCCCTCCTCCACGTCCGGCGGGTACCAGAAGCTCTACTCGGCCCTGGCGGCGGGGGGCGGCCCGGACGTCGGACAGGTAGAGATGCGCATGGTCCCGGAGTTCCTCCTGGCCGGGGACCTGGTCGACCTCTCCCCCTACGGCGCGCGCGAGGCCCGCACCCGCTTCGACCCGGCGGCGTGGAGCTACGTGGACATTGCCGACGGCGTCTACGGCGTCCCCCAGGACACCGGGCCAGTGGCCCTGTTCTACCGCACCGACGTCCTGGAGGAGGTGGGGGCGCAGCCACCCGCCACCTGGCAGGAGTGGGCGGAGGTGGCCCGTACCCTCAAGGACGCCAGGCCCGGCACGTTCATGGACGTCTTCAACCTGGGCGACGGCAACATACTGGCAACCTTCTGCCAGCAGGCAGGTGCCCGGTGGTTCGTGCCTGAGGACGATGAGTGGGTCATCAACCTCACCGACGAGGCCAGCGTCCGGGTGGCCGAGTTCTGGGACACCGCGATCGACGAGGACCTGGTCTCCACCGCCTTCGGCCCCTTCACCTCACCCTGGCTGTCCGCGATGGGGGCAGGGACACTGGCCACCCACACCAACGGCTCGTGGGCAGACGCCCTCATCGAGTCCGTGCCCGCAGGCGCCGGGAAGTTCCGGGTGGCACCCATGCCCCGCTGGGAGGACGGCTTCGGGTCCAGCTACTCGGGCGGGTCGACGGCAGCCGTCATGGCGGGCTCCCGGCACCCTGCCGAGGCCCTGGACTTCGTGGTCTGGCTGCACACCGACCCCCAGGCGCTGGACGCTCTGATCACCACCTGCGGCATCGGCTGGTCACCGGCGGCCGACTACATCGGCACCCCGCGTGAGGGTCCCAGCGAGTTCTTCTCCGGCCAGAGCTACAACACCGAGGTCATGGTGCCCATGGCCCAGGAGCAGAACCTGGAGTGGGCGTGGCCGCCCCTGTGCCAGCAGTCCATCAACATTGTCGCCGACGGCATGCGCCGCAAGCTGACCGAGGGGACTGCCCTGGTGGACTCCCTGGCCACCAGCCAGTCCCAGATCGTCCAGGCCTTCCGCAGGAGGGGCCTGGCAGCCAGGGAGGCAGGGGGGTGAACGATGAGCACCGTGAGCGCAGCAGACAAGCCGGGGGCACGTGAGAGCAGCAGGTCCGGCCAGAGGCATGGGAGCACCGGGAGCACTGACGCCGGGGCTAGTGGGTCATCGGGCACGCCGGGGGCCGGACGGCCGCCGCGCGCGAGAAGACGGACCGCAGCCCCCTACCTGCTGGTGGCACCCTTCATGCTCCTGTTCCTGGTGACCTTCGTCGTACCGATCCTCGTGGCCCTGGTCCAGTCCTTCACCCGCACCCGCTACGCGGGCACCTACGGGCAGGAGGGGACCACGCAGGTCTTCGCAGGCCTGGACAACTACGCCACGGCTCTGGGCAACGCAGGCTTCACCCAGTCGATCGGCCGCGTGCTGCTCTTCGGCCTCGTCCAGGTGAGCGTCATGATCGTCGCGGCCACGGTGCTCGCCCTGCTGCTGGAGTCCGCCTCGGCCCGGTGGCCAGGGCTCTTCCGCGCCCTGTACTTCATGCCCTACGGGGTACCCGGCGTCATCGCCACCATCCTGTGGTCCTTCCTCTACATCCCGGGCCTGTCCCCGCTGGTGGACGCCCTGGGGGTCGTGGGAGTCCAGTACGACTTCCTCGCCGAGGGCAACGTCCTGTGGTCCATCGCCAACATCGTCACCTGGGCCTACACCGGCTACAACATGCTCATCATCATCGCCCAGCTCAAGGCGATCCCCTCCGACGTCTACGAGGCGGCCAGGGTGGACGGAGCAGGCCCGCTACGTATCGCCACCTCGATCCAGATCCCGCTCATCCGCCCGGCGCTGCTGCTGACCATCGTGTTCTCCATCATCGGCACGCTCCAGCTCTTCGCCGAGCCTCAGGTACTGGCCACGATCACCCCGGCGGTGGACACCGAGTACACGCCCAACTACTCGGCCTACACCTGGGCGTTCCAGTACAACGACTACGGGGTGGCTGCGGCAGAGGCGGTCATCATCGCGGTGGCCGCGTTCGCGCTGTCCCTCGTCTTCCTCACGGTCACCACCAGGCCCACCGCCAGACGAGGGAGGCGGTGACCGTGTCTCCAGAAAGTGCCCCAGGCAGCACCCCAGACGGGCCGGACAGCCGGGACACCAGCAGGCCCGCCCCACACGGGCGCGCAGCGACCAGCCGCCCGCGCAGCAGGGGCTCTGGCAGCCGCCAGGCGGGCACCCGTGGCTCCACCACCTTCTTCGTCACCAGCGTCCTGCTGGTGGTCTCCCTCTACTTCCTCATCCCGGTGCTGTGGGTGGTGGTCAACGCCACGAAGACCAGCGACGACCTGTTCGCCACCAACGGCTTCTGGTTCGGTGACACCTTCGCCCTGTGGGAGAACATCCGACTGGTCCTGACGTCCAACGACTCGATATTCCCCCGCTGGTTCCTCAACTCGCTGCTCTACTCCGGGGCCGGGGCGCTGCTGGCCACCTACATCGCCGCCGCAGCAGGCTACGCCCTGTCCACCTACAGGTTCCGGGGCAGGAACCTCATGTTCGGGATGGTCATGGGCGGGGTCCTGGTCCCGGGAACAGCCACGGCCCTGCCCCTGTTCCTCGTGTTCTCCCGGATCGGGGTCACCAACACCTACCTGGCTGTCCTCATACCAGCCGCCGTCTCCCCCTTCGGCCTGTTCCTGTGCCGGATCTACGCTGATGCCGCAGTGTCCACCTCCCTTGTCGAGGCCGGGCGGATAGACGGGGCCGGCGAGCTGGCGATCTTCCACCGCATCGCGCTGCGGCAGATGGCACCAGCCCTGGTGACCGTCTTCCTCTTCCAGTTCGTCGCGATCTGGAACAACTACTTCCTGCCGCTGATCATGCTGGCTGACGAGCGCCTCTACCCCGTGACCCTGGGGCTGAACACGTGGTTGTCCCAGACCAGCCGGCTGCCCGAGTTCTACCAGCTCACGGTCGGCGGGGCGCTGCTCAGCGTCATCCCCCTGGCCGTTCTCATGCTGGTGCTCCAGCGCTTCTGGAGGGGAGGCCTGACAGAGGGGGCTGTCAAGGAGTAGCCGACAAGAAGGCAGAGCCTGCGAAGAGCCCACAAGCAGGCCGACACCCCGCCCTCCCCGGTAACCGCAGACAACCACCGGGTCCATAACCCCGACAACCCCGACACCCCGCCCTCCCCGGTAACCGCAGACAACCACCGGGTCCATAACCCCGACAACCCCGACAACCCCGACAACCCCGACAACCCCGACAACCCCGACAACCCCGACAACCCCGACAACCCCGACAACCCCGACAACCCCGACAACTAGGGAGCCGACCAGCCACTACGGTGGCTGGTCGGCTCCCTAGTGCCTCCGCGCCGCGCGCAGGCGCAGCGCGATGCGCCTCAGGTGTTGGGACGCTTGCCGTGGTTGGCGCCGCTCTTGGCCCGTGCACGACGCTTACGACCGCGCTTGCTCATGACCTGCCTCCTCACGCTTGCTGCTGAGACTCGGAGAACTACCCCATGAGGGGTCCGGAACGGCGGTGATTCTCCCACACCACCGACCGGCCTGCCAACCCTGCCCCCACGGAGCGGGTCTCCACGGTACGGGCGGCGACCCCGTCGACTCGGGAGGACGTGCTGACACTGGTGATGCTGACCGAGCTGGTCACCGAGCCACCGACAGTGCTGGTACCGCTAGTAACGCCGATGACGCTGGTGGCGCTGGCCGTCCGGATCAGGGACAGCCGACCCAGGACCCGGGCACGCAGCTCGGGGGGCGCCTGCTCGGCACAGCGCGAGCGCAGGATGGCGCGCAGGTGGGTCTCCGCGTCCGCCAGGCGGGAGCAGTGGGCGCAGGCGGCCACGTGCTGGGCGAGCCGCTGGGTCAGGTCCTGGGAGCACTCCTGGTCCAAGAAGGCCTCAAGGTGGGCGCGCGCCTCGCTGCAGGAGCAGTCGGGCGGCTCCGGCGTCCCGCCAGCGCCCCGTACGGGTGCTGCGTCGTCGGGCCTGCCGTCATCAGACCTGTCAGGCCTCATCACTCCTCCTCCCCGGCTGCGGTGGTGTAGCCCAGGGAGCGGGCGTGGTCGGCCAGCAGCCCACGCAGCTGGCGCCGGCCTCGGTACAGACGGGACATGACGGTCCCGATCGGTGTGTCCATGATCTCGGCTATCTCCTTGTAGGCGAAGCCCTCCACGTCAGCCAGGTAGACAGCCAGACGGCGCTCCTCGCTGAGCTTGCCCAGGGCGGCCTTGATCTCCTCGTCAGGCAGCTCCTCCAGAGCCAGGTTCTCGGCACTGGGCAGTCCCACCGAGTCGTGGGAGGCAGCCCGGTGCAGCTGCCAGTCCTCCACGGCGTCGGCGTCGGACTGGAGCGGCTCGCGCTGCTTCTTGCGGTAGGAGTTGATGAAGGTGTTGGTGAGGATCCGGTACAGCCAGGCCTTGAGGTTGGTGCCGGGCCGGTACTGGTGGAAGGAGCCAAAGGCCTTGGCGTAGGTGTCCTGGACCAGGTCCTCGGCGTCAGCCCTGTGACGGGTCATCCGCAGGGCCGCACCGTAGAGCTGGTCCAGGTAGGGCAGGGCCTCGGCCTCGAAGCGGGCGGCGCGGGCCTCGTCGTCCTCGTCAGCGGGGGCACGGCCAGGTGGCAACGCAGCCGCAGCCTCCGTGCTCCTCCCCTCGTCCAGTCCCTCGTCCAGGGTGGTGTCTGCAGGGTCATCGGTTTCCGTCATCACCCACGAGCCTAGCCCGCCTGCGTGTGCGCTGCCGTAGACAGCGCCGGTGTCTTGCTCCCTGTGCCCCAGGGCGAGGCCCCCAGGGGCCGACAGCGTACTGAGAAGCGTCACGACCAGGGCAACAGGGGAGGGAACCGGTTTCATTCCCGGCCCGCCTCAGGCTGTAAGGGCACAGCGAGGCCAGGCCACAACCCCACCCGGGCCGGGCCGCGAGGTCCCACGGGGACTGCCACAGCAATGACGAGGCTCTCCCGGCTGCGCGGAGCCCGTTCCTGACAGCCCGGGCCTGCTCACCCGAGGAGGCTGACACCCTGCCAGCAGCCAGCCCATCCCTTGCGGCCGCAACCCGCCCACCGCCACGGCCCAGACCATCCACAAGCCGACCACCCAGCAGGCGGGCCCCACCACCCAGCAGCCGGGCCTGCCGCCTGGGCCGCCCAGCCTGCCAGCCCACAAGAGGAGACCCGGAAGTGTGCTGTTTGCCATATTCTCAGATCGGGGCGGGGTAGTTCGTGTGAGTAAGTCTGCCTCTGCGGGATCCGTGCCAGGTGGGCTGGCACAGGTCACGCCGGGCTAGAGCGCCCCAGCGGGAGCCGAGTCCGTGGCAGCCCCTGCAAAGTCTCGCAAACCCGCCCGGACATCCGGCAAACCCCGCGAGGCTGGCTCGCACCAGTCTCGGCGTCCGCTCGCGCCGGACCTGGATAAGGGCGACCTCCACGGACCATAACCAGCCCGTCTGGGCGTCCGCGCGCGGCAGGCCGCTGCTGAAGACCCCGTGAGGCAGGCTCGCACTGCTCTACCCGCCTGGAATCAGGCAATACAGAGACATGCCTCACGCTCGCGCGCCAACAGCCATGCGCCTCGGCCGGACCGCCCGCCAGGAATAGGGAGCCGTCAGGGATCAGGGAGCCGCGGGGCAGCACCCGCACCAAGCCCTGCACCAACAACCACACCAGGCCTAGGCGTAAGCGCCCAGGAAGAGCCCACGCCACCAGAGTCATGAATGGCACGCTCACCTTGTTCTGTATATATTCGCGTCCGCGGGACCGCGCCGTTTTGCGGGTCAGGGCGGGTCAGGGCAGTTGGGCCTGATCGGCTCCCATGTGCGTTGAGGTGCTCAACGCACATGGGAGCCCAGACCTCAGGTCACAGGCAAAGGCGGGACCTGCGGAATCACGCGGTTTCCGCCTCGAGCCCAAGAAGGTGAGCGTGCCACCAGGCCCGCAGCCGACGCCTGGCAGCCCAAGACCGCACCACCAGACGGACGTGCAAAACCCGGGCCAGGGGTGGGGCGGGCTGTCGTGACTCCAGCGGTCTCCGGCAAGGGTTCTCCGGCGAGCCTGGTGTGGTCCGCGGAGGGTGTGCTGCGCGTGCCATTGTGGGTGGCCACCCAGGGCAGGCGCACCGGCCCGAGGCGTGTGTGCGGGGTGTGGCTGGCTAGGCGTGACGGGCCCTTCGTGGGTCGGGGTCGACCTGAGCTGTCTGCCAGGTCTGGCGCTCCTGGGAGAGAACAGCGCTCCGGGGCAAGAACGCGTACGCAGGAGCGTGCACCAGACTCGCCGCAGCACGCTGAGCTCTCCGCATCACGTCCGGCTCGCTCACACCCGACCCGCACCGCGTCTGGCTTGCTCCCACCTGACCCGCATCACACCCGACCCGCTGCCGCCCAGCGCACCTCACGCCCCCAGCTCCGCTCACTGCCACCAAGCCGCCCGCACCCCGGCCACGGTCCCTGCCCCACACCGCACAGCCACGAGCCGCACCCCCACGCCGCCCGGCAGCCCCTGCAGCTCCCAGCTACCCGGTGTATTGAGTGCCTGGGGCAAACGGCAGCCCCTGCAGGTCCCAGCTACCCCAACTACAGGAGCACCGCACCTCGCCTGAGTCCTGGCCCACAGCGGCCAGGTGGGTCAAGATGGTGTCATGAACCTTCTACGCGTCCTCGTCCGACCAGCGCTCGCCGCCCCCTTCATCACCGACGGGATCGACGCCGTCGCCCGCCCCAGACGGCACATGGAGAAGCTTGAGAAAGTCACCCCCACTCTGGAGCGGGCCGGGGTCCCGCCGCTGCTCACCTCCGACGCCCGGCTGCTGACCCGGGTCTCAGGCGCGGTGAGCGTGCTGGCAGGTCTGGGCCTGGCCACAGGCAGGGCTCCGCGGACCAGCGCGGCAGTCCTGGCTGCTCTCAACATCCCGCTGACGCTGGTGAACTACCCGGTTTGGACCGCTGCTGACAAGGAGTCCCGCAAGCGCTCCGTCTCCGGCCTGCTGCGTGGCGCGGCCGTAGGCGGCGGCCTGCTGCTGGCAGCCGTGGACCGGCAGGGACGTCCCTCCCTCGCCTGGCGGGTGCGCAACTCCCGCCAGCAGCGCAAGGCCATTGAGGCGGCCCACCTGGCGGTACGCGAGCGCTACGGCGTGGCCCCGGCCTGACCCGACCGGCTAGTCTCCTCCCGGGTACCGGCAGGTACCCGTGGTCCAGGTTGCCCAGGGGCGGCCCTCCCTGGCCTGGCGGATGCGCAGCGCCCGCCAGCAGCGCAAGGCAGCCAGGACGGCAACGCAGACCGGCTAGTCTCCTGCCTGGACCAGACAGGGGCCCGCAGGCCCCCCGCCCGAATCCTGAGGGAGTACCCGTGCCTGAGACATCCGACAAGCCACGTATCGTCTACACCCTGACCGACGAGGCGCCCATGCTGGCGACCCGCTCCCTCCTGCCTGTCGTACGCGGCTTCCTGGCCCGCGCCGGCATCACGGTGGACACGGCCGACATCTCCCTGGCCGGGAGGATCCTGGCGGCCTTCGGCCTGGCTGCCGACGACCTGGCGGCCCTGGGCGCGCTGACCCGCTCCCCACAGGCCACCATCATCAAGCTCCCCAACATCTCTGCCTCCCTGCCCCAGCTTAGGGCCGCCGTGGCCGAGCTCCAGGCCCAGGGCCACGACGTCCCCGACTACCCGGACTCCCCCGCCACCCAGGCCCAGCACCGGGCGCGTGCCGCCTACGACGCCGTCAAGGGCAGCGCCGTCAACCCCGTCCTGCGCGAGGGCAACTCCGACCGCCGCGCGCCGGCCGCAGTCAAGGCCTACGCCCGCTCCCACCCCCACTCCATGGGGGCCTGGTCCCCCTCCTCCCGCACCCGCGTGGCCACCATGGACTCCGGGGACTTCCGCCACAACGAGCGCAGCGTGGTCGTGCCTGAGGCGGGGACCGTGACGGTCCGCCTGCGCCCGGCCGACGGCGGGCAGCCAGTGGTGCTGCGCGAGCCCCTGGCGGTGACTGCCGGGGAGGTCCTGGACGCCACCTTCATGTCCGCCACCGCCCTGGACGACTTCCTGGCCCGGCAGGTAGCCGCCGCCAAGGACGACGACGTGCTCCTGTCCCTCCACCTCAAGGCCACCATGATGAAGGTCTCCGACCCGCTCATCTTCGGTCACGCCGTGCGCGCGACGCTCCCCGGTGTCTTCGCCACCCACGGGGAGGCCCTGGAGGCGGCAGGGCTACGTGCCGAGGACGGCCTGGAAGCCGTCCTGGCCGGGCTGGAGGCCCTGCCCCAGGGCGAGGAGATCCGCTCCGCCGTCGAGGCCGAGCTTGCCGCCGGCCCACGGGTCTCCATGGTGGACTCCGACCGCGGGGTGACCAACCTGCACGTGCCCAGCGACGTCATCATCGACGCCTCCATGCCCGCCATGATCAAGAACGGGGGCCGCCTGTGGGGGCCGGACGGGCAGCCGGACGACACCCTGGCCGTCATCCCCGACTCCTCCTACGCCGGTGTCTACGCCGCTGTCATTGAGGACTGCAAGGCCAACGGCTCCCTGGACCCAGCCACCATGGGCTCGGTGCCCAACGTCGGCCTCATGGCCCGCAAGGCCGAGGAGTACGGCTCCCACGACAAGACCTTCCTTATCGACCGGCCCGGCACCGTGGAGGTGGTGGTCGTGGAGGGCACCGGCTCCCCCGCCGGGACCGTGCTGCTGTCCCACGAGGTGGCGGCCGGCGACATCTGGCGGGCCTGCACCACCCAGGACGCCCCCGTGCGCGACTGGGTGCGCCTGGCCGTGGCCCGGGCCCGGGCCACCGGCGCGCCCGCCGTGTTCTGGCTGGACCCAACCCGCAGCCACGACACCATCCTGACCGACCTGGTGGAGCGCTACCTGGCCCAGGAGGACACCCAGGGCCTGGACCTCCGGGTCCTGGACCCGGTGTCAGCCGCACGCCTGTCGCTGGAGCGTGCCCGGCGCGGCGAGGACACCATCTCGGTGACCGGCAACGTGCTGCGCGACTACCTCACCGACCTGTTCCCCATCCTGGAGCTGGGCACCAGCGCCAAGATGCTCTCGGTGGTGCCGCTGATGAACGGCGGCGGCCTCTACGAGACGGGCGCGGGAGGCTCGGCGCCCAAGCACGTGCGCCAGCTGCTGGAGGAGAACTACCTGCGCTGGGACTCCCTGGGCGAGTTCCTGGCCCTGGCGGAGGCCCTGCGGCACGTGGCCGAGGTCGGCGGGAGCCCCCGGGCCGTGGTGCTGGCTGACGCCCTGGACGCGGCCACGGCCACCCTGCTGGAGGAGGAGCGCTCGCCGTCGCGCCACCTGGGAGGGATCGACAACCGGGGCTCCCACGCCTGGCTAGCCCTGTACTGGGCGCGCGAGCTGGCCGCCCAGGCCGCCGACACCACCCTGGCTGAGACCTTCGCCCCCGTGGCTGCCCGGCTGGAGGCCGGCATCGAGACGATCCAGGCCGAGCTCCTGGCCGTCCAGGGCTCACCGGCCGACATCGGCGGCTACTACCGCCCCGACCCCCAGGCAGCCGACGCGGTCATGCGCCCTAGCGCGACGCTCAACGCTGTTGTCGACGCGCTCTGACCCGATGGAGACGCCTGCGGAGGCCAACCCCTGGTGGCCTGCCCCCACCGCCCCCGGGCCACTGGACGCGACCGTGGGCCTGCCCGGCTCAAAGTCGCTGACCGCGCGGGCACTGGTGCTCGCGGCGGTGGCCCGCGAGCCCACCGTGCTCACCGGTGTGCTGCGCTCGCGCGACACTGACCTCATGATCGCTGCCCTGCGCACCCTGGGCGTGCGTGTCGAGCAGGCCGAGCCCCCCCGGGAGCCAGCGGCCCCTGAGGGCCCCGCCACGGCGGGGCGCCCAGGCAGCGCAGGCGCTCCCCCGGGCGCTGGCTCCCGTCTGCGTGTCACACCGTCGTCCCTACCGCTCCACGTAGTGCCCGGGGGCAGCGTGGACTGCGGTCTGGCGGGCACGGTCATGCGGTTCGTCCCAGCCCTGGCAGTGCTGGCCGACGCCCCAGTGGTGCTCGACGGGGACCCGGCAGCGCGCCTGCGCCCGATGGCTCCCCTCCTGGAGGCCCTGGCCACACTGGGGGCCACGGTCACCTACCTGGGACGTCCGGGTTTCCTTCCGGTGCGCGTAGAGCCGGACGCCGATCGCCTCCTGGGTCCCGGGGCGGGGGCGTCCGCCCCGGGACCCAGGAGGCCTCACCGGGTGGAGGTGGACGCCTCCGGCTCCTCCCAGCTCCTCTCCGCCCTGCTCCTCGTGGCCCCCCTGCTGCCCGGCGGGCTGCAGGTCACCACCATCGGGGGCGTCCCCTCGCTGGCGCACGTGAGGATGACGGTGGAGGCACTGCGGCACCGCAGCGTGGTGGTGGAGGAGCCGGGCACACCCGGCCCGGGGGCGACCTGGCGGGTCCTCCCCGGGCTGCCCGTCGGCGGAGAGGTCGTCGTCGAGCCGGACCTGTCCAACGCGGGGCCGTTCCTGGCCGCCGCCCTTGTGGCGGGCGGCACAGTGCGGGTACCGGGCTGGCCACCGTCGACCACCCAGGCCGGGGACGCCTGGCGCTCCCTGCTGCCGCGCATGGGTGGCAGCGTCACCCTGACCACCAGCCTCGTCGACGGGCAGGCCCTCCCTGTACTCTCTGCGCACGGGGACGGGCAGGTGCGCGGCATCGACGCCGACCTCTCCGACGTGGGTGAGCTGGCCCCCACAGTCGCAGCGCTGGCTGCGGTAGCCGCCCACCAGGGGCAGGGCAGCAGGCTTACAGGCATCGCCCACCTGCGCGGCCACGAGACGGACCGCCTGGCGGCCCTGTCCACCGAGATCCGCCGCCTGGGCGGTGACGCCCAGGAGACGCCGGACGGCCTGGTCATCCGCCCAGCCCGCCTGCACGCTGCCCGACTACGCAGCTACGCCGACCACCGGATGGCGACCTTCGCCGCTGTCGTGGGCCTGGCCGTGGAGGGCGTGGAGGTCGATGACGTGGGGTGCACCTCCAAGACCCTGCCGGGCTTTGCCGGGATGTGGCAGACCATGCTCGACGACGCAGACCGCAGGGGCTGCGGGGAGCAGGAGGACCGCCGCAGCGACGGCCACCGTGGTTCGTGTGGTGCCGGTGTCACGGCTGCCCGGGACACCCACGGCTGATGGCACGCAGGGACACCGGTACCGACGACCCTCGGGTGCGCGTGCGCCCGGGCAGGGGATCGCGCCCGCGCACCAAGCAGCGCCCAGCACACACCGACGCCCGCCTGGGCATGGTCACCCGCATCGACCGGGGGCACTACCGCATCCGCCTGGAGGAGCACGGCCTGGGCCTGGACGGCAGCGGGGACGTGACGGCGATGAAGGCCCGCGAGCTGGGGCGGGGCAAGGTGGTGGTCGGTGACCGCGTGGCCGTGGTCGGCGACGTGTCCGGGCGGGCGGGCAGCCTGGCCCGCATGGTCCGGGTGGAGGAGCGCCGCACCCTCCTGCGTCGCAGCGCCGAGGACGGGGAGGCCGCAGGCAGCGAGCGTCCCGTCGTGGCCAACGCCGACCTGCTGGTGGTCGTCACCTCTGTTGCCCGCCCGCAGCCGCGTCCTCGCATGATTGACCGCTTCCTCGTGGCTGCCTATGAGGCTGGCATGGAGCCGCTCCTGGTCCTGACCAAGACGGACCTGGCAGACCCCCGCCCCCTGCTGGACACCTACCACCCGCTGGGGGTCACCGCACTGACCACGCACCTGGGTCCCGGCCAGGACGAGGGCGTGGGCGCGGTGCGCCAGGCCCTGACCGGGCGGGTCTCGGTCCTGGCAGGGCACTCGGGGGTGGGCAAGTCCAGCCTGGTCAATGCCCTGGTTCCCGGTGCGGACCGGGCCACCGGAGACGTCAACGCGGTGACCGGACGGGGACGCCACACCTCCACGAGCCTGCAGGCCCTGGAGCTGCCGGGAGGCGGATGGGTCATCGACACCCCGGGGGTGCGCTCCTTCGGGGTCTCCCACGTCGAGGCCGACGACCTGCTCCGTGCCTTCCCCGACCTGGCAGCGGCCGCGCAGCAGTGCCCACGCGGCTGCACGCACCTGGAGGGTGCCCGCGACTGCGCCCTGGACACCTGGGCGTCACAGGACCGGGCCGCGCCCGCTGTGCCCCAGTCCTGTGACGAGGCACCCCAGTCAGCGCTACGGCGCCGCTTTCGCGTGGACTCCTTCCGTCGCCTGCTGGTGCCCTCCCTCCAGGCGCAGGACCCGACGCGGTCCTAGCACCGCCTCCCGGTGCCCGGGTCAGCCCAGATCAGCCAAGGTCCCGGCACCTGCAGGGCACCAGCCCGGCACCCGGTCTCGCCCAGGCCCGCAGCAACCCTCCGGCACCCGCGTCCCTCCGGCAGCTGAGAGGACTCGGGCCCGGCCAGGTCCGGATATGGGCGGGCACCGGGCCGTCCACCGTGTCGACGCCGGGTCGTCGACCGGGTTCTCATACACCCCACTACCGGGCCTTCCGTCCCATACCACGCCATTGTGTGCGGAACATCACTATCTACTCTGCGTCACAGTTAGACGGTCCTCAGTGCCACTGAGCCGACGGGCCACCACCCCCCGAGAGGAGCGGCCCCACCCCGTCTTGCCCAGAAATACCGGAGAAAAGCGGCCTTCACGGGAGCGTCAACCATATCCCGCAACATACCTGCATAGGAATAACAGCTCCATTGCAAGGTTCAACTACTGAGTCGCTTTGGTCGTTTCCACAACCAGAGGCGCGTTATTCTCCTGCCATGCACAACAGTAGTCTGACATCACTGCCCCGCCCGGCACTCAACGACCTGTCCGCGCGCGCCGACCTGTCCGCCGCGCGTCGGCGTGTTCTTGAGATCGTCGAGGCCTCCGCCGAGCCCATGACCGCGGTCCAGATCGCGGACGCCCTCAACCTCCACCACAACACGGTCCGTGAGCACCTCGACGCGCTCGCTGCCGCCGGCTTCATCGCCGTGTCCACACGCCCCACGGGCAAGCGGGGACGGCCCGCCCTGCGCTACTCCTCCACCGCCCCGGACCCGCGTCAGGTCGTCGAGTCCTACGTGCACCTCCTGGACTCCATCGCCCAGACGCTCGACAGCCGGGAGGACGCCCGCGCCATGGCGCTGGAGATCGGCAGGCTCTGGGCCGAGCACACCCCCGTGGTCCTGGAGACGGCCACTGCGGCAGGCAACACCGTCAAGGAGCGCATGACCGCGCTCCTACCGCACCTGGCCATGATGGGCTTCGCCCCGGAGGTCAACGGCGACGACATCGTGCTGCGCTCCTGCCCGCTGGTGACCCAGGGCCACACGCCTCACTCCCTTCTGTGCACCATGCACGAGGGCTTCCTTCGCGCCGTGGCCGACCTGGACGACCAGCCCTCCGACAGGGACCCTGACACCGTGCCGGAGCGGATCCGCGTCATCCCCTTCGCCGGGGACGGCTGCCACCTGCGCACCAACGTGCTCGCGGCCAAGAACGCTGAGGCCTGAGCCCTCAGTCCGAGCACCAAGCTCATCACAGACACCAACCACGCACGACGACATCGGCCCGAGGACCGGTCACGGGGGAGGGCAGGCACCCAAGTGCCTGCCCTCCCCCGTCTCGTCTGCCGACACCTCCGCCACCCGCTACGCGGTGACGTGAAGCACGCCCCTGGCCCCCTTCTCCGTGTCGGTGAAGGAGTGGGTGACCATCACGTAGCTGCCCGGCTCGGCAGGAACACACTCCACGCACCCTCCCTGGGCCGGGTGATGCCCGAGTGCTGCGCGGTGAAGGTGTAGACCAGGGACTCCCCGGGGACGATGGGGCGCATGGCGTCGTCGGGTGGGGTGATCCCGGCGTGGAAAGGGCAGCGGTAACCAGCCAGGCCACACGACAGCGTTGCGGCGCGCCTGGGCACGGAGTCCCCGTCGTCGTCATGACGACCAGTGCCCCGCGCACCCTCGCGCGCACCTGGGCACAGGCACCTTGGTGGGGCACCGTCACCCCCAATCCAGGCACGCACCTCCACGCACCTGGGCACGGGCACCTCCGCCCCCGGAGCGGGAGTAGGCTGGTGCGTATCGCCGCGCGAGGTGGCACGCACGCAGCAAGGAGAGAACACCATGAGCCAGCCTCCCAACCTCATCCCCGTTACTGAGGCCGCCTCCTCAGGCAGCTCCTGCGGGTGCGCGGAGCATGCTGAGCGCCTGGCGCTGGACGTCCGCCCGATCCCGCACCGGCTGCGCCACCCCGCCGTCATCGGCGCCGCCTCCTCCCTGCAGGTGGGCGAGGGCTTCGACCTCCTCGCCCCGCACACGCCCACCCCTCTGCTCAACCAGCTCGACGAGCTGCCTGTCACCTTCCAGTACACGGTGCTGGAGCAGAGCGAGGGCTACGCCCGCGTCGAGATCCTGCGCACAGCCTGACGGGATGACGCACCACCGGGTGGTGGCGCGCCGGGTCGCACTACCCGCGCCCGTCGTGCGTCCACGCCCCCTCCTGCCCGACGGTGTGCCAGAGCGCCTGACCGACCGCTACGGACGCACAGTGCGCGACCTGCGGCTGTCAGTCACCGACCGCTGCAACCTGCGGTGCACCTACTGCATGCCCGCCGAGGGCCTGGAGTGGATCCCCGGCCCGCTCCTGCTGACCACGGAGGAGATCGCCCGCCTAGCGCGGCTCGCCGTGGAGCGCCTGGGGGTGGAGCGGATCCGTCTGACCGGGGGCGAGCCCCTGGTGCGCCGCGACCTGGAGGCCATCGTGAAGGCCCTGTCCGGGCTGCGGACCGGGTCGGGGAGCCGACCCGACATCGCCCTGACCACCAATGGGCTGGGCCTGCGCAGGCGAGCCGCCGCCCTGAGACAGGCTGGCCTGGACCGGGTCACCATCTCCATCGACACCCTCGACCCCCGGGGCTACGCTGAGCTGACCCGCCGGGACCGGCTGGACGACGCCCTGGCCGGAGCTGAGGCGGCGCAGGCCGCTGGGCTGTCCCCGCTCAAGGTCAACGCGGTGGCGCTGCCGGGCACCCTGGAGGAGCAGGCGCCCCTGCTGCTGCGCGAGTGCCTGCGCCGAGGGTGGCAGCTGCGGTTCATCGAGCACATGCCGCTGGGGCCGCAGGACTCCTGGCGGGCAAACGGCGTCGTCAGCGCGGAGGAGGTCCTGGAGACCCTGCGCACGGCAGGATTTGAGCTGACCGAGCAGGGGCGCCCGGAGGGCCGCCCGGCCGCCCTGTGGCACGTGGCCGCAGGGGGGGACCACCCGGCGGGGGACGTGGGGATCATCGCCTCCGTCACCGCGCCCTTCTGCCAGGACTGCGACCGCACCCGGGTCACGGCTGACGGCCGGGTCATGCCGTGCCTGTTCTCCTCCCAGGAGACCGACCTGCGCGGCCCGCTGCGCGCCGGCGCCGACGACGACGAGCTGATCCGCATCTGGGCAGGCGCCATGTGGCTCAAGCCGAGGGCTCACGGGTCGGACACGCCGCGCCCGGTAGCGGAGGACACCGCCAGCGCACCCGGCACGACCAGGGCAGGGACCAGCGACAGGGGAGGCTTTGCCCGCCCGCTGAGGACCATGTCGGCCATTGGCGGGTAGACGGCCCTGGGCAGGCCCTCCCCCGCCCGGTGGCGGAGTCCAGGGCACTGAGTACTGTTCCCGGTCCGCGGCTACGATGTCACGACCCACGACGTCTCACCCCACGGAGCCCTGATGAGCACCCCGCTTTCTGATCCTGCTATCACCCTGACGCTACGCTACTTCGCGGCAGCCGCCGACGCGGCCGGGTGCGCGGAGGAGCGCCTGGAGGTCCCCGCTGGAACGACCCTGGCCGGACTGCGCGAGGCGCTGGCCGGCAGGAGCCTGGCCATGGCCCAGGTGGTCTCGGTGTCCAGCTACCTGGTCAACTCCCTGTCCACCCCCTCGGACGCGCTCACGCCCCTGGTGGACGGGGACGCCGTTGACGTCCTGCCTCCCTTCGCGGGCGGGTGAGCCACACTCGTCACGGCTGCACATCTTCATCGGCGCCAGGCAGTCGCGACTGGCGGAGAACGGCGAAACTGTGCTCCTGGATGCCGGTAGCAGGACTGCCCAGGAGGCCCAAGATGTGCAGCAAGAAGGTTGCTGCACATCTTCAAGGTGCTGGCTGCAGCATCAAGCCCATCGTTACGCGCAGTTACGCGCAATCGCCTCCACCGTGCAACTGGTTGCACCGTGAAGATGTGCAACGGCGTAGTAGTAGTGTGGACGCGTGGACCAGGAGAGAAGCAGGTACGAGCGCGGCAGGAGCGTCCTCTCGGAGATCGAGAACGACCCCGGGGGCTCCGTCCTGGACGACCTCGCCGCCTTCTGCCCGGACCTTGAGCGGCTGGTCGTCGAGTTCTGCTACGCCGACGTGCTCGACCGCCCCGGCCTCCCCCGGCCGGAACGCCAGCTTGCCACCGTCGCCGCCCTGGCAGCCCTGGGCAACGCCCCCAGCCAGCTCCGGTTCCACACCAAGGGTGCGCTCAACGTCGGCTGCGCCCCGGAGCACATTATCGAGTCCTTGATACAGCTCACCGTCTACGCCGGGTTTCCGGCCGCCCTCAACGCGGTGTCGGCGGCGCGGGACGTCTTCGCGGAGCAAGGTGTCGTCCCCACGCCCGCACGCCACCAGACTGACGCCCTGTCCCGCTTTGAGACGGGCTCAACGCTCCTGGAGAAGATTGACGGCACGGGTGGCACCGCAGTCATCAGCTCCCTGTCCGACATCGCCCCCGACCTTGGGCGCTTTATCGTCGAGTACTCCTTTGGTGACGTCTATGCCAGGCCGGGGCTGTCCCTGCGACTGCGCGAGCTTGTCACCGTCGCCGCCTGCACCGCCCTGGGCACGTGCGTACCGCAGCTGCGTATTCACATGCAGGGCTACCTCAACGTCGGTGGAACCACAGAGGAGCTCACCGAGATCATCATCCAGATGGCCGTCTACGCCGGGTTCCCTGCGGCTCTCAACGCCCTTACCCAGCTTCGGGCACTGCTGGCCGAGCAGGAGACCCCTCAGCAAGCCGCGAGCAGCCCAGGTAGTCACGGGTAAGCAGTACGCGCAGCACTGGTAGCACGGGACGCAGCCAGCGAGGCGCCACTGCGGCCAGCCCAGGCCTCAGCACCAGCAGGCGCGCTCCTGGAAGTGGCAGCAATGACAGCACCGTCCGGCTTCCTCAGCCCAGGTTGGTCCACTGGGCGGTCCCGTCGGTGAAGCGCTGGTATTTCCACACCGGGAGGCTCCTCTTGACCTCCTCGACCAGCTCACTGAGGGCTGCGAAGGCGGGTTCGCGGTGGTCGGCGCTGACTGCTACGGCGAGCGCGGTGTCGCCCACCACCAGGTCCCCGACACGGTGGACAACCCCTAGGGCGCGCACGCCGTGGCACACCCCCACCTCGGTGGCGATCCGGGCGGCGACGTCCCTGGCCGTGGGGTGGCAGGCGTAGTGGATACCTATAACCTCGCGCCCGCCGTCGTGGTCACGTACCACGCCACTGAAGGTGACGAGGGCTCCGGCGGCGGAGTCCTCCACCAGGCCTGCCAGGTCGGTGACGCTGACCGGGACTGTGGTGACCTCGGCCCGCACCACGCGCGCCCGGCTCCCTGCGGGTACGGCGGCACACGACCCAGGGCTCTGCTCGCTCATGGTCATCAAGCGCCTCCATCGCGTCCCGTCCTCACCTACCTGGCAGCGTCCCCAAGGCTACCTGCGGCCACCGCGCCCGGACCATGAGGCAGGCAGGGGCAGGACATCACGCCCCCGATGGCCGACCAGCCTCGAACCGCCCGGAACCACCGCCACAGTAGCGGGTGCTACGGGCCGGGAGGGTGTCCTGCGGGGCGGGGGGAGCGTCGGGAGGCCCTGGAAAGGCTGGAGGAGCCAGCGTGACAGCCGTGCCGAGGACCGTGACAGCCGTACCGGGGGGACAATGACGCCGCGTCCAACCCGCACCCGCGCGGCGCCGCCGCGCGAGCCCTCACGGAAGGAGCCCCGCATGCCGATGCTCGCCCCCGAGGAGTACCTGGCGCAGGTGCTGGGGGGGCTCAACCCCCTGGAGCCTGTAGAGGTACCGCTGCACCAGGCTCACGGGCGTGTCCTGGCCTGCGACGTCGCGGCCCGGCTCCCGGTGCCGCCGTGGACGAGCTCCGCCATGGACGGCTACGCGGTGCGCGCCGGTGACACCGTCGGCGCCTCACCAGGCTCCCCCGTGCGGCTGCCGGTCGCGGGCGACGTCCCGGCGGGTACGGCTGCCACGCCCCTGGAGCCCGGGACCGCCCTGCGGGTCATGACCGGTGCCGTTCTGCCTGACGGCGCGGACGCGGTGGTCAGGGTGGAGGACACCGATCAGGCCCCTGGTCCCCTCCCCCTCCCCGGGGCGGTGGAGATCCGCTCAGCCGCGACCGCAGGTGCCAACGTGCGCCAGGCTGGGGAGGACGTCACCACCGGTGCCCCGGTGCTGGCAGCGGGCACCGTCCTGTCGGCGGCCGGGGTGGCCGCCCTGGCCTCGGTGGGCCTGGGCACCGTCAGGGTGGTCCCGCAGGTGCGTGTCGCCGTGGTCTCCACCGGTGCCGAGCTGTGCGACGCCGGCCAGGAACTGGCTCCGGGCGCGGTGCCCGACTCCAACGGGCTGCTGCTGGCGGGCCTGGTGGCCGAGCACGGCGCCCAGTGCGTCAGCACCACCCGTAGCGGCGACGACGCCGAGGAGCTGGTCGGCCACCTGCGTCGGGTCGCGCGTCACGCGGACCTGGTGGTCACCTCTGGCGGCGTCTCCGCCGGGGCCTTCGACCCTCTGAGCGCCCTGGACAGTGCGCCGGACACGACGGGGGCAGGCCGCAGCGGCCCCGACGTGGGCGGGTTGGCCCCCGCAGGGCCGACCCCAGGTGGCCCTCCCCCGAGCCGCCCGGAGGCTGACCCGGTTCCGGCGGCCCCGGCCCCGGTGCGCCTGCACCGCAGCGCGGTGGCGATGCAGCCTGGCAAGCCGCAGGGGCACGGGTGGGTGCGCGCCGAGGACGGCCGGGAGGTGCCGCTGGTGTGCCTGCCGGGCAACCCGGTCAGCGTCCTGGTCTCCTTCACCACGCTGGTGGTCCCGGTCCTGGCCCGGCTGGGGGGCTACGACAGCGGCCGACCCGCAGAGTGGGGCGGCCCGCCACCAGGTGACAGCGACGCCTCCTGCCCGGCGGGCCACAGAGCGGCCCCCGCCGACCACCCGGGCACGCAGGCTGGTGCCGCCCGTGTCACAGTCTTGCCGGGACGGGCGCGGGCAGCCACCGGCTGGACGACACCGCGGGGTCGGCGCCAGTACGTCCCGGTACAGCTGGTGGCCCCACCTCCGGCAGCAGTGTCCTCACCGCCGCAGGAGACCACCTCTGACCGGGTGCACCGACCGGACCAGGCTGGCCTGGTGCACGCGCGGCAGGTCGCCGGAACGACCGGGGCGGCCTGGGTCGCGCCCACCCACAGGCTGGGGTCGGGCTCCCACCTGGTCGCCTCACTGCCCGCCGCCCAGGCACTGGCCGTGGTAGGAACCGACACCACCGAGGTTACCGAGGTCACGGTGGGTGACGAGCTGGAGCTCCTGCCCCTGTCGGCTCCTCCCGCCCCTGCCCGCGCAGACCTGCCCCGGGACCAGGCCGGCAGCGTGCCACCTGGCCCCACGCCCCCCGGAGCAGTGCCCCAGGGCGGCAGCCTGACGCCCCGCACCGGCAGTCCCAGTCCTGAGGGCACTCAGGGCCCCCGGGACAGTCGGCAGGTCGTCCTCACCCATCTGGACGAGGCAGGCGCGGCGCGCATGGTTGACGTCACCGGGAAGGAGCCCAGCGTCCGGCAGGCCCGGGCCACCGCCCTCGTGACCTGCTCGGCGCCGGTGGTCCGGGCGCTGCGAACGGGCAGCGTCCCCAAGGGTGACGTGCTGGCCGTGGCCCGCGTGGCCGGGATCGCCGCCGCCAAGAAGGTGCCCGACCTGCTCCCCCTGGCCCACGTCATCGGGGTCCACGGCTGCCAGGTGGACCTAGAGGTCACCGACGAGGGGGTCCGCATGGAGGCCACGGTACGCACTGCCGACCGCACGGGGGTGGAGATGGAGGCCCTGACCGCCGTCACCGTGGCCGGGCTGGCGGTGGTGGACATGGTCAAGGGCGTGGACCGCGACGTGGCGCTGCGCGACGCCAGGGTCGTGGCCAAGTCCGGGGGCCGCTCAGGGGACTGGAGCCGTCCCACCAGCACAGAGGACACCGGCGGTGCAGAGGACACCGGCGGCAGCCAGGCCGGGCAGGACAGGCAGGCCGGGCAGGACAGGCACTGTGGCAGGCCCTGAGCCTGCCGGGCACCAGCCCCGGGCGGTCCCTCCGCAGGCTCCCGGCGCACGGGTCGGGGGTGAGGCTGTCGGCTACCTCGGGAGCGCTCCCACGCTCGACGTCGTGGTCCTGGCCGGGGGCGCGGGGCGGCGCCTGGGCGGAGCCTCCAAGCCCGACGTCGTGGCACGCGGCGCCCGCCTGATCGACCACGTCCTGCGCGGCCTGGACCAGCTGCACCACGACGGCGTGCCGCTGGGACTCGTGTGCGTCATCGCCCCGCAGACGGTGGCCCTGCCTCGGGGGGTCCTGCGCGCCCTGGAGGACCCTCCCCTGGGTGGCCCGGTGGCCGGCATCGCCGCAGGCCTGGCCAGGCTGAGCCGCGCACGACCACCCCGGGCCGACAAGACGCACCAGGCACCAACGACGTACGCGGACCTGCCCGCAACCGGACAGCCAGGCGGACCAGCGCCGCTGACCGCCGTCCTCACCTGCGACGCGCCACAGGGCTGGCAGGCGCTGCCCGAGCTCCTCCACGTTGGCACGGACACCGCGACCAGCCCTGGCGGCCCGGACAGCACCGACGACTCGGCTGGTGGGAGCGCCGTCGCTACCGAGGCCGACCCGGGGGCGGCTGGTCCGGGTGCTGTCGGCACCGCCGACGAGCCCGACCTGCCGCAGGCACCCGCCGAGGGCGCGTGCGCGCTCCAGGACGGCCACGTCCAGTACCTCCTGGGAGTCTACCGCACCAGCGCGCTGGAGCAGGTCGTCGCCCCGGGCGGGACGGCGCTGCGGGACACGGCCGTGCGCCGCACCCTGGGCAGGCTGGACGTCCGGCCCGTCCCGTTGAGGCAGCACCCCCAGGCCGCCCACGACCTGGACACCTGGGAGGACGTGCGCGCCTGGGAGCAGGAGGTCCCGCAGACGTCACCGCGTGACGCCCGAGGGCAGCCTGGACAGGAAGGCTCCGCCCAGGACCGCAAGCACGACCGCGGCAACCACGAGGGCCGTCGTAAACCCTAGCTGCTGCACTCCGAGGCCGGTCAGCAGCGGCCCGACAGCCATCCCGCCAGCGTAGGCGAGGTTGTACAGGGCGAAGGAATCGCCAAGCGTCGGCGGTCTCGCGGCGTAGCCCTGGTCAACGACCAGCGCCGTGGCAGGGACGAGGAGGAGCGCGGAGGACAGCCCCAGAAAAACCATCCCCACGCCGGTGAGCCACAGCTCGGTCGCGGCACCGATGACGACAAGCGCGGCAACCACGGCGGTCAGGCCCAGAGCAGTCAGCAGCCGGGCGGACACCGTGCCGACACAGGAACCGACCACCGGGTTCGCGATGACCCCCGCCAGCGAGGCCAGGCCGAACAGGAGACCGACACTGAGGGCGCTGGTGCCAAGATGGACGGGGAGAACCGGTTCCAGACTGGACAGGACCGCTGCCCCCACGAGGACGGCGACCGTGACCGGCACAGAGCCGGGGACTCTCAGGACGGCGAGTGGGCCTGCGGCGTCGTCGGTCACGCGTGGGGAGTCCTTGACCAGGACGACGCGCAGTACCCCGTCCAGGCCGGCCACACAGGCCGCGAGCAGGTAAGGGGGAGGCGGTACTGAGGTGCTCCACCATGAACCCGGCCAGGACCGGGCCGATGAGGACACCGAGGGTGATTGTCGACAGCGCGGTCCCCATGGCCTGGCCGCGCCTGTCCATGGGAGTTGTGGCCACGATCAGGGACAGCGAGGCGACCCAGGACATTCCTCCCGCGATCCCCTGGCAGAACCGCGCGACGAGGAGGAGCCAGTAGGAGCCGCCCACGGCGAAGAGCAGGGTGGCAGCCGCCAGCCCGACAAGGCCGACCAGCAGCGGGCTCCTGGGGCCGTAGCGGTCCACGGCGCGTCCGGCGGCAAAGGTCGCCATGACCATCGCCACGGCGTAGGAGGCGAACAGGACTCCTGTGGCTGCCGGGTCGGCGTCCAGCACCGAGGGCAGCAGCGGGAGCACCGGGACAGCAAGGCCTACCACGAGCATGTCCGTGAACAGGGCTACCGACCCGACGGCGAGCGCAGTGGTGGCAGAGGTGCCCTGTGGTTCCAGGGCAGAGTTGTGACTCTTCATGAGAAGGGACTCCGTATCGGTCTGTGCGCAGCCCGAGCGTCGGGGCTCAGCAGGCTCCAGGGCTGCGTCGTGTCATCTGCGACTAGTGGAGATGACGGTCATGCTTTCAGTAGCCGCAACCGGCTCCAGAGCTCAGGGAGCGGTTGGGCGGGGGAACCCGACGCGGAGAGCGGGCAGTCACACTGGCTAGCAGGAGCGCATGCCCATTCAGTGGCCGCGCATCAGACTGCTGTCTCCGCCAGGGACGCTAGCACCTTCGTGATGGCTGGTCAATCCTTTGCTGCTGCACATCTTCGACCGGCTGCCGGTAGCACCCCCGGGGCGGCGAGGCGCCGGGCTCCCCGTGATCCTGCGGGAGACGGGACGTCCGCCACCTGGGTCACCCGCTAGCACCAGCTCCATGATGTGCACCAGGAAGGCTGCCGCACATCATGGACCCTGCGCCGCGCAGGGTACCTGGGAGGGCAGTCCCCCGCACCTCGCGCACTGAGCCCAGCGCAACCCGCAGAAGCACGCGGGTCCCGGGACCACCCCGGCCCCGGCGGACAGGTCGGCCCCGGCCAGCGCGACCACACCACGCGCCCGAAGATGTGCAACCTGCAGCCTACTTGGTGCCCACGGCAGGCCGCGAACCTTACGGGAACCCCAGCGCGCCCGGCGCACCCGGTGCTCTCAGTGGTCCCCGCCGCCGAGCTGGTCCAGGACGTGGGGCACCAGGGGGCCGATGACGGCGACGGTGTCCCTGACCCCACCACGCGACCCCGGGGCATTGACCACCAGGGCACCGTCGGCCTCGCGGGAGGTCACCCCCACCAGGCCGCGCGACAGGCCCGCCAACGGGGTGCTGGCCAGCCCGTGGGCGCGCACCTGCGCCTCGACCCCCTCCAGGCGGGTGGCCAGCAGCGGCGCGGTGGCCTCCGGGGTGAGGTCGCGCGGCATGACCCCGGTGCCCCCGGTGGTCAGCACCACGCGCGCGCCTGCGGCAAGCGCACTGGTGACCGCCTCGCGGACACTGTCCACGCCATCAGGCACCACGACGACCTCATCCACCACCACGCCGTGCTGGCCCAGGAGCTCGGCCGCCAGCGGGCCTGAGACATCCTGCCGCTCCCCGCTCACGCAGCGGTCCGACACCGTGACCACGGCGCCCTTCACCGGCTTCGACAGGCTGCGCGCCCTCGGCGACCCAGAAGACCCAGAAGGCGACGCAGGAGCCGACACCGAATCCAACGCAGCGACATCCGACGCTGCCACCGGCGGTGAGGCGGGGACACGTCCGGAGGCCGTGGGTGCGTGCCCGGGAACCTGCCCGGGTGCCTGGTTGGATACCTGGTCAGACACATGGTCAGACACGCGGTCGGCGCCGGGATCACTCATGGCACCCACGGTAGCCACAGCCACCCGGCTCGACCACCCCGCACCCACCCCGGCGGGACTGCCCCGCGACCACCCCCAGCACGACCGCCTGCACAATCGCCGCCACTGCCGCCCCGGCACCGCTGCCACACCAGCCATACCGCCGCCCGGCCGTCCGTTCTCGGCCCACCACGGCCCTACCGCTGACCCTCTCCCACCGGATTTGCGGGACGTCATGGTGACGCAATAAAAGAGCGGCCCCGCCCCTGGGACCCTAATTCCTCCCTGACATAGCAGAGAAAAGTCATCCCTATGGTGCGAGCACACCAGCCTGGGCAGACTTGTGCCACACATCGCACGTCAACGCCGTCGGCCCCACGCCCCCAGCAGCAGGTCGACACCCCAGCAGCCACAGGTGGTCGTTGGAGGGCCTGCACCCGCAGGACGACCTGCTCCGTCAACCCCAACCCCAGGAGCATGATGCCTACCCCCACCACAGCCGACCCACCGGCCCGGGTCCTCACCGACTGGGACCCTGAGGACCCGGGCCGCTGGTCGGCTACCGTCGCCTGGCGCACCCTGGCCATCACCACCTTCTCCCTCATGCTGGGCTTCACGGTCTGGTTCCTTCCCAGCGCCATCGCCCCCCGGCTGGGCGAGATCGGCTTCGACCTGTCCCGGGAGCAGCTGTACTGGCTGACCTCCATGCCAGGGCTGTCCTGCGGGTTCCTGCGCCTGGTCTACATGTTCCTGCCGGCCACCATCGGCACGCGCATGATGGTGGGGGCCTCTTCCCTGCTCTACGTCCTGCCCATGCTCGGCTGGTTCTTCGCCGTCCAGAACCCGTCCACCTCCTTCCCGGTGCTGCTGGGCCTGGCCTTCACCTGCGGCATCGGCGCTGCCACCTTCTCCGGCTACATGCCCTCCACCGGCTTCTTCTTCCCCAAGAGGCTGTCTGGCACCGCCCTGGGACTCCAGGGCGGCCTGGGAAACATGGGCATGAGCGTCATCCAGCTGGCCGCCCCCTTCCTCATGAGCACTAGCCTCTTCGGCCTGACCTGGGTCCACCCCTTCGACGACGACGCCCCCGTGGTGGTCAACGCCACCGTCTTCTTCCTGCCCTGGTCGCTTCTGGCCGCCCTCCTGGCCTTCGCCTACCTCAAGGACGTGCCTGTCAAGGCCAACATCCGCCAGCAGCTCGACGTGTTCGGCAACATCGACACCTGGCTCATGACCGTCATCTACATCATGACCTTCGGGCTGTTCTCGGGGTTCGCCGCCCAGACCGCCCTCATCATCAACAACAGCTTTGGCGCCAGCTCCCCGCTGGCGGAGTCCTTCCCTGCCTCCCAGCTGCCCGCAGGCGCCTCCTACGCCTTCCTGGGCACCCTCATCGGATCCTTCCTGCGGTTTGCCTGGGGGCCGCTGTGCGACCGCCTCGGTGGGGCGGTGTGGACCCTGGTGTCCGCCCTCGGCATGGCCGCCACCATGGCCTTCTGCGCGGTCCAGCTGACCAGCCCGGACCACCCCAGCGACTTCACCCCCTTCCTGTGGGGGATGCTCGCCATGTTCTTCTTCGCCGGGGTGGGCAACGCCTCCACCTTCAAGCAGATGCCCATGATCATGCCTCGCCGCCAGGCCGGGGGCGCTATCGGCTTCACCGCCGCCGTGGCCGCCCTGGGACCGTTCCTGGTGGGGGCGGCGCTGTCGGTCCTGCCCGCCGCCACCTTCTTCTGGTGCTGCTCGGTCTTCTGCGTGGTGTGCGCCGTCATCACCTGGGTCCGCTACGCCAGGCCGGGAGCCAAGCGCCCCGGGTGATCCGCGTCCCCGTCAGCGAACCAGCAGAGACGCAGCACAGACCCAGCACAGACTCAGGAGCAGCAATGACCACCTCCAGCCCCACGGACGGCTCCCCGGGAAGCCCGGCATCCAGTCCCGCCGACGGGACCGGCAGGCTCCCCTCCAGTCCTGCTGACAGTACCGGCAGCACCCTCCGTCCCACCGTCCCCGGACCCGGCACCCAGGTCGAGAACGTCCCGGGACTGTTCGCCCTGGGCTCCTACCTGCGCCGGGGACGCCCCTCGGCCGACGCCCGCAGGCTGTTCCTGGAGGGCGGGCGCGACGCCGACTCCTTCTACCGGCACCGGTGGAGCCACGACCGGATGGTCCGCTCCACCCACGGGGTCAACTGCACCGGGTCGTGCGCCTGGGAGGTCTACGTCTGCGACGGGGTCATCACCTGGGAGAAGCAGGCCACCGACTACCCCACCACCGGCCCGGACATGCCCGAGTACGAGCCCCGGGGCTGCCCGCGCGGGGCGGCGTTCTCCTGGTACACCTACTCCCCCACCCGCATCCGCTACCCCTACGTGCGCAGCGTCCTGCTGGACTCCTTCCGTGCCGCCAAGGCCGCCAACGACGGCGACGCCGTGGCCGCCTGGGCCCAGGTCACCGGAGACCCGGACACGGCCCGCGCCTACAAGTCCGCCCGTGGCAAGGGCGGCATGGTGCGGGTGGGCTGGGAGGAGGCCATGGAGATCGTGGCCGCCGCCTACGTCCACACCATCCGCACCTGGGGGCCGGACCGTATCGCCGGGTTCTCCGTCATCCCGGCGATGTCCCAGGTCTCCTACGGGGCCGGGGCACGCCTGCACGAGCTCATCGGCGCCACCATGCTCTCCTTCTACGACTGGTACGCCGACCTTCCGCCCGCCTCCCCCCAGGTCTTCGGCGACCAGACCGACGTGCCCGAGGCCGGGGACTGGTACAACTCCCAGTACCTCATCATGTGGGGCTCCAACCTTCCCCTGACCCGCACGCCTGACGCCCACTTCATGACCGAGGCCCGCTACCACGGGCAGAAAGTCGTGGCCGTCTCCCCCGACTACGCCGACAACACCAAGTTCGCCGACCAGTGGCTGCGGGTGGCGCCAGGCACCGACGGCGCCCTGGCCCAGGCCATGGGGCACGTCATCCTCTCCGAGTTCCACGTGGGTCGGCGCGAGCCCTTCTTCCTGGACTACATGCGCCGTCACACCGACTCCCCCTTCCTCATCACCCTGGAGACCTCCCCTGACGGCACCGGCCTGGTGCCCGGGCGCTTCCTCACCGCCTCAGACGTCGACGGCGTGGCCCAGGGCGCACCGAAGAACGAGTTCCGCCCCCTGGTGTGGGACCGCCGCCGCGGCCCGGCCGACCCCGGCGGGACCCTGGCGGACCGCTTCACCCCCGAGGGCGAGGGCCGGTGGAACCTGCTCATGGACGGAGTGGACCCGGTCATGAGCATCCTGGACCTCCAGGACCCCGGTGCCACCGGGGCCGGGACGTCCACGCAGGCCGTCGACGCCGTCGACGACCCCGCCCCGGCCTCCGTCGCGCACCCCCCGGTGCAGGCCGCCGAGGTGCTCCTGCCCCGCTTCGACCTGCCGGGCTCACAGACCCCCCAAGGAAGCGTGGGTGGCGGGGTCGTGCGCCGTGGCGTCCCCGTCGCCCGGGTGGGCGACCGGCTGGTGACCACCGTCTACGACCTGCTGCTGGCCCAGTACGCGGTGGCGCGCCCCGGTCTGCCCGGCCAGTGGCCGCAGAGCTACCAGGACGCCACCGTCCCGGCCACCCCGGCGTGGGCCAGCGAGGTCACCGGCGTGCCCGGGCCAGCCATGATCAAGGTGGCCCGGGACTTCGCCCTCAACGCCATTGAGTCAGGCGGACGCTCCCAGGTCCTCATGGGTGCGGGCATCAACCACTACTACCACGCCGACCAGATCTACCGCACCATCCTGGCGCTGACCTCCATGTGCGCCACCCAGGGCGTCAACGGCGGCGGCTGGGCCCACTACGTGGGCCAGGAGAAGGTCCGCCCCATCTGCGGCTTCCAGCAGTACGCCTTCGCCCTGGACTGGCACCGCCCAGCCCGGCAGATGATCTCCACAGGTTTCTGGTACCTCACCACCGACCAGTGGCGCTACGACTCCACCTCCGCCGAGCGGCTGGCCTCCCCCCTGGGACCGGGCACCATGGCAGGCAAGACCACCACCGACACCATGGTGGAGGCCATGAAGCGCGGCTGGACCCCGTCCTACCCCACCTTCAGCCGCTCCCCCCTGCTGCTGGGCCAGCAGGCGGCGGCCGAGGGGATGGCCCCCGCCGACTATGTCGTCAAGGAGCTCCAGGCGGGCACGCTGCGCTTCGCCTGCGAGGACCCCGACGCCCCGGAGAACTTCCCCCGCATCGTGTGCAACTGGCGCACCAACCTGCTGGGCAGCTCGGCCAAGGGAACCGAGTTCTTCATGCGACACATGCTGGGAGCCGACAACGACGTGAACGCCACCGAGGCCGCTCCCGGCGACCGCCCCGTCTCGGTGACCTGGCGCGAGGACGCGCCCACGGGCAAGCTGGACCTGCTGTGGACCTCGGACTTCCGCAACACCTCCTCCACGCTGCACTCCGACGTCGTCCTGCCCGCCGCCACCTGGTATGAGAAGCACGACATCTCCTCCACGGACATGCACCCCTTCGTGCACTCCTTCAACGCCGCCATCGACCCGCCGTGGGAGGCGCGCACGGACTTCCAGATCTTCCAGGACCTGGCCGGGCTCATCTCCGCCTGGGCGCCGCGCTACCTGGGCACCCAGACCGACGTCGTGGCCGCCCCGCTCAACCACGACACCCCCGATGCCCTGACCATGGCGCACGGGGACGTCTCCGGCCTGCCCCACGAGTGGGTGCCGGGGGTGACCATGCCCAAGCTGGTCCCCGTCGAGCGCGACTACACCCAGATCCGGGCCAAGTTTGACACGCTGGGACCGCTGGCGGAGAGGCTGGGGCTGCCCTGCAAGGGCATCATGCTCAAGCCCGGCCCGGAGGTGGAGCGCCTGGCCCGCAACCACGGGACCTCCTCCACGGGTCAGGCGGCGGGCCGCCCCCTCCTCGACACCGACATCCGGGCGGCCGACGCCATCCTGGCACTGTCCGGCACGGCCAACGGGCGCATCGCCACCCAGGGGTGGCAGGACCTCTCCGTGCGCACCGGCACCGCGATGGCGGGGCTCAGCGCGGAGGAGGCCGGCAAGATCATCACCTTTGCCGACACCCGCACCAAGCCGCAGGGGGTCATCACCTCCCCGGAGTGGTCCGGCTCGGAGCACGGGGGGCGGCGCTACTCGGCTTTCGTGGTCAACGTGGAGCACGCCAAGCCCTGGCACACCCTGACCGGTCGCATGCACTACTACCTGGACCACGACTGGATGCGCGACATGGGCGAGTCCCTGCCCGTCTTCCGCCCGCCCCTGGACTTCCACGCCCTCTACGGGGAGGCCCCTCCCGGCACGGTGGGCACCAGCCAGGAGGGCACCGCCCAGGTGGCGGTGCGCTACATCACCGCCCACAACAAGTGGGCGATCCACTCCCAGTACTTCGACAACCTCCACATGCTCACCTTGGGGCGCGGCGGCCAGACCATCTGGATGAGCCCCCAGGACGCGGACAAGGTCGGGGTGCGCGACAACGAGTGGGTCGAGGCCTACAACCGCAACGGCATCGTGGCCGCCCGGGCTGTCGTGTCCCACCGCGTCCCCGAGGGCATGGTGTTTATGCACCACGCCCAGGAGCGCACCATGAACACGCCCCTGACCGAGCGCAGCGGCAGGCGCGGCGGCACCCACAACTCCCTGACCCGCATCGTGCTCAAGCCCAGCCACTTCGCCGGGGGCTACGGCCAGCTCGCCTACGCCTTCAACTACATCGGCCCCACGGGCAACAACCGCGACGAGGTCACCCTCATCCGTCGTCGCAGCAACCAGGAGGTGACGTTCTGATGAAGGTCATGGCCCAGATCGCGATGGTGATGAACCTCGACAAGTGCATCGGCTGCCACACCTGCTCGGTAACCTGCAAGCAGGCCTGGACCAACCGCGAGGGCACCGAGTACATGTGGTTCAACAACGTGGAGACCCGCCCGGGCGTGGGCTACCCCCGCGGCTGGGAGGACCAGGGCCGGTGGCGCGGAGGCTGGCAGCGCACCGCCAGCGGGCGCCTGCGGCCGCGCTCCGGGGGTCGTCTGCGTCGGCTGGCCCAGATCTTCGCCAACCCGGACATGCCCACGGTCGAGGACTACTACGAGCCCTGGACCTACGAGTACGACCGTCTGCTGTCGGCCCCCAAGGACTCCCCCACCATCCCGGTGGCCCGGGCCCGCTCCCAGCTGACGGGCGAGTACATGCCCACCATCGAGTGGGGACCCAACTGGGACGACGACCTGGGCGGCTCCACCGAGACCCTGGACCAGGACCCGGTCCTGACCGGCATGAGCACCAAGGTGCGCACAGACATCGAGTCCGCCTTCATGTTCTACCTGCCGCGCATCTGCGAGCACTGCCTCAACCCCACCTGCGTGGCCGCCTGCCCCTCCGGCGCCATGTACAAGCGCACCGAGGACGGGATCGTCCTGGTGGACCAGGACGCCTGCCGCGGCTGGCGCATGTGCGTGTCCGCCTGCCCCTACAAGAAGGTCTACGTCAACCACGCCACCGGTAAGGCGGAGAAGTGCACCCTGTGCTACCCGCGCCTGGAGGTGGGCGAGCCCACGGTGTGCTCCGAGACCTGCGTGGGGCGCCTGCGCTACCTGGGCGTCCTCCTCTACGACGCCGACCGGGTCTCCCAGGCGGCCGCCGTCCAGGACCCCCAGGACCTCTACGCCGCCCAGCGGGAGATCCTGCTGGACCCCCACGACCCGCAGGTCGTGGCCGGGGCCCGTGCGCAGGGCGTGCCGGACAGCTGGGTCGAGGCCGCCCAGGCCTCCCCCGTGTGGGACCTCATCGACACCTACGAGGTGGCCCTGCCCCTGCACCCGGAGTACCGGACCATGCCCATGGTCTGGTACATCCCGCCCCTGTCCCCCGTCGTGGACGAGGTAGCAGCAGCAGGCCTGGACGGGGAGGACCACAAGGTCCTGCTGACCGCCGTCTCCGAGATGCGCATCCCCCTGGAGTACCTGGCCGGGCTGTTCACCGCCGGTGAGACCAACACGGTGGAGCTGGTGCTGCGCCGCCTGGCTGCCATGCGCTCCCACATGCGCGAGGTCCGCCTGGGCCGCGAGCCGGACCCGGGGATCGCGGCCAGCGTGGGCCTGGACGCCCAGCGCCTGGAGGCCATGTACCGGCTGCTGGCCATCGCCAAGTACGACGACCGCTACGTCGTGCCCACCGCCAAGCCGGAGGCTCCCCGGGGCATGGCCGGGGTGGAGGGTGCGGACCAGGACGTGCGCCTGCTGCTGGGCGAGGGCGCTCCCGCAGGCTGCGGCTCCGACGTCGCCTCCTTCCACGGTCAGGCAGGCTCGGGACCAGCCGCCCCGGTGACCCTGCCCATTCCCACCATCAGGAGGGAGCCGGTCCCCGCCGCAGGCCCGGGCGCCTCCCCAGTGGGCGTGCCCCGGCCCATCGCCACCGGCACCCCCGCCCCGGGCAGCGCCGCAGGTGTGCCTGCTGCACCAGACGGGGAGTCCTGACATGGCGGGTACAACAGGTTCAGCCCCCTTCGTCCGCGCCCCCCAGGTGCTCCAGCCCCCGCCGGTGGTCGCGCTGGAGGAGTCCGGCCGCGCCACCGTCCACATGGCCGCCTCCCTCCTCCTGGACTACCCGCAGGAGGGGGCGCTCAGCCAGCGCCTGGACGCCGTGGAGGCTGCCCTGGCGGCCAGCCCGGAGGCGGTGCCCCAGGCCGTGGCCGCCCCCCTGAGGCGCTTCGTGGACACCGCCCGCCGCCACAGCGAGCGCACCATGGCAGAGCACTACGTGGAGACCTTTGACCGCCGTCGCCGCTGCTGCCTGTACCTGACCTACTACGCGGTGGGCGACACCCGTCACCGGGGCGCGGCCATCCTGGCCTTCAAGCAGGCGATGGCGGCCACGGGCTACGAGATGGCCGGTACGTCGGGTGAGGAGCTGCCCGACTACCTGCCCGTGGTCCTGGAGCTCAGCGCCCGCAGCAACGACGAGGTGGCCCAGGTCCTCCTGTCCGCCCACCGCGAGGGCATTGAGGTGCTGCGCTCGGCCCTGGTGGACATCGGCTCCCCCTACGCCGACCTGGTGGAGGCAGTGTCCATGACGCTGCCGCCCGTTGACGAGGCCACCGCCTCCCGGGTGCAGGCCCTGGTCGCAGCCGGGCCACCCGCAGAGACCGTCGGTGTGAACGTCGGCGTCACGGAGATGCTGCCCTTCCCCACCCTGCCGGCCTCCTACCCCGCTGCTGGCGGACCGTCCCTGTCCCACACGCCCCACCCACAGCACCCCTCACACCCTGTGCCTGCCGCTGGCCCGCCCGGCCCGCAGGAGGCACCGATCCGTCAGGAGGCCCTGACATGAGCCCGGTCGAGCAGAACCTGGTCTGGGTGGCGCTGCCCTACGCCTGCCTGGTCCTCCTGGTAGCAGGCATGGTCTGGCGCTGGCGGACCGACCAGTTCGGGTGGACCTCACGGTCCTCCCAGTGGAACGAGTCGCGGATGCTGCGCCTGGCCTCCCCCGTGTTCCACCTGGGCTTCCTCATGGTCATCGGCGGTCATCTGGTGGGCCTCATGGTGCCCAGGTCCTGGACCGAGGCGGTCGGGGTGAGCCAGCACGTCTACCACCTGGGCGCCACCTACCTGGGCATGCTGGCGGCGGTGCTGACGGTCCTGGGACTGGTGGGCCTCATCTACCGCCGGGTGGTGGTCAGGTCGGTACGGCTGGCCACCACCCGCAACGACGTCGTCATGTACTGCTTCCTCATCGTCCCGGTGCTCCTGGGCACCTTCGCCACGGTGACCAACCAGCTCATGGACGCCCACGGCTACGACTACCGGGAGACGATCAGCCCCTGGCTGCGCTCGGTGCTGGTCCTCCAGCCCCGGCCCGCTCTCATGGCCGAGGTCCCCCTGTCCTTCAAGCTCCACGTGGTGGCCGGCCTCCTGCTCCTGGCGGTGTGGCCCTTCACCCGCCTGGTCCACGCGGTGTCAGCACCCGTGGGCTACACGACCCGTCCCTACGTGGTCTACCGCTCCCGTGAGGCTGCCGCCACACCCCCCGCGCGCCGGGGCTGGGCCCCGGTGCGCACCCAGGGCACGGGCAACCAGGGGGCCAACGACGTCGCCCCCTCCCAGGGTGCCTGACATGAGACCGCCCCGCCCCTCACCGGAGCGACGCACCGCCGCTCACACCACCCGCCGGGTGGCAGTGGCAGCCGTTGCCCTGCTGGCCACCGCCTCCCTCGCCACTGTCTCACTGGCCGCCTGTGGTGCCCCCTCCAGCGGCTCCGGCAGCCCCGCAGACGCCTCCGGCCCTGCGGGTGCTTCCGGCCCCGCAGCCTCCGGTGAGCTGACCGTGCTGGCCGCAGCCTCCCTCCAGAAGGCCTTCGAGGAGATCGGAGCCACGGTGGAGGAGGACAACCCGGGCCTGTCTCTCACCTTTGACTTCCAGGGCTCCCAGGACCTGGTGGCCTCCCTGGCCCAGGGCGCTCCCGCCGACGTCCTGGCCACCGCCAGCACCTCCACCATGGATGACGCCGCCTCCCAGTCCCTGGTGGGTGAGCCCACAGAGTTCGCCACCAATGTGCTGGCCCTCATCGTCCCGGAGGGCAACCCGGCAGGCGTGACCGGCCTGGACTCCTCCCTGGTGGGGGCTGACCTGGTGGTGTGCGCCCCGGAGGTCCCCTGCGGGGAGGCCACCGCCAGGCTGGCCGAGGCCCTGGGCGTGGTCCTGGACCCGGTGTCGGAGGAGCAGAAAGTCACCGACGTGCGCGGCAAAGTGGAGAGCGGTGAGGCCGAGGCGGGCATCGTCTACGCCACCGACGCCGCCGCAGCCGCCAGCGTGGAGCACCTCGACATCCCCGACGGCGGGGTCGTCACCCACTACCCCGTCGCCACCACCGCCGATCCTGCCAACCCACAGGCAGCCCAGGCCTTCATCGACGCCGTCACGGGAGAGGAGGGGCAGGCCGTCCTGGCCGACTACGGGTTCGGAGCACCCGCCTCCTCCGAGCCCTCACCAGCCAGTCAGTAGTGAGACCTCTCCTCCGGCGGGCACACGTGGCTCCCGACCACCGGCCAGGCACCGGCGCCCGTCGGCCCCTCCCCCCTCGCCCACGGGCCGGTCGCACCCCCCTGCCTACCGTCGTCGTGCTCCTGGCACTGGCTGGCGCCTGCGCCCTCATCCTGCCCCTGGCGGGTCTGGGCAGCCGGGTCAGCTGGGGCCAGGTGCCGCACCTGCTTGCCTCCGACGGCGCGCGCAGCGCCCTGCTGCTGTCCCTGCGTACCTGCCTGGCCTCCACCACGGTCTGCGTGGTGCTGGGGGTGCCTCTGGCCCTGGTCCTGGCCCAGCGGTGGCCGGGGGTTCGCCTGGCCCGGGTGCTGGCGGTGCTGCCCATGACCATGCCGCCGGTGGTAGCCGGGATCGCCCTGCTGTCCACCCTGGGACGGCGCGGCCTGCTGGGCGCGCGGCTGGAGGCCTGGGGCGTGGGTGTCGCCTTCTCCACGACGGCGGTGGTCATCGCCCAGGTGTTCGTCTCCCTGCCCTACCTGGTGGTGACCCTGGAGGCGGCGCTGCGCAGCCGTGACACCCGGCCGGAGACGGTGGCGCGCACCCTGGGGGCCGGGCCCTGGCGGGTCCTGCTGAGTATCACCCTGCCCCTGGTGGCACCGGCGCTGGCGCGAGGCACCGCGCTGGCCCTGGGGCGCAGCCTGGGCGAGTTCGGGGCGACCCTCGCCTTCGCCGGCTCCCGGGAGGGGGTCACCCGCACCATGCCCCTGGCCATCTACCTGGCCCGGGAGAGCGACACCCCCACGGCCCTGGCCCTGGCGACGCTTCTCACTGCCGTGTCCTTCGTGGTGGTGGGCGCGACCACCCTGCGCTGGGACCGCCTGGTCGCTGCGGTCAGGAGAGCCGGAGCAGCCCTGGTGGTCCGCACCCAGCCGCACCCAGGCGCTGAGACGCCTGACGCGTACGACGCCCCCAACACTGCCAGCACCGCCACCTCTGACGCCACCCGCAGCACCCCTGACGGCAACGGAACCTGTCCCACCGCCACCCGCAGCACCACCGCCAGCACCGGTCCCGGCTCCGGCGCCCCAACCAGCCGTGGGGAGGACCTGGAGGTGGTCTTCTCCTCCCCTGAGCGCGACGTCGTCGTCAGCCTGCTCGCGCTCGCCGGGAGAGTCACGGCACTCCTGGGTCCCAACGGCTCGGGCAAGTCCACGGTGTGCGCCGTGGCCGCCGGCCTGGTGGACGCCACGGGTGGGCGTGTGCGCCTGGGCGGGAGGCTCCTGGACGGACCCGAGGGCTTCGTGGCGGCGGGGCGCCGGGAGGTGGCGCTGCTCGACCAGGCGCCGACGCTGTTCCCCCACATGTCCGTGCTGGACAACGTAGCCTTCGGTCCCCGCTGCCAAGGACTGTCGCCTGCCCAGGCGCGCAGCCGTGCCTGGGCCGAGCTCGACGCCGCAGGCGCCACCCACCTGGCCGGCCGTCCGAGCGGGGCCCTCTCCGGCGGGCAGGCGGCCCGGGTGGCCCTGGCCCGCGCACTGGCCACCCGGCCGCGTGTCCTCGTCCTGGACGAGCCGACAGCCTCCCTGGACGTGGCCGCCCGCCAGGAGATGCGCCACCTGGTGGCCCGTCGCACCCGGGAGGAGGGGCTGACCGTGCTGCTGGTGACCCACGACGTCCTGGATGTCGTGGCGCTGGCCGACGTCGTCATCGTCCTGGAGCGGGGGCGGGTGGTCGAGACGGGTGAGACGGACCAGGTGCTGTCGTGTCCTGGTTCTGACTTCACCGCTCAGATGACCGGCACCACAGTACTGGCCGGGACCCTGGCGGGATCACCGCAGGCCCCGGCGCTGGAGCTGAGCGACGCACCACCCACAGAGCCAGCCACGGTACCGGGCAGCGAGCCGGATTCTCGCGCAGGCGCCGTCCGGGATGCCGTCGCGACAGACTGGACTGCCGGGCAGTGGTCCGGGCAGGACCCCCGCACCATCGTCCACGGACGGCCCGGGGAGGTGATTGAGGGCTTCCAGCCGGGCCTGCCGGGTACGGCCCTCGTGCCGCCCGACGCGGTCGCCCTCTACCGCGACGCCCCCCAGGGCAGCCCTCGTAACGTGCTGCGTGGGGCCGTCAGGAGCCTGGAACGGGTCGGCGCCCTGGTAGAGGTGACGGTCGAGGTCGCGCCAGGACAGCGGCTGAGAGCCACCGTGACGACAGGGGCCGTGGCTGACCTGGGGATCGGGGTCGGCCAGAAGCTGTGGGCGGTGGTCAAGGCTGTCGAGGTGCGTGTCGTGCCCCGCCGAGCGCCCACCCCTGCCGCCTCGGAGGCCCCGGAAGACCCGGAGGCCCCGCGCACTGTCGGGGCACCGCCCTCAAGACCCTCACGATCTTCCCCCCTCCTCGGACCGGGAGCAGACAACCATGAACCGTAGTGCTGACCGGATGTCCGCGCCGGATCCCCCGCCCGCCTCGGGCCCCCCACCGCTGTGGCCCCCGGTGGTCGGCGAGGACCGGCTGAAGCCGCTGAGGCGCGACGAGCTGGTCCGCTACCACCGCAACGCCCTGGTCCCCGAGGTCGGGTTGGCAGGCCAGCAGCGCATCCGGGCCGCGAGGATCCTCCTGGTAGGCGCTGGGGGCCTGGGCTCGCCCGCAGCCCTCTACCTGGCTGCGGCTGGGACCGGGCACCTGGGCGTGGTGGATGACGACGAGGTCGACGTGAGCAACCTCCAGCGCCAGGTCATCCACACCACCGCCGGTGTGGGCCGTCCCAAGGTGGACTCGGCGGCCGAGGCTCTCCGGACGCTCAACCCTGACGTGGAGGTCCGCACCTACCGGGAGCGGGTCACCGCCTCCAACGCCGTGGAGGTGCTGCGCGGGTGGGACCTCGTCATCGACGGGACGGACAGCTTTGCCGCACGCTACGTCCTCAACGACGCTGCTGTGCTTCTGGGCCTGCCCCTGGTGCACGGGGCGGTGCTGCGCTCTCACGGGCAGGTCGGGGTCTTCGACTCCCGCCACGGCCCCTGCTACCGCTGCCTGCACCCGGCTCCCCCGCCACCGGGCTCGGTACCCTCCTGCGCCGAGGCCGGCGTCCTGGGCGTGCTGCCGGGGATCATCGGCGCTATGCAGGCCGCCGAGGCCCTCAAGCTCGTCGTCGGCGGCGCCCGGCCGCTGATCGGGCGGCTCCTGGTGGTGGACGCCTGGGGCGGGCGGGTCCGGGAGGTACCGGTGTCGCGGAACCCGGAGTGCCCCACCTGCGGGGACAGCCCCTCGGTCACCAGTCTCCCGGAGGAGCCCGGAACCGGCTCAGCCCTCTGCGCGCCGACGGCGCCCCCACCTGTCTCTGCACCGGAGACGACCGTCCCGTCTGCCTCGACCCAGGCTGCTGCCTCGCCCACGTCCGAACCTGTCACCGGTTCCGCGCAGCCCTGGCCTGTGCTCACCGTGACGCCCGAATGGCTGCGGGAGCACCAGAATCAGGGGGAAGCCGTGGCCGTCCTGGACGTGCGTGAGGAGGTCGAGGTCGCGATGGACCCTCTCCCGGGCGCTCCCCTGCCGGGCTCCCACCACATCCCGCTGGGGGAGGTGGTGGAGCACATGAGCGAGCTCGACACCGACCGGCTCACAGTGGTGGTGTGCGCCGCCGGACAGCGCTCCGTCAGGGTAGTGGAGGCGCTGCGAGCCGCAGGCTACTCCGGTGCCATGGCCACTCTTGAGGGTGGCGTGGCAGCCTGGAGAGGGCTCCGGGACTGGTCGTAGCGGGCTGCACAGCGTCAGGGCTGCACATCTTCAGCCCAGCCGCGAGCCAGCCAACCGCTCCACTTCGCGAAACCGCGCCCTGCCCCGGTGTCCGAGACAGACCATAATGTGCAGCAAGAACCGTGCTGCACATCTTCACTCTCTCACCCACACGCTCCCGGAACTAGGACTCTCGTTTTGCCCCGCCATCACGTGCCTCCGCCAGGAGCCAAGGAGGGCCAGCAGGCCCAAGATGTGCAACCAGATCGCCCCCTAGCCGCAGGCCAGTCCTCAGACCGCGCAGTCTCAGCCCCTATGCTCTGGCTGTCCCCACGCCGCCCCAGCGGCCACAGGAGGTAGAACCCCCCGCAGGCTGAGCGGACCAGTCCCACCGGAACCTGGACGGGGGCGAGCAGGCGCTGGGCCAGCAGGTCTACTACAACCAAGAGAAAAGCACCCATGGCTACTGAGGCCACCAGCGTGGTCCCCGACGAGCGGCTCAGCCAACGTGCCAGCTGAGGTGCCGCGACCAGGCACCGTGACGCTGGTGACCCTCCCCAGCCAGTCCGGGCCTGACCAGGCAGTGGGCTGGAGAAGGTGGCAGGGGCCGGGCGAGGTAGCACCCAGGCAGGCGGGGCGGTAGCAGCCCGTCCAGGGTGGGAGGTTCCCAGACACGCGGGGACGGGAGGCCCTGTCAGAGCCTTTCTCCGGCACCCGCGCGGGTCTATGGTGGAGCAGCAGGGACCAGCCGTCATGAAAGGAGTCCTTGTGACCACCACACAGCAGCCTCTTCCCACCACCATGCGTGGTGTGGTCATGCACGGCACCCGCGACGTGCGGGTGGAGGACCGCGAGGTCCCCCGCGTCGTGGAGCCTACCGACGCCGTCATCAGGCTGGAGGCAGCCTGTATCTGCGGCTCCGACCTGTGGCCCTACCGTGGCGTGGACGAGGTCACCGAGCCCCGGCCCATGGGGCACGAGTACGTGGGCACCGTCGTCGAGACGGGGTCAGCCGTGAGCAGCGTCAAGGTCGGCGACTTCGTCGTGGGCTCCTTCTGCCTGAGCGACAACACCTGCGAGATCTGTGCCGACGGCTTCCAGTCCCGCTGCGCCAACGGGGGCTTCATGGGCGACACCCAGGCCCAGTACACCCGTGTGCCCCTGGCCGACGGCACACTGGTGGCCGTGCCCGGTGGCAGGCCGCAGGACGAGGACGTCGTCGCCTCCCTGCTGGCTGCCTCCGACGTCCTGGGCACCGGATGGTTCGGTGCCGTAGCCGCTAACGCCGGCCCGGGCCGGACTATCGCCGTGGTCGGCGACGGCGCCGTGGGCCTGAGTGCGGTCCTGGCCGCCAAGGCCCTGGGCTCGGAGAAGGTCATCGTCTTCTCCCGCCACGAGGACCGGGCCGATCTGGCCCGCGAGTTCGGCGCCGGCGTCGTCATCGCCGAGCGCGGCGAGGAGGGGGCCGCCAGGGTCAAGGAGCTCACCGGCGGCTACGGTGCCCACGGCGTCGTGGAGGCCGTGGGCACCCAGGAGTCGATGATGCAGGCGATCGCCTCGACCCGTCCCGGCGGGCACGTGGGCTACGTGGGCGTGGCCCACGGCGTCTCCCTGCCCGGCGAGCAGCTGTTCTTCGCCGAGGTCAGCCTGCTGGGCGGACCCGCCCCGGTGCGCCGTTTCCTGCCCGACCTCATCGACCGCATCCTGTCCGGCGAGATCAACCCGGGCAAGGTCTTCACCATGCGCATCCCGCTGGAGGAGGCCGCCGAGGGCTACAGGGCCATGGACGAGCGCCGCGCCATCAAGGTGCTCCTGCGGCCCTGAGAGCCCGGGCGAGGGCGGCCGAGAGCAGCACAGCCACAACTGACCGTGCCCCCGGCGTCTGACGACGCACGCCGGGGGCACGGTCACCTGCCCCCCCTCCACTCCACAGGGCGCTCGCCGGGCGCTCAGGCCTGCCCTCCCTGGTAGCGGACGTACCCGTGGTCAGACAGCCACCGCTCAAAGCGCGAGCCGACCACCCTGGCACCGCTGAGTCCCCCGTCCGGTGCCAGCCACTCCTCGCTGAGGCTGCCGGTCGTGGGGTCGTAGCGCACGACGACGTCGCAGGGCACGCGTCCCACGTTCTCCAGCGCCCGGCGCACCACCCCCAGGTCGTGCTGGTCGGCCACGTCCCAGGACGCCTCCATAAGGTCCTGGAAGCCAGCCATCTCCCCGGAGCCCTCCGCCCCGCTGCTGCGCTGGGCGTAGGCCTCGCTGTGGTTCATGACCCAGTAGTCGTCACAGATGAAGCGTGTCGTAGCGCTGTGGGTACCGCGACCCATGTGCACGTAGGTGACGGCCTCACAGCAGCTGGCCCCGTCCAGGAACCTCCGCCACCAGCCAGACCACGCCTCCAGGTAGTCAGCCCAGAGGCTGTCAGCCACATGGTGCCTGTCCTCCAGGCTCCAGTTGCGTTTCTGGTACTCGCTGTCCGCAGGGTCGAGAAGAGGGCCGTAGTCCCACTGCGACTCGCGGTACCCCAGCCGGAAGAGGACCAGACTGCTCACCCGGTTGGGCAGCATCCCCGCCGACCTGAGCCGGGCGACCAGGAGAAGGCTGGTAGCCCCGTTGACCTCCTGCAGGAAGCGGGTGACGTCCTGCGGCCCCCAGCCCCGGCAGGCCCGGACCTCCTCCGGGTCCTGCCAGCCCTCCCCGCCGCGGAAGGCGACCGTGGTGCGCGCCGAACCGTCGCTGCCCACCTCCGTGACGACGCTGAGGGCGTCATATCCGTGCCACGGCCCGAGAAAAGTGTCTGCCGCGTCGACCACGTGGTCAAGGTGGCGGGCGTAGACGCCCTCGACCCCCGGATCCACAACACCTGCGGCGCGGTCACCAGGCGTCCCTGAACGCGGTGTGCTGCACATTGCTGCTCCTGTCCCGGTGGACCGGTCCGGCCACCTCACCATGATGTTACTGCACCGTAATATACTGCGTCCTGCCGATTTTTTTCCACTTCGACACCGCACTGTCCGCAACACTGTCCGGGACCTGTCGCACGGCCGAAGGACACGGGCCCGTGCACGGGCAGAGGAAGCGCCCTGACGAGGCAGAGGGACAACCCCGTCTCGTCAGGGCGCTGGGCACCACCACAACGGCACTCAGCCGAAGGTGTCCAGCGTCGGGAGCCGGTCTGCCACGAGTGTGGCGGCGTACTCCTCGGCCCGCTGGGCCAGGGCCGCGTCACTGATCTCCAGCGCCCCCACCGTCAGGAAGGGCACCGCGTACCTGGTGCCGATGACCCGCGCCGAGCCCTGGAAGGGACGCAGAAGCTCGTGAAGCGTGTAGGAGTGGGCCGCCTCGCGCCCGTACGCGCTGCCACCGGGGCTGACGGCGAGCAGGAGCTCCTTCCCATGCAAGGCAGTCCCCTCCTCCCCGTAGGCCCAGCCGTAGGTGAGGACGTCGTCCTCCCACTGCTTGAGCAGCGCGGGGCTGGAGAACCAGTACATGGGAAACTGCAGGACGATACGGTCGGCGTCCTGCAGCGCAGCCTGCTCGGCGGCGACATCGATCTTGAAGTCCGGGTAGAGGTCGTAGACGTAGCGCACCGTCACGTTCTCCCCGGCAGACTCCGCCCTGTCGGCCAGGACCCTGTTGACCCGTGAGCTCTCCATGTGCGGGTGGAAGACAAGAACTAGGGTTTTCACAGGATTCTCCGTTCCTTGATTCTGCTGAGCCTGCTGGGTCGGGTAGCCGTGGGAGGACGCCCCCGGGTAGGTGGGTGCTGTGGACGCGCCCGCCGTCACCTGCCCGAGGGCGCGCAGCCCCTTGATGAGGACCTCCACCTGGTCCTGGAGCGCCCCGCCCTCCAGCCAGGACTCCTCCGGACGCAGGGGGACGTCCGTGTCACCCTCACCGCCCGGTGCGGATGGGTCGCGCACCTCCGCGCCGAAGGAGGCGCCGCCGGGCTGGCCGAAGCGCTCGTCCCACATCCTGGTGGCGACGTCGACCCCGCGCAGCCCCTCCCGGGCTCCGGCCGAGTCCTCCACCGGGGCACGCATCGCCGAGGCGCGCCGGTGCGCCGTCAGCACGGTGGCGACCAGGTAGTCCAGCCCGAGGTAGGCCTCGTGAGGCCCCAGCCCCCCGGCCACCAGCGCCGCGTGGGACCTCTTCGCCACAGGGACGAACGGCAGGTAGGCCCAGGGCAGGTCGATGAGTGTGTGGTCCAGGCCCGGGTGGCGCTCCAGGACCGCCCACAGCGCGTCCGCCAGGTGGCGAAGGTAGTCGGGCCAGGCCAGGCTGGCCCGGGGCAGGCGCAGGTCCGAGGTGACCCGCTCCAGGCAGGCGCTGACCAGGTCCTCCCGCGAGCTGACCGCGCGCCTGAGGTCACCTGGACGCACCTCGAGACGCCTGGCTACCTTGCCCAGGGTGAAGGTGTCGATTCCTATGTCCAGCGCGGCAGCGACAACATCGTCCCGCGTGAACCCGCCTACGGGTCCGCTGTTCCCCGCATGGTGTGTCATACGCACACAGTAACGATGGCGTAACAGGAATGCCAAATCGAATCCCCGAGCCCCGCCTAATCTCCTGGGTGCCTCCGACGCGCTCGGCCTTACCCCACCACAAGCCCGGCAGCCGCCCCGGTCCTGGGCCCTCTTCCATTACCGACCCCTCTTGTGCGCACGTTATCGTGAGCACAACACTTTCCGCGCCGCTGCGCCGCCCGCAAGCCTCACCTTAAACAACGAGCCGGACGACAAAAGCTTGCAGGTATTCACAAATAGTGGACAACCTGCGAGCGGCCCGGCCGCGTGCCCACCACGTCACGCCACGACCCCGGGGGCAGCGGCGAGGACCCCGGCGAGCGGGCGTCGAGCCGCTACCGTGGTGTCATGACCGAGACCTCCGGCACCTCACGGCCCGCGCCCCCGGAGACCAGGCGCCGCTGGCGCGATGACCTGCGCCTGGCCCACACGATCACCGACCAGGTGGACCGGCTGACCCAGGCGCGCTTCGACGCTCGTGACTTCACCGTCGAGACAAAGCCTGACCTGACCCCGGTGACCGAGGCCGACCGTGAGGCGGAGCGCACCATCCGCGAGCGGCTGTCACGGGCGCGCGGGCGTGACTCGGTCCTGGGCGAGGAGATGCCGACCACGGGCGGCACAGGCAGCACAAGTAGCACAGCACGCCAGTGGGTGGTGGACCCGATCGACGGGACCAAGAGCTTTGTGCGCGGGGTACCGGTGTGGGCCACGCTGATCGCGCTGGTGGAGGAGGGGCAGGTCGTCGTCGGCCTGGTGTCGGCGCCGGCGCTGGGCCGACGCTGGTGGGCCACGACGGACGGGGGGGCCTGGACCGGCCGCTCCCTGAGCTCGGCGCGCCGCCTCCAGGTCTCCCGGGTCGCCAAGCTCGCGGACGCCTCCCTGTCCTACTCCTCCCTGTCCGGGTGGGCCGGCACCGGACGCCTGCGCGGCATGTTGGCGCTCATACAGTCCTGCTGGCGCAGCCGCGCCTACGGGGACTTCTGGTCCTACATGCTGCTGGCCGAGGGAGCGGTGGACCTGGCCGCAGAACCCGAGCTGGCGCTCTACGACATGGCTGCCCTGGTACCGATCGTCACTGAGGCCGGCGGCACCTTCACCTCGCTGGAGGGTCAGGCCGGTCCCTTCGGGGGCAGCGCCCTGGCCTCCAACACCCTCCTGCACCCGGCCGCCACGCAGTACCTGGGCACGCTGACCGACTGACACCCTGGTGTCGGCTGGCTGAGGCCTGTTGGGTCGCCGCCGACCGGCCGCACCAGCCGCCTGCCTGGGGACCGGTCACAGGCCTGTCGAGGGCGGCTGAGGCGGGATCCACACCCAGCGGGGTGCGGCAGCCACGGCTCCCCCGGTAGCCTGCCTCTGCCTGTACACCCAACTGACCCAGGGAGTTCCCGTGAACTGGCTGCACGCCGTCATCCTCGGCATCGTCGAGGGTGTGACCGAGTTCCTTCCGATATCCTCCACCGGCCACCTCAATATTGTGGAGCGGCTTCTCGGATACGACATCGACTCCGTCGGGATGACCGCCTTCACCGCAGTCATCCAGATCGGCGCGATTATCGCGGCGATCATCTACTTCTGGAACGACATCGTGCGGATCGTGGCGGCCTGGCTGCGGGGCCTGAGAGACAGCGGCGCCCGCCGCGACCCCGACTACACGCTGGGGTGGGGAATCATCCTGGGCACGCTTCCTGTCGCCGTGGCGGGCCTGGCCCTGCGCCCCTTTATCGAGGTCACAGCCCGTTCCCTGTGGATCATCGCCGGGGCACTTATCGTCTGGTCGGGCGTCATGTGGCTGGCTGACCGGAGGAAGAACCTCAGCAAGGGGATGCGGCAGGTAGGTATCCGCGACGCCCTGACCATCGGGGTCTTCCAGGCGCTGGCGCCTGTCTTCCCCGGCATCTCCCGCTCCGGGGCGACCATCTCGGCAGGCCTGCTCCTGGGCTTTGACCGGGTGACCTCCACGAGGCTGTCCTTCTTCATGGGGATCCCCGCCCTGGTGGCCGCCGGGCTGCTGGAGGCGGTGACGGCAGCGAGCGAGATCGGCCACTCCAGCATCGGGTGGAGCGCGACCCTCATCGCCACGGTCGTGTCCGGTGTGGTGGCCTACGCCACTATCGCCTGGCTGCTGAGGTTCGTCTCCTCCAACAAGTTCACCTCCTTCATCATCTACCGCGTGGCCCTGGGGGCGGTCATCATGGCCCTGGTGGGCACCGGCGTCGTCGCCGCCTGAAGGGCCTGGCCCTGGGACCGCGTCGGCGGCGGGGACGGCGGCCCCAGGGGCCTGCCCCGGGACGGCTTGCTCCTTCTGCCCCGCCCGCCCTCGCGTGCTGCCCACCGGTGTCGGTGCCCTGTGAGAGGGTGCCGTCATGCGGATCCTCCACACCTCGGACTGGCACCTGGGGCGCACCTTCCACGGCCGGGTGCTTGACGACGACCACGCCGCCTTCATCGACCACCTGGTCACGCTGGCGCGCGAGGAGTCCGTGGACGCCGTGCTCGTGGCCGGGGACGTCTACGACCGCGCCCTGCCGCCCGCAGCCGCCGTCAGCCTCCTGGACGAGGCGCTGCGTCGCCTGACCGAGGTCACCCGGGTCGTCCTCACCCCCGGCAACCACGACTCGGCCCGTCGCCTGGGCTTCGCCGCCGACCTCATGACCGACCGCCTCCTCATCCGTGCCCGTGCCGCGCACGTGGGCTGCGGCATCGTCCTGCCCGACGCACAGGGCCGGGAGGCGGCCGTGGTGCACGCCCTGCCCTACCTGGACCCTGACGCCGCACGACAGTCCCTGCCGCCTGTGCTGGCTGAGCGCCTGGGTGAGCGCCCGGACCGCCCGGGCAGGCGGGTGGACGGGCAGGGCACTCGCGGCTCCCGGGAGCCGGGCCGGGCGGACCTCGGGGGCGGGCCGCAGTCCGCCGCAGGCAGCGACGACCCCCCGCTCCTGCCCCGCTCCCACGAGGCCGTGGTCAGCGCCGCGCTACGCCTGGTCGCAGCCGACCTGGAGCGCACGCGCTCGGGCCGCTCGCAGCGTCTGCCCAGCCTGGTCATGGCCCACGCCTTCGTCGTGGGGGGCCGGGCCAGCGAGTCCGAGCGGGACATCCGGGTGGGGGGCGTGGACGCGGTACCCGCGCAGGTCTTCTCCACCGCAGGCGGCTCGCCGCTGGCCCAGGCCTGCGGCGGCATCGACTACGTGGCCCTGGGGCACCTGCACCGCCCCCAGGAGGTAGCCCCCTCCCCCAGGGAGGCGGGGCAGGGACCGCGCCTGGTCTACCCCGGTTCCCCGCTGGCCCTCTCCTTCGAGGAGGCCGACGCCACCAAGTCCTCGGTGCTGCTCGACGTCGGCCCGTGCGGGGTCACCGCCCTGGAGCGCGTCCCCGTCCCGGTCCGCCACCACGTCCGCACCGTGGAGGGCACGATGGACGAGCTCCTCTCCCCCGCCACCCAGGACGCCACCGGGACGGACTCGTGGGTGCGCGTCGTCCTGCGGGGGGAGCGCCCGCCCGGCGCCCTGGCGACCCTGAGGACCCGCTTCCCCGGGCTGCTGGCCTTCCACCACGAGGCCCCCGCCCCCGGGCTGCGCGAGCAGGTGGGTGTCACCGCCGCCGCAGACCCCGTAGAGGTGGCCACCAGGTTTCTCGCCGACGTGGCCGGGCGACCCCCGGACCAGGCCGAGCGCCTCGCCGTGCAGCACGCCTACGAGGCTGTCCTGGCCCAGCAGCGGAGCGGCTCGTGAGGATCCACCACCTGACCATGACCGGTATCGGCCCCTACGCGGGTACCGAGACCATTGACTTCGACGCCTTCAGCGACTCGGGGCGGTTCCTGCTGACCGGCCCCACGGGCTCGGGCAAGTCCACCGTCATCGACGCCATCGTCTTTGCCCTCTACGGTGACGTGGCTGACACCTCCGACTCCTCCAGGCAGCGGATACGCTCCACCCTCCTGCCCCCGCAGGCGGGCAGCGCCGTCGAGCTCGTCGTGTCCACCACCGCAGGCGTGTACCGCATACGTCGCACCCCCGGCTACGAGCGGCCCAAGAAGCGGGGGCGGGGCACCACCACCGAGCACGGGACCGTCAGGCTGTGGCGCCTCACCCACCCGCAGGGCCAGCCCGTGGAGGAGCCCGTGACCCGTGTCGGCGAGGCTGACGCGGAGATCAGGCGTGTCGTGGGACTGAGCCGGGAGCAGCTGACCCAGACGGTCGTCCTGCCGCAGGGGAAGTTCGCCCGCTTCCTGCGTGCCGACTCCTCGCAGCGCCAGGAGCTTCTCCAGGACGTCTTCGGCACCGGCGTGTACGACTCCCTCCAGTCCCACCTGGCCGAGGCCTCCCGGGCGGGGACCAGGGCGGTGGAGGAGGCCGCCACCACCCTGCGAGCACAGGGCCGCACGCTGGCCCTGGGACTGAACCCTCTCCTCAGCACCCCGCAGGCCCCGCAGCCGGCACAGGGATCAGCCGAGGGAACAGCAGAGGAATCAGCAGAAGTGCCAGCAGAGGCGTCGGCAGCCGGGACCTGCGCAGCCGGAGCCCCCACCGCCGGGGAGGCCGAGCCCGACCCCCTCACAGCCCACGCGGCCCGGGCTAGCGCGCTGGCTGAGGAGCTGGAGGCAGGGCTCGCCACGGCCGAGCCCGATCCTGAGGCGCTGTGCCACGTGACCGCCGGGCTGCGCGAGCTCTCCCTCCAGGTGGTCGACCTGGCCGGGAGCGCGGCGCAGACAGCCCAGGAGGAGCTGCAGCAGGCCCAGCACAGGTACGAGGAGGCGCGCAGTCTCCACGAGCGCCTGGAGCGCCGCCGCGCCCTCCTGGCCGACCAGCAGGCCCTTGACGAGCGCGCCGACCAGGACGCGGAGGCTGCCAGGCACCTGGAGGACGCGGCCAGGGCCGACCGCGTCATCGCGGTGCTGCGCTCGGCCGAGGCTGCCCGCACCCGGGCGTCCACCGCCGTCAGCACCCTGGAGGAGGCGGGGGCGCAGCCAGGCACGGGTCAGGCCCCCAGCCCAGGCGAGGCCGTGGAAGAGGGGGCAGAGGGTGAGACGCTGGGCACCCTCCTGGAGCCCGTGCGCCGCGAGGCACGCCGTCGCCTCCGCGCGCTGAGTGCCCCAGACCCCGCCCCGGCTCCCACAGGCACCGGCCCGGGCGACGAGGCCCTGAGCACCCTGGCTGTGGACCGGCGTGCCCACCGGCTGCGTCGGGAGCACGGCCGCCTGGAGGCACTGGCAGCCCAGGAGGCCAACCTCACGGTACGCGACCTGGAGCTCCAGGACCGGTCCCATGACCTTGCCCGGCAGGAGCAGGAGCTCGCCGACCAGGCCGAGGCCCTGGCCCGCCACCCGCAACGGCGCTCGGCCCTGGTCGAGGACCTTGAGGCCGCCCGCGACGCCCGCAGCCGCCTCACCGAGCTGGAGCACCGCTACAGCCAGCGCCAGGAGCAGTACCAGGCGGTGATCGGCCTCCCACAGCTGGAGGCCCGGCTGCGCGACCGGCACCAGGCCCTGGCCACGGCGGCCCAGGCGGCCCTGCAGGCTGCGGACCGGGTCCAGGACACCCGGGTGCGGTGGATCGCCTCGGCTGCGGGGACGCTGGCGGCCGGGCTCAGGCAGGACGTCCCCTGCCCGGTCTGCGGCTCCCTGGACCACCCGGACCCCGCACCGGGCGCTGGCCAGAGCACCACGCGCGAGCAGGTCGAGGAGGCCGAGGCGCTCCAGGAGCAGGCGGACAGCAACCTGGTGGAGGCCCGCCAGCTGGTCAGGGCCTGCCAGGACCGCTTGGAGGAGACCCGCCAGACCACGGCGGGCCTGAGCCCGCAGGAGGCGCAGGACCGCCTGGAGGAGACCCGCCAGGCCCTGGAGGAGGCCCACGCCCTGGCAGGCCAGGCCCAGGTCGCCGCGTCGCACCTGGCCGACTTTGACGCCGCCAGCCAGCGCCTGCGCAGCGAGCACGACCAGGCGCGCACCGCCCTGACCGCCTCGCTCAGCAGGCTGGAGGCTGACCGCAGCCAGCTGGAGCAGGACAGGAGCTCCTACGAGCAGGCGCGCGGCTCCTGGCCGAGCGTGGCCGCCAGGGCCGCAGCCGTGCTGGCGCAGGCCGAGGCTGCGGAGGCCGCCTCCCTGAGGGTCAGGCAGGTGCGGTCTGCGCTGGAGACAGCCGCGCAGGCTGGTGAGGAGCTGGTGGAGGCCCTGGAGGAGGAGGGCTTTGCCACCGCCCAGGAGGTCCGCATGGCCTTCCTGGACCCCGGGGCGCGGCAGGTCCTGACCACCAGGGTGCGCGACGCCCACGCGCAGCGGGAGCGGGTGAGGGCGGGGCTGGCCGACCCGCAGGTCGCCACCCTCACCGGTGCCGAGGAGGCCGACCCGCAGGAGGCCGGTCGGCTCCTCCACCTCGCGCAGGCCCGTCACCAGGAGGCTGCGGACCACCTCGCCAGGAGGCAGGAGACCCGCACCCACCTGGAGCGCGCCTGCCAGGGGGTGGAGTCCGCAGCCCGCGCCTACCAGGAGGCGCTGCGCCACCACGCCCCCCTGCGTCAGGTCGCCAGGCTGGCCAGGGGGGACAACCCCCAAGCGACCCCGCTGGCCACCTGGGTGCTCCAGGCCCGCTTCGAGGAGGTCCTCGTCTTCGCCAACGAGCGGCTGTCACAGATGTCCTCCGGCCGCTACGAGCTGGTCCGGGTCGCGGAGGAGACCGGCTCACGCTCCCGCCGCAGGGGGCTGGGGCTGGCTGTCACTGACCACCTGGTGGCCGAGCACCGTCGTGACCCTCGGACGCTGTCAGGCGGGGAGACGTTCTACGTCTCCCTGGCCCTGGCGCTGGCCCTGGCTGACGTCGTCGCCGCGGAGTCAGGCGGTACCACACTGGACACGCTGTTCATCGACGAGGGCTTCGGCAGCCTGGACCCGGAGACGCTCCAGGCCGTCATGGCCCAGGTGGAGCGTCTGCGCGCCGGGGGCAGGACCGTGGGCATCGTCTCCCACGTCGAGGAGCTGCGCCACCAGGTCGCCGACCAGGTCCAGGTGCGGCGCTCGGCTTCCGGCGGGTCCACGCTGAGGGTCGTACGGTGAGGTAGGTGCGGCAGCCCGCGCGGTGGCGGCACCCGCGCGCTCAGGCCCCGAGCTCGTCAGCCAGGTGGTCACGCTCGGAGACGTCGTACCACAGGAGGTCCGCCTGCGCGGCGCGCTCGAAGGCCTCCTCGTCGCCCTGTCGGGCGGCCCGCACGTCAGCCTGCACCTGGGCGTCGTCGACGAAGATCGCGGCCACGTCCTGCCAGCCGACCGCGACCGTGACCTCCACCGTTCCCGGAACCACGTCCTGGTCGGGCTCCAGCTCGCGCACGGTAGCGTCGACGGCGTCGGCGGCAATGACCACGCGCCGGTCGGCGTGGCGGGCCGCACCGGGCTGGGCCAGCAGGAGCAGGGAGGCGTCCGCCGCGCACAAGGAGGCTGAGGCCTCCAGGCCCTCCTGGTCCTCCTCAGGCAGGGCCTGGGCCAGGGCGGGGGTGGCGGCGTGGGCCAGGCGGGGGCTGAGCGTCTCGGCCCGGAGGTCCGCCACGGTGGCGGGAAGGAAGACACGCATGACCCTAGTGTGCCTGAGGCGGTGCCGGGCCGGGAGCGGCACCGTCAGCGGCGGTGCCGTCCCCGACGACGCCCCGGGGAGGCCTCCGCCTCCCTGACCGGCTGTCCATCAGGTGTCCCGGAGGACCCAGAGAGGTCCTCAGGCACCGGAAGAGTCACGGGTGCCACAGGCGAGGGCGTCCCGGGCGGCCCTGGCGGAGGTGGCGGGGGCGGGGGCGGAGGTGGTGGCGGTCCCGGCTGGAGAGGTGACGGCGCGGGCGGGTGTGTCAGCCCGAGAGGACCTGTCGGCCTCGGCGGGCTCGTCAGGTCAGGAGGAGGCGCCTCCCGCTGGCCCACCGCCGGCACGGGTCGTCGTCGTGCCTGAGCCCCTGGCTCCTGCCGGCTCCTCTGCAGCCCCGGCACCTGCCCCTGCCGGGGTCGCAGCGCCGCCCACAGCCTGCGCAGCCCCCGGCCCTGCGACTGCTCCCGCACGCGAGCGACCGCACCCGCACGCGGGTCCACCCGGTCCACCAGCTCGGCCAGCGCCCGCCCCAGGGGGCTGGTGGGGGCGGTGTCCAGGACGCTGCGCCCCTCAAGCAGCGCCCTGTCAGCAGCGGCCGCGTCCTCAGGCAGCAGCACGACCCGGCCCACTCCCCCGTAGCGCTCCACAGCCTCACGGACAGCCCGGTGAGGAGCGGGTCCGGCGGCGGAGGCCCGGACCCGGTTGACCACGACCTCCGTCCTGCTCGCCGTGGTGGTGACGGCGTCCAGGTCGGCCAGGAGCTGGACGAGCCGCCTGACCCCGACCGGGTCGGCTGCCCCCACGACGACCACGACGTCGGCCGCCGACACCAGGTCGCAGGCGACCGCCGAGCGGCCCGGCTCGAAGGTGAAGCCGTCGGTCTCGTCCTCGAGGAGGCCGCCAGCCACGTCCACCACGGTCCAGGCGGCGGCCCGGCGGCACTGGAGCCACACCTCGGTCATGGAGGCCGGAGGCAGCTCACGCCACCGCCCCGCACGCCCCAGCCCGGCCAGCAGGTGGAGGTTGGCACCCACCGGGGCCAGGAACCTGCTGAAGGACTCCGCGTCCAACCTGCCGTGGGTGGCCAGGCGGGCAGCACCCGCCAGCGCCGAGGAGTCGTCTGGCATGCCCAGGAGCTGGACCAGGCAGGGGGCCTCCACGTCGGCGTCAGCGAGGACTGCCCCTCCGGCACCAGCCAGCCCGTGGGCCAGGGAGGCCGCCACCGTGGAGCGCCCGGGGGCGCCGTGGGTCCCCCACACGACGACGAGCCTCCCCAGGGCCTCACCGGGAGGCGAATCCTCGCCGCCTGGCGCCGCAGTCCCTGGTGCCACGGCCCTGGGCACCGCATTCCCGGGCGCCACGGCTCCTGGAACCGGGCTGTCACCCACCGGCGCCGGGGCGGCCAGGGGGTCTCCGCCTGGCCCGGCCGCAGGTTCCTGCGGTGCCCAGGACACCTCCCCCGGGGTACCCGACGCGGCTGCGGGTCCTCCTGGGACGGGGGTGGGCGGGTGCGGCCCCGGTGGCGAGAGCTGGGAGCCGGGAGTGGCCAGGGGACCTGCGACGGGAGGCGCCCCAGCCGCCTGCACCGCCTCACCTGCCTGTGCGCTCCAGCGGTCCTGGAGCTGCCCGGGCTGGCCACGCTGCTCACCCTGGCCAGGCTGCTCAGGCTGCCCGACACGCGAGCGGGCCAGCTCCTGGAGCAGACCACGCACCTGTGCGGCCGGGGCGTCACGGCGCTCCACGGGCCAGCCCGCACTGCGCCAGCGCTCCTGCTCACCCGGGTCGACCAGCAGGAGGCCGCTCAGGCCTGCCCGGCCCAGCCTGTCGAGGACGGTACGGTCAATCTCCTCGAAGCCGGTGTCCAGGACGACGAGGGAGGCCAGCCCCGCCATGCCCGCCGACAGCAGCTCGGGCAGGTCGGCGCAGCGGCGCACCACGCTCAGGCCGCTCCCAGCCTGGTCCAGAGCCCGCACGATCTCAGCGTCCTCACCGCTGAGGGCCAGGAGGACACCGGCGCGCAGCGTGCTCACCGCACCGGCTCCTGGCCCGCTGGCACCAGGGCCAGTGACCTGCCCTGGCCGACCGAGGTCAGTACCGAGGCGAGCACGGAGTCGGGAACGGCCACCTCCACGCTGGTACCGGGCAGCCCCACCATGGAAGCCGAGGCCTCGGTGACCTCGACGACCACCAGGCCCGTGGCGACCTCCTCGGCCTGGGCCGACTGCTCCTCCTGGGAGGCGGCCTGCCCCCGGGCGTCGTCCGGCAGGAGCCACAGGTCCACCTCGTCGCCGGGTCCCGTGCCCGTGGTCAGGGGTGTGGCCACCTCCAGGACCACCCGGCGCAGCTCCAGGTCCTCACTGGACCCCACGGCCTGGCGGGGCAGCAGCTCGCCGCGGCTGAGGGAGCGCGTGGACACCGCGCCCTGGGGCAGGTCACCGACCTCGACATAGGCCTGGGTCCCCGGGTGGGCCGCCACGGTGGTGAGCACGCCCTCTGCCTCCAGGTCGGCGCCCGGGGGCACGTCCTGGCTGAGGACGTATATCTGCGTGGTGTCCGCCGCCGCGTCAACCGCCCAGGCGCCCAGGGCGACAGCGGCGCCGATGAGGGCGATGCCGCCGGAGAGCCGTGGGTCCTTCCAGGCAGGGCGGCGCCAGGGGCTGTCAGGGTTGCGGCGCTCAGGGTCGGTACGGCGGGGCAGGGGGCGGGGCAACGTCATGGGGTCCTCCTTGGTCACGTAAGATCATCCTTGACGCGCCGCGACAAAGCAAGGTTATCCACAGAACTATTCGCTGATGGCGTCCTGAACGCAGGAGTGAGATCATCGTTTCATGAGCGCACGCTTCCTCACCATCGCCGACGTCGCCGAGCAGCTCCAGCTCTCCGCCCAGGGAGTGCGTGCCCTCATCCGTTCCGGCGACCTGCCCGCCATCCAGGTGGGGGCGCGCAGGCTGTGGCGGATTGAGGACCAGGCCCTGGAGGACTACATCCAGCGCCAGCTGGCCTCCACCCGCGCCATGGTCGCTGCGGGGACATTCAGCGAGGACGAGGACGCGGACCACAGGGCCTGACGGCCTCTGGTTCCTTGCCGCGCCCGGCCGTCTCTGGCTCCCTGCCACCACCTCCGCGACAAGCCTGGCCGGGCCCCGCCCCGCCCGGGCGCCTCTGGCTCCCCGCCCCACCCGGCCGCGGCCCCTGTACCCGGCACCCCAGGGCCTCCCGCCCGAGACCTACGCATATACCTGTTGCGGCTGCTCCAGGTGGGGCGGAGCAGCGCGAGCCTACCTGGCGCGGTTTGCGCGCAGGTGGAGACCGTCGCGCTCAGGGTGATCAGCGCCAGCCAGGCTCACGCTCCCGGGTCGAGGCCAGATGGCACGGATTCCGCCCCGCTCAACGCACCAGACGGTATAGCCGCCGTCGTGAGACAGCAGGCATGAAACAGCGGCAAGAGACAGCGGGCGTGGGACAGGCAGGATGGCACAGATTTGGCTCAGATCAACAGTCATCCTTCCCAGGATGATCCATGCCAGCCCACGGCCCACGGATCTCACCAGGGTGGAACCGCCTGAGTACACTCCGCACCCCACACCCAATGACGTGTTATATCCCACAGGGCTGAGTGTGTCGAAAGGGGGACGGCGGGAGAGAAGAAGACGTCAGCCAGGAGAACGACAGAGCCAAGGCGGAGCATGGCACCGGCGACCGCGCCGACCACGTAACGCTCAGCAGGACTCGTAGGGGGAGGCGCACGCAGAACGCAACCACGCGAGCACAGAGCCGAAAGAGCCGTCAGCGGCTGCGGAGGATCTCCACAGCCGGGAGCATGACGGTAGTGACGAGCGCTCCAGCAGCGTACCCCGGCCGCCCAGCGCCCTCCGGGTCGAGGGCGACATCGACGTGGTCGGCGCCCACACGCGCCAGCCGACCGACCACCTCCCCGGCGCACGTGTACAGGCGCACCCGGACGCCACGACGGGCGGTCTCACGCAGGAGGGAGCCCAGGGTGGGCAGCCGCCGGACCTCAGGGGGCGCGGGCCGGGGCAGGGGGGCCACCGTGGCCAGCCCATCCACAGGCACCACCGCCTGGAGCCCCTGGCCCTCGTCCACCACGACATAGGCGGGACCGGCCCGGCGCACGACGCCGTCCACAGGCAGGCCGCTACGGGTGCGCAGGCGCACCACCCCACCCACTGCGCCACGAAGCCGGTCGGCAGCGGTGACAGCCGCCGTCTCCGCCTCCGCCAGCTCGGCACTGTGGGCGGCCAGCTCAGTGCGCCTCTCCGCCTCGAAGCGGCTCTCCAGGTCAGCGAGCATCGACTCCCAGTCCACACCCCAAGCCCACCACAGGCAGTCACCCCCGACAGGTAACGGCACACACCGCAAGCCCGCCAGACCTCCCCACCAGCCACTCCACACAGACACATCTAGCACACAGGGTATTGACAGCCCAGCCGCAGCAATGTATACCTACCATCATCAAACATCATCTAAAAACCTAGAGAGGTGCCATGACGCAGCGAATCGGTCTGACGCTCCTGGCGACGGTGTCCACAGCGCTGACAGCAGCCCTGTGTGTGGCTGCACTCGCCTCTGTACGCACCCTGACGGAAACCCCCCTCTCGCTGTGGGGAGGCAGCCACCTCACCAGCGCCGTCGTCACCCTGGCCAGCGGCGCCGGAGCAGGCGGGGCGCTGTGGCACGCCGTGTCGGCGGTAGTGGCCCTGGCGGCCCTGCCGGGTACCGGGGGGCGAGGACGCCGGGCCAGCAACGTGGCGTCGCGACTTCTTCAGCGCTGGGGTGCGCCTCTTGTCCGACGAGTCGCCGTCGGCGCGGTGGTGGCAGGCCTCAGTGCCGCGCCCGCCCTGGCCGCCGAGCCCGACCCGCCACCGAACGACCTGGGCTGGAGGCCCACGTCCTCCGCGACCCAGGAGGCCCCCGCCTCCACCACCCCGGAGCCGGGTCCTGCGGAGCCCACCGGCCCCGGCCCGCAGGAGGCCAGCACCACCCCACAGGAGGCGCCGGAACCACCAGGGCAGGCGCCCCGCACCAGCCATACCGTCGCACCGGGAGAGTCGCTGTGGTCCGTCACCGCTCACAGCCTCCCCGCAGGCAGCACCGCCGAGGACGTCGCCGCCGCCTGGCCCGCGCTCTACGAGGCCAACCGGGAGGTCGTCGGCCCTGATCCCGCAGTCGTGCGCCCCGGTACCACCCTGACACTGCCGGAGTGGACCACCACGACCCAGGCACCACAGGAGGGACAGGACTCCCGACCCTCAGCTCCCTAACCGCTTCACCCCCACCCCCACCAGGGCCGACCCCACCAGGGCCGACCCCAGCAGCACCAGCCCCACAGACCCCCACAGTCCTCGCCCCATACTCCCGGTGCCGTCCCGACTCCCCGAGCCCCGGACATCGCCGGACGGGGCAGCAGACCGGCTCACCCACCACTCACCAGAGAGCACGCAACCATGACCGCTGACACCACTACCGACACCGCCACAACCGCTGACACTGTCACGACTGCCAGGAACGCCAAAGCCGCCGCCAGCCCCGCATCTGCCGCCAGTCCGGCACCACCCAGGGCCACAACCACCGCCGGAGACACCGCAGCCGGCACAGGAGGGACCGCAGACCGGTCTCCGGCCCTCACAGCGACCACAGGCCGCAGCACCTCCGGCCCCCGCGCCAGTACCCACCCGCGCCCGACCCGTCCCGCCCCGGGACGTCGCGTCACCGCTCGGCCCGCGGGGACTGCGGCCAGCGCCGCGCCCCCGGGCACCACCCGGAGCACGGGCGCAGGAGACCTGCTCAGCTTCAGCCCCCGCCTGCCCCCGGAGACCACCGCCGTGCGCACTGCGGCGAGCACGGTACCGGCGGCGTCGCGCACGCCCCGGCGACGCCGCCCCGCCCCGGGCGCGACGGGGGCGCCCCAGCAGCAGCCTCCGCCCTCCCCCGCGCGCACCGCCGCCACCGTGGTCACCGCCGCCGCAGAGGTCCTCATGGGCTCACGCCCCGTCGACCACCTGGCCCGGTGGACCACCCCGGCCCTGTTCCGCGCCCTGTCGCGCCGCGCAGGACTGGCCTCCCGGGTCCTGGGGCAGGGCAGGCGCAGGGCCAGGCCGAGGACTCGTTCCGTGCGCACCCAGGCGACGCTGCACGGCGCCTGCGAGGCCACGGTCCTGATCGAGGACGGGGAGCGGGTCCGGGCCGCCGCCGCCCGCCTGGAGCCGTTGCACGGTCAGTGGGTGCTGACCAATCTGGAGATCGCGTGAGCGCCCCTGGCCCCGCACCCACCCACGGAGGCGCGAGGAGCCAACGGCCGCACCCCGGCAGGCAGCCGACCACGACGCCTCCGCACACGCACCGCGCCGTCCACACACCCCGCGAGGGCTGGACCGTGGACGCCAACACCGCTACAGTTTACTCAGTTCCGCCAATCACGTCGTTAGCTGTGAGCAGCAGAATGAGCTCCTCCCCCGTTTCTGTCAAAGGTGGCTGCCATGTCCCTGGACTCCCAGCACCCGCGTCACGCCCCAGGAGCGAGCCCGACCTCGGGCTCCCGGCGCCCTGGATGGTGCGGACGGCGCGGGCGGCACGCGCCCAACAGTCGTGCCCTGCTCCTTGCGGCCGTGGGAGTCCTCGTCGGCCTCCTCGCCGCGACGGCGTGCGGCCTGGCCGGGTGCTCCCGGGCGGGTGGGAGCACTGGCGCCTCCGGCTCGGCGTCCTCGGCACCCTCCTCATCCACGGTCAGCCCCACACCCTCGCCCACACTCTCACTGCCTCCCCTGCCCCCGCAGCAGGAGGCCAGTCGCCAGACCGCCCTGGGGACGCCTCCGCCGGACCGGCCCGCAGGCATGGACGAGGAGAGCCCCGAGGGGGCCATCGCCACCGCCGAGTACCTGCTGAGTCTCATTCCCTATATCAGTGCCACCGGGGACCTGAGCCTGTGGCAGGAGCACACTGAGGACAGCGGGTGTGTCTTCTGCCAGTCCGTCATCGACGACGCTAGCAGCCTCCATGCCCAGGGCGGGTGGGAGGAGCCCTGGAGCCCCATGGTGACCGACTCCGGCTACGCCGACCCCGAGCAGGGCTACCACTACTCCCGCGTTGACCTCTTGTTCGACCACGATGCCGTCTCCCGCTACGACGGCAGCGGGAGCGACCCACATATCTACGAGGCCCAGTCGGAGAAGATGATGACCTTTGCCCTCATCTACCGCGACGGCCAGTGGCTCCTGGGCGAGGCCGAGGTCTACGAGGAGGACCCGTGAGGTACGCAGCCGTCCCGCTTCCCACCGTTCCGGACCGCGCTTTCCCGGACCCGGCCTCCGTACACGCGCCCTACCCGCCTAGAGACCCCAGACTGGGGCGACGCCGGGCAGCACCGGCATGGTGGGGGTGCGCCCTGGTCCTGTGCCTGTTGTCCACCATCCTGGCTATGACCCCGCCCGCCCTAGCAACCGGGGACGATGACCGCATCTCCGTATACCAGTCCGGCGACTCCGGCCTGAGCGTGGGCGGGTCCACCACCACGACGGTGGTCCCGCCCGGCGCCTCAGCGGGCAACTCGGGCGGCGGAGCCTCCCCGGGAGGGGCTCAGGCACCCGCTCCGCCTGACCGCTCCATCCTGCCCCAGCTGGAGGAGAACGTCCGCCAGAACTGCGCCCAGTCTGTCACCGGCCCTGAGTGCACCAACGCCCTCACCGAGCTGCTCGCCTGCCAGCTGGTCTGCGAGGACCCCACCCCGCAGGCCGCCCCCCAGCTCCCCGTCGCCCAGCCCGAGCCGATCACCCTGACCGCCACCGACGTCCAGCACCTCATGGTCTCCGGCAACGGACTCACCCGCCAGCCGGGCGGCCCCGAGGCGCTGGTCACCAAGCCCGTCATCGCCTACACCAGCGACGACCCGCAGACCCTGACCACCACCGTGGCTGGTACCCAGGTCACCGTCACCGCCACCCCCAGCTCCTACCGCTGGGAGTGGGGGGACGCCACCGCGGACACCACCACCGACCCCGGCGCACCCTGGCCCCACCACACCGTTGAGCACACCTACGCCTCCACCGCCACCGACGTCACCATCACCCTGACCACCACCTGGACCGCCACCTGGAGCCTGCCTGACGGCACCACCCACGACCTGGACGGCACCCTCACAACTACCGACACCGCCGAGCCTTTCGACCTGGTCCGCCCCCTGGCCTACCTCACCGACGACGCCGAGCACGCCCAGGGGCACTAGCCCCGCCGCTGCCCGCACACTGCACATCTTCACTCCCGGCGGCGACGCGGACACGGGCAAGAACAACCGCCTGCGTGCCCGTACAAGGCCGAAGATGTGCACCACCACTCTCGCTGCACATCTTGGAGCGCTCTCGCACCGCAGTCATCACGTCCTGGCAGAGAGATCCGCAGAGTTCCGGGCAGCAGCGCGCGGGTACTCCCGCCAGGCAGTCCGAAGATGTGCAGCCTGTGGTATCCGGCTCCGGTGTGAGCCTAAACTTGCCCGATCACGAGGATGCGGCCTGGGCCTGGGCCGCCTGGCGCTCACGCTCCTTCTTCGCCCTCCTGGCCTCACGACGACGCGCGTTGGCAGCCTTGCGCCTCTCGTTGGCCGCCACACCCTCCGCCATCCACCCAGGGATGTTCTCCGCATCCCGGGGATGACGCTCCAACTCGTTGGCACAGGTACGCGGGTCAGGCCGCCCACCACCAGGAGGGTCGAACACCGGCTCACGCATCCAGTCACACTCCTGGTGCAGCACCCACTCCCCCGCCACCATCCACAACCGGCACCACGTCCACGCACCCAGGCCAGGCACAACCTGCGCACGACGCAAGTCATTCACGGCAAAGCCCGTCTCACTGGACTCCGGCTGGACACTCCTGGCCTCCCCGTCAACAGTCATCCACATCAGTCGGTCCTGGACGAACCCGATGCCCTGGATCTCAACCTCAAGGCGCGAGCCCCCCTCCTCACGCAGCCAGTAAGCCAGCAGCTCCTCAGCACGGGCAAAGACCTCCTGAGGATTCATGTCACGCACACCCACAGCAGCCACATCCTTCCAGGTCTAGAAGTTCTCAAACGGCTTGCTACGCGGGACACCGTTCGCAACCCACCTGACCTCAAACTTAGTGGGTACCCGGCCCGCCTTGGGCACACCCTTCAGGGACGTGCCCGGCTCCACCCCCGGTGGGCCGCCGTACTCGATCCGAATGTCAATGTTGCTGTAGGCTCCCTGGCTGTCGGCGATCTCCTTCTCCAGCCTGTAGAAGCTGTCCGGGTGGTTCTGGTTGACCTTGCGCAGCATGGGCACCACGTTGATGTCCTCCGGAGCCCCGCCGAACTGGTGACCAGACAGGTGACCCCCGTCATAGCCCTCACCACCGTACTTACCGACCCGCTCCTGGACCGACTCCGAACGGTACTTCTCCAGGTCACCATCAACCTTCCTGAGCTCATCCACCTGGATACGCACCGTACGCGACCACTCATCAGTGGTGTAGTGGAACCTCCCATCCACCGTGTAGGTCGCGCTCGGCAGCGGGTCCTTCAGGTCCGGGTTCAACGCGTCCTGCGTTATCCCCAGCCACCCATGACGCTCCACCGCCGAGTGCGCCTCCACATGCACCACCACACCGGCGTCATTGGTGTAGAAGCTGCCCCGCTTGTCCACCTGGTAGCAGGTGTTGGGCTCCAGCTCCACACCCCGCCCAAACGGCTCGTCGTGACGGGGAGCCAGGCCAGTGCCCTCACCGACCTCCACCGTGCGCTCCACCCGGGGCCGGTGCTCCTGGTTGAACGCGTCCTGGTCAGCCTCCCTACGGCGCTCCTCAAGCCGCTCAGCCACAGACTGCTCACCCGAGGAGTCACCATCACCGTCACCGCCACTGCGGTCCGACGGGCCGTCCCCGTCACCACCGCCACCACGGCCGGAGCCATCGGCACCACCGGCACTGTCAGCACCGTCCCCGTCAACCTCGTGGCGGGCCGGGGCGTCCCCGTCAGCACCGTCACCATCAGCCCTGTGGCGGCCAGACGGGGCATCCGCATCAGCACCATCAGCCTTGTGACGACCAGACGGCGCATCCGCACCAGCACCCTCACCACGGTCATGACCAGCACGACCAGAGCCATCAGCACCATCACCATCAGCCGCGTGGCGACCACGCGGGCGCCCTTCAGCACCGTCCCCACCATGGCGAGCCGTAGCACCACCGTCACCATCAGCACCCTCAGCGCGGTGGCGACCGGACGGGCCTCCGCCCCGGCACCGTCAGCGCCGTCACCATCAGCACGGTGACGACCGGGAGCCTGCCCGCCGTCAGCACGGGCGCCCCCACCACCCCCGGCGTCCCCGCTGCGGGGCACCTGGCTGCCCACCTCCGGCAGGTCACCCGCGCGCCCAGGCCCCGCGTCCACCGAGTGCGCGGCAGGCACCTCCGGGGCCTGGGACCCGCCCCGACCACGGACACGGTCCATGACCTCACCCATGGCGGTGAAGTCAAACTGGGTCGACACCAGGCCCGCGACCCTGCTCACCCCCCTGCTGACCACGGTACCCACCGGGTCCATGAAGTCCGCGACCCGCTGGGCCACCACAGCAGCCCGCGCCGCCCGCGACACCCTGCCCAGACCAGCAGCCCCCCCGCACGGCAGCCCCGCCACCACGAGCAGCCGCACCCGCAGCACCGAAAGCCCCCACCACTGCGACGTCAGGCACCACGCTGCCCGCCGCCCGAGCAGGATCCTGCCCCCACATGTCCCACGCCACCAGGTCCTTGCCCACCTCCGCCCAGGTCTCAGCCGCAGTCCCCCTCCGGAAGCTGAGGCCCCCGTCCTCCCAGGTCAGCCCCGCCAGGGCCGTCAGGCCCTTCCACGCCTCCGCCATCTGGCTCAGGCTCCACGAGACCGACCTGTCCACCTCGTTGAACTCGACACCCACCAGGCTGGCCTGGGCCTCGAGCGACCCGCCGATCCCGTCCAGCACCAGACCGTCCCACACAAAACGCCTGAGCACCTCAGCCGGGTTGTTCGGCGGAGCCGCCGACACATGGGTCCCCCACGGCAGCTCCTCGACACCAGCCAGGTCCCGCGACTCGTACCCGTAGACCAGGTCACTACCAGCCCCCGAGCCAGCCACCGACTCCGCGTGGTAGTGCTCCAGCCCGTCCAGGTCCCGGATCGTGTTGGCGCACTCGCGCTCGGCCTCCCACATGTCCGCCTGGATCGCCGAGGCCCGGTCGATGAACCCGTTGTTCTTGTTGACCAGGTCCTGGTCGTGGTCCCACTCCGGGTCCCCCGCGACCTCCTCCTTGAACGCCAGCACGTCGCTCCTGAGCGCCTGAGCCCGGGTCCTCAGGGACGACACCGTGTCGGCGAAGGTGGACAGCGCCGAGGCCATCGACTCGATACTGGTGGCCAAGGTGTCGGAGTCGTCAGCCACCGGGTCCATCGCCGCGTACAAGGACTCCTGCTCAGGAGCCTTGTAGCACACCTGCATCCCCGCCCACGTCGACTTGACCGACTCCCCCGCACTCCGCAGGTCACCCGCCTTCGTCTTGAGGTTCGTCGCGGCCGTGTCCAGCGACTCCACGTCAAACTCCAGGCACGGGATCTTCGTCTCGTCAAACGGTGTCGCAGCCACAACGCCCCTCGTCCTATTTCCTCGGCTCGCTGATGGCCACCCGCCCACACGGGCAGGCACCCGGCACACCACCCCAGGAGCCCGGTACGCGGCACTCCTGAGGCCACACCCCACGCTACCGACCCACCCGGCACCGAGGAAGGGAAACCAGGAGACCACAATGAAATCTGAGGATTCCCACAACTGCTCCCTCCCCGGCTGGGGCATCCCCTCCCCATCCCCCGCCGGGAGCGCCACAACATCGTGACCAACACTGGCCAACACTGACCAGCACTGACCAGCGACCAGCAGCAACCTCCGGCGGCAGCAGCGTCGGCGCGGCGTGGCATGCTTGAGCGGTGCGCACCGACCACGAGAACCACAGCCGCGCGAGCCGCAGCCACCGGGCCGGCTCGTGGATCGACGGCCCACTGCTGGGCCTCGACACCGAGACCACGGGCGTGGACCCAACCCGGGACCGCCTGGTCACCGCCGCCCTCGTGTGGCGCGAGGCGCGCGAGACCGGCCAGGCGCGCCACCAGCGGGTGCGCACCTGGCTGGCCGACCCCGGGACCGCCATCCCCGAGTCGGCCACCGCCGTCCACGGGATCACCACCGAGCAGGCCCGCAGCTCTGGCAACCCCCCAGACCAGGTCCTGCGCGAGCTCACCGCCGAGCTGGTCACGGCCCTGCGGGCCGGGACCCCCGTCGTGGTCTTCAACGCCTCCTTCGACCTCACCCTCCTGGACCACGAGCTGGTCCGCCACCACCTGCCCACCCTGGGGGAGCAGCTGGGGCACCCCCCGGCACCCATGGTGGACCCCCTGGTCATGGACCGGGCCGCTGACCGCTTCCGCCGCGGCAAGCGCCGCCTGAGCGACCTGTGCGAGGTCTACGGCGTCACCCCTGACACCACCCTGCACACCGCAGAGGTGGACGTCGCCGCCACGCTCGACGTCCTAGAGGCCATGGTCCAGGCCCACCCCGCCCTGGCGCGCCTGGAGGCTGACGAGCTGGTCGCCTGGCAGGTCCGGGAGCACCGCCGCTGGGCGGAGTCCTTCAACGCGTGGCTGGCCCGCACGAACCCCTCCAGGCAGCCGGTCCCCCTGCAGTGGCCGGTCCCCGAGCCGCCTGCGGCTCAGGCGTCCGCGCGACCGGTGTAGTTGGGGGCCTCCACGGTCATCTTGACGTCGTGGGGGTGGGACTCCTTGAGCCCCGCGCTGGTGATACGCACGAACTGGCCCCGCTCCTTGAGCTCGGCCACGCTGCGCGCCCCGACGTAGAACATGGACTGGTGCAGGCCGCCGACCAGCTGGTAGACCACGTCCGCCAGGGAGCCGGAGAAGGGGACCTGCCCCTCCACGCCCTCGGGGATGAGCTTGTCGTCACCGGAGACGTCCGCCTGGAAGTAGCGGTCCTTGGAGTAAGAGGTGCGCCCGCGCGAGCTCATGGCCCCCAGCGAGCCCATGCCCCGGTAGCGCTTCCACTGCTTGCCGTTGACGAAGACCAGGTCCCCGGGGGACTCGGTGCATCCTGCCAGCAGGGACCCCAGCATGACCGTGTCCGCCCCGGCCACCAGCGCCTTGGCGATGTCACCGGAGTACTGCAGGCCGCCGTCGGCGATCAGCGGCACCCCGGCGGGCGCGCAGGCACGTGCGGCCTCGTAGACGGCCGTCACCTGGGGCACCCCCACCCCCGCGACCACGCGGGTGGTGCAGATCGACCCCGGCCCCACACCCACCTTGACCGCGTCCACGCCCGCGTCGATGAGGGCCTGGGCGCCCTCCCGCGTGGCCACGTTGCCGCCGACGACCTCAATGCCGCTGAAGGCGGGGTCGGACTTGAGCCGAGTGATCATCTCCAGCGCCAGCCGGGCTCCCCCGTTGGCCGTGTCCACCACCAGGATGTCCACCCCGGCCTCCGCCAGGGCGGTCGCGCGCTGCCAGGTGTCGCCCCAGTAGCCCACTGCGGCACCCACCACCAGGCGCCCGGCGTCGTCCTTGGTGGCCTGGGGGTACTGCTCGGTCTTGACGAAGTCCTTGACGGTGATCAGCCCGGTCAGCCGCCCGTCCGGGTCGATGACGGGCAGCTTCTCGACACGGTGCTCAGCCAGGAGGGCCTTGGCCGCCTCTCGGGAGATGCCCGTCGGGCCGGTCACCAGGCGCTCTCGCGGGGTCATGCAGTCACGCACCGTCAGGACCGACCACTGGTCGGTGGGGACGAAGCGCAGGTCCCGGTTGGTGATAATGCCCAGGAGGCTGCCGTCCTCCTCCACCACGGGCAGCCCGGAGACCTTGTAGCGGCCGCACAGCCGGTCCAGCTCGGCGATGGTGGCCCCGGGCCCGACCGTGACCGGGTCGGTCACCATGCCGGACTCGGAGCGCTTGACGCGCCTGACCTGCTCGGCCTGCTCCTCGACGGGCAGGTTGCGGTGCAGGACGCCGACACCGCCCTGCCGGGCCATGGCGATGGCCATGGCCGACTCCGTGACAGTGTCCATCGCGGCGGAGACCAGCGGCGTGGCCAGGGAGATCCTGCGGGTCAGGCGCGAGGTGGTGTCGACCTCGGAGGGGACGACGTCCGTCAGGCGCGGCAGCAGGAGCACGTCGTCATAAGTCAGTCCGGTGGGGGCGTAGACGTCAGGGCTGGTGATCGAGTCGCTCACACGGGCATGGTAGAACGCCGCACCACCCGGGCGCACGTGCCCGCGAGGAGTCGGCGATCCGCACACGCCGCCCCGATGGGGGCGGCTATCATAGAGAGAGTATCTCTTTTGCACCGCGCGGTCGTTTTTCAATCATAAAGATGCAAAAAAATCTTGCCATTCGCTTTGTAGGATCCTACTGTTGTGCCTAGCCGCCGTACCACGAGTACGGCACCAGCGAACCCGAAGACCCGTCGAAGGAGGGACGGTCCGATGCACGACTCCTCACGCTTACCCGGACCAATCTCGGCACTGTGGGAGTGGCAGTACCGAGGAGCCTGCCTGGGCATGGACTCAGCGGTGTTCTTTCACCCCGACGGAGAGAGGGGCAGCTCGCGCCGCAAGCGGGACGACGGCGCCAAGGCGATCTGTCAACGCTGCCCCGTCATCAACGAGTGCCGCGAGCACGCCCTGCGCACCCATGAGCCCTACGGGGTGTGGGGCGGCATGAGCGAGGACGAACGCCGCTCCTACCACGAGCACGAGGCCCGCCGCCTGGTCAGCACCTCCGCCTGACTCTGAGCCTCTCCCCGCCCGGACACTGCGACCTGCGTACGACTGACCAGGCTGACCAGCCCGGGCCACCAGGGGCCGCCACGACCCGCCGACCACGGCAGAGCCCGCTAGGCACAGCAGCAGGACAAAGGGGAGAGGCACAGCACTGGTGCCTCTCCCCTTGTCACTGGTGCTGTCACTGACGCCACAGACTGGCAGCCGGACAGGTGACTGACACCAACCGACGTCGGCACGGCGTCACCGGTTACGGCGCCAATCAGGCCCAACCAGCACAGCGAGGGTCACGCGCCTCGCACGTCACCTGGTGACGATGGCGAGGACGTCACGGGCGGAGAGGATGAGGTAGTCCTCGCCCTCGTAGGTGACCTCGGTGCCTCCGTACTTGGAGTAGATGACGACGTCACCCTGGGCGACGTCGACCGGGACACGGTTGCCGGAGTCGTCGACACGGCCGGGGCCCACGGCCACGACCTTGCCCTCCTGCGGCTTCTCCTTGGCGGTGTCAGGAATGACCAGACCGGATGCGGTGGTCTCCTCAGCCTCGAGGGTCTGGACGACGATACGGTCCTCGAGCGGCTTGATGGAGATCGACATTGGGGACCTCCCCTTCTCGCTTCTCAGCGTGCGGTGGAACGACGTGTTCGCCCTCCACGGGAGCAGCTGGCCGCCGTCGCGGGAGCCGACCAGAGACAGGTGGAGCGCAAGTCGCAGATCGCGCCCACCACCCCCGACCAGGCTCAGCCAGACCGGGGAGCGCCAGGACACGGCCTGCGCCTGGCCAGAATCTACGACGGTGTTAGCACTCAGTCAATGCGAGTGCCAACATGTCCTCCGGGTTTCGCCAACGGCGTCAGTCACCCTCTGCGCTGCTCCCACGGTGCCCCAGGTTGTCCCCGCGCTGCCCCCATGCATGCTGTTCCGTACCGCTCCCGAGGCGCTCCGTGCCACCTCTGCACCGCTCCCGCGCTGCTCCACAGTGTTCCCCTAGCTCCCCTACAGGTCCCCCTACAGCCGTGCCATCACGCCGTCGGCACTGCCCCGAGCGCCTGACCCGGCTGCGTGCCCGGCCGTGACATGATCACCCCGATGGCCACCTCCGACCTCGCCCTGCTGCTGACGCCCGAGGGCTGGGCGCTCCTGTCCTCCCTGCCCCCCTACGACCCCCAGCAGTCCCTGGCGCTGAGCCGCTCGCTGCGGGAGGAGGGCCACACCCCCGCCCTGGTGGCTGCCGCCCTGACCCAGCAGCGGCTGCGCTCCCGGGCCACCGCCAAGTTCGGCCCCTTCGCCCAGAGGATGCTCTTCACGCCCGACGGCCTGGAGCAGGCCACCCGCCTGACTGTGGCTGCCCACCACGCCGCACGCTATGCGGCAGCCGGACCCGCCCGCGTGGCCGACCTCGGGTGCGGCATCGGCGGGGACGCCATCGCCCTGGCCGGTCTTGAGCTGCCCGTCCTGGCTGTCGACCGCGACGAGACCACCGCCGCCCTGGCCACAGTCAACCTCATGCCCTTCCCCCACGCCACTGTCCGGTGCGCGGACGCGCTGGATGTGGACCTGGCCGCCGAGGGCGCCGACGCCGTCTTCGCCGACCCAGCGCGCCGCGCTGACGGCAGGCGGCTCACCAGCCCCGGACAGTGGTCACCGCCGCTGGAGGAGGTCCTGGCCCTGCGCAGAAGGGTGGAGGCCCTCGGCGTCAAGATCGCCCCGGGCACCGACCACGCTGAGTTGCCTCCCGACGCCCACGTGCAGTGGGTCAGCGTGGACCGCGACGTCGTGGAGGCCGCCGTGTGGTGCGGCCCCCTGGCTCCCGAGGGGCCGGGACGCTCCGCGCTGGTCCTGCACGAGGACGCCTCAGGAGGCACTACCTCGCACCTGCTGAGCGACCCCGGCAGCACCGACCCCTCGCTGCCCCCCACCCAGCTCGAACCCGTCACCTCCCCTGACGACCTCGGCCCCCTCATCCACGAGCCCGACGGCGCCGTCATCCGCGCGGGCCTGGTGGCCCTGGTCGCCCAGCGCCTGAGGGCACAGCCTGTGGGACCACGCATCGCCTACCTGACAGGCGCCACCCCGGCGGGTCCCGGGCTGTCACCCTTCCTGCGCTCCTGGCAGCTGCGCGAGGTCCTGCCCCTGCGGCTCAAGGCGCTGCGCTCACGAGTGCGTACCCACAGGATCGGCAGCCTGGAGATCCACCGGCGCGGCGTGGAGGTCTCCCCAGACGCGCTGCGGGCCTCGCTGCGGCTGCGCGGGGACGCCAGTGAGACCTGGCTGGTGACCAGGGCCGGCAGCAGCGCCAGAGGAGCGGTCCTCGTGGTCGAGCCGACCAGCGCTGGCGAGCCAGTCAGCCCGGCCCCTGCGGAGGACAGCCCCCTGTGAGCCCCCTGCGACGCCTCACCGCGCATCCGCTCCGGGCAGCCGCTCTCGTCGGCACCGCCTCGCTGCCGCCCCCTACCGCTCGTCACTCACCCGCCCCGGCACCCACCACCTCTGACAGCTCGTGGCTCGTCCCGGCCCCCCAAGGAGAACCGATGTCCGTGTCCCGCACCGTCCCCCCGACACCCCCCACGTCAGCCGGTCCGGCCTGTGACGCGGCGGCCCGCGTGGCGAACCACCCCCGCCGCCACCGGCTGGCCTTCGCCTCCTCGCCCCGCTCCACCCTGGGCGTGGAGTGGGAGATGGCCCTCATCGACCGCGACAGCCTCGACCTGCGGCAGTGCGCGGCAGATGTCCTCGCCGCTGTCGGGGACGACCCGCACGTTCACGGGGAGATGATGCTCAACACCATCGAGCTGGTCTCCGGTGCCCGCCCCACCGTGAGTCAGTGCATGGAGGATCTTGCCTTCGCCTTCGACCGGGTCCTGCCGGTGACGGACCCCCTGCGGGTGGACCTCGCCTCGGCCGGCACCCACCCCTTTGCCGACCCGCTGGTGCAGAAGGTCACCGACGCCGAGCGCTACGCGCGGCTGGTGGACCGCACCCGGCTGTGGGGGCACCAGATGCTCATCTTCGGCACCCACGTCCACGTGGGCGTGGAGGAGCGCGCCAAGGTCCTGCCGATCCTCAGCGCCCTGCTCACCCGCACCGCCCACCTGCAGTGCCTGAGCGCCTCCTCGCCCTTCTGGGCCGGGACGGACACCGGCTACGCCGACAACCGGGCCATGATGTTCCAGCAGCTGCCCACAGCCGGTGCCCCCGAGCAGCTCGCCTCCTGGGAGCAGCTGGAGGGCTACACCGGCGACCTCATCCGCACCGGTGTCATTGAGGAGTTCTCGGAGATCCGCTGGGACGTGCGCCCCTCGCCCCGTCTGGGAACGATCGAGGTCCGCGCCTGCGACGCCGCCACGAACCTCACCGAGCTGGCCGGGATCGCCGCCCTGACCCAGTGCCTGGTAGAGGACTTCTCCCGCCGCCTGGACCGGGGCCAGGAGCTGGAGTCCATGCCGGACTGGTACGTGGCGGAGAACAAGTGGCGCTCGGCCCGCTACGGCATGGACGCCGTCCTCATCGTCAACGCCGCAGGTGACGAGGAGCCTGTGGCGGATACCATAACGCGGATGCTGGCCGAGCTGGCGCCTGTGGCCGAAGACCTGGGGTGCGCAGCTGAGCTTGACGGCGTGCGTGCGACCCTGGAGACCGGAGCCTCCTACCAGCGCCAGATCGCCGCCGCCCACGCGGCAGGAGGCATGAAGGAGGCGGCGGTCAGGCTCCTGCTTGCCGAGGCCCGGGCAGGCCGCCCGCTGCGCCCCGCCGAGGTGCTCTCCTCCGCCTCACCGCACCACCGTAACGTCCAGCGGCATGCTGGAGTCGGGGCCGAAGCCCATGGGTGAGGGGGCCACGCCCGACCGCACCGCCGCCGCTCCCAGGGCCGCGATCTGGGCACCGTTGTCAGTGCAGTAGCGCGGCGGCGGGATCCTCAGGTCCAGTCCCGCGGCCTCGCAGCGACGGGCGGCCAGCTCGCGCAGACAGGAGTTGGCGGAGAAGCCGCCCCCGACCACGAGCGTGCCACAGCTCTGGTCCAGACAGGCCTGCACCGCCTTGGCCGTCAAGGAGTCGTTGACGGCTTCGGAGAACGCCGCGCACACGTCGGCCCGGTGGACCTCCTCGCCGCTGCCCCGAGCAGACTCGACATGGCGGGCCACCGCTGTCTTAAGGCCGGAGAAGGAGAAGTCGTAACGGTGGCGCTCCCTGTCCTTGGCCGCAGACAGCCCCCGGGGGAAGCGGATCGCGGTGGCGTCCCCCTCACGGGCCAGCCGGTCCACGTGCGGTCCTCCCGGGTAGGGCAGCCCCAGGAGACGCCCGACCTTGTCGAAGGCCTCACCTGCGGCGTCGTCCAGCGTGCCCCCCAGCTCCACGACGTCGGCAGCCAGGTCACGCACGCTCAGCAGGCTGGAGTGCCCGCCGGAGACGACCAGCCCGACAAAGCGCTGCGGCAGCGGCTCGCCTACCAGCCCGGCCACGGCCAGGTGCCCCACGACGTGGTTGACGCCGTACACGGGTATCCCCAGGGAGGCGGCCAGCGCCTTGGCAGCCGAGATACCCACCGTCAGCGACCCGACAAGCCCGGGGCCGGCACTGACCGCAACCACGTCCACCTCCTCCAGGTCGGCTCCCGCCTGCTTCAGGGCAGCGTCCAGGGTGGGCAGGAAGGACTCCAGGTGGGCGCGGGAGGCGATCTCGGGGATGATGCCGCCGTAGCGCGCGTGCTCCTCCATAGAGGTGGCCGTCACCTCACTCAGAAGCGTCTCGCCACGCACCAGCGCCACGCCGGTCTCGTCACAGGTGGACTCGATGCCGAGGATCAGGGGACTGCTCACGACAGCCAGCCTAGCGCCCCGGGCACGACACACGTACCCGCCCTGCAGGCTGCACATCTTCAGTCTGCTGCCCACGGCCAGGTCCCTGGAGCGCCGCGCATCCGGCAACCCGGCCTGGCCACGCCCAACCTAAAGATGTGCAGCACCCCCTGTTGCTGCACATCTTCGGCCCCGCTGCACGGACTCTAGCAACGGCATCATGCGGAACCACCAGAGACCACCTAGCCAGCACCGACTGAAGATGTGCAGAGCACACCGGGTGGCTGGCTGCTGGCGTCTCGGGCGGGAACCGCAGGAGCTCAGTGGGCCTTCTGCCCCTTCCACAGGGCGTGGCCCAGGTCGCGGTTGAGCCGGGAGATGACCTCCAGCGGCACCGACTTGGGGCATACCGCCGCGCACTCACCGATGTTGGTGCAGCCACCGAAGCCCTCAGCGTCGTGCTGGCCCAGCATGCCCACCACCCGCGCCAAGCGCTCGGGCTGCCCCTGCGGCAGCAGGCCCAGGTGGGCGATCTTGGCCCCGGTGAACAGCATGGCCGACGCGTTGGGGCAGGCGGCCACACAGGCGCCGCAGCCGATGCAGGCGGCCGCCTCGAAGGCAGCGTCGGCCTTCTCCTTCTGCACGGGCACGGAGTGGGCCTCAGGCGCGCCACCGGTGTTGACAGAGATGTACCCGCCCGCCTGGACGATGCGGTCCAGGGCGCTGCGGTCCACGATGAGGTCGCGCAGCACCGGGAAGCCGGTGGAGCGCCACGGCTCGATGGTGATGGTGGAGCCGTCCTTGAAGGAGGGGTCCTCCGAGAGGTGACGCATGTGCAGCTGGCAGGTGGTGGAGCGGATAGGGCCGTGGGCCTGGCCGTTGATGACCACGCCGCACTGGCCGCAGATCCCCTCACGGCAGTCAGAGTCGAAGGCCACCGGTTCCTTGCCCTCGGCAAAGAGCTGCTCGTTGAGCAGGTCAAGGACCTCCAGGAAGCTCATGTGCTCCTCAATGCCGCTCATGGCGTACTCCTCGAAGTGCCCCGGGGAGTCCTGGTTCTGCTGGCGCCAGATCTTGAGCTTGATGTTCACTTGTAACTCCGCTGCTTGAGCTCGATGTCCTTGTAGATGAGGTCCTCCTTGTGGAGGACCGGCGGCTGGTCGTCCCCGCCCCACTCCCAGGCCGCCACGTAGAGGAACTCGTCGTCGTGGCGCATCGCCTCCCCCTCCGGGGTCTGGGACTCAGCCCGGAAGTGCCCGCCGCAGGACTCCCTGCGGTGCAGGGCGTCAATGCACATAAGCTCGGCGAGCTCGAAGAAGTCGAGCAGGCGGCCCGCCTTCTCCAGGGCCTGGTTGAGCTCGTCAGCCTGGCCCGTGACCCGGGCGTCGCGCCAGAACTCCTTCTTCAGCTCCCGGATCTGCCTGATCGCGGTACGCAGGCCCTCCTCCCGGCGCTCCATCCCGCAGTACTCCCACATGATGCGCCCCAGGGCCATGTGGAAGTCGTCCACGGAGCGGGTTCCGCGCAGCGCCATGAGCCGGGCGATGCGCTCCTCGACGTCACGCCTGGCCTGGGCGACCTCGGGAGCGTCGGGGTCAACCTTGCCCAGACGCAGCATGTCCGCCAGGTAGTCGTTCATCGTGTCCGGCAGGACGAAGTAGCCGTCGGCCAGCCCCTGCATCAGCGCCGAGGCGCCCAGGCGGTTGGCACCGTGGTCGGAGAAGTTCGCCTCCCCCGCCACGTACAGCCCGGGGATGTTGGACTCCAGGTCGTAGTCCACCCACAGGCCACCCATGGTGTAGTGCACGGCCGGGTAGATGCGCATGGGCACCTCGTAGGGGTCGTCACCGGTGATGCGCTGGTACATCTCGAAGAGGTTGCCGTAGCGCGCGGAGACCGCGTCGCGCCCCAGGCGGCCGATGGCCTCGGAGAAGTCCAGGTACACGCCGCGACGCATCATGCGCTCGTTGCCGGCAGGGTCACGCTCCTTGATCGCTGGACCCACGCCGCGCCCCTCGTCACACATGTTCTTGGCCTGGCGGGAGGCGATGTCGCGCGGGACCAGGTTGCCGAAGGCCGGGTAGATGCGCTCCAGGTAGTAGTCGCGGTCCTCCTCGGGGATGTCGCGGGGGTCCTTGTCACAGTCCTCTGCCCTCTTGGGAACCCAGATGCGCCCGTCGTTGCGCAGGGACTCGCTCATGAGGGTCAGCTTGGACTGGAAGTCTCCGGACTGGGGGATGCAGGTGGGGTGGATCTGGGTGTAGCAGGGGTTGGCGAAGTAGGCGCCCTTGCGGTGCGCCCGCCAGATCGCGGTGGCGTTGCAGCCCATCGCGTTGGTGGACAGGAAGAACACGTTGCCGTAGCCACCCGAGGCCAGCACGACCGCGTCGGCCAGGTGGGTGTCGATGGCGCCGGTGACCATGTCTCGCGAGACGATCCCACGGGCACGCCCGTCCACGACAATGAGCTCGACCATCTCGTGGCGGCGGAACTCCGTGACGGTCCCGGCGTGCACCTGGCGCTCCAGGGCCTGGTAGGCGCCGATGAGCAGCTGCTGGCCGGTCTGGCCGCGGGCGTAGAAGGTGCGCGAGACCTGGACGCCGCCGAAGGAGCGGTTGTCCAGCAGGCCCCCGTACTCACGGGCGAAGGGCACCCCCTGGGCCACGCACTGGTCGATGATGTTGGCGCTGACCTCTGCCAGCCGGTAGACGTTGTCCTCCCGGGCCCGGTAGTCCCCTCCCTTGACCGTGTCGTAGAAGAGCCGGTAGGTAGAGTCCCCGTCGTTGCGGTAGTTCTTCGCGGCGTTGATACCACCCTGGGCGGCGATGGAGTGCGCCCGGCGGGCCGAGTCCTGGTAGAAGAAGACCTTGACGTTGTAGCCCTGCTCACCCAGGGAGGCCGCCGCCGCGCCCCCGGCCAGGCCGGAGCCCACGACGATGACGTCGAGCTTGCGCCGGTTGGCCGGGTTGACCAGGGCGGCCTCGAACTTGCGCTGCTCCCAGCGGCGGTCGATGGGCACGTCGTGGGGGGCCTTGGTGTCGGCGATCTTCTCACCCTCGCGGTACAGGCCGTCAATGAGCCCGTCCGTGGCGGTCGGGTCGGCGGTCCTCGCAGTCGTCATCGCAGTGGTCGCTGTCATAGTAGTCACCTGCTCACTCTCAGTGGGACGATCCGATACCGGCCTCAGCGGCCCTGGTGGCGTACTCGACCGCGTCCATGGGCGGCTCGGTCAGGCCCAGGAGGATGGCGGTGGGCACCACGATGAAGCCGAGGAAGAGGGCGAAGGCGACGACGAAGGCGATGAGTCGGATGAAGGGGATGGTGCCGCCGCGTACCGCCCCCAGGGTCTGCAGGGCGGACCACACCCCGTGCCACACGTGGAGGCACAGGGCCGCCAGGGCGACGGCGTAGACGAGCCACACCCACCACAGCTGGAAGCCGTAGTACATGTTCATGTAGGCCCGCCCGTGCTCGTAGTGGCCGCCGGGAGTCAGGTGCAGAGTGGTGAACTGCAGGATGTGGAAGACGATGAACAGCAGCAGGATGACCCCGCCCCAGCGCATGGTGCGCATGGCGTAGCGGGAGGCGAAGTAGTCGGCGCCGGGCTTCTTCACCGCGTACCTGTCCGAGCCGCGTGCCCTCCTGTTGCGCAGCCACAGGTCAAAGGCGACACCCGCGTGGGCCACCAGGCAGGCCAGCAGCACCACCCGCAGGATCCACAGCAGCCCCGAGTAGGGCAGGACCGGCTGGAGGATGGTCCGCAGCCAGTAGGCGTAGTGGTCGTAGGCGATCTCACCCTCGAAGTAGTGGGTGTTGCCGTACATGTGGAAGAGAAGGAACAGCACGAAGACGATGCCGGAGTACGCCATGAGGCGCTTCCTGAAGACTGTGGTGAGGAAGGCGGTCCGCCTCGGCGCGGGACGAGCAGGTGTTTTGGCCACGGCCCAAGGCTATCCAATGACTGGCAGGTCCTTGTCCTATCAAGGTCCCACCGGCGTCCCGGGTCCGTCCGGCGCTGCCTCACCTCCACGCCATCGTTGCAATGACGCGCCGGGCCGCTACTGCACCACCTCGGCGGACAGGTCTGCCCACACACAGCAAGCACCGGCACGGCAGGCGCTTTTCGTGACACCACCGTCAGGCAAATCTATTAAGGACCTCTACAGGACCTCGGTGCCCACGGGGCCGGTGGTCTCACGCAGCGCCAGGCGCATGGTCACGGCGTCCTCCCACGGGTCGGCGTAGTAGCGGCGACGGCGCCCGATCACCTCGAAGCCGTGCGACTCGTAGAGCCTGCGGGCCACGGTGTTGGACTCGCGGACCTCCAGCAGCACGGAGCGGCAGCCCATCTGGCGGGCGTCGTCCACCAGGACGGCGACCAGGGTGCCTGCCAGCCCTCGACACCGGGCCCGGTGCGCTGTGGCCACGACCAGCAGGTCGGCGTCACCGCTGCCGTCACCCAGGTAGGCACCCGCGTAGGCCAGGACCTCCTGCCCCCGCACCGCCACGACGTAGCGCCGGTCCCCCCAGGTGGTGCAGGCGTCGAGCTCGGAGCGCAGGAGCCGGGGGCTCCAGGCCTGGGCGCCAAAGACCTCCTCCTCCAGCGCGGCGACCTGGGCCAGGTCAGCGGGGGTCATGTCCCGCACGCTCACGGGCGGGTGGACGGGCGGGCTCTCCTGAGTCACTGTCCACCACCACCGGCTTGCGGGAGGTGGACGTCGGCGTGCCGCAGGTAGAGGGGGTCGGTGGGCAGCTGCTCGCCACGAGCCAGACGGGCCAGTGCCACGCGCACCTGGGCACGGCAGTCCCCGGAGACCGGGGCCAGGACCTGTCCCCCGCCCTCGGAGGTGGAGGAGAGGAAGGCGGAAGTGGAGGAGACGCAGGAGCGGATGACGGGGTAGAGAACCGCCCCCGAGCCCGCCACCGCGTCACAGCCGCCCAGGTCCCCGACGTCCTGAGGCGGGCACACGACGATCTCGTCAAGCCGGACGACGTCGTCGGGGCCGAGGCCACGGTAGCGGGCGGCGTAAACCTCCCTGCGGCGGGCGTCGGTGGCGACCAGGACCACCGGGTCAGCGGTGACGTCGGCCCCGGCGAGGGCGTCCAGAGCCGTACGGGCGACGGCGTCCAGGCTGGGCACGCCGTAGACGGGGACACCGCGCGCCCGTCCTACTGTCCTGGCGGCGACGAGACCGGCACGCAACCCCGTGAAAGGGGCTGGGCCGGTAGCGGCGACGACGGCGTCCAGCCCGGTGTCCCCGGCCTGAGGATCCGTGAGCACCTGGGCCAGCATGGCCCCCAGGGACTCGGCGTGCTGGCGGGCGCCGTCCTGCGCCCTGTGCGCCAGGACGACAGGGCTGGCCCTACCGGTGCCGACGGGGCCACGCGTGGCGAGGACAGCGACCTGGGTACCCAGCGAGGAGTCGACGGAGAGGATACGCACGGGAGCAGCCTAACCGGGCTAGGCCTGTGGGAGGTTGACGTGGCTGTCCGGAATGGTGTCCGAGCCCAGGGGCATCCTCTGGCGGGCCTGGCGCAGTGGTGCTGTCACCTTGCGCTCGTGACGCACCGTGATGACCACTGCCAGGACTCCGACCGCAGCGACGGCCAGCACCGGCCCCCACACCGCCCAGCCTCCCACCCCAACCTGCGCCTGGGTCTGGGAGGTGGAGACCACAGGCTCGGTGCCGTTGCGCTCGCGCAGGACCTGGCCGTAGTCAACCAGGCTGATAGGCCCTGCCAGCAGCGTGGAGGACACCTCCCCCAGGGCGACCACGGTCATGGCCCCTGCAGGCTCCACCGCGTACCAGGCTGCGACCTCCACGTCGTGGACGAGGACGGACCTGTCGTCAAGACCTGCGACGTCCTCGGCCAAGGAGCCGTCAAGGACGACGTCGTCGTCAACGACGCTGGCGGAGGACTCATCCACCTCCACCACGACCAGGCCGACGGGCTCCTCCCCGACGGTCGCCGCAGCAGCCCAGCTGCCGGTGGGCACCGGGGCTGCTGTCGGCTCGCTGCCGTCAAGAAAACCCGGCGCCCACACGTGGACCGGCTGGACCTGACCGATCTCAACGTGCGCCTGCTGCTCACCCGTGTGGTGACGCACCAGCGTGGTGCCGGCGTCACCCATCCAGGCCTGCGCCACGGCCTCGGGGTCCGAGCCCGGCACGGCGGAGGAGCCCGGCTGCTCCTCGACCACGGTCGGGGACTCCTCCTGCAGGGGGTGGAGCACGCCCGAGGCCGCCGCGCTCACCGGCACTGCTGCCACCACCAGCACAGACAGCGCAGCCAGCAGGACCAGGACCGCAGGCAGCGTGCCCACGCCCACCCGGACCGGGCGTGCGTGCACGCGCCGGGCAGGCAGCCCTGCAGCCCTCCCCTGCCGGAGGAGGTGTCGGCTCATCCCTCGGCTCACCGTGCTCACCTGCTCACCCCTCACCAGGTATCAGGTCCGCGAGGGTGACGCCCGCCCACCGCTGGCCCAGCGCCCGCACGACGACCTCGCGCGGGTCATCAGTCCGCGCAAGGTCGCCCTGGGCCGTGTCACCCGGGTGCCCGTCGGCCCCACCGGCGACCCGGCCCTGGGCGTCACCCGGCAGCCGCCGGGGGCAGGTGTGGTCCGCACCCCCCGCACGACGTCGTACCTCAACCTCCAGGCGGCTGTCGCTGAGGGACTCGGCCCGGCCCCGGCCCCACTCCACCAGGGTGACGGACTCCTCCATGGAGGAGTCCAGGTCCAGGGCGTCAACCTCCTCCAGGGACTCCAAGCGGTAGGCGTCCACGTGGATGAGGTCCGGCCCTGCCCCGAGGGAGGGGTGGACCCGGGCAATGATGAAGGTCGGGGAGGAGACCCGGCCACGGACCCCCAGGGCAGAGCCGATCCCCTGGGCCAGGGTGGTCTTGCCTGCTCCTAGGTCCCCGCTGAGCAGGACCAGGTCGCCGCGACGCAGCAGGGCTGCCAGGCGGGAGCCCAGGGCACGGGTCGCGTCGGCGTCCGCAGTGGTGACAGAGACCTGAGAGACCAAGGGGTCCTGGGTGTTCTGGGAGGGCTGCCGGGTGCTCATACCTGCTCCTCGCTGCCGGTGGGCTGAGCGTAGCCCGTCGCACCACCTGCGGGGAGGTAGTACCGGGGGACCCGAGGTCCCAGACGGGTGACGATCTCGTAGTTGATCGTGTCGCAGGCCCGTGCCCAGTCGTCAACCGTAGGGACCGGGGGACCCTCCTGCCCGGGGGACGGCGCCCCCCACAGGACCGCGACGTCCCCAGCCGCCGCCGGGGCGGGCACCGTGGTCCCGTCCGGCCCGGCAGCCGGCCCCAGGTCGATGACGACCTGGTCCATGCAGACCCTGCCCACCACCGTGGTCCGGTACCGCCCCACCGACACCGGGCCGCAGGAGGAGGCGGCCCGTGGCACGCCGTCGGAGTACCCCAGGGGCACGACCCCGACCCAGCGGTCGGTCGGCGCCGTCCAGGTCCCCCCGTAGGACACGGCCTGACCTGCCGCGATCCTCTTGACCAGGGTCAGAGGAGCCTCCAGGCGCATAGCCGGGCGCAGACCCAGGTCCTGGCCGGAGGCCAACGAGGGGTCCGGGCTGAGGCCGTACAGGCCGATACCAGCACGGACAAGGTCCAGACGCGTCTCAGGGTGCCACAGGAGCCCTCCGGTTGCCGCCAGGTGGCGCAGCCGGGGACGCAGCCCCGCCTGCCGGACGACCTCCTCCCCCACCTGGAACCGCGCCAGGTGCTCCTGGGTGGAGCCGGACCCGGGCTCGTCAGCACGGGAGAGGTGGGACCACAGGCCCACGACCACCAGGTCCGAGGTCTGCTCCTCCTCACGCAGCACGCGGGCCACCTCCGCCAGGTCCTCTGCCACGGCACCGCCCCGGGACATGCCGGTGTCGATCTTGAGGTGGACACGCGCCGTCACCTCCTGGGCGCGGGCAGCAGCAGCCACGGCACGCGCCTGGTCCGCAGTGGCCACGGACAGGTCCAGGTCAGCGTCCAGGGCCGCTCTCACGGGTGAGCCGTGGCGTGCCGCCTCCTGCGCCGTCACGACCGGCAGGATCCAGGTCAGCAGCCGTGGTGCCCGGCTGGAGGGCACGGCGTCCGGGCCGGGCTGCGGGCGGGCCACCCCCGCCTTGTCCAGGACACGTCGCAGGTGGAGGGCCTCCGCCAGCTGGGCGGTACCAAGCCAGGTGGCCCCGGCGCCCAGGCAGGTGGTGGCCACCGGCCCCAGCCCGTGCCCGTAGGCGTCGGCCTTGACCACGGCCATCCAGGGCGTGCCTGCGGCCCGCGCGAGCACGTCGGCGTTGTGGGCCACGGCTGCCAGGTCCACCACGGCACGCGAGGTCGCGGCCGGACCGTGCGCGGTGTCACCGGAGCCAGGGGCGCTGGAGAGGTGGTGCCAGGTAGTCACGACGCAGATTGTCGCACCACTGTCCGACGTCTGTCAGACCTCCTCGACCGTCACCGGGCACCGGACGCCAGCGTCGCCCAGGCCTCAGGTACGGCCTCGGCGAGGTCCAGGGCGGCCACCGGGTGGCCCACCGGGCAGTCCACCAGGCGGCCTGTGTCCCCGTTCTCCCCAGCCTCCCCGGCCCCGGGGTCACGTCGCCGGGCGGCCACGGCACCCGCCTGCGCGTGCAGCCGGACCGCCGAGGAGACCACCGTGCCCACCACCCCGGGCAGGGGTGGGCCACCCCGCTCGGCCCGGGCGGCTGCGGCAGCCAGGAGGGCTCCCAGCACTCCCGCCAGAACGTCACCGCTGCCTGCGGTGGCCAGCCAGCCGGGGGCGTCGCGGACGCTGACTGCTGGCCTGCCCGGCGTGACCACCAGGGTCGCCGCCCCCTTGAGCACGGTGGTGGCTCCGGTCAGCCCGGTGAGCTCCTGCGCGGCAGCCAGCGGCTGGCGGTCGACCTGCTCCCGGCTCCACGGGGAGCCCAGGGCCGTCAGCAGACGGGCCGCCTCACCCGCGTGGGGAGTCAGGACGTGCTCGGGACCGCAGGCCAGGCCCTCGTCGATGATCCCGGGCAGCAGAGCCAGCGCCCCGGCGTCGATGACGACAGGAACGACGCCAGGAGCGACGCCAGCAGGTGCTGCAGCAGGGGCACCGCTCCCCCTCGGTGTCCCAGCACCCCTCGGTACCCCGGTGCCGCCAGGAGGACGGTCGCAGCCCGCCCCTGCCAGCGTCTGACGCAGCACCTGGCGCAGCCCGTGGGCACGCGGGCGGTCCTGCGGGTCGGTTCCCGGACCGATGACAAGCGCCTGGCAGCGTCCGGTACCGGGCACGACCTCCGGACGACGGGCCAGCACCAGGTCCTCCACACGCCTGGGCGCGCTCAGCCGCACCATCCCGGCTCCTGCCCGTACCGCTGCCGAGGCGGTCAGGACCGCGGCCCCCGGGTAGCTGTGGCTGCCCGCCCACAGCCCCACGACGCCGCGGGTGTACTTGTGGTCGGCCGGGCCGGGAGCGCGCAGGGTCGCGGACAGGTCGGCCCGGGAGGGCAGCACCACGGTCGGCGCCCCCTGCGGCAGTGGCAGGCCGAGGTCGACCACCTCCACCGCACCCGCCAGGTGGCAGGCCGGGGGCAGGCACAGGGCGCCCTTGAGGCAGGTGAAGGTGACGGTCCGGTCGGCCGGGAGCACCGGGCCGGGAAGGGTCCCGTCGTCCGCGCCCGTGCCACTGGGAAGGTCCACGGCGACGACCCGCCAGCCGCGCCCACGCAGCCCCGGCGCGCCTGCCACAGGCGGGGCAGCCAGGGTGGCCCGAGCCTGACCACCCGCGCCGTCCCCCGCCTCGCCAGCCGGGTGGGTTGTGCCCCCGGCGTTCCCAGCAGACTCCTCGGAAGAGTCCCCGGTGTCCCCGGTGAGACTCCCTGGGAGGTCCCCGGTCAGGAACGGGGCGACCAGGGCGGCGGCCTGAGGGCGCAGCGGACCAGCTCCTCCGGTCCCGGTCAGGCCGTCGATGACGACACCCCCGTCGCGTCTCACCAGCGTGATCGCGGCCAGCGCCTCCCCGGGCAGGGGCGGCGGGTCGGCAGGCCCGACGGGGCTGGCACACCCAGCAGGGCGCGAGGCGCTGGGGGCGCCAGCCGCCTCCACCACCACCACCCCGGCCTGCCGGGCCTCCTCCGCCGCCCAGCGCAGCGGGTGCCGGGTGCCCAGCAGCGCGGTGACGGCACAGCCACGGCGCGCCAGCAGGGCACAGGCCAGCAGGGCGTCGGCCCCGTTGCTGCCCCCGCCGACCAGGGCCAGGACCCGGCCACCAGCAAGACGCCCCCGCACCTGGCGCAGCTGGGCACGGCAGGCCCGGGCCACCGCGTGGGCTGCCGCCCGCATGTAGCGGTCGGTCCCGGCGGTCAGCGCCGCCTCGGCAGCCGCGACCGCAGAGGCGGGGTAGGCCCGGTCCGGGGCGCAGGTGGACGAGAGGGCAGGACGGGCGGTGGAAGGACGAGCGGTGCAGGGGTGGGCGGGAGACCCGGAGGAGGCCGGCACGGCGGGCCTCACTCCACGGTGACGGACTTGGCCAGGTTGCGCGGCTGGTCCACGTCCAGCCCCTTGGCCTGGGCCAGGGCTGCGGCGAAGACCTGGAGAGGCACCACCGTGAGCAGGGGCATCATGAGCGTCGGGGTGGCGGGGACGTGGATGATGTGGTCGGCGAAGGACTCCACGGCGGAGTCGCCCTCCTCGGCGATGACGATGGTGCGCGCCCCGCGCGCCCGGATCTCCTGGATGTTGGAGATGACCTTGCCGTGCAACACAGGACGCCGCGGGGTCGGCACGATGACGAACACCGGCAGCCCCTCCTCCACCAGGGCGATCGGCCCGTGCTTGAGCTCTCCTGCGGCAAACCCCTCGGCGTGGACGTAGGCGAGCTCCTTGAGCTTGAGCGCCCCCTCCAGGGCGACAGGGAAGCCCACGTGACGCCCCAGGAACAGGAAGGAGGACTCCTGGGCCAGCCGGGCACCCAGGTCGCGGACCTGCGGGGCCTGCTCGTCGAGGACACGCTGGATCGCGGCGGGCATGGCCGCCAGCCGCTCCAGGTAGTCCGCCACCTCGTCGGCCCACTTGTTGCCACGCAGCTGGGCCAGGTAGAGGCCCAGCAGGTAGCAGGCGGTGATCTGGGCCAGGAACGCCTTGGTGGAGGCCACCGCGACCTCCGGGCCGGCGTGGGTGTAAAGGACCGCGTCGGCCTCGCGGGCGAGGGTGGAGCCGTAGGTGTTGACGATGGCCAGGACCCTGGAGCCCTGCTCGCGGGCGTGGCGCACCGCCTGGATGGTGTCCATGGTCTCCCCGGACTGGGAGATCGCCACCGTGAGGGTCTTCTCGCTGACCACGGGGTCGCGGTAGCGGAACTCGTGGGCCAGCTCGACCTCCACCGGGACCCGGCACCAGTGCTCGATGGCGTACTTGGCGACGTGCCCGGCGTAGGCCGCTGTCCCGCAGGCCACGACGATGATCTTGTCCACGCTGCGCAGGACCGTGGGCTCGATGCGCATCTCGTCGAGCTGGAGCTCGCCGTGCTCGTCCACCCGCCCCAGCAGGGTGTCGGCCACCGCCGTGGGCTGCTCGTGGATCTCCTTGTCCATGAAGGTCTCGTAGCCGCCCTTGACGGCGGCGCTGGCGTCCCAGGAGACCTCCCAGGTGGCGGGCTCCACCGCCGCGCCGTCGCGGTCCCACACTCGCACCTCCTGCGCGCTCAGCGCCAGGACCTGGTCGTCACCCACCTCGGCCGCGCGCCTGGTGAAGGCCACGAAGGCGGCCACGTCAGAGCCCAGGAAGTTCTCCCCCTCCCCGAGACCGATGACCAGGGGGCTGGAGCGGCGGGCGGCCACGATGGTGCCGGGCACGTCGGCGCTGAGCGCCAGCAGGGCGAAGGTGCCCTCCAGGCGGGCGGTCACCGCGCGCATGGAGGCCACCAGGACGGCGGCCGCGTCGGCGCCCTCCCCGGCCAGGGCCAGGCGCTCGCAGTAGTCCAGGTCCAGGACGTGGGCGACCACCTCGGTGTCGGTGTCGGAGACGAGCTCGCGCCCGGCGGCCTCCACCTCCTCGCGCAGCGCGCGGAAGTTCTCGATGATCCCGTTGTGGACCACCGCGACCCGCCCGGCCCGGTGCGGGTGGGCGTTGGCCGTGGTCGGCCCCCCGTGGGTGGCCCAGCGGGTGTGGCCGATGCCGGCGGTGGCAGGTGCCGGGGAGGAGTCCTCCAGCCACTCCCGCAGACCTGCCAGCTTGCCGGCGGCCTTGACCACGTCCAGGCCCGCAGGCCCGGCCAGGGCCACCCCTGCGGAGTCGTAGCCTCGGTACTCCAGGCGGGACAGGCCGTCAAGAAGGACAGTCAGGGACCGGTCGGAGCCGGTCGCGCTCAGGGGGCCGACGTGGCCAACAATTCCGCACATGCCTAGATGGAACCACGACCAGCCCTGCGGTGCCAGCGACCTGGGCGAGGCACCGGTGTGATCCGTGACAGCGCACGCAGCCCGACGTGACCAGGAGGCAGGGTTTTGCCAGACTAGGCCGGTGCCCCCGCCAAGCAGTGAGCCGAGCCGATGGCTGTCGCCCTACATCGAGCTGAGCCGCCAGCAGTGGTCGGCGCTGGCCTCCTCCACGCCCCTGCCGCTGAGCCAGGCCGACGTGGAGAAGCTGCGCGGGCTGGGCGACCCCATCGACCTGGCCGAGGTGGACGCCGTCTACCGTCCCCTGACCGCGCTGCTGCAGGACTACGTCACCACCACGCGGGAGCGCGCCCGCCGTACCTCGGGCTTCCTGGGGGTCGACGAGCCCCCGACCCCCTTCGTCGTGGCGGTGGCCGGGTCGGTGGCAGTCGGCAAGTCGACGACGGCACGCCTTATCGCCCACCTGCTCTCCCGCTTCCCCGCGACACCTCGGGTGGACCTGGTCACCACTGACGGCTTCCTGCTGCCCAACGCCGCCCTGGAGGAGCGCGGGCTGCTGACCCGCAAGGGGTTCCCCGAGTCCTACGACCGCCGTGCCCTGCTGGACTTCGTGGCGGCGGTGAAGTCGGGGGCGCCCCGGGTGAGCGCCCCGGTGTACTCCCACACGGTCTACGACATCGTGCCCGGGGAGGTCATCACGGTGGAGCGCCCGGACGTCCTGGTGCTGGAGGGGCTCAACGTCCTCCAGCCCGCGCCCCGCCTGCGGCACGAGGCAGCCTCTCCCGGCTCGCCCCGCCGTTCCCACCGCCCCCAGGCCCTGGCCATCTCGGACTATATCGACTTCTCGATCTACGTGGACGCCGACCCGACCGACATCCGACGCTGGTACTTGGACCGCTTCCTCACCCTCAAGCACACCGCCTTCACCGACCCGCGCTCCTACTTCAGGCGCTACGCCGACGTGCCCGACGACATCGCCGTGGCGGCGGCCAGCAGGATCTGGGAGTCGGTCAACCTGGTCAACCTGCGGGAGAACATCGCCCCCACCCGCGACCGCGCCACGCTGGTCCTGCGCAAGGACGCCGAGCACCACATGCGCGAGGTCCTGCTGCGCAAGGCCTGAGGCACCGGGAACCGGCCCTGGGCGCCTCGGGGCCGCCGGGCAGCGCCGCAGCGTAGCCGACCAGCACTGTGGCGCGGCTCCTGCCTCGTGGAGCCGCGCCACAACAGTGCGGGTGGTACGGGTGGTGTGACTGCGTGCGGGCGCAGGCTCAGAAGCGGCTGGCGGCGGCCACCGCGTCCAGGCGCTCCACCTGCTGGGGCGACAGGCGCACGGTGGTCGCCCCCAGGTTGCTGCGAAGGTTGTGCGGCTTGGTGGTGCCCGGGATGGGCACGACGTCCTCCCCCTTGGCCAGCAGCCACGCCAGCGCCACCTGCGCCGCGCTCGCCCCGACCTGGTCAGCCACCTCCTGGACCACGGCCACCTGCCGCATGTTTGTCCTCAGGCCGTCTCCGCGCCACCGCGGCATGAACCGCCGGTAGTCCAGCCGTCCCAGGCGCGTCGTCGACGAGGGGTGGCCGGTGAGCATGCCCTGCCCCAGGGGGCTGTAGGCGACCACGCCAATGCCCAGCTCGCGCGCGACACCGAGGACCTGGTCCTCCACCTTCCTGCGGAAGAGGGACCACTCCATCTGGAGAGCGGACAGGGGGTGGGTCGCGTGGGCCCGACGGACCTCGTCAGCGGTGGCCTCGCTCACCCCGAGGTAGCGCACCTTGCCCGCCTGCACGGCCTCGGCCATCGCCCCGATGCTCTCCTCCACCGGAACCTTGGGGTCGACGCGGTGCAGGTAGTACAGGTCGATCCAGTCCGTCCCCAGACGCCTGAGGGAGTCGTCCACCGCACGCCGGATCGTCCTGGGCCGCCCGTCGCGGCCCGTGGGGATCCCGAAGACCGGCAGCGAGGTCAGCCCGGTCTTGGTCGCCACGACGACCTCGCTGCGACGACGCCCCAGCGCCTGCCCCAGCAACCTCTCGTTGTTGCCGTGGCCGTAGGAGGCAGCGGTGTCAAACAGGGTGACGCCCTCCTCCACGGCCAGGGTGATGGTCTGGCGGGCCAGGGCTGGGTCCGCGTAGCCGTACGCCCACGACATGCCCAGGCACCCCAGACCGATGTCGCTGACCTCCAGCTCTCCCAGATGTCGCATACCAACCTCCTCATAGAATGCGAGTACTTACTCGCAAAACAGGTTACGGGCAAACAACGGCGCCCGCAAGGCCTGGGCACCGGTTCCGATACGCTCTCAGCATGTCCTCCGAGCCCACCGCCACCGCACCAGCCGCCAGCCGCCAGCCGCGCCGCCAGCGGCGCGGGCTGGAGAGGATGGAGCACATCCTCGACGCCGCGACCACCGTCATCGACCGGGTCGGCTACGAGCGCACCACGACCAACGCCATCGCCGCCGAGGCGGGTATCTCACCCGGGTCCCTCTACCAGTACTTCTCGAACAAGGACGACCTGCTCTCCGCGCTGTGGGCCCGCTACGTCCACGAGCTGGGCACAGTCGTGGGCGGCATAGACCTGGAGCGGGCAGGGGACCGGGCGAGCATGACGCTGGAGGAGCTGACCGAGCGGCTGGCCGGGCCGATCCACGCCTTCAAAACCGCCAACCGCGCCTTCGCCCGGCTGGCGCACAGGGCCACCCAGGACGAGGAGGGGCCTGCCGCCGCCCGCCAGACCATCCGGGAGCTGCGGGACCGCTTCGTCGAGGTGCTTGCCCAGCGCAACCCGGACACGGAGCGCGCACGGCTAGAGACCGCCGCGACCATGGCCTTCGAGCTGTTCCGTCCCGCCGTGGCGGTCGACTCGGTGACCGGCGACCCCGCCCAGGACCTGGCCGAGGTCACGCTGGCCATCGTCTTCTACCTGCGGGGTCGGGGCGTGTCGTGACACCCCCCGGCACGCCCGGCCATCACGGTGTGGGACATGTGGCAGGACTGGGTCCAGGGGACGCCCCCGGCGCGCCCGGCCGTCACAGGCTGAGGTTGTCCTTGACGACAGAGGCCAGCGACCCGGCGACCTGGTCGGCCTGCTCCTGGGTGGCGGCCTCGACCATGACGCGTACCAGCGGCTCGGTACCGGAGGGGCGCAGCAGGACGCGCCCGGTCTCCCCCAGCTCCTTCTCTGCCTGGGCCACGGCGTCCTGGACGGTCTGGTTGGTCCCGGCAGCCGCCTTGTCCACGCCCTTGACGTTGACAAGGGTCTGCGGCAGGCGGGTCACCACGGAGGCCAGCTCGGCCAGCGTCTTGCCCGTGCGCTTGACCCGGGCGGCCACGTGCAGGGAGGTGAGCACGCCGTCGCCGGTGGTGGCGTGGACGGTGTCGATGACGTGGCCGGACTGCTCCCCACCCAGGGTGTAGCCGCCCTGGATCATCCGCTCCAGCACGTAGCGGTCCCCCACACCGGTCTGGACGGTGCGGATGCCGTGCTCGCGCATGGCCAGGATGAGGCCCAGGTTGCTCATGACGGTGACCACCAGGGTGTCACTGCCCAGGGTGCCGTCAGCCTTCATACCGATGGCGAGCATGCCCATGATCTGGTCGCCGTCCACCAGGTTGCCCTGGGCGTCCACGGCCATGCAGCGGTCGGCGTCGCCGTCGTAGGCCACGCCCATGTCCGCGCCGACGGCCACCACGTAGCTCTGCAGCTGCTCGGGGTGGGTGGAGCCACAGCTGGCGTTGATATTAAGGCCGTCGGGGGAGGCGTTGATGACGATGACCTCGGCACCAGCCGCCCGCAGCGCCGCCGGACCGACTGCGGAGGCAGCACCGTTGGAGGCGTCCACGACGACGCGCAGGCCCGACAGGTCGGTGGCCGCAGAGTCCACCAGGTGGTTGATGTAGTTCTGGTCGGCGATGGTCTCGCCCTTGATGACCCGGCCCACCTCAGCCCCCGTGGGGCGGTTGTCCACCTTGCCCAGGAGGGACTCGATCTCGTCCTCCACGGCGTCAGGCAGCTTGTAGCCCCCCCGGCCGAAGAACTTGATGCCGTTGTCGGGGAAGGGGTTGTGGGAGGCGGAGATCATGACCCCCAGCTCCACGTCCTGGGTCGCGGTCATGTGGGCGATAGCCGGCGTGGGCAGCACGCCCACACGGGTGACGTCCACGCCCGAGGCCGCCAGGCCCGAGCTGATGGCGTGGTCGAGGAACTCCCCCGAGGCGCGCGTGTCACGTCCGACGATGGCCCGGGGCCGGCTGCCGCGTGCACCAGTTGGGGCGGGAGCGTCCCCGGTGAGCACCCGGGCCGCGGCCTCGCCGAGCTGGACAGCCAGCGTGGGGGTGAGCAGGTCGTTGGCCAGGCCACGCACACCGTCGGTTCCAAAGAGTCGAGCCATGAGAAGAACCTCCTGGAGTTGCTGTACGGTCAGGAAACCGGTCACTACGTCAGCCCCATCCTGCCATGCGCGCCCCCGGTCCAGGACACACGCGCGTCATATCGGCCCGGTCGCGGACAGTCCTCCCCGCTCGCCTTGAGAATCCCTGAGGCTCCTCCCTGAGACTACCTGAGAGCCTCCGGCTCCCGCCCACGTGCTACCAGGCCCGCCGACGCACGACGGCGGCAGCAGGCATGCGGTGGCGGGCCTGCGCTGACAACAGCGCCCCGCCGCCCTGCGCTCACGCGCGGACGACGGGGCCTGGTGGAGTGGTGACGCAGCGGCAGCCGCTTAGAGGCGGGTCCGGTCAGCGCTTGGAGTACTGGGGGGCGCGGCGGGCCTTGTGCAGACCAGCCTTCTTGCGCTCCACGGTACGGGCGTCGCGGGTCAGGAAGCCAGCCTTCTTCAGGGTGGCCCGGTTGGCCTCCCGGTCGATCTCGTTGAGGGCGCGGGCGATCCCCAGACGCAGCGCGCCCGCCTGCCCGGAGACGCCCCCACCGCTGATACGGGCGATGACGTCGAAACGGCCCTCCAGGTCAAGGACGGTGAAGGGAGCGCGCACCAGCTGCTGGTGCAGCTTGTTGGGGAAGTAGTCCTCCAGGGTGCGGCCGTTGATCGTCCACTGGCCCGTGCCGGGGACCAGGCGGACGCGGGCCACGGCCTCCTTGCGGCGTCCCAGGCCGCTGCCAGGAGCGGTGACGGACTGGCCGCGCCCCTCCACGGGGCCCTCGGTCTCAGTGGTGTAGCTGGAAGGGGCGTTGTCCTCGTCCAGCACGTCGGTGTCGACAGTGGTCTCAGCCACGGTATGTCCTTTGCTTGTCGTGGGTGCCGAGCGCGGCGCGCTTACTGGGCGACCTGGGTGATCTCGAAGGGCTGCGGGTTCTGCGAGGCGTGCGGGTGCTCGTCGCCGGCGTAGACCTTGAGCTTCTTGAGCTGGGCGCGACCGAGCTTGGTGTGGGGCACCATGCCCTTGATCGCCTTCGTCACGGCTCGCTCAGGGCGGGTGGCCAGCAGCTCGGTGTAGGGCACGGCCTTGAGGCCACCGGGGTAGCCGGAGTGACGGTAGGCGAACTTCTTCTCAGCCTTGCCGTTGGTCAGGACGACCTTGTCAGCGTTGATGATGACGACGTAGTCGCCGCAGTCCTCGTTGGGAGCGAACTGCGGCTTGTGCTTCCCACGGAGCAGGGTCGCAGCCTGGGCTGCCAGACGGCCCAGGACGACGTCGGTGGCGTCAATGACGTACCAGCGCTTCTCGACGTCGCCAGGCTTCGGTGTATACGTGCGCACGGGCGTTGCCTTCGTTTCTCTTGGCGGGCGGACGCGCCGAGGCACGTCGACGCGTCGCGGCTCGGCGAGACCACCATGGTCAGGTGACTGGTCGGAGCACGGGCGATCCAGGGCGAGTGGGAGGCACCTGTGGACACGCATCCTTGTGCTGCACGACGCTCCCACACTACCGGCCGGCAGCAGCAGCGGTCAAAAGGTTTGACCGACACGCCCCCGTGAAACCCACCACGTACCCACAGCACCTGACAGGTCCACCGCGCCCGCAGTGCTTGCAGTATCTGTGGTGCTTGCAGTATCCACAGTATTTGCCGCACTGACAGCATCAGTATCTTGACAGTATTTAGTGTCAATATCTACTGCCAATGACGGTATTTCGTCACTCGTAGCATCCACAGCAGCACCTGCGGCAGCCCGGCACAACCAGCAGCCGTCAGCACTGGGACCGCCGCACCCGGGCGCGCCTGGCCTGCGCCGCCAGCCCGTCCGCGTCCGGGTAGGCTACCTCCTCCAGGGTCAGGCCGTGCGGCGGTGCCACCGGAGCCGCCCCACGGCGGCTCCGGGCGGCGAGGAGCTGGGCGGGCCAGGCCACGGGACGCCGCCCCCGCCCCACCTCCAGGCCCGCCCCCACCAGGGAGCGCACCATGGAGTGGCAGAAGGCGTCGGCCTCGACGCTCAGGGTGACCAGGGTGGCGTCGGCCTCCGTCCCCTCCACGCGCCGCCAGCGCACCTGCCTCAGCTCGCGGACCGTGGAAGCCCCCTGGCGCGGCCTGCAGAAGGACAGGAAGTCGTGCTCACCCAGGAGCGGGACCGCGCTGGCCTGCATCGCCTCGACGTCAAGCACGCCCCCCGTCCACAGGACGTGACCGCGACGACGCGGGTCCCGCAGGCTCGCCCCGTCACTGACCCGGTAGGTGTAGCGGCGCCACAGGGCACCGAAGCGGGCGTCAAAGTCGGGACCGACCTGGCTGACGGCGGTGACGACCACGTCGCTGGCGCCACGCGGCACCCGACCTGCCGACCAGGCACTCCCCGCCGTCGGCTCCTGCGTGTCCCGACCGCCTGCCTGGCCCTGCGACGACGGCTCCACCGTGCCCGGCGCGTCTGGGACACGCCACGCCTGCTGGGCCTCCCGGGCCAGGACCCCGGCGAGCCGGGTCAGCAGCGCCTGCTCAGGACTGCGCTGGGAGCGCCCGGGCAAGGCCTGCCAGGCAGCGGCAGGCACGTCGATGTGCACGACCTGGCCAGCAGCATGCACCCCCGCGTCGGTGCGCCCGGCGACGGTCAGGCGCACGGGGGCACGCAGCACCGTCGTCAGCGCCGCCGTCAGCGCGCCCTCCACCGTGCGCAGACCCGGCTGGGCAGCCCAGCCGCTGAACCCCGTCCCGTCGTAGGCGAGATCCAGACGAACCCGTACCGCCCGTACCGCACCGCCCGTACCGCCCCCGGAACCAGACGCAGCCACGCCTCCAGGGCCAGGGCCACCGCCAACCTTGTGTCGCTCACTCATGGACCTATTCGACCACGCCACTCTGACCACACCACCCCGGCCACGCCAACCACACACCTCCAGCGCCCGGACCGGCCGAGCACCACAGCCGTACCGGGCGCCCCTGCCCGGTACGCGCTAGCATCACCCCTGTGAGCTCACTGACCACCCTGTGCGTCGACTGCGGTGGCGGCGGCATCAAGGCCTCTGTCCTGGATGCCGAGGGCAGCACCGTCTCACGGGCCGTGCGCACCTCCACGCCCTACCCCCTGCCCCCGACCAAGCTGGTAGACACCATTGAGGCCCTGGCGGACCAGCTGGCCCGCGCGGACCGGGTAACCGTGGGCATGCCCGGGATGATCCGCCACGGCGTCGTCGTGTCCACCCCCCACTACATCACCCGGGACGGCCCGCGCTCGCGGGTCCTGCCCGAGCTGGTGGACCAGTGGACCCGCTTCGACATGGCCAGGGCGGTCTCCCAGCGTCTCGATGCGCCGACCCTGGTCCTCAATGACGCCGAGGTCGCTGGAGCCGGCGTCGTCACCGGCCACGGGCTGGAGATGATCATCACCCTGGGGACCGGCCTGGGTAACGCGGTCTTCGACAACGGAGTCCTGGCGCCTCATGTCGAGGTGTCCCAGGGACCGGTGCGCTGGGGGCTGTCCTACGACGACTACATCGGCGAGCACGAGCGGCTGCGGCTGGGCGACGCCCACTGGTCGCGGCGTGTGCGGCGTGTCGTGGACTCGCTGCGGCCCATGTACCTGTGGGACCGCCTCTACCTGGGCGGCGGGAACTCGCGACGGATCACCGCCGCCCAGCTTTCCCGGATCGGTGACGACGTCGTCGTGGTTCCCAACGAGGCGGGCATGACCGGAGGCGCACGCTGCTGGCTCATGGCTGCCCGCTGACCGGGACGGACGGACCCGCTGCCAGCCCGGCGCCACAGGGACGTCACTCGGCACGCCTGAGCAGCTCGTCTCCTCTTGTCAGTGGTGTCATGTATCCCTATGATCCTCCCACGGTCCACAGACCCTCCCCACGCAGCGGCTCGGGACCGGGCGCAAAGGAGTGTGACACGTGCGTACTGGAATTCCCTGTGAGAGGCCAGGTCAGGCCCTTGTTGCCGCGACACCGCAGACAGTGTCGCGGCTGGTCCGCCTCGGCTACGAGGTGTGCGTCCAACGCGGCGCCGGGCAGGCCGCCAGCTTCCCTGACAGCGCCTACGAGGAGGTCGGCGCCCAGGTCACCGACGAGGCCCAGGTGTGGGGCTGCGAGGTGGTGCTGGGGGTGGACGCCCCTGACGAGGAGCACCTGGCGCTCATGAGCCCGGGGGCGGCCTACGTGGGACGTCTTGCTCCCGCACGCAGCCCCGAGCTCGTCGAGGCCCTGCGGGCACGGGGCCTGACCGGGCTGGCCCTGGACGCGGTGCCCAGGATCTCGCGCGCGCAGGCGATGGATGTCCTGTCCTCCCAGGCCAACCTCGCTGGCTACCGTGCGGTCATCGAGGCGGCCGCCCACTTCGGCCGGGTGTTCACCGGCCAGGTCACGGCAGCAGGCAAGCTCCCGCCCGCGTCGGTCTACGTCATTGGTGCCGGGGTGGCCGGGCTGGCTGCGATCGGGACCGCCTCCTCCCTGGGGGCTCAGGTGCGCGGCACCGACGTGCGCCCTGAGGTTGAGGACCAGGTGCGGTCCATGGGTGCGACCTTCGTCCCCGTCCCCTCCGCACCCGGGCACCAGGAGGCCTCCAGCGACGGCTACGCCAGGCAGATGAGCGCCGAGCAGGCAGAGCTGGCTGCAGCCCTGTACGCCAAGGAGGCAGCCGAGGCCGATATCGTCATCACCACCGCAAGCGTCCCTGGGCGACAGGCGCCGGTGCTGCTGACCCGGGCCGCCCTGGAGGGCATGCGCCCAGGATCGGTCGTGGTGGACATGGCTGCCGCCAACGGTGGCAACACCGAGCTGACGGCTCCCTCCGAGGTGGTCGTCACCGACGGCGGCGTCACCATCGTGGGCTACACGGACCTGGCTGGACGGCTTCCCACCCAGGCCTCCCAGCTCTATGGGCAGAACCTGGTCAACCTGCTCACGCTCATGACCCCGGCCAAGGACGGCGTGCTGACGCTGGACCTGGAGGACCAGGTGGTACGAGGCATCACCGTCACCCACGCGGGCGAGGTCCTGTGGCCCCCGCCCGCTGTGACCGTGTCTGCTGCCCCTGCCGCCGGGGCAGGCACCGCGCCACCAGGTACCGAGGCGCCTGACACCTCAGCAGCGGCACAGGAGGCGGCACAGCGCCGGGCCAGGAGCGCCGCCCGTGCCCGCAGAGCGGGCCTGGCGGCTGCGGCGCTGACCCTGGCGGCACTGGTCCTGGTCACGCCCGTGGCGGCGGCGAGCCACTACATCGTGCTCATGCTGGCGGTGGTCCTGGGCTTCTACGTCATCTCCAACGTCACCCCGGCCCTGCACACCCCACTCATGTCCGTGACCAACGCGATCTCCGGCATCATCCTGCTGGGGGCGATCTCGCAGGTCGGTAACGACGACTTCCTGGTCAGCGCCGTGAGCCTCCTGGCAATCGTCCTGGCCTCTGTCAACGTCTTCGGCGGCTTCGCGGTGACCCACCGCATGCTTGCCATGTTCAGGAAGGACTGAGGCAATGCCGTCCGCACCGTCCGTGCTGCTACCTGCCCTGTCGGCTCCCGCGTCCACCGCCCCCGGCACCTCGGCTGGCCTGCCCTCCCCGGTGACCCTCACCTACATAGCCGCCGCGCTCCTGTTCATCCTGGCTGCCGCCGGGCTGTCCCGGCACGAGACCTCGACCCGGGGCAACGTCGCCGGCGCCCTGGGCATGGCTGTGGCCGTGGCCGCCGGAACGGCCCTGGCCTTGACCTCGGACCCGGGACAGGGGGTGGTGACCACAGCGGTCCTGATCGCCCTGGCACTTGCTGTCGGCGCTGTCATCGGGATGGTCCTGGCCAGGCGTGTGGCCATGACCGGTATGCCCCAGCTGGTGGCCGTCCTCAACGGCCTGGTCGGGCTGGCCGCCGTGCTCGTGGGATACGGCTCCTACGTCGCTCCGGACACCCTGGCGGCCACGCTCGGCGTGTTCCACCGCGGTGAGGTCTTCCTGGGGGTGTTCGTGGGTGCGGTGACCTTCACCGGCTCAGTGCTGGCCGCGCTCAAGCTCTCCGGTCGCGTGCCGGGCCGTCCCCTCGCCCTGCCTGGGCGCAACTGGCTCAACTTGGCTGCGCTGCTGGTGTCCCTGGGCCTCATGGTGGCCTTCATGGCCCTGCCCGAGCACTCCCCTGCCGCTTGGGCCTGCCTGGCGGCGATGACGGTCATCGCCCTGGCCCTGGGAGTGCACCTGGTTGTCGCCATCGGCGGCGGCGACATGCCTGTCGTGGTGTCCATCATGAACTCCTACTCAGGGTGGGCCTCCGCCTTCACGGGCTTCCTGGTCAACAACGACCTGCTGATCATCACCGGCGCCCTCGTCGGCTCCTCGGGAGCCTACCTGTCCTACCTCATGTGCCAGGCGATGAACCGCTCCTTCGTCTCCGTGCTGCTGGGAGGCTTTGGCACCGAGGGAGTCACGGCCGAGGTCGGCACTGCCGAGGGGACCATCGACGAGATCGACGCCATGGCCACTGCCCGGCTCCTGCAGGGGGCCCGGCGGGTGGTCATCACTCCCGGGTACGGCATGGCTGTGGCCCAGGCGCAGTACCCGGTCGCCACCCTCACAGCGATGCTGCGCAATGAGGGTGTCGAGGTCGTCTTCGGCATCCACCCGGTGGCTGGCCGCCTCCCCGGCCACATGAACGTGCTCCTGGCCGAAGCCAAGGTCCCCTACGACATCGTCCTGGAGATGGACGAGGTCAACGACGACCTGGAGGACGTGGACGTCGTCCTGGTCATCGGGGCCAACGACACCGTCAACCCGGCTGCGGACGAGCCTGGCTCACCTATCGCGGGCATGCCGGTCCTGCGGGTGTGGGAGGCCGGGCGTGTCATCGTCTTCAAGCGCTCCATGGCCACCGGCTACGCGGGGGTCCAGAACCCCCTGTTCTTCAGGGACAACACCTCCATGCTGTTTGGCGATGCCAAGAGCACTGTCGAGGACATCATTCGCGCGCTGGAGTAGAGGCGCGATACGAGCGAGATATACGAGTGCGGGGTACGCGCCGCGACCGTCGGGAGGTCGTGGCGCGTACCCCGCACTCGTATCTCGGCGCAGCTCGTGGCTCTTAGGCCTCCTCGGCCACCTTCTGGGCTGCCACACCACCAGCGGGAGAGAATCCTGCGGCCTGCGCAGCCTCTGCCGAGGTGAACCACACCTCGGCCACGGTGGCGTCATACCAGCGCGAGCCGGGCACGTGGTACTTCATGGAGTCCTCGTTCCCCTTGACCTGGTGGTCAGCGTCAGGGGCCTCGGTGGACCCCTCCGTCAGCCGGACGGAGCCCGTGTAGTCCTTCTTCTCGGGCTTCTCGGACTCGCTGCCAGCCTGCGAGGACCCCGCGTCAGTCTCCACATCCTGCTCCGGGGCGTCATCCGCCTTGGTGGCTGCAGTGGTCGCGGCCGCAGCCTCCTCGGCAGCCCGGGTCGCTGCCCGCTTGGCCGTGGCCACGGCATCGGCAACCACCTCCTTGCGCGCCACCGGCTCCAGCACCAGGGAGATAACCGCCATCGGTGCGTTGTCACCCTTACGAGGCGTGGTCTTGACGATACGGGTGTAGCCGCCGTCGCGTCCCTCAAGCTGAGGAGCAAGCACCTCAAAGAGACGGTAGACGGCAAACTTGTCCGTCACCTTCTTCATCACGGTACGACGAGCGTGCAGGTCACCACGCTTACCTTTGGTGATCAGCTTCTCGACATAGGGGCGTAGGCGGCGGGCACGAGCCTCAGTGGTCTTGATGGACTCGTGAACGATCAGCTGCGTGGCGAGGTTGGCCAGCATGTGGCGCTCGTGCTGGGCGCTACCGCCCAGGCGGGGGCCCTTGGTGGGGCGAGGCATGGTTGTCTCCTAGGTGAATGACGAGTGGCCTCAGGCCTGCTGCTCGTCGCTGAACGTGGGGTTGGCGGTGTAGTCGTCGTCGGAGACGTAGTCGACCGGCGAGCCCTTGAGGGACAGCCCCAGCTCGGCCAACTTGTCCTTGATCTCCGAGATGGACTTCGCACCGAAGTTACGAATGTCAAGCAGGTCAGCCTCGCTGCGTGACACGAGCTCACCAACCGTGTGGATGCCCTCCCGCTTGAGGGCGTTGGAAGAGCGGGCCTGCAGGTCCAGCTCGTCAATCATGAGCGCCAGGTCCTGCTGGAAGGCCTCGTCAACCGGCGACGGGCCAACCTCGATCCCCTCCGCCTCGACGTTGAGCTCACGGGCCAGGCCGAAGAGCTCAACCAGCGTCTTGCCTGCGGAGGCCAGGGCGTCTCGCGGGGTCATTGAGGCCTTGGTCTCCACGTCCACAATCAGCCGGTCAAAGTCCGTGCGCTGCTCCACACGGGTGGCCTCGACCTCGTAGGAGACCTTCCTGACCGGGGAGTAGATGGAGTCCACCGGGATACGGGAGATCTCGGCGTTGGGGTCCTTGTTCTGGTTGGCGGAGACGTAGCCACGGCCGCGCTCGACGGTCAGCTCGATCTCCAGCTTGCCCTTCTCGTTGAGGACGGCGATGACCAGCTCGGGGTTGTGGATCTCGACCCCGGCCGGAGGCGTGATGTCACCAGCCACGACGGCACCCGGACCTGACTTGCGCAGGTACATCACAACCGGCTCGTCGTTCTCCGAGGACAGGACGATCTCCTTGATGTTCAGGATGATCTGGGCGACGTCCTCCTTGACGCCCGCGATGGTCCGGAACTCGTGGGGCACCCCGTCAATGCGTACGGAGGTGACAGCCGCTCCCGGGATGGAGGACAGCAGCGTACGCCGCAGGGAGTTGCCGAGCGTGTAGCCGAATCCCGGCTCAAGAGGTTCGAGCACGAACCGCGACCGGCGGTTCTCCTCGACGACCTCCTCGGTCAGCGTGGGTCGTTGTGCGATGAGCACGTGATTTCCTTTCGTCGCGGCGCCCGCTATATGACGCCGTTCCTGATCAGGTTGGACGGCCAGTCAGGAGGCTGTGCCGACCCTGGCGCTCCGCCGACACCCGGCAGGAGGCGAGGGCCGCAGCGGCTCCCAGGATGCCTCCCAGAACACTGAGGGCAGGGGATGCCTCCCAGAACACTGAGGGCAGGCACCCGCAGAGGCTGCCGCGTCCCAATGAGGTCCCAATGAGGCTCAGACGCGGCGGCGCTTCGGCGGGCGGCAGCCGTTGTGCGCCTGGGGAGTGACATCGGTGATCGGGCCGATGTCCAGGCCGGCTGCCTGCAGCGAGCGGATAGCAGTCTCACGGCCGGGGCCTGGTCCCTTGACGAAGACGTCGACCTTCTTCATCCCGTGCTCCTGGGCGCGCCGTGCGGCAGCCTCGGCAGCCAGCTGGGCGGCGTAGGGGGTCGACTTGCGCGAGCCCTTGAAACCGACCTGCCCCGAGGAGCACCAGGCGATGACAGCGCCCTGAGGATCCGTCAGGGAGACGATGGTGTTGTTAAACGTGGACTTGATGTAGGCGTGGCCGTGGGTGACGTTCTTACGGTCCTTGCGGCGCGTCTTACGCGCGGCTGCGCGGGTCTTGGGAGGCATTCTTCCTTCTTTGTGGTGAGATCGTCCTACGCGGCGGGCGCCTGCCCGCACAGCGTCTGCTTACCTGTGTTACTTGGCCTTCTTCTTGCCGGCCACCGTGCGCTTGGGGCCCTTGCGGGTACGCGCGTTGGTCTTGGTGCGCTGGCCATGCACCGGCAGGTGCCGACGGTGACGCAGGCCCTGGTAGCAGCCGATCTCGATCTTGCGACGGATGTCCGCCTGCACCTCACGCCGCAGGTCACCCTCCACCTGGTAGGTGGAGTCGATGTGCGTCCGCAGGGCGACGAGCTCGTTCTCGGTCAGGTCCTTGACGCGGGTGTGGGGGCTGACCCCTGTTGCCGCCAGGGTCTCGACCGCACGAGTGCGCCCGATCCCAAAGATGTAGGTCAGTGCGACCTCCACACGCTTGTCGCGAGGCAGGTCAACACCAGAAATGCGTGCCACGATGTGGTTCTCCTGTGTGCTCCCGGAGGTCGTCACCCGCCTCCTCCGCCCCGTGGGGCGGCCCCGGCCTCCGAGAACCGGGGGTTGCGGTCCCGCTGCCTGGCGGGACTGGCTGGGACGGGTGCCTTGTGTGGTGGCCAGTGGCCACGCGGTGCGCGGGCTGGACTCAGCCCTGACGCTGCTTGTGTCGCGGGTTCTCGCAGATGACCATGACACGGCCGTGGCGACGAATCACCTTGCAGTTGTCACAGATCTTCTTGACGCTCGGCTTGACCTTCATGCTGCTCCTCCGTCGGCTGCGCTGAGCCGACTCTCACTTGTAGCGGTAGACGATGCGACCACGGGACAGGTCGTACGGGCTGAGCTCGACGACCACCCGGTCCTCGGGAAGGATACGAATGTAGTGCTGTCGCATCTTTCCGGAGATGTGCGCGAGTACCACGTGCCCGTTGCTCAGCTCAACCCGGAACATCGCGTTCGGAAGGGCCTCGACGACCGATCCCTCGACCTCGATGACTCCGTCCTTCTTAGCCATGTCCCTCCAACGGTGGTTATTCGCTCGAACGTGCCTGACGACGAGCGCCGCCCGGCGGACACCACTGCCGACACAGACGCTGGGCCCCACGGCACCAGTCGCTGGAAAGCAGGGCGCATGGACAGCAAGGATCGACGGACAGGTGTCCAGCAGCAAACTCTACGGCAGGAACACCATCGTCTACCATGCCATGACGGCCACGTCCTCGGTGTTTCCGAACACACCGCCGTCTGCGGTCTGCCGCCGACTCGACCAGGGCTGGTCCCGACGTGCACCGTCCCCGGCGGTGTGCCAGGACCGCACGTCAGGCCAGCACCACCGGAGCCAGGCCAAAAGGCTCCAGCCCCTGCGCTCCCCCGTCGGGCGCGGTCAGGACCCACACCCCTGCGGGGAGGACCGCGACCGTGTGCTCCCACTGTGCGGCACGCGACCCGTCACAGGTGACGACAGTCCACCCGTCGTCGAGCTCACGCACCTGCGGCTGCCCGGCAGTCAGCATCGGCTCGATAGCCAGGACCATCCCGGGCCTCAGCCTGGGGCCCCGTCGGCTCACCGAGTAGTTGAGCACGTCGGGTGGCATGTGCATCTGCGTACCGATACCGTGGCCCACGTAGTCCCGCAGAATCCCCAGCCGGTGCCCGTGATTCTCAGCGACTTGCTCCACCACGCCCTCGACGGCGTCACCGACCACGTTGAGCCTGCCCCGGCGAACGGAGGCGCCGCCCTGGACGGCGGTTGCGACGGCGGCCACGGCTGCCCACAGGGCTTCATGGGTTGTGGTGTCCAAGAGGTCGTCAAGAGGGTCCCGGTAGGTACCCCCGACGACAGTCGTGAACGCGGCGTCACCGTGCCACTGGGTCCCCTCCCTGTCCACGACGTAGGCGCCGCAGTCAAAGGTGACCAGGTCCCCGGCTCGCAGCCTACGCGTCCCGGGGATCCCGTGCACTACCTCCTCGTTGACGGATACGCACACAGTGGCTGGGTACCCGTGGTAGCCCAGGAAGTTGGACCTGGCACCACAGCGGCTGATGACCTCGGCAGCCACCGCGTCCAGCTCTGCAGTGGTGACCCCGGGCGCCACGGCCTCCCGCAGAGCAGCGTGCATCTGCGCCACCACCAGCCCGGCACGACGCATGTGCCGGACCTGGTCAGGAGTCTTGAGCTGGATCCGCTCCCGCGAGAACACGCCACATTCCTTTCTGTCCAGACAGCCACCCAGGCACTACCCGGCCGCAGCCGGTCCTAGCGGACCAGGCCGTGCCGGGACAGTGCCGCGAGAATACGCTGCGTGACCTCCTCGACATCACCCATGCCGTCCACGCTGACCAGCAGGCCCCGACGCGTGTAGAGGTCCACCAGCGGCGCCGTGGCCTCGGCATAGACCTCCAACCTGTGCCGGATGACCGGCTCGGTGTCGTCCGCCCGACCCTGCTCACCAGCACGCCTCAGCAGACGCTCGACAACGGCCTCTTCCTGGGCAGTAATCTCCAGAACCAGGTCCACACAGGTCCCGGAGGAGGCGAGCATCTTGTCCAGGGCCGCGACCTGAGCCTGCGTACGCGGGTAGCCGTCCAGCAGGAACCCCTCACGGCAGTCATCCTGGCTGATCCGGTCAGCCACCATCGCGTTGGTCACTGAGTCCGGTACGTACTCACCGCGGTCGACGTAGCCCTGTGCCCGGATCCCCAGCTCGGTCCCCTGGGCCACGTTGGCACGGAAGATGTCCCCGGTGGAGATCGCCGGGACACCCAGGTGCTCAGCGACGCGAGCAGCCTGGGTCCCTTTTCCCGCACCGGGAGGACCGAGAAGAACCATGCGTGCACTCATGACAGGAACCCTTCGTAGTGGCGCTGCTGGAGCTGGGAGTTGATCTCCTTGACGGTCTGGAGACCCACTCCCACCATAATAAGGATGGTGGTGCCTCCGAAGGGCAGGGTCTGGGCCAGCCCCAGCCAGATCACCGCGACAGTCGGAAGCAGGGCAAGAAGGACGAGGTAGATGGCACCCGCTGTGGTGACGCGGTTGATGACGTAGGTCAGGTAGCGCACCGTGGGCTCCCCGGCACGAATCCCCGGGATGAACCCGCCGTAGCGCTTCATGTTGTCCGCAGTCTCCTCGGGGTTGAAGGTGATCGCGGTGTAGAAGAAGGCGAAGCACAGGATAAGGACGGCGTAGGCACTCAGGTACAGGGGGTGGGTCTGCTGGAGGTTGTTCATGATCCAGATGACCCACCCGTCGGTCTGGCGGCCGAACCCGGCGATCAGCTGGGGCATGGCCAGGATCGAGGAGGCGAAGATGACCGGGATGACTCCGGCGGTGTTGATCTTGACCGGGATGTAGGTGGTGGAGCCCCCGTACTGGCGACGGCCGATCATCCGCTTGGCGTACTGGACGGGGATGCGCCGCTGCGCCTGCTCCACGAAGATCACGGCCAACGTGGCCACCAGGACCACCGCCACCACGATGAGGAATCGTGACAGGCCGTTGTTGCCGCCGGCGATCGAGATCATGTTGGCCGGGAACTGGGCGACGATGGAGGTAAAGATCAGCAGGGACATGCCGTTGCCGATACCGCGCTCGGTAATGAGCTCGCCCAGCCACATGATGAGGCCGGTCCCCGCCGTCATGGTGACGACCATGAGAGCCAGGGTGACGAACGAGGCGTCAGGAACGACGTCGACGGAGCAGCCCACGAACAGCTGGCCGGTGGCCGCTGTCGACACGATGGTGGCCGACTGCAGCAGGCCCAGGCCAATAGTGAGGTAGCGGGTGTACTCCGTCAGCTTGGCGGTACCGGCCTGACCTTCCTTGTGAAGCTCCTCGAACCGGGGGATGACCACACGCAGCAGCTGGATAATGATCGACGCAGTGATGTACGGCATGATGCCCAGGGCAAAGACACTCAGCTGGAGCAGCGCCCCGCCGGAGAAGATGTTGATCAGGCTGAGCAGGCCCTGTCCCTCAGCCTCTCCCACGCAGACCTGGACGTTGGCCATGTCCACGCCCGGGGCAGGCACTGTCGACCCGAGGCGGAACAGAGCCATGATGCCCAGGGTAAAAAGGAGCTTGGCCCTGAGGTCGGGCGTCCGGAACGCCTGGATGAACGCGCTGAGCACTCGATCTCCTGTGTACTCGGTAGTGTGGTCGGTCATGTGGTCACGGCTCCACCCGCAGAGCGGGTAAGAGGCCGGGTGTGCGGCCCAGGTCAGACTACCGTTGACGGAGCCCGGCCTCCAGGGTGCTCCTGGAGGCCGGGCTCCGTCCCGCAGTCGTCATGGACAGACTAGCGCGCCACTCACCGGGCGCTGATGGACCCGCCTGCGGCCTCGATCTTCTCCTTGGCGGAACCGGACCAGGCATCCGCCGTGACCGTGAGAGCCACAGTCACGTCGCCGCCTCCGAGAACCTTGACCAGGTGGCCCTTGCGCACCGCGCCGGCAGCAACCAGGTCCTCCACAGTCACCGTGCCGCCAGCAGGGAAGAGCTCGGCGATACGTCCCACGTTGACCGGCTGGTACTCCACCCGGTTGGGGCTGCGGAACCCACGAAGCTTGGGCAGCCGCATGTGCAGGGGCATCTGACCGCCCTCGAAACCAGGACGGACCTGGTAGCGGGCCTTGGTGCCCTTGGTCCCGCGTCCGGCGGTCTTGCCCTTGGAGCCCTCACCACGACCCACACGGGTCCTGGCCTTCCTGGAGCCCGCCGCAGGCCGCAGGTGGTGCAGCCGCACGACCCGGGTCCCACCTGGTGCCTGCGCCCGAGGACCGCCCTCAGCGTCCTTCTGCGTGTCCCTCTGTGTCTTCCTGGACTCAGCCATCTCAGACCTCCTCAACGGTAACCAGGTGGCGCACCGTGGCAATCAAGCCCCGCACGGAGGGAGAGTCCTCCCGCACGACGCTCTGACGGATCCTGCGCAGCCCCAGGGTGCGCAGAGAGGCACGCTGGCGGTGGGTGCCGCCGATGCCAGAACGGACCTGCGTGACCCTGAGCCGTCTGGCACCGTGCTCACTGCTCTGCCTTGTCGTGGTGTCAGCCATCACGCACGCACTCCTTCTACGGCCTTGTCGGCCTCCTTCTTCTCAGCCTCGGCGCGCCTGTCGGCCTCGCCCTCGGCGCGGGCCCGCAGCATCGACTGCGGGGCGACATCCTCCAGGGGCAGGCCCCGGCGGGCGGCAACACCCTCAGGCTGCTCAAGCCGCCTCAGGGCGTCCACCGTGGCGTGGACGATATTGATCGCGTTGGAGGAGCCCAGTGACTTGGACAGGACGTCGTGGACGCCGGCGCAGTCCAGGACGGCACGCACCGGACCGCCGGCGATGACGCCCGTACCCGGGGAGGCGGGACGCAGCAGCACGATACCTGCGGAGTCCTCGCCCTGGACCAGGTGTGGGATGGTACGGCGGATCATCGGCACATGGAAGAAGCTCTTCTTGGCGACCTCCACGGCCTTGGCGATCGCGGCAGGCACCTCCTTGGCCTTGCCGTAGCCCACACCCACGGTCCCCTCTCCGTCACCGACGACAACCAGGGCGGTGAAGGTGAAGCGACGGCCACCCTTGACGACCTTGGAGACACGGTTGATCGAGACGACACGCTCGATGTACCTGTCGTCGTTGCTCCGGCCACGGTCCCGACGGTCGCTACCACGGTCACGGCGGCCGCGGCCCTCGCCCCGGCGCTCCTCGTTCTCACGCTGGGTCGAGCCGTCGGACGACGCGGACCCGTCTCGCTGCGGTGCAGCCATCAGATGTTCCTCTGCTTTCTCGTCGTCTCTGTCGTCGTGGTGATCACAGCGTCAGACCTCCTTCACGGGCGCCCTCCGCGACAGCCGCCACCCGTCCGTGGTACTTGTTGCCTCCACGGTCAAACACGACAGCGTCGATGCCCAGTGCCCTGGCCCGCTGCGCCACAAGCTCGCCGACCTTGCGGGCCGCACCGACCTTGTGCCCCTCGACACCCTTGGCTGCCTGCTCCAGGGTCGAGGCTGCGCACAGCGTGTGGCCGATCGTGTCGTCGACGACCTGGGCCACCATGTGCCGGTTGGAGCGGGTCACCACCAGGCGGGGACGCTCGGGCGTGCCGCTGACCCGCTTGCGCACGCGCTGGTGGCGGATCTTGCGGGCCACGGCCCTGGGGTTCCCCTTGCCCCTCTTGATCGAGTAAGCCATGGTCACTTACCAGCCTTTCCGACCTTACGGCGCACGTTCTCACCCGCGTAGCGCACACCCTTGCCCTTGTAAGGCTCGGGCGGACGGATCTTGCGGATGTTAGCGGCGACCTCGCCAACCTGCTCCTTGGAGATGCCGGACACCTTGATCTTGAGGTTGCCATCTACCGTGAGGGTGACTCCCTCCGGCGGCTCGACCGTCACGGTGTGGGAGAAGCCCAGCGACAGCTCGATGCCCTGCCCCTTGGCGACCACACGGTAACCGGTACCGACGATCTCAAGGTTCTTCTCGTGCCCCTGGGTCACGCCCACCACCATGTTGTTGATGAGGGTGCGCGACAGGCCGTGAAGGGAGCGGGAACGGCGCTCGTCGTCGGGACGCGTCACCAGGATGGACCCATCCTCCTGACGAGTCACGCTCAGCGGCTCGGCGACGGTCCGGGACAAGGTGCCCTTGGGGCCCGTGACCGTCACCTCGTTTCCGTCAATTGTCACATCCACCCCGGCCGGGACCGGAACGGGGAGACGTCCAATACGAGACATGGTTTTCCTCCGCTCCTTGTCTCACCAGACGTAGGCGAGGACTTCGCCGCCCACGCCCCGGGACTCAGCCTGCCGGTCGGTGAGGAGGCCGGAGGAGGTGGACAAGATCGCCACCCCGAGGCCCCCCAGGACCTTAGGCAGGTTCGTGGACTTTGCGTAGACGCGCAGGCCGGGCTTGGAGACCCGGCGCAGGCCCTGGATAGCGCGCTGGCGGTTGGCACCATACTTCAGGGTCAGCGTGAGCGTCTTGCCGACCTCGGCGTCCGTCACCTCGTAGTCAGCGATGTAGCCCTCGGACTTCAGCATCTGGGCGATGCTGACCTTGAGCTTGCTCGACGGCATGGAGACGGAGTCGTGGTGGGCGCTGTTTGCGTTACGCAGACGAGTCAGCATGTCTGCGATGGGGTCTGTCATAGTCATGAGTGGGCCTCGGCCCTTCCTCGTCGTGGTTTCCTCTCGGACCTGCGACGTAAGTTCTTACCAGCTGGACTTGCTCACGCCGGGAAGCTGGCCCGCCAAGGCCATCTCCCGCAGGCAGATACGGCACAGGCCGAACTTGCGGTACACGGAGTGCGGACGTCCGCAACGCTGGCAGCGCGTGTAGGCGCGCACGCCAAACTTGGGCTTGCGGTTGGCCTTGTTGATCAGAGCGGTCTTCGCCATGTCACTTCTCCTTGAAGGGGAAGCCGAGCTGCTTGAGCAGGGAGCGGGCCTCCTCGTCGGTCCTGGCCGTGGTCACCACGGTGATGTCCATGCCGCGCACGCGGTCAATCTTGTCCTGGTCGATCTCGTGGAACACAGACTGCTCGGTGAGACCAAAGGTGTAGTTACCGTTGCCGTCGAACTGCCTGGGGCTCAGTCCCCGGAAGTCGCGGATCCGTGGCAGGGAGATAGAGATCAGGCGATCGAGGAACTCCCACATCCGGTCCCCGCGCAACGTGGCGTGCGCCCCGATCGGCATGCCCGCCCGCAGCTTGAACTGCGCGATGGACTTGCGCGCCCTGGTGACCTGGGGCTTCTGACCGGTGATAGCGGCGAGGTCCTGCACAGCGCCCTCGATCATCTTCGCGTCGTGGGCAGCCTCACCGACACCCATGTTGACGACGACCTTGACGACGTTGCCGACCTCCATCACGTTGCCGTGCTGGAACTCCTTGAGCAGGGCAGGACGCACCTCCTGGGTGTACCGCGTCTTCAGCCGTGGGGTCATCTTCTTCTCAGCGCCCCCGTCGGTGCTGTCAGCCATGGTTACAGGTCCTCCCCGCTCTTCTTCGCGTAGCGCACGCGCACAGTACGCTTACGGCCGTTGGGACGCTCCCCCTCCTCGACACGGAAGCCGACGCGGGTGCGCTTCTTGGTCTTCGGGTCTACGAGCATGACGTTGGACATGTGGATCGGCGCCTCGACGGTCTCGATGCCGCCGGTGCGAGCCCCCTGTGCGGACTGCCCCACCTTGGTGTGCTTGGTGACGCGCTGGACACCCTCGACCACCACCCGGTCCGTGCCGCGGTGGACCTCCAGGACCCGGCCTGTCTTGCCCTTGTCCTTGCCTGCAATGACAATGACCTGGTCGCCCTTCTTGACGCGCGCCATGGTCAGATCACCTCCGGGGCGAGTGAGACGATGCGCATGAACTTCTTGTCACGAAGCTCACGGCCGACGGGGCCGAAGATGCGGGTTCCGCGCGGCTCGCCGTCGTTCCTGAGGATAACGGCAGCGTTCTCGTCGAAACGGATGTACGAGCCGTCCGGGCGGCGCCGCTCCTTGCGGGCACGCACCACGACCGCCTTGACGACGTCGCCCCTCTTGACGTTGCCACCGGGGATGGCGTCCTTTACCGTAGCGACGATCGTGTCACCGATGCCCGCATAGCGCCGACCCGAGCCGCCGAGAACACGGATGCACAGGATCTCCTTGGCACCGGTGTTGTCGGCGACCTTCAGTCGCGACTCCTGCTGGATCATTGAGTATTCTCCTGTCGTCGAGCTGGTTCTCGAGAGGAGTCCCGAGCCTGGCCGAACGTTCTTCTGGACCTGCGCAGCACCCCCGGACGTGACGGGACGAGCCGATCCACACGGGGGAGCCTGCAACACGCGCTCCCGACAGACACAGGCGCACGAGGCACGAGGTCTCTGCCGGGCGCGTCGAGGACGTACGCAGCCCTCCGAGGATAGTCCACGGCTCTGGCAAGACGGTGCCGGAGAGACAGTGACGTCCTATGTGATTGCTCACCACGACCGGGCTCTGCAGCCTTCTGGCTCCGTCTGGCTCCGTGCACCCAGGCACTCCGTCTGCTCTACAGACGTCTACATGTGCCGACACATGTCCCTGTAGCGCCATGCACGCAGACGGCACCGCGCTCCTTTGCGGAGTGCGGTGCCGTCGCTGACCAGTGCCGACGCTGCTGCGGGACAGGGGTGCCGACTGGCAGCCCCTGCTCGGTGCGCCTACTCGGCCTTGAGCGTGGCCCCTACTTGGCCTTCTCGATGATCTCCACCAGCCGGAAGTGCTTGGTGGCGCTGAGGGGGCGGGTCTCCATGATGGACACGAGGTCGCCGATCCCGGCCTCGTTGTGCTCGTCGTGGGCCTTGAACTTCTTGGAGCGGCGCACAACCTTGCCGTACAGGGCGTGCTTGTAGTGCTCCTCGACCAGGACCACGATGGTCTTGTCCATCTTGTCCGAGACGACGTAGCCACGACGAACCTTGCGGTGGTTGCGCTCAGCGGACGCGTGGCCCGCCTGTGCGCCGCTCGAGGCGGTCTTGCCTGCTGCTGCAGTCTGCTCGCTCACTTGGACTCCTCCGTGCTGCTGGGAGCGGTGCGGATGCCGAGCTCACGCTCGCGCGCGATGGTGTAGATACGGGCGATGTCACGGCGCACGGCCTTGAGCCGCCCCCGGTCCTCAAGCTGCCCGGTCGCCGAGGCGAACCGCAGGTTGAACAGCTCGGCCTTGGCCTTGGAGAGCTCCTCGGCAAGGCGCTCGTCATCCATGCCGTCGAGGTCCGACGGAGTCAGGCCCTTCGAACCGATAGCCATCAGATGTCACCACCTTCACGGGTCACGAAACGGGTCTTCATCGGCAGCTTGTGCTGGGCACGGCGCATGGCCTCGCGCGCAAGAGCCTCATCGACACCGCCAAGCTCAAAGACGACGCGTCCCGGCTTGACGTTGGCGATCCACCACTCAGGAGCCCCCTTGCCGGAGCCCATGCGGGTCTCGGCAGGCTTCTTGGTCAGCGGGCGGTCCGGGAAGATGTTGATCCAGACCTTGCCCCCACGCTTGATGTGGCGGGTCATAGCGATACGAGCCGCCTCGATCTGCCTGTTGGTGACATAGGCTGGCTCCAGGGCCTGGATACCGAAGTCACCGAAGGAGACCCGGTTCCCACCCTTGGACATACCCGTCCGGTTCGGACGGTGCTGCTTGCGGAACTTCGTCCGACGAGGGATCAGCACAGCTCAGGCCTCCGTTCCCTGGTCTGCGGCAGCGCTCTCGGTGACCGGCGTCTGCTCGGCCTGCTGCTCGCTGTTGTGACGCGCACCCCGCTCACCGCGTCGGCCACGGCGCTCGCCACGGCCCCGGCCGCGGGAGCCGGACTCGGCCTGCTGGCGGGCGAACTCGCGCTCGGTGAGGTCGCCCTTGTAGATCCACACCTTGACACCGAGACGCCCAAAGGTGGTCCTGGCCTCGTAGAAGCCGTAGTCAATGTTGGCGCGCAGGGTGTGCAGCGGGACGCGCCCCTCGCGGTAGAACTCCGAGCGGCTCATCTCAGCACCACCAAGGCGCCCGGAGCACTGCACCCGGATGCCCTTGGCGCCAGCACGGACGGCTGACTGCATGCCCTTGCGCATCGCCCGACGGAAGGACACGCGCGACGCCAGCTGCTCGGCAATCCCCTGGGCGACCAGCTGGGCGTCCAGGTCGGGGCTCTTGACCTCAAGGATGTTGAGCTGCACCTGCTTGCCGGTGAGCTTCTCCAGCTCTCCACGCAGGCGCTCCGCCTCAGTCCCCCTTCGCCCGATGACGATACCCGGGCGCGCAGTATGGAGATCAATGCGCACACGGTCCCGGGTGCGCTCGATATCGACCTTGGAGATGCCGGCCCGCTCCATACCGCTCTCCATGAGGCGGCGGATCTTGACATCCTCCTCGACGAAGTCGCGGTAGCGCTGGCCGGGCTTGGTGGAGTCGGCGAACCACCGTGAGCGGTGGTCCGTGGTGATGCCCAGGCGGAACCCGGTCGGGTTGACCTTCTGCCCCATTACCGGGCTCCTTCCTTGGTAGCGGAGTCGGCCCTGTCGCCGACGATGACAGTGATGTGGCTGGTTCGCTTCAGGATCCGGCTGGCCCTGCCCTGGGCACGAGGACGGAACCTCTTGAGGGTGGGACCCTCATCGGCATACACCTCGACGATGAACAGGTCGTTCTCGTCGAAGCGCTCCCCGTCACGCTCCGCCTTGAAACGGGCGTTGGCGATAGCGGACTCCACGACCTTACGCACCGGCACCGCAGCGGCCTGCGGGGCGAAGCGGAGCACGTTGACCGCCTCGACCGCGCGCTTGCCGCGGACGACGTTCACGACGCGGCGGGCCTTCATCGGTGTGCAGCGCACGTACTTGGCCTGCGCCTTGGCTTCCATGTTCTCTGCCTCTCAAACTTTCCGGTGCCCGTCAGCGACGAGACCTGCGGTCGTCCTTGACGTGCCCGCGGAAGGTGCGGGTCGGAGCGAACTCGCCGAGCTTGTGGCCCACCATGGCCTCGGTGACGAAGACCGGGACATGCTTGCGGCCGTCGTGGACGGCGAAGGTGTGCCCGAGGAAGTCCGGGGTGATGACCGAGCGACGGGACCAGGTCTTGATGACGTTCTTGGTGCCCTTCTCGTTCTGGGCGTCCACCTTCTTCTGCAGGTGGTCGTCGACGAAGGGCCCCTTCTTCAGGCTACGCGGCATATCAGGCTCCTATCAGCGCTTCTTGCCGGTCCGACGACGACGCACGATAAGGCGGTCGCTGGACTTCTTCGGACGGCGGGTACGACCCTCGGGCTTGCCCCAGGGAGAGACAGGGTGGCGGCCACCGGAGGTCTTGCCCTCACCACCACCGTGCGGGTGGTCAACAGGGTTCATGACCACACCGCGCACAGTAGGACGCACGCCCTTCCAGCGCATGCGGCCGGCCTTGCCCCAGTTGATGTTGGAGTGCTCGGCGTTGCCAACCTCCCCGACGGTAGCCCGGCAGGCGGCCTCCACGTTACGGATCTCGCCGGAGGGCATGCGCAGCTGCGCGTACTTGCCCTCCTTGGCGACCAGCTGGACCGAGGTGCCGGCGCTACGAGCGATCTTCGCTCCCCCACCAGGACGCAGCTCCACCGCGTGGACCACGGTACCGGTCGGGATGTGACGCAGCTGCAGGCTGTTGCCCGGCTTGATGTCCGCCCCCGGCCCGGCCTCGACCACGTCACCCTGACGCAGCCGCTGCGGGGCGATGATGTAGCGCTTCTCTCCGTCTGCGTAGTGGAGCAGGGCGATACGAGCGGAACGGTTGGGGTCGTACTCGATGTGCGCCACCTTGGCGGGCACACCGTCCTTGTCCCCCCGGCGGAAGTCGATGACCCGGTAGGCTCGCTTGTGCCCCCCGCCCTTGTGCCGAGTCGTGATGCGCCCTGAGGAGTTGCGCCCACCAGTCTTGTGCAGCGGGCGCACCAGCGACTTCTCGGGCCTGCTGCGTGTGATCTCCGCGAAGTCGGAGACCGAGGAGCCTCTCCGGCCGGGTGTCGTGGGCTTGTACTTACGGATTCCCATGTCGGTCCTCTACCTTCCGTGTCACTCAGCCACGTCGCCGAAGATGTCGATCGTGCCCTCGCGCAGGGTGACGATGGCGCGCTTGGTGTCCTTGGACTTCCCCGTGCCCGTACGGGTCCGCCGGGTCTTGCCCTTGCGGTTCATCGTGTTGACCGAGGCGACCTTGACGTTGAAGATGGACTCCACGGCCATCTTGATCTCGGTCTTGTTGGAGCCAGGGGCCACGATGAACGTGTACTGCCCGCGGTCCATGCACGAGTAGGACTTCTCGGAGACGACCGGGGCGATAATGACGTCGCGGGGGTTCTTGGACTTCTCGAGACTCACTTGGACTCCTCCTCACTGCTGTCCTGGCTCTCTCCCCGCCCCAGGAAGGCGTCCAGAGCAGGCTCGGTGAAGACGACGTCGTCGGAGTTGAGGACGTCGTAGGTGTTGAGCTGGTCGGCCCACAGGACGTGCACCTCGGGGACGTTGCGCAGGCTGAGCCTGGACAGGTCGTCCTCTCGTGTGACGACCACCAGCGCCTGGCGGTCGGTCAGGTGGTGCAGCGCGTCAAGCGCGGCCTTGGTCGAGGGCACCTCGGTAGTGACGAACTCGGTGATGACGTGGATACGTCCGTTGCGGGCACGGTCAGACAGCGCCGAGCGCAGGGCGGCAGCCTTCATCTTCTTGGGCGTGCGCTGGGAGTAGTCCCGCGGCCTGGGCCCGTGCACCACGCCACCGCCGGTGAACTGGGGAGCGCGCGTCGAGCCCTGGCGAGCCCGTCCGGTCCCCTTCTGGCGGTAGGGCTTCCTGCCCCCGCCGCGAACAGCGCCACGGTTCTTGGTGGAGTGCGTACCCTGGCGGGCGGCAGCCATCTGCGCCACCACGACCTGGTGCATGAGCGGGATGTTGAGCGCCACGTCGAAGACCTCGGCGGGAAGCTCGACGGTGCCGGTCCTGGCGCCCGCAGAGTCGACGACGTCGACAGTCAGCGTCGCAGTCGGGTTCTCAGGCATCGGTCTCAGGCTCCCTTCACGGCTGTGCGGACGACGACCACTGAGCCCTTGGGACCGGGGACGGCGCCGTTGATGAGCAGGACTCCCTTGTCTGCGTCCACCCCACGGACCTGGAGGTTCTGGACGGTGCGCCGCGCGTGGCCCATACGGCCAGCCATGCGCAGCCCCTTGAAGATGCGGCCCGGGGTCGCGCAGGCGCCGATCGAGCCCGGCTTGCGGTGGTTGCGGTGGGACCCGTGGGAGGCGCCGACGCCAGCGAAGCCGTGGCGCTTCATGACACCTGCAAATCCCTTGCCCTTGGACGTCCCGGTCACGTCAACCAGCTGTCCGACCTCGAAGGTGTCAGCAGTCAGCTCCTGACCGAGGCTGTAGTCCTCGACCAGGGAGGTGCGTACCTCCGCCACGTGACGACGTGGCGTGACGCCCGCCTTGGCGAAGTGGCCCTGGAGCGGCTTGGTCACCTTGCGCTCGTTGACCTCCCCGAAGGCGAGCTGGACAGCCTGGTAGCCGTCAGTCTCCAGGGTGCGGATCTGGGTGACCACGTTGGTGTCCACCCGCACGACAGTGACGGGGCGCAGGACGCCGCCCTCGTCCCAGATCTGGGTCATGCCGAGCTTGGTACCCAGCAGCGCCTTGGCGGGCCTGGCAGGCGCGGCCGGAGCCGACGTGTGAAGCGTTGTCATGGCGGTCCTCAGAGCTTGATCTCGATGTTGACGTCAGCGGGCAGGTCAAGCCGCATGAGCGAGTCAACAGCCTTGGGCGTCGGGTCAACGATGTCAATCAGCCGCTTGTGCGTACGCATCTCAAAGTGCTCACGGCTGTCCTTGTACTTGTGCGGCGACCGGATGACGCAGAAAACGTTCTTCTCGGTCGGCAGCGGCACGGGACCCACGACCGTCGCGCCTGCGCGGGTCACGACATCGACGATCTTGCGCGCCGAGGAGTCGATGACCTCGTGGTCGTAGGACTTGAGCCGGATGCGGATCTTCTGTCCCGCCATGGCGCCTAACCTCTCTTGTACTTGCTTCTGACCGGTCCACGCACTCGGGCGTGTCGTCTAGGTGACGCGCACTGGTCCCGGGTGGTCAGGACGCAGGCCGGTCTGGACGTGCGCGGACCTGGCCCAGCAGGCCAGGTCCGTCAGACTGGGTCCCGGGTGCTACCCGGGACGCGGCCAGGAGGGGCTACCCCTCACCGGCTGGACAACGGTATCAGGGCTGCGCCCTGGCAGAAACCCGCGACAGCCTCCCAGGTCTGTGAGACCGCACACCGTCCCCCGGGTTCGGGCGTGTCGTCCCGGGTCTGCCCCCCGGAGCCTCCCACAGACCCTCCCAGCCGCAGCGAAGGTCCGGTCCCGGGGCCCGCACCCTTCCTGGCACGCGCCCCAGGACCTTCCCTGCCCCGCCAGCTGGTCCAGCCGCGGCTGCTCCGCCCGCGCGCCGGTCAGGTCAGGCCACTGCGCCGAGAGCGCCGCCTAGCAGCGAGAGCGAGCGCACCCGTGCCCAGCAGCACGGCGCCTGCCACAAGGAGCCTGGCAGCATCCCGGCTCCCGGTCACAGGCAGCGTGAGCGGGCCTGCGGACGGTGGCGCGGATGATGACTCAGGTGACGCTGCGGAAGGCGACACAGGGGATGCCGCGAGCTGCTCAGCAGATGGCGCCGTCGGTGCCCCCGCAGACGAGGTCGGCCCTGCGGGGGAGTCCGTGGACGACTCCGTAGACGGCTCTGCGGATGCGTCTGGGGTCGGCTCCGCAGAAGGCGGCGTGCCCGTGGGGGACGCCGTCGGCGAGGCCGTGGCGGCGGCGTTGACCACGGCACCGAAGTCAGCCGTGGCCTCAGGTGTCGAGGCGTCGACGGTCAGGGTCAGGGTCTGGGTGGAGGTGCTGTAGCCGGTCGGGGCACGTGTCTCCTCCAGAGTATAGGTGCCCCAGTCCAGGCCGGTCAGCCGGAAGCGGCCGTCAGCCGGGTCCTCGTCCGGCTGGCTGTTGTCCACCACCTCGATCTGTGCGCCGTCGGGGCCGTGCAGGAGCCACTCGGAACCCGCCAGGAGCTCTCCGGTGTCGCTGGTCTTGGACCAGGTCAGTGTCGCCGGCACGGGTGCGTTCGTGATCGTGCAGGTGACGTCCGCACCGTCCGGGAGGGTGACTGAGTCCTGGGCGACCTCCAGCTGCTCTCCCGCTGCCGTGACGCACTCGGTAGCGTCTCGCCCATAGGCTTGGTAGCCCTCAGGGCTGTCCTCGCTGAGCAGGTAGGTGCCCGAGGGCACCACCTGCGAGCTCGCCTCCGACGACCCTGACGCGCCGGAGACGACCGTCCCGGTCGTCGTCGGGTCGCTACCGGTGGCGGTCAGCGTCCAGGCTGCCGGGTCGGGGCCAGTCCCCTCATCCGTACCGCTCAGCTCCTTGACCAGGGTCAGGGTGGACCTGGCGGAGTAGTGGTTGGTGAAGGCACAGGTCACTGGCAGCGCCTCGACCGAGGCAGCGGCTGACACACCGGTAAAGTCAACCGTCCTGGAGGCGAGGTCGTAGGCCACGTCAACGGACTGGCCCACACCGTTGAGGCAGCTCAGTCCGGTCAACGTCCAGCCTGACGGGGTGCCGACGTCCCCGGCTCCCCCACCGTCCTGACCTGCGTCCGGGTCCTCCTCCGTGACAGTGAAGTCGGACATGCCCGCGTAGAAGCTGACGGTGCTCGAGCTCTGGGTGCCCGACTCACCCAGGCCTGTCGGTGTGAGAGGGGCGAAGGCGTCCTCAGCGACCAGGGACCTGCCGGGGGAGACGGTGTAGGAGAAGGCGGGGATGCTGACGTCCTGCGAGCCGGGGTCGGCCGTGGCTGTCTTGGTCAGGGTGAGAGTGCGCTCCTGGTTGAAGGAGCCGTACAGGCAGGCGTAGGTGGTTCGCCCCTCAGCCGTGACGAACTGGTCGGAGGCTGCCTCTGCGTCGCCGGGCTCCTCCGCACAGGTCCCGTCCTGCGTGGGCAGGAATCCCCACAGCACCAGCCGGTAGGACATCCCGTCCTCGTTGACGACGATGTTCGTCGCAGTGGTCCTGGTAATCGTCAGGACGTCAGGGACACCACCCTCCGCCTCAGTGTTGTCGGTCTCCTCCTGGACGAACGGGAAGGACTCCTCCATGCCATCGATCCTGACGTTGATAGCACCGTGCACCCAGTGGTAGCTCGAGCGGATCGGGTAGTTGTTGTGGCGGATCGTGCCGACAAGGAAGGTCTGCCCGCCCTGTACCGTCCCCGGGTCATTGGTCCTGAACCCGAGGGCCGACGTCGCGTCGAGGGAGGCCTCGGTGAGTCCAGGGCACTCGGTGCCGATGGAGCTGCCGGGCCTGCCCCTTTGGAAGTAGGACCAGTACTCGCTGCCCACCCACTGCGACTCTGCGGTCTGCGTGACCACGCCGTCAGCGGAGACGTACCCGTAGGCCTGGCAGTCCCTGTGGTCCTGAGCCGAGTCTGTCGGGGAGTCGTTGACGGCGCTGACCGTCATGCGACCAGTGATGTCACTCAGGTCGAGGGAGATGTCGGACCTGGGCTCCGTCTCTGCTGCCTGCACGGTACTGACGGGAAGCAGGGGTGGTGTCAGCCCGGTAGGCGCAAGGCCGACGACAAGGCCGGCCACCAGGACAACCATGGTCACCAGGACGTGTCGGCGCGGCCTGCCGTCGGTGGCGCACGAGCTGCGCTGCGGAGGTGGGCCGGATACTGTGCTCGACACGGTAGTCAGCACCTTGGTTAACAGTGTGGTCAACACTGTGCTCACGAGGATCTCCAACGACGGACGGACAGGAACAGGCGCCGCGAAGCGGCTAGGGCCAAAAGCCGGTAATTCTCATTCTTACTTCACATTCTTCCCGGCGCAAGCACCATTATTTAATTGTTACCCCGTATGTCGCCCTGAGCCCCGTGGCACGACGGGGAGCGACCTTCCTGCCAGCCCGGCTCGTCACGACGACACCGAGACAGACACCGAGACAGACACGGTGAAGATAGACACGGTGACAGGAAGCCAGTCCCCACCTTCCAAGGCGTGCCGAGATCCGCCGCACCCAGTCAGCACCAGCACAACCTCCCCCGGCATGCCTCGGTAAGGCAGCAACAGGTCCCACGACACAAGTTCCCCCGCTGCTCCAAAGAGCACCGGGGGAACAGTGACAGCAAACCTGAGGCACCTCAGATACGCATCAGGCAGGGGCCAGCAACGTCACTTGATGACCTTGGTGACGCGGCCGGAGCCGACCGTGCGACCGCCCTCACGGATGGCGAAGCCGAGGCCCTCCTCCATGGCGATGGGCTGGATGAGCTCCACGGTCATCTCCGTGGTGTCACCAGGCATGACCATCTCGGTGCCCTCAGGCAGCGTGATGACACCGGTGACGTCGGTGGTCCGGAAGTAGAACTGCGGACGGTAGTTGGAGTAGAAGGGGTTGTGGCGGCCACCCTCGTCCTTCGTCAGGATGTAGACGTGCCCCTCGAACTCGGTGTGTGGGGTGATGGATCCGGGCTTGCAGACCACCTGGCCACGCTCGACGTCCTCACGCTTAATACCTCGGAGCAGAAGGGCACAGTTCTCGCCGGCCCAGGCCTCGTCCATCTGCTTGTGGAACATCTCGATGCTGGTGACGGTGGTCTTCTGGGCATCGCGGATACCGAGGATCTCGACCTCGGAGTTGATCGGCAGCTTGCCACGCTCCACACGTCCGGTCACGACGGTACCGCGGCCAGAGATGGTGAAGACGTCCTCAATGGGCATGAGGAAGGGCTTGTCCATGTCGCGCTCGGGGGTGGGGATGTACTCGTCCACCGCGTCCATGAGCTCCTTGACCTTGGCAGCCCACTCGGCGTCGCCCTCCAGGGCCTTCAGGGCGGAGACACGGATGACCGGGGCCTCGTCACCGTCGTAGTCCTGGGAGGAGAGGAGCTCGCGCACCTCCATCTCAACCAGGTCGAGCAGCTCCTCGTCGTCCACGGCGTCAGACTTGTTGAGGGCGACCAGCAGCGCAGGCACACCCACCTGGCGGGCAAGCAGGACGTGCTCACGGGTCTGGGCCATGGGGCCGTCGGTGGCGGCCACCACCAGGATCGCGCCGTCCATCTGGGCGGCACCCGTGATCATGTTCTTGATGTAGTCGGCGTGACCGGGCGCGTCCACGTGGGCGTAGTGGCGCTTGTCCGTCTCGTACTCGACGTGCGCGATGTTGATGGTGATACCGCGCTGACGCTCCTCGGGAGCCTTGTCGATCTCGTCGAAGGGGGTGAAGGGGTTCAGCTCGGGGTACTCGTCGTGCAGAACCTTGGAGATCGCAGCGGTCAGCGTCGTCTTGCCGTGGTCGACGTGACCGATCGTTCCGATGTTGACATGCGGCTTGGTCCGCTCGAACTTGGCCTTGGCCACTGGTGTCCTCCTAGGACTCGGGTAGTGCTCTTCGTCGTGACTCGACTAGCACATGCTAGCGGTCATGGCGAGGAGAGTCTCTACTGGTGGATTGTTGGAAATCTTACTGAAGTTGTGCCTGCCCCGGTGGCGCACCAACGGTAGCAGCCGGGACCGGGACCACGGCCCCGGCTGCCAGGGAGGCGAGGAAGTCAGGCACCCCTGACCTTGGCGATGATCTCCTCGGCGACGTTGCGGGGAACCTCAGCGTAGGAGTCAAAACTCATCGAGTACACCGCTCGCCCCTGGGTGCTGGAGCGCAGGTCCCCGACGTAGCCAAACATCTCCGACAGCGGGACGGTGGCGCGCACCACCTTGACGCCAGCAGCGTCCTCCATCGAGGCGATCATGCCGCGACGGGAGTTCAGGTCACCGATCACGTCCCCCATGTATTCCTCAGGGGTTCGGACCTCCACCGCCATGACCGGCTCCAGGAGGACCGGGGAGGCCTTCTTGGCCCCCTCCTTGAAGGCCATGGAGCCCGCGATCTTGAAGGCCATCTCCGAGGAGTCCACCTCGTGGTAGGCGCCGTCGACAAGGGTGGCCTTGATGTCGACCATGGGGTAGCCGGCAAGCACACCGGTGAGCATGGCGTCCTGGACGCCCGCGTCCACGGAGGGGATGTACTCGCGCGGCACACGGCCACCGGTGACCTCGTTGGCGAACTCGTAGTGGGCCGCCTCGCCCTCACCCTCCTGAGAGGAGTCGTGCACCAGCGGCTCGAAGCTCATCTGGACCCGGGCGAACTGGCCGGAGCCCCCGGTCTGCTTCTTGTGGGTGTACTCGATCTTGTCGACCTTCTTGCGGATGGTCTCACGGTAGGCCACCTGCGGGGCGCCCACGTTGGCCTCCACCTTGAACTCCCGGCGCATACGGTCCACGAAGACGTCCAGGTGGAGCTCCCCCATGCCGCCGATGACAGTCTGCCCGGTCTCCTCGTCCAGGGAGACGGTAAAGGTGGGGTCCTCCTCCGAGAGCTTCTGGATCGCCACCCCCAGCTTCTCCTGGTCGCTCTTGGTCTTGGGCTCGATCGCCACGTGGATGACAGGGTCAGGGAAGGACATGGACTCCAGGACGACCGGCGCGGACTGGGCGCACAGGGTGTCACCCGTCGTGACGTCCTTGAGCCCGATGAAGGCGTAGATGTGGCCCGCGTGCGCCTCGGTAACGGGGTTCTCCTTGTTGGAGTGCATCTGGAAGAGCTTGCCGATGCGCTCCTTCTTGCCCTTCGTGGCGTTGAGGACCATCTCCCCCTGGGCCACCTTCCCGGAGTAGACGCGCACGTAGACGAGCTTGCCGTAGAAGGGGTGGGTGGCCACCTTGAAGGCCAGCGCGGAGAAGGGGGCCTTCTCGTCGGCCGCACGGGTGAGGACCTCGTCCTCCTTGCCCGGGACGTAGCCCTCGACGTCGGGGACGTCCAGAGGTGAGGGAAGGTAGTCCAGCACCGCGTCCAGCACCGGCTGGATGCCCTTGTTCTTGAAGGCGGAGCCCGCCAGGACCGGGAAGGCCTCCCCGGCGACGGTCAGCTTGCGGATGCCCGCCTTGAGCTCGGCCACCGTCAGCTCCTCCCCCTCCAGGTACTTCTCCATGAGGGTGTCGTCCGCCTCGGCCACCGTCTCGACCAGCTCGCCGCGCAGCGTCTCCGCCTTGGCCACCAGGTCTGCGGGAATCTCCTCGTACTCCACCACCGAGCCGCGGGTGTCCTTGCCGTCAGCGTCCTTCTCGGGGAAGCGCACGGCCCGCATCTCCAGGACGTCAACCAGGCCGGAGAACTCGTTCTCCGCCCCGATGGGGAAGTTCAGGACGATCGGGGTGGCGTGGAGGCGGTCCCTGATGGTCTGCACGGAGAAGTCAAAGTCGGCGCCGAGCTTGTCCATCTTGTTGATGTAGCAGATGCGCGGGACGTTGTACTTGTCCGCCTGGCGCCACACGGTCTCCGACTGGGGCTCCACGCCCTCCTTGCCGTCAAAGACCGCGACGGCGCCGTCGAGCACGCGCAGGGAGCGCTCGACCTCCACCGTGAAGTCGACGTGGCCCGGAGTGTCGATAATGTTGATCTGGTTCTTCTTCCAGAAGCAGGTGGTGGCTGCGGAGGTGATGGTGATACCGCGCTCCTGCTCCTGCTCCATCCAGTCCATGGTGGAGGCGCCGTCGTGGGTCTCGCCGAGCTTGTAGTTGATACCCGTGTAGAACAGGATGCGCTCGGTGACGGTCGTCTTTCCGGCGTCAATGTGAGCCATGATGCCGATGTTGCGGACCTTGGTGAGGTCGGTCAGCACGTCGAGTGCCACTAGTGGTGTCCTTCTTTCGTAGGTCTTGGCCAGAGGCCGTCAGCCGCAGCCCGCCGCCAGCGGGCCGGCCGACGCGCCAGGGTGAACCAGCGCCGGGGCTACCAGCGGTAGTGGGCGAAGGCCTTGTTGGACTCGGCCATTCGGTGCATGTCCTCACGACGCTTGACAGCGGCCCCCAGGCCGTTGGAGGCATCGAGGATCTCGTTCATCAGCCGCTCAGTCATGGTGTTCTCCCTACGCTTGCGGGAGAAGTCCACCAGCCAGCGCAGCGCCAGGGTGGTGGCCCGCGAGGGACGGACCTCGACCGGGACCTGGTAGGTGGCCCCACCGACACGGCGGGAGCGGACCTCCAGGGAGGGACGGATGTTGTCCAGGGCGCGCTTGAGCACCGAGACCGGGTCCTGCTCGGTCTTGGAGCGCACCCCCTCCAGGGCGCCGTACACGATGCGCTCGGCGGTGGACTTCTTCCCGTCCAGGAGGACGCGGTTGACCAGCTGGGTGACCACAGGCGAGCCGTAGACGGGGTCGACGGCGATAGGGCGCTTGGGGGCGGGACCCTTACGAGGCATTACTTCTTCTCCTTCTTGGCGCCGTACTTGGAACGTGCCTGCTGACGGCCCTTGACACCCTGGGTGTCGAGGGAGCCGCGCACGATGTGGTAGCGGACACCAGGAAGGTCCTTCACACGGCCGCCGCGCACGAGCACGATCGAGTGCTCCTGGAGGTTGTGGCCCTCACCGGGAATGTAGGCGGTCACCTCGATACCGGTGGACAGGCGCACACGGGCGACCTTACGGAGAGCGGAGTTCGGCTTCTTGGGAGTCGTGGTGTACACGCGGGTGCACACACCACGACGCTGTGGGCTGGACTTCAGCGCCGGCGTCTTGGACACCGAGCGCTTGGTCGAGCGGCCCTTGCGGACCAGCTGCTGGATCGTGGGCACTACTGATTCTCCATTGCGACGTGCGTTGGGTCTGGATGCTGCCCGCTCACCGGCCCCGTTCTCAGGCCGACCGCACACGTCAGGACAGAAGTGCCGGAGCGCCCCGACCGTGCTGAGGTCCACGACGCCCGGAGCCCCGCAGGGCCCGTCGGTTCCCGCCGCGGCAGACCCGCGTCACGGTCGGCCTGAGCCGCCGGCTGTCAACAACCAGGACACAGGAGCAGCCCGCTGGGAACGGAGTAGAGAACGGTGACCCGCGCTCGGGCACCGCAGGCCAGGATACACACCTGCTCCCCACAGTCACCAGGCCGCAGGAACCAGTGGGGAAGTGTTTCTCAACACGTCCTCACTGGTGGCGCCCAGGCGCTGCCGCCCGGCGTCTGGCCCTCCCCTGCGCGGGTGCGTTCGCCCCCGTGAGGGCACCCTCAGCCCCACGAGGGCGAGGAGCTGTCGACGGTCACCGTCGGCTCCCCGTCGCCCTGGGGCCACTCAATGGTCCCGGAGAGGGTGAACTTCACCGACCGGGGCTTGGGGTCCTTGTTCCACCGCGTCGGGTTCTGCGTGACCGAGATGATGATCTGGTCCGAGGTGAAGGAGGAGGCGGTGACCTCCTCCAGCCCGGAGGCGTCCTGGGTCACCTTGAGCGACTCAAGGTCCGTGTCCTGAACCTCGCTCGGGCACACCGCGTCGGTGTTGCCCGGGACGGAGGCGCACGACTCGGTCTGGGCCTTGACCTCCTCCAGAGCCAGGTCCTCCAGCTCCTGGGTCGGCTCGGTGGCGAGCTCGACGAGCATGTCGGCGGCGGCAGAGGCGGGCACGGCCGACAGGGAGGTGTCCTCGGCCGTCAGGTAGGCGGAGCGACCCTGCGGCACGGTGACGTCGTAGACACCCGCGTAGACGTACTGTAGCGAGGAGGTGGTGGAGCCGAAGCTCTCCTCCGAGGCCTCCAGGGCGACGTCAGTGCCCGCGACAGTGACCGCGTCCAGCCCGTCGGCCGAGCTGATCGTGACCGGGACAACCAGGGGCGTGGTGACCTCCCAGGTGTCCAGGAGCCCGTACTGACGATCACCTCTGGCCACCGTGAAGGTGAAGTCAAAGTGCTCACCGTCCAGGGAGAGGGTCGCTGGCACCTTGGCCGTGTCCTCCTCGACCTGCGGCTCCGACACCGTCACGACCTCCACCCGGGAGGTCGCAGCCGCCATAGCCTCGTCGGTGAGCAGCTCGCGCTGGGCGTTGGGCACCCCGGGGTCCACCATCTGCGTGGCGGCCTCCGCCCTTCCCTGGGACAGCAGGTCCAGGTAGGCCTCCACCTGCTGGTCGGGTCCACGGCGGCCGTTGAGGAGACCGACGCCGACCACACCGACGACGACAAGCACCAGGAGCAGTCCTGCCGCCCCCAGCGCCAGCCTCATGCGGCGCCGTGCCTGCGGGCTCATCGGCTGCGGCTCCGGCAGCGCCTGGGCCTGCTGTGAGGCAGTCGGGGCAGACGCCTCCTGACCTGACGCTGTCGGGTCGGACGACACCGGGTCCAGGGCCGCCGGGTCCGGCGCCCCCTCGACCGCAGGTGCCGGGAAGCCGGGGGCTGGATGGTCCTGGAGCACCCACTGGCCGGTGCTGGCCTCCTCGACGAAGAGCGCGCCGGTGCTCAGGTCGGTGGCTGTCGCCGCGCCCGTGGCCGGGTCCGTCCCGTAGCTCCAGGCGTGGGAGCCCCCAGTCTGGCTGGTCTGGAAGACACCTTGAGCGGCGTCCGGCGAGCCTCTGCCGCTGACCCACTCGGTCATCGCCCTGGCGCCGACCATGACCCGTAGGAGCTGGTTGGCGTTGGCGTACAGCCAGGCAGGAAGGTACTCGGCCAGGACGGAGACCACGCAGACCAGCAGGGTCACTGTGATGAAGGACCACCCCGACGGCACCACCGACGCCGAGACCATCTCGCCTGCCCCGGACATGCGAACCGGGACGAGCACGTAGAGCAGCGGCACGCTCAGAGCCAGGGCAGCGACAGCCAGCGGCCAGGTGCGGGCCAGGACCGCCCCACGGCTGCGCGCGCGCAGGACGCCGACACGGGCTGCAGCGACGACAACGGCCAGGAGCACGGTAAGAACCAGGAGGAGGACGACCCCGACAGGCAGGTCACCCACAGTGACCAGGGAGTCCTCCAAGGAGCTCGCAGCGACGTCGAGACCGACCACCTCTCCCCCAACGACCAGGCCCCCCAGCGTCACCAGGCCCAGCAGGTAGACGACCAGGTTAGGCAGGTAGACCACCAGGAGCGCCAGGGCCTGCGGGACGCCCTCGGCCAGTGCCCACGCGGTGCCTGCGACAAGGGCGACGGCCCCCGTCACCGCACCTAGGCTGCCCAGGAGGGCCCACAGCTCGCGGCCCGCCTGCCTCAGCCCCGCAGGCAGCCCGGACACGGCTGCGCGGTCGAGCCGAGCCGCGCTCAGCGCCGCCATGACCACCACGGACACCAGGACGACAGTGAGCAACGGGGAGGAGGAGACCGACGAGCCGTCCCCCGAGTCGCCGTCGGCCCGTGGGAGTCCTGTGAGCAGGCCAGCGACCAGCCCGGTCGCCAGGGCCTCGACAGCGCAGCGCTGCAGGGTCGCCGCGCGGTGCAGGGACGAAGCGTCCACCGCCGCGCGGCGGCGTGCCACCAGGTAGACGCCGCTGCCCACGGCCAGGAGCGTCCCCAGCGGCAGGAAGGTTACCGTGGCGCCGATCTGGATAAAGAACGTGGCCGTGACGGAGAGCTGGCCGCCGAGAGCCGCTCCCATGAGCACCAGCAGTGCAGGCAGGGACGCTGGGACGTCGAGGGCCTCTCGCGCCTCGGAGGTCGCCGCCATGAGCAGCAGGGCGCTGACCAGCGCCCCGCCCAGGACTACCGCCTGTACCAGGGCAAGGGAGACCAGGCCGGGCTGGCGCACAAGCGCGGTGAAGGTGGCTTGACGGGCAGCAGCGGCTGGTGTCTGGGGCTGAGGGTGCCCCGCAGCGTGAGTACTCGGGTCAGCAGGAGGCATGGGAGCCGGTCCTGGCTCGCTCATGATGCAGCCTTTCTCAGGAGATCTTGGGAACAATGGCTCCAGTATTCATGAAACTGCTACCTGGGACAAGCGGCCACAGAACAAACGCGACCAGGAGCCTTGCCTGACGCAACCCCGCCGCGAGGCACCCCCAGCGGCCGGGACCGGGGGCGACGAGCCGGGGCCGGGGGCGACGACAGGCATGGCTGTGCCGGTGCCGTCGAGCTACTGCGTCGCCCCGCTCCCCTGGCCCTGGACCGAGCCGAGAATCTCCATCAGCTCGTCGTGCCCCGGCACCTCGATCCCCATCCGCTCCTCCACCTGGTTGAGGACCGAGTCGACCTCCTCGACGTCAACCTGCCCGGACACCGTCTGCGCCTGCGCCAGGGTCTGGTCCCTCAGCGCCGAGCCGCCGTAGTAGGTACCGGCTCCCGCCGCAGCCAGGGGAAGGAAGAGCGCCCCCAGGAGCAGGGCAATAGCTGCGGTCCTGGGGCGGGAGCGGGAGACGGCCGTCAGGCTGACCATGACGGTTACAAAGGCAAGTACCGCACCGCCTGCGACCGCAGCCGCGGCCCGCAGGTCGATCACCTCGGTGACACTGACGTCGCGCAGGAACAGGTCCAGGAACTGGAAGGTGGACAGCAGGGTGTAGAAACCCCAGCCCAGGAGACCCACCGTGACGAGCAGCATCACCGTCCCCACGGGCAGCGCGGCGGAGCGTCGCCGCTGCGGGGGCAGCGGCAGGTCTGCCCGAGGAGCCGGCTCAGGCTGCTGGTACGCCGGCCGTGGCGCCTGAGGCTGGTAGACCGGCTGGCCAGGGGCGGAACCAGTGTGCTGCGGAGGCACTGCCACTGGCATGACACTAGTGGCCTGGCCCTGCGACTCCTGGGACCGCGACGTCGGCACGACCGAGGCCGGCACCACTGTGGTGGCGTGCTCCCCCGGGGCTGGCACGGCGGTGGTCCTCTCGGCCTGCGGGACCGGCACGGCTACCGTCTCCTGAGCCCCTGGCACTGGCATGACAGAGGTCCTCGGGCCAGTCCCCGGGTCGGTACCCGGACTACTGCCCGGCTGGTCCTGAGCGAGGGGTACGACGGTCGTCTGCTGCGCCGCCGAGGCCTGACCGCAGAGGCCCGTGGCACTCACGGGAGCGTTGACCGACAGCGCCGCCGTCGGAGCCGACGACGGCACTGCGCCGTCTCGCGCTGCTGCCCCATGTCCTGCGCTCCCCGTGACAGTGAGCCGCTGAGTCGCGCCGCTGTCCGCAGAGGGGTCGTGAGGCTGGGGTCCTGAGACTGGGGGGAGAGACACAGTAGAGGCTCCTTCAGCTGGCCGAGGCCGTTCGGGAACAGGTCCGTGACGAGGCTACGCCAGCCCTCGGACAGTTTCCAGGCGCCCGCACCGCAGCAGGCACACGGCCTGGTGCCCGCCCTCCTGTCAGGAGCGGACACCAGGCCGCGACAAGTGGCCTCAGGAGACCCAGGAGGCCCCGGAAGCGCAGGACCTCAGACCTGGAAGTCCTCCGAGTCGGCCACCTCGGTCTGGAAGTCCTCGGAGAAGTCCGCGCGGAAGTCGCCGCCAAAGTGGAAGTCGTCCAGGGCGACAGACTCCCCGAGGATGCCCTCGTTGAAGCCGGTGCGGGAGAAGACCTCAGCCTTGACCTCCTCGGTGGGCTCCACCTCGATGTCGGCGTATCGGGCCAGACCGGTCCCCGCCGGGATGAGCTTACCGAGGATGACGTTCTCCTTCAGCCCCAGCAGCGGGTCGCCCTTGCCGTTCATGGCCGCCTCGGTCAGAACACGCGTGGTCTCCTGGAAGGACGCCGCGCTCAGCCAGGAGTCCGTGGCCAGGGAGGCCTTGGTGATACCCATGAGCTCGGTGCGGCCGGTAGCGGTCTTGCCGCCCTCCGCCATGACCCGCCGGTTCTCCTCGCGGTAGTGCATGACGTCAACCAGGTCCCCCTGGAGCAGGCGGGTGTCGCCTGAGTCCAGCACGGTGACGCGACGCAGCATCTGGCGCACGATGACCTCAATGTGCTTGGAGTGAATGTCCACGCCCTGAGAGCGGTAGACCTCCTGGACCTCCTCCACGAGATGCCGCTGGGTGGCCGCCACCGAGCGCAGGCGCAGCACCTTCTTGGGGTCTACCGGCCCCTCGGTCAGCGCCTGCCCAGGCTCGACGTGGTCGCCGTGAGCCACCTGGAGGCGCTGGCGCCGCGAGACCGGCACGACCACGTCCTCCTCGCCGTCGTCGCGGGTGATGACCAGCCGCTTGCCGTCGGCGTCGTCCTCCACCTTGAGCGTGCCCGCAGCCTCGGCAACGGCTGCCTCGCCCTTGGGGGTACGAGCCTCAAAGAGTTCTTGGACACGGGGAAGACCCTGGGTGATGTCAGCGGCGCCGGCAGCACCACCGGTGTGGAAGGTCCGCATGGTCAGCTGGGTCCCCGGCTCGCCGATGGACTGGGCGGCGATGATCCCCACCGCCTCGCCGATGTCCACCAGCTTGCCAGTGGCCAGGGAGCGGCCGTAGCAGGCCGCACACGTGCCGACGACAGAGTCGCAGGTGAGCACCGAGCGCACGGTGATCTCCTCCACCCCGGCGTCGATGGCGTCCTGGACCTCCGTGGCACCCAGGTCCGTGCCTGCGGCGATAATGACATTGCCCTCAGCATCAGTGAGGTCACGGGCCAGGGTGGTGCCGTAGACGGTGGTGTCCAGGATCTCGCTGGGCTCCTTGAACCTCTCCTGGCCGACCTCCCGCCAGGAGAAGAGGCGCTTGGTCAGGCCCTTGCGGGTCCCGCAGTCGTCCTCACGCACGATGACGTCCTGGGAGACGTCGACCAGGCGGCGGGTGAGGTACCCGGAGTCGGCGGTGCGCAGCGCGGTGTCCGCCAGGCCCTTGCGGGCACCGTGAGTGGCGATGAAGTACTCCAGGACACTGAGGCCCTCACGGTAGTTCGACTTGATAGGACGCTCGATCAGACGCTGCTTGGGATCAGCCACCAGGCCACGCATGCCGGCCAGCTGGCGGATCTGGTCCCAGTTGCCGCGCGCCCCTGAGACGACCATCTGGTAGACGGTGTTGCGCTGGGGGAAGTTGTCCCGCATCGCCTCGGCGACCTCAGCAGTCGCCTTGGTCCAGATGTCGATGAGGGAGGCGTAGCGGTCCTCCTCGGTCAGTGCCCCCAGGTCGAACTGCTCCTCAATCTCAGCGGCCTCCGCCTCGTAGCGGGCCAGGATCTCGGTCTTGGAGCCGGGAGAGACCACGTCGGCGAAGGCGACGGTGATACCGGACCAGGTGGACCAGAAGAAGCCGGCGGCCTTGAGGGCGTCCAGGGACGCGGCAACCTCGACGCGCGAGTAGTTCTCCGCCAGGGCGTTGACGATGTTGCCCAGCTCCTTCTTATCCACCACGCGGTTGACGTAGGGGAAGGACTCCGGCAGCGCCGTGTTGAACAGCGCCCGGCCCAGCGAGGTGCGCAGCGTAATGGCGTCACCCTCCTCGTAGCCCTCGGGCGGTGTCCAGCCCCTGGGCGCGATGATGCCCTCCTCGAAGCGGATGTCGCAGGTCGCGTTGACGTGCAGGTGACCGAAGTCGTAGGCCATGACCGCCTCGGCGAAGGAGGAGAAGGAGGGGACGAGCGGCTCGCCCTCCGGCCCTGTCTCCACCGGCACGCCCGGGTCCGGGTCGCTGGTGAGGTAGTAGGTCCCGATGACCATGTCCTGGCTGGGCATGGTCACGGGCCGACCGTCAGACGGCTTGAGGATGTTGTTGGAGGACAGCATGAGGATGCGGGCCTCAGCGGCGGCCTCCGCCCCCAGGGGCAGGTGGACCGCCATCTGGTCACCGTCGAAGTCGGCGTTGAAGGCGCCGCACACCAGCGGGTGGAGCTGGATGGCCTTGCCCTCGATCAGCTGGGGCTCAAAGGCCTGGATGCCGAGGCGGTGGAGGGTAGGCGCCCGGTTGAGGAGCACGGGGTGCTCACGGATGACCTCCGCCAGGACGTCCCACACCTTGGGGTTGGCACGCTCCACCATACGCTTGGCCGCCTTGACGTTCTGCGCCTCCTTGAGCTCGACCAGACGCTTCATGACGAAGGGCTTGAACAGCTCCAGGGCCATCTGGCTGGGCAGCCCGCACTGGTGCAGCTTGAGCTGGGGGCCGACCACGATGACGCTGCGCCCGGAGTAGTCCACCCGCTTGCCCAGCAGGTTCTGACGGAAGCGGCCCTGCTTGCCCTTGAGCATGTCGGACAGGGACTTCAGTGGCCGGTTGCCGACCCCGGTGACCGGCCGACCCCGGCGGCCGTTGTCAAACAGGGCGTCCACCGCGTCCTGGAGCATGCGCTTCTCGTTGTTGACGATGATCGTGGGCGCCCCCAGGTCCATCAGCCGCTTGAGTCGGTTGTTGCGGTTGATGACCCGGCGGTACAGGTCGTTGAGGTCGCTGGTGGCGAAGCGACCACCGTCCAGCTGGACCATGGGCCGCAGGTCCGGCGGGATCACCGGGATGGAGTCCAGGACCATGGACTCCGGGGCGGTGCCGGTCAGACGGAAGGCGTTGACCACCTTGAGACGCTTGATAGCCCGGGTCTTGCGCTGCCCGGTCCCGGTCTCCACGATCTCGCCCAGGGCTGCCGCCTCAGCCTCCAGGTCGAAGGAGCGCAGTCGTGCCTGGACGGCCTCCGCACCCATGGAACCCTTGAAGTAGATACCGTAGTCGGCAACCATGTCCCGGTAGAGGACCTCATCCCCCTCCAGGTCACCCACCTTGAGAGAGACAAAGCGGTCCCACACCTTGTCCATGTGCTCCAGGGTGCGCTGGGTCTTGCGGCGCAGCGCGGTCATCTCCCGCTCAGCCGCCTTGCGCAGCTTCTCCCGCTGGGAGGACTCCCCACCCTCGGTGTCCAGCTGGGCCAGGTCCTCCTCCAGACGGCGCTGACGTGCCTCGACATCAGCCAGCCCTGCCTCCTCGATGTGCTTCTTCTTCACCTCGAGCTCGTTGCGCAGGCTGGGCAGGTCGTCGTGACGGCCCTCCTCGTCCACCTCGGTGACCATGTAGGCGGCGAAGTAGATCACCTTCTCCAGGTCCTTGGGCGCCAGGTTCAGCAGGTAACCCAGGCGGGAGGGGACGCCCTTGAAGTACCAGATGTGCGTCACCGGGGCGGCCAGCTTGATGTGCGCCATGCGCTCACGACGCACCTTGGAGCGAGTGACCTCCACACCGCAGCGCTCACAGACAATGCCCTTGTAGCGCACCCGCTTGTACTTTCCGCAGGCGCACTCCCAGTCCCGGGTAGGACCGAAGATCTTCTCGCAGAACAGGCCGTCCTTCTCCGGCTTGAGGGTGCGGTAGTTGATGGTCTCGGGCTTCTTGACCTCTCCGTGGGACCAGGAGCGGATGTCCTCCGTGGTGGCGAGGCCGAGCTGGATCCTGTCGAACACGTTGGCGTCGAGCACAGTTCCTACTTCCGATGTGTCAGCTCATCAGGTGGTTCTCAGGTGGTAGGGGGCGTGCCCTTACCGCTGTTCCACGGCGGCCAGGGGTGCCCGGTGGGGCGAGTGGGGCCGCTACGCGGCGGCCCGCCAGCCCTTGTTCCGTCCAAGGGGCCGTGACGGCCCAGAGATGGCCTAGATCTCGTCCACTGTCGAGACCGTTACCCCTCCTGGCCGACGCGCCAGGTCGAAGCCAAGCTCCTCGCTGGCACGCTGCCCGTCGTCGTCGGTGTCGTCCAGGGCGATAGCGCTTCCCTCCGCGTCCAGCGCCTCCACGTTCAGGCACAGGGACTGCATCTCCTTCATCAGGACCTTGAAGGACTCCGGGATACCTGGCTCAGGGATGTCATCACCCTTGACAATCGCCTCGTAGACCTTGACACGGCCGTTGACGTCGTCCGACTTGACTGTCAGGAGCTCCTGCAGGGCGTGGGCGGCACCGTAGGCCTCCATTGCCCACACCTCCATCTCGCCGAAACGCTGACCACCGAACTGGGCCTTGCCGCCCAGCGGCTGCTGGGTGATCATTGAGTACGGACCCGTGGAGCGGGCGTGGATCTTGTCGTCTACCAGGTGGTGGAGCTTGAGGATGTACATGTAGCCCACAGACACAGGGTAGGGGAAGGGCTCGCCGGAGCGGCCGTCGAACAGCTGGGCCTTGCCGTCGGGGCGCACCAGCTCCATGCCCTCGGGGCTGGGCAGGGTCGAGTCCAGCAGCCCCATGAGCTCATCGTCGCGTACCCCGTCGAAGACCGGTGTGGCCACCGGCGTGCGCGGCTCAGCGGCGACGCCGTTGTCCGGCAGACGCAGCGCCCACTCCTGCCCGGCCTCACGGGCTGCGGAGGCGTCCCAGCCTCGGGAGGCCACCCACCCCAGGTGCAGCTCGAGCACCTGTCCGATGTTCATCCGGCTGGGCACGCCCAGGGGGTTGAGGATGACGTCCACGGGGGTGCCGTCCGCCAGGAAGGGCATGTCCTCCACAGGCAGGATCTTGGAGATGACGCCCTTGTTGCCGTGGCGGCCGGAGAGCTTGTCGCCCACGGTGATCTTGCGGCGCTGGGCAATGTAGACACGGACCATCCGGTTGACACCGGCTGGCAGCTCCGCGTCCTCGGAGGCTGCGTCGATCTCGCGCACCCCGGTGACGATCCCGTACTCACCGTGGGGCACGCGCAGCGAGGTGTCACGCACCTCTCGGGCCTTCTCACCGAAGATCGCCCGCAGCAAACGCTCCTCGCTGGTGAGCTCGGTCTCCCCCTTGGGAGTCACCTTACCCACGAGGATGTCACCACTGCGCACCTCAGCCCCGATACGGATGATGCCGCGCTCGTCGAGGTCAGCCAGGGTCTCCTCGGAGACGTTGGGGATGTCGCGGGTGATCTCCTCAGCCCCCAGCTTGGTGTCACGCGCGTCCACCTCGTGCTCCTCAATGTGGATGGAGGTGAGCAGGTCGTCGGAGACCACCCGCTGGGAGACGATGATCGCGTCCTCGTAGTTGAGGCCCTCCCAGGTCATGAAGGCCACGAGGAGGTTCTGCCCCAGGGCCAGGTCCCCCTCAGAGGTCGAGGGGCCGTCCGCCAGGACGCTGCCGACCTCGACCCGCTCCCCCTCGGTGGCCACCACCCTCTGGTTGTAGCAGTTGCCCTGGTTGGAGCGGCGGAACTTGGCGACCTTGTAGACGCTCTGCGTCGCGTCGTCATTGGCCACGCGCACAAAGTCCGCACACACCTCGGTGACCACGCCCGCCTTGTCCGCCACAAGGACGTCACCGGCGTCCACGGCGGTACGGCGCTCCATCCCCGTACCCACCAGGGGGGCGTCGGGGCAGATGAGCGGCACGGCCTGACGCTGCATGTTGGCCCCCATGAGGGCACGGTTGGCGTCGTCGTGCTCAAGGAAGGGGATGAGCGAGGTGCCCACGGAGACCATCTGGCGCGGCGAGACGTCCATCAGGTCCACCTGGGAGGAGGGCACCAGCGCGGGCTCGCCCCCGGTGACCCGGCACAGGACGTGGTCCTCGGCAAAGCGTCCGTCCTCGGTCAGCGCCACGTTGGCCTGGGCGATGACGTGGCGGTCCTCGTCGTCCGCAGTGAGGTAGTGGACCTCGTCGGTGACCTGACCGTCCACCACGACACGGTAGGGGGTCTCGACGAAGCCGAAGGGGTTGATGCGGCCGAAGGTGGCCAGGGAGCCGATAAGGCCGATGTTGGGCCCCTCGGGGGACTCGATGGGGCACATGCGCCCGTAGTGGGAGGTGTGGACGTCACGGACCTCCATGGAGGCGCGCTCGCGCGACAGGCCTCCGGGACCCAGGGCGGACAGGCGCCGCTTGTGGGTCAGCCCGGCCAGCGGGTTGTTCTGGTCCATGAACTGGCTGAGCTGGGAGGTGCCGAAGAACTCCTTGATCGCCGCAGTGACCGGGCGGATGTTGATAAGCGTGTTCGGGGTGATGGCCTCCACGTCCTGGGTGGTCATACGCTCACGCACCTGACGCTCCATGCGGCTCATGCCGGTACGCACCTGTGCCTGGATCAGCTCGCCCACGGCCCGGATCCGCCGGTTGCCCAGGTGGTCAATGTCGTCGTACTCCACGGCGACCTGGGTGATCTCGCCGTCACGCACACCCTCGACCGTCTCCTCGCCCGCGTGCAGCGCCAGAAGGTACTTGATCGCGGCGACGACGTCCTCAATGCGCAGCACGGACTCGGTCAGGTCCGCAGCCAGGCCCAGCTTCTTGTTGATCTTGTAGCGCCCCACCTTGGCCAGGTCGTAGCGCTTGGCGTTGAAGTAGAAGTTCTCCAGCAGGGTGCGCCCTGCCTCCACGCTCGGAGGCTCGCCGGGACGGATCTTCTTGTAGATGTCCAGGAGGGCCTCGTCCTGGGTGGTGACCTTGCGGTCCTCATCCAGCACCGAGGTCAGCGCCGGATAGTCCTTGAACTCCTCGCGGATCTCCGCCTCCTCCATGCCCAGGGCCAGGAGGAAGACGGTGACGTCCTGCTTGCGCTTGCGGTCGACGCGCACCGCGACGCGGTCGGACTTGTCCACCTCGAACTCCAGCCAGGCACCGCGGGAGGGGATGAACTTGGCGTTGTAGACAAACTTGTCCGTCGCCTTCTCCGTGGTGCGCTCGAAGTACACCCCGGGCGAGCGGACCAGCTGGGAGACCACCACACGCTCGGAACCGTTGACGATAAAGGTCCCCTTCTCCGTCATGAGAGGGAAGTCCCCCATGAAGACGGTCTGGGACTTGATCTCCCCCGTGGAGAAGTTCTCGAAGTCAGCCACGACGTACAGCGGGGCGGCGTAGGTGAGGTCCTTGGCCTGGCACTCCTCCGCAGTGTACTTCGGCTCCTCGAAGCGGTGGTCGTGGAAGGACAGCGCCATTGTCTCCCCGAAGTCCTCAATCGGGGAGATCTCGTCAAAGATCTCCTCCAGGCCGGAGGTCTCCGGCAGAGATCCTGGCCGCTCTCGGTTGGCGGCCGTCACCCGCTCACGCCACGCCTGGTTGCCGACGAGCCAGTCAAAGCTCTCGGTCTGGATGGCAAGCAGGTTCGGAGCCTGCATGGGCTCAGCGATCTTAGCGAAGTTGATGCGTCGCGACGCGGTTCGGGCAGCGATGTCAGCGGCGGTAGGTGCAGAGGTGCGCGAGGCAGCCAAAGGGGATCCTTCCCTCAGTCCAGGGATCACTCGGCGTACAGTGGGTGCGCGGGCAGGCGAGACCCCCCGCAGCCCGAGGGCACTGAGGACCCTGGGCCAGGAGACGCCACCGAAGCAGGCACACACATTGGACGCAAAGCGCTAGCGTACACGTCAGACCCATGAGGATCTACGGTCAGGTCAACCACCTCCTTGCGATTCCTGCCACAATCACGCATACTACGGCGCCGACCTCGCCGCAGCCCCGCCACCTCCGCACCTGCCTCTGCGCCCCTCGCCCGCACCTCTCCACGCCTTCCCGTGCCTCCGCCAGGGCGTCACGCAGCACCTACCAGTACGCGAACGGGTCCCGCCCCCGGCTGCTGCGGGGGACGGGACCCGGGTTACCGAGCGCCCTCGGGCACCTGCCTCAGCCTTGGCGGCTCCAGGCCGACAGGTCTGGCAGCGGTACCAGACAGCCCGGGCAGCGAGGCCAGGAGCGTCCCGACGGCGACTCGCGACGAAGGAGTCCTAAGGGAGTCCTTACTTGAGGGTCTTACTTGAGGGTGACAGTAGCGCCAGCGCCCTCGAGCTGCTCCTTAGCCTTGTCGGCGGCCTCCTTGTTAGCGCCCTCAAGGACGGCCTTGGGAGCGGAGTCGACCAGCTCCTTGGCCTCCTTCAGGCCGAGGGAGGTCAGGGCGCGCACCTCCTTGATGACCTGGATCTTCTTGTCGCCAGCAGCCTCAAGGATGACGTCGAACTCGGTCTTCTCCTCCTCGGCGGCCTCCGGGGCAGCAGCACCCGGAGCGGCAGCCACGACAGCGGCAGCCGGGGCCGCAGCAGTCACGTCGAAGGTCTCCTCAAAGGCCTTGACGAACTCGGACAGCTCAATGAGGGTCAGCTCCTTGAAGGCCTCAACGAGCTCCTCGGGGGTCATCTTCGCCATGGTAGACGTTCCTTCCTGGTGTGGTTCCTGCGCGTGCAGGGCTTGGTGGACGACGCGTGCGGCGGCTCAGGCCGCGGTCTCCTGCTTCTCGCGCAGGGCGTCAACGGTGCGCACGGCCTCGGAGGCCGGTGCGGCAAAGAGGTAGGCAGCCTTGGACAGGGACGCCTTGACGGCGCCCGCAGCCTTGGCGAGGAGCACCTCACGGGACTCGAGGGACGCCAGCTTCTCGACGCCGTCGGCGGACAGCGGGGCGCCGTCCATGATGCCGCCCTTGATGACGAGCTGCTTGTTGTCCTGGGCGAAGTCACGCAGAGCCTTGGCAGCCTCGACCGGCTCCCCCGAGACGAAGGTCAGGGCCGAGGGGCCAGTCAGCTCGTTGGCAAAGGCCTCCAGGCCAGCCTGACGAGCGGCAATCGCAGCAAGCGTGTTCTTCACCACGGCGTACTCGGCGTTACCCCCCAGGGAACGGCGAAGCTCCCTGAGCTGGGCGACGCTCAGTCCCCGGTACTCAGTCAGCAGGACAGCGTCAGACTCGCGGAACTTGTCCGCCAGCGCAGCAACCGCTGCCTCCTTGTCAGGCCGTGCCATGGGCCCTCCTTCCGTGGTCTGCCGCAGGGTCCCACCCACACAAAAGGTCCCACGCCGACGGGCGCGGGACCTCCAGGCCTGCTACAGCCAACAGTTCTCGCTACTCGCCTGCGCTGGCTCCGCCCGGGCGGACTTGACCCCGCTCACGCGGGGACCTGCGGTCTCTGGCAGCATCAAAGGTAATCAGACGTCCCGGCCGTCGCGCAAGCCCTGACACCGTGCACCTGGTCACGTCACCAGGGAATGAAGCCTCCGTCAGCAGCACGCTGTCCAGCAGGTTCACCGGCAACCCGCAGTCCCCGTGAGAAAGTGGGCACGTGATCTCTGCCGGAACTGTCCTGGTGCTGGCCACAGCCGTGGCCGCCGTCGCAGTGGCCGCAGGACCGGCCTGCACCTACGCCCGAGGCTACCTCACCCGCCTGGAGGCGCTCGAGGAGGCCAGCCCTCCCCTGTCACCACTGTCACCGCCGCGCGTACGAGCCCGCTGGCTGCTGGCTCCCCTCCCCCAGGCGGTGCTGTCCACCTGCCTGGTCGCAGCATTCCTCGGCTGGGGACTGCGGGCACACACCCCGGTCCAGACGGTCCTGGCCCTGCCTGTCGTCGCGCTGACGGCCTCGGCCTGCAGCGTCGACGCCGTGTGCCACCGCCTGCCCAACCGCCTCCTGGGTGCCGCTGGCACCTGGTTGGTGGGAGCAGCCGCGCTGACGACCCTCGCACGGCTCCTGGCCCTTGGGACCGCGCCCGCCGACGCCACGTGGCCTGCGGCCCGCGCCCTCCTGTGTGCGCTTGGCGCTGGTGGTGTCCTGCTGGTCATGGCGGTGCTGCCCTCTGGGCTAGGTCTGGGGGACGTCAAGCTGGGTACCGTCCTGGGAGGCTGGCTCGGGCACGTCGGCGCGGCTGCGGCGGTGACCGGTCTCGTCCTGGGGTTCCTCCTGGCTGGCGCCGCCGCCAGCGCCCTCATAGTCACCCGCCGTGTCGGCCGCAGGGACCACCTCGCCCTGGGCCCCTACCTGGCCATGGGCGGGTGGCTGGCCTGGGTCCTGGCCCTTGCGTGACCCGGTTCGACGGCGGGTCCGGGAACACCGCCATGTACCGAATCCTCATAGATGACTGAATCCTCATAGATGACCGACGTGCCAGTCGTTCTATGAGGATTCGGTTGTTCCCGAGGACCCGCTTGTTCTTGAGTGCCCGGTTGTTCCCGAGGACTCACTTGTTCCCGAGGACCCGCTTGTTCTTGAGTGCCCGGTTGTTCCCGAGGGCTCGGCCGCCCGGGACCGAGCAGGCCAGCAACTAGGAGGTAGCTCGGAGGTGTGGTCAGGGGTGGTCGAGAGCTGTGGTCGCGGGGCGCGTGGTCACGGGTGTGCGGTCGAGGGGCGTGTGCGGTGCGCCCGGAGACCGGAAGGAACAGTGCACCCAGAAGGCCTAGGAGGGAACACTCGTTGTCGCTGCTCCAGGACGGGCGGAACAGTACGACCCCACCTGGCGCTGCTTGCGTACAGATGGAGACCACCCCGCTAAGACGCCGTCGTGCGAGCCAGGCTCACGTGCCCGGGGCGAGCCGGGGTGGCACAGATCCCGGCCTCACCGACACGCTCCACCTAGGCGCGTCCCGCACCAGCCCACCTCGCACGGCTCCCACCAGGATGGAACCACCCAGATGACAACCCCTAGAGCCCCCTGACTCTCGGCTCCTAGAGCCTCTCGGTCTCCTAGCCCCAGTCTGGACTCTCCTAGACCCGTCGGATCGTCCCTCAGAGCACCCCTCAGCAGATACTTCTCGACCTCACCCCAAAAGTAGCCCCGACATCATACCGGAAGTCACCGGGTCGCCCGGACGGCACCAGCCCAGGCTCACAGGTTCCGCTGACCAGCCTGGCCTGAGGCTCCCGCTACAACCTTGCGGTGGTCACGCCGCATAGATCACCATGTCGCCATGCGTCCCCTCTGCTCACCCGCGACCGAGAACCGCCCTCCCCAGCGGTGGGCCACTGCCGCCTGCTGGGCGGCCTTCTGCTCAGCCCTGCCGTCGGCGGCCTGGCGGCTGGCCATGCTCACCGGGGTGGAGACGGGCTTCTCCCAGACTGCCTCCTACCGCGGTACCGCTACCGGAACCGCCTATGTCCTGGGTCTTGAGGCCTTGCAGGTCGGCTCCGCCGCGCTGTCGCTGGGACTGTGCTCCCGGTGGGGGGAACAGGTACCACGCTGGGTGCCAGGAGTCGGCGGGCGGGCACTGCCACGCCTGCTTCCCCTGGTTGTCGGCGGGACAGGCAACGTGGTCCTGTACGTGGTCATTGGTGGTACCACGGCGGTCCTGGCGAGACGGTGGCTCGGACTGGCCCAGGGGTGGACGCCGACGGATGGTATGAGCACCGGTCAGGCCGCCGTCCTGGCAGCAGCCTACGCCCCGGCCCTCGTCTGGCCCGTCGCCCTGACTGTGGCGCTCATCGGCTATGCCAGAAGGTGACACGGAAGTGGGATGGTGAGGCCTACGCTCCTGCGCACCAACCTCGGCCCGGTGGAGGTGCTGGCCGTCCCCGGGGAGAAGCCGCCGGTCGCCTTCTTCCCGGGCGGGCACTGCACGGCCCGCAGCGACTGCGGGTGGGACCTCTACACCACGGCCGGGCACGGCGTCATCGCCTTCTCCCGCCCCGGGTACGGGCGCACGGCGGTCGGGGACGTGACAGCAGCAGAGTTCTGCGACGCTGTGACCGCGTGCTGTCAACAGCTGGGCGTGCCAGAGCTGGCAGCCGCCGTCGGGGTCTCCTTCGGCGGGCTTCAGGCGATCGAGCTGGCCGTGCGCCACCCCGGGCTGGTGCCCAGGCTGGTCCTGAGCTCCAGCGCCCCCTCCTCCCTGCCCTACCCGGACGACCTCCGCACCACCCTCACGGGCGCCCTGGTCTTCAGCCCCGTGACACAAGGACTCACCTGGTCGTCGGTGGCGCGTCTGGTCGCCACCGACGCCGGACTGCGGCTGGTGGTGTCCAGCCTGTCCACCCGGCCCGCAGACCAGTGGTGGGACTCGTGGTCACAGAAGGACCGGCACCGCGCCCGGGAGCTGTTCACCTCAATGTCATCGGGACGGGGCTTCATGCTCGACATGCGGCAGGGGCGTGCCAGCCGCACGGAATACCGGCGCCAGCTGCTGGGGCGGGTCCCGTGCCCCGCCCTCGTGACGGGGTCGCGCACGGACGGGGCCGTCAGCATCACCCACGCGCTGGATCTTGCCGCCCGCATCCCAGGAGCGACCCTGGTGGATCTGGGCACACCCACCCACCTGTTCTGGCTCGGCCCCGGGCAGGAGAGAGTCTACGCGGCGGTGGCGTCCTTCCTCAGCCCGTAGCCGGGCACTGGCGGCCAGACCCCGGCAAACCTGGTCGGGGCTGGCGGCCGGACAGCCGAGGCCGACTCAGAGCCGGGAGACGTCCAGGGGGATCCCCGGTCCCATCGTGGTCGTCATCGCCACCTTGAGGATGTAGCGGCCCTTGGAGGCGGAGGGCTTGAGACGCTGGACCTCCTCCAGGGCGGCGGCGAAGTTCTCCAGCAGCTGCTCCTCGGTGAACTGGGTCTTACCGATGACGAGGTGGAGGTTGGCGGCACGGTCGACACGGAACTCGATGCGTCCACCCTTGATGTCGGTGACGGCCTTGGCCACGTCCATGGTCACCGTCCCGGTCCTCGGGTTAGGCATGAGGCCACGAGGACCCAGGACCCGCCCCAGACGCCCGACCTTACCCATGAGGTCCGGCGTGGCCACGGCGGCGTCGAAGTCCGTGTAGCCCCCGGACACCTTCTCAATGAGGTCGTCACCACCGACCTCATCGGCACCAGCGTCAAGGGCCTGCTGGGCACGCTCGCCCTGGGCGAAGACGACGACCCGCGCCGTCTTACCGGTACCGTGCGGCAGGGACACGGTACCTCGGACCATCTGGTCCGCCTTGCGGGGGTCCACGCCAAGACGGAAAGCGACCTCCACAGTGGCGTCAAAACGGGTCACTGTGGTGGCTTTCGCGAGGTGAACGGCCTCGGCTGGGGTGTAGAGGACTCCGGACTGAATCTTCTCAGCGGCGGCGCGGTAGGCCTTGCTGCGCTTCCTGGTCATCTGCTTCTCCTTAGCAGTCGTGGTACACGGGCCGCGCACAGCCCTTCCACGGGATGGTTCTTAGTCTTAGTCACACAGATGCCGACACCGTAGCGGACGGTGTGCGGCCCAGGCTCAGGCCTCGACCGTGACGCCCATAGAGCGGGCCGTCCCGGCAATGATCTTGTAGGCGGCCTCGACGTCGTCGGCGTTGAGGTCGGGCATCTTGGTCTCGGCGATCTCGCGCACCTGGGCGGCGGTGACAGAGCCGGCCTTGGCAGAGTGCGGGGTGGCGGAGCCCTTGGCCACACCGGCAGCCTTCTTGATCAGCTCGGCAGCCGGGGGGGTCTTGGTGACGAAGGTGAAGGAGCGGTCCTCGTAGACGGTGATCTCCACGGGGATGACGCTGCCGCGCTGCGACTCGGTCGCAGCGTTGTACGCCTTGCAGAACTCCATGATGTTGACGCCCTGGGCACCGAGGGCGGGGCCGATCGGCGGGGCGGGGTTTGCCTGGCCAGCCTGGATCTGGAGCTTGATGAGCCCAGTGACCTTCTTCTTGGGAGGCATGTGTCGTGGTCCTTCTTGTCCGGAGACGCTGCACACCTGCCGTGCAGCATGTCGGCGCGTTACGCGCACAGGCGCCCATCGTAGCCCCCAGCGGGAGCACTAGGGCGCCGGGTACCTCATATCACAGACACACACCCTGTGATATGAGGCTCCTGCCACGTTCCGGCTCGGCACCGGAACGGGTGAGGGCTCAGATCCTGTCAGATCTTGGCGACCTGGCTGAAGGAGAGCTCGGCGGGGGTGTCCCGGCCGAACAGGGAGATGAGCACCTGGAGCTTCTGGGTCTCGGGGTGGATCTCGGAGATCGTGGCCGGCAGGGACTCGAAGGGGCCATCGGTGACGATGACGGACTCCCCCGGCTCGAAACCAACCTCGAAGACCTTACCGTCCGAGGTGATCTGGGAGCCGGCCCCGGACTCGGCCGCCGGCCGCGCCGCCTCCTTGGCAGCGATCTCCTCGGGCGTGGGGCCCAGCTGGGAGACGGCCTCTTCAAAGGTCAGGGGCACAGGGTTGTAGCGGTCGCCCACGAACCCGGTCACAGCCGGGGTGTCCTTGATAGTGCGCCACACATGGTCAGAGGTCTCGGGGTCGTAGAGGTCCATGCGCACAAAGACGTACCCGGGCAGGCGGACCCGTGTGACCTCTTTCTTCTTGTTCCCGTTCTTGATCTCGATCACGGTCTCCATGGGGACGGTGGTGTCGAAGACGTAGTCCTCCAACTCGAAGCTCTCCGCACGGGCCATGATGTCGGCAGCCACTCTGCGCTCGTAACCGGAGTAGGTGTGGAGGACGTACCACTCGCCGGGCAAGGACGACATCTGCCTGCGGAACTCCTCCACCGGGTCGGCAGGAGCCTCCGCCCCCTCCGGGTTCCCCCGGGTCCCGGATGCAGAGGCGTCAGCCCCGTCAGCACCCGCTGCACCAGCCTCCTCACCCTGCTCGTCAGCCTGCTCAGGCAGTGGCTGCTCGGGGAAGTCCTCAGACATGGTGTACCTGCTTTCCGGTGGCGCGAGAAGAGAAATCAGGGCAGCGCCCTGGCGATGTCGGTTGTCTCGGGTGGTCTCGTAGGCACGCCCCGGTACCTGGTCAGGCGAAGACCCAGGTCACCGCCCGGTTGAAGGCCAGGTCGAGCACGCCGGTGAACAGCATGATAGCGAGAATAAAGACGACCACGACAACGAAGTAGGTTCCCAGCTCGCTGCGGGTCGGCCAGACCACCTTGCGCAGCTCAGCGACAACCTGGCGAGCGAACAGGACGACACGGCCGACAGGGCCTCGCCTCTTTCCACGCTGCTTGCTCGCCGCGCCGCTAGCGCTCTCGCTCATGTCGTCGGTCCTCAGGGTCAGCGGTCTGGTCAGTAGCCCGGGGTGCCGGGAGAGAAGACGAAACCCGACGGGATCTCCCGACCGATCCGCCGTTCTCAGCAGGGCAGGCGGGACTCGAACCCACAACCGCCGGTTTTGGAGACCGGTGCGCTACCAGTTGCGCCACTGCCCTTCAGCGAGGACCAAGTCTGCCACACCGTCACCAGGAAAGCGCGGTCCGGCAGTGGTGGGTTGCGACACGTCCCCGTGCGCGCTCTCCGGGGATCCCCCGAACCAACGGTCCGCCCCCTGTAGGAGCACTGTGGGAGCATAAGAAGTATGACACCAGCACCCGCCTCCCGCGTCTCCTCACGCCTGGCCGCGATCGCCCCCTCCGCCACCCTCGCCGTTGACGCCCGGGCCAAGGCTCTCAAGGCCGCTGGCCGCCCCGTCATCGGCTTCGGGGCGGGCGAGCCCGACTTCGCCACCCCCGACTACATCGTCGAGGCCGCCGTGGCCGCCGCCAAAGACCCCTCCTGCCACAAGTACTCTCCCGCCAAGGGGCTGCCAGCCCTGCGCGAGGCGATCGCCTCCAAGATCCTGCGCGACTGCGGCTACACGGTCTCCCCTGACGACGTCCTGGTCACCAACGGCGGCAAGCAGGCAGTCTTCCAGGCCTTTGCCGCGATCATCGACCCCGGTGACGAGGTGCTCCTGCCGGCACCGTACTGGACCACCTACCCCGAGGTGGTCGCCCTGGCAGGAGGCACGACGGTCGAGGTCTTCGCCGGAGCCGCTCAGGACTACAAGGTCACGCCCGACCAGCTCGACGCCGCACTGAGCGAACGCACCAAGGCCCTCCTGCTGTGCTCGCCGTCCAACCCCACCGGCTCGGTCTACACCCCCGCCGAGTTGAGCGCGATCGGGCAGTGGGCGCTGAAGCACGGGATCTGGGTCGTGACCGACGAGATCTACGAGCACCTGCTCTACGACGACGCCCAGCCCGCCCACGTGGTCGCGCTGGTGCCCGACCTGGTCGACCAGGCCATCGTGCTCAACGGCGTGGCCAAGACCTACGCCATGACCGGGTGGCGCGTGGGCTGGATGAGCGGCCCCTCCGACGTCGTCAGCGCAGCCACGAACTTCCAGTCCCACCTGTCCAGCAACGTCGCCAACGTCTCCCAGAGGGCGGCCCTGGCCGCCGTGAGCGGGGACCTGTCCGCCGTAGAGGAGATGCGCAGCGCCTTCGACCGGCGCCGACGCACCATGGTGGAAATGCTGTCGGCCATCGACGGCCTGAGGGTCCCCGTCCCCCGGGGGGCCTTCTACGCCTACCCGAGCATGGAGGAGCTTGTCGGGCACAGGCTACGAGGCACGGTGATCGACTCCTCGGCCACGCTCGCCGAGCTCGTGCTGGAGCACGCCGAGGTAGCCGTGGTCCCCGGGGAGGCCTTCGGCCCCTCCGGGTTCCTGCGCCTGTCCTACGCCCTGGGTGACGAGGACCTGGTCGAGGGCGTGAGCCGTATCCAGTCCCTGCTGGCAGAGGTGGACTGACCCGCTAGGCGGCCGGAAGGCGCGAGAGCAAATCCAGTCCCCGCTGGCAGAGGTGGACTAGCTGTGCTTCCCTGTGAGATTGTGTGCGTGTTGTGGGGGCGGCTGGTGGTGCGGGGTGGGTGGGTGTCTGGTGCTCTGGGAGGGCCTGGTGTCGTGTGTGCTTGTTGTCGTGTCCTCGGGGAGGGGCGGGGTTGTCCGTCTGGGTGGTTCTGCCCCTGCGGGATTCGCACGGGGTGGGCTGGCGCGGGTCAGGCCTGGGTGGAGGGTGTCGCCAGGAGGTGGACCGATGCCAGCACGCCGGGACGCCGACGGTGTCCTGGAGCTGCGGGGGTGGTCGCCGATGGGTGTGGGTGCCCCGGTCACTGCTGAGCACGTGGGCTACTTTGGTGGGGTGCTTCCGGCCTCGGTGCTGCACCTGTGGGAGCGCTTCGGCTTCGATGGCTTCGGGGCGGGGCGGTGGTGGTTCACCGACCCCTTCCAGTGGGCGCCGGTGGTCGACGCCTGGGTGGAGGGCACGGAGGTGCCCTTCCCCCACCAGCGGTGGTGGTGCCTGGCCCGCTCCGCGACAGGGACCATGAGGCTGTGGGGGGAGGTCTCCGGACCCGCCCTGACCCTCACACCCACCCTGGGGCGGGTCCGCCCCTACGCGGGCCACGCCAGGGACATGGCCGACCCGGTGATGCGTGAGCGCATGGGGGCCACCACCCTGGTCTCGGCGTCGGAGGACATCTTTGATGACGACGACACCGGGGTCCTGGTGGCCGACTGGGCCATAGGCAACCTGGGGGTGCTGGCCGCTGACCAGGTCTACGGGCTGACCCCGGCCTACTGCCTCACCGGGTGGGTCAGCACCAGCCAGGTGGGCATTGAGGACGCGGTAGCCCACCTGGTCTTTCTGGCCCAGGCCCAGGAGCACACCCTGGTGGAGGACTTCTCCGCCGCCACGGCCGAGGTCGCCGCCACCATCGCCGCAGGTGCTGGCCCCAACCGGGGCAACGGAGCCACCGGCGGCAGCGGCAGCGACGAGGGGGCGGGCGGCCCGGGCAGTGCTGGTGGCCCCGGCGGGCCGGGGGTGGGGTCGTGATGGCCGGGCGCTGGCGGGGCCGGCCCCGCTGGCTCAGGCGCGGGCGCCCACCCACCCCCACCACCGCCACTGCTGGTCCCGCAGGCCGCGGCAGTGTGCCCGGTGGTGGCGCTGCCCCCGGCCACAGCGGTGGTGGTGGCCAGGTCCCTGGCCACGGCGGTGGCGGGGGCGCGGGTACCGCCTTGGTGGCGTCTGGCATGTTCACCCCGGGGGCGGGCTGGTGGGCAGGGGGTGCTGGTGTGGGAGGGGGCCGTGGCTGCCCCGGCCAGCCCGCTGGGGTGGCACTCGCGGGTGCCGGTGGAGGTGTTCTTCCACACCGGCCACCACCACTCCACCCAGGAGCTGGCCAGGGAGTTCACCCGCCAGCTCGACCGACAGCTCTCCGCCTTGTCCCTGCTCAGCGCGCAGCGCCTGCTGGAGGGCATCCGCGCCTACAGGGCACAGGGCCGCCAGCCCACCTCCAAGACCACCAGGAATAGGCGCAAGAAGTTCATGGAGGAGGTCGTGGGCGAGCTGCAGGACGACTACCAGCTCTCCGAGGAGCGTGCGCTGGCGGAGACGGCCAGGATCGACAAGGCGCTGGTGGTGCTCCACGAGCCCGACCAGGTCACCTACGGCCCCTCCCAGCCCGCCACCACCACCGGGGGCTGGCCCTCCCTGGGCCACGGGGTGGTCAGCTCCTCCATCGGGGGCCAGGGCAGGCCCGTGGCCACGGTCCTGGAGCAGGCCGCCCTGGCCGTCCCAGCCGACCAGAGGGCGCACGTGCGCCTCCTCCTGCGCGCGGTGCTCACCGCCTCCCCGGCCCTGGCCCAGGACCTGCGCCACGGCCAGGTGGTGCTGGAGCCCCGCACCCGGGAGCAGATGAGTGCCACCAGCCCCCGGGGGCCACCATGGACCCCCACCCACCTCGCCACCGGCCACACCCCCTGGCACCCACCACCCCGGGCGCAGGAGCCCGACCAGGACCAGCAGCCGGGACCAGCCCAGCCCACCACCAGCCAGCCGCCCCAGCCGGGCACCACCCACACAGGCGCCACCACGCCCGGGCCACCCCACACGGGCACCACCCCGGCCAGGCCACCCCACACGGGCACCACCCCGGCCAGGCCACCCCACACGGGCACCACCACGCCCGGGCCGGGCCAGCCGGGCCACAAGACCACCCGCGAGGAGGTCCTGGCCAACATCAAGGCCCGCGTCCAGCAGATGAGCCAAGACACCCGCGCCCAGCAGCCCTCCCAGCCCCGGGCCGCACGCGAGGCACCCACCGGGACCGACCTCTCCCGCACCGCCCGCCTGCGCGAGGCCTCCTTCCCCCACCCACCCACCACCGCCGCACGCGTACCACCAGCACAGCCCCAGGCAGACAGGCCGCCCCAGGCAGGCACCACCCGGACAGGCCCCACCACAGACAGACCGTCCCGGACGGGCCAGCCGCCCCGGCCCCTGACCCGCGAGGAGGTCCTGGCCAGGATCACCACCCAAGCCACCCAGACGACCCAGCAGCCCCCCACCCCACGCCAGACCCCCACCAGAAACCGGAAGCACAACCGAGGCCTAGGCCGCTAGGCCCGCACGGCCGCACGCGCCCCACAGGCCCGCAAGCCGCAAGGGATCGCCCGAGGGCCAGCAACGGAGCGCTGTCCGCGAGCCGCCCTGGGTGTGCTTTCTCGGGTGGTTGCGTGCGTGTTGTGCGGGGTCTGGCCGCTGATGGTGGACCGGTGCCAGCGCACCGGGGCGCTGGCAGTGCCCCGGCGTGTGAGCATCCTGCGCCGACGTCCTCTACCCGGGCGGCAGCGGTGCCAGGCAGGCCATCACCGCTGCGCCCCACCTGGAACAGCCCCGGCACGTACACGCCCCGCCCTCAGCAGGCCCCAGGAGAGAGGCCCTCTAGAGGCGCCCGCTAGGTGCCCGAGAGCCGGGAGGTCGGCGCCGTCCCGGGGACTGAGGAGAACTCGTCCCCGGGACGGCGCAGGTGGGGGTCCTGGGCCAGGTAGGCCCGGGTCTCTCGCACCACGAGGCCGGAGAGCAGCAGCAGGCCGACAAGGTTGGGGACCGCCATGAGCCCGTTGGCGATGTCGGCAAAGGTCCACGCCACCTCCAGACGGGTCACCGAGCCGAGGAACACCGCGACCGTGAACACCAGGCGGAAGGGCAGCACCCCGTGGACGCCCACCAGCCTCACCACGCAGCGCTCCGCGTAGTAGGCCCAGCCCAGGATTGTGGAGGAGGCGAGGAAGACCAGCGCCACGGAGACGATGTAGTGCCCCCAGTCGCCGGGCAGGCCGCGGGTAAAGGCCTGTGCCGTCATTGTGTCGGGGTCGCTGCCCGTCCAGCTGCCTGTGGTCAGGATGACCAGCCCGGTACAGCTGACCACGATGATCGTGTCGATAAAGGTCTGGGTCATGGAGACCAGGCCCTGACGCGCCGGGTGCCTGGTCCGGGCAGCCGCTGCGGCGATAGCCGCCGACCCCATGCCGGACTCGTTGGAGAAGATCCCCCGCGCCACGCCGTACTGGAGCGCCATGATGACCGTGGACCCCAGGAAGCCCCCGGCGGCTCCGGAACCGGTGAAGGCCCCCTGGAGCACCAGCCCCAGGGCGTGGGGGATCTCGCCCAGGCGCGCCACGAGGACGTAGAGGCAGCCCATGGCGTAGAACACGATCATCATCGGGACGAAGGCGGCCGTCACCGTGCCGATCGCGTCGATCCCTCCCAGCAGGACCGCGCCCACGCCGACCGCCAGGAGGATGCCTACCAGGGCCGGGTCCCAGCCGAAGGAGTGCGACAGCTGGGCGGCCACGGCATTGGACTGGGTCGTTGACCCGATCCCGAAGGAGGCCAGGATGGCCGCGAGCGCGAAGCACACCGACAAGATCCTGCCCGCGCGGCCCCGCACAGCCTGCTGCAGGTAGTACTGAGGGCCGCCGGACTGCCTGCCGTGGGCGTCCGTGGTCCGGAAGCGCACCGCGAGAAAGGCCTCGGAGTACTTCGAGGCCATACCGAACAGCGCCGTGACCCACATCCAGAACAGGGCACCGGGTCCGCCCAGGTGGATCGCGGTAGCCACTCCGATGATGTTGCCCACCCCCACCGTAGCCGCCAGCGCTGTTGTGAGCGCCTGGTAGTGGGAGATGTCTCCCTCCGCAGTCCCCTTCTCGCCGTCCTCCCGCTCCAACAGGGCGAAGCGCAGGGCCGGACCCAGCTTGCGGACCTGCAGGCCCCGCAGGCGGATCGTCAAGAAGACACCGGTTCCTAGCAGGAAGGGGACAAGGAACCAGGGTCCCCAGATAAAACTGTTGAGGGCAGTCAGGGCGTCCTCGACCGAGGAGCTCGCAGCGGTAGCGGGAACGGGGGTAGTCGTGGGCTGGGGCGTCATAGGCTGCCTCTCCTTCTGCCCGGCGGGGTGCCGGGCGCAGGTCGAAGACTAGGCCCAGGATCGTGACGGCGAGGTGACACGGGAGATGACGCGGTCAGTGAGGAGCACGACGCGCCTGGGCCTCCCGGCTCTGGGCCAGCCAGGCCTCTGCCCGCGCAAGCCTTCCCTCGGCGTCGGCACGCCACGGCCCACCGTCCTCACGCCTGGCTCCGGCCACCAGCGACAGCACGACTCCGGCGCAGCGCGCCCGCAGGGCGACAGGGTCCACGAGCTGTTCCGCCAGGTGCGTCCAGGTCCGTAGGACAGGACCCAGCCTGGGGTAGGAGGCCGGTGCCAGGTGGTCGAGGACACTGACGTGCCCAAGCAGGCATGCCAGGTCGTCCACCCGGTGCCCGGGTCCCAGGGAGTCCACGTCCAGCAGGGTGGCGACCCGCTCACCGTCCATGAGGACGTTGGCCTCGTAGAAGTCGCCGTGGACCGGGACCACGGGGCCGATGTCACAGGTCCTCACGACCTGCTCCACCCCCTCGGCCACGGCGCGTGCCCTGGCGGCCTCCTCGGGCAGGACGGTAGCCGCAGCGTGCGCGTAGTGACGGGCGCGCTCCGACCACGCAGGGTGGGCCGGGAGCCGGAGGGCAGTCTCAGGCAGGGAGTCCAGGAGCGCGACAAGACTGCGGAAAACCCTCTCCGCCTGGTCCTTGTCCATGCCTCGCGACAGCAGGCCGGACAGTGCCGTCCCCTGCCCCGCGGACAGCACCACCAGCCCGTCGGCGTCCTCTCGCAGCACCTCCGGGGCGGGCACGCCAGCCGTGGTGAGCATGCGGTGCCGCTGGGCGAGACCAGGAGACTGGCTGGGGCGCAGGACCTTGACGTAGGCTGCAGTCCGGTCGGGGAAGGTCGTTCTCACCACGGCACGGCGTGTTGGCCGGTAGGCGACCATGGTGGCCTCCAACCGGGTCCCCAGGCGAGCCGCCAGCAGGGCCGGGGTGCAGGCCACCACCAGGCCAGGCAGCTCAGGATCGGCCGGATGGCACCACACGTGCACCACGGGACCGCTGCCGCCCGTGGGCGTCACCCGGGTCAGGCCCGGCGCGTGAGGCTGCGACAGGCGGGCCGTCGTCGCGCACAGGTACTCGGTGGTGGAGCGCCCGTCGGCAGACACGACGAGCGCGGTGTAGCCCACCGACACCCCCGCACCGGGACGGTGGTGGACCGAGTGGACCTCCCAGCTCGCCAGCCCGCGACCTTCTGGGGCCAGGGCTGCTGAGAGCACTGCCGAGGCCCCGGGTCCTGTGAGAAGGGCGACGTCCTCCGGCTCGTGGGAGCTGCCCGGGTGGTTCATGGCCCCAGTGTGCCCCACCGGGGCCTGGTACATGCCCGTGAAACAATTCCGCCATGCGCGACCTTGCCAGCCTGCCCAAGGCGCACCTCCACCTGCACTTCACTGGGGCAATGCGTCTTGACACCCTGACCGAGCTCGCCACCGGCACCCGCTCCCGCCTGCCCGCCAGCTTCCTTGAGGGCGACCCCCTGCGCGTCCCGGCCGACCGTCGCGGCTGGTTCCGGTTCCAGCGGGCCTACGACACGGCCCGGGCCCTGGTGGACAGCGAGGAAGTCATGCGCCGTATCGTCCTGGAGGCCGCTGTCGACGACGCGGCCGAGGGCTCACGCCGTCTGGAGATCCAGGTGGACCCCACCAGCTACGCGCCCTTCGTCGGCGGGATCACCCCCGCCCTGGAGGTTGTCCTGGACGCAGCCCGTCAGGCCACCGTCCTGACCGGGGTCGAGGTCGCTGTCGTCGTGGCGGCCTCACGGGTCCGCCACCCGCTGGACGCGCGTACCCTGGCACGGCTGGCAGTGCGCTATGCCGGGGACCAGCCAGGCAGCGTCGTCGGCTTCGGCCTGTCCAATGACGAGCGTGCCGGAACCACCTCATCGTGGGCACCGGCCTTCGACATCGCCCGGCGTGGCGGACTGGCGTCGCTGCCTCACGGCGGAGAACTGCTGGGACCGGAGCACGTGCGGGCCGTCGTCTCCTACCTGCGACCGAACCGCCTGGGCCACGGGGTGCGCGCCAGCGAGGACACCCGCCTCCTGGACCAGCTCGTCCAGAAGGGGACCAGCCTGGAGGTGTGCCCGGCGTCAAACGTGAGCCTGGGCGTCTACCGTCAGCCCGGTGACGTCCCTCTGCTGACCCTGCTGGACCACGGGGCCCAGGTGGCGCTGGGGGCGGACGACCCCCTGCTGTTCCAGTCGCGGCTGACGGACCAGTACCAGATCGCCCGGGACCTGGGGTGCGATGACGCCGTGCTGGCAGAACTGGCACGGGGCTCCATCCGCGCCTCCCTGGCCTCACCGACCTCCAAGCGCGCCTGGCTGGCCCAGGTTGACGACTGGCTCGCCACTGAACCGACGCAGCAGGCAACAGCGTGAGGCTGCTCCCACCCGTGCGCCCCCCAAACCTGCGACCGGCTAGAACCCCGCGCCGAGAGCCCCCTCGTGCCCGTCGTAACGGGCTCAGAACCCGACGTGGACCGGTTCGGGAACCAGGGTCACGCCAAAGCGCTGCCTGACCCCGGACACCACGGCGTCGCGCAGGGCCACCAGGTCCTGAGCCCTGGCACCTCCCCTGTTGGTCAGGGCAAGGACGTGCCTGGTAGACAAGCGGGCAGGGGCGTCCTGCGTCAGGGCGAACCCCTTGGAGAACCCCGCGTGGTCAATGAGCCAGGCGGCACTGGTCTTGACCAGGGAGACCTGGCCCTCGGTACGCGCGGCACGCCGCACCTGCCCCGTGCGCTCCTTCCCCGGGCCCACCTCGCCTCCGAGCCGGGGCCGGTCTGCGACAGCAGGGTACCGGGGGGCCTCGTCGGGCAGCGCACGCGCCTCCTGCCGGGTCAGCACGGGGTTGGTAAAGAACGAGCCGGCCGACCAGGTGTCGTGGTCGCTGCTGTCCAGGACCATCCCCTTGGACCTGCGTAGCCCCAGGACCGCCTCGCGCACCTCCCGACCGGGTGCCCGAGCCCCCAGGGCCACCCCCAGGGCCGTGGCCAGCTGACCGTAGGCGACGGGGGCCTCCAGGTCAGCGTGCCGGGCCCGGAGACTGACACTGAGCACCACCCAGCGTCCCGTAGGTCCCCAGGTGCGCCCGCCACCGACACCCTCGTCGGTCACGGAGCGCTTGAGGTCGGAGCTGCGGTAGGCAAGACGCAGGCTCGCCAGCGTGCGCTGCTCCACGCGCCCCTCCAAACGGTCCCACACACGCACGGAGGTCAGCAGGTCGGCGACCTCGGCACCGTAGGCACCGATGTTCTGCACCGGAGCGGCCCCGACAGTACCGGGGATACCGGACAGGGGGGCAAAGCCGTACCAGCCGGAGGCCACAGCCTGCCTGACCAGGTCGTCCCAGGTAGCTCCCGCCGTCGCCGTGACCTCGTCGTCCCCGTGGTCCCGGGACGTGAGGACAACCTCCTGCCGGGCGTCACGAACGACGACACCGTCGAAGCCCGCGTCTGAGACCAGGATGTTCGATCCTCCGCCCACGACCAGAAGGGGCGTTCCCTCCTCGTCAGCCCCTCGCACCACGTCAATCAGCTCCGCCTCGGTGGTGGCCTCCACATAGGCACCCAGCGGACCACCCACGCGCAGAGTGGTCAGGTCGGCCATGGTCGCTGGTGCCGCAGCACCCAGGGGGCGGGCCAGCGCCTCGACGGCCTCTGGCACCGGGGAGCCGGGGTCACCGCTGAGCAGCCCACCCCGCGCAGGAGGCAAAGGTGCATCGGGCGCTCCGTCGCGAGCGGACGAGCTCGCGGGGCCAGGACGAGGAGCGCGGGTGCTCACTTCTTGTTGCGACGCTGGTGGCGCGTCCTGCGCAGCAGCTTGCGGTGCTTCTTCTTTGCCATGCGCTTGCGGCGCTTCTTGATGACCGATCCCATGAGATCTCCTCGCAGTCCATATGGTAAGCACCCATGACCGCCCCACGTCGGCACAGGCCGACAGCAGTGGCCGTGGGAAGAGCAGCCGACCAGCGCATGAGGGTACGCACCGGCCGCACCAGGTGACCGGGCGATTCTAGCGGGTCCTAGGAGCCCGAGGCCTCCGATACGTCGTGGCCCCAGTCACCCAGCCCTGCGGCCAGATACTCCTGGACAGCACGCTCGGGAACACGGAAGGACCGCCCAACCTGCATCGCAGGCAGGTCGCCGGAGTGCACCATGCGGTAGACGGTCATCTTGGACACGCGCAGCATGGAGGCAACTTCAGCCACGGTCAGAAATGAGGGCGCGCGTGAGGCGCTGGATGGAGGTGTGGGCAGGCCCGGTGCCATCGGTACTTCAGGTCCCATCGTCGCGAGTGGCCCACAGAGGGCAGGAACGCTCCCAATATAACCCCTGTAACACCTGACGCACAGTCCTGTGCGCGCACAAACGCATCACGCGTCGCATCTCACACACCTCCCACGTCCTCTCCGCCCTCCCGCAGCAGGGCGGCACGCCAGGGTGACACCGGGAGAGGAGGCACAATGGCACCGTGCCTCACACACGCGGCTCGCAGCCCGCAGGACCGTCGTCCGCAACAGCCTCGGGCCGGAGACCCCGCCGCCCTGGCTGGCGTCCCCCGCGCGCGGGCGCCGTCAGCCAGGCAGGACGCCACGAGAACACCTCCGCCCGGCCCCAGGCACGCCGTTCCCGCGAAAGCGCGCCCGCAGCCCCGCAGGCCGAGGCCCGCGGACTGCGGGGGCTGCTCCAGCGCATGGGGGTGCTCAACCCGATCCGGCGCACCGCCACGTACTACCCGGCACGGCTGGCCATCGTGGTCTTCGCCACCATCATCGCAGCCGTCACCGCGCTGCTGAGCCTCCCCCCGGCCACAGCCAGCGGACAGGGCGCCCCCCTGGTGGACGCCCTGTTCACCGCCACCTCGGCGGTGTGCGTCACCGGACTGACGACCGTCGAGACAGCCACCTACTGGTCGCTCTTCGGCCAGACCGTCATCATCCTGGGGGCCGCTGTCGGGGGGCTGGGCATCATGACCCTGACCTCGCTGATGTCCCTCATGGTCTCCCGACACCTGGGGCTGACCCAGCGAATCCTGGCCGCCTCGGAGACCAAGTCTCGTCTGGGAGACGTGGTCGCCCTGCTGCGGGCGGCCCTGTTCACCGCCGTCAGCTGTGAGCTGGTGCTGGCAGCGGTGCTGCTGCCCCGCTTCCTGTCACAGGGGACCAGCCCGGGCCAGTCCCTGTGGTACGCCCTGTTCATGGCGATGTCCATCTTCAACAACGCCGGCTTCGTGATCCTCCCGGAGGGGCTGGCCCCCTACGCCAGCGACTGGTGGATGGGAATGCCGATCGTCCTGGGGACCGTCATGGGGGCGATTGGCTTCCCAGTCATCCTGGACATCCTGCGCAACCGGCGCCGGCCCCGGGCCTGGAGCCTGCACACCAAGCTGACGCTGACCACCTATGGGGTACTGACCGTCGTGTCCTCCGTCGCGATCGCCGCCTTCGAGTGGGGCAACCCGGACACCTACGGCGCCCTCTCCACCGACGGCAAGATCCTGTCCGCGCTCATCAATGGCGTCAACGCCCGGTCCTCAGGACTGTCCACGGTCGACACCGAGCACATGAGGGAGGCGACCTGGTTCCTCCAGGACGCGCTCATGTTCGTGGGCGGAGGCTTCGCCTCGACGGCGGGGGGCATCAAGGTGACCACACTGGCCGTGCTGGTGCTGGCCATCGTCGCCGAGGCCCGCGGAGACCAGGACATCGAGGCGTTCGGACGCAGGATCAGCCCCTCAACGGTACGGCTGAGCGTGGCCGTGGCCTTCATCGGGGCCAGCATCGTGGGGACCGCCACCCTCCTGCTCATCCAGATCACCCACCTGAGCCTGGATCGGGTCCTGTTCGAGGTCGTCTCCGCCTTCGCCACGGTCGGCCTGTCCACGGGAATCACACCGCTGCTGCCCTCAAGCGCCAAGTACGTCATGGTCGTCCTGATGTTCGTGGGCCGCGTCGGGACGATCACGGCCGTGTCCGCACTGGCGCTACGGCAGCGCCGCCGGGTGATCCGCATGCCGGAGGCTCTGCCACTCATCGGTTGAGAGACGGCGACGGTAAAGCCCGCCCGTGGCCAGGACGTGGCCATGGGCGGCCGCCTCGCCCCGGGCAGAACTCGAGGGCGTACGGAGGCAGGGGGAGGACGTCATGCCTGAACTTACTTTGGTGGTTCCGGGTGTTCCGGGACCGGGCACAGCCGCTTCCGGCATGATGTCTTGCCTCTGTTGTTTGATGATCCGGGGGTGCTGTCGCCCACGGCGGCGGGCGCTGGTGACCGCTGATAAGGGGAGAGGCCCGCACGTGGGGCGAGGTCTTTCGTAACGTGGGCACAGGACCAGTGCCCCAGGGGCTGGCCGTCCTTGATCGGGGAAGCAGTCATGGAGGTACGTGAGATCAAGGTCTTCGTCGGCATCGACGTGGGCAAGGCCGAGCACCGGGCCGCCGCGGTAACAACCGACGGGAGGAAAGTCCTTGACGAGGCCCTGCCCAACGACGAGCGCCTGGGCGGGCACTGGCAGTGGCGGTGTCCCAGTCCATGGGCATCACCGTGGGCTGCCTGCCCCGTACGGCGTATCTCCGACCTGCGCCAGGCCAGCACCGACCAGGTCGCCGCCGTGCTCATGTGCCCACAAGGCCCGACACCACCCGGGCAAAGGCCATCACCGACGCCCTGGACAAGCAGACGGTGGTCGTGGCTGGTACCGACTCCGCCGGAGTGGTGCCGCCCCACCTGGCCCGCCAGCCCGTCGCCCTGCACGCCCAGCGCAACGACGTCTACGCAAAACTCGAGGCCCACCCTCCCCACGGCGGTCCCCTGGCCACCCGTGCCCGGGGCCAGGACCGCCGCAGCACTCCTCGCGAAGACCCCGCGCCCAGACCCCGCCAGCCGCACCTACCACCACCGCAAACGCACCCAGGGCAAACCCCACAACCAGGCCCTGCCCGCCCTCGCCCACAGACGCGCCCCCTCACCTCCACGCCATAACCCGCGACAACACCCTCTACACCCCACCAGCAACAACCCGACGCCTGACACACCGCATAGGAGCACCCCATTGGAAGCGCAGCCGCAGGAGATGCTCCCGAGACAGCTGCGGAACTCGCGCGGACCGGCACCGTGAGGCATGCTGGGCACGCCCGTGCCAGCACACGGGTGCCTGACACCCCCTGCACCGCGCTGTGAGGACCCCATGCCTGACCGCACCACCTACAACGACTCCACCCTCGTCATCGGGCTGGGGCGCTTCGGCTCCGCCGTGGCCGCGACCCTGGACCGCCTGGGCAGGGAGGTCCTGGCCGTGGAGGCCAACCCGGCGATCGTGCGCCAGTGGACAGGGCGCTTTCCCCTGGTGGAGGCCGACGCCACCGACGTCGAGGCGCTGGAGCAGCTCGGTGCCACCGAGTTCGGCACCGCCGTCGTCGGTGTCGCCACCTCCCTGGAGGCCAGCGTCCTCATCACCGGGAACCTCGTGGACCTGGAGACCCCGCGGATCTGGGCCAAGGCCATCTCCCGCGCCCACGGGCGCATCCTGCGCCGCATCGGCGCCCAGCACGTGATCTACCCCGAGTTCGACGCCGGCCAGCGTGCCGCCCACCTGGTGTCCGGACGCATGCTCGACTACATCGAGATGGAGAAGGGGGGCTTCACCATCGTCAAGATGCGTCCGCCCGCTGAGCTCCACGGCTTCACCATCGGCCAGTCCAGGATCCACTCCCGCTACGGGGTGACCGTCTTCGGCCTCATGAGTCCCGGGGAGCCCTTCGAGTACGCCTCCTCGGACACCCTGGTCTCCGCAGACGACATCCTTGTGGTCGGCGGGGACGCCGCCCTTCTGGAGCACTTCGCCAACCGCGCCTGACCCCCGCGCCAGCCCGGGCCTGTGGGCCAGCCTCAGGCCTCCTCACGCAGCACCCAGCTGAAGTAGTGGGACTCCCCCACCGCCAGGGTCACCAGGTCCCGACCAGTGTTGAAGGCGTTGGGCGGGCAGGTCATGGGCTCGACGGCGACACCGCGCCGCCCCAGGTTCTCACCGCTGTAGGCCTGGAGCCAGGCGGTGGCTGCCTCCATCACGACGGCCCTGCCTGACTCCCCACCGCGCAGACTCACCTGCCAGCGGGCGGGCAGCCCCGTGTAGGCGTGGTCCGTCGAGGCCTGCCCGACCAGCCGCCCCTCACGCCAGTCCCACCGGGTGCCCTCAACCTCCCGCTCACCTGTCGGAGCCAGCGTCCCAGGATCGACGTCAAGAACCCTCGTGGCCGGGACGGTAAGCACGCAGTCGTCCAGGGGGACAGAACGCGTGAGATAGGGGTGGTAGGAGATCCCGTAGGGGGCGGGCAGGGGCAGCCCCTCGTCCTGCGGCGCGCCGGGCACCCCGTCTGCCGGCAGGGCCGCACCCAGGTTGGTCGTCGTGACCCCCACCTCAAGACCCTCTGTCGCGTCCAGGGCGAGCCTCACCCTGACGTCCAGGCTCCACGGGTAGCCGTAGGAGGCAGGCAGGAGCAGGGCCAGAACCACCTCAGCCTCGGCCAGCTCGACCACCTGGAAGTCGCTCCACCCCGCCAGGCCGTGCAGCGCCGAGCCCGTCTGCGGCTCGTTGCAGGCCAGGAGGTGCTCCTGGCCACCGTAGACGTAGCGGGAACCCGTCACCCGGTTGGGCCAGGGCAGCAGGATCTTGCCCTGCCAGGCACCGGCGAGACTGGCCTCCGCGTCAAAGGGGACCACCAGGTCCCGCCCGGAGCGACGCAGGTGCACCAGGGTGGCACCTGCCGTAGCGACACGGGCCTGGTACTGCCCGGCCTCCAGGTCAACCAGCTCTCCGTTGATCATGACGCCACCTCCACGACCGCCGGGCCGCCACCGTGACCACCCGAAGACACGCAGGCCTGACAACGTGACCCGTCACCAGAGTCACCCAGGAGCACCCTGGGCCGTCTGCCCTACGCATCCCAGGAACACTACCGCAGCAGCGCGTCCTAGACCACAGCACCCGGTCGGGAGGTCTTGGTCACCACGGCCGCCTCGGCCTCTGCCGCGACGTCCTTCAGACCGCGTCCCACTCCCACAGCCGTGTACGCAGCGATCAGCCCCTCGACAAACGCCGCCGTGGAGAGCCGGGTACGGACCGCGATATGCTGAGGGATCAGTTCCAGAGCGGTCTCGGCACTCATGACGGCACTACCCAGGTCAGTCAGGATAAGGACGTCCCGGTCTCCCTCCGGGCCTGCCGCCTTCTCAATCGCCTCAGCCACAGCAGCAGTGTCGTTACCGAGCTTGCCCTGAGGCAGACCTGCGGCAATCTCCACAGGCACCTCCACCGGGCCGACCAGCTGGGTCACCAGGTCGAGCGCGGCCTCAGCCAGTGCCCACGAGTGCGAGACCAGGACCAGCCCTACCTTGGCGCCCGAGCGGCCGTTGCCGGAGGAGGTCCCGGCGTCCACGTGCAGGCCCTCCGCCCTTTCCCGGCCCTCGATCACCTCTGACAGCGCCTGGAGGATCAGAGTCGTCGAGGCGGCACCAGGGTCGATGTAGCCGACCGAGCGCTCTCCCAGGTACGAGGCGCGCCCGCGCCTGGCCACCATGGCCTCCGTGGCGTCACGCCCCCTGGCGGCAGCCTGCGCCGCCGAGGAGGCGGCAGTCACCAGGTTCTCAGGGTTGGCCCGCAGCGCCGCCAGCGCCGGGTACCAGGCGTCCAGCATGGTCTTGTCCCCGATGGTGGCCCGGCCCCGCTCGACAATCCCTCCGATCCCGGCCTCGACCGCGTCAGCCAGGGAGTGGGTGTCCAGTACCCGCTGTCCCGTCTGAGCAGATCCCATCCGCATGAAGAACGTGCCGTACAGAGGGCCGGAGGCACCACCGACGGTTGAGACCAGGGTCATGCCCACTCGTTTCAGCAAGGCGTCAACGCCAGAGAAGTCTCCCGACTCCAGGACAGAGACCGCAGACTGGAGGCCCCGCTTCACGTTGATGCCATGGTCAGCATCACCGATCGCGGCGTCCAGCTCGGTCAGCGCCTCGGCGTTGAGGGAGACCAGCTCAGCGGCACGCCGGATCCACGCCTCCAGGTCCTTGATCTCAAGAGCGCTGCCGCTCATACCGTCCACCCCCTGCCCTGGCTGCAGGAGCGCAGGTCCTCCGGAGCAGCGCCCCTGCGCAGCCGAAGGGAGCCGGGCACACAGCGCAACATACCGGTGACAGTGGTGCCGTAACCGTTCTTGGATGCGTCCATAGGTTGACCCTACCTGCCACGCTGCGCGAGCACCAGGATTTGACGTCGGTATTTCAAAACAGTGATCTTGAGACCTGGCGGTGGCCGCTCCCCGTCATGGGCGAGCAGGAAGGAGCACGGCCGGAGCACCTGGTCCTGACGGAGCCACGCCAAGCAGTAGTCGCCGACCAGCCGCCCCGGGAGCCGCACAGCACGACGACCCGGACATGCTGAGAGCACTGTACCGATCAGGGGCACAGATCCGGTCCGCGCGCCCAGTCAGCACCGGCGCCCCAGGAGGCAGCCGCAGGAGCACCCGGTCCCCGCCGCAGGACGGGCTCCGGCTAACCGGACGGGCAGCAGGCAGGAACGCCTCACCCCTCTTCCCGGCCCTGCCGTGATCTATGAATTAGTCCCTGTACCCTTGGCGCTCTGGCCTCGGTAGCAGCCAGCCCCGTCACGCCACTGTGGCCGTCATCCTCGGACGTCCAGGCAGCTCCCCCAGACCATCCCCGGCACCAGGGAGCGGTACGTGCCCACGCGCCGCCGCGCAGACCCGTACCGCTCCTCTGCTCCCGTCAGGCGGGCGGTCGCGCTACCGCCTGTCGAGCTGGCTCACCTGGGCCGCCTTGGTTGCCGCCGCGGACTCCGCCTCGGCGGTCACAGAGTCCAGGTCGCGGCCTATCCCTGCTGCGGCATAGGCGCCGATCATCCCTTCCAGGAACGGGGAGGAGGAGATCCGCGTGCGGGCCGCCACCTCAGGCGCCACCAGCTCCAGGGCGGCGTCGGCACTCATCACGGCGCTGCCCAGGTCAACGAGGACAAGGACCCCGCTGCTGACAGCAGCGACTCGCTCCACCGCAGCAGCCACCGCAGCCGAGTCCGTTCCGAGGCCGCCGTCCGGCAGCCCGGCAGCGACCGCCACGTCAGTCTCGACAGAGGAGACCAGCTGGCGCGCCAGGTTCAACGTGTCCTGAGCCAGCACCTGTGAGTGGGAGACCAGCACGATCCCCACCCGCGCTCCCTGCTGCGCATCCGCGTCGGACCTAGCCGACTCCGGCACGGTCCCGGTGGAGGCGTGCGGGATAGCCGTCTCCTGCTCGCTGGCCTCCGTTGAGGCGTCCCCCTCCGGGTCCCCGCCGGGAGCGCGAGTCGTGGTCGCGACCTCTGGGGCAAGCCCGGCACAGGGAGCCGCCGACCCCTGTGAGGACGAGCCGCCCCCGTCTCCTACAGTCTCCGCCAGCGCCTGGAGGATCAAGGCTGTCGAGGCCGCCCCAGGGTCGATATGACCGACAGAGCGCTCTCCCAGGTAGGAGGCCCGCCCCTTGGTGGCAACCATCGACTCTGTGGCGTCGCGGCCCTGTGCCGCCGCCTGCGCGGCGGCGGCGACGGCAGCGCCGAGGTCCTCCGAGTGGGAGCGCAGGGCCTCCACCGCCGGGTACCAGGCGTCCAGCATGGTCTTCTCCCCTGCGGCGGCCCGGCCGCGCGCCACGATACCCGCGACCCCGGCCTCGACAGCCTCGGCCAGGCGGCAGGCGTCCAGGGACTGCACGTCCTGCTGGGAGGCCCCCATGCGCATGAAGAAGGTGCCGTACAAGGGGCCGGAGGCACCACCCACCTTGGACACCAACGTCATGCCTACTCGTTTGAGCAGAGCATCAGCGCTGCCGAACGTCCCGCCGTCCAGCACCTCGACCACGGCAGTCAGGCCACGCCGCATGTTGGCGCCGTGGTCAGCGTCTCCGATGGCCGCGTCGAGGGCGGTCAGCTCCTCGGCACGGGCGCCCACGAGCTCGGCGCAGCGCCGTACCCAGGCCTCTAGGTCCGCGACCTCGAGCTGGCTCACGCTTCCCACCTCAGGCCCGGGGTGGACACGGGGGCGTCCCACAGACGCAGCATCTCAGCGTCCGCCCGCAGAAGCGTCAACGAGCAGCCCGCCATGTCAAGGCTGGTGATGTAGTTGCCCACCAGGCTCCGGGCGACCCGTACACCGGCATCCTCCAGGCGCTGGGCCACCTCCCCGTACATGAGGTAGAGCTCAAGCAGCGGGGAGCCACCCATACCGTTGACAAAGGCGATCACGCCCTCGTCAGGCCCCGTAGCGTCAGGCAGCTCGGCCAGCACCGGTGAGACCAGGCGCTCGGCGATCTCGGAGGCGGGGGCGACCTTCTCCCGGTGCCGCCCCGGCTCACCGTGGATGCCGATGCCGATCTCCATCTCGTCCTCGGGAAGGTCGAAAGAGGGCTTGCCGTTGGCCGGCACGGTGCACGAGGTCAGCGCCATCCCCATGGAGCGCCCTGCCGCGTTGACACGGGAGGCGATGTCGGCCACCTCGTCCAGCGGGCGACCCTCCTCCGCCGCCGCGCCGGCGATCTTCTCCACCAGCACCGTGACACCGACCCCCCGGCGCCCGGCAGTGTAGAGGGAATCCTCCACGGCGACGTCGTCGTTGGTGACCACGGAAGCCACCTTGATACCGGACTCCATGTCGACGATCTCGGCAGCCATCTCAAAGTTCATGACGTCGCCGGTGTAGTTCTTCACGATGTGGAGAACTCCCGCGCCCCGGTCAACCTGCCTGGTGGCGGCGACAATCTGGTCAGGAACCGGGGAGGTGAAGACCTCTCCCGCACAGGCCGCGTCAAGCATGCCGGGACCCACGAAGCCTCCGTGAAGCGGCTCGTGCCCGCTGCCTCCGCCGGAGACGATAGCGACCTTGCCCTCCTCCTTAGGGTGCCGACGCAGGACTACTCGGTTCTCCAGGTCGACGCGGAGCTGGTCAGGGTGGGCAGCGGCCATGCCGCGCAAACCGTCAGCAACGATGTTCTCAGTGGCGTTGATAAGTTTCTTCATAGCCTCGAACGGTACTCGACCAACCGCTCCTGTCCTAACATAATCGGCGACAACAAGGGAGTTGTGCACTTCGGTGCACGCAGGGAGCCCCGTGGAAGCACAGATGTTCACGGCGGGGTGGCCCAGGCTGACCGAGACGGACTGTCCACCACCCTGGCCAGGCCCGTTACCACCACCGCGATCCAGCCGGGGCATCCCGGGCGAGCCGGGCCAGCCGGGGCCGCAAGTCAGGTCCGTGCCGGCCGAGTGTCGTCGGTGTGCTGGCCGGGTGCCGACCGAGTGGCGGCGGAGCCCGACCAGGAAGGGGTGCCGAGCGCAGCCAGCCACGGCCCAGTGCTGCCAGCGCTGTCAGTGCTGGCTGTGCTGCCAGCGCTGACTGTGCTGTCAGTGCTGGCTGTGCTGTCAGTGCTGGCTGTGCTGTCAGTGCTGGCCGTAGACGTTCTGGTAGCGGTCGTTGAGGTGCTCGACCTGGTCGGCCTCAATAGGCATGACCTCCCCGCCCTGACGAGCGACGTGGACGGTGCGGGCGACCTCCTCGCACATGACGGCGGCCTTGACCGCAGCACGCGCGTCCCTGCCGATCGTAAAAGGGCCGTGGTTGGCCATGAGCACCGCCGGGGACCGTGACCCGCTCAGGGTCTCCACGATGCCCCGGCCGATGGAGTCGTCACCGATGAGGGCAAAGGGACCCACGGGGACGTCCCCGCCGAACTCGTCGGCCATCATCGTCAGGACACAGGGAATCGGCTCCCGGCGCGCGGCCCAGGCGGTGGCGTAGGTGGAGTGCGTGTGCACGACCCCTCCCACGTGGTCCATGTGCCGGTAGACGTAGGCGTGGGCAGCCGTGTCCGAGGAGGGCGCAAGTCGGCTCGGCGTGCCGTCCTCAATTTTGTCCCCCTCCAACGTGCACACCACCATGGTGTCCGCGCTCAGCTCGTCGTAGGACACACCGGAGGGCTTGATGACGAACAGGCCGGTCCTCTCCGGGCCGCCGCCACGGTCCACCACGACACGCTGGGAGACGTTGCCCGCCGTCCACACGACCAGCCCCCACCGGGGCAGCTCGGCGTGAAGGGCGGCGACAACCTCCCGGGTAGAGGCGACGGCCTCCTGGAGGGCCGGGTCCAGCTCGGACAGGACGGGGACGGGCCGCTGCGGCAGAGACGACTGAGACGGCGACGGCTGGGATGACGAGTGGGATGGCGACGGGGACGACTGAGACGACATGGTGGCTCCTTTGCTGCCGGTCCGGGAGGAGGCGCTGGCTGCGCGCGGCCCACGCCCTGCCTGCTCCAGGAACGGCCCCTGGCGACGGCGCCCCACCGGGGGCACTCCCACCCAGTGCCTGGAAGCGCGCCGCACCGGCCTTGTGGTGCAGATCTGCCTACCAGGTGCACCACCATGTGCTGCGCGCCATGGCTATCCAAGCTCCGCTCCATCACTGGTCTGCCTGGCCGCAGTCAGCCAGCATGACCAGGCGGCCGGGGGTGGCCCGAGCCACCAGCCGCGCACGGGGCCAGGGGCTCTTGAACAGGCCGACGTCGTGGACATTCCGATGGTGACCGCTGACACGAAGATCGTCAACCCCCTGCACCCGTCATTGCTGTCGGCAGGCACCTCCACCCGGGTACGTGACTCGCCACAGCCTCAGGCAGCACCACCAGTGGCTGGGACATCCTCACCGGCTGCCGCCTGCTCCCAGGCGAGCAGCGCCCTGGCGGTGTCGACGTCGGTGATGAGCACGTCCACCCAGCCGCCCAGCAGGGCTCCCCTGACGGCGGCGTGCTTGCGCTGCCCTCCTGCCGCCGCCACGCGACGTGGCACCGCTCGCAGCTGCTCGGCGTCGGCCCCCACCAGACGCTCGTCGTAGTCGGAGGCCACGGGCCGCCCCTGCGCGTCAAAGAACCGCAGGCACACGTCCCCCACCGCTCCCGCTGCCCGTAGCTGGGCGTCGTCCTCCTCCGACATCATGTTCCCTGACTCGCGCAGCAGCGGGGAGGGCTCCAGGCTGCCGATGCCCACCAGGGAGACTGTCACCTCGCGGAGCTGGTCCAGAACCGAGCGCACCGACACGTCCTGACGCAGCTGGGCCGCCGCCTCCGGGGTCCCTAGGACCGCAGGGGAAGGGAAGAAGACAGCCTGAGCCCCAGTGGCCCGGGCCAGCTGGTCGATCAGCCTGGTCGCCTTGACCTGGACCTGCGGGTGCCCGACCCCTCCGAACAGCTGGATGACCCGGTCCGCCACGGGCAGCCGGAACGGGGCCAGCTGCTGGACCGCCGCCAGCCAGGTGGCAGACCACGAGGACAGTCCGATAGTGTCCCCGCCGGTCAGCGTGGTCTCCAGGTAGGCGGCCCCCGCCGTGGCAAGCGCCGAGGTCACGCCCTGGTCAGAGTCGTCAGCATCGACGACGACGCACTCCGACAGGCCGTAGCGCTCCTCCAGAGCCTCCTCCAGCTCGGTGTAGGTCCCGGTGGGCAGCGCGACGACAGTACGCACGATGCCCTCCTCACCAGCACGCTTAAGCAGGCGGGAGACACGCGGCTGGGACACGTGCAGCTCGGTGGCGATCTGCGTCTGCTTCATACCGAGCTCGTGGTACATGCGCGCGATGCGGGCCATGAGCCGCAGCTGGCTGTCGTCGTTCACCGACTGGTGTCCTCTCCGGGGCAGGGGCTGTCCCGGTTGACGGGACCAGGGCACTCCCAATCTACCCGTGAAGCCACCAGCCCCAGCGCACCCGGTTGCAGGCACGGCTGGCAGACCCGCCCGTACGTACCAGGCGTGTCTCAGGTACGCCACTGGTAGGTACCTGAGACGTCGTCATGTCACCAGGCGGTGAAGCCTCCGTCGACGAGAAGGTCGTGGCCGGTAAGGAAACTGGCGGCGTCGGACAGGAGAAAGTGGGCAGGACCAGTCATCTCCTCCGGCTGGGCCATGCGTCCCAGGGGGGTGTCCTCGGCGAACTGCCTGGCCTGCTCGGCCACCTCGGGCCGGGTGTTCATGGGTGTGGCGGTGTAGCCGGGACTGATGGTGTTGACCCGCACCCCCTGGCGTGCCCACTCCATGGCCAGGGACCTCGACAGGTGGATAACCGCCGCCTTGGCCGAGTTGTAGTGGACCTGGACCAGGCCCCGGTTGACAATCGTGCCCGACATAGAGGCGACGTTGACGATCGATCCCCCGCCGGCCGCAATCATGGCCCGGCCCTGGGCCCTGCTGGCCAGGAAGACGCCGGTGCAGTCGACGTCGTACATGCGCTGCCACTGGGACAGTGACATGTCCAGGGCCGGGGTGGCGTTTGCGATTCCTGCGGCGTTGAAGGCCAGGGTCAGCGGACCGAGCCTGTCCTGGGTGGTGGCGACGGCGGCCTCGGCCTCCTCCTCCACGGTGACGTCCCAGGGGACGGTGACGGCGCTACCGCCTGCCGCAGTGATGTCCTCGACGACGGCCTCCAGGGGCTCGCCGGGCAGGTCGGCGCAGGCCACCCTGGCCCCGCAGGCGGCCAGGTGCCTGGCGACTGCCTGGCCGATTCCGGAGGCCGCCCCAGTGATGACAGCGACCCTGCCGGAGATGTCAAATACGTCGGCGCTGCTAGTGGTGCTGGTGTCGTTGACGCTCATACGAGCTCCCTTCGTTCATGCCTTTCTCCTGCCCAAGGCCCCACTACCTGTGGGCGCGGAAGCATCACCAGTGACGGTGATCTCGCCTGGTTGTTCTGGTCCGTCCCCGATCGTCTCCCCTGCCCGCACGGCCGCCGTAGAACTGGTACCGCTCAGACCACCAGCCAACGGCCTGGTCAACGGGTAGCCATCGAGATAATTCGCTCCCCGTCAGCCTCCTCGTGGTCAAGGACTCCCTGGACCCGCCCCCGGCTGAGCACCATGACGCGGTGAGACAGCCCGATCACCTCCTCCAGGTCCGAGCTCACCACGACGACAGCGACGCCACGACGCCGCAACTGGTCAACTACCTCGTAGACGGAGGCACGGGCGCCCACGTCGACCCCACGAGTCGGCTCGTCAAGGATGACGACCTTGGGAGACCGCGCGACCCACTTTCCGATGACCACCTTCTGCTGGTTCCCTCCGGAGAGCTGCCCGACCTTCTTGCCGGGGTCGCCCTTGACGCCCATCTGCGATATGACGTCGTTGGCCAGCGCCTTGGCCCGGGATCTGCTCAGCCACCCGGACGGCCCGCATACCTTGTCAAAGTTCGGCAGGCTCACGTTCTCCCGCACGGACGCCTCGGTAAGCAGCCCCTGCCGTCTGCGGTCCTCGGGGACCATGACGAGACCCGCGGCCTTCGCTGCCCTGATGGAGCGTGCCCGCAGCCGACTGCCCTCCACCCACACGGTGCCGCTGGCCGTCGTGTCCGCCCCGGCCACCGCCCGGACCAGCTCAGTACGGCCCGCCCCCACGAGACCTGCGATCCCGAGGACCTCGCCCTCGCGCACCTCAAGGTCGACGTCCCTGACGAACCCGTTGGCGGCGGTGATCCCGCTGGCGCGCAGCACCACCCGCTCACCCGGAGTGGTCAGAGGCGGGAACAGCCTGTCGACCCTTCGTCCCACCATCTCGGCAACCAGATCCTCAGGCGGGACCCGCGCGCTTGCGTGCTGGGCCACCTGTGTGCCGTCACGCAGGACCACGACCCGGGTGGCGATCTGTGCGATCTCAGCGAGCCTGTGACTGACGTAGACGAACGCGACCCCGTCAGCCTGAAGATCGCGGACACACGCGAACAGCGCCTGGGTCTCCTCGCCCCCAAGGGCTGCGGTGGGCTCGTCGAGAATGATGAGCCGTGAGCGCTGCGACAGCGCCTTGGCGATCTCCACCTGCTGCTGCCCGGCCACGCTGAGGTCGCGCACCAGGGTGGACATCGGTCTGGAGAAGCCAAGCCGCTCGAGGTGCCCGCGCGCCTCCTCTCGCATCGCCCTGTGGTCGACACTGCCCCGCGCGAGGCGGGGCCACCGTCCGACGAACACGTTCTCAGCCACCGTCAGATCCGGCAGGAGCCGCATCTCCTGGTGGATCATGCCCACACCGGCACGGATGGCGTCCAGCGGGGAGGTCGGGGCGTAGGCACGCCCCTGCCACTCCATCGTCCCGCTGGTCGGGGCCTCGACGCCTGCGATGATCCTCGCCAGCGTCGACTTCCCGGCCCCGTTCTCACCCAGCAGCGCCACCACCTCGCCGGCACGGACGTCCAGGTCGATACCCGTCAGCGCTACTGTTCCCGGGTAGCGCTTGCCCACCTGCCTGACGGACAGCAGCGGTACGCTCCCGGCTGCGCCGCTGTCAGCGTCCCTGTCAACCACACCCGTCAGGCTCCCGTGAGCCGCGCCAGTCGCTGTCCACCTCATGGGTGCTCACCGATGAACTCGTCGACGTTGTCAGGCGTGGCCAGACTCCCCTCCTGAAGCTGCTCGGGCTCGACCGTCTCCCCATTGATGAGCCGCAGAGCGGACTGAACCGCCAGCTGCCCCATGTACATGGTCTTCTGGACCATGGTCGCGGCGATCGTGCCGTCCTTGACCCCCTGGAGCCCGGCGTCGTCGCCGTCGAACCCCACGATGAGGATGTCGTCACGCCCTACTGCCCGGGCTGCCTGCGCCGCACCCAGTGCAAGAGCGTCAGAGCGGCCAAAGATGACGTCGATCTCTGAGTGGGCCTGAAGCATGTCCTGTGCAATGTCAAAGCCCTCGTCCTGGTGCCAGCCCTCGGAGGCCTGACGCGCGACCTCAGTGACCTGGGAGCCGGAGATCCCGTTCTTGAACCCCTTGTCCCGGTCGTTCTCCGGGGTGGTCCCAACCTGCCCCTGGATGACTCCAAGCGTCCCGGCACCGCCGGTACGTTCCACGACCCACTCGCCCAGGACCTGGGCCGCCGCCACGGAGTCGGTGGCGATAAAGGTGTCTCCGGGCTCTCCGTCCGGATTTCGGTCAACCGTCACGACCGGGATGTCCTGGGCGCGGGCGTTACGGACGGGGACGCTTGCTGCGGTGGCCCCGGCCGGGATGTAGATGACTGCCTCGACCTGCTGGCTGATGAGGTCCTGGACCTGGCTGACCTGCTTGTCGGCGTCGCCTCCTGCGTCTGCGACGATGATCTGCGCGCCCTGGGCCTGAGCCTCAGCCTCCGCAGACTGGCGTATACGGTTGAAGAAGTCGGCCTGGAGGTTGGCGACGGCCAGCCCTATCCTCCTCCCACCGGAGGACTGGCTCGAGCGGCAGCCAGCCAGCGGGCCGGCGGCCGCGACGGCCACCCCGGCCCCAACAAGCCTGATAAATTCTTTGCGTCTCATGGAGGACCCCTTTCCTTCCGCTGGTCCTGCCTAGTTCCTGCGTCTGAGGACGTCACCCATCACCGCAACGGCGATAACCAGGCCGATGAGAATGGCCTGAATGAACGGCGACACCCCAAGAAGGTTGAGACCGTTTCGAAGGATGCCGATAATGAGCACGCCGACGACGGTCCCCGATATGCTCCCCACCCCGCCGGTCAGGCTCGCTCCGCCGATGACGACGGCCGCGATCACGTCGAGCTCAAGCCCTGTCCCTGCGCTGGGCTGGGAGGAGTCGAGCCTCGTAGCGAGGATGATCCCTGCCACCCCGGCCAGGGCTCCCGCAATGGCGTAGGTAGCCGTCACGACCCGCCTGACCTGGATACCAGCCAGCCGGGCGACCTCCTCACCTCCCCCGATCGCGTACAGTGCCCGCCCCGAGGGCCGTGACCGCAACCACACTGCTGACACGACAGCGATGACGACCAGCGTCACGGCCGTGACCGAGAAGAACTCCAGGTACCTCTGGGAGGAGAGGCTGAAGAACCAGTCGGGGTAGCCCACGATCTGCTGGCCGTCCGTGATGAGGTTGGCCAGGCCGCGCGCAACAGACATCATGGCCAGCGTCGCGATAAAGGGCGGCAGCCTGGCGACCGTCACTGCTGCGCCGTTGACGGCGCCGCACACGGTACCGACAAGCGCCGCAGCGACCATAGCCGCCCACATGGGCCAGCCGCCGTCGTGCGACAACCAGCCCAGCACCATCGTCGCCAGTGCCATGACCGACCCCACCGACAGGTCGATACCGCCGGTGATAATAATAGCGGTCCCACCGATAGCGACAATACCCAGGGTCGTCACCTGGTCGATAATATTGACAAGGTTGCGCGAGGTGGCAAAGCCGGGGGCGACTAGGGACAGGACGACGACAAGGACGACAAGCCCTATCACCGCCCCTCCGGTGCTCTTGAGAGCCTCGGCCAGCCTTCCCCAGCGAGGCGTGGCCGGCTGGACCGAGCCGTGCGCCACGGCTTGTACGTACGACATCTGAGTTCTCCTCCGCACCCGGTCAGTTCATTTCCATGCCGCCGTCAACGTTGACGGCCTGGCCCGTGATGCACCCGGCAGCGTCGGACGCGAGGAAGAGGACGAGGTTGGCGACGTCCTCCCTGGTTGCCGCACGGCCCAGGGGAATCTTGTCTATCCACTCAGCCACGAGCTCACCCGGCTCGTAGCCGCCCAGCAGGGAGCCCCACCTCCCGTCGTTGTAGGTCCACATGTCCGTGACCACGATGCCCGGGCAGTAGGCGTTGACCCGAATACCGTCCGCAGCCAGCTCCTTGGCCAGCGACTGGGTCAGTCCCAGCACACCAAACTTGGAGGCGGCGTAGCCGGGGGTGTAGATGAAGCCGTGACGGGCCTGGGCCGAGGCCGCGTTGATGATCGACCCCCCGCCGGCCCTGCGCAGTAAAGGCGCAGCCTCCCGGGCGGCGATGAACTGAGCCAGGGTGTTGACGCGCAGGACACGCTCGAACCCCTCGGTCGTCGTGTCCTCCAGCCTCTCGATCTCGATGACGCCCGCGTTGGAGACCAGGACGTCGAGCCTGCCGAAGTCCTCGCCGACACGCCGGAAGAAGGCTCGCACGCTGGGGTCGTCGGTCACGTCGAGCTGCTCGGCAGTAACCGCAAGCCCCTCGCTGCGCAGATCCTCAGCCACATCGAGCACTGCGCCGGACAGGTCAGCGACACGCACCGTCGCCCCGCAGCCCGCGAAGGCCCGAGCAACGCCCAGGCCGATGCCTCCTGCGGCGCCAGTGACGACAACGTGCCTTCCCGCGAAGTGATCGCGGAAGATCGTCGATATCTGGTCCTGTGACATGAAGGTACTCCTCACACTCGCCCTTGAGTTGATGAATCAGTATTCAGTACCGAATGTCTACACCTTATGCTATCCCCCTCTCATCTCTGTGTCAACCCACCCCGCCTCCCCCCACGTACGCACCCCTCCCAGACATGCCGCAATCTCACCCTAAAAATAGGGGTCGCACGCCCGAGACCTGCGAAGCCTGGACCAAGCCGCCCTCATCTCACCCACCCGAATGTCATCTGTATGCCAAGCTGAATTAGCATCTGGGTGGTCCCTAGAGATCAACAGTGGCTCCGGTGGCACGAGGTCGACGGAACCATTACCTCACTGCCAGGACGTACCGGGCACGGATCGTGCGTCCAGACGGCGGGCACAGTCGGCAGAGCGCATCCCCGGAGCACCACGGCACAGCGGGGCCACCAGGTGCACGCCGGGCCGTCAACGTCGGCGCTGCCTGGAGGCCCCGCTGCGGGACAAGAACCTGGACAGCTCCTGTGCTCAGACGAGCAGGTCCTTGGCCGCGGCGACAATGCCCTCAACGCTGATGCCCCAGTGGTCCATGAGCCAGGACTCGGAGCCGGTGGGGGCGAACTCGTCGGGCACGCCGACTCTCCTGACTGGCACAGGGTGCCGGCTGGAGGTCAGCTCGGCGACAGCACCACCCAGGCCACCCTTGACAGTCCCCTCCTCCACGGTGATGATCCCTACGGTCTCGCGGGCGGCGGCCAGGACGGCCTCCTCATCCAGCGGCTTGACCACAGGCACCGACAGCAGCCGGGCACTGACCCCATCCCGAGCCAGTTGTGTCACGGCCTGGACCGCCCGGTGGACGGTGACGCCGTTGGCGATCACCGTCAGGTCCGTTCCCTCGTGGAGCACGACCGCCCGGGGGGTGAACGCGTAGTCCTCGGCGTGGACGGCAGGCACCTTCATACGTGAGACGCGGATGTAGGCCGGACCGTCGAGCTGCTCGTAAGCCCAGCGCACGGCTCCTGCGGTCTCAGCCGGGTCCGCCGGGACGATGACGGTCATGCCCGGGATGGCGCGCATGATCGACACGTCCTCTGCGCTGTGGTGGGTGGAGCCTAGCGCCCCGTAGGCCAGGCCCGGCGACTGGGCGCACAGCAGCACGTGACGGCGGGAGTAGGCGGTATCGATCTTGACCTGCTCGGTGGCGCGGGCGGACAGGAAGGATCCCGCGCAGGAGACGACAGGGACCTTGCCTCCGTTCTCCAGCCCTGCGGCCACTCCCACCTGGTTCTGCTCAGCAATGCCGACATTGACGACCCGACCAGGCATCTCCTGACGGAACTCACCCAGGCTCGAGGACCCCACGGAGTCATTGGTAACCACGACAAGCCGCTCGTCATGGCGCGCGATGTCCAGCAGGGTCTGCGCGTAGGCTTGTCGGCAGTCGTACATGCGCCCTGTCTCAGTGATGGTAGTCATATCAGCGCCTCCAGTTCTGCCAGTGCCTGCTCCACCTCGGCGTCACTGGGCAGCCTGTGGTGCCAGGCGACCGAGTCAGACATGAACGAGATCGGGTGCCCCTTGTGCGAGTGGGCGATGACAAAGGTGGGCCGCCCGCTGGCGGAGGGGACCCCTGCGAACACGTCAAGGAGCTGTCCGTAATCGTGGGCGTCGACCTCGATGACATCCCAGCCGAAGGCTCGGGCCTTGTCGTCCAACGGGGACAGGTCGTTGGTGTCCTCGACCCGGGCACCCTGCTGAAGACGGTTGCGGTCCACCAGCACACACAGGTTGTCCAGCTGCTGCTGAGAGGCGAACATGAGGGCCTCCCAGTTGGATCCCTCCTGGAGCTCGCCGTCGCCGGTGAGGACGAACACGCGTCGGGGTGAGCCGTCGATCTTGGCAGCGACGGCGTCCCCGACACCGACAGGCAGGCCGTGCCCCAACGGTCCCGTGCTGGCCTCCACGCCGGGCACCGAGGTACGGGAGGGGTGCCCGTTGAGGGCGGAGCCCGGCTGGACAAAGGTGTCTAGCTGGTCGACAGGGATGACTCCGGCTGCCGCCAGCGTCGTGTACAGGGCGTTGGCGGCATGCCCTTTGGACAGGATGACACGGTCGCGGTCGGGGTCCTCCAGGTTGTCCGGGGTGATCCTGGCCGAGTGCAGGTAGAGGACGGCCAGGGCGTCAATGACCGACATCTCCCCGCCCACGTGGCCCATCCCGGCGCTGACGATGTTGGTCAGGGCCTTACGGCGGATCAGGCGCGCCCCCTCCCTCAGGTGGCTGATCACCTCCTCCCGGGAGGCTCCAGGTGCGGTGCGCCCGATGACGGGCAGGTCGGCCGAGACAGTCATGACAGCAGGTCTCCTTTCCTTTTGCTCGGCTCAGGTGCTTCCTTGCGGCTCAGGCCATGCAGCCCAGAAGGGAGTCGTGGACGGCGCGCTGGGCGGCCTCAGCGGGGGACTCCCCGCCGAACAGGGCGTGGCCGAAGTCCAGCAGCACGCCCACGTTGTCCACCCCCGTCTGCTGGATGCCCAGTACTGTCCTGGCCGCGGAGGACCAGAGCATGTGGGTACGCGGCTCACGCGGCTTGTACTTGATGACGAACCGCAGGTCAGGGTTGGCCTGGGCCAGGTCACGCATGCCGTCGACGGCCAGGCGGTTCAGCTCGGCGTAGTCCACCTGGAAGGGGTAGTCGAATCCGTCCTGGCCGGGCCAGACCGTGACGTAGCGTGCGCCGAGCTCGCGTACCACGTCGGCCGCGCCCTGCATGATCGCCATGGCGGAGGCCCGCCTGTCCGGGTCGGGGTTGGTGAAGGCCCCCGGCTGGTGCTCGCGCAGGTAGATCTCCGGGGTGACGCCGATGGCCGCGATACCGGTGCGCTCCAGGGCCGCCTTGACGTCGCCGAGACTGACACTGTGCGTGAGAGGGTAGTTGAGGTCCACATAGCTGATGTCACCCACCCGCGCAGCCAGCTCAATCTGCTTGATGGTGGAGCGGGCCTCCCCGTAGCAGTCCACGGCGTAGCGGTCCACGTAGGCAGCGAAGTTCCACAGGACCGCCCCGAAGACGGGGCTGGCAGCAGCCTGGACCCTCCCCGGGCACATCCCTGGGCCTGCTGCAGCGCCTGTCGCCGCAGCAGGGGTCGTGTTCGTCGCTGTAGTTGCCGTAGTCGCTGTAGTTGCCGTAGTCGCCGTAGTCGCCGTAGTCATGGTGTGTCATCTCCCCCGACTGGTGGTGTGGTCCGAGAATGGTTGGCGGTCTCAGGTGTGGACTGGCTGCGGTGGGCGGCCAGCAGCATCCGGGGCCTTCTGGCACCCCGCCCGGCTGCGGGGCCACCGTGAGGGCTCACGAGCCGGGGGCCAGGCGGGAGCGGGCCAGAGCGTGGGACCACCGGGTGCGGGCGCAGGAGCGCTGGTGCTCGTCGAGCACCGGGTGGTAGCGCCTGCCGCCCTGCTCCTGCTGGCCCGGCAGGGGTGTCGGCACTTCCCAGCCCAGGCGGGTGAAACCCATAAGGGCTGCGCCCAGGGCGGAGATCTCCGCATCGGCGCTGACCATGACGTCACGGCCCAGCAGGTCGGCCTGGGTCTGCATGAGCAGGCAGGAGGCGGTGGCCCCGCCGTCGGCGTGCAGGACGGTCAGGTCCTGCGCCCCCAGTGCATCGACGACGTCGGCGACCTGGTGGGCCACGCTCTCCAGGGCCGCGCGAGCCAGGTGCCCGCGGCTGGAACCAGCAGTGACGCCGGTGATGACGCCCACGGCCTGGCGGTCCCACCAGGGGGCGCCCAGCCCGGTGAAGGCGGGTACCAGGCTGACACCGGCAGCGTCCTCCACGGTAGCCGCCAGCGCGTCAAGGCCCCTGCCCGCCTCCACCCCCAGGAGCCGGGCGGTCCAGTCCATGGCAGTCCCAGAGGCGACGATATTGCCCTCGTGACCGTAGACGGGCTCCTCGGTCAACCAGGCCAGGGTGGTGGACACGCCCCGGCGCACGGAGGGCTGCGCACCTGCGGGCACCATGACGGAGGAGCCAGTGCCGTAGGTGGCCTTGCCCTCGGCAGGGGTACGGCAGCCGTGTCCGAACAGCGCGGCGTGGGAGTCGCCCAGCACTCCAACCACCGGCACCCCGTCGGGAAGCACCTCCAGCCCCCTGGTGGAGCCGAAGTCGGCGTTGGAGGCCACCACCTGGGGCAGAATCTCCCTGGCCACGCCGAAGAGGTCGCACATGGGCTGCGACCACTCCAGCGTGGACAGGTCCAGCAGCAGGGTGCGCGAGGCGTTACCCGCCTCGATGACGTAGGAGTCCTGGCCGGTCAGGCGTGACACCAGCCAGGAGTCGACCGTGCCCACCCGCACCTGCCCGTCCACGGCCCCGGCACTGGCACCGAGCCGGTCCAGCAGGTAGCGCATCTTCGGGGCGGAGAACATAGGGTCCAGGGACAGGCCGGTGGCCACGGACACGGCGAGCTCGCGCTCCGGGGAACGCAGCCAGTCACAGAACTCGGCGGTACGGGAGTCCTGCCAGCCGATGACGGGGCCGAGCGCGGCACCGGTGCGCGCGTCCCAGGCAACCACGGACTCGCGCTGGTTGGAGATGGCGACACCCTCCGGGACTGCGTCGAGACCCCCGAGGCAGGCCCTGATCGCCTCGACCTGAGCCTTCCAGACGGCGTCGGCGTCCTGCTCCACCCAGCCGGGGCGCGGGTAGGCCACGGGCACGGGTGCCGACCCTGCTGCCAGGACGGTACCGTCACGCGCCACGGCGAGGGCCTTGGCGTTGGTGGTGCCCTCGTCGAGGGCGAGGATGTAGGGGGTACTCATCAGAAGGCTCCTCTGTGAGGACAGCGGGCCGCCACACGGGCGACGGACAGGAGAGAATAAGCATTCATCTTTGAATGATGTCTGTGCTCAGACTAGCAGACGACACTGCGCAGCACCAGTCCTGCCCGTCTGGCTCCCCGCCCCCGCACCACTGTCGCGACGGACCCTAGGAGTCCTCCTCCATCTCGAAGAGGGTGTAGCCCTGCGCGTTGGACTCGTCGATGAGCACGCAGTCCACGAGCTGCTTCTCCCTCTTCCCGGTACTGCCACCGGTCACGTAGGCGTGGGCCTGCTCCACCGCCATCTGGGCGATGAGCACGGCGGGCTGCATGCCGGTGGCGAGCATGGTGCCCGCCTTGATGGCGTCCACGGCGTCAGGACTGCCGTCGAACCCGGCCACCACGATGTCACCAGTGCGCCCGGCCTGCTGGACAGCAGCCACCGCCCCCACGGCCATGGTGTCGTTGCCACAGATGATGGCCTGGATGCCGCTGTCGCGCTGCAGCAGGGTCTCCACCTTGGTGTAGGCCTCCTGCTGGTCCCAGTTGGCGGTCTCCTGGCCAGCGAGCTCCAGGCCCTCGTACTGGTCCAGCACAGAGTGGAAGGCCGTGGAGCGCACCGCCGCGTTGGTGTCGGTCTCACGCCCGACCAGCTCGTAGTAGCGCCCCTTTCCCTGAAGCTCCTCGGCCAGCCGCTGGGCCACCAGCGCCGCCCCCTGGGAGTTGTTGGCCACGATCTGGGCCTGGACGATCCCCGCCTCATTGATCTCGCGGTCGATGAGGAACACGGGCACCCCGGCCTCCACGGCCCTGCGGGAGGCCCCCTCGGTGGAGTCAGCGCCCGCGTTGTCCAGGATGATGGCCGCCGCGCGTTGGGAGACCGCGGAGTCGATGAGCTCGGACTGCACGTTGACGTCGTCGCGGTGGGAGAAGGCCGTGGCCGCGTACCCCAGGGCGCGCGCTCTGTCCACGGCTGCGTCAGCCTCGGTCTTGAAGTAGGGGTTGTCGTGGGCCGGGGTGATGACGGCGATGTAGTCCGAGTCCGCGCCCCGCGAGGAGCAGGCGCCCAGGGCAGCCAGCGCCGGCAGCGCGACGCAGCCGACCAGCGAGGCCCTCAGGAGGCTGCGCCGCGTGGGCACCACAGCAGCTGCACCGGGCGTCAGCGCAGCGGCTGGTGTCCCGGCCAGCAGCGCGGCCGAGGCCGCCGGAGGAGCGGGCAGAGCCGGCAGGACTGTCAGGGGTGTCCGGGGCGTCATTGCGGGTCCTCCCTGTCATCCGTCGCTGTCGGCAGGGAAGCCGACCGGGAGGCCGCCGCCTCCGTCCGGGTCTCGGTCTGGGCCTGGGTCTGTGTCCGGGTCTGCGCCTGCGGCCGCCGGGCGCTCGCGGCACCCTCGCCTGTCTCGCCAGGCGGACCGGCCCGCGCACCCGTACTGGCCTCTCCGCCCAGGCTGGTCCGCTCGGCCTCCAGCCTGACGCTGCGGGCGGCCTGGGCGGCGGCCCGGGAGCGCTCCAGGCGCTGCTGGCCCTGGTCGAGCACCACGGCCAGGACGATGACCAGACCCTTGAGGAAGGTCTGCCAGAACGAGGAGACCCCGACCAGCACCAGCCCGTCGTTGAGGAAGCCGATGACGAAGGCGCCGATAAGCGCCCCCTTGACGTCCCCGCGCCCTCCGGCCAGGGAGGCCCCGCCGATGACGACCGCCGCGATGGCGTTCATCTCGTAGGTCTCGCCCGCCGCGGGGGCGGCGGCTGTCAGCTCTGAGGCGATAATGAGCCCGGCCAGGGCGGCGAAGAACCCTGAGGCCATGTAGACGCGCATCTTCACCCGGTTCACCGGCACCCCGGAGAGCTCAGCGGCCCGCTCGTTGCCACCCACGGCGTACAACCACCTCCCGAAGGGCGCCCGGGCGACCAGGAGCGCCACGAGCGCCCCGAGGACGATCATGAGCCACACCGAGGTAGGCAGGCCCAGGAACCGTGAGACGCCCAGAACGTAGAATCCGGTGTTGCCCAGCCCTTCCGCGCCGTCAAGGTCGGAGTAGGTCTCCCCGCCAGAGATGAGCAGAGCGGCCCCCCTAGCCATGTACAGGGAGCCGAGGGTGGCGATGAAGGGGGCCACGCGGAAACGGGTGACCAGGAGACCGTTGAGCGCACCCACTCCTGTTCCCACGAGCAGGGCGACGATGACGACGACAAGTACCGAAGGGTAGGCGTTGAGGTCCAGGAGGGACAGGTGCGTCCCACGCAGCATGACACCCGCGACCACGCCGGTCAGGCCTACTACCGACCCCACCGACAAGTCGATGCCCCCGGTGAGGATGACCAGGAGCATTCCCAGGGCGAGCAGGGCGTTGTAGGCCACGTGCTTGGTCATGGACACGAGGTTCGTCGGGTCCAGGAAGCTGCTGGACAGCGAGGCGAAGACGACGACGAGGACGATGAGGGCGATGAAGGCGCGCTGCGCCATGAGGAACTCTCCCAGGCTGCGGTCGCCGACGCGCAGGCCGGTACGCGCCAGACGTGCGTCAGGAGGGGTGGACTGGGCCGACGAGGGCGTCGGGCCGGGCGGAGTGGATGAGGTGGTCGGGGTGGTCATGGGCGGCCGTCCTGGGTAGATATCCTGAGTGGGTTTTGCGTGAGGGGATGAAGGTGATGAGGGTCAGTCGCGAGGTGGTGCGGGTGAGGCCCAGTCGGACGGACGCGGTAGTCGCGACGGTCGTGCCATCACTCCGGCGAGGCGAGCAGGTGCGGCTGTCACGCGGTCCTCAGCTGCTCACCCGTGGCGGCCATGACCTGGTCGCGGGTGGCGGTGCACGGGTCCAGCTCAGCCACCAGGCGCCCCCGGGCCATGACCAGGAGCCTGGTACTGGCCTGCAGAGCCTCGGCCAGCTCGGAGGTGGCCAGGAGCACTCCGGCGCCGGATCCGGCGATCTGCGCCGTCGTGGCGAAGATGTCCGACCTGGCGCCGATGTCCACGCCCCGTGTGGGCTCGTCCAGCAGCACCAGGCGCGGGGCAGTCATGAGCACCTTGGCCAGGACCACCTTCTGCTGGTTGCCGCCGGACAGGGAGGTGATAGGTGCAGAGGCGGACTCCGTCTTGACCCGCACTGCCTCGATCCCCCTGCCCACCTCGGCGGCCTCCCGCCGCCTGTGGATGGTGCCCGCCCGGGTGAGGCGTCTCAGGGCGGCCAGCGACATGTTGGAGCCCACGCTCATGACTTGGACCAGCCCGTCAGCCTGGCGGTCCTCCGGCGCCAGGACCACGCCCTGGTCGATCCTGTCGGCCACCGAGGTAGCGGTGACGTCCCGCCCGTCCAGAAGGATCCGCCCTGCGGCCGGGCGGTGGCGGCCGGCCAGGGTCTCTAGCAGCTCGGTGCGCCCGGCGCCCATGAGCCCGTAGACGGCGACGACCTCGCCCTCCCTCACGCTCAAGGACACCGTGTCCACCGCGAGGCGGGAGGGGTTGGCTGGGTCGGGCACCACAAGGTCCTCCACCTGGAGAACCACTTGTCCCGGGCTCGCCGTGATGGCGGGGAAAAGGTCAGACTGGTCGCGTCCGGCCATGGTGCGCACGATCCAGGGCAGGTCCACCTCCGCCACGGGACGGCTGGCCACCAGCCTGCCGTCCCGAAGGACGACGGCAGTGTCCGCGACTTCCAAGCACTCGTCCATGTGGTGGGAGATGTAGACCACGGCGACGCCACGGGAGGTCAGGTCGCGGATGACACTGAAGAGGACCTCGACCTCGGAGGCGGACAGGGCGGAGGTGGGCTCGTCCATGATGAGTACTCGGGCGTCCTCGTCCAGGGCGCGGGCGATCTCGACGAGTTGCTGCTGGCCCAGGCTCAGGTCGCCCACCAGGGCGCCAGGGTCGATCTCCTCCCCCAACCGCTCCAGGACGGCGCGGGTGGCCTCGCGCTCACGGCGCCTGGCCACACCGGTGGGCCCAGCCAGCTCGCGACCCAGGAAGATGTTGTCCACCACGGAGAGGTTGGGGCACAGGCTGAGCTCCTGGTGGATGATCGCCACGCCCAGCGCCACCGCCTGCGCCGGGGAGGCGAGGAGCACCGGCTGCCCGTCGAGCTCGACGGTCCCCGAGCTGGGCTGCTCCACGCCGGAGAGTATCTTCATCAGCGTGGACTTCCCGGCTCCATTCTCCCCAATGAGGGCGAGAACCTCGCCCTGGTGGACCTCCAGGTCCACGCCGCGCAGCGCGTGGGTGGCCCCATAGGCCTTGGTGACACCCCGCCCCGCGAGGACCACTGGCCGAGTGGGCGCCGTCGGCCGCCCCGCCGTCATGACCCGACCTTGATGCTTACGGGCACGACGGTGATGGCCTGGGGGTCGGAATAGGCAAAGGCGCCGGTCACGGTGACCGTCCTCCCGCCCAGCGAGGCTAGGTCCGCTGGGACTAGGACGTCGTCGCGGACCTGCTCGTTGAGGGTAATGCCCACCTGGGCGTAGTCGATCTGGTTGGTGAACATGTCAAAGGTGGTCTCCCCCGTGACGTCCCGCAGCGCCGTCCCGGTCAGTGCCGGCCCGGTGGGCACGTAGACGGCCACACCCCGGGGCATGCCGTCCACCTGGACCGAGACGGTGCCGAAGCCTCCCCCACCCACGATGCCGCTGAAGGTGGTGGCGTAGGTGTAGGCGGCCTCGCCGTCACGCTGGCCGTGCTGCTCGGCGGCAGCGTCCTCGTCAGCCTCCAGATCGGCCGCGAGCTCGGGAAGGGGGACCGCGTTATCCTCCACGTAGGCAACGACGTCGGAGTAGGTGTCCGTCGCGTAGTCGACGGGGTCGACGCTGTCACCTGACAGGATCGCCTCAGCCTCGGAGGGCGAGACGAACCGGGTGCCCAGGAGACAGACGGCCACCAGCACCGCCGCCGCCACCGTGCGCCACAGAATTGGGCGGCGCCAGACCGCGCTCACCCCTGCCCGCACCCTCCGGCCTCCACCCTGCCTGCCCGGCCTGCTCGAGGTGCTCCTGCCTGTGCCGCTGTCCGTAGTGCTGTCTATCCGTGCCACGCGAGAGCCTCCTTGCTCCGGCAGACCCACCAGGGCTGACGCACCAACCTGGTGTATATACATTCATCGTCGAATGGACTACATCCATGCTCTCACGTCCACCCTCGGACGTCAAGAGCTGGCCCTGGAGGTGCTGGGGCGTGCAGCGGCCCTCACGCCCGCCCCCGGGCGTGAGGAGGATGTTAAGGAGGATGTACCGCACTGGCACGAGCGGAGCCGGGATACCGCACCCCGCTACCGCGGCAGCTCGTCCCTGGGCCCCGGGTAGGAGTCCTGGGCGCCACGGCCAGTGCAGGCGTAGGCCCCCACCCGCACCCCGGTCTCCACAGCCTGGGCGAGCGTGCCACCCGCCGCCAGGCTGGCCGCCAGCGCACCCACGAAGGCGTCCCCGGCACCCACCGTGTCCACCACCGCCACCCGGGGCGAGGGGACGGCCAGCAGCCTGTCGGGCTCTGCCGCCTCCAGCGCGACCGCGCCCCGCTCCCCCAGGGTCATGACCACCGAGGCCAGGCCCTGGGCCAGGAGGGCGCGGGCCACCGCGACGTCCGGGTCGTCCCGCCCCTCCCAGGAGGCCGGGACGAGCCCGAAGACCTCCGTGAGGACCAGTCGGCCCTCGTGCTCGTTGACCACCAGAGGGTCTGCCAGGCGCACAACCTGCGCCTCCAGCGGGATGACGGGAGCAAGGTTGAGAAGGATACGAGGCCGCCCGGGGAGCCCGGCCCCGCCCCCACCAGCCTGTCCGCACGCCACACCCACGGCCGCAGCCACCGCGCCAGGAGGAACCTCTCCCTGGAGCACCAGGACGCTGGCACGGGTAATCGCTGGCGCGGCCGCCTCCACCTGGGCGGTGCCAACCAACCCGTTGGCGCCCGGGACGACGACGATGGTGTTCCGCCCAGAACCATCCACCACGCACACGGCCAGCCCCGTGGGCGCATCCAGGCCAGCCACCAGGGACGTGTCCACGCCCACCTGTGACAGGCGGCTCAGGGCGACGGCAGCGTTGGCGTCGTCGCCGACGGCCCCCACCATGCGCACCTCGGCCCCGCGCAGGGCGGCGGCGAGCGCCTGGTTGGCCCCCTTGCCGCCGGGACTCGTGCGGCCACCAGCGCCCAGAAGGGTCTCCCCCGGCCCGGGCAGACGCTCCACAGTCACGTTGAGATCCACGTTGAGCGACCCCACCACCACGACACTCATGGGCATCCTCCTTGATGCATGGCTGCGCCCGCTGTGAGCAACACAGGCCGCGAACCGCTGCCAGGGGCCGATGTCCCCGTCCCTCCTCCCACACAGGATACCGGTCCGGGAGCCGGGGCGCCCGGGCACCTGCTCCGCTGCCGCAGGTACGAGGTCCCGCGCCTGTGGCGCCACGGGCCACAGCAGCACCTGGAAGCCAGGCGGGACTGCGGTCGGTTGCGCCCCTGGACTCACCAGGCCCACCCGGACGGTCTGCCCCTGGCTGGCGTTGCTGGCCGCAGCCAGCGGGACTCGCCAGGCCCACCCAGACGACCTGCGGAGCACGGACCTTTCGTTGAGGCTGTTCCAGGTGAGACGCAGCGGCGCGAGCCTGCCTGGCACGGTTCCCGCCTGGGCGGAAACCGTCTAGCCAGAGCAGAGTGACGCGAGCCAAGCTCGCGCACCGTGGCGCTCCGAACGTACAGGCAGACTGGCACGGCTCCAGCCCTTGCTGACGTACTCCATCCACCCTGACAAGATCCGCGCCAGCTCCCCTGTCACGGTTCCCGCTGAGGTGGAACTGCTCAAACAGCTATGCCCCACTCACCCAGAAAATATGACGGCACTCACAGGGGCAGTCTCGCCGCTACCCCCTGGCGGCCCTGCCTGTGTCGTCCCAACGTCCTTCTACGAGGAAGACACCCTTGCGCCCCTGACGAGTGCCCCAGTCTGCACGGGCTACCAGAGCACACGGGGCTACCAGAGGCGCAGGCGGTTGGCTCCCGGCCTCAGGCAGGCCAGCGGGCCGACCGGGTAGGCGCAGCCGCGCTCCTTGACCTGGCCGGTCAGGTCGACGTCGGCAGCGGCCTCGGAGCCGTCGGGGTCCTCCCAGGCGGCGCCGGGGTACCAGGCACGTCCCAGGTCACGGCCCGCGACCGGAAGCGAGGCTGCCTGGCCGAAGGCCTCCGGCAGCTCGACGGCGAGCACGACACCGCCGCCCACGTCCTTGATGACAGCACGGACCTCCCCCAGGTGGGTCGCACGTGTCTCCGCCTCATATGCGGGGGCACCGTTGGCGTAGGCGTTGTCGCGCACGTGCACGGGAAGCGCTACCCCCTCGAAGCGCTGGTGGTCCCCCTGGGAGGGGTCGCTCACCTGGGCGAGGTAGGCGTCCACGCCGTGGGGATGGCCGTCAAGCAGCGCGGTGCCGTCGCTGATCCTGCGGTGGACGGGCGGGTTGACGAAGGCGGACTCCCCCACGGTGGACAGGAACAGGTTGGCGATGTAGCGGTCATCGCCACCACGGACGGCCGCGTAGCCAGCCACCTGCGTGGAGTGCGGCAGGTGGTAGGGGGTGGGACGCTCGATGACGGACTGATTGGCGACCACACCGAGCAGGAGGTTGTTGACGTAGGCCCCGCCCTGGGAGTGCCCCTCCAGGCTGACCGGAGAGGCGAGGACGTTGTGGTCCACCAGGTAGGGACCGTGGCTGACCTCGATGAACAGGTCGCGGGTGTTGCTGCGGTAGATGTTGCGGGTCACCCGTGCTCCCTGAGCCTGCCAGTCCAACCAGGTGCCCAGCGTGCAGTCCTCAATGAGGTTGTGGCGGATGACGGTGTCGATGGCGGCGTGCAGCTTGATGCCGGCGATCTCGTAGCCGTAGAACTCTCGCCTGGTGGCGACGTGGTGGATGTGGTTGTCCTCGATCACCGAGAACACGCAGCCCAGGTGCCCGACGACACCGGCCTGCCCGCAGTCGTGGATGTGGTTGCGGCGCACCACGTGCGAGCCGATCAGCTCCTTGGACCAGCCCACGCGAAGGGCGGAGAACACCGACTCCAGCTGGTACTGGTAGCCAGGCTTGTCCAGGCGCTCGGCGGCCCAGTTGGCGCCGGAGGAGTTCTCCTTGCCCAGCGACACGGCAGAGCACCTGGCGTCGTGGATGTCGCAGTCCTCGATCACCCAGCCCTTGGCCCAGTTAGGTCCGATCAGCCCCGGCTGGTCGGCTGTCGGCGGCGCCCAGGGGGTGGCCGCCTGCGCCAGCTCCAGGCCGCGCACCGTAATGTAGTCAATGTGGTGCATGTCCGGGTAGAAGACCGAGCGGCGCACGTTGACCTCGACCAGCACCTCGTTGGGGTCCACCTGGCCGAAGTTCGCCCACACGGTGGTGGCCTCCTCCCCGACCTCGGCGTACCAGACACGCTGGGTCCACTCGGGGTCACGCACCGGCTCCGGTGTACCGGTCCACTGGTCCACGTCCTGGGTCCGGCGCGGCGGGGCGTCCACCTCCTCACGGCTGGTGACCTCGTCCATGCCGCGCCCGTCCAGGTACACCTCACCCAGGTGCTTTCGCGGTGCCTGCCGGGACTCGTACACGATCCAGTCGCCCTCGACCTCCTCGGCAAAGGGGTTGAAGTCGCCGAACATGGCGTTGGGCAGGACAGCCCGCCACGCGGCGCCGTCCTCCCGCTCCCAGCCAGTCACGGGCTCAGAGCCCTTGACCACCGGGCGCTCACCAGGAGCGGCAGCGAAGGTTATCCGCTGGTCCTCGCCGCGACCCGCCCGCGGGGGCCGCACCCACTCACGGTAGGTACCGTCGTGGACGAGGACGGTGTCGCCGGGCATGGCCACGCGAGCGGCCCGGCTGATAGTGCGCAGCGGTGTGGCGGCGTCGCCGGAGGCGGTGTCGGAGCCAGCCGGGGACACGTGGATCACTGTGGGCATATGGATACTCGTTTCTGTTGCTGAGGGTGAGCCGGGGCGGTGTCCCCGCACCGAAGGTGGTTCGTTGCGGCTACCTACCGACGCCAGCCGTCAGTCCCGCCACCATCTGGCGGCGTCCCAGCGCGTAGGCGAGGACGAGCGGCAGGGCGGAGAGCACGACAGCGGCAAGGATGGCGGGCGTGTTGGAGGAGAAGGCTCCCTGGAAGCTCCACAGTGACAGCGGCAGGACACGCCTGTCTGCACTCTGGGTCAGCACCAGGGGGAAGAGGAAGCCGTTCCACACGTTGAGGGCGTCGTAGATCGCCACGGTCACGAGCGCGGGTCGGCACATGGGGGCGGCCAGGCGCCAGAGCATCTGCCAGTCCGTGGCCCCGTCAACCTTCATCGACTCGAACAGTTCGCGGGGCACGTCACGCAGGAAGTTCGTGAGGATGAGCACCGAGATCGGGATGGCGAAGGCGACCGAGGGCAGGATGAGTGCCCAGAGGGTGTCGTAGAGGCCGAGCTGTACGATCAGGTAGTAGACGGGCACGATGGTCGCCTGAATCGGGATCGCGATGCCCAGCAGGAACAGGGAGAGGACCCGGCTGGAGAAGGCGGTCCGGCTGCGCACGACCACGTAGGCGGCCATAAAGGCCACGAGGAGGGTGGCGGCGACGGCTGCCGCCGTGACGACGACAGAGTTGAGGAAGTAGGTCCAGAAGTCGTTGGCGAAGACCTCGGCGTAGGCTGCCAGCGTCGGGCTGCCTGGCAGCGACAGCGGGTTCTCGACGTAGTAGTCGGCCTGCCTGCGCAGGCTCGTCACGACAACGTAGTAGACAGGAACAACGGCGACAAGCAGCCAGACCCAGCCGAGCAGCCCGCCTACCAGGTTGGGACGTGCGCTCGAGCGACGCAGTAACATCACACTGCTCCTTCCATGTCGCTGTCCATCCTCGAGCTGCCGGAGACGTGGTTGAGCAGCCAGGCGACGAGCAGGCCGACGACGACCAGGATGACGCCGATCACGCTGGCTCCACCCATGTCGTAGGAGCGGAAGCCGACCAGGTACATGTCCAGGGGGAGGACACGTGTGGCGTCAGCGGGACCTCCCGCCGTCATGACGAAGATGAGGTCGAAGTACGTCAGGGAGCCAGTGATCATCAAGGTAGACGAGGTGATGAGCGTGTTACGCAACTGCGGCAGGGTGATGTAGAAGAAGCTCTGCACCCGGCTGGCACCGTCGATCATGGCAGCCTCGTAGAGGCTGGCAGGGATCTGACGGACGGCCCCCTGGTAGAGCAGGGAGTGGAAGGGGACGAAGCACCAGGCGATGACCGCCATGATGGTGGGCAGTGCCAGCCTGGGGTCGCCCAGGAAGTCCTGGGACAGGACACCCAGGCCCAGTGCCCGCGACATGCCGAAGCCGGGGTCCAGGAGCGCGGTGAAGGCGATACCCACGGCGGTGGCACTGAACAGGAGCGGCAGGAAGTACAGCACCGACAGCACGGCGCGGTAGCGCTGCTGCCCGGCCATGAAGACGCCCAGGAGCACGCTGAGCGGGGTCTGGAGGACCCAGCACATCACCGTCATGACCAGGGTCAGGACAATCGCGTGCTGCGTGGTGCTGCTGGTGAGCATCCGGGTCCAGTTGCTGGTGCCTGCGGGGGACAGCGGCCCCAGGCCGTCCCACCTCATGAAGGACAGCACGAGAACGCCAGCCAGCGGCACCAGGGCGAAGCAGCCGAAGAAGACGAGTGCCGGCGCAGCGTACCAGGCGGAGGGGCCAGCACCGCGCCCTCGTGCCCTGTGGCTGCGGCTCTGTCGACGCGGGGTTGTAATCGGGGTGGTAATCACGGTCATAGCGGTATCCCTGAGTCTGGAAGACGGCTCCCCGCACCCCTCACAGGGTCGCGTTCATCCTGCTGGCGAACTGCTCAGGGGTGAGCTGGCGCAGGAAGGCCTGGGAGAGACTGGTCAGCAGCTCCTGCGCGGCTGCGGAGGAGAGGGCCTGGTCCCAGGACTGGGTGAAGCTGGCAGCATTCCTGACCATGTCGTAGCCGTAGGCGAGGTACTCGCTGTGCTCGGAGGCGGCGATGGCGTCGTCGGCGTCCAGCGCGGCGGGGATGGTGCCGCCCGTCACGAGGGCCTTGATGTAGTCGTCGTTGTAGAGCTCCTCGTTGAGGTAGTCGATAGCGGTGCACTGCGCCTCCTGCGAGCTGCTGGCGGCGACCGACCAGTAGTTGGCGGGGTTGCCGACAATGCTGGACAGGTCGCCGGTGCCGCCCTCGACCGAGGGGAAGCCCGTGTAGCCGAGGCCTCCTGCGCTCATGAAGTCCGGTGCGTCGGTCAGGAAGTTGGCGTAGACCCAGGAGCCCTGGAGGACCATGGCCGCCTTGCCGGTATGGACAAGGGCGATGTCGGCACCGGAGTCCGCGTCCACGGAGCCGTAGGCGTCACCGAAGCCTCCCGCCTCGACCAGCTCCTGGATCTTCTCCACCGCCCCGGTGACAGCGGGGTCCGACCAGGCGTCCTGCTCCCCGGCGACGATCCTGGTGAAGGGAGCGGTCCCGCCGATACGGTCGGTGAGGTACTCGATCCACATGAGGTAGGGCCACTGGGAGGCGCCCGCCACGGCGAAGGGAGTGTATCCGGCGGCGGTGAGCCTGGGGACAAGATCGAGCAGGTCGTCCCAGGTGGCCGGTGGCCGTGCACCGACGTCCTCGAAGGCGGGCCTGGAGTAGTAGAGCATGACTGGCTGCGCGTTGTTGTTGGGCAGGGCGTAGACCGTGCCGTCTACCTTGCCGGGGTCGAGCAGGGAGGGAATGATCCGCTCCTGCGCCGCAGCGGTGGCCTCGGTCAGGTTGATGACCTGGTCGTTGCCGACGTAGTCGGCGAGAGTCCCGCCAGCCCAGCCGTACAGGAGGGTGGGAGCGTTGCCCGCGCCGACGGCGGTGCGGATCTTCTCCTTGTAGGCGTCGTTGGCGAACCACTCGGTGGCGATCTGCCGGTCGGTGTGGGCGGTGTTCCAGCGGTCAAAGGACTCCCGGAAGGTCTGCTCCGGGCCACCGGTGAGGACCCAGGCGGTGGTACCACCGGAGGCGGCCTCCCCTGGTCTGCTGCCGCACGCTGCGAGGACCGAGGCGAGACCCGTCACGAGCGCCCCGCCGACCATCTGCCTGCGGGAGATGATGGGCTGGTACATGGTTGCTCCTCTCGAGCCGAGCCGTGCAGCGCCGGTGCTGCACGGCGGAGGGGGCGGACATCGTCGTCCACTCGCGAAAACATTTTCGTTTGTTTTGTCGACAAACCAATGGTACGCCGGACGCCCTGCGGCAGACAACAGCGATCTACGGTAGATCCCGTCACAAACAGGTAACACCCCACCTCTCAATGCCCCCACTATGCGAACATAAATGAAATCCTATGCTCACTGCTTGAAGGAGACCGCACATGCCAAGGCCACGATCCAGCGGTCCCACGCAGGCCGCCGTCGCCGCCCGAGCGGGAGTGTCCGTGGCCACCGTCTCCAAGGCGCTGCGCGCCGACCCCGTGATCTCGGCACCGACCCGCACAGCCGTCCTGGCAGCCGCGCGCGAGCTCGGCTACCGCACCGCCGTGACCGCCGTACCGGACCCTGCCGCCAACTCTGTCACTGAGGGCGCCTCCCGCCTCGTCACGGCGGTATTCGACACCGTCGACACCCACTACGCCGCCTACGTGCTGCGGGGCATGCTGGAGGAGGCCGACCTCGACGACGTCTGGCTGCGCGTGAGCCACATCGGCTCACCAGCGGACGACCTTGACCCCACGCACCTGGAGGTGCGCGAGCGTGGTGTGCTGGGGGTGGTGGCGTCCTCCTACGGTGTCATCCTGGTGACCACAGGCGTCACCCCGGCGATGGCGGAGAAGGCGCGCAGACGGCACGTCCCCCTGGTCGCCGTCGACCCGGCCACCACCGTCCCCGAGGGCACCTCCTCCATCAGCGCCACCAACCAGCGCGGCGGCCAGCAGGCAGTGCGCCACCTCCTGGAGCTCGGGCACACACGCATCGGCACCGTCACCGGCCCCGCCACCTCGCTGCCCGCCTCGGAGCGCCTGGCGGGCTACCGCAGCGCCCTGGCGAGCGCCGGCCTCGCGCAGAGCCCCGAGCTCGTCCAGGCCGGGCGCTTCGACTACGACTCCGGCCTGGCCAGGGGCGGGACGCTCCTCGACCTCGATACCCCGCCCACCGCCGTCGTCGCCTGCTGCGACACGGCAGCCGTCGGCGTCATTGAGGCAGCCCGCCGCCGCGGCCTGCGCGTGCCCGAGGACCTCTCGGTCGTCGGCTTCGACGACACCCTGACAGCCACGGTCTGCTCCCCACGGCTGACAACGGTGCGCCAGCCCCTGGTCGACATCGGCGCCGAGGCGATGCGCACCGTCATCCGCCTGGCCACCTCACCCGGCTCCCGGGCACTGTCAGCCATCGAGGTGGCAACCACCCTCGTAGTACGCGACTCCACCGCACCACCACGTGGAGCGTAGCCGCCCTACGGCGTCTGGGAGGAGGCCACCAGGGCGGCAGCGCGCTCGTAGGCGGCACGCACCTCCGGCTGCGGCTCGGCCTCCAGGTGCTCAACCGGGCCGAGCTCCCAGGCGGGTGGCTCCTCGCCCCCGTCCAGGACCCAGGCGGCCTGCCGGGCGGCACCGTCGGCCACGTACTCCCCAGGCTCAGGCACGTCCACGGGCACGCCCAGGACAGCGGGCGCGAGCCTGCGGGCGCACTCCCACCTCACGCCACCGCCCACCAGTGTCACCGAGCCGACCTCGACCCCCAGCGAACGCACGGCGTCGACACCGCCCCTCAGGAGGCACAGGAGCCCCTCCACGGCAGCGCGGGCGTAGTTGCCCGGGGTGAGAGAGGCCAGCGTCATCCCGGTGAGCACCCCGGTGGCACGAGGCAGGTTCGGGGTGCGCTCCCCCTCCAGGTAAGGCACGTGCACCAGGCCGCCCGCCCCGGCAGGCGCGGCCAGGGCCAGGGCGTCGAACTCCTCGTAGCCCACTCCCAGCACCGTCCTGGCCGCATCCAGCACCCGGGCCCCGTTAAGGGTGCAGGCCAGTGGCAGGAAGCCTCCGGTGGCGTCGGCGAAGCCGGTGACCAGGCCGGAGGCGTCGTGGGTGGCCACGGCCGAGACCGCGGCGACCACGCCGCTGGTGCCCAGGGACACGCTGGTCTGCCCGGTCCGCAGGCCCAGGCCCAGGGCGGCCCCGGCGTTGTCCCCGCACCCGGGTCCCAGGACCAGGTGGGACAGGTCCCGCCCGGCGACATCACTGCCCCCACGGCCAGCAGCCTCCCCGGGGCCTGCCACGCGCGGCAGGACGATGCCGTCCACCTCCTCCTCACGGCGCCGCAGCGCCAGGGCCAGCAGGTCACGCCGGTAGACGTTGGCCTCAGCGTCAAAGTAGCCGGTACCTGAGGCGTCGGACCTGTCGGTGACCAGGTCCGTCAGGGAGCGCGACCCTGACAGTCTCCATGTCAGCCAGTCGTGGGGCAGGCACACCGCAGCCACGCGGGCGGCAGCCTGCGGCTCGTGGTCGGCCAGCCAGCGCAGCTTGGTGACGGTCAGGGACGCCACCGGGACGCTGCCCACGGCATCAGCCCAGGCGGCTCGTCCGGCGGCAGCGTCGCCGTCCCCGAGGTCGGTGATGAGGTCCTTGGCCGCCTGCGCCGAGCGGGTGTCGTTCCACAGCAGGGCGGGGCGGATCACCTCGCCGTGGGCGTCAAGGACCACCATGCCGTGCTGCTGGCCGCCCACACTGAGCGCGGCGACGTCACCCAGGCCGCCCACGCCGTCGGGTCCGTCAATGACCTGCTCCAGAGCGGACCACCAGTAGTCCGGGTGGACCTCGGTGCCATCAGGGTGAGAGGCCTTCGCCTGGCGGACCAGGGCGCCGGTGGCGGCGTCGCGGACGACGATCTTGCAGGACTGGGTGGAGGAGTCGATTCCGGCTACGAGTGTCATAAGTACCCCTTCCCGGGTGCCCCCGAGCGCGCCCAGCGCGCCCAGGTGAGGGTTGTCTGTCCGGTCTGTTCGCAGTCTGTCTGGCGTATCGGGCCTGCCCCGGTCCGGTGCGGGGACGCGGCGGGCCGCGTCACCCGACAAGGTGACGCATGGCGTGGTGGTAGAGCTCGACGAAGTGGTACTCGCGCGCACCAGCAGCCGTGGCGTCAAAGTCCTCGTAGGCGCTGGTGTCAGCCAGGAGGTCCGCGACGGACTCCCCGGGGGCGAGCGTGGGCTGGGCCAACTCAGGCACGGAGGCCTTGTCCATGAGCTCGGCGGTAGCGGGGTCGGCACGGAAGGCGCGCGCCTTGTCCGCAAGCATGAGGTACATCTCCATGTTGGCCGCCGCCGAGGCCCACACCCCCTCCAGGCCCTCGGTGCGTGAGGGCTTGTAGTCGAAGTGGCGCGGCCCCTCGTAGCGGGGTCCTCCGCCGGGGAAGCCGTTCTCCAGGAGGTCCACGGTGAAGAAGGCGCTGGCCAGGTCGCCGTGGCCGAAGACCTTGTCCTGGTCGTACTTGATGCCGGACTGGCCGTTGAGGTCGATGTGGAAGAGCTTGCCCGCCACCAGGGCCTGGGCGATGCCGTGGGTGTAGTTGAGGCCTGCCATCTGCTCGTGGCCCACCTCCGGGTTGAGGCCGACGACCTCGCCGTTGTCCAGCTCGGCGATGAGTGCCAGGGCGTGGCCCACGGTGGGCAGGAGGATGTCCCCGCGCGGCTCGTTGGGCTTGGGCTCCAGGCCGATGCGCAGGTCGTAGCCCTGGGACCTGATGTAGCCGGCCACCGTGTCCAGCCCCTCCTTGTAGCGGTCGAAGGCGGCGCCCAGGTCCTTGGAGGAGTCGTACTCCGCGCCCTCGCGCCCGCCCCACATGACGAAGGTGGTCGCACCCAGCTGCGCGGCCAGGTCCACGTTGCGCAGCAGCTTGCGCAGGCCGAAGCGGCGCACGCCCCGGTCGTTGCTGGTCAGCGCCCCGTCCTTGAACACGGGGTGGGTGAAGGTGTTGGTGGTGACCATCTCGATGACCAGGCCGGCCTGGTCGGCGACCTTCCTCACGCGCTCGACCCGCTGCTCGCGCTCGGTGTCAGAGGCGTCGAAGTCGAAGACGTCGTTGTCGTGGAAGGTGATGCCCCAGGCCCCCAGCTCGGCGAGCCGGGCGGTGTACTCCCAGGGGTCCAGCACCGGGCGGGTCCCGGTGCCGAAGGGGTCGACGGCGTTCCAGCCGACCGTCCACAGGCCGAACGAGAACCTGTCCTCCTTGGTGGGTGTACGGACCATGGTCTCCTCCTTGAGACGACGTGTAACTGGGTGAGACGGCAAAGATGAGACGGTGCTGACGGTGGAGCCTGACTGTGCGTCCGACGACCGGACCGGGACAGCGGGAACGGGCAGTCGGACCGGGTGTGGCACCGGTCCCAGCGGCCCGGCAGGCGTCGCAGGCTCCGGAACGGGCCGCCTGGAGCCTCCCGGCGGCAGGCGCCGCCATTTGTTTGTTGGAACAACTATGGCATGGCGGTGAGGTAGGGTCAAGGGGTGAGCCACAAACCTCGCCGCCCGGGAGGGCGCACGGCGGCCCGCCCCGTCTCGTCAGCCTCCTCCTCGCTGCCCTCCAGACGACGGCCCGCCTCCTCCGTGAGCCAGTCCTCGCTGCGTGACGCCAACCTGGCCCTCGTGGCGGAGCAGGTGTTCACCTCCCCCACGCCCCTGTCACGGGCCGACGTGGCGGCAGCCACCGGCATGACCCGCTCCACCGCCTCCCGACTGGTTGACGAGCTGGTGGCCGGGCGTGTGCTCGCCGAGCTCCCGCCTGCGGCGTCCACAGGGCCGGGGCGCCCGGCTGTGCCGCTGGCTCCGGCCGGGGGGACGATGGCGGCCCTGGGGCTGGAGGTCAACGTCTCCCGCATGGCAGTACGGGCTATTGACTTGTCCGGGACGGTGCTGGCCGAGCAGGTGGTGACCACCGACCTGGCGGGCTCGGACCCGGCGGACACGCTGGAACGCCTGGGCAGGCTCATGGAGCAGGTCCTGGCATCCCCCGCCCTGGGCCAGGTGCGCCTGGTCGGTGCGGCCCTGGCGCTGCCCGGCCTGGTCAGCGAGGGCACCCTGCTGCGCGCCCCCAACCTCGGCTGGTCGGGCGTGGCCCCGGCCACCCGCCTGGCCTCACGCCTGGGCCAGGTCGGCGGCAGGCTGCTGGTGGGTAACGAGGCCGACTTCGGCGCGCTGGTGGCCGCCCGCACCCGCCCGGGCGCCCGGGCAGAGACTACCGACTTCATCTACCTGTCCGGGGAGAACGGGATCGGTGCCGGGCTGGTGCGCGACGGCGCCGTCATCCACGGCTCGGCCGGGTTCGCCGGGGAGGTGGGCCACGTCCAGGTGGACCCGGACGGGCCTGAGTGCGGGTGCGGCAACCGGGGCTGCCTGGAGCGCTACGCCGGGCGCCGGGTCATCCTCACCGGGGCGGGCCTGGGCGAGGACGCCTCCCCCAGCCAGCTGGTGCGCGCGTGGCAGGAGGGCCAGGAGGCGGCGCGGGCGTCGGTGTCGGCAGCCGCCCACGCCCTGGCGGTGGCCCTGGGCGCGGCGGTCAACATCCTGGACATCCCCGCAGTCATCCTGGGAGGCCACCTGGCGCCCCTGACCGAGGTACTGCGTCCCGAGCTGGAGCCCGAGCTGAACCGACGAGTTCTGGCCTCCCCCTGGTCACCCCCGCGCGTGCTGCCCGCCCCCTCCGACGAGACACCGGGTGCCACAGGCGCGGCCTGGGCGGTCCTGGAGGGGGTCGTCGCCAACCCTGCCGAGTGGGTGTGAGCAAGCGAACGCGATGCACCCTGCCTGGCGCAGGCATCCCAGCGGCACCACTACGATGACATGTTGCTCACATCCTGCGTCCGGGGGGACAATGCTTCGGGCAGCCAGCAAGCCACAACAGTCAGCAACGACGACATCAAGCGACATCACAACTTCACGCACCAACGAGCGACATCCACGCAGCTAGGAGCACCCATGACTACGGAGCCTCTGCTCAGCGACCTCGACCACCAGGCCATCGCCGTCTCCAAGGCACTGGCCGCAGACGCTGTGGAGAAGGCTGGGTCCGGGCACCCGGGCACACCCATCTCCCTGGCCGGGGTCGCCTACCTGCTCTACCAGCACGAGATGCGCTGCGACCCGGCCGAGCCGAGGTGGCTGGGGCGCGACCGGTTCGTCCTGTCCGCAGGCCACGCCTCCCTCCTGCAGTACGTCCAGCTGGTGCTGGCCGGCTACGGCCTGGAGGTGGAGGACCTGCGCCAGCTGCGCCAGAAGGGCTCCCTGACCCCGGGCCACCCCGAGTACCGCCACACCCCCGGCGTGGAGACCACCACCGGCCCGCTGGGCGCGGGCTTCTCCAACGCGGTGGGCATGGCCATGGCCGCCCGCTACGAGCACGGCCTGCTCGACCCCGACACCCCCCTGGGGGAGTCCGTCTTCGACCACCACGTCTACACCATCATGGGCGACGGGTGCATGCAGGAGGGGATCACCGCCGAGGCCGCCTCCCTGGCGGGCACCCAGGAGCTGGGCAACCTCATCGCCATCTACGACGACAACGACATCTCCATCGAGGGCGGCACCGACATCGCCTTCACCGAGGACCCCTCCGCCCGCTTCGAGGCCTACGGCTGGCAGGTCCTCGACGTCGACTGGACAGCGGGGGGCACCTACCACGAGGACTACGACGCGCTCCACGCCGCCCTGGAGCAGGCCCGGGCAGAGACCCGCCGCCCCAGCCTCATCCGCCTGCACACGGTGATCGCCTGGCCCTCCCCCACCAAGCAGGGCGACGAGTCCTCCCACGGGGCCAGGCTGGGCAGCGAGGAGGTCGCAGGCCTCAAGACGGCCCTGGGCCTGGACCCCGACCAGACCTTCCAGGTGCCCGAGGAGCTGCTGGAGCACACACGCGCCCAGGCGGACTTGCGCGCCGAGGCGGCCCGGGCCGACTGGGACGCCCGGTTCGAGGAGTGGCGGCACACCCATGGCGACCAGGCCTGGCTGCTCGGGATGATGGAGGCCGGAGACCTCCCCGTGGAGCTGGAGGAGTCCCGGCCCACCTGGGAGCTGGGCGAGTCCGTGTCCACCCGCGTGGCCTCCGGCGCGACGCTGTCCGCCCTGGCCCCGGTGGTGCCCCAGCTGTGGGGCGGGTCGGCGGACCTGGCGGGCTCCAACAACACCACCATGGCTGGCCAGCCCTCCTTCCTGCCCGCCTCGGTGGCGCGCAAGGAGGGTGACGGACCCTACGGGCGCACCATCCACTTCGGTGTGCGCGAGCACGCCATGGGCGGCATCCTCAACGGTATCGCCCTGGACGGGCTGACCCGCCCCTACGGGGGGACCTTCCTGGTCTTCTCCGACTACATGCGCCCGGCGGTGCGCCTGGCCGCCCTCATGGGGATCGGGACGGTCTTCGTGTGGTCCCACGACTCGATCGGGGTGGGCGAGGACGGCCCCACCCACCAGCCCGTTGAGCACCTGGCCGCCCTGCGCGCCATTCCCGGGCTGGCCGTGGTCCGCCCCGCCGACGCCAACGAGACCGCTGCCGCCTGGGTGGAGATCCTGTGCCGCCCCGACAAGCCCGCAGCCCTTGTCCTGTCCCGCCAGAACCTCACCGTCTACGCCACGCCCGGGACCGCCGCCGCCGGGGTGCACGAGGGGGCCTACGTCCTGGCCGAGGCGAGGGAGGCCGCCGCCCAGTCTGCGGAGGGCGAGGCAGCCGCTACGGCACCGGCCGTGGTCCTGGTGGCCACCGGCTCCGAGGTGGGGGTCGCCATGGAGGCGCGGGAGATCCTCCAGGCCCAGGGGGTACCGACCCGGGTGGTCTCCGCACCCTGCCTGGAGTGGTTCGCCCAGCAGCCGGAGGACTACCGCGCCTCGGTGCTGCCAGCCCAGGCCGTCAAGGTCTCCGTGGAGGCGGGGGTCGCCATGGGCTGGCGCGAGCTGGTGGGTGACAGCGGCGAGGTCGTCTCTCTTGACCACTTTGGGGCCTCCGCGCCCGGCACCCAGCTGTTCGAGGACTACGGGTTCACCGGGGAGGCCGTGGCACAGCGCGCTCGCCAGGCGCTGGAGCGTCGGCAGCGCCGCCAGTAGCGGCAGCACACGCCGCCGTCTACTAGCGGGGTGGTCGGGCAAGCCTGCGAGCCACCTACTGGGGTACCAGGCTGGCCACCAGACGGCCCCTCCAGGTTCCCCATCGGTCCTCTCAGAGGCCGCTGCCCGGGTGGTCGGTGGCCTCTGAGGAGACCGCCCTGGCTCGTCGGCGCGCTGACACCTTCCGCAGCACCCAGCACTCCAGCAGCAGCACGGCTATCGCCGCCGCCAGGAGCAGGCCCACACCGACCCGGCTGCGGACCACGCAGTCATGGGACAGCCCCTCCACGTACTCCGGGGCGGTGTGGAGCATGAACAGTATGCTGCCACCACACAGCGCCATTCCGTCGCCGAACTGGTACGCCACCTGCACGTCAGCCCAGGTCCAAGTCCACGCCGTGAAGATGCCGAGCACTGCGGCCAGGCTGACCACCGTCCTGACGACGCGGTGCCCAGCACCTCTCATGAAGGGAGCCCATGGCAGCCATCCTGCCGCGACGGCGAGGGCACCAAACAGCGCCGTGACAGCGAGCCCAACCTGTATCTCAGGGCGCATGAGCGGCCTTTCTTGACGGGTAACGGAGAACTTCCTCAGGTTCCTAAGCAAGTGCCGATGTGACCACAAAGGAGGCCAATCATAACATCACTGCCGTTTCAAGCCATACCAGACAATATCCTCCTTCCCCTGCTCCTCGGCTATGGCAATCGACTGCGTGAGCGGAATATTAGATCGGTTGAGCGTCTTCTGAGATATTCTTGGAGAGCCGGACACTAGCGATCTACCCGTGACAACCATAACATGGTCTATGGTGCCATCAGCCCGCCCGTCGGGATCCCAATCTACGTATAGGAGGTCCCCCGGTACCGCGTTCCAAATATTGTCGAGCCAACCGTAGGACCCATTCCTGACATATGTGTACTGGTAGGCCGAATTGATCCACGTGCGCGAAGGACCCGCCGGTCCCGTCAGATTGGTTGTCCAGTTGCTGGTGTCATAAGGATTGACCCCTCCCTCATACTCCCACCCACCTGCACGCAAGACCTGCGACACAAAGTTTGCACAGTTATTCTTTTCACGAGGAAATTCGGGATTGAAGTCATCAGCCTCATCGCCGTCATAAGGAGAAGATGTCCACTTTATCGCGTACTCGACCATCAACCGCCGATCGGGAGAGGTCTCATTATAGCCCGGAAAAGCGACCGCGGAAGCGGTAGATCCTCCTGCACCATACACGCTCCCCGCAGAGCCCTGACTTTTGTCTGCTGACGACTCCTCCGGAGCATAATCGGCAGGAACGTCCGCAGGATCACCCACCGCCTCACCTGTCCGCGACGACATCCTCGGAGACGGAGTATCCAGCACTGTCAGTACCCGACAGGGTGATCTCGTGACGATCCGTCACAACTCCTGGGTCCTCGGAAGAATCGGAACCACCGTACAGCATGGTGGTCGAGACGCTGACAACTGCCAGAACCGTTCCATCCTCCTGGAAACCAGATTCCAGCACAGTCACCTCGCTCGTCGCAGAGACGACCGGAATACCCTCAGCAATCATGCGGTCGCGAACACCCCGGTTCTGCCTCTCAACAGTCGTAAGAGGGGCACTGCCGCTTGACGCGTCACCATCCGCGCTATCTGCGGCCGTCCACTGTGCGTCAACCTCTTCCTGGTACTCGACAACAGCGTCCCGGACCGCCTCGACATCCGGCTCGCCCTGCGACCCTGTGGCAGGCGGAGCAGCCTGCACGCCCCACAGGGCGAGTGCAAGAGCCGGGAGCAGGGCAAGCCCTCCACCCAGAAGGGGGGCTCTTCTTATTTTCTTCCGCATCATCACTCCTTCCGTCAGGTACCCGAGGGATGCGGCCCTCGGTTAAACGCACGTTACCACCCTCACCCCACAGCATCAAGACCCGTTGACCAAGCTCTAGAAAATCTCACCACAACTTCCTCAAGTCACAACACAGTACCCAGATAGCATCCGATCTGCACACCAGATTCTCTCTACATATATCGATCCCATCTCCCACATACTACTAGTTACCCTCCAAGTTATACGGCGCGAAAGAGTGAATCCCCGCAGACGCCCCGATGTTTCCGTTATCCAGCAATTCAGAGCGAAAGAAGACAGAGCCAAAGAGGGCAGTTCGGTACGCCTCCTCCTCCGTGGTCTGGAACATAATGGAGAGAATGGAGAAGACCGCCAGAGCCAGCGTCCCCACAAGGCTCGTCATGGCGGAGAGCAGGACCCTCATCATGATCCTCATGAGTGAGACACCTTTCTATTGTAACTGATTCCTGCGACACCTATAGCCGCTACAGCAATCCAGCCAACGACGGCCGCAGAGATATTGACAACCACCGGGAGCTGGACAATTCCCAGCATCAGGGCGGCCAGCAGCAGGATGACACCGATAATCGCCGTGCCCAGGAGGACCGAGACCGGGTTGTCATCGTGGGCCGGCATGATCGAGCCGACCGAGACCGTCACCACCGCGGAGGAGATCACGCTGGCGCAGGCAATGGCTGAGGCCTGCGGCGTTATTACTCCCGCCATCGCGTCCAGGAGCAGGGCACACACCATGAGGGGCAGCACGACGACGACCTGCGCCCCGACCATCTGCGCGTACAGCCAGCCGGCCTTCTGGCGGGGAAGGAAGACCAAGAGCCCCGGGTTCACGCTGGCGTAGTGGAAGAAGCCTCCCATGACCACGGGCTCAGCCGCCCACACGGAGCTGATCGGCGCCCGCAGGGCAAGAATGAGAACCGCCGCCGCCCCGGAGATCATCAGGTTGTCCACGACAAATCTGCTGCGGGCCGCCTGGGCCAGGTGATAGCAGAATGACGGCGCCAGGGCCACCAGCCTGCCGGGAAGGCGCAGGGCGTAGTAGCGCGGCCTCACAGGCACCGGCGGCGCGGGGACCAGGAGGATCAGCACCGCCCCAGTCATGGTGGCCGCCACGGCAGCGAGCAGGAGGGCGGGCACACCGTGCACCGCCAGCAGGTCGTGAAAGACCAGCGGCCACAGCGTGAAGGGCTCCTCCCCGCCGTCCAGCGCAGAGGCGCTGACGCGCCTGGTGTAGTCCGACACCCACCCCCAGGAGCGCACCACTGCCAGCATGAGGGCAAGGATGATGACGTTCGCCCTCGTCCCTCCTATACCAGCTGCCGCCATGGCCAGGTCCACCAGGCGGCACACGACCAGCAGGACGGTGAGGCCACTCAGGCAGGGCAGGACGACGCAGGCAAGGACCTCCTCCAGAACCGGTGCCCCGTAGGCAAGAAGCGCCCCGGCGGTGAAGGAGAACAGGGCGGCCGCACTGACACAGGCGGCCAGCACAGCCTCCAGGACGTTGACCGCGTGCTGGCGCTCCCGGGCGGTGACCGGCAGCAGGGCCGTCGTCGCCATCATCTCCGGGGACCCCTGGACGAGCACGCGGACGACCAGGACCGACAGGAGCGCCCAGAGCAGGGCCGAGCCAGCCATCAGCCGAAAGACAAAGACCGCAACCTCCGCGTCACCGCTGGACTGGCGCAGGAAGAGGTAGGACAGGGAGCTCATGAGCACGCCTGTCACCGTGACGCACAGGAGCAGGACACGACGCACCGTCCTGGAGGCCAGGATCCCGCGGGAGACCACCACCCGCACGATGTAGAGGCCAAGGAGACGGAGCACCTGCACCAGGCGTGCCGGCCTCTCCAGGACCGCGCCCCTACCCACCACCGACCCCTAGGTAGCCGGTGACAAGGTCCTCAATGCTCGTGGACTGCCGGCTCAGCGACTGCGTGTAGGCGTCCTCGACGACATAGCCCTCGTCGAGCATGATGACCCGGTTGGCGCAGCGCTGCAGCATGGAGAAGTCGTGGCTGCACATGATGACCGCGCCCCCGGCGGCGCAGTACTCACGCAGCACCCCCTCGATACGGTACTGCGCCTCGATGTCGATACCGTTCATGGTCTCGTCCACGACGGTGACGGGGCGGCTGACCAGCAGGGCCGCAGCCAGCTGGGTCTTCTTCACCATGCCGTGGGAGTAGCCGGTCATGAGGTCGCGGGTCCGGCCTCCCATGCCCAGCGTGGCGAACAGATTGTCGACGGCGTCGGGGTCGAACCTGATCCGGCGTCCAGGCGCCGAGTGGAGCCGAGCCAGGAAGCGGACGTACTCCTGGGCGCTGAGGAACCGGGGCACGTGGTCGTTGTCGGCGGTGTAGCAGGTCATGCGCAGGGCCGGTGCAGACCCGGCGGGCGCGCCCCCGACCTCGACGCGCGCCCCCGACGGGGTGGGGACGATACCTCGCAGGACCCGGCACAGCGTCGACTTTCCCGAGCCGTTGGGACCGATCATGGCGACAAAGTCACCCGGGTAGACACTGAACGACACCCTGAGAAGTACCGGGGTCCTTTTATAGGAGAAGGTCAGGTTCTGAACATCGACAACCGCCCTCACATCACGCGCACGCCCGTCGTCACCCCCAGGCACAGGGGTGGCGACGGGCCGGGGCTCACGCGAGTCACGCACGGTCAGCACCTGTACGCGCTACTGGCCTCGTTCCCGTCACACGTGGCAAGGACGAGGGCATCGGTGGGCTCCTTCCGTGGCCGAGGCCAACCGGCACCTGTCAGTCATGTTATTACCGTAACCCTCTTGTCGGTCACGCAGTAGCAACCACACTCCTGGGACCGACTTTCGTCTACCAACGCACCACCTGTCGTTGATGACAGATCCGACCGACCTCCGACCGACCTCGGCCGGGCTCCCCACCGTGTGACGGAGCCATCTGCTGCTTCCGGCCCGCAGCGAGGTGGAGGGCAGGGGCTGGGCGAGACAGCGGGCAGCAGCGTCGTCAGGCCACCGCTCCGATTGTTGGCACATCCCCGGCTGCCTCGCCCCGCGATGCTGTCACATCCTCCGGCTACCCTGCCTGCATGCCAGCCTCCACAGCCGCGCCCTCCGCAACCACACAGCAACCGGGACCACCAGCATGACCAGCACCATGACCAGCACGACGACCAGAAGAGCACCACGCCCCTCCTTCCGCTGCACCGAGTGCGGCTGGACCGCGCCCAAGTGGCAGGGACAGTGCCGCGAGTGCCGTGCGTGGGGCACCCTGGAGGAGACCTCCCCCTCCCCGGCAGGCGGCCCGGCCGGGACACCCGGCCTGCCCGCCACCCCGGCGGTGCCGCCTGCTGAGCCCGCGCGTCCCATCGGGGAGGTCAGCGCGGAGGAGGCCCGGGCCCGCTCCACCGGCGTCGAGGAGCTGGACCGTGTCCTGGGTGGCGGGATCGTCCCCGGCGCGGTGGTCCTCCTGGCTGGTGAGCCCGGGGTGGGCAAGTCCACGCTGCTGCTCGACGTCGCGGCACGCTCAGCCGCAGCCGCCCGCGCGCGCGGCGAGGGCCCAGTCCTCTACGCCACCGGGGAGGAGTCCGCCTCCCAGGTCCGGCTGCGGGCCGAGCGCATCGGCGCCCTGGACCCAGGCCTGCTCCTGGCCTCGGTCACCGAGCTGGGCGCGCTCCTGGGCCACGTGGAGGAGGCCTCCCCCTCCATGCTGGTGGTGGACTCCGTCCAGACGGTCGCCTCCGCCCAGGTGGAGGGCAGCGCCGGGGGCGTCAACCAGGTGCGCTCGGTGGCGGGGGCGCTCATCGCCGTGGCCAAGGAGCGCAGCGTCCCCGTCCTCCTCGTGGGGCACGTGACCAAGGACGGCGAGATCGCGGGTCCCCGGGTCCTGGAGCACCTGGTAGACGTGGTCACCCACTTCGAGGGGGACCGGCACGCCCGCCTGCGCCTGCTGAGGGCGGTCAAGAACCGCTACGGCCCCACCGACGAGGTCGGCTGCTTCGACCTGGGCGAGCGCGGCATCACCGGCCTGGCCGACCCCTCCGGCCTGTTCCTGTCCGCCTCACGGTCACAGGTCCCCGGCACCTGCGCCACCGTCACCCTGGAGGGCCGCCGCCCCGTACCAGTGGAGATCCAGGCGCTCGTCGCGGCCACCAGCGCGGGCTCGCCACGGCGGACCACCTCCGGGGTGGAGCACTCCCGCGTGGCCATGGCACTGGCCGTGCTCGGCGCCCGCGTGCGCGTGGACACCTCCTCCCGCGACGTCTACGTCTCCACCGTAGGCGGGGCGCGCGCCGTGGAACCCGCCACCGACCTGGCGGTCGCGCTCGCCGTGGTCTCGGCCGCGCGCGGCCTGCCGACCTCCACGGGGCTGGTGGCCCTGGGCGAGGTCGGGCTGACCGGGGAGGTGCGGGCCACCGTTGGCATCCAGCGGCGCCTGGCGGAGGCCGCCCGCCTGGGGTTCGACCGGGCACTCGTCCCCCTGGCAGGCTCCCAGGAGCTGCGCCCCGTGCCGGGCGTGCAGGTCCTGCCCGTGTCCCACGTGGGCGAGGCCCTCGGGGCAGCACTCCCCCAGGGGTAGCCCCTGCCGCCACGCCCACCCGTAAGCCAGCACGACCCCCGTAGGCACGGGCCAGCACGTGAAGAGACCAGGACCGGGGTGCTGGCCGCTACCATGGCCCCGGCGGGCACGGCCAGCACCCGGACCCCACCAGGACCGTCCAGGCCTCCCGGGCAGCAACCGCCCGCTGAGCCCCTCACACCGAGGACGCCACACGACCAGGAGACACTGATGACTGAGGCCGCCAGCCAGCTGCGCGAGACCCTTGCGCTCGTCGCGCCCGGGACCGTCCTGCGTGACGGCCTGGAGCGGATCCTGCGCGGACGCACGGGCGCGATCATCGTGCTGGGCTTCGACCCCGTGGTCGAGGCGATCTGCTCGGGGGGGTTCCACCTGGACGTCGAGCTGTCAGCCGCCCGGATGCGCGAGCTGGCCAAGATGGACGGCGCCGTCGTGGTGGACATGGACACCAACCGCATCCGTCGCGCCAGCGTCCAGCTCCTGCCCAACGCCTCCATCCAGACCTCCGAGACCGGGATGCGTCACCGCACCGCCGAGCGCGTCGCCCGCCAGACCGGCTACCCCGTCATCTCAGTCAGCCAGTCCATGCGGATCATCTCCCTCTACGTCGACGGCAGGCGCCACGTCCTGGACCCCAGCGAGGTGATCCTCTCGCGCGCCAACCAGGCCCTGGCCGCGCTGGAGCGCTACAAGTCCCGCCTGGACCAGACCTCCGCCGCCCTCAACTCCCTGGAGATCGAGGACCTCGTCACTGTGCGTGACGTCACCTCAGTGCTCCAGCTCATGGAGATGGTGCGACGTATCTCCGCCGACATCGACGGCTACGTCCTCCAGCTGGGGACAGACGGGCGGCTCCTGGCCCTCCAGGTAGAAGAGCTGACCCGCGGGCTCGCAGCCGAGCACAGCTTCCTCCTGGAGGACTACCTGGCGACCGGGCTGGAGCCCCCAGCGGTGGAGGCCCGCCTGAAGTGGGTGGGCTCCCCCGCCCTCCTGGACCTGGCCATGGTGGCCCGCTCCATGGGTCTAGGAGGCAGCGACGGGCAGGACCTGGACACCCCGGTCTCACCCCGGGGGCTGCGTATCCTGTCCAAGATCCCACGCCTGCCCGTCACCACCTCACGGGCGGTCGTCGAGCACTGGGGCTCCCTCCAGGCAGTGCTGGGTGCCACGACCGAGGAGCTGGCCGCCGTGGAGGGAGTGGGAAGCCAAGGGGCGCGGATCCTGCGCGACGGCCTGTCCCGGCTGGCTGAGATCTCCATCGTGGAGCGCTACACCACCTGAACCTCCTCCCAGGAGCCCCGCCAGCCAGGTCAGCCACCCCAGGTCACCCAGCCAGGTCGCCAGCAGCCCGCCCGCTCCGCTCGCTGCACGGCTGCTGCGCAACTACTGGCGGCTGCTGGCAGCTACTGCACGATAAAGACCGTGTCCTCGCTCAGGTCCTGGTCCCCCAGGACGACACGGAAGCGGTAGGTCCCGGCCGCCGCGACCCGACCTGCCACCGCGCTCTGCTCGGGCGAGGGCTCCTGCCCAGGGTCAGACGCGGAGGACGGCTCCGGTGCCGCCCCGGGATCCGAGGGCGTCAGGCTGGCTGACGGGCTGGCTGAGGCCTGGTCCGGCCCGGGGGTCCCGCCCGGTGACGCCGAGGCGGAGGCCTCCGCCTGCGCCCCGGGCGCGGGTGCTGCTGCCAGCGCGCAGTCCGACGTGGCGACGTAGCCGTTCCACCCCAGGGTCACCTCCGTGGAGTCACCACCCCCCAGGAGCAGGGGACGCTGCGAGCCCTCCTCCTGGCAGGCCGTGGAGCTCCAGACCTGGTGGCTGCCCGAGGTGACCACGACCCCCAGCGAGGCGCTGCCCGCGTCCAGCAGGCAGGAGACGTCGCCGTCGTTCGTGACCCGCAGGACGAAGGTGGCACCTGCGCCAGCGCTGACGGCCTCAGGGCCGCTGACCTGCGTCGCCAGGGAGGCCGGGTCGCAGGCCTGCGGGTCGGGGTAGACGGTGTGGGTCTGGGCGGCCGCCCGCTCCTGCTCCTGGGAGCGGATGGTCTGACGCATCCACGCAGCCCCGCTGACGGCTCCTGCCCCCGCACCCACGACAAGCAGGACGGCCGTCACACCGAAGACAAGACGCCTCAGCCCGTAGCGAGGGCGCCGGGGAGCCTGTCGGGCGGATCGCAGCCGTGAGGACCTTGGGGCGGTGCGGTCCCTGGCTCCTGCGGCCGTGCCTGTGGACGCAGGGGGGCGCGGGCCGTGAGTCTCACCGCGCGCGCCCCGAGGACCAGCAGAATGAGACGCCTGGGCCTGTGAGCGCGACGTCGGCTGCTGCGAGCGCTGTCCGGTGCCGCGCCGGGCCTGAACCCCCTGGGCGCCGGCTGCGGTAGCACGCCCGGAGGAGCGGCGTCTGGCCGCGGCCCGCTTGCTGGGACGCCCCGCCTGCGTGGAGGTGGCGCGAGCAGAACGGGCCGTGCCCGGCACGGCCTGACGCGTCCGGGTACCGGAGGCACCAGAGGAGCCAGAGGCGCCCGAGGGCACAGAGGAGCCTGCCGGGCCGTGTCGCTCACCCGAGCGGGCCGGGACGCCCTGGGAAGGACGACCACCCGCAGAACGACTGTCCCGGGAGGCTGCCGAGCCTCCCAGGCTGCCAGAGCGGCCAGAGGTACCAGGGCGGCCGGGTGCACGCCCTGCACCAGTCGGGGCTGCCTCCCCTCCGGCGGCACCGGTATGCCTCTGGCGAGACATGCTGCGGGAGCCTCCGGAGGCCTGACGGCGCGGCCTGCCCTGGCCGCTGGAGGAGGCGCCACTACTGGCACGGCGGCGAGCCGCCCCTCGCCTGCCCCCTGGCTGCCCGCCAGCGTCGTTCCCCCGTCCCTGAGCCATAGAGACGACTGTACCGGTGAGCGCTCCCCCTGCCGACCAGCGCCTCACCCACCGCCCGCGCCCAGCCCGCAGCCCGTGGCCCGCGAGACAGCCGCCCCGCCCACGTCGCCACAGGTGCAGACCTGTAGCACGTTCCGGGACAGGCTGCCGGGCTGACCGGTCAGGACAAGCCGGACAGGTCAGGGCGGGTAGTGTCGGGGGAGGTTCAGGGCAGCGAGAAGGTGGCGCCACCGTCCTGCGTGACCACCAGGCCGTCAGCCATCAGGCTGGCCAGCACCCGGTTGCAGGAGGCGTCGAGCTCGCCTCGCCCCCGCGAGCGCCGCTCGGCTGCGGCGCGACCGTCCTGCCACGCCCGCGACGCAGCGTCGCGCAGCACACCGGAGTCAACAGGTCCGTCAGTCTCGCGCAGCACCGCCATGACCAGGCCTCTGGCCTGGCGGTCCGTCCCGCGCCACGCCTGGGTCCTACGCCTGGAGGCGTGACGGTCGGCGGGGCGACCCGCTGCCACCCACGCGCAGCTGTCCGCCCAGGGGCAGGCGGCGCAGCCGGGGTCACGGGCCGTGCAGACCAGGGCGCCCAGCTCCATGACCGCCACCGACCACGTGGCCGCCTCACTGTCACCGGGAGGCAGGAGCGTCTCAGCACGCTGCCGCTCAGCCCGGGTCAGGGTGGGCGGGGGCAGGGCCTGACCACCGACGGCCCGGGCCAGCACCCGGCGCACGTTCGTGTCCAGCACCAGCGCCCGGCGCCCGTAGGCGAAGGCCACAACCGCCCCGGCCGTGTACTCCCCCACACCCGGCAGGCGCAGCAGCTCCTGCCTGTCGCGGGGCAGGACTCCCCCGTGCTGCTCCATCACCGCCCGAGCACACTCCTGGAGGCGCAGTGCCCGGCGCGGGTAGCCCAGACGGTCCCACACGCGCAGGACCTCCGAGGCAGGGGCACCAGCCAGCTCCTCCGGGCCCGGCCAGCGCCGTAGCCACTCCTCCCAGACCGGCACGACACGTGAGACGGGTGTCTGCTGGCTCATGACCTCACTGACAAGCACCGCCCACGGCGTGGTCCCAGGCCTCCTCCACGGCAGGTCACGGGCACTGCGCCGGTACCAGGAGACAACGGGCTGCGGGGCCAGGGCGTCCACGGGGGTGGCCTGTAGCCCTCCGGGGTGCCCGAGAGACCCGGAGGACCCGGTGTCCACCTGCCGCCTCCTCACCACTGCCTCCTCATTGCTGTCCCCTCACAGCTGCAGCAGCATGCGGGTGTTGCCCAGGGTGTTGGGCTTGACCCGGGCGAGGTTGAGGAACTCGGCCACGCCGTCGTCGTGGGAGCGGACCATCTCGGTGAACACATCCGTGCCTACCGGCGTGCCCGAGATCATGCAGAACCCGTGGGAGGCGAAGAAATCCACCTCAAAGGTCAGGCAGAACAGGCGCTGGAGCCCCAGCGTGCGGGCGCGCTCGACCAGCTCGTGCAGCAGGGCCGAGCCCACTCCCTTGCCCCGGTGGTCGGCGTGGACCGCCAAGGTCCGCACCTCAGCGATGTCGTCCCACATGACGTGCAGCGCCCCGCAGCCCACGATCGCCGACCCCGGGGAGGCCGACCCGTTGGCGGCCTGCGCGCTGGCGGTGGCCACGTCCTCGGCCACGGTGAACTCCTGGACGTCCTCGAAGTAGGAGATAAGGTCCTTGGCGATGAGGATCCTGCGGTCGGAGTAGGGGCGCACCAGCTCGGCAATGGCCCGCACGTCGGCCGGGCGGGCCGGGCGCAGGAGGGTGCGGGTTCCCGCGCCCGGCCCTGCCTGGCCCGTCGCGGCGCGCCCGGGCATGGCACCCGCCCCGGGGCGGACGTCCCGCAGGGCGGCCGCATCCGGCTGACCGCCTGACACGTGCGCCACCGTAGCGCTCATACCTGCCACCCGCCTCTCCCTCTGGTGGCGGGACATTCTGCCACACCCGGTCACGGTCAGCCTCGCCCGCGCCAGCCTGGCCGCTGCGCTCCGGCCCGCCTAGCGGCGTCGCTCCAGGATCTCTACCACACGGTAGGCCGTGGCCTCGTCGACGACCAGGTCCGTGGCCACCCTGGCCCGCAGGGCCGCCAGGAGCGCGGGGGCCTTGGCCTCCCCGGCGACGGCGCACAGCCGGACCGGGATGTGGGCGAGCTGGGCGGGTGTGGGGCCGGTAGCCCGGGCGTTGAGGGCGATGCCACGGTAGGTGCCGTCCGCGCGCAGCAGCACGGTGCACACGTCGCCGACCACCCCCTCCTCACGCAGGGTACGGCGGTCCTCCATGGTCAGGTGCTCCCCCTGGTACACCTGGGAGGGAACCGCCCCGCGCACGGAACCGACGCCGAACACGGCGACGTCGGTGTGGTCAGCCAGCGCCAGCACCCTGCGGATGGAGCGCTCCTTCCACATGGCCTCACGCACCTCGACCCGGTCAAAGAAAGCAGGCACCGGGAAGGCGACAGTCCGTGCACCGAAGGCCTCGCCGATACGTGCCAGGACCTCCCCCGCGAAGGGCGCCTCCCCCACCGCGTCAGAGGCGCCGTTGAGCTGGACGACCGTGACGTCGGGGACCGTGGACCGGTGCAGGGAGAGCGCGATCTCAGAGACGGTCGTCCCCCACGCCACCCCGACGGTCGACCCCGGGGTGACGTAGCCCGTCAGCTGCTCGGCGGCCACCGTGGCCACCTGCCTGAGCCGGTGGATCTCCGTGGCGCCCCTGCGCACAGGTACCAGCCGGGCGCGCACCCCGAACTCCTCACGAAGCCGCCTGACGACTGCGGAGTCGCCCGTGGGCCTCTCCAGCTCGATACGCACCAGACCCGTGCTGCGGGCGTGCGCCAGGAGCCGGGAGACGGTCGAGCGTGACACGCCCAGGTGCCGGGCGACGACCTCCATGGTCTCACCCTGGAGGTAGTACATGGAGGCGGCGGTGTAGGCACGCTCGTCAGTGCTGGCGTACACGGGAGGCGTCCCACCAGCCACGTCGCTCATACGTTCCTCCTGCTCCTGTGCCGTGGTCTGCACTCTGTTGTCACGTCTTGTCAGGCTGTCTGCGTCCTGTCGCGGTCAGCCCACGGGTGCTGCCACCCAGGGGGGCACCACGTGCCCGGAACCAGGGTGCCAGAGAACCTGGGCGCGAAGGCCTGGGAACATGGTCCCACCCTCGCCCCGCGCACACGTGCAGCGGACCGACGCGGCCAGCTACAACACGGGTACACCCGTACCGGTGCCCGCAGGAACCACGCAGCCCCAGGGCACTTGTCCCAGGTCACTGCGTCCAAGGCGCCACCCCGGCGACGGCTGGCAGTAGCGTGAGAAGGCCCCACAGCCACGACCCGCAGGAGAGTCCCGTTGCAGCCCGACCCACCAGGCAGTCCCTGGGACCGCCGCCTAGCCGTCGCCGAGACGGTCTTCGCGCGCGGTAACGTCAGTGTCGAGGAGCTGGCCGCACTGACGGGCGTGTCCACAATGACGATCTACCGGGACCTGGCCGCCCTGGAGGACAGTGGCATGGTCCAACGGCACCGGGGCAGGGTGGTCGCCCTGGCCTCAAGCCTGCACGAGGCCGACGCTGACTTCCGTCTGCAGCAGAACACGCGGGCCAAGCAGAGCATCGCCTCGGCCGCCGCAGCCCTGGTCCCCCATGGCAGCTCACTCATGATGGACGACTCGACCTCCGGTATCTGGCTGCTTCGCGCCGTCGCGGACCTCAGCTCGATGACGGTGGTGACCAACTCGCTGCTGGTAGCCAACGAGATCGCCTCCGCCCGCTCCGCCACGCTCGTCGTGGCGGGCGGGGAGTACCAGCCCTGGGCGCACGCCACGATGGGCCAGTACGTGACCGAGCAGATCGCCTCGATGCACGCCGACTTCTGCTTCCTGTCCGCCTCCGGCATCGCCGGGCTGTCCTGCTACCACCCCTACCAGGCCTTTGCGGAGGTCAAACGAGCCATGATGCGCTCCGCGCACACCTCGGTGCTCCTGCTGGACCACACCAAGATGAGCCGTCGTGCCCTGTTCAAGTTCGCCGACCTCACCGACTTCGACCACGTCGTCGTCGACTCCGACTTTGACCCCGGCCTGGTGGCACGGCTGCGGGAGGCGGAGGTCAGCCTGGTGGTGGCCGATCCGCCCGGCTGACACGACCGTCCCTGGAGGCCCCGCAGTCCCCGGGACAGTGAGGGCCGGGGGCGCCTGCCTGGTGGCGGACGTGGGACGGGAGCCCGGCGGCGCTGGGGTGGCGACCTCGCGGACCGTCCGGGGACCGCCGCCGCGACCAGCGGAACAGCTATCGTGCCCATGGGCGAGCAGCCCAGAAGCCGCCGTCGGAGAAGAGCGCGTCCACCTCCGCCTCCAGGACTCCGGCCTGGTAGAGGAGGTCCAGGAGCGTGTAGCGCGAGCGGATCATCCGCGAGCGCAGGTAGGTGTCACGGAACCGCTGGCGGCTCAGGCCGACCTGCTGGGGGTGGTAGACGCCGCCCACCCGGCGCAGGAGGCTCTCCACCTCGGCGGCGGCGACCAGCTGCGCCCGGCAGCGGCGTCGTACCTGCGGCCAGGAGCGCCGCACGAGCTCCAAGCGCTGGCGCAGCTCCTCGGCACTGACGTACTTGGCCATCGTCTGGCGCACCGCAGGCTCGACCATCGCCCCGGTGAAGGAGGCACGTACCCGCGCCTCCTCCTGCTCGGCGCTGGGCCAGGCAGCCACGGCGGCGTCCACGTCGAGGGCGCCCAGGTCCATACCACCAGCGCTATCAGCATCACCAGCACTGCCAGGGCCGACGACCCGCTCCCACAGCGCCAGCACTGCGACGGTCCCCAGACCCACCTTGAAGCCGTGGGTCAGGGGCGGCTCCTGGTCCGCGCCCAGGTACTCCATCTCCCAGGTGTGAGAGAACTGGTGCCCCGCCCCGGAGGCGGGTCGCGAGCTGGCACGGTACCTCTGCATGGACAGCCCGGACATGACCAGGCCCTCCAGGAGCCCCTCAAAGGCCTCGGCCCGTCCCGCGACCAGCCCCTCGGGATCACCGACTGCTCTTCCCAGGGACCCTTGGGCCAGGTCCCAGGCCTCCTGGTCGATGGGCTCGATCCCCAGCTCGTCCGCCAGGATCCAGTCCGCCCCGGCGGGTACCTTCTCAATCAGGTCCCCCACCCCGGAGGCGGTGCAGCGCCGGGGGGCCTTGGCAATGACGTCGAGGTCGGCGACGAGCCCCTGGGGCGCCCGGCAGGTCATCGTCTGCTTGAACCCCTCCCGGGTGATCGCCGCCCCGAAGGCTGCGTAGCCGTCCATCGAGGCCGCCGTGCACACGTGCATGTACCTGCGTCCCAGCTCCTCGCTGGCGAGCTTGGCCAGGTCGTTGAGGGTCCCCGACCCCACGGAGCAGGCCACCGCGTCCAGGTCGCGCAGGCGCTCCCGGAGAAGCTCCACGTTGCGGTAGTCGGCGTAGAGCGTCGGCACGGCGGGCAGCACGCAGGGCTCAGCCAGCTCGACCCCCGCCTGCTGCAACGAGTCCTGTACGGCCCGCCCAGCCGCCTCCCAGGTGTTGCCGTCAGCGACGACGACCCCCCGGGCCTGCCCGAAGAGCCCGGTGAACACCTGACCAGTGCGGGCGAGCACCCCCCGGCCCCGCAGCACGACGTCGGTGTCGTCGGCGTCCCTGAGGGCCTGCTGCACCAGGTCTCCCCCGTCCTGCTCGTGCTCCTGATCATGCTCCATGGCACTACCTCCTGTTTCTTTCCGGTTCTTTCTTTCCCTGACTGCTGCCCCCTCTAGCGCATGGCCTCACGGTCGACCACCTTGTGGATGGTGTCCTGGACCCGGGGGAAGAGCTCGCAGTAGCGGTCCAGGTAGAAGCGGTACTCCTCGTGCAGCTCTGCGCGCGGCTCGAAGACGTCGATCTCACGGACCATGGACGCGGCTGCCTCACCCAGGTCCTGGTACAGGCCCGCTCCCACAGCGGCCACCACGCACGCCCCCAGGGCCACGGCGTCCCCGACCTCCGTGACCGCTATGGGCACACCGGTGACGTCGGCGTGCATCTGCATCCAGTCCCTGCTCTTGGTGGCCCCGCCGCAGGCGACGATCCGGTGTACCTGGAACCCGGCCTCGGCCATGACCTGCAGGTTGTGGGCCGTCCCGTAGCACACCGACTCCTCGATAGCCCGGTAGAAGTGGGCCGGGGTGTGCATGAGGGACAGTCCGGCGACCATGCCGCGGGCCTTGGAGTCGGAGTAGGGGGTGCGGTTGCCCTGGAAGTAGTCGTTGATGATGAGTCCGTCGCTGCCGGGGCGGATCTTGGCGGCCTGGGCGTCAAGGACCTTGTAGGGGTTGAGGCCGACCTTCTCCGCCGCACTGGTCAGGTCCGAGGCGAACCCGTCCTTGAACCACTTCAGGACCGACCCGGTGGAGACCTGCCCTCCCTCGACGGTGTACTGCCCGGGCACGACGGCGTCGGTGTAGGCGCCGAAGAACCCCGGCCCGTGGATCTCGGTGGCCGACTGGCCGGTGAGCACGTGGGAGGAGCCAGTGATAAGCGCCATGGACCCCGGGGACAGCACCCCCAGGCCGATCTGCCCGGCCCAGGCGTCAGCGGGCCCCTGGGCCACCGGGATACCGGGCCGCAGGCCCAGCAGCTGGGCAGGAATGGTGGCCAGCGGCCCCACCGGCACACCCAGGTCCAGGACCCTCTCAGGAACCTTGGCCAGCACGTCGGCGCAGCCGATGGTCTCGTAGAAGTCCTCCGGCCACCCCCCGTAGCTGCGGTTGTAGTACATGCGCAGGGCCGCCGAGCTGATGCTGGTGGTCCACTCCCCGGTGAGCTTGTAGGTGGCCCAGTCCACCGCGTCCACCACGTGGGCGGCCTGGATGTAGGTCTGCGGCTCGTTCTCCTTGAGCCAGGCGGCCTTGAAGGGGTACCACTCGGCGACGGCCGGGGAGCTCCCGCCACCGTTGTACAGACGGGCCACGGAGTCTGAGGCCTGCGCCCGGGCGGCCTGCTCAGTGGCACGCACATCCATCCACATGATGGCCGGGCGCAGCACCTGGCCGCGCCTGTCCATGGCCACCAGTGTCAGGGTGGTGGCGTCGTAGGAGATCCCCGCGATCTGGGAGGCAGAGATCCCCGCACTGTCCAACGCCCTGTGGGTGGAGGCCTGGAGGGCGTTCCACCAGTCCTCGGGGTCCTGCTCCGCCCAGCCCGGCCGGGGGTGGGAGGTGGGGTAGCCGGTAGCCGCCAGGGCCAGGGGGCGGCCCTCGACGTCGCAGACGGAGACCCGGCAGGACTCGGTGCCGAAGTCGATCCCCATCAGGTAGGTGCCCTGGTTTCCAGCGCTGGAAGCGCTGGAAGTGCTGAAAGTGCTGTTAGTGCTGGTGGTGCCGTCAGTCATGATTCTCTCCTTTGAGTCTCGTGCTGGTGGTCGTGGTGGGTTGACGGGCAGGCTGGTCGTGGCTGGTGGGCGGCTCACTCGTCCTCGGACCACCCCAGCCGCTGCCACGTCCCTGCGGGTAGGAGCCGGTCGACGCGGTCGAGGACCCAGCGGGGGCGGCGCGACGGCTCCAGGGAGGCGATGTCGGAGGCGGTGGCCTCCCCGGTCAGCACGCAGGCCGATTCCATACCGGCGTCCAGCGCCATCTGGATGTCGGTGGACAGGCGGTCACCCACCATGACGCACTGGGACGCCTCCACGTCCAGGCCCCGCAGCGCCTCAGCCACCATGAGTGGGGAGGGTTTGCCCAGGCTGACCCGGCACCTGTGGCCGGTGCACGCCTCAATGGCTGCGGTGACTGCGGCACAGTCGGGCTCCCCGCGCCCGCCCGGGAAGGGGCAGTACCGGTCCGGGTTGGTCTGGATGAGGAAGGCTCGTTGGTGGAACCAGATGGCGTCGAAGGCGATCTGGAGCTTGCGGTAGTCGAAGGTACGGTCGTAGGAGGCGAGGACGATGTCGATCTCCTCCGGCTCCTCGGTCAGGACGGTGCCCGCCTGTACCAGGGCCCGCTTGAGGGGCTCCTCAGCGATGGCGAAGACCTTGGCACCGGGGTGGTGCTCGCGCAGCCACCGGGTCGTGGTCACCACGGTGCTGCAGACCTCCTCGGGGTGGACGCAGACTCCCAGGCCGCGGAGCTTGTCCAGGTACTGCTGCGGGTCCCTGGTCGGGTTGTTCGACAGGAAGCGCACCGGGACACCCTGCCTCCTCAGCTCCGCGATCAGCCTCCTGGCACCGGGGAGGAGCTGGTCCCCCAGGTAGATGGTGCCGTCGAGGTCGAACACGTAGGCCTGGGCGAGCCCCGTGGGAAAGGAGAGCAGGGCTGGGTCCTGGTGTCGGGTCAGGTCGTGGGGGCGGCTCACGGCGGTCCTCCCGGTCAGGACAGGAGGGCCGCGACGCTGACCACGACCGTGTTGCCCAGCCAGATAGAGGCAGCCGGGGGGTCGATGTGGCTGACGCCCCGGTTGTGCCACAGGCGTGCGGCAGCCTCAGCGAGGAACGCCGTCATCGTGCCGAAGAGCGCCGCCAGGCCGACGGCGCCCACAGCGGACAGCCAGGTGCCGGGCCCCCAGGAGGAGGTGGCCGTCCAGGTGTAGTCGGCAAAGGAGGAGCCCTCAAGGAGCGGGAAGAGCTGTACCGCGGCGAGGCCGCCGATGTTGGTGACGTGGTGCTGGACCGGCATGCTCCTGTTGGTGATAAGGAAGAGGATGATGACGGCCGAGATACCGAAAGCGAAGGTGTTGGCGTTGGCCGCGGCCAGGTTGGAGGGCAGTCCCCGTCCCGCCAGGTGCGCCCCCACGTTGGCGGCCAGGAAGAGGGCAGCCCCGCCAGCGAAGGCCCCGAACACCACCCCGATGGTCACCACCTGGGCCGGCCTCTCCTGCCACTGGAGCCAGCGGCCGCTCTCACCGGGCCTGAGCCGGGCCAGCCCCCGGACGTCTCTGGGCAGCGCGTCCCGGTTGAGCAGGGAGCCGCGCATGAGCCCCCGGCCCGGCGCCCCTCCGAGGAGGCAGCGCGCCAGGAGCGCGGACACCAGGACGGTCAGGGCCACGGAGTCCGTGTGGGTCCCGAACCAGGGGATCTGGGAGATCCCGAGCTGGCAGAGGTAGCCCAGGGCGCCGAAGGCCGCCCCTACCAGGAGCACATCGGGCCGCCCCAGGCCCGCCAGCGGGGAGTTGATGTCCTTGCCGTCGTCCACGTAGCCCCTGTAGGTGGCGTAGGCCGCTGCGGCCACGCCGCCGGCGAAGGCGACGTGCGGCCCCATGAACGGCCCAAAAGCCAGGTAGTCGAAGCCGACAGTCGATCCCGTGGCGGCGAACACCCCCCAGGAGGCGAGCACGCAGACACCGGTGAGGACAAAAGCGTAGTTGGCGCCGATCGCGGCACCGACGGCCCCGCCCGCGCAGGCGAGCACGAGACCGAAGAGGAGTATCCCGACGGAAGCGGTAAACATCGTTGTTCCTTCGCCGTAGGTGGTCTAGGTGGATGGTCTAGGTGCTTGCGCTGCCAGCCTCGGCCTCCAGGCGGTCCAGGAGGTCGATGTTGGCCTTGGAGTGGGAGGCCGGGTCGAAGGTGTAGCCGAGGAACTCCCCGGCCAGCCTGCGGGCGAGCTCGCGGCCGATCACCCGCTGGCCCAGGCACAGCACGTGGGCGTCGTTGGACATGATGAGTCGCTCCACGGAGAAGGAGTCGTGGGCGGTGCAGGCGCGCACCCCCGGTACCTTGTTGGCACAGATGGCCATGCCCATGCCCGTGCCGCACACGAACACCCCCCGGTCAGCCAGCCCCTGGGCGATGAGCCGGGCACCTGCGAAGCCGAGCCCCGGGTAGGTGGCCTCCTCACCGGGTGCGGTTCCGAGGTCGATGACCTCCTCGACCCGGGGGTCCTCCTCCAGGTCGGCCTTGATGGCCTCCTTGTAGTCGGCTCCCACCGAGTCCCCGGCGACGACGATCCTCAGTGCCATGTCTGCTGCTCCTTCCCCTGCGCCGTCTCCTGCACCGTCCCTGTCCCGCCCGTGCGCGCGGTGGGGCGCCGCTCGGCACCGTCATCGCGCACCGCCTGGCGTCGCAGGTCCCCCAGGCGGTGCATGACCTCGTTGGCGCCACGGCCGAAGTAGTCGTGCAGGAGCGTGTACTCCGCGAACAGGGCGTCATAGGCGGCGTGAGCCTCGGCATCAGGGGTGTAGGCCGCACGGGTGCGCCGTCCCATCGCCGCCGAGGCGGCCCGCACGTCCGGGTAGCACCCTGCTGCGACCGCAGCGTGGACAGCCGCCCCCAGGGCGGGACCCTGCCCAGACTCCAGGACCGAGACGGGGACCCCCAGCACGTCGCAGTAGACCTGCATGAGGAAGGAGTCCTTGACCAGGCCGCCTGCGGCCACGAGCTCGGTGACCTCGATCCCCGCTGCCGCGTAGGCCTCAATGATGGTGCGTGCCCCAAAGGCCGTGGCCTCGACCAGTGCCCGGTAGACCTCCTCGGGCCTGGTGCGCAGCGTCAGGCCCAGCACCAGGCCGCTGAGCCGCGAGTCAGCCAGGACGCTGCGGTTGCCGGAGTGCCAGTCCAGGGCGACCAGCCCGTGCTCACCCACCGCCTGCCGGGCCGCCAGGGCGCCCAGGTAGTCGTAGGTCCCCACCCCCCGGCGGCGCGCCTCCTCCTGGTAGGAGGCGGGCAGGCAGGTCTCCACGAACCAGGCGAAGATGTCCCCGACTCCGGACTGCCCAGCCTCGTAGCCCCACAGCCCCTCGACGACGCCTCCGTCCACGACCCCGCTCATGCCGGGAACCTCAGCCAGCACCTCGCTGACCGTCACCAGGCAGGTCGAGGTGCCCATAATGGCCAGGAGCTGGCCGGGCTCGACCGCCTGGGCGGCCGGGGCGGTGACGTGGGCGTCCACGTTGGCCACGGCGACAGCAGTCCCCTGCGGCAGCCCCGTCCACTCGGCCGCCTGCTCGCTCAGTCGCCCGGCCACGGACCCCAGGGGGAAGGTCTCGTGGGGCAGCCTGGTCCTGGTCAGCTCGCTGAACCCCGGCGACAGCTGCTCCAAGAGCTCCTCGTCAGGATAGCGGCCGTCCTGGAAAAGGAGCTTGTAGCCCACCGTGCAGGCGCTGGGGGCGTAACGACCGCACAGCTGCCACACGATCCAGTCCGCAGCCTCCACCCACAGGTCCATGGCCTCGAAGACCTCACGATCCTCCTCGTAGACCTGCAGCGCCTTGGGCATCGACCACTCGCTGGAGACCACGCCCCCGTAGCGGGCCAGCCAGGGCTCGTCGCGCTGTCTGGCAAGCCGGGTGAGACGGTCCGCCTGCCCCTGGGCCGCGTGGTGCTTCCACAGCTTGACGTAGGCGTGGGGTCGGTTGGCGAAGCCGGGCACCTGGGCCAGGGGCGTCCCGTCAGCCTTGGTTGGCATGACGGTGCTGGAGGTGGCGTCAACGGCGAGACCGACGACGTCGTGGGCACTGGCCCCGTGGTCACGGCGGGCTGCTTCCAGGGCCTGGGGAACCGCCTGCCGGAGCACGTCGAGGTAGTCGGAGGCGTCCTGCAGCGCCCAGTCGGCAGGCAGGTCCCTGCCGTCACCTGCCGTGAGGCAGGTGTCCATGACCGCGTGGGCGTAGGCACAGGTGGCGCTGGCCAGCTCGGCTCCGTCCGTGACCCGGACGACGACCGCACGGCCGGACAGCGTGCCGAAATCGACTCCCACGACAAGGGCCTGGTCGGCCCGGGCGGGCGGGGTGGCACCCGGATCCGAGCGGGTCAGCCCCGGCACCACCCCGGGCGGGGCCTCGGGCTGGCCTGGCCGGTCCGTGCGTGAGCCCGCCCGGCAGGAGGAGGCAGGCAGGGAGCAGATGGCAGAGGAGGGACGGGGTGTCTGTGCTGACTGTGCTGACTGTGAGGACATGGTGCTCTCCAGGTGTGAGGGCAGCGACGGTGCTGCGAGTCCGACGCGCACGACCCGGCGGCCTAGCCCGGCGGCCTGCTGGGAGCGACGCGATCCCGCCCCAGCAGCCTGGCGAGCAGACGAGCCGGACTCAGGCCTGCGCTGCCTGACCCCTCCACTATAAACACATTTGCTGTTGAAAACAACAAGAACGCTGTTACTTCTCTCAGGCGACTGTTCCCGGCAGGCACAGACATCCCCGCCATCTCGCCAGAAGACACCTCTGGGAGGGACCGCGACCCCGCAAGGACGTTCAGACCACCTCCCCGCACCTGCACGCCCGTCCGCAGAGATGGCACAGGCTCGGGGCCAGCACGAGGCTGGCACCAGTGCAGGCACAGTCAACGCTGACAGGAGACAGCTCATGAGCCCCGCCACCGACCACCCGTCCACAGCCCTCAACCACAGCCAGCGCCAGGCGGCACTGGCCGAGCTGAGCTCCTCCGAGGGGCTCGACCTCCTGGTCGTCGGAGGAGGAGTCACCGGCGCCGGCATCGCCCTGGACGCCGCCTCCCGCGGCCTGCGCACCGGCATTGTCGAGATGGGCGACTGGGCCGCCGGGACCTCGTCCTACTCCTCCAAGCTCGTCCACGGCGGGCTGCGCTACCTCTACCAGCTGGACTTCGCCCTGGTCCACGAGGCCCTCACCGAGCGCGGCCGCCTGCTGACCACCACCGCGCCGCACCTGGTCAAGGCCCAGCCCTTCCTCTGGCCCCTCAAGCACCACTACGAGAGGTCCTACTCTGCGGTCGGAGTCGGCCTCTACGACGCCCTGGCCCTGGCAGGTGCGCGCGGGCACAAGACCGTGCCCATCCAGCAGCACCTGGGCCGCAAGGGCACCGCCGCCCTGGCACCCGCCCTGGACACCTCCCACCTGGCGGGCGCCATCCGCTTCTACGACGCCCGCGTGGACGACGCCCGCCTGGTCATCGACCTGGTGCGCACCGCCGTCGGCCTGGGCGCCCACGCCGCCTCCCGCACCAAGGTCACCGGCTTCCTCAAGGACGCCCACGACCACGTCACCGGGGCCCGCGTCACCGACCTGGCCACCGGCCAGGAGCTGGAGGTCCGCGCCAGGCGGACCATCAACGCCACCGGGGTGTGGACCGAGGACGTCCAGGACCTGGCCACCCAGGAGGGAGGCCTCAAGGTCCTGGCCTCCAAGGGCATCCACATCGTGGTGCCCAAGGAGGTCATCGACGCCGAGACCGGCATCTTCCTGCGCACCGAGAAGTCCGTCCTGTTCATCATCCCCTGGCCGGACTACTGGGTCATCGGCACCACCGACACCCCCTGGGACCAGGACGTCGCCAAGCCTGTGGCCACCTCGGCAGACGTCGACTACGTCCTGGAGCACGCCAACTCGGTCCTGACACGCCCCGTGCGACGTGAGGACATCATCGGCGTCTACGCGGGCCTGCGCCCCCTGCTCCAGCCCCGCCTCAGGCCGGGGGCGCAGGCGGCCTCCACCAAGGTCTCCCGCGAGCACACCGTGACCCGGGTGGCCCCGGGCCTGACCGCTATCGCCGGGGGCAAGCTGACCACCTACCGGGTCATGGCCGCCGACGCCGTCGACCACGCCCTGGGAGAGGGCCTGGCCACGACCCACCCCTCCGCCACCACCGACCTCCCCCTGGTCGGGGCCGCAGGGTACGCCGACCTGGTCTCCCAGGCCGGGAGGATCGCCCAGGAGCGGGGGTGGACCCTGGAACGCGTCACCCACCTGCTGGACCGCTACGGCTCGGAGACCACCGAGGTGCTGGCCGCCATCGACGCGGACGCCGCTGCGCCAGAGCCCGAGCGCCTGGGGCTGGCAGCACCACTGGAGGCGGCCCCGCAGTACCTGCGCGCCGAGGTCGCCTGGGCCGTGACCCACGAGGGGGCGGAGCACCTGGAGGACGTCCTGACCCGCCGAGTGCGCCTGGACATCTCCCGGCGGGACCGGGGCCTGGGTGCCGCCGACGAGGTCCTGGCCATCATGGCCCCCCTGCTGGACTGGGACCAGAAGAAGGTGTCCGCCGAGCGCGAGTCCTACGCCGAGCGGGTGGCACAGCTCGCCGCTGCCGAGACGGAGACGAGCGACGCCGCTGCCGTCACCCACGTCTCCCGGCCGATCTGAGACAGGAAAGGAGCGGTAGCCCACCTGTCCGGGCACGCCCCAGCACGTGCCCGGACACGCACCCAGAAAGGTCACAAAGGGGGGACTCGCCGAGCTTCTCACGCGACTGCGCCACACTGGTCCCTACAGTTCTCCCGACGTCGTGCGAGAACCTTCCACAGCCCGTGTGACGTCCTGGCGCCCACGTCCAGACGGCTGCGCTCCTGCTACAGGCCCACCGGCTGCCTGGTGGGAGCACGTCCACCGGCTTGGCCACGGCACCTTTTCCTTGTCCAGAGCACGGCAGCCCGCCGCGCCCGACACCGCGTGCGGCCACCCGGGCCGGCACGCAGAAAGCGAACCACGATGACAGAACTGTCCATGGTAGAGATCTTCCTCTCAGAGGCCTTTGGGACCTTCCTCCTCATCCTTCTGGGTGTCGGAGTGGTGGCGGCCGTGTCACTGCCTACCTCCAAGGCCAAGGACGCCGGGTGGATCGTCGTCACCTGGGGGTGGGGCCTGGCGGTCTTCGCCGGCGTCTACGGCGCCTACGCCACCGGAGCCCACCTCAACCCGGCAGTCACCGTCGGCCTGACCGTCGCCGGCAGCGACCTGGCCGAGGGTGTCCCCGCCACTGCTGGCAACATCGCCGTGTACGTCGTCGCCCAGTTCGTGGGCGCGATCCTGGGTGCCGTGGCCGTGTGGCTGACCTACAAGAAGCAGTTCGACCAGGACGCCGACCCCGCCGCCAAGCTCGGGGTCTTCGCTACCGGGCCGGCCGTGCGCTCCTACGGGTGGAACGTCGTCACCGAGGCTATCGCCACCTTCGTCCTGGTCGGCTGGATCCTTGCCTCCGGCCAGACCCCCTCCCAGCTCGGCCCGCTGGCCGTGGCGCTGGTCATCGTCGCTATCGGCCTGAGCCTGGGTGGCCCCACCGGATACGCCATCAACCCCGCCCGTGACCTCGGTCCGCGCATCGCCCACGCCTTCCTGCCGATCCCCGGCAAGGGCGGCTCCGACTGGGCCTACTCCTGGGTCCCCGTCGTCGGACCGATCATCGGTGGCGTGGCTGCGGGACTGATCGTCCCCAACCTTGCCGGCCTGTTCTGAGCAGGACCGTCACACCTACCGTGTCCGCATACGGACTCACAACGGAGTGAAAGGAACCCCCATGTCCGAGAACCCAGGTACCGTCGAGAAGCAGTACGTGCTGTCGATCGACCAGGGCACCACGTCCTCGCGTGCGATCCTCTTTGACCACGCTGGAGCCATCGTCGCGGTGGACCAGAAGGAGCACGAGCAGATCTTCCCCCGCGCCGGCTGGGTGGAGCACGACGCCGTCGAGATCTGGGACAACGTGCGCTCCGTCGTGGCCGGGGTGCTGTCCAAGGCGGAGGTCAACCGCCACCAGATCGCCTCGGTGGGCATCACCAACCAGCGTGAGAGCGCCGTGGTGTGGGACAAGAGCACCGGGGAGCCGGTGTACAACGTCATCGTCTGGCAGGACACCCGCACCCAGGCCATCTGTGACCGCCTGGCCGGGGACGTCGGCCCCGACAGGTACAAGGACCAGGTGGGCCTGGGGCTGGCCACCTACTTCTCCGGCCCCAAGGTCGCCTGGATCCTGGAGAACGTCGAGGGCGCCCGGCAGCGGGCCGAGGCCGGCGACCTGCTCATGGGCACCATGGACACCTGGGTGCTGTGGAACATGACCGGTGGCGTCAACGGCGGCGTCCACGCCACCGACGTCACCAACGCCTCGCGCACGATGCTCATGAACATCGACACCCTCGACTGGAACGAGGACATCTGCGCGGACATGGGGATTCCCACCTCCATGCTGCCTGAGATCAAGCCTTCCTCGGGCGTCTTCGGCTACGGCCGCAAGAACGGCCTGCTGATTGACACACCCGTCTCCGGCATCCTGGGGGACCAGCAGGCAGCCACCTTCGGCCAGGCCTGCTTCGAGGTGGGCCAGGCCAAGAACACCTACGGCACGGGTTGTTTCATGCTCATCAACACCGGGACCACCCCGGTGCGCAGCGAGAACGGCCTGCTGACCACCGTGTGCTACCAGATCGGGGACCAGCCCGCCGTCTACGCCCTGGAGGGCTCCATCGCGGTCGCAGGCTCCCTGGTCCAGTGGCTGCGCGACAACCTGGGGATCATCCAGGACTCCAAGGACGTCGAGGAGCTGGCCAAGACGGTGGAGGACAACGGCGGCGCCTACTTCGTGCCCGCCTTCTCCGGGCTGTTCGCCCCCTACTGGCGCCCCGACGCGCGCGGCGCGCTGGTGGGCCTGACCCGCTACGTCAACAAGGGCCACATCGCCAGGGCCGTGGAGGAGTCCACCGCCTTCCAGACCCGTGAGGTCCTGGAGGCGATGAACCGCGACGCGGCCGCCTCCGGCACCACGCTGACCGAGCTCAAGGTGGACGGGGGCATGACTCGCGACGAGTTGCTCATGCAGTTCCAGGCCGACCAGGTGGGCGTGCCTGTGGTGCGCCCCCAGGTCACCGAGACCACGGCGCTGGGCGCGGCCTACGCCGCCGGTATCGCCGTGGGCTTCTGGTCCGGCACCCAGGACGTCATCGACAACTGGGCCGAGGGCAAGCGCTGGGAGCCCGCCATGGAGGAGGCCGAGCGCGAGCGCCTCTTCCGTAACTGGAAGAAGGCGGTGACCCGCACCCTCGACTGGGTGGACGAGGACGTGGTCGAGTAGCAGTCCTGCCCGGGTGAGCCGACTGGCCCACCCGGCAGCTCTCAGTGGTCGCCCCCGCAGGCCCGGGCACCTGGCCGGTCCTGGCCTGCTGGTGGTCGCCCCCGCAGGCCCGGGCACCTGGCAGCCCAGGCAGCAAGAACGTCGTGGGACAGCGCGGAGCCGCGCTGTCCCACGACGTTCTCGGTACCTGCCGATCCCCCCGCCGGGCTTCAGCCCCACCATCATCCTGCACATCTTCAACCTGGTGGCGCGACAGCCGTGTCCTGCAATCATGCGGAAAGATGCTGAAAGATCCCGAAAGACCATCCTCGAGACAGGACTCTGGATGCTGAAGATGTGCGCCAGAGAGTGCGTTGCACATCTTCAGCACCTAAGCGAAAGCCGCTCCCTTGGCAGGGCAAGGATCTGGCCTCCACCAGAAGACCCAGGTGGCTTGAAGATGTGCAGCAGGGTGAGTGGCAGCGACAGGGCACCTGCACCAGACGCGCCCACGTTGCGGGGCAGCCGACGCAATCCCGTGACAACGTGACGACAACATGGCACCATCGGTGCACACCGTACGACCACCGGCCCGGTCGGCCCCGGCTCTGCAGCCCTGGCCCAGAAGCCCGTCCCGCCCCGGCTCCGGTTCAGTCCGGTGTCTCCTCGGACGGCACCGTCCGCCGGGAGGCGCACCACCAGCGCCGTCCACGGACACACCGTCTGGCACGACCACGCACCAGACCTGGAGAGCACGCAATGACGCCCCTCACCATGCCGGTCCTGCAGCTCGCAACCTCCTTCACCCCCTCCACCACCGCTGTCGGTAGCAATGTCTTCCTCACGGCCCTGGTCGGGCTGGCCCCACTGATCCTCTTCTTCGTCCTCATGGGGGCCTTCAAGGTGCCCACCCACTGGTGCTCCCTCATCTGCCTGGGGGTCTCCGCCCTCCTGGCAGTCGTGTGCTTCCGCATGCCAGTGGGGATGACGGCCCTGTCCGCCACGCAGGGGCTGGCCATGGGGTTCGTCCCCATCATCTACATCATCATCGCGGCTGTGTGGCTCTACAACCTCACCGAGGTCTCGGGCCGCTCCCGGGACCTGAGGGCTGTGTTCAACACGATCGGCAAGGGCGACCAGCGCGCCCAGGCGCTGATCGTGGCCTTCTCCTTCTGCGGGCTGCTGGAGGGCCTGGCCGGGTTCGGGGCACCAGTGGCGATCACCGCCGCGATGCTCCTGGTCCTGGGGCTGCCCAGGATCAAGGCGGCGCTGCTGACCATCGTGGGCAACTCGATCTACGTGGGCTTCGGGGCGATGGCGATCCCGGTGACGACGGCCGCCAACCTGGGCGGGGGCGAGGACCCGGCCGTGGTCGCCACGTTCATGGGCCGCTTCACCTGGCTCATGTGCGTGCTCATGCCCTTCATCCTGCTGTCCGTGCTCGACGGGGCACGCGCCCTGCGCCAACTGTGGCCCCTCGCCCTGGTCGCCGGGCTGGCAACCGGTGTGGGGCACTTCCTGTCCCCCTCGGTGTCCTACGAGCTCACCAGCGTCATCGCCGCCCTCCTGGGCTTCGCCGCCTCCTACCTGTTCCTTCTGGTGTGGACGCCGAGCACGCCGCAGGAGTACCGCTCCGAGGTGGCGGAGCAGGACCGGCCGGACCGTGAGCGCGTCGTCCTGGCCCTGCTGCCCTACGTGCTGGTGGTGGTGATCATCGCCGTCACCAAGCTGTGGCGGGTCGGCGTGGACCTGCGCGAGGTCCTGGCCTCCACCGACGTCGCCGTCCAGTGGCCGGGGGTGTACGGGTCCCTGCTGACCCCCTCCGGCGAGGCCTCCCAGTCGGCGGTCTACACGCTGCAGACCCTGTCCAACCCCGGGACGTGGATCTTCCTCACGGCGGTCATCGTGACCCTGGTGTACGCCGCACGCTCCTCGGGGGGCCTGTTCCCGATGACCGCCGCACGAGGGTTCCGTGCCCTGCCGGAGACCTGCTACAACCTGCGCCTGTCGATCCTGACGATCGCGACGGTCATGGCCCTGGCCTACGTCATGAACTTCTCCGGACAGACCTCTGCGGTGGGCGTGGCCCTGGCCACGGCTGGCGGGGCCTTCGCCTTCCTGTCCCCGGTCCTGGGCTGGATCGGCACGGCGGTGGCGGGGTCGGCCACCAGCGCTGGCGCGCTCTTCGCCAACCTCCAGGCCACGGCAGCCCAGGGGGCGGACCTGGACCCCCGGCTCCTGCTGGCGGCCAACACCATCGGCGGCGGGCTGGGCAAGATCGTCTCCCCGCAGAACCTGGCCGTGGTGACCACCGCCGTGGACTCCCCCGGCTCGGAGCCGGAGATCCTGCGCAAGGCGGCCCCGTACTCGGTGGGCCTGCTCCTGCTCCTGTGCGTACTGGTGCTGGCCGCCTCCCAGGGGTGGCTGGGCGGTTACACGCCCGCCTGAGGCGCGGGCGGGCGCGTACCGACTGCGACCCTCCGGCACCCGCTGGCCACCCCCGGCACCTGGCGCCCTGGTGGTCGTGTGGTTGCGCACACCCAGGGGCGCGTCTTCCCTGGCGATCTCACGGTGCCCGGCTGCCAGCACTCCAGAAGAATGTTGACTAGATCTCAAGACCAACATAGTGGGACGCAGCGACCAGCACGTCACCTACAGTAAGTTCCGTGAGCTACGATCTTGAGATTCGTTTCGACGTGCTGGCGCATACTGCTTCCAGGCTGGACCAGGAGCACGACACCCTCTCCGACTCGCCAACCAGCTGCCTGGTGAGCGCCCAGGAGGCGACCTCCGGGTTCCCGGCAGCCTTCAACGGCTCCTTGTTCAACCTGGCGGACGAGCACCGCAGCGTGCTCGAAGACCTTGACACGGTAGCAGCGGGCATCCGGACAGCCTCAGACTACTTCGAGCTCACCGAGGAGGACATCGCCGCCTCCGCCAGGCACCTCCTGCGAGAAAGCTGGTTGCGGCCATGACTACGACCGTCACGCTGTCGGCTGCGGCGTCCTTCACCCCGGAGCCTTACTACCAGGCCGCTTTTCGCTTGAACTCACAGGGGCGCACCGCCCAAGACGCCGCGCACGGGATCGTCAGCGCCAAGACGACGGCTGCCGAGGGGTGGAAGGGCAGGGCCGCAGCAGCCTTTGCAGCACGCGCCACCTCAGTAGCAGGCACGGTAGAGGGGCTGGCCACCAGCCTCATACAGCATGCCAACCTGCTGGAGTGGTATGCAAAGGCCAAGAACACCGCCTGCCGAAGAGCGGTAGATGCCGCGCAGCAGATGGAGGCTGCGGGTTTCGAGGTCGCGGACGACTGGACGCTGTCCCTGTCGGCGGCTCAGCAGCAGGCTACCGGGCAAGGTTTCCTCCTGACCCAGATGGCCGCCATGCAGACGACGCTCAACGCCTTCGCCCAAGCGATCACCCTGGTGGACACCCAGGCCACGGCCCAGCTGGCCTCTACAGCACCTACTGCGCCCATGTCGCCACAGGAGGCCCCATACACCACCGCCAATGGCTACACGACCGGGGAGCCCCCGGACCGGACCATCAAATTTGACGACGATTTCCCATTCGGCTCCAAGAGGGGGACCGCCACCGTCGAGGACGAGCTCTCCTGGCTCCGGTGGGAGGCGATGCTGCGAGGAGCCCAGGCGCTGCGCCCCGACCTCGACGACGCTCTGCCCATGTACGAGCACTACCGGGACGCCAGCGGCACACCTATGACCTTCGACTACGAGGAGGGGTACCGGGAGGACACCTCGATCCGCAAAGAGGTTGACGGAGAGCTGAACGAGACCATCACGGCAGCCAACGAGCTCGTCGAGAATGGCTATACCGACACCAAGTTGCACTCCCCTATACGTCAGGGCGATACCACCACGGACAACTGGTCAAAAACCATCGGTCAGCACCACTACTACAGCGACTCCACACTCAGAGTTGAGGGTGACACGGTGACACTGACAACGACAGTCACAGCAAGAGACCGATGGAACTTCAACAACAACATGGCCGACAAGGCCACAGGTATCCCTGACGCCGAAAACGGCCGCTTTGAGGAGCTAGGCTGGGCGCGGAGTTTTGACACGAGCGGGACCCTCACCCGAACGGTGTCGTGGAAGGTCGGGGAGGAGCCGCCCCAGCTCGGGGACGGCTCCGGCCAGGAGCCAGGCGACTCGCACGACGATGAGTCCCGGGACCGCAACGACTGGCGCGGCGGGTGGGACAACGGTGGAGGCCGCTACCCCCGCCACGAGCCCGGTGGCGGCGACCAGGCCAACCGCTACCCTGACGGCAGGCAGTACTGAGGAGGTTGCGTCGATGGTGACCGGCCGACTTCGAACCGACACCGCTGCGCTTCTGCCACTCATTCCGGGCCTACGAGGTGACGAGCCACGCCGGTGGATTGTCTGCGATGACTCCGGCAACGGCCTACCAGGCCCGGTCACCACACGGACCCACGCCCTGGTGACAGCCAAGGGCGTCCTTGCCAGAAAGCCTGCAGGCTACGCCGACACCCCGGCCTGCCTACCAGCAGGCATCCCGTCCGTCCTTGGAGCAGACACCTCCCCGCCATGAAGGACCGGCAGCCATCTAGCATTGGGGACCAGGAATCACCATGTCTCCAACCTTTGCGGCGCTCGCTGACAGGCTCATCCCTGTACACCGCTTTGCACCCGCTGAGACTAAGAAAAAGAGGAAGACCTGGACATGAGAAAACACACGAGACACGGACCCCTCAGCACAGCAACCGCCTGCGCCGTCCTCCTGACGGGGTGCTCCGTCCTGCCCCTCCCCGGCCAGGAGGAGCCGCAGGACGACCGCTTCGCCGACTTCACCCAATACGTACCAGATGAGCTGGAGGTCCTTGATGACACCACGTTCGTCCAGGATCTTATTCCAGGAGCCCAGGCGTCACAGGCGCACTACGTCATCCAGCATCGCTACCGAAACGCCCAAGACACACGGCTGCCGGAGCCTGATCGTCCCTACTGGTTCCACGCCGTCGTCTCCGTCAGGCCAGCCACCACCCAGGCCCTCGACGACGCCTCCACAGGGACAGCGGCCCTCCTGCCACCCGTCCACCCCGACCTCCACCACCACGTCCCCCACCACTGCGCCTTCACCACCGTCCCCGCCCAGGACGCCAACCAGATCCTCGACACCACCAACGCCACCCTCGAAGGAGACTCAGAACAATTCACCCTCGACGAGCTCGCCGTCTCCACCAGCTGCAACCTCATCATCCTCACCGGCACAGGAACCTCCTCCTAACTCCACGCACGGCAACCCCATCCTGACCCCCTGGAGCCGGGGAGAATCGGCTGCTGCACATCTTCAACCGACATCAACACGCCCACTGCCAGCGGACTGGCACCCTCACGCCGGAGCCCCACCACTCCGGCCGCAAGACAGACCCGAAGATGTGCGCCCGTAGCCAGCTGCGCGCAACCGCCTGCGGGCGCACCATGGAGATATGGGTAACGACGATGTCACCACCCCTCAGCCCTCCTCGTCCCCGACTACCTCGTCTCCAGCCACTTCGCCCTCGACCACGCCGACGTCCACCTCAGAGCCGTCAGCGAACCCCCCGCCAGCCAGCTCAACAGCCTCTGCCACTGCCACCACAGGTCCGGTGGGCAGCGCCCGTGACCGCCGTGAGGTCCTGCTGGCCCTCATCCGCGAGCATGGCACGCTGGCTGTCTCCGACCTGTCCACCCAGTTCGGCGTCTCCCAAGAGACCGCCCGGCGTGACGTGCGCGCCCTGGAGGACCGGGGCCTGGTCACCCGTTCCTACGGTGAGGTCACCGCTGTGGACGTCTCCACCTTCGAGACCGACCGCGCCTTCCGGGAGACTCACCAGACCGAGGAGAAGCTGAGAATTGCCGCCACCGCCAACAGGTACGTCGACACTGCGGAGACCATCTTCCTCGACGAGGGCTACCTACCCCTGCTGGTCGGGCGGGCACTGAGCGTGGAGCGCGACCTCACCATCATCACCACGTCCCTTCCTACAGCCATGGAGATGAGCGAGCGTCCCCGCACCCGGGTCATCAGCGTCGGTGGGCGGGTACGACGCACCACCATGGGGGTCGTCGACTTCTGGGCTCTGGGCACCCTGCGGCAGATGACCCCGGACCTGGCTTTTGTCGGCGCAAACGGTGTCAGCGAGGACGGCTGGCTGTCCACCCCTGACCCTGCTGTCGCCTCCGTCAAGGAGACCGTCATTGCCTCGGCCCGGCGCAGCGTCTTCGTGGGAGGCCATGAGAAGTTCGGGCGCCAGACATTCACCCGCTTCGCCCACGTGCGGGAGATGGAGGTGATCCTGACCGGCCACGAGCTACGCTCCACGACGGCGCAGCGCCTGTCGCTCCTGGGCACCAAGGTGGAGCGGGTCTAGGTCCGGTGCCACGGCCACAGGTCATAGAGGCCGGGGAGCACCCCCTCGCGTGAGGAGGCGGGGCCACGTACCGGGGTCTACGAGATCGAAGTCCGTCTCGTGCCCCTAGCGTGTGGGTGCGGGGTAGTAAGGGGCCAGGGCCAGGCGCAGCTCGTAGAGCTCGCGCAGGGAGGCGCTGACCTCGTCCCGATGACCGCCGCACGAGGGTTCCGTGCCCTGCCGGAGACCTGCTACAACCTGCGCCTGTCGATCCTGACGATCGCGACGGTCATGGCCCTGGCCTACGTCATGAACTTCTCCGGACAGACCTCTGCGGTGGGCGTGGCCCTGGCCACGGCTGGCGGGGCCTTCGCCTTCCTGTCCCCGGTCCTGGGCTGGATCGGCACGGCGGTGGCGGGGTCGGCCACCAGCGCTGGCGCGCTCTTCGCCAACCTCCAGGCCACGGCAGCCCAGGGGGCGGACCTGGACCCCCGGCTCCTGCTGGCGGCCAACACCATCGGCGGCGGGCTGGGCAAGATCGTCTCCCCGCAGAACCTGGCCGTGGTGACCACCGCCGTGGACTCCCCCGGCTCGGAGCCGGAGATCCTGCGCAAGGCGGCCCCGTACTCGGTGGGCCTGCTCCTGCTCCTGTGCGTACTGGTGCTGGCCGCCTCCCAGGGGTGGCTGGGCGGTTACACGCCCGCCTGAGGCGCGGGCGGGCGCGTACCGACTGCGACCCTCCGGCACCCGCTGGCCACCCCCGGCACCTGGCGCCCTGGTGGTCGTGTGGTTGCGCACACCCAGGGGCGCGTCTTCCCTGGCGATCTCACGGTGCCCGGCTGCCAGCACTCCAGAAGAATGTTGACTAGATCTCAAGACCAACATAGTGGGACGCAGCGACCAGCACGTCACCTACAGTAAGTTCCGTGAGCTACGATCTTGAGATTCGTTTCGACGTGCTGGCGCATACTGCTTCCAGGCTGGACCAGGAGCACGACACCCTCTCCGACTCGCCAACCAGCTGCCTGGTGAGCGCCCAGGAGGCGACCTCCGGGTTCCCGGCAGCCTTCAACGGCTCCTTGTTCAACCTGGCGGACGAGCACCGCAGCGTGCTCGAAGACCTTGACACGGTAGCAGCGGGCATCCGGACAGCCTCAGACTACTTCGAGCTCACCGAGGAGGACATCGCCGCCTCCGCCAGGCACCTCCTGCGAGAAAGCTGGTTGCGGCCATGACTACGACCGTCACGCTGTCGGCTGCGGCGTCCTTCACCCCGGAGCCTTACTACCAGGCCGCTTTTCGCTTGAACTCACAGGGGCGCACCGCCCAAGACGCCGCGCACGGGATCGTCAGCGCCAAGACGACGGCTGCCGAGGGGTGGAAGGGCAGGGCCGCAGCAGCCTTTGCAGCACGCGCCACCTCAGTAGCAGGCACGGTAGAGGGGCTGGCCACCAGCCTCATACAGCATGCCAACCTGCTGGAGTGGTATGCAAAGGCCAAGAACACCGCCTGCCGAAGAGCGGTAGATGCCGCGCAGCAGATGGAGGCTGCGGGTTTCGAGGTCGCGGACGACTGGACGCTGTCCCTGTCGGCGGCTCAGCAGCAGGCTACCGGGCAAGGTTTCCTCCTGACCCAGATGGCCGCCATGCAGACGACGCTCAACGCCTTCGCCCAAGCGATCACCCTGGTGGACACCCAGGCCACGGCCCAGCTGGCCTCTACAGCACCTACTGCGCCCATGTCGCCACAGGAGGCCCCATACACCACCGCCAATGGCTACACGACCGGGGAGCCCCCGGACCGGACCATCAAATTTGACGACGATTTCCCATTCGGCTCCAAGAGGGGGACCGCCACCGTCGAGGACGAGCTCTCCTGGCTCCGGTGGGAGGCGATGCTGCGAGGAGCCCAGGCGCTGCGCCCCGACCTCGACGACGCTCTGCCCATGTACGAGCACTACCGGGACGCCAGCGGCACACCTATGACCTTCGACTACGAGGAGGGGTACCGGGAGGACACCTCGATCCGCAAAGAGGTTGACGGAGAGCTGAACGAGACCATCACGGCAGCCAACGAGCTCGTCGAGAATGGCTATACCGACACCAAGTTGCACTCCCCTATACGTCAGGGCGATACCACCACGGACAACTGGTCAAAAACCATCGGTCAGCACCACTACTACAGCGACTCCACACTCAGAGTTGAGGGTGACACGGTGACACTGACAACGACAGTCACAGCAAGAGACCGATGGAACTTCAACAACAACATGGCCGACAAGGCCACAGGTATCCCTGACGCCGAAAACGGCCGCTTTGAGGAGCTAGGCTGGGCGCGGAGTTTTGACACGAGCGGGACCCTCACCCGAACGGTGTCGTGGAAGGTCGGGGAGGAGCCGCCCCAGCTCGGGGACGGCTCCGGCCAGGAGCCAGGCGACTCGCACGACGATGAGTCCCGGGACCGCAACGACTGGCGCGGCGGGTGGGACAACGGTGGAGGCCGCTACCCCCGCCACGAGCCCGGTGGCGGCGACCAGGCCAACCGCTACCCTGACGGCAGGCAGTACTGAGGAGGTTGCGTCGATGGTGACCGGCCGACTTCGAACCGACACCGCTGCGCTTCTGCCACTCATTCCGGGCCTACGAGGTGACGAGCCACGCCGGTGGATTGTCTGCGATGACTCCGGCAACGGCCTACCAGGCCCGGTCACCACACGGACCCACGCCCTGGTGACAGCCAAGGGCGTCCTTGCCAGAAAGCCTGCAGGCTACGCCGACACCCCGGCCTGCCTACCAGCAGGCATCCCGTCCGTCCTTGGAGCAGACACCTCCCCGCCATGAAGGACCGGCAGCCATCTAGCATTGGGGACCAGGAATCACCATGTCTCCAACCTTTGCGGCGCTCGCTGACAGGCTCATCCCTGTACACCGCTTTGCACCCGCTGAGACTAAGAAAAAGAGGAAGACCTGGACATGAGAAAACACACGAGACACGGACCCCTCAGCACAGCAACCGCCTGCGCCGTCCTCCTGACGGGGTGCTCCGTCCTGCCCCTCCCCGGCCAGGAGGAGCCGCAGGACGACCGCTTCGCCGACTTCACCCAATACGTACCCGAGCCGCTGAAAGCCCAGACGTCTCTAAGCTCAGTGACCCAACGCATGCCAGGCATCACCGCCACAGAGGCACACTTTGTCGCACAGTACAGGGTCAGCAAGAGCGAGTCACGGCTGCCGGAGCCTGATCGTCCCTACTGGTTCCACGCCGTCGTCTCCGTCAGGCCAGCCACCACCCAGGCCCTCGACGACGCCTCCACAGGGACAGCGGCCCTCCTGCCACCCGTCCACCCCGACCTCCACCACCACGTCCCCCACCACTGCGCCTTCACCACCGTCCCCGCCCAGGACGCCAACCAGATCCTCGACACCACCAACGCCACCCTCGAAGGAGACTCAGAACAATTCACCCTCGACGAGCTCGCCGTCTCCACCAGCTGCAACCTCATCATCCTCACCGGCACAGGAACCTCCTCCTAACTCCACGCACGGCAACCCCATCCTGACCCCCTGGAGCCGGGGAGAATCGGCTGCTGCACATCTTCAACCGACATCAACACGCCCACTGCCAGCGGACTGGCACCCTCACGCCGGAGCCCCACCACTCCGGCCGCAAGACAGACCCGAAGATGTGCGCCCGTAGCCAGCTGCGCGCAACCGCCTGCGGGCGCACCATGGAGATATGGGTAACGACGATGTCACCACCCCTCAGCCCTCCTCGTCCCCGACTACCTCGTCTCCAGCCACTTCGCCCTCGACCACGCCGACGTCCACCTCAGAGCCGTCAGCGAACCCCCCGCCAGCCAGCTCAACAGCCTCTGCCACTGCCACCACAGGTCCGGTGGGCAGCGCCCGTGACCGCCGTGAGGTCCTGCTGGCCCTCATCCGCGAGCATGGCACGCTGGCTGTCTCCGACCTGTCCACCCAGTTCGGCGTCTCCCAAGAGACCGCCCGGCGTGACGTGCGCGCCCTGGAGGACCGGGGCCTGGTCACCCGTTCCTACGGTGAGGTCACCGCTGTGGACGTCTCCACCTTCGAGACCGACCGCGCCTTCCGGGAGACTCACCAGACCGAGGAGAAGCTGAGAATTGCCGCCACCGCCAACAGGTACGTCGACACTGCGGAGACCATCTTCCTCGACGAGGGCTACCTACCCCTGCTGGTCGGGCGGGCACTGAGCGTGGAGCGCGACCTCACCATCATCACCACGTCCCTTCCTACAGCCATGGAGATGAGCGAGCGTCCCCGCACCCGGGTCATCAGCGTCGGTGGGCGGGTACGACGCACCACCATGGGGGTCGTCGACTTCTGGGCTCTGGGCACCCTGCGGCAGATGACCCCGGACCTGGCTTTTGTCGGCGCAAACGGTGTCAGCGAGGACGGCTGGCTGTCCACCCCTGACCCTGCTGTCGCCTCCGTCAAGGAGACCGTCATTGCCTCGGCCCGGCGCAGCGTCTTCGTGGGAGGCCATGAGAAGTTCGGGCGCCAGACATTCACCCGCTTCGCCCACGTGCGGGAGATGGAGGTGATCCTGACCGGCCACGAGCTACGCTCCACGACGGCGCAGCGCCTGTCGCTCCTGGGCACCAAGGTGGAGCGGGTCTAGGTCCGGTGCCACGGCCACAGGTCATAGAGGCCGGGGAGCACCCCCTCGCGTGAGGAGGCGGGGCCGTCCACCAGATGTGGGTTAGGTGCGGCCGGGGGGCACCCCCTCGCGTGAGGAGGCGGGGTCGCGTACCGGGGTCTACGAGATCGAAGTCCGTCTCGTGCCCCTAGCGTGTGGGTGCGGGGTAGTAGGGGGCCAGGGCCAGGCGCAGCTCGTAGAGCTCGCGCAGGGAGGCGCTGACCTCGTCACGCGGCAGCACCACCCGCCCCAGGCCCACCAGCACCCGGTCCCACCACCCCAGCGGACGCGGCACCGCCTCACGCCCCACCAGGCCCACCACCAGCTCGGCCGTGCCCGCCGGGCCAGCAGGCTCGGCCACACCCGCCGCGCCCTCCCCGTAGCGCACCAGGTGCAGCACGTCGTTGGTCTCCACCACCTGACGCACCACCCGCTCACCAGCCGACAGCCCCTCCACCGACAACCGCACCCCCGGACGCACCCGGGTGACCTCCCGCCACAGCGGCTCCACCACCTGCTCACCCACGCGCTCCACCAGCACCGAGCGGCCCTCCTCCACGATCCGGCGCACACCGCCCACAGCCAGCGCCACCACGATCAGCACCAGCACCACCAGGAACAGCACGTGACGCACCTCCCGGCCCCCAGGCCCAGCCAGCCCCGCCAGCGAGGCCACACCCACGCCCGCGTAGACCACCGTCAGCCCCGCCGCCACCAGCAGCGACACCAGGGACACCCGTGCCGCCCCTGGCTGCCCCCTGCGCACCAGCGCCGACACCGCGCCCGCACCCAGGGCCACCGCCATCGCGGCCAGGGCCACCTCGTAGGTCCCGTAGTAGACCCCCACCCAGGCCGAGACCCCCGCCTGGTCGTAGGGGTAGAGCAGGCCGCCCTCACGCAGCGGCATCGCCGCCGCAGCCACACAGTCCACCACACCCAGCACGGCGCCCGCCCCGGCCACCCGCCAGGCCGCACGCCGCGACAGCCCGCCACGCCGGAACGTCATCACCAGCACCGCCACCGACACCATCGTCACCAGGAACACCAGGCGCTTGACCAGGTCCACCACCACCTGGTCCCCGTAAACCGCCTCGTACTCGCGCAGCAGCACCGACACGAGCATGGACGCGGCAGCCAGCTGGAGCAGCCGCGTGCGCGGCCCGCTGCCCCGGTGCACCACAGCCACCACCACAACCAGCGCCACCAGGGCGACAAGGACTGAAACAACAACCGACAACATGGCACACCTTCTGTCTCTGGGTGGGGAACAGGGGTCTGTCCTGCCTCATCACGGAACAGGAAAACTGTACACGCACGAATGGGCGCAAGGAAGCTGCGCACCTGCACAAAGTCTCGCGAACTCGGTCACCCCACCCCCGGCCCCCACACCCACCCCCGGGAGCTGGGGGTCGGGGAGCCTGGCCGGTCACCCTGCCCCCGCCCCACCTCCACCCTCACAAAGCGGTCACCGTCACAGTCCATAGCGGTCAGCTCAGGGTGGCGCTGCTCCCTCTTCTCACCAGCCCTACCCGCCGCCCCCGTCACCACACGGTCACATCACCACAGGCCGCGCCAGCAGCGCGAACACACCACGGAGGCACCGCAACAGTGCGACCGCGACAACCGGGCGCACCGGTCGACAAGCAGTCAGAAAGCGGTCACCTCCTCTCAACGGACCGGGCAACCACGAGACCCGCACCACAGCCCACGATAGAAACACGGGCGGTCACGGCTACGGAAACCACAGTGCCGTCGCCACCGGGCCAGCCCGCAGACACCGTCGTCTCACACCGAGGTCTATCAATGCCTAGCTCAAACCCAGTGGTGGCCGCGATCCAGCGCACCGGATTCCCCACCGACCTGGCCGTCGGGTTCCTGGCCGTCATCATCTTCGTCATCGGGGACGGGATCGAGGCCGTGTGGATCGTCAGCTACTTGTCCAGCGACGCCGTTGGCTTCGACACCTCGCAAGGTACTGACATCTACACCGCCTACGGCGTCGTTGTCGCCGTGGGAGCCTTCCTCTCCGGCGCCCTGTGCGACGGCATCGGGCCGCGCAGGGTCATGCTCATCGGCTTCCTGTCCTTCATGGTCTTCGACTTCCTGTTCATCGTCGTCGGACTGCCGTCCGGGAACCTCCCCCTGGTCATGTTCCTCTACGGGGGGCGGGGACTGGGGTACCCCATGCTTGCCTACGGCTTCCTCACCTGGGTCATGATGGTGACCCCCACCGAGCGCCAGGGCGCCGCCTCAGGCTGGTTCTGGTTCGCCTTCTCCCTGGGCATGCAGCTCCTCGGCTCCTGGCTGTCCTCCCTGCTGCTCGACCCCATCGGCCACATCGCCACCCTCTGGCTGGGTCTGGCGCTGGCCGGCATCGGCGGCACCATCCTGTGGCTGTTCCTGCTGCGCCACCCCTCCTCGACCCGGACCACGGGCGTGTCCGTGGCAACGTCCCTCTTCGAGGGGGTCAGCGTCCTGTGGCGCCACCCCAAGGTCTCCCTCATGGGTATCGTCAAGGTCATCAACCTGTCGGGGCAGTACGGCATGCAGGCCTACTACCTGGTCTACCTCCACCGCGTCTACGGGATGCCGGAGGCTGACGCCGCCCGTGCCTTCGCGGTCTTTGGGCTCGTCGCGATCATCGGGGACGTCGTGTGGGGCGTGGTCGGGGACCGGCTCGGCTGGCGCAACACCCTCCAGTGGATCGCCGCCCCCCTGACTGGGGCCTCCCTGGTCTACCTCTACTTCATCCCCATGGTCGCCGGGCCGAACTTCTGGCTCGTCTCACTGGGCATGGCCGCCATCGGCATCGGCCTGTCCGCGCACGTGCCCACCACACCGCTCGTCATGGCCCACGCCAAGGGGGAGACCGGCAACTCCCTGGCCATCCTCAACCTGGGCGCAGGGCTGGGGGCCTTCGTCGGGCCGGGAATCGTCTCGCTGCTGCTGATCGGCGACGGGAACAGTGCCAATGACTACGCCGCTCCCGGGCTGGCCCTGGCCGGCATCTACGGCATCTCCTTCATCCTCCTGTTCTTCCTCAAGCTCCCGGGCAACGCCCGGATCCTGCACGAGGAGCCCGAGATCAGGGACAAGGAGATCAGGGACAAGGAGGCCGCACGCTAGGGGTGCGTGGCGGGCACCCTCCAGGACCCGGGGAGACGGTCCCTCCACTTCCCCACAGGCACCACGACAGGCTCTCTGCAGGGACCATGGCACCATGGCAGAGCCCCCGGCAGGACAGGTGCCCGCCATCCCCTTCTCACACCCAGACAACGCACGCCTCCAACCACGCACTCTACTCACCGCTGACGAAAGCGAGACCATCATGACCACCCACTCTCCCACCACCCCCGGCCAGCCACTGGCCGAGTCACCGCTGGCACCGGGCTACGACCGCTCCGCCGTCACCACCGGCATCGTCCACATCGGCGTGGGCGGCTTCCACCGCTCCCACCAGGCCATGTACGTTGACCGCCTCATGCGCCAGGGAAAGGCAGCGGACTGGGGCATCTGCGGCGTCGGGCTGCTGCCCGGTGACGCCCGCATGCGAGACGCCCTGGAGGGCCAGGACCATCTGTACACCCTCGTGCTCAAGCACCCTGGCGGTCGGCGCGAGCCCGCGGTCATCGGATCGGTCCACCGCTACCTCTTCGCCCCTGACGACCCCGAGGCCGTCCTAGGACTCATGGCCGCGCCCACGACCCGCATCGTGTCGCTGACTGTGACCGAGGGCGGCTACAACATCGACGACGCCACCGGGGCCTTCCGCACCGACTCCCCCGGGGCACTCCACGACGCGGCCCACCCGGGGCAGCCCACGACAACCTTCGGCTACGTCGTGGAGGCGCTGCGCCGTCGCCGTGAGGCCGGGACCCAGCCCTTCACCGTCATGAGCTGCGACAACCTGCCCGGAAACGGCAAGGTCGCCAGGACCGCCGTCGTGTCCCAGGCGCGGATGAGCGACCCCGAGCTGGCCGGGTGGATCCAGGACAACGTCTCCTTCCCCAACTGCATGGTGGACCGCATCACTCCCGCGACCACGCAGACAGACATTGAGGAGGTCCGCACCCTGGAAGGCCTGGACGACGCCTGGCCCGTCGTCGCCGAGCCCTTCACCCAGTGGGTCCTGGAGGACGCGTTCCCCGCCGGGCGTCCCGCCTTCGAGGAGGTCGGCGCCCAGCTGGTGGAGGACGTGGTCCCCTACGAGCTCATGAAGCTGCGCCTGCTCAACGCCGCCCACCAGGGGCTGGCCCACTGGGGCAGGCTGCTGGGGATGGAGTACGCCCACACGGCTGCCGCCGACGCCGACATCGCCGCGTGGGTGCGCGCCTACCTGCAGCGCGAGGCGCGGCCGCGGCTGCTTCCCGTACCTGGCATCGACCTGGACACCTACATCGACACGCTCTTCGAGCGCTTCACCAACGAGGCCATCGCGGACACCCTGCTGCGGCTGGCACAGTTCGGCCCCTCCGGGATGCCGAAGTTCGTGCTGCCGACCGTGCGAGACAACCTGGCAGCCGACGGGTCACTACGGCTGGGTGCGGCCATGTGCGCCGCGTGGTCGCTGGGAGTGCTCGGCACCGACGAGAACGGGCAGGAGATCCCGGTGGCCGACGACCTGCGGCCACTCGCTGAGAGGCAGGAGGCGGGCGAGGACCTCAGCTTCATCGGCAACCGGGAGGTCTTCGGGGACCTGGCCGACGACGAGCGGTTCCGCACCACATTCCTTGAGGAGCTGGCTGCCCTGCGCCGCGAGGGCGCTCGTGCCCGCATGCGGGCGCTGGTGGACGAGGGGAGCGAGGGGAGCAAGGGGGACAACGCCTAGTCGGCATCTCTGCGACAGGTCAGGGCGGCTCCGGGGCGTGTCATCTCCCTGGGGCCGCCCCGGCCGAGCCGGAGCCGCGCCACGTCATCCATCTACCTCAGTAGATCGGGGTACCTGGGTAGTTGCACATCTTCAAGCCGCTGGCTGGTACCGCCATGGTCAGCCCGACCCGTCATACCGGGAAACCATGAACTGCTCTGCCTCGGCACCAGACCCAAGATGTGCAACAGTCTCGGTTCTGCACATCTTGGGTTCTCAGCACCCGCTGCGAGCTCACCTCAGATTCCTGAGGATCGTTGGAATAACGTCCCTTTGCTGTCGATCTCCTCGTGCGGCACCCCCATGCCCGCCTCGGCACCAGACCCAAGATGTGCAGCAACCGGGAGGGGGTGCGCGCCACGAGGACATGTCACGTCAGAAAAAGCGCAGTCCTCGCTTTCTTAATCACGCACGGATCACGGCCCGTGCCCTACCCCGCCAGCATCCTCCCCGCAGCGCGGGCAACAGGAACTTCCCGGCGCCATGACACCAGTCCGACGCCCTTTGCTCCCCGGACCGCCAGCCTCCAGCCACCACACCGCGCGCCACTCCCTTTCAGCGAATACGGTAGGGACGTTCTCGTCACCCTCCCGCCAGCCATCTTCCCGCCAACGACGTCGTGGAGGTTATTCCGTGCGCATCGCTCTCTTCGCCACCTGTATCGGGGACTCGATGTTCCCCCAGGCCCCGCAGGCCACCGTCGCCATCCTCGAGCGCCTCGGGCACGAGGTGGTCTTCCCCGAAGGGCAGGTGTGCTGCGGCCAGATGCACGCCAACACCGGCTACTTCAAGCAGGCCTCCGCCCTGGTCGCCAACCACGTGCGGACCTTTGAGCCGGTCCTGGACGGGGAGTGGGACGCCGTCGTCGTCCCCTCGGGCTCCTGCACAGGCGCCACCCGCCACGAGCAGGCCCTGGTCGCCGAGCACGTGGGCGACCCGTCCCTGGCCCGACGCGCCACCGAGGTCGCCGCCAGGACCTACGACCTGGCCGAGCTGCTCGTCGACGTCCTGGGAGTCACCGACGTCGGCGCCTACTTCCCCCACCGGGTCACCTACCACCCCACCTGCCACTCGCTGCGCATCACCAAGGTCGGCGACCGACCCTACCGACTGCTGCGCGCCGTCGAGGCACTCACCCTGCTCCCCCTGCCCGAGGCGGAGGTCTGCTGCGGGTTCGGCGGCACCTTCTCCATGAAGAACCACGAGACCTCCACCGCGATGCTGGCGGACAAGGTCTCCAACGTCATGTCCACCCAAGCGGAGGTGCTGTGCATGGGCGACTACTCCTGCCTCATGCACGTGGGCGGGGGACTGTCCCGCATCAACTCCGGGGTGCGGGTCATGCACCTGGCGGAGATCCTCGCCTCGACCAAGGACCAGCCCTTCCACGGCAACGTCTCCTTCGCCGCAGACACCCAGGAGGTCACGTCACGATGAGCCGCGTCTTTCTTGGCATGCCTGCCCGTCCCAGGCCCACCACCCAGGAGCCCCGTACCGGCGGCTGGCGCACCACGGTCACTGTTCCTGCCGACACCCTACGCTGGGGAGAGACCTTCCCTCAGGCCGCGCACAAGACCCTCCAGAACACCCAGCTGCGCTCCAACCTGGGCCGGGCCACCCGCACCATCCGAGGCAAGCGGGACATGCGGGCGGCGGAGATGCCCGACTGGGAGCAGCTGCGCGAGGCGGCCAGCGCGGTCAAGAACGAGGTCATGAGCCACCTGCCCGACTACCTGGAGCAGTTCGAGGCCAACGTCACCGCGCGCGGCGGCGTGGTCCACTGGGCTCGCGACGCCGCCGAGGCTAACCGGATCGTCACCAGCATCATCAAGGCCAAGGGGGTGGACGACGTCGTCAAGGTCAAGTCGATGGCCACCCAGGAGACCAACCTCAACGAGCACCTCAAGGCCCAGGGCGTCACCGCCCACGAGACCGACCTGGCCGAGATGATCGTCCAGCTCGCCGACGACATGCCCTCACACATCGTGGTGCCCGCGATCCACCGCAACCGCTCCGAGGTGCGCGGGATCTTCCTGGACCGCATGGAGGACGCCCCCGCCGACCTGTCCGACAACCCGGTCGAGCTGGCCGGGGCAGCGCGCGCCCACCTGCGCAGGAAGTTCCTCCACGCCTCCGTGGCCGTCTCAGGCACCAACATGGGCATCGCCGAGACCGGGACCGTCTCGATCTTCGAGTCCGAGGGCAACGGGCGCATGTGCCTGACCCTGCCGGACACCCTCATCACCCTCATGGGCATCGAGAAGATCGTCCCCCGCTTCCAGGACGTGGAGATCTTCTCCCAGATCCTGCCGCGCTCGGCCACAGGAGAGCGCATGAACCCCTACACCTCGATGTGGACGGGAGTCACCCCGGGCGACGGCCCCCAGGAGTTCCACCTCGTCCTCATGGACAACGGGCGCACCAAGGTCCTGTCCGACCCGGTGGGGCGCGAGGCCCTCCACTGCATCCGCTGTGGCGCGTGCATGAACATCTGCCCGGTCTACCAGCACACCGGCGGCCATGCCTACGGGTCGGTCTACCCCGGCCCCATCGGCGCGATCCTCACCCCGCAGCTGACCCAGGGGCTGGCCGACGACGACCCGGTCCACACCCTGCCCTTCGCCTCCTCCCTGTGCGGGGCCTGCGGGGAGGCCTGCCCGGTCAAGATCGACATCCCCACGATCCTCATCCACCTGCGTGCCCGCACCGTGGAGGCCAAGCGCAAGGTCGTGCCGGACATGTGGGACGTGGCCATGAAGGCCACCGCGCCGGCGATGAGTGACGGCCGCCTGTGGTCGCTGGCCCAGCAGGCGGTCAAGGCCTCACGGCTGGTCAGCAGGGACGGCCGGATCGGTGCCCTGCCTTTCCCGGCCTCGCAGTGGACCGGCGCGCGCGACATCCCCGAGGCGCCACCGGAGAGCTTCCGCCAGTGGTGGGCACGCACCCACCCGACATCGGGGAGGAGACCCGGTGAGGCTGCCGCCTCCGTGACCGGGTCGGCCGCAGGAGGGTCGGCCACCGCACCCCAGCCAGCTTCCCGGGAGGACCAGTGATGGACGCACGCACCGCCGTTCTTGCCCGCGCCCGCGATGCCGTCTCACGCTCCCAGCGAGGCCCCGCGCGCCCGGTCCCGCGCGACTACATCCGCGTGGGTGAGCACGAGCCCGGGTCGCCGCCAGTCGTGGCCGACATGGTGAGCAAGCTCGAGGACTACGACGCCCTGGTGCGTACCGAGGACACGGACTCCGGTATCGCCCAGGCTATTGACGAGCTCCTGGGCGAGGCCAGGGACGTCGTCGTGCCCACGGGCCTGCCGCAGGCCTACAAGGAGGCCGCCGCGCGCCGGGGCCGTACCCTGCACGAGGACTCGCGCGAACGTCCCATTGCCACTCTCGGTCTGGACGCGATCGACGCGGTGGTGACCTGCTCGCGCCTGGGCATCTCCATCTCGGGGACTATCGTGCTCGACGGCGAGCCCGACCAGGGCAGGCGCGCCATCTCCCTGGTGCCCGACCGCCATGTGTGCGTGCTGGAGCGCGAGACGATCGTGCCCACGGTGCCACAGGCTGTCGATGTCCTCAGCCACTACCCCACGCGCCCGATGACCTGGATCGCCGGCCCCAGCGCCACGGCCGACATCGAGCTCGTACGCGTCCAGGGCGTGCACGGCCCGCGCAACCTCGGGGTGGTCATCGCCCACTGAGCCAGCCCTGAGTGCGTGCCGCTGAGACGGCCTAGGCGGCCAGGAGCGGGTTGACAGTTCTAACCCCGCGCAGGACGCTGCCGTGCGCCAAGTCCTCGGTCCACAGCTCACCGCAGCCGGACTCGACAGCCGCCTCAAGCACCATGGCGTCCCAGACAGAGAGCTGGTGCCTGCGAGCAGTCACCACCGCCCGCTCAACGAGTGCGCGGTCGGCGGGGACGACCCCCAGGTCAGCGACCCGACGGACGACACGCCCGGCCTCCTCAGGCGGCCACACGGGCCTCAGCTTGCGGGTGAGGACGACAAACAGCTCAAGCATCACCTGGGTGCTCACGGTGAAGTCGCGGTGGCTGGCCAGAGCGGCTCGGGCCGCTGCCTGCTTGGACGGGGAGGCGCTGTCAAAGGTGTAGGCAAGGATATTGGTGTCCAGGAAGACCCTAGACATCGTAAAGGTCCTCGCGACTCCACCCGCGCCCGTGCTCACCGCTGCGTGCTGGCCTGGCATCCGCCAGGGCAAGCAGCGACTCCACGACGTCCTGCTGGTCAGGACCTGCGTAGCGCTCCAGCATGTCGCTGAGGTACTTGTTGACGGACTCATTGCGCTCAAGCGCGCGGATCCGGGCGCGGCGAAGGACGTCAGCATCGACGGAGAGAGTCAGCGTAGCCACGAGTTCAGTGTAGCACTGGTTCAGTGCGACACAGAAGCCTGACGGCCCTGTCGGCAGCCCCGCTGCACATCTTCAGGGTGTCAGCCACGCCGCCAAGCCCGCTGCTGCGCACAGTCACGTCGGTCGCGTGGCTGGCAGCGTCCTGAAGATGTGCAGCACGCACTGCATTGCACATCTTGGACCTCACCAGCCCCTCTTCGGTACGCGCCCAGGCCCACCATTCTGCCGTTCTCCACTGGTCACACCTGCCCGGACCCGGTGAAGATGTGCAGCATCGAGCGATCGAGCGGCTGAGCGGCCGTTGTCCAGCGGGCTGTGCCTCCTAGCGCCTGGCCCTACCCGTCGAGTCCTACCGACGAGGACCGCCTGACGATGGGGAAGGTGATGGTCTCACGGATCCCCTGGCCGGTCAGGGCCATGAGCACCCGGTCGATCCCCATACCCATGCCGCCGCAGGGCGGGAACCCCTGCTCCATGGCCACCAGGAAGTCCTCGTCCAGGACCATGGCCTCCGGGTCGCCCTTGGCGGCGGCCAGGGCCTGGGCCTCGAAGCGCTCACGCTGGACCACAGGGTCGGCCAGCTCGGAGTAGGCGGTGGCCGTCTCCGTACCACGGACGTAGAGGTCCCACTTCTCGGTCAGCCCCGGACGGCTACGGTGGTAGCGGGTCAGTGGCGAGGTGTCCTCCGGGAAGTCGAGGACGAAGGTAGGCTCCCACAGGGTGGAGCCCACGAGCTCCTCAAAGAGGTCCTCCACGATCCTGCCCGCCACCGCGTAGTCGCTGACCTCAATGCCGTGGGCCTCGGCAAGGCCCACCAGCCGCTCGCGCGGGGTCTCCACGGTGACCTCCTCCCCCAGGGCCTGGGACACCGAGGTGTAGAGGTCGATCATGGCCCACTGCCCGGACAGGTCGTACTCGGTGCCGTCGGCCAGGGTGACGACCTCCTGGCCCTCATCCAGCCCGAAGGCGTCGCGGGCCGCGGCCTGGATGAGGTCGCGGGTCAGCTCGGCCATGCCGTGGTAGTCCGAGTAGGCCTCATAGGCCTCCAGGGCGGTGAACTCCGGGGAGTGGGAGGAGTCCACGCCCTCGTTGCGGAAGTTCCGGTTGATCTCGAAGACGCGGTCCACGCCCCCTACCACGGCGCGCTTGAGGTAGATCTCCGTGGCGATGCGCAGGTAGAGGTCGGTGTCGAAGGCGTTCATGTGGGTGGTGAACGGCCGGGCGGCCGCCCCACCGTGGATGACCTGGAGCATGGGGGTCTCCAGCTCCAGGTAGTCGCGGCGGTGGAGGCTGTCGCGGATGGAGCGGACCACCGCCGCCCGGGTACGCACCATGTCGCGCGCCGCCGGGCGTGTCAGCAGGTCCAGCTCACGACGCCGCACCCGCTGCTCCTCCGACAAGGTGACGGCCTCCCCCGCCTCATTGGTCCAGGTCTTGGGCAGCGGGCGCAGGGCCTTGGAGGCGATGCGCCAGGCTGGGACCGCCACATCACCGTCAGTCGCCGTGGCCAGGTCGACGCCCTCAGCCAGAGTCGGCTCCGCGAAGACGGACAACTCGCCCCGGCGGGAGGTACCGACATGACCGTGGACAAAGAGGTGGTCCCCCAGGTCAACGTCCGTCTTGAAGGCAGCCAGGCTGGAGTGGCCGCTGGCAGGCAGGGACCTGGCTGAGAGCATGACCTGGAGAGTGGCTCCCGCCCCGTCCTGGAGGGTGGCGAAGCAGAGCCTGCCGGTGTTGCGCAGGAGGACCACCCGCCCGGCCACACCGACCACGGTGTCCGTCTCCACACCCGCCTCCAGGTGGCCAAGCTGCTGCCTGACAGCGGCAATCGTGGTGGTCACCGGCACGGTGACCGGGTAGGGGTCCCAGCCGTCCTGACGCAGCCGCTCACGCTTGCCTGCGCGGACCTCGAACTGCTCGCCGGGTCCGGGATGCGAGGACGGCTGGGCAGGAGCGTGCCCGGCGTGGCTGGCAGCGGGCTCCGTGGGGACGCCCCGCGCGGGCTCTCCACCCCGGCTCCCCCCGCTCCTGGTGTCAGGGTACTGGGCACTACGGGCGCTGTTCTCAGTGGTCGCAGGGCTCAGGGAGCCAGGGGTGTCAGTCACCCGGCAGAGTGTACTGGGTCCGCTGGCTGTCTACCGGCTGCCCACGGGAACCACCAGATCCAGCCGCCCACCAGACCCACCCGGCCCACCGGCTGCCTGCAGGCAGCCGCCCAGGAACACGGTGCCCACGCATACCACCTGGTCAGTCCCACTGCGGCAACCAGTCGGCAGGCCTGCGCCTAGGCTTGCGGAACCGTCGGCGCCGCATCCAGAAGCGGAGCTCCTGCGGGAACCAGGTCGCGGGTAGTGCGTCAGCCCTTGTCGGCACCAGGTCGAGGCCAGCAGGCACCAGGGTCAGGCCATGACGCGAGCGGTACTGGTCCCATGCCCCGCGAAGCCCGGGAAGCGCCGAGCACATGAGGCGCTCGTAGGCCGGGCCGGGCCAGGTCCACCACACCGGCCTCTCGGGCAGCCCGGCCACCAGCACGGCACCGTCCTCCAGACTCTGCGCCCACTCCGACTCCTCTTCGGGCGACCAGTCCACCGGCATGACGTCACCCCTGTAACTGCGCTCCCAGCCGTCCAGGACTCCGGCAAGAGCCAGCTCGGCCTGGAGCTTGTCAGCAACGGTGGTGAACAGCTCGTGCAGCAGCGGCACGTCTGCTGAGGAGCCAGCGGGAGTGTCAGCAGGGAAGAAGGCCTCGGCGGGCACCACGCACTCAACCCTGTGCATGCCATGGGGCTCACGCGGATCCAGATGGTGAAACAAGGCGAGGTCAATCGGGGGAGGGCGAGTCCATGTTGACCCCGTTCTCGTCGCCGCGCCAGCGCTTCTCAACCTCCTCCAGGCGCCCCACGTCAAAGGGCCACACCCGGGCGACGCCCGTGTACCTGGTGGGAAGCCACTGTGAGGCGACCGCGCTGAGCACCCGCACCCAGGCGTGCACCGGCTGGCTGCACACCCGGTGGCGCACGTACCAGGTCATGCAGACCACCCGCACCCTGGGTCCAGGCTCCTCGTCCTCCGCGTCAAGGTCGTAGTCCGGCACGTGCGGCCCAGGCTCTGGCCACAGCCGACGGGTCAGGGCGTCCGCGACCACGCCGTCACCGGCCCGGGCCAGGCGGACGGCCAGCTCGAGCCTGCGGTCGCGCGCTGACCGGCGATCACGCGGCTGGCGCCCAGAACTCACCTCGCACACAAAGTGCATGGCGTCCTTGCCGGAGACCTCGACCAGATAGTCGTAGAAGCGGAAGCCATGTCCAGGGAGCTCTCCTCCAGGACGGCGAGGACCTCCGTTGTCCCCTCGCGCCGCACGGTGATGAACGCCCCGTCACCGTCAACGCCCTCCACGACGTAGCCAGCCAGGGCCGCCGCGACCACGTCGTCCCGTGTGAGCTCACGGCGGACGTAAACCTGCATATCCTCCCTGGGACCATCCGCGCCTGCCGGTATCACGTTTATCACATCATTTGTCGCTCTCTTGTCTTCTTTTTACCCACGAGCTCAGCCTACCCGCGATATCAGCACGACCCGGTCACCACAGGGGGCGCTCTCTCCAGCCAGGCTCAGCCATCGGTGGGCAGCCGCAGCACCAGCCGAGCGGAACCGGCCGCCGCGAGGCAGCGTCAGCACATGAACCACGCTGATGCCGCCGTCTCACTTCTCCTGGAGCACGTCGCCTCCCTGCATGGGGCCGCGCACTCCGACGAGGTCGCCCGCACCGCTGCTGAGCAGGAGGCTGTCAAGGTCGCCCTGGCGGCAGGCCTGCTCTACCGGGAGGGGCACTGCCTCCTGGTGGTGCCGGGCACGGACCACCGCACCGTGGTCGCACGCTCCTTCCGAGGCCAGCTGACCTGCGCCAGCGCGGCGGAGATCCTCGGCTACCCCGTGCTGCACCCACCAAAGGAGGTCCACGTCGCCGTCAGCCGTAACCATGGTGTCCGTGCCTCCGCCAAGCGCCCGCTCGACGGTGTCCGGCTCCACCGCGTCCTCGAGCTCACCCCGCTGACGGTGGACGGCCTGCCGGTGGTGGTGCCCGCCGAGGTCGTGGCCTGCTGCCTGGTCTGCATGGATGAGGCACCTGCCGTCGCGGTCGCGGACGCTGCGCTCCACCGCAGGGATGTCACCCACGAGGAGGTGTCCGACCTCCTGACCTCCCGGTACGCCGCCACCGCGCGCAACCGCCTTGCCCAGACCGAGCCGGGCACCAGGTCCGTGCTGGAGACAGTAGTCCGCCTGGCGCTGCGCCGCGCCGGGCTGCGGGTGGAGTGCGGTGTGTGGATCGAGGACGTGGGCGAGGTGGACTTCCTTGTCGAGGGGTGGCTCATCCTCGAGATAGACGGCTACGAGTTCCACAGCTCACGGGAGCAGATCCGCAAGGACCGGCACCGCGAGCACGCGGCCGCCCGGCTCGGGTACGTGACGATTCGGCTGCCCCACCAGGACGTCATGGAGGGCGAGCGTGCCATTGTGAGCACTGTCGTGGGCGCGATGCGCGGAGTCGCACGCTCATCTTTTATCGTAGACCCTTATAGCCCTGCAATCGCGCGGAAGCTTGGGCGGCTCTGGAATGACGGTCAAGGCTCCCATGTGCATCGCTGACCTTGATGCACATGGGAGACGATCACACGCGTGAACCGCCGGGGCGGCGCCTGGGGTCAGGCGCGCGGACACACCGGTCCGTCTACCGGGGCCTGGCGGGTGAGTCCGGCCTGAGCCAGGCACGGGCGGGCAACCGCCGCAGGCCCTATGCTCCCGCGACACGCCGACCAGGGTGCCGCAGGCCTCAGCCCCGCGCCTCCTCAAAGGTCAGCCCCGAGGTGCGCAGGCCCTGGACGCGGGCCGCCTGGGCCTCCTGAGGCACCGCCCCCGGGTCCCCTCCTCGGTGGACGGCCCGGTTGCGCTCATCGACGAAGACCACGTGCGGCACGTAGCTGCGGGCCTCGGCGTCGCTGAGCTGGGAGTAGGCGATGAGGATGACGACGTCCCTGGGAGACACCAGGTGGGCGGCCGCACCATTGACACCGACCTCCCCCGAGCCGCGTGGGCCGGGGCTGCGGAGTCGAAGTAGGCACTGGCCTGGGCGGCGGTCCCCCGAGCCGCGTGGGCCGGGGACGGCGTAGGTGGTCAGCCGACTGCCGTTGGTGCAGTCCAGGACGTCCACGCGGTCACCGGGAAGCAAGTCCGCCGCCTCAAGCAGGGATCGGTGTCCACGGTGATGGAGCCGACGTAGTCCAGGTCAGCCCGGGTCACTGTGGCCCGGTGGATCTTGGAGGTCATCATCGTGCGGGTGCGGGTCGCCATCGCACCCAGCCTAGTCCCGCGCCGCCAGGTCGAGGAGGGCGTTGTCAATGAGCCGCGTCGCCCCTACCCAAGCCGCCACGGCCAGCAGGCCCTGAGACCCGCCCGGCTGGCCCGCCTCGGTCATCTGGCCCGGCTGGCCCCCGGGCGCCTGCGGCTCCAGGCCGAGCCCAGCCCCGGCCAGGTCCACGAAGGTCTCCGGGTCCACCAGCGCCACGTAGTCCACCCTGGCCCCGGGAGCGCGCTCCAGGACCCTGAGCGCCGCCTCCCGCACCTCCTGCGGCCGCGCCCCCTCGGCTGCCGCCTCACGGCCTGCGGCCAGCGCCTGGGACAAAGACAGTGCCTGCTGGCGCTCTCCGGGCGAGAGGTAGGCGTTGCGTGAGCTCATGGCCAGCCCGTCAGCCTCCCGGCGGGTGCGCACCGCGACGACCTCCACGGGCACGGCCAGGTCACGCACCATGGCGCGCACGACCGCGAGCTGCTGGGCGTCCTTGCGGCCGAACAGCGCCCAGCGGGGTGTCGTCAGGTGAAGCAGGGTGAGGACCACCTGGCAGACGCCGGCAAAGTGCGTGGGCCGGGTACGGCCCTCCAGGACGCCTCCCACCGGCCCTGGATCAATGCGCACCTGCGGCTGGCCACCGGGGTAGACCTCCTGCGGGGTCGGGGCAAAGACCACCAGGCGGTCGGCACCGGTGCTGCTCCTCCCGCCCGTCCCGCCGCCTGCCGCCTCGGGGCCCCCCGCCCCACCCAGGGCCTCCTCCAGCCTGGCCAGGTCGCCACCGAGGTCACGGGGGTAGGTCTCCAGGTCCTCTCCGGCGGCGAACTGAAGCGGGTTGACGAAGATCGTCACCACCACGGTCCCGTGCGTGCCGACCCGCCGCACCGCCTGCCGCACCAGGTCCAGGTGCCCCTGGTGCAGGGCCCCCATCGTCATGACGACGGCGCGCGGACCGGGCCGGTCTGCCAGGGCCTGCGCCAGCTCGCGGCGGGTCCTCACCAGCAGCGGGCCGGTGGGGAGGTTCGTGGAGAGGCTCCCGGAGGGTACCGGCTCACTGGGCACGGGCGTCCCCCGCGCGGGCACGAGCCGCCTCCAGCTCGCCGCGCAGGTAGGCGTTCTCCCGCTCCAGCTCCTCAATACGGTGGTCGCGCGGGGCGACTGCCGCCGCGATCTGCTCGTCGCCGGGGCCTGCCGCAGCGCCGGCCGCACCGACCTGGGCCTCCAGGAGGCGCATGGCCTCGACAACCTCGTCGAGGTAGGCGTCGACCTCGTCCTGCTCGTAGCCCGCACGAAGCCGGGTCGGCTGGAACTTCTTGTTGAGGACGTCATTGGCGGTCAGCGGCATAGCGTGCTCCTTGGTCTTCAGGAAGGCCCGGGCACGACCCGGCCCAGGCGGTGTACGACGACACCCAATAGTGCCACTCCTGCGCCTGCGGCACCCGGCTGTCGCGCACCCGCCTGGTCACGAATCAGGTGACAGGACCTCCCGCAGCCGCTGCGCCTGGGCGGCGGTGAGCCGGTGCTCCTCCTGGCAGCGCCGCACCGCGGCCCCAGCGAGGTGACGGTAGGAGGAGACGACGTCGTCAAGGCGGTGCCCCTGCCCGTCCCGCAGGGCACCCAGGGCCTCCACGTGCTCGGCGACGGTTCCGGCGTCGCCCCGGGTGACCGGCCCGCTCAGCCCTGACAGGCCCTCGCTCAGTGCCCGCTCCAGGGCTGCGACCAGCAGCGGCCGCATGGTGGCCGCGCCCTCCGCAACCCCTGCGGCCGCCATAGCACGTACGGCCTGGTCCACCAGGACCACGAGGTGGTTGGCGCCGTGGGCGAGGGCGGCGTGGTAGGCGGGGCGGGCCTCCTCCTCCAGCACGAACGGCTCTCCGCCGAGCTCGACCGCCAGGGCCTGGGCGATCGGGAGGACGGCGGCAGGGGCTGTCACGGCCATCGGGCACCCGGCGAGCCTGGCGGTGTCGGCGGACCACCCCCCGAAGGTCATGGCCGGGTGGAGGGCCAGCGGGATGGCCCCGCAGCGCCGGGCAGGCTCCAGGACGCCCACTCCGTAGCGGCCCGAGGTGTGGACGACAATCTGTCCCGGCTGCCAGCGGCCAAGGTCAGCAAGTCCGGCGACCAGGGGGCTGAGGGCGTCGTCGGGCACAGCCAGCAGCACGAGCTCGGCCCTGTCGACGACCTGCTCGACGTCCAGGACGGGGACACCGGGCAGCAGCAGCTCCGCCCGGTCGCGGGAGGCCTCGGAGACCGCGTGGACACCGACCACCTGGTGGTCAACCGCCATGAGCGCCGAGCCGAGGACCGCCCCCACACGCCCTGCGGAGATGATGCCGACCCCCAGGCGCCCGGGCCTGCTCGCCGCACGCCGGGGGGCACCTGCCGGGGATGGACCACCAGGAGCAGGGGGGAGGTCATCGGGGAGATCACCGGGAGAGTCAGCGGAGGAGGGGGGCTGCGGCACGTCACCGGTGCCTGTCGTCATGTCCACCGTCATGCCCACGATCGTCTCACGCCTGCCCCCCTCCCGGCACCATCCGGGCGGCCCGCTCCATCCAGTCCCCCGCCTCCTCCGTCCTGCGCCGCCGCAGCGCACGCAGGGAGATCTCCCGTGCCAGGGCAGTGGCGTCTCTGAGCGCCAGGTTGCTGACAGAGGTGGTGACGCTGGTGGAGACCATCTCCAGGCGAAGGCCCGCCAGGCCCCACCGCCGCGCCCAGGGCCCCTGCGTGACCCTGATCGACTGGACGCGCTCGTAAGGGACGACGCTGACCCTGCGCGTCTAGCGCGCCCCCCGGACAAGGACGCAGGTCTCGGTCAGGGCCACCGCGTCACGCCACCAGGCCAGGGGAGAGAACAGCCGTGCACGCCGGGGGACCCGGATGAGACCACGCTCAGGTGCCCCGACCGGGGCGGAGGTGTCCCCCACGCCGTCGTCGTCGCGTCCGCTCAGCGCGTCATCGACCAGGGTGGAGGGGCAGCCCGCCAGCCCCAGCACACACCCTGCCGTCGCTACACTGCGCAGGATCGACCCGATGAGGACACGCCTGCCTACCTCGTAGAGGAAGCGCTCCTGCCCGCCCCACTGGCTGTCCCGCGACGGGCCGCCACGTCGGCCCCTGCCAGGGGCGCCCTGGTGGGAGGCCGTCACCTGGTGCGCCCGCGCCCGGGGAGGCACCTGGGCCTGGGCGGGCGGATGCTGGTCCAGGCCGGCACCACCACGACAACAGGCCGAGCGCCGCCCAGCCCAGCAGCAGGAGTGCGACCACGGCGAGAAGGTAGGGAAACGGCCCGCGCAGCACCGTCCCGTGCTCCCTGAGGTAGCGGTAGGCCGCCAGAGTCTCCTCAATGTTGCGCACGAGGATCACGGCGAGCACACCGGTCACGGTCTTCCAGCCCTCCAGGAAGGCAGTGACCACGGAGACCCGGTGCCAGGCCACGTCGCGGGGCTCAGCAGGTGCCCCTGCCTTGTTCCCAGTTAGGACAGCGTCGCGTCCCGCACCCCGGGCACCAAGGGACTCGGGTACCGGGGCCGTCACAGCCCCGCCATCCTCTCCTCGCCCCGCTCGGACAGGACCTGGCGCAAGCGCTCGGCCTCAGCCAGCGGCAGCCCGTTGATCGTGGCGTCCGTGGAGGCGGAGGCCGTGTGGAGCCTGACCTCGGCGATGCCCAGCCGACTCGCCAGAGGCCCCTGGGAGACCTCCACAAGCTGCATCCTCCCGTAGGGGATGACCGACACCCTGCGGAACATCACACCCCGCCGCCACAGGAGGTGGTCCTCCTCCAGGGCGTACCCCAGGGCACGGACCTGGCGCGGGACCAGCCAGGCCTCCCAGGCAGCCAGCGCCACGGCAGCAACGGCCAGGCCGGCCAGCCAGGGGGTGACCAGGACCGCGAGCACCGTGGCAGCCACTAGGAGCACACCGTTCACAGCACCGTTGACCAGCCGGGCGGTCACCAGCCGTGGGGAGACCGGTTCGAAGACGGCGTCCCACGGCGCCAGGGAGGCACCAGCCGCGCTGCTCATCACTCTCCTGACATCAAGACCAGTGGTCGGCTGCCGGTGCAGCGGCGGCCCCGCCGTGCACGAGAGGCCGAGTACCGGGCACCCGGGGTACTACGCCGCAGCACCGCTAGGGGGCGGCGGGCCGTTCCCTTGGACGTCGTTGTCATCGTCGGAGATGACGCACCAGTGCTCGACCACGAAACCTACCACGGACCACAGGAGGCAGGCCAGGAGGCAGGCAGCGGCGATCCGGGCCAGGTGGCTCATCGCCGGGGACGAGGGGGCCAGCAGCGCCAGGAGGAGCTGCCCGGCGTAGACACCGCCCACGACCGCGCCCACAAGTGCCGAGGCCTGCGCCGCTGCGGCAGTCGTCACCGCCCCGGTCGGTGTCATCCAGGTCCGCTCCCGCGAGCGCAGTCGCCGCACGGCCAGGCCGCGTACCAGGACCGCCCCGGAGATGACCAGGGCCGCCACCGCCCCCCAGGGGGTCAGGACAGGGACCGCCCCCCGGTGCCGCAGCACCAGGTCGCTGAGCGCCCAGCCCACCACCGTTGCGGCAAGGAACACCGCCAGGGCGCTGGTCCGACGGACGCGGCGCATCAGATGCCGGGACGAGGACCTGCGCCCTGATCAGGCCCGCTGCCTCCGATGACCTCGTTCCACTGCAGAGGAGCCTCCCAGGGGTCCTGCCCCTCCACCTGCGCCGAGGGCAGGCCGCCGACGGCACCTGGGGCGTGGTCCTCCAGGAGCACCTCGGCGGGCTCGTGGGTCTGCGGTGCCGCGACGTCCCCGCCCGGCTCCAGGGGCTGTGGCTGTCGTGGTACAGGCGGTGCGGACGGCACCGGGGCGCCGTCCCCGGCCAGGTACTCGGCGGCCAGCCCCTCGTCCACGACGCGGCCCTCGTCCCGCGTGGCCCCGTAGACGGCCTCTGCGGGCCCAGGCTCCTCCTGGGCGACCGGAGGCGCGACGTAGGGGCCGGTGGGCCTGTCCGGGATGTTGTCGGTGTCCAGCCAGTCGAAGGCGAGCCAGCGCAGCCCGGAGCGGTCCGGGGCGTAGTCAGCCAGCTCAGACACCGGCTGCCCGCCCAGCTCGGCGAAGGGGTCGGCCAGGCTCCAGGGCACCAGGACAAAGGCCCGCTCACGGGCGTGGGGGTGCGGGAGCGTCAGCCCGGGGTCGTCGGAGGAGACGCCCTCCAGGGCCACCAGGTCCACGTCCAGGGTGCGCGGCCCCCAGCGCGTGGTGCGCACCCGGCCCGCGTCACGCTCCAGCCCCTGGCACACCTCCAGCAGCTGCCTGGCAGACAGCGTGGTCAACGCCGTCACCACCGTGTTGAGGAAGTCAGGCTGGGGCTGGCTGCCCTCCGGCACTGCGGCGACGCTGCGTGCCAGCGGGGCCACCTGCATGACCTGGATCCCCTCGGTCTGGCGCAGGGTGTGCACCGCCTGGCGCAGGGTGTCCAGCAGGTGGCCCACGTTGGCACCCAGCGCGAAGACCACCCCCACCGGGCGTCCGGGCGGCTCCTCCAGCGGGTCAGCCGTTCGGCCAGCTGTCCCGGTGGAAACCGCCTCGGTCTCAGTCACGGGGGCAGGAGCCGGTTCAGCCACAGGGGCGGGAGCCGGTGAGGGCGCGACCACCTGCTCCGCGACGTCGGCCACCGGGATACCGCCCCCCTGTCCGGTGAGCTCCTGAGCGGTGGGGGCAGCAGCGGCCGACTCGCCCTGGCCCGGCCTCCCGGCAGCCTCCGCGAGGGGCCCGGGCAGCACCTGGTCGCGGTCCCAGGTGGCCCACCCTGGCCCAGCGGGCTCCTCGGCCCCCTGGACCGGCCCCTGCACCAGTGCGGCGGCGTCCTGAGCCTCCAGGAGCTCCTGCGCAGGGGCATCCTCCCGGAGGACGGCATCCTCCTGGCCGAGGGCACCACCCGGGGGCACGACGCCCTCCGCCACCGGCATGGCCTGCGTGAAGGCGGCTGGCGGGGACAGGGGCGAGGACGGCACAGCCGGGGACACGGCAGAGGGGGACAGAGTGGAGGGGGGCAGACTGGAGGAGGTCGGAAGGTCGAGCCCGGAGGGGCCGGGCAGGTCCGTACCGGCTGCTGCCTCGCCGTGGGAGGCAGGGCTCGCCGAGGAGGCGTGCCGCCCCTCGGGCGGGGGCTGGACCGCCAGGGCGGCGGTGGACAGGTCCTCCTCCCCCTCCTTCTCCTGGAATGGCCCCACCGCCTCCTGCGGAGCCTCCGGCGCAGTACCGGCAACAGTGTCGTCGGCGGTGTCGCCGACCGTCTCGTCAGCGGTGTCGCCGACGGTCTCGTCAGCGGTGTCGTCAGCGGTGTCGCGGATCCAGGGGTCAGGTGCCCAGGGGTCAGCAGGCGCTGCCTGCGCCCCGAGGACCGCAGCCTCACCCGGCACCTCCGGCGCCTCACCGTCCGTGGCGTCGGACGCAGGCACGACCTGGTCAGCACCCACCCAGGTGGGTGCTGAGGCAGCCTCCTGACTGGGGGCAGCCTGCGCCGCTGAAGCCACCGGGGCAGCCGCCGGGGCGCCGGAGGCCGCCCACGCCGCCTGGGTCACGCCGCTGGAGACGCCCTGGGCCACCGCGCCGTCAGCCACACGGTAGATCGTGACGGAGACGTCCTCGAAGGCCACGTCCAGCGGCGCCTGGGGCTTGTGCACGGTCACCTCGACGGCGAGCACCCGGGGTACCGCGAGGACCTTCTCCGCGACACGGTCCGCCAGGGTCTCCAGCAGGCTGACCGGCTCCCCCTCGATCACGGTGACCACGGTCGTGGCCACAGCGGCGTAGTCGACGGCGTCGTCCAGGCTGTCGGTCACTGCCGCCACAGCCGTGCCGCGCTCCCCCAGGTCCAGGACGAGGTCAACGGTGAAGAGCTGCCCCTCCTCGCGTTCGAAAGGCAGGACGCCGTGGTGCCCACGGGCGGACAGCCCGACCAGGCGGATCCGGTCGGTGGTGGCTGTGACAGTGGTACTCACTGGTATTCCTTCCACAGGGAGGCGGTACGGAGGGCGTCCCGGTTGGCCGGGACCTCATGGACTCGCACGGCCCAGGCGCCAGCGACGGCGGCCAGGGCCGTGGTTGCGGCGGTGACGGCGTCACGCTGGAGGGGCGTGGCACCCTCTGGCGCCGCCATCGCCAGGAAGCGCTTGCGCGAGGCCCCGACCAGCAGAGGCTGGCCGAGCCCGGCCACCAGGCGCGCGGTACCTGCCAGGAGCTGCCAGGACTGGGCGTGGGTCTTGGCGAAGCCCAGGCCCGGGTCCACCACGACCTGGCTGCGGCGCGCGCCCGCAGCGTCCAGCTCGTCCAGGCGCTCCCGCAGCTCGGCGGCCACTCCCGCCAGGACCCCGTCCGGGTAGCTGGTCAGCCGGTCCATGGTCTGGGGGTCGCCACGCCAGTGCTGGCACACGTAGACCACGCCCGTCTGCGCGACCAGGCGGTGCATGGCAGGATCGGCCAGCCCCCCGGAGACATCGTTGACGATGAGCGCACCGGCCTGGAGCGCCGCCTCGGCGGTCGAGGCGTGGACCGTGTCCACCGAGACGACAGCCCCCTGCCCGGCGAGCTCACGCACCACCGGCAGGACCCGGCCCCGCTCCTCCTCCACCGTCACCGGTGCCGCGCCCGGCCGGGTGGACTCCCCGCCGACGTCCAGCAGGTCGGCCCCCTGGGCCAGCAGCTCGCGGGCACGGGCCAGGGCCGTCTCCGTGGTGGCCCAGCAGCCGCCGTCAGAGAAGGAGTCCGGGGTCACGTTGACCACACCCATGAGGAGGGGGCGACCAGCCGCGAGGGTGTCCGGCAGAGGCGCCGGAGCCGAGGCGGTCTGCCTCGTCAGAGTGGTCAGAGAGGTCACGGTCCCAGGCTAACGGGTGCTCCGCCCCTGTGGGCGCACCACGGCGTTTTCAGCCCGTCGCGAGCCCGGGAGCGCTCCTCCCAAAGGCGGAGGCCAGCGGGATATCCGTTCCTTTGGCTTATAGGCAGACCGGGGCGGGACTCCTAGCGTTGAGGGCACCGGACCAGAGGCGTCCGGCGAGATGTCTGCGGAGCGAGATGTCTGCGGAGATGTCTGAAGAGAAGATCAAGAGAAAGGCAGGGAGATGTCAGTCGGTACAGGATTCCAGACGGGGTCGTACGGGGGTGTCGCCCCTCATCCACACGCTCCTGCTGCGCCCGGTCGTGCTGGTCGGCGCGGTGAGACCGTGGTGGAGGCCCGGGACCTGACCCGGGTCTACGGCAGCGGGGAGGCCCAGGTCATCGCCCTGGACCAGGTGAGCCTGGCCGTGCAGCGGGGCCAGTTCGTGGCGATCATGGGTGCCTCCGGGTCGGGCAAGTCCACCCTCCTGCACTGCCTGGCCGGGCTGGACGCGCCCACGCAGGGCCAGGTCCTCATCGCCGGGCGCGACATCACCGCGATGAGGGACCAGGAGCTGACCACGCTGCGGCGCGACCAGCTGGGGTTTGTCTTCCAGTCCTTCAACCTCCTGCCCACGCTCAGCGCGGAGGAGAACATCCTGCTGCCCCTGCGCCTGGCCCACCGCAAGCCCGACACAGACTGGTACAACGCCGTGGTGACCGTCCTGGGCATCGAGAACCGGCTGGAGCACCGCCCCTCCGAGCTCTCCGGCGGCCAGCAGCAGCGCGTGGCGGTGGCGCGGGCGCTCATCGGCCGCCCCGCAGTGGTCTTTGCCGACGAGCCCACCGGCGCCCTGGACACGGCCTCCTCGGCGGCGCTGCTGGATGTCCTGGCCCAGACCTGCCAGACCCTGGGACAGACCGTGGTCATGGTCACCCACGACCCGGAGGCCGCAGCCACCACCAGCCGCATCATCCGCCTGGCCGACGGGCGCATCACCCAGGACCAGGCCGTGGAGCACCGCTCGGGCGCCCACGCGGCCAGCGCACCCGCCCCCGGCACAAGAGCACCTGCCGCCCCCGGCACGCAGGCACAGGCGGCACAGGCTCCCGGGCGCCAAGTCCCCGCAGCCACCTCACCGGGCGGCGCCTCCTGGCACCCCCGGCACGCAGCAGGGAGCCTGTGATGCCCGCCCTGCTTGACCTGCGGCGCACCGTGGCCGCCACCGTCGCGGTGGCCCTGAGCGCCGCCCTCATCGTCTTCTCCCTGGTGGTCTCCGACACCTACACCACCCAGGCCTCCGCCGACGCCCGCACCAGCATCCACGGAGCCGACGTCGTGGTGACCAGTAAGATGGCATCAGGTCTGGATGGCACCTACATACCGGCCGAGGTGGCCGAGGAGGTCGAGGCCCTGGACCAGGTGGCCTCCGTGCGCGGGGAGCACTGGAGCGTCCTTGACCTTGACCTCCCCGAGCAGCTCAGGGGCGGCGCTGGTACGACAGTCATGGCCTTTGGCGTGCCCGACCTGGGCGGGCCGACCAGCCTCACCGACGGGAGGCTGCCCCAGGCCACGGGCGAGCTGGCCATTGACACCACCCTGGCACAGTCCCGGGGCCTCCGGGTGGGGGACACCCTCAACCTTGTCGCGTCCGCAGAAGAGGAGGGCGGTGAGGGTAGTGGTGATGAAGGCGCCGTCAACTCCAGTTCGACGGTGGTCGGCATCGTCTCAGCCGGGGCGGACAGCGGAGAGCTGCTGGAACCCAATGCCATCAAGGTCTACGCGACTACAGAGCAGCTGGAGGTCATGGGTGCCTCCACGGACTACTCCTTCCTCTACGTGACCGCCACCCCCGGGGCCGATACGGCAGCCCTGCAGGAGCAGGTCGCCCAGGTGGTCCACGCCTCCTCGGCTGAGGCTGCTGTGGCGCCCGCCGAGGAGGTGGCGACCCAGCGCATGGTAGAGGGCACCACAGCTGGCGGGATCATCACCATCCTGCTCAACCTGCTGGCCCTGGTGTGCGTGCTGGTGGCCGGGATCGTCATCGCCACCACCTTTACCACCCTGGTGGCCCGCCAGACCCGCCAGGTGGGGCTGCTGCGCTGTGTGGGCGCCACCCGCCGCCAGGTCACGGCCTCCGTGCTGCGCACCGGCACCCTCACCGGGCTGGTGGGGTCAGCAGCCGGGGCCGTCCTGGGCATCGCGGGCACGGCGCTCCTGGTCCGCACCGGGGCCATGGAGGACCTGGACGGCGCCAGCCTGACCATCTCACCTGCCGCCGTCCTCCTCGCCGTCATCGCCACCACGGTGGTGACCCTGGTGTCCGTCCTGCGGCCAGCACGCCGGGCCGCCCGGGTCTCCCCCCTCATTGCCGTCACCGGCCAGGACCTCAACCGCGAGCACGCCAGCCGCAGGCGCCGCCGGGTGGCTGCCTTCGGGGCCGTCCTGCTGCTGGCCGGGCTGGCCACCACCGTCGCCGGAATGTCCGCGCAGTCGATCAGGACCGCAGCCGCCGGAGGCGTGGTCCTGGTCATCGGCCTCCTGCTGGCCCTGCCGCTGCTGGTGACCGCCGGAGCAGCCCTCATTGAGCGCCTGTGCAGCGCCCAGCGCTTCCCCGTGCTCCACCTGGCCGCCCGCAACCTGGGCCGCAACCCCGGCCGCTCCGCCGCCAGCGCGGCGACCATCCTGGTGGGGGTCGGTGTGGGCGCGGTGCTCTTCACGGGCCTGTTCTCCTTCCAGTCCTCCTTCCAGAACATCCTGAACGACGTCTCCCAGAGGGACATCACCGTGCTGGGCGTGACGCCGGAGAACGAGGCCACGGTCACCTCCGCTGTCGCGGAGGCCGAGGGGGTGGAGTCCCTGACCACCGTGCCTGTCATTGACGTCACCCAGACCGTGGACGGGACCACCCAGGACCTGTCGGGCATCGCGGTGCTGGACATGGAGGCCATCAGCCCCGTGGTGCACTCCACCGCTGGCCTGGAGGACCTGGAGGACGGCGTGCTCATCGTCGGCGGCATCTACGGCATCCCCGACGGCACCACCGTCACCCTGACCGGGCCCGCTGGCAGCACGGAGGTCACCGCCCGTGTCCGCGAGGGCTGGGGTGCTGTGATCACGCCCGGCACCGCCCAGCACCTCACCGGGGGCGCCGAGACCAACAGCATGGTGTGGGCACGCACCACCGAGGGCAACACCCCAGGAGCCGCTGAGGCAAGTATCCGCGAGGCCCTGCGCGGCCAGGAGGTCATGGTCGACGGCCGGGAGGACGCCTTCGCCACCATCACCCACAACATCAACCAGTTTGTGCTCATGGTCTCAGTGGTCCTGGGCCTGTCCCTGGTTATCGCCCTGGTGGGCCTGGCCAACACCACCAGGGTCTCTATCCTGGAGCGCACCCGGGAGATCGGGGTGCTGCGCGCCATGGGCACCCAGCGCACCGAGGTCAGGCGCCTCGTGGTGGCCGAGAACGTCCTCACCGCCGGGCTGGGAGGGCTTCTAGGTATCGCTACGGGGACCCTCCTGGGAGCAGCAGGAATGAGAGCGATCATCGGCGCCGTAGCATCTGACCTGCCCACCGGGGAGAACAGCCAGGAGGCTGGCAGCATCGCCGTCTCCGTCCCGTTCCTGCCCCTGGTCATCACCCTGCTGGTAGCCCTGGCCGTGGGCGTGCTGGCCTCGCTGCGTCCTGCCGAGGCCGCCAGCCGGGTCCCGCCCGTCCAGGCCCTGGCCGTGGACTAGCCGGGCTGGCCGCCGTGCGCGCACCCACCACACGACCCAGCCATCACCACCACCGGGACCTCCACGGGGACCAGCCTCGTGGAAGAAGACGCCCCGTACTTCCCATCCTTTCCATTTACTTCCCACCGTTTCCATGAAGGAGTCCCCCCTGATGCCCGCCCTGCTCGACCCCCGCCGCACCGTGGCCGCTATGGTGGCGGTAGCCATGAGCGCCGCCCTCATCACCTTTGCGCTCATCGTCTCCGACTCCTTCCGCGCCCAGCTCACCGCCAGTGCCCGGGCCAGCGTGGGTGACGCCGACGCGGTCGTGCTCGTGGACCCCAGGGACACTACGGCTGGCGGGCGGCTCTCCGCGCAGACGGTGCAGGAGGCCTCCCAGGCCGACGGGGCGGCAGCCGTTCGCCTCTACACCGAGGGCAACGTGTCGGTCCGCCACCACGGGGGCGTCTCCGACACCTCAGCGATCGTCCTGGACGTGCCGGAGCCGACGGGCGGCACCGAGCTGGTCCAGGGGCGCCTGCCGGAGGGGACCGGTGAGATCGCCGTGTCCCCTTACTTCCTCCAGCACGAGGAGGAGCTGGGAGCCGGTCCCGGCACCACAGTCGGCTCCACCATCACCCTGGCCTCCGGCGACCCGGACTCCGGGCAGACCTCCACAGCGACTACTTCTACAGCGACTATCGTCGGCGTGGTCCAGCCTGGGGCTGAGATCACCCGCAACGACCCCAACGGCATCTCCCACATCTTTGCCACGGCCGAGGAGCAGGCTGAGCTGGGGCTCTCACAGGACCCGGCCGTCCTCTACGTCACAGCACAGCCGGGGACCAGCGCAGGCGAGCTGGTCTCCACGCTCACCCGGGCCGTGACCGCCGTCCAGCCGGGCGTGGAGGTCTACACCGCCTCGGACATCATCACCATGCGTGCGCAGAGCGCAGGCGCCATCAGCTCGAACGCGCTCAACCTGCTCCAGCTCATCACGCCAGTGTGCGCGGTGGTGGCCGGGATCGTCATCGCCACCACCTTCACCACCCTGGTGGCCCGCCAGACCCGCCAGGTCGGGCTGCTGCGCTGCGTGGGCGCCACCCGCCGCCAGGTCATGGCCTCGGTGCTGCGCACCGCCACCCTCACCGGACTGGCCGGCTCCGTGGCCGGGGCCGCCGCCGGCACCGGCCTGGCCGCGCTGGTCATCAGCTCGGGGGTCATTGAGGGTGTGGGGACCGGCCACCTCACTATGTCCTGGAGGTCCCTCGCCCTGGCCGTCCTCATCGGCACGGTAGTCACCCTGGTCTCCGTGCTGCGCCCGGCCTACCAGGCCACCCAGATCTCCCCGCTGGTGGCGCTGCGCGGTGAGGCCGCCGGGAGCGGCTCACCGCGCAGGCGCAGGAGGCTGGTCGCAGTGTCCGGGGCTGCCGTCATCATCCTGGGCCTGGGACTCCTCTGGGGTGGTGCCACGTGGCGGGCGCTGCAGGTCCTCGTCACCGGGGCCGTCGTGGTGGTCCTCGGCGTCATGATCCTCCTGCCGACGCTGGTCACCAGGGTCTCCTGCCTGGCCGAGGCCCTCAGCGGCGGCCCGCGCCGCCCCGTCCTCCAGCTGGCCACCCGCAACCTGGCCCGCAGCCCCCGGCGCTCGGCGGCCACCGCCGCCTCCCTGCTGGTCTGCGTGGCCGTGGCCGCCGCAATGGCCACGGGGGTGTCCGTCTTCACCGCCTCCTGGGGGAGCTATGTCACCAGCAGGTCCCCGGTTGACATCATTGTCGGGGACCTGGCTACGGACCAGGACGCTGAGGCGGTCACTGCTCAGGTCCAGGCGGTCGAGGGCGTGGAGACGGCTGTGGCCGTGCCCACCCTCGACGTGCAGATGACCTCAGCCTCGACAGACGTCGACGACCAGGCCGTCACCGTCATAGCGACCGACCAGGGGACGGTCGCCCCAGTCCTGCGCTCCCCGGAGGTGTTGGAGGACCTGGACGACCACACGCTTGTCCTGGAGAGCGTCTACGAGATCCCCGACGGCACCCAGGTGACCCTCACCGGCCCGGAGGGCAGCGCCGACCTCACGGTCCGCGTCAACCCGGGCGCCAGTGACGCCCTGGTCACGCCCGCAGTAGCCCAGCAGCTGGTCGGGGACGCCCCCACCGCCTCCACCCTGTGGGTACGCGCCAGCGGGGAGATCACCGACCAGGCACCGGCCGCAGCGGTGCGCGAGGCTCTTGAGGGCACCGGCCTCTACGTCGCTGACTTCATGGAGTCCCGCAGCGGCCTCACCGATGAGGTGGTCCAGGTGGCCGCAGCCGTGGGTGCCATGCTCGTCTTCACGCTGCTCATCGCCCTGTCCGGCATGGCCAGCACCACCTCCATGAGCGTCCTGGAGCGCACCCGTGAGATCGGGGTGCTGCGCGCCACCGGAACCCAGCGAGGAGAGGTCCGCCGCCTGTTCCTCACCGAGGGCCTCCTCACCACCCTCCTGGGTGGCGGCATCGGCCTGGTGCTGGGGTGCGGCGTCGGCGTCGCGGGCGCCGCCGCCCTGCTCAACAACGGGGAGGGGAGCCCTCTGTCCGTCCCTGTGTGGTTGGGACCTGGACTGCTCATCATCCTCCTGGCTGCCGTGGCCGTGGGCGTGCTGGCCTCGCTGCGCCCCGCCGAGACCGCCAGCAGTATCCCACCCGTCCAGGCGCTGGCCCAGGACTAGCCGAGCCGACCGCTGCCAGCTCCCGTGAGCACCCGGCGAACCAGCACAGCAGGAAAACCGGAGCCCCAGAAAACAATAAAGGCCCCAAACAACCCCAAACAACAAGGAGTACCGCTCATGCCCGCCCTGCTCGACCCCCGCCGCACCGTGGCCGCTATGGTAGCGGTGGCCATGAGCGCCGTCCTCATTGTGTTCTCCTTCATCGTCTCTGACTCCTTCCGCGCCCAGCTCACTGCGGACGCCTGGGCCAGCGTGGGTAAGGCCGACGTCGTGGCCGAGGCCTCCGCCACAGCAGACGAGGGGGTGTTCCCCGAGCAGGCCGTGCGCGACGTCTCCCAGGCCAACGGGGTGGCGGCGGTACGCCCCCAGATCCAGAGGCAGATGTGGGGAATCCCGCCGGGCGCGAACAGCGCCGACGTGTTCTCCCTGTTTGTGCTGGACGTGCCGGAGATCTCGGGAGGCACCCGGCTGACCGGTGGCCGCCTGCCGGAGGGCGCCCAGGAGGTGGCGGTCTCCTCCACCTTTGCCCAGCAGTACAGCCTGGAGGTGGGCAGCACGACCACCCTTGCCCAGGACTCACACGGTGGCCCGGCCAGGACGACCACCACGGTGACCGTCGTAGGTATTATCCAGCCCAGCGCCGAGGTCGCTGCTGACGTCAGCTCCCTCCCTCTGGTCTTTACCACCGCCGAGGCACGCGCCGCGCTGGGGGTGCCCGAGGACCCCGCCTTCCTCTACATCACCGCCCGGCCGGGCACCAGCCCCGAGGAGCTGCGGGACACCGTCACCGAGGCGCTCCAGGCCACCCAGGCCGACGCGCGAGTCAGCACGGCCGCGGACGTGGTCACCTGGCGCGCCAGCACCTCCGGTGGGGGTGCTACCTCGACGGCGTTCCTGCTGCTGCGGCTGCTCACGCCGGTGTGTGCCGTGGTGGCCGGGATCGTCATCGCCACCACCTTCACCACCCTGGTGGCCCGCCAGACCCACCAGATCGGCCTGACCCGCTGCGTGGGCGCCAGCCGCCGCCAGGTCCTGGTCTCGGTGCTGCGCACCGGCCTGCTTTCCGGGGTGGTGGGCTCAGCAGCCGGGGCGGCCGCTGGCGCGGCCGTGGCCGCCACGGTGGTGCGCTCCGGGGTGGTGGAAGGGCTTGAGGCCCGGTACCTCACCGTGTCCTGGAGGTCCTTCGCCCTGGCCGTCCTCATCGGCACCGTGGTGACCCTGGTCTCCGTGCTGCGCCCGGCCCGCCAGGCCACCCAGGTCTCCCCGCTGGTGGCCCTGACCGGCCAGACCGCTGACACCAACGCACTGGGCAGGCGGCGGGTCGTGGTCGCCGCAGCAGGGGTGCTCATCGCCCTGGTCGGCTGCGGACTCATCTGGCAGGGTGTCACCGCGCGAGTGCTGGAGTACATTACGGCCGGAGCGGTGGTCACCGTGCTGGGGGTAATTGCCTCCCTGCCGCTGCTAGTGATCGGCGCCTCCCGCCTGGCTGAGGTCCTCAGCGGGCGCGCGCGCCGCCCCATTCTCCAGCTGGCCGCCCGCAACCTGGCCCGCAACCCCGGACGGGCCGCCGCCACCGCCGCCTCCCTGCTGGTCTCCGTGGCCGTGGCCGCCACCCTGGCCACCGGCCTGTCCAGCGTTGACGCCTCCATGGAGGGCTACCTGGCCTCCGGCTCCCCGGTGGACATCCGCGTGGAGGGGATCACGGCTGAGCAGGACGCCACCGCCCTGGTCTCCCAGGTGGAGGCCGTCGAGGGCGTGGAGGCCACCACGCTCGTGCCCTGCATTGAGGCCCAGGTCATCTCTAGTACTTCCGAGAGTGGCAGCAGCGCCGAGGATCCAGAAGACCCAGAAGGTGCTGGGGACCCGGACGACTCCTCCATGACCCTGGACGTCATCGACCGCGACGCCATCACCCCGGTCATCCGCTCCGACCAGGGCCTGGAGGGTCTGGACGACCACACCCTCATCGTCGGGGGTATCTACGGTCTGGAGGACGGATCGGCCATCACGCTGTCCGGCCTGGCTGGCAGCGTCGAGCTCACCGTCCACGTGTCGGAGGAGGCGGGCACCGTCGTCACACCGGCAGTGGCCCAGCAGCTGGCCGGGGACGCCCCGACCAGCGTCTCCCTGTGGGCGCGCACTAGCGGTGACGGCTCTGACCAGGCACCGGCCACCGCGGTCCGTCAGGCCCTGGCGGGCTCCGGCCTCCTGGTTGTCACCTCCGCCGAGGGCAGGGCCTCCTTCACCCAGATGGTCCAGCAGGTCACCGTAGTCATTGGCGGGGTACTGGTCTTCACGCTGCTCATCGCCTTGTCCGGCATGGCCAACACCGCGTCCGTGGGCGTGCTGGAGCGCACCCGTGAGATCGGGGTGCTGCGCGCCACCGGAACCCAGCGAGCAGAGGTCCGCCGCCTGTTCCTCACCGAGGGCCTCCTCACCGCCCTCCTGGGCGGAGCCATCGGCATCCTGCTGGGCTGCACGGTAGGCATCGCGGGATCGGCCGCCCTGCTCAACTCGGACTCCGGTGACAACCTGGTCATCCAGGTGCCCTGGCTGGTCCTGGCCGGGGCCTTCCTGGCTGCCGCAGCCGTGGGCGTGCTGGCCACCTGGCGTCCTGCCGAGGCCGCCAGCCGGGTGCCGCCCGTCCTGGCCCTGGCCCAGGACTGAGAGACAACCGGATCTGGAGACAACTCCAAGACCTCGCAGTTTACTGCCCAATCCATTGCGGCCCTGTGCTGCGCCTTATCGGTGCGGCACAGGGCCGCACGGCATTTCCTGACGTGCCACCGCGACCCCTCATTGACAGCACATCCGGACATGACAACCCGGCCTCCCCGCACGCCATATCCCACCTGTGCCGCGCTATCTGTTCCGCGCCAACACTGTATGGAGCCAGAAACGGCTAACGTCCTCACCCTTAAGGAGGACGCGCAGGAGAAGTTCCACCTTCTGCCCCATAACACAACTCGAGGCGAGCACATAGTATTCAGGTATCAGAAGGAACGAAGACGGGAGCACGAGGACAGCATAGAAACCCGGACAAGTACTCCGTCTGAATGAGGTGCTGTCAGCCGCTTCCATCACCAGAATCCTTCTGAGCCCATTCACCATGCCCCTCCCACCCAGAAGGGGCATGACAACCACACACCGACCGCCCCGGACTCAGGATATCCGGAGCAGAAAGGAGGACATCATGTCCCAGTTCATCCGTCGCACCACCGCTCTGGCTGGCGCCGACTTCAGCCAGGCCCTGCGCTCAGAGACCCACGCGCCCACCGAGGGCGCCGAGGGCCCCTGCCCTCACAACGAGGGGAAGTGCAACCGGATCTGCAAGGCAAAGGGATACCACGGGGGCTACTGCGGCAGTTTTGCCAACCTCGTCTGCAAGTGCTACGGCTGAGCAGCGGAGTGCCCATCCGACCCTGCCCTGCCTCACATACTGCAACCATGTGAGGCAGGGCAGGGCGCGACCCACGAGAGCAAACCGGTAACCACACACCACAAACTGACGGGGCACATAACTCCAGAGGAGGGGAAGAGAGAACCATGTCCCCGTTCATCCGTCGCACCACCGCCTTGGCTGGCGCCGACTTCACCCAGGCCCTGCGCTCAGAAACCCACGCACCCACAGAGGGCGCCGAGGATTTCGGCTGCGGCCCATTCGTTGGAAACGGTAAGTGCCGCAGACATTGTCGCAATACCGGGCGCCGGGACGGCTACTGCATGGGCATGTTCAAGCAGACCTGCAAGTGCCACGGCTGACCAGCGGAGTGTCCACCCGGCCCTGTCCTGTCCCACATACTGCAACCACGTGAGGCAGGACAGGGCGCGGCCCACGAGAGCAGACCAGCAACCACACGCCGCAAACCGACAGGGCGCATAACCCTGGAAAGAGAGAAGGAGAACACCGTGCCCCCATTCATCCGCCGCACCACCGCCCTGGCTGGCGCCGACTTCACCCAGGCCCTGCGCTCCGAGACCCACGCACCTGTCGAGGGCAGCGAGTCCTTCCCTTGCCTCGGTCATCCTGCTAGGTGCGTCGCCCACTGCCGCAAGGTCGGCTTCAGGGGAGGCTACTGCGTCCCCATTCGCCGCTGCGTCTGCTACTGACCCAGACTCCTGGCCCCTCCCAGGCCCCAAGACGGGAGGGGCCAGGAGCACCCCAACCAGCCTCGACCCGTCCAGGCCGACAGCCAATGTTTCCTAGCACCCCCGACCCGATTGAGACCCACTCATGACTACACAGACTGCTCCACCCTGGAGCGCCACCCCGGCACTGCTGCGTCACAAGGACGGCGCCTGGCAGCAGGTTGACGAGAAGACCCTGGCCGGCGAGCACGCCTCCGCGAGCCTCATGCTCGTGCTCGGCCGTATCGCGGGCCTGCGCCCACCGTTCGGCCGCTCCGTCTTCACCGACGTGCTCCAGCGGACTCCAGGGACCGTCCTCAGCGGCGAGACGATCACACCCCAGCCCCAGGAGGCTGCTGACCCCGGCACCCGCAGCCTGGAGAGCGCGGAGCGGCTCCTGGCCGCCTCACTGGCCCGCTACGGGGCCCGGGGCGCCGTCCAGTCAGCCCTGCCCGTGGACCACATGATCACCCGTTACCTCAGCGACATCACCTCACGGCAGCCAGAGTCCTCCCCGCAGGGCGAGCAGAGGAAGAACGCCACCGCCGTCGTCGACGCCAGAGGCGTGCGCGACCTCATCGGAGCCGTCGAGGAGGAGCGGGAGGCAGCCGACAGCAGCCCCTACCCTGCCTTCCTCCAGCGGCTGCTCAAGCGCGACAGGTCCCACTCCTCCCAGCCCGGCCCCGTCCCGGCAGACGCCCCCGAAGCCTCCCCTGACTCCGCTGAGTCCACCGACTCCGCCGGGACAGCCCCGGAGGCTGCCGAGCCAGAGCTGGACCTGGACCCCCAGTGGCTGGCTGGTGAGGCCATCCAGATGATCGACGTCGCCCGGATCGTCTCCCTGACCTCCTGGCAGGAGGCCGTCAAGGACCTGCCGCCCCGCACCAGCCAGCTGCTCTGGACCGCTGCGGAGGACCCGGCTACCAGCGCCCTCGCCCCCTACCGCCCCGCGCACGACCCGCAGGTGCTGGCGGCCTTCGCCCAGGTGCCAGCCACGCAGCGCGCCATCACCTTGCCCAACGGGCTGCGCACCCTGGACGCCGCCCTGTGCCAGCGCTACGGCCGCGACCCCGTGGGCGACCACGCCGCCGCCCGGCTCCAGGCCGTCCGGGAGGCGTCCCAGGCCTGGCAGAGGTGGGAGGAGGAGCTGGCTCAGGGCAGCCTGGCCGCCCGGGGACTCATCGACACCGACGGCATGAGGCGCATCGGCCAGGACCCCTTCCTCAGACAGAAGTACGCGCTCAGCATCAAGAAGACCGTAGAGACAGAAAGGTGGGTGACGTCATGGCTAGAGGCTGGCGGCTCGCTGACGGAATGAGCCTGACACACCTGAAGAACGGCGGCTGGACCCTCGCGGACCTGCACCGGTTGTCCGTCCACGAGATTGACGAGGACACCGGGACGGTCCTCCACGCCGCCGTGACTGGGGCGCCCGGTACCAGCTCCGACACGACCTCCGACTCCGCCTCCGGCACCACCTCCAGCTCTGCCTCCGAACTCCTTGGGGCCGCAGTCGCCTCCGGGGTGCTCGTCGAGACGGAGGACCCCACAGCCCCCGCACCCACTGACGCAGACACCACGACACACAAGGAGACGCAGCCATGACCGACATGGTCACCATGACCCCCCTGCTCACCGCCCTCCTGGCCCGGGCAGCCAGCGGCACCCTGATCCTCACCCTCCTGGTCGGAGGGGCCACCGGCGTCCTGCTGGGCACCGCCGCCGCCAAGGCCTGGGCCGCAGCGCGAGCGCGCCTGGCCTGGCCCCAAGGGGCAAACTTCCTGCACCTCCACCTGTCCCTGGGCCTTGTCGTCGCGGTCGAGGTGCTCGCCTCCGCCGTGGCGCTCAGCCTGCCCAGCCTGCGCCTGGCCTGCCTGGTCCTCGCCGCCGTCTACGCCGCCTTCGTGGTGGGCGCCACCACCCTGAGGGGGCAGGAGTGCGGCTGCTTTGGCGTGGAGGGCATGACGGTCGGCCCCCTCCACATCTGGGGGTGCGCCCTGACCTCCGCCGCCCTGGGACTGGTTGCCTTCCTAGGGGACGGCCTCACCGCTGCCCGCCCCGCCCGCCTGGCTGCCGCCGTGGCCACCGCCCTGGTCATGACGCTGGCCCTCCAGCTCCTGCGCGGGCGCGAGGCCGCCAGCGCCCGGGCCAGCCAGGAGCACCACGACCGCCTCCTGGTGGTCCTCTCCCCCACCTGCCCGGCCTGCTCCGCCCTGAAGATCATGGAGAACCACGACGTCAGCGACACCGAGGCGGCCGGCACAGTCACCTGGGTGGACCAGGACTCCCAGCCTGCTGCCGCCCTGCGCCAGGCTGGGGTGGACATCTCCTCCTACCCGGCCGTGGTCTCCCTGGACAGCACCAACCCCGCCGGGGCACAGGTGCGCTCCGGGCTCCAGGAGTGCAGGGAGGTGCTTCAGTCATGGCGGCAGCGTCACCTGGTCGCGCAGGTGTAGGTAGTGCCCGGCGGGTGCTGTCCCGCTCCAGCGGCACCGGCCGGGCGCTGCGGGCCATGACCCCTTCGGTGGTCATCATCACCATCCTGCTGGCCATCCAGTCCGGCCTGGGCACCGTCTCCCCGCTCATGCTCCAGCGCGTCATCGACGGCACCCGCCCTGGTGCCTCCCTGGTCTCAGCGGTCGTCGTCCCCGCGCTGCTGGCTGCCGCTGCCGCACTGGCCAGCACGGCAGCCAACGTGATCGAGCAGCGTGTCACGGCCTCCACCGGGCAGCGCTTCCAGGAGCGGCTGCGCGTGCTCATGCTCGGCAAGCTCACCCGGCTGCCCTCCTCAGCCGTGGGGGCCGAGCCCAGCGGGGCCATGCTCTCCCGCATCACCAACGACACCGAGCAGGCACAGTCCTTCGTCTCCAGCATCCTGCCCCAGGTCTTCGGGCTCATCACCCGCCTGGTGGTCCTGGTCACCATCATGTCCTCACGCTCGGTCACCATCACCCTGGTCGTCCTGGGCCTAGGACTGGTCCTCATCCTGCCCACCGAGGGGGTCTCACGCAGGCTCGCCGCCACCACCGACCGCATGCTCGACGCCATGTCCTCCTTCAGCGGCACCGTCATGGAGCGCACGGGCGTGGCCGGGCACCTCTTCTCCCGCACGGTGGCTGACACCGAGACGGACCAGCAGCAGGCCAGGCAGACCGCCGCAGAGGTCCGGCGCACCTACACGCGCATGATCACCATCGAGACAGCCTTCTCCTCCTCCTTGGACCTGGCGGGCTCCCTGGGGACGGTGGCCATCCTTGTCATCGGGGGGCACAGCGTGATCCGTGGGGAGATGACGGTCGGCTCCCTGGCCGCCCTCATCACCCTGGCGCCCCAGCTCTACGAACCGCTCCAGTCCGCCTCCGGGATACGCACCGCTCTGGCCTCCACCTGGGCCGCGCTGGTGCGCGTCCACGGCTTCCTGGAGAAGGACGAGGAGTGGTACGAGCCGCCGGCAGAGCCCGTGGACGTGCTGGACACCGGCTCGCTCATCGTCCGGGAGGTGGACTTCTCCGTCCCCAGCGAGTCGGGTGCCACCACCCTGCTCCACTCAGTCAGCCTCACGGCGCGCTGCGGGGAGATCGTCAGCGTGGTGGGCCCCTCCGGCTCGGGCAAGTCCACCCTGCTCAGCCTCATCGCCGGGGCCAACCGCCCCGAGCGCGGTCACATCACCTTTGGCGGCCTCTCCCCTGCGGACACGGGCTCAGTGGGGTGGAACCGCATCGTCCAGCTCTGCCCCCAGGACCCGTTCTTCCGCAGCGCCACCCTGCTGGAGAACTTCACCCTGGCCCGCCCGGGAATCCGTGAGGACCAGGTGGACACGCTCTGCCGCCAGATGGGCCTGGACCTCTCCCGGCTGGGCGACCGCTCCGGGATGACCACCATGATGGGCGAGCACGGCATGCGGGTCAGCGGGGGTGAGCGCGCCCGCCTGGCCATCGCGCGGATGCTGGCCCTGTCACCCCGGGTGCTCCTGCTCGACGAGCCCACCTCCGCCCTGGACGACGAGTCCACCCGACGGTTCATCAGCGTGCTGCTGACCCTGCGGCGCAGCCACTGCGTCATCGTCACCACCCACGACGCCAGGCTGTCCACCGTCACCGACCGCACCTACCGCATGGAGGACGGGCGGCTGAGCGAGGTGCGCCCCGCACGCGCCTCCGCCCTGGCGGGGGCGGGAGACCGGCTGCCATGAGGCACGACGCCACCCCGCAGCCCCCGGACGCCACCCCTCAGGTTGCCGCGCAGGCCAGCCCCCCAGCCGTCGCGCCGGTCTCGGTCCGGGCGGTGTCGGCGGGGCTGGACCGGCTGGCCGTCCACACGCTCACCCTGCCGTGCGGCAGGCAGGCCGTCCTGGAGGCGCCCGTCTACCGCAGCGTCCCCCGTGCCCGGCTGGACCTCATCAGGCACCGGGGCACGGCCTACGACCGCCTCTGCGGGGACACTATCCCCTCACCTGTGCCCACCGGCTACGCCGGAGCCGTCGAGGACGGCGTACCCACCCTGCTCTCGCAGCAGGCCAGCGGGCTGCCCCTGCCCCACGGCCCCGGCGGATGGGTCGTCGCCCACCACCAGGACGACGGGCACGTCACCGTACGCCTCCACGAGCACGACGAGCACCACGAGGACGCTGCCTCCGCCCCCACCACCTGGGGCACCAGCACCCGCTCGCTGCTGGGCCTGCGGAGCAACCCGGCACAGGAGACCCGCCTGTGGCGGCTGGGCGACCAGGTGGTCTGGCTGCGCCAGGAGCACAGCCCCTCCTCCTCTGCCCTCGTGAGGAGCCGCGACGACCGCGCCTGGCCGCAGGCGCTGGTGACCGAGCTCTTTGAGGCCGCCCTGTGCACCGTCATGGTCGGCCCCCGCCCCCTGCCCGGCCTGCCCAGGGGGGTCGTGGTGCTCCTGGAGGCGCAGGAGCCAAGCACCCAGGAACTGGAGCCAAGCGCCCAGGGGCCAGGAGCCCAGGAGACGGAGGCCCGGAAGGCACCGGGGACGCTGGTGCTGGGCCTGGCCCAGACGCCCCGGGAGCTGTCCGCCTTCCTCCACGAGGACCACGTCCCCCACCACCTGGTCACCCCAGGCCCCGGTGGCACCTGGTCCCCCTCCCCGGTCGGGGACCTCCCCCGCAGCTCGGTGGCCCACCGTCTCCTGGACGGCCAGCCCACCGTGGTCTTCACCGAGCGCCTAGAGACCGCCACCACCTCCTACCGCGTGAGCGACGGCAGCGTCCTGGCCTGCGTCGAGGCCCGGGTGGACCACTACACGGGCGTGCCCGGGCTCAGCAGCGCGTGGGTGGAGCACAGCGAGCCCCATCTGGTGCAGTGGGCCACCGGGTCGTGGACCGACGGCACACCCGTGACCCACCTCCAGGAGGAGGCCGACGGCGTGGTCACGGTCATGACCCAGGGGGGCCAGGGGCACCAGGAGGTCCCCCTGGCCCCCGGCGCCTGGCAGGTCAGCCCCGTCGTACGCGACGACCCGCCCGTGCCCCCACCGCCCCCGGCCGCGCACCCAAGCGCTCCCGTCCTGTGGTGCCCCTCCGTGCAGGACCCGGTGGCCGGGCAGCCTGGGCTGGTCCTGGCACGGCGGGAGGACGGGCACATGGTCGAGGTGGTGACCGGTGACCCAGCGGGCACGCAGACGCCCCTGGTGTGGTTCGACGACTCCAGTGACCTCCCGGCGGCACCCGTGGACGGCCGGGACGTGCGCCACGGCGTCGACCTGGGCACCCTGCCCGTGGGCGACGCCGCCTGGTGCCACGCAGGGACGCGGCCGGTGGTGCGCGTGAGCATCGACTACCACCACCTGGCAGCCCTGGAGCCCGAGGGTCTCCTCTCCGAGCTGCACCAGGCGTGGCGGGCGGCAGTGAGGGCCATCAGCGACATGCTCGGGGACAGCCCAGGCGGCGGGCACGTCACCCCCTTCCTGGGCGGGCACAGCTTTGGTGCGGCACTGGCGGCCGTCGCCGTGCTGCGCGGCCTGTGCTCACCGGCGGGTGCCCTTCTGCGCAGCGGCGCCTACGACCGCTACGCGACCCCGCACGGCTTTGAGCACGACCACCGCACGGCCGCCTCGCACCCCGGGCTCTACCGCGTCATGAGCGTGCTCCCCCGGGCGGGCGCGCACCGGGGCACCCCCTTCCTCATCAGCTGCGGCGGCAGCGACCAGAACTCCGCCACCACCCCGCAGCAGTCTCTGGCCCTCCACGAGAACCTCCTGGCCGCGCAGGCCGACACCACGCTGGCCGTCTTCCCCGAGGAGGGGCACGTCTTCTCCTCCCGGCAGGCACTCCTGGAGCGTCGACGCCTGGAGGAGGAGTGGATGCGCAGCCACCCTCCCCACGATCACCGCCCAGTCCACACAGCCCGGCCGGACCCGACAAGCCCGGGCCAGGCGCACCAGCAGCAGGACGACCCACGACCCACAGAAAGGAAGTCACAGCCATGAACCACCGCACCCGCACGGACATCAGGCAGTCCGTCCGCACCGTCCTGTCCTCACGGCAGGAGGGCGGGATGAGGGGGTGGCTGCCCCGCACCGGCCAGCCCTCCCCCCGGCCCCGAGACCAGGTGGAGGCCGAGCTCCTGCAGCTGCGCCGCGCCCTGGCCAAGGAGGGCACCGAGCTGTCCGGCGACATTGAGAAGGACGCCGCGCTCGTGCTCGCCGCCCGCAGGCAGGGCCACCGGGTGGACCTCGTGATCGGCCGGGAGATCGCCCCGCCGGACCAGGACTGCCGGTACGTGTCCTGGGTGGAGCACAACGAGTCAGTCATCCTCACCGTGGCGCCGGTGCGCGAGCTCTACGAGGAGGTCGCCCGATGGTGAGCCCGGACCGCCCCCGCGCACAGACCCGACGCGGACGCGTGGTCCTGCGCGTCCCGGGACGTGCCATGCCAGCCCGACGGCCTGCCTGGCTCCCGGCGCTCCACCTGCCGGTGCGCTCCCTGGCCGCCGTGCTCGCGATCCTGACGGTCTGGACCGCCCCCGCCCTGGCCCTCCAGCCCCCGCCGGGCCAGAGTCCCGCCCAGCAGCACGCTAAGAGCCCTAGCAGCCCCGGCAGCCTCGATCCTCCTGGGGAGGACCCCCTGGCCGCCCAGCAGTGGTACCTGGACTGGCGCGAGGGCACGGTCTGGCAGGAGGACGGCGGGGGAGTCTCTGTAGGGGTGGTGGACAGCGGGGTCGATGCCACCCACCCTGAGATCGCCTCCTCCTACGACGCTGAGCGCAGCCGGTCTTTCCTCCCCTCCGACTGCACGCCGGGCAGCGAGTGCCCCGACCTCGACCCGGCGCACGACCCCTACGGCCACGGCACCGAGATCGCCGGGCTCATCACCGCCGACGTGGACGGGCACGGCATCGTGGGTGCCGCCCCCGGTGCCAGCATCGTCAGCCTCAAGGCCGGTGACGCGACAGGCCGCTTCTACGCCGAGGCCGTCGCCCAGGCCCTCAGGTACGCGGCGGACACGGGCCTGGACGTCCTTGTCCTCAGCTTTACCACCGACCCCTGGTTCCGCTACTGCCCCGACGCCCCGGGTGACACCGACCAGGAGCGCCAGGAGCAGGCTCAGGACCTGGCCACCATCACCTCCGCCCTGGAGTACGCGGCCCAGCACGGTGTCATCATGGTGGCTGCCGCCGGCAACGAGTCCTTCGACCTCGACCAGGGGACCACCGACTCCTCCTCGACCGGATGGTCCGGTCAGGGCGAGCGCCCGGTCACCGACCAGTGCGTGACCATGCCCGCCCAGTCCGACCACGTCCTCACCGTCGGCGCTCTCGACCCGGCGGGAGCCCGGACCTCCTACTCCAACGTGGGCAGCGCGGTTGACGTCGCCGCGCCCGGCGGCACACCCGTCTGGTACGACGACACCGACACACCGCACGGGCTGGAGTCCGCGATCCTCACTACCGCGCCCACAGATGCCGTCCGCAGCGGGGGCACCGACGAGCAGGGGGTCTCACTGCTGCCCGACGTGGTCTCTGACTGCGGGGAGAGGGGCGCCCAGCAGTGCCGCTACTACTGGTACCGCAGCGGGACCTCCTTTGCCACCCCGCTGGCTGCCGCTGCGGTGGCCGTCCTCCTGTCCCAGGGCGTCCCCGCCCCGCAGGCGCCAGGTCTTCTCCTCGACCTGGCCGTACCCGCAGCCTGCCCGGCCCCGGCCGACCAGGACGACCTGCCCTGCCGGGTGAGCCCGGACCACCCCGGACCGACCACCACCTGGTACGGCCGGGGCAGGCTGCGGCTCCCGGCCGTACCGCCAGTGAGCACGGGCGACCAGGACGACGCGGACCAGACAGGTCAGCCACGTCAGCACTGAGGCGGGTAGCTCAAAGAATGGAGAGGCAGGAGACGGCCAGCTGGCGGGTCAGGAGGCTGTGTCGAGGGGTTTTAGCCAGTCGCCTCTCAGCCACCCGACCCGCCAGCCTCCTCCTGGTGGACGGCCACCACCAGCTTGAGGCGCGAGGTCACCCCGTACTTCCTCATGAGGCTGGAGACGTGGGTCTTGACCGTGGAGTCCGCGACAACGAGCCTGTCGGCAATCTCCGCGTTGGAGTAGCCCTCGCACAGCAGCGTGAGCACCTCACGCTCTGCACCCGTGAGATCCGGGCGGGCGCTCACCCGGGCCTCCCGCAGGTAGCCCTGGGAGATCAGCCGGGAGGTGGCACGGGGTGAGATCGTGGTACCCCCGGTGCTGGCGGCACGCACGGCCTGCACAACCTCTTCCGGATCGGCGTCCTTGAGGAGGAACCCGCTGGCCTGCTGGGACAGGGCCTCCAGCATGGCGGAGTCGTCGTCGAAGGAGGTCAGCATGAGAACCGCCGTGTCCGGATACCTCGCCTTGACGCGTGCCAGCAGCTCCAGGCCGTCTACGGGGAGCATGCGGATATCGGTGATGAGGACGTCCACCGGCATGCGGCTCATGAAGGCCAGGGCGTCTCTGGCCGTGGTGAAGGTGCTGAGGACCTCGATCCCCTCTGCGACTGAGAGGTAGGATCGTATGGCACCCAGCACAAACTGGTCATCATCGACCGCGACAACCCGGATCGTCTTGCCGGAGGCGCCGACAGGGGGTGGAGAACCGGTCACAGGCATGCGACAATGCTAACGCATCTCCATCGTTATCTCCGGCCCCTCGGACGTGATCGCAGTGCTTACCGTATGGTCCCATATCTTTTCTCGGATTCCTCCAAGAGCCACAGCGCTGGCCAGGCCCAGCCTCTTCGACACCTGGCAGCCCACCGCCCGCACCCACCTGCTGCACGCAGGCGTCACGGTCTTCCTGGTCCTGGTCGACACAGCCTTTTCTGTGACCCCCCTCACGACCATCAGGCTGGGGGTCACCATCCTCAACGCCTCCTGCCTCCCTCTGGCGTCTCGCATCCCTCTCGCGGGCTCCGTAGCGAGCCTGGCCGTCACAACCGCCGCCCTGGTAGTGCCAGACGAGATTGGTGTTTTTGGAGTCGCCGTGTGCTGGGCTCCGCTGACGCTGCTGATGTCCCGGGGCTACCACCCCGGCATCATCTGGTCAATGGCCACCATCCACCTGCTCAGTATCACTTTCCTGAGCCACTTCACCCAAACCCCGATCATGCTTGCCATCAGCGGGATTCCCTGCACGGCGCTGGGGCTCACGCTGCGCCACCAGCGTCACAAGAGCGACGAGGCCGCCCGGCACCGCCGGGAACGTCGGGGCCTCCGGCAGCGCCTGCTGGTCTCTGAGCTCCATGACACCGTGGTGCGTAACCTCACCCACGCCGTCATGCAGGCCGAGCAGGCTAAGATCACCCGCCCCGAGGACCCGGAGCTCACCCGCACCCTCGACTCCGTCATCGGCCCGGTACGCAGCGCCACAGGCCAGCTGCGTTACCTCCTCAGGGCCATGTCGTCCGCCTCCGGCGACGAGGCCCTGCTGCTGTCCACCATCCCACCCCGCCCTCTGGAGGAGACCCTGGCCCAGGCTGAGCAGATCCTCCACCAGAAAGACACCACCTTGGAGGTCACCGGCCTGGAGGCTCTTGACACCGCCGCGATCGGCCCCGGCATGCGCCAGCAGGTCACCCGCGTCCTCGCTGAGCTTATCGAGAACGCCGTCAAGTACGCCAGCGTGCACGGACGCGTCATCCTCCTGCTGGAGACCGACGGCAGCACCCTGGAGTGCATGTGCACCAACACCCACGGTCCCACCCACCATCAGCCCCCGCGCAGACAGGCAGGACACCGGCACCAGGCAGAGGCAGAACAAGAGACACAGCAGGAACAGGTGGTCTCCTCGGGCCTGGGCCTGGACACCGCGCGCCGCCGCATCGAGTCGCTGGGTGGGGCGCTGACCACCACCCACACCCCGCGCCGGTGGACCACCACTTTCAGCATCCCCCTCGCACCCGCGATCTAGAGCCCGCGCCGGCCAGCAGACAGTCCCGGGCGCAGCCGCCGGCAGCCGCCGTGGTCCTTTAGGACGAGGCGAGCGGAAACTCCCAACCTTCCGCCAGCTGGCTGCCCGTCAGGATCCCGGAAGGATACAGGTATCAGCCCACCCACTACCGACACGCACTGAAGGTGATCTCCATGTCCGTCCGCACTGCTCTCCCCACCGTTCTGGCCTCCCTCCTCATTGGCAGCACGGCCGTCCTCCCCACGACCGCCGTGGCGGCCTCCCCCGATACGGGGCACCAGGCCAGCGGCGGCTACGTCGCCAGAACCGCCAGTCTGCGCACCGAGCCCGCCAAAGCAGACACAACGGACGTGACAGTCACCAACGTCAAGTACACAGGAGACTGTTACCCTGTACTCAGAATCTGCCTCTGACCTTCACGACCCCGCACCCCGCCCTGCTTACGACCGCCGCTCAGTGCCGCCTACCCAGGATGAGGCTCATGGCCTCGCTCCGGGTGGCGGCACTGCGCATGCTGCCACGCACGGCGCTGGTGACCGTGCTGGAGCCCGGCTTGCGCACGCCCCGCATGGACATGCACAGGTGCTCCGCCTCGACCACCACAAGCACGCCCTGGCAGCCCAGCCGCTCCACGAGGGCGTCAGCCACCTGGGAGGTGAGCCGCTCCTGGACCTGGGGGCGGCGTGCGTAGCCGTCCACCAGGCGGGCCACCTTGGACAGCCCGGTCACGCGACCGTCCCGGTCAGGGATGTAGGCCACGTGGGCCACCCCGTGGAAGGGCAGCAGGTGGTGCTCGCACACCGAGTACATGGGGATGTCGCGCACCAGGACCATCTCCTGGTGGTCGGCGTCGAAGACCGTCTCCACGTGCCGGGCCGGGTCCTGGCCCAGGCCAGAGAACATCTCCGCGTAGGCGCGGGCCAGCCGCTCCGGTGTGCCACGCAGGCCGTCACGGTCGGGGTCCTCGCCGATAGCGACCAGGAGGTCGCGCACGGCCCGCATGACGCCCTGTGCGTCATAGGCGCCCGCAGGCTCCACGCCCTCCCTGGTCGCTGCGGCGCGCCCAGGAACCCGCACAGGTGGCGCCTCCCTCCGCCTGGCGTCCTGCCCAGGATCCTGGCTGCTAGGCCACTCACGCTCACTCACGGACCCGGTACCTCCCCCGGTCTGGTAGTCGTCCCTGGCCCCCACCACCCTGTGGCTGCGGGCCGCCAGCAGGTCACCTCACCGGGGCACCCACCAGCCCGCAGACACTAGCCGACGCCACCTGTGCCACCTTCGCGCCGCGCCCGTACCAGACCCGCACTGGGATGCCGCCCCGGAGGCAGCGGACGTCCACGCCCGCAGCCATCCTGCACGCTCAGCCTGCTCCGTGCCTATACAGATCGTTGGAATCTCGCCGATCTAACAACACGATGACAAGGACCGCACGCCTCCCATGTGCAACGCGAGCCTTGATGCACACGGGAGCCGCGTACCCCAGTCACGCTCCCGCCCAGAACCCTGCTATTACGCCGTTTCTACCTCGTGCGCAACAAGGTGGGCGTGCAAGAGCGCGCAGCTAGCACCAGCAGGCCCGCAGAGGCCGCAGCAGAAAGCATGCAAAACAACCCGAGCAACCTGCGGGAGACGCACGACGTCCCTGGCGCGACCCCGCCCACCGCCTAGAACCTACCCGTCGGCGGGCAAAGGGCCTTCAGCCCTGGCACGACCCGCGCCCACCCACCTCGCACGGCCCCGCCTAGACGGAGCCGCCCACGACAACCGTCCCAGGCGAGCAGAGCACTTTCACCCCGTCACAGGACCCCACCACAAGACGCAGAGGGGACCACCTTGGCTGACGGCCCATCGACCGCCTACCAGACCCCCACTGTGAGGAGCCGAGGCCGGTACCACGTCGTCGCAGGACGGCAGGGGGACACAGCAAGTGCTCCGCGCCCTGCACCGAGACAGGTGCCGGGGCAGCCCCGTGCGTGTCCCGTCTCAGGAACCCTGCAGCCTGCGCACCAGGCCATCAAACCGGCGCTTCCAGTCGGAGCTGATGTCCACGTTGAGCGCCCCGGGCCCTTTGCCCGTCCCGGCATGCCCAGCATCCTGCTCCAGCACCTCAACGAACCGCTCCAGGAGCTCGCTCAAAGAGCGCGTCGCACTCACGCCCTTAGCCGCGCAGGCTTCCTCAAGGGCGGTCGCAACCGTGTTCTTCCCGTGGGTAATCACCACCCGGTTGCGCGCCTCATAAAGGAGCTCTTTCAGGTCTCCTCTTCCAAGGGTGTTCAGCTCAAGCCGACCAGAACCACCCTTGGCTGACAGGCAGCAAGGACCCTCGTGGAGAAGGCTTGTACCCTTTTTCCTGTTCTTTTTCGGTCTGCTGATCTCTGCGGCGACGACAAGCAGGCGCGCCAGGTCCTGGTCCTGGCTGGCCGTGGCGGCACCCCGTGCCAGGCAGGAGACAACCCTGAGCACGTCAAGGATGACGCCTGCATGGCGGTCGCGGTCCTTGGCAGCCGTGGCGGCCTGGTAGTCCTGACGCAGGCTGTCGCACTCCTCCGCCAGCCCGGTCATGCGGCTGTCCCCGGCGCTGAGGACCCTGACGGCGGTGACAAGGTTGAGGCTGCGCAGGCTGGTCAGCGCCGCCTGGCACAGGGCCTGCTCTGCGTCGCGGTGCAGGGCAATACGGTGGAGCTGGGCCGTAAGTCTGCCGCATTCCTCCCCGGCCCTCCTTGCACCGGCGCCATCACGGCTCTCGTCGATGAAGGTCTGCAGGAACAGGGGGACAGCATGGGTCGCGCACCACTCCTGGGCCGCCCCCAGCGCCCCGTACACAGCCTGCTTCTGTCCGGTCCCCACGATCACGACCGCAGCCGGGCCCTTCTCCTCCAGGGCCGTCTCCATACAGCGCTGAGCGCGCTCCAGGACCGCTGCCGGGCACTCGTGCTCCTGTGCTTTTCCTGCACCGTAGCAGCGGCGCTCCACAAGGCTCCGATCATCGGCACGCCAATCCTTATGCCGACAGGCCGAACGGGCTCTCTCAGCAATCCTGGAGGCCATCTTCTGCGACTCTTCGAGGGAGGAGTGAAGCAGGAGGAACATGACCGGCAACGGAACCCGGTCGCTCAGCATACCGCCCGGCACGGCCCGCCAAATTCTGTCCTCCGGGGGGCATGTCAGAACGCGCTCAGGTAACGTCAGACGGTCATCGATGGCAGCCCCGCTGCCACAGGGGACAGTGTAGAGGACCGGCTCAGGTCCCGGACGGGAGATCCAGGAGGGAAGCCGCCCAGGCAGCTCCTTCTTGCTGTCGATATACTCGATGTCGCCACCTGAGGGAACTCCTGCGCTGTGGGTAGTGGTACCAATCTCATTGAGACACCTCTGCTGGCTGAGCCACAGGACGGAACCGGGGCATGGTCGCCCTTCTCGCCTTTTCTCCTCCACCTGCTTCTCCGCCTCCCCGATCGCCTCCCCCAGCGTCAGCTCCCATTTTTTTGCCTTCTTAGCCGCCTTCCCCGCCGCACACTCCTGCTTATTCTTGTTGGGCAGGTTCAGGAACAGATCCTCCCCAGAGGCTTCCCCCCGATCCTCCTCCTCCTTGCGAAGGGTCCTGTAGTGCTCACGCGCCCAGGCCCTCAGCGCCAGGCTGGCGCTGGTGTCCGCCCGAGCCATAGACAGGCGGGCGATCGTCGCCAGCCCCTCCTCTCCCAGCCTGCAGGGCGAGCTCTGGTAGTGGCGCAGGACCTCCGCCAGCTGCCAGTAGGAGTCATCCGCAGGCCCCTGGCCCGGGCAGCGCTGCGCCTCCTCAAGGTAGCCCAGTGAGCGCAGCCAGTAGAACGGTGCTACTTCCCTGGAGGGGAACCGCAGGACGAACGGTTCTGCCCCCTTGTTCTCCCCCGCCCCTGGGGCCGCGGCGAGACACCAGTCCCGGCCAAGCATGTCGGCAGCGCCCATGATCGCGAAGACCAGCGTCGTCGCCCCTGACACCCCGTTGATAACGACCTTCTCCGAGGGGTCGAGGCGGCTCAGACCCTCCTGGACCACCAGGACGTCCTCCTTCTCCTCCAGACCCGCGCACGTCACGCGCTCAGCCCGGATGCTGACGTCCTGCCCCAGCCTCTGCCTGATCCCCTCCCGACCAGCGTCAGAGCACAGAATCTTCTCCATCAGCTCGGCAATAGGTTCCGTCGGGGTTCCCTCGCGCCCACCCGAGGTCCCGACCAGAAGCACCGTGACCTGCTTGTCCTGCCGGGCTTGCGACCGCAGGACGGGAGCGAGCGGCCTCTCGCTGAACCGGGCACCTGGAGGCGCGTCCAGCACGAGGCCAGCCACGCGGGCCATGTCCGCGGATGTTCCCGGCACCTCGGCGCCGAGAAGGCTGTCAGCCTGCTCCTGCAGCCCACCCAGCAGCCTCTGGCGCTCCTCGCCCCGCTCGCGCAAACTAAGTTGCACAATATCGTTATTGAGGTCTCCGTCGCCAACGGGGTGGATTATAATAGTCACGGCCTCTCCTACGACTGGTTCTGTCACGTCCCGGCCGCCTCACCAGGCACCCAAGTCTGGCTGCCTCACGGGCGGCGGGAGCCCTGCGGACGCAGGCAGCCAACGCGGCAAGGGCACCAGCACAGCCAGGCTGCCGGTACTGTCACGATACCGCCACGCAACTGCGTCATCTCACTGCGGCGGCGACATCCGTCATACAACTGTGATGCTACCCCACTCCCCTCCTCCGCGCCCACACCCCGGCACCGACTGGGACACCACTGGCCTCCCAGCCTTTGATTTAGGCGGACCAAATTAGCCCCACGCCTCGTCAGGCTGTGTCACACTGTGGTGACCTGCCGCGTCCCCGGATCTGCCGCTGGCCCTGGAGGAGCCCCATGTACCTTGTCATGCTGGAGACCAACAGCAACCAGCGCTACATCTTCTCCTCCCCGCGCCTGCGGGAGAACATCGGCGCCTCCGCCCAGCTGACGCGGCTGCCAGGCTGGGTCGAGGACGCGCTCACGACCACCAACGTGGCCGACGGGTGGGAGAAGGCGCACCCGCGCCCACAGGACGACTCCTCCGGCCTCAGCACGCAGTGGGTGTCCCGGGCCTCCGGCAAGGTCATCCTCAGGGTGGACGAGAAGGAGCAGGCGCGCACGGTTGTCCGCCACGTGACCCGCAAGGCCTTTGAGGAAGCGCCCGGCATCGACGTCTCGGGAGTCTTCGTCGAGATGCGCGGGGACCACGTCACTGCGGAGGACCTCAAGACGATCCATGCCGAGGCGGCCCGGTACGCCCTGGTCCGCCCTCCCACGAGCGCCCGCTTCAGCCGGATGCCCTTCCTGGCCCAGGCGGAGGACTCCGTGCTGCCCGCCGCGCCCCCGCTCGGCGTCGGCGACGAGTCGAGGGACGACCGGGAGGCGCCGCTGTCCCTGGAGTCTCGGGTCAAGAGGTACCAGGCCTACTGGTCCCGCAAGGAGCTCATCGACCTCGCGTGCCAGAGAGAGGGCGACCTCGCCGCTGCCAGGGAGCGGCTCTCACGCGACCAGCGCATGCTGGAGAAGAAGCTGAGGGCAGCCTTCCTCCTCGACGGCCAGGGAAGCGGCAGCCCGGGCAACACCGCCAGCGGTACAGGAGAGGCTAAGGACGACACGGGTGTTCGCCGCCTTGAGGACCTGCTCCAGGCCAACTCACGCCGCTCCAGCCCGCCTGGCTCAGGCACGTCCGGCACACGCGCCACCTCGGGCAGCAGCGTCTCGGAAGGACCGGAAGCACAGACCTCCAACTGGCGGCGCGCCCTGCCAAGAGTTGCCGTCATCCACATTGACGGCAACGGCGTGGGCGCGATCATGCGGGACCTGGACAGGGCACTTGGCCAGGTCCCTCCCGAGAAGCTCGAGAGGGCGGTCGACTGCACAAATGACGACCCGGACGCCTTGCGCCGCTTCGTACTTGAGGTCAGCAAGCGGCTGAACAACACGGTCATGGAGGCCTTCGCTGGCGCCTGGGCGGACGTCGCCGGATGGGCCGAGCAGGACGCAGCGGCGGCGGGCCGAGCGCCTACCGCAGTACCAGTCGTCCCCGTCATCCTGGGCGGCGACGACGTCACCGTCATCGCCAGCGGCGACTACGCCCTGCCCTTCGCGGACTCCTACCTCCGTCGCTACGAGGAGGGGACGCGAGACGACCCGCTGCTCTGCTACCTCCATGACGTGGACGCGGATGGTCCCACAGGCGCGCGCTCGCGACCGGACACCAGCCAGGAGCAGCAACCTGCCTCTCCAGGCGCCCTGACCGCAGCGGCAGGAGTCGTCATCACACGCAACGGTTTCCCCTTCCACACCGCCTACGACCTGGCCGAGAAGCTTGTCACCCGGGCCAAGACGGTCGCCAAGTCCCAAGTACCGGCACGGTCGGTCCTGACCTACCACGCCCTGCTCGACTCCACCGTCCTGGACGCCGACCAGGCCCTGGACGCCTACTCCTCCTTCACCACCCGCCCCTGGCTTCTCACGGATAAGGACGACGGGGAGCGGCGCAGCCCTGCAGCCCCGCCCGTAAGCACCGCCTCACCCGGAGCAGGCCAGGACACCGCCGCGCACATCTCCTGGACCGATGTCTGCCAGCGGGTCAGGGTCTTCAAGGAGGGTGTGGAGGAAGAGAACGACGAGCGCCACCGTTACAGGGCCTCCGCCACGTCTCCCGGAGCCCGGGAGAAGGTCGTCTTCCCCCGGACCCGGGCCGTCCGTATCCGCCGCTACCTCTCCGACGCCGCCCAAGCCAGGCTCGCTAACGAGCAGGGCCGACGCAAGAGGTTGGAGCGCACGGCGGAAAGAGAGTGGGAGGCGGCCAGGAAGGCTCGTGACTGCCCCAGACTGATCGAAAGGATCGGCGGCAGGAAGGAGGCCTTGTTCGACCTCCTGGAGCTGGCCGACCTGCTGCCAGACAGCTACCTGGGCAGGTCAGCCACGGCAGACCACCACGACCCTATGGCCCCAGCCTTCGAGGAGAGCCAGGTATGAGCGAGCCAGGTATGAGCACAGGCATGGGCTCCAACGCCGGGGCATCTGTCCAGGAGCCACCCGTGCCCACGGACGAGATCCACGATGTTCCCCTCTCGTTCCCCCTCTCGGTGGTCTTCGCCTCCGACTGGGGTGTGGGCACCGGCACCGGGGTAGCAGGAGGTGTCCGTTCCGTCATCGAGCGGGACAGGCGGGGCCTGCCCGTGGTCCGCGGCACCGTGCTGGCTGGGGCGGTCCGTGAGCAGGCCGCGCTCGTCGCCCAGGCGCTCGACGCCGCCGACACTCCGGAAGACGCCCCTCAAAAGGGCGGCTGGCGCCGTTTCACCGAGGCGCTGTTCGGGACGAACGAGAACCCACGGCTGGTCACCTTCTCTGATGCCGCTATCGCCCGCGACCCCTCCACAGGCGGCGAACTGAGCGAGGACATGGTCCACGAGGTGGTGTCCCTGAAGATCGACGACAGGACGGGCGCGGCCGAGGAGGACCACCTGAGGTTCCTTGAGAGAGCCCGCGCCTGCACCCTGAGCGGCCAGGTCGAGCTGGTCTCCATCGACCCGCACGGGCGCCCCATCACCTGGGACGGCCAGCAGCGCCGGGCGGCCCGGCTCGTCCTGACACTGTCAGCACTGCTGGTGCGCGCCATCGGCTCCCACCGCACCGACGGCGACGGGGAGTGCACTGTGCTCCTCGGTGAGGAGATCGAGGACGGGGCTCCTGACCTGGTCCAGAAGCGGGCACAGAGACAGGCTCGGGAGGTGAGAACCCAGTGCCGTGCCTGGCTGCGGGAGAAGTGGGCCCAGACCGCCCCGCAGGTCCCAGCACCCCGAGGCGACGACGCGCAGCGTCTGGCGAGCACCCCGCACCTGCCCGGGAGGGGCCTGCAACACCGTCAGGACAAGGACGTACGCGCCTCGGCAGAGGGCGCCCCGCCGGAGACGACCTACCGCCAAGCCAACCTCGACATTACCCTTGACACGCCGGTCATCTCCTACGAGACACCCATGTTCAACGAGGTGCGCTCCCTGGACTTTCTGCGCGGCACGGCCCTGCTCCCCCTGGTGCACCGCAGGCTGCGCCAGAAGCTGGACAGCCCGCTCGTGCGTGACGCCGTCGTGACCGGTGACCTTCTGGTCTCCGACGCCCGGGCGGTGGTTGACGACATACTTGGGCTACCTGTCCCGCTGGTCCTGTCCAGGCCCAAGATCGAGCGAGACACCCCAGGTGAGACGCCCCCTGCGGTTCTCGCGGAGGCCACCGGTACGGAGGAGGCCGGCCAGAGTGGGACTACCGGTGCTGCACAGGAGAGCAGGCTGCTCCACGTGACCAACCGCCTGCTCGCACCTGAGCCGCCGGACGTGCACACGCCGATCCGCTCCGGCTACCTCTTTCTTCCTGACCTTCCCGGAGGGTCTCCCGCCCGCCCCTCCCCTGATCCGCAGGCAGTCTCCCGGACCGACGACGTCATTGGTGCCATCGGCGCCCCAGCCCTCGTGGGCCGTCAGTCCATCGCCCTGGACCCGCTCACGGGTGCCGCTGGCGAGGGCCAGCTCTTCCTGGTCCGTGCACTGCCCGAGGGCCTGCGCATGCGGGCCACCGTCACCATGAGCGAGCGCCTCTACCGTGAGGTCCAGAACCACCTGCCAGACGCGTTCCCACAGGAGTCCTTCCCCGAACGTATTGGGTCGTGGCGCCTGAGCGGGACCTACGGGCGGGCCACGTGCCACCTGGGCGGCTTCGACCCGGTCGAGCCTCCACAAGCCACCTGGTCCAAGGAGGCCGCAGGGACCCGTCTGTGGACCACGCTGTGGTTCACCTCCGACGTCCTGGTCCGCTCCCCCGCGCTGGGGCCGGGCGGCAGGCTCAGGGATCTGCTCACTGCGCTGAGGAGGGCCGGAGCAAGGGTCAGGCTGGCTGACGAGGGCTGTCGTGACGACCGTGACAGGAGCCGTTTCTCCGCAGGTGTGCGCCACCGGCGCGTGGACTCCTGGGCGGCTGCGGACAAGCAGCCGCGAGCCACCCGCACGGCCATCCAGGCGGGCTCCGTCCTCAAGGTGAGCCCTGCCGAGGACGCTGACGAGAAGGCCGCCATGGCAGCGCTGACCCGCCTGTCGGTGACCGGTGTCGGCGAGCTGACAGCCCAGGGCTTCGGACGCTTTGTCGTCGACCACTGGCTGCTGGAAAGCAAGAACAAGGAGCTGCGGCTCTCCCGTCTTTGTGCAGCAGCCTTTACTGCTTCTGCGGGTTCCAGTTCTACGGGTACCAACACCGCCAGGTCTGAGACCGCCACTGCGAGGACGGAGAAGAGCCAGTGACTGTGACCCGCTACGACCTGACCGTCTATGTCGAGACACTCTCCCCGCTCCACTCGGGCGGCATCGACGAGGAGGTGGACCGCAGCCGGGACGACCGCACCAGCGTGCCCCGGGCCTTTGCCCGTGACGGGCGCGGCCGCCCTGTGCTCACCGGCCGCTCGGTCAAGGGGGCCTTCCGCGCCGCCTGGCAGCGCCATTGCGAGGACGCGGCCACAGGCGCGGACGACGCGGCCAGCAGCTCAGCGGGGTCACCAGGTGACGGGCACAGGACAACAGAGCGAGAGCCCCTGGAGCGCCTCCTGTGGGGTGCCACAACCCGCAACAAGGCGGACCGCGCGGAGAATGAGGTGCTGCGTGCCGCTGCCCTGACCTTTCACCCGGTCAGCCTGGGGGAAGCCGCCAGCCGCGTTCCAGCTGGCTCAGACTCGACGCCGCAGCGCGCTCCGGACCGCAGGGCCAGCAGGAGCCATGAGGCAGGCAGCAGAAGCCGCGAGGCAGACAGCGAAGGAGAGGGCACGGCAGAGACGGACATACCCGGGCAGTCCGCAGACCTACCCACTCGCACAGGTATCGCCGTGGACCGCTACTGGGGCACGGCAGGCAGCACGGCCTTGTTCCAGCACGAGTACGTGCCCGCAGGGCGGCTGCTGGAGCTGAGGATCACCGCCCAGGCAGGGGAGATGCCGCTGGACTCCCACCACGACAGCCTTCCACGCCCCTGGAACCCGGCTGCGGTGACCGAGACGCAGGTGGAGAGCCTCCTCACCGACATCCTCGGACTGCTCAAGGCAGGCCTGGTCACCTTTGGTGGCCGCAAGGGTGCGGGCTGGGGACGGGTGCAGCTGGCGAGTAAGCCCACGGTGAGAGCAGGCGGAAAGCACCCGGGCAGGGCCTGGCACCTGACCAGGTCCAGGCTGGGATCCCGTGAGGACCTGCGCCGCTGGCTGTCAGGTGGTGAGAACATCACTGGGCGCATCGCCGAGGCTGTCGAGAAGTCTGCGAGAGCGGTAGCGACAACCTCCCCACGGGTGCGTATCGAGATCTGCTGGACCAGCCCGACGGGGATTCTCGTGGCCACGCCACCGGAGGAGCCCTCTGTCAGTGGCCCTCGGAACGACCAGCCAGCCGAGGGCAGGGCGGGCACGAGCCCAGGACGCCCGGGAGATAGCAGGACACGAGACGGAAAGACCCTCAGGAGGCGGGACGACCGCAAGGACGAGGTAGAAGAGACCACCCCAACCGTGCCGCTGCGCTCAGGCCCTGGAGAGGACGACCCGCTGGTCCTGCCCGGCTCCTCGGTGCGCGGTGCCCTGCGCTCGCGGGCCTCACGCATCGCCCGCACGGTCCTGGCGGCCCACAAGGAGGTCCACGAGAAGGACTGGCAGGGCATGTACATCCACGCCCAGCTGGCTGAGGACCCTCCTCTGGTCAGGGACCTCTTCGGCAGCACCGAGCACCGCGGCGCCCTCACCGTCTTGGACACCGAGGCCCGCGAGAACGGGACACCCCGCACAGTGACCCACAACGCGGGCGACCGGTGGACCGGAGGCGCCGCAGGTGGCGCCCTCTACAGTGAGAAGGTTTACGACGGCACCCGGTGGAACGATATTGTCCTTGAAGTAGACCTTGACGCTCTGGGCAGGCAGCTGGAAACAGGAGGAGAGGAAGCGGCGGAGGGCCGGTCAGGAGCCGACGGCCAGCCCGGTCCCGGCAGCCATCCCGGTCCTCCTGACCAATCCGATGGCTCTGAGCTGGCGAGGGTCAGCCGGCAGCGGGCGGCCTGGTGCCTACTGGGTCTGACCCTCGCCGAGCTGGCCGCCGGGACGCTGCCGCTGGGCAGCCGCAGCACTCGCGGGATGGGGCAGGTGCGTGTCACCGGTATCTGTGTGTCGGGCACCGGCGGCGTGCAGGACATCGTTGACGACCTGCCCTGGGATCTCGCTGCTCCTGACGACGACGTCCCTGGCGCCTCGTCCCTGGCCAGACAGGTGCTGACCAGGCTGCAGGATGTCAACAAGAAGATCGAGCCCCAGGCAAACAGCCAGGGCCTGACCGGCTGGTCCTCCTACCTGGTTGAGCCGGGACAGGAGACGGAAGGAGGCAGCAGTGACCAGACAGCAGGATGACCACCTTCTGAGTACGCCTCTGCGCAGAGGCTGGTGGACGGTCTCGCCGATCCCTCAGGGTACCCTCCACAAGGTTCTCGACCGGGCCGCCGGTACCGTCGCTGAAGGCCTGGAGTGGCAGGGGATCGCCTACACCACAGCCGGTGCGCGTGCGGTGCAAGAGGTGAGCGCTGACGCCACGCTGCGCGGAACGCACAGCCCAGACGCAGCAGACGCAGAGGTGCCGCTGGGCACAGTCTACGAGCTACGCCTGTGGACGGTGCTCAGCGAGTCGATGCGTGGCAGCGCCAGCCTGCTCGCCCGTGAGCTGCGGTGGCTCAACGGCTCAGACGCGGTGGAGGTCACCATCAGCGCTGGCAGTGCCAGCACAACCGCTCAACCGTCCGAAGGCACGCAAGAGACCTGCTGGTTCCGAGAGAACACGTACCTCCAGCACAGAGCGGACCCCTCGTCCACGGACGGCGCCATGACAAGTATCGAGGTCTTTGTCGAGGAGCAGAAGTACTCTAACACGGTCTTCATCGACGAGCTCATGACCGGAAGGTGGATCTGAGATGAATGACTTTGAGCCCTTCCACTCTGCGGTCAACCGCATCCCGGTGCTGCGGGACTCCGGCGAGCGGCTGGCGAACAGAGGCGTGCTGCCACGCGAACTGTTCACGGACCACCCCGCCCCCGGCCACGACCACCTGGCGCCCGAGCGCTGGTCCGGGTCTATCGACCTGGAGATGACGGTGCGGACGCCGCTGGTCTTTGGTGAGCAGAAGGGCGGCACAGTCAGCCTGCCTGCGGACAGCCACGGCCAGCCCGTCGTGCCTCCGACCATGGTCAAGGGCATGATCTCCCGGGCCTACGAGGCGCTGACCTGCTCGCGGTTCCGGATATTCGGGTACTCCCCTGAGGAGGAGGCAGGAAGGCAGCCAGACAGGCCTCACTCCGGGCCCCTGACCTACCGCGGTGACGCGGCCAGCGCCCTGGGCCTGGTACCGGTCCGTGTCTCAGAGACAGACGATGAGGGCCTTATCGGCGAGCTGTTCTACGGGGACACCCGGGTCATGAATGACTACCACGAGGGCTCCATCGTCTACCCCACGATGTACGCGGCGGCACTTCAGGCCGGAAACGCTGGGCACGCGGAGCCCCGGGCCGGGACCAGCGCGCTCGAGAGGCTGTTTCCGCACGGGAAGGAGGTCCGCTGCCACCTCAGCCTGTGCCTGCACGGCGACCGTGGCAAGGAAGCCAGGAAGGAAGCCAGGTATGCCTACTGGCAGGTCACTCATGTCCGTGATGGCGAAAGCTTTCGGGAGGTGTTCCGCATCAAGGACTCGGTGACCATCGTGGACACCATGGAAGATGTGGCCGGGTACGTCTGCAGAACCACCCCGGACGGCAAGCGGCCCAGAGACGTCTTCCCTCGCAAGCACGATGAGCGTTTCTTCTTCGATGTGTCCCCCCAGGGACCACACCGGGTACGGATCACCAGAGAGGTGAGCCAGGCCTACGCCACCGTCGTCCAGAGCTACGTGCACCAGTGGGACAACGACCCCCGGGCAGGATCCCGCACACCGAACCGTGCCACCCACAGTGCGCTGCAGGGTGGCCAGGAGGACGAGGGAGGCTCCTCAAAGGCAAGGCTGGAGGTGGGGGATCTCGCCTTCGCCGTGGTTGACGAGAGCTCTGGACAGCCTGTTGTCAGGGAAGTTGTCCCGACGATGATAGGCCGCCGCGCCTACGGGAACAGCCCTTACACCCTCGCCGCGACCCAGCGGGTGCTCCCGCTCTCCGGTGCCCGTGAGGCCTCCGCAGCAGACCGGCTCTTCGGCTACGTCGTCCCCTCCGCCACAGAGGATGCGAGAGGTGGTGACGTCGCCGCGCGAGGAAGACTGGCCTTCGGTGTCGTTGACACCTCACGAGCACGCATCAGCCGGGAGGCTAAGACGCTCTCCCCGCTGCTAGCTCCCAAGCTGGGATCTGCACGGCGGTTTCTTACCGACCAGGAAGGCCGCACGCCGCGCACCTGGAACTCAGAGACCGGGAAGCAGGGGCAGCTGAAACGGGAGGGCTACTTCTCCTCCAACCACCACCTCGGAGCCGCCGCCTACCCGGTACACCGGAAGATCCTCGGCCAGACCACCTTCCCCACGGAGGCGACAGCAGCCCCCACACTGGCAGGCAGGGACCAGAGCAATACTGATGTGCGTCTGACCGCCAGAAGCTGGCTGAAGGCTGGCAGCATTCTGACGTGCACCATCTCCTTCACCAGCCTCAGCAAGGAGGAGCTGGCCGCGCTCATCTGGGTGCTCGTACCGGAGAACCTGGTCCCCGAGCCAGAGCGCCAGGAAGGACAGAACAGCCCCGATACCGTCGGCTACCTGCGCATGGGCCTAGGCAAGCCTCTTGGGCTCGGGGTGGTTGAGGTGCGCATCGCCGAGGGCGGCTTCCACGCTCGCCGTGGCGACGGCCTGGCAGAAGGCTACATGGTCCTGACTGGCTGCCTGGGTGAGGACGACACGAGCCGTGCCGACGACGCGTCCCTGGCCACCAATGACCCGGGGAGCTTCACGCTTCCGAATGAAGACAAGCTCCTCAAGACCCCATGGGTCCAGGCCATGCAGCGTGCCGCATTCGGCTACGCCGATAACGTCGAGGTTCGTTACATGACCCTTGAGGAGAACAGGGCGAACAACCAGATCAATGCCCACACTGGTGAACCTGCAGAAGGAGCGGGAATCGCACCACGCGACATGTTCGGGCACGACGCGGCAACTCCGCTCAGGATCAGTACCGGCCGGTCTCGCGCCCAGCCACGGAGGCATTCACCTCGCTCTCACCATGGGCGTACGGGCAGACGGTAGCCACCTGCAGGTCAGTCGGCGAGACGGAGAACGCCGACACAACCGGCGGACTGGGTGGAGTGGTTTTTCTCACTACTCGGTACCGGTCGCAGCTGCTGGCAGAGCGTACGCACGAGCAGGCCTCTCGCTCCGCAGCCTACGACCTCCTCTCTTCCGACAGCCAGATCAAGCGGACAGCAGGGGTCCACGATCTCGTCACCCTGGCCGACGACCACCCTGGGCAGCTCGCACAACGCGCTGTTGACACTCTGTGCGAGTACCTGCGGGCCGGGCACGAGGGCGACGAGCTTACCGAGGAGCTCATTGTCCGCGCTCTTACCGACCACTTCCGCAAGGACGCCAGCCCCAGCTGGTCAGGCTGCAGCCTGAACCTCAAAGGAGCGCACTTCCACCACCCCGTCGACTTCAGCCGCTGCATATTCAGGGAAGACACTGTCTGGAGTGGCGCCTGCTTTGATCAGCCCACCCTCTTCCGTGGCGCAGAGTTCCACAAGTCGGCAATGTTCTGTGGGACCACGTTCACAACGCCCACAAACATGTCCGGGGCCCGCTTCAGCGGCTCAGCGCACTTTGAGAGAGCCTTGTTCCAGGGGCGGGCCGAGTTCACCTCAACACTATTCTCTGACGATGCGTTCTTCGGGGCGGAGAGGTCCGAGAGCGGCTACGTCGACTACACCTTCCTGGATTCTGCGTACTACTCGGGGGCAACGTTCGGGAGAGACGCCTGGTTCGGGCCGGGCCCGCTCCCCAAGGGGAAGCAGCCTCCAGGTGGAACATACGCTGCCGAGCAAAACAGCTCCTACGACCTGGTCGCAGGCTTTCAGGGAGACGCCACCTTTAGTGGCGCCCACTTCATGGGGGACGCCCACTTCGCGTACTCGTTCTTCAGCGGGAACGCGTGGTTCTCGCCCAGACGGCACGGGCACGCCGACGGCAGGACGAGACAGGTCGAGCCGACTCCTGTCCGATTCGAGGGAGAGGCAGACTTCGACCACGCCGTGTTCGGCGGACGCAACCCCTCATTTCGGTTGGCGGAGTTCCGGAATGACCCCACATTTAATCAGGCCGTGTTCGAGGCGCCAGTCTCCTTCGAAGGATCCTCAGACATCTTCGGTCCAGATCTCGAAGAGAGTCAAGGAGTAGAACTCATGCGAGACCAGAGCGGCAGGCCTCTGGTCACGTGGGCCAGGGACAGGAGGAAGGACGCTGACCGCGTGCCCGAGGAAGAGGGCTCCCAGCCTCACCGCAGCCGACAACCTCGTAGCGGCCGCTCAGCCCGCTGACCGCACGCACTTCCTCCCCTCCCGCACACGTCACTGCTTCACACCCAGGCGCTCCTTGAGATCGGGCAGCATCCTTGGACGACAGAACCCCTCTGCGCTGCAGAGGCCCGTTCCGCAGACACTGGCTTTCATCCTCCCACCTCCCCGACCCACGGCCTCAGCGCCCCCAGCAGGACGCGACGCAGCAGCCTCATGACCCCTCCTCGGGAACTGTGCAGCCTCACAGGCCAACCCATCGTAACGACTTGGAGACCGCAACACCCTGCTGGCCTGTGTTGCTCGTCCGCCGCCACCTTCCCTGCCAGGGAGCACGACGCCAGCGGCCCGACGGGAGACGACGCTGACGCCTGAGGACGTGGCCTCCTCCGACCCACTTACCTGGGGTCGGAGGCCTCCCCAGCGCCCTGAGCAACGCCTGCAACATCCTCAGCACCGTCGTAGTCAAGGCTCTCGTCGCTGCGCCACAGGGGGCGCTCGGCCTGTTTGACCACGGGGGCGAAGATCCTCTCCAGGTCCTTCTCCAGGAGTGTCTCGCGCTCCAGGAGCTGGCTGGCCAGGTCGTCGAGGACGGCCCGGTTGCGGGTGAGGATCTCCCAGGCCTCACGGTGGGCAGCGTCCAGGAGCACCCGCACCTCCGCGTCGACGGTGGCAGCCACGTCCTCAGAGAAGTCCCGGCTGGTGGCGTTGAGCCCCAGGACGGTCTCGTTCTCCGTGGTTCCCAGCTTGACCGCCCCCACGGCGGCCGTCATGCCGTAGTCGGTGACCATCTTGCGGGCCGTGGCCGTGGCCTTCTCGATGTCGTTGGAGGCGCCGGTGGTGGGGTCACGGAAGACGATCTCCTCCGCAGCCCGGCCTCCCATGGCGTAGACGAGCTGGTCCAGCAGCTCGTTGCGGGTGGTGGAGTACTTGTCGTCACTGGGCATGACCATGGTGTAGCCCAGGGCCTTGCCCCGCGGCAGGATGGTCACCTTGGTGACCGGGTCGGAGTAGGCTCCCGCCGCAGCGCACAGGGCGTGGCCGGCCTCGTGGTAGGCGGTCACGCGCTTCTCGTGGTCGTTCATGACCCGGGTGCGCTTCTGGGGGCCCGCCAGCACCCGGTCGATGGCCTCGTCCAGGGCGCGGTTGTCGATGAGGTTGGCGTTGGACCGTGCGGTCAGCAGGGCCGCCTCGTTGAGGACGTTGGCCAGGTCGGCACCGGTGAAGCCCGGCGTCCTCTTGGCCACCAGCCCCAGGTCGACGTCGGGGGTCAGCGGCTTGCCCTTGGCGTGGACCGCGAGGATGGCCTCACGTCCGCTCATGTCGGGGGCCTCGACGCTGACCTGCCGGTCGAAGCGCCCGGGCCGCAGCAGGGCCGGGTCCAGCACGTCGGGGCGGTTGGTGGCGGCGATGAGGATGACGTTGGTGTTGACGTCGAAGCCGTCCATCTCCACCAGGAGCTGGTTGAGGGTCTGCTCCCGCTCGTCGTGGCCTCCCCCGGTGCCGCTGCCGCGGTGACGGCCCACCGCGTCGATCTCGTCGACGAAGATGATGGCAGGCGAGTTCTCCTTGGCCTGCTCGAACAGGTCGCGCACACGGCTGGCACCCACGCCCACGAACATCTCGACGAACTCGGAGGCAGCCATGGAGAAGAACGGCACCCCCGCCTCCCCCGCCACTGCCTTGGCCAGGAGGGTCTTACCGGTCCCAGGAGGCCCGTAGAGGAGGACCCCCTTGGGGATCTTGGCCCCCACGGCCCGGAACTTGTCCGGCTCGGAGAGGAACTCACGGATCTCCTCCAGCTCCTCGACCGCCTCGTCCTCCCCGGCGACGTCGTCGAAGGTGACGTCAGGCATCTCCTTGGAGCCGACCTTTGCCCGGGACCTGCCAAAGCCCATGGCGCCGCCCCGGCCCCCGCTCATGCGCGTGAGCATCCACCACATAAGGCCCAGGAAGATCATGGTGGGCAGCAGGAGCTGGAGCATGGAGGACCACCAGGAGGAGGTGGGAACCACCGAGTTGAAGCCTGCCGAGGGGTCAGCGTCCTGGACCAGGGAGTCCACCTGCTCCGCCTGGGCGTCGGTGAAGGTGAACTGGACCCTGTCGCCCATGTTCTGCTCCGACTCACCCTGCCGCTTGGGCTGCTGGACGTAGCTCTGGGTCAGGTCCAGCTCGACGCGCTGCGTGCCGTCGATGACAGTCACTGACTCGATGATCCCCGGGTTGTCCTTGAGCAGGGCGAGGCCGTCAGAGGTGTCGATCGCCCGGTAGCCGCCCAGGGAGGAGGCTACTGACCACACCAGCAGGGCCACCAGGATGATGGGGGCGACCCACAGCAGGGGGTTGCCCAGCGCCCCACGACGCCTTCTGTCACGGCCGCCGCGACCGCCCCTCTTGCTCTTCCCACCCCGGAGGTCCGGGGTCTTTCGGCCAGGCTGCTGGCCCGATTCACTCATCAGCGGTGGATCCCTTCACGTGTCTGATGCTCACACCGTAGTCGATGAGAGGCGGGGGAACCCCACCGATCCCTGTTGCGGTGCCTCACGTTCGCACACGGCGTGCAGAAGGCCGCCATTGCGGGCACCCGGAGCAGCTGCCTCGGCAGGGCTCACTAGCCGCCCAGCAGCAGCCGGGAGCGCAACGCCGTCGTGCATGACGGGCGCGAGCTGCCGCAGGCTCCCAGGTGCGGATCAGAACCGTGCAGGGTCACGGCTACCGCACCGACGACGGGACCAGCCTTGAGGGGACCGGATGAGGAACGCCCGCCGCACCGTCACCGTCGTGGTCCTCACGACGTCGTTGCTTGTCCTTACTGTCCTTGCCGCCGCCAGCCAGGCCGTGCTGCGCAGCTACCTGGTGGGGCAGATAGTGGAGGCGCTGCACCAGGAACGTACCGTGCTCACCCAGGTTGCCGCTGGTCCTGGCACGGGTACAGAGGAGGCCGACAGCGCGACCGAGAAGGCGGAGGAGGCCCTGGACCACCTCTTTGACCGCTTCTAAAGGCGGCTCCAGGCGGGGCGGGCCACAAAGCTCAGGTCCTCCTTGAGGAAGTTCCACATCTTTGACACGTGAACTCCCTGGCCGGCAGCCACGCCTGTGGAGTGCATGAGCATTCCCTCCCCCAGATAGATAGCCGCGTGGTAGACGTTCCCGAATGTGGTCCGCGCGCCGACGCCGCCCCCCGTTGCCGCATTCCGGTCCGGGTCGGAAAAGAACATGATGTCACCACGCTCGTAGTGGTCGTCCGAGTCCAGCCACACGTCGCCACGCGCATAGAACCAACTAGCAAGATTATTCGCCGACCACGCCCTGGAGGTCTCAAAACCGTCACCAAAGTCGACGTAGTAGCCCACTTTGGTGTTCTGGTCGGCCACATAGGTGGTGTGGTGGTAGTCCCAGCCCAGGACAGCCATGCCGACAAAGGTGGAGCAGGACACGGCGTGGGGCTCCGAGGCGACCTGGTGGACCACCTGTCCCGTCAGCGGGGTCAGGCCGTTTCCGTCCCAGCCCAGGCGGGTACCCGCGTCGACGAAGCTCTGCCCCCGCGACACCAGGTCGTCTGCCGCCGTCGTGCTCGCGCTGCGAGCGGGCTGGGTGGAGAAGCTCTGCGGCACCGCCCACGTGCCGTTGGCAAGGCGCATCGACACGTTCCCGAGCCTGCCCGAGGGCCGCGACGACTCCACGGAGTAGGTGACGCCAGCACCGTCGTCGGCGAGCTCGTCCCCCCGCGTCCAGACCCTCCCCGACGGGTTGGAGGCCCGCAGCAGGTCGTAGAGGGTGTCGTACTGCGTCCCCCCGACCGACCCCGAGGCCGCCGCGGCCGGCACCCGGGAGATAGTGGGTGAGGCAAGCAGGGCCGCTCCCAGAAAAGTGATACCGCGCCGCGAAATAAAGGTTGTCTCAGCCATGAGCCGCTGTCTCCTGTCAATAGGGGTTCTGGCATCTTGCGGCCGTGACCATACCGCCACTACCGCTCCCGCCAAACAGGAGGGAGTTCATAGCGAGTGTCACATTGCTGACAACTATGAGAGCGTTCCGCCAGTCTTTCCAACACAGCCTGACCACGGGTTTTCCGCGCAGACGACACTGTTTACAGGAAACGGTGCAGCGGGAGCAGAAGGGCTGTCGGTCAACACGAGGACCGTCAGCCCGCCACTTTCTGCCAGCGGTGAATTATGGCTGACCTCACCTCTTGGCGCGCCGCGGTTCTACGGAATACGTCTCACCGCGATACATGGCCGCCTCCCAACCACAGGCTCCACCGCCCAAAAAGTGTGTGCCCGCACCTTGGGGGTGCGGGCACACAACGCCAGATAGCGACCTCAAACTGAGACCTTTTTGTTGCTGACTGCCGCCGTCTCCGGCGCCGTCGTCACCGCCTCCGGCGCATCAGCCTACGAGCCCCGTCCACCGTAGCACGCAGACGGGACACCTGGAGGATCCTGCGCTGACGCAGCAGCAGGAAGACCGCGCCCGACGCCAGCATCGCCAGAGCCAGGACGCCGACCAGGAGGCTGGAGGAGGGAAGT